>CAVSUI010000003.1:0-2955449 GCA_963731365.1 uncultured Gemmatimonadales bacterium | reverse complement strand
CCACGCTCACGAACTCCTTTCGCGTCGCGCTGGTAAGCATCCACACCACCACCGCTGCGGTCAGAAGCGGAATGGTAGGTCCCCACGGCAGCACGAACGGCGCGCCGTGCAGTCGCACATCTCGCCGTCTGAGCTCGATCACGGCGAAGGCGCAGCCGAGATACACGAACAGCACCGAGACGACCGACAGTATCACCAGCGCGGAGAACTGTCCGCTGATCGCGAACGCGCAGCATGCCACGCCGTGAAGCACGATCGCGACCGACGGAGTGTGGTATCGTGGATTCACCCAACCGACGCGCCGCGGCAGAAATCCGTCGCGACCGAACGCGTACGCGATTCGCGGAGTCGCGAGCATGTCGCCGCACAGGTAGCCGAACGCCGAGATCGCTGCGCATCCGGCCAGTAGCACCACGCCTGCGTGGCCAAGTACGCGACCTCCTGCCGCCGCTAGTGGCGCGGATTGGTCAAGGGCGAGATCCGGACCCAGCACTCCCTGCGCTACGAGTTGCACCGAGACGTAGAGCGCGACTACGACAGCAAGTCCGAGGAAGAGGGCGCGCGGCACCGTGCGTGACGGCCGCTCCACTTCGCCACTAGACGTCAGCGCGCCGTCAGCGCCGATGAACGCGAAGACGAGTAGTATCGAAGCTGCGCCGATCTGTGATGCGTGAGGTATCGACGTCCACACGAGATTCGCTGGCCTGACGAAGAATGCTCCGACAACCACAAGGATCACGAGCGGGGCGATCTTCGCGACGGTGAGTAGCTCCACGACTCGCATTCCCGGCTTCACGCCGCGGATGTTCACGGCTGCGAGACTCCCGTAGAGCAGGACCAGCAGCGCGGCGCGTGGAATCGGCGCGCCCAGTCCCGGGAAGAGCGCCGCGAGCGATCCGACGGCGACCGTAGCAACCGCGGCGCTCGAGACTATCTGCCCTCCGAACCAGAATAGAACTCCGGCAAGGAATCCCGCGAATGGGCCAAACGCGGTCTCGATGTACGCGTACGTTCCGCCGGATCTCGAGACGCGGCTTCCAGCTTCTGCGAAGGTGAGCGCGATGAGCGCGGCAGCAATCGCGCAGACTACGTACGCGACGATCGCCGAAGGGCCGAGTATCGCGGCTGCGGCCGCGGGGAGCACGAAGATCCCCGAGCCGATGATGTTGTTGACCACGTTCGCGGCGAGCTCCCGCACACCCAGCGCGCGGATGAGTCCTGGATCGGTCTCGCTCTCTCGATCGTCCAGCGTGAGCTCCGGGTGCGCGATCAATACGCCTCTACTTGTTGGGATCCAGAATCTTATCGATCTCGTTGCGCGCGTCCAGAAGGTGCGCTTTGGTCTCGGCGTTGGCCGCATGCGGAATCGCAGCATCGACTTCGCTACGCAGCGTGACGATCTGAGCGCGCATCGCCGCACGCGCGTCTGACATCGCAGCCGGTCCTGCGTTCGGACGCTCCGGACCGAGCGTTATCACTATCACCTGGAACGACGAGCCCGGCGAGCGCGGATTCAGCTTGGAGTTGAGCAGATCGAGATAGCTGCGCTGGAGATTGCGTCTGAAGACGTCTATCGAGACGCTCCTGTCGCGCAGCTCCGACCAGATCGCGTCGGTGACGTCGCCGAGCATCGCCGCGGGAGTGTAAGCATCGGCTGGCGCGCGCGCGCTGTACTCGATCATCCGCTGCATGCGCGCGTCATTCAACAGCTCGCGCAGAATACCCGTCTGCGCGAGGTTGATGCGCGCGAGCGAGCCATCCGACTCGATGCGGCTCGTCACCGCCGGATCGAGCAGGAAGGTCGGTGTTGCGAAGACGTGATCGTCGATGAACTTCACGGCGGCAACCTGCCGCTCTCGCGGCACCGGCGTGTACACCGGCCCTGGCTGGCTCCCGTACTTTATCTGCGACGTCGCACCGCCGACGACGTTCACTACGTGCCCCATCTCTGTCTGCCACTGATTCACGAGCCGGTCGTAGATCTCCGCGAGATCGGAGTTGTCCTCGCCCGGCTTCTGAGTCGCGCGCAGCAATAGCGGCATCGTGCGCTCGAGATTCTTGAGCCCATAGCCGGTCGATTTCACAGCGTCGGCATCGCCGACGGCTTCCGTCTCGTCGCCAGGATCCGGATTGTCAGGGTCCGACTCAGCCAGATGGCCAAAGCGATACCATGGCACGCTGTCCTGCATGCGCGCGATGGAATCCAGCGCGGGACGCTCAGCTTCGGGATTCTTCGCGCCTGGAATCGGCGTGTAGCCCCACATTATCGCGAACTTGTCGTAAGGTCCCACGCGCGGAATGAGATCGTCCAGCGCGATCGAGTCTTCAGGCTGCGCGACGTAGTTGAACCTCGCATAATCCATGATGCTCGGCGTATGCCCCATCTTGTGCACCCACGCGCGCGACCGCACCGAGTCGGCAGGATACATCGAGCTCGCCTTGTGGTTGTGATAGAGGCCGAGCGTGTGACCAATCTCGTGCGCGACGACGAACTCCAGCATGCGCCCCATCAGCGAATCCGGCATCGGCCAGCTCTGCGCGCGTGGGTCGAGCGCACCAACCTGCGTGAAATACCAGTCGCGCTGAAGGTTCAGAACGTTGTGAAACATCCTGATGGAGCCGTTGAGGATCTCACCGGTACGCGGGTCGGAGATGTGAGGCCCGACAGCGTTCTCCGTGGTGGAAGGGAGCCAGCGGATCATCGTGTGACGAACGTCCTCGGGCGACCAGTCGGGATCGTTCGTCGGCGGGTCCATCGGGATTATCGCGTTGCTGAAACCGGCTGCCTCGAATGCGGGCTGCCAGTCGAGCACCGCTTTGCGAATCCACGGCTTCCACTGATCCGGTGTCGCAGGATCGATGTAGTAGATGATCGGAGTGATGGGATCTGACACCGCGACGCTCGGGTCCTTCTTCTCGAGCCGCCAGCGCGCGATGTAGTTCTCCTCGACCGAGCGGTGCTGCGTCGTGCCGAAGTCGGTGCGCGTCACGCCGAAGAATCCGACGCGATCGTCCGAGATTCGCGGCATCATCGGATGCTCGGGAAGACGCACCATGCTCCAGTGCGCGAGCACGCTCTGCGCTCCCTCGCGCTCACGGATTACCAGACCCGGGATGTTGATCCCGCCTGATTGCGGCGTGCCTGTTTGAGTTGCCTCTACCTCGACGTTGTCGGGGAAGGCGACAGCATTCTCGATGTACGATCTGTGGTCGTCGATGTTTCCGTGAATCGCCGCGAACTCCGGGATGCTCGTCGTGTAGAGTCGCGTGACGTCTATCACCGGCGCACTGTCAGGCCCGAACGCAGCGATGTCGAACGTGGCGATGATCGGAGCGTAGTTGGCCGCCTCGACCGCGCGATACACCGGCAGCGTGCTGTCTGCCATTATCGCGAACGACGGCGAGGTGAGGATGATGCGATTGCCGTTGCGCGTCCATCTCACGGTACGCTCCTCGAACTCGTCGCCTCCGTACGAGCCGAAGGGATTGCTGGCGTCCACTACCGACGCGCGAGCGTATCGACCGACGAGGAGCATGTCCTTGTCCAGCTCCTTGCGAGGGATCTCGAAGTAGAGCGTATCGCCCACCCGGTGAGTCTTGAACATCCCCACGCGAGTCTTCGCTTCCTTGGTGATTACCTCGTTGTACGGCTTGACGGTGGGATGCGACTTGGCGTGCTCGGCGGAGTCTGCCGACGGCGTCGGCTGCAGGCGCGGCGACGGCATGCATGCCGGGCAGCAGAGGAGCGCGGCTGCTGAGAGCGCGACGCGGCGAATCGAGATTGTCATGTTGGTGTGGGCGGCATGAGACGTCGCCCGGAGCGGGATGATGCGGCTACGAATTGGGCGAAGATACCGCGAGTGACTCGGAGTGGCGCCTTACTCTTCGGGAGGAACGCCCGCCACCGCCATGCCCATCGCGTGGTATCCCTTGTCCACATATACGGTGGTGCCCGTGATTCCGCTCGCGAGCGGCGACGAGAGGAACGCCGCCGCGTTGCCGACCTCTTCCGCGCGGAGCGGGATCGGTGAGCGGAGCGTTCGCGGCGCAGTACGCGACCATCTTCCCGATGATCCCGATCGCGCTCGCGGCCCGCGAGGCGTAGGGGCCGGCGGAGATGGTGTTCACTCGGTGCCCGTACTTGCGTCCGACCTCGAAGGCAAGCACCCGCGTATCGCTCTCCAACGCCGCCTTGGCCGATGACATCCCTCCGCCGTAACCCGGCACCGCACGCTCGGACGCCATGTAAGTCAGCGACAGGAACGAGCCACCATCGCGTAACAAAGGCGACAATCGCGATACTAGTGATACCATCGAGTAAGCGCTCGCGCTGAGCGCCGCGAGGTACCCGGAACGGCTCGTGTCGAGCAGCGCGTTCTTCACCTCGGGGCCGTTGGCGAGCGAGTGGACCACGATGTCCAGCGGCTTCTCACCAAAGTCGGCTGTCAGGCGATTGGCGAGCCCTTCTATAGAGAAGTCGCCCACGTCCTTGTAGCGCTTGCTCGACCGCAGCTCCGTCCGGCGCGTCGCCGAGCGCTGTCGAAGACTGCGTCGAGCGGGTAGATCCGCTCGAAGTTCGAGCAGCGAGCCGTCGGGCATGCGGCGCGACTCGTCCATCTTCCCGCGCTGGAGGAGATTGAGGAAGATGTTGAGCGCGGGCGGCCACGTCGCCACGCATACCGCCGCGCCGGCTTCGGCGAGAGCCTTCGCTATCGCGAAGCCGAAACCGCCGTCATCTGCCACTCCGGCGACGAGCGCGCGACGCCCCGCGAGGTCGATATTGAGCATGCGCATAAGATAGTATCTTCCCCGCGTGCCCACCCCGTCCGGCATATTCATCCTGGGGGAGCTGGCCGGACCGGTCGCCGACGAGATCCAGGCGATAGTCGCGCGCCACGATCCCAAGCTTGCGCGAGCGCGACGTCCGCACGTCACGCTCGCCGGCTCGTCGGGGCTCGGTCCCATCGCGTCGGACACCCGAGTCGAGCGACTCAGCGAGCGACTCACCCCCGTCGCGGAGGCCACCGCGCCCATCGAGCTCATACTCGGCGCGCCGGAGCGTTTTCCCGCAACGGAGATAGTGGTGCTCCCCATCGCTCCCCGCGGCGCCATCCGGGAGCTGCACGACCGTATAGGCGCGAGCGGGCTCCACTTCGCGCGTCCGCGATTCGCCTTCTCGCCGCACGTCACGCTCAATCTCTACAAGACGCTCACGCCGCAGCGCGTTCTCTCGCTCATGCGCGTGAGTATCGCGGAGCCGGTGATGCTGGATCGGTTGAGCGTGTACTACACGAGTGAGCCGGCGGTCACGCGATTGCTTCTCGAGCTTCCGTTGACGGGAAGGCGCTAGCAGGTGGACATCAGGAGCATAGAGAAGGGGTGGCGGCTCGCCTGGATGCGCGTCATCGCGCGCGCACTGCCTGGTGCACGCACGACTTCGCTCCCGACCGATCGCAAGCTGCGTGTGCTCTTCGTGCGCTACGAGCGGATTGGCGACATGATCATGGCGACAGGAATGATCCGCGCGCTCGCATCGTCACCGACGATCGAGTCGCTGGATGTGCTCGCCAATCCGAGCACGAGCCCGGTGCTCGAGCGCAACCCGCACGTGCGTAAGGTGTTCACGCTCGACCGCAAGTCGTGGAAGAGCTATCGCGCGGTCGGAAAGCTGCTCGCGCGGGAGCGGTACGACGTGATAGTGGACGGGCGCATCAACAATCCTCCGATATTCACCTCCACGCCGTTGTTGATGCTCCACGCGCGCGCGCCGTACCGCGTGGGAGTTGGTGGCGGCAACAATGATCTCGTCTATAACGTGCGAGTGAGAGCATACGATCGGAGCGTGCACTACGTGCGCGGGTCCCAGGCGCTAGCGGAGCCGTTCGGCGTGGACGCGAGCGCGACAGACTGGCAGCCCGAGATCTTTCTCACGCGCGACGAGGAGCGGCGCTCCAACGAAGTGTGGAAGCGCGCAGCCGCGCGTGTTGCTCTCCCGGGCAACATCGCCGTCACCAGTACGGCGGAGCTGCGACTACTCGTCAACTTGTCGGCGTCGGAACCGAAGCGGCGCTGGAGCGACGATCACTTCATCACGGTGCTGGAGCAAGTGCGCGCTGAGCGCCCTCGAATGCCGATCGTCGTGATGGGACTCCCATCTGAATGGACGAGCGTCGAGCGCGTCGCGCGCGCGGTGAATGCGGAAGCTGCGGCGACACCCAAGTTGCGCGAAGCACTCGCGCTCGTAGGCACGAGCGATCGTGTCTTCACTCCGGACACCAGCATCTCACACGCCGCGAGTGCATTCAGGAAGCCGGCCGTCGTGCTACTCAAACGCGAGCACCATCCGTACGCGCCGTGGGGGATACCCGCGGAGTTGGTCTTCTGGGATGGGGAAACGATCGAAGGGCTCAGCGAGAGCCCGGTGAGTGAAGCGCTGACGCGACTGCTATCGATGTGAGCGAGGCGGGGAGACTCGATCGAGTCTCCCCGCCTCTTCGTGCTATCTGGTGCAGTGCTTCCTTACGACCCTGTGCACGGGTTCGGATCGTTCCAGTTACGTACTGGATCCGCCGGCACGTTCGGATTCGTCTGCCGCTCCGCGTCTGGATACAGGAACCGGCCAGGAAGCGCGAGCGAGCCGTTGGCTGGCGTCAGCACGGGCAGACAGGTGCGCTTGTAGTCGTTCCACACCTCGACGTTCTGGAAGAGCGTGATGTACTTCTCCGTCATGATCGCTGCCAGCGTCACGGGTCCGCTCACAGGCGTGAGAGTGATCGCGGAGTGCCACGGCGTAGCGGTGGCCCATGCAGCGCGCTCCTTGTTGAGCGTGTCGAGCGCTGCCTGGGTGTTGCCCAGCTGAAAGAGCGCCTCGGACTTGATGAGCAGGTTCTCGTTGTATGTCACGAACTCCTGCCGGTACGTCGGTGCGAGACGCAGTGCGCTGACGTTGGCCATGTTCGATGCCAGGGCCTGTCCCGGTGTGGCGCCGATGATGGTCGACGAACCGGTCGCCGCCTGGTAGTACTCGGTCAGGCGTGGATCGTGAGTGTTGGTCAGAAGATCGACCATGTACTTTCCAGCGCGCGTGAAGCCGGTGCGCGTTCCGGTGAGCTGGAACTGGTACCAGTCATTCTGTTCGTTGGCATTGCTCGTCTGGTACGAGATGTAATCGGCAGCGTTGCTCGAGATGCCGAGATTTGCTTCCGCCAGCGCCTTCTGATAACTCGTCGGATCACGTTCCGCGAGATGTAGATAGAACCGCGCTCTCAGCGTGTGAGCGAGCTGGGTCCACTTTGTCGGGTCACCGTGATAGATGATTTCGGCTGCGCCCGGACCAGTGCCCGTGTTCGCCGCGAGATTCGTGGCCGCGGTCGCGAGAGTTGCGAGAACACTGTCGTAGACCACCTGCTGCGGATCGTACTTGGGGAGCGGGAACGAATCCGGCTTCGCTGCCTGCGAGTACGGCACATCGCCCCAGAAATCCGCTTCGGTGCCCATCTCCCACGCTTCGAGCACCTCGCCGATGCCGAGGAAGGTCTTGTCGTTCGCGGCCCGCGAGCTTGCTTCGAGAGCGCGAATATCGATGAGACCGCCGCCACCGTACGGCATGCTGAAATCGCTGGACGACATTCCCTGATCGAGCAGGTACTGGTCCCACGTCTGGTACTGGAGCTGCGTGCCGGCCATCGACTGCATCCACATCGACACGATGCGCGCCATGTTGCCGTTCAGGTACTGCGTGAGCTTCGCCTGCACCGCGACGAGCCGCTGCGTTGCGGTGGCGCTGGTCGGCGCATTGGGACTCGTGATGCAATCGTGGCACTTGAGGTAGTCGTTCTCATTGCACGCCACCGCGATGATTGCAGTGGCGGCGATGGCGACAGCCGCTCTGATTGTTGGCTTCATGATTCTTCTCCCGGGTCAGCGGCTGAGTGAGACAGAGAAAACCACCGATCGCGTTTGCGGCATGTTGAAGAAGTCGTAGCCCTGAATGAGCGCGGACGCTCCGGCGAGGTTGGTCTCAGGATCGATTCCCGTGTACTTGGTCCAGGTCTTGAGATTGCGTCCCGCGACGCGCAGCGCTGCACTCGTGAATCCGGTGTGAGTCATCCACGCGCCCGAAAGCGTGTACCCGATGGATACCTCGCGTAGCTTGGTGTAGGTACCGTCTTCCATGTACGGCGTGACGACGTTGGAGTAGCTGCTGCCAAGTCCGGTGTACCACGCCTGGCCGATCAGCACTGCCGTGCCCGCACCCGGGCCGACGACTGGTCCGGGGAAGAAGTCCTTGCCGAAGGTGCGCATCACGTTGCGCGTCGCCGTCTCGATCGAGGTCCCGAAGTTGTTGAGTGCGCCGCGCGTCATGTTCGCTACCTGTCCACCCTGCTTGTGATCCAGCAGGGCGGAGATCTCCCATTTGCCGTAGCGGTAGTTGGTGTGAACGCTGCCGAGCCAGTGCGGATTCGGATCACCGACGACGCGATTGACGGGGTCCTTCACCGGCAGACCGCTCGGATCGATGTACATCGCACCCTTCGGTGCGCCGGCACATGCGGAGGCGAGGTCGATGGTGCGCCCAGCATTGTCACGCAGTGTAGTCCCCGAGCTTATGCCGCACTGCACGAAGCCGAGGCCGCGGAAATCGAACGTGCCGCCAACGGTTGCAGACGGCACTGCGTCGGAGAACGTGCCGCCGCCGACCGAGATGTACTGCGCGCCGCTGAGGCTCGTGATGCGAGTCTCGTTCTGCGACCACTGCGCTCCGATCTCCCATGAGCTGTTGGCATTGGTGATCGGACGCACGTTGAGCGTCATCTCCCATCCGAGACTCTGGATGCTCGCACCGTTCACGAGCTGAGCACCGAAGCCGCTTGTCACTGGTCGCGGGACGCTCAGGATCACGTCGGTGGAGTTGTCCTTGTAGTAAGTGATCCCGGCGTCTGCCGCCTGGTTGAAGAAGCCGAAATCGCTACCGGCCTCGAATTCCTTCTGCCGCTCGGGTTTCAGGTTGTTGTTGCCCTGCGTCCCCGACGTTACGAGGCCGCCGTATCCACCCTGCGTTGACGAGAGCTGGTCGGTCCATCCGCTCGCGAATACTGCGCGGCCGAGCGTCGTGAGTGTCGAGTAGACATTCGGCTCCTTACCGGTCTCGCCGAATGATGCGCGCAGCTTGCCGTAGCTCAGAAGACCTTTCTGCTGCGTGTTCCCGAGCGCGTTGGTGAAAGTCCACGCGACGCTCGCTTTCGGATACCATGCGCGCGGATTGCTCGCTCCGAACGTCGAGAAGCCGTCGTTGCGTAGCGCAGCGGTCAGATACAGCTGATTGAACAGGTCGGCTTCCGCCTGACCGAAGTACGACTCTGCGTGAATCGTGTAATCGTATTCCGTTGCGAGCTGAGATACGGTGTTGTTGAGAGAGAACGGTGCCGGGGCGATGAGGTTGTTGCCCGTGCCGTAGATCTCCGTGCCGCGCCTGCTGTTGACGTTGTTGCCGAGCGTCAGATTCGCATCGAAGTTGCGATTGAATGTGTGCGTCATCGTCGCGATGAGATTCTGATCGATCTGCAGGTGCATGAGGTCCGCACGCGAGACCTTGCCGAGCGGCGCGTCGCTCGCAGTGAGCGCTTCGCCGTCGAGCTGCGTGTCGCCGAAATAGTCTGCGCCCAGGTTCTCCTGAACACGCAGCCAACCTGCCGGACGCCAATCGGCAGTTGCGTTTCCGATCGTGCGGTTCGTCTGCTCCGTCGCGGGTTGTCGTTGAGCGCGAAGAACGGGTTGTCGTAGCCGCGTGACGCGGTGATGGATGCAGGGGATGGGTCAGGGAAGCGGTACGACCGCTGCAGCCCCGTCGACGGATCGAGGTACGGAAACTGATCGAAGCTGGGCGGCGTGCGAAGCGCGCCGAGCATGAGTCCGGAGACCGAGCCACCGCGCAGCACCGACGCTCCACGGTCGTCCACGAACGAGACGTTTCCGCCAATCGTGAGATTGTCGCGGACCGCGTGGCTCGCCTTGAGCCTCGCATCGTTCCTCGTGTAGTAGTTGTTCGGGCCGATGACGACGCCGTTCTGATTGACACGTCCGCCCGATATGAGATACGACGTACCGTTGCTTCCGCCGGACAGCTCGACGTGAGTGTCGGAGGTGTGCCCCGTGTGGAAGAGCTCGGCGAAGTGATCATATACCGGAGTGCCCGCCGTGATGGCCGGTCCCCACGATAGTGCTGACGCAGAGCAATCGGGTGTGGAGCACGTTCCAGCGACGCCGCCGCTTCCCTGGCCGTAGGCAGTCTGCAGCGGAAGCTCGTGGTTGACGTCGTCGTCGGAGTAGCTCGACCGCACGGTGAAGCGAGTCTCGCCGGGCTTCCCGGTCTTCGTGGTGATGAGCACCACGCCGTTCGACGCGCGTGCGCCGTAGATCGCCGCCGCAGCCGCGCCCTTGAGGATGTCGATCGACGCGATGTCTTCCGGATCGATGTCCGACGCGCGGTTCGGTGACACCCCGCCCGTGAGATTTCCGCCATTGATGTTGGTCGAGTTGTCGATCGGAACGCCGTCGACGACGAAGAGTGGCTGCGCATCGCCCGAGAGCGACTTGATGCCGCGGATGTGGATGTCGGACGATGCGCCCGGCACGCCGGCCTCCGAGACGATCTGAACGTTCGGCGCCTTTGCCGCGAGCGCATTCACCACGTTGGGCTCGTTGCTTCGCGCGATCGCGGTCGAGTCCACCGAGTTGATCACGTTGCCCAGCTTCTCGCGCGTGGTGCTGAGTCCGGCGCCTGTGACCACGACTTCGCTGAGATTGAGCGCGTTGGTCGCAAGTGAGAAGTTCTGCGTTATGCTCCCGGCCGTGAGAGTTATCTCGGCTGACTGCGGTACGTAGCCGATGCGTCTCACGGTCAGCGTGACACGCTGTCCGTTGATGCGTGAAGCGGGGACGGCGATGGTGTAACGTCCGTCGTCGCGAGTCACGGCGCCGATGTTGAGGGCCTGGATGAATACCGTGACGCCGGCGACCGGCGTTCCACCCGATCCGGTGATCGTTCCGCTGATCGTGCTTCGAGGCTGTTGGGCGGCGAGTGGTGGTCCCGCGATCGCCGCGGTGGCGCACGATAATGCAAGCGCCAGCGCTACTGTACGTCTCATACTTCCTCCTGCGACTCGTGGACTTACATGGTCGCGAGTTGGGTGAAAGCGCCCGTATCCTCAACAACCGGCCGGCCGAACGGCAGGATATAGTATCCAAGTTTGAAAGGCGCAAGAGCAGGGAGCGGCCGGCCCTCCGGACCCAAGTCGACGTCCGCTACGGTATCCGTGACGGATTTGCGATCGCCGCGCGGTTGATCACCTTGTGACTTGGGAGCGCGCGCTGCACCTTCACTCCGATGTGCAGCGCCACCTCACCACTCACTGACATCCGCCGCCGATGAGCACTCTCCACATGCGTTCCGCCGGACGGCGCGCGGCACGCGTCGTCGTCACCGCTCTCGCCGTCAGTGCCGCGGTCCCACTGTCACTCGCTGTCGCGCAACGAGGTACGGCAGCGGCCACACCGCCTGCGTCACCGTCAGCGCCGCAAGCTCGTGCTGGGTACGAAGGCGATTTCGTCATGAGGGATTTTCACTTCACCGACGGATCGTCGCTCCCCGTTCTCAGGATCCACTACATCACACTGGGCCATCCGCGCCGCGATGCGTCGGGGGTCGTGCGCAACGCCGTGCTCATACTTCACGGTACCACGGGAAGCGGGCGCAACTTCATGTCGCCGGCGTTCGCTGGAGTCCTCTTCGCGCCGGGCGGACTGCTCGATTCGGCGAGCCATTACATCATTCTTCCGGATGGGATCGGAACTGGCCAGTCTACCAAGCCGAGCGATGGACTCCATGCGCGATTCCCGCACTACGGCTACACGGATATGATCACCGCGCAGTACCGGCTGGTCACGGAAGGCCTTCACGTCAATCACCTCCTGCTCGTCATGGGGACGTCGATGGGCGGAATGCAAACGTGGATGTGGGGAGAGCGCTACCCTGATTTCATGGACGGCCTCGTTCCACTCGCGAGTGTTCCTACCCAGATCGCGGGGCGCAACCGCATGATGCGGGAGATCGTGAGCCAGTCGATTCGCACAGATCCGGAGTGGAAGGGCGGAGATTACACGACACAGCCGCACGGACTCTACGGCGCGCTCGAGATGCTCTTCATGATGACGAGCAGTCCGCTCTGGCTGCAGAAGACAGCGCCTACGCGCGATGCCGCCAACGCCTACATCGACAGGTTCATGGCGGCACGCATGGCGAGCACGGACGCGAACGACTTCATGTTCCAGTTCGAAGCTTCGCGCGACTACGACCCTTCGCACGATCTCGAGCGCATCACCGCTCCCCTCGTCGCAATCAACTCGGCAGACGATCAGGTGAACCCGCCCGAGCTCGGGCTGATGGAGAAGCTCATCCCGCGCGTCAAGCGTGGACGGTACGTGCTCATCCCCACGAGCGACGAGACGCGCGGCCATGGCACCCACTCGCTCCCCGCAATCTGGAAGGGATATCTCGCTGAGCTACTCACGACGATCAATAGTGAGCACGGCTATCAGCAGTAACAGTGCGCTCGTTGCCGCAACGATGCGTAAGCCGATTCTATGACGTCTCGCGGCAGCCTGGCGCGGCTCATCACGATCGCGCTGTGCGCATGCATGTCTGCTGCCGTAGTGCGCGCACAGTCGAGCGCTGCGCAACCAGCACTGCGCATGACCATCGATTCCGTTGCAGCGGGCGCTTCGCTCGCGCCGCTCTCCAGTGGCGCGCCGGTGCTTCCCGCTGAGCGTGAGGTCCGCGTTTACATCGGCTTCGACGGGAACCCGGTCGGCGAGCTCATCAGGATCTGGACCGACGGCACGAGCGCTTACGGCTGGATCGGTCTCTGGTGGGGAAGCGCGGCTCGCCCTTCGGATCCGACGGCTCCCGCACCGGCACGCACCACGTCCGGCGCGCGCGCCCTGCGACAGCGGGTCGCAACCACGTTCCACTGCCACACGTTCCACATGCGCCACGCGTACCAGTCGTGCACGGTTCCAGTGAAGCGGGTCGATTGGTCGAGGCTTCTCGCGGACATCGATGCGCTTCATGCTGATGGAGTCGGCGCACGAATGACCGAGTCTCTCGCCAACGACGCAACTCTACTGGTAGTCGAGTCCGCCGGCCCCGACGGCTATCATCTTGTGATGACGCCAATTCCGCAACACGCCGCAAGCACGAGTGCGGAGCGCTCGACGATGGCGCTCGCACGGGAGCTTCAGTCACTGTATCCGGCATCGCGCGAGTGATGCGCGCATCATTCGCCCTGGCAATGATGGGCTGCATCTGCTCGTCGCCCGCGCGTGCTCAGGACTCCGCGTACACGCGCGACATCTCAGGGACGACGCAGCTCGAGCTCTCCGCGCAGCAGTCGATTCACATCGATCACTCCACTTCGGTCTCGTTCTTGGCCGAGCCATTCATCGGTTCACATTGGCAGCTTGGACTCGCACCCATCCTTCGACGTCACCAGAGTCGCAGGACGTACCCGGGACGTACTATACGGTGCAGCCTGTCGGAGTGCGCGCCGACTACAGTTTGGTGACTATCTGCGATCGCGCGGATATGCGGGTGTCTTCGCGAACGGCATCGCCGGAAGTAACGTACCGGCTTGACGGCGATCGGCGTGCAAGGCGGTTGGCGATATTTCATTGATCCCGCGCTCGCGATCCAGGCGGAGCTGCGGTATCGGCATGTCGCCGGGACGCTCCGCGCTACGACTACACAGTTGTCGCAGCGACGCTCGACCCTTATGTCGGCGGCTGGACTCGCCACGAGAGTGCGCTCAGCTCCATCGCTCGGCACGTTCGACGTCGCGTTTCAGGGAACCTGGCGTATAAAGTACGATCGCGGATTCAACGTCGATGCTCCCGTCGCTCCCTTCCTGACGAGCTGGCTCCAGCTCGGAGGTGAGGCACCTATCACTATGAGCCCTCGGTCACGATCACCGGACTGTTCACGCTCGAAGGATTCGGCCGCCTCTATGCGCCGACGAGGGGCACGCGATGAAACCGTTCGCCGGCGTCTTCATCGACAACCAGAATTCTGGGGACTTCCCCCAGAACATCTATGGTTATGGCATTGATGGTGGTCTGCGCACGTACATCAACGCCGCAACGGCGCTCGATGTCTCACTCAGACTCAAGCGTTACACTGACATCACGCTTCAGGAACTGGGTACGTATCGGCAGAAGAACGAATTCACGCTGCGCGCCGGCTTCGTGACTCAGCTGAGACCGTGGATGTACCACCAGCATTGACGCACTGGATCAACGCTCCAGCTTGAATCCAGGGTCGAGAGCGGGACGCTGATCCGCGTTGGCGACATCCCATCCGGTCGCATACATCCAATCGGTCATTCGCGCGAGCTTGGCGATGTCTATCCGCGCCGGCTTGTCGCGTGGCGTGTGATAGTCGGGATGTAGCAACGTGGTGAAGAAGAGTGCAGGGACTCCCGCACGCGCGTAAGGCAAGTGATCACTCCTGAAGTACCAACCTTCGGGATGAGTAGGCCTGTCCCAGAGCGTGTCGAGCTTGAATCGAGTGAGCTCGGAGTTCGCGTCCAGCGCGGCGTTCGCGAGCATCGTGGAATTGCGGTGCGGAGGTTGAGCGCCCAGCAGCCCTGCGCTGTCAGGGCTGTTACGTCCCATCATGTCGCCGTTGAGCACGGCGACTATCGACGTCAGCGGTACTGTGGGGTGCCACACGAACCAGCGCGAGCCGAGCAGGCCGCGCTCTTCCGCGCCGTGCCAAACGAAGAGCGCTGACCGTCGCGCCGGCCGCTTCGCGAAAGCTCGCCCGATCGCGAGCAGCGCGACGTCGGTCGATGCGTTGTCGTCGGCGCCACTCCAGATCGAATCACCATCGACAGGGAACCTCACTCCGTCGTGATCGACGTGACCGCTGAACTCGACGTACTCGTTCCTGAGCGAAGGATCGCTTCCCTGAGCTTTCGCCACGACGTTCACCGACGGATAGACGAAGCTCTCGGATCTCAGATCCAGTACGAGCCTCCGCGCGCTCATCACACGCCCCCGCAACGATTTCGGAACCCAGAGCGTTGCGATTCGCGCGTTGCCTCTCGACACGGTTGTCGTGTCGATGTTGTAAAGACCGCGGCGCATCGGCACTGACACGGGGATGAACTGTGAATCGGTAGAGTCGTCCGCGACGAGGATCACTGCCGCCGCGCCAGCTCGCGCGAGTGCTGTACTCCGCTCCGCGAGCGCCTGGCGAGTGTAGCGCCATTCGCGCAGGCTTATCCACGACACCGGCGGCCGCGACGGAGGGATGACGTCGGCGGCAACAGCCTTCCCGTGAAGGTCCATGTGAGCTATCGAGTCCGCCGTGGCGCCGCCGATCCACACCACCGGAAGCTCAGCGTGCGCTTCGATAGGCGTGACCACCGCCGCGTCCGTCCACAGCGTGAGCGGCGATCCGTCGAGCGTCACGACGCTCGCGTCGCTCGTGATGGTGCGTCTCATCGGCCAGAACTGGAAGAACGTCCCGTCGTCACCAGCGGGCTGGAGCCCCGCTTCGCGGGCACGGTCCGCTATCCACGCGGCGGCACGCAGCTCGTCCAGCGTTCCCGCCTCGCGACCACGCATCGCGTCGCTCGCGAGCGTGAAGATGTCGCTGCGGATCCGCGCGGTGTCTATCGACGACAGCGCTGGCGGCCGCTGCGTTCGTATGCGCGCCGCGGACTGCGACATCAGAGTCGCAGGCAGGATCATTGACGCTGCCGTTGAGATCGTGAGCGCTACGTTCGCCAGTCTTGACATCGGTGCCTCGAAACAGTCGTTGGACGTTACCGCGCGAGCTGTCGCTCAGCTCGCGTCGCGAAAAATCTACGCTGGCGCAGCGCGCGCCGCTGTTGCATCGTACCGCGTCGTCGTATCGCGTCCACACCGACTCATCCCATTCGAGCGATGGAACGTGAAGTCGCACGCATCGGTACGCTAACAGACGAACAGCGCGAGTGGCATTCATTGCGCACAGGGATGTGCGATGTCACTCAGCTCCCCCTTCCGGCGTTCGTCGTACTCGAGATCGACGCCGGCGTCGTCACGCTCTACAGATTCGCGCGCGACGGTGAGTTCTGCGGCAACACGTGCCACGCATCGATCGCAGACGCCAAGGCGCAGGCGACTCTCGAGTATGCCCAGGCGCTCGGTGAGTGGCGTAGCGTCCCTGAAGGCGTAGCGAGCAACGCCGCAGGCTCACTCTGACGCCGCGTTGTGAGAGCGCTATCGCTTTCGAAGCGGAGCGCTCAACCAGCGGAGCTCCTGCCGTGCGGCCTGGAACATACCGCCGAGCACTGTCGCTATCGGGTGGCCGTTGGTGAACGCTGAGGCAATCGCGTATAGCGAAGTCACTGAGAAATGGTGCTCGCTCGCTATCGCGTACACCGCTTCCCATCGCTCCGGGCAGAACTTCGCCTTGAACGCGTCGAGACCACCGAAGTTGTAGAACCGCCGTCCATGCGCGCGCACCCACTTGAAGCCGAGCTGGAGCGCGAGGGACTCCGGCTGCTCGTCGCCGGCGCGCGTGGAGAGCGGGGCAAGCCCCAGTGTCGCGTACTCGGCACCGCTCTCCGCCATCCATCTCATCGCCGCGTCGATCATCAGCTCGGCGGTTCCATTCGGCGCGTCGAAGCCGCGCACGAATTGCTCGGTGAGCCATCCGTTGCGTGCGGGTATCGGGGACGCCACCAGAAAGCCGACCGGGCTGTCACCGCGCACGGCAACGAAGACCTTCCTGTCGCGCAGGTGCCCCAGCGTCTCCGGCTCGACGAGAAAGTGGAGTGGCGGCAGGCCGCGCGTCGTCAGCCATTCGCGAAGACATTTCTGCAACGCCGGGTTCTGCTCGGCGACATCCGCGTTCCACAACTCGACGCGTACGTGCTTGTTGCGTGCCCTGTTGAGCTGCGCGCGCAGTGACGAGTGACACGCAATGATCGGCGCCCACGCCGACGGGTGCCACACGGGCTGCGCACCAAGCTGAATGCGCGAGTGAGTAGTCGAGTCAGCGTAGAACGAGTCGAGCCGTTGCTCCGCGCCGAAGTAGACCACCGCATCCCCTTTCGAGCGGGATTCGCGCTCGAACTCTGCAGCGACTTGCGGCAGATCTTCGAGCGCGCACACCGGAGCGCCGCCCACCACTCGTCGCCGCGGGGCGCGCACGTAGCCGACCACACCCGGACGATCGCGCGAGAACCACAGCTCGAATCCCGGATTCAGGATCTGGTAGCTGGTGGTGTTCCATCCCAGCTCGATCACCAGCTCGCGAGCCCGCGCGCGCGCGTCTCCTCTGCTATCTGTGCGCGCTGCGGAGCTGTCGGTAGTCACGCTCCCGTCGCGGCCTCAGCGAGAGCGATGCGGTGGCAGGCCGAGTGCCGTGTTGAGCCAGCGCACGAGTGGAAGCATCTTCGCATACTGGCGCGCGAGAACATCCGGCAGGCGCGGACTCGACAGATCTTCCTCGTCGAGCTTCCGGCTCACGGTGAACGACTTGAACCGTAACAGCGTGGCGGCAGGATGCTCCGGATCGAAGCCGCGCGGCACGCGAGTGAGTACGGATTCCTCGCTCAACGAGCCGAACGCTCGCCTGAAGGTCGGCGCGCCGAGTATCCGCGCGATGCTCTCGTGATCATCGGCAATTCTCTCACGCAGAGTTTTCAGTGCGTCGCTCGGCGGCATCCAGATTCCCCCGGCGATCATGCAGTCGCCCGGCGCAATCTGGAAGTAGAGCCCTGCGCCACCGTGCGCTGCGCGAGTTCCCACCGAGTGTCCGGCGTCGCGGTGATAGAACCACGCTGCCGCGTTCGTCTTGTATGGCGACTTGTCCTTCGAGAATCGCACGTCGCGATGAATGCGGAAGATCGACCGCTTGGCGTTACCGACGATCTCTGGAGCGATCTCGCCGAAGCGTGCGTCGAGCTCCTCGACGAGAACTGCGAGTGGACGCTTGACCTCGCGCTCGTATCGCTCGCGATTTGCCTCGAACCATTCACGCTTGTTGTTTCGTGCGAGCGAACGAAGGAACCTGAGCGCGTCGGGGCGAAATCCAGCAAACCTCTCTGGCGCGACACTCGGCATCGACTACTGCACCGCCATGCGCACCGCGAGTCTGCGCTCGTCCTCGTCACGCTGGCCGAGGAATTCGCCGACCGCAGCGAACGCCGGAATGTGGTCGCACACGATCTTCATGGTGGCGAGCAACGGAACCGCCAGGAATGCGCCCGGAATTCCCCACACTTCCCACCAGAACGCGACACCGACGAAGATCGCGACGGGGTTGAGCGACAGGCGATGCCCGAGTACGAGCGGCGAGACGACGTTCCCCTGCAACAGATTGACCGCGATGAAGCTGAGCGGAATCACCAGCGCTCTTCCGACATTGTCGAACACCGTGAGCGCGGCGATGGTGAGCACCACTATCGCCGTCATCGCGCCGAGGTACGGAACGAACTCGAGCACGGTCACTACAGCGCCCCACAGAATCGGATTGGGCATGCCGAGCGCGAACATCACGATTGCCACTGCGCACCCTTCGCCGATGTTGAGCAGCACCGAAGTGAAGAGATAATTCGAGACTGAGACTTTCGGTGAGTCGCGCTATCTCGACCGCGGTGCGCTGTCCGCCGGGATTCGGCAGCACCTTGATCGCTTTCTGCAGAAAGAGATCGCCGCCCGCCAGCAGAAAGAAGAGCAGCACCAGGACCTCGAGGAGCGCGGCAACGAGACTCTGCGTCGTGCCGAAGAAGCGCGAGCCCAGGCTTGGCCCCTCGACTACCACCTGCGTCGTGTGGGCCGGCGTACCACCGGTGACATTGCTCACTCTCTCGACCTGCTCCGCGGTGCGCGAGACCTGCTCCACCGGACGCAGCAGCTTGTGCAGCTTCGCGCCCGTCTTCGCGAGAGTCGTGGGCGCTGTTGCGAGCCAACCGCGGGCGGGCACTGAAAGCTCATAGACGCCGAACCCAAGTGATCCCGCTAGCGCGAGGATGAGGATTGCGGCGCTTATGGGCGCGGGTAAGTGCAGCACGCGCCGCGCCCAGCGGATCACCGGGCTCAGCAGGAGATTGAGCTCGACAGCGAAGAAGATCGGGATGAAGAAGCCGCGGCCGAAGTACAACGTGTACACCACCGCGAGCGTCGCCAGCACCGTGATGCCGCGCGATTGCCGCAACCGTGGCGTTGTCACTACGGTTTCAGCCATCGCGCGGTCCCGGTCAGTGCGCGGTGGTACTCACACCCTGTGCTCTCGCACCGAGCGCGAAGAGCGCAGCGTTGTTCGGTGCGGCCTTCAGTACTTCGAGCGCTTTCTGAAGTTGGTTGTCGTCGTCGAGATACTTACGCTTCGCGGCGGAATCGCCGAAAGCGAGCGTGGTGATCCGGTCGCCGAGCAACCGGTCCAGCTCTGTGCCGCCCGACGCGACGAGCGTCGGATCCATCTCCACACCCTTGGCACGAAGCTGCGCGACGAACTCGTTGCGCATCGCCGGCGTCACCGTGAATCCTGGCGACACCTTGCTCTTCATCTGGCCGGCGAAATCCTGCAGCGTCTGCGCGAAGATCTGGCTCTTCGGCCCGAGCGACTGCAACAGCTTCTGCTCAGGCGTCGAGAGAGTGTCAGGCTTCACGATGAGATCTGGCGTGATTCCACCGCCGCCGTACACGATGCGTCCAGCGTCACTCTTGAACTTTGGACGAGCGCGCTTGACCGAATCGCTCTCCATCGAGTCCGGCTTCACCTCCACGAACTCGCCGTCAGGCAGCAGCTTCCGCTCCTTCTGGATCGAGCGCCCACTCGGCGTGAACCACTTAGCCGTCGTCATCTTGAGCGCGTAGCCGCCGTCGAGCTGGAAGAGACTCTGCACCAATCCCTTGCCGAACGAAGTCGTCCCCACGATGAGCGCGCGATCGTGATCCTGCAGTGCGCCAGCGAAGATCTCGGAAGCGGAAGCGCTGCGTCCGTCCACCAGGATCACCGTCTCGATGCTCGGATAGGCCGGTGGCTCCGTCGCGGTGTAAGCCTGAACCTCCCCCGTGCGACCGCGCACGCTCAGGATCGACTGGTTCTGCTTGAGGAACATGTTGCTCGTAGCGATCGCCTGATCCAGATAACCGCCAGGATTGCCGCGAAGATCGATGATGAGCTTCGTCGCACCCGACTTCTGAACCGATGCTATAGCGTCGCCGAGCTCCTGCGCCGTGGTCTCGCTGAACTCCTGCAGCGGTACGTAGCCGATGTTACCGAAGACGAGGCTATACGGCACCGCGGGTACATGCACGAGCGCGCGCGTGAACGTCATCGGAATGGGCTGGGTCACACCATCACGACCGAACTTGACAGTGACCGTCGTCCCTGGATCGCCTTTCAGCCTGTCGGACACCTGCTGGCTCGTCCAGCCGCGCGCGTTGGCGGTATCGATCTGCAGAATGCGGTCGCCTTCCATCACGCCGCCAGCCGCGGCGGGAGTGTGGGGGAACACGCGCTGCACGGTGACGAAGCCGTTGGTCGGAGCGATCTCCATCCCGATGCCGCCGTACTTGCCGCCGGTCTGCTGGTTGAACTGCGCCAGCTCCTGCGGCGTGAACAGCACCGAATACGGATCCTTGAGCTCCGAGACGAGTCCCCTTGCTGCCTTCTCGTAAAGGTCGCTCGGCGGAACGCTATCGACGTAGCGTGTAGCCGTGATGCGCAGCACCTCGTCCAAGAGCTGAGCTCCCGCAACGTTCTGCTGCTTCTGATACATGAAAGCTCCCGCGACTAGCGGAAGCGCAACCACGCCAGCTATGGCGAGGTGAAAAACGCGGAATTTGCGCATGATGGTTGTAAAGTTACGGAGCCGCAGGGTTCCGCGTTGCCAGAACATAATCGACCTGCCAACCGCGATCCGTCTGGCTGAAGGTGGCGTCGCGCAGTAACCCGGCTGCGAGTAGCATCTCGTGTGCCGGTTGAAGGACGCGCTGAAGGTGGGACGGATACCGTTGGGTGAGTGGAAGCTGGGAAGCGAGTCGATCGAGCGGTACCCGCCACGTGACGCAATCTCCCGCGCGGGCCACTGCGATGAGCCGGTAGAGCCGCCGCGCGACGGGGTTCGACAGACTCTGATACTGCTGCACCGAGAGCGTCACCGTGACGCCCGCCGCGATGTTGGCTCTCACCAGCGGCGAGATCACCACCCGCGCGTCGCCGGGCTCCGACGCCGCGAGCGTTGGAAAGAGCGCGAGCTGGTCCCGCTCCATCAGCCGCCTCCGCTCGATGGTCAGCGACGAGAGCAGGGTGAATCTCCCCTCGAACGGCTGTTCTCCGCCCAGCTTGTAGGCGCCTGACGATTCGAGCACGGTGCGCTCCAGACGTCCGAGCGCCGACCGCAGCTGCTCGTAGGTGCGGCCGTCGACGCGGCGCCCGATGGACCGCAGGAACGCGTGCAGAGTGAAATGGACCGCGCCATCTTCGGGTCGTCCTGCTTCCTCGAACCTGTGCAGCAGCTCGATGTAGACGTCCTGGTCGAAGGTGCCGGGAAGTCGATCCCCCGGCGCAGGAAGGACTCGCCACCTGCCGCCCGACTCGGGATTGTAGGATATCGCCCCTTCCTCCGCGGAATCGCTCAGCCTGAAGAGCGGCAACTCCTCCAGCGACCGATCGAGGACTACCGTCCTCATGGCTGGGCGGCGAGCGGGTACAGCGAGGGACATACCTTATAGAATAGACGGTGCCATTCAGCGTGGAAGAGGGCAATTCGTCGTGGAACGAGAAGTGAATAGGTAGAGGGCGGGCGATCCGGCCTGTGGCCGGTGCTCGTGGCGCATCCACAACACCCAAGCACGCCTAATGAACTACGTCCGCTACGCGGCAGAGTTTGCGCTACTCCTTGTTGTGGTGGTGATGTTCCTCATCGGCGTGCTGACGATCGTCCACACGACGCCGGTGAGGATCGTGATAGCGCCCGGCCGCGAGAACGAGCCGCCGCCGATCACCGACACGCTCTTCGCCCAGACGATGGAGCTGTACACTGGAGTGCACTTCAGCCACGGGAACGACGTGCAGCTCCTTCTCAACGGCGACGGCACCTACCCGCTCCTGTGGCGCGACATCTCCGCGGCCAAGCACGTGATCACGGTCCAGATGTACTACTGCGAGCCGGGCAAAGTGACGGACGAGATGCGCGATCGGCTGGCCGAGCGCGCGCGGGCGGGAGTGAGAGTGCTCGTCCTCCTCGACGCGTTCGGTTCCGGCCCGCTCCGCAAGACGGATTTCGTGCAGAAGCTCACCAAGGCGGGCGCCACGGTCGCATGGCTGAGGCCGCTGCGCTGGTATGCGCTCAATCGTGCGGCCACGAGATCGCACGTGCGCGTCGTGGTGATCGACGACCACATCGGCTACACGGGCGGCTTCGGTCTCGCCGACTACTGGCTCGGCGACGGCCATCACGACCGCCAGTGGCGCGAGTCGAACGTGAGGTTCGAGGGACCATCCGTAGCGGCACTCCAGGCGACTTTCGCAGCCGGATGGGCGGAGGCCACCGGTGCACTACTGACCGGCGACGCATTCTTCCCGAAGGAGATCTTCGATTCCGTCGGCACGAAGGTCGCCGGCTTCATGCACACGGTTCCATCGGTCGGAAGCACGCCCGCCGAGCGGTATCTCGCGCTCTCGATAGCGTGCGCTCGCAAGACGCTCTACATCACCAACTCGTACTTCGTCCCCGACGAGCAATTCCGCAACTTGCTGAAGGACGCAGTGAAGCGCGGCGTCGATGTGCGTGTGGTGACAGCGGGGCAGAAGAGCGACGTGAAGACCACCGTTTACGCGGGACGATGGTACTACGAAGAGCTGCTCAAGGCGGGCGTCAGGATTTACGAGTACAAGCCGACGATGATGCACGCCAAGACTCTCGTCGCGGACGGCCTGTGGTCGTCCGTTGGATCGATGAACTTCGACAACCGCTCGATGGCATTCAACAACGAGGCGAATCTCGACGTGCTCGACGCGAAGTTCGGCACGACGATGGACTCCGTGTTCATGGACGACGTCGCGCACTCCAAGCAGATCGAGCTGGCTACGTGGGAGCAGCGCGCGTGGTATGAGAAGGTGTTGGAGTGGGGGGCAGAGAAGTTGTGGCGAGTTCTGTAGATCCTCTGTCGGATTTCCACCCGCTCGTACGCGAGTGGTTCACCGAGACGCTCGGTACTCCTTCAGCGCCGCAGGACGAAGGGTGGCCCGCGATCGCAAGCGGACGTCACACGCTCATTCTCGCACCTACGGGTACTGGTAAGACTCTCGCCGCCTTTCTGTGGGAGCTCAACGCACTCATCACCGAGGGACTCGAGGCTCCGCTCGCCAACGGCGTTCACCTCCTCTACATCTCGCCGCTCAAAGCTCTCAACAACGACATCCAGCGAAATCTCGATCGTCCGCTCGCGCAGCTGCGCCGTCGCTTTGAGGACGCGGGGCTGCACTTTCCGGAGATTCGCGTCGGAGTGCGCACGGGTGACACGCCACCCAGCCAGCGACAGCGGATGATCAGGAAGTCGCCGCACATCCTCATCACCACGCCCGAGTCGCTCAACATCATGCTGACGTCGCTGCGCGGGCGCGGCATGTTCGCCACCACGCGCACGGTGATAGTCGACGAGATCCACGCTGTCGCTGGCACCAAGCGCGGGGCTCATCTGGCAGTCACGCTCGAGCGACTGGTGGAACAGGCGAGCGCAGGAGTGAATGGCCCGCAACGGATCGGACTCTCGGCGACGCAGCGGCCACTCGACGAGATAGCGCGCTTCCTCGGCGGCACCGATCGCGAGGTTGCAATTGTCGATTGCGGTCTGACCAAGGAGCTGCAGCTTGCTGTGCGCTCGCCGGTCCCTGATCTCGCCAAAGTGGATGGAAGCGTGTGGCCCTCCGTGGCCAAGCTCGTGCTCGACGAGGTGAGGCGATGGCGCACGACTCTCGTCTTCGTCAACAACCGCGCGCAGGCAGAGCGCATCGCGGCGCGTGTCAACAATCTCGCGGAGGAAGAGCTCGCGCAGCCGTATCACGGCTCCATCGCGCGCGAGCGACGTCTCGATCTCGAGCGCCGCCTCAAGAACGGCGAGCTGCGCGCACTCGTCACCACGAGCTCGCTCGAGCTGGGCATCGACATCGGCAGCGTCGACCTCGTCATCCAGCTTCAATCTCCCAAGCGTGTATCCGCGGCGCTCCAGCGCGTCGGACGCGCAGGGCATACGCTCGGTGTCGCGAGCCGCGGGCTCTTTGTCCCGACCTTCCGCGATGATGCCGTCGAGACCGCGGCCATCATCGCCGCGATGCGCGAGGGTGAAGTCGAGCCGACCCGCGTGATCCAGAACGCGCTCGACGTTCTCGCGCAGGTGATAGTGGCCGCTGTGTCCGTGGACGATTGGGATGCGGACGATCTTCTCGCCCTGCTGCGCCGCGCGTATCCGTACCACGCGCTCCCACGCTCCGCGTACGACGAGACTCTCGCGATGCTCTCCGGAAAGTATCCGTCGGAGGTAGCCGCGGAGCTCGAGGCGAGATTGAGCTACGATCGCGCGACGAATGTGCTGAGTGGGTCGCGCGCGAGCAGACTCACCGCGGTCATCTCGGGCGGCACTATTCCCGATCGTGGTCTGTACACGGTCAATCTTGCGGATCGCACGCGGCTGGGTGAGCTCGACGAGGAGTTCGTGCACGAGTCACGAGTGGGCGACGTGTTCCAGCTCGGATCGAGTACGTGGCGCATCGCCGAGATCGGTCATGATCGCGTTGTGGTGACTCCCGCGCCCGGAGCGCCTGCGAGGATGCCCTTCTGGCACGGCGAGTACTCGGCGCGCTCCGTCGCACTCAGCTCGCGAGTGGGCGAGCTGCGCCGTGAGCTTAACGAGGGAGTGAGCGACGACGTGTTGCGCTCGCGCTACGAGTGCGACGAGGCGACGATCAACACGCTGCGCCGCTACATCGACAGCCAGCGTCTCGCGACTGGAATCGTCCCCGATGATCGCAACATCGTCGTCGAGCACTTCCGCGACGAGACTGGCTCGGTACGCGTCGTCATCCACGCGGCATTCGGCGGCCGCGTGAACGCACCGTGGGCGATGGCACTCGCACATCGTGCGCGCGAGTCCCTTGGCGGCGCGGACGTTCAGGTGCAGACTACCGACGACGGCATAATGATCCGCATGCCCGAGCTCGGCGCACTCCCGCCGATAGCGACGCTGATGTCGATAACTCCCGCCGAAGCCGAGCAGCTGGTGATGGAGGAGGTTGGCGCGTCGTCGCTCTTCGGCGCGCGGTTCAGAATGAACGCTGGACGCGCGCTGCTGCTTCCGCGTGGAATGCCGAGCAAGCGCATGCCGCTCTGGCTGCAACGTCTCAAGGCGCTCGACCTGCTGCAGGTAGTCCGCGACTTCCCCAGCTTTCCGATTCTCGTGGAGACGTATCGCGAGGTGTTGCAGGACGCGTTCGACGTCGAGGCGTTGAAGGACGTTCTTCGCGCGCTGGAAGAGAAGCGTATCGCCGTCCACGTCGTCAACACCGACATCCCGTCACCGTTCGCGGCCAGCCTTCAGTTCGGCTTCGTCATGGACTGGCTTTATGGCGACGACACTCCGCGCGCCGAGCAGCGTGCCGCGCTCCTGTCGCTGGATCGCGCGATGCTCGACGAGATCATGGGCAACGTCGAGAACGACGACGAGACGTTGAAGGCGCTGTGGGAGATAGTCGAGCGAAGGCGGGGCACGCTCGAGGCCACGACCGATCCCGCGCGCGCCGCTGATTATGGCGGTGGTGAGGGCGGGCGCCGCGGATTGCTGGCGAAATACGTGTCACTCGCCGGTCCAATCACCGCTGATGAGATCCATGAGCGCTACGGCTGGTCGCTGCGCTGGATCGAGACAGTGTTGACCGAGTGGCGCAAGCGTGGTCGTGTTGTGACCGGCAAGTTCCGCCCCGAAGTGAGCGGCACCGAGTATCTTGCGCGCAGGACCGCCGAGCTCGCGCGGCGGCGCGCGCTTGCCGCATTGCGCAAGCAGATCGAGGCGGTCGAGATTCCAGCGTTCGCCGCCTTTCTCGCGCGCTGGCAACATGTCGATCCACGCGACAATCTCGAGGGATCTGGTGGTGTCGCAACAGCGATGCACCAACTCTACGGCATCGCGCGCCCTGGAGCCGCGTGGGAGCGGGACTACCTCAAGTCACGCGTCGGCGGCTACGATCCGGCCTGGCTCGCTGAGTGGATGATCGGCGGTGAGGCCGTGTGGGCGGGCGAGAGCAACGCTGATCCGGCGCCGAGAGTGTCGGTCTCGCGCGCGTGCGATTCTTTGCGCGCGGCACAGGAAGCGTGTGGCTCCCGCCTCTCGACGACGCGCTGCTCGAGACGATGAGTGCCAACGCGCGGTCCGTGTACGACATGATCGTGAGTGAAGGCGCGTCGTTCATCACCGATCTGCAGGCGCTTCTGTCCATCTCACCGCTCTCACTACGCGAAGCACTGCGCGAGCTGAGCGCGCTCGGTCTCGTCACCAACGATACCGCAGAAGCGCTGCGTCAGGTGATAAGGTGGAAGCCGATGACGCCGGATGTCGCATACGATCCGGAGCGCTGGCTACCGAAAAGCTTCCTCGAGCGCAGCGATCGTCCCGTGCGCTCACGCCGCCCGAATCTGCGGCGGCTACCAAAGTGGCACCGACCAGACAAGCCTGGCGGCGCCTCGCTCGCGAGTTGGACTGGACGCTGGTCCCTCGTGAACAAGCCTGGCGTGTTGGGCAAGCAGCGGGACGTCGAGGAGCATGCAACGATAGTTGCAAAGCAGTGGCTCGACCGCTACGGCGTCGTCTCGCGCGACTGGTGGCGTCGCGAGCGGCCACCGATATCGTGGCGCAGCGTGTACGACGAGCTCAAGCGCCTCGAGTTTCGTGGCGAAGTGCGACGTGGTTACTTTGTGCGCGGGCTGGCCGGCGCTCAGTTCGCGCTACCGGACGCAGTGGAGCGGCTGCGCGAGATTGCCGGAGCAGCTGATGCCGACGCGCCATTCACTGTCATCGCGACGAGCGATCCGTCGAATCCTTACACACTCCAGCTCGAGGGCGTCGAGCGCGATCCTCTTGCGCGACCGCGCGGATCGGGTGCTCTGCTCGTGATGCGCGAGGGACGCGTAGCGCTCGCGGTCGAAGGTCGCGGCAAGCGGATCAACGCTGCAGCCTGGCTCTCCGACATCGATGCTGCCGCTGCGCGTCGCGCGCTCGCACTTCATCTCCAGGGCGAGCGCGGCGCCCGCTATCTCAGATGATCGCGCGTCGCTACGGCGCGAGCACGTCCGACATCGACGATCGTCCCGTCGCGACCAGCTGCGCTAGCATTCTGCCATACAGCGCGCCGATGACGTTACCCGTGCCGCTGTAGCCGCCGATCGCCCAAACGCGTGGCCGTACCTCGTCAACGATCGGCAGCCCTGTTTCCGTGTAACCCACCGATGCTGCCCAACGGTGCGTGACTGGTGCATCGACTCCGATGGCCGCGAGCGTGCCATCGAGGAGATTCTGAATCTCACTCGTCGGAGCGTTGTCGCTCGTCCACTCATGCTCCGCGAATGCGTCGCGGTGTCCGCCGAGCACGACGCGCAAGTCTGGCAGCTGCTGCCAGTAGTCGTATCCCCAGCGTGAGTAGACTGGACGTGGGAAGATCATCTGCGCGAGCGGAGCGGTGCCGAGCATCTGCAGCCGCGCGGTGCGCACACGGCCGCGCAGCTCGGGGATAAGTAGCTCGAGATTGCCGTCAACCGCGACGATCGTTGCGTTGCAGATGACTGAGCCGGTGTTCGTCCTCACTTCACCGCCTGCGATCGACGTTGCGCGCGACTGTTCGAAGAGTAGCGCGCCTCGCTCGACGGCACGCTGCGCGAGTACGCGACAGCGCTCGAGCGGCTGAAACGAACCATCGGTCGGGAAGAGCAGGCCACGTCCTTCCGTGCCTTCGTACTCTTCTACGTCGAGACCATCAGCGCGCATTGCGGCGAGCTGTAGCGCACAATCATCCAGCTCCTCGGCTGATGCCGCAATCCGGAGCGAGCCGTTCCTCCGCACCAACTGCCGGTGTCTCGCGCTCGATGCGGTCAATCTCGGTGAGCGTGAGCTTGTGGATCGCGCGAGCGCGCACGCGCCCGAGCTCTTTGACAGAATCGTGGTAGAACGATGCAGTGCCCGCAAGCAGGAACCCGCCGTTGCGCCCCGCTGCGCCACCGCCGACCGTTCCTGCGTCGATCCCAACGACGCTCGCTCCGTTATCAATGAGCTCGTGTATGCAACTGAGCCCTGATCCGCCGAGTCCGATCACGCAGACGTCAGCATGCACCGCGGATGTGAGCGCTGGCAATCGCAGGATGTCGCCACCGTCATCCCATGCAGGGAAGTTGCGAAAGGTCGATGTCACCCGTGTTTGGCCCATGTTGAGACGGCAGCGTTGTGTCCGTGACGCGTCGCGCGCAGAAGCGTATTCTGGATGCCAGCAGTGATCGGCGCTAGCTCAAGATCCCCGTCGCTGGCAGACTCGCAACGCGCCTCGAAGCGAACTACGCCCACGTATCCTCGTCCAGCTACGAGAGCAGCGTGAACGAGATCGGCATCGCAGTAGGCCTTCATTCTTCACTCGCTGTGCGGAGCTGCACCGCGCTCGGCAATCTGACGAGCGCACGTAGCTGATGGTCCGCAAAGTGTGACCACCTCCCATGGCGGTCACACTTTGCTATCTTCGCGCATGCCCCGCACTCGCTCCTCGCGCGCGACCGCCGGTTGGGTGCTCGGCGGCTCCCTGCTCGGCATATCCGTCGCCGGCCCGCTCACGCGGCTCTCGAGTGCCGACCCGATCGCCATCGCCGCCGGCCGCATCGGCTTCTCGCTGCTCGCGATCGCGGCCATGCTCGTCGTCACCGGCGAGTGGCGCGACTGGGCCAAGCTCAGAATCGGCGAATGGGTCCTCGCCGTCGGCGCCGGAATCGTGCTCGCGCTCCACTTCTGGTCGTGGAACGCATCCATACACCTCACCACGATCGCCGCCTCCACGATGCTCGGCACCAGCATCCAACCGGCGGTTGTGGCGATTCTTTCCATCCTCATCGTTCATGAGACTCCCAACCGCAAGCAGGTTCTGGGGCTCGTCATCGCGACGCTCGGCGCGGTAGTCATCACCGCTCCCGACCTCCTCAACAGCGCCGCCGAGCCTGCGAGCGCACGCAATCCCGCACTCGGAAATCTTCTGTCGATTACCGCCGGAGTCGCAGCGGCAACTTACATCACACTCGGCAGACGGCTCCGCGCGCGGCTTGGCGCGTGGTCATATGTCGGGATCGTTTACGGCGCGGCCTTCCTGGCGCTCCTCCTCATCGGCGGCGCGTCAGGCATCACCATTTCACCGCAGCCGCAGCGCGAGATGCTCATCTTCGCCGCACTTGCGATCGGCCCCATGCTGCTCGGTCACACTGGGATGAACTGGTCGCTCGAGCACCTCCCCGCGTACGTCGTGAACCTGACGTTGCTGGGCGAGCCGGTCGGCGCGACGATTCTGGCGATGCTGATCCCAGCAATCCACGAGATCCCGCGCTGGACCACCCTCGCTGGCGGCGCAGTCATCCTCATCGGCGTGATTGTGGTGGCTGCAAATGATCGCGCGGCGAGTGATGCGGTAAAGGCTGAAGGGCTGGCGTCGTGACCAATCTCGAGGCCAGCTCGGAGCGCGCTGACCTTTCAAGCAGCGCTTCGCCGATTGCCACGATCAGCCGTCGTGACGCTCTTCGTTCTGCCGCCGGTTTCCTCGCACTGTTCGCTCTCCGTCGCACCACCTCACCTCAACCGGGACGTAAGACAGTGACCATCGCCTGCTTCATCAGATATCAGATCGATCCGTTCCAGCGCGACGCGTTTAAGCAATATGCGGCGGCCTGGGGCAGGATCATTCCGCGCGCCGGCGGCCACCTCATCGGATACTTTCTCCCGTACGAAGGGACCAACGACATAGGGTGGGGGCTGATCGCCTTCGACAGTCTCGCGTCGTACGAGCGCTACAAGGCGCGGCTCAGAACAGATCCGGACGCACAGGCGAACTTCGCGTTCGCCCAGAGCAAGCGCTTCATCCTGCGTGAGGAGCGCAACTTCGTGGAGTTGGTGGACGGCACGTTCGAGCTTCCATCAACGCTTCGGGAGCCGGCGTAGAGCGGGCTCGGCGCGACGCGTTGCTCGATTGCTAGCGCGCGTTGCGTCCCAGTGCGGCGCGCACGGCCTCGCGCATCGCCATCACCGTGTCGCCACGCGCCGCGGCGGAATCCTCGCGAACATGCAGCTCGATGCCGTCGGCGACGCTGACTCTGCGCCACGCTGTCGGCTCGTCCGCGCGCATCGCTACCGTGTCGGCGCGCACCGTGAGCGCGGGCTCGAGCGAAGCTGCAACTCGCTTCTCGAGCACGTCGCCGGTGAGTGCGCGCACCTCGTTCTTTATCGAGTCGAGCGACTGCCCTTCGCGTTGCCTGATCTTTACTGCGAGAAGCTGCAGCAGATGACGGTAGTTGTATGTCGCGGCCGTCCCAGTTCCTTCAGGACGGTCGATCAGTCCCGCTGAGACGTAGAAGCGGACGGAGCGAGCGGATGGTGCAGCCCGAGCCGACGCATTGGTCGGTCTGATCCCGGCGGCATCTACGAGACTCGCGGCGTGTGCTGCGAGACCTCGAGCGTTCCAGGGCGCGTGCTTTGAGTGTGCGCGGAGGAGGGCAACCGGCGATTCAGCCATGTGGATAGGATAACGTTAAACTCATCTGGGCGCTCGTCTTGAGGCAAGTCGCCCGACGGCGAGAGCATGTGCACGTCGAAGTCGGGCTTGAGCGCTCTGAAGCCGCGAATCTCTTCTACCGGAGCGAGGTGTGCCTGCTCGCCCCAAAATAACAGCGACGGCTGGTTGAAGTCGTCGCAGCGCGCGACGCACGTCGATGTTGAGCTGCCCCGCAATGAACGCCGCTGGTGCGTGTCGTGCGCCGCGCTGGTGTGCCGTCTCGTACTGGATGTCTACCAGCTCGTCCGTCACGAGCGTGTTGTCGGAGTAGGCTTCCTCGAGGTAATGCTGGATGCTCCGTCGTGACACGAGCGCGTTGAACGCTGCCGTCCCGATGATCGGCGCGTCGATCGCGAACCGTCCGGCATCGCCGCCCACGCCGGCTATTCCGTTGAGCCGCGTGAGTCCCGTTGGCTCGATCAGCGCCAGCGCGGGAAATCTGTGAGGATCGCGCGCACCGAGTATTATCGCGTACGCTGCGGTGAGCGAGTTCGCGATGAGCACGCACGGGCCGCCGATTACCTGCGCGACAAAATCCGATATGAGCGTGATGTAGAGCCGCGCCGTGTACTTTATTGCCGGACGCTCCGAGCGTCCGAAGCCGAGCAGATCGAGCGTGTACACGGTGTGATCGCGCGCGAGGTAGTCGACGTTGCTGCGCCACTCATACGACCACGCGGCGGCATGGATCCCGTGGATGAGCAGCAGAGCAGGGCCGCTCCCGCGTTTGGTGAAGGAGATACGTCGCCCGCGCCAGCTCCATCCTCCTTCCTCACCACCGATGAGATTGGGCAGCCGATCGACGCCGCGGCGTGCGAACGCGTTGTACGCTGCCGCGGCGCCGACGAGTGCGCCGCCCGAGACGAGCAGCTTCCGCCAGAACGACGAGTCGTCGTAGCCATGCTCCTCGCCTCCGTCCGGAAGCTCCGGTTCCTCTTCGAATCGGTTCGTGTCCATCGGTGGTCTCGGTCTCATGATTCAACCATAGTGCCTGTGCAATAGAAAGGGGCTTCCGCACTCGAGCGAAAGCCCCTCTCCACCAGCGCGGAGTGCTAGCGGCGTGACTTGCTGCCGCTCCGCCCGCCCTTCTTCGCGCCGCCACGGCTCGACGAGCTCTTCTTCGCCGCGCTCTTGCGTCCGCCGGACGACGATCTGCTCGCGCTCTTGCTTCCGCGCGATGAGCTCTTCTTGGCGGCGCCTTTGCGACCGCCGGAGCTCTTCTTCGCGGCTGAGCGCGAGCCGGACTTGGATGCCGACTTGGATCCTGACCGCCCTGACGACTTAGATGCGGACTTGGTGCCGCGCGAGCCGGAGCTCGACTTGGCCGCAGACTTCTTGCCGGTGGTCTTCTTGGCCCCGCTCTTCGATGCTGACTTCGAGCCGGACTTTGACGCGGACTTGGAAGCCGATTTCGCGCCCGAGCCCGACCGGCCCGAGCTGCTTCCGCCGGAACTGCTTCCGCCGGAGCCGCTTCCGCCTGAACTGCTTCCGCCGGAGCTGCCTCCCCCGCCCGGGCTCTTACGCCCGCTGGATGAGCCGCCGCGGCCACCGCCTGTCTCCACGGGGGCTATTACGATGAGCTCGACTTCCTCGATGTCGTCGTCGAGATCGAGCCCCTCTGCGCCGCCCGCATTCTGATCCAGACTCGAGAGCCCGGACGCCCCGCTCGGTCCGCGCGATGCGGAAGGCCCAGTGTTCTTCTTGCCCGAGCCCTTCGGTCTGCCACGCCGTCCCGGCGCGCGCACCAGCGGTCCGTTCTCGTCGTCATCCATATCGTCAATCCCGAGATCTGACGAGCCGCCGCTGGATGGAAAGAGATCGGTCTCGTCGTCCTCGCCAGCTTCGGCTTCGCCGCCCTCGGTCTCCGTCTCGTCGTCGTCATCGACGTCTTCAGCGCTGTCCCATAGCTGGTCGCTGTTGTCGGAGTTTATGCTCCAGCCGCCTTCCTCGTCCTCATCCTCGTCATATCGCGACCGCCGGCCGCGACCACCACCGAAGCCACCGAGGTCGTCGTCGTCGTCATCCGCGAAGCGGAACGTCTCTCTTACCTCGTCCCTGCCTGGCATGCCCGTCTCCTTTTAAGGAATTGTTGCAATCAACTGCGCGCGCTGCACGTCGCGTGCCTCGGAAGAAAAGATGCGCGCATCTACGATGCGATATGCTTCCGCGCGTGTCGAACGTGACCGGTGAAGTGACGTGCGCTGTCGCGCTACTCGCTCACAGCAGCACAGTGTGCTCAGTCAGCGTGAGTCGGCTTCAATCAGCGACGAATTCCACCTTCACGTCGCGCGTGATGATACCCGCTTTGACTCCGCGGTCAAGGAGTAGCTGCACGGCTTTGCGGCCGCGCGGACCGTAATCGAGAGTCCAGTCGTTCACGTACATCCCGACGAATTCGTCCGCTTTTTCCCGCGCGAGGCCACGCGCGTATTGCATCGAGTGATCGAGCGCCGCTTTGCGGTGCTCCAGACCATACGCGATGCTCGCGCGGAGATGCCGCGAGATCTTCGCGGTTAGCTCGGGACCGAGATCCTTCCGCACGATGTTGCCGCCCAGTGGAAGCGGAAGGCCGGTCTCCTGGAACCACCACTCGCCCATGTCTGCGATGAGGTGCAGGCCGTCGTCTGCGTAGGTGAGCTGTCCTTCATGGATGAGGAGACCCGCATCCACATCTCCGGAAAGCACCCGTTGCTCGATCTGGTCGAAGTGAGTCTGCACCGCCTCGAACTCGGGCTGATACAGTTGTAGCGCCAGATACGCCGACGTCAGCGGTCCCGGAATCGCGATCCGCTTTCCGATGGTCTGTTCGCGAGTCATCGGCGTGCGAGCGACGAGCTTGGGGCCATAGCGGTCGCCCATCGAAGCGCCGTGTGGCAGCAGCGCATAGTCGTCCGCGAGATACGCGTACGCGTGGATCGAGCACGCAGTCACCTCGAGCTCCGCTCTGCGCGCGCGCTGGTTCAGCGACTCGATGTCCTGAAGCTCGTGGACGTACTTGATGCCGTCTGTGTCGATCTTTCCGGCTGCCAGAGCATAGAACATGAACGCATCGTCCGAATCGGGCGAGTGCGCCAGGTGGATTGTCGTCATTTGGCTGATAGGGCGGCGTTGTCGATGTCGCTCCGGTGCCGCGTGTATTCCGGAAGCTTGGTGGCGAGCTGCGATGCCTTCACCTTGCGGAAGTGCGCCGCGTATTCGTTGAACGCGGGCGTGTTTCCCGCCTGCTTCGCGACCTGCGCCGCGAGAATCAGCCCGAGCAGGTGATCCGGATGCTGCTGGAGGATCGTATCCGCCTGCGCCTTCGCCAACGGCAGAGCGCCTGCAACGTCGGCGATCCTACCCAGATCGAATCGCTGGTCTGCGTCGAGCGGATGCCCCTGATCCTGCTCCACCATCTGGTAGACCTGCACGCCCATTGGAGCGAAGAACTGCACCGAATCCGACTTCCCCTCATCATTCAGCCGCATGATGCGGTCGTACAGCTTATCGGCGAGCTCGCTCGGCTTCATGTTCGATATGTCAGGCGCCCGCACCGCGCCTGCCGCACCGGCTCCAGCGCTGCCCGCGAACGGCGCCGACGCGCCCATCTCGTCGACCGCGGTGTTGCTACCACCGGTCGGCGGTGCACCGTTGTCGAGCGCCGGGTTCGGGAGTGCATTGGCTGGCGCGTCGAGCGTTGCTCCGCGGCGCGCGTTGAACCCTTTCGCCGCCAGCATCGCGAAAAGCGCCAGGAACGCTATCGCCGGCCACGGCCCACGGAAGCGTGTCGCCGAGCCCTCTCGGGCGCGCGTCGGGAGTGCCTGCCGTGCTCCCCGCACTGGCCGGGCTCACCTGCAGCGGGTGCAGCGAGGGAAGCGCCTCCTGCTGCCGCGCCGCAGTTGTGGCAGAACTTGGAGCCTGGAGTGAGCTTCGCTTCGCACGCGCTGCACGAAGCGTCGAGAGGGGCACCGCATTCGGTGCAGAAATGTCCTGTCCCCACCGTGGAGCAGCGCGGACAACTTACCTGCTGTGACTGTTCTGATGACATCGTGCGGTAAATCTAGACTGATACCGCACGAATATGTTGATCCTCCAGCTCACAGCGGCGTGCGCCGCGCGTCACTGTGTCGACGTCTGCTCTTCTGGCTTTCCCCACGCCTGCACGATCGCCCATCCCATCCGCGCCATCGTCAGTTGCGGCTCGCTGTCCAGCACCCACCTGATGTCCTTGTTGTCCTTGGTGAGCACGCACGCGACGACGCGGTTCCTGAGATAGAAGAGCGAGCACTCGGTGCGCACCGAGTCCGTCGCGCCGGTCTTGTGAGCTGCACGCACGCCATCGAGGTAGCGCTGCAGCAACGTCTGGTCGTCGTTGTGCTCGAGGATGTATAGCATCGCCGAGTCGGCCTGCGGATTCACTGCCTTCCCGTGGGCAAGCAGCTCGAAGAGCTTGGCCATCTCGTTTGGCGTCGTGACACCGAGCCCGTACTTCACCGAGCTGTCCATCGCCACGCTCGTGTTACGCAGAAACGTCTTGGAGTGGACCTTTGTGTGGTGCAGGCCGAGCGACTCCATCTTGTCCCACACCGGGCGGATGTTGATCCGGTCGAGGATGAGATTGGTGGTGGTGTTGTCGCTCAGCGTCGCCATGAGCCACGCGGCGTCGTGCACGGTGAGTATGGTCCCGTCATGGAGGAACTGCGCGACTCCTGACCCGGGCATCTGGTCGATCTTGAGTACGGTGATCGGATCGTCCAGCGAGATCGCCCCCTTCGCGACGTCGTCGTACAGCGTCGTCAGGATCGCGACCTTGATGAGCGACGCGGTCGGAAATGTCTCGTCGCCCCGCCGCTCGATGTGGTCTCCAGTCTCGAGATCGGTGACGCTGTAGCCAACGGTACCGTGATGAGCGTTGGCGAGCGAATCGAGCGTGGTCTGGAGCGCGTGCATGTCGGCGTGCACGGGTGCTGGAGTGCGCCCCTGCGCCGCCGCTCTCTGCGCGCCCCACGATTGCGCCGCGACGGCCGCAGCCACGAGTGCGACAATCCTCAGCTGACCAGATGTTGTCATTTTGTTGTCCGCTTTGATGGCTGGCCTCTCGGCCGCCTTAATCTGCGGATCGACTGACGCGTGCGCCAACGGCTACCGCTTCGCGTACCGCCCCATCAGCTGAGCCTCCGCGAGGATGTGACCGTTCATCGCGCGCTCGAGGCCGCTCTTCATCGCCTTGTCGAGGTCGGTGAGCGTTGTGTCGAGAGCGTAGAGCTTGAAGAAGTAGCGGTGGGTGCCGATTGGCGGGCACGGGCCACCGAACCTGTCGCGCTTCCAGTCATTCAGCCCCTGCTCCGATCCGGCCGGCATTCCACGCATCGATGCATTCTCTGCGAGCGACGTGACCGTGGCGGGAATGTTATAGACCACCCAGTGCACATACGTCATCTTGGGCGCTGCCGGATCCGGCGCGTCCGGGTCATCGACGATTATCGCGAAGCTGCGAGTTCCCGGCGGCGCGCCACTCCACGCCAGCTCTGGTGACACGTCCTCTCCCTCGCACGTGAATTTCGCGGGGATGTTCCCGCCGTCAGTGAATGCCGATGATGTGAGCTGAAGCGTCATCTTGCCTGTCTCTCCATTCTGTGATTTGCCAACTGGGGTCGAGGGACTCCGTGCGGCCGCCGCCGCCGAGTCGCCGCTGTGCGCGTCAGCGCGGCCGCCGCACGCAAGCGCGCCGAGCAGCGTGAGGGCGCAACTGATCCGCGCGATCATCGGTTCGAGTTGGTGGATTTGGGTGTTGTTCGTTCGAGCGTTCACACCGACTCGCTGCACGAACTGCACCCGCGCGACGCACGGGCGCCGAAGCAATCAAGCGCGGTTTTTCGCAGCCGATACTCATCACTGTAGCCAAACCAGGTATCGGGATGAGTACATTTTGGAAGGCGGCAGTTGCCGCAGCAGCACTCGTGATCGCGGCAGCGCCAGTTGGTGCGCAGCGCCACCAACGCCATTCCCGTCGCCAGGTTCCCGCGACCACGCTGGCCGCTTCCGATACGCAATGCACCTATCAGGATTGCGGCGGCGACTACTCCCTCAACGTCGTGTCAGCGCGCTACCCGTATGCGGATGAGTCCGCGACTGCGGCGCCCGTGCTCACGCTCGTAGTCGAGAACTCTGGCGCCGACCGCTCGCCCGCTTCGGAGATCGCCGTTGCTCCGCGCGGTGGCTATGCCCTAGTGAAGCGCGAGGTCATTCCGGCGCTCGCACCGGGTGAGCGAACGGTGGTGAAAGTTCCCCTCTCGCTCGGTCCCGATGGCTTTTCGTGCGTGAGCATAAGCATCTCCGCCGGGTTGCCGCAGGCTCCAGCGACCGCGGCGCTCGCCTCGGCTCCCCCTTCAGCTTCCCGCGCGCCAGACGCGACGCCAACAGCGCTCGCTCCACTCGCGCCAGTCCAACTCGCGCTCGCCGAAGCTGATCCCGACTTCGGCTCGGACGTGTTTCTCGGGCGCTGACGCGGCACGAAGTAGCACGATGTAGCACGCTGACGCCGCCTGACGACACGGCGGCAAGGGTGATGCAGAGGAAAGGCATGAAGCGGCACTCCGCGCCGCAATAATTCTCCCAGGAGGGAGGTCATGCACTTTCACCACCGGAACGGGCCCACTCACAACGGCGCACCCCAGGCAGTCGCGGCGGCTTTCGTCTTCGTCTTCGTGATGATGATGCTTCTGCCGTTCGCCCAGGTGTCGTTCGCAGGATCATCTCACAGTCGCCCGCTTCTCTTTCTCTTTAGAAGTGACGTGGGGATGAATGTCTTCGCGCTGCTTCTCATCCTCGTCCCAATCGCAGGAGTCGTCGCGGAGATGACCATGCGACGCGCGTGGGACGTCGTCGCGGCGATCGTCGCCGCCATCGGCTTCGTGCTCGTCTGCCTCACCTATCTCACGTTGAAGATAGAGCTCGGATCGTCGCTCTCGGGCATCACCGGCGTGGCGCCGGGCGGCGGCGCCTATGTCTTTGGCATCACGCTGCTGATAGTCGCAATCGTCACCAGCATCGTGGCTTTCAGGGCACGAAAGGATTGAGTGCAGAGAGGGGCAGGGATGAGTAGCTCATCCCTGCCCCTCTCTCTTCGCTCGCTGCTGCGCCTGAGCGTCAGCGCGTGTAATTGAAGTCGAAGCCGCCCGAGGTGAACGCGAGCGAGTTGGCCGAGACCGACCCTACTGTCACCGTCGAATCGGTGGCTGTGAGCGTGATGCCGGTCCCGCTGACGGAGTAGGTGCCCCCTGCGGTCGCCGTGGACTGCGAGTGGCTGCCGTTGACGTCCGTGCGCGACGTCGTGACTTCGGCGAACGTGCTGTCGGTGTTGAGCAGGATGTACGACGCGATCACCGTGACACCGGAGCTCGTCCCGTCGCTTTGCGGAACTGCGAATGGAAGTCCCTGACCATTGATGGTCTTGAGCACATAGGCGCCCGACGGCGGCGTTGGCGGCGGGGAGGTGACGTTGTCGTTCTGACAAGCTGCCGCGCCAAGCGCGGCCGTCAGCACGATGGCAGTCGGAATAAGGCGAAGGCGCGTCTTGAGCTTGATCATATTCTGAAGCTAACAGCGGCTAGGAATGGGTTGGGTCGATGTATAGAAATAATGAACGATCCCGCCGCCTCGCTTGTGACGCCACCCCCATGCCAGGAGGGCCAGAGAACACCGATCGCGGCGGTCTCTGGCCCTCTTTGCACGCTCTTCCCCTCTTCCCCGTCAGACGGGGAAGAGCATCTCGCGGTACTTGGGCAGCGGCCATTCCTCGTCGGCGACCGCCAGCTCGATCTCGTCGCACTTCTGGCGGACCGCCGCCATCTGGTCGGCCCCCTCGGACGTCAGGACTTTCGCCAACGCCGGAAGGTCGTCGTGCATCCCGTCGCTCTTATCGAGTACCGCCGAGAGAGCGTCGCGGCGCCTGGTCAGCTCGTCGATCATCGTTCCGATCCTGTTGGCGGCTGCGATCTGAGGAACCACGGTGATTCCCGCCGCCTTTGCCTGCGCGGCCGCTTCTGCGAGCTCGCCGGCGTATCTGAACGCCGCCGGCAGCACGAGCGTATCGACCATCTCGCGCAGCGTGTGAAGCTCGATGAGCATGTCCTTGACGTAGCGCTCGAGTCTCACGTGGTACCGTGACTCGAGCTCCTCGCTGCTGAACACGCCCAGCGACGTGAGAGTCTTGACCGCCTGTGGACGCGTCAGCTGCTCGAGCGCCTCCGGCGTGCGTCGGAGATTGAGGAGGCCGCGTCCTTCTGCTTCCTTGACCCATTCGTTCGAGTAGTTGTTTCCCTCGAACCTCACCGGGGTGCTCTCCTTGAACGCGCGTTTCACCACGCGCAGGACCGCATCGTCTATCGACTTTGTGTCCTGCTTGCCGTCGCCGAGCTCCTTGCGGAGGTCTTCGGCAACGTCGCCGATGGCTTCAGCCACTGCGACGTTGAGTAGCGCGACCGGGAAGGCGATGCTCTGGCTCGACCCGACTGCGCGAAACTCGAACTTTGCGCCCGTGAAAGCGAACGGAGACGTCCGGTTGCGGTCGGTGTTGTCGCGCTCGATCTCGGGGATCTTGGCGACGCCTAGTCCCATCATCTGCTGATCTGCGCTCGCGGTGCTCGTGCCAGCGATGATCTCCTCGATCACGCGCGTGAGCATCTGGCCCATGAAGACCGAGATGATCGCCGGCGGCGCTTCGTTGGCGCCGAGCCGGTGCTCGTTGCCTGAAGTCCCGATCGCGGCGCGTAGAAGGCCCGCATGCTTGTGGACTCCCTTCAGCACCGCGGCAAGGAAGAGCAGGAAGCGGATGTTCTGGTGCGGCGTCTTGCCCGGCTTGAGAAGGTTGAAGCCGTCGAGCGATGCATCATCCGAGCGAACGGCCATCGACCAGTTGCAGTGCTTCCCGCTCCCGTTGATCCCGGCAAATGGCTTCTCCGCCAGCAGCGCCTGAAGTCCATGGCGAAGCGCGACGCGTCGCAGCGTCGCCATGACTATCTGATTGTGATCGACGGCGATGTCTGTCTCCTCGAACACTGGCGCCATCTCGAACTGGCACGGCGCGACTTCGTTGTGTCGCGTGACGATCGGGACGCCCAGCTTGTAGAGCTCGTGCTCGACTTCGGCGATGCACGCCTGAACCCGCTCGGGGATTCCGCCGAAGTAGTGGTCTTCGAGCTGCTGCCCACGCGACGGTGGTGCGCCGATCAGCGTGCGCCCCGCCATCACGAGATCCGGCCTCATCGCGAACAGCGCGCGGTCTATTATGAAGTACTCCTGCTCAGCGCCAAGCGTGGTGTAGACGCGCCGGATTCCGCGATCACCGATCAGCTCCAGCAACTCGGTCGCCTTCTGCGACAGGATGTCCGAGCTGCGGAGAAGCGGCGTCATCTCGTCCAGCGCCTCACCATTGTAGCCGATGAAGAGCGACGGGATGCAGAGGGTGCGCGCGCCGGCACTCTCGACGATGAAGACAGGGCTCGCCGGATTCCACGCGGTGTAGCCGCGCGCTTCCCACGTCGCCCGTAGCCCGCCCGACGGAAAGCTCGATGCGTCCGGCTCACTCTGAATGAGCTGTGCGGCGCTGAACGACTCCATCGGCTCCAGCTCATCGTCGAACGTCAGGAAGGCATCATGCTTCTCGGCCGTCAGCCCGGTCTGCGGCTGGAACCAGTGCGTGAAGTGGGTCACGCCGCGTGATACCGCCCAGTCCTTGATCACCTGCGCGACAGTAGGCGCGATGTCGCGATCGAGCTTCTTACCCAGACGGATAGCGGAGATGAGCTTGGTATAGATCTCCTTCGGGAGCTTCTCGCGCATCTGGCGCGCCCCGAAGGTATTGACGCCGAAGTATTCGGACGTGCGCAGAGGGGCGGGCGCGTCGTCGGTGGTTCGTGAGGAGATGTCCTGGATTGCGAGCTGACGGGCTGTAGGCATCGATGTGTCCGGGGGCGGTCGGCCGGGTTAGAAGGAAGGCGTGGTGTACTACGATTTGTGCAATACTTGCACATTTCGATCAACAATCTGCATATTCCTGGCAGAGATCGCAACCAACAAAAAGAAAATTATGCAGAAACGGGAAATTCTCGACATCACAAAGAAGCAAAATGTCAGGTTCCTGCGGCTACAGTTCACCGACATCCTCGGGGTCAACAAGAACGTCGAGGTTCCTGTCTCGCAGATCGAGAAGGCGCTGGCTGGCGACATCATGTTCGACGGCTCCTCGATCGAGGGGTTCGTGAGGATCGAGGAGTCCGACATGCTCCTCGTGCCGGACCTCGACACGTTCAGGGTCTTTCCCTGGGGCGACGCCGAGTCGCGCGTCTGCCGGCTCATCTGCGACGTCCACAAGCCGGATGGATCGGCGTTCGAGGGGGATCCGCGCGGCGTGCTCAAGCGGATGCTCGCGCGCGCGGAATCTGCCGGGCTTCACGATGAACGCGGGGATGGAAGCCGAGTTCTTCATGTTCAAGCCGAGTGCGGATGGAGGGGCGTCGACGACGACCCACGATGTCGGGAGCTATTTCGACCTGGCGCCCGCGGACCTGGGCGAGGATGCGCGGCGCGCGATAGTGGGCGTGCTCGAGCAGATGGGCTTCGAGGTGGAAGCCGCGCACCACGAAGTTGCGAACGGTCAGCACGAGATCGATTTCCGGTATGCCGAAGCGCTGCATACCGCCGACAACATCGCGACCTTCAGATTCGTGGTGAAGTACGTTGCGCAGAAGTTCGGGCTCGTCGCGTCCTTCATGCCCAAGCCCATGTTCGGCCAGAACGGGAGCGGGATGCACACTCACCAGTCGCTCTTCCGCGGCGCGGACAACGCGTTCTACGACGCGAAAGGCGAGTGGCAGCTGAGCGACACGGCACTTCATTACATAGGCGGACTGCTGAAGCACGCGCGAGGGCTATACCGCGATCACGAATCCGCTGGTCAACTCCTACAAGCGTCTGGTCCCCGGATTCGAGGCGCCGGTGAACGTCGCGTGGTCGATGCACAATCGATCGCCGATGCTACGGATTCCGGCGCGGCGCGGGACTGGAACGCGCGTCGAGCACCGCGCGCCGGACCCTTCGGCCAATCCATATCTCGCGCTCGCGGTGATGCTCGCCGCGGGACTCGACGGCATCGAGACTCGAGCAGATCACCGTGAGCCGGTGAACGAGAACATCTGGGAGATGTCACATCGCGAGCGGCGACGCCTCCGCATCGACGACCTGCCGCAGGACCTCAACGAAGCGTGCGACGAGCTCGAGAAGGACGACGTGATCCGCGACGCACTTGGCGCTCACGTAACGCGGCACTTTCTCGCCGCGAAGAGGCAGGAGTGGCGCGACTACATGACGCAGGTGAGTGCGTGGGAGCTGGAGAACTATCTGGAGAAGTACTGACGCGCGCCACGCGGGCATGAATCCTGACTGAGCAGCCGGTTCGTGGCGCGGCCGGCTGAGCGAGCCGGTTGCAGGCGTCGGGGCGGATGAGAGCAGGCGATGAGGGCGACGGTTCATGACTTCGATTGAGACCGGTGGATCGCCCACAAGCGCTGGTGCATCCGAACGGAACCGCATTCTACGCGTGATTCAGCCGGGCCTGCTCGGCTTGATGGACGGATCGGTATCGACTCTCGCGCCGCTGTTTGCGACGGCGGCACTGACGCAACGTGCACACGCAGCGTTTCTCGTAGGACTCGCGGCGTCCGCCGGTGCGGGGATAAGCATGGGACTCGCCGAGGCGTTGTCGGATGATGGCGAGCTGTCGGGGCGTGGCAATCCGTGGGCGCGGGGCGCGGTGACCGGTCTGGGCACACTCATCGGTGGGATGGGACACACCCTGCCGTTTCTCATCACTCGCCTGAGCACTGCTCTGGCTGTCGCTTACGTCGTGGTAGTGGTCGAGCTGGTCAGTATTGCATACATCCGGTTTCGCTACATGAAGAGCCCACTGGCGCGCACGATCGTGCAGGTGATTGGCGGTGGCGGAGTGGTGTTCGCGCTCGGGCTCTGGCTCGGCAGGCTCGGTGCGTCGGGGTGAATGTCGTGCGCACGGCAAGCGACGATACTGGCGTCGTCTGGCGCGCGATGTAGCTTCGAAGACTGCGGCAAGTCCGGGCAGCGAAATCATCTGGATGTCATGAGGTCAACTCTTTGCGCGACAACGAGTTAGCCACCGATAGCCGGCAACCGGGCGCGAAGCCGCGCCCGGCATTCCGGCTCGTGACGCTCGGTCGGCTCGCGCTGTTCCGCGAGCCGAGTGGCGAGGAGGTGCTCGGGGCGCAGCGGCAGAAGCTGGCGCTGCTCGCCTTTCTCGCGCTCGCCGACTACCCGATCTCGCGAGATGTTCTCGTGGAGATGTTCTGGGGTGACGAGAGCGAGGACCGGGGCCGCCACTCACTGAGCAACGCGCTCTCATTTCTCAGGAGTGTGTTCGGGCATCAGGCGATCGCGGTGCGTCGTGCGGAAGTGTCGCTCTCTCCGGCTACTGCGCTGCGCGTAGATGCACGTGAGTTGGTGGCTGCAGCGGCAGATCCGACGCGCGTGGTCGATGCTCTACGGAGGCGCCTTTCTCGAAGGTGTCTTCGTGGCGCACTCGGAGAGCTTCGAGGAGTGGGTCGCGCGCGAGCGGGCACGATTCGAGATGATGTTCACCAGGGCGTGCGATTCGGTCTGCATGGCGAGTGCGCGCGCCGGCGATTGGGACAGGTGCGCAGCGGTCGCGCGCCACTGGCTCGATGTGTCGCCGCTTTCGCCTGAAGCGGCGTTGCATCTTCTGAACTCGCTTCGCGCTGCGAAGACACCATTCGGCCGGCGCGGGGCACTCGCGGAGTACGAGCGGCTGGTCGAGAGACTCGCGCGTGAGTACGCGTGCGCGCCGCACGCGCGCGTCACTGCGCTCGCTGATCAGATCGCTGCGCGGGTGGAAGCTGACAGGGCGAAGGCAGACACGGTTCGTCGAGTCGAGCGAGGCGCCCGCGAGATGCATCGCGCCGGATAAAGCGTCGGCACGTGGATGCGACCTTTGCGGCTGTTGCCAGTGCGCCAGCCGCAAGCGGTCGCGGAGCAGCGAGATCGGCAGCCACAACGCTGCAGCCCGTGCGCACCAACCCGACGCGGTGCCGCGCGTCACAGCTCGCTGCCGCCGCCGTCAGCGGTCGCGGTGATCATCTCGCTCGGCACGGTTCGACATCTGCGCGCGCATCCGGCGGCCACTCTCGGTCGGCCGCTCGTAGTCGTCACGGACATCGCCAACCTGCGCCGTGACACTGCCTCCGAGTGGCTCCAGGAGGGGCTTGCGCAGATGATCGCGGCGGATCTGGGACGTGATCCCGACATCGAAGTCATCGCGTCGGCGCGAGTGCGCGACACGCGCATCCGTGCGGAGAAGGCGCCGAGCGGCGCGTTGGCGCAGGACGACGCGATGGACATCGCGCGTCGGCTCGGCGCGGCGATAGCGGTGCGCGGCGGGTTCAGCCAGGGCGATGGCAGCTATGTCCTCGATCTCGACATACGCGACGTCGCCACTGGCAAGAGCCTGCGCTCATTCACACTGAGCGGAACTGGTCCGATGGAGGTAGCGGACGAGGCAGCCGGTAGCATTCTCGCATGGACCGCAGCGCGTGATGCTCGCCCGCGTTTCGCGGAGATAGAAACGTCAACTACCGCGGCGTACCAGCATTTTGTGCGCGCAATGCAGGCGGACGCCGAGGGCCGTCCTGAAGACGCAGTGCGCGAGCTCGATGCGGCGATTGCGCTCGATTCGGGCTTTGCGAGCGCGTTGATCGCGCGCGAGCAGCACGCGCACTACGACGATGACGATGCGACGGTCGCCCGCCTTCGCCACGCACTCGTGCGCGCTCGGCTGACCGATGGGATGCACTCGTACAGGCAATCGACTCAGCGGATCACAACGGCGAGCTGGTTCGTGCCAATCAGCTCGCCGTGGAGCTGCTGCAGCGCTATCCGCACGACCCACGGTCATACTCGACGCTCGCGAGCCTCTACGCGGACCGCGGCGATTGGTCTGATTACGAGCGCACGGCGGAGCGGCAGCTTGCGCTGGACTCGCTCGCGAACGAAGCAGGACATGGACCGTGCGTGCCATGCGCGGCTTACGCGGCGCTCGTCGACGCCCGCACGTGGCGCGGCGATCTTCGCGGCGCAGAGGCGGCAGCTCGACGCTGGGTTGCGCTGCAGCCCGATCTCCCCGGGGCCTGGTCGCATCCTCGCCGAAGTGTTGGGCTATGCAGGTCGCTATGACGCCGCGATAGCTGCCGAGCGACGTGCCGCGCTGCTCAGCGGCGATGACCCGATGTACGCGCTCGCATCGCTCGCGCGCTCATTCTAGCGCGCCGGCTGGATGAAGCAGACTCGCTCTCGCGATCGTGGCGAGGTAATGATCCGAGGGTGCGCGACGCTGTAGCCGACATCCATGTGCTCGTGCTGCGGGAGCGTGGCGAGCTGCGTGCAGTCGATCCGCGCGACTCGAGAGTACGCGCGGTCGGCGACAGTGACGGCGCGATGCAGCTGGAAGAGCTCGACGCGCTCGGCCGGCTCGGGCGACTACGGCGCTGCGCGACACCTTTTCACGACCCAGATCGCCGCCCACGAGGCGCAGGACGCGATGCTCCTCATTGCGCGGCGATTACGCACGCTGGTTCACGTGGACACACGCTCGGCAGCCAACGCACTTGCGGGTGCGGGAGACACGGTGCAGCTCCGCGCAGTGGCCGACTCGATGCGCGACATCAGCACACGGAGCTATTACGGTCGCGACCGCGGGCTCTATCATCACGTGCTCGGCCGCATCGCGATGTTGGGCTGGACGGTACAAGGACGCAGAACGGGAGTTCGAGGCTGCGCGCTGGGGTGTGATTCGGATGGAATGAGACGGTAGCGTGGCTAGCACGCGCCCAGCTCGCGCAACATCATGCGGCCGATGCCATCGCGACGCTGCGCGAGGCATACGAAGCGCCGCTCGATGCGATGGGACGTTACGAGCCGCGCTCCGAGCTGGATTACCTGATGGCAGTCGCGTTCCGCGACGCTGGTATTCGTGACAGCTCAGCGATCTATGCGGACCGTGTTCGTCGTGCGTGGCGCAACGCGGATCCCGAAGTGAAGCGCCAGCTCGCGACGTTGTGACCGAGGAGCGTCCCGCGGTTTGCGCTCAGGCCGTGATGGTTAGTGTGCCGCTCGTTGCGTCGTAGCTCGCGTTCAGTGAGGTGAGGTTACCTGTCGGTTGTCCGCCCGTCCACTGACCGCTCGAAGAGAAGCGGGCTCCGTGACACGGACACTGAAAGCTCGTTCCGGTGATTCCAACCGTGCAACCGAAGTGCGGACAGACGAGTGAGAACGCCGCAAAGGTCGTGGAGCTCGTGCGCACTGCGGCGACTGGCGTTCCCTGGCCCCCGTCGACGCGCGCGATTCCGCCGACGGTCGCGAGCGCAGGGAAGCTCGACACCTGAACCGAAAGGCTTCCGCTCGCCCCTCCGCTCGTCCCACCGCCGATGTTGCCGGTTGGCGCCGTGCTGTCGCTCCCTCCGCCACACGCGGATACCAGCAGCGCGCCGATCGCAGCAAGCGCGCTCCTCGTCACGAACTCACGTCTGTCCAGCGCTCCGCTTTCGGAGACGTTGGCAGCGCGCGCCTTGCACTCCTCGCACTGCGACCTCGCATCAACCGTCGTGGATGATTGCTTCGAAGATTGGGACACGGGTACCTCAGACCTTGAGAGTGGCAGCGGTCCACGCCGCGAGATCCTGATCGCTGCGTAGCATCGAATCGACGTTCACGATGATCGTGTTGCTGGCGTCGCGCCGAATGGGGAATCGATCCATGTTGCGCGTCGCGCGTCCACTGATGAACTCGCCATCGGGCTGGTACTTCGAGTGGTGCTTCGGGCATTGAAAGCGGTGGTCTGCGTCGTCCCAGCGCAACGCTGTACGCTGGTGAGGGCACGACAGGTTGAATGCGTACACCGATCCCTCCCATCGCACGAGGATCACCTGGTTGTTGTCGTCGATCTGCGCACCGTCGGTCGGCGGGAGCGGATAGCTCACCGTCTGGCTGCCGCCTGCGCTCTGCCGTTTACCTGTTACGAAGCCGACAGTCATCCCGCGCGCGGTACGCAGTGGAACGCCGATCGAGGCGAATGACGCAGCGACTGCCGCGGTCAGTGCGCCGCGCAGGAATGATCTGCGGTTCGTGACGAGTGCGCAGCTCTCGCACTCCGCCTGCGAGGCAAGTTGCTCGTTGTGCTGGTTGTGCTCGGTGTCGCTCATGTGATGCGTATTGATCATCGGTACTGAAAGGTGAGAATCGGTGCGCTCAACTGTTGGCTAGAATCGTCCCCGCGAGGAGAATCGCGGTCCACAGCGTTACGCTCATGACGGCCGTAGTGCGCAAGCGCGTCCAGAGCGGATCGCCTCCCGTCATCTCCCACGCTGTCGAGCTTCGGCTGCGAAGCGCGCGCTCGGTACGCTGCAGAACCGAGCCGTTGACGAGAAGTAGTGCTACGAGAGCCATCTTCACGAGAAACACCCATGACTTGCCGAATGTTTCAACGTCCGCCGTAGCGAGCAGGATTCCGCTCACGAACAGAACCGCGAGTCCGATGAGAACGGGGCGGTGAATGTCGCCCGACTTCGCGCAGAAGCGTCACGCGATCCTGCGGTGTTCCGCGTAGCGCCCTGAACGTCGCACGGTCAGCGGCGATGGCGAAGCCGCCGGCGAAGAGAAGGCCGGCGAGATGGATGAACGTCACGCCATCCGAGACGACTTTCGAGTTACTGAACGTCGACTGCCAGGGCTTCAGGAAGTCGGCGAGAGCATGTAGCTCCGCCAGATAGCCAGAGATCACGATCCGTCGCCTACTTGTTGAACAGCCACATCATCGCGGTGCCCGCTGTCGCGAGCGCCATCGAGCTGACGGCTATGTTGCGATGCCGCTGCTGGTCGTGCATGCTGTTCTGTGCGTTGCCGCCGGTGGCGCCAGCGAGCGCGAAGCCAGCGTCGGCGCCGAGCATCGCAACCGAATGGACGATTCTCAACGCGCGATTGGAGGGATCGCTCCGTGCATCCCAGAGGTTCCACGCCCCGGTCACAGTGTTGATCGCGAAGAGCGCGCCCAGCCCGAGCGCGACTCCGGCGTGCGCGGCCTTGAGCCCTGACGGTGGGAATCCGGTGCGCTCGTCACGTATCAACCTGTCGCCGAGTACCCATTCGCCGGCGAAGAGAGGAAGCTCGGCGTAGCTCGCGACCTGATGGATTCTGAGCCGCGTGTAGTACGCGTCGCTGTACTCGATCGCGCGAGGCCGGCTCGATGTCGTGTCTTCCGATGCTGGACTCGCAGCTGACTGCGTGGCCGTGATCCCCGATTGGACGACGCGCGGTCCTGTCGGCTCGCTACCCTGTGCCTGCGTAGTGTCGATGGCGATCCGAATAGTCGTCGAATCGGGTTGGCGCGCGGTGGGAAGCTGCTGATGACTGAACAGCGACGTGAGCAAGGTCGCAGCGACTGCGGTGACGATCATTGGCGCGAGTTCTCTGGATGGATTGCAGGAGGTAGTGGCCGGCGGGACGAGTTGCTGGAACCTACGCCACCAACGTGGTCGACGTTGCCTCCACGCTCTTCAGATGAAGGAGCGGATGAGAGTGTCACGATGTGACATCGCGCTGCGCACTGTCTCGTGCGCGCTCAGGGCGGAGACGTTAATGCATTCTTAATGCGGCGCTAACGGGCGTGTAATCGAGCCCCTGTACGTTCGACCAAAGATGCTGCGTGAGCTCGCGTTGCTGCGCGAAGCTCTGCCGCGAGCAGTCCTCACTGGCGACGGAGGATGGATGCTGACGAGACGCACTGCGCGCTTTCTCTTGGCTCTCTCGATGTGCATCATCGCGCCGCGGGCAGACGCGCAAGCTTCGCCGGTTATCCATCGCGATGTCATTCGCGGGACGATCACCACCGACAGCGGCCACGTCGTCGCAGGCGCCGATGTGATCGTGACGATGGCGCCAGACCGCTCCTATCTGTCCACGAAGACGGATTCCAGTGGGCGCTACGAGATACTGTTCGAGCACGGAACCGGCGACTACCTCGTGCACGTGGCTGCTGCGGGGATGCAGACCGCGCGGCTGCGTGTGACGAGAGTGGGCGATGACTCGGTGATGCTCGCCAACTTCAAGCTCGCACCGATTCAGGTGCAGCAGCTCGCCGCGGTGAACGTGCGCGCACGTGCAGTACGGCCCAGCCGCTTCAGCGGACGTGAGGACGCGGCAGGATCGGAGGAGCGAGACTACACCGGCGTGAAAGCCTCGGTCGCGCCCGGCGACATCGGGAGCATCGCAGCCGCGGCGGCTACGCATGCCAGGGCTCACTGCAACCGCGAATGGTATGTCGGTCGGCGGATTGGATCCGTCGCAGAACTCCACCACGCTGAACGGGCTCGCGTTCTCAGGCGCCGACGTTCCTCGCGATGTCCATTCGGTGATCCGGGTGACCACATCGACTTATGATCCTGCGCGCGGATGGTTCGGCGGCGCGCAACAGGATGTCAGCGTCGGTATCGGCGTGGTAGTCGACGCAGCGAAGCGCGCACCTCACGCTCGACGCTCCAGCGCTGCAGTACACCGACCCCGTCTCGGCGAGGCTCGGTCAGCGCTTCACCAATGTGCAGGCAGGCTTCGGCAGCATGGGCAATGCATTCCGCGATCGGTTGAGCTACAACGCGGGAGTGCAGGCGGGTCGCACCACGTCGAGTCTCGCGTCGCTCGCCAACGCGCCAGCCGATGTGCTCGAGAGCGCGGGAATCGCAGGCGATTCCGCAGCCCGTCTGCTCTCGATCCTCGCCGCGAATGGCTTCGGCAACGCTGCGGCGCTTGCAACGCCACGCGTCACGGAGAACGCGTCGTTCGTCGGCGCGATCGGCGCCATGCCGTTCGATACGAGAACGTTCAGGCCTAACACTCGCAACTTGTGGAGCACGGTTCTCTACGCAAAGGCCAGCCGCACGACCGCGGTCGGAGTGTCGCCGCTCTCGGTGCCCGGATACTCGGGCACGAGCACGCGGCAAACCGTCGCGCTGCAGGGAGACTTCTCATCGTATCTCAGCGAGCACGTCGTCACCACCGCACGCAGCTCACTGTCGCTGGATCACGCAGTGACTACGCCGGACCTCCGCGCGCCGTCGGGCAACGTGCTAGTCAGCTCGGTCTTCACGGATGGGATCGGCGGCGTAGCGCCGATCGGATTCGGCGGATACGGTGCGCTCACGAGCGACACGCGGCAGTGGACGTGGGAGAGCCAGAGTGAGACGAAGTTCGTCACCACTTCGCTTCCGGGTCACGGCTTCAAGATCACCGCGGATTCCCGCATCGACGGAATCACTCAGAGCGCCAACCCCAACGCGCTCGGCAGTTTTCAGTTCCTCTCGCTCGCGGACGTCGCTGCAAATACGCCTTCGAGCTTCACTCGTACTCTGTACACGCCTGATCAGAGCGGCCGCGAGTGGAACGGCTTTCTCGCGGCGAGCGACTCCTGGAAGAAGTCCGACGCGCTCGCGCTGATCTACGGCTTACGACTCGAAGCAAACCACTTCCTCGGCGCGCCAGCGTACAACCCCGCGGTGGAATCCGCGTTCGGCGTACGAACCGATCACGCTCCCAACACTCTTCGCAGTGAGTCCGCGGCTAGGCTTCAGCTGGACGCGCGGCGACTGGCGGCCGAACCGCGGACTCTCGTTCGGGAATTTCGGGATAGGTCCAACGGGATACCTGCGCGGAGGCATCGGCGAGTTTCGCACGATGCTTCCGGCAACGCTTCTGTCACGGCTTTCCGCGCTCACAGGATTGCCGACGGGACAGCGCACGATCAGCTGCATCGGCGCCGCGACGCCGATGCCGGATTGGCAGCAGTACCTCAGCAGTCCGGCATCGATACCCGACCAGTGTCTCACCGCCGGCGTGTCGCCCGCGCTCGCAGATGTTGCGCCGAGCGTAGCTGTAGTAGATCCGCATTACACCGCGGCGCGAAGCTGGCGCGGGAACCTCGGGTACGCCTCGACGTTCCACCAAATCGACTACAACATCGAGGGTACTTACTCGCTCAACCTGAATCAGCCGGGTCAGACCGATCTCAATTTCTCCGGCGCGCCGCGGTTCACCACATCAGATGAGGGTCGCGAAGTATTCGTCGCGCCGTCGAGCGTCGTCGCGCAGAGTGGCGCGGTCGCGACGGCTGATGCGAGACGAGTCCAGCAGTTCGGCCACGTCTTCGACAACATCTCGACGCTCCGGTCGTACGATCGACGCGCGACGCTCACGGTGACTCCGCAACTGCCTCAGCTTTGGCTGCTCTCCCTCAGCTACACACTCGCGGGCAGTAGGGCGCTCGCAAGCGGCTTCGATGAGAACACTTTCGGATCACCTGCGACCCGCGAATGGGCGCGCGGCGATTTCGACGTGCGACATCAGCTCGTGGTGCAGGGCGGCGTCATGGTGGGGCGGTTCACGTTCACGCTGTTCGGACGCCTCCAGTCGGGCCTCCCGTTCACGCCGATGGTGGGCGCTGACGTGAACGGTGACGGCCTCGTGAACGATCGGGCCTTCATCTTCGACCCATCCGAGACCGCCGACCCCGCGCTCGCTGCGGCAACACGGTCGCTGCTCGCCAACGCGCAGTCCAACGTGAAGGATTGTCTCACCGCGCAGCTTGGCCACGCGGCGGGTCGCAATAGCTGCACGGGACCGTGGACGGCATCGCTCAACATGCAGCTCGATACGTGGGTCAAGCTGCCGCGGACCGGCAACCGTACCCACATCACTCTCGCAGCTGGTGAACCCGCTCGGCGGACTTGACCAGCTCATTCACGGCGTGAACAATCTCCATGGCTGGGGAACAGCGGCATTTCCCAACCCGGTGCTCTACAACGTTCGGGGATTCGAACCGTCGGCCAACCGCTTCATATATGAGGTGAATCCGCGCTTCGGCGACACACGACCATCGGCGACGACGATTCGCGCGCCATTCCGGATCACTCTCGATTTCTCGGTCTCGCTGAGCCCGCCCCTTTCAGCAATATCTCGAGGTCATGGCCAATCACGGGCGGAGGGGACGGACCGACAAGCCACTCTCCAAGAGCGAGTTCATCCAAGCCTACGCCCGAGTAGTCCCGGACCCGTACGACGAGATACTCCAACTAACAGATTCGCTCATGCTGACACGTGACCAGGTCGAGGCGCTCAAGGCGGAACAGGCGCGTTATCTACCCCCTCGCGACTCGGTGTTGAGCGCGTTCGCCGACTACCTCGTCTCGCTCGGCTCAGACTACTCCACCAAGGAGGCGATGCGTCACCAGAACGACGCCATGGCCACGGTGCTAGATATCGGACACGTGTCGATCCGGCGCACACTTCCGCTCGTGCTCAACAAGTTTCAGCTCAGGATGCTTCCTTTCACCGCCGCCGAGTTGTACGACGCTCCGGACGATGTGAAAGGGATGAAGATCGTGGGACAATGAACGTCGCCGGGCTCTGATCATCTTCCACGCTCCACCACCGCTCGCGTATTGACGCGTCCCACCGCGTGACTGCTATCGGTGCTCGCGAGCGTGACGGTGCCGGAGATTCCGGTGAGATAGTACCGCGACGGCTGCGTGCTCGCGGGGACGTGCGCGGGATCGTACACGACGACGTTGGCATGAGTCGCCGCTTCACCCGCTTCAGGAATGCTCCGCGCAATGGTGTAGCTTCCCGCGGCAGGTATCGCACTTGGATGCGCGTAGAGGCTGACGAAAAACGCGCGGCCGCCGGGAGTGTCGGGAAGCTCCGGCTCGCCGTCGGATGGAGGCGCGCACCAGAGCTCGTGAAGCTCGTAACCGGCGGGAGCAATGTTCACCGCGCGCGCGTGAAGGAAGATCGTGCGCGCTCCGTCGCCAACACCGTACAGCTGCGCGCCGTCCACGCTGACGGTGCACGAACCATCCGCTCGAAACTCCGCTGTCACACTCACTTCAGCGGTGCGCGCCTCGCTTCGGCCAGTAGAGCAGGCGGTGAGGACGAGGAAGCCGGCGGCGCGCAGTGCGATTCGTGTCATGCGCCGAACATAAGCGGCGCCGTGCAACTGCGCGGGGGGTCGCGCAGCGCGAGTGTTACCGAATCAATGCGTCAGAACAGCTCTGTGGCGATCCGTCTTCCGATGTACAGACCGAGCCCGGTGCCGACCAGCGAGAGCATGAAGGCGGACATCGTTCCAATGAGGCCGCCGATCCACCAACCGATGGATCCACCAACGAACGATAGCAACAATGCGAGAGTCTTCGACACTAACGTGCTCCTTCACGTGAATCGCGCAGCACTCGACGGCGCATTCCTGCCTACCGCTCTCGGAAAGGACGCCGCGCTCCTGCCACACGCAACCGTTTTTCGGCGTGATTTCAGCCCGCGCTGCGGCTGTACGCAGCGCGGCGCGCGCTCACGCCATGCCTGCGTTCGGGCCGGTAGATTAACCGGATGAATCCGTCACAGGGAGAGACGGCGTATCAGACACGTGCGGCTTCGGCCGCACCAGGCGATGACGCGGCGTTGGTCGCGCGCATGGCCGATGGCGACGAGAGCGCGCTCGCCACATTCTACGACCGGTGGGTCGGTGCTACCTACTCTCTCGTGATGCAGCTTCTCAACGATGCGGACGAGGCCGAGGACGTCGTCGAGGAGGCGTTCTGGCAGATGTGGCAACGCGCCCCAACGTACGACGGAACGCGCGGCACGGTACGCACGTGGGTGATCACCATCGCACGCAGCCGCGCACTGGATCGCATGCGCAGTCATGGCCGGCAGCGCGAGGACACCGAGACCGACGTCGCCACCTTCAGCGATCCTGCAGCCGACCCATCCGCGGACGCTGAAGGCGCTGAGCGACGCGCGCTGGTTTATAGCGCACTGGCCGAGCTTCCGCGCGATCAGCGCCGCGCCATCGAGCTTGCGTACTTCGGCGGACTCAGCCAGTCGGAGATCGCCTCGTCCCTCGGTGAGCCACTGGGCACCATCAAGACGCGCATGAGACTCGGCATGCATAAGCTGCGCGACAGACTGATGTCGCTGCGGGAGGGACGCGCATGAGCTCCGCTGACGACATGCCACACGACGATATGCACGCCGATGACTCATCGCGCGAGGCGGCGAACGGCGACGCACGCGGCCAGGGCTCACCGCACTCCGAGCGGCAATCCGACACCGGCGCGGCGGCGCTCGGTGCGCTCACGCAGGACGAGGAGCTCGAGCTGGTGGGTGAGGCTGCGAGCGATTCTGCGCTCGCCGATGATCTATCGGAGATGCAGACCGTCGTCGCGGACCTCTCGTATCTCGCACCAACCGTAGCGATCAATCGCGGACGTTCGGCCGGGATGAGATCGCGCCTCATCACGCGCGCGGCTTCGAGCCGCGCAGGACGTCCCGTTGGTCAGACATCACCCTCCGGCGGAGTTGCTAAGGCCCGAGCGAAGCTCCAGCCGTGTTACGCCGCGTGTCGTGGAGCAGGCGCGCGCGGCCTCACCCCAGCGCCGACCGACCGGCCAGTATTCCATTCCTCCCGCGCGTCGCGCGAGCTGGGTAGGGCGGAGCGCAGCTGTGATTCTCACCCTTGCTGCGCTGATTGCGATCGCGGCCATCGGTGGTGCGATCTGGCGCGTATCGTCTGCACACACCCAGCAGCGCAACGTCGCCGTCTCGCGCGATTCGTCCCTCCAGCGTCAGATCGCGTCGCTTCGCGCCTCGGTTGTGCAGAAGGACAGTATCATTGGTGCGCTCACCGGGATGCACACGCGCGTGATCGATCTGGTGAGCTACGCGTCGGCGCAGCCGATGGCGCGCATGTTCTGGGACCAGCAAACCAAGCAGTGGACGATGTACGCATCCCACGTGAGCCAGCCCGCTCCAGGACACACCTACCAGCTCTGGGTCATCAGGCGCGACAATCCGCAGCCCGTTTCGGTGGGGACCTTCAGTCCCGACTCTTCCGGCTCCGTGACGATGACCGGAAAGCTGGACATCCCGCCCGGGATGCTGCGTCGCGTCGCCGTGACCGACGAGCCTGGGGGCGGCGTGGACGCCCCGACTGGCCCCATGATGTTCGTGAGTGCTGCGCGCTGACTGAACGCACGTTCGAGGACCCTCGGGGGCGAAACTAATTGTGATATCGAGTGTATCATCACTACACCCTAAGTGATTGATATGCAAGCATTTAACTCTTCTCAGACACAGCCTCAAACTCCGACCGTAATGATCGATTTCGACGCCGCTGGAGGCGTCGATACGGACCGCCTCGCGCGCTCGCTCGGGCTCGTAGCGGAGAAGGCCGGCGACGGGCGCTACCGCATCGCTGGTGGGGATCAGGACCACTGGGTCGATCTGTACACGTCGTCGCATCCGCGCTGCGATTGCGGTGACCACCTCTGGCGCGACAAGGTGTGCAAGCACATCCTCGCGGCACTCATCCGCGAAGGCAACGAGCGCGTGATCCGCGCGGTCGGTGGCCTTTTCGCGGCGATGCGAAGCTCGACGTCGAACCGCTCTGAGCGGCGCTCGGCGGCGTGACGTGACGGAGTGTGGCGTCGAGCGATAATGGCTCTGGCGCCAGACACCCGTTTAGCCCTATTGTTGCGCGATGATGGATGTCTTTGTCGCGCGTCAGCCCATCTTCGATCGGAACGACAAGCTCACTGGTTACGAGCTGTTGTACCGTGACACTGCGTCGTCCACGACGGCGCAGGGCGCGGCGGCCGATGCGATGTGCACCGACACCGTCATCCACTCGTTTCTCGACATCGGTCTCGACGAGCTGACTGACGGCAAGCTCGCGTTCGTCAACTGCACGCGCGACTTCATCCTCAATGGACAGGTCGAGCTTCTCCCGCCGGCGAAGGTAGTGGTCGAGGTGCTCGAGACCGTGGGCAACGACGAGCCGGTGGTGAGCGCGTGCCGTCGGCTTGCGGGCCGCGGCTATCGCATCGCGCTGGACGACTACGTCGACGATTCATCGTCCGACACGCTGCTGCACACCGTGTCGATGGTGAAGCTCGACGTCATGCACGCGGATGTGGCTGCGCTCGAGCGCACGGTTCAGCGCTTGCGAAGGTTCAAGCTTCAGCTTCTCGCCGAGCGCGTGGAGACGCGCGAGGTGCACGAGACGTGCAAGCGAATGGGCTTCGATCTCTTTCAGGGATACTTCTACCAGCGTCCGGAGCTGATAGGGCGAAAGGAGATCCAGGTTGGTGAAGCGGCGATGCTGCAGCTCCTCAACATGCTGCGGGATCCTGAGACTCCGGAGTCGGACGTGGAGCAGGGCTTCAGGTCCGATCCGACGCTGACGTACAAGCTTCTCCGCATTGTGAACAGCGCGGCAGTCGGCGGCCGTGGAATCGACTCCATCAGTTACGCGATAAGAATGGTGGGGCGCCAGATGATCTACCGCTGGCTCGCGCTGCTCACGGTGTCGTCGATGATCTCCGGGAACGGGCCGCACGACCAGCTCGTGTATCAGGCGCTGCTGCGTGCGCGGCTGTGCGAGCTGATCGCGGAGTCGAGCCCTCACGTGCAGGAACTCGCAGGCGCTCTTCATGGCTGGACTGTTCTCGATGCTCGACGTGCTGCTACGCATGCCGATGCGAGACGTCCTTGCTCGCGTGGCAGTGTCGGAAGAGATCCGGCAGGCGGTGATGGAGGGAACCGGGCCTTACGGCGGACCGCTGCTCCTCGCGGACGCGTATCAGCGCGGCGACTGGGATGAAGTGGAAGGCCGCTGCGCCGCGATCGGCGTGCTCCCGGTTCAGCTCCCGTGGCTGTACACCAAGTCGCTCACCTGGGTGAACGAGCAGTTGTCGCAGATTCACGCCGAACCGACCTCGTAAGTCGCGAGCAGTGGTCACCACCGCGCTCGTGCGCGAGCGTGAGTAGCGCCGCGTGAGTACCACGACGTACGAGCTCACGCGCTGCCCCGTCTGCGACTCTGCGGAGTCCGTCGAGCTGGCTGATCGCGAGGCGATCCGGGCGGAAGTCGAGCTGCTGTGGGAGTTTCACGAGCGAAGACTTCGCGAAGGCGTCCCACCAGAGAGCCTCACCGACAGACTCGCCTTCTCGCAGGACCCGCCGCTCAGGCTCGCGCGCTGCAGCGAGTGCGACCATGTCTACCGCAATCCGCGCGAGCGGCGCGAGTCGCTCGATAGCGCGTACGACGCAGGGACGCCATCTCGCGAAGTTCTCGAGTCGCTGCTCAGCACGCAGGCCGAAGCGTACCGCGCGCAGGCGGCGCGCCTCACCGAGATCGCTGGTCGGCGTGGCCGCGGGCTCGAAGTGGGGAGTTACGTCGGAGGCTTCCTCACCGCTGCGCGAGACGACGGCTGGACGTTCGAAGGGGTGGACGTGAGCGGGCCTGCATCGGCGTTCGCGATGAGCAAGGGTTTCCGCGTGACGCAGGGCGAGATTCAGGACGTCGTCGCTCCCGCGCCTCTCGATGCAGTGGCGATCTGGAACACCTTCGAGCAGCTCTACGATTCGCGGAGCGCGGTAGCTGCTGCGCGGCGATTGCTTCGCGATGACGGACTGCTGGTAGTGCGCGTGCCGAACGGCAGTTTCTACGCCGAGTGGCGCTCGAGGCTTCACGGTCCGCTCGATGCACTGGCGGAGCGGCTTCTCGCGCACAACAACCTGCTCGGCTTCCCCTACCGGCAGGGCTTCACGGAGCGCTCGACGTCACGCCTTCTCGAAGAAGGCGGCTTCGAGATCGTGACGGTGTATGGGGATACGCTGGTTCCGATAGCCGACGAATGGACCACCACGTTCGGCGCGATCGAGGAGCGATTAGTAAAGCAGGGCGAGCGCGTGGTACAGCACGGCTGGTCAGCGCCGTGGGTCGAGGTATATGCCCGCGCACGGTGATGGGGATGGTGATGGGGATCATGTGCGGCGCGCCGCGCTGCGCCGCACGCTCACCCTGCTCCCGCTCGTCTTCGTCATGTTCTTCAGCGTGTCGGGCGGCGCTTACTCGCTCGAGACGCTCGTCACGTCGGTCGGGCCAGGACTCGCGCTAGCAATCGTGGTTGCGGTGCCGATCGTGTGGTCCGTTCCCGAAGTCCTCATCGTCGGCGAGTTGGCGAGCATGATTCCGGAAGAGGGCGGCTACTACGCGTGGGTCCGTCGCGCGTTCGGGAGGTTCTGGGCGTTCCAGAACGGGTGGTGGACGTGGCTCTACTCGCTCGTCGACATGGCGATCTATCCCGTTCTGTTCAACCAGTACGCGGCGTTCTTCTTCCCGGGACTGTCGCGCGAGGTCAGATGGCTCACCTCGCTCGCGGTGATATGGGGCGCCGCGGCCGTAAACCTCCGCGGATCGCTGCGCGTGGGACGAGTGTCGATGATCGCGGGCGGGTTCGTGCTAGCCGCGTTTCTGCTTCTCTCAGTGGGCGCTTTGCCGCACATGGCTCATTACCCGTGGCACCCATTCACGGCGCCCGGAAAGAGTGTGACGGGGAGTCTCGGCGTCGGCATCTCGATCGCGCTCTGGAATTACGTAGGGTGGGACAACCCTTCGACCGTGGAGGGCGAAGTGGTGGATGCGTCGCGCAGCTACCCCGCCGCGCTCGCCCGCGCACTCCCGCTCGTGGCGCTGGCGTACGTGATTCCGCTCGCGCACGACGCTGAGTGCGAGCAACTGGCGCGCGTGGCATGACGGCGGCTGGCCCGACATCGCCATCGCCGCGGTCGGCGGCGGCGCCGGACGAGTGATAGCGATACTCCTCGCGCTTGGGGGAATGGTGAGCGCGATAGCGCTATTCAACGCTCTCCTCATGTCATACTCGCGCATCCCCTACGCGATGGCGATCGACGGGGTGCTTCCCGCGCCGCTCGCGAGACTCGACGAGCGCAGCGTCCCGCGCACGGCGGTAATAGTGAGCGCAGTGTGCTACTCCGTGTTCGCGCTGCTCCCATTCGCAGAGCTGGTCGTCGCGGACGTGGTGCTCTACTCGCTGGCGCTGTTCCTGGAATTCGCGGCGCTCATCCACTTCCGGCGGAGCGAGCCGAATCTTCGAGGTGCGTTCCGCATCCCGACCGGCACGGCGGGCGTGACCGTGCTGGCGGTGATTCCCGTAGTGGTACTCGCCATGGTGATAGCGTTTGGAGCGCGCGATGGCGACTACGCCGCTCCCGCGCTGCTCGGCTCGCTCGTCGGAGTGCTGCTCGGCCCGCTGGTTTACTACGTCGTCACGGCACGGAGTCGAGGTCGTCGCGACGGTCCGAACGGCGGCGGTCCTGACGGCGACGATCGCTCGCGCCGTCCCTCGCGCGTGCGCGGAACCACTTGAACGTGCCGAAGAGCGCCGCGGCGATGATGATCGCGTAGATCGGAAAGAAGAGATCTCCCATCGCCGGCTGCACGTCCTCGGCGTAGCGGAGAATCGCCCACAGGATGAGCGCTACGACCCAGACCATGATGAGCGGTCCTGCGTGGCGTCCGTGCCAGATCTTCATGTGTTGTCGTGAGTGGCGGGAGCTGGGGCGCTCGCCGCGTCGTCGCGTGCCGCGCGGTCGCGATCGGCGACGGCGACGGGAGTGAGCGCGAGGAGAATGTTCTCGATTCGCTCGAGACGGCTCGCGATGTCAGTGATGCGTCGCTCCTGCTCGGTGGGGCTCTCCAGCTCGAAGGTGACGGCGCCACCTATCTCCAGCCGTGCCACGCGTATGTCGTGGAGCTTGTCGATTCCCTGGCGCCGCGCGGCGGACAGAAGCTCGGGACGCGTGATGAGCTGCCTCTTCATATTGTCGTCGATGAACTTGCCGTGGCGCATCAGGATGGTGCTCCCACCTTCCACGGCATGATCGGCCTTCCTGTGGGTGAAGAGAAACCAGACGACCGCGTAGTTGAGCGCTATCAGCACCGCGGCGCCGATGAGGCCGCCGATGAGCGAGTTGTCATTCCCGATGATGGCGTTCTGCACGGTGTTGGAGAGCACCATGAGCACGACCAGGTCGAACGAGGTGATCTGGCCGAGCGTCCGCTTTCCTGCCACTCGCAGGAGGACGACCAGGAAGAAGTAGACGATGATCGAGCGGATGACCTTCTCGATCACCGGCACTCCAGGAACCCAGAGGTCGGTCGAAACAGGGCCAAGCAGCATGCGTGGAATCTACGCCTCCGGGCGCGAAGGCGGACGAGTGGCATTCTTGGTGCTTCGACCGACGGCGTGGCGTCCACCTCACCCAAGAAGCCGTTCAACGTAGGCGCGGTGCTGGGTCGCGTCCGCAAGTCGGTAGCGCAGTTTGCGGACGCGGCGATGTTCGCGCTGCGCGACGAAGGCTACTCGAGCGTCTTCCAACAGCTCGTCGCGTGCATGATCTCGATCCGCACACTCGATGAAGTGTCGTTGCCCGCGTCGATAAGGCTGTTCGAGCGAGCGCCGGACGCCGAGACGATCTCGCGCATGGATGTGGGCGAGATCGACGAGCTGATCCATCCAGCGACCTTTCACGAGGCAAAGGCGCGTCAGATCCGCGACGCCGCGGTGCGCGTCACCGAGGAGTTCGGCGGCGATCTCCCCTGCGACTTCGACGTACTGACGTCATTCAGAGGAATCGGGCCCAAGTGCGCCAACCTCGCGCTCGGCGTTGCGTGCGGCAAGTCCGCGATAAGCGTCGATATCCACGTCCATCGCGTGACCAACCGCTGGGGTTACGTCGCGACGAAGACTCCGGAGGAGACCCGGGACGCACTCGAGGCCAAGCTTCCGAAGAAATACTGGATCGAGATCAACCGGTTACTCGTGCCATTCGGGAAGCACGTCTGCACGGGGCAGTCGCCGAAGTGCTCGGAATGCCCCGTGCTGGAGTATTGCCGCCAGGTGGGAGTGGAGCGGCACCGCTAGCTGCGCCGGCTCGCGATATCTCGCGTGCCGTACACAAACGATATCTGCGGTGGTCGAGCGTGCGCGTTGCCGCGACGTCGTCGCGATGCTGTCACGAATCTGGACTGACGGTACGGAATCGAGACAGTCGATTGTTCCGTGAGTCGCGATGCTGCTCCGCTGCTGTCGCGAACGCTGCCGCTTGAGTCGAGCACTCGACGCTTATCACGCGCTGTGACGACGGTTTCGCCGCTAGAAGGCACGCCGTATGCCGCTCTCGGATGCGGAACCATGAGTGTTCCGCGCGCATCGTGTTCAGCGGGACGCGCTGGCTCGAGATCCTACTGGAGAGAAAGCTGATGAAAGTGCTTGAGCGCACGAAATTCGTCCGTACGAAACTCGTCGCGGCGCTGTGCGCAGCGACCGCGATGAGCGCGTCAGTTGCTGGTGCGCAGGTGACCGCCTTCAACACGCAGGGATTCTTCACTAGCAGCGCGACCGGCTGCAGCGGGACAGCCGCTTTGACAGCGACATGCGCGACCAACGGCTACAGTCTGCTGTTCACTGGCACGACCGGGTCGAACATCGGTTCTGGGAGCACGATCAGCTTCGGCAATTTCATGCTCACGAGTACCGGCACGACAGCGTCGTCGCCGACCAGCGTGTTCTTCACGCTCGTCGTGAACCAGACGGAGCCGATGGGTGGGACGGGCAACTTTGCCGGCACCATCACCGGAAACGTCACCACATCGACGACGAACGGCGACATCAGCCATCTCATCTGGACACCGAATGAGTTCGTGGACATCCCGCCCAACATGTATCAGCTCATCTTCGACAACACGGGCGATGCAGCGGGGCGCGGGCTCGCGATTCCGATCAACAACAATCGCGGCATCAATGCGATAGTGACCACGACGACGACGCCCGAGCCGAGCTCGGTAGCGCTCATTGGAACAGGGCTGTTGGCGCTCGTCCCGCTCGTGCGGCGGCGCCGTCGCTGAGCGGTACCAGCAGATTGTGGTTGGCTGGCGATCGGCGCACAGAAGATCAGTGCGCGCGATCGCCAGCCTGCAAGCGGGTCACAGATAGCTGAGCCAAGGATTTCTGCTCCGCTGCTTGAGCCCCGCATACCAGCGGCACACCGGGTACAGCGCCACGACGACGATCACCCAGATCGCGTAGCTGACCGGGAGGCCGACGCCCCATCCTACCGGCTGAGTGATGGGGAAGTGCGCGAGGTCCGGTGATTCGAACATCCAGTGAATGCCGCCGTAGCGTGCGTAGCAAACGGCGACTGCGATGAGATGGATGAGCAGGAAGTGCAGCAGGAAATAGAACATCGGCACCTTGCCGAAGATCACCGCCGGCCTCAACAGCGTCGGAGTGCCCGAATCGACCGCGGCGAGAAGCAGCATCGACGGGCCGAGCGTCATGAGCAGGAAGAGGAGCGACGGCGGGTACTTGGTGGTGTTGAGGAACGAGAGCACCGTGAACAGCGCAGAGCTCTGATGTGACCAGCGTGACGGGTCGCCGTACAGATTGATCGCGCGCAACGCCACGAAGAGGAGCGAGCACACGACGCCACTCTCGTCAGGAAGCGCCGTCGCTGCGTCGCGTCCCAGGCGTACACCTGTCCGAGTCCGTAACCGACCGCGGTGACACCGACCCAGGGGATCAGCGGGTACGCGGCAAACACCATATGATCGCCGTGCGAGAAGATGATGTTCGGCGAGTGGAGCGCCGACCAGACCGGCGCCAGCGCGCCAAAGGTGTTGGCGCTGATCGGATCGAGAAGATTGTGGGCCGCGATCATGACCAACCCGAACGCCGTGACGACCGCTGGGCGAGCATGGACCAGCGCCGCGAGCACGATCATCGCCCAGCCAAGTGACCAGAGGACCGTGAGGATGGTGGTGTGGTAGTCGAAGTTGAACTGTACGATGAGGCATCTGAAGACGACAAGCTCGAGGAAGATGAGCCAGATGCCGCGTGTCAGAAGGAAAATCGATAGGTCGCGAGTCGATCTCCTTCGGCGAGCGAGATATGCGCCGGTGCCGGTGAGCAGGAAGAAGACCGGCGCGCAGAAGTGCGTGATCCAGCGTGTGAAGAAGAGCGGCGCCGTGGTCGCGGCCAGATTGGTCGGGCTGATGGCGGCGTTGCCGAAGTAGTCGCGCACGTGGTCGAGCGCCATCAGGACCATGATGACTCCGCGGAGGACGTCGACGGCGTCGATGCGGGAGCGGAGCGGCGGTATCGTCTTCCGATCGTGTCGCTCGTCGCTGTCGCCATACGGGGCCGCGGCTGGCGGCGTGAGCGCAATGCTGGGCGGGGTGTGCGCTGCGGTCGAGCTCAACGGCAACTCCTGAAGTGGGTCTCCGGCTGCCATAAGTTGTCGCGCAAGCCGCCGTGACAGAAGGTGCAGATCGCGTCGCGGTCCCTCCGTGACTACGTTTCAGAAAGTGCGCCGTACACTCTGGTACCGATCCGTAGCGGCCCTATGGGGGCTGTGGTTCGTCTTCGCGCTCTCGCGCCCGATGACGATGGATTCGTGCTGCCCGACTGCGTCGGATCGCGCGGCGCATGCTGGATCCAGAGCCGGCCCCACGTCTGGTACGCCGCACCAGCATGGGATGGCGATGGGCGGAATGAAGATGCCATCGCACAGGACGCCCGCCCAAGCTCCGGACTGCAGCGATTGCGTGAGCCGTTGCTGCTGTGCATTGGTAGTGGTAATTCCTCCGGCCGCGCCGGGGATCGCGCAGCTCCCGATGCTGACCGTGGCGGCGGTGGCTCATCAGCCGGTCGTCGTGAAGACCCTCCGGGTGAGGTTCGCTCACCCCTTCGCTAACGGGCCGCCAGCGGTCGCCTGACCGCACTCGACAGAATTGAGGCGCGGAGCGAGCGATGTTGCGCTCGCGCACGCTGGGGATGTGAGACGCTGGCGCCGACACGCGGCTGCGCGGAGCGTCCGACTACCAGCCACCCCGATCGGCACTGACCGTCGTACGTGCGGAGATGTATCCGGCACAGCCGCTCACATTGCGTGAGCACCGCTGTGGCCGCTTCACGCACGCCACGACACTCAACCACTCAGTCAATGCACTGCGGCTCCGGAACGATCAGACATCCGCGCGTCACGACACTGCCGCTCATCGCGGTGCTGGCGGCGTTATCGCTGCGCCCGTCAGTCGCGCCAGCTCAGACGACACCGCGTGACACAGTACGCGATACGATGGCCCGTCCTGCGGCTGATACAACGCGCGATACAACGCGGATACGACACTCGGATCTTGCGCGACAGCGTACACCGCGCTGATTCGGTGCGCGCGGGACACCTCGCGGCGGTAGTCGTCACCGCGACTCGAGCGCCGACGACGCTGGCGCACATGCCGCTCTTCACCACCGTCGTCAGCCGCGCCGACATCACCAAATCTCCGACGCAGACGCTCGATCAGCTTCTGCGCGACGTGCCCAGCTTCAATATGTCCGGCGCCCCGTTCTACGCCACCGACCCTACGGGCAACCAGACGAGGATGCGTGGCATCACCAACAGCACGGTGCTCGTGCTGCTCGATGGAATTCCGATCCACGATCCGTTCTACAGCACCACGCAGTGGTTCAAGGTCCCGCTCTCGTCCATCGATCGGGTGGAGGTGGTGCGCGGCGGAAGCTCGAGTCTGTGGGGAAGTCTCGCGGTCACGGGCGTCGTGAACGTGATCACCAAGAAGCCTACCGACGATAGCGGCCTGCTCGACGTCAGCTACCAGTCGCTCAATACCACCAACGCCTCGATCTCGAAGAATTGGGTAGCATCCAGCGCGCTCGCCTTTCGCGTCTACGGCGACATCATGAACACCAACGGCTACCAGACGACGCCAGCGCAGTACCTCGGTGCCGTGCCCGGTAAGGGGGCATCGTCGGCGCGCAATGCCACCGGCGAAGTCGCGGCGTATTACACGCCGTCGGCGACGCTCGATGCGTTTCTTCGCGCCGGTTATCACACGCAGAATGAGGACATCGGAGGGTATCGATACGGAACCAACCTGCAGAAGAGTCCCGACGCTGCAGCCGGAGTGACGCAATTCTTCGGAGATGGCGGCCGGATCGATGTGAGGGCGTGGACGCAGTACCTCAGCTTCGACAAGGAGAATGGCGCGGGATGTTATCTCGCTTCGGTGGCGAGCTGCAACACCACCGCGACCACCGCACCGCTCGTCCAGTACGCCAACTCGCACGACATCAACCCCTCGCGTGAGCTCGGCGGCTCGGTCGCAATCTCGAAGATCGCGCCGCTGCGATTCGTGTCGAACGTTCAGGGCGGGGTTGACTACCGCGGCATCTCCGGCGAGGACAACGCCACCACCTTCAACAAGCCGACGACCACCGATGTCTCGAGCGCCACGATCAATCGGACGAACTACGGGCGTGGTGCGCAGCAGTTCGTCGGCGCGTTCGCGCAGATCGCGCTCGCGCCGATTCCCCGCTTCGATCTCACGCTCAGCGCGCGCTACGATTACTGGAAGAACACGAGCGGAGTGTCGGAGCAGACGAAGTACAGCAACGGAGTTGCCGGCATCACTTCGGGGGGCCCCATCGCCAACTCCACGAAGGGGAAGTTCGATCCCAGCGTGTCGGCGCGCTACGACGTGGGTGGCGGATTCTCACTCCGTGGTGCCGCGTACCAGTCGTTCCGCGCGCCCGGGCTCAACAACCTGTACCGCTCGTTCTCGTCCAGCACGTCCATAACCATCGCCAACCCTCAACTTGCTGCACAGACTCTGACGGGCGCCGAGCTCGGTGGTGATTTCGCCTCGCGAGAGCTCACAGTTGGCGCGACTGTATTCCGCTACTTTACCGACGCGCTCATCGCATCCTACAAGATCACGAGCGCGGCTACCGCGCCGCCCGCGGTCATCGCCGTGTGCGGAGCTACGCTCGCCAATTGTCCTTCCAACGTGAACTTCAACACGAACGGCCAGAATGCAGTGTCGCGTGGGCTCGAGCTTACCGCTGCCTGGCGTCCGATGCGGAGCGTCACGGTGAACGGGGGGTATACGTACACTGACAGCCACTATACGGAGACGACGACGGGAGATCCTGTCAACGCTCAGCTCGGTGCGATCCCCAAGAACCTCGCGACGCTCGGCGTCACGTGGCAGATCTCGCCGCGGTGGAGCAGCTTCGCCGAGCTCCGTCACGACGACGCGATGTATCTCGACGTGAACCACACGATCCCGCAGCCGGCATTCACCCTCGTCAATCTGAGCACGTCGTGGCAGGCGACGCCGTCGCTCGAGCTCTACGCAGCCGTCGTCAATCTGACCGACGTGAAATACTCCGACAATTCAACTACCAGCGCCGCTTCGACGACGCTCGGAATGCCGCGCGCCATCACTGGCGGACTGCGGCGGAGATTCTGAGTCATGCGCAGTCATAGACCTGTAGCGCGCAGTTCATCACTGCATCATCGTCCATCACGCGGTGCACATCACGCGTGATCCTTCTTGCGGCCCTCTCGGTTGCCGCGCTTTCCGCTTGCGGCGGCCACAGCGGCGCCACGGCGCGCTTCGGACAGGCTGACACGTTGAGTGCGACGACGTCAGTCGGCACCGCACCAATGTTCGCCGTGTCTCCGACAGGCGCGCGCGCTGTCGCGTGGGTGTCGGCGCCCGCCGGAGGAACGGACGGTCGCCTGTACGTCTCGGTGAGCGGGCGCGCTCCAGTCGAGCTGCGCGACTCACTCGGTCCAGTCGAGGCGCACGGTGAATCACCGCCCAAGCTGGCGTACTCGCCGAGTGGAGCGCTGTACGCGATCTACACCGTCGGGAAGGTCGTTCCCGGGAAGCGATTCCCGCTCTCCGCGTTGCGTCTCGTCAAATCGTCCGACGGTGGCGTGAGCTGGAGCGCACCCGTGACCGTGACCGGCGCGGATGTCTTCGGCTCGCACAGCTTCGACGCGCTTCACGTTGCTCCGGACAACACAGTCTACGTCGCGTGGCTCGGCGCTCCCGACAGCGATTCGACGTCGCGCGGAGCTGCCGCGTCTGCATCAGCGATGGATGGAATGGACATGTCCGCGGGCGGCGCGATGAACATGCAGGGGCACTCGAAGTCTGCGTCGTGGATCACGCGGTCGTCCGATGGCGGTGCGACGTGGACGCCCGGACTCCGCGTCGATCAGGGCGAGGCGTGTCCTTGCTGCCGCACCGCACTCGCGACAGCGAAGGATGGAACGCTGTACATGGCGTGGCGACACGTCTACTCGGGCAATGAGCGAGACATCGTCGTCTCGCGCTCGACGGATCACGGCGCGACCTGGAGCAATCCGGTTCGCGTCCACGACGATGGCTGGCGAGTCGATGCATGTCCACACGCAGGTCCATCGATAGCTGTCGACTCGCGCGGTACTCTGCACGTGGCGTGGTGGACCGGAAAGGAAGGAAGCGCGGGAGTGTTCTATTCGCGCTCGACGGATGGCGGCAAGACGTTCGCAACGCCGACACCGCTCGGAGTGGCGCAGTTCTCCCGCGCGGCGCACGTTCAGATGGCGATAGCGTCACCTGATCGGGTGATAGTTGCGTGGGATGATGGCACGCGCGCCATTCCGCAGGTCGTGGTACGCGTGTCCGACGACGGAGGCAAGAGCTTCGGCGTCAGGCTTCCGCTGAGCGGCGCCGCTGTCGCGGCGAGCTTCCCTGTGATCGGCGTGTCAGGCGATTCGGTCGCGGTAGCGTGGTCGCAGCAGAGTGCGCAGGCAGCGCGTGCAGCTGCGGCGTCAGCGGCTGCGATGAAGAATCCCAAGATGGCGCATGGTCTGGATCCCGTCGGAGATGCCGAGGTAATAGTGCGTCGCGGAGCGCTCGAATGATTCAACCACACAGAGCATTTCCGCTCGTGCTGCTCGCTGCGACGGTGACCGCGACGCTTGCCGCGTGCAGCAAGCAGAGCGCAAAGCAGGATGCCGGCGCATTCCATCCACTCGTCGTCGGCCAGGCGGCCCCTGCTTACGTGGCGAAGTCGCTAACGGGTCAGAGCGTGAGCGTCGGTGGTGTCGAGCCGCCGACGGTTCTCAACGTGTGGGCGACGTGGTGCCAGGCGTGCAGCGAGGAGATGGGCGCGCTCGACTCACTTCATCGTGAGTTCGCATCGCGCGGGGTGCGCGTGATCGGCGTCAGCGTGGACGACGGCGGCGACTCGCGCGTGCAGCGCTTCGTGACGTCGAACCACATCGGCTTCACCATCGCGCATGATCCCACCGCGACGATCGAGCAGAGCTACGCGCTGGTTGGCGTGCCTACCACGTTCGTCATCTCCCACGACGGGAAGATTCTCTGGAGCCACACTGGCGACATCCGCGAAGTGATGGACGACGCACGCAATGCCATCACTGCGGCGATCCCGCGAAGCTGAGCTGCCGCAGGTGCGCTAGCGGCAGCTCAGACTGCGTGTGCTGTCGGCGCCGATTGCGGGAAATAACACTCGAGACATACCTCGAGTATCTCGCGCTTCACAGCTTCGATCCGCTCGCTCGCCGCGAGAGTGGTCCACAGATCCGCGACGTTGAACTCGATGTTGACCATCGCCAGCGCGTGCTCCACGGCGACGTGCGATCTCCGAAGCGATGCGAACCGCGCGCGTAGCTGCGCTGCAAGTGATGGCTCACGCAATGCTTGCGGCGCTCGTCTCCGTACCGCGCCCGTCCGTTTCCCTCGTGGCGCATCACCCTTCCATCCTTCGCGTGACACGCTCGACACCGCTCTGCTCTGGTACATCGTCACGGTAGTCATCGTTTTACCTCTGCGGACGGCCGATTGCACGAGGAGACCAGTATCTGCCTCGTGTACATCGGGTGATCCTGCGAGAACGATGCAAGAATCGCGCTAAATCGACCCATACTGACCCGTCCGGCGAGCTCTGGGCGGGGTTGGCGCTTCCCGCTGCGCGGCTATCTCAGGCGACGGGAAGCGTGAAAGAAAATTCTGTTCCGTCGCCGGGAGCGCTCGAGACGTCGATGCTGCCGCCGTGCGCTTCGACGATTCCCTTCGCGATCGCCAAGCCGAGCCCCGCGCCGGCGCGCGTTGCGTTTCGTGCCTGCCAGAACCTGTCGAAGATGTGCGGAAGATTCTCCGCCGATATCCCCACTCCCGTGTCGCGCACGGCGAAACAGACGGAGTGATCGCGGGTCAGCGATGACGACAGAGTGACGCTTCCGCCGCGTCGGGTGAACTTGATCGCGTTCCCCACCAGGTTCATGAACACCTGGAGCGCGCGCCCATGGTCGGCCATCACCATGGCTTCGGCCTGGCTGCCGCGCTCGAGCGCGACTCCCGATTCCGCGGCCACGGGCTGCATCGTCTCGATCACCTCGTCGATGAGGCCGCGGGGGTCGGTCGCTTTCGCATCGACGGAGAACATTCCTGCGTCCATGCGTGAGACGTCGAGAAGATCCTGGATCAGATTGTTCGCCCGATCCACTGCGCGACGAATGATCTCGGTCTGCTGCCGCGCGACTGCGGCGGCGTCGTCGCCAAGGATCTCGGCGAGGAACGAGGAGCTGAGCGAGATGGTGTGGAGCGGGTTGCGGAGATCGTGTGACACCACCGCGAGCACGTCGTCGCGTGCTCGCGTCGCGCGCTGCGCAGCTTCGTAGAGTCTCACGTTCTCGAGCGCGCCAGCGAGCAGCCGGGCGAGCTGGCCCACGATCACCGCATCGTCGTCGGGCTTTGGCCAGCGCGACAGCATGAGCTCACCCACGTCGGCGCCGCCGCGGCCGGGCAGTGGGACGCTAACTGACAGTTCAGCGCACGCAGCGACGCATTCGCCCGAGGCCGCGTACCACGAGGTCGTCGCGTTGCTGGCACCCAGATCTTCAGCCGCCTCCGGCGAGAGTCGCACCGTTGCTGCTGCGGCGCTCGTGATCAGGCAGGCATGGATCGCCGCCGTCTGCAGCATCGCGCTCGTCTCTGCCGCCGAGTTCACCGCGACCGCTGCGTCTGCGAGCCTGCGGAGCTGCTCCGCGTTGCGGCGCTGAGCTTCGTGAGCTATCTCGGCGTGGCGTTCCGCGGCCCGCAGTCTCAGCGCAGCCCTAACAGCCTGTCCGATCCGCTCCGGCGAGACCGCCGATTTGGCGAGATAATCGTTCGCGCCCGCCTTCATCGCGTCGAGCACTATCTGCTCGTCGCCGAATCCAGTGAGCAGGACCACCGGCGTGCGCGCTCCGGCGGCACGCACGCGTCGCAGCAGCTGAACTCCATCGTCGTCCGGAAGGCGATAATCGAAGAACGCGCAGTCGAAGCTGCGCGACGCGATCGCATCGAATGCGACGCTCGCCTTATCGGCTTCGACTATATCGACGTCGCCGAGCTCCGCGCGCGCGAGCGCACGCTTGAGCGCGAGGCGATCTATCTCGTCGTCATCGACGAGAAGCACGCTGATCGGTGGCGACGGCGCGGGTGCTGTCACGCTGGCGAAGCGCTGGTCAGTGGATGTCCGGCATCTCGACGAGCGCCCAGTACTTGTTGAGCGCCGCCATCACGTCGACGAAGTTGACGAAGGTGACCGGCTTGAGCAGGTAGCCCGCGACGTTGAGGTTGTACGCGTTCACCTTGTCGCGCTCATCATCAGATGTGGTGAGCACGACCACCGGGGTGCTGCGCAGCTCCGGGTCCTTGCGCAGCTCGCGCAGGAACTCGATGCCGTTCATCTTCGGCATGTTGAGGTCGAGCAGGACGAGACGACGGTCACGCGGCACCGAGCCGCTGCGCAGCAGCTCCAGAGCTTCGAGCCCGTTGCCCGCGACGAAGAGCGGGTTGGTGACGTGAGCTCGCTCGAGAGCTCGCTTGACGTTCATCACGTCGATCTCGTCGTCTTCGACGAGGACGAGGTTGAGGACGCGTTCCGGTGTCATGCGTGAATCTTCTCCTCGGCCACCTTGGGCCATTCGAACGTAAACGTCGCGCCGCGGCCGAGCGCGGAATCGACTGTGACCGTGCCGCCGCGCGCCTCGACGGTCTTCTTGACCACCGAGAGACCGATGCCCGTGCCCTCGACCTTGTCGCGCGATTCGAGCGTCTGGAAGATACCGAAGATTCGCTCGTGGTACTGCGGGTCGATGCCAGCTCCGTTATCCGCCACGCTGAAGGCGTAGAAGCTGCCGGCGTCGCTCGCCGAGACGTGCACAGTCGCGCCAGGGCGCTTGTTGTACTTGATCGCGTTGCTGATGAGATTCATGAATACCTGCTGCAGCGGTGTGCGCTCGCTTCGCACGACGGGCATCCCCGGGTCGATGATGACCCTGACTTCTGGCGGGGGCGCGAGAAGCTCGACGATCTCGTGGAGCAGCGCGCCCACATCCACCGTCTCGACCTGCGAGTGCACTCGTCCCGCGCGCGAGTATTCGAGTATGCCGTCGATGAGCGCCTCGAGTCTGTGGACTCGCCCGCGCAGAAGATCCATCTTCTGCTTCACGTCGCTGGTCGCTGCATCGCCGATATCTTCCTCGACCCATTGCGAGAGGTTCGCGATTCCGCGCAGTGGCGCCTTGAGATCGTGCGACGTGACGTAGGCAAACTGATCGAGCTCCTGGTTGCTACGTCCTAGCGCAGTGATCAGTCGCTCGCGCTCGACTTCCGCGGCGCGGCGAACCGTGATGTCGCTGTACGCGATCACCGCACCGACCGACTTTCCATCTTCCACGATTGGCGACGACGAGTATTCGACGGGACACGCTGTGCCATCCTTCCGCCAGAACACTTCGTTGGCGATGCGTACTGCGACACCATTCGTAAGCGCCTTGTAGATTGGGCAGTCCGGCAGCTCGTACGGCGATCCATCGACGTGGCGCGCGTGTATCGCGTCGTGCATGTCTCTGCCGAGCAGCTCTTCGATGGTGTAGCCGAGCATGGCGGCGCCGGCCCGGTTGATGAAGGTGCAGTGCCCTTCGGCGTCGATGCCGTACACTCCCTCGTCGGTCGACTCGAGGAGCTGCTCGAAGCGCTGCTTGGCTTCCTCGGATTCGTCGCGTGCGCGGGACAGGTCCTCGTTCGCAGCCGCGATCTCTTCGGTGAGCTCCTGCGATCGTTGCAGCTCGCCGGCGAGCTCTTCCGACTGCTTCTCGATGGTGTCCTTCGCACGCTCAACCTCGATCACACCAGTGCGAATCCAGGCGAGCGTGAAGATCGAGAGCGCAGCGGCGATGAGGCTGCCGATCGACGCGATGAGGACGAGTGCGAGGCCGCGGGAGTTGTACGCTGCGGTGCGCTGCGCCAGGAGTGTGCGCTCGCTCGCTTCCATACGGCCTATGAGCGCACGCGCATCGTCCATCAGATTGTGGCCACGGCCCGTGAAGACGATCTTCATCGCAGAATCGCGCTGATTCGTCGATGCGAGCGCGATGGTCTCGTCCAGCTCGACCAGTTTGGCGTCGGCGATCGTGCTCAACGAGTCCACTCGTTGCGTCTGCGGTGGATTGTCTATCGTGAGCGCGCGCAGCCGCGCGATCTGGCTCGGAACCGCCGCCCGCGACGTGATGAACGGCGCGAGATACGAGCTGTCGCCTGTGAGCAGAAAGCCCCGCTGACCCGTCTCGGCGTCCACCAGGGCGAGCAGCGTGCTCTCCATCGACGCAGTGACAACCTGCGTGTGATTGACGGCTTCGGCCGCCAGGCGCGACTCGTGCGCCGCGTACCATGACGCCGCGCCGACGACAAGGACCAGAAGTGCCGCGGCGAGTGCGGCCGACAACTTGAGACGTAGCGGCAATTGAGGTTTTCTTTGCGATGGTGTTGGCGTGTGCTCGCGACGGACCAGGGCTCACGCCCATTGGCTCGTCGCCTGCATTGACTCCAGCTCAAGGCAGCAGCGAGCTTTCACCGGCTTACCCTGACCGAACGCACACGATGGCAGATTTCGTTCCCTTTCACATAACAGTCCCGCGCACCGCTCGCTACTACCAGCTCGGCGCCCCCAATGAGCTGGTGAGGGATGTCTGGATAGTGTGCCACGGCTTCAGTCAGCTCGCGGCGAGCTTCCTCGCGGTTTTCACCCCGTTCGAGGATGACAGCCGGTTGATCGTCGCTCCGGAGGCGCTCTCACGCTTCTACATCGACAGCAGGCCGGCCCATACCCGGTCGAGCGGGATCGGCGCGACGTGGATGACGCGCGAGGACAGGGAGTCGGAGATTGGTGACATAGTGACGTATCTCGACGCGCTGTACGAGCGGATCCTCGAGGAGCTGGCGGTGCGAGGAGTGCAGCGCGAGATGCTCACCGTCCACGCCCTCGGCTTCTCACAGGGCGCGACGACGGTGGCCCGCTGGGCCGCCCTCGGCAAGGCGACCATCGACCACCTCGTGGCCTGGTCGCACGCCATTCCGACCGACGTCAACATCCGCGCGCTGGGCGAGCGCCTGCCGGGACTCCGGATCGACGTCGTGTACGGCAAGCGGGACGAGTGGATCACCGAGGAGATGGTCGCGGCCGAGGATGCGGTGCTCGCGGCGTCAGGCGTCGCGTACAAGATCCACGCATTCAGTGGCGGCCATGTCCTCAGCCGCGCCCTGCTTCGGCAGCTCATGGAGCGGTGAGGGAGGAGAACGCGGCTCCGGGTGCACCGGCGCGAGGCGCGAGATTAACTTTCGCCGCTCGGCCGGACGAGGCTCGGCACCGTGGCCAAGTGGTAAGGCGGGAGACTGCAAATCTCCTATTCGTCGGTTCGATTCCGACCGGTGCCTCTTGTAGGACAACCATTTAGCTCTGCACAGTCCAGCCCTGTGTAGTGTAACCGGGCCAATACCGGCGAAGAAAACTGGACTGCGGACACTCTGAAGGGCGGCTATAGAGTCCTAATAGCGAAGGGCTAAGTCCTGAGAAGAGCGTGTCGACACCCCGGCGACAACCTGTTGAGCAGCATGGCGTCGCTCACCCGCGTCCGCCTCCTAGTTCAGCTTAGGGATGCCGCGTATCAGTCCCTGTCGCGCCCAACGCCGGGAACCATACCACTAATGCGAATGGGCCCCTCAGTCCCTACGGGAACTCCGCGCGGCACCACAGTAGCGTTCGCGCCCCGAAGCCACTCATAAAGTTGTGCAGCGCACAGCATGCCGACGATTGGCGCCGCCCAGTAGATCCAGTGCGCAATCCACACGCCGCTTGCAATAGCGGGCCCGAGCGAGCGCGCCGGGTTCATGGAGGCGCCCGTGAGCCAGCCTTGAAGCGCACAGAAGCCGACGGTCCCGCCGATGGCCAACGGGCCTGCGCCGCTTGGCACGCGCTCGTCGGTTGCAGCCGCCGAGATGACCAACATGAGCGCGAATGAGAAGAGAAACTCCACCGCGAAGGCAGGTCCCGTTGCAACGTGCGGCACGGTTACCCCGACCGAAGCGACATCGCCGAGCATCCACCTGAGAACGAATGCGCCTATGATGGCACCGATGCATTGCGAAGCGACATAGGGAGCGACAGCGCGTCCCGGAAAGCGGCGTATCGACCAGAGTGCGACCGTCACGGCAGGATTGATGTGCGCGCCTGAAACGTGACCGATGGCGATGATGACGCCGAAGATCACGAGCATGAAGGAGAGCGCGATGCCAACGCTCCCTAAGGCCTGGCCGGACAGAGCATCCACCATGACAGAGCCCGCGCCGATGATGACGAGCAATGCTGTTCCAACGGCCTCTGCAACAAGCTGGCGAACGAGCGTCGCGTCGCCGCTGGTTTCTCTCCTCGCTTCCGCGTGTCGCTCAGCCATTTGCAGGTACCGATGCAGGTACTGATGCGCTCGTCAGCTGGGATTCCTTGCCGCCGGTCTTTAGAAACGTCGCGAACTCGTCCGGCAGCTCGGACGATATGATGGCTCGCGCTGCTGCGTCTACGTCGTACTCGGCCCGAACGAACTCGACCTCGCAGCGATCATGGGTGAACTCGACGATTGCGTAACCCGCTCGCCAGTCTCCGTCCTTTGGTCGCCCGACGCTTCCGGTGTTTACGAAGTGCACCCCATGTATTTCTCGGTGCCACGGCTTGTGGGTATGCCCGAACGCCAGTACGTCCCCCTCAACGAGCCCGGCAGCGTCGGCCATCTTCGACAGGAAGGCGTCCGGCCGCGACTCCTCGACGTAGATGAGATTGTTCGACGTGTGCGCGTGCACGAGCACCATGCGCGGACCGCTCACGTGCCCACCAAACGGCCGAATGTCAATTCGGAATGGCAGCGCTAGAAGGAACGAGCTCGTTTCCGGCGACACATGCTCAAGCGTCCATTCGTATGAGCGGTGCGAGAGCTGTTCCTGTTTGGGGTCTTCGTACCGGCAGCCGCAGTTCTTGTAGTGCGTGGCGACAGTCGAGTCGTAATTTCCAGCCACACCCTGGATCGCCGCGCGCCGGATCACATCCACTGTCTCGTTCGGCCAGGGCGCGTAGCCGACCACGTCACCGAGGTGGTAGACGCCAGCGATGTCCTGGCGCGCCCCAATCTCGGCAAGCACGGCATCGAGAGCCGGCAGATTTGCGTGAATGTCCGAGAGGAGCGCGTAACGCATCGTTGTAGGCCCTATGTCGTTTCGAGAGGAGTCGCCATCAATATACATCAAGTCTTCTTGATGGATCAAACACGAACCGTTACACTACGCGTTCGTACCGCGCTCGGGCTGGGGCTTGTTCGGCTCGTAGAAGCACTCCAAGACCCAGATGACTAAGTGTTCGTGAAGCCACGTCGCGAGCCCGTTGTTCGTGTCCGAAAAGTTTCCGCTGACTTCCGCTCGTTCGCTACCAGCGGCTATCAGTTGGCCACTGATGAAGGCACGCGCAAACGTCGGCCAGCGGTCAGTTTGAGTAGCGCTCGTGACACTCGTGAGTACGTTGCGCTCCCACGCAATGAAGCGCTAAGCCGGACGCGCGATCAATCGCGTGGCGGCGGCCCTTCGATGAAGTTGAGCAGCTCTGCGTCTTTGAGTGATGCCCAGTCTTGGGGGAAGTGCCGGAAGCGCCTAATGCACATCTCATTCGCCGCGATCAGTGAGAGTGCGGAGTCTGCGGGGTTACTGATCTCGCGGATGCGCCACTGGCGGTGCCCGGAATCTGTCAGCGTTCGCTCACAGCGCTGCGATGCACGGCCGCTCTCCGCCATACGAACAACCATCGCAAGTGACGTGCGCGAGTCGTCCAACGGGACTGGGTGACGGTCCCTCTCGCAGCTAACGCTGAGCGTCCTGATAGTCCGCTCTGGTCGCGGCGCCTCGTAGAACGCGGTGAACCCGTTCCACACTGCTGGCGCAATCTCATGTACGCTTCTGACCATCACGGTTGCTGCCTCGACCGCCAGCGTCCCTCGTTCGTCCCTCGCTCCTCGTGCGAGTCCACGTCTTTCGCGTGTGCCAGGACGCATTGGGCTTCCCGCGAATCACTTGTTCCGCCCCTCGTGGCGTGTCGATTGCACCTGTCTACGCTCGCCGCTCTCAGCGGCCGCGGATGGCGCGAGGCCCGCGGCGAGTACGGGACCTGCACTCGAGCTCTGTTCCTCATCGGGCGTGCGGGGTCCTTGTGGCGCGTTGCTCCTTTCATGAATAGGCCCCCTCACATGGATTCTTCGTCACCGTCACCGTCGCCGTCGCCGGCTGTGGAACTTCCAGCGAAGGCGAAACAGGCGCTCGAGGTGCTGCTGCGAGCGCCTGATATGCGCGGTGGTCCGGAGGTCGCCGCGGCCCGGGAGACGTTCTGTCGCACCGTGGGAGCACTGCGTGAGCGCGGCGTGACGCTTTCCCGCGTGATCCTAATCGTTGAGGAAGTCGCGCGCGAAGTGGGCGCGAGCTCCGCCGCCATTTTACCGGTCGTGGGGCTCTGTGCTGACGACTTCTCCCCGCCCAGTGTGCCTGGCCGCTCGCAGGGTGGCGGCTCTTAGGCAGGAGCGCCAGATTTGCGTGGCGTCTCTCGTCCACCGAGCGCGCTACCGAGCGCGCTACCGAGCGCCGCCCACAACCCGCACATTGCGCCAGCCCGCCGCGTCCTGATGCCGTCCGCCGTGCACGACGACTGTCCGCTCGCACTGACGTTTGGAGCCGCGCTCCGCGCCTCGCGCGACGAGCTCACGACGCGGTGGCTGGACCGCATCCTCTCTCGCGCCTCGCTCGCGCCTAATCGCGTGTTCCCCACGGAGGAGCTGCTCGACCACGTACCGCTGCTGCTGGACGGCATCGCTGCCTACGTCGAGGATCCGGCGACCGCCGTGCAGGCGGACATGGCGGCCATCGACAAGGCGCGAGAACTGGGGGCGCTCCGGCACGCACAGGGCTTCGACGCTTTCGAGATCCTCAAGGAGTTCGATCTCCTGGGCAACATCCTGCTGTCCTTCCTCGCCCGTGTCGCAGACGCGTCGGAGGAACCGTGCGGCCGCGGCGAGCTGGTGACATGCGCGCAGCGCGTATTCCAAGCGATCCACGTGCTCGAAGAAGCGACCACTACCCACTTTCTTCAGCAACTGTCAGCGCAGGTGGCCGAGCGCGAGGAGCGGTTGCGCGCGTTCGACCGGACGCTCACGCACGAGTTCCGGAACCGAATCGGCGCGGCCCTCGGTGCTGCAGATCTCCTCCTTCTTCCCGGCCTCGATGACGCCACACGCGACGAGCTCGTCGCCGTCGTCGCGCGCAACGTCACCAGCATGAAGACGGTACTGGAGGGACTCGAGGAGCTCACGCGCATTGAGTCGGACCAGCGTCAACACAGGCACGTGTACCTGCCGCAAGCGGCACGAGAAGCCGTGCGGCAACTGCGCGACATGGCGCTGGCGAGTGGTGTCGAGGTGCGCGTCTCGCCCGACATTCCAGTCGTCGAGGTCAACGCCGCAGCGGTGGAACTCTGCCTCACCAACCTCGTCTCAAACGCCATCAAGTACGCAGATCCGGCCGCCGCGCCGCGCTGGGTCGAGGTTCGTGCACGCGCCATTGTGCGCGAGTCAGCCGAGTTTGGCTCCGCCGGCGACGCCGATCCCGGCGAGGCCGTGCTCGAAGTGTGCGTCGAAGTCGCGGACAACGGCGTGGGTGTTCCTGAGGGGGAACGGGGTCGGTTGTTCGAGCGCCATTTTCGTGCGGGAAACGCCGAGGCGAGCGGCGCGCCGGGGACTGGGCTGGGGCTGAGCATCGTGCAGGAGACGGTCGCTTCACTGGGCGGCCGGGCGTGGGCAGAGTTTCCGGAGGTGGGATCCGCGTTCGCCTTCAGCCTGCCGTGCCGGCGAAGCGCGGATCGTGCGGCAACCACAGCCCTGCGCCCGAACGACGCGCAATCCGCACAGCCGCTGCGCGACTGACCCGCGGTGGCTCTCAGAGCCGCCAAACCGTTTTCGTCGGTTCGATTCCGACCGGTGTCTCTACGAGCACAAGAACGCGGCGGGAATGAGTCGAGCTCATTCCCGCCGCGTCTGTTTTCGTGTCTGCATCCGATCGATGGTACGGCTGCGTTGGTTACGAGATCGTCGTCCCGGCCAGAGCTACGCTGTGCGGCGACGGAGTGCGAGCATTCCGACCAACCCGGAGCCTACGAGCCAGAGCGTGCCAGGCTCGGGCGTCGTCGTGACCGCGGTGACACCAGAGGCGACGTAATCCAGCGCGTTGCTGGATGTCGTGACTGACAGCCCATAATCCGCGGTGCCGTTCTCACCACCGTTGCTCCAGATGTTCACCACCTGTCCGTTCCCGATGTTGAACAGAAGCCCGTAGATGTCCAGGAAGCCACCGTGAGGCGGATAGTCGCTCGCAGTCTGCGGCGACCCGGCCGGCCAGAACAGGTTGTCGTAGGTGACGAATCCGTTGGCCTGCGCCCCCAGTCCGCTCGCGACCGCGAACCGGCTGAAGTCGTTCGGCGCGAGAAGGTTGGTCGGCTCCGGCGTGGAGTGGGTGAGTGCCACGAGCGATCCGGCGGCCGCGTTGTTGATCGCGAGCCCGTTGTTCGTGTCCGAAAAGTTTCCGCTGATTCCCGTTACCTCGTAAGCGCCCGGATACTTGGCATCCGTAGCCGAACCGTAGGTCAGCGTGAATGTTCCCCCGACTCCCGAACCACTGAGGCTGAACGTGTAGGTTTGCCCACTTGCGCTACCTGGCATCGTGATTCCAGCCGCGAATATCGCAGCGGCCGGGATGAGCAGCCGTGCTCTCAACATGTTTTGCTCCTGTGCTGCCGGTCAAAAGGTGATTGCCACAGCCAACGATCGCTGGTCTGCTGCATTATGCATTCCAGCGGTACTCGCCTCCGTGGAATGATTCAGCCGGTGTCAGTCACAAGCCGCACCACTCGCTCTCATTTCGTCCACAGCAACAGTGTTCCGCATGACGCGCCGGGACCGCCGTATTCTGCTGGCGTCTCAGCGGGCCCGGGAAAGTATTCGGCGGCCTGAAGACTCGTGATTGGCATCGAGTTGAGATCGAATAGCGCCACGCCTTTCATGGGTCGGTAAACGCGTATGCCATCGACGAACACCTGCGAGTAGCATGCTGGAGGTGCGCGGCGTCGTTGGTCCGCCGCGTCTCCGGCAGGCTGTCCACCCGCGTCGAGCGCAGCAACCTGGCCGCGTGTGCTTGCGACGTACGCACTCCCCTCCACGACGATGAGATGAATTGGGAAGTGCGCGCGCACTACATCGCCGAGTGATCGGTAGCTCTCGCTTAACAGAGTAGTACTGTCGACCGCGCGTCCCACTCCCTGAGCGCGGCGCCTCGCGTAGGCGCCCATCTTCCCGAGTCCCACACTGGCGGGAAGGCCGAATCGTGCTCTCACGTTTACCGTATCGAGCGCCGGCACACTCGGCGAGAGCACGAAGTCGCGTGCCAGTGTGTCGCCGGCGACGAGCCTGACCGGAAGCGTGATCGCGATCTCACCAATGTGGCGCACCACTAGCGTGTAATCGCCAGCCGCGACGCCATCGATCTGGAAATGACCCGCGCTATCGGTCCGCGCCGTGTGACCCGGCGCAATGGAAACCTCCGCCCCGACCACCGGCATGTCGTGCTGATCGGTGAGTACCGAGCCGATGATCGTCGCAGTGCGCGGAGGCCGCGCGACCCCGGGTTCAATCGCCGACTGCGCGGCAGGCGTCATGACCTCACCGCCCGTTTCCACTATCGCTGCGAGTACGGAGTCGGCACCTCTTCCGCTCACGCGAGTGCCGAGTCCGCTGTTCGCCCACCGATGCTCGAACTGCGGCATTCGGATCACCCAGTAGCGCACGATCCACGCGCCGGACGGAAGCGCGGCGAAGTCCACCCGTCCGCCCGCTGCACTGTCATTCACGCTCCGCGGCTCGCGGGTGTAACTGTATTCCAGATAGCGCAGCTCGGACGTGTTGCTGTCGATCCACAGAACGCCGCGAATATCCGGATGGTCGGTCGCCGCAAGGGGCCGGAACTCGACACCGACCAGTGACGAGTGCATGCCGTCGCCGGCACGCTCGCGCCAGCAGTGGCTTGCAGCGAATGACGACGACATCAAAGTCGCGGCGTCAGGCGCGTAATAGATGGTCTCATTCTCCTGCGCGACCACGTAGCCGTACCTTGCGAGTGAGTCGGGCGCGAGGCTCGCGTAAGGACGCTGCACGGATGCAGTCAGTATCCGTGCGGACTCGTGCGATGGCTTCATCGTTCTAGGATCGAGCTCGCGTGTGAAATCTCGCACCGTCGTCGCGGCGCCGACGCTGCCGCCTGCGTCACCGGACGCGACTGTTGTCGCGGTGAGAGCCTTTTCGACCTCGGTCCAGATCGGGCTATCTGCAGCGGTCGAAGCTGTCTCGTCCGCAACACACGCGCTCGTCACTTCGGTCAAGACCGCTGGAAGAGCGACGCGGATGGGATTCACGCGCAATGTCACGTGTGCTTGCGTCGCGCTCGTGAGCAGCAACGGTACGGAAGTGCTGGCTCTGATCCCGATCTGTTGCGAGCGAACGCGGTACGTTCCCGGTTGCGGCGCGCGAAGCTCGAATCGCCCGAGCGCGTCGACGAGCGCTGCCCCGCGGCGGGCCCCTGTGCTGTCCAGCAGCACCACCACCGTTCTGCGAACAGGATCGCCGGTTACCGAATCAACGACCGTGCCTGAGACACTCTGTGCGTGCGCGGGCGACGTCCACGCACCGAGCGCGATGAGCGCGGCCGCCGCTCGCTGCATCACGCGCGCGTGACCGCCTCCCCACGCTGGAATACTTCGCGCTGCCCCTCGAGCCCCGCCGCCGCGAGCACTTCGACGAAGACCATCCCTCCCTCGACCGCAGCGTCGCTGTCGGATTCGGCTTCGACCTCGAGCGATATCAGTGGCGAGCGTCCCACTTCGTGAGCCAATCGCCAACCGAGTATGCTCCCTTCCTCACGCAGTAGAGCGAGCCCCTTGAGCGCCCCGCCCAACTCTTCATCGCTGAGGTCGCGAGTGGACTGGAACCGAACGAAGAAGTTTGGCATCCGATAACAATGCAGCCCCGTCAGACCGAGCGCAAATGCCTCGTCACACGAGCGTCAGCGCCGGACGCGCTCGCCGTGACGACTGCGATATGAGCTCGCTCTACCGAAGGTCCGAACGGCGTGCCCGTACTGCGCGCCACTGGCGGCGTGACCGAGAGTGAACAGCCTACCAGCGCCAGGAGAAGAGACTTGATTATTCGTCGCATCGTGAATCTCTATGATGAAAGGTGATCCCACGTGTGCCGCGCTGCATCGCCCCGTTACTCTGACACGCGTGTCAGCGCCGTGGTTTGCGACCCGAACCCGCGATCGCTACCGGAGTGCGCTCTCCTTCAACCGCACCGTGGACGTTGATCCTTCGCCTCACGCGCTCCGTATCCTCACTCACCACGCACAGCATTCCCGCGATCACGACAAACGACGCACACACCCAGTAGTCGTGGCGTGAGGTCAGCGCCGAGGCATATCATTTTCTTAGCGAGGCGAGCTCCCGTCCACGCTGAGGACTTGACCGTCAGGATGCGTCCGCCCGTTCCAGCAACAGGTACCCGGACATCCGCCTCAGCGCGCGCTGTCGTTTGGGCGAGCCGAGGAGACCGAGTGCGCGCCAGAGCCACATGAACTTCATCTCGCGCTTGAGTCGTCGCGCCTCGTCCATTCCGGATCTGAATTGCTCCTCGCGCCAGCCGAGCGGGCGGAAGAAAGCCGCGCTGTCCTCGGGCGCGAAGATGAACGGCGCGTTGCCAGCCAGTGCGGACCGTCCCCAATGCTTGTTCATGATCTGCAGCAGCATCGGCGTCGCGATGTCGGTGATCCACCATTTCACGGTTGGAGTGGCATGCAGATCGCGCGCGAGCCCGGTCACCTGTTCGGCGGTGAGGTAAATCAGCAGGCCTTCAGTCAGCACGAGCGCAGTGCTTCCTCGAGCCCCGAGCTCGGCGAGCAACGCGCGGCGCGCGTCGGCGTCGGTGAGGTCGGTCGCGATTGCCTCATAGTCGCACACTGGCTTCTCGTCCGCCATCATCGATGCCTTGTACTCGGTCATCGCCGGCAGATCGACGTCTACCCAGCGCAGCGTGGACGGTAGCGGCAGCCGCCATGCGCGTGTGTCGAGACCGGCGGCGAGGTCGATCACGAGATCGACACCATGAGCGATCCTGTCCAGGATCATCTCGTCAAATACCGCCGTCCTGACGATCATCGGCCACGCGAGCGAGCGGCCGCGCGGCAGCTCGTCCACGATCGCCTCGCCTTTCGCGCCGCCGAGTCGCGCTGCGTATGGATCGCGGAAGAGCGCGTCAGGGCGCTCGCTCTCCATCGCGCGGTAGATGGCCACCCAGCGTGCGGTGTCGGAAACGTTTTCGATCAGCATCGCGTACTCCAAATCGTTCGAGAAGGGGTCGGGCGGCCGCTAACTGTAACTCGGTCCAGGTGCGGCGGCTACGGGTCCACTCGCACCCGCTGGGCGTCCGCCCGTTGCACGCGCTCGCCGGCAGACGCAATTTGCCGGCAACCAGATGCGCAGAACTCCCATCACACCTTCGCGCTGCAAATGACACGCAAGCTCTCGGCGAGCTCACTTCTCGCGGCTCTCGTCCTCGCACTCGCAGCCCTGCGCGCGGACGCACAGGTCACGCGCCGGCCAGTACGCGGCGACACCGCGCTTCGCCAGCGTCTCCCTTCGACACGCGACAGCACACGTGCTCGCGGCGACACCGCCGGACGAAATGTGTCCGGCGACAGGCTCACGCGATTCCTCGACAGATCGTCGTACCGCGACCTCGGCCCCGCGGCCTACAGCGGACGCGTGACTTCGATCGCGGTGCCGACGCCGTACCGCAAGACCATCTATGTCGGCACGGCTGGTGGCGGCGTGTGGAAGACGTCCAACGCGGGCATAACGTGGCGCGCAATATCGGACTCGATCGGCATCGGCTCGATCGGCGACGTCGAGGTTGCGCCGTCTGACACGAGCATCGTGTGGATCGGCACCGGCGAGCGCAACTCGCTGAGGTCGCAGTCTTGGGGAAACGGCGTTCACAAGTCCACTGACGGTGGCCGAACGTGGAAGCACATGGGCCTCGCCGACAGCCGCGCCATCGGACGGATCGCAATAAGCTCGCGTGATCCCAACACCGTCTACGTCGCTGCGCTCGGGCACCTTTGGGGCACCAACTCCGAGCGCGGCGTCTACAAGACCACCGATGGCGGCAACACGTGGACGCGCTCGCTCTTCATTGATGACACGACAGGTGTCGTCGATCTGAAGATGGATCCCACTAACCCCGACGTTCTCTATGCCGCGACATGGCACCGTCTGCGCTACGGCGGATCGCACATGCAGGGAACGGGGAACGGAAGCGCGCTATACAAGACCGCGGATGGTGGACGCACATGGACGAAGCTCACGAGTCCTGCTCTGAACAACGGTCTTCCAACATCGCAGATCGGCCGGTCAAGCTTCGCGATCTCGCCGCGGAACCCGTCGACCGTGTACGCGATGATCGCTGTCGATAGCGGCGTGACCAACGTATCGTCCGCGCCGTTCGGCGGGATCTTCCGCTCCGACGACGCAGGCGCGCACTGGACTCAGGTGAATGACGTCGCGGCTAATCCGCACTACTACTACGACGAGATCGTCGTCGATCCGGTGAACGCCGCGCATCTCTACCTGCTCGCGTCGCCGTTACTCGTGTCGCGCGACGGCGGCAAGTCTTTCGTGCAGGATTCACTGTACAACGTGCACGTCGACAATCACGCACTCTGGATCGACCCGGCCGACAGCGCTCACATGCTGCTCGGTAACGACGGCGGGCTGTACACCACGTACGACGGCGGTCGCGCGTGGGAGCACGCCGAGCTCCCGGTGGGGCAGTACTACACCGTCGCCATCGACAGCATGTCGGTGCCTTACAGAGTGTGCGGCGGCCTGCAGGACAATGGAGTGTGGTGCGGGCCGAGTGCGTCACGCGATTCGATCGGCATCACCGATGCGGAATGGTACGCCGTCAATGGCGGCGATGGAATGTGGGCGCAGATCTCGCGCACCGATCCAAACATCATCTACTCCGAATCACAGTTCGGCAGCATGTCGCGCCTCGACATGCGCAATTGGACGCGCGACGATATCCAACCGCTCTCGCTCGACGCCGGCGGCGACGCGGGTTACGTGTACACGTGGGGATGGACCGCGCCGATCCAGGTGTCGCTGCACGACACAGCGACGATCTACGTCGGCGCGAATCATCTCTTCCGCATCCATGACCACGGTAGCAAGGGAATCGATTGGGAAGTGCTCGGCCCCGACATGACCCGCGCGATAAGGACGCGGCCGGAGCCGGAGGTCGGGAACACGTCGTACCACGCTCTGTACTCGATCGCCGAGAGCCCGCGAAGCCGTGACATCATCTGGACGGGGAGCGATGACGGGCTCGTGTGGCTCACGCGCGATTACGGTCGGACGTGGACCAACGTCACCGCGAACTTTCCTGCGCGCTCACCGACGCAGTGTTTCGTATCCACCATCGCGGCGAGCCACTTTGCCGATGGCACCGCGTACGTGTCGTACGACTGCCACGATCGCGACGACTACCAGCCCCACATTTACAGAACTACGGACTTCGGGCACACGTGGAGCGTGATCACGTCCGGCCTGCCCGCGGATGGCGGGAGCTTCACCATCTACGAGGATCCGTACAATGCGCGGCTCCTGTACGCCGGCACTGTTTACGGAGCTTACGTGTCGGTGGACGGAGGCTCTTCGTGGCGCCGCCTGGGCGTCGGACTTCCCCATGTGCAGGTGCAGAAGTTTGCCATCTCTGACCGGCAGCGTGATCTCGTCGTCGCGACCCACGGGCGCGGCCTCTGGACTGTCGATGTCGGTCCGCTCGAGGAGATGTCGGATACTCTGCTCAACGAGCGCGCGCATCTCTTTCACGTCGCGCCGGCGCTCCAGTTCCACTATGCGGACACACATCCATCGTTCGGCAGCAGGCCATTCGTCGCGCGAAACCCGCCGCGCGGAGCGGTGATAAGCTATTACCTTCGCGACGCGCTCACCGGCCCGGTGCAGATGCTTGTTCTCACTGCGCGCGGTGACACTGTGCGGCATCTCAGTGGTGCAGGGTACGCCGGCCTCAACCAGGTGATCTGGGATCTCTCGAGCGACAAGCCACGCCCGCGCGAACTGGGGGACCCCACCTCACCAGCCGAGCTACGTCGCGTCAGGGCCGGCGACTACGTGGTCGTGCTGCACGCCGCGGGTCAGACCCTGCGGCAACCGATCCGGGTCGACGACCGCCCGCAGAGCCTCGTAGCACTCCCCCGGTAACGGCAGCGGGGATCGAGAAGTGTGAGCTCACACTTCTCGATCCCCGCCTGAGCGGCGCCGCGTCGCGGCGACCGAGCCAGTCTGGATGTACGGTCTAGATGTAGCTGGCGATCCATCCGATGATGCCTACCAGCAGCAATACCGGCAGGAGAAGGATGTCGCGAACTGCTTCCCCGACATGTTCGTGGGTCATGATGTTAGGTATCGGCATAAAGGTGCGGAGCGGCGAAAGCGCCGGCGGTTGAACCTGCTCCGATCAGTTGCGGATAGTGGGCCGCGCGCACGGATGGCACCCGAATCGATTGGGACGGGGCTCGACCGTTCCGGGATTCACCGGCCGAGCCCCGCCTGGGCGCCGTGGTTCGCACCAACTAGCGCCAACTAGCGCTAGCTAGCACTAGCTAGCGCCGGTCGTCAGTGGCGCAGTGCTGCCAGGCTCGAGTACACTCGGTCCGGATAGCTGTTGAGCTCGCCCGAACCATTGTTGTAGGCGGCGAGCGCGTGGTCAGTGTCGCCGTGGTGCACCGTGAGAAATTCCTTGAAGATGTACGCCCCGAAGCAGATGTTGACGCGTGGCTCGTGAAGATTCTGGCGCGTCATGCGTCCGCATTCCGGCTCGTACTCGTGCCACGACGCGCGCGACGGCACTACCTGCATGAGCCCGATGGCGCCAGCGGAGCTGTGCGCTTCAGGATTGAACTCCGACTCCGCGTACGCAATCGCTACGAGCAAGCGTGGACTCACGTGGAGATGCTCGCCGTAGTAGACGAACTCGTGAGCCCAGATGTCCGCGGTCAATGAATCGACGTGCTTTCCGCGAAGCATGCGCACCACCGTGTCGCGTCGCATCATGAACGTGTACTCTGCCCGCGACGGTGCGTTCACCACCACTGGTGCCAGCACAGGAATCACCGTCGACTCGCTCGGGATCGGTGACGCAGACTGAGCGACCGATACGCCGACCATGAGGAACAGCGCGGCGTAGCCCCACGGGCGAATGTGAACCATGTCGAGCATCCGCGCGCGGCGAGCGAGCTTGCGGCTGCATTCACCGTTCGCGTACGGGATGACCGAATCGGGACCGAATGTAGGTTCGATCATGACTCACCTCCGGCGGAGTGTTGCGCCGTGCGGCGCGTTACTGCTGACCATCCACACCGGTGACTCACCGAGTACAAAGAAGCTTGTTTCATGATTCCTCCAGGTCCGAGACCATGGATGTCCTAACGAGCTCCAATCGTCACACGTATCGCTGAACGCAACGACAGATCGTGCAACACTCGCAAGCACTTCACTTCAGATCGTGACGTCGAGCTCACACCGATCGAAGTGCACACGCCACAGCGTATGCTCAGATCAACATAGACGGCTCAACCGCGACACGGAAGCACGCAGTTGTTTATTCGCGTGCTGCTGAGTCAACGCGTCGCCGTGTGCGGATTGCGTGCCAACGGCACTCGAGAGGGATGAACGGTCAAAATGTCGCGCGCTCTTGCGACATAATTGCCGAATCGCAACTCGCCGATTATTTCGTGTTGTATCGCGTCCGTGACACGCGAAAGAATTTGCGAACGCGAAAAAAAATGCGCTTTTGATGCGTCAAATCGGACGCGCGAGGCGTGTCAGCGCCGCCGGCCGCTTGCGGGCGACAGGTCGATGAGGATCGCTACGACGAGCCCGACGATGGGCCACAGCGTCCACTGGTTGCCGAACCAGTTGTACACGACCGTGTACCAGAGCAACGTCATCGGCAGGAAGATGAAGCCGACGATTGGCCAGAGAAGGTTGTTGTGAAATACGCCGTCGAACCAGCGAGTGAAGAACCACAGCACCGCGATCGCTACGCGCGGTGCGGCGAGCACGAGAAGCACTATGAGACACGGCATTCACTCTCTCCTTCGCTGTGAGGTGTACGTCTACTGAGCGCCGCTAAACGCTCGCGCTTTGCGCCGCGTGTGCAAGGGTACTGCTCGCGGGAAGCCAGAGCGTGAACGTCGATCCGCGACCGAGCTCGCTCTCCACCGTTATGTCGCCACTCATCAGGTGAGCGAGTTGTCTGCTGATCGAGAGGCCGAGCCCCGCGCCTGCGCGGGCGCGAGTGTATGGTGTACCCTTCGCTGCTTCGAGCTGCATGAATGGCTGGAAGATTCGCCGCAGGTCCTCCTGCTCGATTCCGATTCCCGTATCCGCGACGCTTATCGCGACGTATCGCGCACCGCGCACCAGATGCGTGCTCGCCGGGAGGTCGCTCGTGACGCTGCACGTGACGGTTATCGATCCACCCGGATCGGTGAACTTGACCGCGTTGGAGAGAAGGTTCGCCACGGCTTGCCGTGCGCGGTCCTCATCGCCGACGAACGTCGCGCACTCGTCCGATACGTCCATCGTTGAGCGTCAGCGCCTTTGCCTGTGCCTGCGGATCGATCAGCGTGACTGCCGCCTCGATCATTCGCTTCGTCGATGAGCGCGTCTTGTCGAGGCGCATGCTTCCCGATTCGATCTTTGCGAGGTCGAGCACTTCATTGACGAGCGTGAGTAGATGTCGCGTGCTCGCCTGGATCCGTCTGAGATTCGTGAGCTGCTCATCGCTCAACGGCCCGGAGATCCCGAGAGCGAGTATGTCGGTGTAGCCGAGTATCGCGTTGATCGGAGTGCGGATCTCGTGCGACATCGTGGCGAGAAAGTTTGACTTAGCGCGGCTCGCCGATACTGCTACGACGCGTGCGTCGTCCAGCTCGCTCGCGAGGCGTTGTGCCTGCTGGAACTGGCCAGCCATCTGTGAATGCGACGCCGCGATCTCGCTCGCCATTCGATTGAACGCAGCCGCGAGTCGCGCAAGCTCGTCTCCGCCGTCAGACTCGACTCGCGTTGCATAATCGCCCTGCGCAACTCGCGTAGCCGCATCTGTCAGCCGCGTGATCGGGCGGGTGATGCTCGTGCTCATCAGCCACGCTGCCGTGGCGCTGAGCGCGAGGAGAACGACGCCGAGCAGGGCAAACGTCACGAGGAACGAGCGTGCGGACGCGGTGATGCCAGCGCGGTCTGCTTCGAGCACCACTGCCCAGGGAGTCCCCGCTATCGGCGCCTCGGCCGCGAGCACTGTCCCGCGATTGGGACGCCCGTACATCATCGTATCTGGCGGCGCGCCTGCGGTCACCATCGCTGGCGCGGTCGCAGGCCGCACTACTTGGCGTCCGCCGATCGTCGTCCAGAATCCGCCGGTGTCGTTGCGGAAGTACACCGCCGTTCTGTCGCCGATGAGCGCGTTGAGCTGACGCTCCCCGGAGGCGCTCTGCACGAGGTGGCCTTCGGTGGCGAGCCAACCGCGCACGGTCGAGCCGGTGAGCACCGGTGCGATGAGCCAGTAATACACCCCGCCGCTGTCAGCGTAGAGTGGAGTGTACGCGGCGGTGCGCGATCGCGGCGACATGCGCTGCACCGCGCTCAGCGCGGCACGTGTGGTGAGTGCATCGCTCCGGCCGAGCGAATGAATGAGCTTGCCGTCGACGCTCCAGAGCTGGACCGGGACTGATGAATCGGTTGCAGTGACGAGTCGCGACATCGCGGCGCGAACTGCGGGATCGTTCGTCGGCAAGGCCAGACCCGCAGCGGTGGCGATCGCAGGCTCGGCGGCCACCTGACGAATGAGCTTCGTGCGCTGATCGGTGCTGTTGCCCAGCGAGGCTCGCGAGCTGCGCCGCGGCGTGCGACAGTCTGTCGAATGCAGCGGATATCGCGATGGCGCGGACGTTCCCGTAGGCCAGCGCCACCGCGGTGGCGAGCGTGACCAGCAGGACCGAAGAGATGACGAGCGGAAGCTTCCGCTCGAGCGACATGTTTCGCAGCGACAAGACGACCTCTCAATAACCGATCGAACGGGCCGGCGTGAGCGGGCACGGCATGACGCACGCTCGGTCGAATCGGCGGCCGAACGGTGGACGGCAACTCAGCAGCATGTGTCGCGCCACGGCGACAGCGCAGCGTGCAAACATAACTCGATTGCGTCGACCCGCACGCTGCCGGCGCCGCGGAGTCGCGACTGGCTCATCGCAGCAGCCTCGGCTCGCTGCGCGATCATCGAACGTCTGTTTGATCCGCGCCGCGCTCGGAGCACGGTTGGAGCACGGTTGGAGCACGGTTGGAGCACGGTTGGAGCACGGTTGGAGCACGGTCGGAGCACGGGCGAGCGCCGCGACGACCGGTCAGTGAGCCTGCGCGAGAGCCGCGCGGCGTGCTTCGCGCTCCGCTCTGGATGGCTTGGGAGATGGTGGCGCGGTGGCGGCTGCTTGAGGTGCCAGCGCCAGCGGACGACCGTTGCCGCAAGCACGATTATGACGCACAGCTCCACGTACACCTTCTCACCGTCGAGTGGATCGATCGGAAGATCCTTGAGATTGGGATCGGTGAGGATGGAGTGGATGGCGTAGAGCACGAACATCGCATAGGTCGCGAAGTGCATCCTCTTCCACCAGAGGCGCCCAATCTCGATCCGGTAGTACGACGTCACGACGATGAATATCAGAACATAGAGCGCGAGCGCGCCGAATACGTTGACGGTCGGCTGCTTGGGCGCGTGCACCGGATACACGATATCGACGACGCCAAAGTGCGCCGTCGATGAGAAGAGCAGTATCACGGGATGTAATGCGCACGCGGCGAGCGCGAAGTACGCAGTCCAGTTGTGGATCTTGAACGTGTTGATGCGACGGTGCGGCCAGCGTCTCACGGGATTGTACTTCACCGAGAGCAGCAGCCCCACGAGGATGTTCAGCGTGAGCAAGCCGACTGCTACCAGGCCGGCATAGCTGGAGAGATCTATCGCAGTCACGATCGAATGTCTGGAGAGCGCAGGTGGATCACCTAGTACGTGTCCGCGTCACGTTTCGTTTCGCGCATCGCGCCGGATTGTACGCTCACGAGCTCGAGGCGCCGTCCGCGCCCTGCGTTCGACCGCGGCAGCAGGACGACGAACGTACTCCCGGCGTCTGGTTCGGATTGCACCTGAATTGTCCCTCCGACCCCAGCCACGATGCTGTAGACGACTGCAAGCCCGAGCCCTGTTCCGCGCCCGACATCCTTCGTGGTGAAGAACGGCTCGAAGATCCGCGCGCGCGTCGCGGAATCCATCCCGTGCCCCGTATCGCTCACCGTGAGCTTCACATAGCTCCCTGCGGCGATCCCCGCGCTCTGCGCATCTCGTTGCGTCAGCTCTGTGTTCTCCGTCATCGCGGTGATGACGCCGCCGCCGGGGATCGCGTCGCGCGCATTCATGATCAGATTGAGAACGATCTGCTCCGCCTGCGACGGATCCATGCGTACCATCCACAGCTCTGGCGCGAGCGATGTCTCGAGCGTTCCCGCGCTGCGCAGCAGTGGACGAACGAGCTGTTCCGCCTCACTGACGATATCGTTCAGCTGCACCGGTCTGGGCGTCGCTGCGTCGCGTCGCCCTACCGTGAGCAGCTGCCGCACGAGAGCAGCGGCGCGCATCGCAGTCCGCTCGACTTCGGCGAGGTCTCCACTCGCGGCGTGTTGCTCGCCCACTTCCTGCCGCGCGAGCTCGAGATGACCGAGCATCGCTGTGAGAAAATTGTTGAAGTCGTGAGCGATACCTCCGGCGAGCTGCCCGATCGCTTCCATCTTCTGCGCCTGCCTGAGCTGTCCCTCGAGTCGAGCTGTCGCAGTAATGTCGAGCACGTTCGCAACGACGATACGCTCGCCGTTCAGCGCGATGGTCGAGCCGTAGACCTGGATGTCCACACGTGTGCCGTCCTTCCGCACGCCGAGTGTGCGGTAATCGGCGATGCCGCCACGCTTCAGCCTCTGGTTGATGCTTGCTTCGACAGCCGTCCACGCCTCCGGCGCTATGATCGCGCGTGGCCCCGGCAGCGCGAGTATCTCATCGACCGTGTATCCGAAGATCTCCGCGTAGCGCGGGTTGGCGTAGATGTACTTGTCGAGCGTGCAGATGGAGATGCCAGTGAGAGACTGGTCAGTTAGCGCACCGAACATCGCGTCCGCACGCCGCGTCGCTTCGGCGAGCACTGCGCGACTACTCACATCGTGCGAGTTGACCACTATCGCGCGCACCGCTGGATCGTGGAGCAGATTTGTCGTTACCGTGGTCATGTGTCGCCACGTCCCGTCCTTGGCACGGACGCGGTGCGACGTGCGAGCTGACTTCCCCGGTGTCCGAAGAAGGTCGAGAAGCTCGGTCTGGGACCGTGCGACGTCGTCCGGATGAATGAGATGCAGGTTATGCTTCCCCTCCAGCTCCGCGGGAGTGTAGCCAAGCACTCTTTCGTGTGCGGGACTCGCGTAGAGAGTAACTCCGTCCGCACTGAATAGCGCGATCGGGTCGCTGGCGTTCTCGACGAGCGACCTGAACCGTCGCTCGCTTTCCTCCACGACTCGCGCCGCGGCTCGCTGCGCTGTTACATCGACGGCGTGATTGAGCACCAGACGGTCGCCGATCGGGATGAACGTCATGATGAGATCGCGCACGTCGTCGGAGGTGCGCATGTGGTACTTCATCTCACGCCGGTACGACACGCCGGTCGCGACGACGTCGCGCATGTGGCCGAGCAGCTCGACCGGATCGCGGAAGAACGTACTCGCCTCCGAGCCGAGGAAGCTCGCCATGCGTCCGCTCGTCATCGTGTCCGCAGCGCGGTTCCAGTCGATAAGCGTGAAATCGTCGCCGCGCTGCTCCCAGAGGAAGGTCGGCACGGGGATCGCCTGGAACTGCGCGCGAACTCGTCCCGCCGTCTCCTCGTAGCTCGTCACGTCGTGGAGCAGCCAGAGCGCGCCGTCGCTGCACTTGCTGATGCTGAGCTCGACGCTTCGACGCGTGCCGTCCTTGCGCAGTACGCTCACGGTGCGCGGCTGACTCGCTTCGGCTTTGCTCTCTCGCCAGAGTGGCTTCCTCACCGGCACGCTCGCTGCACGCATCGTACTGACGACGGGCCGGTCCCGGATCGCATCCCGTGAAGCTTGGTGAACCAGTCGTCGAGCGTTCGCTATCTCGCTCGCGCGGTAACCCGTCAAATGCTCCGCCGCTGTGTTGACGACCACTCGCTCACCCACGACATGCGCTGCGGCGACTGGCAGCGATTCCACGACATCACTCATCGACGTCCAACGTCCTGTGCAGCGCGACCGCCATGCGTCATAGCAGCGATCTTATCCATCCGCCATCGACCGGGATCGACGCACCGGTCGTATAGCTCGCCCGGTCGGATGCGAGAAACGCCACCATCGCGCCGAACTCGCGCGGCTCGCCCAGATCGGCGCATCGGAATCTGGTTCTCCCACACTGCGAGCTCAGCGTCCGACGTGTTGCCATGCAGCTCGGCGTTGCGCCGCGCCAGCTCTTCGATGCGGCGCGTTCGAGTGTAGCCTGGCATGACGTTATTGACGGTTATGCCGAACGTCGCTACCTCGTTCGCGAGTGTGCGCGCGAAGCCCGTGACAGCGGCGCGCACGGTGTTCGAGAGAATCAGATTGTCCACCGGCTGCTTCACAGCTATCGACGTGACGTTGATGATGCGTCCCCAGCGTCGCTGCTTCATTCGCAGGGAGCACCGCGCGCGTGAGCGCTATAGTGCTGTCGAGCGTCAAGTCGAACCGCGTTGTTCCAGGCTTCGGTGGAATGGCTCTCGAAAGGGCCCGGCTGGCGGACCGCCGGCGTTCGTCACGAGGATGTCGATCGCGCCGAGCTCGTCGGTCCCCGTTTTCACCACACGGTCGATGTCAGACGAGCGCGCAAGATCGGCTACGACAGTGACTACCTTCACGCCGCTCGCACCGCGTATCGCCGCGGCGGTCTCGGCGAGCTCCTGCTCCCCGCGCGCGCACAGGATGAGATTCACGCCCTCAGCCGCCAACTCCTCCGCGACCGCGCGTCCGAGCCCGCGGCTCGACGCCGCGACGAGCGCCACTTTTCCCGCGATTCCGAGATCCATCTCTTCTCTATTTCCTGTGGAAGTACGTGTCGGTTCCGTTGAGCCAGTCCTGCCGTGGCGGGCTGAAGATGTCGACGTCGAGCGTCCACGCGAGCGCCTGCGCCCTGTGCGGAACGTTGGACGGGATGTGCAGAACCTCGCCCGCTCGCACCACCACTTCCTCGTCGCCGTCGTCACCGATCCAGAAATGGAGCGCACCTTCGAGGATGTACGTTATCTGCTCGTTCTCGTGTGAGTGCTTCGGCACTATCGCACCCTCGTCGAGATACACGTGCGCGAGCATCATCCGGTCGCCTGTGATGAGGCGCCGCGATATCTCATCGGTGACGCGCTCCTTCGGCATGTCATCCCAGCGGAACAGCCTGACCTGTGTCGCGTTGCTCATCCTCTCCTCGTTGTCGATCTCGATCGTGGCGCGCGTGACTCACCGACACGCGTGCGATGCCGCACCAAATGAATGGCATCAGCGAAGTCTCGTAACTCGGTGCAATTTACCGGACAGCAGCGATGCGCGCCGTGCGCGCCAGCCCAACAACCCATTCCGTCATTCAGCATGAACCGTCGGCCGGCATCTCTCACCGCGGCGCTCGCCGCGATCTCTATCGCTGCCTCGATCGCGGCTCCGGTACCTGGCAGCGCCCAGTCCGGAAGCCACTCCCACACCATCATGCCGACGCCCGAGACGGTCGCGTGGGGATACTACGATGCGGCGGCGAAGCCTGTCCTCCATATCAGCTCGGGCGATACGATAGTGGTAGGCACTCTCATCACCTCGAGCCCGACACGGCTCGAGGCAGCCGGAGTTCCGCCCGCGCAGGTCCAGCAATCGCTGCGCGACATCTACGACAAGGTCACCAATAAAGGACCTGGCGGGCACATCCTCACTGGTCCGATCTACGTCGAGGGCGCCGATTCGGGTGACGTGCTCGAGGTGCGCATCCAGAAGATCGACCTCTCGATCCCATACGCGTACAACGCGTTCGGCGGCAAGAGCGGCTTCCTGCCCGGAAGACTTCGGCTACTCCAAGATGAGCATCATCCCGCTCGACAAGGCGCGCGGCGTTGCGCACTTTGCGCCGGGCATCGACATCCCGATGCACCCGTTCTTCGGGAGCATCGGTGTCGCGCCGCCAGCGTCGATGGGACGACTCAACAGCGCGCCGCCGGGAATCCACGGCGGAAATCTCGACAACAAGGAGTTGGTGGCGGGGACGACGTTGTATCTGCCCGTGCACACCGCCGGTGCGCTGCTCGAGATCGGGGATGGACACGCGGGGCAGGGAAACGGTGAGGTGGACATCACTGCGCTCGAGACCTCACTCGTCGGAACGTTTCAGGTGATCGTGCGAAAGGATATGCATCTCACCTGGCCGCGCGCCGAGACGCCGACGCATTGGATCACGATGGGGACATCGCCCGATCTGGTGCAGGCGACCAAGACCGCGGTGCGTCAGGCGATCGACTTCCTCGTCACGACCAAGGGCCTCTCCCGCGACCAGGCGTACATGCTCACGAGCGTAGCCTGCGACGTCGACATCACCGAGCTGGTGGACGGCAACGTCGGGGTCCACGTGATGATCCCCAAGGCGATCTTCGACGGCCCGCGCTCGGCACTGCTCGTGCCGCGTGACACATCACGGCGCACAACGTCGTATTGAATAGAGGAACCCAGCAGCCCATTCAGTCCGACGTAAATGGCAATCTCCAGCCGTCCAGCGAAGCAGTATTTTCCGGTAGCGGTGCGGCACGAGCCGCCACCGGTTCCAATCGACAGTGCGCCACCTCACACGGTCCTCGTGCTCGGCGGTGGCGGGATGAAGGGGATGGCGCACGTCGGCGTGATCCGCGCGCTCGATGACGCCGGCATCCGTGTGGACGCCGTGGTCGGCACGAGCATCGGCGCACTGATCGGCGCTCGCTTCGCTACGGGCGATCCGATCGACGAGCTCGAGGCGGAGGCGCTGGCAGTCACCGAGCGACAGGTCCTCAAGCGTAACGTGCGCGCCTTTCTGCTGGGCGGCGTTGCGCAATCGGGGCTGTACGACGGGGAGCACTATCGCGCGCTCATACGCCGCGTGGTCGAGCCGGCGACGTTCGAGACGCTGGAGATTCCACTGCGCATGAACGCTCTGTCGCTCGTGGACGGCACCGAGCACTGGTTCGGCTGGGGCGCTGATCTCACGCTCGACCTTGCGGATGCGATCTACGCTTCCGGCGCGCTGCCGCTGGTCTTTCCGCCGCTCGAGACCACCGACGGCGACATTCTGGTGGACGGCGGTCTCAAGACGATGGTCGGTGTGAGCCAGGCGATCGAGTGGGGTGCAAAGCGCGTGATCGCGGTCGATGTGAGTGAGCTCCTCGAGACCGATCCGGTCGAGTGGAAGCGAATCGGTATGGCGGGCGTTCACAGCAGGGTGGTGCAGGTGCTCGCCGAGCCGCAACGCGCAGCGATCCACGAGGCTGGAAAGCGCGTTCCCACCATTCACATCCGTCCGTCGATTGACCGGTGGTCGTCCTTCACCTTCTCGGCTACGCCCGAGCTCATCGCCGCTGGAGCCGCGGCGACGCGCGCTGCACTCGCCTCTCCCGATGCCGCAGCATTCAACGACGCCGCTCCTCCGGCAGCCCCACGGATAAGGCGTAGACACGGCGACGCGACGTTGCGCGCCGGCTGACTGGCGCCGCGGCGACATCTCCGGCCCGCACCGAGGCTCGCATCATTTATGCAAAGTGATATTCCGGCGGAAGGAGCGCTTCCGCTGGTATTCGCTGAGTAAGTGAGGGGAGATGGGCACGGGAACTGATCGACCGCGGGCGAGAACGCCCGGGGCTGATGGTGATGGGGATCGGCCACGGCGTAGAGGTGATGATGGGAACGTTCACAGTCCAGCGATAGCCGATCGGGAGAGCAAGCGGAGCTCTGAATCGCCCCAGCGGAGGGGCGGGCAGCCAGCGCCCGATCCCGCGGTCGAAGCGTCGCGCGAGGCGCTCGACGCGGTGTTCGGCCCGGTGTCGGAGCGGAGCTTCGCAGTCCGCTATTGGAACGGCGCACTCGACTCTCCTGTCGACGACACGCCGAGCTTCACGCTCGTACTCAACGATCCGGGCGCGCTGCGCAGAATGTTCGCCCCGCCCACCGAGCTACACATCACGGAAGCGTTCATCCGCGGCGACTTCGACATAGTCGGTCGCGCCGAGTCGGCGGCGGCGCTGGGCGACCAGATAAAGAGCAGGATCGGAACTCCAGCACGTGCGATGAGACTCGCCCGCGCCGTGCTCGCACTCCCGCACACCGACCCCCCACGCCGCCGTGAGGTCGCGCCGCGCGCACCGCAGGACGGCGCGCGCCATACACCCACGCGCGATGCCGCCGCGGTACGGTCGCATTACGACGTGGGCAACGATTTCTACAAGCTGTGGCTCGACGACCGGATGGTGTACTCATGCGCCTACTTCACGCGCACAGACGAAACCATCGACGCGGCACAGCTTCACAAGCTCGATCACATCTGCCGCAAGCTGCGTCTCGAGCCCGGTCAGTCGCTGCTCGACGTCGGCTGCGGTTGGGGCGGACTCATCATGCACGCCGCTCGCGAGTACGGCGTCGAGGCAGTGGGCATCACACTCAGCTACGAGCAGGCGTCGCTCGCTCGCGAGCGGATCCACGCCGCCGGCCTCGCGGACAAGTGCACCGTCGAAGTTCGCGACTACCGCCATCTCCCTCTCGAGGAATCATTCGACAGGATCGTCAGCGTGGGCATGGTCGAGCACGTCGGGCGCGAGAAGCTCCCCGAGTATTTCGACAGACTCTTCTGTCTGCTCAGGGCTGGCGGCCTGCTGCTCAATCACGGGATCGTTCACAATCCGGGACGCGCGAGCAAGCCGACACTCCTCTCCAAGATCGGTGACAAGCTCTGGGGTGACGGACTCTTCATCGACAGATACGTTTTCCCGGACGGCGAGCTTCCTTCGCTCGGCGAAGTCATCACGTGCGCAGAGGCAGCGGGCTTCGAGACGCGCGATGTGGAGAGTCTGCGCGAGCACTACGCATTGACACTGCGTCAGTGGGTGGGACGACTCGAGCGCGCATCCGAAGCAGCCATCGCAGCGTCGGACGAGCCGACTTATCGCACGTGGCGTCTGTACATGGCAGCTTCGGCGCATGGCTTCGCGTCGGGACGGCTCGGACTTGACCAGGTGCTGCTCGCCAAGCAGAATGCCGGACGCGCTTCGGTTCCACTCACGCGCGACGACATATACGCGGTAGCCTAGCTCTTTCACTCGTGCCGCGAGAGCGGACTGACACGATCGCCTACATGAAACGATCGCTCGCAAGCGCCGCCACCCTGGCGGCGCTCGTCGTCGTGCGCGCTTCGCCTCTCGCTGCGCAGGACGTCGCGCCCGATACCGTCGCGGCGCACGGCAGCGCGCTCAATCAGCGCGATGCCGTCACCGCCGCACTGTTCGCGGCAGGTGCGCTCGCCATCTCTCCCTTCGACGAGCGCATAGCGAAATTTTCTCAGCAATCCACGCTCCAGTCCAACGCGGCGCTCAGCCACACTGCCACCGTCTTCCGGAATCTTGGTGGTGCGGGGACCATCGTGCTCGGCGCGGCCACATATCTGGGCGGACGCATTGATGATTCGCCGCGAGCCGCCGAAGTGGGTCTCCGCACTCTCGAGTCGATCGGGTTTGCGAGCGCGGCCACGTTCATCGTGAAGGGTGTCGTGGGGCGCGCACGCCCATTCGTGTCCGCTGACACCAACCCTCACGACTTTCATTCAGGGCGCGGCTTTACTGACGACAATTACTCGTCGTTCCCGTCGGGGCACGCCACTGCGTCCTTCGCCGCAGCGAGTGCTGCGAGCCAGGAGATCGCTTATCTGTGGCCTCATGCGTCTCGCGTCTGGACTCCCGCGCTGTTCACGGGCGCTACGCTCGTCGGACTCTCACGCATCTACAACGACGCGCACTGGGCGAGCGACGTGATCACGGGCGCCGCTGTTGGTACGCTCTCGGCGCGCCTCGTCGTGAGATACCAGCGGTTCCACCCCGGGAACGCAGTCGACAAGCTGCTGCTCCCCACGGCGATCGCGCCCGCTGCTCACGGCGGAGTCAGCCTCGCGTGGAGCTACAAGTGGTGAGCGCAGCTCCCTGATCTAGCCACCGACGCGGTGCACGCCTCGGGCTACTGGGCGTTCACCAGCGCGAACGTCAGCTGATCCGCTGATTCCGCGATGCGCTTGTCGGTCGGAAGATAGCCGTGGCTCCCCTGAGTCTGGATGCGTACGAGCACCGGCTTGGAGCATCCCTGCGCCGCTTGCAGTGTCGCGATGTACTTGAATGTGTGACTGGGCACTACGCGATCATCGTGATCCGCTGTCATCGCAAACGTCGCCGGATAGCACGTTCCAGGGTGGATGTTCTGGAGCGGTGAGTAACGATACAGATATGAGAACGCCGCGGAGTCTGACGATGTTCCGTACTCCGTTGCCCACGCCGCGCCGCCGGTGAACTTGTCGTAACGCAGCATGTCCATCACACCCACGTTGGGCAGTGCTACGCCGAACAGATCCGGCCGCTGATCCGTCACCGCGCCTATCAACAGTCCGCCATTCGATGCCCCTTCGATCACCAGCTTGCCCGACGACGTGTAATGCTGGCTCACCAGGTATTGCGCCGCGGCGATGAAGTCGTCGAACACGTTCTGTTTCTTGTCCAGCATCCCGGCTCGGTGCCATGCTTCACCGTACTCGGAGCCGCCGCGAAGATTCGCAGTGACGTAGATCCCGCCGCGCTCCACCCACGCCACGATCTCCGGCGCAAAGGTCGGCTGGACACTGATGTCGAAGCCGCCGTACGCGTAGAGCATCGCCTGGTGGCTGCCGTCGAGCATCGTTCCCTTCTTCAGCGTGATGAATAGCGGTATGCGCGTTCCATCCTTCGATGTGGCGAAGACTTCGCGGGTCTCGAACGCAGATGGATCGAATGTGAGCTTCGGTCTGTCGAACGTCTTCGTTTCGCGCGAATCGACGTTGAACGAGTACACGCTCGGCGGCACGAGCGGCGACGTGAAGATGTAGTACAGCACCGGGCTGTCGCTCCTCGCAGCGATCCCCGAGACAGTTCCGATCTCAGGCAATGGAATCGCTCCCGTCGGGCGTCCCTGCAGGTCGAACGTGCGCACTATGCTCTTGACGTCCTCGAGATAGTGCACGACGATCCGATCTCCAGCGATTGTGGCGCTCTGGATCGCGTACTTGCTCTCGGGTACCAGCGTCTGCAGATGCGCCTGGTCCGGCGTAGAGAGATTGAGCGCCACGATCTTGCGCAACGGCGCGCCGAGGTCGGTGAGCAGGTACGCGGTGCCACCAACGGTTCCGATCGGAGTGAACTGACCGATGTTCTCGCCGATTATCGGCGTCAACGCCGCCGTTACGTTCGGGTGCATCGGGTCGCCGAGATCGGCGAAGTAGAGCTGGTTGCGATTGTCCGAGCCGGCACTCGCGGTGCAGAAGAGGTACTTGCCGTCGTCCGTGGCGTGGCAGTCGACGAAGTAGCGCGCAAGCTGCGCGAGCGCGAAGATCACCTGATCCTGCGACTGCGGAGTGCCTACCACGTGGTAATAGACCGCGTGATTCGTGAGCGCCGCGGAGAGCTCGTGACCAGCGAGCGGTTGCGGAAAGCGCGAGTAGAAGAATCCGTGTCCGTCTCTTGTCCACGAGAGACCGGAGAAGCGCACCCACTGCAGAGAGTCTGCGAGCTCAGTCCCATTCGTTACGTCGCGCACGTGCACGGTTCGCCAGTCGGCACCGCCCTGGGAAAGGGCGTACGCTACGTAGTGGCCGTCGGGCGAGGGCGCCCACTCCTGAAGCGCGATCTGTCCATCGCTCGACAGCGAGTTCGGGTCGATGACCGTCACGGGCGCCGCTGACGCACTCGCGCGCATGAACAGCACTGCCTGGTTCTGCAGTCCGCTGTTTCGTCTGTAGAAGAGCTTGCCGTCGGTCGTCGTCACCGGCAACGTCGTGCGCGAGTAGTCGTAGAGCTGCGTCAGCCGCGCGCGGAGCGTATCACGCAGCGGGAACTGAGCGAGATACGCCGATGTGAACGCGTTCTCGGTCTGCACCCATGCCTTCGTTTGCGCGCTGTTGAGATCCTCCATCCAACGGTACGGATCAGGCACGCGGGTCCCGAAGTAATCATCCACGACGTTCCCGCGCTTGGCCTGCGGATATACGACCGTCTGCGCCATTGATGGCGGTGCGACGGCGAGCGCCGAGCACGCCAGCAATACCGCGCACGATCCGCGCATCATATCACTCCACCGACTTCGCGCCCGCTGCGGGTGCGTTCTTCACGTACTTGTCGAGCCACGTCGCGGTTTCCCAGATCACGTCGCGAAGCGATTCACGCGCAGTGTAACCGTGCGGCTCGAGCGGAAGCTGCACGTAGCGCACGATACCGCCGTTCCCCTTGATCGCCGCGAACAGGCGCTCGGAGTTTATCGGGAAGGTGCCGTCGTTGTCATCCTTCATTCCGTGGATGAGCAGGATCGGTGTCTTGATCTTGTCCGCGTACATGAACGGTGACATCGAGTTGTAGATGTCTTCCGCCTGCCAGTAAGTGCGCGGCTCGTCCTGGAACCCGAACGGCGTCAGCGTTCTGTTGTATGCGCCGCTCTCGGCCACACCGGCGCGGAACAGCGTCGAGTGAGCGAGCAGATTCGCAGTCATGAACGCGCCGTATGAGTGACCACCCACGGCGACACGGTTCGGGTCACCAACGCCGAGTGAGTCTATTGCGTCGATCGCGGCCTTCGCGCTCGCGACGAGCTGCTCGATGTAAGTGTCGTTCGGCTCCTTGCCGTTCCTCGCCACGATCGGCATCGTCGGCCCGTCGAGCACGCCGTAGCCCTCGGCGAGCAGCAGCAGATGTCTATCGCGCGGCAGCACTGGCCGCTTGAACTGGTATGGCGATCCCTGCACCTCGGACGCTGCGGCCGCCGACAGGAATTCGCGCGGATACGCCCAGAAGAAGAAGGGAAGCCGACCCTGCGCAGGCGTGTAGCCCGGTGGCAGATACATCGTTGCCGAGAGCTTCACGCCGTCGGGACGCGTGTAAGTGATGAGCTTCCCGGTGACTCCTGCGAATTCAGGCGCTGGATCGCCAAGGTGAGTGAGTGCCGTGCTCGATCCGCTCGCTACGTCGCGGCGGAAGAAGTTGGGAGGGTCGGTCGGCGACTCGCGGCGTGTGATGAACGTGCGCGCTGACGGATCCGTGAGCGTGGCCACGTACTCGTACACCGGCCCACTGTTCTGCCAGACGCGGTGCTTCGTGCCCGTGGTTATGTCGATCGCGTCGAGGAATGGCCGGTCTCCCGCCGGAGACGCGCCGTCGCCGCGAAGGTAGAGCGTGCGCCCGTCGCTCGCGCGGAGCGGCACCAACCTCCCGCTCGTGGCGTCGTACACTCGCACAAACTGTCCAGGATCGGAGTATCTGTCCTCCGAGTTGCGATCGAAGAGGACCCGTGCGGTTGACGGGGCTGACGGATCGACGATCCACGTGCGGAGTTTCGCCGTGCGCGAAGAGCCTTCGCTCACGAGCGCGACGTCGGGTAGCATCCAATCGACGCCACGGAAGCGAAGCTCCGTGTCGATGAACGGTGTCGGCGCCGCGGTGAACGGCGCCGCAAGCAGCGAGATGCGATCACGCTTTGCGACCGTTGCGCGCGGATCGCCACCGTCGAGCGCCTCCACTGTGTACAGCGTCGCTGGCACGTCGGGTCGCCATGCGACCACGCGAATTCCGGGCTCTACAGCGTCGCGTGCGCTCGAAATGTCATCCGTGAGCGGTCTGTCGCGCACTACACGCGCAACGTTTCCGTTCATCGACCAGACCTCGATCCTCGTCGGGAATCCGGCGACGTTCACCTGGTACGAGTACGGCCGGTGAACCGTGTGCACCAGGAGCCAGCGTCCATCGGGCGAGATACTCGTGCGCATGTGAACGCCCGGCGCGCCGATCGGTGTCGCGTGTCCTGTTGGATCGATCGCCGTGAGCTGGTTGGTGAAGTAGTAATCGAACAGCGACTCGTCGTACGGCGACTGAAGTAGATATTCGATCGTGCGAACAGGCGCCTTGCGTCCGTCGGATTCCTGAACGATGGGACCCATCGGGACCGCTGGCTGTACCGGCGACGCACCGCGGCTCGCGACGTTCATCGCGCAGAGAACGCGCGGCTCGGCGGCGATCCACTCGCACGATCCGCTCACCGTGTTGAGATCGTATCCCGTCACCCGCTTCGCTGCATGCGTGCGTGCGTCGGCGATCCAGAGCGCCGTTCCATCCGTGGTCGACTCCGTGAGCTCGATGTAATGCCCGTCGCGGGACCAGCTGGGCGCGCCGAGCTTTCCGCGAAACGCGGCGGGCGCCACGACGATCGGCTCCGCGCTTCCCTGCGCGAGGATGCGCAATCCCATCACGCGCGAGCGGTCGATGGTGGTGTATGCGATCGAGCCGCCGTCGCCGCTCGCACTGAATGCCGCGACACGCCCTCCGGGCGGCACCGGGATCACTCGTGCTGCGCCGCCGCTTGCCGGAATCAGCTCGAGCGAGCGGTAGCCGATCGTATCCACTCGGTAGCTCGCTATCGGATGCACCCGCATTCCCGGCGAGGTAGAGCGTCGGCTCGGCCATGTCGGCGATTGTCGTCACCGGCGCCTCGTGCGCGCCTACGACTATCCATCGGCCATCGGCGCTCGGTGTGCCTATGGCGACCGGCGGCGCGTCGAGGAGCTTGCGGATCGCCGCGGATGGCTCGTGGTATTGCTGCTGAGCCCGCAGCGGGACTGTTGCCAACGCAAGTGCTGCAGTCGCGCACGATGCCGCGACGCCGGTGACCAAACGGCGCATGAAGCTCTCCGGGAATAGTTGGATGACGAAGAAGATACGCATCCACTCCACGCCCGTTGAGACCATCGCCGCGCAGGTGAGCAGCCTGCTCACCTGCGCGGTGCGATCACGGCGTCACGCCGTCTTCTTCGACCGCGGCGCCGTCTTCCTGCGTGAGCGAGTGGTCGCCGCCGCCTTGCGCGGCTTTCCTTCCTTGAGGCTCTCCTTGAGGCGCGCCATCAGGTCCACGACCTTGTCGTCGCGCGCAGACTCGCGCGCGCTGGCGGTGCTCTTCACCTTCTTCCCGCTCATCTTCGCGCGGATCACCTTCATCAGGTTCGCGCGGTACTCGTCGGTGTACTTCTCCGGATCGAAGTCGCTCGCCAGGTTGTGCACGAGCTGCTCGGCCATCGTCAGCTCCTGCGGTCTCACCTCGGTCGCCTTCGGGAACTTGAACTCGTCCGCGTCGACCAGCTCGTTCGCGAAGCGCATGATCTCGAGGACGAGCGCGTCGCCCGCCGCCTTGATCCCCACGAGGTGCTGGCTGTTTCGCATCACGATCTTGCCGATGCCCACCACGTTCGTGTTGCGAATCGCCTCGCGCAGCAGAGCGTACGGCTTGTCGCCGCCCTTCGCGGGCACGAGATAGTACGGCGTCTCGAAGTAGCGAGGGTCGATTTCCTCCTGCTCGACGAAGTCGAGAATCTCGATCGAGGACGACTTGCCCAGCGCTGCGGCCTTGAAGTCCTCATCGGAGAGGATGACGTATTCGCCCTTCTCGTACTCGTATCCCTTGACGATCTCATTCCACGGCAGCGGACCCTCCCCCTTGGACGAGAAGCGCTCGTACTTTACCGGCGACAGGTCCTTCTTGTAGAGCAGTCTGAAGCTGATGTGCTCCGCCCGCACCGCGCTCTTGAGCTCCACCGGAATGTTGACGAGCCCGAAGCTGAGTGATCCCTTCCAGATGCTCGCCATCGCCTTCCTCCCTGTGGTTTTTCGTCTGGTCCGCATTGTGAAAGAGAGCAAGAGGAGTGCCGATGTAGAATGAAATAAATGTGATATCGTGTACATGAACGTCCGTCCCGAGTACCGCCTCCACAACGTCATGAGCGATCCTGTACGATGACAAGCCGACCGTTCGCCGCCACACTCCTCATCGCCTCGTCTTGCCGTGGCGTGTGCTCCAGCGACACGCCCGACGCCGCCCGCGCCGACGCCGGTCCCCGCGGTGCACGCGGCCCTGGTACAGCTTCCCGCATCGATCCACTGGGCGAGGAACTCCGCCGAGCATCGCGCGCTGTACTTGCAGATCTACCGCGCCGCTGGTGAGAGATTGACGACGGTCGCGGCAGCGCGACCGGCCGGAACATGGGGAGTGATCCTCGACGCCGACGAGACCATCATCGACAACTCGGAGTACGAGAAATCGCGCGTCCCTTACGGCGGCGCCTTTGACGCTGCCGCGTGGAACCGCTGGGTGATGGAGCGCCGCGCGCCCGCACTCCCCGGGGCCGTCGCGTTCACGGCGCGCGTCCATGAGCTGGGCGGCAAGGTCGTCGTCGTCACGAACCGTGATGAGGCGCAGTGCGACGTCACGCGGCAGAACTTCCGCTCCGACGGCTTCGCCATCGATCTTGTTCTCTGCAAGGGCGCGACGGGCGACAAGAACCCCCGGTTCGACGCTGTCGCCAACGGCACCGCCGCCCCGGGCTTTCCCGCGATCGCCGTGCTCGAATGGCTCGGCGACAACATCCAGGACTTCCCGCATCTGTCGCAACAGATCCGCGACAGGCCAGACGCCGCGTTCGCAAAGTTCGGCGACTCGTACTTCGCGTTCCCCGATCCGATGTACGGTTCGTGGGAGAGCAACCCCGGCAACTGACGCGGCAATCGCGATGAGTCCTGTCGTGAACAAGCTCCCGATGGAGATCGAGCCGATGGCTGCGAGCATTGGCCAGGAGATCCCACGCGGCCGCGCGTGGACGTTCGAGCCCAAGTACGATGGCGTGCGCGCGATAGCGTACGTCGGCGCGCATGGCGTCGCGCTCGTCACGCGCAACGGAAACGACAAGTCGGTGCAGTTTCCCGAGGTCGCCCACGCGCTGGCTCACCTGGGCATCGAGCTCGCGCGCAGCTTCGTGCTCGACGGCGAGATAGTCGCGCTCGTCAATGGCAAGCCAGGCCGGTTCCAGGAGCTTCAGGGACGCATGCACCTCAAGGGGCGAGACGATATCGCCCATCAGGCTACGAAGATGCCGGCCGCGTACCTCGTGTTCGATTGCTTGCGTGATGGTCGCGAGTCGCTCATCGAGCGGCCGTGGTCCGAGCGACGCGCACGCCTCGAGCAGCTCCTTGCAAGCGAGCCTCGCTCGGCGCGGGATCGCGCGCGCGACGACATCTGGAACAACGTGCGCATCTCTCCCTCGAGCAGCGGGAGCGGCGAGACGATGCTCGCTCGCGCGCAGAAGCAGGGGTGGGAAGGGGTGATCGCGAAGCGTGTCGACGCACCTTACCAGCCCGGCGTGCGGTCAGATGATTGGCTCAAGCTCAAGATCGATTTCGAGCAGGAATTCGTCATCGGAGGATTCACCGAGCCGCGCAATACGCGTGAGCATATCGGTGCGCTCCTGCTCGGCTACTTCGACGACGCCGGTAAGCTCGTCTACGTCGGTCACACTGGCGGCGGCTTCACACGCCAGAGCCTCGCAGACATGAGCAGGCGTCTCTCACGCCTGGTTCGTAAGACGTCCCCATTCGCCGTTCCGCCGCACACCAATGAGGCCCGCCACGTGGGTCCGCCCCGAAGTCGTGGTCGAGGTGAAGTTCTCCGAGTGGACCTCCGATGGCCGCCTGCGTCAGCCGATCTTTCTCGGCGTGCGCGACGACAAGAGTGCGCGCGACGTGACCCAGGAAGCGGTGAGCGTTCAACGAGTTCGCAAGCGGTCGGAAGGCCAGGCCAGCGGGAAGTGACTGAGTGGCTCGCGCCATGCGTACGCGAGGTGCAATCACCCTGCACGGAGCTGCTGCTATGAGATGGAGATCGCTCACCCTTGCCGTCGCGCTCGGCTGCATCGTCGCGAGCGCCGGATGCGTACCGTGGCGCCATCATGCGGCGCAGTCAGCAAACCCGCAGAGCGGACCCACGATGCTGACTGTCAACAATCAGGGCTTTCTCGACATGGACATCTACGTCGTCCAGGACGGCGGCCAGCGGATCAGGCTTGGAACCGCTACCGGTAGCTCGACCACCACGATGAGAATCCCGAACGACCTCATCTTCGGTCCCACGCAACTTCGCTTCCGTGCCGACCCGATCGGGGGCACCCGCTCGTCCTTCAGCACCGCGATCACAGTGCTGCCGGGCGATACGGTGCAGATGACCATTCCACCAGCCTGACCCTTACGCTTGCGCGCTACATTTACCGGCGGTCATTCATAGCGAATGGCCGCCGTTTTCTTGCCTACTGTGGATCTCCTTCCTCCGCGAGCATCGATGATGGAGCAGAGCCCCGCCCGACTTCCCACGCGCGAGGCGACGCTCGCTCTCGTGCACGAGTACACCGCGTCGGAATCGCTCCGCAAGCACATGCTCGCTGTCGAAGCCGCCATGCGCGCCTACGCGGAGCGATACGGCGAAGACGTCGAGCTTTGGGGGACTGCGGGGCTCGTCCACGACTTCGACTACGAGCGCTTTCCGAACGACGCGCATTCGCCGACCGAGGAGCATCCGAGTGAGGGAGTGCGAATTCTCCGCGGGCTGGGTTATCCGGAGAGTGTTCTCGACGCGGTGCTCGGCCATGCCGCGTACACCAACACACCGCGCCTCACGCCGATGGCGCGCGCTCTCTTCGCAGTCGACGAGCTGACCGGACTCATCACCGCTACGGCGCTCGTGAAGCCGTCGCGCTCCGTGCACGATGTGGACGCGCGCTCCGTCCGCAAGAAGATGAAGGACAAGGCATTTGCGCGCGGCGTCAGTCGTGACGACGTACTGCTCGGCGCGCAGGAGCTCGGCGTCGATCTCGACGAGCACATCGCATTCGTCATCGCAGCGATGCAACGCGCTGCGCCATCGCTCGGCCTGGAAGGAACAGGGAGCGCCGCATCGCGCTCTGACTGATTGCTCTGGCGCGCTACGCGTTCCGGTTGTATGCTGGCGCACCGGACTCATGGAGCGTAACGGTGCGTCTTTCCCTACTCAGCGTTTGCGTTTTGCTCGCGTCCGCGCCGGTCAGCGTGACTGGCGCGCAGCCGTTGTTGAGCGATGTGATTGCTGGTGTGCGCGTTCGTGTCAAGCCAACGGTGCTCACGCCCAAATGGCTCGTCGCCAACGTCGATTCAGTCTCGCGCGACAGCATCTACGTCACGCCGGTTGACAGGAGCTACATGCCGCTTGGCGTCGCGCGATCGAGTCTATCCGCGATCGACGTGAAAGTCGGCGAGCAATCGCGCGTGGACAACACGTTCAAGGGCATGGGTTGGGGAATACTGATTGGCGCTGTGACGGGCGGCATCATCGGCTATGTGGGCGAGCGCGGTGAGCCGTCCGGTTCCGACTTCTACCTGACTCCCGCGCAGTCTGGCGAGCTTCTCGGCGTCGTCGGCGCGGTCGGCGGCCTCGTCATTGGCGGGATCGTTGGCGCGGCACAGAATCCCGGAACTCTCTGGCACCGCGTTTACCCGATCACTGGGATGGGTTTGTCGCCCACACGGTGACGTCCGCCACCATTGCGCGATCCTCCTGTGCCAGCATCGCGGCGATCACCTCTGCGATGTCGGAAGCTCGCAGCTTGGACGGATCGTCGCCCTTGGTCTCGCCACGCGCTCGAAACGCGAACTCGGTCAGTACCTCACTTGGGTTGATCTGCATCACGCGGATGTTGTGCTTTCTGAGCTCCGCGCGCCAGCACTGCGTCAGCGACGTCAGCGCGAACTTCGACGACGAGTACGCGCTTCCGTTGGCGTAACCGCGCGAGCCGGCGGTCGATGCGACGTTGACGATGTTCCCGTACGATTTGTCGATGAAGTGCTTTGCGGACTCGCGCGCGACGAGCATCGCGCCGAGTACGTTGGTCTCCCACACCGCACGCATGTCGGCGGCGCTCGTGCTCACCAGCGGCGCGAACCGGCCGAACCCCGCATTGTTGATCAGCGCGTCGTAGCCGCCGAGCGTCTCGATCACGCGCGGAATGAGCGCGGTGACGTCCGATTCATTGCTGACATCCGCAACGAACGGCGCCGCGCCTATCTCGCGCGCCGCGCTCTCGATCGCATCGCGGTGGCGGCCGCATATCGCTACCTTCGCCCCGCGCTGCGCGAGGGCGAGCGCTGTCGCCTTGCCTATCCCGCTCGAGCCGCCGGTGACGAGGACGTGTGAAGTGCTGATGTTCAAGCTGGGAGCCTCTCGGGTCTGATGTGCCGGAGTCTCCTGTGCGCAACACGCAGGCCAGTCGCCATCCGGTAGCGCCGATCGTAATCACGCCCGTGGACCCGCGCTTAGTGGGATGACCAGGTGTCATCTGGCGACACATGGATTGAATTCAAGCTGCTCCCACTAGATTGCCGCTTCAGGAGGAAGCGAGCTCTTGGTAATGGAACAGCGAAACAATTCAGACCGTCCGACACAGGCAGTCCGGTCACGCAGGAAGATTCCATCATAGTCGGCGCGGGGCCGATCGGCCTGGCATGCGCCATCTCCGCAAAGAAATGCGGCATCGATCCTCTCGTCGTCGATGCGGGCGCCGTCGTCGAATCGATAGTTCGCTATCCCATCGGCATGGGCTTCTTCACCACGCCCGAGCTTCTAGAGATTGGCGGGCATCCATTCGTCTCCGGTGGCTCCAAGCCCACGCGCGAGGAAGCACTCAAGTATTACCGCGGTGTCGTCCGCACCGAAGGCATCAGAGTGCGAACCTACACGACGCTCGTCACTGCGCGCCGTACCGCTTCGGGCCTCAGCTGCGACTTCGAGACCGCGGGCGGCATGATCACGATTGAGTGCAAGCGTCTCGTGCTCGCCACGGGATACTACGGCCATCCCAATCTGATGGGAGTTCCGGGCGAGGACCTGCCGCATGTCGCTCGCTACTTCGACGAGGCTCACCGAAGCTACGGGCTCGACGTCGTTGTCATCGGCGGCAAGAACTCTGCGGTCGAGGCCGCGCTCGAGCTCTTCCGCGCCGGAGCTCGAGTCACGCTCGTCTATCGCAGAGCGCAGCTTCCCTCGAGCGTGAAGTACTGGGTGCGTCCGGATATCGAGAATCGCATCGCGAACGGCGAGATCGCAGCGCGCCTCGGTGCTACGATCCTCCGCATCGATCGCGGCTCTGTGCTCATTCGGAACGCTGACGGTGTCGAAGAGCGCATCGCCGCGGACAGAGTGTTCGCGCTCACCGGATTTCACCCTGATTTCGATCTCTTCGCGCGTCTCGGGATCGAGCTCGATCCCGAGACCGGCCGTCCGCGCCTCGATCCGGCGACGCTCGAGACCAACGTGCGCGGGATCTACATGGCCGGGAGTATCACGGAAGGCAAGAACATCTCCGGAGTGTTCATCGAGAACGGAAGATTCGATGGCGACAAGATCTTCGGCTGCAAGCCCTGACGACGATCGCGTTCTCGTCGTGTCGCCCGAGCTCGCGATTCCACGCGCCGAGCTCGAGCTTCGCGCGACCCGCGCATCCGGCGCGGGTGGTCAGCACGTCAACAAGACCGCGACGCGCGTCGAGCTCACATGGAATGTCGCCCGCTCTGCAGCCGTCAGCGACGAGCAGCGCGACAGGCTCATCCATCGGCTCGCATCCCGGCTGAGTGATGGAGACCTTCGCGTTGTGGCGAGCGACACGCGAAGTCAGCTTCAAAACCGCGAGCTCGCGGAGCAGCGGCTCGCCGAGATCGTGAGGCGCGCGCTCGTGGTCCCGAGAAAGCGTCGGCCCACCCGGCCGACTCGCGCCTCCAAGGTCGCACGCCTCGCTGGAAAGCGTCGCCAGTCAGACAAGAAGCGCGACCGACGCGCGCCGTCCGACGACTGAAGCGAAGTGCCGAAGAGCTTTGATGCGCGTTACTTCGACAAGTGGTACCGCGACCCTGTTCACAAGATAGGAACCCGCACTGATCTCGAGCGGCTCGTCACCTTCGCTGTCGCGGCCGCCGAATATGTCCTCGCTCGTCGTGTGCGAACCGTGCTCGACATTGGCGCGGGCGAGGGGCGCTGGGCCCCCGTGCTTCACCGCTTGCGGCCGCACGCCACCTACTACGGAATCGAGCCGAGCAGCTACGCGGTGTCGCGCTTCGGCAAGCGTCGCAATCTTTTTCGCGGCGGCGTGGAGGATATCGCGGCGCTCTTCCCCGACCGTCGCTTCGATCTCGTCGTCTGTTGCAGCGTCCTCAACTACCTGCCGCGCGTATCAGTCGAGCACGCGCTTCCGGCAATTGCTCGCGCGACCGGCGGTCTTGCGTACCTCGAGATTTTCACCAGCTCAGATGATGTGCGCGGTGATCTGCGCGGCTGGCACGCCGAGAATCCGGCGTGGTATCGCAAGACGCTGAGTCGCGCGGGTTTCACTCGCTGCGGCCTCCATTGCTACGTTCCGCGCACTGATTCGAGTGAGCTCGTTGCACTCGAGCGCGCGTGATGCAGCGCAGGCCTGCGCTCAATCCTCTCGCGACATCATCCGCACGCCGTACTTCTCGCACAGCTCGGCGAAGTACCGCGTCAGCCCGGCGCGATACTCGTCGCCGACGTTGCGGCTGCGAGCGTAGCTGCGCCGGTAACGCCCTGCCAGCTCGGGGAACTCGCGCTCGATGAACGGCAGGTAGCGCTCGCGTGCGCTCCGGTCGAGTCTGAGCGCGCACGCTCCGATCCGAGTCGCGCCCGCCTCCGCGACGCGCTTAACGAGCTCGTCGAGGCCAGCCGGATCATCCGTGATTCCAGGTAGCACCGGCATGCAGTTGACGCCCGTTTCGATGCCGGCGCCGCGCAGTCGCGCCAGTGCGCGCAGCCGCGAGTCCGGTGTCGGCGAGCGCGGCTCTACGCGACGCGCGAGAGCGCGATCGACCGTGATCAGCGAGATCTGCACGCGAATCGTCGAGTTTCGCGCGATGCGCTTCAGCACGTCGATATCGCGCGTGACCAGCGGACTCTTGGTGATGATGAGAATGTCGAGCCCGGGATGATCCGCGAGCACCTCGAGAATGCGTCGCGTCACACGGAATCGCCGCTCAGCTGGCTGGTACGGATCGGTCGCTGACCCGATGAGGATCATCTCGCCCTTCGCCAGACTCGCGTACTTCTCGCCGCCGTGCCGCAACGCACGGGCGAGGATGTCGGGTGCGTCTCGCTTCACGAAGATCCGCCGCTCGAAAGCGAGCCACGGCGGCATCTCCTCGAAGTCCGACGCCAGACCGTTCTCCAACCTGTCGCTCGCCGCGCCGCGCTCCATCACGTATCGGTGCGCGTACCGCGCGTAGCAGTAAGTGCAGCCGAACGCGCAGCCGACGTAGGGATTGATTGACCAGAAGCCCAATCCGGTCGTTTCCGGCCCGTTGAGCACCGAGCGAGCGCGGTTCGCGAAGTAGCGGATGTCGCCCTGCTCGCCAAGCTCGGGCAGCAGCTCGAATGACCGCTCGACGTCGGCCGGGAAAAGCGGGAGCTGACGCGAGACCTTCTTGGACGCGACCGGGGTTGCCACACTCTGAATGATACCGAAGATAGGCCGAAGCTGCCAGGCAGCCTGCCCGATGAAATCGTAGATTCTCGGCCATGTTCAATCGCATACGCTTTCTGCTTCGGCACGCCGCGTTGGCTGCCACTCTGATCTCGCCGGCGGCGCTGCGCGCGCAGTGGACGCCTCAGGCGTCGGGCACGACGGCTTCCTTCCGCGGCCTGAGCATCGTCGACGACACCACACTCTGGGCGTCAGGGACGCGCGGCACCTTTGTGTGGACGACTGACGGCGGCGCTACCTGGCATGCCGGCCAGGTGCCTGGTGCCGCATCGCTCGATCTCCGCGCTGTTCATGCAGTGTCGATCGACACCGCATACGTCATGGTCTCTGCGCAGGACACCGCGCGCATCTACAAGACCACGGATCGCGGCCAGCATTGGACCATTCAGTACAACGACGAGTCGAAGGGCGCCTTTCTCGACGCCATCGCATTCTTCGACTCGCGTCACGGTCTCGCGCTCGGCGATCCGGTCGGCGGGCGCTTCGTCGTTCTGGAGACGCTTGACGGCGGCGCTCATTGGTCGCGCATTCCCGACGCCGGCCTGCCGCCGTCGCTCGCCGGTGAGGGCGCGTTCGCCGCGAGTGGCACGTCGCTCGTTGTATGCGGGCCGCACGACGTGTGGTTCGGAACAGGCGGCGCATCGGCCTCGCGTGTGTTCCGTAGCACGGACAGCGGCCGCACTTGGTCCGTGAGCGAGACGCCTGTCATGGCTGCGAAGCGCTCCGGCCGGAATCTTCTCTGTCGCTTGCACCGGTCCGCGCGACGGGATTGTGGTTGGTGGCAATTACGCCAAGCCCGACCCGTCTGTCATCACCGTTGCGATCACGAGCGATGGCGGAAGAACGTGGCGCGGCGCTGCGCCGAGCGCGGCGATTCCTTTTCTGTCTGGCGTCGCGTATGTCGGCGCGCCCCGCCGCGTCATTGGAGTGGGAACCGAAGGAACCGCGATGTCACGTGATGGCGGCGTCACGTGGATCAGACTCGACACTCTCTCGCTCAACGCCGTGGTCGCATCACGCGATGGCGCTCACATCTGGGCGGTTGGAGCGCGCGGCCGCATCGTATCCCGAAACGACCTCGGGCGCGGGACGCCGTGATTTCCGACTACGTCTGTTTCGGCGTTTGTCTTGCATCCTGAGATCGGCCTGCCTCTTGCTTCATCAAGGGGCGAAACCGGATCCATAGTGGCTCCGGAGCATCAACACGCAACCAGGGAGATTCGACAATGCCGTCGTGGCTGTGGTGGATCATCGTCGGCCTCATCGCTGGATGGGCAACCGGCCGCATCATGAAAGGCTCGGGCTACGGCCCGATAATGGATATCGTCCTGGGCATAGTCGGTGGAATCATCGGCGGGTGGATCATGTCCGCGCTCGGCTTCGGTGCCGGCGGTGGCCTCATCTACTCGATCATCGTTGCAATCATCGGCGCGGTGATTCTCGTCTGGATCGTCAGGCTCATCACCGGTAATCGCGCCACAACAGTCTGAGGCACAGCTTCTCGGCCGGTGATGCGACACGAATGTCGCATCACCGGCCTTTTTCGTGTCACGTGAACAGCGACGCGATCATTGCTATTGCGGCCACTCCCATCAGCAGCGCAGCAAGTCCTCCGAAGATGTTGATCAGCGTACCGTTGCGATGCTTGCCCATGATCTTGTCGTTGTTGCAGATCACGAGGATGATGACTATCAAGGGCGGCGCGAGCACGCCGTTCACCACTGCGGACCAGAGCAGCATCTTGATGGCGTTCACGTGCAGAAGTGCGAGCACCATTCCTACCACCATCGCGATCGCCATCACGCCGTAGAACTCGCGTGCGCTCTCGAACTTCATGTCCATCCCACCCTCGAACTTGCCCGCCTCTGCTATCGCGTATGCCGCGGAGCCGGCGAGCACTGGCACACCGAGCATGCCGACGCCGATGATCCCTGCGGCGAAAAGCCAGTACGCCAGAGGTCCTGCGAGCGGGCGCAGCGCGGCAGCCGCCTGATCAGCGCTGTTGACGTCGGTGATCCCGGCTTTGTGTAGCGTCGCTCCCGCCGTGAGAACGATGAAGTACATGATGATCTGCGACACGAACATTCCCGCGTTGGTGTCGATCGCTGCGTCCTTCAGCTCGCGGTCGGTCTCGCGCCAGTCGCTATGTCGCCGGCGGAACGGAAACTTTCGTCTGACGTGCTCTTCCTGCTCGGCCACCTGCGATGCTTGCCAGAAGAACAGATAGGGTGAGATGGTGGTTCCGAGTATCGCGACGAACGTGAGCAGATAATCCTTGTTGAGCTTCACGGCCGGCGTGAAGGTTCCCTTGATGACCGTGATCCAGTCAGGGTGTGCCAGGAATGCCGCGAGCACGTACGCGAATAGTGCGAGCGCGAGCCACTTGAGCACGCGGCTCATTCTTTCATACGATGCGAATATCAGAAGTCCGAGTATCAGCAGCGCGAAGCATGGCACGAACACCGCCGCGTGGACCCCGGTGAGGAGTGTAGCCGCAGCCGCCATGCCGCCCAGATCGGCGGCGATATTTAGCGTGTTCGCTATCACGAGCAGAACGCACGCGAACCACAGTAGCCAGCGTGGATAGTGATCGCGCAGCGTGGTTGCGAGCCCCGATTTTGCAACTACCCCAATTCGGGCGCACATGAGCTGGACGGCGATCATCAACGGCAGGCTCACGATCGCAGTCCAGAGCAGACCGTATCCGAACGCCGCTCCGGCTTGCGAGTACGTCGCGATCCCGGACGGATCGTCGTCGGCTGCGCCGGTGATCAGACCAGGACCGAGCTTTCTGACGAAGCTGCCAGCGCCCGTGTCCCGGATCTCTATGTTTGGAAGCGTCGTTGCTTCGGCTTTCTCGCGCGGCCTTGGGCTTTGCGCCATTATCCAGGTGTGTGATAGTCAGTGCGGCGATCACCTTCTGTTACGAACTCAGCTTTTCTCGATCTAGCGGTCGTGGACCATCAACCTCCTTACGCCGGAGCTTCCAATTTGGCTGCTCCATACGCCCCACCGGCCGGCAACGCCCTCGCGGCGATCGCGGCCTTCAACCGCGCGCGCGATCCAAGTCTAGTCGCCCGAAAGTATGAGCTGATGAGGGCATCGCGCTTTGCCTTCATGCGTGGAACGTGCCATCTGTTTTTCGACACTCTCCCGGCGGAGCCGGCTTTCGCAGCGGCGCCGATTGCCTGGTTGTGCGGAGATCTCCACGTCGAGAACTTCGGCACGTACAAGGGCGATAATCGCCTCACCTATTTCGACGTGAACGACTTCGATGATGCGGCGGCCGGCCCGCTCACTCTCGACGTCGTACGTTTCCTCGCGAGCATCCTGGTCGGCGCCGAGGAGTGGGGCGTGGAAGAGACCGAAGCGCTCTCCGTGGCGCAGCGCGCCGCCGTGGCATACGCCAGTGAGCTCGCCGCGGCAAAGCCTTCGTGGATCGAGCGAGAGAGCGCCAAGGGGCTGGTCAAGCGCCTCTTCGCCCAGGCATCCGGCCGCTCTCGCACCGAGTTTCTCGACCGTTTGACATCACGCAAGGGGAAGCGGCGTCGGCTCGTCGTGGACGGCCAGCATCTCCTGCCAGCGTCTGACGATGACGTCGCGGCGGTCACTGCAATGGTAAGATCCGTCGGCGCGGCCGCGCGCGACGAGGATTTCTTTCAGGTGCTCGACGTTGCGCGCCGCATCGCGGGAGTCGGAAGCGTTGGCTCGGCGCGCATGGTCGCCCTGGTCGAGGGGCGCGGTTCCCCTGACCGCAACTCGCTCCTCGACCTCAAGGCCGCGAGCGTCTCTTCGCTCATACCCGTGCCAGGCGTGAGCCCAACCGCCGTGGGAAACCGAGGGAGACAGGATCGTAGCGGTGCAGCGCCATTCGGTGATAGTGGCTCCCGCATTCCTCACCACCGCGTCGTCGGCGATGGGGTGCTTCACGATCCGTGAGCTGCAGCTCGCCAACGATCGCGTCAGACTTCGTGATTGGGAGAAGCAGCCGAAGAAGCTCGCCGAAGCGATCGTCGCCATGGCGGGGGTCGCCGCATGGATGCATCTGCGCGGCGGCGCGTGGCGCGGATCAGCGCCCGTCGAGCATCTCTCGGCTTTCGCGCGCGATCTCTGCTTGGCGCGATGTGGTGATAGACGTCGCGCGTGATGCCGCAGCGCGGACGAAGCGCCAGTACGATGAGTTCGCGCGAGCTTATGACGCTGGCTACTTCAAAGCCGCTACGGAGGCGGACCAGCCGAGCTAGGCGGCCATCTCCGTGGCGCTGTACGCCTCGAGCAGTCCCTCGACTCGCGCACGATCCGCGGTGATGCCGCCTTCGTTCCACCAGCCGCCCAGATCCGCAGCAGTCCCGCGCGACATCGCGTGGTCTGCGCGCTCGGCGACGAAGAGCACTTCGCTCAGTCGGTCCACTGCCGCTGGAACCGGGCGCCGGTGGTGCGTTGCGATCGCAGTCGCAACCCGCTCGCCGAGTCCCCAACGCAGCGCCGCCAGGCCACCCAGCGGCTCGTGAACCTCGCAGAGCAGCCGCGCCACCACCGGTCTCGGAACCTTGAGATCGCGTCTCATTTCGTGACGCAGTGTGCCGAGCGCGTCGAAGATGATGAGCTTTCCGGCGTCGTGGAGCAGCGCGACTGCATAGCACTCGTCGGCAGGAAGCGCGAAGCCGCGCGACACTGCTCGTGCCAACGGCGCGGTGCGCACGAGGTGAGCGCGCACCTGATCGACCATCGCCTGAAAATCACCGCCCGGCTTGCACAGCATCCCCTCGAGCATCACGCCAAGAACGACGTTGTGGACGCCGCTCGTGCCGACGCGCTGCGCCGCCTGCCTGAGCGACACTACCACGCCGCCGGTCGCGTAGTACGCCGAGTTGGCGTAGCGTAGCAATGCCTGGCCCAGCGTCGGGTCTTCCTCGACCACCTGCACGAGCTGCGCTATCCCGATGTCTGGATTGCGAGTCTTGGCGAGCGCCCTCTGCGCCGCTGCCGGCGCTTGCCTGATATTGCTCGCGCTGGAGTCGCGCAGAATGGACAGGAATGGTAGCGTGTCGCCATTCCGATCCTGCGGCGACAGCGAATCGCGGATCGCGTCGATCCGGGCGCGAAGCTCACTCTCTAAGCTTTCGATCATTACCGATGCGGTTGGGTCTTGAGACACGATCAAAGTCTCGGTGAGAACGGTCTTTTGTTGAAGCTGCAAACGACGATCGCGGCGCTGCTCAGAAGACGCAGCCTCGGCAGTTCGGCAACTCGCGCAGTCAGCTGTGCAGCCCTTCGCTGACGTCAAGTTTCCCCTCTCGAACGCCGATTCTTAATGGTGCGCGACGCACGCCTGTGGGTCGCTCGAGCGGCCGCAGCGCCGCCAGTCGGCAGCCAGCAAATCGGGCATTCCGCGTGGACGATCTCCTAACAGACTTTCTGGCAGAGAGCGAAGACAATGTCGCCCAGCTCGATCTCGACATCGTCGAGCTCGAGCGCGATCCGTGCAACACGCGCCTGCTCGACTCGATCTTCAGGAGCCATCCACACGATCAAGGGCACGTGCGGCTTTCTCGGACTGGTGCGCCTCGAGACCGTGTCCCACACCGCCGAGTCGGTGCTGGATCGTATCCGCGAGGGCGAGCTCACGGCCAACCCTGGCGTGATCTCCGACATACTCGCCGCCATCGACACGATAAAGCTCATCCTCGTCGGTCTCCGCACCGTGCAGTGCGAGCCCGCCGGCGACGACGCGCCTCTCGTCGAAGCGCTCAATCGCTGGCTGAGCTGCGCCAACCTGCCGCCCGCGCCGCGCAGCGAAGCCCGAGTACCCGACATGATTGTGTCGCTGGCAGACACGAGCGCTGCCCCGCCATCGTCACTCCGCGTCGGCGTCGACATCCTCGACTCGCTGATGAATCTCGCTGGCGAGCTCGTCCTCACACGCAATCGGTTGCAGGAGATGGCCCTCAAGGACGAAGCGTCGCCTTACGCCGTTCCCATTCAACAGCTCGCACGCATCACGTCCGATCTGCAGGGCGAGGTCATGAAGACGCGCCTCCAGCCAGTCGCCTCAGCGTGGGCGAAGCTGCCGCGCATAGTTCGCGACGCTGCGCGCGACGCTGGCAAGAAGATCGAGCTGGACATGAAGGGCGCTGATACCGCGCTCGATCGGCAGCTGGTTCACGCCATCCAGGATCCGCTCACGCACATGGTCAGAAACTCCGTCGATCATGGCATCGAGCTCCCAGCGAGTCGGATGGCTGCGGGCAAGCCGGTGGTCGGACGAATCAGGCTGAATGCGTATCACGAGGGTGGGCACGTGGTCGTCGAGTTGAGTGATGACGGCGCGGGGATCGACATCGATCGTGTGCGAGAAAAAGTGCTTGCTCGTGGCCTCACTACGGTCGCGTCGGCTGCTTCCTTGAGCGACTCGCAGCTGCTCCAGTACATCTTCGCCCCGGGATTCTCGACGAGCGATGCAGTGACTCACATGAGTGGTCGTGGCGTCGGCATGGACGTTGTGAGGAGCAACATCGAGCGCGTTGGTGGATCGGTCACGGTGGAGTCAGCCAGCGGTGTGGGCTGTACTGTCCGCATTCGGCTGCCGCTCACGCTCGCGATCGTGTCATCGCTGCTCGTCGTCTCGTCAGGTGAATGGTTCGCGCTTCCCCAAGCGTCGGTGCTCGAGCTCGTGCGCGTGCCGGCCGGCGCGTTCGACGAGCTGAATGGCGCCAGGATCTTCAGATTGCGCGGCTCGATGATTCCTGTAATCGATCTCTCGCGCGCGTTGCGTCTGGCGCCCGCTTCGACCGGCGAGGCGCGCACGCTCGTTGTGTGTCAGGTCGCGGGATCGCGCTACGGTATTCTGGTCGATGATGTCGCGGACACGCAGGAGATAGTCGTCAAGCCGCTCAGTCGTCGCGTACGATCGCTGGGCTGCTATGCCGGCTCGACGATTCTGGGCGATGGTCGTGTCATAATGATCGTCGAGCCGGCAGGGCTCGCTGCACTCTCGAACATCCGCGTTTCGCGGGCGGCACAGGACGCGAGCGCGGCGTCAGAGGAGAGAGCCCATCGCGATACCCTTCTGGTGTTCGACGCTGGCTTCCCCGCACAACAGGCCGTTGAACTTTCACGTGTTGCACGGCTCGAGGAGATCGCCCCCGACCGCATCGAAGTCGCCGACGGACGATATCTCGTGCAGTACCGCGGCTCTCTTCTTCCGCTGGTCGCCTACCACCCGTCGGTGAGCATCACGAGCGGTCAGTCACGCTCCGTCATCGTCTTCAATGATGGCAGCACGTCGTTTGGAATCGCTGTGAACGAGATCAAGGACATCGTCGAGGACTCGGTGAACATCGAGCTTCCGCCGTCGCGGCCTGGAGTGCTCGGCACCGCCGTCATCGCCGGTGCCGCTACCGAGCTGGTTGACGTCTCGTACTTCAGCGCCCGCGCACGCGGGATTCTCGTATCATGACCGCGACTCGTGAGCTGGAGCTGGTGACGTTTCGGGTCGGTGGTCAGTGGTTTGGAGTGCCCGTGCTCGACGTACGCGAGATCCTGGTGGCGCAGCGTGTCGCGCGTGTCCCCCTGGCGCCGCCCGATGTCGATGGCTTCCTCAACCTTCGCGGGCACATCGTCACCGCCATCAGCCTTCACGCCCGCCTCTCGATTCCACGGCCGCCAGCCGGGGCTACGATGAACGTCGTGGTAGCCGACCGTGACGAGCTGTTCGCCCTGGTAGTCGATGAGGTTGGCGACGTCGTCTCGCTGCCCGCGAGCGCCTGTCAGGTGGTGAGTGGCGACGTCAGCGGCTCGTGGGAGCACGTATGCAGGGGTGTTGTCAGTTGGGAGCACGGCCTTCTCGTCGTCGCCGACGTGGCCGCCTTGCTCGATGAATCGCAAACAGTACATCAACCGAGAACAGCAGCATGAGCAACCGGATCAAGCTCGACGACATCGCCCCCGAGGGCGCATCCGTGCCACCGACGAACGGACACGACGATCCCGCGGATCGTCGTCGATCCGAGCGGCGCTCCGGCGCGCTCAAGCAGCGCCAGCAGCTCGACGAGCTCGAGACGCGGGTCGCCGAGGCGCAGACCCACGCTCGTGTCGTGATGAATGTCGCGGGCGCGACGGCTCGAGCCTCGAGTCCGGCCGAGGCCGCGCGCGGCGCGCTCGAAGCGGTGCGAACCGGCTTCGCGTGGCCATACGGCTCGTTCTGGTCGGCGGATGCGAAGGGCGAAAGTCTGAGCTTCGTGCTGGAATCCGGCGCGGTCAACAACGAGTTCCATCGCGTCACTGTCGGTGCATGCCATCCTGAAGGCGAGGGGCTGGTCGGAAAGGCGTGGCGATACCGTGACGTCTTCATCGTTGACGATCTGCAGTACCTGCAGGATCGTCGCGGCGATGTGGCTCGCGCAGCTGGCTGCACCGCCGCCCTTGCGCTTCCGCTCGTGGTCGGCGCTGACGTGGTTGGCGCGCTCGACTTCTTCGTGATGGAGCCGCTGGCTCTATCGGACGAGCGGATTGATGTGCTTCGTCGCGTTGCCGAGCTCGTGTCATCGGCGCTCGAGCGACTTCGCGAGCGCGCGACCCGTGTGGCAGCAGAGGAAGACATGGAGGTTCTCGCCACGGTGCTGCGCGCGAACGCAGGGCGCCACTCGATCGACGAGATCGCGAAGGTTGCGCTCGACCTCGTCCGCACATCGTTCAAGTGGGCGTACGCATCTTATTGGGTACTCGATCCAAGCGACAACACCCTGCGATTCGCTGTCGAATCCGGCAGCATTGACGACGAGTTCCGTCGCGCGACCCGCGAGGCGCGTTTCGAGAACGGTGAGGGACTGAGCGGTCGCGCATGGGCTACGCGTGACCTCGTCTTCGCGCCGACGCTCGAGGATCTCAACGACTCGGTTCGCGCTCCGGTGGCACGTCGCGCCGGCGTGAAGAGCGGGATCGCGTTTCCGCTCGTCGTGAAGGGACGAGTGATTGGAACCATGGATTTCATCGCTCTCGAGGAGCTCCGTCCGTCTGATCGCCGGTTGACGATGCTACGCGACGTGGCTCGCATGGTCAGCGGCGCGGCGGAGCAGGTCACTCTCGCCAACGAGTTCGAGCGTGACGTGAAGGGAGTCGTCGAGATGGTACGCGTATCAGCGGCCCAGGTCGAGCAGAGCGCCCAGGCGATGGCGGCGTCCGCAGAGGAGACCGCATGTCAGGCGCAGGCCGTCGCGGCGGCGTCCGAGCAGGCGACGCGCAACGTCCAGACAGTCGCGAGCTCGGCGGAGGAGCTGTCTGCCAGCATCCGCGAGATCGCCTCTCGCGTGCAGGAAGCGTCGGGGGTGTCGCAGCACGCCGTCAACCAGGCGTCGAGCGCGAGCGCGACGATGATCCAGCTCGGCCAGAGCAGCAAGGAGATCGGCCAGGTGGTCAAGGTCATCACCTCGATCGCGCAGCAGACCAATCTGCTCGCGCTCAACGCGACCATCGAAGCCGCTCGTGCCGGAGAGGCGGGCAAGGGGTTCGCCGTGGTCGCGAATGAAGTCAAGGAGCTCGCGCGCCAGACGGCGCGCGCGACTGAGGAGATCGAGCGTAAGATCGCGAGCGTGCAGTCCGACGCCGAGCATGCAGTCCACGACATCTCGGAGATTGCTGGCGTGATCGGCAAGCTCAGCGAGATCTCGGTCACGATCGCTGCCGCGGTGGAGGAACAGAACGCCGCCACCGGTGAGATTTCGCGGAACGTCACCGAAGCTGCGCGAGGAACTGCGGACGTCACGATGAACATCTCGGGCGTCACGTCTGCCGCAGCCGAGTCCGGCCACACAGCGGAGACTCTCAACGGCTCGGCAGCCAATCTGAACGTCGAGGCCGCGCGTCTTGGCAGCGCGGTGGATGGGTTCCTCGGCAAGCTCCGCGCGGGAATCTGACCGAGTAGTCTCGTGAGATCGCCTCACGGACGCGCGATCCGCGTTCTCATCGTTGACGATTCCGCAGTAGTGCGCGGCGTGCTCGGCCGCCTCGTCGACGCCGAGCCGGATATGAGGGTCGTCACGACCGCATCGAACGGTCGCGACGCGCTCGATGCTCTCCGCCTGCATGCGGCCGACGTGGTGCTGCTCGACATCGAGATGCCCGTCATGGACGGGTTCGCGGCGCTACCGCTCATCACGGCGCGGCATCCCACAGTGAAGGTGCTCGTTACGAGCTCGCGCGTGAGCAATCCTGCGAGTGCGGAACGAGTCCTGTCACTCGGCGCCGTTGACGTCGTGCACAAGCCTTCGGCCCGCGCAGCGGGTGTCGGAGGCGTGACCGCGGCTGCGGCCGAGATGATCACCAAGATCCGGACGATAGCCAACGACGGTCACCGCACGGCGATCAAGTATGTCCCTGCGGAGAGCCGCGCTCCCAGGGAAAGCGAGCGCCTCGAACCGGCTGCCGTCGGTCCTGCCGAGGGCACCTCCGACGACTTTCGCCCGCAGGTGGTGGCTCTCGCTGCCAGCACTGGCGGACCGAACGCGCTCGCGACTGTGCTGTCGCAACTGCCGAGTGACTTCGCGCTTCCTGTGCTCGTCACGCAACACATGCCGCCGATCTTCACGACGATGTTTGCGCAAAGGATCTCGCGTGAAGGGAAACTGCCGTGCAGCGAGGCACGGAGTGGCGAGCGGTTGCTCCCCGGCCACATCTACATCGCGCCCGGCGACCATCATCTCGTGGTCACAGGCGGCTCCTCAGTCTCGAGCGCCCGGCTCGAGGTGAACCAGGACGCTCCGGAGCATCATTGCAGGCCTGCCGCCGACCCGATGTTCCGGTCCCTCGCCCAGGTCTTCGGTGAGCGGGTACTGGGGATCGTGCTCACCGGGATGGGCGAGGACGGGCGCGAAGGCTGTCGCTCGATCGTAGCCGCCGGCGGCCGCGTTGCGGTCCAGGACGCGGCGACGAGCGTCGTGTGGGGCATGCCAGGAAGCGTTGTCACCGCTGGCATCCCGTGCAGCATCCTGCCGCTCAACGCGATGTCCGCGCACATCAGCTCCCTCTGCCGAGCCCGATAGTGGTCGGCGCGGAAGACTACTCGTTCCTAAGTGCGCTGCTCCGGAGCAAGAGCGGGCTCTCACTCGGAGCCGGGAAGGAATACCTCCTCGAGAGCCGGCTGCCACCCGTGGCTCAGACTTTCGGCTTCGGGACCCTCACGGATATGGTCGCGGCTCTCAGGGCACGCCCGCACCAGGAGCTCGTGAAGGCGGTGTGTGATGCGATGACGACGGGCGAGACGCTCTTCTTCCGCGACACCATCCCGTTCGATGTGCTCCGAACTGCGCTCCTGCCGGCGATGGCAGAGAAGTGCAGACACGCTGGCCGGCCACTGCGCATCTGGAGCGCGGCCGCATCTACCGGCCAGGAAGCGTATTCGATAGCAATGATTCTGGACGAGGAGCGCCATCGTCTTCACGGACTGCGTGTTGAGCTCCTCGCATCGGATTATTCGACTGCGGCGCTCAACAAAGCGCGACGCGGCCTCTTCACGCAGATAGAGATTCAACGCGGCCTTCCTGAAGAGTACCTGCGCAAGTATTTCAGCGCAGACGGCGATCGCTACAAGATCTCGGACGACGTCAGACGTCGCGTAACCTTCAGAGAAGTGAACCTGCTCGAGTCGTTCCGCTCGCTTGGCCAGTTCGATATCATCTTCTGCCGCAACGTGCTCATCTACTTCGACAGCATCACGAAGAAGGATGTCCTCGATCGGTTGTCTGACTCGCTCGCGCGCGACGGCCATCTTGTGCTCGGCTCGACCGAGAGCGCCTTCGGGCTGACGGAGCGGCTCGTGAGGGTTGCCGAGATTCCGACTTCGATCCATGTGAGGCGCGAGGACGCTGGTCGCGTCGTGTCGTACGCGCATTCGTTCCGCCAGCACACAGCGCCTGTAGGCTGAATCGAGTAACTGCGGCGATTCGCTGCGGCACACGCCGTGCGTTGATTCGGCGTATGAAGTTCGTCATCGCAACTCACTACTTCGCTGGACTCGGCTTCGCGATGCGTCTTCAGGAAGAAGGCCATGACGTGGTCATGGCCTACACCGGGATCGACGACAGGCGCACCGAGCCTCGCTACGAGCTGGTGGGGAACGGGATAGTGAGCAAGCTCCCGCTCGCGGAGCTGATGGAGCAGCGCGCGAAGTGGCGCGACTGGATCTTCATCTGGGACGAGAATCACAGCCCAGCGGAGAACGAGTTGCTCCGCAGCGAGGGATTCAAGATTGCGCTCGGCGGTTCCTACCCTGACAGAATGGAGCACGACCGCGAAGCGTGCCTCGAGTTCGTCGGCCAGTATGGGCTGAAGCCGCCGCCGTCATTCCCGTTCGACAGCGCCTCACGCGCATTGGATTTTGTCGTCGCGCATCCGGACACTGCGTTCGTGTACAAGCCGGATGTCGGTGAGAACTTCGATACGTGGCTTCCGCAGTCGGAGAGTGCAGCCGAGGCGAACCACGAGCTTCGCGCTCATCTGCGCTCCCTCAGGACCGCCGTGCCCTTCATCCTGCAGGAGCGCAAGGACGGTGTAGAGACCAACGTCGAGGTGTGGTTCGTCGAAGGTGAGCCGCGCTTCGCATTCATGACACTCGAATCCAAGCTCAAGCTCACCGGCGATCTCGGCGACCTTATCGGCTGCGCGTTCGACTTCGTCTTCGTCATACCGCTCGATAGCCGCGCAGTGACTGAAAGTGTCGGGCGGCTGTTCCCGGCGTACAGGGAGATGAGGCACACCGGCTTTGGTGATGCGAACTTCGTAGCGGCGCGCGATGGGCTATGGTTCTTCGAGAAGTGTGAGCGGTTCGGCTACAATTCGCATCCCAACCTCTTGTGGACATTGAACCGCGACAAGCTAGGCGATACTCTCGCATCGCTTGCCGACAACTCCTTCCAGCCCAACTTTGCGCCAGGGTTCGGAGCATCGTGCTCGATGTACATGGATCATCCAGCGGCAGGCAAGGTAGTGCTCTTCCCAGAAGAAGTCGCGCACGATCTCTACTTCTACGACGTCTATCGCGACGGTGGTGATCTGCTCACCGCCGGCTATTATGACAACGTGCTCATCGCCACAGCATACGACTACACGATTCCGACCGCGTGGGAGAAGGCATACGCCGTAGCGAGATCCGTGCGGTTTCCGGGCCGCGCATTCAGGACCGACGGCGGGGGAACCGATTACCCATCGTCACCGCTCAGACGGTACGAAGCTTTGCGCGCGATGGGTTTCATCTGAAGCCACGCTCGGGGTCGAGGGCTCGAAGCTGAACCTTCACGACATCGTCAGCAACTACGGCGCGTTCGCGGTGGCTGGCTTCATCACCGCCGAGGGCGTCGGCCTGCCTGTGCCGGGCGAAGTCGTGCTCGTGACGGCGGCCGCACTTGCTGCGCGTGGGGAGCTGTCGCTCACCGCAGTCGTGATCGGCGCGTGGGCAGGTACTGTGCTCGGTGGAACCGGCGGCTACTGGATCGGTCGCACTGGCGGCAACGCAGTTCTCAGTCGATTCGGTCACTACGTCGGCGTTACGCCTGAGCGTCAGAAGCGCGCCGAAGCGTTCTTCGACCGAAACGGTGCGAAGACCATCATCATTGCACGCTTCATCGCGATCCTCAGAATGGTGGCGGGCGTCCTCGCGGGAGTCTCGCTGATGCCCTTCGCTCTGTTCGAGGCGTGCAACGCGATCGGCGGAGCGCTGTGGGTGGCAACCTTTTCAGCGCTCGGGTACGTGTTCGGGAAGAACCTTCCGCTGCTCGAGCACTACCTCCGGCGTACGAGTCTCATCGCTCTCGCCATCGTCATAGTGATTGGCGCGTTAGTATGGGCGCGACAAAGGCGATCGGCGCCCCGCAATGCACAGTCACGCAACGATCGCTAGCTGACAGCGAATCACGTCCGCAAGATCGCATCGAGTGCGTCCAGCCGATGTCTGATCAACGGATCCGCTGCGCCGTGCACCGCGGCGCGGTCAAGCAACGCTGCATCCGGTGCGCCGAGGAGTTCTGCGGCAGCTGAAGCGCGGTCGTCATCGGTCGTGAGTGTCGAAACGAGCTCGAGAGCTTCGGATAGCGCGGGTGGGCCGAGCGCATCGATGCAGCGTAGCTCGAAGTAACCACGCGGCCTCACTTCGGGAAACAGCGTGGTGAGGTGGGCGCTGTCATCGTCGAGAATGCGCCCTGCATCGGCCGCGAAGCGCGCGTATTCGCCGATCGGATCGTTATCCGAGTAGGGAAGCCCGGTACGCGTGCAATCGAGTGAGCGCCACAGCTGCGCGCGGTAGCTCGCGTAGCCGGTCTCGCGGCCAGCGTAGCGCGGGGAGTTCGCGAAGCGTGCTGTGAGATACGGAGCGAGCGCGTTGAGCAATCGCCATCGCATGAACGGCTGCTCGCCAAGCTCGATGTTGATCTGAAGTGCGGCAGTCTGGCGCATCATCCGCGCGCCGTCCGGGCTGATTCTGTCGAAGTACGCGGCCATGAGCTCGTACCGGGGCGCGTGCAGAGCGAGCGGAGCCGCGTCGATGTCGTTGTACGGGTCGGCGCCGACAGCGAGCAGCTCGATGTCGGCATCACTCGCAGCTTCGCGCAGAGCGGCGACGGTGCGAGTGAGGAGCTTCGTGAGCTCGGTGTGGCTCGAAAAGACCGGCGAGCTCAACTCGATCTGCCCGCCCGGTTCGTATGAGATACGGCCGCCATCGCTCGTCGCCCACGCGGGGGCGCCGTATGCATCCACGCGCTCGTCCCAATCGTGTGAACCCGCGACCACGCGAATGACATCCGCCGTGCCGCGCCGCGATGCGGTCCCGCCGATTCCGACCCGCGACTTGTCGCGGGCGTAGACTGGGATCAATTCGAGCTCGGCGCCGATCGCGCCGGCGGGACGCGCCGCCGCCGACGTGAAGAGCTGCTTTACCTGGTCACGCAGTGAGGTCAATGCGAACGCCTCGCGAGCGCCAGCGCGAACAGCGAGCTGTCGTCGGTGAGCCACTGCACCAGCTCGAGTCCGCTCCTCGTCATCAGATCGGAGATCGACGCGCGGTGGTACTTGTAGCTCACCTCGGTCAGAATCGAATCTCCGGCCGTGAACGCAAAGTCACCGAGCTCGGGGATGTGGACCGTCTGGTCGCTGTTCGCGATGAGACGCATCTCGATTCTGTGCTTCCCGCGGTCGTAGATTGCCTGGTGATCCCACCGATGCGGATCGAAGTCGGCACCTGCAACGCGATTGATGACGCGGAGCATGTTGAGATTGAACTCACGCGTGACGCCGCGCGAGTCGTTGTACGCGCGCTCGATCATGTCGCTGTCCTTTCGCAGGTCCGCGCCCAGCAGAAATGAGTCTCCTGCGTTCATTCTGGCGTGAATCTCACCGAGCAACCGTCGCGCCTCGACGGGACGGAAGTTGCCGATCGTGCTGCCGAGGAAGCAGTGGAGAGTCGGCGCGTCGTGCTGCGGGAGGTCGAACGCGGAGGAGAAGTCGGCCACGACGGGGCTGATCCGAAGTCGTGACGAGTACTCGAGACCAAGCCGCGCGGAAGTGCGCTCGATAAAGGTCTTGCTCACATCCACCGGAATGTACGTGACACCGTTGCTCGCGGCATCAAGCATGGCGTCGAGCAGGAGTCGAGTCTTTGTGGCACTCCCCGCGCCAAGCTCGATGAGCGTGCGCGGCGTCGCGACTGCGATGATGTCGGCGGCGCGTTGCTGCAGCACGGAGCGCTCTGCCCGCGTCGGATAGTACTCGGGCAACTGCGTGATCTCGTCGAACAGCTCCGAGCCGCGCTCGTCGTAGAAGTACTTTGGTGGCAGCGACTTGCTGGTGCCGCCGAGGCCCCGCTCCAGGTCGCGCAGCATCTGCGCGCGATCAAACGTCACGCGCGCACCGGAACCCGCTGAAGATCTGCCGGCGTATCGGATAGTCCCAGTTTCTGAACGAATTCCGGATCGCGCCCGGGCGCGTCGCCCACGACCCGCCGCGGAGAACCTTGTACTCTTCGCCGAAGAAGACTTCGGAGTATTCCCGGTACGGAAACGACGCGAATCCGGGATATCCGTTGAAGTGGCTACTCGTCCATTCCCACACGTCGCCGATCATTCCGTAGCATCCGAGCGGCGAGATGTTGCGGAGGTACGCGCCGACCGGCGCAGTGCCGAACAGGAGCTGGTCCACATTGGCGTCGAGCGTGGTCGGCTGGGTGTCGCCCCACGGAAACGGTTGCGCCGAGCGAGAGCGGGGATTCCAGGAGGCTGCGACTTCCCACTCTTGCTCGGTTGGAAGTCGGTTTCCGCACCAGCGCGCGAACGCGTCTGCTTCGTGATAGCAGACATGGCAGACAGGATGGTCGCGCTGGACCTCCTGCACGACGTCCATGCTACGGGTGAGCCATGTCTCACCGTCGCGAGTCCAGTATGCAGGTGCCGTCACACCAGATGAGGTGAGCCACTCGAGTCCTTCCACCGACCACAGCTCGGCGCGCCGATACCCGCCATCAGCGATGAAGCTGAGGAACGCCTCGTTGGTGACGGGCGCTGCGTCGATCTCGAATGCATCGAGCGATACGCTGTGTTGCGGGCGCTCGTTGTCATAGGCCGCACCGCGATCATCGGTGCCTATCGTATAAACCCCCGCGGGCACGTGAACCATTCCACCGCCAAGGACTGCATGCGCGCCTGACGGCATCGAAACGCGCGGTGCGCGGTACGGCGTCCCTCGCTTCAATTGCAATGTCTGGAGGATCGTCTCGTCGTGCTGGTACTCATGCTGCAGCACCATGTTGTACACAAAGCCGCCCGCCAGCAGTGGGTTGTCGGAGCCGATACTGATGTGCTCGAGCCGCTCGAGCGTATCGCAGCGTATCGCAGCTGCGACCGCGATTAGCTCGGCGAGCGACGGCAGGGGTAGCGCAGCGCGGGACGCACGAGGATGCTCGAATGGATTGTACATCCCGGGCATCTCCGAGAACTCGATCGCGCCCGCGAGATTTCTCGTCAACCACAGCTCCTCGAAGTGAGCGATATGGCCGAGGTCCCAGAGGATTGGACTCATCAGCGGCGTCGTGCTGCATGCGCAACTCCTCGTCGGTGAGCGAGGAGACGAGCAGGAGCGTTCTAGCGCGGGCTTCGGTCAGTCGAGCTGCGATCACACTGGCCAGCTCGTGGGTCATGGCGCTGATGGTGGTTGGGCGCGCAAGCGTCATGTCGCGCGTGGTAGACCGGCCGGGACGGGAGCGGCGTATGCCGCTCCATTCAGCATAGCCGCCAGGACGCTGGCGGGCAACGAAGTTGCCATTGACCGCGGCGTGAGCAGGGCCGTGAACAGAACCGCTGGCATCGCTTCGAGTAGAACCGGAGCCTCGAGATTGGTGTATCGGTCGCATCCGCGCGCTGGCGGCGCTGGGGTGAATTTCGATCACCTGTTGCAGCGCCATTCGCGACCGCGCAGTTTTGCTCATTCCGTGACCCACAGAACCGCATGAGTCAGGCGAGCGGGCAGGCCCGCGTCATCAAGTTCTTCGAGCAGCTTCCAACGGGCGCGGGCGTACTCGTGCTGCTCGCGTCGGTCGCGACCCTGGTGGAGTGGTCGGCGGGATTCGATCCTGTCCGCGGCTTTTTCCCGGGCGGCCTCGCCATGCTTCCGTTGAGCTGCGTTGTCTTCATTCTCGGAGGCAGCTCGCTCATCCTGGCGGCAAAGCAGGGGTACGGAAGTGGGGCGCGAACCGCTTCGACAGTTCTGGCAGTTCTCGTGCTAATCATCGCGTGCATCGAGCTCGCTTCGTGGATCGAGCACGAGAATCTCGGCCTCGATCTCCTCGTGTTCCCAGACAGACTCAGGCACTCGCCGTGGGATCCGCCTGGCCGCATGGCGATCAACACGATCATAGGCGCCGGTCTCGCGGCTGTGGGCCTGCTTGCGATCCAGGTCGATGATCGGACCAAGGGGAGCGCAGCAGAGTGGATCGGGCTGCTATCTGGGGTGATCGGCTTCATCGGCCTGGTCGGCTACACCTTCGGCGTCACGCGCTTCTACGCACTCGGCCAGCTCTCGGGAATGTCGATCACGGCTGCGCTCTGCCTGGTGACTCTCTCGACGGGGATCATCTTCGCGCGGCGGAGGAGCGGCCTTCCTCAGCTCCTCGTGGATCCCGGCGCGGCCGGCAGTGTCGCGCGGCGACTGGTTCCGGCCGCGGTGCTCGTACCATTCGTGCTCGGCTGGGGCCGCATCATCGGCGAGCACTGGGGACTGTACGACACCACGTTCGGTGTCTCGATGTATGTAGTTGCGACCGTCGCAGTGTTTCTCTGGCTCGTCGGCTGGGCAGCTCGTCTGGCGTACATGAGTGATCGCGTTCGCGAGGAGCTACTATCGCGCGAGCAGTCGGCGCGCGAGGTCGCCGAGGGCGCCAACATGGCGAAGAGCAACTTTCTCGCGGTGATGTCCCACGAGCTCCGCACTCCGCTGTCGGCGATCATAGGATACGAGGAGCTCCTCGCGGATGGCATCACCGGACCGGTGAACGATGCTCAGAAGCACCAGCTGTCGCGCATGAAGGCAAGCGCGCAACACCTGCTTCATCTCATCGACCAGATACTTGCCTACTCGCGTCTCGATGCAGGTCGAGAGGTTGTGAGATCGGAAGACGTCGATGCCAACGAGCTCGCGACCGACGCAGCATCCCTCGTCGAGCCGCTCGCGCGCGAGAAGGGAATCGCGCTGGAGGTAGTCACCACGGGCTATCCGCTGCCTATGTCGACGGACGCCGGAAAGGTGAGGCAGATCCTCCTCAATCTCCTCTCGAACGCATTGAAGTTCACTCCTTCAGGTCGCATCACTCTGATCGTGCAGCACGATGGCGCGTGGGTGAGGTACGTGGTGCGAGATACCGGAATCGGCATTGCGAGCGAGCACATGGATCGCATCTTCGATGCATTCTGGCAGGTAGAGCAGCCGAGCACGCGCCGTGCAGGCGGCACTGGCCTCGGACTCAGCGTCACGCGACGGTTGAGCCGCATGCTCGGCGGCGAAGTGAGCGTCGAGAGCACTGTTGGACACGGCAGCGCGTTCACAGTATCGCTTCCGCTCGAGTTCTCTCCCGTGGCGGAGCCGTCGAGAGAGCAGGCTCTTGTCGGATGACACGGCGGAAGGTTGGGGCGGCTTCGCCTCCACCGTCCTTCACTTCGACATCGCGCATCCGTTCAGTGTGGACCTGCGCACGCCTGTGACACCGGAGCAGTTGCTGGACCTTGGGCGCATAGGGCTCGGACGGCCGTTCGGCGTGGTCTCAGCCGAGGACCCAATGGGTGTAACCCAGCCGCCGGATGTGAACCTCGTGAGGTCGCGGAAACTCGAGCGCGATGCGGTGAATGCTGCTGCATCGTGCGTGGCGATCGACGCGTGCAGCCCGGACCATTCTCACTGCGAGCGAAGCATCGCGATTCCACTTGCGGTCGGCGATGTCGTAGCACTCGCGCGTGAGTACGATCAGCTGGCGATTTTCTGGTTCGATGGCTCGTCGTTCTGGATCATTCCTGCCTGCTCGCGAAAGCGCGCCGTGCGGTTGCCCGATCCCGGGTTACGCTAGGCACGGCGCTCAACACAAGCCGACTCAGGCGTCGTACTCATCAGATGGCCGCCACTACCCCAATCGCGCGCGAGAGAGCTGAGCAGCACGACCGCGAGCAGCTCATCGCGGTTGCGCGGCGATTGCGGGAGGAAGTTGCGGCACGCATCGTCGGTCAGGAGACGGTGCTCGATGACATTCTGATGGCGCTGCTCGCGGGCGGCCATGCGTTGCTGGTCGGCGTCCCCGGTCTTGCGAAGACGCTGATGATCAAGTCGGTCGCGGAAGCGATGCATCTCGGCTTCCGCCGGATCCAGTTCACGCCCGATCTCGTTCCTTCGGACATCACCGGAACCGAGGTGATGGAGGAGGATTCTGCGACTCATTCGCGAATGTTCCGATTCGTGCAAGGACCTGTTTTCGCAAACATCGTGCTCGCCGATGAGATAAATCGTGCGCCACCGCGTACGCAGGCAGCGCTGTTGGAGGCGATGCAGGAGCACCGTGTGACGGTCGCGGGTGAGACCATGTCGTTGCCGGAGCCGTTCTTCGTGCTCGCGACGCAGAACCCGATCGAGCAGGAAGGAACGTACCCGCTTCCTGAAGCGCAGCTCGATCGCTTTCTGTTCGACATCCGCGTCGCTTATCCTGGCGAGCGAGATGAGATCGAGATATTGCGCGCGACGACGGGGCGCGAGCAGCGCCCGCTGGTACCAGTGATGGATGCGGAGCAGACCGTCGCGCTCCAGCGGCTCGTACGTGATGTGCCTGTGGCCGACGTGGTGCTCGAGTACGCGGCGCGGCTGGTGCGTGCTACCCGTCCGGATGATGCGAGCTCACCGCAGATCGTGAAGCGATACGTTCGTTGGGGCGCTGGCCCGCGCGCAGGACAGGCGCTCGTCCTTGGCGCGAAGGCTCATGCACTTCTGGCGGGGAGGCCGGCGGTGATGCCGGCCGACATCCAGCGTGTAGCGCACCTGGTGTTGCGGCATCGGGTGCTGCAGAACTTCGCGGCGGAAGCTGAAGGCGTCGCGGCGGAGAGCGTGGTGACGGAGCTTCTTGCACACGTCGCGGTCCCCAAGAGCGATATCCGGATGTGACGATGCCACTGGCGGCGCGCGATCACGATTACGGAGCGCTGCTCGACGCTGTTCGGCACCTCAAGTGGCGCGCACGCCGCGCTTCGCGCGCTGCGGTTCCTGGAATCCATGCTTCGCGCGTGCGCGGCACATCCGCGGAGTTCACCGAGTACCGCTCCTACCGTCAGGGCGATGACCTGCGTCGGGTGGACTGGAAGCTGTTTGCCCGCACCGATCGCGCACACGTGAGGATTTCCGAAGAGCGCGCGATCACTCCAACCATGATAGTGCTCGACGCGAGCGCATCGATGGCTTTTCCCGCCGTGTCATACGACAAGTGGCGCGTCGCTCAGCAGATTGCCGTAGCGCTCACCGCGATCGCTCACGCGACCGGTGATCCGGTCGGGATCCTCCTGTCACCGCACGACGGCCGCTCTCTGGCGCCACGCACGCGTCGCGGCATCGTCGCTGAGGCGGCGAAGCTGGTAGATGCGTGTGTGCCGCACGGCTCGGCTGCACTGTCCGCGGCGCTCGCCACCGCGATGCGTACTTCGGCGCGCGTCGCCATCGTGAGCGACTTCTTGGGCGATACTGACGAATTGTTGAGCAATGCGCGGGCGGCACTCGCGGCGGGGCACGACATCCAAGCCATCCACGTCATCGCGCGGGACGAGCTGGAGCCACCCCGGATACTTTCGGCTGTCGTAGATCCAGAAGCGGACGGCGCGGTCAGAACACTCGACGATGCCACACGTAGAGATTATGCGCGCGCTTTCTCGAGTTGGCGTGATGCAATGCGCGAAGCATGGCTCGGCAGCGGTGCGGCGTACCGCACGGTCATAGCTGGCGCCGAGCCGGTAGAGCACGCGGTCCGTCGCATCGTCGATAGCGATGCAGCAGCTGCATAGCCGGTAGCTCGTGTGACCTTTCTTGCGCCTGCATACCTCGGCGCAGCGCTCGCCGCGGCGATCGCCATCGCAGCGCTCCACCTGATTGTCACGCGGCGTGCGCGTGCCATCCCATTCCCGACCGCGCGATTCGTTCCCGATACGCGCGCGACGGCTACGAGGAGACGCATCGAGCTGGCGGACATCCTGCTGCTCGTCATGCGCGCGGCGGCGATTGTCCTCATCGGCGCGGCACTTGCGCGTCCAGTGATGATGCCGGCGCATCGCGGTATCGCGCGCGTCATCGCAGCGGACGTCTCGGGATCCGTGGCGAGTGTTGCGGAAGTACGTGACAGCGTCCGCGCAGCGTTCAGTCCCGGCGACGCCATCGTCGAGTTCGATACCGCCTCACGGCGCCTCCAGGCAGTTGACTCGATCGGATTGCGTCCGCGCATCGCGGACGCTGGATCGTTGTCGGCCGCTATCGCAGGAGCGTTGCGCGCAGCGCCGGCAGCGCGAGAGAATGCCGATTCAGTACAACTCGTGATTGTTTCCGCATTCACGGCGGCGGAGACGGATCGCGCCACGCCGGCGCTCCGCGCAGCATGGCCAGGAAGCGCGCGGTTAGTCAGCGTGCGGCCGGCACTTTATTCGTCGCCACGAAAACCTGTCATCGCCTGGAACCAGGCCGAGCGTCCGCCGCTCGCACGTCAGCGCGCAATGTCGGATACCGTTGGCGCCGTGGCGGCCGCGGGTGCGGTGGTCGTGTCGCCATTCGTGAGACAGTGGGGCTTCCCGCAGGATTCGCTGCGAGGCGCGAGGATTGTCGCGCGCTGGATGGACGGACAGCCGGCCGCCGTCGAGCAGCGAACGCCAGATGGTTGTCTTCGCTCGATCGCTGTGGCAGTGGACAGCGTCGGCGATCTGGTGCTGCGTCCAGAGTTCGTCAGACTTCGCGCGGCGCTCCTCGCGGACTGCGCGACGCCTGCCGCGGCCCGATATCCAACGCTACGATGTCGTTGATCGCCGCGGCCAGGCGCACTCGCACCCGCATCAGCGTTCCCGGCAGTGATCGCGTCGTCGTCACGGCTGTCGCAGTGGATGTTGGTAGCGGCGTTGGCACTACTCGTCGGCGAATTGTTCGTCGCGACGTAAGTCCGCGACGGTGAGCACGTGACGACGCGCGACCGGTTGCGGCGGGTGCAACTGTCGCTGCAGCTGACCGCTGTTCTTGCCGCGCTCGGCTGGGGTACTACAGCACTGCTCGCGATCATGGTCGCGGCAGCATTCGCGCAGCGGTCCGCACTGACGTGGCGCGTCGCGAGTGCGGCGCCGTTGATTGGAGCAGTCGCTGGCCTTGTGATCGCGCTCTGCGTCCTCTGGCGCGCGCGCTTCGTCATGTCACAGCGTCGCGTCGCGCTCTGGCTGGAAGAGCAGATTCCCGCTCTTCAGTACGCTCTTGTGACCGCGACCGATCCTCGCACGGCCCGCCGAGCGCGGCGCTCGAGCGCGCGGCCGCCTCCGCGAGCTTCCAGGAAGTCGTCACACGCGCCGTGACCCGCGCACTGTTCAGCTGCGGTTGCCGCGCTCGTGGCGATGGTCGTCCTCTTTCGCGCGACGATGCCGCTGACGCATGCTGAGCTGTACTTCGGGATTCATCGCGTGTTGACGGCGGTTGCTCCACGTGGAGAGCTCCCGAACCGTGTCGGAGTCGTGAGTGTCACCGTTACGCAGCCCGCGTACGCCGGCGGAGCGACTCGCACGCTCGACGATCCATTCACCGTGTCCGCGCTCGTCGGGAGTACGGTGGTGGTGGATGGGGCCGGAAACGATTCTGGAGTCACTGCTGCCATCGGCGGCACGACGATTCCCGTAACTGGTACGAGCGGCGCATGGCGGACGCGGCTCACTCTCCCGCCGCGTGCCGCGACGCTCGTCCTCCGCGACCGTGCCTACGATCGAGTGATGGCGCTCATGCCCATTGCCGACGAGCCGCCGCGCGTCACGCTGCTCGACCCAGCACGCGACTCGGTGTGGCGGAAAGTCCCGACGGCGGCAATGACGCTGACCGCTCATGCCACTGATGACATCGGACTTGCAACCGGGCACTTCGAGTACACGGTGACTTCAGGCGGTGGTGAGACGTTCAAGTCTCGCTCCGTGAGCATGGCCGCGGTGAGCTTCGACCGCGCGCGGGCCGGTGACCTGCGTGCGACGCTCCCGCTCGCCAGTCTGGCCCTTGGGCCTGGAGATGTGCTGTCGGTGCGGGCCGTCGTATCCGACGGCAATACTCTCTCCGGACCAGGTGTGGCGGCGTCGGACACGCGCACGTACCGTGTCGCGCGGCCTGACGAGTACGACTCGCTGGCTGTCGAAGCAGCACCGCCGCGCGCCGGCCGAGCGCTCCATGCTGACGGAGCGCATGCTCATCGTCTCAGCCGAATCGTTGCTGAAGAAGCAACGGTCACTTCGCGACGCACGATTACACGCAATCGTCCGCGCGCATCGGATTCGACCAGGCTGATCTGCGCAAGAAAGTGTACGGGATTCTGTACGAGCAGGATGAGCATGGCGCGACCGCAGGGGTCGAGGGAGACGACGAAGAGCTGGACCCGCAGCTCGTCCTCAACCGCGACCTCAAGGAGGCGTACGACGCCATGTGGGACGCCGAGCGCGCGCTCGACATGGCCACGATTCCTGTAGCGCTTCCCGCGATGAACCGCGCGCTTCACGCGCTCGATCGCGCGCGGCTCGCGAATCGTCTCTATCTGCGAGCGCGAGTCCCACGCGTGGTGGTGAATGTCGAGAAGGCCAGACTCACCGGCAAGAGCAAGGGTGCGAGCTTGGCCATGCCCGATTCGACGCATCAGCGCGCGGACACGTTCGTCCGCGCGTCTGGCGGCCGCGCTCGATGCGGCAGTAGCGCAGCGCGCGCTCGGTGACCACGCCATGCGCGACGCGCTCGTGACGCTCGAGGCGACGAGCGCGGCCGATCATCGCAGCGTTCTCCGCTGCGATAGGCTGATGCCATCAACGCGCTCGAACATCATCAGGGTACGGCGCGCGCCATAACGCGGGCGCGTCTTCTCCTTCTCGGCGCCCCGGTGGCAAGTCTGCGTCGCCACACTGGTCGGGAGCGTGGCAGTAGCCATGACGAGGTTTGTCTTCTGCACCGGGCAGTACGATTCCGGCGACTGGGACTCGGCGCCTCTCGTCGCCCCCAACCTTATCGATTCACTCGCGCAGTACACGAGCATTCCGCTTGCGCCGAGCGGCGTCAACGTCGCGCTTGCGTCGGACGCGATTCTGGACTATCCGCTCGTGTATCTCACCGGTCATCTCCCAGTGAGATTCTCCGAGGCCGAGCGCGCCAATGTGCGTAAGCTCGTCGATCGCGGTGGGATGTTGTTCGTCGACGACCACAACCACGACATCGACGGTGTCTTCCACAAGACGGCGGTGGAGGAGATAGCGCGTGCCGTCGGTCCGCTGCGTGATCTGCCGAACGACCACGAGCTTTACCGCGCGTTCTTCAAGTTCGAGGATGGCCCTCCGACGACGAGCCAGGAGCTCAACGGTTGGGGCGACAACCTCGTTCACAAGAATCTTCAGGCGGTGACTCGCCAAGGCAGGATCGCTGTGCTCTACAGCAGCAAGGATTACAGCTCCGAGTGGAATTACCATCCCGAGAGCAAGCGTTTCAACGCGGTCGACAACACGCGCTTCGGCGTCAACATCATCGTGTATGCGCTCACGAGCTGAGCCTGCCCGTCGGGAATGATGCGGGCCTACTGCGCTCGAGCTTTCGCCTAGCGCTCGAGTGGCTGCTGCGCGCAGCGACGCTGCTGCTCCTGGCACTCCTGATCGTGCGCGCATTGCAGCCCGAGGCAGCCGCTGCGCGAGATGTTCGCGCGACGAGCGCCGATCTCGCGCATCAACTCACCTCCTGGACGCGCCAGCCGCCATCGCTCAGTTCGACTCGCGCTCGATTCTATTCCGTCGCCCGCGCAGCGTGATTGGCTCGCCGCGCTGCGGCGCAGCGGCACGGCGATCACCTGGACAGCGTCGCGCATCTCGCCGATCGCCGTCTCGCTCGAGCGTGTTCCTGACCCGGCCGGTGCCACGATCGTGGCCGCTGCCACGCCGTCGGCGGCCCGCGCGACGCTCGCCGATGAGCTCGGGGTCATCGATTCGGTCGCGCGCTGGAGCGCCGCTTTCTCCGTCCTGGTGCCGTGGCTTCCCGCGCGCGTCGTGGTCAGCTCGGCCAATGATGTCGCCGTCGCTACAGCGCCGGATTCGGTCATCTTCAGACGCGTGCTCGTCGAGGGGATGGCGGGCTGGGAGACCAAGTTCACGATCGCGGCGCTTGCCGAGCGTGGCTGGAAGGTCGACGCCCTCATGCACGTCGCTCCCGGTGTCGATGTGACGCGAGGCAATCCGTCGCGGCCTGATACGTCCCGTTACGCCGCCGCTGTTGCGATCGACAGCTCTGCCACGCTGATCGCTGCGTCGGTCGGTGCGTTCGTGGCTGAGGGCGGCGGCCTCGTCACGCTCAACGACGCGGGGACTATTGGCCCCGGGACAGGACTTCGCGTCGTGCTGCAGCACGCCCGCGGACGGCGATGTGACGGCGTCACGTGTTGGTGCTGGTCGTCGTCGTCCACGTCGGCATTGCTGACACGTGGCGGCATCGCATGTCTGATGATGACACTCTCGCTGACCCTGTAGCGTCGCAGCGCGCAATGGCTCGCTCACATAGTCTCCACGGTCGCCTACGCACCACGAGCGCCGATCGCAGCCGGCGTCGGCGATCCTGCTCCCTACGCCGATCTCGTCGACAGGCTGGGTGAGCCGCAACGCGAGCGTGACGCCACTGCACTCGACGCCGCGCGACGTGCACATCCCGTCGGCGGTTGTCTTCGCTGCGCTCTTGCTTGCCTTCGCTGGTGAGATAGCGTCGCGCCGGCTTCGCGGCTCGCGCTGAAGCTGCGACAACAAAAAGAGGACGCCTGCTGAGGCGTCCTCTTTCAATTTGATCCAGATGCTTCGACGCGCAGCTACACGATCGGCTTGTATCGGTAGGCAACGATGCGTCCACCAGTTGCGGTCACCTTGAATGGTGCGGTCGCTTTCGCCGCGACCGGTCCCACCGTCGTTGACTGCGTCGCGACGACGTTGCCGGCTGAGATCGAGGAATTCCACCGTCAACGTGTATGACTGCGACGTCGTGCCGCGATTCTCGATCGTACCGCCCAGCGTCGCGGTACTGTCTGATCCACCGTAGCTGAACTCCTTGATCACCAGGTTGGGTGTCAGCTTGTCCGACTTCGTATTGTACTTGACCAGAGAGTCGGTGTAAGCCTTCGTGAGCTTGGGATCCTTGGTGTTCTTGAGCATTCCCGAATACGCGTACGCGTACAGAAGCCAGTTGTCGGCGTTGTTCGGGTCGATCGAGATGAGCTTGTCGACGACCGGGAATACCTTGTCGTTCTGATTGCTGCCGATGTAGCTGGCTGCGAGGTTCTTGAGCGCGTCGCGCTGATTGGGGTTGTGCGCAAGCACCGCGGAGAAGAGCGCTACCGCATCCGCTGGACGCTTTGCCTGCGTAGCGATGATCCCGGCGCGAAGCAGCGCCTGATCGCCGTATCTCGATGGCGACGCCACAATTGGCGCGTACAGCTTCAGTAACCCAGCTGTGTCCTTCGCTGTCTGAAGGATCTGATCCGCAGTGAGCTCGGCGTGAGCCACGCGGTCATCGCGTGTTCCCGAAGCGATGTAGTTCTCCCAGGCGCCGACGGCCTGCCGTCCTATCGCACTCTTGTCTCCGGTAGTCGCGTCGTACTGGAGCGTGTAAGCATTGGCGAGATCGAACATCGCGTTCTGCTTCGCGTCGCCGTAAACCGTGTCCGCACCTGCGGCGTCAATTGCCTTCTGGAGATTGGCTTCCGCTGTCGGGTAATCCTTTCGGTTGGACGCGACCGCGGCGAGAACCGTGTAGCCATATGGCGCGCGCCGGTCGATCGTGAGTGCGCGGTTCGCGTAATACTCGGCCGAGTCGTACTTGGCGGCGTTCACGTCGGTGATCGCCGCATTCATGGCGTCGAGCCAGGGCTTCTGCTGACGCCACGGCGCGAGCTCAGTCCGGCAAGCGGGCTGCGACGTTTCCACCGTCGTGAACGCGCTGTCGGCGGCCGCGAACAAGTCCACGTTCGCCGTCGGATTGGTCGCTATCCCGTAGGTCGAGCGCGGGCCGCTCGGCGCGACACCCGGCTGTTGCAGGAGGAGGATGTACGCCTGTCCAAGGTAGTAATCGCGCCAGACGGCGTCGGAGTTGTCCTTCCCTGGAGTCGTGAGCTCGGTGATCGCGCTCTTCAGGTCCTTGGAGGCGTCCTGCTTCGCCCGAACATTCTGAGCGGCACGCTGGAGGTACAGCTGTGCCTTCGCGATCGAAGTGCTTGCTGCCGGATCGCAGCCTGGCGCCGCGGCGGTCGCTCCCTTCGGGGCGCCGCTCTGGGCCGCCGCGATGCTGGACGTGATCGTCAGGAGCACGGCCGTGCCGCGCAACGAGAACTTCATTACTGCCACTCCCATTTTGGATTGAACCCGAAACTTAGTGCCGAAGCAGCGCCGAAGGCACCCGCTCGCCCCGGGGCAAGTCACATTCCTGTGGGGAATGTCTCGGGCGCCTCGCCGCCGTGCCAGGCCTCTCCGCGCTCGAGCGGCTCCAGTGCTCGCGTCTCGTCGACATGGATCACGAAATTGAACTGGTCCGCGAGATAGGCGTCGAAGTAATGGCTCTGCCGCTCCGTCTCCGGCCGGTAGATCACGCCGATCGCACGCTCCAGAAGCGGCGCGCCAAGCGCGCTGTGGATCTCATCGTTCCGCAAGTCCAGGATGAAGTCGTCCCCAAGGTCGTGGAGGAGAAGCTCGTAGCTCCCGCGCATGCCCGGGTTGACCCGCTTCAACTGCGCTGGCTCGTCCCATTCCGATGCAGCGGTAACCGTCCCCGTGAACGTCGAGAAGCCGATGTTGAGCGCTGCGTGTCCCGAGCGCTGTCGTACCAGCTGCCCCACGTTCCACTCGCCCCACTGTCCCATCTGCGTCGCGCGGGCGTCCCCGAGGTGCGAGTTGTGAGCCCAGACCACGATGCGCGGTTTGGCTATGCCCTGAGCTTGCAGATGATTCTGCAGCGCATACAGCGTCTCGCACATGTGACGGTCGCGCAGATTCCACGACGACGCGCCGCCGCGGAACATCGTTCTGTAATACTCCTCCGCGTTCTTCACGAGCTCTGCGTTCTGTTGCGCGAAGAAGAACTCGTCCGCCGCTGCACGGTCGTCGTCGCCTCGGTACTCGGCCGCGTTCTCGCGCAGCGACAGCAGTTGCTCGACGACGGCGTCCTCGCACGACATGCTGGGTCGCCGCACTGCTGAGTACCCGTACGCCTGCGCGTCCTCGCCGAACATCTCGAAGCACGAGTACCGCTCGTGGGCGCGCCGCGCTTCCTCGGGATCGGTTCGCTCGAGGTAGCGAAGCACCGCCTCGATCGAGCTGTAGAGGCTGTAGAGATCCAGACCGTAGAAGCCGGCCTGCTGCTCATATGGCAGCGCACCGTTGTGCCCGCGCAGCCAATCGACGAAGCGTAACACGACAGTGTTGCGCCACATCCATGTGGGGAAGCGACGGAATCCGCCCAGCGCGTCGCTCGCCGACATGTCGCTGCCGGTGCACCGGACGTATCGGTTGACGCGATACGCGTCGGGCCAGTCAGCTTCGGCGGCCACCGCACTGTAGCCGCACTCGCGAATCAGCCGCTGCGTTATTCGCGCTCGCTCGAGGTAGAACTCGTGAGTGCCGTGCGACGCCTCGCCGATCAGCACGATCTCGCACTCCGATGCTGCGTCCACGATGCTGTCGTAATCGCGCTCGCTTCCCGTCAGTATCACACGGGCCGAACGAAGGGTTTCCATGTCGCTCATACGGCGCGGTGGCGCAGAGCGCGTGCCTCGCCACTATCTTCTTGCCGGATGACACACGCGCGCGCCGTCAGCCATCTCCGCCGGGCCGATCCCCGCCTCGCCGCGGTCATCGACGCCGTGGGGCCGTGCACCTTCGCGCCTGCGGAGCAGATGACTCACTTCACCGCGATCTCGCGCTCGATCGTCTACCAGCAGCTCTCGGGGAAGGCGGCGTCCACGATCTTCGGTCGCTTTGCTGCGCTCTTCGATGATGAGTCGCCATCGGCTCACCGTCTCCTCGACCTATCCGACGATGAGCTGCGCGGCGTCGGACTCTCGCGTCAGAAAGCCGCGTATCTCAAGGACTTCGCCGCGAAGGCTCACGCCGGCGACGTGCCTATCGACAGGCTTCACGAGCTCTCGGACGACGAGATCATCAACGCGCTGACAGCGGTGAAGGGCATTGGTCGGTGGACGGCGCAGATGTTCCTGATGTTCAGGCTCGGTCGCCCCGACGTCCTCCCGGATCTCGATCTGGGAATTCAGAAAGGGATTCAGAAGGCGTATCGGATGCGCAAGCTTCCGACGCCGAAGCGCGTGTTGGAGGTTGGCGCCAAGTGGGCGCCGTACCGGACCATCGCGTCGTGGTATCTGTGGAGGAGCCTCGACCCGGTAGCTGAGACCAGACAGGGCGGCTGAGACGGCGCGAGGCGCAGCTAGCGCTAGCTCGAGCTCTTCACCACGCCGGCATTCGGCGTCAGCATGTCTGCGGGATCCGTCTCGCCGGGCAGAACGGTGAACGGCAGGAGGATCGAGATCCTGCGGTTGGCGGGATCGAGCGGATTCGTCGGCACACGCAGATCCCGGTCGGCCATCCCGCGGACTTCGACGATACGGCTCTCTTCGACTCCAACAGATCTGGAGCACGCGGCGCGCTGCGTTTGCGCGGTCCGCCGAGAGCTCCCAGTTGGTGTAGGCCGCGTCGTGCCCGAACTGCTGCGCGTCAGTGTGCCCTTCGATGATGATCGGCGTCTGCAGCTCCTTGAGCTCCTCGCCGATGAGTCGCAGCGCCGTATCGGTCACTGGCAGCATCGCCGCTGAGCCGTTGCGGAAGAAAGTCTGGCCGTTGCCGCTCTCGATGAGCTCGATCCGAAGGCCACTCTTTGTCTTCACTGCTTCGATGTGCGCGCCGAGCAAGCGAAGCTCTTCATTGCCATTGATCTTGCGGCGCAGGTCTGCGGCGACGTCGGTGAACTTCTTCTCCTCGGAGTTGCGGATGAGGATGCGCAGCGGTGGCTTCTGCTCGCCGGCCGGCGAGTTCCCGTTGGAGATGATCGTCGTGCCGGAGGAGAAACCCTTCTTGAAGCCCACCGGATTGGAGAAGTAGCCCTCGATCGCGTCCTTCATCTTCTGGTCCATGCTGAGGAGCCACATGACCATGAAGAACGCCATCATCGCGGTGACGAAGTCGGCGTAGGCGACCTTCCAGCTCCCGCCGTGGTGGGCGTGAGCGGCAGCCTTTCGCCGCTTGACGATGATGATCTTGTTCTCCTTGCCGGGCACGCCCGCCATGCTGGTCTCGGGTCCTATGCCGCGCGGCGGCGAGTGAGGTTCTCCAGTTCCGCGAAGCTGGGCCGGTCAGCGGGCTCGATGTTACGCCGCGCGAACTCCACCGCAGTCATCGGAGAATCGCCGCGTGCGAATGCCAGCAGCGCGGTGCGTATCGACATCATGTACGACTCTTCAGACTTGATGCGCGACTCGACCGCGGTCGCGATGGGGCCGATGACGCCATACGAGAGCAGGATGCCGAGGAACGTCCCGACGAGCGCCGCTGCGACTTTCTCGCCGATCTCGGACGCGGCTCCTCCGATCGAGCCCATCGTGATCACGACCCCGAGCACAGCCGCGACGATGCCGAAGCCAGGCATCGCGTCGCCTACCTTCACGAGCGCACCCGGAGAGGCCATCGCCTGCTCGTGCTGACGCTCCAGATCGAGATCCAGGATCTCTGCGAGGTGATGATCCTCTACGGCGCCCGTCAACAGCACCTTGAGCGTGTCCGTGAGGAACGCGACAGCGTGATGGTTCTTGGCGACTGAGGGATACTTGTTGAAGATGTCCGACTTCTCAGGCTCCTCGATGTGGGCTTCGAGGCCGATGAGTCCTTCCTTGCGTGCCTTCTGGAAGACGTCGTACAGAAGCTGGAGCAGCTCGCCGTAAGCTTTCTCGTTGTACGGGTTGGACTTGAGGAGACCAATCACGTCGGCGAACACGCGCTTGAGGAGCGCCGGAGGGTTGCCCACCACCATCGAGCCGAGGCCGGAGCCCCCGATGATGATGAACTCGGAGATCTGCACCAACACCGCGATCTTGCCATGGTGCATCGTGTATCCGCCGAGGATACTTCCGAACACCAGGACGAGCCCTATGATCACGAACACGCGTATCTTTCCTGACTAGCGGGCAGCATAAACGCGCGGTGGACGCACGATCTCCTCATGTAGCTCAGTATCGGCGATTTTATGGGAAAACTGCAACCGGATGTTGTCACAGAATCGCCTGCTGGACGGCCGGCGGTGCTGGATCAGGTGATCCTCGGAGTGACGCATCAGATCAGCAATCGCGTCGCTACACTTGCAGGTGTCTCGGACATTCTTTCCGGTGATCCGAACGTGCCGCCGATTCTCCGAGCGCTCGCCGACGAGGTGCCAAAGCTGGAGGAGTCGATCCGGCTGCTAAGGCTGCTCGCGGTCCCCGACAACGAAGCTGAAGAGGCGATGGAGATAGGTCGCGCCGTCTCCGACGCTATCGCACTCGTCAGGCTGCATCCTTCACTTCACGACGTGAATTACTCGGTCGCGAGCTCGCGTGATGTTCCGCCGGTCGTCGCACAGCCGATCACGCTCACCCACTCGATTCTTGCGGGGCTGGCCACCGCGGCAGCCGACCGCGCACGCGTGGAAGTGGGTTACGCTGTGGCCGACGGGATGGTGTTGGTGCGCATCTCGGGAGCGCCTGACGTCAGTGCCAGAGCACTGGGCTGAGACCGACGGAGCGGCGTCGCCGCTCACCAGCGGTTACTTCTCGCGCTCTTTCTTGACAGGGATGGCCGTCACCCAATTCTTACCATCGGCGACCACGTTCGCGCGCTTGTTCTCATCTGCGATCTGATGCACGATCTCGCCGCGGAGAATCGTCACCTCACTCGGCGCTTCGATCCCCAGACGCACTCCGCTCCTGTCGCACTGGAGCACGACGATTCTTATTCCGCCGTCGATTATGAGCGTGTCGCCGGGCCGCCGCCCCAGGATCAGCATGAAGGATTAGCTGAAGATAACGCGAATTCCGGCTGCCTGCGGGCCGCCGCCGCGCTACGTGATCATCGCGATGAGCGTCTGCGACATCTCATCCGCGACGGTCACGACCTTGGCCGCCGCCGCATATGCCTGCTGGCGCTTGGTCAGGTCGATGAGCTCGTCGTCCGTTGAGACACCGCTCACGCTCTGCCGCTGTGTATCGGCCTGGGTGGCGAGGGTCTGGTACACCGTCGATGAGGACTGCGCCGCGCTCGTCGAGCTGGCCACGCGCGTCACGAGATCGTTGTAGAACCCGCTGAACGAAGTCGTGCCGACGCCACCGTACTTCGTGATCGTCGTCGTGTCGTTCGCGAGCGCAGCCATGTCATTCGCGATGTCGTTGTTCCCGGTCCCGTTCTGCACGTCGCCGGCGGCGATGTACGATGCGCTCGATGCGACCTGGCTCGAGAGGCTGATGGTCGCCGCTGTGGTCTTCGTCGGGTCGAAGAAATCGACGTTCGATCCGGTCGGCGGAGTCGACGAATTCCAGTTCGAATTGCCAAGCGCATCGCCAGCCGCCGTCCATCCCTGCTCGTGGATCGAGTTGACCTTCGAGACGAGCGCTGCGGCCATCGAGTCGAGCTGCTGCTTCGCCGCTGGCACATCGTTGTTGTAGATCCCTATCGCAGCGCCGAGCGAGCCGGTGATGCTCGCGTTGCGCAGCGTCGTGCTTCCGGCCTGGATCGAGAGCTGTCCGTTGGACGTCTGAAGCGACAGCTGTCTCGACGCATTTCCATCGACGATCGTCGCGCCGCCGATGTACACGGTGTCGGAGCCATTCGAGTTGTTGATGACCTGAACAGGCGCGATGGAGCTGATCTGGTCGAGCAGCTGGTCCCTCGCGTCGAGCAAGTTGCTCGCGGTAGAGCCGTTGGACTGCGCCGCGACGATCTGCTGGTTTATCGACGCGATCTGTGACGAGTACTGATTGATGTTCCCGACCTGCTGCGACACCTGGCTCAGCTGCGCCGACGATATGCCGTCGAGGTTGGTCGAGAACTGATTGAGCATCGATGCAACCGCGGCGCCCTTCTGCTGAACGACGCTCTTCGCTGCATCACTCGTCGGGTTGTTGGCGAGATCGCCCCAGGCGCTGAAGAACTGATCCATCGTCGCCGACAGGCCGGTGTCGGACGGCTCCCCGAACACATTCTGGATGGAGTTGAGCGCGTTGTACTGCGTGTTGTAACCCGAAGCGAGCGCGTTCTGATTCCGATAAGTAGTGTCCAGCAGCGTATCGCGAACACGCGAGATGTCCGTCACCGTCACGCCGGTGCCGAGCGCGCCAGCGTTGGTGTAATTCGGCAGGTTCGGCGCGAGACTGACGATCTCGCGGCTATAACCCGCGGTGGATGCGTTCGCGATGTTGTTCGAGTCGGTTTGGATGGCGATTTGCTGCGCCTGAAGCGCGAGCGTCGCCGACCCCATGATCGAGCTGATGGACATGGTGAGACTCCCTCCCTATACGGTGCGCGAGAAGGCGACGGTGTCGCTTCGCGTGTAGGCCGTCGGTGCCGGAGTGCCGTAGCCCGGCTGCGTCGCGTCCTTCGGCGCACCTACCATGGCACGGACGAACGAATCGCCGTTCGCGATTGCTTCACGCAGTACGCGCCGATTGATGGCGATCTCCGTGGAAAGGCGTCGCGCCGAAGCCTGGAGCTCTTCGCGCGCCTCGCGAAGCCGTGGAGTCATGCTGCGACCGAGCACGTCTTCGAGATGCTTCACGCCCGTCTCCTCTTTACACCCGAGGATCTGGTTTATCGAGCGGCGGCGCTTGCGCGCCTCGCCAAGTGTGAGAAGGAGGCGATGCGTGGCGAACACCGAATCATCGACTGCCCTGAAGGTCGTCGGCGCCGACCGCGGCGCGCTGCTTCAGCATGATGTCGGTGAGATCGCCGATGAGCTTGTTCTCGGCCACCAGTGCTTCGGTGAGCGCTTCGAGCGCGGCGACGGGAACAGGGCCGGCAACGCTCATCGCGGTGCTGGGCAGGGTATCCGAATAAGTCATCATGCCTGGTTACTCGTGCCGAGCGAGCCGCTCGTTATGGGACAGGTCATTTCGTTTCACTCGACATTCCGATCAACGCGGTCGATGGGTCGGGAGGCAGCACGCTACCTGCCTGCTTCTCGACCGCAGAGCGCATCTGACGGAAGATTGCCTCGCTGAGACCGTGCTTCCACTGAAGAGGAGTATCGGCTGCAGCATGCTCATCCATCATGCTCGTGAACATGTCCTCGCCCTCCCCGCCTCCGAAGAGGCCGTCGGTGGGGACGGTTTCGCGCATTGCCTTGTACATCTGCTGAACGAACGCTCCCTCCATCTGCTGCGATACCTTGCGCAGCTTGGAGTCCTGCGCCGCCTTGGCTGGATCGACTGGTTGCGTCTTGGGCGAGACTGCGGGCGGTACGATCATCTGATGGTCACGTCGGCAGCGATCGCGCCCACTTCACGCAACGACTCGAAGATGGCCGCGATCTCCGACGGTGACGTCTGGACCGCCTGGAGCGCGCCCGCGACTGCCTGTACCGATGCACCGAGCGCGACCCGCACTGCCTGTGTCCCGCCGCCAGAAGGAGGCGCGTTTGCAGCGGCCGCAGCTCCAGCCGCGCCCGCGGCAGCTGCGGCCGGCGCTGGCCCGCCGATCGTCAGCGTGACTCCGCCGTGGCTGACTACCGCGCTCCCCACTGTAATGTCGCCCCCTGCGACGACAGTACCATCACGACCGTCTATGACCAGCCGGTTGGCATGGTCGGGCGTGACCCTGAGGTCCTGAATCTTGACGAGTGTCGCGGCGCGATCGGCGTTCGGTGCCAGGGTGAGTGACACCGATCCGGGGTCGTCCACCTTGGCGGTGTTGGCGCCGATGCCCTGGTTGATCGCGGCGGCGATCTTAGTGGCGGTGCCGATGTCGGGTTCCTTGAGTAGCAGCCGCGACGAGCTCGCGAAGTTGTTGTGCGAGACGTCGCCTTCCAGCAGGCCGCCGCCCGGGATCCGGCCCGACGTCTCGACCGTGTTGAGATCACGCGAGTTGATGTTGCCGTCGCTCATTACGAGGGTTCCCTGAGCGGTAGCGACAGCGGAGGCGCCGGCGTCGGTGACGAGCGGCGTCATCCACAGTGTGCCGCCCCGGAGCGAGCGAGCGTCACCGAGCGATGCGATGGTGATGTCGAACCGGCCACCGGCTCGGAGATATGGCGAAACCTCAGCGGTGACGAGCACCGCTGCTGCATTGCGAGTGCGGAGCGCGGATGCCGGTATCTGAATGTCGAAGCGGCGCAGGAGGTTGGCGATCGACTGGACAGTCTGTCCTCCTTGCTGTCCTCCGATGCCGCGATCGCCAGTGCCGTCCAGTCCGACAACGATACCGTAACCGAGCAGCCGAACGGGTGTCGAGCCATCGGCGATGGTCACGTCCCGAATGCGCGCGTCCTGGCCGCTGAGGTTGAACGGGGATAGCGCGAACGCGGACAGCGCGAGCGCGATGGTCTCGAGGATTCGCCTCATGGCCAGAACGCTCCGAGGATACGTCCGATGATACCGCTCTTCGCCTTGCCGAGCGGTCCATCGGCCTGGTAATCGAGCTGTGCGTCAGACATCCGGAACGACTGCACGGTGTTGTCTGCCGTGACGTCCTGTGTGCGAACCCAGCCCATGAGCGTGAGGTTCACCTTGCTGTCTTCGACGTTGAGCGTCTTCACTCCCTTGAGCTGCATCACGCCGTCCGGAGCGATGGCGACGACGCGGGCGCTCATCTGGGTGGTCAACCGGTTCGTGCGCGCATCGGTGCCGCTGTTCTGCGAGTCGTTGTTGTTCTGCGCGTCGATGCCGAACTGATTCTGCGAGCTCGGTGTGGTGATCCCGAGTCCAAGCGTGCGGTGTCTGTCCTCAGTCGCGTTCACCGTCTTGTCGAGCGATGTGAGCGTGTACTCGTCGACGAGGATCGTGACGATGTCGCCGAGATGGTAATCGCGCCGATCGGAAAACCACGACTGTCGCCCAACCACAGCGGTGCTGGTGAGCGTCGGGCCGGACGGCGCACCCTGCGCGCCGCTCTGCGCACCGTTCTGTGGCGCACCGTTGCGCGCGGCGCCATTCTGCGGTGCGCGTTGCGCGGCCGCTTGTGGTTGCTGCGCGCCGAGAGGTGTGACGACGCAGAGCGCGACGCCCGCCACCGTCAAACCGCGAATCGTCGATCTCATCTACATCACCCTCACTGTGTTTGGTCCTGCCACTGTCGCTCTCAATCGCTTTCTATTGTCGAGCCTGACGTACACTTCATCTCCGTTGCCGCCGTTTCCAATCGCAACGCCGTGTACTTTCACCGAGACTCCCTGGCCGACGTAGATCACATCGACGTCGCTGCCGCTCGTCACGAGGTCGGGTTGCGACACGCTCGGCTCGGTGAGCACTTCACCAGCGCGCATGTTGCGGTGCACGACCCACCCCGCTGCCACTCCCGGAGTGAGATGCGGCGTCTCTGCCGTTGGCGCAGTGTCGGACCATGCGATGTCGGCTGCGCTGAGAACGCTGCCGCGTACGAGATCGTGCGCAGCGAGCGGGACCTTGTTGGTGGTGTGAGACGGCGTCTGCGCGAGTGCTGCCGGAGCGGCGACGCAGAGCGAGAGAAGTAGGAGGGTGAAGCGCATCACGATTTCTACCTGATGAGTCCGTCGGCGGTCTGTGCCATCTGATCGCTGTTCTGGATCGACTTTGAGTTGATCTCGTAGGCGCGCATCGCGGTGATCATGTCCACCATCTCCTGGACTATCTGGACGTTGCTCGCCTCCAGATAACCCTGCGATATGCGTCCATTGCCGTTGTCTTCGGGAAATCCCTTGATGGGCTCGCCCGACGACGTCGTCTCGGTGAAGAGGTTCTGGCCCATCGAATCGAGTCCTGATGGGTTCGCAAATGTCGCGAGCTCGATGCGACCAAGCTCCTGAGCCTGTCCGCCCGTCGTGGTCGCCGGCGCCGTGACGACGCCGGTCTCTGAGACGACGATGCTGCTCGCTCCCTGGGGAACCTTGATGGGCGGCTGTACTGCGTAGCCATCGCTCGTGACGAGCATGCCCTGATCCGAGATCTGCAAGCTGCCGTCGCGAGTGTACGCCATGTTCCCATTGGGGAGCTGCACCTGGAAGTATCCCTCACCTTCGATCGCGAGATCGAGCGGCCTGTCAGTCTCTTCGAGAGAGCCCTGCGCTTCGACACGCTGCACTGCGGTTAGGTGAGTGCCGAGTCCCACCTGGACTGTTGGAAGTTGCTCGGTATCACGCGATCCGAGCGTCGCAGCGCCCTGGACAGTTTGGTACAACAGATCTTCGAAGTGAGCGCGGCTGCGCTTGAAACCCGTGGTGTTGACGTTCGCGAGATTGTTCGCGATGACATCGGTGCGTGTCTGCTGCGCCTGCATGCCGCTCGCAGCGGTGCGAAGTGCTGGATCCATCTATCTGCTCTCCTTAGTTGGCTGGGCGTCCGAGCTCTGTAGTGGCTATCTCGCGTGTTGCATCGAGAGTGGTGATTGCCTTGCTGACGGCGGTGTATGCGCGCTGGATGGAGATCATGTCCACCATCTCACCGACGGTCGAGACGTTGCTCTCCTCGAGCGTCCCCTGGCGCACGACACGCGAATCGGGATCGAGTCGTGTGCGCGTCGCGGGTGGGACGAACAGGCCGGCGCCTTCGCGCGCCAGCGCAACGTTGTCTGGAACGCTCTCGAGCTTCAGCTGTCCGACGACGGACTTGCCGACCGTGACGGTTCCGTCCTGGCCGATGGTGAAATCCACCGGCTCAGCGTTGCCGCGCGAAGCCAGCCTGATGGGGCCGTGATCACCGACCAGTGCATTTCCGCTCGAGTCGGTGAGCATTCCTTCGCTATCGACATGAAGTGCGCCGCCGCGGCTCAGTCGCTCGCCGTTCGCAGTCTGCACCACCAAGAAGCCTTTGCCTGATATCGCCACATCCTGCGGATTACCGGTGACGTTGAGTGAGCCGGGCGTGAAGTTGGTCGCGGCCTGGGCCGCTGGGAGCGCTCCGTCCACCATCGTCGCGAAGACGCGCTCCGCCTTGAAGCCATCAGTGGAGACGTTGGCCAGATTGTTGGAGGCCACGTCCTGACGCTGTTCCCAGTACCGCAGCGCGGCTGCGCTGCTTGCCATTCCGTTTGGTCGAACGCTTGCGCCCATTGTGGTTGCCGGGGTAGAGACGCTTCGAGTATGGGCAACTGCGGGACCGTTGCAGCGCCCGGGACCAGCGGTCTTGGAAGTCATTGTCGTACAACGAGTTAGCGAAACGCCGCCGGCACGCGGGCCGTCTGTTTGCCCTAGGCATAACTTTCCGCATCGGAAGAATTTGCCGAGACGAGTTGGTGAAGCTGCCGCAAGATCTTGCTGTGGCGAAGGCGGCAACGCTCGCGCAGTATTGCTCACACTCTCATTCCAGCGAGGACCATATGGCGAAGGTTACCGGCATTGGGGGCGTGTTCTTCAAGGCGATCGATGCGCCGGCGCTGCGTCAGTGGTACGCCGAGCAGCTTGGGATAGGACAGCCGGGGGACGAGAGCGTGTCGTTCTCGTGGCGGTGACACTGCTGGCGACGGGGCGGGTTGACGGCGTGGTCGATCTTCCCGAGGGAAACCGAGTACTTCGGGCGCGGCGCGTCGCCGTTCATGATCAATTACATAGTCGATGATCTCGACGCTCTGCTCGATCGCTTGCGGGCGGCGAGCGTGCGAGTTCACGAAGCGCGCGAGGACGCGGACTATGGCAAGTTCGCGTGGATCGATGATCCGGAAGGAAACAGGATCGAGTTGTGGGAACCCAAGTGAGCGGCGAGCCGCGTAGCTTCGTCAGGCGACGAAGCTACGCAACGATCCGAGCTCTTCCTTCAGCTTGCCGAGCGCCTTCGATCTGATCTGGCTCACGCGGCTCTCGGTGAGCCCGAGCACCGACGCGATCTCGTGCAGCTTGAGCTCCTCGAAGTAGTACAGTGAAAGGACGAGGCGCTCCTGCTCCTTCAGATTGAGGATCGCTTCACGCAGCAGGACCACTTCCTGCTCGTGATTGAGCGTCTCTTCGATGTCGCCGTGAGTCTCGTCAGCGAGCACTTCAGCGGGTGTGACGGTGGCCGATTCATTCTCACTCGGCTGGCGATCGAGCGAGAGATGAACTGCGTTCTCGACGTCGGCTTCCCACTTCCACACTGTCGCGACGTCGATGCCGAGTTGAGCGGCCATCTCCTGCGGCTCCGGTGGGCGTCCGAATATGCGCTGAAGCGTCTCGCGTGCAGCTGAGAGCTCGCGCGCCTTGCGGCGCACGGAACGAGGGACGTGATCCTGTCTACGCAGCTCGTCGAGGATCGCACCGCGAATTCGCGGCGCCGCGAACGTGCTGAACGCAAGTCCGCGCGACGGATCGAAGCCCTCGAGTGCGCTCATGAGTCCCATCGTTCCGGAGCTCACCATCTCGTCGAGATCGGCCTTGGCCGCGAGAGTGCGCGACAGTTGTCGCGCGACGTGGTGCACCAACCCAAGGTGCTCGGTGAGAAGTTGGTCGCGAGCCTCCTGGCTCCCGTTGGCGAATTCGTTCCACAGCTGCATGTTGATGCTCGTCATTGGGTCAATCTCCGCTCGTCGGTGCGCCACGCGCCACGCGCAGCAGTTGGTACGAGCTCGTCGTCGAGGCGAAGCGCGAGATTCTGCAGTGCTATCGCGCCACTGTCGCCGAGTGAGCCTGTCGTTTGGTCGATGACATCGTTAGGGACAGAGCCGGCGTAGCCGACCGTTTCACCAAGGAAGTGGCTTGCAGCGAGCTGAATGCGCTCGTAAGTCTTGAGACCGTGACGCTCGTCACTGTGATTGACGAGTACCTCTATCGGTGCGTCAGCAAAGCGATCGCGCGCCATCTTGATCAGTGCGTATGCGCACGAAACCGAGATCACGTCTGCCGTCGTCACGACTATGAGCCTCGCGAAGCCCGGCATGCACGCTTCGGATATGTCGGCCCATCTCGAGCCGGCGTCGATGACGTTGATCGATGGGATCGAGCGTTGCAGTGCCGTGCATAGAGTCGAGACGCCGGTGCCTGCCATCCCCGACGCGACGATCACGCGGGGCGAGTACAGGTCATGCTGCATACGGCAGCTCCCACGTCGAGACGTTATGCAGGTTTACCGACGGAGGAAGCTCGGCGAGCGACACTACAGGAAGCGACGGCAGCACCGGCTCGATCAAGTCGCCGGACTCCGATGCGGAGGCTCGGCGGCGTGACGAGTGGGATCGGGCGTCCTTCTGAAGCGTACGCTTGCGACGTCTCGTTGAGATCGCGGAGCAGGCGAGCGAGGGTGTCCGGGTTGAGGAGCGGGACGCCAGGCTGCGCCGTGCGTGGAGAGAACAGCCCGGTGAGTGCCTGCTCGAGGCGCGGACCCATCGTGATGCCGCGTACTGATCCGTCAGGCTCGGCGTACAACCGCGCGATGACGTTCGAGAGTGAGCGACGCACCTGCTCGGTAAGCGCTTCCGGATCCTTGACCGTATCGCCGGCGTCGCCGAGTGCTTCGAGAATGGTGACGAGATCGCGAATCGGGATGCGCTCGCGGAGCAGCCGCTGCAGCACGCGATGCAGCGTGCCTAGCGACACCTTTGCCGGAACGATATCCTCGACGAGAGCGGGGTGTGTCTTCTTGAGCGTCTCGACCATCTCCTGCACATCCTGGCGGCCAAGGAGCTCGGCTGCATTCGCCTTGAGCACTTCCATCAGATGCGTTGCAACGACGGTCGAGGGCTCGACGACGACATAACCGTATGCTTCAGCGTCGGCGCGCCTGTTGGTCGCAATCCAGCGCGCCGGCATACCGAAGCTGGGATCGACGGCGTCGATTCCCTCGATCGGCGATATGACGGAGCCGGTGTTGAGCGCCATGAGGAACCGCGGCATTACTTCGGCGCGCGCCATCTCGCTACCGCGCAGCTTGATGACGTACTCGTTTGACGGGAGGCGGATGTCGTCGCGGATGCGCACCGGCGGAATGAGAATGCCGAGCTCGACAGCTGCCTGCTTGCGCAGCATCGAGATACGATCGAGAAGATCACCACCCTGACGCTCGTCGACGAGCGGTATGAGCGCGTAGCCGACTTCGAGCTCGATCGGATCGATCTGGAGCAGGTCCTTCATCGGATCCGTCGAGGTCGGTGACTCGGGCGTCGGCGTGGCGAGCGCGGTGACAGCGCTCTGGATACGCTTCTTCTCGGCCGATGTCGCCGCGCGTGCGAGAGCCGCGAGCAGACCGCTGAGTGCGACGAACGGAAGCATCGGAAGCCCGGGCACGATCGCGAACGCGCCGAGCACTGCGGCAGCGATCCACATCGCGCGCGGATGCTTCGTGATCTGTCCAGCGACGACGGTGCCCATCTGGGCTCCGCCCGCCGAGTGCGTGACCATGATGCCCGCGGCGGTCGAGACGATGAGCGACGGGATCTGGGACACCAATCCTTCACCAACGGTGAGGATGGTGTAGGTGCTGATGGCTTGCGAGAACGGCAGGTTCTTCTGGACGACGCCGATGAAGATTCCGCCGATGATGTTGATGAACGTGATGATCAGCGCAGCCATCGCGTCGCCCTTCACGAACTTCGACGAACCGTCCATCGCACCGTAGAAGTCGGCCTGCCGCGCGATCTCTTCGCGGCGGCGGCGCGCTTCGGTCTCATCGATCAGACCAGCGTTGAGATCGGCGTCGATCGCCATCTGCTTGCCGGGCATCGCGTCGAGCGTGAATCGCGCAGCGACTTCCGCGACGCGCCCAGCACCCTTCGTGATGACGATGAAGTTGATTCCGATGAGAATCAGGAAGAGCACGAGACCGACGGCGTAATTGCCGCCGATGACGAACTCGCCGAATGCCTGGATTACGTGTCCCGCCTCGCCGTGGGTGAGAATCAGTCGCGTGCTCGCGACGTTGAGCGAGAGTCGGAACAGCGTGAGCAGCAGCAGGAGTGCAGGGAACGAGCTGAACTCGAGCGGATTGGTCGTGTAGAGTGCGGAGAGCAGCACCACCAGCGAGAGCGAGATGCTAGTGACGAGCAGCAGGTCGAGCAGCATGCTCGGCAGCGGCACGACGAGCAGTCCGATGACGAATACGACTGCGAGCGCGAGGCCGACTTCTGCGCGTCCCTTATCAGGAGGCGTAGCGGGGTTCACGGACGCGGGTGGCGCTTTCACCGGAACTCGTGCCGGTCTTACTGCTGCAGCTGCCATCAGACGTTATCTCCAACGAGGTGCGAGATCGGACGGTACGCCCAGCGCGGTCCACGCTCGGCGCGCTGACGGATCACGAATGCCAGGATTTCAGCGACGGCTAGATAGAGCTCGACGGGAATGATCATCCCGACACGAGCGTGCTTGAGCAGTGCGATTGCGAGTGGCCGATTCTCGACGATTGGAACGCCGTTCTCGATCGCGATCTTCTTGATGCGCTCGGCGACCTTGCGTTGTCCCATCGCGAGCACGATTGGCGCGGGCGCCTTGCTCGGATCGTACTGCAGCGCTATGGCGCGCATCGTCGGGTTCACGATGACGACGTCGGCCCTGGGCACATCGCGGAACATCTGCTTGCGCGCCATGTTGCGAGCCATCGAGCGCATGCGCTGCTTGAGCAGTGGGTCGCCGTCGGAGTTCTTCATTTCCTGCTTGATTTCCTGCTTCGACATGCGCAGTTGCTTGGTGTACTGCCAGTACTGCCAGAGGTAGTCGGCGAGCGCCAGCGCTAGATACGCCAGCCCTGCCGTCATCACGAGCTTGATCGCGTAATGGCGGACCACTTCGAGGAGCGCGATTGGCGATTCCTGCGCGGTCACCACGATCTGTCCAATCGCGTCGGTGCCGAGCACGGCGTGGATGGCGAATCCGACGATGACCAGCTTCAACAGCGCCTTGAGCAGCTCGACGATGGCCTGCATGCCCACCAGTCGCTTGATGTTCTTCGCTGGGCTTATGCGACCGAAGTCAGGACCGAGCGGCTTGAGCGACACGACGCCGCGTGCCTGCGCGCCGTTCACAACTATCGACATCGCAGCCATCGACGCGGCGACCATCATGATGGTCGTGAGTGTGCGCCAGCCGAGCTGTTGCAGTGACTTCACCGCCGCGTCGCCGCTGAACGCAGGATCGGCGACGCTGGCGAGTGACGCGCCCATAACGGCCATCAGGCGTGCGGCGACTGCGGGAGCTATTGCGGTGATCACAAGCGCTATTCCGAGTAGGAGCACGGCCGTGCGAGAGCTCCGGGCTCTTTGGAATGCGCCCCTCCTCTCGCGCCTCCTGGCGCTTCTTGGGGGTGGCTTCTTCGGTTTTTTCGCCGAATTCATCAGCCATTGCTCAGTGGCCCCCAGCCGGCATGAATGCGGTGAAGAGTGTGGTCAGCTGGCTGTCGTAGCGTGCCGGATAGTTGCCGATCGTGGTCGCGATGAATGGCAGCGCGATCCCGAGCGAGAACAGCCCGAGGCCGATCTGCAGTCGGGAATGCGACCGAGAGGATGTTGAGCTGCGGCGCCGCGCGGCTCAACACTGCGAGCGCCACGTTGCCGATCATGACGGTCGCGAGCACGGGTGCGGCGAACTGAAGTCCGGACACGAAGAGCGTGCCGCCGAGCGAGAGCATCGCACCGAGGCCACTCTGAATGTTCATCGCGCTTCCAATCGGCACGGCGCGCAGGCTCGAGCCTATTGCCTCGAGCATCGCGAGGTGAACGTTGAGCGCGAGGAGCAACGTGATCACGAACAATGAGAAGAAGTTCGACAGCACCGGTGACGAGACGTTGCTGAACGGGTCGAGCAGAGACGCGCCGGAGAGTCCGATCTGGATCGCGATCAGGTCGCCCGCGGTCTCGGCCGCGCCCACGAGGAGTGCCACGCCGAGTCCGATGGCGAATCCAACGAGAAGCTCGCCGACGGCGCTCGCGGGAGTTATCTGCGGGATGCCGTGTGCGGACGCATACGCGACCGGCTGGATGAGCACTGTGAAGAGCACGAGCAGAGCAGTGCGCAGCGCCACCGGGACCGTCTTTGCAGAGAACACTGGAGCGATGAGCATGAGTCCTGTCATCCGCATCGCAAGCAACACCGCGACCGCAGCGGAGCCGGGTGCGAAAAGATCGAGCGGGCGAACGACGTTCAAGAAACCATCCCCGGGATGGATCTGAAGAGCTCGGTCGTGTAGCGCACCATCACCTGGATGATCCAGGGAAGAGCGATGATGAACGTCCCGCCGACAGCGATGCAGCTTGGGGACGAACGAGAGCGTCTGCTCCTGAATCTGCGTGACGGCCTGGATGATCGACACGACGAGGCCGATGGCGAGCGCGACGATCAACATGGGTGCGGCGATGAGTAAGGCCGTCATCACCATGTGACGCGCGAGATCGACTACGAGGGCGTGTGACATGCGTCAGACCCTGAAGCTTGTGATGAGCGACTGGATCACGAGCGTCCAGCCATCCACGAGCACGAAGAGCAGCAGCTTGAACGGCAGCGATATCATCGCCGGCGGGAGCATGAACATGCCCATGCTCATCAACACGCTCGACACGACGATGTCGATGACGATGAACGGCAGGAAGAGCGAGAAGCCGATCTGAAACGCGGTGCGGAGCTCGCTGGTCGCGAACGCGGAGACGAGCGTGACGAGGGGAATCTCGTCCTGGTTGCGCGGTTGAGCCGACGCGCTCATGTCGATGAAGACCTGAAGGTCGTGGTCGCGCGTGTGTGCGAGCATGAACTCGCGGAAAGGCACGACCGCACGCTTCATCATCTCGCCCTGTTCGATCTTGCCATCCATCCAAGGCTGCAATGCAGTGTCGTTCACCTTCGACATCGTCGGAGCCATCACGAAGCCGGTGAGGATGAGTGACAGCGCCGTGATCAGCTGCGCGGGCGGAGCCGTCTGCGCGCCGATTGCCTGCTTGAGGAAATTCATGACGATGAGGATTCGCGTGAATCCAGTCATGAGGAGCAGCATCGTCGGAAGCAGCGTCAATAGGCCGAGCATGACGACGATCCCGACCGTGCCGCTCATGCGCAGTCCGCCTTCGTTCTTGCCGCCCACCCGCAGATCCATCTGAGGCGCTAGTCGCGTGAGCATCGTATCGAGGCCCGGCGACGACGTGATGGGCGCTTGCGATGCGGTGGTCGTCTGCTTCGTTCGAGTCTGCGATGTCGCTACGGGGACAGCATTCGCACCTCGCTGGCGCTGCGTGTTTGCAGCTGTGTTCGCGGCTGTGTTTGGTGGTGCGGGCGCTTGTGGGACGGGAGCCGGAGCACTCACCGGCGGCGCTGCAGGCGGCGTCTGGCCAGCTTGCGACGTTGCCGGTTGCGTCGTCGCTGGCGCGACCGCTTGCGGTGCGCCGGCCTGCGCCGAAGCAACCGAGGCCGCACCCAGCATCAGCGCAATCGCCGATGCCAGCAGACGAGCGCCGCTCGACTTCACGCGCGCGCTCCACTCATTGCCATGCTGAGCACCGCTTGGAAGTCTTCCATCGGAGCGACATACGAGATCCGCTTCTCCGCACGTTTCTGCGCCGCAGGAGCTGCATCGTTGCCGCCGCGCAGTAGCGAGAGCTTGCGAAGACCGCCTGTTATGGTCTCCAGCGCCGGTGCGGCTGCACTATTCGTTGCGTCTGTGGTAAGGTCGGTCTCGTTGAGCTCCGCCACCTGATGCACGCCGCCTTCGCCCATCGACACGACGAGCGTGCGCGCCCCGACGCGGACAACAGCCAGTCCCTGACGCTGTCCGAGCGTGATTCGCTGGATGATCTCCATCTTCACGCCGCTCTTCGAGACGGCGCCGCTGACCGTATACTTTCGGATCAGCTTCAGCACGATGCCCATGATGCCAAGCACCACGGCGAGCATGGCCATCACGGTGAGCGACGAGGTGGCACTCACGCAGCCAGCTCCTCAGCCGCGTTGGGGCGGGGCAGGATGCGCGTGATGCGAACGCCGAACGTCTCACCGAGCAGCACAACTTCACCCTCGGCGAAGCGACGGTCCCCGACGAAGACGTCGATCGGCTCACCGGCCAGGCGCTCGAGCTGGATCACCGAGCCGCGGCCGAGTCTGAGTATCTCCTGAACTGTCATCGACGTACGCCCGAGCTCGATCGAGATCGGGAGCGTCAGGTCGAGGAGCATCGAGATCGGCACTTCGTTGCTGCCGATTGCACTTGCTGGTTCCATCGCGCTGAAAGGATCAGCGCTCGAAGGATGCTGGTTGTGATCCATGTTGCTCGAGTTGCTCGGTTAGGTGTTTGAGTCCTCGGCGATCACCGAGGGGTTGAATTCGGGAAGGAGCGGCGTGACCCCGTGGATCTCGCCAGTGTCGGTGAGGACACCCTCCAGGCGCACGGACAGCTTCTGCCCGACGCGTCCTGCTGTCCCCGCGAAGCGACGCTGATCGCCGATCGAGACAAGGATCGAAGCGTCCTGCATCAGCGGCGTCGAGATGACGCCGCCCTCGCTGAGCGATGCGATGTCGCGCATCGCCATGCGAAACTCTGGAAGCCGCGCGCTCACTGGGACTCGCGTCGCACGCAGCGATACTTCGGCCATCGCGCGTGTCGCCGCGCGCTCCTGCTCGGAGCCGGTTGCGTTTCCGATGCGGCGCTGGCCGGTCGTGTGAGTGAAGAACTTGTCGAGCACGGCGAACGGGAGGCAGATCAGCATCAGCGAGCTGACGTCGCCCGCGGTCACTTCGATGTTGGCAACGAGAACCGGATCATCGCGGTTCGCCGTCTGCAATAGAATGTCCGGGAACGACTCGAACGACGTAATCTCGAGCGCCATCGAGATGTGGTCAGACCACACATCAGCGAGGAGCGAGTTGACCTTCTCCACAACACCGCGAAGAGCCATCCGCTCCACGCGCGTCAACGGGCGCGAAAGATTGAATTGCCGGCCCGAGCCGCCGAAGAAGCGATCAACGAGGAAGAACGCGAACTCTTCGCCAATATCTACGACCGCGCGCTGACCGCCGGAGTCGTTGATGTCGCAGATGAACGAGGCGCACGGAGTAGGGAGCGACAGTGTGAACTCGCCGAACGAGAATTGCTCGACGCCCTGGAGACGCATCTCGATCTGGCCACGCACCCTTCCGATCACCCAGCTTTCCAACGCCTTCACCATGCGCTCGTAAATCGCTTCGAGCGTCCGCAGCCGCTCCTTCGATACGCGGTGGGGGCGACGGAAATCGTAGAGCTGGATTGCCGACTCTTCAGTCGTTCCCGCGAAGGGAACGTTACTGACGCCGCCAAGAAGGCGGTCGATCTCGCTCTGCGAGAGAGTGCCCGATGCCATCGGGCGCGAATCGCCGCTCACTGGAGTACGAACTGAGGGAAGTAGATCGTCTTCACCGTTCCAGGCCCGAAGATCTTGTCGACCGTCGCTATCAGCTCGGTCCGGAGGCCGTCGCGCTGCGACGTCTCGCTCAACTGGTCGTCGGTCTTGCTCCCGAACATCCTGAGAATCGCGTCGCGTAGCTCGGCGTCGCGTGTCTTCACGACGTCCAGAGTCGCCGCGTCCTTCACCTCGAGCGCCACGGACATCAGGAGGAAGTGGGTCCCGTTGGAATTCGCCGGATTGAGCACGAGGTTGTCTATCTCGTAGATCGCTGGCGGATCGCTCTTCTTCAGATCGGTGGGCTTCGCCGTGGCTGTGTCATGTTGCGCGGACGGCGCTGCGCTGCCGCGGCTCGCGGGAGCCGCGGTCAGCCGCGGTCCGAGCACGAACAATCCGAGCGTCGCTCCCAGAGCGATCCCACCGACGATTCCGCCGACGAGCGGGATGAACCCCTTCTTCTTTGCTGGGGCCTCCTCGGTTGCCGCTTCGGTTTCTTTGGTTTCTTCTTCAGCCATGCCTGATGCCTGCCGTGGTGGTGTCGAGCGTCGCGACTTCGGCAGGGGTAAAGGCAGGGCACGTACCACGCGCAGAACGGCCTTGGCAGGCTTTGGCGCGATAGGTTAAGTCATTGTGCTAGCGTAGCTTACGTAGGCAGGGCGCCATACGGCCGGCGACGCCTGAGCCGGGCAAAAAGGGCAGCCCGGCAATTACTGCCGGGCCGCCCTCGGCTAAAATTGCCGAAGTCCTTCTAGTGCATCCGATGACTATCGGATCAGATTCACGAGGTCCTGCAGCATCTGATCGCTCGTCGTGATCATCTTTCCGTTAGCCTCAAACCCGCGTTGAGTCACAATCATGTTCGTGAATTCCGACGCCAGGTCGACGTTCGACATCTCCAGCGTGCCGCCGGCGATGGTCGACGAAGTGGTCTTTCCAGCGTAGCCGATCACCGGGTCGCCAGAGTTCGCCGATGATGTGAACATGTTGTCGCCGTTGTTCGCTACGCCCTCTGGGTTGTTGAAGTCCGCGAGCGCGACCTGCGCAAGCGCCTGATTGGTTCCATTGGAGAATGATCCCGTGATCACGCCATCGCTGCCAACCGAGATCTTCTGAAGCACACCGGAGGAGTATCCATCCTGCGCGCTCAGGACGGCCGTGGTGGTCGCCGCTGACGAGGTGAGCCCGGTTGCTCCGGTTCCTGGGTCGATCTTGATGCTCACTGCGGCACCGCCCCCACTCGGCGTGTAGGTCACCGTCGGGATGTTCGACGAAGTCGTGTTGATGGTGCCGTCGCTATTGAAGGTGAACTGCCATGGCGTGGCGGCGCCCGCCGGTGACGAAGCAGCACCAGGTCCGAGGGTGTACGGCTTGGTGTTGTCGTAGTTGAGACTCGACGGGTCGATCTTGAAGTCCCACTGTGTTGCGCTCGTCTTCCACGCATCGACCGTGAGATCGTGCTTCACGCCGAGCGAGTCGTACGTGCTCAGTGTCGTCTGCACCACCGACGATGCGTTAGCCGGATCGGCGAACTCCGCCGCTGTCGGGTTGTTGGGGTCGACGGCCGTGATGTTCGGCGCCGAAGCGTCGAGGTTCCCGATGAACGACGCACTGGTCGTCGCCCTCGCCGGAACGGTCTGTCCAGCCGGGATGCTGATGTTGGTCAGCGAACCGCCAATCACACCGTTGGTCGCCATCAGGCCCTGCACGAAGCCGCCGTTCAGGGGCGAGACGAGGTTTCCCTGGCCATCCACCTGGAAGTTTCCTTCGCGGGTGTAGAGCTGCTGCCCGTTCTTGTTCACGACGAAGAACGAGTTGCCCTGCACGGCCATGTCAGTCGTGACACCCGTGGTCTGCAAGGTGCCCTGCGTGAAGATCGTATCGATGCTGCCGAGCTGCGAGCCGAGGCCGACTTCGGTGGCGTTCGTCCCGCCGAGTCCGGCGCTCGGGCGCGTCGCGCCCTGAAGTACCTGCGCGAAGCTTTCCTTGTATGTCGCGCGGCCCGCCTTGAAGCCGGTCGTGTTGACGTTCGCGATGTTGTTGCCGATGACGTCCATTCCGGTCTGCAGATTCTGCAGTCCCGAAACGGCGGAGAATAGTGATCCGAGCATGTGTGGTTGCTTGAGTGTTGAGCCGGTGATTCACCGGCGTTGGCATTGAGTGACGGGCTTACGCAGCCTGCGCCGATGAATTGTTGCTCGAGCTGCCTGGTCGAATTGTTCGTCGTGTTGCTCGCTGCGCTGGTTGTCGCTGCTCGTGCCGCTGGTGGTCGCTCCCTGGGCCTTCATGATCGACGTGATCGAATCGATCTTGGTGTTGATGTCCATCAGCTGCTCGACGCTCGAGAATTGCGCGAGCTGCGACGCCATCTGCGTCCCGTCCATCGGACTCATGGGATCCTGGTTCTGCATCTGCGAAACGAGGAGCTGGAGAAACTGGGTCTCTCCCATCGGTCCGCCCGCCTGTCGCGATCGCATTGGTCGGTGTCGGTTGACGAGCTTGAGCTGCTGGTGCCGGTCGTGCTGCCCGTCGCGGGCGTGCTTGTGTCGCGTGCGGGTGCTAGTAACGCGGATCTAATCACTTCTGCCTCCCTTGCTGCTCTTTCCGAGCGCGCTGTCGGGTGTCATCCGCATCCTGTCGGCTGTCCCGGTAATTGAGCGCGGACCGTCCCTGTTGTGGGCTTCCGTCACTCCCCTGGCGCGGGCTCCATCCCGCCCCTGTATCTGCTGCCGTCGAAGCGACGCGTATCGACGCGCTCTCGAGGCCTTGCTGCTCCAGTGCATGCTGCAGCTCACCGACGCGCAGCGACATCTTGTCCGCGCGTCCGGCGTCGCCGAGCGATATCGAAGTATCAACGGCGCCGCCGCGAAGCTGGATCGTGATGCTGTCGCTGTTGCCCGTCGGGTTGTCGAGATTCAACGTCATGTGCGACAGCGGCTGTGCAGGAGTCGCGTCGCGCACATCGAGCAGCTTCCCGACGCGCTCCGCGGAGTCACTTCCACCGACAGCTCCAGTGCCGCTCCCGGCGCCGGCGCCACCTGTGGCGACTGCCACTTGCGCGACGTGAGCTACCTGGGCGACGCTTGCGACGTTGGCAACGGCTGCGACGTCAGCAGTGGTGGCGACGCTCGCGCTCGCGGGGTCAGACGACTGCGTGGAGTCGCTGCCGGCTCCGCGCTCGCGATGCGACATGTCGCCGGACATTCCGCCGCCGTTCCCGCCGAGCGTCGCGCTCGTAACCGGAGGCTGTCGAGCCACCGTGCTGAGAGAATCTGCTCAGGAAGCTGTTGATGTCGGTGTCAGGACCCTTCTGCTGCGCTCCGTTGTCGAGCGCAAGGCCCACAGCACGGGATACTCCGGTATCGAGATTGAGCGAGTCGAGGCTCGTTCCCCACGCGGAAGCTCCAGCGCGAGTCGGAAGCTCCACATGCCCGGGGTCCCGCGCTCCGAGCGTGCGGAGTCCTTCCTGCGCCGCGATCTGTGCGAGGCGCTGGTAGGCGACTGGATCGTCGTACGAGCCATCGATCTGTAGATCCGCCGCTGCACCGAGCGTGTGCTTAGACGACTTGGTCCACGTCACCACGTCGCCCGGGACGCGTGCGACCCTGTTCGTATAGGAAGTTCTGGCGCGTTTGCGGCCTGTATCCTTCCACCATCTGCACGTCGTATCCATACTCGTCCTGCATCCGCGAGATGACGCGGCCGAGCTTCGCCTTGAAGTCGGGATTCAGTGCATCCTCATCGGAGTTGACGTCGGTCACCGCGGCGTTCGATGCAGACGCGCGCGCGGACTCCGCGGCAGCGTACGAATCGTTCGAATCGGTTGCGCTCGCCGTGTCGTCAGTGCCACCAGTGCCGCCGGTCTTCGATGCGGACGCGGAAGTCTTGCTCGCCGCTCCGCTGCTCGACGTGCTGTCGAGAGCGCCGCTGTTGTCTTTCGGAGCATCGAGGTCCGATGATGCATCGTCTCGATGCCGCGGCGGCGGCAGCTGCGCTGCGGGCTGATTCATCACTGATGCCAGCGTCGCAGCAAAGGGGTTTGAGCTCGCGGCCGCATAATTATCCTGGTCGCGTCGGCTACCGATTCCCGAAGTCTGATCCGTTGATGCTGAATCCAACCCGGCCATAGATGACGATGATACGATCATGCTCCTCCCCTCGAGCGTAGCGTCGCGCGAGCGATCGTCGCCGCACGTTCAGTTGGGAATGCTTCAAGAATTGCCGCTTGCTGCTTGTTGTTGAGCGACGCGAGAATTGTCCGAACGTCAGCGTCATCCATCTGTTCGAGTACTCTCGCCGCGTCCTTCGCCTGCATCGCGCCGAATACCTGCGCGAGCCTGCGACTGACGACGGTGTCCGCCACTACTCCCTTCGTACTTGCCACTTTGCTCACGCTTGCGCCTTTCGGCGCAGGCGGTGACACCGTTGCTACCGGTGCGCCTGGTGCCGTACTTGGTGTCGGAGTGGTTCCGACGCTACGGCCTGCAGGCGCTGTTTGCTCGGACGATCGCTGCTCGTGTGTCATTGGCTCCGGTGCCGCCTTCGCGCGTTGCGCGTCGTTGGCCGTCGGAAGATTCTTCACTGGCGTCGAAGCGGCACTTGCGATCTTGGTCGCAGCTCCAGCGGCAGGCTGTGCCTTCGCGGCCGCGTCGTCGCGCGTCGTGCCTGACTGCGATGATTGTGCGGTCTGCGCGACGGTTGCACTCCTGACGGCCGAATCGGCATCAGCGTGCGGCGCCTGCGCAGCAACGGCCGACTTCGGCACGACGGCTTTTGCCCCGATCTTCGACGATCCTTTCGTGGCAGCCTTCGATTGGGTGGCTTTGGGCGCGCGCATGATGGCGACGCCCGTTCCCACGCCCAGACTCAGTCCGAACGCCGCGATGAACGGAATCAGTATCCGCTTCATTGATTGTCGCCCTGCAGATAGCGTGTGAGCGCGATGTCGTCCATGTTCTTCCGGTCCGATTGGTCCTCGTCCGCCTTGTGCGATTCTTCGTGACGTTCCTTGAGACGGTCCAGAACGCGACGGTCCTTGTACGCACCAGCGAGCGCCTCCTTTACCTCGGAGACTGTCATCCCCGCTTCGGTCACCGCGTCGCTGGCATTGTCGATCTCGCCATCGAGCCTTTGCATCAGCAATGCGAGGTTCGCCAGCTCGCCCACGGAGCGACACGGTTCCTTGTGTGCGTCTTCAGCGTTGGCAGTGCGCTCTGCGCGCAACCCATCGAGCCGCGATTGCGCTTCGCGCTCTGCGCCCAGTGCGTTCGCAAGCTCGCTCGCGATGGTGCGCTCGCGCTCCTCGCGAAGATCCAGCACCTTCTGAAGTCGGAAGCGAAACATGGTCAGGCCGCCTTGGTGATCGCGCCTTTGATCCGCGCCGGCGATCTCGTGCATTCGCGCGCGAGTCTGAAGCATGCGCGTCGTGTCCGCCGAGTTCTGCTGCAACAGGCCAAGGATCGCGTCGCGGTTGTCCACCGCCGCGTCCACTACAGGGTGCGATCCCCGCTGATACGCGCCGACGAGTATGAGATCTTCCTTCTCCCGATACGTCGCCTCGGCGCGCAGCAGTGTCTCGGCGTCTGTGCGTTGCTCGGCGCTGATGATCTGGTCGCGAACGCGGCTCTTGCTCTCCAGCACATCGATCGACGGGAAGTGCCCAGCCGACGCAAGCCGTCGCGTGAGAACGATGTGACCGTCGAGAATCGAGCGTGCAGCGTCCGCGACTGGCTCGTTGAAGTCGTCGCCGTCGACCAGCACGGTGTAGATGCCGGTGATCCCGCCTTTCGATCCATTCCCCGCGCGCTCCAGCAGGCGGGGAAGGGAGGCGAATACTGACGGCGGATATCCTTTCGTTGTGGGGGGCTCACCGGTCGCAAGGCCGATCTCGCGCCACGCCATAGCTACGCGTGTCACTGAATCGACCATCAGCATCACTTGCTTCCCCTGGTCACGGAAATACTCCGCGATCGCAGTGGCGACGAGCGCACCGCGCGCGCGCACGAGCGCAGCCTGGTCGCCCGTAGCGACAATGATGACCGAGCGCGCGAGGCCTTCCTCGCCGAGCGAGTGCTCGAGAAAATCACGTACCTCACGACCGCGTTCTCCGAGAAGGGCAATGACATTCACGTCAGCCTTCGCGTGCCGCGCGATCATACCGAGTAGCGTGCTCTTCCCGACACCCGATCCGGCGAAGATTCCAATGCGTTGCCCGCGGCCGATCGTGAGCAGACCATCTATCGCTCGCACTCCCGTCTCGAGCGGCTCATGGATCATGTCGCGCTCTAGTGGGTTCGGCGGCTCGGCGGCGAGCGGTACGCGCTCAGCCACTTCGAGCGGTCCCTTGCCGTCGATGGGATGCCCTAACCCGTTGAGAACGCGCCCGAGCAGCGATGGTCCGACGTCCACGCCGAACGAGCGACCGAGCGGCTGCACGAAGCTTCCGGCGTGGAGTCCGTCGAGCTCGCCAAGTGGCATGAGCACGACGCTGGCCTCGTGGAACCCGACAACCTCGGCGAGTACCGACCGATCGTCCGTGAGGCTCGTCACGCGGCACAGCTCACCGACGCCGACGTCGATCCCCGTAGCTTCGATCACGAGTCCGACGACGCGCGTGACGCGTCCGAAGTGATCGAAGCGCGGCGCGGACGCCGCTCGCTCTAGCAGTGCGTCAAGCATCGGTCGTGCTCAACAGTCGATAGATTCGCTCGAGCGCAGTGTCCACGCGCCCGTCGACGATCCGCTCGCGCCCTTCCACTACGCATCCGCCTGGCTCGATTCGAGCGTCCGCAAGCCATCGCACGTCGCGGCTCGGTGCAATAGTGATCACGTCTTCGCCCTCGGACTGAGGACGCGACAGAAGCGAGAGGTCATGGGGATTGACTCGCACACGCATCGGCTGATCGATCGGAAATTCGGCCAGCGCCTTTCGCACGAGATCCGCAACGAGCGTCCCGCCAGCAGTCACCTCGCGCGCGATGACGTGCCGGGCGACGGCGACTGCGAGAGCGCTGATGTTCTCGCACACCGATGCCTGCCACTTCGCGTCGTTTTCGCGTATGCAATCGAGCGCGGCCTCCGCTGCCGCAATCGCGTTACGTAGCCGGGTTGCCTCAGCGAGCTCGCCGTCAAGACGTCCGGCTTCGTAGCCAGCGGCATGGGCATCGGCCAGCTGTCGCTCGAGCTCGAGACGCGCGTGTTCCTCCGCCTCGCGACGAAGCTCTTCGGCGGACTTTGGCGCGTTGTTCACCACCTTCGGCGGATCCAGGTTCACTAGAGACCATCGCGCCGTCGTCGACGGCAGCTCGGCCGCCGCGACGACGCGCGCCTTACTCGATGAACGCATCTTCCGTCCCTGTTACGCCGAGCGTTATCTCGCCGGCCGCTTCGAGCGCGCGCACCTGCGCGACGATCTGTGCCTGCGCCGCTTCGACATCGCGCAGCCTCACTGCGCCGAGCATCTGCATCTCGTCCTTCAACGCAGTCACCGCTCGCGCCGACATCCCAGCCATGATCCGCGTGCGCAGCTCTTCCTTCGCGTTCTTCAGCGCGAGCGACAGAGAGCGCGCATCCACATCGCGCAGCAGACGCTGCAGCGAGCGGTCGTCCAGCTTGAGGATGTCCTCGAACGTGAACATGAGGTTCTTGATCTGCTCGCACAGTGCAGCATCCCGCTCGCTGATGCGGTCGAGAAGATCCTTTTCGAGCGAGCCAGAGACGTGGTTGAGCACGCTCGCGACAGCGTCCGGGCCGCCAGCAGCGCGCAGTCCGCGCGTGAAGCTGAGATCCGCTTCGTTGCTCAGCGCCTTCTCGACGAGCAGCATCATGTCTGGCGCGACTTTCTCCATGCAGCCGATGCGGTACATCACTTCGCCGCCGAGCGACGGATCTAGGTCGCGCAATACCGTCGCCGTCTGCTGGGGCTCGAGATGCGCGAGGACGAGCCCGATGGTCTGCGGATGTTCGCCGCGCAACGTCGATGCGAGCTGCTGCGGGTCCGCGCTTCGCAGACGGTGAAGACCACCGCTCTCAGCGAGTTGGGATTGGATGCGGTTGAGCGTAGCGCTCGCCTTCGAGCGGCCGAACGCTTTCTCTAGTAGCTCGCTCGCGTAGTTCAGACCGCCTTGTGCGATCGAGTCGACCGCGATGGCCATCTGCATCCATTCGCTCAGCACCGCCTCGACGGTGCTGGAGCTAACCTGGTCCATCTGCGCGATGTAGAAGCTGATCGATTCAGCCTCTTCGGGAGTCAGCGTCTGTGTGAGCTTTACCGCTTCGTCTGCGCCGAGTGCCATGCACAGGACCGCGACCTTCTGTGGCCCTGAGAGGTCTGCCGCGGTCAGCATCGACGAGGGTTTCCTCGCCGGCGGCTGCTCCGCCCGTGGTCGGAACTACTGCTGTCGCCACTTGTTATCAGTCCTTCATCCACGCGCGAACTACTCGCGCGGAGACTTCTGGCTTGGATGTGATCGTCGCCACGACACGCCCGCGCGCCTGGTTCTGCTCAGGCAGGTCGAACGGTTCGAGCTTCGTCGGCATCGTGGCAGGGAACCCGGGGTATGCGCTGCTCTCCGCGGCGACCGCGACTGGCCCGCCACCGCCAGCTGAGATCGCGCCCGGTGACGTCCCGGACGGACCGGAGTAGTTCGACGGTCCCGGTGGCAGCGCACGCTGGCTCGATGAGGCCACCTGCACCGCGGGCGCCATCGACTTGATCGCGTTGATCAACATCATCGCGATTGCGAACACTACGCCGAGCGCGAGCACCGAGATCGTGGGCTTCTCGAACGGCTGAACCCGCGTCATGATGTCGGGCTTGGGCTCCTCGATCGGGATCGGTTGCGCTGCGTCGAAGTGAGTCGCGACCACCGTCACGATGTCGCCACGTGTGCTGTCGGCGCCAACTGCGCTCCGAACGAGCTCCTCCATCCGCGCGATCTCTTCCGGCGTCCGCGCGACGTAAGTCGGCTTTGCGTTCGGGCCTGCGTTCGCGGGCGGTGGGATCATCTTGTCGTTGAGTAGCACCGCGACCGAGAGGCGCTTGATGTTGCCTATCGCGCCTTCGAAGTTCTCGGTGATCTTCGAGTTGTCGTAGCTGGTCGCAACGTTGGAGGATGCTGCGCCGCCTTGAGCGCCGGGCGTGATCTCGTAGCGCTGCTCTGTGCTCGTTGCCTGCTTCTCGGGATCGACCATCTGCGACTGGCGCTCGATCTTGTCGAAGTTGAGGGCTGCGGAAACGCGAACACGCGCGTTGCCAGCGCCTACCATGTCGTCGACTAGACCTTCAGCCTTCGATTGCAGGTAGGTCTCTACTTCGCGCTGCGTCGAGAGCTGTGAGCCTGTCAGCGCCGCTACCGAATTGTCGTCGTTGGGGATCGAGAGCAGTCGCCCAGAGTCGTCCAACACCGTCACATGATCGCTCGTCAGACCATCGACGCTGCTCGCGACCAGATGTGCGATGCCTTGCACGACATCGGGCGCCGGAGGTGCGCCTCCGGTTTTTATCACCACCGACGCGTTCGCCGGCTTGTCCTGGCTTCTGAAGTTCGACTGCTCGTGAAGCGCGAGGTGAACCTGCGCGGCCTGAACGCCATTCATCTTTCCTATCGTGCGCTCCAGCTCGCCTTCGAGAGCTCGGCGATAGTTCACGCGCTGCGTGAAGTCGGTCATTCCCCACGATGGCTGATCGAACAGCTCGAGTCCGGGTCTGCCTGCAGCAGGAAGTCCTGCTTGCGCCAGCGTCACCCGCGCTCGCGCGACATCCGGCGCCGGGACGAGGATGTCCATCCCGCCGCGGTCGAGTTTGTACTGTATGCCCGCCTGAGTGAGCTTGTCGGTCATCTGTCCGACGGTCTCGATCGGCTGATTCGTGAAAGCCGGCACCCAGTCGGGCGCTGTCGCCCAGCGCGAGATGCCGAAGATGAGCGCCGCGATGCCGACGCCGACTGCGAGCAGCATCATCCGCTGCATCCCGCCGGCGCGGTTGATTAGATCCTGGAGTGCGTCAGCCACGGTCGCCTATTCCTCTCGTCACGACTGCATGTTGATCACGGTGTGGTACGCGTCGAGAAACTTGTTGCGCACCTCCACCAGCATCTGAAGCGATAGCGTAGCCTCTTCGGACGACGCCATTACCTGATGAAGCTCCACCGGCTCGCCGCGCGCGAAGCGCATCGCGTAGTCGTTGGCAACGTCCTGCTGATCCGAGACGTTGTTGACCATCTGCTTCAGCGTGTCGCCGAAGCTCGTTCCAGAGGTCGCTCCGGAGCTCGTTCCCGAGCCTCGATTCCCGTTGCGCCGATGTCCTGCAGTACCGGGATCTGCTTCGCGCCACTGTCGAAGATCGCGCGACTCGCGACGGAAGCTATTCCACCGATCGGATCTGACATGTCGCTTCCTATGCCTTGATGTCGAGACGTCCGCCGCGCATCATCGGGGCGGGTGTCGCTGCCTGCGATGTGCTCGCACGACCATACGTGAGCGGGCCCATCGCTCCTGCTTTCATGAAGAAGGCACGCTCATCCTTGCTCAGAACGCTCCACAGATCCTGATCCACACCGTCAGGCGCCTGCGACGAGTTGAGCTGTGCTGCACGCGATGAAGCGTCATTCTTGATCGCTTCCGCGACGGAGTTGGTCTGCGCCGCGGGCGCCTGAGTGTTCGTCTGTTGCTGCGGGGAGCCGGTGCCAGTGACGCTGCTGTTGCGCGTCGAGTTCACACCGTTCGCGTACGGATTGAAGAAGCTGCCGTTTACGCCGTTGATTGACATGGTCGCTATGCCTAGATGTTCAACGCTTGCTTCAGCATCGTCTTCGCGGATTGGAAGACGCTCGCATTGGCCTCGTACACACGCCGTGCGTCCATCATGTCGACGATCTCGTCGGTGATGCGCACGTTCGGGTAGTGCACGTAGCCGTTCTTGTCCGCGTCGGGATGGCCTGGGTCATAGACCATTTGCCCTTCGCTCTGATCTTCAGCGATTCCAGTCACGCTCACCCCGGTCCCTCCACCGTTCGGTCCGTTGGTTTCGAGCACTGGGATCTGGAAGCTTTGTGGGCCGTCGGACGGGAACGCGCCGCTCGGCACCTCGAAAGCGTTCACCCCGTTGAACGGCCCCGCTGTTCCGGTCGGCTGTCCGGGCACCACGACGTCAGCGCCCTGCGCCGAACCGGGGTCCCCAGCAGCCATCATTGCCACGCGACGACGGTAAGGCGCGCCGTTCGCGCCATGCGTCGTCTCGGCGTTAGCGATGTTCGAGGCGATGGTCTCCATCCGCACCCGCTGCGCGGTCAGACCGCTCGCCGCGATGGCGAGCGAGCGAAACATCGGCTGCTGAACGCTCGCCGGAGCCGCTGGAAGCAATCCAACCGGAGTCGGCATCTGTTATGAATCCTTGAGGCTGGCGCGAACTTGCTGATACGCGTTCGCGAGTAGCTTCGAGTTCGCCTCGAACCGGAGTTCCTGATCCGCCAGGTTGGTCATCTCTGAGTCGATGTCCACTCCGCTCGCAGTAGCTGGCTGCCCTGGCATCGTCCCGACCGGCGGAAGCGCGAAGCCGTCCTGGTTCTGAAGCGATGCCTGCGACACGCGACTGCCGATAGCCCTCACGTTCTGGCTGCCGATGTCGAGTGCGTCCTTTAGCTGCGCCGCCGGGGTCACCCGGTTGATGAATCCGCTTGTCATCTCGGGTGCTGCTAAAGCAACGCGAGGACCACTCTGGTCGCGTCACACTGCCGGTACAAAAGGCATGCGCGCTAAGTGATTGCGTTATAATCACTTAGCGCGCAGTTTCAGCAGGCCGGCCGACCCTTTCTCGACTCGGCGGCCACTTTACCAACCCGGCAGATATTGCCGCTTGGGCAGAATGTGCCGTTCGCTATGCGGACAAGCTTGCCTCTGTGTCGGCCGGCCCGTTCAGCTTGTTGCGCAGCGTCCGCACGCTTATCCCGAGTAGCTCGGCCGCGCGAGTGCGGTTGTTGTTCGCCATCTCCAGTGCCTTGGCGATCAGCTTTCGCTCCGCATCTTCGACGTTCAGCGACGTCAGCCGCACGAGCGTGTCATCGTCTGTCAGTGCGCCCGCTTCGCCCTTGGCCGCTGCGGCGATGAGCGCCCGCTGCGATGCGGACACCGGCCCGCTGAGCGAGTGAGCAAGCCCAAAGCGGAACCCTTCGAACGCATGCGGAGGCACCACCGCGTCAGTCGAGAGGATCACCGCCCGCTCCACGACGTGCTGCAACTCTCGAACGTTCCCGGGCCAGTCGTACTGCTGGAGAATCTCCAGCGCCTCGGGGTCGATCGACTTGATCTCCTTTCCCATCTCGGCGCCCGTTCGCATCGCAAACCGGTAGGCGAGCGCGGGAATGTCTGATTTCCGGTCCCGAAGCGGCGGGATCATGATAGGTATGGTGCTCAACCTATAGTATAGGTCCTGCCGGAACGCACCCTGCGCTGCCTCCGCGGCGAGCTCGCGGTTCGTCGTCGCGATGATCCGGACGTCCACCTTGATCGCCGATGTCCCGCCCACCCGCTCGAACTCCTGCTCCTGTAGCACTCGGAGAAGCTTCGCCTGAAGATCCAGTCGCATCTCGGATATTTCGTCGAGCAGCAGCGTGCCGCGATTGGCGCGCTCGAATGCTCCTTCCACGCGCCTCACGGCCCCGGTGAACGCTCCCTTCTCGTGTCCGAAGAGCGCGCTCTCGACCAGCCCTTCCGGAAGTGCCGCGCAGTTCAGTTGGATGAACGGCCGGTCGCGCCGATCGCTTTGGTCGTGGATCGCGCGCGCAAACAATTCCTTACCGGTCCCCGACTCACCCTGGAGCAATACTGTCGCGCGCGTCGGAGCCGCGGTCGCCACCGTTTGCATGATGCGACGCACCGCCGCGCTATCGCCGACGATCTGCCGCTCGTTCCGGAATTCCATTACCTCGCGCCGGAGCGTCTCGTTTTCCTTCCGCAAACGGACCAGCTGCAACGCCTGGCTGACCGACAGCTCCAGCTGCTGTGGCCGGACTGGCTTCGTGATGTAATCGACCGCGCCGGCCTTGATGGACGACACCGCGTGCTCGATGCTCGCGTATCCCGTCAGCATGATGAGCGGGATGTCGTAACCCTCGCGCCTGATGAGCGATAGGAATTCCAACCCGGTCAGCCCCGGCATTCTGTAGTCGGAGATTATCAGGTCGATGCTGCCGCCGGCGAGCGCCTGCAGCGCCTCGGGAACATTGCGCGCTCCTACGGCGTCGTGCCCCGCTCGTCGCAGGGTGTCCTCGAGTATCAACCCGACCGATGGCTCGTCATCTACGTACAGAATTGTCGCCATTTTGCTAAGCACCTGACGGGTTTTCACTGAGAGCCGGACGTCCGGTCCGGCGCTGCGGCGCGATTCAACACAGAAGCGATACCGCCCGATACTCCCCAGCATACGCTTTTGCCGAGGGCAAGGCAATATCATGCGAATCACTAACAGTATCATTCAGAGCAATGCCACGCTCGCGATGCAGATCGACTCGCAAGGCATCGCACAGGCACAGGCGCAGGTAAGCAGCGGGCAAAAGTACCAGTCGTTCTCCGACAACCCCGCCGCCCAGTCCTCGATAATGCAGACGTCGAGCAGTCTGCGGGCTCTCGATCAGTATCAGACGAACGTCAGCGACGCGACTGCGCGCGCCAATATGGAGGACACCGTCCTTCAGAATCTGAGCGACATGATCAACAGCGCTACGCAGATAGCGACGTCGCAGGGCTCCTCGACGGCAAGCGCTTCAACCCGCGCGAGCGCAAAGGCACAGGTCGATAACCTCATCGATTCGGTTACGGCGCTCGGGAATACGCAGTACGCCAATAGCTACCTGTTCGGTGGTGACAATGCCACCACCGCGCCGTTGACCAACTCGCCGCCATTCTACTCCGGGACCGCCGCTCCAAGCGGGGATGCATACGACCCAGATATCCGCCGGCCAGTTCTTCAAGTCGAATCACAACGCCACCGAGATCTTCCTCAACACCGGCGTGATGCAAGCTCTGAAGAACCTCTCGACGGCGCTCGGTAACAATGATCCGAACGCGATCGGAAGCTCTCTGTCGGATCTTCAGAACGCGTCACAGAGCGTGCAGGCGGTGGTGGGCGACCTCGGCGCTAGAGAAAACCAGCTCTCCGTCACGTCGGCCAACATTACGGCGCTCCAGACGAACCTGAATACATTCAAGTCGAATCTGTCGGATGTGGACCAGGCCACCGCGATCACCACGCTCGTGACTCGCCAGACCGCATACCAGTCGGCGATGCTCGCCACCTCGCGAGTCATCGGCATGACGCTGACCGACTACCTGAAATGACCTCTGCGGCTCTGGCTTACTCAATGCCCAGCACGATCACCGTCGAATCCGATCTCCTCGGCGCGCTCAGCGTCGATCCGGCCTCCATCATCACCTTCCCGAAGGGCCTCCTCGGATTCCCGGAGTGCCGCTCGTTCGTGCTGCTCCAGTCGGAGCGTAAGCACGTGTACTGGCTGCAGTCGGTCGATTATGCCTCACTCGCATTTCTCATGGTCGATCCCTTCGTGTTTTTCGAGGGATACACGGTCGATCTCGCGATCACTGACTTCAACGTCGCGATCGCAGCTGACGAGGTTCACGTTCTGTCGATCGTGACGCTGCCGTCGTCGCCGGATCAGCAACCTACCGCGAATCTGCAGGGACCCATCGTCGTCCACATGAGTAGCCGCGTCGGCCGGCAGATAGTGATCGCCGATGGCAAGTTCGGCATTCGCGAGCCATTCGCGATTTAGCCGATGAACGACGGCAGTGATCTCACTAAAGCTTTGAGACCCACTGCCGATAAGTAGACCAGACGGCCAACCGGCCGGCCAATGGGGAGCACGGACGCTCCGCGACCAACTGTTAAAGGAGTAACAGGCAATGTTTATCCAGAACAACATCTCGGCGATGAATGCCCTCAATAACCTGGGCATCAACGAGACCGCGCTGAACAGCTCGATCCAGAAGCTTTCGTCAGGCTACCGCCTCAACCGCTCTGGCGACGATGCCGCCGGTATGGCGATCGCCAACTCGCTTCGCAACCAGGGAACAGGTCTGCAGCAGGCGTCACAGAACGCCTCGCAGGCTGGCTCGCTCCTGCAGATCGCTGACGGCGCCACGCAGACCATCTCGACGATCCTCGATCGCATGACGCAGCTCGCGACGGAATCGGCGTCGTCGAACATGACCGACAGCGAACCGCGTCGCACTCAACGCCGAGTTCACGCAGCTCAAGCAGGAAATTGACCGCATCGTCGGCAGCACGACCTATCAGGGCGCTCAGCTCCTGAACGGCAGCTTCGGAGTCACAGACTCGGGCACTGGCACGGCGAACGCGGTTTCGGGCATCTCGAACATCTCGGTCTCCGGCGCCCAGACGAGCACGACCTACACGCTCGCAAAGGTCGATGCAACTCACCTGTCCCTCACCGACGGCACGACGACCCAGGTTGTCCAGACTTCTGCGACAGGCGCGCAGACGGTCGACTTCGGCGAGCTTGGAGTCTCGTTCAGCTTCAACGGCGACCCGACGACGCTCGACACGTAAGACGATCATCACGTCTGCCTCGACCAGCGCAGCCTTCCGCGTTGGTGCGGGCGCGACCAATGACTCCAACAACCTGATCAGCCTCTCGCTCGGCGATCTCCGCGCGACCTCGGCGACAGGATTGAACCTCGCGTCGGCTTCGGTCGACACGATGGCGAATGCGACGTCAGCACTTGCTTCGGTCACCAGCGCCGTCGCAAGCGTCAACAGCGTCATCGGTACGCTCGGTGCGGCGGAAAACCGGATCAACTACGCCACGACGAACGTGAACTCGCTCTACCAGAACGTCTCTGCGGCAGAGTCCGTGATCCGCGATACGAACATGGCGCAGGAGTATGCGAACTACAGCAAGCTCCAGATCCTCGAGCAGGCTGGTACCGCGATGTTGGCGCAGGCGAATTCGAGCCAGCAGTCGGTACTCAAGCTCTTTCAGTAAGTGACGTGACGCTGGCCCTCATAGGCCTGACTTTGACCGCAGGGGTCCGCAAGGGCCCCTGCGGGCTTCGTGCTAGACGGAGAAATCGCAGATGACAACACCGGTCAGCTCGTCGACTGCCGCCGCATCCTTCCCGGGTATTGGCAGCAGCTTCGACTACACATCGCTCGTAAACTCGCTGATAACCGTCGCATCGCAGCCGGCCACGACGATGCAGGCGACCATCACCGCGGAGAATGCGCAGGTCTCCGCGTACACTACCTACAACGGTCTTCTTAGCACTCTCGAGACCGCGGCGAGCGCCCTGCGGAGCGGCACTGCCCTCACAGGCGTGGCTGCAAATGTGACAAACGCGACGTCCGCGAACGGTGCGACCGTCCTCAGCGCATCGTCAACTTCGGGCGCGGCGCCGGGCACGTATGCAGTGCAGGTACTTCAGACTGCACAGGCTGAGAAGCTCTCGGGCGCAACTTTCGCCGGAACGAATACGGCGTTGGGTCTGTCCGGCGATTTCATGGTGAACGGGAAAGACGTCAACATCGTCGCCACCGACACGCTCTCGTCGATCCAGGCCAAGATCAACGCGCTCGATTCCGGCGCGAGCGCGACTGGCGTGACTGCGTCGATCGTGAGCGATTCGGCAAATGCGCAACGTCTGGTTCTAACCAGTGATCAGACCGGCGCGGCTGGAATCAATCTCGTCGATGGCGCGCAGGGAATCGCACAACAACTTGGGTGGATTGATGGAACATCGTCAATAAAGCATCCAACCAGCAACGGTGCGCAGAGCGACAATTTCAACTCCGCGACGGCGAGCATCGGCTCGCAGCTAGGGCTCGCGCTTGCGCCGGGTGTCCAGACCGTGAGCGTGGCGGGTCAATCGGTGACCGTCGACCTCTCGAGCGACTCGCTCACGAGCGTAGCTGCGAAGCTATCCGCGCTTACGGGCGTACAGGCCAGCGTGCAAAGCACCGTTGTGAACGGTGCCACTCAGTACTATATCGCTGTCCAGAACACGACGAATTTCGTCGATTCGGGCAATGCGCTGCAGCAGCTCGGAATACTCACAGCCGGCCGGTCAGCGACGACTCAGCAGCTTCAGAGCTCTGCGATGACGGATGGCAATTCATCGACGGCTGCTTCTGGATCGACGCTCCTCACGAACCTCTGGAACGGTGGCAGCGCCTCGAACGCGCAGGTAGGCGACACGCTGACCATCACTGGCAAGCGCGGCGATGGAACTGCAGTCAACCTGTCGTACACCATCGGCGCCGGCAGCACGGTTCAGGATCTCCTCAATACGCTCAACAACACGACGAATGGGTTCGGCGCCGGCTCGCGGCCGGCCACTGCATCGGTCGATTCCTCCGGACACATCGTCGTCTCGGATGGCACGGCAGGGCAGAGCTCGCTCAGCCTACAGATGGTCGCAAACAACCAGGGCGGCGGCAGACTCGATTTTGGCTCGTTCTCGAACGCCACGACCGGCCGCGCTCGCGAGTTAGTCGCTGGCGCCGACGCCAACTTCACGGTCGATGGCGTCGCCTTCACGCGTTCGAGCAACACGGTGAGCGACGTCATTGCCAACACGACGCTCTCGCTGATGGCGGCTGATCCGACGGTGACTGCGACGGTGAATGTGAGCCGCAGTGAGAGTGCCGCCCAGTCTGCGGTGCAGAGCTTCGTCGACGGTTACAACGCCGTCATCGATTTCATCCAACAGCAGCAGACGCCGGGAACCGACCCGTCGAGCAACCCGACACTTTACAACGACTCGCTCCTGCGGAGCGCGCGTTCCGCGCTTGCGAATACGATGCTCAGCGCGGTCAGTGGCGCCGCTCCCGATATGGCGACGGTGGACAGCGCTGGCATCACGCTCACCAAAGACGGTCACCTCTCGTTCAACGCTACCACGTTCCAGAACGTGTTCTCGACGCGGTTCAACGATCTCGAGAAGCTCTTCATGGAGCAGGGAACGTCACAGAACTCGTCCATTGTCTATTCGTCGTCCACAAGTGCGACGCAGCCCGGCAATTACGCGGTCAACATCACGCAAGCGGCATCGCAGGCGCAGACAACCGGGTCGGGGTTCAGCGGCGTTTATTCCACGACCGGTGGATCCGACAGCATCAGCGTGACCGACAGCTCGACCAACGCCACGGCGCAGATCGCGTTGTCGAACGGCATGACGACGCAGCAGATCGTGAACGCTCTGAACAGCTCATTCGGGACGGCGCAGCAGCGTTCGGTCCAGGCGTCGGCCACGCTCATGGACGCTACCGGCACCACTGCCGCGACTTCAGCGACTCTGATGACCGACCTGCATAACAGCGACGGATCGGCGGCAGGTGTGAGTGCCGGAGATACCATAGCCTATAGCGGTACCAACGCGAGTGGCACGGCGTACGGTGGAACATTTACCGTCTCGGCCAACTCCACCGTCGCCAATTTCATCACGCAGCTCCAGACATCGATCGGAACCAGCGACTCCGTGTCGTTCGCGAACGGGCAGCTTTCGGTGCAGTCGAACAATGCCGGGACATCGCAGCTTTCGCTCTCGCTTACGCCAAGCAATCAGGGCGGCGGTGATCTGTCCTTCGGGTCCGTAAACACCACTTCGCAGGGTCACGGCATGCTCTCGCTGACCGCGACGGCAGTTGGCAATCAGATCCAGATCCAGCATAACTCGTATGGGTCCTCAGCAGGCTTTACACTCGCGCTCAATGGCGCGAGCACCTCGGAGCTAGGGCTGGCGGCCGGTACATTCGCTGGGACTGACGTGCAGGGAACGATAGGTGGCTTCACTGCCACGGGTTCTGGACGCCAGCTCGTGGGTGCGAGCGGCACTCCAGTGGATGGTCTCAGCATGGCTTACCTGGGCACCGCGACCGGCGCGGTGGGCAACCTATCGCTGTCGCAGGGCATCGGATCGATCGCGGATCAGATGCTCCTCCAGTGGTCGCAAACCGGCGGAACTGTGGCTACCCAGCAGGCGCAGATCAACAGTTCGATCGCCATGCAGACCCAGCGGCTCAATGACTTCAACGCGCGTATTGCGGTGCAGCGCAACTCCTTGATGCAGGAATACGCGGCGATGGACGCCGCGGTGCAGCAGATTCAGGCACAGGGTAACGCGTTCCTCGCGGCCTTCTCCGGAAGCACGTTCGGGCAGCTCATCGAGCTCGTCTTCTTCCGTCGCTAGCCTGTTCGGATGATGCCGACAGCGCTTGCGAAGGGAGATCGCCCCGACGTACCGGTCGCGGCTTACACGAAGGCAGTGCAGGCGTTCGACGAGTTCGACGCGCTCGTTGTCGAGTACGGGAGGTTGCTGCAGACCCAGCGCGCATTCGTCGCGGACGGTCGGATCGCCGCGATCGCCGAAACTGGGATGCGCGGTGACCGTCTCGCGCGCTCGGCTTCGATGTGTGGGCGGCGTGTGGCAGCGCTACTGGCCGAGATCCGTTCAGGATCCCTCGTTGGTCCCCGCGCGTCGGTCATCAATGCGCGCGCCCGCCGATCACTCGCGTCAGCTCGAGCGCTCGGCGGCGCGGCGGCTGCCGTGAGCGCCGCATGTGTGCGGCAGCGCAATGCCATCATGCAGGTCGTCCGCCGGCAGCGTGGAATGAGCGACAGTGATCGGTTTGCCGGCGTTGCATTCGCGCACGTCATCCATCATAGACACACGCGGCTAGCGCGCCGGCCCGGTTCGGAGCTCAAGTTTTCGTTGAGCTGACCCGAAACTGGCCAGCATGGGATACAGCGCCTACACCTCGAAGTACGTCGAGAATGACGTGATGAGCCGCCCTAAGGAATGGCTCGTGCCGCTCCTGTATGAGCATCTCGTGGCGAGCTTGCGCCGCGCCAAGGTGCAGATACAGCAGCGCGATTACGAAGCCAAGGCGACTAGCCTCGAGAAGGCGTCGTCGATAGTCATCGAGCTGCTCACGGTTCTGGACCGCGAAAAGGGTGGAGAGCTCGCGCAGCGGCTGGCGGCGCTCTACGCCTACTTTGGCACTGAGATCCTTGCGGTCGGCAGATCACTAGACTTGGCGCGCCTCGACACGATGATCGACATGATCTCGAGCCTCCACGAGTCCTGGGTGATAGCAGCGCGAACCCAATGGCCGGCCACCACGGCAACTCAGCCGGCAAGGTCAGATTCACTCTACGACATGCGTCGGAGCTGATTCGTGACTCCCGCTCGACTGATGGCAGCCAACCTGGACCGCGTGATGGACGCGGTACTCCGCTCAATGGCCGCTCCCGAGCCAGATCCGGCGGCAGCCGAACCGGTGACTGGCGAGGTGCTGTCCATTGCAGCCGATGCGGTGCGTGACGCTACTCTCGCCGATCTGTGCGGCCATGTCAGTTACGCATTACGCTCGCTTGACGCCGCACAGCGCCCGCCGCGCGCGTACCGCGGGCCAACGGCCCCACAAGCATCCCGCCCCACTCTCGATATCTTGCGCTGACGATCAGCGCCGCGTGGGCGTAAAGTCGTAAGGCGACGGACCGATACTCCTCAGGATGGAGGCATTCGAATGTATGTAAACAAGACTCCGGGCGACATCGCCGGGACACAGCCACTCAAACCGAGCAGCGCAGCGACCGTCCAGACAACGTCCAGCGACGCTGCCGACCAGGTCCAGCGTGGAGACGCGGTGCAGATCTCCGATGCTGGGCTCGCTCTCTCGGGAAACTCGGGAACCTCGACTTCGTCGGACGCAGCGATCAGTCCTCACAAGGCCGATAGCATCCGGACCAAGATCCTCTCCGGCGCGTACAACAGTCTGGATGCTGCCGACAAGGTTGCGAGATCGATCATTGCGAGCGGCGATCTGAAGTAGCGGCGTACGATCGACTGTTTGGAGCCAAGCACATGCGCTTTCTCGTCGTAGATGATTCTGCTACAATGCGCCGGATCGTCGTGAACTCACTCCAGCGAGTTGGGTTCACCGACGTCGTAGAGGCATGCGACGGAGCCGACGCGATGGAGAAGGTAGGCGCTGCCGATTTCGTGATCACCGACTGGAACATGCCCAAGGTGAGTGGCGCGGAGTTGACCCGCACTCTTAGGGCCCGCGAGGACACACGCGCGATTCCGGTGCTCATGGTGACGGCGCGCAGCGTACGCGACGACATCCTGACCGCGATGGAAGCAGGGGTCGACAGCTATGTCGTGAAGCCGTTCACGCCGCAGGTACTGCGCGAGAAGATCGATGCAGTCCTCGCCAACCGCGTGGTGTGACCCGGCATGTCACCGTCGCGCATCAGCGAGGTGCTGTACGATTCGGAGACCGTTCTCCGGCTCGTTGACAGCGAGCTCGACGAGCTTCGCGAAGAGGAGCCGGAAGCTGCGATGACCGCGGCTGCCGGCTCGGACAACATCGCCCTCCTGCTTGCCGTGACGCAGAAGGCGAACGCCGAGATCGCAAGCGTCATCGAGCTTCTCAGCAAGAGCCGCGTGGCGCTCCGTGACGTTCCACTCCAGGAGATCTCCGACAGCACGGCGAAGCTCCAGGAGGTCTCCTGCGCGACAGAGGTCGCAGCCGGCAGGATCATGGACGGCCTCGAGCGCGCTCACAGCCTGGTCGATCGGCTCGATCGCATTGATTCCGGAGCGACGACCGGCGACCCGCACGCCGATAGGAAGCTGCTCCGCGGAAAACTCCGCGACGAGCTTTTCGCGATCATGGGGTCGCTGCAGTTCCAGGACATCACGTCGCAGCAGCTCGGACATATCGCGCAAATGCTTCGCGACGTCGATCGGCGTCTTCACGCGGCGTCGTCGCTGCTCAACGGCGGCTGCACCGAGGCCAGCGTGATCGCAGGCGAAGCAGCGCCGACATTTGCGGAGTCGGCGTCGACTCGCAACGCCTTCGAGCGGCAGGCGACGGCGGACGCGGTGTTCTGGGCGGGCACGCCGCCAAAGCGCAGCGCCCACTAGCGATCTCCAGCGAGAGATCGAGTCGTGTCAGGCACGGCCATCATCGCTGGAATCGCGACCGCCGCGGAAGCGGCGCTGATCGCATTTCTCGCGCGACGCGTTCGAGTACTCAAGCTCCGTAGCGCTGCTGCCGCGACGACGAGCGCCGACTCCGATCTCGCCCATTCGGGAATTCGCGATGCGCTGAGAGAGCGTGAAGATCTCATGCGCGAGATGCAGCAGCTGGTCGCTGGGCTCGATCACAAGGTGCGTGAACGGACCGCAGAGCTTGCCGACGCGATGGAGCGCGCGGAACAAGCCAACCAGGCGAAGAGCGAGTTTCTTGCGCGCATGTCGCACGAGATCCGGACGCCGATGAATGGCATACTCGGCATGGCGGGTCTTCTACTCGACACGGACGTCTCGGGCGAGCAACGCGAGTATGTAGACACGATCAGATCGTCCGGGGAAGCGCTGCTCGCCATCATCAACGAGATTCTCGACTTCTCCAAGATAGAAGCCGGGAAGCTCGAGATCGAAGTAATCGACTGCAACGTGCGAAGCACGGTCGAGGAGGTCATCGACCTCCTGTCGGAACAAGCGGGCGCGAAGGGGATCGAGCTGGGTCTCTACGTTGACGAAGCGCGTACCCGCTGTCATTCGGACCGATCAGGGACGCGTACGCCAGATACTTATCAACCTCGTCGGAAACGCGATCAAGTTCACGCGCGAAGGTCGAGTCCTGGTGCGAGTTTCGGTCCCGGCTGACGCCGAGCTCGCCGAAAGCCTGACGCTACGCTTCGAGGTGACCGACACTGGCATCGGACTGAGCGAGAGCGCGAAGGCACGGGTGTTCCAGCCCTTCCAGCAAGCGGATTCGTCAACGACTAGGAGATATGGCGGAACCGGGCTGGGACTCGCGATTTCCCGCCAACTCGTGGCTCTGCTCGGGGGCGAGCTCGACGTTCGAAGTGTGCAGGATAGCGGCAGCACGTTCTTCTTCACGATCCGCGCTGCGCGCGGGCCGCGGTCTGGCGCAGCGCCGCTCGTCGCACCGCTGAGCGGGTCGAGTGCACTTGTCGTTGCGGCAGGCAAGCTCACGCGCGTCGTGATGCGACGCTATATGAGTGACTGGGGTGGCACGAGCGAGGGCGCCGGAGACATCGACGCGGCACGTCGTACGCTCCGCACCGCCGTCGCAAGCGGACGCCGATTCGATGTCGTGCTAGTGGACCTTGCGACGCTCGGTCAGGACGCAGCTCGGAACGCTGTGCGCGCTCCGACGCGATTTCTCCAGCGCGGTCGGCGGCGTCATCGCTCTGGCCCCGATGCGGAATCGCCCCAACGCTGAGCTGATCGCGGAAGCGGGGATCGACGGCGTCTTCACGCTCCCGCTGCGGCCGAGCAGGCTACTCACCGCGACTCGAGGCGGCAACACATCCTGATCTCGTCGCGAGAAATCGAGCTCTGCGTGGCGCTGCTGCAGAGGCAGTCACAGTGGCTCGTGCGCGAATTCTCGTGGCAGAAGATAATCCGGTGAATCAACGCGTAGCATCTCACATGCTGCGCAAGCTCGGCTACCGCTGCGACATCGCTTCCAACGGTCAGGAGGCGGCCGACATGATGGCGCGCATGCCGTACGATCTCGTCCTGATGGACTGTCAGATGCCCGAAATGGACGGATACACGGCGAGCCAAGTGATTCGGGAAGCGGAGCGCGACAGCGGGCGGCACACACCGATCATCGCGATGACGGCGAACGCTATGCGAGAAGACCGCGCGCGCTGCCTCGAGGCGGGAATGGATGGGTTCATCCCGAAGCCGATCGCGCTCGAGGAGCTGGAAACCGCACTCGACTGTTGGGTACCTCCCGATTTCAAGCCAGCCCGCAACGCCCTGCGCAGCGCGAAGGTGCAAGCGGCAACACACTGTGCGATCCGGGTCGACTCCGACCCCATGGGGGACCCGGGCCGGACGCAACTCTCGCTCACGGATGAGGCTACCGAATCTGCGCGCGGTGCCGATTCGGTCGATCTGTCCGTGCTTGCGATGCTCGCCGAAATGGCCGACGGTGGTAAGGAATTCGTGCGAGGGCTCGTGCGCACGTTCATCACTGACAGCGAGGCCCGGCTCGCCGCGCTGCGCGAGGCCATTGCGACAGGGAACAGCGAGCAGGTGGAGCGGACCGCACACGCTCTGAAGGGCAGCAGCGCGAACATGGGCGCAGCGCACATGGCGTCACTCGCCGGTCTGCTCCAGACAGCGGGCAAGGAGAAGAAGCTCCGTGACGCGGGCGAGACCGCCGCGCAGCTTGCCGACGAATTTGAACGCGCGCGCGTGGTCATGACGCGCTTGTTTGAAGGGCGCGCGGCCGCGGCTTGACGCGCTGACATGTCTTCAGTCTCGAAGATCGCCCGCCGATACTTCAGAGCATGATCCAGATCATTGAAGACGATCTCGTTACGTGTCACATCATCTCGGCGCTGTTGAAGCGCATGCGCTATGCGTATTGCGAATCTCACACGGGTGCTGAAGCACTGCAGCAGCTCAAGACGCGACCGATCGACATGGTGATCGCCGACATGATGCTGCCGGACATGAATGGGATGGATCTGCTGAAGGAAAAGCACGATCTCCCTTACCTGCGCGACATCCCGATTCTGTGCTGCACTGCACAGGCGGACATCGAGACAGTGGAGCAGGCGATGGGCTTCGGCGCGATAGACTTCGTCAAGAAGCCGATCGCGATCCAGTCGTTCGCCGGGCGTGTCAACCGCGCGATGGAGCGTGCGCCGGTGAGATGGGAGTCATGGCGCGAGATGAGCAAGCGCCTGCGCTTCTACAGCCGCACGATTCATCCGATGCTCGCGATAGCGCACCAGGTCCTGCGTGAGCTCGACGAAGCGCTGGCAGCTGCACAGGGTGGGAACGTCACGGACGCTAACGGCCTCAACGCATTCGTAACGCGCGCGCGCGGCGCGGCACTGAACGTTGGCGCGGTGAGAACGGTTCAACAGATTGACAAGCTGTGGCACGGCGAGTGCGCGGAGCAGGACATCGAGTACCTGCGGGCAGCGATGGTCATAGAGCTAGCGGCCTTCGAAGAGGCAGTGCAGGTGCGAGCGCCGGGCGAAGGCGCAGCGATGAGCGCAGCGAGCGGCATGTAACGCCGCTCCATCACCGGCTGGCAAGGGGGGCAGCTCGCGATGGTATATTGCGAGTATGCCCCTCGTTGATTTCCAATCTCTCCCTGACACATCGCGGGTCTGGGTGTTCGGCGCGTCGGAGCCGGTAGATGCTGCGGGCGAATCGGCGCTCCTGAGCGCGGTTGATGAGTATCTGGCACGCTGGCGCGCGCATGGCGAGCCGCTCACCGTCGCGCGCGATTGGCGGGAGAATCGCTTCCTCACCATCGCAGTGGACGAAAGTGCGAGCAATGCATCCGGGTGCTCGCTCGACGCGCTGTACCGAGTGCTGCGAGACCTCGAGCGGGTCATCGCCACATCGCTTCTAGACGGCAACCGCGTGTACTTCCGTGGTGCCGAGCGGGCACGTGATGGTAACGAGCCGGTCCGGCTTCGGAACGCTAGCGAAAGGTGGTAAAGTGAGCGCGGACACGGTGGTATTCGACACATCCGTGACGACGCTCGGCGAGTGGCGCGCGCGATTCGAGTCGCGCGCAGCAGACTCATGGCACGGTTCGCTGATCCCTGTGGCGCGCTAGACGCTCCGCGCTGCATCGGCAGCGGCGCGTGCGGCCCGTATATTTCGTGAGTGCTCATGGACTCGTACACGTTCGCACTCGCGTTGGGCGGTGCTGGTCTCGTGGCAATGGCCGTCACGGGTGTGGCATCGAGCGGCCACGCTGGCGGCGGTCAGCCCGCATCTCACGCTGTGGGCCACGGACACCCGGCCCATCACCACCAGGCTGGTGTGCGCGACACGGCTCGGCTTGGCGGAAGCCGGCTGAGCGGTATGAAGTCCGCGCTGCTCTCTCTGGCTTCGCCGAGGGTGCTGTTCAGCGTCATTTTTGGTTACGGCGTGGCTGGGATGATCGCTCGGCCATTCATCGGCGGAGCAATCCTCGTACTCGCCGCGATCTGTGGCGGCGTATTGTTCGAATTGGCGCTCGCTGCGCCGGCATGGCGATTCGTATTCAGATTCGCATCGCAACCGGCGGCGTCGCTGGAAGGGAGCATTCTCTCCGAAGCGACAGCAACAAGCGGATTCGACGCGAACGGACAGGGGCTCGTGGCCGTGGAAGTCGATGGTCAGTTAGTGCAGTGCCTCGGTACGTTGCGCGCCGACGACCGTGAGCTCGGCGTCCACGTTCGCGCGGGCGACATGCTGAGGGTCGAGGACGTGGATCCGGCGCGAAGCAGGTGTACGGTGTCGTATGTTCGGCATGGCGCGGCGCAGTAGCGGCCGCCACAACTCCAAGACAGCCAATCAATGCAGACGCTAATTCTGATAGTCGGCGTATTGTTCGTCGTGTTGGTCCTCATTCCCACGATCGTCGCGTCGTTTCTGCGCAACGTGGAAGCGGGCACGATCCGGCTCGTCAGCTGGATGGGCGGCGGGACCGTGATCTATCGCGGGCCGGGAAAGTCGAAGGAGATCCCGCTGCTCACGACCGGTACGACAATATCGAGCAAGGTGATAAACGTCGATCTCGACATCACGGATCAGACTGCTGACATCGACGCCACGGGGAGGCCGCAGCCGATCAAGGTCCGCGTGCTGGCGAGCGCGATCGTCTCCGTGGGCGAGAGTGACGCGATGATCAAGACGGCGGCGAACAGGTTCTTCGCAAAGCCAGAGCCGGATCAGATGAGCACGCTCACCGATCTGCTGTCGAGCTCCGGCAGGCGCGCGATCAATCTGCTCACGCATGACCAGCTCTTCTCCGCGAGGACGGTGCGAGTGCTGCCGGCGGCAGCGTCGCCGTCAGATCCGAGTGTGCCGGTGGTGATCCAGCCGGCGGCGCCGCTCGCGGCTGGCTCGACGCTTGCGCCTCCGGAAGACGATGACGACCCGCTCGCAGTGATCATCCGGAAGGCCTGCTCGCGCGAGCTTACCGATCTTGGGCTGGGCTTCAACTCGCTCAACATCAAGGTCGTGCAGTCGGAGGTAGCAGATGCACGGAGGAGACAGTCTGCGGCCGAGGCGCAGGCAAACGCTGACATCGTGTCGGCGCAGCAGTCGCGCCGCGCGAAAGAGGCGCAGCTCGAAGCCGAGCGTGCGATTTCCGACAAGCAGCGCGAGCTGGAGCAGACCAAGGCGTCGAATGCTGCCCTGATCGCGCAGGCGGAAGCCAAGAAGCAGGACGCGCTCGCGATCCAGCGTACAGCGGAGCTCGATGCGACACAGATCGCGCAGGCTCGCGCAGACGCGGAGCGAGTGAAGATCGAGGCCGAGGCCGCGGCAGACGCGGAAGCAATCCGCATCACACGCGTTGCGACCGCGAATGCGGAGAGCATCGCGAAGGTGAACACCGCGATCCAGGCCGGAGGAGAGAGCTACTTCAGGTATCGCCAGATCGAGATGCTGCCACAGATCACGCCCGCAATCGCAAACGCGCTGTCGGACGCGAAGCTCATAAACATCTCGAGCGATGGGACGAATGCGGCGCAGGGAGCGACGAACAGCATCACGAGCGTGATTCAGACAGTGCTGGCCGCGCAGCTCGTCGGCAAGATGGGGCTCATGGACGACAAGTAGGAACAATGTCGGGAGATGACGAAGTAGCTGCGCGCGTTCCAGATGGAATCCAGAGGGTACTGGATCGGTTTCGCAGCATGACGCGCGACGAGAAGATGCAGGCGCTGGTGCAGTATTCGCGAAAGCTGGAGCCGGTGCCGCAGCGGTACGCGGACATCGACAGGAGCGCGTACACCGTTCCGGAGTGTCAAACTCGGGTGGACCTCTTCCCAGAGTTCCGCGACGGCAACATGCACTTCTATGCAGATGTCAACGCGCGTCAGTCTCCTACGGTTGCAGCGGTGCTGGCGGTGATCTTCTCAGCGGTGAACGACCGGCCGCCGTCGGTAACTCTCGCGATCCCGAAGCGACTTCGTGCGGACGCTGATGGAAGGGATGGGCCTTCATGCACGAGAGACGGGACTCAACGCGATGGTGATGCGCCTCAAGCGCGCCGCGAGAGACGCTGCGGCTACTGCGCAGTAGCCGCAGCGTCCGACTCTCCCGGCTTACGGCCGGCGATCCGCTCTCTGGCTGCGCTCTCGAGCTGAACAGCTAGAACGACTCCAGCATTGACCAGCTGAGTGACCATCTCAAGCATCACCGCTTGCTGAGTCCTGGCGTAGAGGTCATAGGCGGGATCGGTCAGGTAATAGATGGTCGTGAACTCGATGGCGGTGTCGCCGATCGCTGTCATCGTCGATCTGACGAAGCGGGTCTTCTCCTGGTGCTCGACGATGCCGCGCATCATGTCGGGGATTGCGGCGAGCTGCTGGTGCGCGGTCGATCCGGCGACCCGCGTGACGACGGTCGCGCGACGCTCCTGCATGTGACCGAAGTTGCGGATGCGGCCCTTCAGCAGATCTCCGTTGCCGAAGACGATCTGCTCACCAGTATCCGATAGAACGCGAGTGGACTTGAGACCGATGCGTTGCACGGTGCCGGAGAACGAGTCTACCTGAATCGAGTCGCCGATGACGAAGGGCTTGTCGAATACGATGGAGAGGGCGCCGAAGAGATCGCCCAGAATGTTCTGAAGCGCGAACGCAACGGCGATACCACCGACGCCGAGCCCCGCGATGAGTCCTGTGACGTTCTCGCCGAGCGAATCGAGCGCGATGATGGCGAGAACGAAGCCGACCGCAAACTTGACGAGCACTGACATCGCGCCGATGGTCGTTGCGTCGGCGCGGTCATCAACATGCGTATTGATGTAGCGCGCAGTCCAGTGGCCGATGATCGCGTTCGCCCACGTGATGCCCTGCAGAAGAAGAGCGACGACGGCGATGGCATGGAGCGTGACATCGATGCGATGCGCGTAGCGCGGTGGAAAGTCCACGAACATCGGGACGAGCCACGCTACGAGGAAGATTATGAAGAGGACGCCCGTGCGCCGGGCGAGCTGCTTAGCGAGTGGCGAGATCGGCATGCGGAGAAGCTAACGCGCGCCAGCTACGCCGTGCGACGCTTCTCCCACTGAGCGATCTGGTCGCACGCATCGCAGTTGCCGCAGGTCCATCCGGGCGCGACTTCCTCGCCGAAATGCTCGAGGATGAAGCGTGTGCGGCACTGTGCTGTCTGACAGAACTGGACGATGGTGTTGAGCTGCACCTGATCGCGGGACCGACGCTCCTCGTAGTCGGTGAGGTCGGCGCTGAGATCGATCGCCGTGAGGTTGTCGCGGAGGCGCTGCCAGTTGCCGCCGCGGTGCTCGCGCACGAGTCCATGACGCTTGAGCAGAGTGAGCACGATCTTCACCTTGCGGCGCGGGACTTCTGTGAGGTCAACGAGATCGTCGAGTGATACGAGAGTATCGAGCGGATACTTCTCGAGCGTGATCGCGACGCGTGCGGCCTCGGAGACTTCGGGATACTTACCACCGAGAAAGTACGACTGGATCCGGCGATCCTCCACCCGGTAGAGCAGCGTGCACGTAGCCGGCAAGCCATCGCGGCCGGCGCGACCGGCCTCCTGATAGTACGACTCGATCGATCCGGGAAAATGGTAGTGAACGACGAACCTGAGATCCTGCTTGTCGACGCCGAGTCCGAATGCGTTGGTAGCGATGATGGCCTTGAGCTCGCCGTTCATGAAGCGGTCCTGGGTCTCGCGCCTGTCGTGCGAATTCATCTTGCCATGATACAGGCCGAGCTGGAGCTGACCCTCGAGCTTCTCCTGGAGCTGCTTGTAGAGTCGCTCCGCTTCCTTTACCGTGGCGACGTAGATCACGCCGGATCCGGGCGTCTCGCGAAGGATGTGCTCGACGACAGAGTCCTTGACGCCATCGTTCACCGTGCGCGCCACCTCGAAGCGGAGATTCGGTCTCGCGAAACCCGTAATGGTGATGTGCGGATCGCGCATGCCGAGCTGGCGAATGATGTCTTCGCGCACGGTATGAGTCGCCGTCGCGGTGAGCGCGAGGACTGGCGGTCTGCCGAGGCGCTCGACTATCGAACCGAGCGTGAGGTAGTCGGGGCGGAAATCGTGTCCCCATTGTGAGACGCAGTGGGCCTCATCGACTACGAAGAAGGATATCTCGCGCTGAAGAAGCTGCTCGAAGAAATCGCGATCCTTGAACCGCTCAGGCGTGACGTAGAGGATCTCCCCCTCGCCTTCGGCGATCTGACGATGAGCCTCGCGAGTCTCGGCGGTGGAGAGGTGCGAATGGACGGAGACAGCGTCGACGCCGAGCGCATCGAGCTTATCGGCCTGGTCCTTCATGAGAGCGATGAGCGGGCTGACGACGAGAGTGAGGCCCGGGGTCAGCAGCGCCGGAAGCTGGTAGATGATCGACTTGCCACTCCCGGTGGGCATGACGACGAGCGTGTCGCGACCCGAGAGGAGAGCGGCGACGGGCTTCCACTGGCCGGGACGGAAGTCGTCGTGGCCGAACTTATCACGAAGCATGGCGGTCGCGGTGTGCTTGGTGGCCACCGCGTCATCGAGGCGTCTTGGCATATCATGCTTTCTTAAAGCAGAATTCGTTCCGCGAGAACGCGAGCGGATAGCGGCCGGATCCTCCTGGTGGTACCGCGCGATTGCGGGATCGTTCGCCGGAGGGCGGCGGCCCTGGGCCGCGGCCGAGGCGCGTTTCGGCGGGGCACGATCCGTGATCAAGCGGCCGGTACTTCCCAACGAAGGACCGAAGCTGTAACTCGCAAGCCACCAATCGTCATGGCTGTATGAAGCGTTGGAGCAGGCTCAGAAAATGGCCCCTGCGGATCGTGCTCGGCGGCGCGCTGGTGCTTCTGGCGGCGTCGGAGGCGGAGTATTACACGCATGAGACCGTACGCGGCGACTACCTGAAAAAGGTCGACGTCGACGGGCGCGCGCGTGAGTTCCTGATCCATATCCCGGCGAACTACAATCCGAGACAACGCCTTCCGCTCTTTCTGGTGTTTCACGGAAGCAGCGCGAGCGCATCGGTGATCGAGCGCGAGACGTCGTTCGACCAGCGGGCAGACTCGCTGGACTTCATCGTCGTGTATCCGGAAGGGCTACATCGCGGCTGGAATATCGGCGAGTGCTGCCGCTTCTCGTTCAAGCGGCGTGTCGACGAGACGGCATTTGTGAGCGCGATACTCGACGAGCTGGAACGAGGAATGGCCATCGACTCGACGAGGATATACGCGACCGGATACTCCGACGGTGGAACACTGTCGTTTCTTCTCGCGTGCAATCTTCCGCACAGAATCGCTGCGGTAGCGGGAGTGTCAGCGACGCTGTTCGATCCGTCACCTCGATGCGACGGAATGCGACCTGTGCCGGCGATGGTGATCCATGGGAGCGCTGACACTCACGTGCCGTATGCGGGTCACGCCGGGGGGCGCGCCAACACCGGCGGCGCTCATTTCACTCGCTCGGCGCCTGGAGTCACGCAGTTCTGGGTGCAGCGTGACTCGTGCGCGCAGCCGCCGGACAGTGTGAGAACACGGAACGTCGTGCGCATCGCGTACAAGTGCGCCGACGGAGCGGCGGTGATCTTCTACGCGATAGTCGGCGGCGAGCACGGGTGGCCCGGAGGCGGAAGAGGATGGATATTCAGTCCCAAGCCGCCGACCGACATGGTAGCGACGGACTCGATCGTGCGGTTCTTCCTGCGCTACAAGCTCAACAGCGTGCGCTGATCAATGCTCGAGCGGGGGCGCTCACGGAACTGCGTAAGCCATCCAGTCGCCGCCAACGCGCTCGACAACCATCAGGCTTGCGACTGCGGCCGGTGTGATCGCACAGCCGCGCGGCGCATCGACGTAGCCAATCTCCGGATGCGTGCTGGCGCTGACGCGTATGAACGTACACTCAGGATATCGCTCATCGCGATACACCGCCTTCACAGCGCTCGAGCGGATCAACCTGTGCAGTGATGCGATGCGTCCCTCGATCACCGGCTTGCGGTCTGCGTTGACGAGTGACGAAACGGTGTCAGCGGTGATGGTCGTCGGAGCAGGCCCGCGGCGATAGATGCGAACGATGGAGTCGAGCGCAGTGCTCCGGGAGCCGAAGGCGTGCTCGGCGTCGGTGAGTGAAGCGCGCTCCGAAGGTGAGAGCTCGGCCTGCCGCGGTGGCGCTGCTGGAATCCCACGCACGAGCCAGATCGCCCGCGTGCCGATCGTCTGACCGCGCGAAGACATCGACGCGATGGCGACACGCACCGAGCTCGCAGCGCCGAGCTTGCGCAATACCGTGAGCTCGGCGGGTGTGTCGTCGAGCACGATGAGCGCGCAATCGGTGGGACGCGCGACGGAGTAGATCGACGGCCAGAGGTCGTACTGATTCGGGCGTCCGCCGAGATTGAGAGCGAACACTCGCGGGCGACCCGGGAGATGGAAAGCGAGCTCGGACGCTTCCTGATAGCGATCTGCGGCGATCCACATCGCGGAACAGGAACGCGACGAATCGGTGGCGATGCGTTGAACCGCGGTCGCAAGATCATTCCATCCGTGCGCTCTCGAGATCGGATCGCGACGCGGGCGCAGCGGAAGAATGCCGGTTGCTGCATGGACTGCGAGAACGAGCGTACAGACTCCGGCGAGCGCGAAGCCGGCGGTGAGCCAGCCATCACCGCGGTCATCCCGACGCCACGTTGCGAGCAACGGGAACGCTCCGGCGAGCGCCGGGATCGGCCAATTCGCTTCGACAGGCTTGCGAACGGCGCTGACGACGAAGAAGAGAAAGACGACCGCCGCGATCGTGCCGAGCAGGGCACGGCGTCCGTCAGGCTCACGTCCCAATGCTCGTATGACGGCCACAGCCGCGAGCACTGCGATGATCGGCGAGATCAATCCGAGCTGCGAGCCGAACAGATTCAGCTCTCGCGTGAACACGGAGCCGCGTGGCTCGCCCAGTCCATGATGAAGTTGGAAGGCGAAGGACACCCAACCGTGATGAGCGTTCCAGACGAGCACGGGTGCGAGGAGCGCGATCGCGATCAGTCCAGCGACGTACGGGCCGGGGCTGGCGAGATACGCTCGGAGGTCGCGGCGCCAGACGAGCGCGATCAGCACCGCAAAGGGAACGAGTACGGAGGTGTACTTGGAGGCGAACGCCGCGCCAAGCGTCACGCCGGCGGCGCACCACCAGCCGAAGGACGCGCGCGATCGCGGCGGATACGCGACTGCGCGCTCGAGCGACGCGACGGTGAGCGCGACGCACGCGAGCAACGGCGCATCTGGCGTCGCCATGACAAAGCCAACCAGCGCCGCGGGGACAAGTGTCATGAGGAGTGCGGCGCGGAACTCTGCCGTACCCACCGACACCGTTGTCTCCCCTGCGAGCGCGAGGCGTGCAGCCGTGGCGACGATCGCGAGCGACGCTACAGCGCCGAGTACGATCGCACCGATCCGCACGCCGAGCGGCGTTGCGCCGAAGAGCGCGGTTCCGGCGCGAATCAGGATCGCGATCGCGGGCGGGTGATCGAAGTAGCCAGCGGCGAGGTTGCGGCTCCAATCCCAGTAATAGGTCTCGTCTGGGAAGAGCGGGACGAATGCAGCGAGCAGAATTCTCGCTACGGTAGCGAGTGCAACTATGACGACGGCGTTTCTTGCAAATCGTGTCATGCTACTTCTTCACGACCCCTTGGAGTCCACCCGAAACGAGGGCGGCGATGTTCGCGAGGATGATCGGGCGTGCTGCACCGCCGGGGCCGACGAGGAAGAGCGGCTCCCACTCCGGGTAGAACCACTGCTTGAACTCGCGAATCCCCTGGAAATTGTAGAAGCGCTCGCCGGCGCCACGCACTGCGACCGCAAGCTGGTTCCAGATGGGCGCGCCAGTATGCACGCTCAGCCCGCTCAGCGAGGCCATGCCGAGGTTGAACCAGCGAAAGCCCTCGCTTCGCGCCCAGAGCATCATCTCGACCAGCACGTAGCGCATGATTCCCGGTGGCGCATCCGCCGTGTGGCGCATCAGATCTGCCTCGACTTCTTCCTTGCGTCCGGATATCCACGCGTTGGCGAAGGCAATGATGCGTCCCTGCTTGCGGACGACGGCGACCGGATAACGAGTGATGTACTCGTCGCTGTAGAAGCCGAGCGAGAATCCCTTCTCGCGAGCATGCTTGGTCTCGATCCATTCGTCGGAGACAGCGCGAAGCTCCTCGACGAGCGGTGCGACGCGCTCTGCAGGGACCATCTCGAACGAGCAACCGTCGTCTACCATCTTGCGCCATACGCGGCGCAGGTTGCGGCGGTTGGATCCCTCGAGCGAGAAGTCGTCGAGAGGGACGCGCGCTTCCTCGCCAAGCTTGACGACGTTGAGACCGTGGTCGAGGTAGAGATAGAGGAGCGTCGGCCTGACCTTGTAAAACACAGCCCAGCCGCCGTTGCTGTCGGCGAGCTGGATGAAGCCGCGAATGAGCGCTGCGGCTTCCGGCGCAGGAGCGACAGGGTCGCCGAGCGCGACCCAGCTCCGGCCGTGTACTCCGTACATGATGAAGCCGGTGCGCGTCTCGTTGAAGTAGAAGTGCTTGTCGCCGATGAAGGCGAGCTGCGCCGCGGCTTCAGGGTACTCGGACGCGATGACGTGCGCCGTGTCCAGGTCCGCTGCGCTGGGTCCCTGCATTACCGGTCTGGCAGGTCGCAGCAGACGAAGGATGGCGAACACGATGAGTACGCCGAGCACTCCGGCGGTGGCGCGGAGGAATCGCGCGCTCTCCGCGCGGCTCGAGAAGCGGAAGAGCTCCGTGATCGAGAGCCGGAGATGCGCGTACGAGACGGCGCCAAGCGCGATCGAAGCGACGACGACGAGTAGAATCGCGGCGATCCACGAGGCTGAGAAGCGCTCCTCGATGAGCGACGTCTTGCGGTAGAAGTACTTCCGGCTCGGGATGAACAGCACCAGGATCATCGAGAGTACGACGGCCTGCTCGAGATCGAGTGCGCGCAGGATGGAAAGGAAAATTCCCGCGAGCAGCATCGCGATCGTGAGATGATATGCTGCGTCGAGACGGCGCTCGACCCCGCGTGCGAGAATGAGGAGCACCACTCCCGCGAGATTGTCGAAGAAGTGCGACACCTCGACGACGGGGAGCGGGAGCCAGCTCATGAGCCAGTGCATTCGGCTCGCCATCGCCGGCGTCGCGCCCGAGAAGAGAAGCAGCGCGCCAGCGATGAATGTGATGATCGCCAACGCGCGCGGGATCACCGCCGCGGTCCAGTTTCCCCCGAGGCGCCGAAGGCGCTGCATCGGCGCAGTATGGTGGAACAGCGCGATGCCGATATAGATCACCGCGATGATCGCGGTGAAAAGGAGCACGTAGTGATGATGCGGAGCAGGAGGGATCGCGCCGGGCACTGTCACTCGTCCGCGGAGGTAGGTATCGTCACCACACGCAAATATATGCCCGAAACAGAGCTCGAATTCTTCGCCGTGACGGCGCCTGGTCTGGAAGCGTTGACCGCTTCCGAGCTGCGTACGCTCGGGATGAAGCCGCGCGCGATACGCAATGGCGGGATCGAGCTGAAGGGGAGCATGCGCGATGTATATCTTGCGAACATTGCGCTGCGTACCGCAAGCCGAGTGCTATTACGCGTTGCGACGTTTCACGCGTCATCGTTCCATGAGCTAGAGCGAAGAGCATCGCGAATGCAATGGGGACTCATCGCAGCGACTTCGCGGCCTGTGAGCTTTCGCGTTACGTGCAGAAAGTCTGCGCTGTATCACAGCGACGCGGTAGCGGAGCGGCTCGCTGCAGCCGCCACGCGCGCCGGCATCGCCGTCGCGGCATCGGAGTCGGCTGACGACGAAGAGAGCGGCGACGCCGGCCAGATGGTCGTGGTGCGACTGGACCACGATCGCGTCAGCATGAGCGTAGACTCGAGCGGCGAGCTGCTTCACCGGCGCGGCTATAGACAGGCGATCGCCAAGGCGCCGTTACGTGAGACCATCGCTGCAGCGATGCTGATTGCGAGCGGGTGGCGCCCGGAATCCGCGCTGCTCGACCCGATGTGTGGCTCAGGGACGATCCCGATCGAAGCGGCGCTGATCGCTCGCAGGATCGCTCCAGGGTTGCGACGGCGCTTCGCCTTCATGGATTGGGCGGGATTCGATGCGACCACCTGGGAATCAGTGAGGGACGAGCTAAGGTCTGCCGAGCTGCCGGCGACGCCAAGCGTCATCCAGGGCCGCGACCGCGACGGGGGCGGTGTCGTCGCCTCGATGGCCAATGCCACCAGGGCCGGCGTGGAGAGTGACATCGACTTCGCTCAGGGCGCGCTATCGGCGTCCGAGCCCGCGTCGGAGCACGGCTGGCTGATCACCAATCCGCCTTATGGGATCCGTGTCGGCACCGACGTCAGAAACCTCTACGCCAAACTCGGCGCGCTCATACGAACCAGCTTCGCAGGTTGGCGGCTAGGCATGTTGAGCGCATCTGAAGCGCTCGACCGACAGCTTCGCGTTCCCCTCGAGGAGGCGTTCGAGACGCGAAACGGTGGAATTCGGGTGAGATTCATGAGATCGGTGGAGGGCGCATGAAGAGTGGGAGCATCGAATCGATCAATGTCTCCGGCGGGGGAGTGCCGAAGCTTCCCGTGGCGCGAGCTGTGGTCAGCGTGCACGGTGTCGAGGGTGACTCGCAGGCCGATAAGCGACACCACGGCGGCCCCGACCGAGCGGTGTGCGTCTACTCCTGGGAGCTCATCGAAGCGCTGCGCGCGGAAGGACATCCGATAGACCCGGGCGCGGCGGGCGAGAACCTCACGATCGCCGGCCTCGACTGGCAGACCATCATGCCAGGCACGAGACTTCGAGCGGGTACGGCGCTCCTCGAAGTCACGTCGTACACGGTTCCATGCAGGACCATTCGGCGGGCATTCATCGAGGAGCGCTTCACCCGGATCTCGCAGCAGACGAACCCAGGCTGGAGTCGCGTGTATGCAAGGGTACTGGTGGAGGGAGAGGTGAGCCGCGGTGACAGCATCAGCATCGTGGAGGGCGTGAATGGCACGGATGGCACGGTGCCTGCCTTGAGAAAGTATGAAGATTCCTCTGCAGACCCGGCCCTCTAGGGGTGGCAAATGATCCAGAAGCGCACATTTCTCGTACTTCCACTGGTATTGCTTGCCTTCGCATGCCGCGGAAACGACTCGAAGACAGTAGATAGCGCGCTCAACAGCGACCTGTCGCTCGCCTCGCAGGCGCACCCCTTCACGGCAGCGGACAGCGTGTCAGCAGCGGAGCAAGCTCGCGCGAACTCTTACGCGGCGGCCCCGGCGCCGGCAGCAGCCAGACCAGTGGCAACTCACCACGTCTATCGGCGCAGCTCCTCGGGCGTTGGCCCGACGTCCGGCGGCTACTACGGCGCGGCTCGGTCGACTGCTCCCACGTATCACGTACAGCGCAACACCGGGCGCGATGCAGCAATCGGCGCCGCGGCCGGCGGAGTGCTGGGCGCAGTGACGAGCCGGAACAAGATCTCCGGCGGAATCATCGGCGCGGCGGCTGGTGGGATTCTGGGAGCGGTAGTCGGGAACAATGTCGATACTCACAAGGTACCGAATCATTATTGACGCAGCCTGAGCGCCGAGCGATGTGAAAAACGGCCCACCGGGCCGTTTTTTTGTGCCGCTGATCAGCTGCGAAAGTTGAGATCGTGTAAAGCCCTTTCCGCGGCGGTTGCGCTGACGCATCATTAAATCATCATCTCCTCCGGTACTATCGAGATTTGAGCCATCTTCACGCGGTCTGCGTAGCACGGCACGAGTTCATTGCTGATCACTTCGCGCGATTCTTCGCCGAAGTGGGGGTCGATACATCAGCAGCGGTCGGGCTGCAGGGCGCGGTGGAGGCGGCGCGGGCGCGGCATCCTCACGTGGTGGTTTGCGAGTACGAGCTGCTCGCGGCGCTCCCTCTGGATGCGTGGGAGTGCGACGATGTGCTCCGTCACACACCGGTCGTCGCGGTCAGTCTGACGAGGCGATCCGATGAGCTCGACCCGCTCGATGCGAACGGCATCGCGGGATTCCTCTACCTGCCGACTCTCTCCCGGAGCGCAGCGGAGAAGCTGCTTCACGCAGCAGCCTCACGCCCGCGGTACACGCCGGGCGCGGCGTCACTTCACCAGACGACGCCCACAGCGTAGCTTCGCGTCGCACGCATTGCACCGTGCGTGTGAGGGTAGCTCGGAGGTGCGAAAAGCGCCGCTTCATCCGTTAAATTGAAGCCATGAGCAGCCAAGCAATCACGAGCGTTTTCAACGACGGCTACGTCGCGGAGATGTACGAGGCGTTCACCCGCGATCCGTCCTCCGTCGATGAGTCGTGGAGACAGTACTTCGAGCTCGCGCGGCGGATCGGAGGCGGCACTGGCGAGCGTGCGGCGCCGAGCGACGTGTCAATGCGCGCGGCCGCGGGTGCTGCGACGCTGGTGGATGCGATCCGCGCCTACGGTCACCTGGCTGTTCCGGTGGATCCGCTCGGAGTGGCGCCACCGGGTGCGCCGGAGTTGGACCCCGCCTTTCACGGTGTCAGTAGTGCTGAGCTCGAATCGATTCCAGGCAGCGCGATCGGCATGCCGGACGCTACGGCTGCAGCGGCGGTTGCGCGGATGCGTGTGCTCTACGCTTCGACGATGGGGTTCGAGTTCGAGCACCTGGGCAATGCCGCGGAGCGTCGCTGGCTGCGGCAATCTGTGGAGAGCGGGAGCTATCACGCAGAGCTGACGAGCGACGAGAAGAAGGCGATCCTGAAGCGGCTGACCGAAGTCGATGCGCTCGAGCGGTTCCTCGGCCGCGCGTATCAGGGCTACAAGCGCTTCTCGATCGAAGGTAGCGATGCACTCGTCGTCATGCTCGACGAGCTGATAGCGCTCGCGGCGCTCGGCGGCGCGCGCGAAGTGGCGATGTGCATGGCCCACCGTGGGCGCATCAACGTGCTGGCGCACATCCTCGGAAAGTCGTACGCGACGATCTTCGACGAGTTCGAGGGCAAGCACTCGTCGGCTACAGCGTTGGATGCGAGTGGCGACGTGAAGTACCACATGGGCGAGGAGACGTCGCGCGAAGTTGGTGGTCGCAAGATCGCGATCTCGCTCACGCCGAATCCAAGTCATCTGGAGTTCGTTAACCCGGTGCTCGAAGGTGTCGCACGCGCGAAGCAGCGCACCGCTGACGGCGGCCGCGACGAAGGGTCGGTGGTACCCGTGTGCGTGCACGGCGACGCTGCGTTCGCGGGCGAGGGAATAGTGGCGGAGACGCTCAATCTCTCGCTGCTCGATGGATACCGAACCGGCGGCACGATCCACATCATCGTGAACAATCAGGTCGGATTCACGACGGATCCTAACGAAGGGCGCTCGACGCACTACGCTAGCGATCCGGCGAAGGGGTTCGACATCCCGATAATCCACGTCAACGGTGACGACCCGAACTCGTACGTGCAGGCGGTGCGTCTGGCCGCGGCGTACCGTGCGACCTTCAGCAAGGATGTGCTCATCGATCTGGTGAGCTACCGTCGCCACGGGCACAACGAGACCGACGAGCCCGCATTCACTCAGCCGCTGCTCTACGCGAGAGTGCGCGCTCACAAGACACCGCGAGAAGTCTGGGGTGACCGGCTGGTTGGGTCAGGCTTGGTGAGCGCCGACGATGCGAAGCGAATCGAGAGCGACATCATGAGCAACCTCGAGCGCATCCAGGCCGGCGCGCGCCCGGACACATCCGACGAGTCCTCGAAGGCTGGAGCGGTGCAGGCACAGGTCGCGACGGCCGTGGAGCGCGACGCGATCGTCGCGCTGAACGAAGAGCTGCTCAAGTGGCCGGACGGCTTCAAGGCGAACTCCCGCGTAGCGCGCACGCTCGCACGTCGGCGCGACGCGACTCGGCGACGCCGGCGGTATCGATTGGGGCCACGCGGAAGCGCTCGCGTTCGGATCGCTGCTGCGCGATGGAGTATCGGTGCGCATCTCGGGGCAGGATGTGGAGCGAGGGACGTTCTCGCACAGGCAGGACGTGCTTCACGATGCGGAGACAGGGGATACGCTACATCCCGCTCAAGCACATCGCCGACGCGCGCGGCACGCTGGACATCTACAATTCGCCGCTGTCCGAGACCGCAGTGCTCGGCTTCGAGTACGGCTACAGCGTGGCTGCGCGCGACACGATAGTGCTGTGGGAAGCGCAGTACGGCGACTTCGCGAACGTCGCGCAGACGATCGTGGATCAGTTCATCGCGTCAGGGCGCGCGAAGTGGGGCCAGGACTCATCCGTGACGCTGCTGCTTCCACATGGCTACGAGGGCGGCGGTCCGGAGCACTCGAGCGCGCGGCTCGAGCGATACCTGCAGCTCTGCGCCGAAGACAACATGTGCGTCGCATATCCATCGACGCCTGCGCAGTACTTCCACATCCTTCGTCGGCAGGCGAAGAGCTCGGAGCGGCGCCCGTTGATTCTCATGCAGCCGAAGAGCCTGCTGCGCCTGCCGGAAGCGGCGTCACGACTTGCGGATCTCACATCGGGGTCGTTCCAGCCGGTGATCGACGACGCGGCCGTCGCGGCGAAGCGAGAGAGCGTGAAGCGCATCGTGTTCTGCACGGGGAAGATCTACTACGATCTGCTCAAGCGTCGCGGCGGCGATGTAGACCAGGGCGTCGCACTGGTGCGTGTCGAGGAGCTCTATCCGTGGCCGCACGCGAACGTGGCGAGCATAGTCGATTCGTATCCGGCGATCGAGGATGTGGTCTGGGCGCAGGAAGAGCCGAAGAACATGGGCGCGTGGAGCTTCGTCGCGCCGCGTCTTCGCGTCTCGACGGGAAACGCGATTCCGGTGCGTTACATCGGACGTCCAGACCGCGCGAGCACGGCCGAGGGCTACTCACAGACTCACGAGATGGAGCAGGAGCGCATAGTCTCCGATGTGTTCGCGCTGCCATCGCCACCGCAGGGCGGCCGCGCTCGCGCGACTGCGAGGTAGAAGCGTGAGCCTCGTCAATGACCGAAGACCCCTCCGCGAGCACGCCTTCGGGTCGCCGCAACCGCGACCCTGCTCGCGTTGGTTTCGATGCCGTGCATTCTGGGATGCCAGGAGCGCGGCATCGTCGCATCTGCAGAGGCGCGCGCGGAAGCCGGTGTTCACACGCGAGTGCTCGTGATCGGAGCGCACCCTGACGACGAGGACACTCAGCTCATCGCATGGCTCGCGCGCGGACATCGCGCGGAGACGGCGTACCTGTCGCTGACGCGCGGTGATGGCGGCCAGAATCTCATCGGCAACGAGCTCGGCGAGGCGCTCGGCGTGATCCGCACGGAGGAGCTGCTCGCTGCGCGCCGCGTCGACGGCGCGCATCAGTACTTCACGCGCGCTTACGATTTCGGATTCTCCAAGACGGCGGCCGAGAGCTTCGAGCACTGGCCGCACGACTCACTGCTCGGCGATGTCATCAAGGTGGTGCGCGCGTTCCGCCCTCAAGTGATCGTGTCGGTGTTCTCGGGAACTCCGCGCGATGGACACGGCCAGCACCAGGTTGCCGGCATCCTGGCGCGCGAAGCTTACGATCTCGCAGCGGACACCGTTCGCTTTCCGTCGCGGATCTACGGTGCGCCGTGGACGCCGTCGAAGTTCTATCGGAGCGCGCGCTTCTCGCCGGAAGGCGGGACGATCTCGCATGAACGTCGGCGAGTACGATCCGATCTACGGAAAGTCGTACGCCGAGATCGCCGCGGAGAGCCGCAGTCAGCACAAGTCACAGGGATTCGGCACAGCGCCGCGAAAGGGCGTCGTCATGGATTATCTGCGGCGTGAGGCGAGCCGCGTGAACGAATCCACGCCGGCAAGCGCGGAGCACTCGATGTTCGACGGGATCGACACGTCGCGCGTCGTGACGCAGGCAGGATCGCGATCGGATCGCGCTGGCCGACGATGGCATTGCGGTCGAAGCCATCGCATCGCGCGAGAGGGTAGCGCTCGGCGACAGCGTGCCGGTGCGAGTGTCGGTGTACCGCCGCGGCGTGCTCGACAGCGCGTCCGTGCATACGGTTTACGTGAAGGGAACGCAGATCACGCAGCCATACTGGCTGGTGCATCCGCGCGTCGGCGATCTGTTCGCTTTCGCGTCGGACTCCATCTCCGACGACGAGCGTGTGAAGCAGGATTGGCTTCCGGTGGAAGTCGCAATGCCCGGCGGCAGCGCGATAGAGGTTCGCACGCCGATCGTGTACAGGTACGCCGATCCCGTGCGCGGCGAGGTGCAGCGTCCGCTCGTGACCGCGCCCGGTGTGTCGGTGACGTTCGCGCGCGACGTCGAGCTGGCGCGCGCCGGTGCTCCGCTGGACCGCGCATTCGAGGTGACACTCCGCTCGTCATGGGGCACTCCGCATACGGTTTCTGTGGAGCTGAGCGTTCCGGCGGGGCTGCGCGCTGATTCCGCGAGCCGCACCGTAACGCTCGCACCAGGCGCGACGCGCACGGTCACCGTTCCGAACGTCGGGAGAGCTCGCAGCCGGCCGCCGCGACGTGCGCGCGTACGTTCGCGACGGGGCGCAGCTCGATTCGCATCGGCTTCATCCCGATCGAGTACGAGCACATCACGCCGGAGCGGATGTACCGCGCCGCCGACGTCGCGATCCAGTCGATACCAGTTGCGCTCCGTCCGGGGCTCCGGCTGGGCTACGTACAGGGAGTCGGAGACAACGTCGCTGACGCGCTGCGAGATCTGGGCATTCCCGTAGAGATGATTGATCCGGCGGCACTTCCGGTGACGGATCTGTCGCGCTTCACGACGATAGTCGTCGGGCCGCGGGCGTATCAGGCGAATCAGACTCTGATCGACAACAACGCGTACCTGCTCGATTACGTGAAGCGCGGCGGTAATCTCGTCGTGCAGTACGGGCAGAACGAGATGCAAACGCCCGGGATCATGCCGTATCCGATCACGCTCTCGCGGCCGGCCGCGCGCGTGACGATCGAGCAGGCGCCGGTGACGGTGATCGAGCCTCGGAGTTCGCTGCTCGACACGCCGAACGTGATCGGGCCGGCCGATTTCGAAGGATGGGTGCAGGAGCGCGCCACCTACATGCCCTCGACCTTCGATCCGCACTACCAGACGGTGCTGTCGATGAACGATCCGGGTGAGCCTCCCGAATCACGCAGGGCTGCTCACCACGCAGTATGGCAAGGGACACTACACCTACGTGACGCTCGCCTTGTTCAGACAGATTCCGGCCGGGTGCCGGGCGGGGTACGAATCTTCGCGAATCTGCTGCGGTGATGCGACCGGCATCTCGCGAGTGTGCTACCGTGCCTGCTCGCGATGTCGCTTCTGTCGTGCGTCCACGACAACAGGACAGTGCTGACCGTGTACTCGCCGCACGGTCCGGATCTGCTCAAGTACTACGAGGCGGCGTTCGAGAAGGTTCATCCTGAGATCGACGTGCAGTGGGTCGACATGGGATCGCAGGAGAGTTCTCGATCGCGTACGGGGCGAGGCGGTGAACCCGCAAGCCGACGTGTGGTTCGGTGCGCCCGCCGAGTCGTTCGAGCGCGCCGCGCACGAAGGACTGCTCGCGCCGTACAAGCCGACGTGGGCGAGCGCCGTGCCGGCCGAGGAGCACGACCCGCACGACCTGTGGTACGGAACGTTTCTCACGCCCGAAGTGATCGCGTACAACAGCGACGCTATCCCGCGCGACAGCGCGCCGCAGGACTGGAACGACGTCATCGACCCCAAGTGGCGAGGGAAGGTGCTCATCCGCGACCCGATAGCATCGGGTACGATGCGCGCTATCTTCGGCGCGATGATCGCGCGCAGCATCACGGAGACCGGCTCGCCGGAGCGCGGATACGACTGGCTGCGTCGGCTGGACGCAAACACGCGCGAATACGTTCTGAATCCGACGATCCTGTATCAGAAGCTCAAGAGCCGCGCGGGATTGATCACGTTGTGGGATATGCCCGACGTCGCGACGATGAGGGATCGCGTCGGGATCCCGATCGACTACGTCATCCCGCGCAGCGGCACGCCGCTCCTCGTGGACGGTATCGCCGTCGTGCGGGGGACATCGCATCCGCGTGAAGCGCGTCTGTACTACGAGTTCGTGACGTCGCAGCAGTCGGAGATCGCCGCCGCGCGGCAGTTCCTGCGCATCCCGGCGCGCAACGACATTCCGCGCGACTCGCTCCCGAGCTGGATCCAGGTCGCGATGTCGCAGATCAAGCCGATGCCGGTCGATCGCGCACTACTCGCTGCTCATCTCAACGAATGGATGCGATACTGGGACGCGCACATACGGAAGCGGAATTGATCGGCGAGCGCGCCGAGGGTCTCGTCGTAGATGGATTAGCGCGCGTCTTCGGCGCCCAGCGCGCGGTCGATGGCGTGTCGTTCGATATCGGCCCTGGTGAGCTGGTCGCGCTCGTGGGCGCGAGCGGGTTCGGGGAAGACGACGACGCTCCGGATGGTCGCGGGCTACGAGCAGCCGGATGCGGGGAGCATTCTCTTCGACGGTGAAGACATCACGCGATTGCCAGCCGTCGAAGCGCGACTTCGGAATGGTGTTCCAGCACTACGCGCTCTTCCCGCACATGTCGGTGCTCGACAACGTCGCATTCGGACTAGAAGCGCGCGGGATGAAGCGTGCTGCGCGGCGGGAGCGGGCCCGGCACGCGCTCGAAGGCGTCGGGCTCGGAGCGAAGGGCGATAGCATGGTGCAGCAGCTGTCTGGCGGCGAGCAGCAACGCGTCGCGCTGGCACGCGCGGTGGTGATCGAGCCGCGGCTCCTGCTGCTCGACGAGCCGCTCTCCAATCTCGATCCGACGCTGCGTCAGACGCACACGTGACGAGCTGCGCAGCACGCTCAAGCGGTCCGGCGCGCCCGCGCTCTTCGTCACTCACGACCAGGACGACGCATTCGCGGTCGCCGACCGCATAGTGCTGCTGTCGCGCGGTCGAGTGCTCCAGATCGGGAGTCCCGAAGATCTCTATTCGACACCCGCGAACCGCGAAGTCGCATCGTTCATCGGGCACGCCGCTCTCCTGCCGGCGCGTCGCATCGACGAGACGCACGCCGTCGCGATGATTGCGGGACACGACGCGACGTTACGCACGACACCAACCGGCGCCGAGCTCACGAGCGGGATGCTGGTGCTCCGGCCGGAATCGCTGGCAATCGTGGACGCCGCCTCGGCTGGACGCGATCCCGGGCACCATCGTCAGCACGCGGTTCGCCGGATCGAGCTACAGTCACCGCGTGAAGCTCGACGACGATGTCGTAGTGGACGTCGCGACGCGTGAGCGGCTGAGCGACGGTCTTCGTGTCGGCGTGATGGTGACGCGACCTGTGCCGCTCGTCCCGTGACGTCACCAGCGCTGCCAGCGCTTGGAGTCGCGTCGGCCGCCAGGGCGCTGGCTCGTACTGCTCGCGGCGCTGCCGTTGTTCGCCGTCGTAGCGTGGACGGTGATCTACCCGAACATCGCCGTCATCGCGGGGAGTGTCGGCCACTGGGCCGAGTTCGCCGATTCGCCCTCGGACGTGGAGGCTCTCCGGAACAGCATCATCATCGCCGTCGCGTCGGTGATCGCTGCGCTCGCGATCGGGGTGCCGCTGGCGTTCCTGCTCACGCGTTTCGACTTTCCCGGCCGTACGCTACTGCGCGCGGCAGCGACGCTCCCCGCCGCGCTGCCGCCGCTCGTGGGCGTGATCTCGTTTCTCTTTCTGTACGGCGACACCGGGGTGATAACGCGCCTCACGAGATCGTGTTTCGTCTTCACGACCCACCGTGGACGCTTTCTGGAATAGGCGCGATAGTCTTCATCCACGCGTACACGATGTACGTGTACGTCTATCTCTTCGTGTCAGCAGGCCTGGAGCGATACGAGGCTTCGCTCGACGAGGCGGCCGTCGGACTCGGTGCGTCGGGAGCGCGCCGGCTCGTGCGTGTGACGCTCCCGCTCCTCACACCGGCGATCGCGGGATCCGCGCTGCTCGTCTTCATGAACGCGCTCGGCTCGTTCTCGGCGCCGTACGTGTTCGGCGGTGGCACGCGCGTGCTATCGACGCAGATCCTCAACTCCAAGCTGAACGACGCCATCGGTCTCGCGTACGTCGAGACGACGGTGCTGTCACTGAGCGCGGTCGCGGGTCTGCTGCTGTTTCGCTGGCTCGAGGGGAAGCGCGCGTACACGGCATCGAGCAAGGGAGGCGCGACGCGTCGCGTCGTGAGATCCAGGCGAGCGCGGTTGGCGCTCGCCGCGCTCGCGACAGTCGTCGTGATAATCCTCATCCTCCCGCATCTGATGGTGTTCCTCGTCTCGTTCGCGAAGGACGGCGCGTGGACCACGCAGGTCCTTCCGCCGGTTTACACGCTCGCGAACTATCACGGGCTGTTCACCACCAACGAGCTGTGGACGCCGATACGGAACAGCATCGTGATGTCGGTGCTGGCGACAGCGGCCAACGTCGTCTTCTGCGCGGCCGCCGCGTATCTGATAGTGACGCGGAAGTTCGCCGGCCGCCGACTGCTCGAGATCCTCGTCGCGCTGCCGTGGGCGATTCCGGGGACTGCTGTAGCGCTGGGACTTCTCGCGACGTTCAACCGGAACGACGCAGCGCAGCTCAAGGTGCTTCTGGTCGGAACTTTCTGGATCCTTCCGCTCGCATACTTCGTCCGCGACATCCCGCTCGTGGCGTCCGCGATCGAAGGGTCGCTCCGGCAGATGGACCCGTCGCTCGAGCCGGCGGCGCGCGGATTGGGCGCGTCGTGGTGGCTCGCGATGCGGCGCGTGGTGATTCCGGCGGCGCGCCCGGGGATAGTCGCGGGAGCGCTGCTGGCGTGTGTGACGGCAGTGGGCGAGTTCGTGGCGAGCGTTGTGCTGTACACTCATGGCAACCGGCCAATCTCTATCGAGATACTCGCGCAGCTCAGAGCGTACGCGTTCGGAACCGCGGCTGCGTACAGCGCGCTACTGATCCTCGTGGTCCTCGCCATGACGCTCCTCGCCCGCGTGGCCGAATCACGAATGGCATGAGGTCATGTGGAGATGGTCACGCGGCCACGCGTCGTAATAGTTGGAGCTGGTTTTGGCGGCTTGATGACCGCGCGAAAGCTCGCGCGCGAAGCGGTAGACATTACCGTCATCGATCGTAACAATCATCACGTCTTTCAGCCGCTTACTCTATCAGGTAGCTACGGCATCGCTCGCGCCTTCCGACATCACCGGCGCGGTGCGACACGTCCTCCGACGTCAGGCTAACGCGACGGTGCTCATGGGCGAGGTTACCGCGGTCGACGTCGAAGCGCGGACCCTGACATGCACAGGGGCTGCGGGCGAGCCAGCCGCCGCGACGCTCGCGTACGATTATCTCGTGCTCGCCGCGGGAACGCGGCACTCGTACTTCGGGCATCCTGAATGGGAGCCGCTCGCTCCCGGTCTCAAGGCGATCGAAGACGCGATCGAGATCCGGCGACGCTTCCTGCTCGCTTACGAAGAGGCGGAGCGCGCGACTACCGACGAAGCGCGCGCTGCATGGCTCACCTTCGTCATCGTCGGAGCAGGGCCGACCGGATGCGAGCTCGCGGGTGTGATGCAGGAGATTGCACTCGCGATGCGCGAGGACTTCAGGCACATCGATACGCGCGACACGTCGGTCATCCTGCTGGAAGCAGGCGGTCGGGTGCTTCCTGCCTTTCCAGAAGGTCTCGCAGCGCACGCGCGGCGTGATCTCGAGGAGCTGCGCGTCGACGTGAGGACGTCGACTCCAGTGACCGATATTGTTCCCGGCGTGGTTACAGCCGGCGGTCACACGATCGCAACACACACTGTGTTCTGGGCCGCCGGGAACACCGCGTCACCACTCGCGCGCTGCCTTGGCGTTCCGCTGAATCGTGCGGGACAAGTGATAGTGGAGCGCGATCTGTCGATTCCCGGTCACCCTGAAGTGTTCGTCATAGGCGATCTGGCGTACGCGCTGCAACGCAATGGATCGCCCACACCGGGAGTTGCGCAGGTCGCGATGCAGGAGGGACGCGTCGCTGCGCGGAACATCGCGGCGAGCGTGAACCACGGCATGCGCGAGCGACTTCAATTACTTCAACAAGGGTGATCTGGCGACGATCGGCCGCAGTAAGGCCATCGCCAACCTATTCGGCGGCCGCATCCAGCTGAGCGGCAGACTGGCGTGGATGATCTGGATGGGCATCCATATCACGTACCTCATCGGGTTCCGCAACCGTCTCAGCGTGATGCTGCAGTGGGCGTACGCGTACTTCACCTACCAGCGCGGCGCGCGACTCATCACTGAGACTCCGGAAGCTGAGCGGGAGCGCGAGCGCGCGGACGGAAAGCGTCAGACAGGTACTGGGCGCCAATCACGGTAAGTTCCGTCCGCGCATCATCGAGCTACGCTGAGTGCGGTTTACTCGCGGTCGAATTGCAACGCGAGCCGGAGCTGCGAGATCGCGTTGTCGCAGGCGGCGACCGCATCGGAGCGATGTCCGCCGAAGTCATGCGACGCGCTCATCAGATCGCGCTTGGCACGCTCGAGCTGAGCGATCGCCTTGCGAATCTCGGGATGAGCCTCACGATACACGGCGTAGTTGGGCGTGATCGTGACGCTTATCGGCGCAAGTGCGATCGGCTGCGCTGTCGAGGCAAACGCCGGAGGCGCCGCCATGAGCGCGGCGCTGGCTACCGATGCAACCAACAGTGACTTCCTCATGTTCAGCTCCATTCAAAGGTTCACAATGGAGACGAACGCGGCCGCCCGAGATGTTAAGAGCGGCGAAAAAAGGGAAACGCTCTGGCGCGGCGGCAGTAACTCAACTGGCGCGATGGCCACACGAAACGCAGAATTGCCACGCGGAATCCATCTCCGCCCCGCACGCGGAGCAACGACTGGTCCGCAGGTTCTCGCCGCAATGCGGGCAGTAGTTCACGTCTCGTCCTTCAGGGAGCGTACCGCCGCAGAAGCGGCATCCCGTAGGCATGTCGACTTTGCCGAGTGATTCGAGAAGATTCGGCATCGGCACGATCGATGGCGCGACGGTGCCTGGGCGCCATCGCGTCGAACGCCGCGGCGACGCGCTCTGCAGCACTCTGAGCGTGCGGCTCGTTCGGGTGCACAGCGGTGTCATCTCCCACTGGTGCTGCAGGAGCAGGCGCCTGCTCTCGGGCACTGGAGTACGCGCAGTCTCCGCGGTGTGGCTGAGCGTCAGCGTCGCGTCAGCGTATTCCTTGAACAAGCCGGGATCACCCGTCGGCGAGCTGAGCTCGCGACGCAGAGCTTCCTGCATCGCGGGATCGCTCGTCACGTACCCGCGCTCGCCGGACAGAAGTCGCGCGACAGCGGTCTCGTAATCGTCGTTCGTCTCAATGGCGAGCTCGCGCCTGTTGTGGCGGTATGGGACGATCTGCTCGTAAAGCTCGCGCACGGTGAACGGGATGCGGAGATACTCCGGCCGCGTCGCACGAATGTTGTGCACGAGGCGACGGTGAAGTCTGTCTAGATCGTCCATACTCTGTGCTTCCCTTTGAATGAATCGTGAGACGGGAACGGCGCTACAGATTGCGACGTGACACTGCTGCCGTCGGAATCGGCGAGCCACTCCGCAAACTTCGACGGCACGAGACCGCCGGACGAATCCAGCCTCGATGCTGCGCCAGTCGCGAGATGATTGGCGTACTCGTTCTGTGGATGTCCCTTGTGGCCGCGCACCCAGCGCCACTCGCAGTGGTGCGCGCCGAGCGCGCGGAGCGCTTCCTTCCACAGCTCGAGATTCTCGATCGGACCTCCCTTGCGCTTCCAGCCGTTCGCGGCCCAGCCGTGAACCCATGACGTCATGCCGTCCACGACGTACCGCGAGTCACTCGTGAACACCACGCGAAAGGCGCGGCCTTTGGCAGACATCGCGCGGAATGCTTCGATTACCGAAGCGAGCGCCATACGGTTGTTCGTGGTGCTCCTCTCGCTGGTCCAGTAATCCCAGCGTGTCAGCTCGCCGGTGCGCGGATTCCGCCATTCGACCAGCCCGCCGGCGCCACCCGGATTCTCCCCGTCGCGGCCGTTGCCGAGGCACGACTCGTCGGCATAGACGGCAATGATGTCGAGCGCGCCGTCACTCATCGACGATCTCGAATGATTCGATGTCGTCGAGGTATATCGTCATCCTGTCACCGGTGCTTGGCTGAACGGTCTCGATCGCTTCGCGACCGCCCCTGAGGCCGAGCGTGTGGGGCTTGACGACCACTTCGGCGCCGTGACGGTAGACGGCGATGCGCAATCCCTGCGTCACTGCCCGCTCGAGCAAGTTGTACTGTCTGGTATTCAGTTGCATCCGCTATTCAACGTTGTACTCCGCTGCACCACTTCTGCGCCAGTCGTGCCAGCACGCGCGCCGCGCTGTCGACTTCTTCGAGTGGAACGTACTCGGTGTCCGCGTGAGCGAGCGCGATGTCGCCCGGACCGAAGCATATGGTCGGGATGCCGGCTTCGTTGAGTAGCGCTGCGTCGGTCCACGCGCTGAGCCCTTCGATGCGCGGCGTGCCGCCGGTCGCTTCGATGGCGCTGCGCCAGCTCAGTGACTATGGGAGAATCAGAAGCGACGTCGCTAGGTCCCTGCGACGTGGTCGGCTCGATGTCGACGGCGAGATCAGGATATGTTCGCCGCGCGGCGTCGCATGCACGCTGGATCTCATCCACGAACATCGTGGCGCGCTCGCCCGGGATGGTGCGGCGCTCGAGCTCGACGACGCAACGGTCCGGGTAGGTCGAGATGCCAGTGCCTCCGCCGATGAGCGACGCGTGAAGCGACGGTCTTCCGAGCAGCGCATGGGAGCGAGTGGTGAGCTCCTCGCGCTGGATCCGGTCGAGCTCGGTGATGATGAGTGCTGCTCTCGTTATCGCGTCGCGGCCGATGTCATAGCGGCTGCCGTGAGCCGCGCGGCCATGAACGACGACGCGCGCCCATGCGAATCCGCGGTGAGCGGTCGCGATCGCAAGCCGCGTCGGTTCGGTGATTACCGCCGCATCTGCGCGCACGCCCGAAGCTATGAGCGCGCGCGTTCCCAGGCTCTCGTACTCCTCGTCGATCACCGCCGCGATGATTATCTCGCCATCGATGCCAGCCGCGAGTGCGTCGCGCGCGGCGACGCACATTGCCGCGATGCCGCTCTTCATGTCCGCCGAGCCGCGGCCGTAGAGGAGGCCGTCGGTGACGTGGGGAGCGAACGGCGGATGCGTCATTCCGTCGGTGCCGACGACGTCGAGGTGGCCGTTGAGCATGAGGGAGCGTGCGCCCTGACGCGCAGGGCCGGCGCGGGCGACGAGATTAGGGCGGCCGTCGGCGACGTCGGTCAGCGCGACATCGAAGCCCCAGTCGGAGAGGATCGAGCGCAGGAAAACAGCAACCCCACGCTCGCCAGGTGCGCCGGGGACGAGCGTGGGGTTGCGGGAATCGAACTCGACGAGCGCGGCGGTCAGCTCGCGAGCGTTCATTTACGCTTCGCTGCCGCCTTCTTCGCTGCCGGCTTGGCCGGATGGGCCTTCTTGGATGCTGGCTTCTCCGGCTTACGCGAGGCAGTCTTGCGCGCGGGCGCGGACGGCTTTGCGGCAGCCTTTGGCGGGTGCGCGGACTTCGCGGCCGATTTCGCCGCAGACTTGCTCGCCGGCTTGGCTGCATGACTCTCGGCGCTCGACTTCGACCCGGTGGCAGCGCTGCTCCCGCGGGTCTGGGAAGCTACAGCGGCAGCAGCGGGTGGCGCAGCAGCGGGTGCCACAGCAGGCGCAGCGGGCGAATGCGAAGCTGGGTGCGAGGCTGTGGTGCGCAGCCGGAGGCGAAGCGGGAGGCGACCCCGCAGCTTCGGTCGCGACCGGCTGCGGGCGCTCGGCGACCGGCGGGCGCCCAGCGTTGGCCTCCTCGGCTTGCTTGATGAGCTTGTCCGCTTCTTCCTGCGTCATCTGGCCGCGCCTGACCATGTACTGGACCAGGTCGCGTGCGCTCTCGAGGACGAAGCCGGTGATCCCGGCGGCGGCGTTTATGACATCCTTCATCGCGGCGGCCATCTTGCTGCCAGCCTCGAGACTTATCTCATGAGCCTTGGCGGTCATCTCCGCCACGGTGTCCTTTACGTCTGCTCCACGATGCCCGGGGCTGCGCTTCGGGGGGACGGGAGGTGTCGCTGGAGCGGGTGACGGAGCCGCGGAGGCATCCGGGGACTCCGGAAGCACCTCAGGCGTCGCTGACTTGTCGGCCATAGGCGGCGGGGTGAGGGTTATGAATCGCGCTAAGTATATGATTTTTCAGCACTTTCGCAAGTTGGAAACACTCGGGGTGGCGCGCTTTGCGGCTATAGTGGATATTATGCCCGGATCGAGCGGATTCTCCGCCTTATCAGGCAAACTTGCAGACAACGTCCTTGCCCTCCCCGACCCCTCAGGCGGACCAGGCCGACCTCGACCAAGAGGTCATCAGACGGGTCTTGAATGGGTCGCGAGACGCGTTCGAGGTCCTGATAGTTCGGTATAGCGATCCCCTGTATCGCCATGCCCTGGGCATGACCGGAAGTCCCGATGTAGCCGAAGACATTCTCCAACAATCATTCATCAAAGCGTATCAGCACCTGAGCGAGGTGCGTGGGCGATTTGATGCATGGGTGTTCAGAATCGTCGCCAATGCGTGCAAGGATTGGCTGAAGAATATTCGTCGAACTCACGTGAGTTACGACGAGGACGATCAGCCGTCATCCTATTCGACGCCCGAGGAGGAGCTCGATCGCAACGAGTTGCGCTCCGATCTCGAAGTGGCGCTCGCTGCACTCGCACCATCGCTCCGTGAAGCATTCGTGATGAAGCACGTCGAGGGGAGGTCGTACGAGGAAATGGCAGACCTGCTGGGTACTACAGTTGGGGCTCTGAAGATGCGTGTACATCGTGCACGCGAGGCGCTCCAGCACCTGCTAGAGGAGAAATACGCGTGATTTTCGACGACCTTCACACCCCCGACGACGGCAATCGCGACAGCATTGACGACGGGCTTGGATACTCGCCCCTGCAGCAGCGGGAGCCGGCTTCGGCGCCGGGCAAGGCGCTCCCGGATCGCGAGGTGCCGCTCCCCTCGAACGCCGTAACGACGCTGATGCACCAGTGGCTGGATGGCGAGACGAGCGCCGCAGCGGTGCGCGCCGCTCAGGGCGGCAATGAGACGGTGGACATCTGGAACCGGATCCACGACGAAGCCGAGACGCTGCGGAGCCGTACGACGCCGCTCTACGTCCACAAGCGGATCATGGATTCGCTCCCGGATGACACTCATCGCGTCCGCGGCCCCTGGTATCGCCGACCGGTCTCGATGAACCCGACGGCGCTATTAATCGCGGCCGCGGTGCTGCTGGGGATCGGCGCGCTGCTAGCGCGTACCCTCATCCGGTAAGCTGCGGCCCGCTAGTTGCTACCCGAGAGGGGCTGCGCACTAACGCGCATGAACTACCCTGTCTGGAGGCACTTATGAAGTTCCGCTCGGTGGCCGCGCTTGCGGTCCTCTGTTGTTCTGCTGCTCCCGTGTTCGCGCAAGGCGGCCTGTCCCACGTCCAGCTTCTTGCTCTTCAGCAACAGCTCCGTGACGACGGTTGCGGCCTTCAGCACGTGACCGGCCGGATGGACGCCACGACACGTCGCGCCATCCGGCAGTGCGACTCGAAGTACAGCGTGACATCGGCGAGTCCTTCGGCGCTGCTCACGGCGATGAACATCGGCTTCGGGCCGAACGACAATCCGCCCACTGGAAACGGCATGCGCGGCGGGATGAACGGCAACGGCATGAACGGCAGCGCGATGGGAACGGGAATGCGCCGGGGTGCTCGCGGCTCTCGCGGAACGTCAGCTCGCCGCGGGATGAATGGCCGGATGAACGGAATGTCGGGCGACTCGAGCATGATGAACGGTGATTCCACGCGCATGCGTCGCGGTGTCGGGCGCGGCACGGGGATGAGGCGCGGAATGGGCGACAGCACGATGACTCGCGATTCGAACCGCGTGCGCCGTGGCATGCGTCGTGGAGCAGGACGCGACACGACAATGCGTCACGACACAACTCCGTTCTGAGAACTATCGTTTGCCTGGGGGCCGCAGTCATCGCTGCGGCCCTCGTTTTTCTTTCCACAAAGTCACCCGGGCCAGGGCTCGATCCTGACTCGATGGCCTATCTCGGCGTCGCGAAATCGATAGTCGAGCAGGGCAAGCTGCGGGTCCCGACAGGCGACTGGGATAGCCGCGACTCCACATCGGCGCTTTCGCTCTGGCCGCCCGGCTACCCCGCGGCGGTCGCGCTGCCGACCGCACTCGGGCTCACACCGATACAGGGCGCCCGCTGGGTCAACATCGTAGCCGCAGCGATCACAGCCGCCGCGATAGTCGCTGCTGCTCGCCCCGGTACTTGGCGTGACAATGTCTGCGGCAGCGGTGCTCGTCGTGTTCGCGACGCAAGCGATATTCGACGCTCACATATCGATCCTGAGCGAGCCGCTCTTCCTCGCGTTGCTGCTGCTCGTCGTCCTCGCGATGGCTCACGCGCGAGACAGGCTGCTGCTGCTTGGCGTTCTCTCCGCAGCGGCGGTCATGGTGCGCTATGCCGGCGCTGCAGCACCAGCGGCGGCAGTGTGCTGGACACTCCTCGATCGCCGATACGACACGCGTCGGAGGTTCGCAGCGAGCGGCGCTGGTGGCGCTCGCTTCCGGCCATCGCGATCGCCATCTGGTTCACGCGCACCGCGCTCGCGCCAGACCGACACCACACGCCGCAACTCGCACTGTACGGCAACTGGAGCGTCACGGCGCTGCAGGCGCGGGATACGCTCGCGGAATGGCTCGTCCCCCTCGTCGCCGACGGGACGGTGCAACGAGTGATCGCGGTCGTGCTCGGCATCATTATCGCGCTGTTCGTGATCACCGCCGCGCGCGACACTGCGCGCGATCGGCTGCGAGGAGACCGCGCTGGTGCGGTCGCGACGATCATCGGCGCGTCAGCGCTGCTCACGGCGTGGTATCTGTCAGTACTCGCGATCTCGCGTGCGTTCGTCGGAGGCACGATTCCGTTCGACTGGCGCATTCTGTCGCCAGCCATTCTGCTGATCGAGATCATGCTGGTGACGGCGGTGGGATACTGGTGGCGCGCGTATCACGCGCCGATGCGGATCGCGATCGCTGTGGTGGCGCTGGTCTGGATCGCTGCCGCGGCGACCGCGACGGTAAACGATGCGGTGTACACCACGACAGAAGGGAGCGACTTCGCCGGGAGCCAATGGCGAAGCTCACCGCTGATCGCGTGGGTGCGCGCGAATGGTCGCGGCCACGAGCTCTACTCCAACTGGCCGCCAGCGCTCTACTTTCACGCCGGCCGGATCGCGCGCGAGCTGCCCGACAGCACCGACGCGGAAGACATGCGTGGCTTCGCGGATCTCATCAGACGCAACCACGGCTACGTGGTCGGCTTCGACGAGCGCAGTCCCGACTTCATCGCGCCGACTTCACTCGCCGCGCGACTGGGTCTCACTCAGATAGTGCGGACGAGCGACGGGGGAATATGGGAAGCGCCGGCAGCCGCTCCCGCTGACACGACGGTTACTGTGCCTGGAGCAGACTCACTCCGACGTTCAGGCCGCCGGTAGCGCTCGGCCGCGCGAAGAAGTCGGCGTAGCGGTTGTCACGCGAGATGCGCGCGATGTGGAGCGTCGCGATTGCGACGTAGATCAGCGATGCCTGGGTCTTTGTGAGCGACGACGTTCGCGCCATGTAGCTGATGTCGCTGTTGTCGGCGTTACGACCGATGGTAGCGTAGAAGTACGCGGTGGCGATCCCACCGGTCAGAATGCCGCGCTCGAACGCTGATCCTTGCGAGTGGGGCGCGTCGAGGACGGCTTCATCGAGAAAGGCCTGGACGTCGAGGCCGGCGCTCGAGAAGATGAACTGGCGGCGAGGATCGCGGCTCGCATCGATCCCCGAGTAAACCGTGGGCTTGCTGTGGTCGAAAGCGAAGGATGGACTACCGCCCACGGCGTAAGCGGCGACGACGTGACCGCCTTCGTGGGCGAGAATGCTGGCGGCAAAGCCGGCCGCGACGTTGCGCCAGTAGTGCGACGGTGTACTATGAATGGGCGTGGAGTCGGCGCGCGCAGAGCCAGCCGAGTCCTGCTGTGCATGGGAGGGCGCGGGGAACGCGCAGAGGGCTATGACTGCGGCCAAGCCACTCAATCGTTTGGGGAAAGAAATCATGAAAACCGGCGCAGGTCCTGAGCGTTTGTCAGACATCGCGATTCAACGAGGCCTGGGGTCGCTGCCGGGCTGGTCGCGGAAGGGAGACGCGCTCGTGAAGACCTATCAGTTCGAGACGTTCCCAGACGCGATCAACTTCGTGACGCGCGCTGCAGAAGCAGCGGAGGCAGCGCAGCACCATCCCGACATCGACATCAGGTACAACAAGGTGACCTGCCTGTTGACGACTCACGACGCCGGTGGCATCACGGATCGGGATCTGAAAATGGCGGCGGAGTTGGAGTTTGCCAGCGGCGGCTAGGCGGCGCGGCAGCATCGGCAGGTGCTCGCGGTCAGCGGGCCGGCGACTGCGAATGCAAACGGCAACTGCGACTGCAAGTACCGGTGGGGCGCTACGCGAGAGGGGAGTGTTTCGGATCTTACTCGGTCTGCTTCGCAGCCCTCGTAGGCTCCTCAACGCTCCCCCTCTCGCTTCGCTACTCTGGCTTGGGAGTGTGGCCGCTATTGCTCGGCGCTGATCGCCGGATCGCTATCTCCTCCGGCCGCCGCCGAGGATGCGGAGGATCGCGAGGAAGAGGTTCAGCAGGTCGAGGTAGATGTTGATCGATGCGGCGACGTAATCTTCCGGACCGTAAACGTTGCGAAGGCGCCACGTATCAAAGACCAGGAGGCCGCTGAAGATGACCACCGTGCCGCCGGCGAGCCAGAGATCGGCGGTGGCGTTGTGGAAGAAGATGTTGAGGAACGACGTCGCGATGAGGACGAAGAGTCCGACGATGAAGAAGCTTCCCCAGGCCGAGAAATCTCGCCGGCTCAGGAAGGCGTACAGCGTCAGCACGGCGAATGCGCTGATGGTCAGACCGGCAGCCTGCGGAACGAGCCCGGGGGCGGCGCTCTCGTAAAGGAGAAGAAACGGCGCAACGTAGGCGCCCATCGCGAGATTGAAGAGAAGCACCATCGCGATGTTGAGCGGGAACCGACTGCGTCCGCCGCGAGCGAGCAGCAGCGGGATGAACACACACGCCGCTGACCAGAAAGGATGCTCCGTGACCTCGGCGATGAGGGTCGCGTTGGTTAGCGCGTATGCGGCGCCGACCATGGTCACGAGGATACTTATGAATACCAGAGTGTACGTGCGGCGAACGAGCTGAGCGCGCTCCTCGCCGGTGCGGACGAGTCCGGTAGTTACAGGAAGGGAAAAGCCCATCAGAACTCCAATTAGAGTCGAACGACGTGATGAATATTACACCTGCGCGCGCTGCTGGATTCGCTCGACGAGCGCCGGTAAGCCAGTGATATGCTCGAGATAATATGCAGGATTCGCTGCACGAAGCTGGTCGCGGCTGAACGGGCCCCACAGCGCCGCCACGGTCACGACTCCTGCCGCGTTGCCGGCGTTGACGTCGTGGGGCGAGTCTCCGACGAAGATCGCTTCGCTCTCCGCGTACCCGAGGTTGGATAGAGCGAGCCGCACGGGGAAAGGGTCGGGCTTGTGGCGGTCGCACGAGTCCGCGCCGATCTGGACGGCCATATAAGGCGAGATGCCGGTGAAGTCAGTGCCGCGCAACATCATCTCGTTCGACTTGCTCGTCACGACGGCCATCGGGTGGCCCGCGGCCGCGAGCACGCCAAGCACCTCCAGAGTGCCCGGGAAGCAGGCCGTAAGGCGGTCGTGCGCCTCACGCTGAAAGGCGCGGTAGCGAGCCGTGAGGGCGGCAACCTCGTCGTCACTCGACGCGAACTCGCGAAGCTGTTGCCGAAGCGGCGTACCGATTCCCGCTATCCATTCCTCGTCCGTCGGGGCGCGGCCGGAAAAGCCGTCGAAGGCATGATGGACGCTGGCGAGGAGTAGCGTGATCGAATCGATGAGCGTGCCGTCGAGATCGAACAGGACGGCGATGGGACGGTTTGCCATCCCGAAAACTAAGGGTACAGAGCGAGTGAGCCGCAGAGCCGCTCACTGGCGAACCGTATCACTCAGGAGCACGAGCGCTATGACGCGAGCGGCTGTCTCGGCAGGCGCAGGCGGGGCAGGGCGAGCTGAGAGGACCGCGACGACATCTGCTGACGAGCGCGCGGCGATGATTGCGCGCTCGACGCCGATCGGTGAGGGCTGAGCGAGTGCGCGCCGCGCCGCGGATGCAGGCACCGCGCTGCATGCCCTCGCTGCGTACGGCGCGCGGTCGCACAGATCATGGCTCGCGCGCAACGCAGCTCGCGCGGCTGCAGTCACCGAATCGCCGGATCGCTCGAGGCCGGCGCAGGCCGCTGCGCGCTGGGCTTCGCACCACGCTCCGACCTCGCAGAGCGCGACGTGGGCAGCTTGCGGGTCGAGCGGCGAGTCGACCGCACCAGCAGCGCGAATGGCATCCAGAACGGCGGCGGCAGAGCTCGAGCATACTTGCTCGTCTCCGACCGCGCGAGAAGCACCGGTTCGCCGCGGATAGAGGCGAGGGCAACATAGCCGACGATAGCCGCGGATACACAGGCGACCGCGGTCATCGTTCGATTCTCGTCGAACGTCCTCGACGTGCGCGCTGCTCCTCGACGCGAGCTCGACGCGAATCGCTTCACGTGCGCCCACCGCATGAGTGCGCGCGGTGTCAGTGCCCGCATCGCCGAGTAGCTCAGCGGACGTTGCGAGCTTGGTCTCGAGGATTGCCATGGCGCGAAGCAACTGATCGGCGCGTGGTGGCGGATGCGCAACATAGGAGTGGACTGTCGGGTGCGCCGAGCCCAGGCGCGCGATACGACCGAGCCGCTGCTCGATGCGAGCGTTTGTCCAAGGCAGATCGAGCTGGATCGCAACGTCTGGCGCCTTGCAGGTTGACACCCTCGCTCAGGAGATCGGTAGTGATGAGGATGTCGATCCGCGCAGCGTCGGGCGGCTCGCGCGTGCCGCGCGCATGAGGTCCGAAGGCGGCCAGGAGCTCTTCACGCGACATGTGGCCGCTCGAGATCGTGACTCCGCTCGAAGTGAGCAATGCACAACGCATGCGGCGCTCGAGCGCCGCATAGGTAGAGCGTGCGGTGTCGGCGTACGATGTGAAGACGACGATACGGGAGTCCGGATGCGCCGCCGCAACCTCGCTCACGAAATCCGCACGCGAGGTGTCGCGATGCGGCGTTAGGGAATCGAGGACTGCACGCAGCGCGGCCATGTGCGTGACGAGCGCAGCTCGGAACTGTGCGGTATCATCATCAGCGAGCGGCAACAGCTCCGGAAACGCGAGCTGGACGGAATCGTCCGAGCAAACCCACGCAGAGAGCTCGGTCCGGGTAGGATAGCGACCGGAATCGAGTGCATGGACCAGCGCAGCGCCACGCGCGAGGCGTCGTCTCAATGCGCCCTCCAGTGCGGCTTCGCTGGACACGAGTTGCCGGAGCAGCCCGAGCTTCACGAGCGCGGGGGCGTTGTCGCCATCGCGTGGAGGCACCGCCGGCGGCAGGCCGACGATCCCGTTGATCAGCCTGTCGTCAACTGGCAGAATGCGCGGTGTGGCGTGATGCACACGCGGCATTGGGGCCGCTGTAGTGGTGGCGGTGCGTCTGACAATGAAGCGCGAGAGATCCTCGACGCTCATCGAGTAGGCCCGCGACCCCATGAAAATTGCGATGAGCGCGCTGACGTCGTCACGCGTGTTGTGGATCGGCGTCGCTGAGAGGAGCAGCACCGGCGCGAGGGTCGCGATCCTCGCTACTTCGGCGTAGCGACGCGTGCACGGATTGCGAACATTGTGAGCTTCATCGATGATGACAACGTCGTAGTGCCGCGCAACTGTTGCGTGACGGCTGAGCGCCTCGAAGGAGACGAAGTCGCCCTTGATGTCGGTGGCATCGAAGGCGCTGCGCCACATCTCAGCGAGCGCGGCGGGAGCCACGACGAGCGGCGCCCCGCTCATGCGCGCGACCGCGAGCGCGACGTAGGTCTTGCCGAGCCCGGCCGCATCACTCAGCAGCGCGCCGCCATGCTCCCGGAGCAGAGCCGCTAGGCGGGCCACGGCGTCGGCCTGATGAGGGAACAAGGTTATCTCGCCCAACTGCGCGCATTCGCTCATCGTCGCCGAGCACGTGATGCGCGATAATTGTCCAGGCGACTTCGGCGCGAACGGTTTGGTACTCGTGACCGTTGGTCAATCCGTTGCCCAATCCAGCAGCGACGCCACAGAATGCGTCGCGAGACGATACGCGGCGAGAACCTCCCGTGTCAGCTCGTACGCGGTGGGGATGCTCCCGGCTGCCGCGGCGGACACCGAGCGGCGCCAAGAGCTCGCGCGCACGAATCCAGTCGCGCGGAATGGGCAGGAGTGACATCGTCCAGCCGAGGAAGCGTCGATAGCCATTGAGCGCGGGCTCGGAGACCAGCGAAAGCCACGCCGCGGCCACGGGCGAGTTTATGAGAGCAGCGAGCGCGTGCGCGTCTGCGTCGGTCGAGCATCGAATCACGTAGCAGCTGTTCAATGGCACGGTCGTGTCGTCGCGCGGAAGCACGAGTGCGCGCGGGCTCCTCCCGATGTCGCTCCAGACGACGCGGGGCTTGTCGGTCGCCGCGCATTCGGTGCGGAAGAGCGGCCACCAGATTGTAGGGGAGCGGAGATCGGTTCGGCGCGCGAGGGCGCGACGGGAATAGGCAAGCCATTCCCGTGCGTGCGGAGGCAGTTGGCGCAGCACGTTTCCGCTGGCGTCGTGCGGCCAGACGATATGGTCGTTCGATGGGGCGGGGCGCCACGGCGTCACCGTCTCACCGCGGAGTAGTGGACGAAGCAACGCTGTCTCGACAGATCCGACCCGCTCGCCGCTGCACACGTGCGCAACGTCGCCGGAACCGTCGTTCACGCACACGCAGAACGCGACGTTGCATCCTGACTTGACGCCGAGGAGCGGGCGACCGAGCGGAGTCGAAGCGAGCGGCACTCCGGCGCGCACGAGTGAGTCGAACGCCGCACGCACTTCCGGAGGCACGAGGATCCAGGGAGCGCCGCGCGTGTCATCGAGTGCAAGTGAGTCGCGATTCGCGATCCACCTGATGGTCGACGGACCACGCTGCGCGGCGACGGAGACCTCAGCACCATCGTTGACGTCGCAGGTGCGTAAGGCACGCCGACGCGCGATGATGAGCGACGGGTACACCGCCGCTGCGAACGCTGCTGGTGACTCGCTGAGATCCTCCACCTCGAGAAGCGACATGCGGCGCGCGATGTAATCGCGAGTGCCACCGCCGGCGAGCGAGCGCCATAGCTTGGATGGTAGAAGAAGCGCGACGATGCCGCCCTCGCGGACCAGATCATTCGAGCGCTCGACGAATACCGCGGCGAGATCCACCTGGCTCGCGAAGCCTCTGCCAGCGCGTGCAGCCGCGGCGCCGGTGCGCCACGCTGCGCCGCTTGCAGTCTCGTACGACGCGAGCAAGCTGGCACGCGTGGCCGGATCGATGTTGTGGATCCGCACCCAGGGCGGATTGGAGAGCACTACATCGAATCCGCCCCGCCCTGCTACGTCAGCGAAGTGAGTCGGATAGGAGAACGGCAGCGCTGCGCCGAGGGTGAGCGCTCTGCGGCTGGCTCGCAAGCGTCGCGCTGCGCTGCGCAGATCGCGCAACTGGTCATGCGACGAGTCGGAGTGCGAGCGCGAGTTGAAGAGATCGAGCGGATCGCGCCGCGGCGAGAATGTCGCGACGCTTCTCGCGAATCACGCCGAGCTCGTGATCAGTGCGCGTGATGGCGCACTGGCGCTCCGATCTGTCGATCTGTCGGCCGAGCGCTGTCTTCCGCGCACCAGTAGCTCGCACGTACCGACGCCGGAGAGCGGTCAGTCCGCTGGGGCCCGCCATTATGTGTGGCGCGAACGAACGCCGGGCCGGCGAGTGAATCTCCGACTCGTATGTGGCGATCGAGATTGGGGAGCGGTTGCACCTTCATCGGATCCGACTCGCCCGCATCGATCACCGCGGAGAGCCAGAGCCGTAGCTCGCACAGCCAGACCGCGGTCGGGTTAGAGTCGACGCCGAATATCGAGTTGGTCAGGACGTCGCGTCTGATGACGGCAATTGGGCGTGCGTCGCCCGCGGTCACTCGGAGCGCTGCGAGTCGCTCCAGCGCATGAACCAGGAAGGCGCCCGATCCGCATGCGGGATCCAGGATGCGCATGCTCGATACGGCTGCGAGAACCCTTGATGCGTCGTGCGCAGAAAGTTGGTCTCCAGCAAGCGCGCGCTCGGCAGCACCGGCGTCGAGAACACGACTGAAATGAGCGCGCAGGGCGCGATCGGTCGTGCGCTCGACGAGGTCGCGCGGCGTGTAGTACACACCGTGACGCTTGCGCTCGCCACTGGCCATCAGCGACTCGAACGCCTTCCCCAACATCTCAGGATCGACGGCGGCTTCGGACCACGTCGCAGTGTCTTCGCGAGCGGTGAACCTGTAGCGGACGAGCAGCTCGCCGAAGAGGTCGCCGAGTGCGTCGTCGGTGAAGCGAGCGTGGCGATGGATGCGCTCGAGCGGCGAGCGCGAGAAGAGGCCGCCGTTGAGAAACGGGATCGCTCCAAGCTCGCGGGCGCGGGCGGAGCGATTGCTCACGCGCGTGTTGAGCGTGCCGAAGAAGAGTGGCTCGAGAACTCTGCGGTGGTACGCGCCGCCACTCGCCATGGCGTCGGCGAATCTATTGGGAAGAAAGCCGAAGTCGCGATCCAACCAGCCCTTGGTCTGAACGAAGGCGAGAAAGAGGAATCTGCTTGCAGTGAGCAGCGCGAGCTCACGCGCGACGAGCGGTGAATCGATGCCGACTAGTGATTGCGCGAGCGTCGTCACAACGCGATCGAGCGCGCGGTAGAACCGGCGGGTTATCGACTCTCTGCCAAGTATGTCGATCCAGCGCAGGTGCCGAAGCACGTCGTGGCCAGGACCCGTGATTCCGGTGCAACCGGCGAGCGCGCAGAGAGTCTCCGCGTCGCTGTCGACGATGCGATCGCGCCCTGTGACGAGCGCGACGAGGCGCTGGTTGCCGCCCGTAGCGGATGCGGCGACCACTATCTCGTCCGAATCGCGGCTGGTCACGACGGTCATCCACAACAGATGCGGGACGCGTCGAGCAAGCTGGCGAGCGGCGACGGCAGTGACCTCGCGCGCGCTCGCGCCTGGGGATGCCTCCACGACCAGAGCGCGGAGTGCGCCGTCGCCCTGAGCGACGCCCGCGGCAGCTACGGAGCATGGCAAGCCGAGTCGATGCCGAGCATCGTCGTCGAGCGCAAGCGTGGGGACGGAGAAGCCCAGCCGCGCCACGAGTGTCTGCAGCCCCTGAGGGGTGTCACATGCTCTGATGATTTCCGCCGCCTCTCGCAGTGAGCGCACCGGACCACTGTACGTGGCGCGGCGGTGCAGCGAGAAAGCGCGAGCATGCGCGTCAGGTCACTTCATTGCGTCGTTGGTGGTGGAGGCCGCGCTTGGTGCGAAGAGACCGAAAAGGTAGATGAGCGACGGAATGAGGACGAGCGCGCCCGTCACGAGCGCCGCGAGCTCAACCGCGAGTGTGCGAGTCGGAGCAGCGGCCGCGCGGATCGTCAGCGTGGGCGGCACGATGTACGGATACTGACTCGCGAACCACCCGCCGAGTATGAGCGCGACCTGTGCTGCGGCCGCGACTCGCGCGATCCGCCATCGTCTCGTGTAGATGGCCCAAAGTGCAGTCAACGCCGCGATCGCGGTGAACGCGTGGAGTGCAACGGCGACCGGTCCGTGCGTGAGCACGGCGACGACGCGCGATGCAGAGATGTGAGCGAGTACGAGCGCGATTGCCGCCGTCACGAACACCGCGGCTGCGGCGAGTAGGGCGCGCAGCCTGAAGTCCTCGCGCAGTTGGTCGTCCCGCGCCGCTATCGCGAGGTACACCGCAGCGAGAAACGCGAACAGCGCGAGGGCGAGGAAGCCGACCGCGATCGGAAACGGCGCGAGCCACGGCGCGACGAAGATCTCCGCGAACGAGTGGCTCGTGGGCTCGGCCAGCTCCTGCGCGGCCGTCGCAGCGGCGCCGGACGCCACGGCGCCGATCACCGCGCCGAGTGCGATGGGAGTGACGATGCTCGCCACGGCGAAGACCCGTCCCCACGAGCGCGATGGAGCGTCGTCCCGCGATCCGTAACTGCGAAAGACGAACGCCGAGCCGCGGAGCACAATCCCAACGAGCATGATGGTGAGCGGTATGTGAAGCACCACGGACAGCAGCGCGAACGCGGGTGCGAACGCGGTGAAGAGAAGCACCACGACGAGAACGAGCCAGACGTGATTCGCTTCCCAGATGGGACCGATCGAGCTCGCGATCAGCTCCCGCTGCGCGCGCGCGTGCGGTCCACGCGCGAGCAGGTCCCAGACTCCGCCGCCGTAGTCCGCGCCGCCCATGAGGGCGTACGCGGTGAGCGATATCGCGATCGCGCACGCAAGGATCTCGGGAAGCCCGATCGCATGGAGTGTCGCCAGGAGCGAAGTCACGACCGCACTCTTCGGCGCGCGACGTCGTCGTGCCGTGTCGACTCACGTGGTGCTGTCTCGCGCACGAGCGAGCGGATGAGGGCGATCACGACGAGGCCGAGCGCGACGTACAGAAGTGTGAACAACGTCATCGGCACAACGAGGCCCTGCATCGGAGTGACTGCGTCAGCGGTTCGCAGGACGCCCTGAACTACCCACGGCTGTCGGCCGACCTCGGTGACGGTCCAACCAGCTTCTGTGGCTATAAAGCCGAATGGCGCGACTATCACCAAGCGTGTGAAGCAGCGCTCGGTCGCGAGTGAGATCGTGCTTACGCCAAGCGCGCAGCGCGACCCACAGCGCGACGAGTGCCAGCGCGGTGCCGAGCGCGACCATGAGCTGAAAGGCGACATGTACCGGGCGGAGCGGAGGCCAGTCGCTGCGCGACACCGACTCGAGGCCGCGGACGAGCGCGTCGGGTGAATGGAAGGCGAGAAGCGAGAGCCCGTGAGGTATCTCGATCGCAAAGCGCGTCTGCTCGGTTCGCGCGTCGGGCCATCCACCGACTCGCAACGGAGCTCCGCGCTCGCTGACGAACTGGCCCTCGAGCGCGGCGAGCTTGATTGGCTGAGTGTGCGCGACCATCCGCGCGCTGATGTCGCCGGAGAACGGCTGCACGATCGCGGCTGGCGCGCCGATGACGAGCGCGATCGTGAGCGCGTGCCGATTGAATGAAGACCCCGTGTCGCGGAGCAGCATACGCGCATGGATGCCTGCGACGAGCATCCCTGTAGACGCGTAGGCGGCGATGAGCATGTGCAGCGCTTCAGGGAAGGCGGCGGGAGACATCATGCCACGCACAGGATCGATGTGCGCCAGCGTTCCGCCAGCGAGCGTGAATCCGACCGGCGTGTTCATCCACGCATTGACGCAGACGACGAAGATCGCCGACGCAGCGCCGCTGATCGCCACGACCACTCCAGCGACCAGATGGGCGCGCGGAGAGATCCGGTTCCAACCATACAGATAGACCCCGATGAAGATCGCCTCGGTGAAGAAGGCGAACCCCTCGAGCGAGAACGGCACGCCGATGATGGGGCCTGCGAGGCGCATGAACCCCGGCCACAAGAGCCCGAGCTCGAACGACAGCACGGTCCCCGAGACCGCGCCGACGCCGAAGAGTATCGCGGTCCCCTTGGCCCAGCGCTTCGCGAGCACGAGGTAGTGCTCGTCCCCGGTGCGCCGCCACATCCACTCCGCGATCACCATCAACACCGGCATCGCGATGCCGATCTCCGCGAACACGATGTGGAACGCGAGTGAGATCGCCATCTGGCTGCGCGCCGCGAGGAGATTGGTCACTCCATGCTCGCTGACGCCGCGGCGTTCTGGTACGATCTGCCCTTCCATTCCACTGCGTGTCCGCGGAGCGTCGCAGAGAGTACGATGTAGAGCATCAGAGACGCGCCGAGTGGGAAGAGAAGGGCGTAGAACGGAGGCTGCTTCGCGACGGCGTAGACCATGAGCCACACGATCGTAAGTAACGCGCTCGTGAGCGCACTCCAGAGAAGAAGCGCGTGACTCGCCGCGGTGAGCAGAGACGCAACGAGAAGTGCGAGCGGGACCAACTGGACGAGCGCCGGAAGCGGAAGCAGGAACGGGAAGACGGCGCGCGCGAGTCGGATCGGTGGAAGTGCGTGAGATCCGCCCGCGAAGACGTTCTTCTGCCAGCCGCGAATTATCTCTCCGAGTGATGCGTACATCCTCGTAGCGAGCTGCTGCTGGCCTAGTACGAGCACGGTTCGGAAGCCGCGCGCGAAGAGAGTCTGCGCGAGCATCAGATCTTCCGCCACGTACTGTCTCACCGACGCATGTCCGCCGATCGCGTCGATACGCGGCGCGCGTGAACATGAGATACTGTCCGTTGGCGATCTTGTCCCACGCGTGTCGCGAGCGGTTCACCGAGTCTGCGCCGCCGTAGCGCATGGCCAGCACCGCGAAGATCTGCGGCTGGATGACGCGCTCCCAGAACGTCAGCATCTCCTGCCGCCCCGCGACGGTGTAGAGATCGGCGCGAGTGCTCAGCATGCCATTGACGGAGCGCGTGATGAGATCTGGTGCGGCGCGCGCGTCGGCGTCGAGGAAGATGAGAACGTCGCCTCGCGCCATCGCCGCGCCGGTCTGGCACGCCCACTGTTTCCCGAACCAACCTGCCGGGAGATCGGGACTGTCGATCACATGCACGCGGGCGTCGGACGCGGCGATGTCGCGCGCGATCACAGCAGTGTCATCGCGCGAATGATCGTCGACGACTAGCACTTCGAGCGAGGGGTAGTCGGACGCCAGAACGGAGTGCACGCAGTCAGCGATGTTGCGCGCCTCGTCGCGCGCCGGGATCACCACGCTCACCAGTGGCGCGATCGCGTGGCGGGCTCGGGAGACTCCGCGGCGAGTGTCGGCGACGATCTCACACGCACGAATGTCGCGAGCGGGATCGCCGCCCACGGCACTGCTGCGAGCTCCGCGATCAGCGTGGAGACGTGCATTGCGTCACGATATGTGAAGATATGCGTGCGTCGCTGTCTGACAGCACAAAGGCGCGCCATTTCGGGCGCGCCTTTGCATACCGGTCCGCGCTTATCGCGAGCCGGATTTTCCGCCTGATCCGGAGCCGCCCGACGATCCACCGGATGACCCGCCGGAGCCACCGGACTTGCCACCTCCGGAGCTGCCGCCAGAACCACCCGAGGACCCGCCCGATCCGCCGCTACGGCCGCCGCCCGAGCTTCCGCCCGAACCACCTGAGCTTCCGCCTGAGCTTCCACCGCTCGAGCCACCCGACTTTCCACCTGAGCCGCCCGACGATCCACCGGATGATCCACCGGATGATCCGCCCGACCCGCCTGGCGATCCACTCATGCCGCTCTCGTTGAGATCACTCTGATCACCCATCGAGCCTGAGCTGTAGCCCGGAGTCCGAGCCGTAACCGCCGCTCGACGACCCTTGCGATCCACCCTGGCTGCTCTGCCTGCCGCTCTGACCCGACGAGCCTGATGCGCTCATTCCGCCTTCGTTCTGATCGCGCGAGCTGCTCGATCCGCTTCTGTTGCTCGAGCTACTCGAGTTGCTCTGCGACCCGCCGTGAGAGCCGCTTCCCTTGTTACTTCCAGCCATTGTAAACCTCCGGGATTGGTGAACCGTCTTGCCGTTACCCTTCTTGCGGGATTAGGGAACGGGCAACGCATGTGCCAGATTTAGAAGTCACTGACGGTTAATCGCAGCTCATCCATCGCTGCTTTCTCGTGCCAATTGCGTCCTTTCGTCGCGTTCATTCGTTAGCGCCCGGCGCGCGCGTCGCGCTGGTCGCACCATCGGGTCCCCTTCACGGCGAAGTCGACGTCGATACTGCGATCGAGAACGTGCAGCAGCTTCGGCTGGATCCCACAGGTTGGCGAGCACGTGCTCGAGCGATACAGCTATTTCGCAGCGCGCGATGAGGATCGTCTTCGCGACTTGAACGCTGCACTGCGCGACGACAAAATCGACGCCATATGGTGTCTGCGCGGCGGCTACGGCACGATGCGATTGCTCGACGGCATCGATTACGAATCATGCGCACGGCGACCGAAGCCGATCATCGGTTACTCCGACATCTCCGCGCTTCACTCAGCGATCGGAAAGTTGTGCAACGTCGTGAACTATCATGCACCAAACGCTCGAACGCCTCTCGAAGGCTTCGCGCGCGATTCATTCGAGCGGGCTCATCGTGCGCGCATCGGATTCCTGCGGACGCGCGCCTGATGCGCGCGTGATTCGCCGCGGCGCGGCGACCGGGAGACTCGCAGGCGGAAATCTGTCGGTGATCTCGTCACTCGCTGGCTCGCGCTATTTCCCCGACTTGAGCGACGCTATCTTGGTGCTCGAGGATGTGAACGAAGGGTTGTACCGCGTCGATCGCATGCTGACGCAGCTCAGACTGAGCGGCGCGATGAGCGGCGTCGCGGGAATCGCGTTCGGGCTCTGCACCGGCTGCGATGGCGATGAGACACCAGACGACTCGCGTCTCTCGCGCACGCTCGACGACGTGCTGCGCGAGCATGCGGACGCGCTGGGTGTTCCGTGCATTGCGGGAATACCGATGGGACATGTTCCAGACCAATGGACAATTCCGCTCGGCGCCATCGCGACGCTCGACGCGGACAACCTCACACTCAACGTGAGTGGCTGATCATGGCGAAGAGCGGAGCACAACTGGTAGAAGAAGCGAAGACGCGCATCAAGGAAATCGATGCTCCGGACGCGAAGAAGGCTGTCGGGAGCGGTGACGTCGTCTTTCTCGATGTGCGCGAGCCGGGCGAGTGGAATCTTGGTCACGTTCCCGGTGCCGTGCACATTCCGCGTGGCCAGCTCGAAGGGAAGGTCGAGGGAGCGGTGGACCGCTCCAAGCGCGTCATACTGTACTGCGCCGGTGGATCGCGCTCTGCGCTCGCCGCCGACACGCTGCAGCAGATGGGCTACGGCGACGTCGCGTCGCTACGCGGCGGGTTCAAGGCGTGGGCCGATTCCGGCGGCGACATCGAGGACTGATCGACGCGATGACTCGCGGTTGAGCCATTGACTCGGAGTTAGCTTGTCCTAACTTCCGAACATGGCGTCAGTGACGAGACCTCCCAAGGCGAGCCGCGAGCCCGGCGAACGCGGCTGGCGCCATGCGCGCAGCGCGCCGAGCCTCGGCGACGTGTACCGGACTGTCCCGGTCGCAGAGGGGATGAGCTGGTGGCGCACCCTCTTCGCGTTCGCAGGGCCCGGGTACCTGGTCGCCGTCGGCTACATGGACCCGGGGAACTGGGCCACCGACCTCGCCGGCGGGTCGCAGTTCGGCTACGCGCTGCTCTCCGTCATCTTCGTCTCGAACCTGATGGCGGTGCTGCTCCAGGGCCTCGCCGCGAAGCTCGGCATCGTCACGGGGCGCGACCTCGCTCAGGCGTGCCGCGACAGCTACTCACGCCCGACGTCGGTTTTCCTCTGGATCATCTGCGAGCTCGCGATCGCCGCGTGCGACCTCGCGGAAGTGATCGGCTCGGCGATCGCGCTCAATCTGCTGTTCGGAATCCCGGTCGCGGTGGGAGTCGTGATCACGGCATGCGACGTTCTGGTGATCCTCGTATCTGCAGAACAAGGGATTCCGCCGGCTCGAGGCTTTCGTCGTCGCGATGATCGCGGTGGTCGGCGCATGCTTCCTCTTCGAGCTCATCGTCTCGAGCCCTCCCGATGCGCGCCGTCGCCGCGGGCTTCGTTCCGCACCGCGACGTAGTCACGAACCCCGCGATGCTCTACATCGCGATCGGCATCCTCGGCGCGACGGTGATGCCACACAATCTCTACCTGCACTCGTCGGTGGTGCAGACGCGGCGCTACACGGAGACCGCACTGGGCAAGCGGCGGGCGATAAAGTACGCGGTCGCAGATTCCACGATCGCGCTCACGTTCGCGTTCTTCGTCAACGCTGCGATCCTTGTGGTCGCGGCCGCGACGTTCCACACCAGCGGGCATGCCAACGTCGCGGAGATCCAGGACGCGTACCGGCTTCTCACACCGCTCCTCGGCGCTGGCGCCTCCACGATCTTCGCGCTCGCGCTGCTCGCTTCGGGTCAGAACTCGACGCTCACCGGGACGCTCGCGGGCCAGATCGTCATGGAAGGATTCCTCGACATCAAGCTCGCGCCGTGGGTGCGCAGACTCATCACTCGCGGGCTGGCGATAGTTCCCGCCGCGATCGTCGCTATCCTTTACGGTGAGAGCGGGACTGCGAAGCTGCTCCTGCTCAGCCAGGTGATCCTCAGCATGCAGCTCTCCTTCGCGGTGGTGCCGCTGGTGAAGTTCACGTCCGATCGCGAGAAGATGGGCGAGTTCGCGAACGGCATGCTGCTCAAGCTGCTCGCGTACGCCACCGCGGCAGGCATCGCCGTGCTCAACGCGTGGCTGCTGGTGGAGTCGCTCAAGGAGATGGGACGATGACCGATAGCGTACCGCTCACGATGTCGGTGGAGGATTACCTCAAGGCGATCTACGAGCTCGAGGACGAGCTGGGTGTCGCTCCGACAAATGACATCGCGGCGCGCCTCGACATCACGCCTGCATCGGTCACGGGAATGGTGAGACGATTGGCGCAGAGCGGCTGGCTCGTGTACGAGCGCTACCACGGTGTACGACTCACCAAGGTCGGTCGCCGCGCAGCGCTGCGCACGCTTCGCCGTCACCGCATCATCGAGTGCTACCTGGTCACGATGCTCGGCTACACGTGGAATACGGTGCACTCGGAAGCCGAGCGCCTCGAGCACGCTGTGAGCGAGGAGCTGATCGACCGGATGGCGAGCGCGCTCGGCGATCCGCTCGTCGATCCTCACGGCACTCCGATACCCAGCCGCGCGGAGTGCTTCGAGCGGTGACTCGCTCATGGCTGCTGGCGGCGCTGGCGTTCATGTCGCTGGCGACCGCCGCGTCCGCGCAACAACCTCACCGCACGATCGCGATCGACGGCAGCCTTGCCGAAGACGCTCAGCTTCACATCGGCGATCTGGTAGTCCTCGCGCCGGCCGCTGGAGCGACCGGGCGATACGGTGGTGATCGCGGCGATTACCGCGCGGGCAGCAGATCCGTCGGAGATCTCGCGGCACAATTACCGGATCAGAATGCACCTCGACCAGCTCCAATCGCTCACGGGATACGGTGATCGCGTCGACAGGTTCGCAGTGGCGACGCGTCAGGGCGCGGACGTCGACAGCGTGAAGCGCGAGATAAACGCCGCCGCGTTCGGGTTCCAGGCGTACCGCTCGCGCGACATCGCGGTGGGCACGTCGCGCACCTTTCAGGTGGTCAGCCGCTTTCACCGCGCGATCGGAATCATCACCATCGTCGCGAGCGCGATCTTCCTGCTCTGCATAATGCTGCTCAAGGTCGAGGAGCGGCGGCGCGACGTGGCGGCGCTCAGGCTCATGGGAATCTCCGCGTCATCGATAGTGAGGTCGGTGGTCATCGAGGCGACGCTCGTCGCCGTGCTCGGCAGCGCGATGGGCGTGGCGATCGGCGCGGCGAGCTCGAAGATCGTCAACGTGTACTATCAGGGTGTCTATCGCACAGCGCTGCAGTTCGCGATAGTCACCGCGGATACCGTCATGTTCGCCGTCGCGCTCTCGATGGTGCTCGGCATCGTCGCGGGGCTTCTCGCCTCACTCAAGCTGGTGAGCACTCACCCGCTCGAGCTGTTCGGTCGCTGAATGCGACTGCTGCTCGTGCGCGCGTCGCTGCAGCGCCACTCGACGCGCACGCTGCTCGCGATCCTTGGTGTCGCCGTCGCGATGGCGATGCTGCTCGACATGGTGATGCTCTCGACGGGCATGCGCGAGTCGTTCCGCCGCATGCTCGAGTCCAGAGGCTTCCAGATCCGGCTCTCGCCCAAGGGAACGCTTCCCTTCGACACCGACGCCACGATCACTGGTGCGAGCGACATCTTCACGATTCTGCGAGCGAATCCCACGGTCGAGCTCGTGAGCCCGGTGCTCGGCGCGACGGTTCACGTGCCCGCGCGCGGACGATCGATCAGCGCCTTCGCGCTCGGAGTCATTCCATCACAGCAGGGCGACTATGCACTCGTCGCTGGCAGCGACGCGCTCGCGACCAATCGCGTCGTCGCCAACGACGACTTCCTGCGCGCGACCGGGGCGCGGATCGGCGATACCGTGAACGTCGCGAGCGGCTACGACACCGAGCTCCGCGCTGACGTGGCCACACGGAAGATGATCGTCGCTGGCCGTGCAAGATTCCTGTACCTCGCGGCTGGGCAGCTCGCCATCGCAATGCCGCTCGCCACGCTGCAGGCGATGGAGGGACCAGCTGACGCAGACCGCGTATCACTCTTCATGGTGAAGGCGCGCAGCGATGCGGCGGTGCAGGCGCTGTCGCGCTGGATCACCGCGCGCGTCCCGCGCGTGACGGTGATATCGACCGAGACAGCGCTGCGCAGGTGGATGAGCGGCTCAGCTACTTCAGGCAGCTCGCGTTCATCCTCGGCGCCGTGAGCCTCGTCGTCGGCTTCCTGCTCGTCACGACGCTGATGACGGTCTCCGTGAACGAGCGCGTCGGCGAGATCGGCGTCATGCGCGCGATCGGCGTGTCGCGCAACCACATCGTGTTGCAGATCGTGCTCGAGGGAGTGGTGATCAGCGTCGTCGGCTCGCTGCTCGGCGTAGCGCTGGGACTCGGGACGGCGCGCTACCTGAACAGCATCCTCTCCGACTTCCCCGGCCTTCCGATGGCGATCGATTTCTTTCTCTTCCAGCCGCGCGCGGCGTGGATATCGCTCGCACTTCTGATCGGCGCTGGCGTACTCGCTGGCGTCTATCCAGCGTGGCGCGCCGCGTCGCTGCCGATCGCGACCACGCTTCGGCAGGAAGCCATCGCGTGACGAACGTCGAGCAGTGCGTCGGTGAGCGCGCGTGATCTGCGCCGCGATTACACACTGGGTGAGGACAGGGTTCACGCGCTGCGCGGCGTGAGCTTCGACGTCGCGCGTGGCGACTACGTCTCCGTCGTCGGACCGTCCGGGTGCGGCAAGTCGACGCTGCTCAACGTGCTCGGCGTCATCGACGCGCCCGACGGTGGCGTATTGCAGATCGAAGGACGCGACGTGACACGGCTGAGCGATGCCGAAGCTACGGCGTTCAGGCTTCACCGGATCGGCTTCGTCTTCCAGCGGTTCTACCTCATGCCAACGCTGAGCGCGTCGGAGAACGTGCAGCTCCCGATGGCAGAAGCTGGCCTCGCTCGACGCGAGCGCGAGGCGCGCGCGGCCGAGCTGCTGTCGTACGTAGGCCTGCGGCACCGGCTCGCTCACCGGCCGTCGCAGCTGTCGGGAGGCGAGCAGCAGCGCGTCGCCATTGCGCGCGCGTTGGCCAACTCGCCCGCATTGCTCCTCGCCGACGAGCCCACGGGCGAGCTCGACGCTGCCACGGGCGCCGAGATCATCTCGCTGTTCCGCAGGCTCAACGCGGATGGCACCACGATAATCGTCGTGACGCACGACGACGCGCTCGCCAGTGCGGCGCGCAGAACGATCCACATGCGCGACGGGAGCATCGTCGCGGTGCGCGAGAACTCCGCTGCATGATCACGCTGCTCGCGTTCCGAAGTCTCCTGTATCGCCCGTTCCGCTCGCTGCTTCTCTTCCTTGGTTACGGGATGGGTGTCGCGGTGATGATCGTGCTGCTCTCGATTGGCGAGGCGCTGCTCGACCAGGCGAAGGTCGAGCGTCTGGTGGGCGGCGGCGACATCACAGTGCTCCCTGAAGGGCTCGACGTCGAGGTGATGAAGACCGGCGGCGTCGGCGGTCTCTTCTTCTCGATCGACAACTCGCGCTTCATCTACCGCCAGATCCTCGCGTCGCCGCGGCTCGCGTCGGTCGTGAGCGCGGTGTCGCCGCAGATCGATCGCAAGCTCGTGTATCTGCGCACCGCGTCCGGGCGCGAGCTCGCCGTGAGCGCGACCGGCGAGATTCCGAGCGCGACTGAGGCTGTCGGCGCTGCCGCTCCACTCGCGTCAGGAAGGTGGTCGGATGATTCCGGCGATCGCGAATACGTCGCTCCCACTGATTTCCAGCTGCGCAACGAGATCGACCACTTCCACATTCCCGCCGCCGCGCTGACGCGACCGGGAGAGCTGGGCGGAGTGGCACTACTTCAACGTGCGTCGCGCCCGACGGCAAGTCGTGGGTCTTCATCTCGTACATCGTTGCTGGTGATGTGCGCGGCTCGCGCTGGGGCGGCAAGCTCGGCGTTACTGTGCACGAGGCAACGGGCGCGATTCGCAGGTACGCCGCGCTCGTTCCAGCGACGCGCGTCAGCTTCTCCACGACGAGTGCGAATGTCTCGCTCGGCGACGCCAGTGTCACCGTGCTCCCCGACGGCCGCTACGACATCCGTGGGAAGGCGTCCGCCGAGCGCGGCGGAGCGCCGCTCGCATTCCATCTCGTCGTCGCGCCAGCGCCGCGTGCGTACTTCCCTGGCGCGGCGCTCGATGAGAGCGACTTCGCGTCCGGCTACGTGGTTCCCGCGCTGCGCGCGAGTGCGAGCGGCTCTGTTTGCGAAGGGGCCTCGTGCACGCAGTACGATAATGCGCAGTCGTATCACGATCACAACTGGGGAGTGTGGCGCGGCGTCACATGGGACTGGGGCGCGTCACGCGCCGGGACCTACACCATTCTGTACGGCCGCGTCATCGCGCCGGACAGTCTCGGCGACACTCCGCCGCTGCTCGTCTATCTCGTAGACTCGCTCGGCTTTCGCGCAGTGTTCCGCCCGCGCGATATAGCATACACCGACGATCGCACGATCACGGTCGGCGGAGCGCGTGTGAGAGTGCCGTCACGCGCCGTGTTGTCGGATGTGCGCGGCGACGACACTCTGCGCCTGACGCTCGACATTCAGAGCGCCATGGGAACCGATCAGCGAACGTCGGTGGCGTCGCGCGGAAATCGCGCCGGCAGCAGCGTCATGCCGCACCCCTACTTCATCCAGATGAAAGGGATCGCAACGATAACCGGACGCGTCGGTGGCGCTCCGCTCAGTGGGAGCGGGACCGGCTTCTTCGAGACTTACCGCTAGCGCGCGATAGGCGACGGGTGACACTGAGAAACGCGAAAAGGGACGGCGAGACGTCGTCCCTTTCGTGCAAGGTGCTTCTTAAGGTGCTTCGAATGCGGCCGCAGCCGCGCGATCAGAACGGTCGGTAGCCGGCCGCGTCGTCCAGTCTGTTGTCAGCGTCGTTCGCTGCATCGTCCAGACGCTCGCGCTCGGATTCGCTCGTGTTGTTGGACAGAGACGACCGGGTGAAGCCCGTGCGAGCGTAGTCCTTGACCTGGTTCCAGTCGCCATGGGCCTTGCTCGCGTTGTTGTCCCACCCGCGACGCAAATCCGATTCCACGCTCTCGAATGGCCGCCCGGTGTAATCCGGATTGCGCGCGGCCAGATGGCCGAGCTGGTAGGCGGGGCGAACATCATCGTACGAGCGGTCCGCCAGCCGGTTGTCGGAGTGCTCGTAGTGACTGCGGTAGAAAGTGTCGTCGTCGCGCGTGTAGTTGTTGGCAGCTTCCGCCACGGCATGGCCGGCCCACCAGCCGCCGATCGCGCCCGCGATTCCGCCGATGATGGTCCCTACCGGGCCACCCACCGATCCGATTGCGGCGCCGGCCACGACACCTGAGATCCCGCCGGCGGCTTCGCCAACCTCGTCGCCGGTCGTTCTGCTCTCGTCATGCTGATCGACGTTCTCGTTGTCGTTCCGCTCCATTGCCGCGCCCCATTTGAGATGACAGTCTGCCGACCGCTACGGTTTGTTCGGCGGCCACCCATATGCCGGCAAGCAGAGTGCCATGCGGCTTGACACGGAACGTCGCGTCATGCCGATTCAGTGCATGGCCACCGCGCTTCATGTAGGAACTCAGGGATGGAATTATTCGGCGTGGGTCGGCTCGTTCTATCCTGACGGCACTCGTGCGGCGGATTTCCTCTCCATCTATTCGCGCGCTTTCGACTCCGTCGAGGTCGATTCGACATTCTACGCCGTGCCCCCGGTTTCCACGGTTCGCGGCTGGTATGATCGGACCCCTGACGACTTCATCTTCGCTCTCAAGTTCCCGCAGACGGTGACCCACGAGGCCCGCTTGCGTGATCCCGAGGGCGTGGGCGACGCGTTCTTCGACCGTGTGAGAGAGCTTGGCTCGAAGCTCGGTCCCATTCTCGTTCAGCTCGGTCCCGATTTCGGACCGGAAGAGCTTCCTGCTCTCGTGGATTTTCTGCCGCGGGTTCCGCGCGATCTGCGGGTGGCCATCGAGTTCAGAGTGCGCGGTTGGCTCACGCCAGGCGTCGTCGCGCTTCTGCGTGACTTCGGCATCGCGGTCGCGCTGGTGGACGGGCAGTGGGTTCCGCGCCGATGGATGCTCGAGCTGGTCGCGCGCCCTACTGCGACATTCCACTACATCCGCTTCATGGGGCCGAACCGGAATCTCGTCGATCACTCGCGCATCCAGGTTGACCGCAGCGCTGAGCTCGCGCGGTGGGCCGATGCGATAGAGGCGGCGCCACCGAGCGTCACCGACATCTACGCTTACACGAGCAACTACTTCGCTGGCCACGCGCCACGCAGCGCACGTGATCTGCAGGAGCTCGTCGGTCTGACGCCCGTGGATCCGGAGATGCTCGGCGAGCAGATGCGCCTCTTCTAGAGTCCCGCGCGCTGCTCCTGCGCTCTGCGCTTGTTCTGCTGCTCCGCCATCAGAAAGATCGCCGTGCCGCCGACCGCGATCAGCGCGAATGAGAACCACTGGATGGCATAGCTCAGGTGCGGCCCCTCGTCGAGCGGGGGCGGCGGCACTCGCGGCGGAATTCCGGCGCGCACGGTCGAGTCACCCTCGAGCACGACGGTGAAGGGGTACACCGGATAGGGCATGCTGCTCCGCAGCGATGCGAGGTCGAGCCAGCGATACGCTCCCGGATGCCCTTCTAGCGTCGGACGACCATGCATCGGAGCGGCGAGCGGCCGCGCGTAGCCGATCGCACTGACGCTGTCCGGCTCGCGCCACTTGCTGAGATCCACTGTGACGCCGTCGGGTGAGTAAACCCAGCCGCGCGTGACGAGCAGCGCGGTGTCGTTGCCAGCCATGCGCACCGGCGTGACTATGTCGACGCCCGGCGATCCGTTGAACGTCCGGTCCACCACTCGCACCTCGTGCGAGTAATCGTACGATCCGGCTAGCGCGACGCGGAGGTAGTGAAGCTTCGCGGTGTCACGCGGGAGCTGTGCGATCGGCACCGCTGGCTTACCGAGTCGCGCGATGACTTCTGCATTGAGTCCCTTGCGCCACGCGAGTCGTCGCAGTTGCCAGAAGCCGAGCGCGACGCACGTGACGGTGAAGACGATCGTGAACGCGAGCAGGAAGTAGTCGCGTACGCGGCGGTGGAGAAAGATCTCGCTCGCGCTCATCGGTCGCCGCTCACGACGTGCAGCGCGCGGTTCGACACACGCAGCACCTCGTAGCCAGCCACGCCGATCGCCTCACGAAGCTCACTTGATGTCGAGCGGCTCGTCGTGCTCGATCGCGACCTCGCCGATGCTCACCGTCACGGCGCGGATCCCAGCGATCGGCGTGAGCGACGTGAACACTGCACGCTTGCAGTGCTCGCTGCGCATTCCGCCGACAGTCACCACGGTGAGCATCTTCGCCGCGTCAATCCAGCCGCGTTCCGGCCGGCAGTGGCACGTGGCGGAGACTTCTTGTGAGACACGAAGCTGCGCTCGAGAGCAGGGAGGAACTCGTCGTACTTCGAGCCGGGGTTCCAGAGCGTCCAGCCGTCGTAACCCGCGTCGTACACCGCTTTCTTCTCCGCTTCGAGCTCGGCCGGCCCATAACGGGGCGGACCGAGCGAGAATGCCTGCAGCCACGGCCGCACGTGCTCCGGGATCTTCACGCCGAGCTTCGCGTCGCGCATGCGTGCGCTCGAGATTGCGATGAAGATCGTCTTCTCTGGCGCCGCGTTCGGAACCGGGATGCCGAACGAGCCGTGCGGGTAGTGCGACGGATACGTCATCGGCAGCACGACATCGACGGCGGGCGAGATCTTTTGCCAGTCCTGTCCCACCTCGAGCGCACCGTGCACCGTCGTCACGAGTCCGAAGATGTCGGCGGTCGTGCGCACTCCCATCTTCGCGTAGCGCGCACGCGCGGTGGAGAGAAACTCGCTCAGCACTTCTGGCTTTGGCTGTCCGTTGGCCTCAGTGAAGACCTGCGGTGGAAGCGACTTGTATGGCTCGGGGAAGCGGATGTAGTCGAACTGTATCTCACCGAAGCCCATCTTTATCACTTCGTCGCCGACCTTGAAGTTGTAATCCCAGATCGCGCGGCTGTACGGATCGACCCACGTGAGTCCCTTCTTGTCGCGCCACGGTGTTCCATCCGGCTTGCGAATCACGTGGCTCGGGTTCGCGCGCGCAGCCACCGAATCCTTGAACACGACGATGCGCGCGATCGGGAGGATTCCGTGAGCGCGAATCGTGTCGACGAGCGCCTTGAGGTCGCGCACCTTCGTCTGCGTCCCCTCGTTCTTGACGAGCTCTGGATCGGATGGGTGCCAGTTGAGACCGAACTCGTCCTTCACGTCGATCACGAGTGCATTGATCTCCGTGGAGTCGGCGATCCCGATCAGATGCTTCATCTTCGTCCTGCTCTGCGCCGCGAACCGGTTCACGTAGAGCGCGCGAATGGGCCGCTGCTCACGCTGAAGCGCAGCCGCTTCGGCGACCCCGCCGGTCTGTTGAGCTGGCGAAGCTGCGGAGGATCCGTCGGATGCTACCGGTCGAGCGTATGATTCCTCGCAGCCGACAAGAGCGGCGAGGAAGAGAAGTGCAGAGAAACGCACGGAGCTGTCGGTTGTCGGCTATCGGTTGCGGTGGGGATCCTCGGTCGCGTAATCTACGAAGTGCAGCGGCCGGAGAGTATATTTGCCGCGATGTTCACTCTCGTCGGCCGCTCAGCTCGCCTGCGCTTCCTGGCTGCGTTCTTCGCTGCCGCGATCGTCGTGGCGTGCTCACCACGCGCGCCCACGCCGCCTTCTGCGGAGTTCCTTCTCGCCACTCCGGATTCCACCTTCTGGGTGAGGAGCGGCGCGACCGGAATCAGGATCCGCGCGGTGCCGATGACCATCGCGCGCTATGACTCCGCGTTCCACGAAGTTTACGTCGCCGACCTCGATCGCTCCTTCAACGACGCCGTGCTCACCGGCGAGCGAGTGTACGTCAGGGATCTTCTGAGCGACGACTCGACGCTCGTTTACGACGACACCACGATAAACTCGCTCGCCGACAGACACGCGCGCGCCCATCCCGACGCGATCCCGCTCAATCCGGACGACGACACTCCCGACAACCCCCCCATCTCCGCCGACGGTGAGACGGACATCCTCGACGTGCGCGGACCGTACATCCTGCTCGAGCATCGCTCCTCGTTCGAGCACTTCGGCAACGCACAGTCAGACACCGTTCAGGCGGCGATCGATCTCCGCACTGCGCGAGCCGCGACACGCGCCGCGATGACTCACGATTCCGCCGGCATGGAGCGCGACGTCGTCAGATCGCTCCCGCAGACGTGGAACCGTGGCGCTTACACGCTGCTCGCTCGCGGTGATTCCGCTGGTGGATCGGTCTCACTCACGCTTCGCGATCGTGCGCGTCATGTCTGGCCGCTTCTCACGGTGAGCGAGCGCCCACGCATCTACTGGCTCGATTCGCCGCGCATGGATGCCAGAACTCGTGTCGCGCTCTCACGCGCCTTCAACGAAGCCGCCGCCTACGGCGAGACTGTGAAGTACGTGACGTTCACTCCACTTCCTCCACGCGTCGCTCATCGCTCGCATCGCGCTCATCACACGAGAGCGCGGCATCCGTCACCGCGCCACGCATGATGTCGCGATCCACTTCCGCGCAGCGCCCGGAGGAGTCGGAGCACCACTCGGTCGGTTCCACTGTCCACGAGACGTCCCAGATCATGATGCCACAGCACGCCAACGCGCTCGGCCACGTCTTTGGCGGAGTCATCATGTCGATGATGGACACGACCGCGGCGGTGTCCGCGATGCGGCACTCGCGCATGACGTGTGTGACGGCGTCGGTCGATCGCGTCGATTTCCGCGAGCCGGTGCACGTCGGCGATCTGGTGATCATGAGATCGTCCGTGAACTACGTCGGCAAGACCTCGATGGAGGTCGGCGTACGTGTCGAGACGGAGAATCTCATCGATGGCGTGAGGCGGCACACCAACTCGTGCTACCTCACGTTCGTTGCGATCGACAGGAATGGCCGCCCCGTTCCGGTGCCGCCGATCACTCCCGAGTCTCCGGATGAGCTGCGGCGCTTCAACGCTGCCAAGGAGCGCAGAAGGCGCCGCCTCGAGGAGCGTACCGCCGAAGGGAGATAGCGCCGCCGCTCACCCTTCGGCGAGCGGCACCTCCACTTCCATACCGTCGCGCGCGATGATCGCGCCGGGAAAGACGCTGCGCGCCTGCGCGGCGAGCTCGTTGGCGTCGCGCGAGTATCGCGATGAGATGTGAGTGAGCACGAGCCGCTTCGCGCCGGCGCGCGCTGCGACCGTCGCTGCCTCCCGAGCCGTGGAATGGCCGGTCTCGATGGCGAGCGGCGCCTCGTCGTCGGCGAACGTCGATTCGTGGATCAGCAGATCTGCTCCGCGCGCGAGCTCCACGGTCGATTCCGACGGGCGCGCGTCGCCGGTGAACACCACTGTGCGTCCCGCGCGAGTCGGCCCGACGAGCATTTGCGGCTCGATGACGCGGCCATCCTCCAGCGTCACCGGCTCGCCCTTGTGGATTCGCCCCCAGAGCGGCCCTTCAGGTATGCCAAGCTCGCGCGCCAGCTCGGGGTTGAAGCGTCCGAGCCGCTCCTCCTCGACGAGTGCGATGCCCATGGCCATGGCGCCGCCGTGTTCCACCTGGAACGGCATCATGCTGTACCCGTCGCGTTGCAGCGGCTGTCCGGGCGTCAGCTCGCCGAAAGAGATGGGGAAGTGCTGCTTGTCGCTGCCGAGCGTCACCGCCTGACGCAGCAGTCGCTCCGATCGCGGCGGTCCGAAGAGCCTCATCGCCTCGGTTCGCCCCTGCAGCGCCATCGTTCGGATGAGCCCTGTCACGCCTAGTATGTGGTCGGCGTGCATGTGGGTGAAGAAGATGTCCGAGACGTTGAAGGACACTCCGTAGCGCATCATCTGCCGCTGGGTTCCCTCGCCGCAATCGAGCAGGATGGTCTCGCCGCCTCGCCGTATCGCGAGTGAGGTGACGTTGCGCTCGACCGTTGGGCGGGAGGCGGATGTACCGAGAAACCTGACGCTCAGATCCATCGGCGCAATATATCGAAGTTGACTTTTCGCCCGATTTCACCTAACTTTGGCTCTTGCAACAGACCCGTGTGCGACGGGGAGCTGCTATGGCTCTAGCGCGCCGAGTTTCAGGTTGCGGGGCTGTAGCTCAGCTGGTAGAGCGCTGCAATCGCACTGCAGAGGCCAGGGGTTCGACTCCCCTCAGCTCCATGCTTGTTACCGCTGGCTCTGTCCGGCGTCAACATAACGAATTGCCCGCCACCGATCGGTAGGACGTAGAGTTCCAATGACGGTGAGCGCGGCGCTTCTAGCTCCAGCCAAGGCTGGGGCTTTCTTGTTTTATGCCCCTGCGTCGGCGCTCAGGCCGGGGAGAACGCCGGCCTTCCGAAGCCGATCGGCATCGACTTCTCGAAGAGCTCGCTCAGGACTGTCTGGCTGAGTGCGGCGCGCACCTTCGTGTTGGGGACGTGCGCGGTGACGTTGTTGGCTTCGGGCCCGCGCCAGTCGAGCCACGCGTACCGGTCCTTGCGCGACGTGCGGCCGTCCGGATGATGGAACACGATCATCGCGTTGCTCGGCGTGGGAAGCTCCACCTCGACGCCCCAGTCAGTGCCATCAGGGGTCCTGAACGGTGTCATGTCGGCGATCTTGCTCACGGCTTCTCCTCGAATAGTCGGTTCACGTCGAAGACTACGCCAAGATAATTGATCTCGGCGACGTAGCTCTCGATGTCCACAGCGAGCTCCTTCACTTCGGCTTCGAGCCGCAGCGCATCCTCGCTAGGTGCGGCTGCCGTGCCACTCGCCGTCGCGATCTCATACGCGGCCACCTTCTCACGCCAGAGCGCGAAGTCGCGTTTGAGATCTGCGATGATGCGGCGTGCGCGTGGATCGGGGGGCATGACGGCGCGGTCAGCGTTCAACGTCAGCGTTCCGAGTGGATCGAGGGCACAGCACCAGCCGCATCATCCCTCAGTGCCTGGAAGACCTCTGCATCGAACCTGTTTTCCTGCTCTTCCGCGGTCGATACGAACTCGCCCATCACGCTGCCGCCGAGCTTGCCGAGGAATCTGATCACACTGCTCTCCTCTACCTGAGTCGTGCCGCGGCGGCTGAGAAGCGTCTGTTGACCAGGCTGGTCGTGGATGGTGATTCGGAACTGTGATCCTGCGCCCTCGAACGGCCGCCTGAGCGACGACTGGATCACGTGGCCCACGACTGGCGGCAACACCCACTGCGGCTCGTGAGTGAACCGGAGCGCCCAGCCGCGCTCGTGGTCGCTGTGCAGATTCACCCACTCACCGGTAAGCTGTTGCACACCGACTGTGAACAGCTTGATCTTCGCCGTGAGGTCGAGCTTGACGATGAGAGTGTCCGGGATCGGTCGTATCGCGCCGTCGAGCGGAGCGAAGTGTCCGTCGCGGCTGCGCACGCGGAAGTTGATGTAGCCGTCGCTCGAAGCGACGTCCACCCAGCGCGCGCCACGCGAGTCCACCAGTGTGAAGTGGAGCTTCGTCTTCTTCGCGTATTTGTCCATGTACGCGGCGTACTGCGGGAGCGACGTGCGTATCCCGTCAGGATCGATGTGGATGCGTGCGGTGACGGTGTTGCCGCCGCCCGCGTCGCGTGTGGACGTGAGCGAATCGAGCACGTAGAGCTTGCCGAGCGCCGCCGTCGTGCGCGGAAATGCCGCACGATAGTTCGCGCGGATAGCGTCGCCGCTGCGTCCTTCGGCTGATGCGAGCCACTTGTCGATGACGTTCTGTGCATCCGACGCAGTGATGCTCCCTGCGGCGAAATCGACGCCAGTGAACCATTCGTAGTCGTTGTCGCTGATCTTGCGGAGCCGCATGATGTGGCGGCCGTCACCGTCATCGGTGAGTGGAGTGTTGCTGAGTGCGTTGCTGAACGTGTAGCGCCCGTTCCTGAACGTCGCGGAACCGAAGAGCGTTCGAGTGTTGGGCGATTCGCTCGCGGTCCATATGGTGGTGTCGTCGAAGATCGCGGATGGCGTGAGCGCGTTGCGGCCGAGCATCTCGCGCGCGCGGGCGTACCGCGGCGTGCGAGTGACGTTGGTGAAGCGCCGCGCGAATCCACCGAACAACCCATCGATGTTGGCGCGCGCCGCCGTGGGGGTGGGCCCGAACGCTGGCGGGACTTCGGCGCAGGCTACTCCGAGCGTCGTCAGCGCGACGAGCAGGCTCGCTCGCGCGTGCTTCATGTATGTGGTCAGTTGCATCGTTGCCGGTGAGATGCCGGCGCGGGAGCAATGCCGGGAGGGGAAAGATATCGTAGATGAACAGGTGTGAAGGAGTGTTCGATCGACCGCCGCCGCGATCGATGCATTCGGCACGCCGCTTGCCTTATCTCACGTCGCGACATCCACAACGAGGATTGACATGGGCGACCTGAATCGCAAGGGAACGAAGAACGAAGCTGAAGGCTCCGCGAAGGAGATGAAGGGCAAGGTCAAGGGGAAGTTCGGCGACGCGGTGGACAATGCGGATACTCACGCATCTGGGCGCGCTGAGGAGATGAAGGGCAAAGTTCAGAAGAACTTCGGCAAAGCCGAGCGCGCACTCGACCCCGACAAGAACAAGCACTAGAACGCAATTGATCGCGTTCTGACGCTACGAAAAGAGAGCGGGCGCATCGCGATGAACGATGCGCCCGCTCTCTTGTCACTGCTGCGTGCTGAACTTCAGCGCTGCTTACTGCTGGCAGGCGCCGTGCGGATCCGGCTTCTGGTGATCGACCACGGGGCGGTGGTCCAGATCTGCGACGTGGAGTAGAACGTCGTAGATGAAGTTGTCCACGCGAGCCATGTGATTGTAGTCGATGTACTCCGCCTCGTCAGTCACCTGGTGGTAGTCCGAGTGACCGCCGGTGGTGAAGAAGGTGATCGGGATGCCATAGCGAGCGTACTCGTAGTGGTCCGAGCGGCAGTAGATATTTTCCGGGTGGCCGTTGGCGTCCATCGAGTAGTCGAACGCCAGATTGTGGTGATCTTCGGTGTTCACCTTCTCGATGAGATCGCCGAGCTCGGTCGAGAGACGGCGTGATCCAACGAGCTGGAGATAATTCGGATTGCCGTGAATCACCTGGCCGTCCTTCGTCTCCCCGGTCACGTCCCATGCATCACCGCGCCCGACCATGTCGAGGTTGAGCTGCGCGACGATCGAATCGCGTGGCACGGTAGGATGGTCGGTGTAGTACATCGAGCCGTAGAGTCCCTTCTCCTCGCCAACGTGCCATACGAAGAGGATGGAGCGCTTGGGCTTGGTCTTCATCGCCGCGACCTTCTGCGCGATCTCGAGCACGCTCACGGTGCCTGAGCCATCGTCGTCAGCACCGTTGTTGATCGAGTCCGGGCGCTCGGAGTTTGGATGCGAAGCGCGGAACGCGGCGAGCTGCTGATTGACCTCGGCCTGCTCGGCTTCGGTCGCGCGCTTGCCACCCTGCTCGGCGCCGCCCGGGCGGACGATGTGGTTGAAGATGCGGAGCGAGTCGTGATCGACCGGAGTGTTGGTCATTCCGATGTGATCGTTGTGCGCGCCGACCGCGACATACTCACCTGCGAGCTTCGGATCGCTGCCGCGGATGATCCCGACGACGTTGCGCGCGGGATAGTCCGAAGGAACGATCTTCATCGCGATGTTGAGCGCCGCGGGTTGACCAACGTCACCCAGGGCGACCTGTGAGAGCGGCTTGCCGAACAGCCGGTCAGACGCGCTGCTCGAGACCAGTACGGTCGGAGGCGGAGTCATGGCAGGCGCGTTTGCCGGGTCGTCCATGAACATCTGCGACCGGCTGAAGTAGGGCATGTACTGGTCGAGCCCCACGAGCACTACGGCGACGGCTCCCGCTGCAGAGCGCGCTGCGTTGCGGGATGCGCGCATGCTGTTGGCGTTGATGCCGAAGACGACGATCTTCCCCTGCGCGGCGCCAGCGGGAAGCTCGTGCTCGGTGTCGCCGAGGATGCCGCCATAGATGAGCTGCGCGTTGGGAGCGCTGACGCTGCTCGCGGCGGACGCGACCCAGTCAGTCCCGAAGGCGAGCGGTGCGCCGCCGACACTGAAGCTCGAGGATGGATCCATCGACCGGACCTTGAGCGGGATGGTCTGGAAGTAGGTACCGTTCTCTCCGGCCGGGATGAGACCCATCTGCTTGATCTGGCTCGCGATGTAGTCGGTTCCCTTGACGTTGCCGAGCGTTCCCGCCTCGCGACCCATCATGGAGTCGTCGGAGAAGATGTAGAGCCGCGTCATGAGGTCACGCGCGGTGATGTCCGCGGTGGTGGGCTCTGCAGTGTGCTTGAGTGGGAGCTTGGTGTCAGGAACGGGGACGATAGTGACGGTCGCGGGCTGCGGAGCTTGGGCGCAGAGGAGTGCCGGAGCGAAAGCAGCCGCCGTCACGATGAGCGAAATGCGTCTCATGAGATGGGGAAAGGGTTCAACGACCGGTGGCGTAAGAAGCACGTCGCCGGCTGGATCAAGAATAGTACGTCGAGACGCACATTAAGGTTGCCTTCCTCGGCCTGGAAGGGTTGATCGGTGGTGGGGAGCCGGATAACTTTTTGTGCTCCGCTCGGGTGGGTTCGGGCGGAGAATCGGTGGGAGAAGTGCCCCTTGGTGTAACTGGCAACACGCCTGACTCTGGATCAGGAGAGTCCTGGTTCGATCCCAGGAGGGGCAATTGCGTCAACATGGGCTCGGCGTCCGGTAGCTACCGGACGCCGAGTTTTCAGTAACGGGACGCTCGTATGGGCCGTTTGCGCGGAGCGTCAGCGGTGACGACCTGATGCCTCGCCATCGAGTTGGTCGGCCGTCAACCCCAACGACCACGCCGCGCTCGCCGTAGTCCGGTAGAACGGTAGAACCGTACCTGTACCTATAGAGTGCCCGCACTGCGGAGGACGCGTTGCCTCCGACGTCCGGGCTAACGTCACACGCCATCACCCACATCATGACTCACACTCGCACGACATCTAGTCGTCGCGGGCAGCTGGGCGCTGTCTCGATCAGCGCCGTGCTCGCCACCGCACTCCTCGCCGCTCCGCTCTCCGCGCAGATGGCGGCCACCGCGACCCCGGGCCACGAGCTCGGCGTCGATACGACCAACTTCGACCGCTCTGTCCGGCCGCAGGACGATTTCTTCCGCTTCGTCAACGGTGGATGGCTTGCGCGCACCCAGATCCCGCCTGACGCATCCGGCTGGGGCGCCTTCAACGAGCTGCGTGAGACGAGCCGTGCGCAGGTTCACGGCATCCTCGAGGATGCGGCCCGGTCGAATGCGCCGGCCGGCTCCGACCAGCGTAAGATCGGCGACCTCTACACGAGCTACATGGACTCCGCGCGCGTCGACCGGCTCGGCCTGTCGCCCCTCCGGCCGCAGCTCGCGCGCATCGCGGCGCTCAGATCGGTGAACGAGCTCCCCGCGACGTTCGCGTACTTCTCGAAGATCGGTATCCAGAACCCGCTCGGGATCGCTGTCGGCGCCGACCAGAAGAACTCGTCGGTGAACATCGTCACGGTGAATCAGGGCGGACTCGGGCTCCCGGACCGCGACTTCTACTTCGGCGGCGACGCCAAGGCGGCGGCGGTCCGCACCGCGTATCAGAGCTACATCGCGCAGCTCCTGACGGACGCGAATCAGCCGGATCCCGCGGGTGCGGCGAGCCGCATCATGGCGCTCGAAACGTCGATCGCTGGCAAGCACTGGACTCGCTCGCAGAACCGCGATCGCAACGCGACCTACAACAAGATGTCGGTCGCGCAGCTCGCATCCATGGCGCCGCACTACAGCGTCGTCAGCTTCCTCGAGGACGACGGGCTCGGAAAGGCGACCGAGGTGGTCGTGCGGCAGCCGTCCTACGTGCCAGGGCTCGACTCGATAATCGCGTCGACGCCGGTTTCCACGTGGCGTGAGTATCTCACGTTCAAGCTGCTCGATAGCTACGCCAACGAGCTCCCGACGCCGTTCGAGCAGGCGCGCTTCGATTTCCGTAGTCGCACGCTCGCTGGGCAGGCCGAGCAGGCGGTGCGGTGGAAGCGCGCGGTCGACGAGGTCGAGCGCGTGATGGGCGAGCCGGTCGGGAAGCTCTACGTCGCGCAGTACTTCAAGCCGGAAGCGAAGGCGCGCATGGACGCGCTGGTCAAGAACATCCTCGATTCATACCGCGTCGGCATCGACTCGCTGACGTGGATGAGCCCCGCGACCAAGGCGCAGGCGCAGGACAAGCTCGCGCACTTCACGGTCAAGATCGGCTACCCGGACAAGTGGCGCGACTACTCCGCACTGGTCATCAAGCGCGACGACCTACTCGGCAACGCCATGCGTGCGGCTGAGTTCCAGCACAACGACAACGTGAGCCAGTTCGGCAAGCCGGTGGATCGCTCGCGCTGGGGGATGACGCCGCAAACGGTGAACGCGTACTACAACGCCACGAACAACGAGATCGTCTTCCCAGCCGCGATCCTGCAGCCGCCATTCTTCAACGTCAACGCCGACGACGCAGTGAACTATGGCGCGATCGGCGCGGTGATCGGGCATGAGATCGGTCACGGCTTCGACGATCAGGGTCGCAAGTCCGACGGGTCAGGGCAACCTGCGCGACTGGTGGACGGCCGCTGACGCGGCGGCATTCGACGCACGCACTGCGAAGCTCGGCGCGCAGTACGACGCCATCATGCCGATCGACTCGATTCACATCAACGGTAAGCTCACGATGGGCGAGAACATCGGCGATCTGAGCGGACTCGCGCAGGCATATCGCGCGTACCACATCTCGCTGCATGGGCAGCCGGCACCGGTGATCGACGGATTCACCGGCGATCAGCGCTTCTTCATGGGCTTCGCGCAGATCTGGCGCACCAAGACACGCGATGCAGCGCTTCGCCAGCAGCTTCTCACCGATCCGCACTCACCGGGGACGGCACGCGCCTACGTGCCGCTCATCAACAACGATGCGTTCGTGGCAGCGTGGGATGTGAAGCCGGGCGACAAGATGTACCTTCCGCCTGACCAGCGGGTGAAGATCTGGTAGTCGCACGCGGGATATGACCTCACAACTGGGCCAGGTCTCACGCTATGTGAGATCTGGCCCAGTCTGTTTTGTGGGCAGCGGTGTCAGGCGCTCGAGCCCGAGCTGGCTGGTCTGTGTCTACGCGCGTGCCAACAAGCAGCGGAATGTCGCTCCGACGCGATACGTTCCGTCGCCCTGTCGGAACCGCGCGAGCGCGGCGGTGTGTGCGCCGTCTACTGCTCCCTCGTTCGTGTTTGCGATCGCGCGCGCTGCGACACCGGATGAACCGAGACCTCGAATCCCCGTCTCGAGGTCCGCGTATAGCCACGGCGAATCGACATCGAATACATCCACCGGCTCGAGGCCGGCCGCGGATGCGAAGCGGCGGAGCGCATTCTCGTCCGACAACGCGAAAGGACCAGGAGCGCCCGGCGGAGCAGGCGGAAGGAGTGGCTTGAGCGCGGCGACGAGCGAGGCCGCCTCCATCCCGTCGGGCGGTCCCCACGTCATTATGACGACGCTCGCACCAGTCTTCGCCACGCGCTTCGCTTCGGTCAGCGCGACGCTCGGATTGCCGGCGTACTGAAACGAATTGAATCCGGTGACGACGTCGAACGTGGCGTCGCCGAAGGGCAGATTCTCCAATTCGCCGAGTCGGAAGTCGGCGCTGGGGACCCTTCCGCGCGCGATGCTCAGCAAGCTGTCGGATGCATCGAGACCCGTGACTCTCGCTCCGCGCGCGGCAGCGATCTGCGCCGCCAATCCGGCGCCGCATCCGGCGTCGAGATAGTTGGTGTCTTCAGTCAGGCGCACACGATCGAACACTGCTTCGTACACTGGTCGGCAAGTCGATTCCTGTATGTCTGCCCAATCTCGCGCGCGTGAGCCCCAGAGCTTGCCGTTCGCTTCTGCTGTGCGCTGCTTCATCTCGAGCGTCATGGATTGCATCTTCGATGAGGTACTACCGCGTGCAATGCATCAGTGTGCAGCTGTCGTGGTCAACCGGCGTCTTCGAGTGGCGCGATGATTCGACGCGTTCACCCAGACCGTGAACTGTCGTACGTCGCGTTTCCTCGCTATGAGGAGCCGCAGGTACGACACGCGGTAACGCGCCGGCCGCATGTCGCTGATACTGCGGCTCGCCGAGAGCTGCGTCAAGGAAGCGCGGTGCACTTCCCCTGCGGGATCACGGTTCAAGCGTTTTCAACCATCGCTCGCACACTCGAAGGAGCCACGACCGCCCCGCACGCGGCGCGCACCTAGCTCCGCGTTTGCCGCGCGGCGAACCGTGGTGCAATTTCTCAGTCGTCCGAACTCACCGGTCTCATGGCTCACTCGTTGCCTCCCCGCGCGCCGCTCAGTCGGCGCGATTTCCTCGCAAGCTCCGCAACCCTGCTGGCGCTCGGCATCGTCCCGCGCGCACCGGCGATCCATCTGTCGAGTCGGAAGAGTTACGACATCGTCATTCGCGGTGGCACAGTGTTCGACGGCACCGGGGCGCCCGGAGTCGAGGCCGACATCGCGATCAGCGGCGACCGAATCGTCGCGATCGGTCGTGCGCTCGGCGATTCTGCACGGAGCGTCATCGATGCGCATGGACTCGCGGTTGCGCCTGGATTCATTGACATCCACTCCCATGCCGACGGAACCATGACGGAGGATCCGCGCTCGGAGTCGGTGATCCGCGAGGGCGTGACGACCGTGGTCGTAGGACAGGACGGCTCGTCGCGCGGACCGACGACTGACGGGCGCACACTCGCGCAGGCGTTCACCGCGATCGACGCACTCCCGCCGACGCTTAACGTGGCGAGCATGGTAGGACTCGGAACTGTGCGCCATGTAGTGATCGGCGATGCGGATCGTCCCGCGACGGCGGCAGAGCTCGCGCGCATGATCTCGCTCGTCGAGGCTGGGCTCGCAGCTGGCGCGTGCGGCGCATCATCAGGACTGGAGTACACGCCTGGGGAGTTCGCGCCGCGCGACGAGCTCATCGCATTGTGCAGACCGTTGGCGGCGCTCGGGCTCCCGTACGCGACGCACATGCGCAACGAAGATGACCGAGTGATCGAAGCCGTCGATGAGGCGATCGCTGTCGCGATGGGCGCAGGGTGTCCTCTGCAGATATCGCATCTCAAGACCGAAGGCCCGCGCAACTGGGGAAAGCTCGACACGGTGTTCGCACACATCGAAAGCGCACATCGCTCCGGACTGAACATCGCGTTCGACCGGTACCCTTACGTCGCATATCAGACGGGACTGTCGAACCTCTTCCCGAAGTGGAGCGAGGATGGCGGCACGGACGCATTCGTCGCACGCCTCGCAGATCCGGCGCTGCGGTCGAAGCTGAGCGATGCCGTCGCGGCGAAGATCGCGCTGCTTGGTAGCTGGGACAACGTGCTCATCTCGAGTGTTCGCGATCCGGCCGATCGCGCGGTTGAGGGCCAGCGGCTCGGCGCGTACGCCTCATCGACGCATCAGGACCCGTACGAGGCGACCGTCGCGCTGCTGACGAGGAGTCACGGCGATGTCGGCATGGTGGGCTTTGCGATGAGCGAGGAGAATCTCAAGCGCATCCTCGCGCATCCGCTCTGCATGGTGTGCAGCGATGGCACCGCGGTGGCGCTGGATGGGCCGGCGCGTGCTGGACACCCACACCCGCGCTCGCTCGGCACTTTCCCACGCATTCTCGGGACGTATGTGCGGGAGACTCACACGCTCACGCTCCCGCAGGCGATCAACAAGATGACCGCGTTCCCCGCATCACGCATCAAGCTTCGCGACCGCGGGCGCCTCGCCGAAGGGTTCGCGGCCGACGTCGTGGTGTTCGATCCGGCGAGCGTACGCGACCGCGCGACGTACGCCGAGCCGTTCCAGTATCCCGAGGGGATCCGCGCAGTGCTGGTGAACGGGAGCGTTGCGCTGCAGAATGGCGAGCACGCGGCGGTGCGGCGTGGGCGTGTCGTGAGGCCATCCCGGTCCTGAGCTGAACTACGATCCGCCGTGGCAATCGGCGATCGCATCTTACGCCTTTTGCTGCCGGGCAGCATGATTCCGTATGCTTTCCGGGCAAGACGCACCCGGAACGCCACAATCTTCCTTATGTGAGGGATGTCATGGCACATGCGACTCGCTCTATCAGTCGGATCGGAGCTTCTCTAGCAACCCTGCTGCTCGCGGTGGCGTGCGCGGATCCGGCGGCGCCGCACGTCGCAGGGCCGTCGGCCGACATGTCACCAGCGGTGCTCTCTCGAGTGGGACAGGTTATCGCCAAATCGCCACGTGTTGGATCTGAGCGGCGGAATCCCATCAAATCTCGCGGCGCAGGTCCAGGCCCACGGCGGCACGCTGGTGCGGGTGGATACCGCCATCAGCATGGCCGTCACGTCGGGGCTGACTGACACGGCGGCCGCAGCAATCGCGGGGGCCAACAACGTGTCGCACGACATGGTCGCGCGCTGGGTGCCGACGCTCACCGAAGCCAGCGCCACTGTGGCGGGTGCCGCGACGCCGCCCACCGCGACGACGACTCCCAAGTCGCCGCTCACGGCATTCTTCTACGTAATTGGTCAACAGTGGGACATGCAGCAGATCCACGCTGACCAGGCCTGGGCGCAGGGCCGGACGGGCATTCCGACCGTCCGCGTCGCGATCCTCGATACCGGACTGGATCCGACCCACCAAGATCAGAACGGGACGGTCATCGATCAGGCGACCAGCACGTACTTCGTGCCGTCGCTCAGCCCTGACCCGGGGCCACGCTGGGAGGATGACGACTTCCACGGTACGCACGTCGGTGGCCTTGTGACCACCAATAACATCGGTACAGCGGGTGTTGCGCCGAATGTGACGCTTGTCGCGGTCAAAGTGCTGAACGCGGCCGGCTCGGGCTCCTTCGCAGACATCATCTCGGGCATCTACTACGCGACCAACGTTCATGTTCAGGTGATCAACATGAGCCTCGGCGCGTACTTCCCGCGCCAGGGGCGCGACGCTGCGCAGCTCGTGCGGATGCTCACGCGGGCGATAAACTACGCGCACGCTCACAACGTCCTGGTGGTCTCAGCGGCCGGAAACGACAATGCCGACCTTCAGCACGATAGAAACAACATCGAGGTCCCGTGCGAGGTGGGTGTGCAACTCTGCGTCTCAGCGACCGGGATCACGGACACGAAGGCGTCGTACTCCAACTACGGCACCAACGCGATCAACGTCGCGGCACCGGGCGGCGATACCGACGCGTACGTGATTTCTCTATGCGACAGCCACAGCATCAACCCGGCACTCGCGATCTGCAAGACCGGCACTTACTACCTCTCGGCAGCTGGCACGAGCATGGCTACGCCGCATGTCGCTGGACTCGGCGCGTACCTCGACTCGCAGTTCGCTGGCCAGTTGACTGCATCGCAGATGATCACGTCCATCGAGCAACACGCTGACGCGATCGGCAAGAACGGCGCAAGCCCATTCTATGGGAAGGGGCGTATCAACGTATTTGCGACGGTGAACGATCCCACGCCTTAGCAAGCGGTGAAACCGCGGCGACCGATCATATCTGCACGACTCGGTCGCCGCGGAACCACGCGTATCCAGTGAGTCATGAAGCTTCCATGACATTCTGTCACGCGCTCAGCTCGTCCCGCTGCACCCCGCATTCGGATCCTGCCGCGCGTCGGCAGCGAGCCGCGGGTCGTGCGCAAACAGCTCCTGGACCACCTGATCGGGAAGCGATCCATTGAAGCCGCATGGCGCCAGCGGGCCCGTCTTGAGACCCTGATCCTTCCACGTTCCGGTCGAGTCCTTGTGGAAGACCGCGATCATTGGACTGTTGGGACCGCCGCGTAGCTCGACGAAGCCGTAGTTCTGCACTACGAGCACCTGCGCGACGGTGTCGGTCCCCGACGCTTCGGCGCCCCATGCGCTGCGAACCGCTGTGACATCGGACGACGGACCGTAGTCGTCTGCCGCGTTGGATGACGGTGGCGAGGAGACGCTCGACGCCGCGTTGCCGGAGGATGTCGAATCCTTTCGCGAGCAAGCTGTTACGATGGGAAGAGTGAACAGTGCGAGCGTGGCTATGGCGAGTTTGTGCAGACTCATGGGAACCTACCGGGTGCATGCCCGCTGACGTGGTCGGGAAATGCGGGCCTCATTCGCAACGCTGCAGCGGGAAGACCCGCGCGTCAAGGGCGCTCGCCTCGCGCGTGGCGGGCAGTCGGAGCTAGATTCGCGGAATGGCCACGGACGTCACGCCAGCGCTCAGCGACGACGAGTGGGAGCGGTTCCGCTCCGCGATCGCGCGGCCGCACGCGTTCACTACGCCGCAAGCGATGGACCACGCGCTCGGCCGCAACGAGGACGATCCGCCCGAGATGGACGAGCTGCGGGCGCGCTTCGCGATGTGGAACGCATCGCTCCCCGACGACGATGCGCGCCGCATAACTCGTGAGGACGTCCAGATACTGAGGATTGCCGCGACAGGCGGGATGAAGTTCAGCGGTCTGGCCGAGCCGCAACCCGACATCGAGCTCGCGCAGGGAACGCTGCGGCTACTCCAGGACGACATTCGCCGGATCGCCGACAAGATCGCAGCGCTGCTACCGCCGGAGTGACTCGAGGTCAGCGCTGGCTCTCGAGCGGCTCGACGCGGATCTCGTGTGCGACGCTCTCGCCCGGTGCGAGTGACACCATCCCTGTGTTCGTACCCGCGGGCCACTCGCTGCCGAACGGATCGGTCACGTTGAACTGCGGCTCAATGGCCACGTACGACTTGTCTGGCGGCGCGTAGACCTGAACTGCGGTGACGAACGGCGAGCCGGCGCGGATCGCGACGCCGTATCCTGACGCATGGTCGTGCAGCTCGATGACGACGTCTCCCGCCTGGTCGCGAAGGAGATCGACGAAGGCGTCGTCGTAGTAGTTACCGGCGAGCGGCGCTCCGTCCGGCGAGCGGAAATCGTACCGCGTTCCCTGCACCGGCACTATCTCTCCGGTCGGGAAGACATCGTCGTAGTTGTCGACGACGAGCCTGTGGCGCGCAGGGACGTGCAGTGTCACCTGCTCGCGCTTCCCACTCGGAATGTTGAAGTACGGATGCCAGCCAAGTCCCACGGGCAGCGTGGATGATCCGACGTTTGTCACCGTGGTGGTGAGCGTGAGCCGCTCCGCGGAAAGCTCGTACCTGTACTCAACTCGCGCATCAGAGAGCCAGTGTCCGCCGAAATCGCCGGAATCGATCGATGCTCTCACGACGTCAGCATCCGCCGTGCGCTCGCGTGAGATGTCGGTCACGCGCTCCATCAGCGCGAGGCCGTGAATCGCGCAGCGCTCCGCACCAGGAAGCTTGCCACTGAAGTTGGCCGGCAGCCTGACCGTCTCTCCCAGCACCTTGGTCTCGATCTCGGTACCGTCGGGAAGAAGCTTTCCGCGGATGCGGTTGGCGAACGGAACGAGCACGGCACCGCCCATCGAGAATGACGCATTACCGGGGAACGGCGATGACATGTCTTCCAGAGCTTTCTTCGCGACGTCGGTCGGCGGAGCTTCTATCACGTCGAAGTCGCGCGCCGCCGTCGCGCTCATCGCGCGCAGTGAGACGCAAGAGCATCATGCCGCGCGCCGGAACTATCTCCGCACGCACGAGGCTGACGGATGCAGATCGTGCGGCAGCGGGCGCGGTGAGCACGATGAGCGGCTCGCCGTCGATCGTGACGTCGGTCAGAGCTCGTCATTGCGATACGATCTTGTGCTTGTGCGCGACGCGTGGCACGTCACTCAAACGACGCGAGCTGCGCGACGAGCTCACGCGCGTTGGTGGTTCCGTAATTCGAGTAGCAGTTGTTCATCAGCACCACAGTGCGCTCGGCTTCCGTGGCCACTTCACGCGTGGCTGTCGCGATCGGCTCGAGCTCGCGCTCGGAATAGAGGTAACGATATCGCTCGACAGTCGGGATCTTCGCGGCTTCCCACGTCTCGCTGCGACGACCGTGAAGGCGAATGACGGATAGCGCAGGAGTGGTCACGGCAGGAACGAGTGGCACGCTGCTGTCGAGCCCCTGAGGTCCGTCGACTATGACGTTGCTGAGTCCCAGATCTCTCAGCATGTCGAGTGTCCAGCCCGTCGATCGCTCGCTTCCGAACCACATGCGGTTGCGCAGCTCGACCGCAGCGGGAATGCCCGCAAGCCGCGCGGCCGACTCGGCGAGAAGATCCTTGTTCTCGGGCGTCGGAAGAAACCAGCGGGGATACTGGAGCAGGATCCCGCCGAGCTTGCCAGTCTCGCTGAGTGGCGTCAGGGCGTCGAGGAAGTTGGTCCACACCGCGTCGTACAGCTCGAGCGGGAGATCCTTGGCGTAGATGCGCTTCTTCTCCGCGAGTGCGGCCGGGAGCGCGTCGATGAGCGGCTCTGGCAGGCGCGCCACTTCGGTCGGCTGACCGGTCATCAGCGCATGCGCCTTCACGTGAAAGACGAAATCAGCCGGTGTGCGCGCTGCCCAGAGCTTCGCGGTGGCGCGCTCAGGGAGCGAGTAATAAGTAGAATCGACTTCGACGACCGGAAACTGCTCGGCGTAGTAGCGCAGCCGGTCTTCGGCAGAAGAGACGCCGCGCGGATAGAAGACGTTGCCGCGGGTCATGGTGGGATCGGTCCATGACGCCGTTCCGACACGCACGTCGGAGCCGCCGAGTCGGAGCGGAGCTCCGATGTCAGCGACGGGCGTGGCCGCGAGCGCTCGCGAGGCGCGCTCGGCGGCGCCTGTCGGGCCCGGATCATGGGTGAGATCCAGGTCCCGGGCCGGATACGACGCTAGAGCGACTGATGGGTTCACGTGGCAGCGGTTGGCTCGCTTGCAATCGTTGCACGTAGCGGGCCCGTGCGCTCGGTATGAGCGGCGCTGCGCGGCGTGACGATGGGTGGTATCGAAAGTGCGGCTGCGGCGACAGGCAGAGTCACACTCATCGTCCAGCGAGAGCCAATGGCGCCAGCGACGTCCCAGAATGGCACCGAACTGTTCGGAGTTCACCTCGCCGGTATCTCCGGCACGACGGCTCATAGACTGATCCTGTCGGTCGGGTTCGTCGTCGCGCTATACGTCGCCAGCTATCTGCTGCGCCTCGCGCTCCGGCTCGTCCTCCGGGATTCCCATACTGGACGGTCGGCATTCTGGTCGAGGCAGGGCGTCAAGCTCGTGACGGTGATCATTCTTGTCGCCGGGATCGCGCTGATCTGGCTCGACGATCCGTCACGGCTCGCGTCTGGCGCAGGACTCGTGACAGCGGGACTGGCGGTCGCGCTCCAGCGCGTCATCACATCGTTCGCGGCTTATCTCATCGTGCTTCGCGGTCGGCTCTACACTGTCGGAGATCGCATAACGATGGGCGGAGTACGCGGCGACGTTGTCGCGCTCGGCTTCATGCAGACGACGGTGATGGAGATGGGCGAGCCGCCGGGAGAGCAGGGTGCGCCACCGGCGATGTGGGTCGAGGCGCGCCAGTACACGGGACGACTCGTGCGCGTCACGAACGACAAGATCTTCGACCTGCCGGTTTACAATTACACGCGCGAGTTCCCGTTCTTCTGGGAGGAGATGCACATTCCCATCAAGTACGGTGATGATACGGCTCGCGTCGAGCAGATCATGCTGGATGCGGCGCGCAAGCAGGTTGCGCCCTACCGTGAGCAGGCAGAGCAAGCGGTGCGTGAGCTCCAACATTCATACACGCTACCCGAGCCGATAACGCTGGAGCCGAGTGTGTACTTCAGACTCACTGACAATTGGGTCGAGCTGACCGTGCGCTTCCCAGTTCCGGAGCGGGGAGTGCGGGGAATCAAGGACGCGATGAGCCGAGAGATCATGCATGCGCTCGCTGCGGCCAACATCGGAATCGCATCGGGAACTTACGAGATAGTCGGAGTGCCGCCGATTCGCGTGGAGACTGTTGGGGCGAGCGCGCCGCACCCGTGATCGCCGGTTGAGACTGCACAGAGCGCCAGCGGTTGGCTGCTGCTTCGCCCTCTCCGCGCTCGGGACGTCGCTTCTGGCGCAGCGGCCTGACTCCGCGACGGCATCGGACAGCGCCGCGGTCGTAGCGCACACGGCGCAGCCGGAGCGTCCGACGGTTGCAACGCATGCGTACACAGTCGCGCCCGGATACGTCGAGATCGAGACAGGTGTGCAGGATGCGCAGCCACGCGGCTCGTCTGCGCTCGTCGCTCCACTGGTCGCCAAGCTTGGCCTGACCACGCGACTCCAGCTCGAGCTGCAGGAAAGCTTCGCAAGCTACAGCGCGAGCGGCGTCGCGAGTCGCGGTGTAGGCGACGCCGCCATCGCGCTCAAGCAGCGTGTGCTCATCGCAGCGCCGATCCTGAGTGATTTCTCCGTGCAGGGAACGCTCAAGCTCGCCACCGGTGCGCGCGGAGTCGGGACCGGGACTACCGACGTCTCACTTCTGCTCATATCGAGCAGGCAGATACGGAGTGCAGAGCTCGATCTGAACGCGGGCTACACGCACCGATCTGGAGACGGTACATCAGCTCCGGTGAACTCTACGCTCGCCGCGGCAGCGCTTGGTGGCCAGATCGCTGGCGCGCTCGGCGGCGTCGCGGAGCTGTTCACGTACCCTCACACGACCGGCGCGATGGCGGCGCCGACGCAGATCGGGGTGACAGTCGGGCCGACATGGCGACTTCAGCCGTGGCTCGTGCTCGACGCAGGCGCCATTCTCAACGTTCGCGCGCTGTCATCGAACGCGTTGTACGCAGGACTCACCTACAACGTCGGCCGCATTTCCGGATTCCCGATGCAGCGGTAGGGAATACAGCTCGCGACCCTGATGCCGGTCTGACAGATGTCATCTCATCAGGGTGACACGTTCCACTGTGGCGATGGCGCGACGATCGCGATACTTCGTCGTGTACGAGTGCGGAGCGGCGGCGACCGCCATTGACCTGTACTCGCTTCTACATCGCCAGGATGCTCACATGAGCTCGACAGTCAAGGCCGCGAGTCTTACAGCGGTCAGCAAGAAATACGATGACAAGATCGCACTGAGCGACGTCTCTCTCGACATAGCTGGAGGCGGCGTTGTCGCGCTGCTCGGCCCGAATGGCGCCGGCAAGACGACGACGGTCAAGCTGATGCTCGGCCTGGCCTCGCCGACGAGTGGGTCAGTCACCATCTTCGGCCGCGACCCACGCGACTCCGCTGCGCGTCAGCGCATCGGCGCGATGCTGCAGGTGGCGAAAGTGCCGGAGACGCTCCGCGTGCGTGAGCACATAGATCTCTTCCGAAGCTACTATCCGGCGCCGATGGCCGCCGACGACGTCCTTCGCATCACCGGGATCGAGTCGATCAGGAACAGCAAGTTCGGCGATCTCTCCGGCGGCCAGCGTCAACGCGTGCTGTTCGCGCTCGCCATCTGCGGCGATCCCGATATGCTCTTTCTGGACGAGCCCACGCTCGGTTTCGACGTCGAAGCGCGACGCAGCTTCTGGGAGCAGATTCGCAACTTCGTCGCACGTGGACGCACTGTGCTGCTCACGACGCATTATCTCGAGGAAGCCGATGCGCTCGCGGACAGAATAGTCGTCATCGACCGCGGACGGATCATAGCCGACGGAACCCCACGCTCGATAAAGCAGCGCGTCTCGGGGCGCAGGATTCGCTGCACGACCTCGCTCAGCGAATCGGAGCTGCGCGGTATTTCGGGCGTCGTCGAAGTGCATCTCGATGGCGGCAACGCGGAGCTCATCGTCACGAACGCGGAGAACGCTGCCCGTGAGCTGCTCGCGCGCGACGCCGCGCTAAGCAATCTCGAAGTTTCTGCGATCCAGCTCGAAGAAGCCTTCCTCGCCCTCACATCTCATACGGAGGCAGCATGACTACCGCCGCCATACCGGTCTCTCCGCCGAGCAACGGAACGGCAACGGTGGCCGCAAGCTCGCCGCGCGCGAGAGTGTACTTCAACGAAGCGAAGTATGAGCTGATCAAGCAGCTGCGGATTCCAGCATTCATGGCGCCTACGCTCGGCTTCCCGATCATGTTCTACGTGTTGTTTGGCCTCGTGCTCACATCCGGACGCGCTGGATCGGTGTCTACCGCAACGTATCTACTGGCTACCTATGGTGCATTCGGCGTGATCGGCATCGCGCTGTTCGCGCTCGGCGTTGGAGTCGCGGTGGAGCGCGGGCAGGGGTGGCTGGCGGTGAAGCGCGCGAGCCCGATGCCGGTTGCAGCGTATTTCCTCGCGAAGTATCTCATGACTCTCGCGATCGGCATAGTGCTCATGCTCCTCATGTGCGGGATCGGTGCAGTATTCGGCGGCGTTCGGATGTCGATGGGACACTGGGCTGCGCTCGTCGCGGCCGAAGCGTTCGGCGCGATTCCGTTCTGCGCCATGGGACTCGCCATCGGCTATCTCGCAGGCCCCAACTCGGCCGCACCGATCGTCAACATCATCTACTTGCCCATGGCGTTTCTATCCGGCCTGTTCATTCCCGCGGAGATGCTGCCCAGCGCACTGCGTGGGTTCGCGGTGGCGCTGCCGCCATACCACCTGGGCAGGCTCGCGCTGGACGCGGTGGGAGCGGAGCCGGCGTCACACGCATGGGGACACATTCTCGCGCTGCTCGGCTTCGGTGTATTGTTCACCGTCATCGCGTTCATCGCGTACCGTCGCGACGAAGGTAAGAGCTACGGCTGAGGCATGATGAGATTCGCTCGACTGTCACGCATGAGACTGCTCCCACCCGATCCGGAGATCGGCTGGACTCCGCTGGCGTGGCTCATCTACTTCCCGTCGGTTTTCATCTGGCCTGCGCTCGCGCATCCAGCCGCTCGCACGTGGTGGCTCACCATAGCCGCGGGCGCGGTGTTTCTTCCGCTGTACTTTCGCGGCTTCTGGTGTCGCGGTTGGCACGAGAAGTATGCGATAATCGCTGCGATTGCGGCGCTTGGCATGCTGCTGACGCCGATCAATCCCGCAGCGCCGGTCTTCACCATCTACGCGGCGTCATTCGCGGGCGTCGTTCGTCCGCAGCGGATGGCGCTGAAGATCATCGGTGCGATTATCGGCGCGGCACTGCTCGAGGCGCTGGTACTTCATATCCCGATGTGGACGTGGTCATGGCAGGTGTTCATCGCCGCGGTGGTCGGCTTCACGAACATGCACTTCGCCGCCCAGCGCGAGAGCAACCTGCGGCTGCGCAGAGCGAACGAGGAGATCGCCCATCTCGCTAAGCTCGCAGAGCGCGAGCGGATCGCGCGCGATCTTCACGATCTGCTGGGCCACACGCTCTCGCTCATAACGCTGAAGGCCGCGCTCGCCTCGCGCCTCGCGGATCGCGATCCCGCACGAGCAGCGAGCGAGATCCGCGATGTCGAGCGCATCTCACGTGACGCGCTTGGCGAGGTCAGAGCCGCGGTCGCTGGATACCGTGATTCCGGACTTGCGCATCAGCTCGCGAGTGCGGAGAGCATGCTGGACGCAGCGTCGATCAAGCTCACTGTACGTCGCGACGAGCTGTCGCTCGTTCCGGCGGAGGAAGCCGTGCTCGGCGCTGGTCCTCCGCGAAGCGGTGACGAACGTCGTGCGGCACTCGCACGCGACGTCGTGCGAAATCAGGATCTTCGAGCGTGACGGAGCACGCGTGCTCGAGGTCGATGACGACGGCCGCGGCAAGAGCAGCACCGGATGGCAACGGATCATCGGAATGCAGGGAGCGGGTCGAGCGCGCTTGGCGGTGACGATCGAGATCCGACTACGTCGCGCGGAACGAAGCTCACGTGTCACGCTCCCTGTCGCTGCAAGCGCGGAGCGCGTGGGCGCGCCGCTCTCGATCAGCGCCTGACCTTCTGGAGCACGCCGCATGATAAGAGTGATCGTCGCGGAAGATCAGGGCATGGTGCTCGGCGCACTTGCTGCGCTCCTCGAGACGGAATCCGACATCTCCGTGATAGCGCTCGCGCGCGACGGCCGCGAGGCGGTGGCGCTCGCGGTCGAGCACACGCCGGACGTGCTTCTTACCGACATCGAGATGCCGCATCTCACTGGCCTCGAAGTGGCAGCCGAGCTGCAGCGACTGAAGCTCGCTACGCGCGTCGTGATCCTTACGACCTTCGCGCGCGGCTGGATATCTAAGACGCGCGCTCGAGGCCGGTGCGAGCGGCTATCTGCTCAAGGACAGTCCGCCCGACCTGCTCGCGAACGCCGTGCGCCGCGTCCACGCAGGATTGCGTGCGGTGGACGCAGAGCTCGCGGCCGAAGCGTGGAGCGCTCCCGACCCACTCACCGATCGCGAGCGGCGTGCGCTGCGCTCAGCCGCCGAGGGGAGGACGAGCGCCGAGATCGCCGCGTACCTCGGCCTGTCGGAAGGGACGGTGCGCAACTATCTGTCCGAAGCCATGACCAAGCTCGGTGCGTCCACGCGGGTCGAAGCCGCGCGGATCGCACGCGAGAAGGGATGGCTCTAGCCGGCGACCTGCTCAGTGGCGCGTCGCATCGATCTGCGCGAGCAGCGTCTTCACCGCCGCGTCGAGCTGCGAGTCGCGCCCAGTGTAACTCTCGCCCATCGGCCGCACGACTTCGACGTCGACGGGCCGCGGGTGCATCTCCATGTTGGTGCCGTCGAGCGTGCGGATGCGGCTTCCCGGCATGCGCTCCGTCGTGCCGTCGATCAGCGTCGCTGAGCCCGGTGAAGATTATCCAGCCGCCAGTCGGCTCGCCGACCACCTTGCCAAGCTTGAGCGCGCGATAGCCCTGTGTGAAATCCTCACCGTCGCTGAGCGTATGCTGGTTGGTGACGAGCACAGTCGGCCGTTCTAGGGCACGCTGGCCGAGCGCCGGACGCGCTGGCACCGGCGTCTGCGTGCCGCGCTGCTGCATCGTGAGGTACGGCTGCCGCGCAAGCACGTCGATCGCGTAGACGTTGACGAAGCCGCCGTTGTTGTTGCGGACGTCTATCACTACTCCTTCGCGCGACATGTTCTCAGCGTCCAGATCCGCGTAGAGCTGCGTCAGCGCGCCCTCGGACATGTCGAACATGTGGACGTAGCCGAGTCTGCCGCCGCTTATCCGCGAAACGTACTCTCGACGACTCTCGACCCAGGCGCGGTAGATCAGCGCCTTGTCAGTCGCCGCGTCCACCGGCCGCACCGGCATGTCGCGCGGTGTCGCAGTCGCGCTCGCCGCAACGCCGAGCACGGTGCGATGCCCGGTGGTGTACGCGAGAAGCTCATCGAGATTGGTGTGAGGACCGATCCTAGTGCCGTTGACACTGATTAGATAGTCGCCCGGCTTGATGTCAGCGATTGCGGCCGGTGACAGCGGCGTCACCTCGGTGACCTTGAGCAGGCCGTCGCGCTCATACGTCGCGCGATCGTACCGGAGACCGATGCGGCCCGTGTACGGTTGCTGCGCGGCTGGTCCGCCAATTCCGGAATGCGACGAGTTGAGCTCGCCGATCATGAGCGACATCAGGCGCCGCACCGCGTCTATGTTCGGTGCGCCGGCGATGCGTGGTGCGTACTCGGCGTGGACAGCGTCCCAGTTCACGCCGTTCATGTTCTCATCTACAAAACCCACGCGCAGGTCACGCCATCCCTGCTCGAAGACTTCCATCTTCTCGCGCGCGAAATCGACATCCATCTCCGCCGAGAATGGCACTGCGTGGTCGATGCGCGAATCGACCGTGATGGTGTGGATGTCGCCGTTGTCGAGATAATAGACTTCCTTGCTGTCTGGCGACCAGAACGCGTCGCCCTTGCGGCCCGGTGTGGATGTGAGCTGGCGCGCGACTGCCGAAGGGCTCGCGAGCGGATCGAGCGGATAGACGTAGAGATTGGTCTGTCCAGCTGTCGTCGCGGTGAGCAGCGCGGACTTGCCGTCGGGGCTGATGGAGATGTCGCTCACGCTCAGCTCGATCGGCAGCAGCGACAGCCGCTCGCGGATCTGATCGAAGACGATTCGCGTGCGACCTGGTCCCGCGCGGCGACTACTGTCGCGCCGCATGAGTGTGTCACCGCGCATGCGCGTGGTGTCCGCTCGCGTCCGGGTCGAATCTGGCGCGGGCGGTGTGCGAGGAGTAGGAAGACGCGGAGTCTCTTCACGGAAGAGATCGCGGAACTGGTCCTCGCGGAAGTGAGGAGTGCGTGGAATGAGATCGATGCGCGCCAGCTCGCCTGGCTCCGTACGCTGGCCGCTCTCGAGCAGCAGGTAAGTTCCGTCGGGACTCCACGCGATCGCGTTCGCCGATGAGTTCGCGAGGAAGCTCAGCGGGCGCGCCGCTCCGCCGGAGGTACTCACCACGTAGACGTTCGCGAAGTCGTGCGAGCCGGTTCTGTCGATGAAGGCGAGCCACTCGCCATCGGGCGAGAACGCAGCGGTGTGAAGTCCGGCGTACGGAATGCGGTCGAAGTTTCCAGTCGCGAGCACTCGGTCCGTGTGGCTCACCACGTCGATCAGGTGCAGTTGGTGCCCGTCGCGCATGTACGAGACGCGCGAGCCGTCGGGCGACCAGTGCGGCGAGATGTCGTCACCGTTGCCGCTCGTGAGCGCGGTCTCGGCGCCTCGGGTGAAGTCGTACATGTAGATGTGCGAGCGCCCATCTCGGTCGCTGGTGTAGAGCAGTCGTCTGCTGTCTGGCGACCAGACCGGCTGCGCTTCCTCTTCAGGCGTGTCGGTCACACGTATCGCCTGACCGCCTTCCTTCGCCGGAATCGCGAAGATCTCGCCGTGAACCGCGAACGCGATCTTGCGCCCATCGGGCGAGAGTGTGAGCTCGCGGATGCCCTTGGTGAGTGTGAGATGCTGGGTAGTGGTCCCCGGCGGCGCTCCGCGCAGATTGATGGAGACCGGCGCCGCAGCGCCACTCGCGACGTCGTACTTCCACACGCCGAAGTGCCGCTCGAAGACTATCGTGCGGCCGTCGGTGGAGATCGCGGGCCAGAGCACGCGCCCGTCCGTGAAATGCGTCAGCTGGCGCGGCTCACCGCCGGCCACCGGCTGCGACCACAGGTTGCCGAAGCCGGTGCGGTCCGAGACGAAGAAGATGGTCTGCCCGTTGGCGCTCCACATCGGCCAGCCGCTCTTCGATCCCATTCCTACGACCGGCGTGTAGGTCGGAGTGCCGTGTGCGTCATCGCGAACGAGATCGATCTCGCTCTCATCCAGGTGACTGTGTCCCTTGCGCCACCACTGCCCGCGCGAGACGCCGCGCGCCGTGATTGCCAGAGCGGAGCCATCCGGCGACGGTGCTCCCCAGAATTCTGCAGCGTACCTGTCGGCGGCGACGGGCATGGGCGTTCCGCCGTCGGAATGGACGCGGTACTCGTCGCTCATCCCCGAGATGTCCTCGCGCGACGAGGAGAAGTAAAGCCACTTGCCGTCGCGCGACCACGCATCGAGCTGCTCCGGCTGATCGTCGAAGGTGATACGCTGCAGCTCGCCCGAGGCGAGTGTGAGAACGTACACGTCACCGTTGCCGGTGCGCGTGGAGACGAACGCGATCCGGCTGCCATCGGGCGAGTAGAGCGGGCGAGAAGCGGTGGCAGGATCCGCAATGAGAATGCGCGCATCTCCGCCGTTCGCGCCGACGGTCCAGACGGACCCTCCGGAGACGAAGGCGATCTCTCTCCCGTCCGGCGACACACTCGGCTCGGACAGTGAAGTGAGTGGGGAGACCGAATCGCGAGGCGCTCGCGCGGGCTGTTGAGGGAGAAACGAAGCCGCGAGCGCGGCGACGAGGATGCGCGCAGTGATCATGACTGGTATCGGAGCAGCGGAGGTCGCGGTGGATCGACGGCAACACTATAGGAAGCGTCGGGCGCGCCGCGGTTGCGGAAATCTGGACTCTGAAGAAACTACGGATGCAGAGGCGATGTCGCTGGCGCGCCATGGTGCGCATACGAAGAGAGGCCTGCACCGAAACCGGTGCAGGCCTCTCAGGTCCCGCTGGAGCGATTTGCTACGCCTGGTTCCTCTTACGACGGACGAGCGGAAGCAGTCCGATGAGTCCTGTTCCGAGGAGCGTCAGGCTTGCCGGCTCCGGGGTCGAGGTGATGGTGAAGCTCGGATCGAACGTGATGCCGGATTGGGTGGTGTGCCGGTCGGCGAAAAAGATCTCGACGGTGTGAGGGCCGGCGCTCAGAGTTCCGATGCTGGTAGTGGTGGGATCGTTGGCTTTGACACCGCCGTCATCCGCTACGAGGTGATTGTCGATGAAGAGCCACGAGTCGTCATCCGACCCGAGGGTATAACTGAACGTCGTGGTGCCATTCGACGTGAACGTTCCGGTGAAGATCGCGGTGCGGAAGAACTGCGAGTTGCCCGATGAGTTGGTAGGGAAGAAATTGCTGCTCATCGTGCTCGGGAACGGCGTCGCGACCGTACCAGTGGGATTGCTCGGGTCAGGCGTCGTCCACCACTGGAGCTCACCGCTGCCGTTGACCTGGGTAATCGGTCCCGACGCGCCATAGTTTGAGGCGCCCTTGGCGGTAACCACGGGCAGGCCGTCGGGCCCGAGCGTGTTCTGCACGAGGCCGGTGACGATCCCGCCGTCGATCCCACGTTGGAAGTCGTGGTTGGTCGAGTTGTTCGCTACCTCGAAGTACTGATACGACATGGTGCCGAACTGCGCTTGAGCCATCGCTGGAACCAGCGCCATTGCGGCGACGGTTCCGATCATGGCGATACGACTCGACGTCTTCATTCAGATCTCGTTGGAAGATTGTGCGCTTCATGGTTCGAGTCGTCGAGCGGCTCTGGATTGCGGAGGCCAGGCGGCGCGGGCTCGATCAGCGGTTGTGCCGGCCGGCAGTGCATAATCCGAGCACGGAAATGGGAAACACTTGAGAGATTGTAAGCCCATGCACCGTAACGACTTAACGGCGCGACGCATGTTTGGAAAGTAGCGATGCAGGCATGGGCGACGATTACCTGTAGAATCGACCCGGCACCTTGTTGCGACGCCGCAACGCCTCCGATCTCCGTCGCGTGGTCACGATCGAACCGTGCAAACGATTCCGAGACACCGATCCGCGACTGGCCGCGCGCACTCCGCGTCGTATCCGAGCCGGAGACTGCGCGTTAGAATTCCTCTCTCGGTCAGATGTATTCCCGCTCACCCAGGAAGGCGTTCCAAGTGCGCACGTCTCTCTCTCGCTTCGCGGCCGCCGCGGCATCACTCGCCGCGGCATCGCTCACACTCACTTCTCTCACGGTACCCACGACGCTCGGCGCGCAATCGCCCGAGCGTTTTTCAGAGATGCACTGGCGCGAGATCGGGCCGGTGCGTGCCGGCCGCGCTCGCGCGCTCGCCGGGGTGCCGAGCCAGCCGAATGTGTTCTACATCGGCTTCGACAACGGCGGAGTGTGGCGATCCACCGACTATGGCTCCAACTGGACGCCGCTGTTCGATAACGAATCGACAGGGTCGATTGGCGCGATCGCCGTCGCACCGACGAACCCGAACATCATATACGTGGGTACAGGCGCGGGAATCATTCGCCCCGATCTCGCGACCGGCAACGGAGTCTACAAGTCGGTCGACGCCGGACGAACATGGACACACCTCGGCCTCACCGACACGCAGATGATTGCGATGATCGACGTCGATCCCACAAATCCGGATCGCATCTTCGTCGCGGCACTCGGCCATCCGTACGGACCCAACGCCGAGCGCGGCGTGTTTCGGTCGACTGATGGCGGAAGAACTTTCCAGAAGGTGCTCTACAAGGATGAGTACACGAGCGCCAACGACGTCCGCATCGATCCGCGTAATCCCAACATCGTTTACGCGACCCTGTGGGAGCAGCAGCAGGGCTTCTCGGAGAACGGCGCGTTCGGCGGAACTGGCGGCGGCATCTACAAGTCGACCGATGGTGGCAGCACGTGGAAGCCGATTACCGATGGGCTTCCGGCCGGAGTGATTCAGGCAAATCTGGCGATCGCGCCGAGCAATCCCAATGTGATTTACGCAACGGTGGCTGGGGCGACGGCGAGTGCAGGGGGGCGGGGCGGCAACGGCGCCGTGAGTCTCTACAAGTCGACTGACGCCGGAGAGCACTGGCACATGGCGGTGCAGGACGCACCAGCGAGCGCGGAAGCACGACAGCAGGATCCGCGTCCGATGATCCGCATAGGCGGCGGAGATCTCCCGACGATCGCTGTCGATCCGAAGAACGAGAACGTGGTTTACAGCTCATCCACCGTGTTGTGGCGCACGGAGGATGGCGGCATCACCTGGTCAGCAGTGCGCGGCGCGCCGGGCGGCGACGATTACCAGAAGACGTGGATCAACCCCAACTATCCAGACATTCTGCTCGTGGTGTCGGACCAGGGCGGCGTCGTGTCGGCGAACCGCGGTGTTTCGTGGAGCAACTGGTACAACCAACCGACCGCTGCGATGTATCACGTCTCGACCGACGACGCATTTCCGTACCGCGTCTGCGGCGGCCAGCAGGACTCAGGATCGGCGTGCGTGGAGAGTCGCTCGCCCGACGGTGAGATCACCTTCCACGACTGGCATCCGGTGAACATCCAGGAGTACGGAGTCGCCGCGCCAGATCCGAAGGATCCTGATCTCGTATTCGGTAGCATGCGTAACAACGTGTCGCTCTACAATCGGAAGACGGGGCAGACGACGCTCGTCGGCCCAGACATGAGCGGACGCGATCCCAACGGTGACACATTCAACCGCAACGTGCGGACGATGCCGATCGCGTGGTCGCCACTCGATCCGCGCGTGTTGTACTACGTGTCGGACGTGGTGTGGAAGAGCACCGACAACGGCCACAGCTGGACGCGCATAAGCCCCGACCTCGCGCGGCAGACGTGGGAAGTTCCGGCGAACGCGGGCAAGTACGCGAGCGGTGTGAAGCCGTCGCCGCAAGGAACCATCACTGCGCTGTCCCCATCCCCACGCGACGCGACCGTGATCTGGGCCGGCACCGACGATGGCAACATTCAGACGACGAGTGATGGCGGGGCCACTTGGAGCAACGTGACTCCGGCGAGCATCAAGCCGTGGACGCGCATCTTCAACATGGACGCGGGGCACTTCGACACGAAGACCGCGTACGCTGCAGCCAACACGCTGCGTCTCGACGACATGAACCCGCACTTCTACAAGACGCACGACGGCGGAAAGACCTGGACCGAGATCGACAACGGCATCGCGCCGGGCGCGGTGGCGAATTCGATTCGCGAAGATCCGCGCAAGCCGGGGCTGTTGTACGCCGCGACGGACACTCAGGTGTGGGTGTCGTTCGACGACGGCGCTCACTGGCAGTCGCTGAGACTCGACATGCCAGCGATCTCGGTGCGCGATCTACAGGTGAAGGACGACAGCACGTGTTTGTGCTCGGATCTGATCGCCGGCACGCATGGTCGCGGCTACTACATCCTCGACGACGTGACTCCGCTTCGACAGGAAGCCGACGCGCGCGCGGCGAGGAGCGCGTACTTGTACAGACCTGAGACAGCGGTCCGCATTCGGTTCGGTGGCAACGATCCGACGCCGTGGCCGCCCGAGCTTCCAGCGGGCGAGAATCCACCGCCGGGCGCGATCATCGACTACTACCTCGGGAGCAACAGCGCGTCACCGGTGAAGCTCGAGGTGCTCGACGCGAGCGGGAAGGTGATTCGCTCCTACACGAGCCAGGACAGAGCTCCGAATCCGGATCCTGGTCGCGATCCGGCGGCGTACAACCGAGTGTGTCAGCAGAATCCCGGCGCGCCCGACTGCGGTCTGCCGCTCTACTGGCCCGCGCCTGCGATGACGATATCGACGCAGGCGGGATTCCACCGCTTCAGCTGGGACATGCACTATCAGCCGATCCCTGGCGCTGGAGGCGGCCGCGGAGGCGACGAGGCGGCGACTGGCGCAGTGCCACATCGCACGTATCCGACGGTGAACTCTCCGTGGGCACCGGCGGGGAGCTACACGGTGCGGCTCACGGTCGATGGGAAGACTTACACTCAACCGCTCACGCTCGTGCTGGACCCGCGCGTGACGACGCCTGCGGCGGGGCTCGAGCAGCTCGCGTCGCTATCGCGGCAGCTTTACGATGAAGCAGTTGCCACGCACGCGGAGTACGTGCGCGCACGCGAGCTGGTGGGGAAGCTTGGCGGCGAGCACGATAGCGTCGCGACCGCGTTCAGGGGGAAGGTCGAGGCACTCGCACCGGCGCCAGTCGGCGCTGGCGCACGCGGCTTTGGAGGCTTCGGACGCGGCGGACCACCTGCGCCGCCAAATCTGGAGAGTGCGAGCAACGCACTGATGGCCGCGGCGATGGCGATGCAGGGCGCAGATGTGACTCCGACCGCGGCGGACGTGGCTGCGGCCGATCGCGCGCGCGCTCAGGCAAGTGCAGCGATGAGTCAGTGGAACGTGCTCGAGAGCGGTGGGCTCGCTGAGCTCAACGCGAGACGCAGGGCGGCGGGCCAGCCGCAGATCACGATGTAACGCGCGATAGTGCGGGCGAGAAACTCATCTCGCCCGCAGCATCGTTCACTCACACAACGCGGCGGAGCTTACGGCTTCGTCGCGTTGCTGTCGTGGTGGGTTGCCTTGACCGTGTCGGTGTGGATGGTCGTGTCAGACTTGACCACCGTCGTGTCGCGCACCGCGTGCGTGGTGATGACAGTATCCTGGCCGCTCGCGGTGCTGTCTGCCGCTCCGTCGGACTTCTTGCAGGCAGAAGCGAGGATGAGCGGAGCGATGACTGCGAGCGTGAGGGCTGTCTTGCGGCTATCCATGTTGGTCTCTCGGTGATGGGATCTAACTGGTGACCGTTCGCGAAGCTGGCGCTCGGGCTGCGTAGAGCGGAACCCGGATTCACGACTCCGTTCGCCACTCACTCACCCAGAGTGCGCACAAGAGCAACGGTCGTACCACAACGGCAGGGCGGCATGCCAGGATGCTTCCGGCCGGCGCAGCTAGGGCTCGATCACCGTAGCGCGGACTATGTAGTCGAGCCGTGGGAAGTCGCGCTTCAAGTAGCTGTTGCCGCCGCTGAAGAGGGAGTCCTGCTTGCCGCCGCGCATCCCACCACCGGCAGATTCTCCGTAACCCGAGTAGAGCTTGTCGATCACGTCCATCCCGCTCACGACTCTCGCAAACGGCGCGAAGCCCTGCGCGTCGAGCTGGAAGTTGTCCGCGAGATTGATGTAGATCTGGGTAGTGCGCGTCCCCGGCCCAGTCATGGCGTACGCGAGCGTGCCACGCGCGTTGCTCACCCTGACCGGATCGTCGGGCATGGCGCTGTTCACGCCATGCGGCTGCGATCGCCGGATCACCATTGATACCGAACTGCGCGATGAAGCCAGCACGGACGCGAAAGAACCGCTGCCCGTCGTAGAAGTGATGAAGCACCAATGTGTAGAATCGGTCAGCGCCGCGTGGCGCCCAATCGCGGTGAACCTCGACGACGACAGCGCCGCGGCTGGTCTCGAGGCTCACATCGTACAGAGCGGGAGCGTGTAGTGGGGCGAATGTGTCGGATGGAGCGCTGCGCGTGCGAGCGTGCGGTGCGCATGCGATCATCGCGGAGAGCGCGAGCGCTGCGGCGGTACGCGTCGAGCAAGCCGCGTCAGTCGGGATATTCGTCAGATCCCTGCACCCAGAGGAATGACTGAATGTCTATCATGTCGCGCGGAGCGAGATCACTAAGGTCACGCTTCACGGTGCGCGCCAGACCGAGCACCTTGCCGTAGCTCGCCGCCGATGGTCGCGAGTTGTACTCGAGATCGAATCCGTACTTCTCAGCTGCGCGTCGTGTCACCATCGGCTTGAGGAAGAAGTGGATCTTGGGAAGCGCGATGAAGCCGAACACTGTCGCCAGCGGCCAGGTGAGTACTCGCGTCTGTCTTCGCGGAAGCGTGCTCAACACGCCGCACCACCTGTCGAACTTCTCATCCTCATTGCCCGTACCGTGAAGCAGATCCAACAGTCCCTTCGGCGAACATGCGAGCGCCGCCGCGCATTTTCACCGCGTCGCGCAGCGCCATCTTCTCGAACGAGAAGAGAAGATTGGTGCGCGACTCGATCCTCACCGCGCGCGCCGCGATCTCGCCGTAGTCACCCGCATCGACCATTCGTCGCAGCTCTGCCTCGCTCAATAGCTCGCGCCACTGCTCGTGCGCGGTCCACTTGTAGCCGCGCTCCCAATCGATGTACTTCTGGTCGCGAAAGCCGCGCGGAAAATAGCGCAGGAACTTCTTCCGGCAGCGCATGGCTCCGCTCGCGGTCGAACGCACTCCCTTCGTCGCAGTATGTGGTGATCGAGCCGTCGGCATTGAGTCCTCGCATCGCGTTCTGGATCGTGCCGTGGGAACGCATGGAGCGCGCCAGCGTCGGCCTTGCGGCGCACACCCGGCACCTCGTACGTTCTCCCCTCGCGACGGACCGCGTCATTGCGGATCACGCATCCCGTACCTCGTCAAAATCGACAATGGCTCTGCGACGGCTCATCACAGTCGCTCCACTCGGATTCGTCTCGCTGTTCGCACTATCGCATCCGGCGCTCGGGCAGGATGCGTCGTCGGGCCCTTCGGTACACGCGATGCTCTTCGGTGACGCGGACTATGTGGCCACCGACCGCAAGATCCCGTCAGGGTTCATGCTGGGCCAGCTCGTTGGGCACGTCATAGCCTCGCTCAACGACAGGCTGACGTTCTTCAGCGAAGTCACCGCGACCGCACAATCCACTGGTTACGCCATCGAGGTCGAGCGTTCCATCCTGCGCTACGACTTCAGCGATGCTTTCAAGCTCTCCGCCGGCCGGTACCACACGCCGATCGGCTACTGGAACACTGCGTTCCACCACGGCACCTGGCTGCAGACCACCGTCGCGCGCCCCGAGGCGGTGAAGTACGGGAGTGATTTCATCCCCACGCACTTCGTCGGCGCGATGGCTGAGGGAAGTCTTCCCGCCAACGGGCTCGGCCTCGATTACATGGTCGGCGTGGGAAACGGGCGCGGCGCGAACATCGCGCGCGCAGGCGACGCCGGCGACGTCAACCAGAACCGCGCGTGGACACTGGCACTGTCGGCGAGGCCCGCGGCGTTGTTCCGAATGCAGGTCGGAGCCGGCTACTACCACGATCAGGTCACTCCGCCATCAGAGCCCGGCGCGAACGAGGGAATTGCTTCCGCGTACGTCACGTGGCAGAGTGAGCGCCCCGAGTTCATCGCCGAGTATGACCACGTCGAGCACTCCCCGCTCGCGGGTGGACCGTCGACGGGCAACGACGCCGGCTACGTTCAGGTGGCGTATCGGCTCACTGGTGCGGCGCATCAATGGAAGCCGTATCTGCGCGCCGAGCGACTGGAGACGGCCAAGAACGACGTCATCTTCGCGCCGCTCGCACTGGGCTACAAGGGCGGAATCGCTGGCGTTCGCTACGACTTCAGCGACTTCGCCGCGCTCAAGGGTGAGTACCGACGAGAGCAGTTCCAGAACCACGACTGGTCGAACGGCGCATATGCGCAGGTCACTTTCACCGTGCCCGATATCGGTGGCGGCGGAGGCGACCGCACGTCGATGAAGCAATGATCACGATTCTCTACTCACGCGCGCGGGGCGCGATGTTCGGAGCGCTTGCGGCGCTCGCGCTGCTCTGCGGCTTCTCGGCGACCGCGCGCGGGCAAGCGGCTGCTGGGCAGGCTGTCGCGATAGTGGTTCATCCGCAGACCGCGGTCAGCGACGTCTCATTCTCGGAGCTGCGACGCATCTTCCTCGGTGAGCAGCAGTTCTGGCCCGATCACTCGAAGGTCACGCTCCTCGTCAGAGCGCCAACCGCGCACGAGCGCAACGTCGTGCTCAACAAGATCTACAAGATGGACGAGGACGAGTTTCGTCAGTACTGGATCGGGAAGATGTTCAGGGCAGAGATCGCCGGTGGCCCGAAGATCGTTTACAGCACGGACATGGCTGTGAGCCTCATCGGCGCGATCAAGGGATCGATCGCGTTCATCCCGGCGTCCGCCGTGACATCCGACATGAAGGTGCTGAGGATAGACGGCAAGCTTCCGTCGGACCCGGGCTACCCACTCCGGTAGCGGCGCTACAGGCAGCAGCGACAGATGCGCAAGCCAGCATGGCTGGGCGAAGTCATCGTGCAGTCGATCGCGATCGTCATCAGCATTCTGCTCGCGCTGTGGGTCGATCAGTGGAAGCAGAACCGCGCGGCTCACGAGCTCGCGATCGTGTCGCTGTCGAACTTCCTCACCGAGATCCAGCAGAACGAGGCACGTATCGACGACATCCTGCCGTATCACCGCGGGATTCGCACGATGGTCGATGGGCTCGTGAAGAGCCACGCTGCCAAGAGCGAGACGGATTTCGAGAACGAGGTCGGGATCGACGGACTGCGACCGCCGAACCTTCTCGAGACGGCGTGGCAGACGGCGCTCGCGACCGGTGCGCTCACGCATCTCGACTACGAGACCGTGTCGGTTCTATCGCTCACCTACACGACGCAGGACCGCTTTCGCGAGGACAGCCGCACGGGAATACAGTCGGTGATGCAGGCGGCGAACAACGGCGGGGGCGACGCGGGCGCAGCGCTTCGCACCGCCGACAACTATCTGCGTGAGACCGTCACGAGTGAAGAGAACCTCCGCGCGTTCTACGCCCAGGCAGAGCAGGTGTTACGACGGAAGCTCAACATTCTCGACGCACACGCAGCGAAGGACGCGTCGCGCGCCGACAGCGCTCACAGTGACAGTCGCACATGCCGACAGCGCTCACGCCGACAGCGCTCACCCATCACAGTCAGCCAAATCGGATTCCACTCAATGATCAGCTACCGCGACTTCGCACCGCACCGTATCAGCTCCGGCGGCCTGCTCCACGCCGAGAAGTACGAGACGTTCGACGACGCGGTGAAGGCGGCGAACGAGTGGGTGACCAGTTCGGGGATATCGGTGACGAGCGTGGAGACGGTCGTCATGCCGAACATCTGGGAGGACAAGGAGCTCGGCACCCGCGACGGCCGCGTGGAGACGGCGGAGGCGATGACTGCCGTGAACGAGTGGTATCAGTTCGTGAGGGTGTGGTACTCGTCGTGAGCTGATCGCGCGGCGCGGTTTGCGGACGGGCGAGCGCGACCGTAACTTCGGCTCGTGGACGACGATCTTCACGCGTCACTGCAGTTCGCGCTGGGCGCCGCTTACACGCTGGAGCGTGAGCTTGGCGGCGGGGGGATGTCTCGCGTCTTTCTCGCGCAGGACAACGGGCTCGAGCGCGCCGTGGTGGTGAAGGCGCTCATCCCCGCGCTTGCCTCGGGCGTATCGGCGCAGCGGTTCGCGCGAGAGGTCCATGCTGCCGCGACGCTGCAGTCGCCGCACATAGTGCCGGTCCTGAGCGCAGGGCACACTCAGGACGACGTGCCTTACTACATCATGCCCTTCGTTCACGGCGAGACGCTGCGGGCCAGACTCGCGCGCGGGCGAGTGCCGTACGTGGAAGCAGTGCAGTTCGCGGGCGACGTGGCGAAGGCGCTCGCCGCCGCTCACGAGGCCGACATCATTCATCGCGACGTCAAGCCTGACAACATTCTGCTCTGCGGCGAGTCCGCGACGGTCACCGACTTCGGCATCGCACGGGCGATCCACGAATCGAACGAATCGCTCGCGCCTGAAGACATTCACCTCACGCGCATCGGCACGTCACTCGGCACGCCCGCCTACATGGCGCCAGAACAGGCGACGGGTGACGCGGTGGATGCGCGCACCGACGTCTACTCGTGGGGCGTCGTGGCGTACGAGATGATCTGCGGCCATCACCCGTTCCCGGGCGCCACCACCTCACAGAAGCTCATCGCTGCGCACATCGCCGAGCGGCCGCCAGCGCTATCGACGCGGGAGACGCGCACTCCACGCTGGATGTGCGATCTGGTGATGAGCTGTCTATCCAAGGATCCAGCGCACCGTCCAGCCGACGGCGCGGCGCTCGTTCACGCTGTGGAATACGGGGAGATTGGACACGCCAATCCTACTGCGCGGAGCTACGGACGCCATGCGACGCATCTTCGGCGGCTCGACGCACGGCGGCTGAGCCAGACAAAGGCAACGCTCCTGAGCCGATTCGCGCACGGCTCGGGTTCAACGCTTCTACGGGATTCGCACGGTCCCAGCCGTCGGCTCGCCGTCGATCGTGGCGGGGATAAACGTGCTCGGCCTTCATCCGGTCGACCGCCTGCGTCGATGCTCGCGCTCCGCGACGATTGGGCCACCACGACGTCAGACCTGCCCGTTGGCCTCGACGCTCACCCTGAGCTGAGGCGGTCGCTCCGCGTGACCCGCGCTGCTCGATGTTGCCAGGTACACAGCGACCGTCCGCGTGAGGGCGCCTTGACGTTGCTGGACCGGCCGTGACTGCAGCTTGATGTAAGCATTTCCGGCCCCTGCCGGAGTGCGCAGGCCGGGGCTGCAGTAGACGGATCGCTCGACACTCCAATCGCCACCCTGACTCGCGGAGCGAAGACGAGTCTCACGGACCAAGCGAGCAGCCCGGGTCCTGCGGCAAAACGACCGCACCTATCGCCTTGCCGACCGCGAGCGCGCTGTCGGGCGACGAGGCCGCCGTCCTGCGCAACTCTCGAACTCCAATCAGGTCGCCGGCCGGCGCGAAGCGTAGCGCTACCACCAGCGGCTGCGTTCGGTTGCTCGGGACCAGCTGCGACACGCGCCGGAATCCACGAGCGTCATCAGCATCGGCAGCTCGCTCAGGGAAGGGAAACGGACCAGCAATGAGCACCCTGCAGCGCGTGCGCGATGCGCTCGTACGCCGATACAAGTAGCGCGAAGAAAGCGACGCAATCGCTAACAGCTTCGTGCGCGAGCGTGTCATGCAGCATTGGGCAGGAGTGAAGGGAAGGAGAGGTAGGCGTGCGGGACGCTGTATCTGCGACGGCCGATCATACCACTGGGCCGTGCAACGAGCAAGATCGACGACTATTCGCTCAGTGTCTGTACCCAGGACCGCGCAACGCATGGCCAGGCAGCGCTGCCGTCACCGTGCCGTCGTCGATCACCGCGACTCCGTTGACGAACACGTATTGCACGCCGGCCGCTGTGACGCGCGGGACTTCGTATGTCGAGCGGTCGATGATCGTGCGCGGATCGAAGATCACCACGTCCGCGTACATGCCCGGCTCGAGCAGGCCGCGGTCGTGGAGACCGACGCGCTGCGCTGCGAGCGACGTCATCTTCCGGATCGCGAACTCGAGAGAGATCACCGAGTCCTCGCGCACGTAGCGGCCAAGTATGCGCGGGAAGGTTCCGAATGCGCGCGGGTGCTCGCGTCCCGGCGGTGCGCCGGGCGCATCCGGCGTCGCGACGCCGGCATCCTGCCCGACGGAGACCCACGGCTGCCGCAGCACGAGTCGAAGTGCGTCCTCGTTCCACGAGAAATACATCGCGCTCGTGCGACCGCTATCAGCTATGAGAATGTCGTATGCAGCGTCGTACGGATCCTCGTTGCGCATCCGGCCGATCTCTTCCAGGCGCTTCCCTTCGTACTTGCGCAGCGAGTCCGTCGTGACCTCATTCACCATCGTGTACGACGCGCCGTGCGGAGTTCCGGTGCTGCTGTCACGCATGAGCGCGTGGAGTCGTGCGCGCACGCTCGGGTCGCGTAGTCGCGCGAGCATCGAATCGACACCACCGGCCTGCACCCACGTCGGCAGTATCGCGCTCAGGCCCGTTCCACTCGCGGTGTACGGGTACTGATCGGCGGTCACGTCCGTGCCGGCAGCGCGAGCGGAGTCGATGATGGCGATCGCTTTCACCATCTGCGGGAGCGTGTGCGACTTGAGGTGGCGGATCTCCACCCACGTTCCCGCGTCGTGGCCTATCGTGATCGCCTCGCGGATCGCGTCGAGCAATCCGTCGCCCTCACTGCGAATGTGCGATGCGTAGCCGCCGCCGTATGCCGCCGCTGCTCGCGTCAAGAGTCGTGATCTCGCCGGTCGAGAAGAAAGTGCTGGGCGGGTAGATTAGACCGGTGCTGAAGCCCATCGCGCCGTCGCGCATCGCCGAATCGACGAGAGCGGTCATGGCGCTCATCTCTGCGGCGGTCGGATGCCGGGACGCGTCGCCCATCACTGCGCGGCGCACGGAGCCCGCCGCGACGTAGGTCCCGAGATTTATCGCCGTGCCGTTCGCCTCGAGGTGGCGAAAGTATCCATCGAGCGAGTGCCACGGCTGCCCTTTCGGCGCCGGCGCGCCGACAACTGTATTGGGCCACGGCGAATCGACCTCGCCAGTTATCTCGCTCGTGATCCCCTGAGTGATCTTGGAGACAGCGTGAGGGTTGGTAAGGATCGCATACTCGGAGTGGCCGAGCATGTCGATGAACCCTGGCGAGACGACCATCCCGTCGGCACGGATCACGCGTCTGGCTGATGACGGGTCGATGTGAGGAGCGATGGCCGCGATTCTGTCGCCAGCGAGTGCGACGTCGGCGCGATACCACGGATTGCCAGTGCCGTCGACCACGCGCGCACCGGTGATCACGACGTCGTACGCTTGGCGCGGCGACGACGAGTGCATCGGCGCGCATGCAGCCGCCGCGCAGCCGATTGCTGCGGCGATCCCGCGAGCGAGCGCGCTGCCGACGGTACGGCGGCCCGCGCGCGGCGCTGTCTGGCTGGAGCGGTGTGCGATCAGATCCTCGGCGGAGAGTTGAGAGCTTGGCGCATCGCAGCTGCGAATACTACGCGTCAGTCGGACGCTCTGTTAACGACGTAGATCCCGACGAGCACCAGAACTCCACCAATGATCTGCGGCATCGAGAGCCGCTCGCCGAGTATTGGTACAGCGAGCAGAGCAGTGATTGGGGCCTGGCCGAGGAGGCCGACTGAAGTGACCGTTGCGGGGAGGTGTCCCAGGGCATAGGTGACCGCGAGGTATCCGATGATCTGGGAGATCAGCCCGAGCGCGATGACGGCAGCCCACGAGGGGAGTGGGTATCCCGTGAGTCTGACGTGGCCGGCGATGCAGATGAGGAAGAGTGTGGCGGCGCTTGCGGCGACCGCGACCGTGGTCTGGGTGAGTGTGTCGGCGGTGGTGCGGACGCGGTTAGTAGTGAGGATGTATGCGGCGAAGAAGACCGAGGCGAGGACCGCCATCACGTCGCCCCATCCGAATGAAGCGTGTCTGAGTGCGTCGCCGCCCATGATCGTTGTGCTTCCAACCAGCGCGAGTGCGAGTCCGACCCAGAAGCGTCCGCCGGGGCGATGCTTGAAGAGGATCCATGCGCCAAGCGCCACCAGCAGTGGCGAATTGTTGCCGAGCAGTGTGGCGTTGGCCGCGGAGGTGAGGATGACTGCGGAGTTGAAGAAGCCTACGTCGATGGCGAAGAAGACTCCGGCGAGCACTGCGAGCCAGAAGGTGGCGCCGCGGAGCCATTCGCCTCCTCGTGCCGCGCGGACGGGGAGCAGCACTGCCGACGCGACACACACTCGGTAGAACGCCGAGGCGAGCCCGGGCATGTGCGCAAGCCGGACGAAGATTGCCGACCATCCGATGGCGACGACGCCGATCGCAAGGATCGTGTACGAGCGCCACAGTCCGCGGTGGGACTCTCTGGCTGTTGGAGTGGCCGGTTGGGTGAGCGCTGGCAATGAGTTTGACCGTGCGGGCCGCGAAGGGTACGCCGACCGGCGTGCGCTGTCAAACCGCGCCCAGCAAAGGAATGATGAGGCTGGCGCGGGGGCTCACGCATCGGCCCGGCCCGGATACATTCAGAGGAATGATGAATCCGTGGGATGACCCGGTATACCGCGCTCACGTCGCGGTTGCTGCCTCGTACGTGAGGACCCAGGCAATTCTCCGCGCGATGGTGCGCGCCGATCTCAAGGTCACGTTCAACGAAGATGAGGAAGCTCTCGCGTTCGTGAAGCTGGAGCCAAGCGACAATCAGATAAGCACCGCGGGGACGCTGCTCTTCGTCGGGTTGACCTACGTCACGATCGAATCGTGGCTCGGCGTCGACACCGGTGTGAGGCTGAGCGACGAGCGGGTGGATGCGGAGCTCGAGAAGGTGGATGTGGAGGCGCTGCGGCAGTGCCGCCACGCGATCTTCCACCCTGCCGACGTCGCAGATCCACGCCAGAACGCCGCGACGAACAATGCGCCGGGATATCTCGCTGCCGCTGTCGCGATCAATGCAGCCATCAAGGATTACATCACGACCTACTTCGCGGATGTCGCGAACGCGATGCGGAACGGTTCGCCGATGCCGCAGCGTCAGGTAGCAACCGCAAGCTGACATGCTCGGCGGCGACCGGTACGTAGACGAGATCGAGACGCCGGCCGCGGTAGTGGATCTGGATCGGCTCGCGGGGAACGTGGCGCGTGCCGCGACGTATGCGGAGCGTCATGGTCTGTCGCTGCGCCCGCACGTCAAGACCCACAAGTCCGAGCGTGTCGCATTGATGCAGCTCGAGGCGGGCTCGACCGGATTGACTTGCGCGACGCCGTACGAAGCGGAGGTGATGAGCCAGATCTGCGACGACATCCTCGTCGCGTATCCGCCGGCCGATGCAGTGCGAGCGCGCCGGCTCGCCGCGCTCCCTGAGAACGTGACGCTCACAGTCGCGCTCGACTCGGTGGAAAGCATCCACGCGATGGATCGCGCGGCGTTCACGACGGGCCGCACGGTCAAGGCATACGTCGAGCTCGATCTGGGAATGCACCGTGTGGGAGTCAGGAGCTCGGCAGCGGCGATAGCGCTGGCGCGCGAGGTGGACGACGCGACCGCGCTCGAGTTCGACGGCATCGCGTTCTATCCGGGACACATTCGTGCGCCGGTGGGCGAGCAGTCGGAAGCATTGCGAAAGCTGGACTCGGAGCTCCGCGAAACGGTGGAGCGCTTCAACCACGCCGGTCTGTCGCCGCGCGTGGTGAGTGGCGGATCGACGCCGACACTATGGCGCACGCACGAGCTGTCGAGCGTGACCGAGTTCCGGCCTGGCACTTACGTCTACAACGATCGCACCACGGCTCTCGTCGGCGCATGCGAGTGGAGCGACTGCGCGCTCACGGTGCTATCGACGGTCGTGAGCACCGCGGTGCCGGGGCAGGCGGTCATCGACGCCGGCTCGAAGTCGCTCGGACGCGAGCCGATTCGTGGCGCGGATGGCGAGGGCTTCGGCCAACTGCTCGAGCACCCCGAAGTCGTCGTAAAGTCGATGTCGGAGGAGCACGGCATTCTCGATCTGTCCGCGACGGAATGGAGACCGCGTGTGGGCGACAGAGTGCGCGTGATCCCCAACCACGTCTGCATAGTCGTCCATCTCAACGACATCGTCTACGGTATCCGCGAGTCGCGCGTAGAGACGAGCTGGCCAGTCTCGGCGCGTGGCCGGGGATACGTTCCGGTCGGCTAGTCGCGCCGCGGCGACAACGCGACGTTCATGTGCCGTCGTCCGCCAAGATCCACTTCCGTCCCGCGACGTTCGTCGCGTGCCCGCTCATAGATCGCGCGCATCGCGGCGACATCCTCGGCTGCCAAGCCAAGCGACTTGAAGACGGTGATGCTCGTAGGCGAGCTGCGGCCGCGCGCACGCCCGACGATCACGTCACCGAGCTCCGCCCTGATGTGATCGCTCGTCACCGCGCCTTCGGCGATGGCGAGAAGCAGGTCGCCAGCTTCGTTCACCGCAGACTCGCGCCGGTCCACGAAGAGCTCTGACGCCGCGATCGTAGCGCCATCGAGCTCTCGCTCACGCAAGACACTCGATCCGACTGCGTTGATGTGCGCGCCATCGGAGACCCATGACCGCTGTAGCACTGGAGTCGGGGACGACGTGACCGTGCAGATGATGGACGCGCCGCTCGTCGCGTCGTGCGCGGAATCGGCGACTTCGACATCGATGGCGTGCCGCGCCGATGCGCGCTGCGCGAAGGCAGTTGCGCGGTCGAGTGATCTGCTCCAGACGCGCACGCGGCTCAGCTTGCGCAGCGACACGATCGCTTCGAGATGTGTCGCGGCCTGAGTACCAGCACCGAGTAGCGCGAGGTCGGCAGCGTCCGGATTGGCGAGCACGTCCGTCGCGACGGCGGAGACCGCGGCGGTGCGGATTGCGGTGATCGCGGTTGCGTCGGCGATCGCGAGGAGTGAGCCATCGCTCGTGTCGAACAGGAGCACGGCCCCCTGGTGCGCGTCGCGGCTTCCGTCACCCTGCCATCGTCCCGCGCTGATGACTTTCACTCCGAGCGAGCTCGTGGCGCGCACGTACGCCGGCATCATCGCAAGCACGGCCGCGCCGTCGTCGGTCGCGAGCCATGTGCGAAGGGGGAGTACCACCTCGCCACGTGCGACGGCGGCGAGCGTGTCGCGCATCAGCGCGATGCAGCGCGGCATGTCGAGCAGCGCGGCTACCTCTTCCTGCGAAATGACGAGCATCGTTCCTCGCGACGTGCAAAGCGTGGTGAGAGCATAAAGATACGCGACACGCGGTAGGCACTGCGACAGACGGCTTGTGCACGGAGGCCGGTGCGCACACGTTTCTGGATGCACAGAGTCTTCGATATCGATGCGGCCGCGCGGCGCGCAATGCTCGACAACGGTTTCATTCCCGACGTCCCGGCCGCGGTGGCCGCCGAGGTCGCGCTCGACACTCCGCCGGCGCCGCCATCAGGCGCGGTGCGCGATCTTCGAGATCTGCCGTGGTCGTCGATCGACAATGATTCGTCACGCGATCTGGACCAGCTCGAGGTCGCAGCGCGTCTCCCTGATGGCACCGTCCGGGTGAGTGTCGCCATCGCCGACGTTGATGCGACCGTCAAGCGGGGATCCGCGACCGATCAGTTCGCGCAGGCTAACGCGACTTCGGTCTACACCGGGGTCGTGACGTATCCCATGCTTCCCGAGCGTCTATCGACTGATCTGACGTCGCTCGTGCAGGACGATGACCGCGCATCGGTGATCATCGAGTTCGTGGTGGACAGCGCCGGAACAGTCACCCAGCGCGATGTATATCTCGGCCTCGTACGGAATCAGGCCAAGCTCGCGTACAGCAGCGTCGGCGCGTGGCTCGATGGTGATGGCCCGCCGCCACAGGCGGCGACGCCCGCGATTCAGGATCAGCTGCACCTCCAAGACAGCGTCGCGCAGCTTCTGCGCGCGTCGCGCGCGCGGGTAGGCGCACTCGACTTCGACACGATCGAGGCGCAGTCAGTACTGAAGCCCGACGCGACCGTGGACGTCGAGCTCGTGCCGAAGACGCGAGCGAGCCGGCTCATCGAGGACTTCATGATCGCTGCGAACGTTACCATGGCGGAGTTCCTCGACAGCAAGGGGTCGCCGACCATTCGCCGAATCGTGAAGACTCCTGAGCGTTGGGATCGCATCGTTGCGCTCGCGGGGACGTTCGGCTACAAGCTTCCACCAGTGGCGGACTCGCTCGCACTCAGTCACTTCCTGGACGCGCGACACACCGCTGATCCCGACCACTTCCCCGATCTCTCTCTCGCGATCGTGAAGCTGCTCGGCCCCGGCGTGTATGTGCTGCATCTCCCCGGAACTCCTGACGAAGGGCACTTCGGTCTCGCGACACACGACTACACTCACTCGACCGCGCCGAACCGCCGCTTCGCAGATCTGGTGACGCAACGGCTGGTCAAGGCGGCGCTAGCGAGCGCCGCACCACCCTACAGCAACGACGAGCTCGCAACCATCGCCGCGCACTGCACGGAGCGCGAGGATGCGGCGCGCAAGGTGGAGCGGCAGGTGCGTAAGGAAGTCGCAGCAGTCGCGATGAGCGGCAAGGTCGGCCAGACGTTCGACGCGATAGTCACGGGCGCCAATCCGAAGGGGACTTTCGTGCGGCTCATCGCGCCCCCGGTCGAGGGGCGGGTGATGCGCGGTGAGAACGGGCTGGAGGTGGGCGACAAGGTCAAGGTGTCGCTCATCTCTACTGACCCGACGCGCGGTTTCGTGGATTTCGCCGCGCAGCCGTAGGCGCACCAGTAGCGCCGACGAGTAGCGCACACCGCCAGAGCGCCTTACCTGCTGCGCTGGAGCGTGTTCCTTCGGGGCACGCTCGCACAGGGCACGCTCCGTGCTTGTGTGCACGGGACGATGATCCTCTCCCCCAAGTTCCTCCCGCGCCTTACCGCCACCATCGGCCTCTTCACCAACTATGGGCTCCGCGACGTAGCTCAGCGGCAGGGGCTCACCCAACTCGTTCCACAGGACGAGCAGCGTGACGAGACCGGTGGACGAAGCGATGTAGCTGCGAATGCCAAAGCGTTTCGCGAACGGCTCGTCGAGCTCGGACCTGCGTACGTCAAGCTCGGACAGGTTCTGTCGACGCGGCCCGATCTCCTGCCTCAGGCCTATATCGATGAGCTCGAGCACCTGCAGGACGACGTCTCGCCGCTTCCTGCCGAAGTCGTCGAGCAGGTGATAGAAGCGGAGCTCGGCGCACGCATCAGCAAGCTCTTCGGCTCGTTCGATGAGACGCCACTCGGCAGTGCGTCGCTCGGGCAGGTGCACGCTGCAACGCTACGCGACGGCAGATCGATCGTAGTCAAGGTTCAGCGTCCCGGAATTCGTGAGCAGCTCGCAGACGACATCGACTTCTTCAACGAGCTGGCCAGCTTTCTCTCAGCGCATACATCAGCAGGGCGGCGGCTCGATCTCGTCGGGGTCGTTCAGCAGCTCCAGCGTGCGCTCACTGACGAGCTCGATTATCGCACCGAGGCACGAAGCGCGGCGACGCTCCGGCGCAATCTGGCGACGTTCCCGCACATCCTCATTCCACGCGTGATCGAAGCTTACACGACATCACGCGTCCTCACGTCCGAGCGAATCCGCGGCCACAAGATCGACGACATCCCCGCGATCACTCGTGCGGAATACGATTTCTGCACTCTCGCTACCGAGCTCGCTCGCGCTTACCTGCAGCAGATCGCGGTGGACGGCTACTTCCACGCCGATCCGCACCCGGGCAATCTCTTCGTGGTGTTCCCGAGCGAGAGCGAGAACCCGCTGACCCCCGCCGAGCTCGAGGCGAGCGATCGACGCGAAACAGTGCGCGCGGCGGCGACTCCGCTGGCGCAGGTCGAAGTGGAAGCGCGAGAGAAGGCGTCGCTGCCAGCGGCGCGCGAGGATCCCAAGGTCGCCATCATAGACTTCGGGATGACCGCGCGTCTCTCCGATGCTCTGCGTGAGCGTGTGGTCAGACTCCTCGTCGCAATCTCGGAGAATCGCGGAGAGGAAGCGGCCGAGACGCTGATCGAGCTGGGGCGACCGCAGGAAGATTTCGATCGCACCGCATACGTTCGCGAGGTGGCGGCGCTCGTCACGCAGAACGTCGATCGCACCGTCAGTGATACCGCGACCGGTCGCGTGCTGTACGAAGCGATCGAAGCTGGATATCATCACGGCCTCGTGTTGCCGGCCGAGCTGACCCTCCTTGCGAAGGCCGTGTTCAATCTCGACTCGGTGACACGCGCGCTCGATCCCACGTTCAACGCGGCGCAGGCAACGCGCGACTATGCGCTCGAGATCGCGAACGAACGTGCGCGGCGCGACTTCTCACCGCGCACCATTCTGGAGACCGCGGCGGGAGCAGCGTCGCTCATGCGCGTATTGCCGCACCGCATCGACACGATCTCGCAGAAGCTGGCGTCCAACGAGTTCGCGATTCGCGTGGACACACCGCAACTCCTAAAGCAGCTCGAGGGAATGGAGAAGATCGCGAACAGGATCTTCACAGGGCTCGTACTCGCGGGCCTTCTCGTCGCGAGCGGGATGCTCATGCCATACCAGCGCCAGCTCGGTATCGCAGGATTCGTGATCGCGGGCGCGATCGGGCTGTGGATAGTGATCACGATTCTCGTGACGGACCGCAGGCCGCCGAAGCACACGTGACGGACGCGCTTAGCTGAGCGCGGTGGCGAAAAAAATGGGCGGGCGCGACCTACAGCTTGCCGAGTGCGAACCAGCCGACGAGCAGCAGCTCGACGCCCACGAATGCCGCCCAGTAGTTCCCGCGCATGATCGAGTACGTGAGCAGCGCGCCCGCCGCCGGCAGCCAGAGCCCGACGTAGAATCGTGCGGTGAGGTCGGGCGCGTGGGAAGTGTCCGGACGATCACTCCGCTCCTGCTCGGCGGATTCCTGCTCATCCGACTCGGGCTCATCCCGACTGTCAGAGCCGGGCGCTTCGGGCTCGCTCAAGCCAATCCCTCCGTCGGGATAGTCAGGTGACATGGCCTCCTCCAACCGTGATGATCCGCGGCGCCTAAGTCACAAGAGTCCAGCATTTTCACCGAATCCGCAAGGGAGAGCCGTCAACTCCGATCGCGCTGGACGAGCGCCTCCGCGCGCCACTGTAACCAATCGAGACAGTCGTTGGCGAGTGGCGCATAGATTTGGGCATGACCAGAGGAAACCTCCTAGCAAGCATGGCTGGAAAGCGCGCACTGATTACGGGTGCGTCGCGCGGGATCGGAGCGGCCACGGCGCGGCTTCTGGCCACTGCTGGTGTTGACGTCGCCATTGGATATATGACGCGTGAGAGTGATGCAGAGCGAGTGGCGGCGGCCGCGCGTGAGCTCGGAGTCAACGCTGTGACCTGCGCCGGTGACGCGGGCACGATGACAGGCGCCGAGATGCTCGTGACAGCGGCGGCCGACGCGCTCGGCGGCATCGACATCTTCGTCGGAAACGCGGGTATCTGGCCGCCCGACGATGTTCCTGTCGAGCGCATGACGGACGAGCAATGGCACTCGACGATTCGCGCCAATCTGGATTCGATTTTCTTCACTACGCGCGCCGTCGCGAGACGCATCGAGCGAGGCGGCCGCATCATCCTCGTGTCGAGCACGGCTGGTCAGCGTGGCGAGGCGTTCCACGCCGACTACGCGGCGACCAAAGGCGCGGTCATCTCGTTTACCAAATCGCTGGCGGTCGAGCTCGGGCCGCGCGACGTGACGGTGAATTGCGTCGCGCCAGGTTGGGTGGACACCGAGATGGTGAGCTCCGCGATCGCCGGGACCGGACTGGATAGGATCACGAGCGCGATTCCGCTGCGGCGAATCGCGACGCCGGAGGACATCGCAGGCCCGATTCTCTTTCTCGCCTCGCCGCTCGCGCGACACGTCACGGGGGAGATTCTCAACGTGAATGGCGGCAGCGTGCTCTGCGGCTGAGCGAAGTGTCGCGCGTTCGCCGCGTCTGCAGGTGTCCTGATTTCGCACAACATTGGCTCGATTCAGCAATTGTGGCGACTGCGGTGCGGTGACTAATCTCACCGTGAGAGCGCGGACCATCGCGCTCCTCTCCGTGGGGTGGCGATGCCGGGCGATGCGTTGGTCGATGAATTGACGCTGTATCTCGAAGGCAAGACCACACTCGACGACGTCAGGCGCGCGACTCGCACCATCTCCAGTGCGCTTTACACGGGGCGTCTCCCGCCGCGCACGGCACTGGTAGCGATTGACGGGTCGCTTAGAACTGCAGCGATGCGCGCAGGAATCGTGATCGATTCGCCGGAGTTCAGGGCGGTATCGTCGTTTCTCTCTCCGTGGCTCATCGAGACGTGCTTCGAGTTCTCCGACTGAGCACGACTCACCCGGTCGCGGGAGCCGCGCGATTCGCCCGACGAAACAGCATCGCCGCAACCGCGAGCACCGGGATCTCCATGGCGACCGTGGCGAATCTCACTCCGACCAGCGCGGCGAGACCGCCATCGACGAGACTCGCAAGCGGACGCGAGCCGAGGAAAGCGAAGCTCCACATTGCCATGGCACGACCGCGTTCGCGGTCGGACACCTCGAGCTGAAGGAGCGTCGTCGCGCGCGTCTGACCGGCCAGATAGCCGAACCCAGCGACAGCGAGCGCACCGAGTCCGAGCGCGACGACCGAAGAGACCGAGAGCACGATCATTCCCGCACCGAGGAGCAGCATCATGCTCGCGATCCCCACCAGCGGCCTCGGCGAATTGTCCGCGGGAACGACCGACGCCAGCACCGCGCCGCAACCGAACGCGCCGATGAGCACGCCGACAAAGGTGTCTACGTGATGAAAGACCTGCGTCGCGAACGCTGGTGTGAGAGTGTTCACCGGATCCATTGCAATGGATATCGCCGCAACCACCCACAAGAGCACGACGAGGTCGCGCTCGCGCATCATCCTCATGCTGTCCATGAGTCGTGGCCGCTTCGCGCTCGCGGCCCTGCGCTCTCCTTCCCGCGGCTCGATGACGAGCAGTGCGGCGGCGAAGAAGAGATAGGACAGCGCGTTGATGGCGATCGCCCAACTTATCCCCAGGCGCGCGACGACGAGCGCGCCGGCGATCGGGCCGACCGCTCGGGCCAGATTGAACGTGACGGCGTTGAGCGCGATCGCAGAGCCGAGCTCCTCGCGCGGAACGAGAGCGGGAAGAATCGCCTGCATCGCTGGCATCGCAAAAGCCGTCGTCACGCCCAGCGCGAGTGCGAGCAGGAGGATCACCGGAATGCTCCCGTGCGACAATGCCACTAGAAGCGCAAGCGCGCCGCTGGCGGTCGTGGCGCCGACCTGCGTGATGATCAGCAGTCGCTTCCTGTTGAACCTGTCAGCCGCCGCGCCGGCCCACGGCATGAGGAAGAGAACTCCCGCGAATTGCGCGAAGTTCACCACGCCCACCCACAGCGACGAGCGCGTGAGTCGATAGACGAGCAGCGCGAGCGCGATGTTCTGGAACCACGTCCCGCAATTGGAGAGCAGGTTGCCAGCGAAGAACAGCGCGAAGTGAGGATGCCTCAGCGCGCGCAGGGCGGAGCGCTGCGATCTCGCGGATGGAGCCGTCACGCGGTCGGCTACCGCTCGCTCGGGACGAGCACCGCGTCATGGAGCGCCATCCAGCCACCGGGAAGCGACACGGCAGCGACCAGCAGCGCTGCCGGACGTGACTTGGGCGCGAAGATCAGCATCTTTCTTGTAAGTTATGCGCGAGGGGTGATATACGCCGCTTCGGCATCGTCCGCAATCGACAGCATTCATCAAGAAGATGGCCCAACAGCTCAGCTCGTTCGATGTGACCACTGGTGTTGACATGCAGGAAGTGGACAACGCCATAAACCAGGCGCAGAAGGAGATCGCGCAGCGCTACGATTTCAAGGGATCCAAGGCGACGATCGATCTCGAGCGCGCCGAAGCGCAGATCGTCCTCGTGGCCGACAACGATTTCCAGATGCGCTCGCTCATCGATGTTCTGCGTGCCAAGCTGGTGAAGCGCGGCGTGCCGGTCAAGAACATGGACATCGGCGAGGTGAAGCCGGCCGCGGGCGACACGGTGCGCTGCGAGATCAAGCTCAAGACGGAGCTCGACACCGATACAGCGAAGAAGGTTGCGGCCGCAATCAAGGAAGCGAAGATCCCCAAGGTGCAGGCTGCCATCCAGGCGGATCAGGTTCGCGTGAGCTCGCCGTCGCGCGATGACCTGCAGACGGCCATCCAGCTTCTGCGCTCCAAGGATTTCGGCGTCGAGCTGAAGTTCGGTAACTATCGCTGAGTACGACCCGCCGCCGAACTGCCCGCACCTTCTTCATAGCGACGAGCGTCCCGCTACTGCTTCGTCGCATCGCGATGATCCGTACAGCGCTGCGCGCCGTGCGCTTCGTTGCGGGCCTCGCAGTGCTGTTCCTGTTTCAATGGGTCGGCACACGAGTAGTCTCGTTCGCGCACGTACCGATCCCCGGAAGTGTCGCGGGAATGGCGCTCCTGGCGCTCTGCATCAGGATACACGTGGTGCCGCTCATGCTCGTACGTCCCGCGGCGGAATTTCTCGTAAGGCATCTCGCCGTGCTGTATGTCCCGGCCGGAGTCGCGCTGGTGTTGTACGTGGCCCTGCTGCGCGATCAGTGGGTAGCGGTGGCCGCCGCCGGCGTCCTCAGTCTTGTTGCGGTGCTGCTCACAGTCGGCACCGTCGTGCAGCGACTGGAGCGCACATCGTGACAGCGCTCAGTGCAATTGCGTGGATCTCGGTAACGCTCGCGATCTACTTGCTCAGCAGATGGCTCTACATGCGAACACGACTCGCGCTGCTCAATCCAGCGCTGGTCACGATCGCTGCCGTCATCGTCATTCTCCACTTCACTCGCACGAGTTACGCGGCCTACAACACCGGTGGAAGCATTCTCGCGTTCTTTCTCGGTCCTGCGGTCGTGGCGCTCGGTGTTCCGCTCGTCATGCAGCTCGGCGAGATCCAGCGCAACGCACGCGCGATCCTCGTCGCGGCCACAGTCGGCAGCATCGTCGGGATCGTGGCCGGAGCGGGAACTGCAGCACTACTCGGTGCGCCGGTCACGGTCGTGCATTCGCTCGCCCCGCGCTCGGTCACCACGCCGATAGCGATGGCGATCTCAGCACGACTCGGCGGTATCGCTTCACTGTCTGCGCTGGTCTCGATTGCCACGGGAGTGATAGGTGGCGTGATCGGTCCGGCCATCCTTCGCGCGGTACGAGTGCGCAGCCGTCTCGCCACGGGGCTCGCGCTCGGCGCAGCGGCGCACGGCCTCGGTACGGCACGCGCCGCGGAAGAAGGCGACGTCGAAGGCGCGGCGAGCGGGATGGCGATGGGGCTGAATGGGCTCATTACCGCGCTGCTCGCGCCGCCCATCGTCGTTCTTATAGACCTCTGACGCGATGACCGCCTAGTCGCGCGCCCTCGAGTACTGATGGGGCCACTCGATTCCGACGCCGAGTGCCTTTGCCGCATGCAGCGGCCAGTACGGGTCGCGCAGCAGTTGGCGCGCGAGAAAAACGAGATCCGCCTGCTCCTTCGTGATGATCTCGTTGGCCTGGTCCGGATTGGTGATCATCCCTACGGCGCCTGTCGCGATCCCGCAGTCGCGTCTGATGCGCGACGCGAAGTCCACCTGATAGCCCGGGCCGACCGGAATTCGGACATGCGGAACGTTGCCGCCGCTCGACACATCGATCAGGTCTACGCCGAGCGGCTTGATGCTGCGCACCAGCTCGACCGACTGGTCGACGTCCCAGCCGTCCTGCACCCAATCTGTCGCCGAGATCCTGACGAACAGTGCGACCGATTCCGGGATCGCGCTGCGCACCGCGTCTACGACCTCGCGGACAATTCGCGTGCGATTCTCGAAGCTTCCACCGTATCGGTCGGTGCGCTGGTTCGAGAGTGGTGAGACGAATTGGTGAAGCAGGTATCCATGCGCGGCGTGGATCTCAATCACCTTGAAGCCTGCCTCGATGGCGCGCCGCGCACCCTGTGCGAACGCATCGACGACGTCGCCGACCTGCGATTCGCTCAGCTCGTGAGGCCTGGGCTCACCTTGGCGGAACGGCAACGGGCTAGGCGCGACGGTATCCCAACCGCCCTCAGAGCGCGGAACGACGCCCTCGCCGCGCCAGGGAATCTGCGTGCTGGCCTTACGTCCAGCGTGAGCGAGCTGGATTCCCGCAACCGCACGCTGCGATGCGATGAAGGAGACGCAACGCGCGAGTCCTTCGACCTGCTCGTCCTTCCATATTCCCAGATCAGCGGGCGAGATCCGTCCATGCTCGGTTACCGCCGTTGCCTCGGCGATGACGAGCCCCGCTCCGCCGACTGCTCTACTTCCGAGGTGAACGAGGTGCCAGTCGTTCGCGAACCCGTCCTCGCTCGAGTACTCGCACATCGGGCTGACGGCGATCCGGTTCCGCAGCGTGACGCCGCGGAGAGTGAACGGGGTGAAGAGCGATGGCATGTCGAAGGCGGTGAGCAGTTCTGCTAGGCGCGGGCTGCGTCATTTCGCAAAGACCTGGCCGAAGTCCTTGAATGCCTTGAACTCGAGCGCGTTTCCGCTCGGATCGCGGATGAACATCGTCGCCTGCTCGCCCGGCAGTCCCTTGAATCGGATGTACGGCTCGATCACGAACTCGATTCCATGCTGCTTGAGGCGGTCCGCGAGAGCTTCCCACGCGTCCATCTCGAGAACCAGACCGAAGTGCGGGATCGGCACTCCGTGGCCATCGACGTGGTTCGCGCCCGCGTCCGTCGAGGCCGCTCCGTTCGGCCGGAGGTGTGCCACCAGCTGGTGTCCGTAAAGGTCGAAATCGATCCAGCGCTCGTCACTGCGGCCCTCCGGACAGCCGAGCACGCCGCCGTAGAATTCGCGAGCTGCCTGGAGATCGTTGACCGGAAAGGCGAGGTGGAATAGTGTGCGCATCGGTGCTTCGCGGCGAGTGGTGAACTGTGAGTGACCGGCATCTGACCGGTGTCAGCTGAATCTATCGTCCCGCGGCGGCCGCAAGTAAGCGCACAGCTTCGTTCGGGATGCGCCGCCGTCGGCATATTGTGAGCGTCGCTATTATCAGCTTGATGACCGACGACAGCACCACATCTCTTCAGTCCGCCATCGACGAAGAGCTGGAGCGCGATGCCAGCCCTGACGTCGCGCGGCTGTTCGCCGATCTCGTAGCGGCGTACCTCGCTGACACGCGCAGCGGCGACGGCCCCGTCTCGACCAGCCTCGATCCCGCTACCATCGCTGGCCGCTTCGATGAGCCGCTCCCGCGTGACGGCGTCGAGATCGAGCGCGTGACAGAGCGGCTTCTGACCGACGTGCTCCAGGATTCCAATCGGCTCTATCACCCGCGCTACATGGGGCATCAGGTATCAGCGCCCCTCCCGGCGGCAATCTGGACCGAGTCGTTCATCGCGGCGCTCAACCAGTCGGTCGCGGTCTGGGAGATGTCGCCAGTCGCGACGGTCGTGGAGCACCGTGTGATCCGCTGGATGTGCGACCTGGCCGGATTCGACGAGAACGCGGGTGGGACGTTCACATCTGGCGGCACCGAGGCCACCTTCGCCGCACTCCTCGCCGCCCGCTCGGCGATTATCCCGGACGTCTGGACCAACGGCGTCGGCGGCGATCCACCGGTGATCGTTTGCGGCGAGCACGCTCACTACGCCGTGGCGCGCGCAGCCGGCGAGCTCGGCCTCGGCTTGCGCAGCGTCGTCACGATCCCTTCGAAGAACTGGTGTATGGATGTCGAGGCGCTGCGCGACAGACTCGACTCGCTCGACTTCGAGGGGAAGCGCGTGATGGCCGTCGTTGCGACAGCTGCTTGCACTGCCACCGGCTCGTTCGACGATCTGGAGGCGATAGCTGCGATATGTGAGGAGCGCGGTCTCTGGTTCCACGTCGATGGCGCGCACGGCGCGTCCGCGCTTCTCTCGAGCGAGCATCGTCATCGCGTGAAGGGAATCGGCCGCGCGCGATCCGTGGCGTGGGATCCGCACAAGATGATGCTGATGCCGCTCAGCGCCGGCGTGGTGCTCGTGCGCGACGAGCGCGATCTCGAGGATGCATTCTCGCAGCGCGCGCCGTATCTCTTCCACGGTGCGACTGGCGAGCGTGTCTGGGATCAGGGAATCCGCTCGTTCCAGTGCTCGAGGCGCGCGGACGTTCTCAAGCTCTGGGTCGCGCTGCAGCGCTACGGCGCGGATGGCATCGGTGCACTGTACGATCGCCTCTGTGCGCTCGCGCGGTCGATGCACGACCAGCTTGCCGCGCGCGAGGATTTCGTCGTGCTCAACGAGCCCGAGTGCAACATTCTCTGCTTCCGCTACGTTGGCATGCGCACTCTCGATGATGATCGGCTCGATGCGCTCAATCGCGACCTGCGCGAGATGCTCAATCGGTCTGGCGAGGGATGGATCAGCACAACAGTGCTGGGTGGCCGCCGCGTCCTGCGCGTCACGTTCATGAATCACCGCACTCGCGATGGCGACGTTACTGCCGTGATCGAGGCGCTCGTACGGATGGGAAGCCAGCTCGAGCACGAAGCCTGACGACTGTTCCGTCCAACCGCACCCTCTCACCATGACCACGCAAGCCTCCATACCGAATTTCGCGAGCGACAACTGGGCTCCCGCGCACCCTGAAGTGATGGCTGCGGTCGAGCGCGCAAACCGCGCTTCGGCGCCGGCATACGGCGAGGATCCGTACACCGCGGAGGCCGCGGCGCTCATCAGGGAGCACTTCGGCCAGTCTGCGATTCCTTACTTCGTCTTCACCGGGACAGGGGCGAACGTTCTCGCGCTGCAGAGCTGTGCGCGTCCCCACGAGACTATCATCGCTTCTGACGTCTCGCACATTCACACGAGCGAGTGGGGAGCTGTCGAGTATCAGACGCGCTCGCGCATCCATGCGCTGCCCACCGGTGACGGCAAGATCGCCATCGCGGATCTGCGCGAGGCACTCACCGGTAGTCGCGCCTACCAGCGCTTCAGGCCGCGCGTGGTGTCGCTCACTCAGGCGACCGAGTACGGCACCATCTACAAGCCGGATGAACTAGTGGCGATTGCCGACGCGACGCACGCGGCCGGCGCTTACGTTCACATGGACGGCGCGCGGCTCGCGAACGCCGCGGCGTCACTCGGCCTTCCGATGCGGGATGTATCTACAGCGTGCGGCGTGGACGTCCTCTCCTTCGGCGCTACCAAGAACGGCGCGATGTGCGCCGAGGTCGTCGTCTTCATGCGCCCCGACCTCGCAGTCGATTTCGATCTGCGACGCAAACAGGGAATGCAGCTCGCCTCCAAGATGCGCTTCAACTCGGTGCAGGTGGCCGCTATGTTGTCGAACGAGCTCTGGCTGCGAAACGCGAGTCACGCCAACGCGATGGCGCAGCGTCTCGCAAGCTCGCTCGCCGCCATCTCGGGTGTCACCGTCACTCAGGACGTCGAGGCGAACGAGGTCTTCGTCTCCGTGCCGGGCGCTGTCATCACCCCGCTGCGCCAGGCCGCTCACTTCCACGTGTGGCAGGAAGACCGCAACGAGCTCCGTCTCGTCTGCTCATTCAACACCACTCACGAGGAAGTGGACACCTTCGTCCAGCGCGTCAGCGATCTCGTTTGACGCCGTGATCACCGTTCGGTGCTCGGCGAAGCGATCGCGGTATCATGGTTGCATTCGTTACCTTGCATCAGTTGCAGATTACCGAACGCTGACCGCTCAACGCTGAACGCGCGCCGGTCGGCACATCCGACCGCGCATGCGCCCGTACATTCTGGCCGAGACAAACTGGAAGAGCGTTTCCACAACGACTTACGAAGTCGCCGTGCTCCCGTGGGGCGCCACTGAAGCACATAATTACCATCTTCCCTACGGCACGGACGTCATGGAGTCCGCCGCCGTCGCAGCCGAGTCGGCGCGGATCGCGTGGGATGCAGGCGCCAGGGTCATCGTCCTTCCGGCTGTGCCCTTCGGCGTAAACACCGGCCAGCTCGACATCAAGCTCTGCCTCAACATGAACCCGAGCACTCAGGCCGCGCTGCTCGGCGATCTGGTTCATGCGCTCGAGGGGCAGGGAATCCACAAGCTCGTCGTGCTCAACGGCCACGGTGGCAACGACTTCCGTCAGATGATCCGCGAGCTCCAGCCTCACACGAGCGTCTTTCTGTGCACGCTCAACTGGTACAGCTGCGTCGATCCCAAGCAGTACTTCGACGAGCCCGGCGATCATGCAGGCGAGCTCGAGACGAGTGTCATGCAACACGTTGCGCCGAATCTGGTACGTCCGCTCGCCGAAGCGGGCAATGGCGCTCAGCGCCGCGCTTCGCTCGCGGCTCTGCGCGAGGGGTGGGTGTGGGCGCCGCGCCCCTGGACGCGTGTATCCCGCGACACCGGCACCGGCAATCCAGCTGCGGCGACGCCGGAGAAGGGCGCGCGCTTCATGAAGGCGGTGTCGGAGAAGGTGGGAAGTTTTCTGCTGGAGCTCGCGGCCGCGGACGTGAGCAGGCTGTACGAGTGAGCCGTCGCTGAGGCGTTAGAGCTCGAAGTAAGTCTTCGCTCCGCTCACGACGAGCTCGATCGCGCCTTGCTGGGTCAGCGCGTCGGTGTTGACGCACACGTGGTAATTCTCGAGCGCCTCCCACTCGCGCCCCCAATGGGCTTTCACCCACGCCGCCCGGTCGCGATTGACTGCATCGACGAGCTTGGACGCTTTGTCGTGATCGAGCGAGTCTCGCTGCATGCACGCGCGCACGAGCGCCTCGCGTGGCGCGTAGCAGAAGACTGCGAATACGTCGCTGCGCGAGCTCAGTGCGAGCTGCGCGCCGCGTCCCACCACGACTACCGGTCCGCGCGCTACTGCTTCCTCGATCACGTGCCGCGTCGTGTCGAACAGCTGCTGCTCACTCGGCGGCAGCTTGGCGCTCGCGATGGGCGTGAGCATGTCCTGAGTGCTCATCGCCATCGCGTTCGCCACACGGATCGCGAGGCTCGGCCGCCGCTCGTCCTGCGCCGCTACCTCCGATACGCTCAGCCCTGTGCGCGCCGCCACCTGATCCACCACTGCGTTGTCGAGCAGCGACCATCCTAGCGCGCGTGAGACTCCCTCGGCGATCGCCGAGCCGCCCGCGCAGTATTGTCTCGAGATGGTGATGATTGGCATGGCGACCCGAGTTGTGAGTTGTTACGCCGACATTCCGCCGAAGTAGTCCTCGCCAGGGCGCCGACGCTTCTCCGATGGCGCACGGCCGTAACGGCCCTCGTCCGATCGTGAGATCTTCCGACGCGCAACGAGCGATTCGAGAAGAAGCTCACACGCGGCGGCGAGCAGCGGAACGTCGCTCCGATCCGCGAGACCGCACATCTCCACCGCTTCGATCAGCCCCGGCACAGCGTCGAATCCCTTCGTCACTGCGTCCGCCGAGACGTCGTCGGATACCTGGAGTGCGCCACCCTCATCGAACCAGATGACGATGTCATCGGTGTCGACTCCACCGGCGTGCTCCTGGAAAGTCGCGTCGGCCGCGCGACGGATGAGCTCGCGCGCTATCGCGGTCCCGCCCACTATCTCACCCTCGTACTCGAGCTCGAGCTTTCCCGTGATCGCTGGGAGTGCAGCATAGACGTCCGCGATCCGTGGCACCACTTCGGACTCGCCAGTCTCGACAGAGCGCCTCTCCGCGTTCGACACGATGTTCTCGAGCACCGTGATCGGCATTCGCTGCGATACTCCCGAGCGCCTATCGACTCGCTTGTCCGTACGTGCCTCGAACGCGATGCGCTCCACTACCTCTTCCATGAAGTCGGGAATTCTCACGCGGAGCGCGCCGCGGTCGGTCCAGGCCTCCTGACGCGTGATCTCCATACCGACCTCGACCGTCTCGGGATAGTGCGTCACGATCTCGCTTCCGATTCGATCCTTGAGCGGTGTGATGATCTTTCCACGCGCCGTGTAGTCCTCCGGGTTCGCGGAGAAGACGAGCAGGACGTCGAGCGGAAGCCTGACGGGATATCCTTTGATCTGGACGTCGCCTTCCTGCATGATGTTGAAGAGACCTACCTGCACCTTTCCCGAGAGGTCAGGAAGCTCGTTCAGCGCGAAGATGCCGCGGTTGGCGCGCGGCAGCATCCCGTAGTGGATGGTCAGCTCGTCCGAGAGCACGTGTCCGCCGCGCGCGGCCTTGATCGGGTCAACGTCGCCGATGATGTCGGCGATGGTGACGTCCGGCGTCGCGAGCTTCTCGACGTAGCGGCTGTCGCGATCGAGCCACACGATCGGCGTATCATCCCCGGCTTCGGCGATCAGCTGTCTCGCGTACTTCGAGATTGGGCGGAACGGGTCGTCGTTGACCTCGCTCCCAGCCACTATCGGTATTGTCTCGTCGAGCAGCGTGGTGAGCGCGCGGAGGATGCGAGACTTGGCCTGCCCACGCAGCCCGAGCAGGATGAAGTTGTGGCGGCTGAGGATTGCGTTGGTGATCTGCGGCATCACCGTGTCTTCGTAGCCGAGCACGCCGTGGAAGAGCGGGACCGCCGCTTCCGAGACGAGCGAGGAGGTTCTGCCTCAGCTCGTCCTTGACCGAGCGATGGACCTTGTCTGGGGCGGCGAATTGGGAGCGCTTGAGGGCGCCAAGTGTTTCTGGGAGGGACGGCACACTACTATCCTGTTGATGTGGGGAGAGGGATGCGGCAGCCCTGTCGCGAAAACCCCTCGTACAGCGTAATTTAGCTCGGGGCTCGTACCACTTGACACTGATTCCAGTGGGAATAGATTCGGCCCTGCGCCACATCCGGGCATCGCGTCCGCGTGCACGGACCCGGGCGATCACCCTCTGAACCTCCAAGGAGATTCTCGTATGAAGCGCCTGGCTCTTGTCGCCGTCGCCGTGCTTGCAGTAGCAGCCTGTGGGAAGAAGGACCAGAATGCCGCGGATACGTCCATGCCGGCAGCAGCTTCCACAACGACGACGACCGACACGTCGATGAAGATGGCTGATACGACCCACAAGATGACCGATACGTCCATGAAGTCCGATACGACCAAGAAGGACACGGTCGCGAAGACCACGACCACCACCACGACGACCACGACGAAGAAGAAGCCGTAGTCGTCGTTTTTCGTTCTGCATTTCGAGAGGCGCGATCAGTCGATCGCGCCTCTCGCTTTTCCGAGTATCGTGGTGTCGGCGGATCCGCCGTCCCAGTGCGCGCACAACGTTGCGCCAGCGTCTATCTCACGCCGCACCATTGCGAGACCGATGATGTCGCGCAAGTCGGTGGTCGCGCTGCTCCTCACCTCACCAACATTGCGTTGCTCTGCATTCGAGCAGGGCCGCACCGCGCGGCGGCGTCACGTCTCCGCTGAATGAGACGCGCCGCAACGTCCGATTGACGTGCCCCCGAAAGTGGACCCGCGCGACCGTTTCCTGCCCGATGTAGCATCCCTTCGTGTACGACACTGCGTGCAGCTCATCCAGGTTCGCTTCCTGCGGAAGGGTGTTGTCGTCGATATCGATGCCCCACTCCGGGAACCCGCTCTCGATCCGCAGCCGCTCCCACGCCTCGATGCTTCCGTCCGTGCAGCCCGCGCTACGAAGGCCAGCATCGACTGACTCCATCGCACCACGCGGCGCGATGATGGCGTAGGTGCTCCACTGCTGTGCGCCTATCGCGGGCATCCGCACGACCACCACTTCCGCGTCGCCCATCGGGACGCTGACATGCGAGTAGGTCGGCAGTGCGCCTAACACTTCGTCGGACGTACCGAGTGCTCGCGCGAGCGCCGCGGCTGCATCGTCGCCTACCACGCGTAGCTCGCCAGTCGAATCGGTGACGTCACGCTGGGTCGCGAAACGTGGATTCACGTACTTGAGCAGCATCTCACGCAGTCCTGCCGCTGCGGCACTTCCCGTATCGAGAAGCATTCTGTCCGCCAGCACGAGCACGATGAGATCTGCTACGATCTTCCCCTTCGCGGTGAGCGCTGCAGCGTAGGCCCCCTGGCCCGGCTTGAGCGATGACACCTCATTGGTGACGAGCCCGTTCAGCGTCGCGGCCGCGGCGGCGCCGGTCAGCTCTATCCGGGCGCGCGCAGACTTGTCAAAGACCAGCGTATGAGGCATCGAGTAAATCTACCGGATGCACCGCGCGCGCTCGCATGTCCGCGCGTAGCAGTCCGGCGCCAATCTGCATGAGACATCCAGGATTTCCCGTCGCGACCAGTGATGCGCCGCTCGCGTGGATGCACTCGAGCTTGCGTTGCAGCACCGCGTTCGAAGTCTCCGGCTCGATGAGATTGTAGATCCCCGCGCTCCCGCAGCACTGGTCCGCTTCGTCGAGCGGCACGAGCTGGATGCCGGGAATCGCCTCGAGCATTGCGAGCGGCGCGTTCACCACGCGCTGCGCGTGCAGCAGGTGACACGGTGGATCGTACGCGGTCTTGAACGAGATCATTCCGCCGGACGAAGGGCCTGCTGCCGCCAGCAGCTCGCTCACGTCGCGCACCCTCGCCGCCACTGCGCGTGCGCGCTCGCTCCATTCTGCGTCCGCGGCGAGTAGATGATCGTACTCCTTCATTATCGCGCCACAACCAGCAGCGTTGGACACGATATATTCGGCGCCAGATCTCTCGAACGCCGCGATGTTCCGCCGCGCCAGACGACGTGCGGTGTCGAGATCGCCGGCGTGGGCGTGAAGCGCGCCGCAGCAACCCTGGCCGCCCGCGCGCTTCATTGTGTAGCCGTTCTGGATGAGGACGCGTTCCGTCGCGCGATTGGTCTCGGTAAAGATTCCTTCCATCACGCAACCGCGCAGCAGCGCCGCCGTGCCGCGCGACCCGTCGCCTGTCGCCGCGTACGTTCCCCGCTCGAGTGGAAACTCCGACGCGGCGAGCATCGCCATGGCGAAGCCCGCGCGCCCTGGGAGCCTCGCCATCAATGACGGGATCGGTGTCGCCGCAAGCAAGCGCGCGAGCCACATCGCGATCTTCATCAGCGCATTCCGCTCGAACACCGCCAGCAGAATCTGTGCGCCGATTCCCGGCGCGCGGCCGCCACGAAGCGTGGCGCGCGTCGCCTCGAGCAGCATCCCGTACGGCACTCCTGACGGGCACGCAGTCTCGCACGCTCGGCAGCCGAGGCATCGGTCAATGTGTGTGCGAAGATCCTCGTCGGTCGGCGGAAGCGCGTCGTCAGCGAGCGCGCGCATGAGCACCAGTCTACCGCGCGGCGAGTCGTTCTCGTCCTCGAGCGCGAGGTACGTCGGGCACGCCTGAAGACAGAAGCCGCAGTGAACGCACGCGTCGAGGCCCGCCTGCGCCTCCTTGATCGGATTGGACCCACGCTCGTCGCGCGGAGTGAGCGACACGGTCATTCGCAGCTTCACCATGATCCCGCGATTGAGGATGTCGCGCGGATCGAAGCGTGCCTTGAGCGCGAGCGAGAGCGTGCGATGCTGCGTTACCGGCTCGCGATAGCCGTAGGGCGTTGGATACTGTCGCCTCATGTGATCCATCGCTCCGCGTGTCAGTCCGCGCCCGCGCACGCGGAGCGTCGCCTCCGTGATCACTCCGAGCGTTCCCCACGCGCCGATCATGAGGCGCGTGACGTCGAACCCGGCGACGTTCTTCACCACTCGCCCGCCTACACGAATTATCTCTGCGTTCCCTGTCACCACTGTCATCCCTAGAGTATTGTCGCGGGGCGTGCCGAAGAGCGCTGCGGACGGCCCGTACGAGCACGTCGCGAGTGTCGCGCCGATCGATACGTCACCGTCGCCTTCTGGGTCGAGCCCCAGCCACTGATCGTGCTCCCGCAGCGCGTCGTCGATCTCGCGCAGAGTTGTTCCCGCTCGCATCGTCACGGTGAGGTCATCCGGCGTGTATCGAACGATTCCGGTGTCTCCAGCGAGCGAGAGCGTGCGGCGCGCGCTGACCGCGCTTCCTGCGTCCAGCCATGATCCGCGCCCCACTATGCGTACCGCCTCGGCATCCTCTGAAGCGCTCCTCACGAAGTCGCGGATCTCGTCGTCGCCCCTCACGCTCCGCGTACCTTCGCTTCCTGCCGCATCGCGCTCGCGCCGCTCCATTCGCGGCATGAATGCACCGGGACCACCTTGCCCGGATTGGCGCGGCGCTCAGGGTCGAACGCGGTTCGAACGTCGCACATCGCCGCGAGTGTCGGCTCGTCGAACAGGTCGCTCATGTAGCCCACCTTGTCCAGCCCGACACCATGCTCGCCGGTGATGCTGCCGCCGGCCTCGATGCACGCCGCCATTATCGCAGCCATGGTGTCGTGCACGCGCGCTGCCTGCTGGTCGTCGCTCGCGTCGTACGAGATGTTCGGATGCAGATTCCCATCGCCGGCATGGAACACGTTGCAGACCGTGACACCATTGCTGTCTGCGATCGCGCGAATCCGGTCGAGCAGCTCGGGGAGCTTGGTGCGCGGCACCACTGCGTCCTGCACCGCGAGACTCGGCGCGAGACGTCCCATCGCGCCGAATGCCTTCTTGCGACCCTGCCACAGTCGCGCACGCTCGACGTCCGATTCGGCGCTCCTCACCGAGCGCGCTCCTGAATCGGTGCAGATTCGGCCTACCGTCTCGGCGTCGATCGCGACGCTGTCGACCGTTCCGTCGACGTCTATCAGAAGAATCGCCGCCGCGTCGGCCGGATACCCAGCCGCGTAGATCGACTCCTCCACAATGCGGATCACATCGCTATCCATGAACTCGAGTGCGGCCGGCACCACCCCGGACGCGATGATCGACGACGCGGCGCGCGCGGCGTCGTGCACGCTTGCGAAGTCCGCCAGGATGGTGCGCACCGCAGCGGGGCGGCGCGTCAATGTCACGGTGATGTCGAGCGCGACGCCAAAGCACCCTTCCGATCCCACGAACGCTCCCAGCAGGTCATACCCGCGCATCGCGCCATCGGTGTCGCCAAGCTCCACTATCTCACCGCTCGGCAGAATCACCGTAGCGGCGAGCACGTGGTTGAGCGTCACACCGTACTTCAGGCAGTGCGGACCGCCCGCATTCTCCGCGACATTACCACCGATGGTGCACGCGCTGTCACTCGACGGATCCGGAGCGTAGAACACGCCGAGCGGCGCGAGCACGCGGTTGAGCGCCGCATTCACCACGCCTGGCTCGACTGTCGCCCGCCGGCCGTGAGCGTCTACGCTCAGAATCTGCTTGAGCCGGTGAAGGCCGAGCAGCACTACGTCATCCGCAAGTGCACCGCCAGACAGTCCCGTTCCCGCGCCACGCGGCACGAAGGCCACGCCGCGCTCCGCGAGCAATCTCACCACTGCGATCGTCTCGTCGCGCGAGCCTGGGAAGACGGCGACGCGCGGTCTACGGTGGTATCCCGGAAGGCCGTCCGATTCGTACGCCAGCAGCTCGGCGTTCCGCACGAGCACGTACCGCGGGCCGACGATCTCGTGCAGGCGCCTGCACGAGATCGTTCTCGCGGCTAGTGCCGTTCGCTGCTTCCGTCATGCGTATCTGGCGGAACGACGATGTTGATCGCGTCGCGTGCGATCCTGAAGGTGAGCGGCGATCTCGCGGTCACTACCTCGCCGTCGAACGATGCATGTCGCGCGCGTCCGTTGAGCGTGAGTGTGCACTCGTCCACGAGAAAGCTGTCGAGCTCGGGCGTCCGCGCAACGCTCGCGAGCCCGCGCGTCATCGCGTCGATCGCGAGCGCGAAGAGTCGTGCCGCACGCCGTTCGCGCACCACTATCACATGCAGGCAGCGCTTTCCGCCGTCGACGCGGCTGCCGAGCGCAGGAGCTCTCAGCTCGCGCTCGCCCACGCCGATGAACACCATCGGAGTGCTGTACGTTCGCGTCCTGCCGTTTGCCTCGAACTCCAGCGAGATTGGCCGTGGTCTGTCGAAGACGAGCACCACGGCAGCGACCAGGCTCGCCACCCGGTAGCCAAGGTGGCGCTCGATTCGATCGCGCACGCGAACGTAGCTCACGTACAGGCCGACCGAGGCCGTGTTGATGAAGATTCGATCGCCCGCGTAGGCGACGTCAGCAGTCGCGCGCTGTCCCGTGCGCCGCGACTTCGGCAGCCTCGCCGAGATCGAGCGGAATGTGATGATCGCGTGCGAAATGGTTGAGCGTTCCGCCGGGAAGCAGGCCTAGCTCTGTGTCGGAGCCGACCAGGAGTGTCGCAGCGGTGCATACGGTACCGTCACCGCCCGCGACGATTATGCGCGGTGGTTTCGCGCCCATCTCTTCGCGCAGCGCAGCTTGGAGCTGGTCGGGCGGCGTGTCGTGCACATCGATGCCGCCAACGCGCTCCAACGCATCTCTCGCTTTGGCCGCGGTGCCAGCAGAGTCGTTTACGAACGCCGGGATCATGGATAAAAAGAAAGCGACGGCCCATCTGATGACGGGCCGTCGCTCAAGATAACCAGCTTACTTAGGCTGCGCCCCAGAACCCCGAGAGGGCGTTGCCATCGGGCGATTGACGCAGCTTCTCGAATGCGCGCTCGCGAATCTGCCTGATGCGCTCGCGCGTGACGCCCATCAGCGTGCCGATGCGCTCGAGTGTCATCGCTTCCGCATCCTGTCCGAGTCCATAGTAGAGATACAGAATCTTGCGCTCACGCGGCGTGAGATATCTCTTGAAGGCTCTGTCGATCGACTCGCGCATGAGCTTGAAGTCGGTGACCTCTTCGATCTCACCACCATCCACGCCAGCGAAGCGCTCGCCGAGCGTCGAGGCTTCCCGATCGCTGCGATCGACCGGCGCGTCGAGGGAGATCTCGGTGGACGACATCTGTCGCGCAGCGCGCACCGACTCCGGCGTCTCTTCGAGCAATCTGCCGAGCTCGCCGTCGGTAGGATCACGCTTGAGAACCTGTGACAGCACCGTCTCTGCGCGCGACAGCTTGATGAGCTGCGAATTCTGATTGAGTGGAATGCGCACCGAGCGCGTCTGCTCGGCGAGCGCCTTGAGGACTGCCTGGCGCACCCACCACACGGCGTAGGAGATGAACTTCACGCCCTGGTCGGGATCGAACTTTCTGACCGCTTTGAGCAGCCCCTCATTGCCAATCGCCACGAGCTCACTGAGATCGAGGCCGTGTCCCTGGTACTTCTTGACGTACGAGATGACGAATCTGAGGTTGGCAGTGACGAGTCGCTCGGCGGCGAGCTCATCGCCGCCCTGGGCTCGTCGGGCTAATCGTCGCTCTTCTTCTACGTCGGTTATGAGGGGGAGCTTCTGTATGTCGTGCAGGTACTGGTCGAAGGCTGTAGAGGGAAGAGACCGCGCGAACCCCTTGCTAGGCCTACTCTCGACCGCTGCCGGCATAGACGCTCCAGTGGTGGGCTGAAGCTGTGAGAGTAACGCAGGGTCATCTGTTTCGTCAACAGCCACGTTTTGTGCCAAAGGAATGTGATGTTCGGGCGGCCTTGGCCACCCGAACATATCCCGTTTGGGGACGCGGCCTTCGGACGGTGCCGCCCTAGGCCGGCGGATCCTTCTGCCTCGTCCGGCTCGTGGCCGTCAGGATCCCGATGCCGAGTAGCACTATCACGCCTACCGCGATCCACATCGTCGGCAGATTGAGGAGATAGGCGCCAATCGCGAGCCCGACGATCACGATGATGAAACCGACCAGGTAGGTACCGAAAGAGGACATCAATGCTCCGGTTTGACGACCAACATCGCGGTGCCTGTTTGGCGACCGAACCTGCGTGCTTCAGAGCAAGAGGGAGTCCAGATATCGAGCGTGGCGCCCTTCACCTTGCCGCCGGTGTCGTCGACCAGATAGCGGCCGAGGTAGTGCCTACCGAGGAAGATCTCGACGTAGTGCGCGAGCGGAAAGAGCTGCGGGTCGGCTGCCACTATCCCCGGTCGCACCGGGTGATCGCGACGCGTCGTTCCCTGGAGGCAGTACTGGGTCAGCGTCACCGGGAGCGCGCGAGCGAGTGCGCGTCTGGTGAATTTCGCTACGCCGCTCAGCTTCGGGAGATGATGCAGCGAGGGGAGCGCGCGCCGCGCCTCGACCACCAGCGGCGCCAGCTCCGGCTCGGCGTAGACGATGACCGGCGGGTGCGTCAGAGGACCTGATGGTCGCTGCGGAAGTCGCAGGATCCCGGTCGCTATCGCTCCGGCGGCCAGAGCGGCGGCCACCGTCGCGCTCACCGCCTCGCGGATTCTCAACCGAGCACCGCCGCTACGAGCTCATCGGGAAGCCGAACCGCGTAGCCCGCGTCAGCGCCTGCCATCGCTCCGATCCGTGCCGGGAACCGAGTATTCGATGCTTCCCTGCCGCGCCTTCTTGTCGCCGCGCATCACCGCGATGACGTCGTCTGCCGAAGGTCCGACGGGGCGTGACGCTCGGCAGGCCGGAGCGGTGCAGCGCGTACCTGATGCGCTCGGTCGTTCCAGCTGCGGCGATGCCAGCGCGCTCGGCTGCCTCGCTCTCGAGCGACATGCCGACCGCGACGGCCTCACCGTGACGCAGGGTGAATCCGCTGAGAAGCTCGACTGCGTGGCCGATCGTGTGGCCGAAGTTCAGCATCTTGCGCGCTCCGCTCTCACGTTCGTCTGCAGCCACGATATCGGCCTTGATGCGTACGCTCCTCTCGATGACGCGATCGATGAGCTCCGGGTCACGGAGAGAGGCGTCGCCGAGCAGCGATGGCGCGCTCTCCTCGAGGAGGTGAAAGTAACCCTCATCAGCGATGACGCCGTGCTTCAGCGCTTCGGCGAAGCCCGACCTGAGCTCTTCGAGTGGAAGCGTCGCGAGAGTCTGTGGGTCGACGATCACTGCGCGCGGCGGATGGAACGCGCCGACGACATTCTTCCCCGCTGGCGTATCGACGCCCGTCTTGCCTCCTATCGACGCGTCTATCATCGCTAGAAGTGTCGTCGGGATCTGCACGACCGGGATACCGCGCATGAACGTCGCGGCGACGAAGCCCGCCATATCGCCGACGACTCCGCCGCCCAGCGCGATCACCGTCGGAGTCGCGCCCGAACGACGCCGCGAGCATCTGATCGGTGAGCGACGCCCATGTGAGGCGCGTCTTGTGGGTCTCCCCGGCAGGGATCGTGAACACCTCGGCGCGATCGAGGGCGAATCGCAGCCTCTGGGCGTAGAGCGGGCCGACGTTGCTGTCGGTGATTATCGCGTAGCGGTGCGCAGGAGCACGCGCGGCGATCGTCTCCGCCGCGCGATCGAGCAGGCCCGAGCCGATCGTGACGTCGTACCCGTTGGCGTGAACTACCGTCACGTCAACGGGCACTCTTCACCATGTGACCTCGCCCGCGCCAGCAAGCTTGTTGGCGACGCGCGCGAGCGAGAACAACAGGTCCGAGAGCCGGTTGAGGTAGACCACCGTCAGCGCAGGGAGCTCGACGTCGTGCGACAGCGTCACAACGCGTCGCTCCGCGCGGCGGCAGACGGTACGCGACACGTGGAGCAGCGCTGCCTTGGGCGTGCCGCCCGGAATGATGAACGCCTTGAGCGGCTCGAGCTCTGCGTCGCACGCGTCGATCGCATGCTCGAGCTCGGTGATGCGCGACTGATCGATGCGAGCCTTGCTCAGCTGCTCGTGCATCTTCGCAACGTCTGGCGTGGCGAGCAGCGCGCCGATCGCGAAGAGGTCCCGTTGTATCGCGACGAGGACTTCGTCGACGCGTGGCATTGCTCCGGCAGCGCGCGCCGCGCCGATGAAAGCGTTGAGCTCGTCGACGTCGCCGTACGCTTCGACGCGCGCGTCGTCCTTCGCGACGCGTCCGCCGCCGAACAGCCCGGTGCTCCCCTGATCGCCAGTTCTGGTGTAGATCTTCATCGCCATGCGGTAAATCTCACCCGCCGGCCTGATATATCAAAGCTGCGCCGGGCAGTTTCAGGCTCCCCTTAGATTTCGCGCATGGAGCATGAGCTGAAGGACATCACGATACTCGGCGCCGGCCCCACCGGCATGTTCGGTCTGTTCTACAGCGGGATGCGCGGCGCTACCGCTCAGGTGATCGACGCATTGTCGCAGACGGGCGGACAGCTTGCAGCGCTCTATCCTGAGAAATACATCTTCGACGTGGCAGGATTTCCAAAGATTCTCGCGAAGGATCTCGTGCGATCACTCGAGGAGCAGGCGGCGCAATTCAATCACCCTGTGCATCTCAACCAGCACGTCACTGCGCTGGAGAGCTGCCGGCGATCATTTCGTTCTCGTCACTGCGACGGATCGGTTCCCGACGCGATCGCTCGTGATAGCCGCGGGGATCGGAGCGTTCTCACCGCGCAAGCTTCCGCAATCTGTCGCGGAGCCATGGTATGGTCGCGGCATCCACGATCGCGTCATCGATCCTGCGCTCTTCCGTGGCAAGCGCGTCGTGATCATCGGCGGTGGCGATTCCGCGTTCGATTGGGCGCAGCAGCTGCGAGGGACGGCTGAAGCCATCACGCTCGTGCACCGCAGCGATCGCTTCCGCGCTCACGCAGCAACCGTCGCCGACGTGATGCAGGCGGCGAACGATGGCCACACGCGCATCTTCACGTACCACGAGCTGCACGACATTCATTCCGGTGGCGATTACTTCCACGCGATCACGCTTCGGAACGTGAAGTCGAAGGAGCTCACGCAGATCGACGCGGACATCATACTGCCGATGCTCGGTTTCGTGAGCGATCTGGGTGCACTCACCGAGTGGGGACTCCGTCTCGAGAAGGAGGAGATAGTGGTGAACAGCCAGATGGAGACGGGGCGCGCGGGGATCTACGCGGCCGGCGACATCTGCACGTATCCCGGCAAGCTCAAGCTGATCGCGACAGGTTTCGCCGAGGCCGCCACCGCTGTGAATCAGGCGGTGCACTGGATCTATCCCGAGAAGAAGGTCGCGCCCGGCCACAGCTCGAACATGGGCCTGTTCGGTCAGAGCGACGACTGAGACGAACGCGACGTGGGCTACGAGCTGCTAGCGGATGCTGTCGTCGTCTTCCACACGCTCTTTGTGGCGTTCGTCGTGCTCGGCGGATTGCTCGTCCTGCGATATCACAAGGTCGCGTACGCCCACGTCCCGGCCGCATGCTGGGGTGCGATCGTCGAGTACACGGGATGGATCTGTCCGCTCACTCCGCTCGAGAACTCGCTCCGCGTACGCAGTGGTAGCGGAGGCGCGTACTCCGGGGACTTCGTGACTCACTACATAATTCCGGTGCTGTACCCGGTCGGGCTCCATCGCTACACGCAGGTGATACTCGGGACGCTCGTGATCGCCATCAACGTCGCGGTGTACGGCTTTCTCATCGTCCAAGCACGAAGGCGTCGATTGGCCGCGGCTTGAGCTGAGCCCTCTCGACTCGCTGGCGCGATACTTCCTATGCTGCGCGCGCTCGGATTGAAGTGCCGACGCGAACACGTGGAGGAGCGATGGCCGAAGCCGCGAGCGAGACGACCTCACCGAGCGATGATGCGCACCGTGAGCTAAAGCACGACAAGCCCGACGAGGAGTCGCAGAAGAGCTATCACACCATCCTCGAGCAGGAGGTGGACTCCGCCGAGCAGGAGCTGGCACGTCCCGCAGCCGGCTTGCTTCTCTCAGGAATTGCGGCAGGGCTCGATGTAGGATTCGGCCCAACGGCGATGGCGGTGCTCGCGACGATGTTCGGCGCGGTGCTCGCGCCGCAATGGATCCACTTCATCACTGCCAACGCCTACTCGGTAGGCTTCGTCTTCGTCGTCATGGGTCGGTCGGAGCTCTTCACCGAGCACACGACGTCGGCGGTGCTGCCGATTCTCACTGCGTCGCTCGACGATCTCGAGGTTGCTGCGGCTGTGGGGGCTCGTGCTTCTGGGCAACATCATCGGCGGCGTCGCGTTCTCAGCGTTCGCTGCGTCGCTCCTTCCCAAGCTCGGCGCCGCAGACGCGGACGCGTTCGGCAAGATCGCTCACGACCTTGTGAGTCACTCGTGGTGGATCATGTTCCTGAGCGCAGTGATGGCAGGTTGGCTGATGGGGCTGTTGTCGTGGCTCGTGACGGCGTCGCGCGAGAGCATGAGTCAGATAGTGTGCGTGTGGCTCACCACGAGCATCATCGGGTACGCCGGTCTCCACCATTGCATCGCGGGCACCGTGGAAGTCCTCACCGGAGTTTTTCTCCATCACGGCGCAACGCTCGGCGACTACCTCACCTTCATGAGTGCCGCGGTGCCCGGCAACGCGGTCGGCGGCTCGGTGTTCGTCGCGCTCCTCAAGTGGGGACACATCCAGGCAGTTGACAGTTGATTCGCGGCCGGATACAATCCAATCACAATTGATTTCGTGGTGATTTGCCGCCTATTGCCGCCACGTAAAAGAAAGAGCTAAAACGCGAGTGAGCCCGGGCGACGATCAGATTGCCTGGGCTTCGTCGTTTCCGGCCCCGCGTGCGCGGGGATGGTTGCGTGATCGTGCTGGCGGACAAACCCAGGCGACGCACCATGACGACCCTAATTTCACCAGCACCGATAGCGATCTACCACGAGCACCCTGACTGGTTCAGGCCGCTCTTCGCCGAGCTCGACCGGCGAGACATTCCGTATGTGCGGCTCGACGCCGCCGCTCATGAATACGACCCTGCGGAGCGCGAGGTACCGTACTCACTCGTGTTCAACCGAGCGAGTCCATCGGCCTATCTGCGGGGCCACGCGCAGACGACGTTCTACACGCTTCACTGGCTGCGCCATCTCGAGCGTCTCGGCGTACCCGTGGTGAACGGAAGCGCGACTTACGCGCTCGAGCTCTCCAAGGCGACGCAGCTCGATGTTCTCGAATCGCTCGGGCTTCCGTACCCGCGGTCGCGCGTCATCAACGATCCGCGGCGCGCGCTCGACGCGGCTCGGGATCTCAGGTATCCGGTGCTGGTGAAGGCGAACGTCGGCGGAAGCGGGGCGGGGATCGTGAGGTACGATTCGCCGGACGCGCTTACTGACGCAGCGGAGCGCGGCGCGGTCGATCTCGGGGTCGATGGAACGGCTCTGGTTCAGGAGTCAGCGCCGTTGCGCGGCGGACACATCACGCGCGTCGAGACGCTCGGCGGAAAATATCTCTACGCGATAAACGTCTATCCGGCGATCGGCTCGTTCGACCTCTGCCCGGCGGACGCATGCCAGACCACGCGCGGAGTCGAGCTCGTTCGCGGCGCGTGCGCTGTGGACGCACCGAAGAACGGGCTGCGCGTCGAAGCGACCGACACCGCCGGACGGCATCATCGAGCAGGTCGAGCGAATTGCGCGCGCATCGAAGCTCGACGTCGGCGGAATCGAGTATCTCGTGGATGACCGCGACGGGAATCATTACTTCTACGACGTGAACGCGCTGTCCAATTTCGTCGCGGACGCTGAGAATGTGATCGGCTTCGATCCGTTCGCGAAGCTCGTCGACTACCTCGCGGCGCGCGCCGGACTCGTCGCGGCTGAGGTGGCATGATGCGGTACGGATACTGGCTGCCGGTGTTCGGCGGATGGCTGCGCAATGTGCCGGACGAGGGAATGGAGGCGTCGTGGGAATACGTGCAGCGTCTCGCACGACGGAGCGAGGAGATCGGCTACGACATCACGTTGATCGCCGAGCTGCTGCTCAACGACATCAAGGGGATATCGGCTCCGTCGCTGGATGCGTGGAGCACTGCCGCCGCACTCGCCGCCGTGACGCAGCGGCTCGAGATCATGGTTGCGGTGCGGCCGTCGTTCCATCCGCCGGCGCTGCTCGCAAAGCAGGCGGCGACGATAGACCGAATCTCCAACGGTAGACTCGCGCTCAACGTCGTCTCAGCGTGGTGGAAGGACGAAGCGCGGCGTTACGGTGTCGCATTCGACGAGCACGACGACAGGTACGCGCGCACGAGCGAGTGGCTTGATGTCGTCGACCGCGCATGGAGCGAGCCCGAGGTTGGACATTCCGGACGCTATTACAACGTCGATGACCTCATACTCGAGCCGAAGCCGGTGTCGCTCGGTGCGCGTCGCCGCCCAACGATATACGCTGGTGGCGAGTCGGAAGCCGCGAAGAAGATGATCTCGCGGCAGTGCGACGCGTACGTGATGCACGGCGATCCGCCGGAGCGGATCGCACCAAAGATCGCGGACATGCGGAGCTTCCGCGCTGCGGCGAGCGATGCGCTTGGCGTGGAGTTGCCACCTCTCACGTTTGGCGTCGCCGGCTACGCAATCGTGCGTGACAGCGAGGCCGAGGCACAGCGCGAAGTGTCACGGATAACGAGCGTCGAGCCGGGCACGCCGGGCTACTCGAATTACTCCGACTGGATCGCGAACACCAAGCTCGAGCAGCGGGTGAGTCTGGAGGATTATTCGGTATCGAATCGCGGTCTGCGCGCGGGGCTCGTCGGAACGCCGGAGCAAGTGGCGGAGCGCGTCGGCGAGTTCGAGGATGCGGGAGTCGATCTGTTGCTGCTGCAGTGCAGCCCGCAGCTGGAGGAGATGGAGCGGTTTGCGGCGCAGGTGATGACTTTTGTAGGATCGGACGCGAGTGATGTGAGCGTCGCGTAAGCGACCCGATCATGCCTAGCGGGGTGGGGCGAGATCGCGCAACTTCTTGCCCCATGCGCTATCTCCGTCTTCGACTCCGAGCATAAGCGGTCGTCGCGGGCGCGCGGGCACGCTCCTTTTTCTCATCCTGACTTGTTGCGCGACGGAGCCGGTTACCGGTCAATCGACTCTCGCCGCGCAAGTTCAGATTGCGCCATGGAATGGGGCGTGCCTTCAACGGATTCCGGCCGACGCGTTCCGCGCCGTGCGGTTTACTTGCGACCTTCGCCACTAGACACGACGCCGAAGATCGATGCACGGCTCTTGGCAGGAATCGACAATTTCACCGAGGGCGTTGCTGAACGCGTCCAATCGATCGTCAAAGGCGCGGCTCGTCCGCGGGTGCCGTCGTGGGAGTTCGTCATCGGCGTCGTGGATCGCCGTGACTGCGCGACGCGATGGACACATCTCAGCAACGCTCAAGGCCGTCGGACGCGACTCCACTTCTGGCGTGATCATCCGCCAACGTTCGATAGTGCCTTGATGGACGGCGACGGCGTCATTTGGTCCCGACGGCGTCACGGCTGACTCCCTCAGATTCCAAGTGGCGCTATACCTTCCGGACGGGAAGTGTGGGGCACGCTCATCTGCCGGGAGCTCGCGCAGCCATCGCGGTTTTCGCAATTCCGGTGCCTCGCCAGAACCGAGCAGCGAAGCTTGGCGCGTCCCGTCCGCTGTACCCAGTGCGCGATTTACGCGGCGGCATTAGCGGCACAGTGGTTATCACGTTCATCGTTGATACCACCGGGAAGGCGGTGCCGAACAGCATCGCCGATGTGTGGCCGCCGACCGTCCCGCGGCTGACTGGCGAGAAACTTGACGCGCATACGAACGAATTTGTGGACGCGGTCCGGACCTCTATCGAAAGCGTCGGCCTATCGGCCGGCAGATATCGGTGGATGTAAAGTTCAACAGCGTGTTGTGCAGCCGTTCACATTCGGCATTGCCGACCGCAGTAGTCACCGGCGCGCGTTGATCTGCTAACACCGCGTCGGCCTCGATCTCCACCAGCATCTCCGGATCGATCAGCCGCTGCACCTCGACCATTGTCGCGACTGGCTTGATCTCGCGAAAGAACTCGCCGTGCGCGCGCCCTATCGCTTCCCATTGCGAGATGTCGGTGACGAACATGCGCGTGCGCACCACGTCGGTGATCGATGCTCCCGCGCGCTCCAGTGCGCTCTTCACGGTCGTGAGCGCCTGAATCGTCTGCGCATACGCATCGCCGCGTCCTACGATCTTTCCGTCCGGCCCGATAGCCGTAGTCCCCGCGACGAAGACGAGATTCGCCGACTCTCACCGCGCGCGAGTAGCCGACCACATCTTCCCACGGTCCACCACTGGAGATGTTCTGCCGCTCGCTCACGTGAGGCTCACTCGCTTGTCGATCTTCGCGTAGGCGAGATCGGTGAGAAGGTTGACGAGCACGAAGATCACGCTGAGGAAGAGCACGCTTCCCTGGATCGCGGGAAGGTCGCGTCGTGAGATTGCATTCACGACATAGCGCCCGAGCCCCGGCCAGCTGAAGATCGTCTCGGTGAGAATGCTTCCCGTGAGATAGTAGCCGAAGTCGAGACCGAGCACCGTCACCACTGGAATCAGCGCGTTGCGCAGAGCGTGGCGCGTGATGACGACGCGCTCACGCAGCCCCTTCGCTCGTGCAGTGCGGACGAAGTCGCTTCCCAACACGTCGAGCATCGCCGAGCGCGTCACGCGCGCGAGGAACGCGACCGAGCGTGTGCCGAGCGCGAGCGCGGGGAGTATCAGATGTCTGATCCCGCCGTATCCGGAGGGCGGCAGCCAGTGGAGCGTCACCGCGAAGAGCAGGATCAGCAGCAGTCCAACCCAGTACACCGGGAACGATATCCCGAGATACGCGCCGCCGAGTGAGAGTCGATCGAAGAGGCCGTTGGGCCGCTGTGCGCTGATCACGCCGATGGTTATTCCGGCGATCGAGGCGAAGAGCATCGCGGTGCCTGCCAGCAGCAGAGTCTTCGGGAATCTGTCGAGTACGTCCTGCAGGATCGGCCGGCGAGTGATGTACGAAGTTCCAAGATCGCCGTGAAGCACGCCGCCGACGTAATGGACGAACTGCGAGCTGATCGGCTCGTCGAGTCGCAGCTCCTTGCGCAAACGCGCGATCGTCGCGGAGTCTGCCCGCTCACCGACCATCTCCTGCACCGGATCGCCCGGCGCGACGTAGAGGAGGAGGAACGTCACGACGAGCACGCCGAAGAGCGTCGGGAGCGCGAGCAGAAAGCGCTTGAAGATGAAGCTCGTCACGACGTCACTTCGAAGCTTTTCCGTGATCGATCGTGACTGTCGTCCACCGCTGGCCGGTGAAGATCGACGGCACGACGAAGCCCTTCACCCACGGCTGCACGGCGTAGAGCTCGGTGTAGAAGAAGAGAAAGAGCATCGGCGCGGCGTCGTGCGCCATCGAGTCGGCGCGCATGTAGAGCGCGATGCGCGTCTTGTCGTCGGGTCGCGGCGCGCTTGCGACACCACGCTGTCGTACGCGGCGTCATGATAGAACGACACGTTCCCACCGACACCCAGGTTCGCGCTGTGAAGCAGCGGGTACAGAAAGTTCTCGGCGTCGGGATAATCGGCGTACCAGTCCTTGAGCGCGATGTCGGTCTTTCCGTTGCGCGCGGCTTCGCGCATCGACGACGCGTCGCGCTGCACGATCTTCACGCGGATGTTGGCCTTGGCCAGGTACGCCTGAATGATCTGCGCGATCCGCGGAAACTGCTCGCTCTCCCCAGTCCACAGCTCGACGTCGATACCATTCGGATATCCCGCCTGCCGAACGAGCTCTCGCGCTCGCAGCGTGTCGTACGGATACGGCGCGAGCGCGGGGTTGTAGCCATCGAGCGACGGCGGGATGACGCCCGCCGCGAGCGTGCCGCGCCCGCCCATGAGCCGCTTGAGGATGGTAGCGCGATCGACCGCAAGGTTGATCGCCTGTCTCACGCGAACGTCTCGCAGCGGTCCGCGAGTGGTGTTTATCGCCGCATAGATGAAGCGCAGCGAAGGAGCCGACTGAAGCAGCGGCTTGGTGTCGTCGTTCGCCTCCCACGACGGTGACTCCTGCGCGGGAACCTGAAACACATCTACGTTGCCGCCTTCGAACTCCGCTTCGGCGGTGCTCAGCTCGGGAATGATGCGCGCCTCGAGCGAGTCAGACAGAGGCGGTCCGTCGTGGTACTGCGAGTTGCGCGCGAACAGGAGATAATCGTCATGCCGCCACTCGACGAATCGCCACGGCCCCGTGCCGATCGGGTGCTCGCCGAAATTGGGCGGGGTGACCTTCGGGACCATCGCCGCGACGGGCATCGCGAGCATCTTCGGGAATATCGCGAACGGCTCTGTGAGCGTGAATCGGACTGTGCTGTCGTCGAGCACGCTGAGTCCGGCAATCGAGCTCGCCTTCCCGTCCGCGAACTCACGCGCTCCCTTGATCGGGTAGAGCGGCCACCCGCGGCCGCCTCGTGTCTTGGGATCGAGCACGCGCTCGAACGAATGCCGCACATCGGCCGCGGAGAAGGGCGTTCCATCGTGGAAGCGTACGCCATGCTTCAGATGGAAGGTGTAAGTCACTCCGTCAGGAGCCAGCTCCCAGGACGTCGCGAGATCAGGAACTACAGCGGCGCGAGGGGTGAAGCGTGTGAGACCGTCGAAGACGTACGAGACCGCGCGGCCGGTCGGAACGTCGGTGGAGAGTGCGGGGTCGAGCGATCGCGGATCGTAGTTGTCGCGCGAATCAATGAGCGTCCGGCGGCTCGGCGCGGAGGAGCCACCGCATCCTGCCAGCGAGGCGAGCGAAGCGAGCGACGCTGTGACGACGAGCGCTGCGCGGCGGAGACTATGCGACCGCCTGGCTGTTGACATCATAGGGGGCGACGCGAGAACTTACCGGGCTACCTTAATAGCGTCAATCGTGACCGCGGACACGTTTGCCAGAAACCTCGCCGCGGCCACCCTTCTGGCCGCGAGCATAGCCATTGCGCCGGCAGTCGCCCGCAGCCAGGATCTGAGCTGCCACGCGGGCGACACCGAGGTGCGTGGGTTGGAGTTCTCCGGCAATCGCACTTACACGAGCGCGGATCTCGCCGACGTCATAGTCACGACGCCGTCAGCTTGGGGACGGCGCTACCTCGATCTCCCCTTTTCCGCGCGACGCTGCCTCAATCGCGCCGAGTTCGCCAACGACAGACTGCGGCTCATTCTCTTCTACCGGCGGCGCGGATTTCCCGACGCGGTGGCGGATACGGCGGAGATACCATCCGGCGCTGGCGGCGTGATCGTGAAGTTCACCATTCACGAGGGACGTCCAACGTTGCTCCGGTCCTTCGTGATACGCGGCGTCGATTCGCTCGATCCGAAGATCGGCACGACGTCGCGTCTTCCGATCGCGGCGTCGCAGCGGTTCGACCGCACCAAGGTCGACGACGCAATCAGCAGCATCACTCAGCGACTGCGCAATGCGGGCTATCCGGCAGTCGCCGCGCGCAACAGCTATACGGTCACCGACAGCTCGGCGTACGCATACGACACGATATACGTCACCCCGGGTGCACGCACGCGTATCGGCCACATCGCGATAGCTGTCACACCCGCTCCGCACCACAAGCAGGCCGTTCCCGATCGCATGGTGAAGCGCATCGTCGGAATCGACTCCGGCTCGTACTTTCGCGAGCAGGCGATCATTGACGCGCAGCGCTCGCTGTACCAGACCGAGTCCTACACCCACGTCTCGATCGCGCTCGACAGCGCACGCGGCTACCGATCCGGCGCAGATTCGGTTGCGCCGCTCGACATCGCGCTTGCCGAAAATACGATGCACGCTGCGCGGCTGGGCGGCGGGTATGGGACGCTCGACTGCTTTCGCGCGACTGGCGAGTACGACGACTACAACTTCCTGAAGGGCGCGCGCCATCTCACGATCAACGCCAGAGTTTCGAAGATCGGTATCGGGCGCCCACTTGGCGGCGCACCGAACCTGTGCCCACAGGCGAAGCAGGATCCTTACAGCAACGAGCTCAACTATTACCTTGGCGCCACACTCATCCAACCGGTCTTCTTCGGTCTACGGACAGTACCGACCATCACGGCGTTCACGTCACGCGTGAGCGAGTACAACGCGTACGTCCGCACGACCGCGATCGGTGCCGTGGCGTCGGTCGCGTACGAGCGTTGGGCGCGCACTCCAATAACGCTTGCGTACACGATGGATTACGGCCGCACGGAGGCGCAGCCGGCGCTGTTCTGCGCAGTCTTCAACCTGTGCGACGCGGAGGACAGGCAGCGCGTGCAGCAGAACCAGCGACTCGGCGTCATCAGCGCCGTCGTGAGCCACGACGCTACTGATGTCCCGCTCGCGCCGACTTCTGGAAGCGTGACGAGATTCGAGGTGAGGCACTCCTCGCCGCTGGTGCTGTCACAGTCGGGATTCCGATTCAATACGCTGCTCACCGATCTGTCGCAGTACGTCCCGATCGGCGGCGGCAATGTTCTCGCTCTGCACGCGCGGGTCGGCGGAGTGTACGGCGGCTCCGCGAATGCGTTCATCCCGCCGCAGGAGCGCATGTACGCCGGTGGACCGAGCTCCGTGCGCGGCTTTCCGCAGAACGAGCTGGGTGCCGCGACTTACATCGCCGACTCGTACGACACGGTGCACGTCGGGACTCAGACGTACTTCAGGGATACTGCGCGGAGCTACAAGCGCGCGGTTCCCGTCGGCGGAAACACGCTCGCGTACGGCAACGTCGAGCTCAGACTGCGGAGCCCGATTCTTCCCGACGTTCTCCAGTTCGGCATCTTCACTGACGCCGGCGACGTGTGGAACCGCGGTGGCTCGAGCACGTTCGGCGGAGCGAGCATCAAGGTCACGCCCGGAGTGCAGATGTCGGTGCTCACGCCGATCGGGCCTGCCAGAGTGGTGATCGGCTACAATCCGTACCAGCGTCCGCCCGGTCCGATCTACTACGAGAATACCGCCGCGCAGGGCGGCGCGCTTCCGTGCGTCGCGCCCGACAACAAGATTCCCGTTGTGAGCGTGACAGATCCAGCGACCGGGCACGCGTCGCTCATTCAGGCAAATGGCGCTTGCGACGGGAGCTTCCATCCTGCCGCCAACAACTCGTTTCGCAGCCGGCTCACGTTCGGGTTGGCGATAGGTCAGGCGTTCTGACTTCGTGACACTCCGCGGCAGAATCGTCATCGGCAGCGCGGCCGCGCTGCTCGGCCTCTTCGCCATCGGCGTGCTCGCGGTGCTCGGCGTCACGCAGACGCGCGCCGGTCGTGAGCGCATCCGCGAGCTCGTCGTCTCGGCGCTGCAGTCGCGCATCCATGGCAAGCTCTACGTCGGCCCCATTACCGAAGGGTTCTTCACCGGCGTCGCAATCGACTCGATAGCGATCCGCGATCCGCACGACACTCTGTTCGTGAGCGCTGGGCGCGTCTCGGCGGATTACGATCTGCGCGATCTGCTCGCGCGAAGAATCATTCTCAAGAACGTTCACGTCGAGCATCCCGTCGTCTACATCAGGCAGCACGAGGACGGAACGTGGAACTTCCGCGAGATTTTCCCGCCGGGGAAGCCGGAGCCGTTCACGCCCAAGTCGGCGAGTCCGCTGATAGTCTTCGACTCCGTGACCGTCAGCGATGCGACTTTCATGCTGACGCTACCGTGGCACGTCTCGACGATGTTCAAGGGCGCGGCGCGCGACAGCGTGATTCGCGACGTGATGGCGACGCCTGACCACGAGGTGCGCAGGTCGAAGGAAGGGTACACGCGAACGTGGCGCTGGACTCGTGGAAATGCGACGATCGTTCACGGCATGGTGAGTGACCCCGACACGGTGGGGATGAAGTTCATCCTCGCCAAGGTTGGCGCGACCGAAGCCGATCCTCCCTTCGTGTTCAGCAATGTGAGCGGGATGGTTCGCCAGATCGACGACTCGATCTGGATCACCGCTCCGCACTTCGATCTTCCCGGCATCGACGGGGAGCGCGCACGGCAAGATCGTCTGGGGCAGTGATCTCCCCGTGCGGTACGACGTCCATGTGAAGGGCGACTCGGTCTCGCTCAAGGATGTCGCGTGGGTCTACCCGACGCTTACCGCGTACGGGAGGCGGCCGGAGCGACATCGACATCCGGACCGAGCCGCGCAACATGGATCTCCTCGACTTCGCGCTCAGCAAGATGGACGTTCGGAGTGAGCGCTCGCATCTCACGGGGAAGATGACTTTCACCATCGGCACTGACACGCTGATAGTGAAGGACGTGCAGCTCGCCGCATCGCCGGTGAATTTCGATCTGCTGCGCACGCTCAACGGCAAGCCGTTTCCGTACAACTGGCAGGGAGATATCACTGGCACCGTGCAGGCTGCAGGTGGCAACCTCGCGCGGTTCAAGGTGGATGATGCAGCGCTGACGTTTGCAGACGCGAACGTACCTGGCGCGATCACGCGCGCCACGGGGCACGGTGAGATCAACATCTTCGATCCCGCATTCACTGCGTTCAACGAGTTCTACGTGAACATCGGGACGCTCGATCTGCGCACGCTCCAGTTCCTCAACAAGAACTTCCCGCGACTCAACGGCACCGTCGCTGGGACGGCAGTCCTCGATTCATCGTGGCTCGACATAAGGTTTCACGATGCGCAGCTCACGCATTCCGATGGACCGGGCCCGCAATCGGTGGCGACCGGGAGTGGACGGGTGACCTGGGGCGATCTCTACCTGACGTACGATCTCAATCTGCAGATGCAGCCGTTGGCGTTCGAGACGCTGCGGCGATCGTATCCGGCGATCCCGCTGCACGCGTCGATGAGCGGACCACTCGTAGTGAAGGGGCAGAGCCCGAACCTGGACGTGCAGACGACGCTCTCCGGAGCAGGCGGAACGCTGTCGTACGCAGGCCAGATCGACGCTGATCCGCCGTCGTATGGCGTGCGCGGGACGGGATCGGTGACGGGCGCCGACTTGCGCACGCTGCTCGCCAACTCGTCGCTCCCGCACACCGAGATGAACGGCTCGTACGCAGTCGATCTCGCTGGCGACTCGTTGGGTGACGCGTCAGGGTCGGCCTCGCTGACGCTTGCGCAATCCAACGTGGCGAACGAAGTGATCCAGCCCTCCTATGCGGCGGTGCACTTCGGCGGTGGAGTCGTGACCATCGACACGATGTCGGTCGCCGCGGATGGCGCGCGCGCCACCGCAAGTGGCACTGTCGCGCTTACCGATCAGCATGCAGGTGCACTCGCGTACCATCTCACGATCGCATCCGTGCCGGAGCTCGCCGGATTGCTAGGCGTCACAGCGCCTGACGTGAAGGCCACACTTCGCGCCGACGGAACCGTGACTGGAACACCCGATGCGCTCGCGACGACGGGGTCCGTCACCGCAGGAAGCATCACCGCAGGACCGCTCGCGGCGGCAGCGCTCTCGGGGCGTTACGCACTGAGCGACCTGGGCGGCAAGCCGTCGGGCACGGCGACGGCGTCACTGGACACTGTGGCAGTCGGCCCGGTGACGGTGAGGAGTGCCTCGGTTGCGCTTCGGATCGCGAATCCCAACGAAGCTGTCGTTCAGCGCGAGCGTTCTCGGCGACGGCGCCGCGTCCGCCGTCGCTCACCGGCGACGCGCTCCGCGGCGTGGACGGGAGCCTCGCCGTCACGCTCGACACGCTGAAGCTCGCCGTTGACTCCGCGAACAGTTATACGATGGCGCGCCCGCACACATCAGCGAGCACAACGGCGGAATCGCGCTCGATTCGATCATGTTCGGGAATGTGCAGGGCGGAACAGTAGCAATCCGAAACGCCGCGCTGTTCGGAGATTCGGTGCGCGCGTCCGTCAGGACTACCGGAATTAACCTCGCCTTCCTCGAGCTGTTCACGTCCGCCGTCAGTAACGTGCGCGGCGCGCTCGACGCTTCGGTGGATTTGTACGGTACCACCAAGCGCCCGCAGCTCAATGGGACCATTCGGCTAGCGGATGCCAGCGCGAACATCAACCCGGTCGGGCTGCGTCTCACCCAGGTCGCAGCCGACATCGCGCTCAGCGGAGACAGCGTGCTCGTGCGCAGAGTCACCGCAGCGACGAATGCCGGAAGGCGCGGCGAGGTTAGCCTGTCGGGCAGCATCTATCTGGACGACTATCAGGATCCCGTCTTCGCGCTCAGCGCGCAGGCGCGGAACTTCCGCGCTATCGACAAGCGCGGGCTCGCGGCACTCGACATCTCGACAGCGCGACCGATAACGCTCACCGGGCCGTACTCGGGTCCGGTAGTCACCGGCGCGATCACCGTGGATCGCGGCACCGTCTACATCCCGGAGCTGATCACGAAGCGCGTGGTGGATCTCAATGATCCCGAGCTCGCCTCGGTGGTGGACACTACCGTCGCGAGCAACCGCGCGATTCTTCCAGCTCCGCCCAGTCAGTTCACCAAGAACCTGCGACTGCAGAACGTCGCGATCAACATCGGCGACGATGTCTGGCTCCGATCCGCCGAAGCCAACATCAAGCTCGGCGGATCTCTCAACGTCACGCTCGGCCGGAATCCCGTGACTGGTGAGGCGTCGCAGCTCGCGCTCGACGGTCAGCTCAACGCCGTGCGGGGCACTTATCGGCTCAACGTGGTCCCGTTCGTCCAGCCCACGTTCGACGTGGAGCAGGGAACGCTCAGGTTCTTCGGCACGCCGGACCTCGATCCCGCGCTGGACATCACCGCGATCAACACCGTTCAGCGGCCGCGCCAGAGTCTCAACGGTCAGGACGTTCGCATCCGCGCGACTATCGGCGGCACGCTGTCGCATCCGGCTCTCACACTCTCGAGCGCTGACAACCTTCCGCTCACCCAGTCCGATCTGCTCAGCTACCTGATCACTGGCGAGCCGGCCTTCAATCTCGATCCGACGACGCAGAGCTACGTCAACCAGCTTGCCGCAGCCGCGGTGCGATCAGCTGGCAACATCATCAGCAGCGCGATACCTCACTCGCTCTTCGACGTGGTGGAGCTGCAGACTCCGTCAGTGCTCACCGTGGCCGACGCTACTGGAACGGGAACCGAGTCGCTGTCGCTCTACAATCTGCGTAACACACGTGCGATCGTGGGCAAACAGCTCAACAGCAATCTCTTCCTCAACTTCAGCACCGGCTTCTGCACGGAAAACTTCCGCAACTTCGGCAACAACCTCGGTCTGCGGCTCGAGTACAGACTCGGGCGCAGCTACACCGCACAGTTCGGGGTCGAGCCGGGCTCGAGCGACTTGCTCTGCGGCGGCGCGGGAAGCGTTCAGGCGATTCAGGAGACGACGCGCCAGATCGGCGTCGACTTCCTCCACTCGTGGAGATTCTGAGCGCCGCTTGAGAATCGAGCGCGCGCTTCTCATCGTCAATCCCGCAAGCCGCCGTGGAAGCCGGCTCACGACGCGCGTGTCGAGCGAGCTGTCGAGTGCAGGCATCGAGCACACGACGCTCGTGACCGCGCACAAGGGCCACGCAGGTGAGCTCGCCACTCGGCATGCGTCGCGGAGTCGATGCGCTCTTCGTGCTCGGCGGGGACGGGACAGCGATGGAAGTGATCTCTGCGCTGGCGGGCGCGGATGGACCTGTCACCGCGGTCCTCCCAGGCGGCACGGGCAATCTCCTCGCCCGCGCGCTCGGCGTTCCGATGCGGCGCACGCGCGGCGGTGCGAGCGCTCGTCGCCGGCGACGAGGCGCGGCTCGACCTCGGACGGCTCGGCGACGGAACCCACTTCGCGATTGGAGTCGGCGTAGGAATCGACGCCGACATGATCGCCACGACCTCATCGGCGTGGAAGCGACGCGTCGGCGTGCTCGCCTACGTGGTGACCGGGGCGCGTCACGCGATCAGGCGGCGGAGGTTCGCCGCCCGGGTCACGGTCGACGGTGTCGTCACCGAGTGCCGGGCGTCCGCCGTGCTCGTCGCGAACCTGGGGGTCCTCCTCAACGGGCTCGTCACCCTTGGCGATGGGATTCGCTACGACGACGGGATCCTCAACGTCTGCGTCTTCGATCCGGTAACGCTGATGGACGCGCTGCGCATAAGCGCCAAGCTGCTCACTCGTGACTTCACGCCCCACAGATCGATCCTGTACATGGAAGGCCGCCATATTACAGTGGAGACCGATCCCGTCCTGCCGTCGCAGGCTGACGGCGAGCTGATAGGTGCGACGCCGATCAGCGCCACCGTCGAGCCGCTCGTCGCGCGTCTGCTGGTGCCTCGCGCGGGGCTGGATCGTCCTTGAGTAGGACCCTCTCCAACATCATGCTTGAGCAGCCCACGGTGCATCACCGACTGACACTTCGCCTCGAGCGAGAGGACGCCCCTGTCCTCCCGCTGCTCGGACCGTCGCGTGCAGTCGAGGAGCTCGCGAGACACGTCGCCGAGATAGCCGCAGACGGTCGTAGCACCGTCCTCCTGCTGGGAGAGAGCGGCACCGGCAAGGGACGTCTGGCGGAGCACATCCACCTGTCAGGCCCGCGCAGTGACGCGCCATTTGCGGAAGTGAACTGCGCGACCACGCCTGCCACGGCGCTCGACGCCGAGCTGTTCGGTGAGGCGGGACTCCTAGTCGCGGCTTCGGGCGGGACATTGCTCATCGACGAGGTGGCGGACGTCTCGCCCGAGCTGCAGCCCAAGCTGCTCGCGGCGCTGGAGGCGAACGCGGTCGATCCGGATTCGCCACGCGTGCGAGTGATCGCGGCGTCGAGCAAGGATCTCGTGGTCGAGGTGAACGAAGGCAGACTGCGCGAGGATCTCTACTACAGGTTGAGCGCGACTCCGCTTCACCTTCTCCCGCTCCGCGCTCGCTCGCGCGACGACCTCGCGAAGATCATCGAGGGAATGTTCACCATTCTTCGCGGTTGCGTCTCGCACTCACCGTCCGAGCTCTCCGCCGAAGTGGTCGACTGCCTGGTGAGCTATCCGTGGCCTGGCAACATCCGCGAGCTGCGCAACTCGCTCGAGCGCGCGCTGATCGTTGCGCGTGGGCAGCCGACGCTGTTGGTGTCGCACATCCCGGCGGAGCTTCAGAGCCCAGGGCCAAGTGGCGACGTTGTGCATCCACCACGCACGCTGGTGGACGTCGAGCGAGCGCATATCCACCGTACGCTTCACGCTCACCAGCTCAACCGTACCCACGCGGCACGCGAGCTGGGAATTTCCCGCGCGACGCTCATCAAGAAGATCAAGCAATACGGGCTCGCGTTTCGAAGTGCGGAGAGCGTGTGACCGATCTGCGGGAGCGCGACGCGATGATCTGTCGCAGTTGTGGTAACGAAGAGCGCGCGTCAGAAGGGTACCCGTGCAAGGACTGCGGCACCTTCATCTGCATCATGTGCGTGTTCAAGGGCGCTGTTCGCTGCGAGAGCTGCGAGCAGGCCGTAGCGCAGGACCGCTCGACGGCCGATTCCAGCAGCGTGGGCGCGACGTCCGCGAGCTGGCCGCAACGGTAACGAGGCTCAGGTGACTGCTACAGCGCGTGTGGTCGTGAGAGCGGCCATCGCGCCGCTCATGAGTGAGCCGCGCCCGTCGTCCGGGCAGACTTCGCAGCTGCTGCGCGGGCATCGTGCAGATGTCCTCGAGCGTGATGGCGGGTGGTTGCGACTGCTCGGCGCGGACCGCTACGAGGGCTGGTGCCACGAGGGATACATCACCGCGCTCGCCACCGGCGCACCCCTCGAGTCCGCGTGGTCCACCCAACAGCGCATCTCGCTGGGATGCACCATTCGCACGGCGCGAGGCGCGCATCTCGCGCTCCCGTTGGGCGCCTTACTCGATCAGGACGATGAGGTCACCGGCGGGAAGGCCATGAACCAGCGCGCACGTGCCGCGCATTTCCAGCCGACTGCGGCCGCAATCGCCACGCGTGGTGCAGAGCTCTTCGTCGGTGTGCCGTATCAGTGGGGCGGAGTCACGACATGGGGCGCCGATTGCTCCGGCTTCGTGCAGACGAGTCACGCGCTTCACGGTGTCTCACTCCCGCGCGACGCGTGGATGCAATCTGAGTGTGGGCGCGAGGTGAGCGGTGATCCCACCGAGCTGCTACCGGCGGATCTGCTGTTCTTCTCCGATCGCGCCAATGGACGGATCACTCACGTCGCTCTGTCACTTGGCGGCACGCGGCTGGCGCACGTCTCTCTCGCAAATGGCGGCTTCGGCGTCAACGATCTGGCTGCCGACGATGCTGTAGCGCTCGGACTGCGCAAGACTTTCAGGTTCGCGCGCCGCGTAGTCTGAAACTGCCGCGCGGACTAGTCGCGCGCAGGTCTCATCACGACATCATCGTCGCGTTGCCGGCGAACGGAAGAGCGGCCGGCGGTCCGTTGACGAACACTGTCGTCCGTGTCACCGGCTCACCGTCGAGCTCGACGCGCATCGTGTACTGACCGGCTGCATCGAGCGGAAGATCCACGACGGCGATGATCGGTAGATCCATCTCGATGCCAGCGAGAGGGCCTGATTCCACCTTCAGCTCGCCGCTCGACGTCCATAGCTCGCGGTCGCTCGGGTTGGTCCAGTGGAAGGTGAGGTTGTGCGCGCCAACGTCGGTTGAGCCACCCTTCACTCGCAGAACGAAGTGAGCGCGCGGATGCATCGACGGGAAGGCGCTGACATGCAGAGCATCGAAGATGCCGAGCACGTTGAGCTTCCCTTCCTGCGAGAGATTTGCCGCATCGGCGAAGACCGCGAATGAGATGTGCACTCCCAAAGATACTAGATTTGGGGATGCCAGACCGGCCTCGCGCGTACGGCGCGACAGACGCACTGCTCGTTCTCATGGCCGGCATCTGGGGCGTGAACTATGTCGCGGTCAAGTTCGCCGGCCGCGCACTCACTCCGCTGACTTTCACGTGCCTGCGTGTGACGATCGCGGCCATCACCGTGCTCGCCGTGGTGAAGCTGCAGGGCGAGAAGTGGCCCGCGCGTCGCGATGTCCTCAAGCTTCTCGCGCTCGGCGTGGTCGGCAACGGATTGTATCAGATGCTGTTCGTCGTCGGCGTCGCGAACACCCGCGTTGCCGACGCGTCGCTCATGGTCGCCGCTGCACCGGCCTTCATCGCCGCGATAAGCGCGGTGCTCGGCATGGAGCGCGTGAGCTTTCGCTCGGTGCTCGGCATCGCGATATCGATAGCCGGAGTCGGTGCCGTGGTCATCGGAAGCACCAGAAGCGCGGCGCACAGCTCGCTGTTCGGTCTCAGCATCATGTTCATCTCGGTTATATGCTGGGCAGCGTACACGGTGCTCCTCAAGCCGATCACTTCACGCGTTGGATCGATCCAGATCAATGCGATCACACTCGCTGGCGGAAGCGCGCTGCTCATTCTTCTCGCGCCGCTGACCTTCAACGTCGCCGCCGTTCGGACGGCGCCGGCCCTCGTGTGGGGTGCGCTCGGTTACAGTGCCGTGATCTCGCTCGGGCTCGCGTACCTGTTCTGGTATCGCGGTATCCGCGTGCTCGGCCCGACCCGGACGTCGGCGTACAGCAACCTGCAGCCGGTGGTCGCGACGCTGGTTGCGTGGGCAGCGTTCGGCGAGCTCCCCACAGTGTGGCAGCTCCTAGGTGCCGTCACGATCGTCGGCGGAGTATGGATAGCACAGACGTGAGAGACGCTCGCGCGACCTGTACAATCGTGTCGCACGCTACGCTCTCATCCTACTAACTTATTGCGAAATGAAGCACCTAGTTCTGCTCGACATAGATGGAACGATTCTCCGCTCGGACGGCGCCGGCAGGCACGCGATGGAGCACGCGCTCGACGTCGTCTTCGGCACTCACGGCGATGCGGGATTCCATTACGATGGCAAGACCGATCGCCAGATCGTGCGCGAGCTGATGCTGCGCGAGGGATTCAGCGCCGGCGACATCGACTCGCGCATCGACGAGGTGATCGCGCTCTACGTGGCTGGACTTCCGGACGCGCTGGCCGACCCGAAGCGATGTGTCGAGCTGCTGCCCGGCGTCGCACCACTGGTGGACGCGATCGCGTCGCGCGACGACACGGTGCTCGGCCTTCTCACCGGGAACGTCGCCGAGGGGGCGAAGCTCAAGCTCGCGGCCGTAGGGCTCGACATCGCGAAGTTCCAGGTCAACGCGTTCGGGTCGGATCACGAAGTGCGCGGCGAGCTACCCGCGATCGCTCACCGCCGAATGCGGGAATCGTTCGGGGTCGAGCTGCGCGGCCGCGACGTCGTGGTGATCGGCGACACGCCGGCCGACATCGACTGCGGACGCTCGCTCGGCGCGCGCGCCATCGCGGTCGCGACCGGACGCTATACCGTCGCGGAGCTCGAGGAGCACGAGCCATTCGCAGTCTTCGAGGACCTCAGCGACGTGCCAGCGGTGGTCTCGGCGATCGTCGCATGACTTCACCTACACGCGAAGTCGAGCTCAAGGCGGTCGTACCTGACGTCACTGCTGCGCGACGATCGATCGAGGAGCGCGGCGCGAAGCTGCTCTTCGAGGGACGACTCGAGGACCGACGCTACGACAACGCTGATCGCACGCTCTCGCGCGTCGATCATGTTCTGCGACTACGCATCTACCGCACGAGCACGGGAGTCAGTGCGCATCTCGACTGGAAGGGACCGACGCAGTACGCCGGCGGATTCAAGGTGCGCGACGAGCTCACGACCGCGGTTGCCGAGCCGGACGCACTTGCCGCGATGCTCGATCTGCTCGGCTACACGGTCACGCGTGAGATCGATCGCGACATCGCGCAGTACGGGCTCGAAGGCACGGTCATCCGGTTCGAGCAGTATCCGCGCATGGATGCGCTGGTCGAAGTCGAGGGAACGCCCGAAGGAATCGAGAACGCGATAGCTGCGCTCGGCATGCATCGCGGCTCGTTCACCACGGCGCGGCTGCCCGATTTCGCGCGCGCGTTCGAGCAGCGTACCGGTGAGAAGGCGGCGTTGTGCGACCGCGAGCTCGCCGGCGACTACCGGTACCAGCTGGGCGACTCGTAGGCCGGACCGCGCGAGCTACGCCGGCCGCGGCTCCGCGTAGATGCCGTGAGCCCGAGCGGTGACGTTGCGACGCGAGTACATCAGCGCGATCCCAACGGCGACGAAGCAGACAGCGATCACCTGTGCCGTCGTGAATGGACCGAAGAAGCGGTCGTCCTTCGCCCGGAAGAACTCGATGATGAATCGCTCGACGCCCGCCAGCACACAGTAAACGCCGAACAACCACCCCTCGGCGTGGGAGTGATCGCGCAGTCTCCAGAGGATCGCGAACATTATGAAGCCGAGCGTCACTTCATAGAGCTGCGTGGGATGCACAGAAACGACCTCGAGCGGATTCGTGCCTGGCGGAAACTGCATGTGGAACAGTCGCGACATGTTCTCCACGGTGCTCGGTGGCGCGCCGTTGGGGAAGCTCACCGCCCAGGGACCGTTCCACGGCCGGCCGTAATCGTCTCCGACTGCCCAGCACCCGGTGCGCCCGATGGCGTATGCAGCGGCCACAGCGATGCCGCCGACGTCCGCAATCCGTGGAATGCTCAGGTGCTTGCGGTACGTCACGAACAGGACCGCGATGATGCCACCGATCAGGCCGCCCCAGAAAACGAGCCCAGCGCGGCTGAACAGCGATCCGATGTCGCCCATGAGGATCGCGTAGTAGATCTTGCCGCCGAGTATTCCACCGATCACCGCTGCGAAGATGAGATCCGAGATCGGCTCGGGATCATGCCCGCGGCGCCACAGCTCCCGCTGCGCGATGATCTGCGCGATGATGAACGCCATCAACATCGCCAGCCCGAATCCGGTGAACTGGAAGCTGCCGATGTTGTACGCGAACGCGTTGTGGGTGATCGAAGCGTAGATCGGAATCATGCCTGTCCTGGAAGCGGGGCAGTCGCGTGAGCACTCGTAGCGAGCTCGGCGCGCTCGCCAAGATAATATCGAAAGAGGCCAGCACGCGCGATCATCGCGGCGTTGTCGGTCGCGAGTCGCGGCGATGGCGCGTAGACCTCGACCTCATCGCTGAGCCGCGCCTTGATGGCGTTGGTGAGCGTCGAGTTGCACGCCACACCGCCGCCGAGCACGACGCGCGTACGGCCGCGGAGCGCGGCGGCGCGAGCGGTCTTTTCGGTGAGCGTCTCCACGAGCGCGTCCTGAAATCCACGCGCGATGTCGGCCCGATCGCGGGCGAGGTCGTCGGAAGCGCGCACGGCGTTGAGCACTGCCGTCTTCAATCCGCTGAACGAGACGTCGAGATACGACGGATCGCCGGGCTGGTCGCGTCGTCGCAGCATCGGGCGTCCGAACCTGAACTTCATCGGATCGCCTTCACGCGCCAGCGCCTCGACGTGACGCCCGCCAGGGTAGGGAAGGCCGAGCAGCTTTGCGACCTTGTCGAACGCCTCGCCCGCGGCATCGTCGCGCGTCGAGCCGAGCAGCTCGTAGTGTCCCCACTCGGGCACGTCGAGAAGGAGCGTGTGACCGCCGGACACGAGGAGCGCTGTGAACGGCGGCTCCGCGCGCGGATCATCGAGCGAAGTCGCGAAGAGATGCCCTTCCATGTGATGGACCCCGACGAGCGGCACTCCGAGCGACATCGTGAGACCCTTGGCGTAGCTCACTCCGACGAGCAACGCGCCGACGAGTCCAGGCTCCGTGGTGACTGCTACCGCATCGAGGTCATCGAGCGCGACGCCTGCCTGGTCTACCGCGCCGCGCACTACGGGGACTATCGCCGTGAGGTGAGCGCGCGACGCGATCTCCGGAACGACGCCGCCGAAGATGCGGTGCACGTCCTGCGAGAGGATGACGAGAGACCTCACCTGCGGCGTGCCACTCAGCGTCATCCAGCACGGACGCCGACGTCTCGTCGCACGAAGTCTCGATGCCGAGGATGAGCGTCATGGCTGCTGCGCGCTATTCCGCGAGGAGACGCTCGATCAGCTTCCGATTGCCCTCGGAATCCCAATCGATCGCGGCAGCGACCTTCTTGCGGATCACACCATCGCGACCGACTATCACCGTCTCCGGATAGCCTGTGGTCTGGTACAGCCGCTCTATGGTGCCGGTCGAGTCGTGCAGCACATCGAACGTCATTCCCATCGTGTCGGCGAACGCTCGAATCGCGGGATCCGCGCGTGGTGTCGACGCTCACCGCGACGACCTTGAGACCCTTCGGTCCGTAATCGCGGTAGAGACGCTCGATGCTCGGTATCTCGATGCGACACGGCTCGCACCATGTCGCCCAGATGTTGACGAGCACCACCTGCCCGCGGTAGTCGGAGAGCGACTTGACGCGCGGCGGCGTGTCGAGGGTTGCTGCGTGAAACTGCGGCGCAGTCTTGCCCACGCCGAGCGGGGACAGATCACGGCCGATGGTGTGAGTGAAGGCGAATGCCCCCACTCCGATCGCGGCGAGCACGACTGCGACCACCGTCATCTGACCGCGCCCCGTCATGCCGTCTCCATCGCGGCGCGACGCAGCGCGCCGATCTCCGCACGCTGGTCGGGGGCGCTGAAGATCGCGTGACCAGCGACGAAGCTGTCGGCGCCGGCGCGTCTGCAGCCGAGGATCGTGTCGCGCGCGATGCCGCCATCCACCTCGAGATTCGCCGCGGAGCGTGCATCATCCAAGAGCTTCCGTGCGCGTGCGATCTTCCCGAGCGACGCAGGGATGAACGCCTGGCCGCCGAAGCCGGGATTGACAGTCATCACGAGCAACAAGTCGATGTCGCTCACGACTTCGCGAACCGCGTCGAGCGGCGTCGCCGGATTGATCGCGACCCCCGCTCTGCAGCCCATGCTTCTGACGTGCGCCAGATGGCGCTGAAGGTGGAACGTCGCTTCCGCGTGGATGGTGAGACCGGTCGCACCAGCGCTCGCGAAGTCGGCGAAGTAGCTCTCGGGGTGGAGCACCATCATGTGCACGTCGAGCGGGAGCGAGGTGCACTTGCGGACAGCTTCGATGACCTTGCTGCCGAACGTGAGATTGGGAACGAACTGTCCGTCCATCACATCGATGTGGATCCAGTCAGCGCCGCCCGCCTCGCACATCGCGATCTGATCGGCGAGATGACCGAAGTCAGCTGACAGTATGGATGGAGCGATGATCGTGTCGTGCATCTATTGCTGGCGTTGCGACGTGGTGTCCGCAGGAGTGTGAGATGTATCACGCGACGCGCTACGCGGGCGGCCAGTCGAGTCGCGCCGCGTGCGTGAGCTATCGGCTCGGCTGCGCGCCGCCGTCGTGTCGGCTGGCATTACCCGTCCGAAGGATCCATACGGCCTGACCTGCGAGGACGAATCGGCGGAGCTGTCAGGTGGAAAATACGACACGGTAAGGGTGACAGTTCCACCTGGCGCGATGGGAAGTCCCGTTGCGGGCGTCTGGCTCAGCACCGTATTGGGCGGTTGGATCGAGCTGGTGTCATGCTTGACGGCGGTGAGCAGCCTGTAGCCGTCGAGAAGTCCGCGCGCATCGGGAAGCTCCATGCCGACGAGGTCTGGAGTCGGTATGGGCTGGCGTGCCTCAGCGCTCGCAATGGTGTCGCTGCGGATCGCGTCGAGCGGTGTGGTCGTGTCCTGCGGCATCACCGTCGTGTCGATTGGCGTCAGCACCGACGACGTGTCGCCGGTGAAGGCGACGTGTTTGGGCGGCACGATCTTCGACGGAATTACGAAGAAAAAGACTATGAGATATGCGAGCGCGAAGCCACCGATTCCGATGACGAGATACGGGAACGCACGCCGCAGGCGCGCGCGGAAATCCACCTAATCAAGTCTCCGCAGTCGCGCAGCGAATGCGCCGTCGGTGCCGTGCTTCTGCGGCAACACGCGCAGGCGTCCCGCATCGAGCACCGAGGCCGGCACCGTGCCTTCGGGCGGCGGCTCGAGTGTGAAGTTCGAGTGTTCTTCGAGGAAGATCTCCACCTGCGTGTCGTTCTCCTCGGGCTCGAGCGAGCAGGTGCTGTAGATGAGCAGACCGCCCGGCTTCACCACGTCGGCCGCGGCGCGCAGGATGGAGCGCTGGATCGCCGGCATCACCGCGAGGTCCGACGCCTTCAATCTCCAGCGCGCGTCAGGATGGCGCCTGAAGGTTCCGGTGCCCGTGCACGGCACGTCGAGCAGTACCGCGTCGAGCTGCTCGACCGACGGATGCCGCGCATCGCTCACGAAGGGAAGCACGTTGTCGGCGTGCAGACGATGCGCCGTCGAGATCACGCGCGACATTCGCGCAGATGATCGGTCAGCCGCGAAGACGTAGCCCGCCGTGCGCGACAGCTCGAAGGACTTGCCGCCGGGGGCTGCACAGAGATCTCCGACCCACGAGCCAGGTGCTATGGCCGCGTACTGCGTGACGAGTGTGGCGGCAGGATCCTGCACGAAGAACAATCCCTCCGCAAACGCCTCCAGATCGGTCAGTGACACGCCGTGGCCCAGCTCGACAGAGTCGTCCACGAGCGGCGCGGGTTGGGTCTCCACGCCGGCGGACGTGAGCCGCTTCACCAGCTCGTCGCGAGTCGCGTGATACGGGCGCAGAATGAGCGGGCGCTTCGGTGTTGTTCGCGGCGAGCAGCGCGGTCGTCGCGTCAGCGCCCCAGCGCGCGACCCAGCGCGCGACGAGCCAGCGCGGATGCGAGTGCGCGAGTGCGAGCGCGTCGATCGGATCGGGCGGTACCGGGATCGCGAGATTGGTGCGCTCGCGATCGGTGCGCCGCAGCACGGCGTTGGCGAGCTTACTCGCACCCAGGCCGTGGCGCATCTTGGTCAGCTCGACGGTCTGCGCGATCGCCGCGTAGGCGGGAACTGATCCCATGCACAGGAGCTGGTACGCGCCGAGCCGCAGGAGATCGATCAGATCGGGATCGAGCCGCGCGAGACCGCCGCGCACTCTGTCCGAGAGCACCGCATCCAGAAATGCTCTGCGCCGCATCATCCCATACATCAGCTCCTGCGTCCAGCGCCTGTCGCGCGAGTCGAGCGTCGAGGTATGTCGCTCGAACGATGGGTCGAGGAGCTGGCCAGCGCGCACGTCGGCGCAGACGTCGGCGGCGATGACACGTGTGGGTGTTATCGCGGAGCCGCGAACGGCGCTTCCTGCGCGAGGAGACTCGGTCATCGGGATTCCTTCACGTGCTCAACATCCCGGTGAACGGTGATGATGGGACTGCGACCTCTCTGCGCGGCATGCGACCGGCGAGGTATGCCTGACGTCCTGCTGTCACGGCGTCGCGCATCGCGGTCGCCATGCGGACGGGATCGCTCGCTGCAGCGATCCCCGTATTCATGAGCACGCCATCAACGCCCTGTTCCATGACGATGCACGCGTCGCTCGCCGTTCCGACTCCCGCATCCACAATCACCGGAACCGAGAGGCGATGCTTGATGGTGCGGATCGCGTACGGATTGAGCATGCCGAGCCCGGAACCGATCGGCGACGCGAGGGGCATCACGGCGACCGCGCCAGCGTCCTCGAGCCGCAGCGCCGCGATGAGATCGTCGTTGGTGTACGCCATCACCTTGAAGCCTTCGGCGGCGAGCACACGCGTCGCCTCGATGGTGCCCGCGACATCGGGGAGCAGACTCTCGCGGTCGCCGATCACCTCGAGCTTCACCCACTCGTTGAAGCCCGCCGCACGCGCCAGGCGCGCGTAGCGAATGGCATCATCGACAGTGAAACAGCCGGCAGTGTTGGCGAGGAGAAAGAAGCGCTCCGGATCGAGGTGGTGCAGCACCCCCTCTTCCTTCGAGCGGTCCAGATCGACGCGCCGAACGGCGACCGTGACGACGTCGGCATTCGACGCCTCGATCGCGCTCACCATCAGGTCGTTGGACGAGTACTTCCCCGTTCCTACGAGCAGGCGCGAGTGAAACTCGCGACCGCCGATGACGAACGGAGCATCATTGGCGACCGCGGCCATATCGGACGTGGTGAACCTACTCATGTCACCCGCCCCCCACGAAGTGCACCAGCTCGAGCGAGTCACCAGGTTCCAGGATGACGGAGTCGAAAAATTCCCGATCGCGCAGGATCGTCAGGTTGTGCTCCACGACGATCTTGCGCGGGTCGAGTCCGAGTTGTTCGAGATATGAAGCGAGTGTCGTGCCGCTCCGAATCTGCTCGGAACGGCCGTTTACGGTGAGTCTTACGAATTCATCCTGCTGTGCGACTGACATTGGTCGAAAGATACTCCAGCACAGCCTGTTTCGGGCTGTCTTCGCGCCAAATACCGGACAGTACTGCAACTCCCTGACTCCCGCTCCGCAGGACTCTAGCCACGCGGTCGGGAGTTATCCCGCCGATCGCGATTAGTCGCACATTCCCTTGCGCAGCATCCCGCAATGCATTCAATCCAGAGGCGGGCTCATCGGGATGGCTGCCGGTCGGAAACACGTGGCCGAAGAGTGCCCAGTCCACGTCTGTGAGCGAGTGCGCCTCTTGTACCGAGTGGACACTCACACCCACCGATAACCTCGGCGCGATGCGTCTGACGTCGCGCGCTTCGAGGGCGCCGGCGCCGAGCTGGACTCCGTCGGCGCCTATCGTCATCGCTACATCGACGCGCGCGTTGATCACGAGACGACATGCGTATCTGCGGCTCGCGTCCAACAACCGTTGAGCCAGGCCGACATAGTTACGGCCGCTAAGATTTCTGTCCCGGAGATGAAAAACGCCACGATCTCCGAGCGCAGCTATCACCTCTTCGGCTTCCTCGGCGAAGGCGGGCCGCGCGACGACCTCGTCGCTCGTGACCACATGGAGCCACCGCCGCGGCCGATCCACGCGACTGCTAGGCGAACTTGGCGCCTACGGTGACTCCTCTTCCGCGGTGCCACTCCGCGCCGGTCATACGACGCTTGCCAGCGGGTTGAACCTCGTCGATCCTGACGCATCCGCTTGCGCACGCGACGACGATCGAGTCGCCATCGACGCCGATCACCTCGCCGGCGCTGCCAGAGAGGTCGTACACGACGTGGGCGCCATACAGCTTCACGTCGGCTCCGCCCAGCGTGCTCCATGCACCCGGGCGCGGGTCGTACGCTCTGATCGAAGCGCCCACCATTCGCGCCGTCGCGCTCCAGTTCACGCGCGTAGTGTCGCGATCGACCTTCGGCGCGTAGCTCGCGAGCGAGTCGTCCTGCGGCCGCTCCTCGATCCTACCGAGCTCGATGAGGGCGAGCGCTTCGATAAGGGCGAGCGCGCCGAGCTCCGAGAGACGGATCTGAAGCTCGCCATAGGTCTCGTCGTCGGCGATGGGCGTCCGCGTCTGGAGCAGGACCGGTCCCGCATCGAGCGCGGGCACCATCTTCATGATGGTGACTCCGGTCTCACTCAGCCCTTCACGGATGGCGCCCTGGATCGGCGCCGCGCCGCGTAGCGAAGGGAGGAGTGAGGCGTGGATGTTCAACGTGCCGAGCGTGGGAGCGTCGATCACGGCGCGCGGGAGGATGTGGCCGTATGCGACGACTACCGAGAGGTCCGGCTTCATCACCTCGAGCATCTCGATGAACTCGGGGTCGCGCGCGCTCGGCGGCTGGAAGAGCGGAAGGCTCTCGCGCAGCGCTATCCGCTTGATAGGCGGTGCGGTGAGCTCGCGCGCCCGCCCGACCGGGCGATCCGGCTGAGTGACGACGCCGCAGACGTCGAACCCTTCCCCAAGAAGCGCGCGAAGCGCCGGAGCCGCGAACTCCGGCGTACCCCAGAAGAGAATCCGCATCCGTCCCGCTACAGCTCGGGCTCGAAGGGCGGATCTGCAGCGCTGGGCGACGTCTCGCGCGAGCGCGAGCGCCGCGCGCGTGGCGCAGACTCATCCAGCTTGCGCACGAAGCCAGGATATTTCGCCGCGTCCTTCTCCCAGCTTCGGAGCGCGAACTTTCTCTTGAGAAGACTCAGATAGTCTATGAAGAGCTTTCCGTCCAGGTGATCGATCTCGTGCAGGATGCAGCGCGCAAGAAGGCCTTCCGCTTCCATCTCGAACGGCTCGCCGTTCTCATCGAGCGCGCGGACGACGACGTGCGTCGCGCGATCGACCTCGCCGTAGATGTCCGGGATCGAGAGGCATCCCTCTTCGGCGCGCTCGTTCCCTTCGCGCTCAACGATCTCCGGATTCACGAGAGCGCATCTCACGTCGTCTACGGCGACTACGCAGACGCGCTCACTGCGTCCAACCTGCGGCGCTGCGATGCCGATTCCTTCCGCAGTGTCCATCGTCTCGAACATGTCGGCGATGAGCGCGCGCAGCTCGTCGGTTACGGAGCTTACCGGCTTCGTCCGCTCGCGCAGAATCGGATCGCCGAGGACGCGGATGTCGAGCACACTCATCGCTACTCCGTTGCCGCTCCGCCCGACGCCTTGCGCGAGATCTTTACGATGCGCGCACGCTCGACGATCAATCGCGTGTCGCCGGACTTGATGGTGATCCGGTCATCGCCCGAAGTCACTGGCGCGCCGTCCTTCGTGGTCTGCGCGATGTAAACAACCTCGCCGATGACTCCGCCCGTCGTAACGATCTCGTCGCCTCGACGAAGGGTCTTCAACATCGCGTCGTGCTCCTTGCGCTGCTTCTGCTGTGGGCGCAGGAGCACGAAGTAAAAGATGGCGCCGATGGCGCCGTACATCAGAATCGTACTGATAAGAGGGCTGTTCATCTCTTGGAGGTCGTTGCGGATTGGTAGCGCGCGAGCCAGTCAGCGCTCCAGGAATCGAAGGTCCCGGCAGCGATGCGCTCACGGGCAGTCCGCATCACGCGGATCAGGAAATGTACATTGTGAAGGGACAGCAGGCGCAGCCCGAGCAGCTCGTCGGTGACGAAGAGATGGCGCAGGTATGCTCTGCTGAAGCGTGTGCAGGTGGGACAATCGCAGTCGGCATCCAGTGGGCGCGGATCGGATCGCAGCTCGGCGCGCTTCACGTTGAGACGGCCGTCGTGAGTGAAGACCGCTCCCGTTCGCCCCATGCGCGTAGGCGCGACGCAGTCGAACAGATCGACGCCCCGCCGCACTCCCTCGATGAGATCTTCGGGGAAGCCGACGCCCATGAGGTAGCGCGGGCGGTCGCGCGGGTATCGCATCGTCGGTCACTTCGAGCATCGCATACATGTCGGGCTTGGCTTCGCCCACCGACAGACCGCCGATCCCGAAGCCATCCCACTCGCCGAGCTCGGTGATCCGATCCACCGATTCGCGCCGAAGGTCGGCGTGGATCCCGCCCTGCACGATCGGGAACAGCGTCTGGGTGAACGGAGCGCTCCCCGCGGTCGTCTCATACGCGGCGCGGCAGCGTGCGAGCCAGCGCGCGCTGCGCTCCATCGCGTCGCGCGCGACATCCGCTGGCGACTGCCCCGGGATCACGTGATCGAACTGCATCATCACGTCCGCGCCAAGATTGCGCTCGATGGCTATCACCGATTCGGGAGTGAAGAACTTCTTCTCACCGTTCACGTGGCTCCGAAACTCGACGCCTTCCTCACTCACTGTGCGAAGCGTCTCGAGCGAGAAGACCTGGAATCCGCCCGAGTCCGTGAGCATCGGTCCATCCCAGCGCATGAAGCTGTGCAGGCCGCCCAGCTCGCGCACGAGCTCGTCGCCAGGGCGGAGGTGAAGATGATATGCGTTCGAGAGGATCATCGACGCGCCCGCGCGACTGAGATCATCGGGATCGAGAGCCTTCACCGTGGCGAGAGTCCCGACCGGCATGAAGACCGGCGTCTCGATGTCGCCGTGCGGAGTCGTGAACACACCAGCACGCGCCGCGCCGACGGCGTGGAGTACGTCGAAGCTGAACGTCATCGTCAGATTATCAGCATCGCGTCGCCGTACGAGAAGAAACGATAGCGCGAAGCGACCGCTTCCCTGTACGCGCGCATCGTCAGGTCGTATCCGGCAAAGGCCGCGACGAGCATGATGAGGGTCGAGTGTGGCAGATGGAAGTTGGTGAGAAGATGATCCACCGCTCTGAACGCGTATGGCGGCCGGATGAACATGCTCGTCTCACCAGCGCCGGAGTGGATGGTCGCATCGTCATCGACCGCGCTCTCGAGCGTGCGCACGCTCGTGGTGCCGACCGCCCAGACTCCCGCGCCGCGCGCTCTCGCGTCGGCGTACAGCGCGGCGGTAGTCACGGGGACGTCATAGCTCTCCTCGTGCATCACATGCTCCGACGGATCCTCGACCTCGACCGGCTTGAACGTCCCCGCGCCAACGTGCAACACGACATCGGCGATGGTCACTCCGTTGCTGTCGAGCGCCTGGAGGATCTGCGGAGTGAAGTGAAGTCCCGCGGTAGGCGCAGCGACGGATCCTGTCTCGCGCGCGTACACGGTCTGGTAGCGCTCGGCGTCACTCTCCACGTCGCCGCGCTGGATGTATGGCGGGAGCGGAACGTGGCCGAACCTTTCGATCGCCTCGCTCTCGCCCAACTCAGTGTCGAGTTGCACGATGCGCGTGCGCCGGTCGGTCGTGTCCAGAATTGTCACAGCCAGCTCCGGCGCGACGTGAACGACGCGGCCGGCGCGCAGCTTTCCGCCGGGCTTGACCATCGCTTCGTACCGCTTGTCACCTATGCGCTTGAGGAGGAGCACTTCGGCGGGAGCACCCGAGTCGCGCGTGCCAAGCAGGCGCGCTCGCATCACGCGCGTGACGTTGCGCACGAGAAGGTCGCCGCGCGGGATGATATCGACCAGCTCGCTGAAATTACGGTGAGCGATGTTCCCACTGGCGCGATCGACCACCATCATCCTGCTCTCGCCGCGCCGTAGCGGCGGCGCCTGCGCGATGAGCTCCGGCGGGAGGTCGAATCCGTAGTCAGACGTGACGAGGCCGCGCGAGAGCATCGCGGAAAGCTAACGCCACTCTGACGCCGCCCGGGATGTGCTCCGGGCGTGCTTGCGGCGGCTCACTCCACGCCGCATCGTAGTTGGCGATGACGCACACGCTGTACCGACCGGTCGAGCCGACGCCGCAAAAAGAGGAGCGGAAGGCGGGGGGAGACGCGCCCGCCGACTGTGTGAGCTGCGGCGGTCGCATCGACGCCGCTTTCTGTGCCGCATGCGGCGAGCAGCGGCCGACGGCGCGCCACTACGGTCTCACACATTTTGCCGGGGAGGTCCTGGAGGCGTTCGTCCATGCCGATGGGCGAGCACTGAGCACCGTCAAGCTACTCCTGACGCGTCCGGGAGTCCTCACCGTCGCGTACATGCACGGGAAGCGACGGCCGTACATGACGCCACTGCAGCTCTTCTTCGTCGTGAACGTCGTCTACTTTCTCTGGGTCGCGCTCACCTGGACTAACACGTTCGGTACGCCGCTGCAGTTTCACGTCAACGGAGTCTTCTACAGCTCGGTAGCGCGGCGGTTGGTCCTCGCTCGCCTGATCGCTCGCCACGCGACGTACGCGCAGTACGCAGCCGCGTTCGATCACACGGCGATGCTCCAGGCAAAGTCCCTCATCATTCTGATGGCGCCGCTCTTCGCGCTGGGGACGGCGCTCGTGATCCTGCCGCGCCGCGCGTACGCGGTGCAGCACCTCGTGTTCGCGCTTCACGCCATGTGTGTCTTGCTGCTGGATCTGATCGTCGCGGGCGTGGTAGCGAACTTCGCGATCAACGAGTTCTCACGCGTGACCGGCGTGCGTTACGCTTGGCACACTTACGACGCTGCGAGCACGCTGCTCATACTGTTGGCGCTCGCTGTCTATCTGCGCGCAGCGTTGCGCCGTGTTTACGGATTCGGCGCTCTGAGCGCGACAGGACGCGCAGTGGGCCTCTGCGCGGTGCTCGTGGCGACCGTGGTGATCTACCGCGGGATTCTCTTCTTTACGACCTTCGCCGCGACGTGATTCGCCCGCGCGCTCAACGGCCTCAGAAGAACGTACTCTGCTCCGATTGCGCTGGCGGCGTGTAGCCGAAGTGCCTGTAGGCCTGCGCGGTCGCGACGCGGCCGCGTGGAGTGCGCTGCAGAAAGCCGTGCTGCATGAGGAACGGCTCGTAAACTTCCTCGATCGTGCCGGCGTCCTCGCCGACCACAGCGCCGATGGTGCTCAACCCTACCGGGCCGCCATCGAACTTCTCGATGATCGTGCGCAGGATGCGCGCGTCCATGTCATCCAGACCGAACTGATCGACGTCCAGAAGCTGCAGCGCGTCGTCGGCGACCTGGCGCGTGATGACGCCGTCAGCGCGGACCTGGGCATAATCGCGCACGCGTCTGAGCAGGCGATTGGCGACGCGCGGCGTGCCGCGTGACCGAGCGGCGATCTCGTGCGCGCCCTCGGGCTCGACGCTCACCTTGAGCACTTCGGCGGTGCGCCGCACGATGAGCTCGAGCGCATCGACGGGATAGAAGTTGAGCTGCTGCACGATGCCGAAACGCGCGCGCATCGGCGCGGTGAGCATTCCGAAGCGGGTAGTCGCGCCGATCAGCGTGAAGCGCTCCACTGGCATCGTTATCGTCTGCGCCTTCGGTCCCTCCGACAGCCTGATGTCGATCTTGTAGTCCTCCATGGCAGGATAGAGGAACTCCTCGATCACCGGCCGCAGACGGTGGATCTCGTCGATGAAGAGGATGTCGCCCTCGCGCAGATTGGTGAGGGTGCCGACGAGATCGCCGGGCTTCTCGAGCGCCGGCCCTGACGTCGTCCGGATGTTCACGCCGAGCTCCCGCGCGATCAGCTCGGCGAGCGTCGTCTTGCCGAGTCCCGGAGGACCGAAGAAGAGCGTGTGGTCGAGAGGCTCGCGGCGCGAGAGCGCAGCGTCTATCGCGATCCGCAGCGACGCCTTGACCTTGTCCTGCCCGATGAACTCGGCCAGAAGCTTGGGCCTGAGCGACAGCTCGACCACCGACTCGTCGGTGAGAACTTCTGGGGTGGTGATCTCGGCGCGGGACATGGGCGGGGTGTCCAATACTAGCTCTGGCATGCTCGAAAAATATCCCGAAGATACACCGAAAACAACCGTCTCTGACGAGTGTTAAAGCCCGCTGGCGCCGATCGTCGTCAGCCGCTCCGCAGCCCGGCCAAGCGTCTCGAAAGTCTTGCAGAAAGCGAAGCGCACGCATGAGTTGCCGAGCCCAGGGGTTCCGTAGAAGCTCGAGCCCGGGACGGTCGCCACGCCGACCTCTTCCGCCAGCCAGATGGCGAAGTCGCGATCGTCGCGCTCCCGATCGATCGCGCTGAAATCGGCGAGGACGTAATACGCGCCATCGGGCATGGTGAAAGTGAACCCGGCAGCGCTGAGCGCTGCAGCCATCACTCCGCGTCGCTGCTTGTACGCGATCTGGAAGTGGTTGTAATAGTCCGCGTCGAACGCCATCCCAGCTGCCGCGGCGGCCTGCAGCGGCGCCGGCGCGCCGACGGTGAGAAAGTCGTGAACCTTGCGGATGGCGGCCGTGAGCGCTCGGCGGCGCGATCGCGTAGCCGAGGCGCCAACCGGTGCACGAGAAAGTCTTCGACAGCCCGGAGATCGTGACGGTGCGCTCGCGCATCCCGGGGAAGCACGCAATCGCGTGGTGATGGCCTGCGTACACGAGATGCTCGTAGATCTCATCGGTGAAGATGAGAAAGTCGTGACGCTGCGCGAGCTCGGCGATCGCCGAAACCTCCGCGCGTGAGAACACCTTGCCGGTCGGGTTGTGAGGAGTGTTGAGGATCAGCGCGCGGGTGCGCGGCGTGATGGCCGCCGCGAGCCGCTCGATGTCGAGATGCCAATCTGGCGCGGTGAGTGGAACGAAGACCGGAGTTGCGCCGGCGAGCACTGCGTCTGGTCCGTAGTTCTCGTAGAACGGCTCGAGGATGATGACTTCGTCACCTGGATCGACGAGCGCCATGAACGTCGCCGCCATCGCCTCGGTCGCGCCGCACGTGACAGTTATCTCGGTATCGGGATCGAACTGCGAGGTCATACCACCGGCGGTACTTCTCGGCGATCGCGATGCGGAGCGCAGGGGCGCCCCACGTTATCGCGTACTGGTTGATGTCGCCCTGCACCGCTGCACACGCAGCGTCCTTCATGGGCGCGGGCATCGGGAAGTCCGGGAAGCCCTGCGCGAGGTTCACCGCGCCGGCACGGTTCGCAACTCGCGTCATCTCGCGGATGACGGATTCGGAGAAAGTCGCTGCGCGCTGTGCGGTGTGATTCATCGGTGTCGTGTGAGGTCGCCTAACGCGAGCCGATCCTGGTGAGTGAGCTCCTGATGAGCTCAGGCGCCGACAACGGCGCGCCGCTGCTCTCGAGCGCTGCACGCACGGCGCGCTCGGCGTCGGCGAGAGTGTAGCCGAGCGATACGAGTGCGCGGATCGCGTCTTCGGCCACCGCGCCCGCTGGCGCGCCGGCCCCCGAGCTCGGTTCGCTCCCCAGCTCGCGCATCTTGGTCGCGAGATCCAACACGAGCTGGTCGGCTTTCTTCTTTCCGACGCGCGGCACGCTCTGCAGCGTCGCCGTGTCCTTCTCGACTATCGCGCGCACGAGCCGCGGTGCGGTGAGCGCCGAGAGAAGTCCGAGCGCGAGCGATGGCCCGACACCGTTGGCCGTTCGCACGAGATCGAACACCTGCCGCTCGAACGAGGACGAAAAGCCGAACAACTGCCACGCATCCTCCTTCACGACGAGCGCCGTGTGGAGCGTCACAGCATCGCCGACCTTCGGCAGCGTCTCGAAGACTGACAGCGGAATCTGGAGCGTGTATGACACGCCGCCCGGCGTTCCGATCTCGACTCGCGTCAGGTCCTTCGATTCGAGCGTACCGTTGATTCTCGATATCATTCGGGCCAGTTGGTCAACGTGTGGCAGTCGTGTTGCGCGCGCCAGCCATCACCCAGGTGAGCGCAGCAGCAACTCCGTCCGCAGCGTCAGAAGGTTGCGGCACCGATTTCAGGCGAAGCAATCGCGTGAGCATGAACTGCACCTGAGTCTTGGTCGCGGCGCCGTTTCCCACGACCGCCTTCTTTATCACCGCCGGCGGATACTCGACGATATCGATCCCGGCCTGCTGGCCGGCGAGCAGGATAACGCCGCGCGCGTGACCGAGCACGATGGTGGTGCGGACGTTATGGGCGTAGAAGATGTCCTCGACCGCGAGCGCGTCCGGCTTGTGTGTGCGGATGAGCTCGGCGACGCCTTCGTAGATCTCGGTGAGCCGCGCCGGGAGCGGATCGCGCGGCCTCGTCCTGATCACTCCGCACTCGACGAGCGACGCGGATCCGTTCCGCTCGGCGCGCACGACGCCGTACCCGGTGACGGCAGTTCCGGGATCGACGCCGAGTACGAGCACTACGCGGCGGCCATCTCGTCGGCATCCATCTCGAAGTTTGCCGCGACTTTCTGAATGTCGTCGAGCTCTTCGAGAGATTCGAGCAGCTTGAGGAGCGAGACGGCAGTCTCACCCGACACCTGGACGGTGTTCTTCGGGATGTACGCGACCTCGGCCTGCTCGCTCTTCACGCCGTGCGCCTCGAGCGCGCTCGCTACCTCGTGCAGCGAGTTCGGCTCGGTCGTCACGACATACTGCTCGTCCTCGCGTGCGAAGTCCTCGGCGCCAGCATCGAGCGCGTGCTCGAGCGTGGTGTCCTCGTCATACCGCGCCGCGTCGATGTAGATCTGCCCCTTGCGGTCGAACATGAACGCGACCGAGTTCGCCGCGCCGAGGTTTCCGCCTCCGCGCGAGAGTCTGTGGCGAACGTCCGCGACGGTGCGCGTCGGGTTATCGGTGAGCGCGAAGATCATTATTGCGACGCCGCCGGGTCCGTAACCCTCGTAGATGATGTCCTGGTACTCGACGCCCTCGAGGTCGCCGGTCCCTTTCTTCACCGCGCGCTCGATGTTCTCCTTCGGCATCGAAGCTGCTCGTGCGGTCTCGATCGCAGTGCGCAGGCGAGGATTCCCGGCGGGATCTCCACCGCCGAGCTTCGCCGCCATGGTGATCTCACGGATCAGCTTGGTGAACTGCGCGCCGCGCTTGGCGTCGGCGGCCGCCTTGTAGTGCTTGATCTGCTTCCACTTGCTATGGCCGGCCATGGATGGTGCGTAGGCTAGGGTGTCTCTCTGTAATATAGACTGAGGCGCTCGGCCAGACCGCCGAGCTCGACGGTGGCATCCGGCGCGAGATGACCGCCTAGCACCTGCATGAGCTCGCGTAGCGCGGCAGCGGCTTCGACAGGCGCGCCGGCACTGGCATCGATGGCGCGAAGAAGCGCCATACGCGCGGGCTGCGGCATCGCGAGCGTCATGAGCCATGGCTTGGCGCGCTCCGCGCGGGGATGTCGCTCGGGCGCAGGCAGATTCACTGGCGGAAGGATGCTCACCATGAGCCGCGCCACCATCAGCGTGGCGATCGTCATGTCGCGATCATTCGCGCTGAGCGGATGCGAGGCTGCGCCGGCGAGGGCGGGGAAGGGGAACTCTACATGCTCCAGCGCGTACGGCGGTGACGCGGTCTGCATGCGTGTCGCCGAGCTCGATAGGGGCATTGCGGCTTCGCTCACGCGCGCAATCTAGGCAGGTTGGAATGGTGCGGCTACATTGAACGCTTGTCCGAGTGAACGGGCGGATACCTTTAGGGACTTATGGCGCTGCGAGTAAAATCCGTCCTGTGGGTCGACGATGAGAGTGACCTGCTGGAGTCGCATCTCATCTTTCTGAGATCGAAGGGCTACGACGTCGAGTGCGCGAGCAACGCTGACGACGCGGTGGAGCTCCTGCGTCGGCGCGACTTCGATCTTCTGCTCCTCGACGAGCAGATGCCGGGCAAGCGCGGGCTCGAGGCTTACCGCGACGTGCGCGAGATCGCGCCGAACCTGCCCGTAGTCATGGTGACCAAGAGCGAGGAGGACTCGACGCTGCGCGAGGCGATCGGCGTGAACATTCGCGACTATCTCGTGAAGCCGGTGAATCCGCGGCAGGTGCTCTCGGTGATAACGCGCATTCTCGACGGTCAGCGGATACGGTCGCAGGCACTGTCGCGCTCCTTCGTCGAGCGGTTCCGTGCGCTGGAGCTCGAGCGAGATCGCAACCTCGATTGGCGCGGCTGGATCGAGCGCTACGACGAGCTCATGCGGTGGGACGTCGAGCTGGCCGAAGCCGATGAGCGCGGTCTGTACGATTCGCTGCGAGGACTCTACAGCGACATGCATCGCGAGTTCGCCGAGTACATGAGGACGGCGTACCCCTCGTGGCTGGCGGATCTGAATGGGCCGCGGCCGCCGCTCTCGGTCGACATCGTGAGCGAGTTTCTGCTCCCGATTCTGCAGCGCGAGCGCGCCGCGGTGCTGATCGTGGTGGATTGCCTGAGACTCGATCAGTGGCGCGTCCTCGAGCCGCTCCTCGCGCCGTACTTCGATACCGAGACGACTCATTACTACGCCGTGTTGCCGACGGCCACGCCTTACGCGCGCAACTCGCTGTTCAGCGGATTGTTTCCGGGCGAGATCGCGGCGCGCTTTCCGGATTGGTGGGGCGCGCAGGACGACGAGTCGCTGAACGCGCACGAGCGTGACCTTCTCGACGCGCACCTGCGCGAGCTGCGCGGCGCGACGCATGTGAGGTACCAGAAGATCTCCACCGCTGCCGCGTCCGACGACCTCGAGCGGCACATGGGGACTGCGATCGCGCCGGAAGGAGTGAGCTCGTTCGTGTTCAACTTCGTCGATCTTCTGACTCATGGGCGCAGCGAGTCGCAGATCCTCTACGAGGTCGCGCGCGACGAGATCGCGCTGCGCAGGCTCACGCGGCAGTGGTTCGAGCGCTCGGCGCTGCTGAGCCTTCTCCGCGAGGCTTCCGCACGCAAGGTATCGGTGCTTCTGACGACCGATCATGGCTCGATCCATTGCAACACGCCCGCGACGGTGTTCGCAAAGCGCGACGCGACCTCGAACCTGCGCTACAAGTTCGGTGAAGACCTGCGGGCGGAATCGACCGAGCAGGCGCTGCTATTCGGAAACGAGGACACGCTCAGATTGCCGCGCCGCGGCGCTGGCGCGAACACGCTTCTGGCGACCGGCGACTGCTTCTTCGTGTATCCGACCAAGCTGCGCGAGTACCAGAGCAGGTATCGCGGCTCGTTTCTTCACGGCGGCGTGACGCCCGAAGAAGTCATCCTTCCGCTCGCACTCCTGACGCCCCGGCGCTAGTGTCGACAAGCATCGAGGCGACGGCGACCGAAACGCCGATCACTCACTCGCGCACGCGCGATCCCGGACTGTCGATCTACAAGCGGCTGCTGCCGTTCCTCAAGCCGCATGGCTGGCGGATGATCGGCGCGATCATCGCGAACATCACGGCGGCGCTGCTCGACGCGTTCTCGGTCGCGTTGCTGATCCCGTTCCTCAACACGCTGTTCGATCGCCCTCCGATCGACATCAAGGCCGGCTGGGTCGCGAACCTTCTGCACGCGACCATCGGTCGGTTGATGATACCGGGCGACAAGATGGGGTCGCTCGGCCACGTGATCCTCATAGTGATCGCGGCGGTGGTTGCAAAGAACATCCTCGTCTGGATCAGCGGCCAGCTTGGCGCAAGTCTGCAGGAGTTCGTGACGCGTGACCTGCGCAACGCACTCTACATCCACCTGGTACGACTCCCGCTCGGCTACTTCACGCGCACGAAGTCCGGACAGATCATCTCGCGTGTGATCAACGACACGTTCGAGACGCGGCTCGTGCTGACTCAGATCGTGACGCAATCGCTGCAGGCGGCCGCACTTGTCGTGGCGTCCATCGCGTTCCTGCTCGAGATCTCGTGGCAGCTCACTCTGCTCGCGCTCGTGATCGTGCCGGTGCTGATAGTGACGCTCCAGCCGCTCCTCAAGCGGCTCCGGAGCGGCAATCGGCGGCGTGGCAACCAGCACGGCGAGATGACGAGCGTGCTGCAGGAGACCGTGTCGGGGATCCGGCTCGTGAAGTCGTTTGGCGGCGAACAGTACGAGGAGCGCCGCTTCGTCGCCGCGAGCGACGTGTACGCGACGAGCAGCGTCAGACTCACTCAGCTCTCGTTCCTCGCGCCGCCGATCACCGAAGTGCTCGGCATGCTGATCTCCGTGACGCTGCTGTGGATCGGCGCGAGACAGGTTCTGGTGTCGCACTCGCTCACCGGAGCCGATCTCATCACGTTCCTCATCTATGTGATGCGACTGCTGCAGCCGCTCAAGCAGCTCACTCAGGTGCCGGCTACTGCGCAGTCGTCGCTGGCATCGGCGGAGCGGATCTTCGACGTCCTCGACACGCCATCGGATCCGGAGCGCGACACCGGGACGATCGACGTCTCCGGCTTCGCGCGCGAGATCTCGTTCGACAGAGTCGGCTTCAGCTACGGCGAGTCGGTGCTCGATGGCGCTGTCCTGCGCAACATCTCGCTCACGGCTCGGTGCGGCGACGTCATCGCGCTCGTCGGCGCGAGCGGCGCGGGGAAGACCACGCTCGTCGATCTCATCCCGCGCTTCTACGAGCCGACGGCAGGCGCGATCAGGCTCGACGGAACCGACACTCGCGAGATCACGCTCGCGTCGCTGCGCTCGCTGATCGGGATCGTGAGCCAGGACACCGTGCTCTTCCACGACACCGTGCGGAACAACATCGCGTACGGATCGACCGGGCGGTACAGCGACGACGAGATCCAGGCTGCGGCGCGTGCGGCCAACGCTCACAGCTTCATCGCTGCCCTCCCGGAAGCGTACGACACGGTGCTGGGTGAGCGAGGTACGAGGCTCTCCGGCGGCCAGAGACAGCGCATCGCGATCGCGCGGGCACTGCTGCGCGATCCGCCGATCCTCATCCTCGACGAGGCCACGTCAGCGCTCGACACGGAATCGGAACGACTCGTGCAAGCAGCGGTGGACCGGCTCCTCGAGGGGCGCACGGTGTTCGTGATAGCGCACCGGTTGTCCACGGTGCAGCACGCCACGCAGATCCTCGTCATGGATCACGGTGAGATCATCGAGCGCGGCACTCATCACGAGCTTCTTGCGCGGCGCGGAGCGTACTCGCACCTGCACGAGCTGCAGTTCCGCACTTCAACGCCCGAAGAGATGCACCCATCGCAGTCTCCGATGCCATCGACCGTCTGACGTGAACTATCTATTTCTACATTCGGCGCGCGAGTGGTCGGGAACTGCGCGCGCGTTCGCCGCCGCTGCGCGCGGACTCGCTCGACGCGGCCACACGGTCGCTTTCGCGGTTGATCCCGACAGCGTGGTGGAGCAGGTGGTCTCGGCGAGCGCGGCAGGGGATGGGCGTTCGGGTGTGATGGTCGAGCCGTACTCGCTCGAAGGAACGTGGTTCGCCGCTGCATCGCGCCTACGCTCGCTCGCGCGTCGGCTCCGCGCCGACGTCGTTCTCGTCCACACTGATCGCGAGCATCTGGTCGCGTCTGTGGCGTACCGGCTTGGCTCACGCGCGCGAGTCGTGCGGCGAGCGCCCGCCGGACATCCGCTCACGATGCGTCGCACCGGCCGCATCGCCGCGTGGCTCGCGCCGACGTGCTTCGTCTTCGCGAACGATCAGGCGGTGTCGGCCACCCCGCTTCCGCGCAACGCATCGGGCCGCGTGATCGCGCCGCTCGGCGTCGATGCCGCCGAGGTGCCGCTGGTGCCCGACGACGAGGTGGTGGACAGCATCGTGTGTGTGCAGGATGCCTCGTCGCGCAGCAGGGCGGCGACGGCAATCCGCACCGTCGCGATGCTCGCTCCGCGGCACGAAGGGCTGCGGCTGGTGGTCGTGGGCGAGGGGCGGTACGACGACGATCTGCGCATGCAGGCGGCCGCGCTCGGTGCTCTCGAGCTCGTGAGCTTCCTCGGCGAGCGCGCCGATCAGCTCGAGGTCATGCGCGGCGCCCGGCTCGGCTGGGTAGTGGCAGACGGAGACACGGCCGCGTACGGCGTGCTCGATTTCATGTCACTCGGGATTCCGGTGCTCGCTGGCGAACGGTCCGCCGCTGAGGGCTACGTACTGCACGACATAACAGGTGTGCTGCTTCCTCCGGACGACGCGTATACCACGGCGGCGGCCGCCGCCGACCTGCTGACGAGCGCGACGAAACGCGCGACGATGGGTGCAGCCGGCCGTGCCAGAGTAGTGCGCGAGTTCCCCGAGTCGGCGATGATCGATGGCTTCGAGCGCGCGGCGGCTGCAGCGACGTCGCGCCCTCGCAGGTAGCCATGGGAGCTCGTGCGCGCCCTGGCACCGTTCCCGTCACAGTAGTCATCGCCGCGCGCAACGAGGCAACGAACATTCAGGCGTGCATCGACACGCTTCGCTGGGCCGACGAGATAATCGTCGCCGATCACGGTTCGAGCGACGCGACCGCTGCGGTCGCGAGCGACTCGGGCGCGACCGTCCTGCCATGCGCGGCGGCTACGATCGGTGCCTGCCGGAACGCGGCGATCGAGACTGCGCGCAACGCATGGATCCTCGTCGTGGACGCGGACGAGCGCGCCACGGCGGACCTCGCGGGCGAGATTCTGCGCGTCATCGCGACCGCAGCCCACGATGCGTTCAGAGTGCCGCGGCGCAATTTCTTTCTCGGACGCGAGGTGAAGCACGGCGGCTGGGAGCGCGACCGCCCGGTCAGGCTTTTTCGCTCGTCGCTGCGCTACAGCGGCGGACGCGTGCACGAGCACGTGATCACGCAAGGTCCCGTCGGCGAGATCGCGGTCGCGTTGCTGCACTATCCGTATTCGTCGCTCGATGAGTACTTCGAGAAGTTCGACCGCTACAGCAAGTGGTGGGCTGAGGACCAGAACGCACGCGGCCGCCGAGCGTCGGCGGCGGCAGTGGTGCTGCGTCCCCCCGCACGCTTCTTCAGTATGTACTTTCTCAGGCTCGGATTTCTGGACGGCTCGCGCGGAGTGGTTCTGGCCGCTCTCGCGTCCGCGAGTGTGCTCGCGAAGTATGCTCGGTTGTGGGGACTCCAGTGCGGGTCTTGATCGTCGGCAGCTCGAACAAGTGGCGGATGGAGGCAGCCACCGAGCGCGCGCTACAGCGCGCAGGTCACACGACGCTCATCATAGATGACAGGCGCACGAAGCGCGCTCTCGGATGGCGAATGACTCAGCATGTTGCACGCGCGCGCGCACGGCGCTTCCGTCCCGAGTTTGTGTTCCTGTCGAAGTGCCTCGCGCTCGACATCGAGACCGTCACGCGAATCGTCGGCGACACGCCGAATGCGATGTGGTACCATGACCCTCAATGGTTCAGGGACACTCACCGTCCCGACATCGGGCACATCGCCGCGGTGGGACGGCTGGCGCAGACGTTCTTCATCACAGGATTCGAGGACGAGTGGCGCGCGCTCGGCATGAACGCAAAGTTTCTTCCGGCTGCGGGAGATGCCGGCATCGTGCCGACGCCGCGCGACCCCGACCTCGCGAGCGACGTCGCATTCATCGGAGCAGGTTATGACGAGACGCGCGCTGCGCTCCTCGTCGAGCTGGCGCGCGATTTCGACGTGCGCGTATACGGGCCGGGCTGGGCGCCGTGGAAGCGCGAACTTCGCTGGAACGGCGGGACTGTCGAGGGTGAGCAATTCGCCCGCGTCTGCTCCAGCGCTTCGATCACCCTCGGGATAAACCCGGCGCGCGCGGCTGGTGGCATGGACTACACCTCCGACAGAACATGGATGGTGATGCTCGCTGGCGCGTTCTACCTGGGGCAGGGTACGCCAGGCGTGAAGCGATTCCTGCGCGCGGGTGAGCACTGCGCCTGGTATTCCGACGTCGCTGAGTGTCGCGCGAGGGTGCGCGAGTATCTTGACGATGTTTCGACACGCGAGCGGATTCGAGCGCAGGGTGAGAAATTCGTCAGGGCGAACCACACGTACGATCAGCGCATCGCCAATCTTCTCAGCGGCGAGCGCTGGACCAATCCATTGGATAACGCGGCGCCCTAATCGTGCACCACATCTTCGTCACGCAGGACTTCATCCCCGACCTCGGCGGCATGGCGCGCCGGCACGTCGAGCTTGCGCGGCGGTATCCCGAGCCGATGTCGGTATCGACCGTCGCGCACTCCGACGCGAGCGCGATTCGACGCAGCAGAAGACTATGAGATCGAACGGCAGCACTTCCCATTTTCGCGTGCCAATCGCTTCACCAATCAGATCGCGTGGTCGCGCTGGCTGGTGCGCCGCGCGAAGGGACGTGTGCAGGTGATCCATTGCGGCAACATTCGGCCGGTTGGCTACGCGGTGTGGTGGGCCCACAAGCGGCTTGGCATCCCGTACGTCGTGTACGTGAATGGCGGCGACCTCCTGCGTGAGCGTGAGAAGGCATCACGCAGCTCGGCCAAGCGCCGCAGCGCACGGCTCATACTCGGCGATGCATCCGGCATCGTTGCGACCTCTGAATACGTTGCGGCCCTTGCGCGAGAAGTGATGGCGGAAGTGGGAATCACCGCGCCGCCTCCCGTTGCCGCGCTAGACCTCGGAACGGATCCGGCACAGTTCGCTCCTGGCCGCGATACCGGCGTGCTGCGGCAGCGGTGGGGAATCAGACGCGCACCGATCATCATCACAGTCGCGCGCCTGGTGCCGCACAAGGGTCAGGACACTGGTATCCGCGCGCTGGCGAAGCTGCGCGACGAGTTTCCCGACGTGCGCTACGTTCTCGTCGGCGAGGGACATGATGAACCGCGACTTAGAAATCTCGCCGCCGAGCTCGACGTGATGCACCGAGTGGGCTTCGCGGGCCCGATGCGCGACGATGAGCTTCCCGAAGCGTACGCCACTTCGACCATCTACCTCGGCGCGTCACGCGTCGACCGCGCGATCAACGTCGAGGGCTTCGGGATCAGCTTCATCGAAGCCTCAGCGACCGGACTGCCGGTCGTCGCGGGCGATTCGGGCGGAGTGAGATCGGCGGTGCGCGATGGCGAGACTGGCTTCGTCGTCGATCCGAACGATGTCGATGCTGTCGCCAACTCACTCGGCAATCTGCTGCGCGATGCTGACCTCCGCGCGGAGATGGGTGCCGCCGGACGGCGCGCCGTCGAGACCCACTACAACTGGCAACGTGTCGCGGACGATACGGCGCGCTTCGTCAGGGAATGCGTGGCGAATGGCTGACAAGCCGAAGCCGACGTCATCCCACCGCGCGGAATACTACGCGCTGCGGTCGGTGATCGGCGGGCTCCATGCGCTGCCATGGAGTGTCGCGTGCTCATTCGGCGAGCGGCTCGGCACGCTGGGCTACTTTCCGACCAAGATTCGTCGGCGCGTTGTGGAGCGGCAGATTGCCGCGGCGTTTCCAGCGATGTCGGCCGACGAGGTCGCGACTACGACGCGTAAGGCGTACGCTCACCTCGGTCGCTCCACCATCGAGACAGCGCTGCTCCCATCGATCGGTCAGCAGGGAGTTCTCGACATGGTCGAGTCGGTCAACGGCTTCGAGCTGATCGACAGCGCGGTAGCTGCTGGTGAGGGGGTGATCCTCGTGACGGGGCACCTCGGCAACTGGGAGCTCGCGGGTGCGTATGTCGCCGCGCGCGGTGTCCCGATGGATGTGATAGTCCGCACGCAAGCGAACCCGCTGTTCGACGATTACATCAACCGAACGCGTGCGACGCTCGGCATGACGGTCGTGCGAGATTATGAAGCGGTGAGACGCACGCCACGCTCGCTCAAGGAAGGGCGCGCTGTCGCGTTCGTCGCAGACCAGGGAGTGATGGGACTCGCTTCCACCTTCGTTCCGTTCTTTGGCCGACCAGCCAAGACTCCGCGTGGCGCTGCGGTCTTCGCGATGCGCTACGACATCCCGACACTGTTCGTCGCTGCGCTGCGCAAGCCTAGTGGGAAGTACGAGGTGACTGTCGAGCCGGTGCCGGTGGTGCGCACCGGCGACCGCGAGGCCGACGTGGACGCGATCGTCGCGAGCTACACATCGGTGCTCGAGCGTTGGGTCCGCTCCGCGCCGGAGCAGTATTTCTGGCATCATCGCAGATGGAGACGTCAGCCGCCCGACACCCCGCCCGAGCTCCGAGACCCCACGCTGTGACTACCACTGCAAAGCTTCTCGCTGATCGTCGCACCAGGATCGGCATCGCGGTGATCGTCGTGATGGTCGTCATGGCGCTCTTCGCGCCGTGGGTTTCGCACCATGATCCCAACGCGATCGATCTCATCAACATGCTCGAGCCGCCGTCGGCGAGTCACTGGCTTGGCACGGACATCGAAGGGCGCGACGTCTGGGCGCGCCTCGTGTACGGCTCACGCGTATCGCTCGCGGTCGGGCTCGTGTCGCAATCGATCGCTGTCGCGATGGGCGTCACGCTCGGCCTGCTCGCCGGCTTCTACGGAAGATGGATGGACGAGGCAGTGATGCGGCTTGCCGACGTCACGCTAGCGTTTCCGACGCTCCTGCTGCTCATCGCAATGGCCGCAGCGCTTCAGCCGTCGCTCGGTGTCGTGCTGGTGACGATCGGAGTCGTTGGTTGGGCTGGGATGGCGCGGCTCGTGCGCGGACAGGTGCTCGTCGTGCGCGGACTGGATTACGTGCAGGCAGCGCGCGCTCTCGGGGTGAAGAACCGCCGGATCATGGTGCGCCACGTCCTGCCGAACGTCGCCGGCCCGGTGGTGATCGCCGCCACACTCGGCATAGCCGGCGCGATCATGGCGGAGGCGGCGCTGTCGTTCCTCGGTCTCGGCGTGCAGCCGCCTACGCCGAGCTGGGGAAGCATGATCGCCGACGGTCGTGATCTCGACCAGCTTCGGAATGCGCCTTGGACGTCGCTCGCGCCTGGGCTCGCGATCGGCGCGGCGGTACTCGGCTTCAATCTGTTAGGCGATGCGCTCCGCGACGCGCTGGACCCGAGAGAGCATCATCGCCCGGAGGCATGAAGGAATCGAATGTCACGCAACAACGTTGATCAGCATGCGGACGAGTCCGACGGCACCCGCATCGACAAGTGGCTCTGGGCCGCGCGCTTCTACAAGACTCGCGCGATCGCTGCGGATGCGGTCGATGGAGGCAAGGTCCATCTCAACGGCGAGCGCGTGAAGCGCTCGAAGAGCGTCAGAGTCGGCGACGACGTCGAGCTACGCATCGGGCCCTACGAGCACCGCGTGATAGTGCGCGGAATTTCTGAGCGTCGCGGCCCTGCGTCCGTCGCGGCGGAGCTGTACGAGGAGCGTGCCGAGAGCAGAGCGGCGCGGGAAGCGTTGAGCGCGCAGCGGCGACTGGAAGCCGCGGCGATGCAACACGATCCGGGACGCCCGTCGAAGCGCGACCGCAGACAGCTCGACGAGCTCCGGCGGCGCGACTGATCCAGCTCGAGCGGCGCCGGCCGCGCTGGCAGTTGTTCAGAACCGGAACCGACACTCGCCGGCGTACACTATACGCAACAGTGACCAACACGGAGCTTGGGATGACAAGGTTGACTCGTAGCATCGTAGCGCTCGCGACCATCGTCGCGGCGGCCGGTGCAATCACTGCCATGAAGCCGCATCAGCGTGCGCCGCAGCTCGAGGTCGCGACCTTCGCTGGCGGATGCTTCTGGAGCATGGAGCGTCCCTTCGACAACACTCCTGGAGTCGTGTCCGCGGTGGTCGGCTACACCGGCGGCACCACGGCGAATCCGACTTACGGGGAGGTGTCGTCGGACGAGACCGGACACGCGGAGTCTGTGGAGGTCACCTACGATCCGACGAAGGTCTCGTACGACCGCCTGCTGTACATCTACTGGCACAACATCGATCCGGTACGCAAGGACGCGCAGTTCTGCGACGATGGACCGAACTATCGCACCGCCATCTTCTACCATGACGAAGCGCAGCACCAGGCGGCGCTGCGCTCCAAGGAAGAGCTCGAGAAGTCGGGCCTCTTCAAGCAGCAGATAGTTACGCAGATAGTCCCGGCCGGGAAGTTCTGGAAAGCCGAGGACTACCATCAGCATTACGCGGAGCGCAATCCCGATGCATACAACGCCTACCGGCGTGGCTGCGGGCGCGACGCGCGGCTTGCGCAGATCTGGGGATCGAGCGCCGAGCCGAACGTGCCGCCGCTGCCGCGCTGATCAGCCTTCGAGCTTTATGACGGCGTAGTCGCGCGCCCCTTTCCGCAGCAGGAGATGCGCGCCGGGAAGGGGATTGATGTCTTCGACGGTCGTGGCCGCGCTGATTCGCTCGCCATTGATCTGCGCGCCACCCTGCTCGACCAGGCGGCGCGCTTCGCTCTTCGACTTCGCCAGTCCCGCGCGAACGAATAGATCGATGACGCCCCCGGCGCTAGCGCGCGTCACGACCGCGCTCGGCACCTCGCGGGCGAGCGCAACGAGTGATTCCTCGTCCAGGCTCGCGACGTCTTCCTTTGCGGAAGAGCACTGACGGATACCTGCTCCGCGACTCGGGACGCCTCAGCGCCGTGAACCATCGTGGTCACCGATCGCGCGAGAGCTTCCTGAGCTTCACGACGCTCCGGCCGCTCCTCGATCGCGCGCTCGAGCGCTTCGATCTCCTCGCGCGACAGCAGCGTCATCATGCGCAGGTACTTGCCCACGTCACGGTCGTCGGCGTGCATCCAGAACTGGTAGAACTGGTACGGAGATGTGAGCTCCGCATCGAGCCACACTGCGCCCCCTTCCGTCTTGCCGAACTTGGTGCCGGACGCGGTGGTGAGCAGCGGAAACGTGACAGCGTGAGCTTCGCCCGAGTCCGAGCGCCGCACGAGCTCGATGCCGGCGGTCATGTTCCCCCACTGGTCGCTGCCGCCGATCTGGAAGGTCACGCCATCGCGCCGGTACATCTGCAGGAAGTCGTACGCCTGAAGCAGCATGTACGAGAACTCGGTGTACGAGATTCCGGCTTCCATGCGTGACTTCACGGAATCCTTCGCCGACATGTAATTGACGGTGAAGTGCTTCCCGACATCGCGCATGAACTCGACCGCGCCGAGTGACAGCAGCCAGTCGGAGTTGTCGCGCATCACTCCGGCGTTGCTCCCCGAGAAATCGATGAAGCGCTCGAGCTGCGCGCGGATGCCCTGCGCGTTGGCGGCGATCTGCTCCGCGCTCTGAAGCGTCCGCTCCGCGCTCTTCCCGCTCGGGTCTCCGATCATCCCCGTCCCGCCGCCGACGAGCGCCACCGGCCTGTGACCGGCGCGCTGGAGGTGCACCAGCCCCATGATGGGCACGAGGCTGCCGACGTGGAGCGATGCCGCCGTCGGATCGAAGCCGCAGTATCCCGCAACACTGCCGCGCGAGAGAGCCTGCGCCGCGCCTTCCGTCGTCTGCACGAGCATCCCGCGCCACGACAGCTCGGAAAGAAAATCGCGTCCTGACATCGGGGAAAAGATAGCGGGCAGCGGAGGGCGGCAACGCCGCCCGATCGCTATCTTCCCCCCATGGCTGTTCGGAACCCGAAAACGAAGACGCTTCCGGTCTGGAAGCGCCATCCTACTCTATTTCGGTTCCTCATCGTCACGGCCATCCTGGTCGTGACGTTTGGCGTAGGACTCCTCTACAGCGCCTGGGTGCTCGTCTGCGCGGGAAACCGCTGCCCGTCCGTCGACGCGCTCGAAGCCTACACGCCCAAGCAGACCTCCAAGCTCTACGCTGTCGACGGACGCTTCATCGCCGAGCTGGGGACTGAGCGGCGAACTCTCGTCAAGCTGAGCGAGATACCGGCCATCGTTCAGGACGCTTTCGTCATCACCGAAGACAAGCGCTTCTACCAGCACTCCGGCATCGACTGGATCCGCGTTTTCGGCGCGCTCGCGAACAACCTGCGGCATCGCGGCTACTCGCAGGGCTTCTCGACCATCACGATGCAGCTCGCGCGCAACATCTTCCCCGAGCAGATCTCACGCGAGAAGACGCTCGTTCGCAAGATCAAGGAAGCGAAGGTCGCGCGCGAGATCGAGTCCAAGTACAGCAAGCAGAAGATCCTCGAGCTTTACCTCAATCAGATAAACCTCGGTAACGGCGCCTACGGCGTGGAGACCGCGTCGCAGCGCTACTTCGGGAAGTCGGTGCGCGACCTCAACATCGCCGAGGCCGCGACGCTCGCTGCGCTGCCGAAAGCGCCGGAGCGGTACAACCCGCGCCGATATCCCGATCGCGCCATCCAGCGACGCAACACGATCATCGAGCTCATGCGCGAGAATGGCATCATCAGCGATGCCGATGCGAGTCTCGCCAAGGCTTACCCGCTCCAGCTTGCCACCAAGGAAGAATCCGGCGAGACCGCGCCGTACTTCGTCGAGTGGGTCCGACAGCAGCTCGACCAGCAGTTCGGCAAGCAGCTGTACGAGGAAGGTCTCAACGTCTACACCACGCTCGATCTCGACATGCAGACGGCCGCTGAGCGTGCTGTCGAGCGGCAACTGCGCGCGATCGAGGCAGGGCGCTATGGCGCGTACAATCACACAACGTACGAGCAGTACGTCGCCAGCATGTCCGAGGGCAGCACCGGCGGCGGAAGCTCGCCGTACCTGCAGGGCGCCTTTGTCGCGCTCGACCCGCGCACCGGCGGCGTGCGCGCGATGGTTGGCGGGCGCGACTTCTACGATTCCAAGTTCAACCGTGCGGTGCAGGCGCTACGACAGCCGGGCTCGACGTTCAAGCCGATCGTGTACTCCGCAGCGGTGCAGGCAGGAAAGCCCGCGTCGCTGATCCTCAACGACTCGGCGATCTCGGTTCCACTTCCCGACGGCCAGATCTGGCAGCCGAAGAACTACGAGAACAACGAGCTGGGACCGATCTCGATGCGTCGCGCGCTGTACATGTCGCGTAACCTCGCGACCGTGCGCCTCGGTCTCGACATCGGTGTGCCGTCGGTGATCGCCGAGGCGCGTAACTTCGGGCTCACGACGCCGATTCCGCCGTACCCATCGATCCTGCTCGGCGCCGCCGATGTCATTCCGCTCCAGCTGATCGGCGCGTACTCCACCTTCGCCACACTCGGCGTGCGCGCGCAGCCCAACGCCATCATGCGCGTAGAGAACTCCAAGCACCAGGTGATCTGGCAGCCGGAGCCGGTGCGCACGCAGGTGCTCTCACCGGAAGAGTCGTGGATAATGGTGAGCATGATGAAGGACGTGGTGCAGCGCGGCACGGCGTACGGCGCGGTGTGGGATGCGGGGTTCCATCTCCCCGCCGCCGGTAAGACGGGAACCACCAACGACGGCACCAACGTCTGGTTCGTCGGCTACACGGCCGATCTCGTCGCCGGCGTCTGGATGGGCTTCGACAGGCCGCAGCCGATCAAGAGCAATGCCCAGGGCGGCATCCTCGCCGCGCCAGCGTGGACAGCGTTCATGACCGAGGTCTATCGCCGCAAGCCCGCGCCTCCCGACTGGCCGATGCCGCCAGACATCACCAGCCGCGAGATCGATGGACGCACCGGCCTTCTCTACTCGCCGGCGTGCGCCGGCGACCCGAGCGTGACGGAGTTCTACATCCCGGGCACCGAGCCGGTGAACGAGTGCGCGCCCTATACCGGACCGCCCGCGACTGGCGCGCTTCCACCGACGCGCGACACGACTCCCATCCAGCATTGATCCGCTATCGCGCGCGCTGGGTAGTCCCCGTCTCGTCGCCTCCGATCGAGGACGGGATCGTGGCGTGTGACGACGGCGTGATCGCGTACGTGGGTCCCACGGCGAGTGCACCGCGTGGTGACGATCTGGATCTCGGCAACGCGATCCTCCTGCCAGGTCTCGTCAATACTCACACGCACCTCGAGCTCACCGCGATGCGCGGCTTTCTCGAGGAGCTCGCGTTCGACGAGTGGATCGACACGCTTCGGCGCGGCAGAGCGGCTGCGCTCGACGACGAGTCGCTCCTCGACTCGGCGCGGCTTGGCGTCATCGAAGGTATCGAGCACGGTATCACTACCTTCGCCGACACGTGCGCCAGCGGCGTGGCAGCGCGCGCGATGCGTGAGTGTGGTGTGCGCGGCATCATGTACCAGGAGACTTTCGGGCCCGACCCCGCGGCTTGCGCAGCATCGCTCGCGGAGCTCGCGCGCAATGTCACGCGGCTGCGTGAGGAAGAGACTGACCTCGTGCGGATCGGCGTGTCGCCGCACGCGCCCTACACCGTGTCGGACGATCTCTATCGCGCCGTCGCCGCCTACGCGCGTGAGGAGCGGCTCCCACTTGCGATGCACATCGCAGAGGGCGCCGAAGAGCATGCCCTCGTTACCGTCGGCGCGGGAGTGTTCGCGGATCGACTCGCGCGCCGCGGGATCGTTACCCACGCGCGGGCGCGCTCGCCGGTGGAGCTGCTCGCCTCGCTCGGAGTGCTCGTGCCCGGCGCGCTGCTCATCCACGCCGTCCGTGTCGACGCCGCCGACATCGCGACGATCGCGCGGCACGAGTGCACCGTCGCGCACTGTCCCGCATCGAACGCGAAGTTTGGCCACGGCGTCGCCCCGCTTCTCGCCCTCCTCGACGCGGGAATCCCCGTCGGACTCGGCTCGGATTCGGTCGCAAGCAACAACCGGATGGATATCCTGGACGAGGCGCGGCTCGCAGTGTTGCTCGCGAACGCCGGCGCCGCGTCCCCTCGCGCTTTGCCAGCCGCCCGCGCTCTCGAGCTCGCCACGATCGGCGGCGCGCGGGCGCTCGGCCTTGCCCAACACGTCGGCTCGCTCGAAGTTGGCAAGAGTGCCGACCTGGCTGCCTTCCCGCTCGATTCGGCGCGCGGCACTCCCGCCGAGAGTCCAGAGGCGGCGCTAGTCTTCGCTCTCGGAGGCAGCCGCGCGAGCTTCGTGGCGGTGGCCGGACGGCATCTCGTGGAGCGTGGTGAGCTCCTGCTCGACCGCGGCTCACTGGACGCCCGCGTCGCCAGGGCCGGCCGCGCGCTCGCTGCGTGGCGGGTCGCGGAGCACTCGCCGACCCCCGGGGCTACAGCTTAGTTTCTTATGATGCCGACGCACAAAATCTGGCGCGATGGCGCGTTCATCGACTGGCAGGACGCGACCGTTCACGTCATGAGCCATGTCATACACTATGGCTCCTCGATCTTCGAGGGCGTCCGTTGCTACGAGACTCCAGACGGGCCGGCCGTCTTTCGCGCCCGCGAGCACATGCGGCGCTTCATCGATTCCTGCAAGATCTACCGGATGCCGATGCGCTTCTCCATCGACGAGCTCGTCGCCGGCTGCGTAGATACGGTCGCCGAGAACGGGCTACAGCACTGCTATCTGCGTCCGGTCGCGATGCGTACCGGCGAGGAGATGGGAGTGCTTCCCAACAAGGCTCCTGTCGAGACGTTCATCATTCCGTGGATTTGGGGACGCTACCTCGGCCACGAAGCGCTCGAGAGCGGTGTCGACGTCTGCGTATCGAGCTGGCGGCGACCTGCGCCCGACACGATCCCGATGCTCGCCAAGGCCGGTGGCAACTACCTCAACTCGCAGCTCTCCAAGATGGAGGCGCGCGCTGACGACTACGTCGAAGGGATCATGCTCGATTCCTTCGGGTATGTTGCGGAGGGCAGCGGGGAGAATCTCTTCGTCGTCCGCGACGAGATCATCTATACCTCGCCCATCGGCTCTGGGATCCTCGGCGGCATCACGCGCAATTCCGTGATCACCATCGCCAACGACCTCGGCTACACGGTGTCCGAGCAGACGATCCCGCGCGAGATGCTCTACATCGCTGACGAGGTTTTCTTCAGCGGTACTGCCGCCGAGCTCACGCCTGTTCGCAGCATCGACCGAATCGAAGTCGGTGCAGGGAAACCTGGTCCCGTCACTCGCGCGATCCAGAAAGTCTACATGGGCATTGCTACCGGGAAGATGCCCGACCGCTACGGTTGGCTCACTCGTGTGGAGAGTCGAGTCACGGTATAGAACCAACTGTCGCGGGGTGGGGACGCTTAGTCTTCGCCCCGCGCGTCACAAAGGAATGTCGCTCCGGCGACAGGGAGATTATGAGCGCGGGCTGTCTTGCTCTGAACGCTTCGTTTGAGCCGTTGACCATGGTTCCGGTCCGGCGTGCGCTCAGACTCCTCATCGACGGTAAGGCGGAGATCGTCGAGTCCGAGTCCGACAAGGTCATCCGGTCGGAGCGACTCGTGCTTCCGCGGCCGGCGGTGATCCGACTCACGCGCTTCATCCACGTCCCGCGCAAGTTCCGCCGGCAGGTGACTAACACGTTCCTCTTCGCGCGCGATGGCTACACGTGTCAGTACTGCGGCCGCCCGAGCGCGCTCCTCAAGCCGCGCGAGGCGCTCACGCGTGATCACATCACGCCGCTGTCGCGCGGCGGCTTGAACGAGTGGACCAACGTCACCACGGCTTGCGGCCCGTGCAATACTCGCAAGGCGAACAAGCTTCCGAGCGAGATCGGAATGCATCCTCTCACTGCCCCTTACGAGCCACATTTCGTCCAGCTCGGTTGGGCGGTGAGGCGTCTCACTCCAGCGCAGGCGAAGTACATCGAGATGTTCTACGGTCGCGAGACGCTCGACGATCTGAAGAAGATCGATTCGAGCCTCGCGGTTGCGTAGCCGTCGCCAGCGCACTCCGCGCATCCGAGTCCTGAGTGACTCGCTTTGCGGCCAGACTCGCCGCGCTCGGAACCGAGAACGCCTTCCGCGTCGGTGAGGACATCGCTCGGGTCGCTGCGCGCGGCATCGATGTCGTCCGACTCAACATCGGCGAGCCTGATTTCGACAGCGCTCCGCACATAAACGACGCGGCGATCGCCGAGATCTCGCGCGGCAACTCGCATTACTGCGATCCGCAGGGCGTGTTGTCGCTTCGCGAGGCCATCGCGGCGCACATCGAGAGCACTCGCGGAATCAGAGTCACGCCGGACCGCGTCGTCGTCACCGCTGGTGGCAAGCCTCCGATCGGCTACACGATCCAGACGTTCGTCGATCCGGGTGACGAGGTGATCTACCCGAGCCCGGGCTTCCCGATCTACGAATCGTGGATCACGTACGCCGGTGCGAAGCCCGTCCCGCTGCATCTGCGCGAGGAGACCGGCTTCACGTTCACACCCGAGGACCTGGCTGCGCTCATCACGCCACGCACCAGGGTGATCTTCATCTGCTCCCCGTCGAACCCGACTGGCGGCGTGCTGTCTCGCGACGAGCTGCGAGGGATCGCGCGCGTGATAGTCGAGCGCGCCCCTGCAGACGTCCGTGTCTATTCGGACGAGATCTACGAGCACTGCATCTTCGACGGCGCTGCGCACCACAGCATCGCCGCCGAGCCGAGGCATGGCCGAGCGTACGCATCATCGCGTCTGGACATTCGAAGGGGTACGCGATGACCGGTTGGCGACTTGGTTACGCCGTGCTTCCGACCGCGGAAGAGGCGGCTGTCTTCAAGCAGTGGAACATCAACACGATCTCATGCGTGCCTCCCTTCATCCAGGAAGCGGGGCGCGTCGCGCTCGCGAGCGACGAATCTCATCACTATGTCCAACGCATGGTGAGCGAGTTTGAGAGCCGCCGCGACTGGATCGTGAGCGAGCTCAATCAGATCGGCGGCATTCGCTGCCAGAATCCGAAGGGCGCGTTCTACGTTTTTCCGAATATCGCTGGTGCGTGCGAGCGACTCGGCGTGATCGACGCATACGACTCGCTCGATCCGCAAGTGCGCGCACGCACTTCTCCGTCGGAGTTGTTTCAGCGGTTTCTCCTGTACAGGCACGGCGTCGCGACTATCGGGCGCGAATCGTTCGGACGAATCGGCGCGGAGGGTCAGCACTTCCTGCGGCTCTCGATCGCGACGAGTCGCGAGAGACTTGCCGAAGGCGTTGTACGTATCCGTACCGCAGTAGCGGATCGCGAGGGTTTCGCGAGCTTCCTTGAGGAAGGATCAGCTGAGCGCCTGACGCTGTGGCAGCGGCGCGACATCTGTAGACTGCCTCCCTCAGATCGGCGCGTGTTTCGACGCTCTATTGCACGGCTGGAAGCCCGCTCTCCCCTATGAAAAACCTCCGCGCGCGATGGCGGCATACCCTGGTATATGTCTTGCCGCAACCCTACGCACGCTCCGTGCACTGCGCCGGAGCGCTATCAACACATTGGCTGGAGGAAGCACTTGCGGATGACATCGATGGAGCGGTGGTGCGCGGTCGGTTTGGCGATCGGCACAGCGGTTCTCAGCGCGCCTGCGCTAGCGCAGGGTCCCAGCTCCACCGGAGCGAACACTTCGGCCGGACAGGACCTCAACTGGCAAGTCCAGTACACCAATACCGCCGCGCCAACCGGGAGCGGGTTCTTCAACGCTTACGTCGTGCAGAACCCGCCCAGCGTATGGCAAGGCGACACGGGATCGTACCAGTGGATCTCCGCGGCCGCGAACGGTTCTATCGGGTCGGCGTCCACCTACGCGTACCAGACGACGTTCGACCTCACCGGCTATGACCCCAGCACGGTCAGCATGGTCTTCCGCTGCGCGGTCGACAACACCTACATCAGTTATTCGATCAACGGCAGCACGCCGACCGCCGTCACATGCGGCGATGGCACCACGACGGACTTCAAGTTCGGCTCGGTGCAGACGCTTTCGTCGGGCTTCGCCAGCGGCATGAACACGCTCACGTTCAATACCAGTGGCGATGGCACCACCGACGGTTTCATCATGTCGGTCGATCGGTTCTCCGCGACGCCGACCACGACGACACCCGAGCCGTCATCGCTCGCGTTGCTTGGCTCTGGACTTATCGGCCTCGTCCCGCTCGCGCGCCGCAGGCGCTGACCTTCATTCGACCCACGTTACACAGAGGCCGCCGCGAGGCGGCCTCTGTATTTTTCGGGAGACTCCTATCGCATAAAATGCCCACTCCTCAGCGCGTCTTCATCACTCGCCGACTGCCAGACATCGCACCGGAACTCTTGCGCGACGCGGGCGTGTCGGTCAGCGTCGGCCAGACCGACGAGGAGAAGGGGATTGCTAAGCCGGACATAGCGCGCGCTGCTGCACACGCCGACGCGATCATCTCTCTGCTCACCGACACCATCGATCGCGACGTCCTCACCGCGAATCCCCGCCTCTTGGGCGTATCGAACTATGCTGTCGGCTTCAACAACATCGATGTAGCCGCAGCGACCGAGCTCGGCATCCCGGTGACCAACACGCCCGGTGTGCTGACGGAAACGTCCGCAGATCTCACGTGGGCGCTCATGCTCGCGGTCGCGCGGCGAATCGTCGAGGCTCACGAGTACATGGTCGCCGGTCGGTATATGCTGTGGGGCCCGAACCTGATGCTCGGCGCGGACATCGGTACCGGCGCGAGCGGCGTGCGGAAGGTGCTGGGTGTCATCGGCTACGGCCGAATTGGCTCTGCCGTCGCGCGGCGCGCCATCGGCTTCGACATGGATGTCGTAGCTTACAACGGCGACAACACTGCGCCCATCGACGCCGATGCGCGCGATCCGTCGCGCCACCTTCGCAGCGTCTCGCTCGACGAGCTTCTGCGCACCAGCGATTTCATCTGTCTGCATACGTCGCTGACGCCGCGCACTCGCCACATGATCGGCGAGCGTGAGCTCGCCATGATGAAGCCGACCGCCTTCCTGATCAACGTTGCCCGCGGTCCCGTAGTTGACGAGGCTGCGCTAGTTGCGGCGTTGCAGAACGGCACTATCGCCGGAGCAGGCCTCGACGTTTACGAGCACGAGCCCGCGATGACCCCTGGACTCGCGGAGCTGCGAAACGTCGTGCTCCTCCCTCACATCGCGAGCGCGAGCCGCGACACGCGCGATGTCATGGCCGCGATGGTCGTCGCGGACACGCTCGCCAATCTCCGCGGCGAGCGCGCTGCCAACATCGTGAACCCGGAAGTCTACGGCTCCCCTGCGCACGCCGCGCGCCTCAGGGCGTCGCGCGAGTGAAGCACGAAGCAGCGCGCCGCGATGCGGTTCGCTGCGCGCTCGCCGCCATTGCGGCCTCCGATCCGTTCGCGCTCGTGACCGGTGCACTCGACCGCCATGCGCTCGGTGCACGCATCGACATGATCGCTGTCGGAAAGGCCGCGCCCCGCATGGCGGCTGCAGCAATCGACGCGCTCGGCGCGCGGATTGGCCGCGGCGTTATCGTCGCAACCGATGCGGTATCGTTCGACGATGCACGCGTCGCACTGTACCGCGGCGGCCATCCGATTCCCTCCGCGGAAAGTGTGCGCGCCGCTGAAGCTGTGCTTCGCCTCGCGGACTCGCTTCAGCCTGGCGTTGAGCTGCTGTGCCTCATCTCCGGCGGCGCCTCGTCCCTCCTCGCGCTTCCGCCGGACGGTGTCACGCTCGACGACCTGCGCGTCCTCACGCAGCTGCTTCTCCAATCCGGCGCATCGATCGACGAGGTCAATTGCGTCCGCAAGCATCTCGACCAGCTCAAGGGCGGACGCCTCGCTGTGCGTGCCTTCCCGGCCCGCGTACTGACCCTCGCTCTTTCCGACGTCATCGGCGATTCGCTCGCGAGCATCTCTTCAGGGCCTACGGTTCCAGATCCTACGACATCGGCCGACGCGATCTCGGTGCTGCGCGCGCGCGGCGTCTGGAATCGCGTCCCTCGCATCGATCTGCAGTCATCTGGAGGACGCTCGCTCCGAGTCGCCGAAACCCGGCGATCCACGCTTCGCCAACTCGCGCGCGGAAGTGATAGGCAGCAATGAGATCGCGACCGCTGCAGCCTCGCGCGTGCGCTCGCGCCGCTGGTTACGACGCACGCGTCGTCACCTCGTTCGATGAGCGGCGAGGCGCGCGACGTCGGGGCCGAGATTGCGCGCGCTCCTGCTCGCCGAGCGCGCGAGCACTACTGTGCCGCTCGCGCTCGATCTTCGGCGGCGAGACCACGGTCACCGTTACCGGCGGCGGGCGTGGCGGCCGCAATCAGGAGCTCGCACTCGCCGCTGCGCTCGCGCTCGATGGTCAGCCGGATGTCGCCGTCGCATCTGTCGGCACTGACGGCGTGGATGGTCCGACCGACTCAGCCGGCGCGGTCGCCGACGGGACCAGCATCCATCGCGCGCTAGAGCTCGGCCTCGATCCGCTCGCTTCGCTCGCGAGCAATGATTCACACACGTTCTGGCGCGCGCTCGGTGACACCATAGACACCGGTCCAACCGGCACGAACGTCATGGACGTCGTCGTTGCGGTCGCGTATCCCGCTACGGTCTGAACACTCCCGTCGTAGCCTGATACTCGATGCGCTCGCCGCCTAGTATTCGCACGAAGAGCGTTCGCACACCCGAGCTTACTGCAGCGCCGGGGTCCCGTCGTCCGCGCACTGCTGGACGTAGATCGCCGCGGAGCCATCGTCGCACCTCGTCGAGATCGCTGAGCGACATGGCTTCCACCTCGAGAGACAGCGCGTAGTAGCTCTTCTCCCCTGCGCGCGGAGGTTTGATCTGCGCCACGTATGGTTCGGCCAACTGGGCGTCCGCATCCTTGATGTCGGTGAACTCACCAACCACGGTTGCGCGCTGCGGCGTTGCGCGGATCAGACGGTAGACGTTGCTCAACGGGTCGTATTCGGCGATGATCTCCCATTCCGACGTCGCCTTCACATCGTTGACGAGCGTTCCCGCGTCCCAGCGCTCCAGCTTGTAATGAAGCCGTGCGGGGAATCCGTTGTGGATCAGGTCCGGCGTCCGCCCCGACGCGAGCACGCCCTCCGTCCTGATGGATGGCGGAGTCGTCGCGAGCTCCGCACGCGGTGGGAGCACGATCTCCACGCGTGGAGACTGCGCCAGTGCCACTCGCGCCATTGTGAGCATCGCGACGAGCGCGACGAGCGCGACCACTGCGCGGCGCACTATCAGAATCTGCGCCGGATGCGCACGAAGATGTTCGCCGGTTCCTTCCAGTCGGTCACCGCCTTCGCGACGTAGACGCCTAGCAGCCCGAGATCGATTCCAGCTCCGACATCGCCCTTGTATGGCGACGGCCACGGCACCGTCGTGCGCCACCCGCGTCCGAAGTCGGTGAACAGAACGCCCACCGGCCGCGCAGTGAAGCCGACACTTCTGAACCGCAGACGCAGGAATGTTGAACAGCTGGTACGGCTGCGACGAGAGCTCCGTTCGGAACTCGAGCTGGCCCAGCACAGCGCGATCGCACAGCGCGGGATTCACGCTCGCCGAAGCACCGGACGGCACGCACTGCATCGCGTCGGGCGTTCCGTAAGCTTCGCGGAAATCGTAGCCAGGAATCGTTCCGGGCCCACTCACCGAAAGTTTGCGCTCGAGCGGAAGCTCATCGCCGTTCACCCAGCCGGCCGCCACCAGTCGCGCGTTGATCTGTGTGCGCGGCGAGAGTCTGTTGTACCGACGCAGGTCGAGGAACGCGCGTCCGTACGCGACGCGCACCGGGGATGTCGGTGGCAGCGCGGCGAGCGAGTCCTGAATCTGCGGAGCGCGCGTGACTGCGGGACTCGCGCCGTACTCGTACTCGCCAGTGATGTACCACCCCGCTGACGGCTCGCGGTCGTCGTTCCGCGTATCCAACACGCCGCCGAGCGTGAGGATGTGGAAGAGGCCTTCATCGACGAGCGGATTCGATCGCCAGTTTCCGGCCGGCCGGAACAGCGTGAACGGATTTCGCGTATCGATCGAGCCCCATCGCTCGACGCCGTATCCAGCCGTGAGCGTCGCTTTCGCATTGACGTCCCAGCTCGCTTCCACACGACCTCCGTGCCGCGTGTAGTAATCGAGATAGTCACGGCGCAGGAGAAACGACGCGAGCCCTTCCTCGGGCTCGCTCAGCTGCCAGCGCTCGATCGGTGCGACGACGTCGAAGAGGCGTCCTGATAACCCGATCGTCTTGTCAGGCCCAAAGCGCGCGCGAAGATGCGCGTCGTGCCCCGCGTCTGGCTCGGCTGCGCTCCAATCGCGCCCCGATCTCAGAATGCCGTACGCGGCGCCGTCGATCGCGACTTTGTCGTTCTCCATCTCCATCGTTGCGCCGACCAGGACCGGCAGTCCCTCCACCCGATTGTACGTCCTCCCCGACGACACACTCGGCCTTACACGAAAGTAGAGTGGCGATCGCACGGTGCTCGTATCTGCTGCCTCGGCGGTGTCGCTCTTGCTCGCCGTGTCGCGCCGCACCGCGGACGTGTCCTGCGCAGCCGCGCGTCGCGGCGTCAGCAACGAAGTCATCGCGAGGAGCGCTACCGTCATCGACATCCCCAAGTCGCTTCATCCGACGATACAGATTCGCGCGGTCGGTCCTGAGCCGTCGCGCAGCTTCCGCAACGTTTCCGGATGCCCACGCCAATGCGTCAGCGATGAGACGCCGCTCCGCGTCGTCGAGCGTCTCCGTCAGGCCGCGCTCGCTTGCTGTAACCGGAAGCTCGCTCGCGCCGGCCTCGCGCTTTGCGGGGAGCACCGCTGCGACGTCCATCGCGGTCACGTGCGCGTCGTTGCTCATTATCGCGATTCGCTCGACGATGTTGGCGAGCTCGCGCACGTTTCCCGGCCACGAGTAGCTGCGCATCCGCTCGAGCGCGTCGCTCGACCACACGAGCGTCGGACGCCCCGTGCGCTGGTGCTGCTGCTCGGAGAAGTGGTGCACCAGCTCGATCACATCCTCGCCGCGCTCGCGCAGCGGCGGAAGGCGAATCGGGATCACGTTGAGTCTGAAGTAGAGATCTTCCCGGAACTTCCCGTCAGCGACCGACTGAGTCAGGTCGTGATTGGTGGCAGCGATGATTCTGACGTCGGCTCTGATCGTCCTGTTCCCGCCGACGCGCTGGATCTCCTTCGCCTCGATTGCGCGCAGGAGCTTTGCTTGCGCCTCGATGCTCAGGTCGCCGATCTCGTCGAGGAACAGCGTCCCGGTATCGGCCAGCTCGAAGCGTCCGATGCGTCGCTCCGCCGCCCCGGTGAAAGCGCCCTTCTCGTGGCCGAACATCTCGCTCTCCACGAGGTCACGCGGAATCGCCGCGCAGTTCACGCGCACGAAACGGCCGGTCGCGCCGCGGACTGTGCTCGTGGATCGCCGCTGCGACGAGCTCCTTGCCGGTGCCGGACTCGCCGCTTATCAGCACGCGCGAATCAGTGGGCGCTACACGTGAGATCGTCTCGCGCACGCGCACCATCGCGAGGCTCGAGCCGACCATCTCGCCAGTGCGCCCCAGCTCCGCGCGCAACGCACGCGCCGCTCGGCGTGTCTGCCTCAGCTCGAGTGCGGAGCCGAGCGCGAGCAACACCGTTTCCGGAGCGAGCGGCTTTTCGAGAAAGTTCACCGCACCGAGCTTCGTGGCGCGGACTGCGTCGCCGAGCGATGCACGCCCGCTCATCATGATGACTGGAAGCTCAGACCATCGCTCTCGGATTCGCGAGAGCGCAGCGATTCCATCCAGCTCGCCAGGCATCATGAGGTCGAGCAGCACGACGTCCGGCTCGTCGTCTCCTATGGCTCTTACGCCACTCGCGCCATCCGCTGCCTCGCGCACGTCGTAACGCTCCGCGGTGAGCAGAGCGCCGACCATGCGCCGGATGTTCGGCTCGTCATCTACGATGAGTACGCTTGCCACACCTGTCTACGATCGGCGCGCCGACTCGACGAGCACCGTCCCTTCCGAGAGTGCGGGCTGCGCAGGCGGCGGAGCAGGCTGCGCGGACTGCTGAGCTGGTGCGCCCAGCGCAGGGTGATTGTTTCTGCTCTCCGAGAGAAGCTTCGTTGTGAAGCGTTGACCTTCGGCAATCCGCTCTACTTCGGTCGCCATCGCTTCCACAGCCTGCTCGATGCGTTCCAGCCGCGCCACCACGTCCCCACTCGGCGCGATCTCCTTTGGGCGCGACTCCATTCGTTGCGCGTATGCAGTTGCGAGCGGGCGACCGACCACTATCGCCACCACCATTGCGAAGAACCCGAGCGGTACAAGAATCTCGACACCCATCTCAGCCAGCCCCGTTTGATGTGAAACCGCTCACGATATCCATCACGTCGTCATGCCGATGCACCAAGATACGCCGTGTGCGACCCGACATCACGCCGTGCCGTCGCCCGTCGGCGCCTCGCCCACTGGAAGCGTGAACTCGATTGTCGTCCCCGTTCCAGGATCGCTTTCCGCGATGACGCTTCCATTGTGCGCCCAGACTGCCTGGCGCGCGATGGCGAGGCCGAGCCCGGTTCCTCCCGCCTTGTTTGTCACATAAGGCTCCCATATCCGTTTCAACTGAGCCGCGGCGATTCCCGGCCCGTTGTCACCGATGCTGATCCGCACCGCGGGCCGCTGATCGATCGTGGTGCGCGCGACCTTCACTGTTATGCAGCCGCGGCCGTCGCATGCGTCGACGGAGTTCAACAGCACGTTGGACACTGCCCCCGCGAGCGCGTCATGGAAGCCGGTGATCAGCGGGAGCGAATCCTCCACGTCGAGCGTGAGCGTCATCGTTGATGGCACTGTCGCGGTCGCCGCGTATCTCACCAGCTCGCCGACGTCGATCTGCGATGCAGGGCCTTCGGGAAGCCGGCCGAATTGCGCGAAGCTCCGCGCGGTGCGCGCGAGCCGCTCCGTCTCGGTCGATAGGACGTCGAGCGTGTCGGCGAGCTCAGGCGGTGTTCCGGATCTCAAGCGCTCGATCGCGAATCGCATCGGCGTGAGCGGGTTCTTCAGCTCATGTGCGACCTGTCGTGCGCTCTCGCGAAATGCGCGCAGACGCTCTGCTTCCACCGCCCGCTGTCGTCCGATGTCGAGCGCGATCGCTGCCATCTTGAGTCGCTGCCGCAGTATCTCGAATTCCGGCGCGCCGCGCCGTCGCGGCGCCGACGGCAGCTCCTCACCGCGGCGGATGAGCTCCGTCCACGCTACCAGCTCGTCGATCGGCCGGCTGAGCTGTCGGCTCAGATGTCCCGCGACCCGCGAGGCGCCGAACCCGATCGCGGCGAGCGCCAGCACGCCCGATATGAGCACCACTTCAGCACCCCGGTGCACCAGATAGTCGAACCGCTGCGCCTGCTCGAGCGACGCGCGCAGCTCGCGCTCGTGTGCCGCGAATGCGTCGCGTTGTGCGCGTGTGAGCGGTGCAGATTGCGCTGCAGCGACTGCTCGCCGTCCCGTCGCCGCGACGCTGTCCCATCCGGCGCGGCCGGTCACCAGCGGAAGCGCGCTTCCCAAGCTCACTCCCCAGAGCAGCGTCAGCAGTGCGGCGGGTACTACCGCAAAGAGCGAGAGGATGACGAAGAGCCGTGTGCGGAAGCGTAGTTGCTTCGAGGGCATCCCGGAGTAAATTACACAGGATTGCGCGACTTCGAGGATCCGCTGCCCAGGCACCGGTACCTGAAGTCGCGCCGCAGGTCCCGCAGTTACTCTCACAATTCACGCATGCCACCACGCCACATCCGGCCACCGGTCCATCCACGCGTTCCGGTCGCGCCGGTGCACCGCGGCCCACAGGCCGCCGCGATCCAATCGGGATCGCTCGCCGCAGTTCCCATTCACGCACCCAACGCAGCCCTTCTCATCGACTTCGACAATGTCACGATGGGAATCAGGTCAGACCTCAACGCAGAGCTGCGTAGTCTTCTCTCGTCTGACATCGTCAAGGGCAAGGTCTCGGTACAGCGCGCCTACGCTGACTGGCGTCGCTATCCGCAGTACATCGTCCCACTCTCCGAGTCGTCGATCGATCTTATCTTCGCCCCCGCGTACGGCTCGTCGAAGAAGAACGCGACCGACATCAGACTCGCCATCGACGCGCTCGAGCTCGTCTTCACGCGCCCCGAGATTGGCACCTTCATTCTCCTGAGCGGCGACAGCGACTTCTCCAGCCTCGTCATCAAGCTCAAGGAGTACGGCAAGTACGTCATCGGCGTCGGAATCCGCGAGTCATCGAGCGATCTGCTCGTGCAGAATTGCGACGAGTACTACAGCTACAACGCGCTCGCCGGCCTCGTGAACACGCGCGAGGAAGACGTGCAGAAATGGGATCCCTGGGAGCTCGCCGGCGAGGCTGTCCAGCGCATGAAGCGCAACGGCGACGTCATGCGCGCCGACCGCCTCAAGCAGGTCATGCAGCAGATCGACAGCTCCTTCGACGAGAAGAACCTCGGCATGTCCAAGTTCACGCGCTTCGTGCACGAGGCGGCGAACAAGAACGTGCTCTCGGTTCACAAGATGGACAACGGTCAGCTCGAGGTCGATCTCCCATCCGCCGCGGCACCGCAGAGCGAGAGCGCTGCACCGGCCGCAGCGTCTGCGGCGACAGAAGCGTCTGCGGCGACAGACCCTGCGGAGCGCCCCGCGCGCGAGCGCGGAAGACGTGGGCGTGGGCGTGGTCGCGGACGCGAGGATCGCCCGCGCACCGACAGCGCCGACCACGCAACATCCGACTCCACCCAGCCGCCCGCGGCGGCAGCGGAAGCCACGCACGGATGCGGATGAAGCCGTGCCCGCGACCGTCGAGCCGGCATCTCCCGCCCCGGCGCCTGTTGCCTCGGCCTCCACGGATGACGTCGGCGTCAGCGGCACGCGGCTCACGCGCGAGGACGCGTTCGATCTCCTGCGTCGCTCGGTTGCTGCGACGGTCCGTGCCAACGCACCGGCGCGTGCGGGCGATATCCGTCGCGCGGCCCGCGAGCTGCTGGGTCGCGACAGCGAGAGTCTCAGCGAGCGAAACTTCACGCTCATCCTCAAGGACGCGCACGATTCCGACGTCATCGATCTTCGCCGTCGCGGCGACGATTATGAGGTCGCACCGGCGGTAACCGCAGCGCCGATCGCGGCGCAGCTCGGCCACGCGGAGCAGGCGAACGCTCCGGTCGCCGCGGCAGTACCTCCCGCCCCGCGCGGTATGGGCCTGCGCGGCGTCCCAGCGCGACAGCGCGGCGGCGCAAAGTCGGCCGCGCCGCCGCTCGATCTCCTATCCGTCGGCGTAGTCGATTTCGATACGCCGCCGTCGCAGCCGTCGCGCCCCGCTCCGGTCGCCGCGTCAGGCGCAGCGGCCACACCAGACACTGCGACGCCCACTCAGCCCAGCGCGCCCGCGACGCGTGAGCGCCGCCCGAGACCGCGGAAGGCCGCCGCGAAGAAAACGACCGCTCCTGCGGCGAGCGCGACTCCAGCCGCGAAGACTCCCGCACGAAGCACCCGCAAGAAGACCGCGGCAAGGAAGTAGTAACCCAGCTCCACCGGCGAAGAGTGCGCGACGATCCAACAACATCGTCGCGCACTCTTCGTTTTTTCCGCAACCTTGCTGCTGGCGCGCGACGTGCGATCCATCCGGCCGATGATCCATTCCGCCACCGCGCGCCGCACGATCTCGAACGCGATAGTGCCAGCATCGTTCTACGCCCGCGACACCGAGCTCGTCGCGCGTGAGATGCTGGGCATGGTACTCGAGTGCCACACTCAGGAAGGCATCACGAGCGGAATCATCGTCGAGACCGAAGCCTATCTCGGTGAGCACGACGCTGCGTGTCACGCCGCCGCCGGCCGTACTGCGCGCACGGAGCCCCTCTACGGCAAGCCGGGCACGGCGTACGTCTACTTCATCTATGGGATGTACTGGTGCTTCAACGCAGTCACACGCGCCGTGGATGAGCCCAGCGCCGTGCTCGTGCGCGCCGTCGAGCCGTTGCGCGGCGTCGAGCTGATGCGGCGCAGGCGCCCGACTGCCAGGCGCGATACGGATCTCACCAACGGCCCCGGAAAGCTCTGCCTCGCGCTCGGTATCGAGAAGTCGATGAACACGCTACCGCTACAGCGTCCGCCGCTCCTCGTGAAACGAGGGACTCGCTTCACCGACGCGGAGGTGGCTGTCACTCCGCGGATTGGAATCACCAAAGCGGCCGATTGGCCGCTCCGATGGATCGTGAAGGGAAGCGACTTCGTGTCGCGCGGCGTTGCTGCGCCGGCGCGGTCGGCTACCGCTCGATAGAGCTGCCGAAGTTGTAGCGCACGCCGGCGGTGATCGTTGTCACCGGCCCCGTCACCAGGAACGCGTTGTCGGACGGCATGAGAACCAGCTGGCCGAACAGCGCGAGACGATTGATCTGATATTGTGCGCCGCCCATTGCGAACACGGTCGAGCGGCTTCGCGCGTTCTCCGTTGCCTGCGCTACGTCACTCGGCGCCGCGGCGCCGCTGGAGTCCGGCTGCGCGACCGCGCTGCCAAGTACGCTGATGGCGAAGCCAAGCCCGGCGTACGGACGGAAGCCGCCTCTCGAGAACGGAAACGCGACGGCGGCGATTGATCCGGTGCGCATGTCGTGAACCGTCACCGGACGGGTTCCAGTGGTGGTCGATTGATCAGTGATGAGCGACGTGCGACTGAAGCTCGCCTGGTCGTACGAGACGTAGAGCCCACCCATCGTGCGCGTGATCATCCACTCGGCGCCGATTGTTGCCGCGCTCGTGCTCGACTGGGCGGGAGTGCCGATGGTGGTTGCTCCCGCGTGTATTCCCCAGAACCACGAGTCCTGGAACGGCCGCTCGCTCTGCGCCTTTGCCTGCGGCGCCGCGATGAGTGTGATTGAGCAGACAGCGGCGAGCAGAGCTGGGCGCAGATGGCGCATAGGTTCTCCTACACTATGAGATGATACCGAGCTGTCGTCCGACGGACGTTATGGCTTTCACGGCGTGATCCAGATCGCTCCGTGTGTGAGATGCGCTGATCTGACAGCGAACGCGCGCCTCTCCCTGCGGAACAACCGGGAAGCCGAAGCCCGTCACAAAGACGCCTTGGTCCAGCAACATGTCACTCATCCGGATCGCCGCCGCAGTCTCGCCGACGATGATCGGAACGATCGGAGTCTCACCCGGAAGCGGCTTGAATCCCGCCTCTATAATGGACTCGCGGAAGTATCGGGTGTTCTCACGCAGCAGCTTCACGCGGTCGGGGTGCTCGCGGAGAAAGGTCACGGACGCGAGCGCGCTCGACGCCACTGTCGGCGGCAGCGCGTTGGAGAACAGCTGCGGCCGTGACCGCTGCGTGAGCATGTCGCACAGCGCTGCAGGCCCTGCGACGAACCCGCCAGCAGCCCCGCCGAGCGCCTTGCCGAGTGTCGATGTGATGACGTCGACCTCGCCTAGCACGCCGAAGTGCTCCGCGGTGCCGCGTCCGTGCTCACCGAGTACTCCGGTCGCGTGCGAGTCGTCCATCACGACTATCGCGTCGTACTCGCGCGCAAGCTCGAGAATCTGCGGCAGCTTTGCGATGCTCCCCTCCATCGAGAACACCCCGTCGGTCCAGACGATGCGCCGCCGCGCGCCACGGGCGGCGGCTAACTTTTCGCGAAGATCGTCCATGTCGGAGTGGCGATAGACGCCGGTCGTGCACTTCGTGATCGACTTCGCCAGGCGCATCGAGTCGATGATCGACGCATGGTTGAGCGCGTCCGAGAGGACGACGTCTTCCTCACCAGCGATGGTGGCCGTGAGTCCCTCGTTCGCATTCCACGCGGACACGTATGAGAGCGACGCGTCGGTTCCGACCAGCGAGGCGAGAGCCTGCTCCAGCTCGCGGTGAACGGTGAACGTCCCGCAGATGAACCTCACGCTTCCGGTTCCCGCTCCGTACTTCTCCAGCCCGTTGATTCCCGCGCGAACCACCGCGGGCTCATCGCACAGCCCGAGGTAGTTGTTCGACGAGAGAATGAGCACATCACCGCGCCCCTCCATCTCGACGTGCGCCGATTGCGGCGACGAAAGGTAGTTGAGCCGCTTGTAGACATTCTCATCCTTGAGCTGCTGGATGGACGTTTCGAGCGAGGATACGAAGGATTGGTTGAGTGACATGGGAGGGATAAGGGCGCGTTCAGCGTTCGGGGTTCAGCGTTCCGCGGAAAGGCACGACGCCACACCGCTGATCGCTGCTCGTGATATCAATTCAGCCGGGAGCTCATAGGGCGCGGCCCTGCCGCGCCGCACGCTACGCCACCTCAAATACCACCTTCCCCGCCTCGCCCGACTTGATCGCCGCGATCGCGGCGTCGAATTGGTCGAGCGGAAAGCGGTGAGTGATTACTGGTGTCGGATCGAACTCGCCCGAGCGCAGGAAGCGTGTCATCTGGATCCACGTGTCGTACATGCGGCGTCCGACGACGCCGTAGATCGTCAGTCCCTTGAAGATTATCTCGCTGGCAAAGTTGACGTCGATCGGTTTGGCAGGAATGCCGAGCATCTGCACCCGTCCGCCGACGCGCACGAGATCGAAAGCCTGATGGATCGCTGACGGGACTCCTGACATCTCGAGCACCACGTCGGCGCCCAGGCCGTCGGTCGCGCGTTTCACCGCGGCCGCCGCTTCGTCGGGGTGCACCGCGTCGTCGGCGCCCATCGTGCGTGCGAGCGCGAGCCGCGTGTCGTTGACGTCCGACGCGATGATCCGCGACGCTCCCGCGGCCTTGCAGATCCCGACCGCGAAGATTCCTATCGGTCCGCATCCGGTGATGAGTACCACGGCGCCGGGGATGTCCGCGGTGAGTGCGGTGTGGAACGCGTTGCCCATCGGGTCCATGATCCCGCCGATCTCGTAGGGCGTCGCGTCGTCGAGGTGCCACACGTTCGTCGCGGGCATCGCGATATAGTCGGCAAAACACCCATCGCGATCCACGCCGATGATCTTCGTGTACGGGCAGACGTGAGCGTTGCCGGTGCGGCAGAGCAGGCAGCGTCCATCGACGATGTGACCTTCCGCAGTGACGCGATCGCCTTCGTGAACGTCAGTAACGAGCTTGCCAGTCTGTACCACGTCGCCGGCGAATTCGTGTCCGACCGTGAATGGCGGCTTGCAGCGTCCCTTCGCCCAGTCATCCCAATCGTAGATGTGCACGTCGGTTCCGCAGACTCCAGCACGCCGAACGCGAATGAGAACTTCATTGTCACGTATCTCCGGCGTCGGGACGTCGCGCAGTGTGAAGCCGGGACCAGCGACTGATTTTACGAGCGCTCTCACGCGTTCAACTCCAATTCGTTGTTGGTGACGAAACGAAATCTGTAATTAAAGTATTGCCTTGCAAATACGTGATCCCTATATTCTCTAGTAGTTACGAATTCGTTAACCGCTTACGCGTGTGAATTCGTGATGGCGCGGATGCTGATTCCCGCGCGCTGTGCCCGGCGATCCACCGGGGGATGCCGGGAAGGTAAACTCCGATAGGAGAGTATTCATGGCAGCAGCGAAGAAGGGTGGTCGTAAGGGCGGCGCGCGCAAGAGCAGCGGCCGCAAGAGCGGCGCTCGCAAGGGCGGTGCACGCAAGAAGAGCACGGGTCGCAAGAGCAGTGCACGGAAGGGCGGTGCACGCAAGGGCGGCGCTCGCAAGAAGACCACTCGCAAGAGCGCGGCGCGCAAGAGCTCAGGACGTAAGAGCTCCGGCCGCAAGGGCGGTGCTCGCAAGAAGAGCACGGGTCGCAAGAGCTCGGGCCGCAAGAGCGGCTCGCGCCGTAGCTCGAGCAGCGCCAATGGCGCCGCTTCGTCGGACATGATGTAAGCTTGTTGTACTGAACAAGAAAGCCGGCCCTTTCGGGCCGGCTTTCTTGTTTTCAGGTATGCCTGTCAGCAGATCACGCAGCCGCTGCTTTCACCGCGTCGTCAGTGGTCGGCTCTGGCGCCGGACCCCAGATGTAGGTTGCGAACACCGGCGTCGGCTCTTCACGTGAGCCGCGCGAGATGATGATGCCGCGTGGTTCGTCCACCGGCGCTGTAGTCGTCTTATGTGTCATTGATGTCTCCGTCTGCATGCTCGCTCGTTAAGGCACGCGCCGCGCCAACTGCGACGTAGCAGCGCCATCGCGCTAAGTGAAGCGGGCACAACGTCTTACTGGAGTGTCGGCGCGCGCGCGGCAGCTCTTGTGTGGTGCGATTCGACACTCTTTGAGCGTCGTCGCGTGTCAGAGCGACACGCGCTGCTGTGCGCGCCAGACGTGCGTCGTCGCTCTGGACTGACGCTAAGCCGCGCCCTTCCGCGCCACGAAGGCCGCCGCCACGGAGCCGTGCAGCTCGACGGAGATCTGCCAACCGCGATACTGCGCAGAAAGCTCAGGCACCGACGGCGCGTCAGCTTCCTTCCGTGTTGACGATGTGGACGCCGCCGTCGCGCGTCACGGTCTGCAGAAGCCCGATCGTCTCGCTGCGCTCCTCCTTCGACAGCCCACCGAACGCACTCGGCGTACACACTACCGCGCTCAGCTCCACGGCGGGCGACCACTCGCGCAAGCTCGCGATGTAGCCGTGAACGCGATCCGTGAGGCCGGCCTCGTGAGCTGCGTTCACGACGCGTTGGACCACGTCTTCCTTGGATGCTATCGCGAATACCTCGCAGCCGTGCGCAGCCAGGTAGCACGCAGCGCTCTCGGCTGTCGGCGCCGCTCACCAGTACGCGCGATTCCGCGGGAACATGCACCTCGCGCGCGAGCGCGCAGTCGGGTGCGAGACCCCAGTGTTCCGGGACGTTGCCGCTCGCGCTGCTCCTTGAGCCGCTTGCGTCGCCAGGTGTCGTAGCTGACGAGCCGCAGTCGCCGCGAGATGATGCGGTCCACCTCCTCCCACACCACCAGCTCCGTAAGAGCGAGCTGCTGCGCATCGCGGAGCTGCGCCACCGCCTCGTCGCCAAGTTTCAGGAGCGCGCTGCGCGACAACGATTCCTTGTACGCCTCGATCTCGTTCTCGACGTAAAGTTCGTATTCATGACGCGGCGAGCGCTGCGGCGATCTCGACATGCGGAGTGGAAGCTAGACCCGACGACGTGCGGCGCAAGGGGCGACTACGCACGATTCACCGCTCACGGTGCAGCTTCGACGAGCGCGCCCTTCAGATATCCGGTTTCCGGGATCGTCAGGACTTCGGGATGATCGATCGCCTGTCCGGTGAGCTCGCGCAGTATGATTCGCCGTCCACTGTCCGCCGCGGCGGACCTCAACATGTCGAGAAAGGCGTTCCTGCTCACGTGAAAGCTGCAGCTCGCCGTGTAGAGCAGTCCTGACGGCCGCAGCAGTCGCATCGCTCGCATGTTGATGTCCTTGTACCCGCGCAGCGCGCCGGTGACCGACGCACGGTTCTTGGCGAAGGCCGGCGGGTCGAGCACTATGGTGTCGTACCGATCGCCCGCGCGCTCCCGCTCGCGCAGAAATTCGAAGGTGTCAGCTTCGACAAAATCGATGTTGTCGAGCGCATTCCGCGCCGCATTCTCCCTCGCGCGCTCGAGCGCCGCGGCTGACACGTCAACCGCAGTCACGCGCATCGCGTTGAGCGCAAGGTGCAGCGCGAACGAGCCGTGATAGCTGAAGCAATCGAGTGCTTCGCCGCGCGCTACCGTCCCAACCAGGTGCCTGCTCTCACGCTGGTCGATGAACGCCCCCGTCTTCTGCCCGGTCCACGGCGCCGCGAGGTACTTCACGCCGTACTCGACGACCTCGATCGCTTCGGGGACGCTGCCGGCGAGCAGCTCGGTGTCTCGCGGGAGACCCTCGCGCGCGCGTGTGGATGCGTCGTTGCGCGCCAGAATCCCGGAAGGATCGAATAGCTCCGACAGAGCGTCCGCGATCTCTCCGCGAAATGCCTCGATTCCCGCGCTCATCAGCTGTACGACGAGATACCCGGCGTACCTGTCCACGATGAGCGACGGAAGCGCGTCACCCTCGCCATGAACTATCCGCCACGCGTTGGTGACCTGCGCGAGCGACGCACGACGTTCGGCAGCCGCTGCGATCCGCGCGCCCCACCACGCCGCGTCGATGCTTGCCGAGGGGTCCCGGTCCAGCAGTCGTAGGGAGATCTCGGAGAGAGGACTCCAGAGTGCGGTTCCGATCGCTTTCCCACGCTGGTCGTGCACCGTGACAGCGCCAGCTTCCGTGTCGGGCGGCGAAACGACGTCGCTCCGGAAGATCCACGGATGTCCGCTCGCCCACCGCTGCGCGCCCCGGTGAGAGACTGTAGCGTGCGCACGGTGCGTCGGCGATGCCATCGCCCAAAGTACATGATTCTTGCGATGGATGTCCACAAATGGATTTCCATGACGTTAGGCAGGCAATTGATCGCGAAGTGTCGCTTCCCGCCGGTATCGCGGCGGTTTCCGCGCTGTCGCTCGGCGCCTTCGCGTTCCTGCGGCAGCGCCGAATCAAGCAGCGAGTCGAGCGCCTGGGCGGGGCGGCGCTCGAGTCGCTGCTCAATGCGATCGACGCCAACGATCCGGTCACCGGCGCCCACGTGAGGCGAGTCGCGCGCTGTTCGCTCGTTCTCGCCGACGCACTGGGGCTCGACGACCACACCTGCCATTCAGTGGAGCGCGTCGCGCTCTTTCACGACATCGGGAAGATGCACGAGGCGCTCTTCGACGTCATCCACGATTCGCACAAGCTCACCCCCGCCGAGCGCCGCGCGATCCGCACGCATCCTGATCGGGGTGCGAAGGTGCTCGCACCGCTTGCCGCCTTCTATCCCGATCTCGCCGATGGCGTCAGATCACATCACGAGCGTTGGGACGGGACTGGCTACCCACGTCAGTTGAAGGGTACCAAGATTCCGCTTGCTGCGCGCATCGTCGCGATCGCCGATACCTTCGACGCCGTCACTCATTCCAGACGCTATCGTGCTGGGCGCAGTGCTCGCATTGGCGCTGACGTCATCGCAGAAGAACGCGGCACCCAGTTCGATCCAGCGCTCGTAGACATGTTCCTGAGCCCGCCCGTGATGTCCCAGATTCGCACCGAGATGCACCGCGCGACGGCGGTCGAAACGGGTGGGGCGCGCCGCGCGCCGCACGGCGAGGAGGTAGACGCGCCCGACGTCAGCTTCCGATGGCGCGACACATCTCCCTCGCCGCAGTCTCAGGGTCGCCACTCGCGCGCCCGAACAATGCACTGATCGTCGCGACGCCCGCTGCCCCCGCTTCGATCGCGCTTCGCGCGTTGGAACCATCGATCCCGCCAATCGCAATCGCGGGCGCGCGCACGAGCGAGATCAGGCGCGCCAACTCACCCAGACCGATCGCCGCGCCGGCATCTGCTTTCGACGGCGTTCCGAACACGGGCCCGATTCCCACGTAGTCGGCATCCGCGGCGTTGTCGACTTCGGCGTCGTTACCTACCGACGTGCCGATGATGAATTCCGGCGGCGCGCTCCGCCTGACGAGTGACACAGGCACGTCGTCCGCGCCGAGATGAGCGCCGGCCGCCCCACACGCGAGCGCGACGTCGAAGCGGTCGTTGACGATCACGGGAACGTCCACGCGCGACATTATCTCGCGCGTCACCTGCACCATCACGCGCGCTGTCGCATCCTTCAATCGCACCTGCACCGAAGTGGCGCCGCCGCGCACCGCGGCTGCACACGCAGCTGCGAGCTCGTCGATTTGCATGAGCTCGCTCGTGATCGCCATCAATCGGATCATGCTTCGCACGCGCGCAGCGCGCTCCGCGCCGTCCTGCATTCGAGAGCGCGCTACTCGCGCGGCGACTGCGCGCCCTGAGTCGCCCGGACCGAAGCGCGGATCTCGCGCTTTGCCTCATCGTGCTCGGCCATCGTCGTCCTGAACTCGTGGTGTCCGTCTGGCGCCGCGACGAAGTAAAGGTACGGCACCTTCGCCGGCTCCAGCGCAGCACGGATGCTCGCACTCCCTGGCGATGCAATCGGTCCGGGAGGGAGTCCGGGGTGCTCGTAAGTGTTGTAAGGCGAGTCAGTGGCGAGATCCTTGTACAGCACGTGCTCCACGTGTCGTCCCATCGCATACTGAACCGTCGGATCTGCCTGAAGCGGCATGCCGAGCCTCAGCCGGTTGTAATAGACCGCTGCGATCACCGGTCGCTCTTCGGCGAGCTTCGCTTCCTTCTCGACGATCGATGCCATGGTGATTATCTCGTGCCGCGAGTGGCCGAGTGCGGCGGCTTCCGCATCGTATCCCGGCTTCCACGCGCGCTGAAAGCGGTTCACCATCTCCGCGACTGCTGCGTGCGCGCTGGTCCCTGGGGCGAACACGTACGTGTCCGGGAACAGATACCCCTCGAGCGTCGGCGACGGGTCGCCCACACGATCACGCAGCGCGGAGTCGCGCACAGCTTCGTCCACCGCTTCTGGTGTCGTACCGATCGCCTTTACCAGCACCGGTGTGATCTGCGCGATGGAGAATCCTTCCGGGATCGTTACCCGGTTGATGATCCCGGTGCCGCCGTTCATCGCCTTGAGCAGATCGTTCCAGCGAGTCCCGCGGCGGAGCAGGTAGGTACCGGCCTGGATCTCGCGGTCGCGGTGCGTCACGCGTGCGTATGCGCGAAAGAGCGTAGCGGATGAGATCACTCCCGATGCAGACATCGAATCCGCCGCTGCGCGGAACGTCGCTCCGCGCGGCACGATCACGCGCACCGGCATGCCGTGCGGTCCTTGGCATGCCGCCAGCAGTGTGGTGCAGGCGACAACGATCGACAACACCGCGCGCGAGCAGTTCCCGGTCCACCTCATCCGTCACCCTCCGGGAGCGTCAGCGCGTGCTGCAGGAGCACCGCCGCGGCCATTGCGTCCACGTCGCCCTTCCGACCTGCTGTCGATCCGCCCATCTCGCGAACGCGACGGAGCGCGGCCGCAGTAGTGAAGCGCTCGTCGACGTAGCGCACTGGGAGCCCGGTCCGCTCGGCGAGTGCGGCTCCGATCGTGCGCACCTGCGCGCACCGCTCCGTCTCCTCGCCTTCGCCGTCCAGCGGGAGTCCCAGCACGAAGCCCTTCGCCTCCATCTCTTCCGCGCGTCTCACGATCTCGGCCACGGGCGCCCGTTTCCCCGCGCGCCGCTCGATGAATCCCGCGGGAGACGCGATCATCCCGCTCGGATCGCTCAGCGCCAGGCCGATGCGCTTCTCGCCGTAATCGATCGCGAGCAGACGCCCGCGAGTCACCCTTCCGCCATCTTCTTGAAGAACTCTGCGTTGTTCTTCGTCCGCGCCATCTGCTTCAGCAGAAAGTCGATCGCTTCGGTCTCTGGCATGTCGGAGAGAAATTGCCGCAGCAAAGTCGTCCGATTTATCTCTGCGGGCGCGAGCAATAGCTCTTCCTTTCGCGTGCCGGACCTGAAGATGTCGATCGCGGGATAAATGCGCCGATCGGCGATCCGCCGGTCGAGCACCAGTTCCATGTTCCCGGTGCCTTTGAACTCCTCGAAGATCACGTCGTCCATCCGCGATCCCGTCTCGACCAGCGCCGACGCGACGATCGTTATCGAGCCGCCGCCGTCGATGTTACGCGCAGTGCCGAAAAAGGCTTTCGGCTTCTGCAGCGCGGTGGCTTCCACACCGCCCGACAGGATCTTCCCCGTCGTGGGAGCGAGCGTGTTGTACGCCCGCGCGAGCCGCGTGATGGAGTCGAGGAGTATCACCACATCGTGCCCCGCCTCGACCAGCCGCCGCGCTTTCTGCAGCACCATGTCGGCGACCTGGACGTGCCGTGCTGCGTTCTCGTCGAACGTCGAGCTTATCACTTCGGCGCCCGGCACTGTCGCCTTCATCTCCGTCACTTCCTCAGGACGCTCGTCGATCAGCAGCATGATGATGCGAACCTCCGGATGGTTCTCGGAGATCGCGTTGGCCATCTTCTGCAGCAGGATCGTCTTTCCAGCGCGCGGTGGCGCTACGATGAGCCCGCGCTGCCCCTTCCCAATCGGCGCCATGATGTCCACGACGCGCATGCTCAGATCACTGTCAGAGGACTCGAGGCGCAGTCGCGTGTCCGGGTACCGCGGACGCAGCGAGTCGAACGGAGTGCGCGTTTTGGTGAGGTCCGGCTCCAGTCCATTGACACGCTCGACGCGCAGAAGCGCGAGATATTTCTCCCACGGCTTCGGCGGCCGAACTTCGCCCGTCACCTCGTCGCCAGTGCGAAGATCGAAGCGCTTGATCTGCGACGGCGATACGTAAACGTCATCCGGCCCCGCGAGATAGCTCCAGTCCTGACTGCGCAGGAAGCCATACCCCTCGGGTAGGATCTCTATCACGCCCTCGCCGCGCAGCGCGACGCCCGAGTCGAGTAGGCCCTGGCCGATCTTGAGGATGAGCTCCGGTTTGCTGAGCCCTTCCGGATACACCACCTTGAGCCCGTCAGCCATGCCTTGGAGTTGGGTGACCGTCTGGCGTTTTAGCTCTGCTATTTCCACGCTCTGTACTATGCCGATGTCGGGGTACTGCCATTGACGCGCTCGCTAGAGCGCGATGTATCGAAGAGGGTGCCGCTTTGCGTCCTGCACCAGCGAGTCGAGCTGAACGTGAACGCGCTGCAGTTGCATCGCGAGCGCACTGTCGCGCCCGCTCATGCCGCCGCGGTAGCGGGCGAGCTCCCCACGAAGCGTGTCTGCCGATGCCATCACCTGATGCGCGTTCCGAACGAGGGTGGAGTCACGTCTGAATCGGCCCACGTTTCCGCGCGGGCTCGAAGCTGTCGCAACGATAGAATCCGCGAGCGCCGACAGTCGGTTGATCTCGAGACGCACCTTGAGCGTGTCGTGAATCACTAGCGCGATGCTCCCGCGTGATGCCGTCGAGCGCTCCGCAAACCGCGTCACAGCATTACGCACATCTCCGATCTGCCGTTCACTCCGCTGCCGCAGGTCGTTCACCTCTCCTTCCGTCGACCCCATGTCGCGCATGATCTCTCCCAGCTCGGCGCCTATCGCGTCCGCGCTGTCGCTCAAGGATGAGATGTCCGCCACGTGCGGCTTCGACTCGAGCTCGGCCAGTGCGCGCAGTGTGTCGCGCGGACCGAGCTCCGCTGCCGCCGGAGTGCCAGGTGTTATCGATACCACGGGGCTTCCGATGAGTGTGCCGCTGGGCTGAATCTGAACGTCGGAGTTTCGCCGGATGTAGCGCATGTACCCGGACAGTATGTCCATCGTTATCAGTACACGCTCACTGGTGTCCGACGATGGCGGCCGCAGCGACACGGAACGAACGAGTCCGACCTTCTCGCCGCCCAGCCAGACGTCGGTGCCGCTGAGCACTCCGGCCGCGACGTCGGTCACCATGTATATCCTCGTCGTGTCGCCGTGCAGCGCGCCGATTTGCGCGTACCGCAACACCGCGCCCACGACGGCGACGATGCCGACGAACGTCAGAAGACCGATCCTGAGCTGTTTCCAGCTTACGGCGCGTGCCATGCGGCGGGAGAGGTGCCGGAGTCGTGCCAGGGTGGGACGGACGGAGCCTCATCATGCTCCAATCCGATTGCGCAGATCAGTGCGCGCGGCGGGATTCGAACCCACGACCTTCGGCTCCGGAGGCCGACGCTCTATCCAACTGAGCTACGCGCGCAAGCCTTGAAACTAACGGCTCGGAGCCGCGAGGCGCCAGCGCGATCGTGATCCCGCGCTGGCGCCTCGTCTAGCTCCTACTGATCTCCTCCTTCGCCCGCTGCGAGACCTTCCCCCTCATTTTCGGCGTCCGCGGCCTTCCTCAGCTCCGCCGTGCTCGGCTTGATCGCCGTCCCGCCGTGCGAAGTGATGTACGAGTTCACGCTCGCCAGGCCGGCCATCGCACTGTGGAGATCGCGAAGCTGGGTATCGAGCTGGCTGGTGAGAAGTTGGTAAACCGTGTACGCCTGGTCCGTCGGTCGCGCGTCGCCACCCCCGACCATGCTCCCGAGCGCGGCGATCTTGTTGTTGAGACGGATCGGGAAATTGAGCGGGTCTTCGCTGGCGCGGTTGTTCACCTGGTAGATCGCCTGCTCGATCGTCGAGAGTCGCTGCTCGAACGGCGACGCAACGCTCATGAGACCGCTGCGGTCCCCCGCCGGCAGTGCTGCCTCACGATCTTCGATCTGATCACGCACGTTCCTGATCAGTCGCACCGCATTGTTGGCTGCGCTCAGAGTATCGCGGATCTTCATCAGGAACGCGAACTGCTCGTCCAGATCGTGTTGCGTAGCTGTCGAGCGCGGATCCTTCACGATGTCGAAGCGCTCCGTCTGCGACACTCCGCCGCTTGTGATCCTCACGCTGTAGGCACCCGGCGGCGCGATCGGTCCCTGCGTGTTGCCCTCCCACATGATCAGTCCGGAGAAGGTCACGGCGTCGGGGTACCGCATGTTCCACGCGAACGTGTTGAGTCCTTGCTTGTTGGGAACGCGCGGGTTTTGCGGTCCGCCGCGTCTTCCAGAGCCGGTGGATCGCGGCCCCTCCTCTCCAGTGCGCTCCAGCTTCAGCACACTGTCGCGGCTGATTCCAGTTTTCATGAGACTGTCGCGTCGCGCCTCGCGCCGTCTCTCGCCCGCGACGCTGTCCGCTGCAGCCGCCGAGTCCTGCGCGCTCGTGAAGCTACGTATCACATGGCCGTTGGCATCCATGAAGTCGAGCGTCACGAGCTGCCGCGGCTGCTTGAGCCAGTAGTAGACGACCGCTCCCGATGGCGGGTTGGCTGCGCGCGGTGGATGCCCTGCCGCGCCGTTGTCCGCGCCTCCGTAGAAGTTCGAGCGGTAAACCTTGCGCGGGGTGAAGAGGTGTACGCTCGATGCGACTATCGCTGGCGACATCTGCCGCAACGCTGAGATGTCGTCCATGATCCAGAACGACCGACCATGCGTTGCGGCGATCAGATCGCCCTCCGCAATCGCGAGGTCGTGCACCGGCACTATCGGAAGGTTCTTGCGCAGCGATTGCCAGTGGTCGCCATCGTCGAACGACATCCACACGCCGCGCTCCGTTCCCGCGAACAGCAACCCGCGCCTCACCGGATCTTCACGGATCGTGCGCGTGAACTCTGTCTCCGGAATCCCGTTGACGATGAGACTCCACGTCTTGCCGTAGTCGGTGGTCCGGTAGAGCAGCGGACGCATGTCGTCCATCTGATAACGGTTTGCCGCGACGTACGCCGTGCCAGCCGCGTAGTGCGATGGCTCGATGATGGAGATGCGACTCCATTCGGGGAGGTCGCGCGGCGTGACGTTCGTCCACGTCTTGCCGCCGTCCTGCGTGAGCTGGATCAGACCGTCGTCGGATCCCGTCCAGATCTCTCCACGCTGCACCGGAGATTCGGCTACCGCGAAGATCGTCCCGTAGTACTCGACCGACGTCTGATCTTTCGTGATCGGCCCGCCCGACGCGCCTAGCGTGCGAGGATCGTGGCGCGTGAGATCGGGGCTGATCACCGTCCAGTGCTGTCCTTCGTTGGTCGTCTTGAACAGCACGTTGCTGCCGAGGTACATCGTGTTCGGATCTTCCGGCGACAGCACGATCGGGAATGTCCACTGGAACCGATACCGAGCATCCGCGGCGTCGTGCCCCATTGGATTGTCCGGCCACGGGTTCACGTCACGCGTGAAGCGCGTGCGCGTGTCCATGCGTGTCGTCAGACCGCCGTAAGATCCCGCGAACACCACGTTCGGCGAGTCTGGGCGAACTGCGATGTAGCCGCTCTCGCCGCCGCCCACGTCGTACCAATCCTCGATGGATATCCCGCCTGCCTTGCGGCTCGGTCCGCACAGCGTCGAGTTGTCCTGTTGCGCGCCGCAGATCTTGTACGGATAGTCAGTCGTCGCGACTACATGATAGAACTGCGCGGTAGCCTGCGCCTCGGGCGTCCACGTCTTCCCGCCATCGAACGACACCGTTGCGCCACCGTCGTTCGACTCGATCATCCGCTTCGGATCGTTCGATGCGATCCACAGGTCGTGGTTGTCGCCGTGCGGGACGTTTATCGGGTCGAACGTCTTCCCGCCGTCCTTCGAGCGGAAGAAGCCGACGTTCGCGACGTAGACGCGAATTCGCGTCCTTCGGATCACCGAAGATCCGCGAGTAGTACCACGCGCGCTGTCTCAGCTTGCGCTCGCTGTTCGTCTTGGTCCACGTCGCGCCGCCGTCGTCCGAGCGGAACACGCCGCCCGAATCGGCTTCGACTATCGCCCACACACGGCCTGGCTTCGACGGCGACATTGCGAGCCCGATGTCGCCGATTATCCCGCGCGGGAGTCCGGGATTGCGCGTGATCTCCGTCCAGTGCTCGCCGCCATCAGTGGACTTGAAGATGCCGCTTCCCGCACCGCCCGACACCAGTTTCCACGGCGTGCGGTACGACTGCCAGAACGCTGCGTAGAGCGTGTTGGGGTCGTTGGGATCGATGATCAGATCCGAGACCCCTGTGGAGTCGTTGCGAAAGAGCACCTTTCGCCAGCTCTTCCCGCCGTCGGTGCTCTTGAATACGCCGCGGTCTGCGTTCGGCCCCCATACGTGTCCCTGCGCGCCGACGTAAACGATGTCTGGATTGCGTGGATCGATGCGCACCCGCGCGATCTGTCGCGTGTCGCGCAGTCCCACGTAGCTCCACGTCTTGCCTGCGTCGGTGCTCTTGAACACGCCGTCGCCGTTCGAGACGTTCCCGCGGATGTCGTATTCCCCCGTTCCCACGTACACCACGTTGGGATTCGATTCGCTCACCGCGATCGATCCGATCGTCCCGCCGAAGTACTTGTCGGTGATCGGCTGCCAGGTGATCCCCCCGTCGGTCGACTTCATCACTCCGCCGCCCACCGTGCCGAGGTAGTACTCGTACGGGCGCGAGTCCGAGCCCGCGACGGTCACCGACCTCCCGCCCCTGAACGGGCCGACCTCGCGCCACTTGAGCGCTGCGAATGCTGTCGAGTCGTACCGGTTGTCCGGGCCACCCTGCGCGGCCGCCATGACCGGCGTCGCGATTGCCAGAAGAAGAGCTGAGCTGACGAGACTTCTACCGTTCACTGAACGCACCCTCGGTGTTTGCGGACCCGCTGAAACTATTCGCACCCGCCGCGCGCCGCGAGAGTCATCCGTTCGGTGATGCTGGCGACCCCACTAATTTTCGCGCATGACACCAACAAGAATCACAGTTCTCCCTGGCGACGGCATCGGCCCCGAAGTGGTGAATGCCGCGCTCGCTATCATAGATGCCGCCGGAGTAGCCATCGAGCCCGAGGTCTGCGTCGCTGGAGCCGCGGCGTTCGAGGCCGGAGTCGAATCAGGAGTGCCGCGCGAGACCATCGAGTCGATCGAGCGCAACCAGGTCGTTCTCAAGGGTCCCCTCGAGACGCCCATCGGCTACGGCAACAAGAGCGCTAATGTCACCCTACGCAAGCTCTTCGAGACCTTCGCCAATGTTCGCCCGGTCCGCGAGCTTCCCGGCGTCAGATCTCCCTACGCCGGTCGCAAGATCGACATCGTCGTCGTGCGCGAGAACGTCGAGGACCTCTACGCCGGCATCGAGCACATGGAGACGCCCGCCGTCGCGCAGTGCCTCAAGGTCATAACGAGACCTGGATGCGAGAAGATCACGCGCTTCGCCTTCGAGTATGCGGTCGCAGAGGGTCGCAAGCGGATCCATTGCGCCACCAAGGCCAACATCATGAAGCTCACCGAGGGGATGCTGAAGCACACCTTCGAGGAGATTGCGCGCGATTACCCCTCTATCGAATCGCGCCACATCCTGGTCGATAACTGCGCGCATCAGCTCGCCATGCGCCCCGAGCAGTTCGACGTGATCCTCACGACGAACATGAATGGCGACATCCTCAGCGATCTCACCTCTGGCATCACCGGCGGACTTGGCTTCGCGCCGTCTGCGAACATCGGAAGCGACGTCGCGATGTTCGAAGCGGTCCACGGCTCCGCACCGGACATAGCAGGCAAGAACCTCGCGAATCCTACCGCCCTCGTGCTCAGCGCAGTGATGATGCTCCGTCACATCGGCGAGGGCCGCGCTGCCTCCGAGATCGAGCAGGCAATCCTCGTTACGCTGGAGCAGGGAGTCCGCACCGGCGACATGCTCGGCGATCGCCCGCCTGCATCCACTTCGCAGTTCACCGACGCGATCATCTCCAACCTTGGAAAGCGCTCGACGCTGGCCGCCCCACGCGAGTTCAAGCGCATCAAAGTTCCTGCGTCGTCACGCGCGGTCGCACATGTGGATGTCGCGTCGCGATCTGTCGTTGGCGTCGATGTGTTCGTCGAATCGCTCGAGCACCCGCGCGAGTTGGGATCTGCTCTGCAGCAGATCGCCGAAGGCACTGACCTCGCTCTCAAGGTGATCTCGAATCGCGGCACCGCGGTCTGGCCCACTACCGATCAGCGCACGTCCCTCGTGGATGCGTACCAGTGTCGCTTCATCGGGCGTGATGACAGCCGCGATGTGAGCGATGCAGCAATCCTGTCGCTCGTAACCAACGTTGCAACCCGCTACCGCTGGGTTCATCTCGAGAAGCTTCAGCGCTTCGATGGCAAGGACGCCTTCAGCAAAGCACAGGGCGAGCAATAGCACGTTGCGTATGTGAAAAGAGGAGCGCACCATTCGCGAATGGTGCGCTCCTCTTTTCACATTCAAGTCCGACCGCGTCGTTACTGCGGCGAGTTGATCACGCCCGAGATTCCGTAGATGAACCCGTTGCTCGCCATGATTCCTGGCTGCACCACTGTGATGTCATTCACTGTCGGCCTGCCATCCTTGTAGCCGAAGCGGATGCGTGAGCCCTCGAGCGTCGTTGCCGTCTTGAGCTTGAGGATCTCGCGTGTGTCGATCGCGTTGCTCACCACGTGGTTGAGCAGCAGCTTGCGCAGCGCCGCCGGGTCGTGGCGCAGATTCTCCAGCGCGCCTGCCGGAAGCGACGCGAACGCGTCATCCGTCGGGGCGAACAGCGTGAACTTCGCACCACCGGCGAGCGTCGTCATCACGTGCGTCTCCTCGCAGCAGCGAGACGAGTGTCTTGTAGTTTGGAAGCTGATCCAGCGTCCCGGCGATCGTCATGCTTCCGCCTTCGCCACCGCTGGTCCGCGTCACACGCGTCGTCACTACAGCTGTGTCAGCGTGAGTGCGCACCGTCGTGTCCTGGTGCACTACGACCACCGTGTCGCGCCTGACCACTGTGCCCTGAGCCGTCGCGCTCTCTGACGTCACCGCGCACGTCGCTACCAACGCGCCGGCGACGGCAAGGTTTCTAATCATTTTCACTTTATGCCTCCATCCAGTTGTATGCTATGTGAGTGTGTTCACCGCATACTTTGCATAGACGGGGCCAGCCGCGGCTGATTTCCTTAATACTTTGGAACAATCGTTCCCACAGGGTCAGTCCGCTTTCGGGACTTCCACTGCCGCGGCGTCGGGCTTCGCAGGGGACAACTCGAACGGAACTGCGGCTCCCTTCGCGGAGCCGGAGCCGTCTGCCGACAGGTCGTGCTTCTCCAGGAGCCGGTAGAGAGTGGTCCGGTCGATCCCAGCCAGGCGCGCCGCCTTGGACATGTTGCGGTCGGCGCGGGCCACGAGCGTCGAGAGGTATTCCTTCTCGAAATGAGTGAGGACCGACTCCTTGGCCGAGTGGTAGGCCTTGGACATGAGGTGCACCGGCCAGCCGCGGCTCGAGATGCCGGCCCCATTCGAGTCCACCCGTCCAGGCAGGTCGTCCGCGTGGATCACCGACGCCGGCTCGGCGAGCACCGCGAGATGCTCCATGAGGTTCTGCAGCTCGCGCACATTACCTGGCCACGGCAGCGATGTGAGCATGTCGATCGCCGATGACGACAGCGTCGGTCCATCGCCGTCAGCGGCGCGGTGGCGGCGCCAGTATTGACCGAGAAAGTGGTGCGCGAGGAGCGGGATGTCCTCTATGCGCTCGCGAAGCGGCGGCAGGTGCAGCGGCACGACGCGCAGACGATAGAAGAGATCGTCCCGGAGCAGATGCGTCCGCACTGCTTCGTTCGGATCGCGATTGGTAGCGGACACGAATCTCACATCGACGGTCGCGTCTTCCTGCTCACTTCCGACGCGCCGAACCACGCCATCCTGAATCACGCGCAGGAGCTTTGCCTGCAGCGCCAGTGGCATCTCCGTCAGCTCGTCGAGAAAGAGCGTTCCATTGTGAGCGACTTCGAGTAGGCCCGGCTTGTCGCGATCCGCGCCCGTGAACGACCCCTTCTTGTGGCCGAACATCTCCGACTCGAGAAGCTGGGCCGGGAGCGCTGCGCAGTTGATGGCGACGAAGCGTTTGCCCGCACGGCGGCTCTGCTTGTGGATCAGCTGCGCGATTCCTTCCTTACCAGTCCCGCTCTCACCGCTGATCATTACCGACGCGTTTGTGCGCGCCACTTTCTGGGCCAGCTCGACTGCGCGGCAGAATGCGGGCGACACACCGATCAGCGAGTCCATCCCGATCGTCAGGTCGTGTGCCGCTGGCTCGCGAGTTGCCACTCCGCCACTTCGTATCTCGGTCGCGCGATGGGCTGCGCGGCCCACGACGAGCTTCAGTTGTTCCGCGGTGAAGGGCATGGCGAGGTATTCCCACGCGCCTGCCTGCAGAGCTCGGATGTTGGTCTCGACGCTCGGGTTGCCCGTCATTAGGATGACCAGGCACTCGCGGTTTGCCTCACGAGCGGCTTCGAGAATCTTCATCCCCGAAACACCACTCATGAAGAGGTTTACTAGCACTATGTCATGCTTGCGCTTTTGCAAGAGGCGGAGCGCTTCATCACCGCGTGCCACAGCGGTGACCCCGTAGCTCTCACCACGCAGTACCGCGAGGCACCCCTCGCGCAGCGAGTCATCGCATTCGACGATGAGGACTTTGAGATCAGCGCGTACGCTCTCCGCCAGGATGTCGTTGCCGACTCCATCGGGATTGCCAACGTCTGTTATCGCGCCGGAACCCGGAAAACGCATGTGCTTTGGACCTGAAATGAGAAACGAGAGGGTGTTGCGTGCGTCCCACAACCCACGCCCACGAGCAAATATGTCCGTCACAGGCACCGGCACAAGGGAGGGCGCGAGTAGTAAACCGGGGCCGCTCCGTGCCGATACTGTATCGTATCAGCCACCTGTCGCGGCAATCCAACGCTGTTGTGCGCGCGCCGCTACCTCTATCTTTCGGCACCGTAGATGAAAAACTCAATCGTGCCCGCTACCCCGATTCGGGACAATTCGCCCGTTCAGCTCGGGGCTTCGGACGTCGCGCCGCTCGACTACACGCCGGCGCAGCCGGCCGACGACGAGGGTGGCGGTGATTGGCACGCCAAGGTCCTCCGCTTCTGGGCCGCAACGAAGCGCTTCCGCTGGCTGATCGCCGCGTTTGCAATTGCCGGTACCATCGCGGGAGTCATCGCGACGCGTTACATCGATCCGGTGTACGAGGCGCGCGGTGCGATTTGGGTATCCGACGTCGGTGGTGGTGGCGACAATTCTGGCGCTTATCGCCCGCCTGAGCTGCTTCCGACCGGATCGTGGGTACAGCTCATTCGTAGCTTCGCCGTCGTCGATGCTGTAGTTGCAGATCAGCGACTCTGGGTCAAAGGCAAGTCGTGGCAGGATTCAGTCGCGCTGATCGGCATCCAGCCAACGACACGAGCCGCAGTCGGCGATTACACGCTCTCGGTTGATTCGGCGAGCGGCAAGTACACGTTGTCCGAGAAGAAGAAGGGCGCGATCGAGCGCGGCCTACTGGGTGATTCCGTCGGGCGCTCCGTCGGGTTCGCGTGGGTCCCGACACTGCAATCCCTCCAGGGACGCACTACCGTCTCGTTCACTACCCAGGAACCGCGGTCGGTCAGCGTCGATCTGATAAAGCGTCTCGACGTCGAGATGCAGTTAGGAAGCAACTTCATCACGCTGACGCTCACGGGTCCGGACCAGTTCGGCACCGCGGCGCTCCTCAACGTCTGGATGAAGCAGTTCGTCAGCAAGGCCGCCGAGCTACGCCGTCAGAACCTCGAGGAGCAGGCGGCGATAATGGCTGCGCAGAAAGCGGCGGCCGATACGTCACTGCACGGCGCCGAAAATTCGCTCGAGAGCTTCCGCAAGGGCGCAATCACCAAGCCGAGCGATGTCACTGTAGTGCCTGCTGCCGGCGCTACGGTCGGCGAAACGCCGCCGCAAGACGTTCTCGCTAACGAGTTCTTCAGAAGCCAGACTACCTACCAGAACGTCAAGCAGACTCGGCAGACGCTCGAGGCACTGATCCCCACCGCCCGTCAGGGAAACTTTTCCCCCGACGCACTTGCTGCGCTTGTACCGGTCAATGCGGCGCCAGAGCTCAGTACGGCGCTCAAGGAGCTAGTTGACGAGGAAGCGCAGCTCAGAATCAAGCGGCAGCAATACACGGATTCGTTCCCCGCGGTGAAGCAACTCGCCGCTTCAGTGCAGCAGCTACGCAGCCACACGGTTCCGGATCTCCTCGAGACGCAAGTCAACATTCTCAAGCAAGCCGAGGCCAAGCTGGCTACCACAGTCGCGCAAGACTCGGCTGCGCTTCAGGGAATACCGGCACGTACCATCGAGGAAGCGCGCCTCAGACGCAACGTTTCGACGGCGGAAAACCTCTACACGAACATCGAAGGGCGTTACGAAGCAGCCCAGCTGGGCGCGGAGAGCACTGTCCCTGACGTTCGCGTCTTGGATCCGGCGCTCCCCGCAGCGAGTGCTCAACGCAACACCAAGGCGCTGTTGGTGCTGGGTGGCTTTGGCGGAGCGCTGGCGTTCGGTATCGCTCTCGCGCTCGTCCTGGACGCGCTCGATCCGCGGTTCAGGTACCCCGAGCAGATCGCTGATGATCTGAAGATGGAAGTGATAGGCGCGATACCGACAGTGCCCAAGCCTACCGACGCGAACAAGGATCCCGAAGCGATGCTGCAGAGCGTGGAGGCATTCCGCGGTCTACGCATGAATCTCCACCACGCGTTCGACGCGCCACCCGTAATCGTGACCGTCACCAGCCCAGGCATGGGCGATGGTAAATCGATGGTGTCGTCCAACCTCGCGCTGTCGTTCGCTGACGCTGGCTTCAAGACGCTACTCATAGATGGTGACATACGTCGCGGCAAGCTGCACTCCATCTTCGGTCTCGAGCGGCGCCCCGGATTGTTGGATTACCTCGCCGGTGACGTCGATGCAGTGAGCGTCATGCGTGACGTCGCTGTTCATGGATCGCTCACGCTCATTCCGTCGGGGACGCGACGTCACCGCGGACCGGAGCTTCTCACGTCTGCCCGTCTCCCAGCGCTGCTCAACATGCTGCGCTCGAAGTTCGACGTCATAATCATCGACAGCGCGCCGCTCGCTGCGGGCGTCGACGCTTACGCGCTGAGCGTCGCCTCGCACAACATGATCCTGGTCATGCGCACCGGCTTCACCAACCGGCGCATGGCGAAGGCCAAGCTCAGGCTCATAGAGCGTTTGCCGGTGCGCGTACTCGGCGCTGTCGTCAACGCGGTTCCTGCAAGCGGTGTGTACGCAGAATACTCGTACCTCTATGGTTACGGACCAGATTCAGAAGCCGACGAAGACCCGACCGCCATCCGCGATGAGATCGCTGTGCTCCATTCCGGCAGCGAATCGGAACGCGAGATCTGAGTGCGGCGGACGCTCGTAGTGGAGCACGCTTACTTTAGGAGACGCCGGCCATCTTCCCTGGCCGGCGTCTTTTCACTGGATCGCTGCAGCGCCGCACGCCACGTCGTGTTGCGCCGATGCAACATGATTCATATGGCGCCGCCGGACTCACTTGCGGGCTCTGCGCTAAGTCGTTTGACACCAACGCATTACAATACTCCGACCAGCACGGCTGACTGGCATGATCGCTGCTCATACCGAGGATTACGAATGATCGCTGTTTCAAGTTGCGTCAGTACTTTCAAGCGCGTTGGGGTCGCGCTCCTCTCACTCGTGCTTCTGGCGACGGCTGCTAGAGCGCAGGACGAGGGTGCCCCCGACGAGTTCCACGTCGGCGACCGAATCGCTCTGACCGTCGAAGGGCCCATGGCTTTCTCTGACACGGTGGTAGTCCGCGAGGGTCGGACGATCCAGCTCCCGCAGATCGGTGACATCCAGCTCGCGGGCGTACGACGCGCCGACGCAGAGAAGTACCTGACTCAGCAGATCAGCAGGTTCGTCAAGAACCCGGTGGTGCACGCGATTCCGCTGGTTCGTGTTGCCATACTTGGGCAGGTTAGGGCGCCCGGATTTTATTCGGTTCCGAGCGACGCTCTCATGAGCGATGTGGTAATGAGAGCCGGCGGGCCGACACCGGACGCCGATATGAACAAGACGGTCGTGAAGCGGAACGACAAGGATGTGCTCTCGCAGTCCGAGGTCGCAAATGCGCTGTCAACGGGCCTCACGCTGGACGACTTGAGAGTCGCTCCCGGGCGATCAGATAGTCGTTGGGGAAAAGTCGAATATCAGCTTCTCCAGTGTTTTGCAGATGTTGTATGTTGCAGTTCCAGTAGCGACGTTATTGATCACGCTGCTGCATCATTGATCGACTTGCACGTGCAAGCACCTTTTTTCGACGGGTATCTATTATGGATCTCGAATTGAGCAAAGCCGGGTCGGCTTCCGCCGACTCTTCAATCCTCGACTTTCCGAAACTTCCGGTGCCAAGCGCCGTTCGTGCGTCACGCCACTTCTCAGATGTAGAAGTGCCGATCCGTGGTCTCGATGAGGCGCGCCTCTTCAGACTCATGGCGACCGGCATCGCCGACGCGCCCCCGCGCGCTGAGCCGCGACGCGTCGCCGCTCCCTCACTAGCGCTCGTGCCAGCCAGCCGCTCCGAAGCAGTCAACCGCGCTGCGAATGTTGTTATCGCAGCCGTAGCGTTGGTATTACTGGCGCCGGTGATGCTCTTGATAGCGCTTGCGGTCAAGCTTTCGAGCCCTGGCCCTGTCTTCTACGTGCAGACACGAGTGGGTCAGGACCGTAGGCGTAGGAGTGCCACGGCCGTATTCGATCGCAGGCAGTCGGACATGGGAGGACGGATCTTCAGGATCATAAAGTTCCGCTCCATGACCGCCGATGCAGAGCAGAAGACAGGTGCCGTCTGGGCTCGTGAGAACGACCCCAGGGTGACGAGCGTAGGCGGCGTCTTGCGCAAGATGAGGCTCGACGAGCTGCCGCAGCTCTTCAACGTCATTAGAGGGGACATGAACATCGTGGGCCCCAGGCCCGAGCGCCCGAGCATCTTCGCTCAGCTTAGGGAGAACATCGAGGCCTATCCCTTGAGGCAGCGCGCGAGGCCCGGGATCACGGGCTGGGCCCAGATCAACCAGGCGTATGATTCCTCGATCGATGATGTGAGGAGCAAGGTACAGTTCGATCTGGAGTACCTGGAGCGCCAGTCCCTGATCGAAGACTTGAAGATCATGGCCCGCACCCTACCCGTCATGATCTTCAAGAAAGGCGCTTATTGATCGATAGGCACTATCGCATGCAGTACCAGAAAGGGCCCGCCGATTGGCGGGCCCTTCTTCGTGTCACCGTGCGCACTACTCGGCTGCGCGGCTGTCAGCCGCGAATCACGCGGCTGAGGGCGAGAACGCAGCGCCGCAACTCATCGATCGTGGCTGCTACGCCATCCGAGCTCGCGCCAAAAGGATCGGCGATCTCGTGCGCGTGGTAGCTGCGGTCGCTGACCACTTTATCGAGCCCACCGAGAAAGAAGACTTTGTACGATGCGTGCGGATAATCGGTGCGGACGTCTGCGTAGTTCATGTCGTCCATCACGAAGATCGCATCCGCCCAATCCACGAGCTCACGCGTGAGCGGCCGCGACTGGTGAGCGTCCACGGACGCGCCATACTGGTCCACTCGTGCTCTGACACGGTCGTCCGCCGCACGGCCATGGCGCGTCCGTGTTCCAGCCGATCTGACTGCTACATCCTCGACGCCGGCGTCGGTTAGTGACTGTCGAAGGAAAGCTTCCGCGGCCGCGCTGCGCATGATGTTGCCGTGACAAACGAATAGCACCGAATGGATGCCGCGAGGCAACGTAGCCCGCGCCGCGATGCCGAGCGACGCAGCCACGCGGCGCCGGAGAAATGTGGAGCGTCGGCTCGAATCCGATCTGGCGTGCGGTGGCAATCGTCTCGACCATGTGTGCTGGAAGCAGTTTGCGCAGAAGTCGGACGGCAGCCAGTCGCAATCCACTCGGCGACGATGCGCGCCGATTGCTGGATCGCCGGTGCGGGGTCGCTCCACGCCCAAAGAGCCGGCTCTACAGCGTCAGTAATTAGAGGGCACGCTATCGCAGCGACCGACGTCAACCTGTCGTACGCGTCCGTCACAATGCGATGGCTTCGTCGGAACAAGGCATGATCCACCCTGCGCGCTCCGAGACAGCCAGCATCTCGAGCATCACGCCCGCACCTGCGCTCGCACCTGACAGCTCGACCACCTTGGCGATCGCGCGTGACGAAATGTTCAACCTGGTGCGCGGCGGAGTTGCGACGAGGACTCGCACGCTTTGCCGTGCAAGGGCGCGCGCGAGGGCCAAGATGGCGCGTGGCTCGGCCCCGACGAGGATGACAGAGGCTGCTGGCGGGATATCGCTCAATGGTTACCGCGCAATGACGGGTTGCGTCCCGCCGGCGCCACCAACGCGTGTCCGTCTGCCTTAGACGGGGTCGTCCGCGATCGCCAACGGCGTACGCCGCGCCGACAGCCATGCGTCGACACGGGGTCGTATGCGGGTGAGGAATGGTTGCTCGACCACGTAGAAACTAAGCATTGCGGCGCCTGCTGCGAGCGCAACGTTGAGCGGGAATCTGTTGACGGTCGCCGCACTCGTGCGGTTGAGGAACAACTGCTGCCAGAGATACAGAGAGTAGCTCAGCGTGCCGACGTAGACGAGAGGCCGCGTATTGAGCAGGCGCCCTGCGGCGCCGTCCGGCCTGCGCACACATCTGTCGATCCCGAGTGCTATCGCGACGTTGATCAACGATTCACCGATCAGCAGGCCAGGGCGGTAACGAATGCTTATGAGCAAGCCCGCTACTAGAATCGCAGGCGCTATCCAGCGTGAACCCACTGCACGCGCATACCACGGGCGAAGCATCAGCGCGTCTCGCAGAAGTGCGAGCAAACAGCCAGTCGCGATAGCATCCGACGTGGTCTCGAACGTCGTGCCTATCAGCGTCAGATCTCCAAACGTTGCTTCGACGACCCGGATCAGCGGTACGAGGCACACGACCGCGATTGCGATGCGCGCAGCATTGCGTCGGCTGGCGGCGAGGACGACCGCTGCTGGCCACAGGAGATAGAACTGCTCTTCGACGGCTAGCGACCAGAGATGACCGACCTGCCAGACGCGATGCGCATCATAGTTCATCGTGTACGTGAGCGCATGCACGAAGTCCACGGACGGGATTGTGATCACACCCCATGCGTCGAGCGCGGCGAGCACTCCGAGGAGCGCGAAGTAAGCCGGGAAGATGCGCAGCGTGCGTCGCAGGTAGAATCGAGAGAGACTGATCCTGTCGGTGCGCTCCAGCTCCTTGATCAGCAATCCGGTGATCAGGAACCCAGAGATCACGAAGAAGACACGGACACCGAGGTTGGCCAGATCGAAATGCTCGCCGTCCACGATTGGTTTGACCCAGCGAGGGAATCCGACGGTCCCCGTTAGATGGCCGAGCAGGACAGCCGTGATCGACAGGGCGCGAAGCCCGTCGAGAGATGGAATGCGGCGGTCCGAGTGACGGCTCACTGGCGACTTATCGAGCAGCCATGCTTTTGGTCGCGTACCACTCCAGCGCGTTCGCGAGTCCGTCCGCGACGCGATGGGTCGGCTCGTATCCGAGGAGGCGGCGCGCCTTGCTGATGTCGGCCAGCGAGCGTCGAATGTCCCCCTGCCGCGGCGGCGAGTGGGTCACCTAGCCGCTGCAACCGAGGGCTGGTACTTCACGAGGCCATCGCGGATCATCGCGAAGAGGTTGTTCAGCGACGTCTCCTGGCCACAGGCGACATTGTACGCGCCGCCCGTCGCAGTAGAGTCGGCGGCCATAGCGGCCAGGATGTTCGCCTGGACGGCATTGGCCACGTAGCAGAAGTCGCGGCTCGTCTCACCGTCGCCGAAGATCTCACACGGGCTGTCGTTCAGCAGCTTCGCGACCCAACGCGGGATAACCGCGGCGTATGCGCCGTTGGGATCCTGCCGCCGTCCGAAAACGTTGAAGTAGCGCAGGCCAACTGTCTCCGTCCCGTAGGTCTTCTGGAAGACCGAGGCGTAGAGCTCGTTCGTGGCCTTGGTGGCCGCGTAGGGCGACAGAGCGCGGCCAGTCTTGTCCTCGACCTGCGGGATTGTATTGGCGTCGCCGTAGACGGAGCTTGAAGACGCGTAGACCACGCGTTTGACCCCGGCATCGCGCGCCGCAAGGAGGATGTTGAGGAAGCCCTCGACATTCACCTGACTGCTGCTCACGGGGTCGGCGATTGACCGCGGAACGGACGCCAGTGCTGCCTGGTGGAGGACCACGTCGATTCCCTCGCACGCCGCACGGCAGGCCTCAGGGTCACGAATATCGCCTTCGATGAACCGGAACGACCCGCCAGCCCCCTCCGAGCCTGCGACGGCGTCGTCGAGGTTAGCCTGGTAGCCGGTGGCGAAGTTGTCCAGACCCGACGACATCTTGCCCGAGACCCAGCAGCTCCTCGACGAGGTTGGAGCCGATAAAGCCAGCGGCACCGGTCACCAGCCAAGCCCGCGGGCGGGCTTTCAACTCGTCACGAACCTGGGCGTATCGCTGCAAGAGCGTCGTATCGGGCATTGCTTGGGGCTGTGTTGGGGGACAGCACGGGTATTTTCGCGTTCCGCGCAGCTCATGTTGGGACAGTTAAACTATCACCAACGTAACCGCGTGGCGCGGCGCGGTTGAGCCATTCCCTCCACTGGAGCATGGGCGTCGATCACCCTATCGTTCCGTTGTTTCCTTACCGATGCTAGTGAGTATTAGAGAGACCATTAGGAGACATGTCCGATACCGAGATGCCCCCAGCCAGTCCAGCACAGCTAGACATCGATCAACCGCTATCCGCAACCCGCGGAAGCCGAAGCGTCGTGAGCCATTCCGGAACGAATCAGAGTGGTCTTCGTCACTCGACAACATGCGGCTGGGTGGGACGGAGTTGAATGCGGTCCGGACAGCGGAGCGGCTGGACCGGGAGCGTTTCGACCTGAGCGTGGTTTGCCTGGGGGAGACGGCCCGCTTACGGAGCGATACAGGGCGATGGGCGTGCCAGTCGAGGACATGCCGATCCGCAGCTTCTACGGGCCGAGCATGCTGCGCAGCGGCTATGCGGTTCGTGAGGATGTTGCGGCGTGAGCGCGTCGACATCGTGCATGCGCACGACGTGTACAGCAACATCTTTTCGGCCGTGTGGGCGAGAGCGGCTGGCGTTCCGGTGCTGATCACGAGCCGCCGTTGGTGGAACTCGCTGCCGAACTGGAAGCTCAAGCTGGGGAACCGTTTGCCGTGTCGAGGTCGACTGCAATACTCGCGAACAGCAGCGCGGTCGCGAAACTGGTGAGCGCAGAGCTACGCGCGCCAGCGAAGGTATGGACGATTACCAACTTCGTGGACGACCACGCGTTCGGCGCCCATCGACGACGAGGAGCGGCGCGACTGCGCGCGCTTGGAATGCGCCGCCGGACGCGGTGGTCATTGGTTGCGTCGCGCGCTTCGCACCCGGTGAAGGATCATGCCGGACTTCTGCGGGCATTCGCGACTGCTACAGTCACAGACACCAGCGCGTATACCTGGTGCTCATCGGCGACGGAGAGACGCGGCCGACGCTGGAAGCACTAGCGAGCGAGCTTGGTGTGAAGCATGCCGTCCATTTCGCGGGCGAACAGCGAGCGCGCACGAACCTTCATCGCGGCTTCGACATCTCAGTGCTTGTCGTCTCTGAGCGAGGGCTTTCCCGAATTCGCTGGTCGAAGCGATGGCGGCGGGCAATCCGGTCGTGGCAACTGCGGTCGGTGGAAGTGTCGATGCCGTGTGCACGAGGAGACCGGCCTGCTCGTTCCACCGGGCAGCCCGATGAGCTCGCGCATGCGCTGCTTCGGCTCGCTGGAGAGCCCGGAGCTGCGAGCCGAGTTCGGACGGGCTGGCGCGCGGCGCGCGCGACAGGAGTTTCATGTGCTCGAGCGTCGTCCCGCTCTCGAGCGCATGTACGCGCAATTGCTCGCAGGCGCGACCGAATGACGTTCTCCGCAGCACGGCCAAGCGTCCGTTGCGCTGAGCCACGCGCATCTGGCCACCGACTGGCAGCGAACGCGCGCGCAGCGCACGACGAAGCTCGCGCAGGGTCGACTGGAGCCCGTCCTACGTCGCGTTTCTCGTCTACGTCTTCGTCATCACGACTTATCGCGTTCAGATCGGCACGGAGGCGATGGTCGCGGCGCTGCTACTGCTTCCGCTGGAGCCGACGGCCGCTGCGCTTCCCGCCGCCCGTCATGTGGGCAGTTGCCTTTCTGGGTTGGGCATTCGTCGGCTGGACGAGCACGGCGTATCCCGACGTCGTGTGGGACCAGATTGTCGAGCTCGCCAAGATCTGCGGCATCATGCTCGTCGCGGTGAACGTGCTGACGACGCAGAGCGAGGCTTCGCTTCTTCATGCTCGCGTTTCTCGGCTTCTTCGCGTTCTATCCAGTCCGCGGCGCATTGTTCTCGTATTTCATCTACCACGGGACCGTCGAAGGCCGCGCGGCGTGGAACTACATCTATTCCAATCCGAATGATCTTGCGGCGCTCTGCCTGCTTGCCGCTTTCGTTCACCGATCGGAATGCTGGTCAGCGAACGCACGCGCTTGGGTTCGGTACTGCGCGATGGCGGGAGCGGTGATGCTCCCGTTCGTCATTCTGCTCACGCAGTCGCGCGGCGCGTTCATCGCGCTCGTCGTCTTCGCGCTCGTGATTCTGAAAGGCCAGAAAAAGCGCCGAGGAAAGATTCTGCTGCTCGCCGGCGCTGCAGCGGTGGTGATCGCGCTTGCTGCTCCGTCATCGGTGTGGCAGCGGCTGGGAACATCTCTGAACGTGACCAACGCGCAATCCGCCGCCACGGCGCACGATGAGGGATCTGCGCGCCAGCGCCTGGAAATCTGGCGCGTAGCGCGAACGATCTTCGCGGAAAACCCCATCACCGGCGTCGGCCTCGGAGCGTATTCGGATGCACATTATGTCTACTCGCAGCGGCCCGAGTTCGATCCGATCGCGCTGGGCCATCGCGATGCGCACAGCACGTACTTCCATCTTCTGGCGGAGACCGGCGCTGTCGGATTCGTTCTGTTCTTCACGATGGTGGGCGCAACTGTTTACGACGCCGAACGAACGCGACGCCGCGCGAAGACGTTGCAGCCCGCAGCGCGCGACGCAGCTCTTCTACATGGAGGTCGGTCTGTTCGGATACTTCGTCGCCGGGATCTGGGGATCGTACTCGACTGATGGTTCTGACCTATCTCTATCTGGCCGTGCTGTACTCGACGGCACAGATGCTGAAGGCTCGAGCTACGCACGTCGACGAACTGCACTCGGCGAGCACCGCGCGCAGCACGGCGCGGCAGCGCGATCGATCCCGCGACAGCAGGTGGTCTCCTGATGTGCGGCATCGCTGGTTACGCTGGTTGGATCGCGGTGCGCGGCCGAATCCGAAGCAACGCTGTCCGCGATGTGCGCCGCGATCCGGCATCGCGGTCCGAACGACGAAGGACATCATGTGGGTGAGCGGCGTAGGGCTCGGCATGCGGCGACTCAGCGTGATCGATGTTGCAGGCGGCTCGCAGCCGATCTCCAACGAGGACGGCACGGTGCACGTCGTCTTCAACGGCGAGATCTACAATCACCACGCGCTGCGCTCGCGGCTTGCGCCGGCGCACGTTCTCCGATCACGTACGGACACTGAAGTGCTCGTGCATCTGTACGAGGAGCTCGGCCCAGACCTGGTGCGCGAGCTGCGCGGAATGTTCGCGTTCGCGATCTGGGACGACCGCATCGAGCGGCTCACGGTGGCGCGCGATCGACTTGGCATCAAGCCGCTGTATTACTGGACGACGCCGGATGGCGTCGCGTTCGCCTCCGAGCTGCGCTCGCTGCTGGCGCTCGATGAGTTCCCGCGCGAGATCGATCGCGACGCTGTGAACGAGTATCTGGCGCTTGGCTACGTGCCCGATCCTGCGTGCATCTTCAAGGGCGTCCGCAAACTGCCGCCGGGCCACCTGCTGACGTGGGATGCGGAGCGCGGCGTCGACGTCCGGCGCTACTGGTCAGCCTGTTCGGCCCGAAATACCGGTGACGGATGAGCGCGAAGCTGGTCGAGGAGCTTCGACGGCTGATCGCCGACGCAGTCGGGTCGCACCTGGAGTCCGACGTCCCGCTCGGTGCTTTTCTCTCCGGCGGCATCGATTCGTCCACCGTCGTTGCGCAGATGAAGCAGCTCACCTCATCGCGCGTGGAGACCTTTTCGATCGGCTTCGAGGAAGAGGAGTTCAACGAGGCGCCGCAAGCGGCGCGCGTCGCGAAGGAGCTTGGAACGAAGCACACTGAGCTGATCGTGCGGCCGGATGCAGACGCGCTGATCGAGCAGGTTGCACGGACGTACGACGAGCCGTTCGGGGACTCCTCCGCGCTACCCACGATGATGGTGTGCGATCTGGCGCGGCAGCAAGTCACTGTCGCGCTTTCCGGAGATGGTGGCGACGAGCTGTTCGGCGGATACACCAGGTACGCGGAGCTCGAGCACAGGCGACGCCTTGCGGTCCACAGTTGGCTCGCCGACTCGCGCGCTCGCTCGGGCGCACTCTGCCCCACTCGGCGTACGGTCGCAATCGGCTGCTCGATCTGTCGCGCGGCCGGCGCGGGCGCTACGCCGCAACGGTCGCGCAGCCGCTGCCAATCGACGAAGGCGGAATCGTGCTCGACGCGCCCTCGAGCTTCAACTCGACAATATTCTGGATCGACTGGTTCGACGAGCAGCCGGCGAGCGAGATTTTATCACGCAGATGACTCTAGTCGATATCGCGAGCTATCTGCCCGGCGATATTCTTACCAAAGTGGACCGTGCAAGCATGAGCGTTTCACTCGAGGCGCGCGTTCCGCTGCTGGATCATCCGCTGGTAGAATTTGCCGTCGGGCTGCCCGGACGGATGAAACGCCGTGACGGCACCGGCAAGTGGATTCTCCGCGAGGCTATCGAGGGACTGGTGCCCGATTCGGTATTCGAGCACCCGAAGCGCGGCTTCGGCTGTCCCGCTTGTGCGGTGGTTCCGGGGAGATCTCTCCATCGTCTTGACACTCTTGCAGCGGGCCGACCGGGCCGTGTACGCGTACGTGGACCATGAAAGCGTCGCCAGACTGATTAGCGAGCACCGCACCGGGCGGCGCGATCACAGCCACCTGTTATGGCGGGTGCTTGTTCTCGATCTGTGGCTGGACGCGCTGGCGCGAGACGAACTGGCGCAGTCTCATCGTGAGCGCCGTTAGCTTACTGCAGGCTAGCCGTAATGGCAGTGGTGCGCCCGAGTGTATGAAAAGGAGGCCACCGTTGGTGATCTGTTACCACCGATGAGGGGTCGTCACTACATTGTAATCCGCAACCTGATCGGCAGGATCGCTCCTCTTCATGAGGGACGCGATAAAGGCAAACCCGGCGAAAGCCGGCGACGCAAAGCTACGAGGCTACCGCGCGACGAATGATCGCGCCACGCCAGTCGGGCCGCCGAATGTACCTAGAGAGGAGTTGAATCATGCGTGCTTATGCTCGCGCATCGCTACTCGTTGCAGCACTCACCTTTGCGGGCTGTTCAGACACGAGTCCCAAGCAGATACGTTTACCGCGCCCTCCGCTGCCTCAGCGAGATCGGTAAGGCTACGCTATCATTAGATACCGTGAGCCTTTCCGTCGGCAAGACATCATTCTAGCGGCGACCCTCCCGAACTGCACCCGGCGTCGTTGCGGCGCGAGTCATCTCGTGGCAGACCTCCAACCCGAGCGTCGCCACCGTGGACGGAAGCGGTCAAGTAAGAGCCGTCGCGCCAGGAACCGCGACCATTAGCGCGAGCCGCGGCGGGGACGTCGGCGATTGCGCAAGGTCACTGTCACCGGGTCCGCAACTACCACGGCACGCCACGCCGTTGAGCACCGGAGCGCAGGGTGTTACGCCGGACTGCCGCGAACGACAGTAGACGTGACCATGCCGACCGGCACCGGGCACTCGATTCAGCTTAGCGCTGGCGGCGATTTGCAGGCGGCGATCAACGATGCGTCGCTCGGCGACGAGATATTCTTCCGGCTGGCGCGACCTTTCACCGGCAATTACACTCTGCCAGCCAAGAGTGGCACCGGCTGGCTCGTCATCCGTACGAGTGGCACGCTTCCGAGCGCGGCACGCGCGTGCATCCGAGCGACGCAGCGCAGATGGCAAAGATTGTCGCCGCCGACCCGACTCAGCCGGCAATTCAAACCGCGCTCGGTGCGCACAACTACCGCTTGGTTGGGCTCGAGATCACTGCGCCGCCTGGCGCCACGCTGGGATACTCACTCGTGACGCTTGGGCGATGGGTCAAGCGCGCAGAGACACGCTGCAGCAAGATGGCGCACGACTTAGTGCTCGATCGCGTATACGTTCACGGCACTCCGACACTTGATTTCCAGCGCTGCATCGCGCTCAACAGTGGGTCAACCGCGATTGTGGACTCGTACATCAGCGAGTGCCACGCGAAAGGGCATCGACAGCCAAGCGATTGCGCGGCTGGAATGGCTCCGGCCCGTACCGAATCGAGAATGACTATCTCGAAGGCGCCGGCGAGAACGTGATGTTCGGCGGTGCCACGCCGGCCATCCAGGGCCTTGATCCCGCCGACATTGTGATCCGCCGCAATTACGTCACACGACCATCAAGCTGGAGCGGAGTCTGGGAAGTGAAGAATCTGTTTGAACTGAAGCATGCTGTGCGTGTGTTGATCGAGGATAACGTTTTTGAGAACAATTGGGCCGATGCACAAACCGGGTTCGCGATTGACTGGAAGTCGTCTGCGGACTTGACTGGTGCGGCGTGGACGGTGACGTCGGATGTTACGTTCCGTTATAACATCCTGCGTAACAGCGACAATGGGATTAATATCGCAGCTGCCCCAGACGGTCCCGCCCAGCCAGCTCGGCGCATCCTTGTGGAGCAAAATAGTTTCAGCGGAATTAGTGGAGTGATGTTCCAAGCGACGGGTGAGCTACAGGACGTCAACTTCGTCCAAAATACAGCGATTATGAGCGGCGCCGGTCAGATGCTGTTGAGCTTCGACGGGACTCCGATGCGCAATTTCGGATTCCAGAAGAACATCGCGACATTGGGGCTGTACGGTATTAAGGGGAGCGGTACGGCCGCCGGGACAGCTACGCTCGATCACTATGTACCTGGCACCTACACAGTCACTGGTAACCTGCTGATCGGCGCGGGATCGACGAGCCAATACCCTGGCGGAAATCAATTCTTGGCCGCGGTCGAGGCGGTAGGGTTCGTCAGCCCGTCCAGTGCGAACTACACAGTCTCGGGTTCAAGCCCGTACGCCGGTTACGGCGCCGACATCAGCGGGATCAACGCTGCGACGAGCGGTGTAACTCAGTAACAGCGGGGACATGTGGGCTTGGCGGCGCCCTGGGGCACCTGGGGCGTCGCCGTGTATTTTCCCGTCTGGGCGGTCGGCTCTCCCGTCTGCTGTAAGGCATCGGTACCGCGACGGGATACAGCATCGAAAGATCGCTGGTCCGCGGTCCTAACGGGCGCCACCTCCGTAGCAGTGGCGTCGGGCGACTGCAGTGCGATCCATGTTCAACCGCAGTGAGGAACACTGCGCACAGCAACGTTTCGATTGTGCGTGTGCGTAGGATAGTGACCCGAGAAGTGCGTCAGCCAACGTCAGACTGCTTGCGACGCCTGCAAACAGACGCGTAGCTTATGTCGAAGGACAATGCGCGCATACTTGATAAGAGCTCTGAAACGCACGATCCGCCGTGTCGGTTCGACGTCGACCGGTGGTAAGTTACTACGCCTTGTAGCAGAGGAATACACGGTCAACGAGTGTGCAAGAGCGACACGCGCGGCTGAGCAGATCCTGCGAGCTACTTTGGCGCCACTAGTGCTGCGCGGCCCCTTCGCTGGCCTGCGTTACCCAACGCACGCCGCTGTCGGTTCGACCTACTGGCCGAAGATTCTAGGGAGCTACGAGTCTGAACTTGCGCCGACATTCGAAGTTCTCCTTAAGCACGACTACGTGCACATTGTTGACATTGGGGCAGCGGAAGGCTACTACGCAGTCGGTCTCGCGAGGCGCCTTCCCTCCGCGCAAGTAATCGCGTTCGAAGGCAACCCCGTCGGACGGCAATTACTGGAGGCGATGGCTGCGCTTAATCACACGCGGGTGCGGGTAGAGGGTTGGTGCGATACGAACGCGCTTCTTGCGCTGACGCCGCTGCTGGGAATGGGGCGCGCGCTGATTCTTTGCGACGCCGAATCCGCCGAGTACGACCTTCTGGATCCGATTGTGGTGCCGATGCTTTCCTCTTGCGACCTAATAGTCGAACTCCACCGTCGCAAGAACATTACAGACCCTCGCGCCTGGATGGCGGAACGATTCGGGGGCACGCACACGCTCTCCTTCGTCGAATCGGAACCGCGTGTTCCCTCTGCCTATCCCGAATTGCAAGCCCTGCCGCCAGACCAGAGAGGTGCGGTACTATTTGAACGAACGGACCCGTTTGGCTGGGCGGTTCTTGTTCGGCGTGAACGTACCCCATCGACCAATCAGTGAGTGGTTCCGTTCGGGATTCGTGACTGAACCGGCGCGAGTTCTGTCGCTGTTCCGTATGAGACCAGGTGAACGCCGTGTTTATCGCGCAGAAGCTGCACCGCGCTCGCGAGCCGTGCCGCGTCGGCTGGATTTACGTAGGACGGCACGTAGCGCCAACACAAATCTGCGATGTCGGTACTCCACGGGCGACCTGTTCGCACTGCGTGCGCCCGCAGCTGTTCATTCAAGGCAGCGGATGAACGGTGACAGCTAATGTGTTCAACCGCCCAAGCGCGAGGAGAAAACCGCTCGCGCGTATCTAGCATCTCCATTAGCTGACGCGGCATACGCAGTCGGTTCAGTAGAGCCCCAGTTTGCGCGTTTACGTGCGCCTTCATGCCAATGTGTGCATCGTCCATCAGAGCGATTGGCGTGTCCGCAAACAGAGACTCTGCGGGTGCTACGCATGACCCTTCACGGCGACTGCAAACCAGAGAGACACGGGCGTCGCATTGCAGAGCGGTGACCTGATCGATGTTCACATTTGTAATGAGTTCTAATTCCTGACGTACGCCGAACGCGCGTGCCTCGGCGCGTATCTCCCGTTCCGTTCGGCCGGGTGCGTTGCGGCCCACCAACACGATTCTCAGATCGCGGCGCATTTTCCGCAACGCCTCGAACAAGATCCAATGGCGTTTGAACGGGAGCCAGTTCGCGACCATCAGGATGTCAATGGTCCGTGTTGCGGCTGGCTTCGGAAGATAGAAATCAGGATTTGTCCATTCGCATGCCATAAGCGGGACAGATTCCACCACCGGGCTCATAACACGGTACGCATCTGTATCGGCGACGTTCGAAATAGCCATGAATACTGGGTCGTCGCTGAGACCTGCAAAGTTGCCGAACACGGAATAGTCCGGCGGCGACCACGAGGTCGCACCGACGAGGTAGAAATCAGAGAGAATAGCGCGCGCATCATGGTTGGCGACAAGCTTCATCCAATTGTACTCGAACGAACTGTACAAGACCCCCTTTTCGCCGTCGGGGCCCGGCGCCTTAAGCACCAAGCTGGTTGTCAACTCACGCCGTCGACCGCTCTCCCCGAACTCGTTGAAAGCACGAGACCAGCCAATCCGCTCATCGCGCCAAGTCGCCGCCATCGGGCCCGACAAGTACGGTACCAGCGCGCGGTGCAATTCCGTGCGCACCTTTCTGTTGCTCGTGCGCCGGCAAGCTACCGCAAGATCTTGGAGGCGGGCCGCGTCGGTGCGGCCAGACCTGCGCGCGCGAGTCAACAGCACTCTTCCCACAATTTCAGATAGCATGCTGTTACCGGTAACCGTACCTCGAAACCGGCAGCGCCAGCGCTGCGCAAGCGCGTCGATTTTTTGGCGGATCACCAGCAGATTCCCCGGTAGCGTCGGCCGTCGGACGTCCGCGCTCCGAACGCGCGCGCAAGATCGATGACGACCTGGCCATCCTCCAACCGCTCGTGCAGCCCGCGAAACTCCGGCGATCCGTTTCCAATAACGAGCGTTTCGGCGTCCGAAAGCACGTCGTCGACTGTCGGGCGCATCAACTCCCAGATGTGCGGAATCTCGCTCTCTACGTACTCGCGGTTTGCGCCGATCATGTTCGCGCTCGACACGTGGCTGTCGTAGATCGAAAGCTGCATTCCCTTGCCAATGAGCCGCTCGATGAGCGAGACCATCGGTGATTCGCGCAAATCGTCGGTGCCGGACTTGAACGCGAGGCCGAGCACGCCAACTTGTCTGTTCCCGGCCGCCATAACCATGTCGTACGCACGCTCGATCTGCTTTCGGTTGCTCTCCAGCGACGCAGATAGAATCGGTGTGTCGATATCGAGCTCCTTCCCCTTGTATACTGCTGCGCGGAGGTCTTTCGGGAGGCACGAGCCGCCGAACGCGAAGCCCGGGCGCAGGTACGCGGCGGAGATGTTGAGCTTGCGATCCTCGCAGAAGAGGCGCATCACTTCGTGGCTATCGACTCCCATCCCCTTACAAAGGTTGCCGATCTCGTTCGCAAAGCCGACCTTCACACCGTGGAAGCAGTTGCAGGCGTATTTCACCATCTCTGAGACGCGCACCGCGGCGACGTGAAGCGGCGCGTCGATACCGCTGTAGAGCGCGCGCACGGGCTCAGCGTGCGTTGCCGCGTGTGCACCAATGAGGTGAACGGGGGATCGTAGAAATCCTTGATAGAGGTCCCTTCGCGTAGAAACTCTGGGTTGCTGCACACGGCGAAGCCTTCACCGTGGCGCTTGCCAGACGTACGCTCGATCGCCGGGATCGCACACGTGTCGATGGTGCCGGGCATCACGGTGCTGCGAATTACTACTGTGTGAAGCGTGTTCTTGTCACGCAGCGCCTCGCCAATTTGCTCGCAGACGCGCTCGATGTAACGGAGGTCGATGCTGCCGTTCGAGCGGCTTGGCGTGCCGACGCAGATTAGCGAGACGTCAGTGCCCGCCACTGCTTCGGCGGAATCTGTTGTCGCGCGGAGACGCCCACTCGCTCGCATGTCTCGCACCAGCTCGCCGATGCCTTCCTCGACGATGGTGCTACGACCGGCGTTGATCATATCGACCTTGGAGGCGCTGACGTCCACGCCGATCACGCTATGTCCTTCGCGGGCAAAGCAGGCCGCAGAGACGCAGCCGACGTAGCCGAGCCCGAAAACGCTGATGTTCGTGGTCATACTCAATGGTTGGAGATGGCACCGGCCCTAGCCGGTGTCGCGACCGACGAGGTCGGCGCGTGCTGCGGGTGATGCTTCATCACGGCGGCGCAGATGTCCGCGAAGTGCGCAGCGACGCGATCCCAGCCGTACTTCGCGCGCACTTCGTCCGCCGCGGCGCTGCCCAACGCGGCCGAGCGCTCAGGCTCCAACAGCAGGCTCACGACCGCGTTGGCAAACGAGTCAGGCTCATCCGCCAGGACGACATCCACTCCGTCGCGCAACGGTAGTCCTTCAGCGCCGATCGTCGTAGACACGACGGCTCGCTCCATCGCCATCGCCTCGAAGATCTTGAGGCGCGTGCCGCCGCCGATGCGGATCGGAACGACGAATATCGCAGCGCGCTCGATGTACGGGCGCACGTCAGGGACCGATCCGGTTACGGAGATCGAGTTGTCAGAGTCCGCCAGTGTCTCTCACCGACGGCGGCGGGTTTCGTCCGACAATCGTGACTGACACGTCGGGTACACGTGCCTTGATTCTCGGTAGGATATCGTTTGCGAACCAGAGGATTGCGTCCTCGTTGGGCATCCAATCCATCGAGCCAGTGAACACCAGCTCATGCTCGTTTCGTGTCACCGCGTGCGACGGACGGAAGAACTCGGTGTCCACACCGGTCGGCACGTGCGATACGTCACCGACGCCGAACTGGCTCCGGAATACTGCCGCGTCCTCGGGAGATACCGCGATTACATGATCGAAGCGCGAGCACTCAGCGCGCTCGTGACGAAGCATGCGCTTCCACTGCGTGCGCATGTACGCGCGCTTGAGCGGATTCGACGCAACCGACGCATGGCGCTGCCAGATCATCGACTCGACGTTATGCTGGAAAAGAATCGTCGGACAATGAAGGTCGCCCGGAACGTCGAGCGACGGCGTGAGGAAGTCGCACACGACAACATCGATGTCGCTTCCATCGCAGATCGCCTTCACCTGATCACGCAACTCCCGCGAGCCGTATCGCGCGATCGCATAAGGCAAGGGGAGGCGAGATTCCTGAGCAGGTCGAGATAAAATCCAGCAGTTCCCTTGGCAGGCGGCGTGAACGGTACGCGCACGACGGTATCGGCGTACTCCTGAGCCGCTGCTCGGCGTCGGGAGCCGCTGTGCCATCGTCCAGCGTGAGATAGGTTATCCGATGGTCGCGGCGGAGCGCGCGCAGCATCTGGTAAGTGCGGATGCGACCGCCCTTGTCGACGGGATGAAGGAACTCGGTCTTTATCCAGAGAACGTGCACTCTAGCCTACTGCCGCACCGCGAGTATGTGAGCCGCGCTGGTCGTCATGTCGGCATCGTCGAGGTTACGAAATGACGCGGCGAGCTGTTCACGGGGATGGCTCCGTTGATTTGTCCGCGGCGTCACAGCGATGACGCGGAACCCGTTCTCACCGAACAGGCGTAGGTATGTCGAGAGTGGCTCGCGGTTGATATAGTATGGCCGGCGCCCGCGGACGAGGCGCCAGGCTTGATCCGAATAGGCCCAGTGATTGTTCCAAGAGCCCTCCTTGTCGGCGCTCGAAAAGTCGATCTGATGCGACATGATGCCGCCGGGGCGTAGCCACTTCCGCATCGCATCGAATACCGCCGGGAGCTCAACGATGTCCTGTAGCACGACGTGTGACAGAACGAGGTCCGCAGAATCAGTCTCCACGCTCGACGCATCGGTCCACGGGCAGATGTAGCGGATAGGAGATGCGGTGTCGCTAGGATCTCCCGCGCGGCGCAGTGAGTCACGAATGCCAGCGATGCGGTCTGGCACTAGAGAGCGTGCAAGGCGCTCTCTGGTCAGCACGTCTTCGGGGAAGTCGTAGGACTGAAGCCGCGGGTAAAGACCGGGGAATACGTTATCTCCGGGAATGCGCTCCCGGACCGTCAACAAGTCTACCAGCTCCTCAAGCATCAGCGTGTCGCGCTCCAGATCGGAGTGACGAACGACGTCGAGGGCACGATAGCTCTCGGCGCCGCAAAGCATCGCGGCGAGTCCCACTCCGATCGAATCGCCCGGCCCGAGCTCCACAACCGTTTTGGGCTCGGTCGGCAAGCCATGCCCGTGCATGATGGCTAGGTGCCGCAGCCACACCGAGTAGCAGTATGCGGGCACGGTGGTGCCCCCGGTTCCTGTGAAGTCGCAGAGCCATGGCACGTAACTCTTCATCCCGCCTAAGATCATCTTCGGGTTCATCGTTTATTCCTCAGGACGTGAAGGCCATTGACGGAACGTCGGCGACTTGCCGACCGGGGACGCGTTTCACCATGCGTGCGCAACGCTGCAGGCGAGACTCAAGGACGGCGGCGATGCCGGCTCGCCGTCCAGGAAGATGCGCTGCCACATCTCGAAAGTCACGAGCGCCCACAGTCGTTCACTGTGGTTCTCGCCGCCGATACAATGCCGATTGACAAGCGAGCGAAGCGTAGCGGGCTCGAACAAACCTCGCGCAGCCACGCGCTCGCTCAGCACGTACTCATCGAGCATATGGCGGTACGGACCGCGAAACCACGCACCTACTGGAACTGGGAAACCCATCTTCTTTCGCGAGAGAATCTCCCCTGGCAGCCGGTCGCGCATCGCCTCACGCAGTATCCACTTGGTCGTGACGCCCCGCAGCTTGAGACGCTCCGGCAGACGCGCGACGAACTCGACGAGCGGATGGTCAAGGAACGGAACGCGGCTCTCGATCGACGCGGCCATGCTCATCTGATCCTGCTTCATGAGCAGCTCGTGCAGATAAGTCTTCGTGTCGGTGTAGAGGAGCTTGTTGAGCAGTGTGTCGGCGTCGCTGGCGGCAAGCGCGGCATGGTACGCCGCATACGGGTCTGATCCCAGCCACTCGCTCACGCGTCTCCGCCGCTGAGCAGGGCCGGCTGTGCGGCGCGGCCGAACACGGCGAAATTGTCGAAGTAAATCGTGTCGAGGTCCGAAGAGCGCGTGAGAAACGTGCGGCTCAACTTCTGCCGGACGCGCGAGCGCGTCGGGTAGCGCTCCGACCGCTCCGCGGACCCCGGCACGCAGCGCGCTCGGCACCAATCGCTCGTATCGGCTGCCGAAGCGCGAGTTGAAAATCGTCGCGCGGTAACGATTGTAGCCCGCCATTGTCTCGTCACTCCCTTCACCGGTGAGCACGACTTTCACATGCTCGGCGGCAAGACGCGAGACAAAATTGAGCGCCACGCTCGATGGATGCGCCAACGGCTCGTCCTCATGCCAGATCAGGGACGGAAGCGCATCGAAGAACTGTTCCGGCGTGACCACGATCTCGTGATGATCGGTTCGATACCGCTCGGCCACGAGCCGCGCGTAATGGAGTTCGTTCGCCTCGCGCTCCGCGAAGGCGACTGAGAAAGTCTTGATCGGACCATCGACGAGCGTGCTCATCGCCGCAGTGATCGCAGCCGAGTCGATGCCTCCGGATAGGAACATACCGAGCGGAACATCGGACATGAGACGGAGTCGCACCGCCTCGTCAAAGCGCTCGGAGTATTCCGCTACGAGCTCGCGTATCAGAGCGTGCGTCGGCGCTTGCGCGCTGGAGCGAAATGAAGATCCCAGTACGGCCGTGTCTCGATCTTACCGTCACGCCACGTCAGCGTATGACCTGGCTGCAGGCGGCGCACCCCCTCAAACAGGGTCTGGTCGTCAGACGTCGCGTGGTTCGCGAGAAAGTCAGGAAGCGCCGCTATGTTCAGCGCCGGCCGGACTGCGCCTGCCGCAAAGAGCGCCTTGATCTCGGACGCGAAGTACAGCGCGCCGTCGTCGGTGTGGACGTAATAGAGTGGTTTGACACCGAACCTGTCGCGACAAAGAAACAGCTCGCGGCGCACGCGGTTCCAAATGGCGAAGGCGAACATGCCGCGCAGTTGCTGAGGCGTCGCCGCACCGTGACGCTCGTACAGGCGCAGCACGGTCTCGGTGTCGCAGCGCGTGCGGTAGCTGACACCGTCGCGCTCCAGCGCTGTCATCAGCGTTGGGTGATTGAACACCTCGCCATTGTAAACGAGCTGGAGCGCCCCGTCGTCGCTCGCCATTGGCTGTTGGCCGTGCGCCAGATCGACGATGCTGAGCCGACGATGTCCGAGCGCTACGCCGTCACCGAGATAAGATCCCGCGGCGTCCGGCCCGCGATGGACCATCGAGTCGCGCATACGCTCGAGCGTTTCCCCGTCGATCCTGCGGCTCGACCCGCGCGGTACGACGATCCCGCAAATGCCGCACATCCTCTAGGTGGCTCCAGATCCTGTATTGATCAGCGAAGGCGCGCTAATCGCGGTCTCGCGCGGCGCCTGCGATTCAGTTTCGGCAGACGAGCGCCAGTCGACACGCTCGATTTTCGCCCAAAGGTCCCGGCCGTCGACCCGCGCACGGCTGGCACCGATCGCAATGTAGTCGGCGAGCTGGCCGGACCGGTCGTGGCGCAGCCAAAGCCACTCGGCGTCGGTTTCTACACCCTCCGTGCGGAGAGGTCTTCCGTCGCCGAGCAAGAGGAGATCTTCGGTCTGTCGGGTGCGGACCACGAAAGCTCGTCCGCCAGCGACATCCGCCACCTCCCTGGCTTCGCCAGCGATCCGGCGCTCGGAAGAAGGCTCGGGGAAGAGAAACGTCACCAACTCTTGTGCGCCAGTGCCATGCTGCCGCCACGTTATTACGCGGGAGGGCGTGCGCGAGCCGTACTGCCGCGAGACCCAGCCGTCATCGACCGCCAGGGTTCCGTGCTGCCCGAACACCGACACGCGCAGCAGAGGGACACGTGTGTCACGGTCGCAAATTTCCGCAGAGGCAGCATCTGGCGTCGTGCCCCGCGCGAGGCACGCCGCCACGCGTGGATCGCAGTGAAAGCGGATGGCCACGTCATGGGCGCCGGAGGATTCGACCTGGTCGCGCACCACCCAGTAGCCGTGACGCAGGTAGAGGATCGACCGGCTATGCCGTGCAGGAGAGGTCAGCGCGGAGTAGCCGTCGTGTGACCCCGCCATGAATGCACCGGCACCGTCAGCGTGCCAGCTTGCTGACCTCACGGTGGCGGTCCGCGACCAGCGAAATGGTGCAGGAGCCGGGATGGAGGACGACAACCCGTCTACGTCAGCGTGTTGTGGGCAGTACCGTCCCGAAACGCATTCCGCTCGGGGCCTGGGTACGTATACGTACCAGCTTCGACGAGGACCGGGCGGCCGGCAACGGCGAGCTCGAAAGCCAGCGCGTCGGCGTGGGCATGGCCGCCGTTCATCACACCGTGAGGACCGCAATCAAACGCGAGCCAGTCGGCATCGGAGCACCAGCTCTCACGGGCCACGTCGTAGCCGCCGTCTGGAAAGGAGCGCGCCAGGTCGCGGGGAGGAGTAGGTTGGAGCGCGTCGAAGTGCTGCAGCCCGCTTGCGCCAAGCAGCCAGATCATTCCTGCTAGGTCGCCACGCGCGCCGAAGGCGAAGTCTTCCCGATTGAACACCACGGCGCCCGCGGCTAGAAGCGCGCGCACGTCGTCAGGCGTCCGCGCGTCCAGCTGGATGAGGCGGCCGCCGTCATCGTCGCCGAACAGGGGGATCGTTCCGTCAGGACGGCTCAGGTGAAGCAGGTGCTCGAGCAGGCGTTCCAGACTGGTCCGGACCTGCGCGGATAGCCTAACCCCATTGGCCTCGGCGAGGAGGACGAGATGAAGGTAGAAGTCAGTCGTATAGCGATGGTACTGCGTGGCCTGCTCGAAGTACACGCCGTCGGGGCGGACGTGGATTGGAAGCTGTGCCTCCAGGATCGCCAGCCCACGCCGCAGCCAGTGGGGTGCTCGCCGGAGTTCGGGGAGGAGCGTTCCTAGATAGAAGAGCCCCAAAGCTTCACCGGTCAGATGGGTATTGGGGCTGAAATACGTGGAGAGATAGGTTTCCAGATGCCGCCCGTGCACATGCAGCGATTCGAGGAGGCGCGCGTAAAGGGTCGGCGTCAACGCTGCGGAAGTGCGGATCAGCCGCAGGGCGCAGAGCCATGAGATCGCCCTGAAGGCAACCTCAAGACTACTTGCCCAGTTGATCCCAAGCTTGGGCGGGTTTGCGTCGAGCCAGTGAGCAAGATGACTTACAATCTCTTGCGCCCACCGCTCGTCGCGGGTCAGGGCGTAGGCCTGGCCGAGGGTGACGAGCCATTGATGCCGGTTGAGCTCCCAGATGACTTTATGGTCGCCGACAAGCTGCGCGTCGAGATAGGGAACGCGGCTCCAATGAACGTGCGGCGCGCGGAGGCCCGCGGTCGGGTCGAGTTGCCAATCGATCGGGGTACCAAACGAGAGATCGGGGTGGCCCATGAGATCGAAGCGGCCTGCGGCGATGCGCTCCGCCCGCGCGATGATGGCGGTAACCGCCTCGGGGCAGCGCGCGCATACTGCGGCGGCGGTCGCCACCGGTTCGTCGAGTCCGGGCAACGAACGAGGCGCTGTTCTCGTGCGGAGCCGCACGAGGAGCGTCTCAGGATCGGGCGCTACGCCGGCGGCGACGACACGGGAGAGCGGCGCCGTGCTCAGACCGAGCAGCGATCCCACGCCATGCCGCTCGGCGCGAGCGCTGATCGCCTGTTGGAGACGCTCCCGGAGCTCCCCGTGGCCCACGGCCCCGGATGCGTGCGAGGCGGCTTCCGCGATCGCTCACGCGGACGGCAGCCTGACTGGTGCGAGACCGGCGTAGAGGGCCGTCCACTGCTCTTCGACGGCGGGCCAGACATATAGGCGTAGGCACTCCGCGCGCGCCTGCGTACTCAGCCGGCGAGCGAGCCCCGGCTCCCGCAAGAGGCGGAGGGATGCCGCGGCGAGCGCGGCCGAGTCGCCCTTGGGAACCATCAGGCCGGTCTCCTCATGGCGCACAATATACGGAATGCCGCCGGAATCAGTCGTCACCACCGGAATGCCGGCGGCGTACGCTTCTATGACGGAACCTGGCATGTTGTCGATGTCCGGACTGTTGACGTAGACATCGGCCTCGGCGTACTGAGCAGCCATGCGATCGGGGGCGAGCCGCCCCAGGAACGTCACGTTGCGAAGACCCAGCTCCGAGACCCGGGCCTCAAGCAGCCCCCGTTGCGATCCCTCGCCGGCGAGGATCAGCCGCGCATTAGGGACCTCGCGTTGCACCGCGGCGAACGCATCGATCGTGCAGCGGACGTTGTAGAGCGGCTCGAAGTTTCGGTTGCTCAAAAAGACCGGACGGATTGCGTCGCGCTCACGGTGCGGTAGCCGCTCTATATCGACAAAGTTGGAGATGGATTCCGCACGGAGGCCATGGCGGGCGAAGACGTCGACCAAGTAACCGGAGGGGACTACGATCGCGTCCGCGAGCCGGCGCATCGTGGGCACGGCGGAGCGGCGCCAGTTGCTGAGATGGTCCTCTGCCTCGCCGCTCCGATAGTTGAGGACAGTGCGTTTGCCATACAGCTTCGCGACCACGAGAGCGGGTAACGGCGCGAGAATGTATGAGTAGTACGACGCCGAGAACGCGTGGATCACGTCGTAGCCCGGAACTCGGCGAAGCAAGGCGGCGAAGTACGCGATTGAGGTGGCAACGGTGCGGACGTACTTCAGGCGTTGAAGAGAGCCAAGAGGGCCGGGAAGTCTTGGATTGACGGCGAGGAAGTCGACCTCGACGCCCGGCGTGCCACGGAAATGCTCGAGCAGCCGCGCGAGCTGGACGGCCTGCCCGCCGAGGATGTCTAGCGAGGGGCCGACCAGCAGGACGCGTAGTGGTGGCGCCTCGGTCCGAGATGTCGTCTTCACCGCAGTTAATGTCGTCAACTCGAGAGCGGTGGTACAGCGCGGCCTTGCTCGCGTTACGCGCCGCGGGGCGGCGATGTCGACCGTCGCGGCAACCACGAGGCAGTTCCGCTCAGCCACGCGTCGAACACGACTTGGGGGACGTGCATTGTGTCGATTAATCGTGGCAGGAGCAGCGGATCGTGTTTTGGTGACGCCAGTCCGGGGACGCATGTCGTTCCAGTCACGACGTGCTCCTTGCGCAGCCACGGAAGGAACGGCGCCTCGTAGTATCCGCTCGGGTAGCAAAAATGCTCTGCCTCCGCGCCATGGTCACGCAGTATATGGATCTCTTCGCGGTTGTCGCGGATCTCCTGTCGGAACGGCTCCTCCTCGCGCGGGACCCGATGCCGGTGTGTATGCAACTGCACATCGACGAGGTCGCGCGGAAGCGCCGAAACCTCGTCCGGAGTCATGATGTGCAGTAGCCGCTGCGCGTGATCGCGCCGTAGTCGGCGCCAACGCGATCGGCGAGAAGCCGTAGCAATCCATCCTTGTCCTCACCTGTGAGCCCCCGTGCGCGGGCGTGCTCTCGTACCCGCAGCATGAGCGCCACCCGCGCTTCGTGATCGGCCGCAGGCACGCGCCCTCCTTCGGGCAGAAGATCCGTAGCGTCGACTTCCGCGGCCCCGATCTTCCACAGCAGGTACGCGAACGTGATGTCGAAGATTGGGCGTTGAAGCGGCAGTAGTACGTCGTGAGATAAACAGTCGCGGGAAAGCGGAACTCCGTCAGATGGGCAACGCGGCTGCGGCAAAATCGTGCATGCCATCGTCGAACGTGATTGCGACAGCACGCGGCGGAGCGTCCCGTCGTACATGCGCGCACAGCTTCCGCAAGAGGGAGCACCCGGTACCCACCGTCGCGCAACCGCGCCATTCGCTGCGGAACCTCTCGGGCGACATCTAGAGCATCGGATTCCATAGATGCTCGTCGTCTAGCGAGATCCCATGTAGCAGAGAATCAGAAGCCGGCGGCGGCGCCATGCGCTGTCGCGGAGGCGGGCGGCAAGGCCGCTCTGCTCTGCACCGCGGAGAACCGACCCTTTCAGCGAGCGCAGCATCGGGTTTGGAGCCTCGGTGGGATCCGCTCCTCTGCTGTCCTGGGCATCGCTTGAGTAAACAGGAATGGAGCGATAGGCACGGCGGCTACACGGCGACCCACGGCGCCGTCGGCGCTACAACCGATCCAGGAAACTAAAGATAACGGCTAGGCCGTCCTTTGAGAAATCTTGCGGCGCCTAAGGACCGACCCGTGTCAGGCTGCGGCGGTGGAAACCGTTTGGCGCGGCCGGTCCGTACTACCAGCAATGCCGTGCTGGCGGATTGCCTTCAGATTGCCCGCCACTGGCGTGGGATAGGGTCCCAAGCGAACGCGGCGACGCGCCAGGCGGGCCACATCAATGCAGCACGCCATGCCCAGCGGCGACTGATCCGCTCGCCGCCTGGCGCTAGGGGTGAAAGAACGAACGCGCCGAGGAGGCGGCGGAGGCTACGAGATCTCCAAGCGTCGCCCAGATCCCGCTCGTAAGCCTTGGCGCAGATCGCACAATACTCGTCCTGGGTACGACCAGTCCGTCCTCTTCGCGAACGCCAGGTATCTCGTCCGCGCTTCCCACGCTCCTCGGTCCAACTTCGTTTGATCGCGAGTTACCTGCTGCGCGGCGATCTCCTGACGCAGGTTGGTCCCCGACGCGACGAAGCAACGAGCCATGCACCATTCTCAACCAGAGGTCGTAGTCCTGACTGTACCACACTGCTGCGGGATATCCGCCGACTGCTACGATGCAGCTGCGACGCGCAGCACGGCAGACTGTGGGATGAAGGAGTCGTCGAGGAGAGCCTCCGTCCTTTCGAGCGGTTAACCCGCTGGTACCGGCAACGCGGAACCCCCGACCGACGGTGCTGCGGAGCGGGTCCGCGCGAAGGCGAGATCGGCGTCTGCATGCTGCACCAACAACCGGACCAATGATTCACAGTGATTCGTGACCCACATGTCGTCGGCGTCGAGAAAAGCGACCAGCGGCTCGACGACTTGAGCGACCGCTGCGTTGCGCGCCGTGGCCGGTCCGCTGTTCCGGTCCAGGTGTACGCATTTCACGGGTACCCGCGCGCGGCGTAAGATTCGGCAATGGCCACGGATCGATCGGTTGACGCATCGTCGACGACGACGATTGTCGAAACAGGATAGGACTGCTTGAAGGCCGATGTGATCGCGTCGTCAAGGTCTTCGGCGCCATTGTAGCAAGGAAACACCACTGCATCTTCGGCTGCGCTTCGTCGTGCCGGCTGACATCGGGCCGGCGACTGCGCCGGCGAGCGGCGCGATTCGGTCGGCATCGATCGGTCGCTGTTGCGGTGAAACGACGCGGGACGAGTTTGCGTCACACCGCTGTTCATGCTGCGGGGCTTCGGGTTCGCGCATGCTGCTCGCTTGGACATCTGTGACTTGGGTCTTGGTGGTCGCTCTCGCTGCGCTCTGGCGCACTCCAGTACACGGTGCCCGGGGAGAACGAGGCCATATTGGCAACTAGCGTGCGCAGAGTCGTCCCGAGGCCCGATCGACCGTGAGCGCTGGCCGGTCGTGGGGTGTTAGGAGGGATCGGGCGCTGCCGGCGCTGCCCGGCCCTACGAGACGTCTGCGGCACCGTGTGTGCACTGTGGGGAGAACTACCCCCCGGTCGACGGTCTCATTAACGAGGGCCTCAGCGAAACGCTGTTGGTCGGCGCGCGAGCTCGCTCCCGCCAGCGCCGACGGTTGAACGCTCATTCTAACTACCACATGACAGCGGATTTGCATCGCGCGCCTGGTACTCACGGCCGCCCCCTCGGATCGTCCGACGGCTGGGCGGCAGCACAGGCGGTGCGCGGCACGTCAGACGCAAGCATGCCTGAGCCGGTGTCGATCCTTTTTGTTCACGACGGCGAGAACTGGATCCGTGGCAGCGAGAGATGCATGCTCGACCTCATCCGCCACATCGATCGCCGGCGCTTCGATTCAATTGTTCTCTGCAACTCTCCGTTGCTAGCCGACGCCGCGCGAGCGGAAGGCGCGACTGCTTACACAGTCGACGACTGGCGCGAAGCAGGCGAACGGCGCTGCCGTCAGCATCGTTCGTCAGATACATGCGACGGATCCTTGAGAGACACCGGGTCCGGCTCGTTCACTGCAACAGCACCACACCGATCAAGGCACTGATACCCGGCGTGCGCGCGCGCCGAATCCCACTGGTGGCGCACCTACACATCATTGACCCGCTGGACGACCGCCTCTACTCGGCCTTGCATCAGGTAACTATGGCAATTGGCGTGAGCGAAGCGGCCATCGCAGGCCTGCGCGATGATGGCATGCCGACGAAGCGACTGCGCGTGATTTACAATGGCGTGGACCCGGCACGTTTGCAGGGCGGCGATGCGACTCCGCTGCGCGCCGAGTTGGGATTGTCCGAGCAAAGCACAGTGCTGGTCAGCCTCGGATCGCTGATCCCGCGCAAAGGCGTCGACGTGCTCATCGACGCGATGGGTATCCTGCGGCGCGACCATCCCGACGTGCATCTCCTCGTCGTCGGCGATGGCAGCGCCAGGCTGGCGCTGGCCGGGCAGGTCGCGTCGCTGGGCATCGACCGCAACGTCCACTTCCTGGGCGAAAGGGCGGATGTAGGAGCGATCCTACGGGACGCCGCAGACATCGCAATTTCCGCTGCGCGGCAGGAAGCCTTTCCTCTCAACCTACTTGAGGCGGCCTACTGCGGCCGCCCAATCGTTGCCAGTGACATTGCACCGCATCGGGAATCAATCGTCGACGGCGAAACGGGAATCCTTGCGAGCACGGATTCGCCGCTCGATTTTGTGGCGGCCATAGAATGGATGCTGTCCAACGCTGGCCGCGCAGAAGCGATGGGCGCCAAGGGAGCTGCCCGCGTTCGAGACCGCTACTTGCTCGACCACTACATCAGAGCGTTCGAGGAGACGTACGTCGATCTCTTAGAGCCGGCCGCCGCGCACGTACGGCTGGGTGGCCGCAAGTGTGTGGCCACGCGCTTATTCACACTGGGTGGGCAGGGCGGCGCGCCGCCGCCTCAAGCGTCTGGCTGGCGTTTTGTCTCCACGCCGATCTTCGGATTCGGCAACCGGCGCGGCGACGGTCACATCCCACCTCTCCTGACCCCGCCGTTCCACTTTTCTGAGCGCGCGACGGTTCGAGCCGATCCGGCGCCCACCGGCGCGCCCGCTCGCCCGCCGCGCACGCCGCCGCGGCGCGTTGGCCCAATCGTCCGATACTTGTTGATATGCGGCGCTGATCTCGCGAGCCCTAGTCACGCCGCGTTCGCAGTCTGCAGAGCAATGCGCTGACAACGCTGACGCGCGCTATCTTCCGGAATGAAATTGACTCGGTGGCGTATGTGCTACCGTAGGTTTGACGTACGTCCCAATCACTCGTACTTGTCTCATGGGATCTAACAGCCTGACAGCGGTTGCCGAAGCGCCAGATTTCGACGTCGGCGAGCAGCGCGCGGCGTCCGCTGGTCGTTGTCGGCCAGCCGACGTTTACGCCATTCGCCATCTTCGGCTGGATACGGACGGCTGCTGCACTACCGCGACCTTCTCTACACGCTGACGATCCATCGCGTCAAGGTCAGGTACAAGCAGTCCGTGCTTGGTCTGGCGTGGGCGGTGCTGCAGCCGTTTCTGCTGATGATCATCTACACGGTGATCTTCTCCTACATCGTGAAGATGCCGTCCGACGGGGCGCCGTACGCCATCTTCGCATATGCTGCGCTGCTTCCCTGGACCAGCTTCTCGACGGCGCTGACGACCGCCACGGGCGGCGTGGTCAGCAATGCCAATCTCGTCAGCAAGGTTTATTTCCCGCGCGAGATCCTGCCCCTCTCGTACGTGCTGAGCGCTCTGGTCGATCTCGCGATCGCGTCGGTGGTGATGCTCGGGCTGCTCTGGTACTACCACGTCGCACTCACGTGGAACGCGCTGTTCGTGTTTCCCATCATCCTCGTGATGCTGATGTTCGCGACGGCTGGCGGCATGTTCCTCGGTGCGCTCAACGTGCGCATCCGTGACATCGGCGTTGCGATGCCGCTGCTGTTGCAGCTCTGGATGTACGCCACGCCGGTCGTCTACCCGATGAGCGCACTGCAAGCAAGTCTGCCCCCGCTGCTCCGCATCGCTCTACCAGCTCAACCCGATGGTCGGCGTGGTCGACAACTTCCGTCGCGTTCTGCTCCAGGGCACGGGCCCGGACTGGATATCGTTCGGAATCGCCACTGGCGATCTCCCTCGTCTGCCTCCCATTCGCCTATGTGTATTTCAAGCATAAAGAGGCGACCATGGCGGACGTCATCTAACCACATCGGAGTCTGCAGCAGGAATGAACGACCTCGAGTTCGACAACGTTTCCAAGCGCTACCGCGTGCAGGAAGAGAGTGCCGCCGCGCACGGCGTGCGCGCGCGCGTTGCGCGCGATGCGGCCGACTTACAAGGAATTCTGGGCTGTCCGCGACGTGAGCTTCGCCGTGAGGCACGGTGAGGCGCTCGGCATCATCGGACACAACGGCGCAGGGAAGTCGACGATCCTCAAGCTGATCGCGAGCATCACCAGCGCCGACGTCCGGCGAGATCCGAATCTTCGGACGGCTGGCCGCGCTCATCGAGGTGGGATCGGGCTTCCATCCCGAGCTGACCGGCCGCGAGAACGTCTATCTGAGCGGCTCGATTCTGGGCATGCGCCGGCGAGAGATCACCGAGAACTTCGACCGCATCGTGGACTTCGCGGGAGTACGCCAGTTCATCGACACGCCGGTCAAGCGCTACTCGTCGGGGATGTACGTGCGGCTTGGGCTTCGCCATCGCAGCGCACCTGAATCCCGTGTCCTCCTGCTCGACGAAGTGCTCGCGGTAGGCGACGCGAGCTTTCAGGAAAAGTGCCTCGCGCGAATCGACGAGCTCAAGCACGGCGGGACGACGATCGTCTTCATCTCGCACGATCTCGGCGCGGTCGAGCGGCTCTGCGATCGCGCGATCCTCATGCAGAAGGGCGCAGGTCGCCGCGACCGGCACCGACCGCATGATGTGATCGCCGAGTACGAGCGCGCGGCGACCAAGTTCATCGATGTGGGGATACCGAAGCAAGCAGGCTGCGGTGCTCCCGCGGACGGCCAGGGTTATCGGCCTCACTATTCACGATCGGCCTCGGGAATGAGACCGGCGCGCTTCGCACCGGGGATCCGTTCAGCATCCGCGTGCGATACGCCGCCGAGGAGGACGTACCAGACACGGCGGTACTGATCTCGTTCCATTCGCAGAACGGTGACTTCATGTGCGAGCTTTCCACGCAAACCCAGCTCACGACGCTCGATCTGCCAGAAGGGGAAGGAGTGGTCGAGTTTCGTTGCAGCGAGCTGGGGCTGCAGCCGGGCAAGTACTACATCGACACCGCGATCGCGGATAACGACTGGCAGGTGAACTGCGCCACGCTTCCGCGTTGATCCGGGTGTCGTGGTCCCGGGGACGTTCTACATGCCGCACGAGGTGAGACACATTCCTGATCCGGCGTCCACGCCGGACCACGCGCGGCAATCCGACGAGCGAGGCTCGGAGAGAGTTCTGCTGCCGGGGTGACTAGAGCAGCTAGGCCTCAGGCCGGATGGAGCTGCCTGATCGGTTCAACAGGCCCGACTCAACCGAATCGCCGTCGAGCGGGAGGCGCCACCGCCCTCGAGCGGCCAGGCGGGTCTTCAGGAGGCCGGTCGCGTAGACATCCGTTCCCCATGCAGTAACCCACGCACGAGCTGCGGCGAGCGCCAGTCGCCACTCGCCGCGATTGCGCGGTGGCCACGAACATCTCCTTCAGGCGCGGAACGTGGTACGCACGCAGCGCCCTGTACGTGGAGTAGCGGGCAAGAGTGCGCGCATGCGGCGGCAGGCGGCTGATGTGACGGCGCGCGACGCGGAGACTGGACTGATACATTCGCGCGACGTTGCGCGAGAAGTTGCTGCTGTGCAGCCGGTACGCCAGCACCGGTGTGCGGACCCAGCGCCCCGGTGCGCGATCGAGAAGTCGCAGCCAGAGGTCCCAATCGTCCGTGCCCCAGATGGTCCGGTCGAAGCCGCCCAGCTCCTCGAACGTGCTACGTCGGATGATCACCTGCCCCGGTGATCCGATCTGGTTGAACCGAAGAAAAGCGTCGCGATCGATGGTCCACGTCTCGAAAAACAGCTCAGGGGCCGGCGGGGGCTCGCCTGAGAACGTTATGAGCTCCCCACAAACCATTCCCGCATCGGGATGCGTCTCGAGGTCCTCCAGGAGCACGGCAAGCGCGCCCGGGAAGAGCAGATCGTCGTCGTCGAGAAAGTAGACGTAAGGGCTTGTCGCGATGGCGGCGCCCGCGTTCCGGGCAGCCGCCATCCCGGCGTTCGGCTGGCGCAGATACCGAATGCGGCCCGCAGCGACCAACGGAGCGAGTTGCTCCTCGGTGTCATCCGGTGGACCCATCGTTCACCACGATCACTTCGCGCGGAGGCATCGGCCTGGCTCAGGACCGACTCGAGCGAAGCGCGCATCTGGTTCGCACGGTTGTACGTGGGGATCACCACGCTGAGGGGGAGGCTATTCGCGTCGAGTCACCGTTGGTCTGCCTGAGATGGCTGAGGGCCTTCACGAGGCAGAACGTATCACCAACGCGCGTGACTGAAAAGTCCAGGCGGCGCCCATCCTCGAGCTCGAGGCGTGAGACGGGTGCCCACGTATGCTGCGAAAAACTCGACGTCGGGAGGGGTCACCATCCCCGAGATGGTACGCAGCTTCGACGTCCCGGGCATTCTGGCCGCCGGAATAGCGCCGCGTTGGGTATTTCCTCGAGCTCCTTGAGCGTATACCCGGTCTCGGTCAGGAACCGGTCGCCGTCATAGATCCGACCGCGACCATCGAGGCGCTCGCAGAAGCTTCAGCTCGGTGTTCGGTCGGGTCATGTGATCGTGACTGATCAGGCGCTCAGGATGCGCGGTATGTACGGGCGATCCTCGAGCATGGCCCAGGCGCGATCGTGGGTCGCGACCGCGTCGCGGTAACGGGCGATGCGTCCGGTCCAATCTGCTCCTGCGTGATGAAGTCGGTGTCTACTTCGAGCGGGGTGCCGTAGCGCTCTACCTGCGCTTCGAGCGCTTCGATCACGTCTGCGGAGCTGATCCTGCGCATGCACTCGCGGTCGAACGGGCAGCTGTTGAGCCGCCAGCACGGCGAACAGCCTACCTCGCGGTACAGATTGACGTTGCACGTATAGCCCGACTGACTCGGGTGCTCGCGGCCGCCGTACAGCATGACCGAACGGCACTCGACCGCGCGCGCCAGGTGCATGAGGAAGCCAACCTGGCCGACGAACGCGATGCGAGTTGGCGAGGATCGCCGCGCTCTCTCGTATCGAGGTCTTCCCGCGGAGGTCTAGCGCGCCGACCAACTGCGGGTCGCTCGGCGATCCGAGTTGGACGAAGTCGTACTTGGACGAGAGCGTAGACACGACTTCCTGGTATCGCTCGGCGAACCAGTTCTTGTTCATCATCGCGTGGCGGGCGGTCATGCCTGCGGTCTGGATGGCGACCTGCCGACGCACCAGCTTGCCCCGCTGGAGCTCGCTCTCCGAGAGCGCGATGTACGGCTTGAGCGTGATCGGGCCGACGATTCCTGCCTTCTGACACATGATGGAGATGATGTGCTGCTCGGGAAACGGATCGTCCCGGTCGAAAGCGGGATTGAAGTTGGAGTACCACGGTGTCACGACCTTGACGCCAAGATGCTTCATGAAAGGGCCGTACCTCTCGTGATGCGGGACGATCAGGTCGACATCGCTGTTGTTGATATAGATGTCCGGGTACACGCTCATCGCCCAGACCTTGCCGCGCTTACGGAGCCGCAGCTCGCGAAACAGGATGGTGAGCAGCAGATCGTCACCGATCCCTCCGCGGAAGTAGATGAACGTATTCGGAAGTCCGCGGCGCGCGATCGTCGGGACGGCATATGGCGCGAGGCTCGCGTACTGAACCCAGGGCTTCGCGACCATCTTCTGCTTCACCACCGCCTGAACTCCGCGCAGTCCCTGACTCTGCACGACGCGGCGCGCGGTGGAGATTTTCTTAGCTATGAGCGACAAGAAGTAACTCCTCAATCAATTCACATGTGCTGGGCTTTCGCATGACGTGGAACGCTGAGACGGTAGCAAGTACCGCAGCGGCAGACGCACTCTTAATCGAACCTTTACGCCACGCTTCACACTCTGCTGTGTTTGCGCAAGCCAGCAGCGGTCACAGAGCGGGAAGGCAATAACCGCGCTACACGGTCACGCACACGCTGGTCTGGGCGACGACCATGCGCGAGTGGCACAGCTCGAGGCGGTGGACGGTAGCGCATCGCGACGCTTCGCCCGTGGCGGTCGCCGGCGATTTCGGCATCTGTCGTTTTTCCGGCCAACGATTGCCACTGGGGTCAGCGGCATGGACCATGAAGTACGGCCAACGTGCCTGATTCTCTGCTCCATCCCGTCTCATGCTGAACCAGACATCGTATCCGGCCATCGACCCGGTTCCCGCGGACGTAACGCCGGCCGTTCTGGTCGGTGATGATCCCCACATACAATTGCGCGGAGCTCCTACGCCGCACGCTCAAGAGTGTACTGGATCAGGATCCCGGACCCGAGGAGATGTCGATCGAGGTGGTCGACGATTGCTCGTCGAAGGACGATCCCGAAGCGGTGGTGCGCGAAGTTGGCAAGGGACGCGTGACGTTCTACCGCCAACCCAAGAACGTCGGCGCGCAGGCCAACTTCACGAGCTTGCATCGAGCGCGCGCGTGGCCACTGGGTGCACATCCTCCATGGCGACGACATGGTGATGCCGGGCTACTATCGCCGCATCCGCGAAGCAGCCGCGAAGGAGCCGACGATCGAAGCGGCGTTCACGCGGTACATCTTCATCGACGAGGACGACCACTGGCAGCGCTTATCGGAGCTCGAGCGGCGCACGGCCGGCATACTCACGGGGTGGCTGGAAACACTCACGGTGAGCAATCGCATCATGTTCCCGGCGATATCGGTCAAGCGTAGCGTCTACGAGCGCATCGGTGGCTTTCATCCCGTGCTCTTCCACTCTGCCGACTGGGACATGTGGAAGCGCGTGTACCTCAATTCGGTGATCTGGTATGACCCCGAGCCGCTAGCGCTCTACCGCGTGCACTCGGCGTCGGACAGCTCCACGCTCGAGCGGACCGGCGCGAACGTCGCTGATGGCCGCATGTCGATCGAGCTGTCCGAATCGTATCTCCCTGTCGCGCCGCGTGTTCTCGGAGAAGGCAAGGGAATATCTCGGCTCTGAGCGCGCTGTCCTCAGCCCGCAACATGATCGCGAAGGGCGGCCCGAAGAAAGCGGTTCTCGCTCAGCTCCGCGAAGGTCTGAAGACGAGCCGCTCGCCAGAGGTCGCAAAGGAGTTGGTTCGACTCGCGCTGTGGGCCGGCGTGCGAGTCTTCGGGAAACGGGCACTGAAAACGCCGCGTTCGCCCGCCCGAACCACGCGACGCCGACGGAGAGCGCTGGGACTCCGCCGGCTGAGCTCCTAGCGGGCGGCCACCCGTCTCACGGGGCCAGACAGAGCGCCTGACGTCGCCACCGTCGCGGGCGACTTGCCATCGGTGGGCGGTAGCACGCGCTGGACTTCGTTCAACAGCCGCGGAGCGATGCTCATCCCGAGCTGGTCGGCGAGCGCCTCTGTGCTGTCAGGTCCACCGACCGGCACGACGATCCTGACGAGCGCCTCGTCGGTGCGGCCGGTCAGCGCCGCGTCCCGCAGCAGGTTCCACTTCACAGCGTACTCGCTCGCCACTACGCGTCCGCGGCCCTGGTACCAGTAGTAGACCACAGCTTCCTGCGGCCCGTTCTTGAGAAGGTCGCGGTTCACTATGTGCGCGCCGTCGGCGGCAAGCACTGTCGCAGTACCCGTGTGAAGAATCTCCCATCCTGCGCCAGGGAGACAGTTCTTCGGCGAGTGCATGGATTTGCCCTGCGTCTGACGGTCGTAGTATCCGACGTAAGTAGTGAACGCGACGGTCGAATCGGGGCGCCAGTAAACGCGCGCAACGTAATCCGTCATCCCGGCGACGCGCCGCTCCTCGTCCCCGACGTGCTGATCCTGGATCGTGTAGCCGTCTACGTGAGCGAGAATGCTGCTGAGCGAGCCCGCGAGCGGGACGGACACCTGTTGGTGAGTACCACCAAGAAGCAGGGCGCAGCCGAGTATCAGGACCGCCGCGGGCAGTGTACGCGCGAAGCTCGGATTTACGCATCGGCAGGCACCTCGCCGCGGAGCTCATCGCGGTAAAGCACGAGTTGCTCAGCCTTGGCTCCGACCCACGCCAGCGCGGCGATGCTCGCGAGCGACACGAGGAACAGGAGCCACCCTTCGGTGAGGTGCATGAAGCCCTCGCCAAGCTTCGGATCGACGAAGAAAACGAGGAAGCCGGTCATGAACACGCGCACGCCGTTGATGATTATCGCGATCGGGATCGCGAGGAACATCAGCAGCACGCGGGTGACAGGGTGCCTCAGGAGAAGGCCGCCCATCAACACCGCCAGCGCGAGAAGCGCCGTCATCGAGCGGAGGCCGCTGCACGCTTCGGTCACGAACAGCTCGTGCCCCGGAACCCGGATCACGTTTCCGGTGAGTAGCACCGGAATGTGCCGCCACCTGAGCAGCGCCGCTCCCATCTGCGATGCCTTGAACTGGAGCGGAAGCGCCAGCGCCTGAGTGATGAGCTCAGGAAGCGGGACGGACAGCAACGCGAGCAGGAAAGGGAGCCACCAGCGGAACAGCTGCCGGGCACCGTAGTGGTACACGGTCAGGCCCGCCAGGGCGAGCACCATCGACGCACGCATGGTGAAGAGCTCTGCGGCCAGCCCCGCGAGGAACCGGATCAGCACCGCGATCACGAGCATCGCGATGCCGAGCGCCGCGTTGCCGGTTGCGTCGGGGCGGATGCCGGATCTCCAGGCGAGCCAGATCGCGACAGGCGCGAGCAGCATCCCGTGCGCAGCCTCTGGGACGGTCCACCAGTCGCGCACGAGCAGATAGGCCGGCTGCGCGAAGAGCACAGCGAACGCAACGGTGGTGAGCACCGCTGGCAGAAGCTGCAGCGCCCTCGTACGGACATCGGTTGGCTCGGCGCCCACGACGCGCTGCGCGAGCTTGCGCAGCGAAGCGTAGAGCCCGGCGGCCGGCGCCGATGATGGTATGGAGGTGGTTGCGCTGCCGTCCATCACGAGTGTCCTGCCCGAAGGCCGAAAAGGAATGTGCTTCCGCCGAACGCGAGCGGCGTCCGAGCGGTCAACGCCATACGTCCCACTTACCCCGAACACCGTTCATAGTCGCGACCACTATCGAGCCCTGCAGCGCTAGTCCCCAAGCCAACTGCCCGCGGAGGGCGGCGCGAAGCCTGGGAACGAGAACTACGATGGCGAGGAGTGCCACTGCAACGGCCGCAACCGCCGGCCCCCCCCACCACGAAAGAAGCGCTGATACCGCTGCCCACGCAATGCCCAGCAAGGCGATGAGCAGTAGATAGGGAGTAAGCAGCCGCAGCAGCTTGTGAAAGACGAATTGCAACCAGATTGGGTTGCGAGCGGGGTTCAGTACCTCGGGAAGCCATGCGCACACCTGTATCACCCCAGTGAGTGTGCGAACCTTGCGCCGGTACTCCTGGGCTGGCGCGAACCGCCGCACGTCACTCGCCAGCGCGCTCGAGGTGAAGCCGATGCGCCATCCCTCGAGCACGAGTCGCATCGGCACGTACAGGTCATCCAGGATGAGGTTGGCAGGGAGGGGCTTCCAGAGTCTACGGGGCATGGCGTAGATCGCGCCGGTGACCCCGACACACGAATGCAGCCGCGCCTCGTACCCTCGGAGCGACCGCTCATACCGCCAGTAACGCTCGGCGAGATTGAGCGAGCCGTGAGCCGCCGGCGGAAGGTCGAGCATCCCTGATACCGCGCCAGTCTGGGCGACGCCGAGCCGAGTCACGAGCTCGCGGATCGCACCGCGCTCGAATCGCTGAGCAGTGTCGGTGAAGACGAGGATATCGTGGCTCGCGGCTCGAGCTCCGGCGTTGAGCGTCGCCGCCTTGCCGCCCGGCGCGTCGCCGGTGACGACTTTGACGACGCCGGCGGGGCCGAACGTGCGCCGGCTGCAGTACCAGCAGCAGGCCGAGTCACGTCGAGAGCGACGATGACTTCCAGCTTGTCTGCAGGGAAGTCGGCGAGCAGAAGGTCTGACACGCGCGCGCGAATGGCTTCCGCATCCTCGCGGCTGGCGAGAACTACCGACACGGACGGGGCGAGCGGCGGTTGGACGACAGGTGACGGCTGTCGAAGACTTCCGAGCGCCCTGATCAGGAGTGGATACCCGAGCCAGATCAGGGCTATGATTGCCAGAGCGACCTCACCTACAGTCAACATCGTGTACGGGCGTGATTCGGAAGAGCGCCCACGCGATCAGCTCGGTTGCTGTCGTGCGGCTTGCGCTGTCTCTGCCAAGCTTCGGCCGCTATGCAAGCAGGATCAAGCGGTGCAGCGGAATCCGAGCGTCGAATGGCGCGGAGTGGCGATCGCCACTCCGCGCCAAACTGCTTATTCGGCGCGGGTTGCCCCGCCTACAGGGATGAGCGTTGACGCAGCAGGCTCGGTCGTGACCACGCGACGCTGCTTCTGCACGATTGCCTTTGGTCCGGCGAATCCAGCGCGGCTGAGAAGCGTGAACCCGATGATCCAGCAGATGTGCTTCACCACCGCGTTGGTCGTGGCGACCGCCGCGACGTGCAGCACGCGCGGGTTCATGAGTGTTCGCGTCTGGAAGTAGTCCAGAACGAAGAGGACGACGAGTGCCACGCCCACCACAGCGAGGATTCCGCAGATCCAGCCGAGCACCCGACGAGTGCGCCGGTGGTCCTCGTAGGTCGCGGTCGCCATGGCGATGAGGAAGCCGAGCAGCGGAATGAGAAGGAGGTTGCTGAGCGTGCCGACGACGCCAAATCGCCAGCGCTCGTCGCCGAGGTGCGGTGGCCAGACCGAAGTGGTGTAGTCCCACAGCGGGAAGACTATGAGGAAGAGCGCCAACGCGTAGGCGGCACGGGCGAGAGGCTTATGCGATTCCATGCGGCAATAGAGGTTGAAGAAGGAGCTAACGTACAGTCACGAGACAGGTTGCACAACAAGAACATCGGCGCGTCGGCGCGAATGCTGATTCTGCCACAACTTGCCTTCGGCGCAGCGGCGCAGGAACGCAAAAAAACATGTTGGGCGCGCGCAACACTCTGTGGGAAGAAGCAGCAATCGGAGCGACGATCGCGACGCGTGGGCGGGCATGCGTGTCGCGCAAGTCGTCAGGCGCATGATCGGAACTGCTGCAATGACAACGACTTAAGCGACTGTCCAAACAGTTGACAGTTAGCATGAACGTCGGCCTCCCGGTGGCGCGTGAGTTGCCATCTCCTGCTAACAACCACGTCACCGTCACCATCACCACAAGGACATTACTCATGAAGAAGGCCCTCGCGTTAGCCGCAACGCTCGTAATAGGTGTGTCTTCGGTTGCCTCTGCTCAGGCAACGGGCACGCTCAAATTCACCGGAGCCGGTCCCACTCAAGACGGCACTTACTACACCGGCCCTTACAGCGGGCAGCTGGAAGTCAGCGGATCGAGCAGTTACGTCCCGGTCTCATTGAACTGCGTGGACTTCTTCCACGAGGTCTCTGTCGGTGATGTATGGACCGTGAACATCACCCAGTCAACGCAGCTGGGGACGGTGAACGACAAGACGCGCCTCGATGGCACTGCGACTACGCCTCCTGAGACACAGAAGTACGAAGAGGCAGCGTGGCTCACGACCCAGTATGCCGGCCAGAACGAGGCGGGCGTCAACGGCATCCAGCACGCGATCTGGGACATCTTCGGTGCACCGTCGTACTCCGATGCGAGCAGCTGGCTGACGCTGGCGGCGAACAACTATCAGAACGCGCCCAGCTTCTACATCCTCACGCCGACTGATCCGAGCGATCCTAGCTCGAAGCAGGAATTCCTCGTGACGACCCCGGAGCCCGGCTCGATGGCGCTCTTCGGAACGGGCCTCATTGGTCTCGTACCGATGATCCGTCGCCGCCGCAAGAACGCCTAATCCGCAGAGCGCTTACTAAAAGGGCCGCGCCAGAACTGGCGCGGCCCTTCTTGCATTCAGCCGGTGCAAATCGCCAGGTCAGCGCTTGACCGTCTCGCGTGGTCCCATGCCGGACGGTCTGAGTGCCGCAGGCGCGGTGATCACTGGGCGCCCGACTGCCTCGAGACGCTTGGCGATCGAGGTGAATTGGAATTCGCTGAGCAGCCGCTCGAGGCGCGCTGTCGACTTGGAGATGTTCCGCGAGTGGCGCACGGTCGTGAGCCACGACGCGCGCACGCGCGGCTGCTCGGTGTCCACTTCCCATGGGTGGATGTAGAACACTCCTGGTATCGATGCGGCCGCGTGCTCGGCGAAGACGCGCCGCGTTATCGAGTACGGGAAGTGCCGAAAGTAGGCGCCGCCGGCAGCGGGGACGCGCTTACCCGCGATTCGCGTGGTCGCGAGCGGGAACTCCATGATGTCCCCCATCGGCCTGTGAATCAGATGCGGGATTGGCGGCGTCTGGGGATATCCGAAGTTCATCCGCTTTATCGGAAACAGGCTCGAGTCATACTTGTAGCCGGTCTCCAGAAGTGCATCGAAGGCCCACTCGCAGCCTGGCACGATGGAGAAGCTCGGTGCGCGATATCCGACGACCGGCACGCCACTGACCTGCTCGAGAATGACGCGCGCTGCGTACGCGTCCTCGCGAAACTCTTGCGGCGTGAGCGAAGGGACTTCGCGACGCCACCAACCGCGCGATGCGATCTCATGACCGCAATCTGATATTGCGCGCACGACCGCCGGATACTTCTCGGCGATCCAGCCGAGCGTGAAGAAGGTGCCAGTAGCGCCATGGCGCGCGAGGAGCTCGAGCAAGATCTGGGTGCTCCGCTCGATCCTCGACGGATACGAGTCCCACTTCGAGCGATCCACGACCCCCTCGAAGGCGTGGACCTGGAAGTAATCCTCTACGTCGACAGTGAAGACGTGGGCGCTGGGCACGAGCTGGGCTGGTCTAGGCGTGGCTCGACCGATCGACCAACGCGCTGTGCTCGCGCGCGAACCATTCGTACGTCATGGCCACGCCATCGGCGATGCTTACGCGGGGGCGCCAATCGAGAACGGTCTGCGCCTTGGCCGGGAGCAGCGCCGAGCGGCGGACTTCTCCGGCGCGCTCGGGAGCATGCTCGATCTTCACTTCCGTGCCCGACGCGGTGCGAAGGAGCTGCGTGAGATCGAGAACGCTCGTCTCGACCGCGGTGCCGATGTTGAAGGAGCGCGCATCGACACCGCCCACGGGCGGGAGCGGTAGAGTCGCGGCGGCGACGTTCGCGGCAGCGACATCTCCCACGTAGACATAGTCGCGCGTCTGGCCGCCATCTCCGAAGATGGTGAGTGGGCGACCATCGAGGATTCGCTCGCAGAAGATGGCGACGACGCCTGCCTCGCCGTGTGAATCCTGGCGCGGGCCGTACACGTTTCCGTACCGCAGCGCGACAGCATCGAGGCCATGTACGCGGCCGTAGTAGCCCATGTACAGCTCGACGGAGAGCTTGGCGTTGCCGTACGGCGACTGCGGATCCTTGGGGAAAGTCTCAGGCGTCGGAAGGGTCTCGACATCGCCATAGAGGGCACCGCCCGTGGAGGAGAAGACGAAGCGGGTGGCTTTCTTGGCGCTCTTACGGATGGCCTCCAGGATGTTCAGCGATCCACCGATGTTCACCGAGGCGTCGAACGCGGGATCATCGACACTCTTGCGGACGTCGATCTGCGCGGCGAGATGGCAGATGATGTCGAAGCCCGCATCGTGGACCAACTTTGCGGTGTCCGGCGAGCGAACGTCGTCTTCGACGAACGTGACGCCCTCGGGGAGATTGGCGCGCTTGCCCGACGAGAGGTCGTCGAGCACGGTGACGTCATCGCCGCGATCCTGGAATGCGCGCACGACGTGCGAGCCGATGAAACCGGCGCCACCCGTGACGAGAACTGACTTGGTCATTGTGTGAGAGAAATTACGCGAAATGGAGGAGCGAGTGCCGCGGAGATCGCGCGGGCCGCGTGGTCGCTATGAATCCCTGAATATCAGCACGAAAGTCAAACGCCGCACGTGGTGTGACGCGACTATGCGGCCGCGGAGCGTTCCTGATCGGCGAGCCACGCAAGGCCAGCCGCGCGCGTAGGGAATGACTTGAGGTTCTCGCGACCCGTGAAGGCGAGCACGCTGTCGAGGATTATTCGCTGGAGACCGGAGACGCCGACGAGCGCACTCGCGATGACATAGGGGCGATTGTGCCGCGCCAGCTCCTTTAGGGCATCCACGACGTCGCCATTGAACTTCGAGCCTGTGACGTCCACGACGCAGTAGAGTGAGTTGGGCGGTTGCTGGGCGACCAAGTCCTGCGCCTGGCGGATGTATGGGAGAGAGTCTGCCGCCACAGTGAAGCCAGCGAAGTCGAAGAGCAGGACCGGTGTCTTTGTGCTCGGATTCGGGAAGAAATAGATGCGGTCGGCCATCGTGGATGCTTAGGGAAGCGTGCGTGACGTGTTTCGTGTCAGTATCGGCAGGACGCGCGATGCACGGGTTCGCGGCGCTCACGACTGCTGCTCGGCAGGTACGGTCTTCCCGCGCACTTGCCGCGGTGAAAGTGCTGTGCGCCTGCCACATTATCGGCTGCGACTGTACACCCAGCGCAACAACAAAATTTTGTTGCTTTTCGCTCGGCAGCGCGCCGAGTCACGAAAATCGCGGTTTAGCGCGATTTTCGGTCAGAGAGACGACAATAGTCTGCGCAACGACTGCGATTGCTGTAGCTATTTCAGTCGAAACTCGGCCGCGCTCATGCCCTCTGGCGTCCGGCACGCCGCGTGCTAGGTCAGGGGCCGGGGCACAGTGTGTCCCAGAGGTAATTCTCGTACTCGGCCGAGTCGAGTCCAGCACTTTTTACCAGGGGGAGAGGATGAGCAGATTACTGAACACGTTCGGGTAGCCACGAGCTAGTGGCTGCGACGTTCAATCGCAAGCGTGGCGGGCGCGCAGGCGCGAGTTCACGACACAGTGTATTTCGCGGGGCCGTAAACAGGGCTGGATGCATTTGGTCACAGCGTGTACGCCAGGCTTGCCGGCACCGGGTCAACCTCGTGTTTACGGGAACCGCGCGTCTACACGCTCGTCGTCGATCGACCGGGACTCGATCTGGCGCATCGGGCCGGCCGCGACGGTCCGTCCGGGCAGCTTGGGTCATTCAATCCTCATGACCTGCCAGACACAACTATGACTGGAAACAGCCGTTCACTGTGCGTGACATTTACCGGCACCGGCGGAAACGACCGTGAACGGAAGGGTGTGTTCACGCTGTTCTGCGGGCCCACGTCAGCACTCGCTGGACCATCGGCGTAACGTTCGACTTAGCAACCAGCGCTCAATCACTACAACTTCTCCGGCGCCAGCGGAAGCGGGACTTTCACATTGGTTCCAAACTCGATTTCCGCTCAGAACGCGAACACGGGCGATCGCACCGCCCAACGCGAGGTGACGACGACGCCTGAGCCGAGCTCGATGGCGCTGATCGGAACTGGCCTCATCGGCCTCGTTCCCATGGTTCGTCGCCGCCGGAAGTAGCTCGGTGTCAGCGCTAGCCGTGAGCATGCTTGGCTCACCGTCTAGAACCCCCTGGCTGACCGGCCGTAAGCGGCCGGCAGTGCTGGAGAAGATAGAAGAGAGCGTGCACCGAAACGGTGCGCGCTCTCTTTTTTTGCTCCGACTCTAGCGCGTACGGGTGCGTGATCTTCGTCCGCGGGCTGCCACGCAGTCGCGCCCTATTCCGGAGGCTGAAGGCGCCTCGGGCACGGTGCATGCATTGAAGGCCCGCGGGGGCACACAGTGTCCCCTGGAAGGCTCGACTCGGCCGAGTACGAGACCAGCACATTTTCACCAGGGGGAGAGGATGAAGGTACTTACGAATGGGGCACGAGCAGCCGTAAGTCTCGCAGTGTTTGCATTTGCTGCAGGGACAGCAGGCGCTCAAACCGGCGCGACGTTCTCAACGGAAGGGTACTTCAGCGGGCCGTACCCAGCAGGACGCCGGTTGCACGACCGTCGCGGCTCTGATCGCGACGTGCACAGGCGACGGCTTCGATCTGTCGTTCAACGGAACCAGCGCTACGAACACGCTTGGCCAGATCAATCTGGGAACGTTCCATCTCACCGGAACCGGACCGTACGGTGACCGTGCCGAGTGGCTCGGTGATCTTCAATCTGATGGTCAACCAGACGCAGCCGTCAGTCGGGACTGGCACGTTCTTCGGCAGCATCAGCGGAATGGTCGAGACCAGCCCGGTGAACCAGAGCACGTTGATCTGGGTCCCGACGCAAAGTTCGATGCCGATCGGCGCTGCGAACTACGTGTTGAACTTCGATAACACTGGCCCAGCAGCGGGCGTTGGTTACGGCATTCCGCTCAACGCCACGAACGACCGCACGATCAACGCGAGCGTAACGACGACGCCTGAGCCCAGCTCGATGGCGCTGATCGGAACCGGCCTCATCGGCCTCGTTCCTCTCGCCCGTCGCCGTCGGAAGTAAGCAGTGAAGATCTGAACCACCCCTGGCCGTCCGGTTCAAAGCGGCCGGACAGTGCTAAGAAAGAACGGCGTGCACCGCAAGGTTGCACGCCGTTGTTTCTTTGTAGCCAAGCACCGCCGAGCTTCACGTCACTGCTTGTCGATCGTACCAGGCTGGCGAAGCACACGCAGCGGCTTGAGGACGCCGTCCTTGGTGACGGTGAACTTGGGCATCAGGATCGCGTCGTGGAGCGGAATGTTGATCGACGCAGAGTAGCTCGGGAAGCTTGACGGCGTGTTTGCGTTGAGAACCGAGAAGTCCGCGGCAGCCTGCGGCGCTACGACATACCCGAAGTCCGCGAGTGCTTCGATGGTCACAAGGCTCAGAGGATTGGAGCCGAGGTTGAGTGTGCCGGTCATCAGCTCGTGGCCGAAGACGCTGGCTCGCCAGTGCGCGTCGCGCGTTCCAGCGCCGCCAGTATTCTCGATTGGAACTCCCTGAGTCGAATCGGAAGTGAAGCCAAGGTCGGCTGAGGCGCGACGGGCGTTGAAGCCGGTGAATACCGGGTTCGGACCACCGAGGCCGGTCGCGGTGTTGGCGAACGAAGTGCCGGGGAGCCCCCAGAAGGTGCCGATGCCGAGGATGTGGCCCATCTCGTGGGTCATGAGATCGACGAGAATGCCGTTGGACGAGGCCCATGCCACGTCTGCGGTGTCGATCGTGATGCTGCCGACGACGGCGAGCTGGGGCGCATCATCGCGAATGACGCACGGACCACCTTCGCCCGCGGTGTTGCCAGGACCGTCGATCGAATCCGCCGAGACGTAAATGATCATGTTCGGCACGAGCTCGTTGATGTTCGGGATGCCCTTGCCGCAGCTCGTCACCGAATCACTCGGCACTATCTGGTAAGGGACGAGTGCCGTCGTAACGACGTTCTCCCAGCGCGCTTTCGCGGCGAGCGCAGCCTGCTGCACTGTCGCCGAGACGTTGCCGATGAAGCGGAGGTCGATGTGGAACGTACCGCCGCCTAGCTGCGCGACCGACACGGGAAGTGTCTCGGTACCGGCACCTGACGTGACGGTGACTGTAGCGCTTCCAGGAGCGACGCCATGGATCGCGCCGGCACCGTCGACTGTGGCGACCGCCGGATTCGATGACGTCAGTGTGTAGCTGCGTCCGAGGAGCCGCGCACCACTCGCAGAGTAGGCGCGTTCCTGCGTGTGCACCTGGTTGCCGACCGCGACGTAGATAGCTGAAGGAATGCTGCGGACTGAGGCGACCGCCGCCTGAGTGACGGTGATCGTGACGGTCACGGACGCTGTGTCAACGCGCTCGGAGATCGTAGTAGATCCGGCGAGCACGGCCTGAACGACGCCGGTCGAGCTGACGGTAGCAACGGACGGGTTCGTGGAGGCGTACGTGACGGTCCGGCCCGTCTCCGCGTTGCCTGACGCGTCGAGTACGGTCGGCGTCGGCAGCGTGAGGGTGTCGCCTTCCACCATCTGGTAGGACGTGCTCTGGATGACCAGGCGGGCCGCCATCGGCGGCCGAACGACGATCAGGCCGGTAGCCGAGGCAGTGTCAGCTCTGGCGGTCACTGTAGTGTTGCCGAGCCGTTTGCCGAGGACGTTGCCGGAGCCGTCGACCGTCGCGATGGTCGTGTCGCCCGTCGTCCACGTGAAGGTCTTGCCGGTGATCTGGTTGCCGCTCGCGTCGAGAGCCTCGGCGCCAACCTGCACTTTAGCGCCGATCTGGACGCTATCGACGCGTTGGGCTGATGATGACGCGAGAGGCGGTCTTGGGCGCGGTGGCGCTGTCGCTCCCGCAGCTTGCGGCGAAGACGGCGGCGGCGCACAGCAGGGGGAGGCGCCACGTGAACGAACGTGAGAGTGGAAACATTTGAGAGGAGAAGCTAGCTGGCGCGCTTCCAGCGAGCAAAGCGCGATGAAAGGGTGGGCGATGAGGAGTCATCAGCGCCGTTTCATAAGGACGTACGCGTCCCGGGGATTGTGACAGTACCGGACTGAGCGGTACCATCCTGGAGCGAGCGGTCGCAGCGGGGCCGGAACATCGCACATGCAGCGACTGTAGTGCTAAGGAACAAAATTTGCCCGTCGATGAAGGGCCGGGCGTGCCTCAGGACGATTTCTCTGAGGGCGCCTGGTGGTAGGAATGCCACCTACCATGCTCGGCGCGGGGACCCGAGCCGCGGCGGAGCATCACCGAGGCCGGCCACGAGTATCCAATGCTCACGTTCCTTGTAATTCTCACCTTGCTCCTGCTGATCTCGGCCATCATAGCGGTCGAGGCGGGCGACGTGCTCAAAGCGAAGCTCCACATGGGACCAGCGGCTCGCGAGGAGCTACCGCTGCCGTTCCTCATCTATCCTGTGGAAACGCCGCACGCGGGAGCTGGGCATGCGGACGCGACCATGATCGAAAGAGCGAGCGAGCCCGAAATCGACGCGGAGCCGTGGTGGCCAGCTTACGAGGCGCGGTCGCTGCAAGCGAGCGGGCTGGCGGCGAGCGCGGTCGCGGAAATGGCTCCGGACGACGGCGCTACGATCATGTTCCGGCGCCCCGTGGACGAGGCGCTGCAGATCCTGCCCGGACGATTCCGAGTGCTGGCCGGCGAGACGGGGCGCGACGAGATCCGCTTCTTCGGCAACGTAGGCGAGCCGGCTCGGATAGTGATCGGCAGAACCACGGGGTCGCCGCAGAGAGTGATAACGCTGAGCTCACCGACGGTGAGCCGCCGGCACGCGCAGCTCGAATTCACCAACGGCCGCTGGGTGGTGGAGAACCTCTCGCGCACGAATCCCGTGCTGGTGAACGACGAGGCGCTTCCGACGGGACACGACCACGCGCGCACGCTGAGCGACGGCGACACGCTCGAGCTCGGTGAGGTAGTGCTACGCTTCAGCGCAAATTGAGATGAGTGCAGCGATCACTCCCTCGCACCGCGATGACACGCTCGCGCCGGCGAGCATCGGGCCGCGCTACGAGGTGATACGCGAGCTCGGACGCGGCGGAATGGCGATCGTGTATCTCGTGCGCGACCGCTCGGACGGTGTCGAGCGCGCGGTGAAGGTGGTGCACAGCAAGTTCACCGGCGATTCGGAGGCGACAGCGCGATTCGAGCGTGAGGCGCGCTTGCTCGCTGAGCTCGAGCACCCGCGGATCGTGCGGGTGCATTCGGTGGAGTGGATAGACGGCGCGGGACTCGCGCTCGTGATGGACCGTGTGCCGGGCCACACGCTCAAGCAGATCATCCGCGATCAGGGCGCACTGCCGCCGGACGAGACGGCGCGAATCATGGGCGACATCGCTGAAGCGCTGGAGTACGCTCACTCGCACGGCATCGTGCATCGCGATGTGAAGCCGGAGAACATCTTCGTCGACGCGGAGTCCGGGCACGCGCTGTTGTCGGACTTCGGGATCGCGCGATCGATGGAGGGCGAGACGCAGCTCACGATGGCGGGAGTCGCGATAGGAACTCCGACGTACATGTCGCCGGAGCAGATCGACGGCGACCGGCTCGACGGACGGAGCGACCTGTACAGTCTCGGACTCGTTGGATGGGAAATGCTGACCGGCGAGCGTCCGTGGGCAGGTGAGACGCTCTACAACATCATCTACAAGCAGAAGCACGATCAGCTGCGCGCGATCGACACATATCGCGCCGACGTGCCGGTGCGGCTCATAGCGATCATCGAGGGGTTGCTGGAGAAGTCGCCGGCTGCGCGCTGGCAGAGTGCGGCGGCGCTGCGAGAGATGTTGACGTCGGAGGAACCAGTGTCGCGTCATGTGGCGCATGGCGCGAGCAGACGTAACGCCCAATCCATCACCGACAGACACGATGTTCTTCGAGCGGCCGGCGGTCGAGCGGCCGCGCATGTCGAAGCGCATGTGGGGAATCGGCGCGGCGGCGGGCTTTGCAGTATTGGCGAGTGGGACGATTCTGTTCGCTCATACCGAGCCACCGTTCAACTCGCGTCCGGTCAAAGCGGCCGTGGTGCGGCGCGCAGTAGTGCGCCACGATGTGCCGGCGCAGATCGTGGATAGTGCGCCGATTGCAGTTGACTCGAGTGGACTGGGCGCGAGCGACATCGGCGCGCTCAACAGCGTCGGAGCGGTGGGAGGAGAGGAAGCGCGGTAGCGGGGCGTCGGCTGTCGCGCGTCCGCCAAGCGCGCCGAAGAGCAGCGGCGCGGAGAGTGTGACGGTGAGCGCGCCGGTTCCTCAGGTGATCACGAGCGTCACGCCGCGCGAGACGGTCGCCGGATCCGGCGTGTCTGCCGTAGCGACGCCGCGCGAGAGCGCTGCAGAGGCGTCGGCCGATACGCGCGGCTTCACGATCGTGCCGGGCGCGACGGACACGTGTGTGTTGTCGCCGGCCGGCGAGGCGTACTGCTGGGGCGGGAACGACGCGGGACAGTTAGGTACTGGAACGGTCGCGAGCAGCGTCTCGCCGCAAGCAGTCGCACCCATGCTGCACTTCAGCCGGGTGTCACCGGGGCTGTCGCACACGTGCGCGTTGACGACGAACGACGTCGCGTACTGCTGGGGCGCGAACGATCACGGCGAGCTTGGCGACGGAAGCACGAGCACGCGCACGAGTCCGGTGCGAGTAGCCGAGGGGCGCGGGTACAGATCGATAGTCAGCGGCGCTCACCACAGCTGCGCCCTGACGAGTGATGGACGCGCGATGTGCTGGGGAAGTGGCGCACGCGGTCAGTTGGGCGACGGCGCGACGACCGATAGACCGATCGCCGGTCGCCGCGGCCGGCGCGAGAGCGATTCACGTCGCTTGTTGCGGGATGGGATCACACCTGTGGGCTCGCGCGCGACGGCGTCGCGTACTGCTGGGGCGCGAATGACGCCGGTCAGCTCGGCGATGGGACCACCACCGACCGCGACGCACCGACGGCGGTGCACGCGACGGAACCGTTTGTCGCGCTCGCGGGCGGCAGTGCGCATACGTGCGGCATCACAGCGCGCGGAACTGCGTACTGCTGGGGACAGAACAAATTCGGTCAGCTCGGCGACGGTAGTACGACAGCACGGAAGCTCCCGACCGCTGTGAGCACGAGTGCGCGATTCGTGACCATCTCTGCTGGCGGTGTTCACACATGCGGAGTGACGCGCGACCACGTCGCACTCTGCTGGGGACGCAACAGTCACGGCGAGCTTGGCGACGGGACTTCGACGGATAGGTCCACGCCGGTCGAGGTATCTGGAGGCCACAGCTTCGCGACAGTGAGCGCGTTCGGCGCGCACACATGTGGCAGCAGCGTGACGGGCGAGATGTTCTGCTGGGGTTACAACCTCGACGGTCAGCTTGGGGATGGAAGCCGCGACAATCGTACGCGGCCGGTATACATCGAAAAACCGTCAGCGTGAATCACTGCTCGCGCACCTTGACGAACCCTCTTCAACGGCTGCGGGGACACGTCGCGGCGCTCGGCGCAATCGGCATGCTCGCGCTCGCAGCGTGCAGCGGGTCCGATCTCAGCTCGCCAGCGTCGGCAACGGCGAGCAGCGTGGTGGTCTCGCCAGCCACTCCAACGATGACGGTTGGAAGCGCGCTTCCGCTGACGGCGCAACTTCGCGACCGGTCGGGGAACACGATCAGCGGCGGAACTGTCTTCTGGTCGAGCTCCGATACGAGCGTCGCGAGCGTTACATCCGCGGGCGTAGTGACGGCACACAACGTTGGCGCGGCACAGATCGCCGCGAGCATCCAAGGGATGTCGGCGATCGCAGCGGTAACAGTAGTTCCCGTCCCGGTTGCATCGGTGAGCGTCGCACCAGCGAGTGTGTCGATAACGGTCGGCGCAACCGCATCGCTCACCGCGGTCACTTACGATTCGAGCGGGAGCGCACTGAGCGGGCGAACGGTGGTGTGGGCGAGCAGCGCGCCGGGAGTGGCGACTGTCGATGCGAGCGGCCATGTGACCGGAGTCGCGGCTGGAACCGCAACGGTGACTGCAACGAGCGGAGGAGTGACCGGGTCGGCGCAAGTCGTGGTCAGCCAGGCGCCGGTGGCCACAGTTTCAGTGACTCCCTCGTCGACGACAGCCGGAGCGCACGCTACCGTCAACCTCACTGCGGTCATCACAGACGCGAACGGGCATGCGCTCACTGGGCGAGTCGTGACGTGGACGACGAGCGACGCATCACTTGCGACCGTCGTGAGTAGCAGCGGCTACAGCGCTGTGGTGCAGACCGCCAATCGGCGTGGCACTGTGACGATAACTGCGACGTGCGAAGGGAAGCACGGAACTGCTTCGATCGTCGTCCAGTGATATCATGACGGCGACCAAATGGCGCGCGCTGGCGTTGTACTTCGCCGTGTCCGCCGCGATTCCTACTATCACACTCGCACAGGGTCCGCCGCTGCCATCGCAGTGCGTCGCGCAACCGGTGCGCGCACGCCCGACCGAGGCGCAGCGAAGATCGGCGCGCGAGATGGTGTCTCGCGCGCAGGAAGCTGCGATCGTCGACAACGACTCGACTGCGCGAGATCTCTACCGGAATGCGTCGCAGCTCGATCCCACCGACGCTTCGATCGCGTATGCGCTTGCGCGGGCGGAGGAGGCCACGCACGAGCCCAAAGCTGCGATCGGAGACTACTGCCGATTCCTCTCGCTCGCCCCGACTGACGCGCAGGCGGCAGACGTACGAGGGCGAATCGCGACCCTGGCGCAATCGCTCCCACCAGCGCCAGTGATCGTGCGAGTGCCAGCCACGCGTCCTGCGCCCCCGTGCCTGAGAGCCCGGGCGCGGCACTGACGCTCGGCCTGCTCTTTCCGGGATTGGGGCAGTACTCCGAGCATCAGACGGCCGCAGGGCTCGTCGTCACGGCGATCACCATTGGAGCGATTCTACTATGCGTCGCAGACCACGAACGTCACGACCGAGGAGACGCTGACGGCGACTGACCCGTTCGGTAACCCGTACACGTACCAACAAGCCGTGACGCATGCGACGCACCCCAACATGGCGCTCGGAGTCTCGGTCGCTGCCGGAGTGTGGGCGATCGCAGCGATTCAGGCGGCGATGCACGCGAGCGGAATGAGGCACAACGCGCTGGCCGCGGCGAGTGGGGCGAGCGATGCAGCCGTGGCGCCCGTGTTCGCGGCGGGGCGAGGGGTGATGCTGGGGATGCGCGTGAGGGTAGCGGCGCTGCACTGAGCGGGTGTCAGTGTCGGCAGGCACCCGTCCCACCTGGCCCGCCCGCGCCAGCGCACGATGCGCCGCGCCTCTTGTGTCAGCAGCCTTTTATCCGGAAACTTGAGCCCATGGGGAGCCATTGGGTTGTCGGCGCTTCCCCACACCAAGTTCCTGGGAGTCAATCATGCCGCCACTGCGTCACCTCGCGCAGCCGTACTCACCCGCGCCCGCGGTTATTCTCCTGGATGAGGGGTGGTATGCAACCGCGTACATGGCGACGCGCCTTCGCAACGCCGGCTGCTCTGTGCACATCGCGACCGCGACGAATTGCCTCGGAGATATTCCGCGCCGCGGCGAGCTGGGGCCCGGCATAACGAGTGAGACGCTGCCGCGCGCCGACGCGGCTGAGTACCTGGAGGCCTTGGATGCCGTTGTTTCTGCGCGGCCGTCTGCCGTTGTCATGCCTCTAACCGAAGCGATCTTCTACAGACTGTGGCGGAGCAGCACGGACTGGGACGATAGGATCTTCCCGCTGCTTGATGGCTGGCAGCGCGAGTTGTTGAGTGACAAGTCCGCACTATCGAGATTTGCAGCGGACAACGGCGTGCGCGTCCCCGAAGAGTATCCTCTCTTGAGCGCTGGGGGTGTAAGGACCGGCGTCACGAAGCTGGGACTGCCCGTGGTGGTCAAAGGGGTGACGGGCGTCGGCGGGAGCAGGGTGCGCGTGGCACAGCACGGAGGCAGAAGCAGTCGACGCATTCGTGGCGCTGGCTGGCGCCGATCGGTGCTTCCTGCAGCAGTACGTGAACGGTCCGACCTTTGTCGTCGGAGGGCTTTTTCACGAAGGTCAGCCACTACGCGTGTATGGTGGCGAGGTTCTGGAATGTCGTCCGGCGGTCACCGGGCCGTCCATTCGGCTCCGGTCCATGCGTGACGAGGGACTGTTGGCGCCGGCGCTCGGAGTTGCGCGCGCTCTCCGTTGGACTGGCATCGCGGGGATGAACGTCATGCGCGGCGTGGACGGCCTCTACTACTTCATCGAGTTCAATCCGCGACCGTGGGGTTCGATCAACGTGGTGGAGCTTGCGGGGGTCAATCTCTTCCGGCCGCTCGCCGCGCTGCTCTCCGGCGGCTCGGTGGATCCGGAGCTGTCATACGCTGACGACGTCGACAGCGGAGTCTTCATCAAGCTCGCGATGGATCGACTTGAGTCTGGCGGATTGGAGGCGTTGAGAGCGTTCGCGACCGAGCCGCGCGCGTGGCTGGATCTTCGGTGCTCCGACCCACGGCTATCGCTGTACGCCATCCGGCGGCTCATCTCGCACTGGAAGGCTCGGACGTTGGAGCGGAGCGCGTTGAAGGTCTGGCTGTCGGGGCATGGGATGGCGCCGCGCCGCGCGCGGGTGGGGAAGGTTAGCACACGCTGAACAAGACCGCGACAACATCAGAGCTTCGGCGTTGTTGACAACGCTGCGGTCGCCGTCCATCGTTGCTCGCGTCGACTCCTCCTCAGATCGCGCTGCAACGTGACTCTCGCCCGACCTTGGACATCCCCCATCCGACGCGCTGCTGGCATCGCGCTGAAATCGCAGCAAGTCGGGATCGTTGCCGTGCTGATCGCACTCGGCATCGCGCTTACCGTCGCTGCGGGCTCTCACACCGACGTACTCAGTGGCGCACGCATCAACAACTTCCTAAATGCGTACACGCTCGTCCAGATGGGGACTGACGCGAGCTCGTTCGCGATCATGGGCGTCGGAGCGACGATCGTCATCATCGCCGGCGGGATCGACCTTTCGGTGGGCGCGATTTACGCACTCGCCGGAGTGGGCATGGCGATGACGCTGCGTGCTCTCGGCCCGATGAGCCCGGTCGCGACGGTAATCGTTGCGCTCGCGGCGTGTCTCTCGATTGCGCTCGTCTGCGGACTGGCCAACGGATTCATGGTGATCGGGCTTGGCGTGCATCCGTTCATCGTCACGCTGGGCACGATGTGGGTCTTGCGGGGAATCGCCTTCGTCGTGAGTCACGCGGAGAGCATCCTGGTGCCGACTGCCCTGACCAACGTCGCGAAAGCGAGCCTCGGATTACGCGCCGACCTGTTTCCCGTTCCGGTGCTGGTGATGCTGGTTGTCGCCGCGATTGGCCAGGTGTATCTCAGCCGCACTGTGAATGGTCGCTACATTTTCGCGATCGGCGGCAACGCCGAGGCGAGCCGATATTCCGGGCTCCGCGTGGAGCGCATCAAGCTCGGCGTCTATGCAATCTCGGGACTGAGCGCGGGAATCGCCGCGTTTCTGGGTGCGTCGTTCTACGGATCGGCGACATCATCGGACGCAAACGGCTACGAGCTATACGTCATCGCGGCGGCTGTCGTTGGCGGCGCGAGCCTCATCGGCGGGAAGGGGAGCGCAATCAGCGCAATGTTGGGCGCGATTCTCATCGTGATGATCCGGCAGGCGATTCGAACATTGCACCTCGACCAGAACTACGAGTGGATCATCATCGGCAGCGCACTGATCCTCGCCGTCGTAATAGATCAGGGTGGCACCCGTCTTCTCGCGCGCCGACTGTCGGCCGCCGCCGTCGTCAGAGACCAATCCACCGTACCACCAGAGGCATCGTAATGACGCGCTCGCGTATCGCATTTGTCCCGTTCGTTCTGTGCACCGTTGCGGGAATGCTCGCATGTGGTGGGGGGTCCGGCTCGTCGTCTACCTCCGGCGCGGCGAAGTCCTTCACCATCGCGATGATCGCGAAGAGCTCGACCAATCCAGTGTTCCTTTCGGGCCGCACGGGCGCCGACTCGGCGGCGAAAGAGCTCTCGAAGAAGTACGGCGTCAACGTGCGCATCGATTGGCTGACGCCGCCGAGTGAGGATGCGACTGTGCAAGCGCAACGGATCGCTTCGGCGGTGAACAGCGGGGAAAACGCTATTCTCCTATCAGCGAGCGATGCAGGTAAGCTGGTCGGCGCTGTCAATGAAGCGGTCGATCGCGGCGTTCCCGTGATGACATTCGACAGCGACGTAGCGGGATCGAAGCGCTTCTCGTTCTACGGCGGCGATGATGAGCTCATGGGCAAGCAGGTGATGCAAGAGCTCGCGAAGCAGATGAACGGGAAGGGTCGGATCGCAATACTCGGCGGAAGCCAGAACGCGCCGAATCTTCAGAAGCGAATCGACGGTGTGAAGAACGAAGCGAAGAATTATCCCGGCATCACCATAGTCAACACTTTCTACCACGAGGAAACGCCACAGGATGCAGCCGCGGAAGTGGTGCGCGCGCAGAACGCGTATCCAGGCATCCAGGGCTGGGCGATGATCGGTGGCTGGGCACTGTTCACGAAGGCGCTTCTGACCGGTATCGATCCTGCGCGCGTGAAGATCGTCTCGATCGACGCGCTGCCAGCGGAGCTTCCGTACGTGGATGCGGGAATCGCGCCCGTACTCCTCGCACAGCCGACGTATCTGTGGGGCTACGTGTCGGTGAAGACGATCTTCGATCACGTTTACCTTCACAAGGACGTGCCAGCGCACGTGCAGATGGATTTGGTGCGCGTGTCGAAGGACAACCTCGGCACGTGGGCGCGTCAGCTCAAAGCGTGGGGATTCACCGACGTAGATCCGAAGTATCTCGCCATGCGCTAGCTCCGAATGGCAGCGATCTCCTTCTCGCGCATCACGAAGCGCTTTCCCGGCTCCATCGCGCTATCGGACGTGACGTTCGATGTGCGCAGTGGCTCGTGCCACGCCGTTTGCGGCGAGAACGGCGCCGGTAAGAGCACGCTGGGCAAGATCCTCGCGGGTCTTCAGAGCGCTGACGAAGGCGACGTCTTACTCGATGGGAGGCCGGTTCGATTCGAGAGTCCGCGTGACGCACTCGAGGCGGGTGTCGCAATGGTGCATCAGGAGCTGGCGTTCTGTGATAATCTGAGCGTCGGCGAGAATCTCTGTCTAGGTCAGCTGCCCCGCCGTCTTGGATTCGTTCAGCGTGACATCCTGGACAGTCGGTCACGCGAGCTGCTGTCGGCAATTGGTGCCTCGATCGATCCATCGCGCCCGATGCATACGCTCACTGTGGCCGAGCAGCAGCTCGTGCAGATCGCATGTGCTGTCGGCGCCGCAGCCAAGGTGATCGTGTTCGACGAGCCAACGAGCAGCCTGGGGGACGAAGACACCGAACGCCTCTTCGCACTGATCGGCGAGCTGCGGGCGCGGGGCGTGACTATCATCTACGTGTCGCATCGAATGGCGGAGATCCATCGGTTGTGCGACACCATCACCGTACTGCGCGACGGCCGACATGTAGCTACCAAGCGTGCGAGCGAGTTGGACGAGAGCGCGCTCATCGAGCTGATGATCGGGCGGCGGTTGGAGCAGTATTTCACGCGGCGCGTTGACGGCGAGAGCTGGTGAGGAGCGGCTTCGTGTCGAAGGAGCTACGCGCAGCGGGGCGTTCGAGAATATTTCGTTCACGCTTCACGCGGGGGAGGTGCTCGGGCTGGCCGGCCTCACCGGTGCGGGTCGCTCGGAGATCGCGCAATCCATTTTCGGTCTCGAGCCGCTGACGCGCGGAACCGTGTCGGTGCGCGGCACGCGCGCCGAAATCAGGTCAGCGCGGCAGTCGGTGCGGCTGGGAATCGGCTTTGTTCCCGAGGATCGCAAGAAGCAGGGGCTCGTGCTCTCGATGCGCACGGGCGAGAATTGCACGTTGCCAACCCTGCCACGATTCGCCCGCTTCGGTTGGATAGACCAGCGGACTGAACGCAGCGTGATCGACCGCCTCTTCGGCCGGCTTCGGGTGCGCGCAACGCGGCAAGCCGTGACTGCCGAGCTCTCGGGCGGGAATCAGCAGAAGATCGTGATGGCGAAGTGGCTCGCCGCGGACTGCGACATACTCCTTCTCGATGAGCCGACGCGTGGCGTGGACGTCGGTGCGAAAGCCGAGCTTCATGCGTGGATTGACGAGCTCGCATCGCAAGGATGCGCCGTGTTGCTCATCTCGAGCGAGCTGCCCGAGCTCGTCAATTTATCTACGCGTATCGTGGTGTTGCGCGCAGGCCGCATCGTCGGCGAGGTCGCGCGCGAAGACGCGACTCAAGAGGCGTTGCTGCGCTTGATGACGGGTTCTGGCGCGGCCGCCGGGGCCGCGCCAGAACCTATCTGAGGTCGCGGCACGGTATCGCGTCAGGGAAGCGCGTCGCCGCGCGCCATGCGGATGCCGTACACCGCGGCGATCTGACTTCCTTCCTTTGCTTGAAACCGCACCGTCACCTTCGATTTGTCCTGCACTGCTGAAGCAGGTACTGAATACTTCACGTCGTAGAAAATCCCTGGGTCGGTCCGGTCTACTTTCTGCTCGGCGATCTGCTGGCCGTCGACGAGAATGGTGAACGTTGCCGGCGACGTGCGACGATCGGCGCTGTAGTACGTGGCTATCAGAACCATCGGGTGACCGGGCTCGACCGGGAGATCGTACGAGAACCAGCTCCGCCCCGCGCGGCCGACGCGACCGATCATATGCGACGTGGTGATGTCGTCGCCGCCGTGATAGCCGTAGCTCTGCTCGAGCGACGGGTCACCGGGCCGCACGAACGCGACGGTCGCCGCGTCGAGCTTGCGCTGTAGCTCGGCGGCGCGCACGTAGTCTGCTTTGCGCGCAGTCCATTCGTCCGGCGTGAGAAGATCCCAATAAGTCGAGTACGTTCGCTCGTGCAAGCGGTAGAACGGGACGAGATCGACGTCGTGCACGAGTCCGCCGGCGTTCGGCTCGCGGCCGACGCCGGCCGTGCGGAAGCGGCCGGGATCACTGCTAACCGGCTTCACCCAGCTCTCGACGGGGGTGTTGGCAGCGACGAAGACCGGCACGAGCGATGAATCGCGAGCGTTCTCGTTCTCGCCGCTCCCGTCGTCGTCCCCGCGATGCGGCGGCTCGGGGCCGAGGTCACCCGCGAGAACGAACGGTCCCCACATTATCGCGACCCGGTTCGGCACGTCGGGCGTGGGCTCCAATCGAAGAGTCTTGGGAAGTGAAACCTCGACGACGTCACCGCTGCGCCACGTGCGCTTGATCTCGACGTACGAGCCAACCGGTACGGGTGAGCTGTACATCGGACGTCGCGTCGCGCCGCGGGGCGACTGCGTTGGCGCGGAGGCAGTCTGCGCTACCGTCTCACCGTTCACCTTCACGGAGTAGCCGTCACCTACCCAATATGGCCGACGCATCGCGAGCGTGAGCTCTCTGGGCCGCGCGAGCTGGATCGTAAGGCGCGCCGTCTCTCCTTCGGGGAAGTCACTCTCCATCGTGAGGTGCGCTCCCGCCGCCTGCCAATCGGCAGTCGAGGGGGCGTAGATGTTGACCCACAGCTTCTCGCCCGACTCGTAGTACATGCCGTCGCCGGCGAGCGCGTGATTCTCCATTCCGGTGCCGACGCAGCACGTGAAGCTCTCGAACATGTTCTGGTACTCGTGGACCACCCCGGGACCGACGGGCACCATATAGCACATGCGTGAGTTGTCAGGATTGATCGATGCCATGGCGTGATTGAAGAGCGCACGCTCGTGAAAATCCGCGTAGTGAACGTCCGGCGTCGTGGAGAACATCTGCCGCGACATCTTGAGCATGTTGTACACATTGCACGATTCGGCTGTGCGGCCGTGCACGCGCGCGCCGAGTCGATCCGGGGGCCCGAAATATTCGTCGGTGCCGTCCCCGCCCGTCGAAAAGCTGTGATGCTGCGCCACTTCATCCCAGAAAAAGGCAGCGGCGAGGAGATCGCCCGGCTCGCGCGTGTAGCTAAATCGAGCTGCTGAGCCGATGAGCTTGGGGATCTGAGTATTCGCGTGCTTCCCGCTGAGCACATCCTCATGACGTTGCAGCGGTTGAATGAACGCAGCGTGCTCGAAATCGTAGGAGAGACGCAGCCAGCGCGGATCACCGGTGTCCGCATACAGATCGACGAGCACTTCGTTCATTCCGCCGAACTCCGTCTCGAGCATGTGCTGAATCTGCTCGTCGTCGAGCGCGGACAGCGTGTGCTCGACCCACATGGCGAATCTCGTTTCGACCGACAATGCAGTGTCGTTACCGGTAAAGCGATACGCGTCGCGCAGTCCGGCGAAGGTCTTGTGAAGCGTATACCATGGCGACCACTGGCCGTTGAGATCGAACGCCGCTGCCTTGATCTCACCCTTTGCAAGCGCGCCGAAGCACGCGCGCCCGCCCTCGAGCGCACTGAGGTATCCATCGCCATTCCTGTTCTGCACCAGCTCTAGCTCTGCGACGATGTAATCCGCGCGATCCTTGAATTGCCTATCGCCGGTCGCCGCCCACATTGCGCTGATGGCGGAGAGGTAGTGACCCGCAATGTGGCCCGTGAGATTGCGCCCGCCGCCATCCCAGCCACCGTATGGCTTGGCGCGCGGAGCGAGGCCTGCAGTCTGCCGATAGTATGCGAGCATCCTGTCGGGCTCGAGCTCGACCAGGTACTTTCGGTCCGCATCCTGAGCCTGCTTGAGCGGACCTCCAGTCAGTCGCACTGCGCTCAGCGGCAAGGGACGCGCAGCGAGCAATGCGCGTATTGGCTTCTTCGGCGCTCCTCCCGCAGTCGCAAGTGCGTCCGCTCTGGCGGTAGCGCTCGTGACCGCATCGAGGAGCGAGGCGGCGCCCGTTGCGATACCAAGCTTGAGGATGTTACGGCGCGATACTGACATGACGTGGTCCTTCCGGTTCGTCGGGTTGATTCTCGTACACCAGCAGGTGAGCGCGCGAGCCTCGCCGTACCGTGATACTGTTCGCTGCAATGCAGTTCTAGGCTGCGACGTGAGACTGACGGCCAGAGCACATCATGCCAGAGCCGATGATCCCACAGTCGGTCGCGCTGGCGCGCTGCATCTGTCTCGCATATAGTATACAGAACGTGACGCGGGCTGGCCGCGTCGAGAGCGAGTCGCGGCAGCATTCGATGCGAGGTCTGGATCCGTGAGCCACTCCGTGTCTCGCCGAGAGTGGCTGAAAACGATGGGACTCATGGGCGCCGGTGGCCTCGTCCCGTCGAACGCGGTGCAACTCCCCGCGGCAGTCGTTCCCCAAAGCGGCACCAAGCCAGCGCGAGCGCTCCCTAAGCTCGGACGCCACGCTCCAGGAACCGTTCTGGACCTGGTCTCGACGAGCGAGATTTTCATTCCGCCCCGCGGACGCAGCTTCGACAAGTTCAGCTTCGATTTTCCGGAGCCGTCGGTCGTGTTCGGCGACTACAGCTTCGGCTTTCTCATTTTCACCGACGAGAACGCGTACGGGCTGGACCGCGCCGGCATTAACGTTACGGGCGATGGCGACGCTTTGACGCTCACGTGTGACAGGTTCGTGTGGGCGGGCGGACAGCAGACAGCGGCCGGACATCTGACTGCTTCACTACGACGCACCGGTGCGACCGTCGAGTGGAACGTCGTTGTCGCGATGGAGCGGCCCATCAAGTCCGTAACCACGATCGTCCGCGGTGTGCCGCGTGGCCGCGTCTCGCTCGGCGGAAGTGGGTTCAACGATCCACGCGACAATGAGATGCAGGCCGGATATCCTTTCGGCGGCGGCGATCTCAACGGCCCCGGTGGAAGCATGACCACCCCTCTGCTGATGATCCAGACGGAGAGCGACGTATTCTACGTGTCGTCGCTGGACGATCGCGTGCGGCCGAAGAGATTCTATCTCGCCCCAGGTGAAGCGAGCTACCGCGTGGAGGCGATCTACGAGCACGACGCGTGGCGGGACGACAAGCAGATCACCGTGCCTTCGTGGCGATTAGGCCGCGTTGCCAGCGAGCAGGATGCCAGTGCGCTCCACATGCAGCACATCGAGACGGCGTTCGGTCTGAGATCGTGGGAGACGCGCACCGACGTGCCGGCATGGATGCGGCAGGTCGCGATGGTGACGACGCTCCATGGCATGCATTACACGGGATACATGTTCAACGATTACGCGCAGATGCTCGAGATCCTGCGATGGATCGCGACGCAGATCCCTGGCGATCGCGTGCTCGTGTTCGTGCCGGCGTGGGACGGGCGCTACTACTGGGACTATCCCACCTACAATGTGTCCGCGCGAATGGGGGGTGAAGCGGGGTTCCGGAGACTCGTTGACGAGGCGCACAAGCTCGGATTCAGGATCATGCCGATGTATGGCACGAATGCGGCGAACAAGAAACTTGCGAGCTGGCCCAAGATTGCGGACGCACTGACCAGGAAGATCGACGGCAACGTTTACAACCTCGACTGGGTCGACTGGAACAACGACCGCCACCAGGACGGGTGGCTCGGCTACATGAACCTCGGCGCCGACGCGTGGCGTGAGCATCTCGAGGGGCGCATCTCCGAGATGCTCACGCGATACGGCGTCGACGCGTACTTCCTGGACATCGTGGGCGGCCACGTCAACAGCACGAACGGTGACATGCACGAGGGAACGCGCCGGCTCGTGGAGAGCTTGGGCGCGAAGCATCCCCAAGTCGCCTGCGTTGGTGAGATGCCCTATGATGCGCTGCACGGTTTCATCCCCATGTTTCAGGTGGGGCTCGGCGCGCGCTGGTCGAAATACAGTAGATCGTTCCAGCACCTGAGCAGTCCCGCACCAGGGCGCGGCAGCAGCGGAGTGCACGAGTCCGGATTCGGCCACTTCAACGAGGAGACACTGTCCCTGTCGCCCACGAGCATCCCGACGCTTCAGGTAGTCGACGACACGTTCGCCAAGCACCGCGACGCGATGACAGCAATCATTCAGCGAGCGAAACAGCGAGCAGGCATCGCATGAGCGATGCTCACGATACGCTCTCTCGTCTTCGCCGAGACGTCTGCGACGCCAACAGGGAGCTTGCGCGACGCGGGCTCGCGCGCTTCACGTTCGGAAACGCGAGCGCGATCGATCGTGATGCCGGGCTGGTCGTAATCAAGCCCAGCGGCGTACCGTACGAGGCGATGACACCCGCGCACATGGTCGTCGTTGACCTGAGCGGCGCTGTCGTCGACGGAAGCCTGCGTCCGTCCTCAGACGCAGCCACTCACATCGAGCTGTATCGCGCCTTCGACGGAATCGGCGGCGTCGTGCACACCCACTCCCACTACGCGACGGTGTGGGCACAGTCGCAACGCGAGATTCCGTGCTTCGGCACGACGCACGCCGACTATTTTCACGGGCCTGTGCCGTTGACCGCGCATCTGCCGGCCGACGCGATCCAATCCGAATACGAGGCCAACACGGGCCGTGAGATCGTCCGGCGGTTCGCTGGTCTCGATCCGCTGCGAGTGCCTGCGGTACTCGTAGCCGGCCATGCGAGCTTTTGCTGGGGCGTCTCGGTCGCTGCCGCGGTGGATACCGCCGAGCTGCTCGAGGAAGTGGCGCATATGGCATACGGAACGCTCATGCTCAATGCGAACGCCGACGCATTACCAACGGCGCTACTCGACAAGCATTTCTTGAGGAAGCACGGGCCAGCTGCGTACTACGGGCAGAGTCAGCGACACGAATAAAGGCGCGTCGCCCGGCGCACGCTGAGCGCGTTGCGGTCGCGCAGCAAGGGTTAGAGCGAAGCTTCAGGCGCGCTGCCCGTGAACGTCACGGAGTGAAGTCGCGCTCGGGCGTGGTGCAGACGTGCATGCATCCGTCAACTTGCGGGTGACATGATGCCCGTCGACGACGACGTGAAAAGCGCAACCTTGAAATGCTCGGCGTGCAGCCCTGCTACCTGCTCCCTCGGCGAGGGAAAGTTCGGTGGATTCCACGCAAGGTCGCCGTTGCGAGTGTTCCATCGGCAAGGTGGTAGCCCGTGATCCGCGATCATTGGGACCGCCTTCCGCTTGCGATCGAACTGCGGTCCTCGTTCGCCGAGGCCGAGGAGCGGTCATGAGTCGAGCGCGAACGACATGCGCGGCGCTGAAGCATCGAAGACGAGATTCGGATTCGCGGATCGTTCGCGAATGTCACGACCAGATCGCCGGCCTGCCGGCGCTTACACCCGCACCTCGGCAGCGATGCGACGAAGCTCGGGCAAAATGGTGCCAACGTGTAGCGCGCCCGACGAAGGATCGCCGAACGCGAAGTAGAGAGAGCGGTACATCGCGTACAGCTGTTCATAGATCGAGTGCTCACGCGGGTCGGGTTCGATGATCCGCAGCGGCGGACACAATGCCTGCTGCGCTTGCTCGACGGTGCCGAAAACACCGCTGGCAAGAAAAGCGAAGATCGCGGAGCCCAGTCCGGTGATCGGATGCTCAGGAACCAAGATCGGCTTGCCGAGCACATTGGCGTAGACCCGGTTGAGTACGTCATTCTTCTGCGCAATGCCGCCGCCGTGAATCACGCGTTTGATAGGCACGCCATGCTCAGCCATTCGCTCGAGCACAACGCGCGTGTGAAACGCCGTTCCCTCGATTGCCGCGAAAAGCTCGTCTCGCGCGCTGTGATTCAAGTTCCATCCGAACGTCACACCGCCGAGATTCGGATTCACCAACACCGTACGATCGCCGTTATCCCACACCATGCGAAGCAGCCCCGTCTGGCCAGCGCGGTAGGCGTCGAGGCCATCCGAAAGCTCTTCGACGCTGCTGCCACTTCTGGTCGCGATCGACTCGAAAATGCTTCCCACTCCGGACAGTCCCGCTTCGACGCCGACGTAATCGGGATGTGCGGACCCGCGCACGACACCGCATACTCCTGGAACGCAGTCGACATCCTTTCCGATCGCGACGATGCACGTCGACGTTCCGATCACGTTCACAACGTCGCCTTGAACGAGGCCGGCCGCGATCGCGTCCCAGTGCGCGTCGAACGCGCCGACCGGAATCGGGATCCCGGTCGTGAGCCCGAGCTTCGTGGCCCATTCCTCCGCCAGCGTACCCGCGAGATGGTCGGACGTCAGATAGCGCCCTTGAAGCTTGTCGCGGATACCGGCCAGCAACGGATCTATGGCGCAGAGGAACTCCTCAGGCGGCAGTCCGCCGAGCTGCTCGTTCCAAAGCCACTTGTGTCCCATGGCGCAAACCGAGCGTGCGACGTCGTGCGGGTCGGTAATGCCGCAGAGCGTAGCGGCGACCATGTCACAGTTCTCGAGCGCGGTGACGAGCTTGTCACGCCGGTCTCGATTGTGCCGCAGCCAGTGCAGCAGCTTCGCGAATCCCCACTCGGACGAGTACACGCCACCGCAGTACTCGATTGCTTGCAGTCCGTGCTGATGCGCGATTTCAGTTATCAGAGCGGCTTCGTTCTTCGCGCGATGATCGGCCCAGAGATAGTAATCGTCGAGCGGGACGAGACCTTCGCCCACCGGAATGACCGACGATCCGGTAGTATCGAGCGCGATCGCGAGCACGTCACGGCCACTCACTCCGGCGTCGGCGAGCGCAAGTCGCATCGCACTCACCAGCGCCGTCATCTGAGCGTCGTGCGACTGGGTCGCAAAATCCGGATCGCTGCGGTCGCGCAGCAGTGGCAGGCCCGCGACGCCGCTGCCGATCTGCCCGACCTCGCTGTCGACTATGGCGACGCGGACGCTCTGCGTCCCGAAGTCGACTCCTGCGACGATCGCCACGCGTTACACGTGCTTGTGGACGTCCCAGCGCAGATAGCGCGACGTCGCTTCGTGCACTGCATCGGCCACGGTCGCCATCGTACCGGCCACGTGATGCTCGAACCCGTGCTCGCAGATGAATCGCAGCAACTCCTGCAAGCGCGGAACCTCCATTACGCCGGCGCCGCCAAAGGTCGTGAGAGGATCGGCGGTGAATCGTCCTGCGCCGACGTAGCCGCGAATACGTCCCGCGCGATCGTCGGTCGAAAAGCGCGCATACGTCATCGGATTCGGTTTCACTTTCCCGACGACGGTGCCGTAAGTGTTCTCGCGCCCCACCGTGCCGGCTATTATCGCCTGATAGTCCATCTGCGCGTCCTCGAAGAAAGCCTTCGGCAGGTTACTGCAGTGGAAGCAGACGGCCTTGTCGGGATCATCTCCGTAGTTGTTGTTCCAATCCAGCAGGGCACTCGGCGTTTGCGATGCGAGTGTCAGCGCATACATGCTGATCGTACCGCATACGTCCATCTCGCATGCACTGGGAAGATTCACGTCGCTCATCATGCTCATGATGGTGCACGGCACGACGCCGAAGAATTCTTCCATCGACGTCCAGCACTGAATCGCGCTTACGGTCACGTCAGCTTCCTGCATCCAGCGGTCGATGACGAGACCGAGCTTCGCCATTTTCGTGAGCGCCTCCGAAGGTATGCCGTCGGTGGCGACGTACGACTGGATCTCATCGAGCTTTGCGCGAACGTGCGGGTCATCGTTCGCCAACCGATCGATGCGTCCCAAGATCTCAGAGAGATCGATGGGCTCGACCGCGATCCCTGATGCTTCGAGTAACTTCTCGCTGAAGCGGACGGTCTTGAAAGCCGCAGGTCGCGCGCCGATCGCCCCGATGCGCGCGCGCTTGAGCCCGCGTACGACGCGGCAAACGCTCGTGAAATTGCGCAGATCAGCGCGGAAGCTCTCGGAGTTCGGCCGCTGCGTGTGAATTGAAGTGAGTGAATAGGGGATCCCGTACTGCGTCAGCACGTTGCAGGCGGACATCTTGCCGCAGAATGCGTCGCGGCGCGCGTCGATTCCCATTCTCGTGGGATCGTCTGCCGTCGCGTGGATGAGCACTGGGACATCGAGCGCGGCCATCCTGAGCGTCTCCGCGATCGCGCGCTCGTCGCCGAAATTCGGCAGGGTAACGATCACGCCTGCGATCCTTCCGGCATTCGCACGGAACAGCGCCGCGCACGCCTTCGCCTCGTCGCGGCTCTCGACGGCGCCGTGTGCCGAATCGTCGGGGCCGAGTGCGACTGCGTCGATCCCCTCTTCGGCGAGTGCTGCGAGCATCTCTTCGCGCCCGCTGCGCGCGAGGTGCCCAGGAAAGAAGCCGCGGTTCCCTACGATCACCCCGAGGGTGACGCGTTCGGTCGGCGGCGATCGGCGCGGCCGCGGGGCGGTGGCGGAAGCCCGCTTGGCTGTGAGCTTGCCACCGGCATTGGATTCGATTTTATGGATGCGCATGGGAGGCATGAGTGGCAGCGGTCGGTACGCGCGCTTCGTTCTCCGCGACGTGCGTTTCCGCAGGCGACGTGCGGACCGTGTACCGCATCGCCGGGAGCGGCGGCGCCGCGGCAATCGCAGCGAGCAGCGGCCAGGCCGCGGCTGCCGCGGGAACGCGTACGGTGAGGTGTGGAGTCCGTGAGCGGATCAGAGATGCTCCGATCGTGTTGGATACAGGATACAATGCCGTGAGCGAGGTCAATTATGTCGTGCTCCACCTCGCGATGCCATCGTCGGTGACGAGGGTGGCGACGCAACGGGGCGTGGCCCGCCGCGGAAAAGGCCCTGCAGCTCTACGCTACAGGGCCTCTCTCGTCAGTCGGGGTGGCCGGATTTGAACCGGCGACCTCTTGCTCCCGAAGCAAGCGCGCTACCGGGCTACGCTACACCCCGAATTTCCGCAGCACAGCCTCCTAACATAACGTTTCACGCCGGGCGATGCCATTGGCGCTGATGGGTTGCGCGCCGGCGGCCGCGCCGCGGCCCGAGGTGTGATATAGAAAACTTAATACCGCTCGCATACCTCGACCCCATCGTGTCATGCTGGCTGCCAAGCCCACACCTGCTGCGCAACCCGATGCAGCAGCCCCGTCGTCTCCTCCGCTCTTCCTCCTGGTCGGTGATCCGCCCGCGCTGGCGGAGGCGGTCGCACCGATGCGCGGCGGCGACGTTGCGGAGGCGCTCAATGCGATGTCGCCGGAGAGTGCTGCGAAAGTAATTGCCGCGCTCCCGTTCGACGTCGCGGTCGAGGTTCTGAACGAGCCAGACCTCGAGCATCGACACACCATCGTCGAGGGAATGGAGCGGGGGAGCGCGGCGGCGCTGGTCAGCTCGCTGTCTCCCGATCGACGTGCCGACCTCTTGCGCGATCTCCCAGCGGCGAAGCGTGCTGCTGTACTCTCGACCATCGAGCAGCCGCTGCGCGGCGAGCTCGAGGAGTTGCTGCGGTATGCGCCTCACACCGCCGGTGGAATCATGACCACGGAGGTAGTCACCGTCGCCGCGAGCGCGACCGTGGCGGACGCAATCGCAGGGATTCGCACCCTGGCCAAGCGTCGCGAGCTGGCGTACTCGGTTTACGTCGTGGACCCGGTCGACGGCAAGCTGCTCCGCGCCGTGACGCTTCAGGATCTTCTGCTGGCCGATCCGACGGCTTCCATCGCCAATGTGGGCGATAGACGGCCTCCGCTCTCGGTCACCGCCGGGACGAACCAGGAAGAAGTGGCTCGCTACATCGCCAAGTACAACCTGCTGGCGCTCCCGGTCGTCGACGAGAGAGGACGCCCGCTTGGGATCGCCACGGTGGACGACGTCATCGACGCGATGGTGAAGGAGACGACCGAGGACGTCCAGAAGCTTGGCGGCTCTGAAGCGCTCGACGAGCCGTACCTAAAAGCGTCGTTCCTCGCGATGATGAGGAAGCGCGCCGGTTGGCTTTCAGCGCTCTTCCTCGGCGAGATGCTCACTGCGACGGCGATGGGATTCTTCGAAGGGGAGATTCAGCGCGCAGTCGTGCTCTCGCTGTTCGTTCCGCTCATCATCTCGTCCGGCGGCAACTCGGGGTCGCAGGCTACCTCGCTGATCATCAGGGCGATGGCGCTGCGCGAGGTTCGGCTGCGCGATTGGTGGCGCGTCGTCGCGCGGGAGCTTCCTACCGGACTGGCCCTCGGCGCGACGCTCGGCGTGATCGGGATCATGCGAATCATCCTGTGGCAGCACCTGGGCTTCTACGATTACAAGTCGCACTATCTGCTCATAGCGCTGACGATAGGCGTCGCGCTGGTGGGAGTGGTCACTTTCGGCACGCTCGCCGGCTCGATGCTACCGTTCGTGCTGCGGAGGCTCGGCTTCGATCCGGCGAGCGCGTCCGCGCCCTTCGTAGCGACGCTCGTCGACGTGACCGGATTGGTGATCTACTTCTCCGTGGCCTACGTCATCTTGCAAGGGACGTTATTGTAAGACGTGCCGACACGCGAACCACTGCTCAAGCCGCCGGGATCGCCACTGTTCCGCGATCATCTGGAAACGAAAGTCGCCGCCTGGGTCATGCCCTGGGATGGCGTCGAGCAGCCTGATGTGATGCTGATCGGCGCACCGCTTTCGAAGACGTCCATCTCGCATTCAGGCGCGTCCTCGACGCCAGCGGCGATGCGCGAGATGTTCGGCGCGGTGACGACCTATGATGTGGAGCGCGACGTGGATCTCGCGAGCGTGCTGCGCGTGCGCGACGCTGGCGACGTCGCTGTGCATGTCACTGATCTTGCCACGAGCCGCGCCAACATCCGCGCCGCGATCACCAGCGTCCTGTCGGCTGCGCCAGCGTCGCTGCCGATCGTGATCGGCGGCGATCACTCGATCACCGCACCGTCGGTGGAAGCTTTTCGCGGACGTGTCGGCGGGGACGTAGGGCTCGTGCAGATCGATGCTCATATGGATCTTCGCAATCTCGACGATGGCGGGCCGAGCAACGGAACTCCGATCAGACAGCTAATCGACGGCGGGACGCTGGAAGGTCGGAACATCGCGCAGATCGGCATTCATTCGTTCGCCAACGCGCGCGAGTATCGCGAGGTCGCGCGCCGGTCAGGTATCACTCAGATCACTGCACGCGAGGTCGCCACGACTCCGATCGAGCGAATCATCGAGCGCGCCCTTGCCGCTGCTGGTGCGCACACCGACGCCATCTACGTCACACTCGACATGGATGCGTTGGACCAGGCGTACGCGCCCGGGGCTCCTGCGCTGGTACCGGGAGGGATGACGACGTGGCAGCTCTTCGACGCGATGTACCTGCTTGGCCGTGATGAGCGTGTGGCTGCGCTCGACATCGTGGAAGTCGATGCGACGCAGGACCCGCGGCGCGCGACGGTGCGCGCCGCCGCTCACGCGATGCTCAACTTCCTCTCAGGCTACGCAAGCAGGCGCGCGACATGATCGACATGGGAAGCGTTACGATAGACGGAAGGTCGCTCACCATCGACGATGTCATCGCGGTCGCGCGGCGCGGAGCGAAGGTGGCGCTGAGCGACGAAGCGCGGACGCGAATGCGCGCGTCCAATGCGATTGTCGAGAGCATAGTAGCACGAAACGAGGTGGTCTACGGCGTGACGACGGGGTTCGGGAAGTTGTCCGACATAGCGATTCCGCCTCACCGCCTCGCGGAGCTCCAGGTCAATCTCATCAGGTCGCACGCCGCAGGAGTGGGTCCTATTCTGAGCGCGGCTGAAGCGCGCGCGATGATGCTGCTGCGGGCGAACGTGATCGCCAAAGGTCACTCGGGAGCGCGTGCCGATCTCGTCGATCTGCTGATTGGAATGCTCAACGCCGGTCTGTACCCGCCGATCCCGGAGCAGGGAAGCGTGGGCGCGTGCGGCGATCTCGCGCCGCTCGCGCACCTGGCGCTCGCCCTCATTGGCGAGGGAATGCTCTATCACGGCGATGACGCCGGACCAGCAGCGGCTATGCTTCGCGCCCACGGGCTCGAGCCGGTAGTACTCGGTCCCAAGGAAGGGATCACTCTCATCAACGGCACGCAGGCCCATACGGCGATCGCGGCGTTGCTCGTACAGGATGCTCGCACGCTGTGGCGCGCCGCGCACGTCGCCGCCGCGATGTCACTCGAAGCGCTGATGGGAACGCCGGTTGCATTCGACGCGCGCATTCAGGAAGTGCGCGGCCAGGTTGGTCAGAGGGTGTCTGCTGCCGTGATGCGTGCACTGCTGCGAGGTAGTGCAATCAGAGAGTCGCACCGAACCGGTGACAGACGTGTGCAGGACGCGTATGGCTTGCGGTGTGTCCCGCAGGTTTACGGCCCAGTGCTGGACGCTCTCACATGGATCGAGCAGATTGTCAGTCGCGAGCTCAACGCGGCCACCGACAATCCGCTGGTCTTCGACGACGGCGAGATGCTGAGCGGTGGAAACTTTCATGGGCAGTCGGTCGCCATGGCGCTCGATTTTCTCGCCATCGTGCTCACGAATATCGCCGTGATGAGTGAGCGGCGGACCGACAGACTCGTGCATCCGGATCTGAACGAGGGGCTTCCACCGTTCCTCTCCGCCGATGCCGGGACCAATTCAGGCTTCATGATGGCACAGGTGACTGCCGCGTCGATCACGAGTGAGTGCAAGGTGCTCGCACATCCATCGAGTGTGGACAGCATCCCGACGGACGGCAGCAAGGAAGACGTAGTCCCGATGGCGATGGGTGCGGCGTGGAAGGCGCGTCGCATCGCCGCGAACGTGCGCAACGTGCTTGCGATCGAGCTGATGTGCGGCGCGCAGGGGGTGGAATTCCGCGCGCCGCTAACGCCGAGCGAGGGCGTCGCACGCGCGCGCGCAATCGTGCGGGAGGATGTCGCGCACCTCGATCGTGATCGCGTTCTCGCGCCGGACATCAATGCGATATCGCAGCTCATCTCCGCGCAACGCTTCGACGAATGCCTCGATGATTGGGATGCCGATCGATGAGTGAGGGAGCCAGAGCCGTGCGAGCACCGCGAGGCGTTGAGATCTCCTGCAAAGGGTGGCAGCAGGAAGCGGCGCTTCGAATGCTCATGAACAACCTCGATCCGGAAGTGGCCGAGCGCCCTGACGATCTCGTCGTATATGGTGGGACGGGGAAGGCGGCGCGCAGTTGGGAAGCTTTCGATGCGATCGTGCGCGAGCTTCGCGAGCTCGAGGGCGACGAGACGCTGCTCGTCCAGAGTGGGAAACCCGTCGGAGTGCTGCGAACCGGGCCGCATGCGCCGCGCGTGCTCATCGCCAACAGCAATCTCGTCGGTCGCTGGGCGACGTGGGACCACTTCAGGGAGCTCGAGCGGCGCGGGCTCATGATGTATGGTCAAATGACCGCCGGGTCGTGGATCTACATTGGCTCGCAGGGAATCGTCCAGGGGACGTACGAGACGTTTGGCGCAGTGGCGCGCAAGCACTTTGGCGGCACGCTATCTGGACGCATAGTGGTGAGTGCGGGACTTGGCGGTATGGGCGGCGCACAGCCGCTCGCCGCGTCAATGATGGGAGCAGCGTTTCTCGGTGTCGAAGTGTCGGAAGCACGAATCGACAAGCGACTCGAGACGGGTTACTGCGACAGAAAGACCCGCGATCTGGACGAAGCGCTGGCATGGATGCGCGGAGCGCGCGATTCCGGAATTCCATTGTCAGTCGGGCTCGTGGGAAACGCTGCCGACGTGATGCCCGAGCTCGTCCGGCGCGGCTTTGTTCCGGACGTGCTCACCGATCAAACGAGCGCGCACGACATGCTGAACGGCTACGTGCCCGCAGGCATGTCACTCGGCGATGCGGACGAGCTCCGGCAGAGCGATCCCCACGAGTACGTGCGGCGATCGACGGCGAGCGCGGTGAGGCATGTCGAAGCCATGCTCGCGCTGCAGGGGATGGGCGCGGTGACGTTCGACTACGGCAACAACATCCGCACCGTCGCGTTCGACGCTGGCCTGCAGAACGCGTTCGACTTCCCGGGCTTCGTACCTGCGTACATCAGGCCGCTCTTCTGCGAAGGGAAGGGGCCGTTCAGATGGGCCGCGCTCTCCGGCGATCCGCGCGACATAGCGCGCACCGACGAGCTCGTACTGGATCTCTTCCCGGACGACGAGCACCTGAGGCGATGGATCACTCTTGCGCGCGAGAAGATCCATTTTCAGGGATTGCCCGCGCGCATCTGCTGGCTCGGGCAGGGTGCACGCGCGAAGTTCGGTGTCGCGCTCAATGATCTCGTAGCGCGGGGCGAGATAAGCGCACCTATCGTGATCGGGCGCGATCACCTCGATACTGGAAGTGTCGCGTCGCCGTTCAGGGAAACGGAGTCGATGCTCGACGGCACCGACGCAGTCGCTGATTGGCCGATCCTCAACGCACTCGTCAATACCGCGAGCGGCGCGAGCTGGGTGTCATTCCACCACGGCGGTGGCGTCGGCATCGGCAACTCACTTCACGCGGGACAGGTAGTGGTAGCCGACGGAACGCCGGAGATGCGCGAGCGTATCGAGCGTGTGCTCACCAACGATCCGGCGATGGGCGTGCTGCGTCATTCGGATGCCGGCTACGACACCGCTCGCGCTACGGCCGCGGCGCACGGACTTACGATTCCGCTCGGTCGCTGATGCCGGATCGCGCCGACGACGCGACGATCTTCGTCAACACTTCGCAGCTCGTCACATGCGCAGGGCCGGCTCGCGCACGACGCGGCGCGGAGCTCGACGACACCGGTATCATACAGAACGGTTGCCTTGCAGTACGCGGCGGGCGCATCGAACGAGTGGGTACGCGTGACGAGATCGAGCGCTCCTTTCCGCGCGCCATAGTCACGGACTGCGGCGGACGCGTGCTCACGCCGGGGCTCATCGACTCGCACACTCACGCCGTGTTCGGCAAGCCGCGCTACGAGGAGCAGGAGGAGCGCGCGAGCGGCGTCGGCTACATGGAGATCGCGCGACGCGGCGGCGGAATCCATTCGTCGGTCCGCGATCTGCGCGCGCGCTCGGAGGATGAGCTGCTGCATCTCACCAGCGACCGAATCGCGCGGCTCGGGTCATACGGCGCGACCACGATCGAGATAAAGTCCGGCTATGGTCTCAGCCTCGACGATGAGCTCAAGACACTGCGCGTCGTGCGGCGCCTGCAGCAAGAGTGCAAGCTCAGGCTCGTTCCAACATGGCTCGGCGCTCACGAGATCCCTCTCGAGTTTCGCGAGACGGGAGAACGGCAGACGCGATTACATCGCTCTTCTCTTAGATGAGATTCTCCCAGTGGTCGCGGACGGAACGTCTCGCTCGGTTCGCCGACGTCTTCTGCGAGCCGGGCGTCTTCACGAGTCGAGGAGAGCAGCGAGATTCTCACTCGCGCCGCCGCCGCCGGTCTCGGCGCGAAGCTCCACGCCGACGAGCTCGAGCCTTCGGGCGGCGCCGAGCTTGCCGCATCGCTCGGCGCGGTGTCGGCGGATCATCTCGCGGCGATATCGTCCGCCGGCATCGCCGCGCTGGCCGCGTCGAGCACGGTCGCGACACTTCTTCCGGGGACCATGTTCTTCCTCGGGCGCACGCAGCAGGCGCCAGCGCGTGAGCTCATCGAGCGCGGTGCCGCAGTCGCGCTCGCGACCGATTTCAATCCGGGCACGTCGCCGACGGTCAGTCTTCCGCTCATCATGACGATGGGCGTGAGTCAGCTTCGGATGAGCGTCGCGGAAGTCATTCTCGCGACGACCGTGAACGCCGCCGCAGCGCTCTCGCTCGCTGAAGAGACGGGTCAGATTGCGACGGGCTTCGCGGCGGATCTGGCGTTGTGGGATTGCGACGACGTGCGAGAGATTCCCTACTGGTACGGTGATCGGCGCTGCGTCGCGACATGGGCGCGCGGTACGCTCGCGTGGAGCGAGTGAGCGTTCACTCGCGCTAGACTTTCGTCAGACGCACAGTCTCTCGACGCTCGTGCTCGTCGCGCTTGCCGAGAAATTCGCCGATCGCCGCGAGTGACTCGATGTTGTCACAGAAGATCTTGAACGTCGCGATGAGCGGAACGGCGAGAAAGGCGCCAGGAACTCCCCACACGAAGAACCAGAATGACAGTCCGAGGAAGACCGCTACGGGATTGAGCGCGAGCCTTCGCCCGAACACGAGTGGCGTCACGAGGTTCGCCTGTACCAGATTGATGGCGAGGTAGATCGCAGGCGCGAGCAACGCATGGCCGATGTTGTCGAACGTAGTGAGACCCGCGATCGCCAGGATCACGACCGCCGCCGCGGCGCCGAGGTACGGGATGAACTCGAAGAGCGCTACCATCGCGCCCCAGAGCGCCGGTGTCGGCATCCCAACGAGGTACATCGCTGCGGTCACCACGACTCCCTCGGTGACGTTCACCAGCGACACGGTGACGAGGTACGTCGAGATCGCCGTCTCCGTTTCGCGCGCGATGTGAACGGCGGCGCGCTTCTCACGCAGGTTCGGGAGCACCTTGATGAGCTTCTGCAGAAAGAGATCGCCCGAGCCGAGCAGGAAAAAAAGCAGGACGAGCGTCTCGAGCGTACCGGCGAGGAAGCGCCGCGTCGTTCCGAAAAGGCGCGACACGAGACTCGGCCCCTGCACGACGACCTCCGCCGGTCTTCGCTGTCTGCTCGTCGCTGGAGTCGTCGCGGTGCCCGCGGCCACCTGCTCCGCCGTGTTGGTCACCTGCTCGACCGGGCGAAGCACCGATCGCAGCTTGATCTGCGCCTCGGCGAGCGTTTGCGGGCGCCGATGCGAGCCAGCGCTGCGTGGGACCGGCGAGCCCATACGCACCCGCCGATAGCGCGGCGAGCAGCGCGACGATTACTATCCCGGCACCGAATGCGGTCGGTACGTGGATGCGCGTGAGCGCGCGGACGAGCGGGCTGAACAAGAAGCTCAGCAGTACCGCGAAGGTGACGGGCAGGATGAGGTCACGCGCGAAATAGAGCGTGTAGAGCACGAGAAGCACAGCGACGACCGTCATCGCTACGGAGCGCGTGCGCGGGCTCGTGACCGCGGCCTCCGTCTTGTCGAGGTCCGGCTTGGGTTCCGGCTTCAGTTCCGGCGCGGCGATGTCGCGCTGCTCGGCAGGCACGTCGGTCGGTGCGCGCTCGGCTTCATCCGCGATCATCCCGGCCCGCCGCTGCAGACCGTCGCTGAGATTCTACCAGGCCGCAATCGTAGCTCCAGAGCGGGAGTTGTCATACTCGTCGGAAGGCACTTCGCGTGCCGAAGGTCTCGATCGCCGTCCCGATTGCCGCGGATGTAGAGCGTCGCTGGCGTGCCGCACGGCACGCGTGCATTTTCGACGGGCGAATCGCGAACCATCTGCATACACCAACCGCGGGACGGATCCAAATGCATCGATCGTTCTCTGCACTGTTCCTCCTCTCGCTCGCGCCCTCACTCGTCGCCGCGCAGACGCGATTGCTGCGCTCGCCGACGGTCGCGGCGACCGAGATCGCTTTCACCTATGCCAACAACGTGTGGGTCGTGCCGCGTGCAGGGGGAGCCGCGCGTCGCGTGACGAGCTTCCAGGGTGAGACGACGAACCCGCACTTCTCGCCCGACGGTAAATGGATCGCGTTCAGCGCGGAATACGGCGGCAACATGGACGTGTACGTCGTTCCCGCAGAAGGCGGTGAGCCGCAAGCGACTCACATGGCACCCGGCGCCGGACCTGGTACAGGGGTGGACGCCCGACGGGAAGTCGATCGTGTTCTCATCCACGCAATCGTCCAATCTTCCGTCACCGGAGCCGCGCTGGTTCACGGTGTCGGTGACCGGTGGCGATCCCGTGCCGCTGCCGATGTACCGCGCGTACCAGGGCAAGATCTCGCCCGATGGACGCCACATCGCGTACCGGATGAACAATTCGTGGGATGAGGAGCGGCGCAACTATCGCGGCGGACAGAACCGCCCGATCTGGATCGTCGACACTCACACGCTCGATGTGGACACGATCCCGCGCCCCAACTCGAAGGAGATGGATCCGGTCTGGGTCGGCAACCAGAGCGTGTACTTTCTCTCCGACCGCGACGGTGTATCGAACATCTGGGCGTACAACACCGAGACCAAGGCACTGAAGCAGATCACCAACTTCAGCGACTTCGACGTCAAGACGCTCGACTCCGGCGCAGGCGCAATCGTGTTCGAGCAGGCCGGATATGTTCACGAGCTCGACCCAGCGACCGGCCGCGAGCACATCGTCAACATCACCGCCGCGGGCGATTTCCCGTGGATGATGCCGCAATGGAAGGACGTGTCGCGGAACATAGCGAGCATCGCGCTCTCCCCGACCGGCAAGCGCGCGGCGATCGAAGCGCGCGGAGACATCTTCACGATCCCCGCCGAGAAGGGCGACGTCCGCAACATCACGCAGTCCAGCGGATCGGCCGAGCGCGATCCGGCGTGGTCGCCGGATGGCAAGATGATCTCATACTTCAGCGACAAATCCGGTGAGTACGAGCTCGTCATCGCGTCGGCGGACGGCAGCGTCGCGCCACGCTCCATCGCGCTTCCGCATCCGACGCACTACTACACACCGGCGTGGTCTCCGGACGGCAAGCACATCCTCTTTCACGATACGAATCTTCGCCTGTGGGTGGTCGACGTCGCTAGCGGTAAAGCCACCGACATTGGTGGTGATGAGTGGATGGTTCCCACGCGCTCCCTCGATCCGACATGGAGTCCCGATTCACGCTGGATCGCGTACTCGAAGCGCCTGCCGTCGCTCTACCGCGCGATCTTCGTCTACGACGTCGAGACAGGCGCGACGCACCAGGTCACCGACGGTCTCGCCGACGCGACGTGGCCGGTCTGGGACGCTAGCGGCAAGTATCTCTGGTTCCTCGCATCGACCGATCTCGCACTCGGCAGCGGTTGGCTCGACATGTCGAGCTACGGGCACAGTGAGTCGGAGTCGCTCTACCTCGCGGTGCTCAAAAAGACCGACCCGTCGCCGCTGCTCCCCGAGAGCGACGAAGACTCCGGCATCGCTAACGCTGTGCCCGGGCTCCCGCCCACTCCGGCGCCGCGTCCTCGTCCACGCGTCGTGGCAGACACATCGAGCGTGAGTGGGCCGCCGTCGGATTCGCTCAAGGCGATGCTCGCTGCGCGCCATCGAGTCGACATCGACTTCGACGGACTCCAGCAGCGTGTGGTTGCCGTTTCTGCGATAGCGCCCCGAAGCTACACCGAGCTGCGTGCAGGGCAGGCGGGGACAGTGTTCTTCGTCGAGGACGTTCCACAGACGGGAACCGCGGAGAATCCCCTCGGCGGCGCGACCATCCATCGATATCAGCTCAAGGACCGCAAGGCCACGCAGTACGCGACAAACGTCGCGCAATATTTCGTGAGTGCAGACGGCAAGAAGCTGCTTTACCGCACCCCGGGCGCTGCCGGTGGCCTGTTTCTGATAGATGCCACCGCAGCCGCCGCGCCCGCGGCGGGACAGGGAAAGCTCAATGCGCAGCTTCGCATGCTCGTCGATCCCAAGGCCGAGTTCAAGCAGATCTTCGACGAGGGATGGCGCAACCAGCGCGACTACATCTACGTGAAGAATCTGCAGGGCACCGACTGGCCACGCATGAAGCAGATGTACGGCCAGCTGCTGCCCTACGTGATGCATCGCGCAGATCTCAACTATCTGCTCGACATGATGGGATCGGAGATCGCGATCGGTCACTCCTTCGTTCGCGGCGGCGACATGCCCGCGGTCCCGCAGCCCGATGTCGGACTACTAGGCGCCGACTTCGCCGTCGAGAACGGGCGCTATCGTGTGACGCGCATCTACGGAACCGATAGCTGGAATCCCGAGCTGCGCGCACCGCTCACGGCACCTGGCGTGGACGTTCACGTTGGCGACTACATCCTCGCCGTGAACGGAAACGATCTGGCCGCGGGCGACAACGTCTACAGGTTGTTCGACGGGACTGCGAATCATCAAACGGTGATCACTGTCTCTTCGCGCCCAACGCCCGAGGGCGCGCGACGCGTCACCGTCATCCCCGTGTCCAACGATGCTGGACTTCGTGCGCGCGCGTGGGTGGAGCGCAATCGCCATATAGTCGATTCGCTCTCGCACGGTCAGCTCGCGTACGTCCATCTTCCGAACACGGGACAGGAAGGCTACACGAGCTTCAATCGCTACTACTTCGCGCAGCAGGATCGGAAGGGCGCCATCGTCGATGAGCGCTACAACGGCGGTGGCTCTGCGGCCGACTACATCATTGACGTGCTGCAGCGCAAGATCGACGGGTACTTCAACAATCCAGTCGGTGCGCGCTATCCGTTCACGAGTCCCGCCGCGGGAATCTGGGGCCCGAAGGTGATGATCATCAACGAGATGTCGGGCTCGGGTGGCGATCTCATGCCATACATGTTCAAGCTGCGTCAGGTCGGCCCGCTCGTGGGCGAGCGGACGTGGGGCGGGCTGGTCGGCATATGGGACACACCTCTTTTCGTCGACGGCGGAATCATGTACGCGCCGCGCGGCGGATTCTTCTCGCGCGACGGGCACTGGGCCGTGGAGAACGAGGGAATCACTCCCAACGTCGAGGTTGAGGACTGGCCCAAAGATGTCGCCGCCGGTCACGACGCTCAGCTCGAGCGGGCGGTCGCCGTCGCGATGCAGATGCTGAGCGAGCATCCTGCGACGCGTCTCACCCAGGAGCCACCACCACCGATGTGGGGCAAGAGGACGAAGCCGCTCCCGCAGCAGTGATTCAAGCAAAGAAGGCGGCTCCGAGCTCGGAGCCGCCTTCTTTGCATTGCAGCTGAGCAAGCCGAAGCGCGTCAGCGCCTCGCTTGCGTCAGCTCAGGAGTGATCGGTGCGACATGTCCTTCCGCTGCCTTGTTGAAGGCAGCAACGTCGTTGCTGAGCACGGCATCGTACGCTACGCGTGCTGCAGCGAGGTCCTTCTCGATCTGCGCGAGCACCTCGAGCGACTGGGTAGTCGGCGCGTAATCTGCGCCACCAGCTTCATCGCCCGCGCCATTCCCGATCTCACCGTACAACCAAACGAGATTCATGTAGACCTTGTACGGTTCGACGTAATACTTGTCGTCGCCTTCGAGATTCGCGCGTGAGATGAGCTGCAGCTCGGTGTCGAAGAGCTTCCCCTCGAGCGCACTCAGGCGCGATGCGACGTCGCCCGACGCGGACGCCGCAGTGCGCTCGTCCTCCGCCTTCTTCCGCATGATCTCGAGGTTGTTGATCATCGTGACGGCTTGCTTCATGTCGTCGCGGATGCGGACTTGCGTGGCCGTCGATGCTGCGAGCTCGGCGTCGGATGACGCGAGCTTGCGGATCGCGAATGACATCGAGCGACTGGGTGTAGTCCTTCCCATCCACCGTGAGGCGCACGGTGTAGTGTCCCGGCGCAGCGATCGGACCCGTCCTCACCGGTCCCTCGATCCCCCAGTGGATCACCGGGCGAGTCGTCTGTCCCTTGAAGCGCGGCTCGTCCCAGATGTGAGGATTGTCTGGCGCTGCAGTCCGAAGCGCGACCTGCGGCGGCCCGTCGTAGCGGAGATCCCACGGAACACGATTGAGCCCTTCGCGCGGACGCAGTGCGTAGCTGCGCACGACAGTGCCAGCCGCGTCGAGTATGTCGAGCTTTGCGCGATCGGCAGCGCGTCGGCAGGTCGAACGTGATGTCCGCGCGGCCGCTGCGCGCTTGCCTGTAGCCGATATGCGGCGTGAAGAGTCGTGGCTCCGCGGCTGTTCGCGCAGACTCGCTCTCGAGCGGCGCGATGTCGCGCAACACGTAGATGCCGCGTCCGTAAGTCGAGACTACCACGTCGTGCCAACGCTTCGGCACCACGATCCATGTGACCGGCGACGCAGGGAGCCCTGCGCTGAACTGCTTCCAGTGACCGCCATCGTCCAGCGAATAGAAGAACCCGTGGCCCGTCCCCGCGAACAGCATCCCTCTGCGGTTGGGGTTCTCGGTCACTGCCATGACGTAGTCGAGCGGTCCGTCAGCCGGCAGGTCGCTCGTGATGTTGGTCCACGTCTTTCCGAAGTCCGTCGTCTTGTACACGTACGGCTTGCGGTTGTCCATGATGTGGAAATCGATCGCAACGTAGGCAGTCGCAGGATCGAAGTGCGACGGCTCGATCTTCCGAATCGTTCCCCACGCAGGAAGTCCTTTCATGTTGCGTGACACGTTGGTCCACGCGCCGCCGCCGTTGGTCGTGTACCAGAGCTGACCGTCGTTCGTGCCGGCCCAGATGAGTCCGCGCTGGATCTCCGACGGTGCGATCGCGAACACCACTTCGCCGTAGAACTGTCCGAGGTTGTCGGCGACGATTCCGCCCGACGAGACGATGCGCGACGGGTCCCGCGTCGAGAGATCGGGGCTTATCACGCTCCAGGTCTGGCCGCGATCCGATGTCTTGAAGATCACCTGGCAGCCGTAGTAGACCGTCTTGGAGTCGAACGGGTCGATAGCGAGCGGCGGTGTCCAGTGACACCGGTACTTGGTCTCGTTCGGCGGAGAATCCAGCGTGTGAATCCACGGACTCACCGAGTGCGCGAGCTTCGTGCGATCGTCATAGCGCGTCACCTCGTCGCCGTAGCAGCTCGCCCAGACGATGTTAGGGTCGTCGAGATCCGGCAGCGTGAAGCCGGATTCGCATCCGCCGAGCCCGTGCTCCCACGGCGTTCTGCCGGACACGAACGCGAACGTCCCGCCCTCGTCTGCCTGACTTGCATTTCGCGCCGGCGTGACGCCGCGTCATGCGCGACACGACGCTGTCGCGCGGTGTGAGCCCGCGATTGTTGCCGCGCCGCGTTGTGTCAGCGGCGCTGTCCGGACGAGGGCGAGCGAACGGGCGTCGCCCGGGGAGCATCTCCGGAGAGTTGCTCTCGCCGCGCATCGTTCCGTTGTCCTGTCGATTGGTGTAGACCCAGTACGGTACCTGCGAATCGACAGCGACGTGGTACATCTGCCCGTTCGGCAGCGTGACAGTAGTGAAGCTCTTTCCGTTGTTGTTGGTGATGTGTGCGCCGGCGTCGTCGGTCACGCCGAAGCGGTCCGCATTCGTCGGATCGAACCAGATGTCGTGGTTGTCGCCGCCCCACGGCACTTCCTTGAACGTCACTCCGCCGTCGAGCGATTGCCAGTCGCTGCTGCTCGCGACTGCCACGTCGTTCTCATTGGCTGGCGAGACCTTGATGTTGATGTAGTATCCCGCGCGCCCGATCAGATCGCGCTCCCAGTTCGACACTCGCCACGAGTGTCCGCCGTCGTCGGAGCGCCACACTGATCCCTGATTTGCTGTCTGAATGAGCGCATAGACTCGCTTCGAGTCTGTCGGCGCTACTGCGACGTCGATCTTGCCGAGCGGCTCCTTGGGAAGTCCAGCGTCCTGCACCCTCGACCATGTTGCGCCGCCGTCGCGTGTGACGTAGATCGCGCTCGACGGGCCGCCGCCGAACATCGCCCACGTGTGCATCACCACCTGCCACATTCCGGCGAAGAGCACGTTGGGATCGTGAGCGTCCATGGTGAGCCCGGAGCACCCGGTGCCTGGATCCACGAAGAGACTGCGCGTCCACGTGCGGCCGCCGTCGGTGGTGCGATAGACGCCACGTTCTTGCTGCGGTCCCGTCGCGCGGCCGAGCGCACATACGAAGACGATGTTGGGATTCGTCGGGTTGACGATGATTCGTCCGATGCGTCCCGTCTCGCGCAATCCCATGTTCGTCCACGTCTTTCCTGCGTCGGTGGACTTGTAGATCCCGTCCCCCATCACGTCCGCGTCTCGTATTGCCCACGCCTCGCCGGTGCCCGCCCACACCGTGTTCGGCTCGGACTGCGCGATGGCGAGCGCGCCGATCGCCTGCACCTTCATGCTGTCGAAAACCGGAACGAACGTGCTCCCGCTGTCCGACGACTTCCACACGCCGCCTGACGCGGAGCCGACGTACCAGGTGCGCGCGTCGCCGGGGACGCCGACGATGGCGGAGATCCTTCCGCCGGTTGCCGGACCGAGCAGCTCGAACTGGAATGGTTGCGGCCGGAGTGGTCCTGTCGGCGCCGCTGGGCCGCGCTGCGCGCTCGCGGGCGTCGGCGCCGGCGATCAGCGCGCCAGCGAGCAGTGCCAGGACCGCCAGGCCTCTGGCGATCGAGAATCCAGTAGCTGCCTCGTCACTGCGGAGCCCTTCGACGCTCATCGTCATGTGTCGTTGCTTGGGTGCGGGTTGGTAGGTCGTGGATACTGGATATATTATCCGCCGGCGCGCCCCGCCAGTGCCCGCGACGCATCATGCGACCGCGACATGGCGAGCACGCAGCGCTCAATCCATCAGCTTCTCGGTGAAGTAAGTCATCTCGAGCGCAGTCGTGTGCGCCCGTTCCGTCAGACTCGCGCCCGAGCCGTGACCGCCTTCGGTCACTTCGTAAAAGAGATACGGAACCCCCATCGCGCTGAGCTTCGCCGCGAACTTGCGCGCGTGCTGCGGACCAACACGATCATCCTTCGTAGTGGTCCAGATCAGCGGCTCCGGATACTTCACACCCTCGCGCAGGTTGTTGTACGGTGAGATGGACGCGAGAAATGCTCGCTCGTCAGGGTTCGCGACGCTCCCATACTCGCCAACCCACGATGCGCCCGCTTCGATCTGCTCGTATCGAAGCATGTCGAGCAGCGGCACCTGTATGTCCACCGCATTCCACAGCTCCGGATGCTGCGTGAACTCCACCCCCATCAGCAGACCACCATTCGATCCGCCCTCGATCCCCAAGTGCCGCGTGCTCGTGATCCCACGACGTATCAGATCGCGACCAACCGACGCGAAATCGTCGTATATCACTTGCCTGTGCGTCTTGAGACCTGCCTCATGCCACGCAGGACCGAACTCACCGCCGCCGCGAATGTTGGCGAGCACCCACACACCACCGCGCTCCAGCCACAGCTTGCCGAGCGTCGGCGAATAGCTCGGCGTCTCCGAAACCTGGAATCCGCCGTAAGCGTAGAGAATCGTCGGGTTGGCCCCGTCGAGCTTCATTCCGCGCTGATGCACCACGAAGTAAGGGATACGCGTCCCATCAGTTGACGTCGCTTCGAATTGCTCCACCGTGTCGCGCGTCGCGTCGAACTGCGCCGGAAGAGACTTGATGCTCTCGACCGCATCCGAGTGAACGTCGGCCAGCCACACCGAGCTCGGCGTCAGAAAGCCGGTGACGCTCAGCAGCGCCGTGTTCGAGTGGATGTCGGTATCGACTACCGATATCGAGCTGTTCTCGGGAAGCGGAAGCTGCGTTCGCGTCCACGCGCCGTCTGCGCCCTGCGAGTAAACGAAAGCGCGGCCACGCACGTTGTCGAGCTCGGTCACCACGAGCGCGTCACGCGTCGCCGACGTCTGCTCGATCGCCTCGCGTGCGCCCGGCGCGACGATCAAGCGTCGGCGTGAGCGCCGACGGATTCGCCACGACAGCGCTCAATGGAACCGACACGACCGAGCCCGCGCTGAAAGTTCTCCCATCCACTGTCCACGGCGAGTTCAGGCCGATCACGAGCTGCCCGCGCACGAGCTCCGACACGGACGCTTTGAGTGGCACCGCGAGTTTCTCGAAGCCGCGCGGAGTCTCGATGGAGTACTCGTTCTCGAAGAAGCTCGGCCCGCGCCGCACCAATGTCGCCTGATGGCCGTCGCCGTCGTGAAGCGTGAAGGGTCCCGCGCTCACATCGCTCGGCTGCCCGCGAAACACCTCCACTGCCGCCGATAACGGTTGCCCGCGTGCCAGCCGCTTCACCACGTACGCGTACCCCGACTTCGTCATCTCGCCTGGCGCCCACTCGCGCGCGACGAGGATCGTGTTCGCGTTCTCCCACGCGACGTTCTGCTTGCCGTGCGGCAGCGTGAAGCCGCCCACGACGAAGCTCGCACTCGGCAGATCGAACTCGCGGACGGTCACTGCATCCTCGCCGCCGTCGGACAGACTGATCAGACAGCGCTGCTCTGCCGGCTCTGCGCATGAGGCGCCTTTCCAGAACCAGTTCGCCTTCTCCGCCCTGGAGAGTGCATCGAGATCCAGCACCGTGGTCCACGTCGGCGACGCGCTTCGATAGCTCGCGAGCGTGGTGCGGCGCCACACTCCATGAGTATGCTCCGCGTCCTGCCAGAAGTTGTAGACCTCGCCGCCGATGATTGTCGGGTACGGAATACGGTCGCGGCTCTCGGCTAGCTTCAGCGCATCGGCGTAGAGCGTCGGATAGCGCGGATCGCGCTCGAGCACGGCGACAGTCTTCGCGTTCTCGGCCTTCACCCAGGCCATCGAGCGCGGACTCGATACCTGCTCGAGCCAGAGAAACGGGTCAGCGCTCGACTCGGGTGTCGTCGTGCGCGTTGCCTGCGCCAGGAGCGCTGGAGAGACGACGAGTACGTGTGAAGGCACCGATGGCGAGCGCGCGGAGCATTGGTTTCATCGTCGGTCAGGTTGATGGTGCGCAGAGAATAGCCCGCTCGTGGAACACGCGCCAGCGAGTTGTCTCGAGGTCGGATTCGATGCGCCGCGCCTGACCGAAACACCCGGTACCGGCACGCGGCGTGCAAATTGGGGCGCGCATGAGCCACCCAGACTTCCCAACCCCCCGATCCCCGCGGTGTCGTCCGCCGATTCGTGCACCCGGATTCCGGTGACAGCTGGGAAGTGTGGGCGGTCGTCCCACAGGCGCGCGTGGTCAGATCGATCACCGATCGCCGCGAGCATGCTCGTCGCGAGCGAGAGAGGCGGCAGCGTGAGCGACGCGACGCAAGGCGTGCTGCGGCAGCGCGTCGGGCCGCCGAGCGCCGCGCATTGGAGCGTCGGACGTTCATGGAGCGTCGCTACCACAACGCGCCGGCTGCCCCCGCGATCTTCGGCTTCGAGCGGGGTTGGCTCTGCTTTCTTCGGATGAGCGTTGCGCTGCTCAGGCGTATCGAAACGCGCCAGTACGCACCTGTTCCCTCGCAATGGGACAAATTGAGCGATCCGGAGCTCGCCGCCCTGTGTGACCGGGCGCAGCACGCCGGCCGGGCGTGCGCCTGAGACTCAACTAGCTGGGCTCTCCAGTCGAGACTCTCCCGCAGTATCTCTAGCTAGGAACGCGCACCTGTTGCTCGCTGTCGCGAGGAGCCGAATTATGAGTATCACCTCATCTGGAATAATTGGATCGATATCACCGATTGGCGCCGCGCCGATCGTGACGCCCGTCGCCGCCAGCATCGCTGCGAATAGCGCTGCCACATCTTCGGCGTCCGGGGCTGGGCAGAATCTACCCGGCTCGTCCTGGCAGGACGCTTACGTGAGCGACGCCAGCAAGCTGTTCGCCGCAGTGCAGAACGGCGACATGGCGGCCGCCCAGCGGCTGTTGCCATCGCTGCAGGCGTCCACCTGGCCGCTGTACGAGCCGGCGCAGATCGCGCAGAGTCCGCAGTCGGCACTCCAAGCCGTGCAGAACGATCTTCAGACGTTCGTCGCGGCCATCACGAGTGGCAATGCGACGGTCGCACAGCAAGCCCTGGCCGCTCTGTCCGCCGATCTCGCCGCTGAGAAGCGGGGAAGCATGGTGCCTGGAGCGCAGCCCGTCACGAGCAGCGCGAGCACCAACACGCGGTAACCTCTTCCGGCGCGACATGTAAAGTCGCGCCGGTGTGTCAACGGCGTTGAAGCGTGTGGTTTCCCCACGTGAGCACGTCGCCTGCGATACTTGCGGACTGGCAGTCGGCGCCCACCGCGTCTCGCTCCCCCACACATAATCGTTTGGACGCTGTCGCCCGAGACGGTCCACTCACCATCGATCGACGTACCGCGACTCACCGTTGCAGTGCCGTCAGCGCGCAGTGTGAGCGTCAAGCCTGCGCCGTCACTCCACGTGCCAGCGAACGGCGCCGGATGCTTCGTCGTCGCGTCGCTGCAGCCGGCGATGCTGAGTTGAAGGAAGAGGAGCGCCACCGCAACGCGCGGCTTCCGTAGTCTGCGCGCGGCCGAGAGCTGCGCCGTCGAGCCTGGTCGTCTGTCGCTTGCCGAGCATCGCAACCTCCGCCGCTGCGCGAAAAAAATCCCCGGTACCGTATGCGGTAGCGGGGACAAATATCGTGAATTTGGTGGAAGTGCGCCCGGAGGAACTCGAATCCCCAACCTTCTGATCCGTAGTCAGATGCTCTATCCAATTGAGCTACGGGCGCATACCGGTCTTGCAACCGCCTACTGTCTCTCGTAATGCCATGGGCGGTACAAGACTCGAACTTGTGACCTCCACGATGTCAACGTGGCGCTCTAACCAACTGAGCTAACCGCCCTGCGCTACTATGGTGACTCTGGTCCAGCTGTTGCGCCGGACAGAGCGGGAGACGGGACTTGAACCCGCGACCCCAACCTTGGCAAGGTTGTGCTCTACCAACTGAGCTACTCCCGCAAATCTTCAAACATCCGTTCTGCCCAGTGGAGCGAAGGGGGATCGAACCCCTGACCTCTTGAATGCCATTCAAGCGCTCTACCAACTGAGCTACCGCCCCTCACCGAACGCGCTGTTTTCACTCTCATAAAGGCGCCCGGCAGGAACCGCGAAGGATATTCTGGGGTACCCTGAAAGTCAAGAATTTCGATACGAGACAAGGGCTAGACACGCGCCTTCCGGCCGGTATCTTGCACCGCGCGCTCAACTGTGTGAGCGCAGTCACTCCCACACGATTTCAGCGCCGCTGCTTCACTCGCGGCGTCTGATTCATATAGAGCATAAGAGGCTACCATGGCCGAAGTAAAACAGCGTCGCCGCCGAGGATCCGGGACCTCGCCGGCCGGGATCGCTCCGAGCGAGCCCGAGCGCGACATTCTCGACCAGTACCTGTACGAGGTCAGCACGTATCCACTCCTCAAGGGAACAGAGGAGATCGACATCGCGCGCAAGATTCGCGCTGGTGATCAGGATGCGCTGCAGGAGCTCGTCAAGCGCAACCTGCGCTTCGTGATCTCGGTCGCCAAGAAATATCAGAACCGCGGGCTTCCACTCATCGACTTGATCGGTGAAGGGAACGTCGGCTTGCTCACTGCTGCACGCAAGTTCGATCCGGATCAGGGCGTGAAGTTCATCTCGTACGCCGTGTGGTGGATCCGGCAGGCGATTCTCTCGTCGCTCGCGCGACAGGGACGCACGGTTCGCGTGCCGCTCAATCGCACCGCCGATCTCTCGCGCATCATCAAGGCGTCCGAGATCCTGCGGCAGAAGCTTCGCCGTGAGCCAACTCCGCACGAGCTGTCGCAGATCACCGGCCTCTCGGTCGATGTGGTGCAGTCGCTCGCGGCGCTCAACACCGGCGACGTGCGTCTCGATGCACCGATGGATCCGGAAGGCGACCGCTCGCTGATCGAGCGCTTCGTTGCAGACGAGATGCCCGACACCGAAGAAGAGGCGATGAACCGCTTCCTCAACGATGAGATCGAGAGCGCTCTTCGCACACTTCCGCCGCGCGACGCGAAAGTGCTGAGGCTCTACTTCGGTCTCGAGGGCGGCCGCGAGCACACGCTCGAGGAAATCGGCTCGATGCTCGGCGTCACTCGTGAGCGTGTGCGTCAGCTTCGCGACCGCGCGCTCAAGCGTCTTCGCGAAGGAGATGTCGGCAGGGCGCTGAGCAGCTTCGCCGCGTAGCGGCGAAGTGCTCGCGTTCAGCGTTCAGCGTTCAGCGCTCAGGGACGACGCGCGGTCAGAGGCGCGCATGGGGCCGCGCCCTGCAAGCTCGCTGCCTCGATATCACACGCGCAATCAGCGCCAGAGAGCCGTAGTTCTCCCGGGACGCTGAACGCTGACCGCCGAACGCTGCGCCCGACGGGCGCGTTGGCCTACGGCCGACAATGATCAAGCTCGACAACGTCTACAAGTCCTTCGGCTCCAAGCACGTTCTCCAGGGCTTCACGCTCGACGTGAACGAGGGGGAGACGATGGTGATCATCGGCTATTCCGGAACCGGGAAGTCGGTCGCCATCAAGCACATCGTCGGGCTGCTCTGTCCCGATAGCGGCACTGTTTTCGTCGACGGGCTCGAGGTTCCGGAGCTTCCGCGCGAGCAGCTGTACGAGCTGCGCGCGCGCATCGGCTACGTCTTCCAGTTCGCCGCGCTGTTCGATTCGATGAGCGTCGGCGACAACGTCGCGATGGCGCTCCGAAAGATGCGCACGCTCTCGGAGCGCGAGATTCGCGAGCGTGTGACTGAGTCGCTCGCACTTGTCGATCTCCCGGGGACCGAATCCAAGTTTCCGTCCGAGCTGTCGGGCGGCATGCGCAAGCGCGTCGGCATCGCGCGCGCGATCGCCAAGCGCCCCAAGTACATTCTCTACGACGAGCCCACGACGGGCCTCGATCCGGTGACTTCGGCAGTCATCGACGAGCTCATGATTCGGATGCGCGAGAGGCTGGGTGTGACGAGTGTGGTGATCACTCACGATATGCGAAGTGCGTACAGCGTCGGAAGCCGCATCGCCATGCTTTACGAGGGGAAGGTGCGACAGGTAGGAACCGTCGACGAGATTCGTGACACCACCGATCCTGTGGTGCGTCAGTTCATCGAAGGGCGTCCGACGCTCGACAGCGCACTCGCCGGCGTCTAGATGACTGCTTCGACCGAGGCATCATCCACAGCAGCCATCCCCTGCATCCTCATCTACGCCGCGCGCGAGCGGACTCGCGCGTTCGTGCGCTCCGCGTTCCCGCGCCGCACATCGCGCACGGTCACCGTCCGTGCGCTCGACGAGTTCAACGCGGCGATGCGCCGCGAGCTCGTCGACGCAGCAATAGTCGACCTGGGCGGTCTTGGCGACGAGGGCTTCGTGGTCGCGGCACGTGCGACCGATTTTCCGAGCACGCCCTTCGTCGGACTCGTTCCATACAAGCCGACGGACGGCCCAACACTGGCGCGGTCCGTGTCGGCCGGCCTTGCTGACGTGCTCTGTGACTCGGTCGACGAAGGCTGCGCGCGAAATCTCATCGGCCCCATCACGTACTCGGCGAGGTTTGCGCAGCGCGCTCGACGAGCCGCCGCCCGGACTTGCGCTCTTCACCGAGACCCAGCGCAGGACGTGGTCTGCGATAGTACAGTACGCCGGCCGCCCTGTGACGACGAGCACGCTGGCGAGTGCTGTCGGCGTCACGCGGGAGCACCTGAGCCGGAACTTCGCCCGGGCAAATGCGCCCAACCTCAAGCGGGTGATAGACCTGGTGAGGCTCATCTCGGCCGCCGAGCTCTCGAAGAACCCAGGGTACGACGTTCGGGACGTCGCGTCGGTGCTGGGGTTCGCCTCGTCTTCGCACCTCGCCGTGACGACTCAGCGAATCGCGAGCACCCGTCCCGCATCACTGTCTGGTCTTAGGGCGATCGATCTCGTGGAACGGTTCGTTCAGGGACGGACACGCAGCCGCGTTGCAGTACGCGAGGGCTTGTGATAAATTTCACAAGCTCCCCCCAAAAAATCTCCGTTCCGACAAATGGCCACTGACACCGCGCTCCGTCCTGGCGAAATCAAGGACATCCTCCTTCGTGAGATCGAAGCCGCCGACCTCAACGAGCTCAATGTCGAAGAAGTGGGGACGGTCCTCGAGGTGAAAGACGGAATCGCCCGCATCTACGGGCTCTCCAAAGCGATGGCCGGCGAGATGCTGGCGGCCACTTCCTCCGAGACGGACAACGTCATTACGGCGCTGGCGCTCAACCTCGAAGAAGACAACATCGGCGCCGTCATCCTCGGCGACTACCTCGAGCTGAAGGAGGGCGATGAGGTCCGCCGCACGGGACGCGTGCTCGAGGTGCCGGTCGGCCCCGAGCTGATCGGCCGCGTCGTCGATGCGCTCGGCCGCCCGATCGACGAGCGCGGCCCCGTCAACGCCAAGCACACGCGCAGCGTGGAGAGCGAGGCGCCGGGAATCATCGTCCGTCAACCGGTGAAGGAGCCGCTGCAGACGGGTATCAAGGCGATCGACTCGATGATTCCGATCGGACGCGGACAGCGCGAGCTGATCATTGGCGATCGCGGCACGGGCAAGACGGCGATCGCGATCGATACGATCATCAATCAGAAGGGCACTGGCGTCATCTGCGTCTATGTCGCGATCGGCCAGAAGGCATCGACCGTCGCGTCGGTGGTTGAGCGGCTGCGCAACGCGGGGGCGATGGACTACACCATCGTCGTCTCCGCGAGCGCCGGCGACCCGGCTCCGATGCAGTACATCGCGCCGTACTCCGGGTGCGCGATGGCCGAGTACTTCATGTACAACGAAGGCCAGCCAACGCTTTGCGTGTACGACGATCTGTCGAAGCAGGCAGCGGCGTACCGTCAGATCTCGCTCGTGCTGCGCCGTCCGCCGGGACGCGAGGCGTACCCGGGCGACGTCTTCTATCTCCACAGCCGCCTGCTCGAGCGCGCGGCCAAGCTCCGCGAAGATCAGGGAGTCGTTGACGGAAAGGTGATCCTCAAGCCCGGCGGCTCGCTCACCGCGCTGCCGATCATCGAGACGCAGGCTGGCGACGTGTCGGCGTACATCCCGACGAACGTCATCTCGATCACCGACGGACAGATCTTCCTCGAGGCCGATCTCTTCTACGCCGGCGTACGGCCGGCGGTGAACGTCGGCATCTCGGTGTCGCGCGTTGGTGGCGCGGCGCAGACCAAGGCGATGAAGAGCGTCGCAGGCCGTCTGCGTCTCGACCTTGCGCAGTACCGTGAGCTCGAGGCGTTCTCATCGTTCGCATCGGATCTCGACGCAGCGACGAAGAAGCAGCTCGAGCGCGGCGCGCGCACGGTAGAGATCCTCAAGCAGCCGCAGTATCAGCCGATGCCGGTCGAGCAGCAGGTGATGGTGATCTACGCGGTGACGAACGGCTACCTCGACGAGGTGCCGGTTCCTGAGATCCGCAAGTGGGAGCAGGGCTTCCTCGAGTACATGTCGTCGCAGTTCCCGCAGGTTGGCGACAAGATCCGCGACGAGAAGGTGATCTCGAAGGAAACCGAAGCGGAGCTCAAGCGCGCGCTGGAGCAGTTCAACTCGACGAGGAAGGCGTGAGCGTGGCGCCTTCGGCCTGCTGAACGGTCTCTCATCATGGCCAAAGGACGTGAGCTGAAGGGTCGCATCAAATCCGTCGAGAACACGCGCAAGATCACGCGCACGATCGAGATGGTGGCGACTTCCAAGATGAAGCGAGCGCAGGATCGCGTGACGGCGGCGCGGCCGTACGCGCGCGCGCTTAGCTGACGTGATCAGCGATCTGTACTCGCCGGAGCTTGCGGAGCAGTTTCCGCTGCTCAGGCAGCCGACGCAGGTGAAGCGCGCGGCGGTGCTGCTGCTCACGGCGAATCGCGGGCTCGCTGGCGCGTTCAACTCGAACCTCATCAAAGAAGCGCGCAATCTGCTGCGTCGCCTCGAAGGTGAGGGCGTAGAGATCGAGCTGCACGTCGTCGGTCGCAAGGGGATCGGCTTCTTCCGCTATCTCGGTCGCGAGCTTCGCACTGCACGCACCGACATCGGCGACCGCCCCAGCGCCGACGACGCCGCGCTCGCTGACCGACACGCTGATCGACGGATTCATCAGCGGGCGACTCGACGCGGTGTATGTCGTCTACGCGAAGTTCAACTCGGCGCTCTCGACGCCGCCGACCTCGGAGCAGGTTCTTCCGGTGAAGCCGCCGGAGCGCAAGGGCGCCGCGCGCGACTACATCCTGGCGCCGTCCGCCGACGCGATTCTCAGCGAGCTGCTGCCGTCGTACGTGCGCAACGCGGTATATCGCGCGCTCGTCGAGATGCTGGCCGGCTTCTACAGCGTGCAGCGCACGGCGATGAAGAACGCGACCGACAACGCGAGGGAGATGCTCAACGGTCTTCGTCGCACGTACAACCGCGCACGCCAGGCGCAGATCACGCAGGAGATCGCGGAGATCGTCGGCGGCGCGGCAGCACTGGAATGACGAACGAAGCTGCGCGCGACCGCTGCCGCGTCAGATTGACCAACAGATAGCAACCCGAAGAGAGATTCGCACCCATGGCCACTGCAATCGCAACTGATACCCACATTGGCAAGATCGTCCAGGTCATCGGCCCCGTGCTCGACGTCGAGTTCGAGGCCGAGCATCTGCCCGAGATCTACAACGCGCTCCGTGTTGACGGCACGACGGAATCTGGTCAGCCGATCAAGCTCGTCGCCGAAGTGCAGCAGCACATCGGCCGCAATCAGGTGCGCGCGGTCGCGATGTCCTCCACCGACGGCGTCGAGCGCGGCATGGAAGTCATCGATACAGGCGCACCGATCACGGTGCCGGTCGGCGCGCCAGCACTCGGCCGCATCCTGAACGTGCTCGGCGAGCCAGTGGACAACGGCGCGCCGATCCCCGCACGGCGGAGCGGTGGCCGATCCACCGCCTGCGCCGCAGTTCGTCAACCTCGAGCCGAAGACCGAGATCTTCGAGACCGGCATCAAGGTCATCGATCTCATCGCGCCGTTCGTGAAGGGCGGAAAGATCGGTCTGTTCGGCGGCGCCGGCGTCGGCAAGACGGTCGTCATTCAGGAGCTGATCAACAACGTCGCGAAGGGGCACGGCGGTAAGTCGGTGTTCTGCGGCGTCGGCGAGCGCACGCGCGAGGGTAACGACCTCTACCTCGAGTTCAAGGAAGCGGGAATTCTTCCCAACGTCGCGCTGATCTACGGCCAGATGAACGAGCCGCCAGGCGCGCGTCTCCGCGTCGGTCTCTCGGGGCTGACCGTCGCCGAGTACTTCCGCGATCAGGAGAACGCCGACGTGCTGGTTTTCATCGACAACATCTTCCGCTTCACGCAGGCCGGCTCCGAAGTCTCCGCGCTGCTCGGCCGCATGCCGAGCGCGGTGGGCTATCAGCCGACGCTGGCGACGGAGATGGGCGAGCTGCAGGAGCGCATCACGTCGACGCGCAACGGATCGATCACGTCGGTGCAGGCGATCTACGTACCTGCAGACGACATCACCGATCCCGCGCCGGCGACCGCGTTCGCGCACCTCGACGCGACGGTCGTGCTCTCGCGCGCGATCACGGAGCTCGGCATCTATCCCGCAGTCGATCCGCTCGCGTCGTCGTCGCGCATTCTCGATGCGCAGTTCATCGGCGAGCGGCACTACAGAGTCGCGACCGATGTTCAGCGCATTCTCCAGCGCTATCGCGAGCTGCAGGACATCATCGCGATCCTCGGCATGGACGAGCTGTCGGAGGACGACAAGCTCGTCGTCGGTCGCGCGCGGCGCATTCAGCGATTCATGTCGCAGCCGTTCGCCGTCGCCGAGCAGTTCACCGGCATCAAGGGCAAGTACGTCAAGCTCGAGGAGACCGTGTCGTCGTTCGAGCGGCTCGTCGCGGGCGAGTTCGATCAGTACCCGGAGCAGGCGTTCTTCATGGCGGGCAGCGCTGACGACGTGATCGAGAACGCGAAGCGCCTGCAGGCGGCATAAGTGCTGCGCGTCTCGGTGATCTCGCCGGAGCGTGTCCTGTTCGAAGGAGAGACTGATTCGATAGTCGCGCCGGCATTCGACGGCGAGGTCGGAATACTGACCGGGCACGCCGCGATGATGACGCTGCTGGGCACGGGCGAGCTGCGTCTTGGTCGGACGAACGCCCACCGCTTTCACGTCGAGGGTGGATTTCTCCAGGTGGCGGACGACCACGTTCGGGTAGTTACCGAGCGAGCGGCAGCGGCCTGACGACGCGCCCGAGGCGGCGTCGGCGATGGCATTAGAGGGAGGAGGGAGACCACCTGCGCGGGTGGTCTCCCTTTTGCCACTCCCAGGGTATGATGGTCAGGCGATGCGACACATGACCCAGCCCAAGCTTCCGCGCGTCCTCGTTGTGGATGACAACCGCGACAACGTGGACATCATCAGGGACTATCTTCAGGCGACGTGCGGCTATCCCATCGCCGTCGCCTACGACGGCGACGAGGCGATGAGGATGTTCGCCGAGACGACGCCGGACATCGTGCTACTCGATGTGATGATGCCGGGCCGCGACGGCTGGGAGGTGTGCAGGATGATGAAGAGCGATCCGGAGCGCGGCAGCAGAATCAGGATCATCATGGTGACCGCGCTCGACGACCTGGTGAACAAGCGTAACGCGCTTCAGACCGGCGCTGACGATTTTCTGGAGAAGCCGCTCGATCTCGCGCGGCTCGCGGCAGCGATTCGTCGTAACGCCGCCACACTGACATCGTCAGCGGCGTGACTGACGGAGCGCAACCGGCTGCGCAATTCGGCCGGCGCGCGGGCGACTCTGTCGCCGCGGCCGCTCGTGCGCTCCCAGGCCGCGACGCGCGCACCGCACTTCCTACCGTTGCAGCGGCGATAGACGGACTGCGCTCGCCGGTGCAGGAGCGAGGTGCGCTCGTAATCATCTACTTCAACTTCGACAGGTACGCGAAGGTGGAGGAGATCTACGGGTGGGAGAAGCTGGACGCGGTGCTCGACACGACCGCGCAGGAGCTCGCTCGCATGCTCGCAGAGACCCCGCTCCGCGCTGCGCGACTCGCGGTGAGCTACGTGAACGATGACGATTTCATCCTGTTCTACATTCCGCCGCGTACGCCGCCCGGCCTCACCGAGAATGACGACGGAGATCTCACCGACGATCTCGTGCACAAGCTGGCGCAGGGGATCTCGGAATGTCTGGAGAAATGTCACGGTCCCGACGTAGCGTCGCTGTTCGATCTCTACGTCGGTCGATCGGTGGTGCAGTACGATCCCAAGTCGCGGCTCGAGCGTGTGGTGTACCGCGGCATCCGCGAAGCTGCGAGCAATGCTCGTAACGCGGAGCAGCGCGAGCGGGCGCGGCTGCTAGACGATCTGCGTGAGACGCTGCGGACGCGCGCGGTGTACGCCGATTATCACCCCATAGTGAGCGCGATCGACGAGCACGTCTTCGGTTACGAGGCGCTGGCGCGCGGATCGATGCGCTCACTGCGGCGCCCCGAGGTGATGTTCGAGGTCGCTGCACGCGCGGGACTCATCTGGGACCTGAGCAGACTCTGCCGCGAGCGTGCGCTCGAGGGCGCGCAGTCGATCCTCGAAGGTGATCAGGTGCTCTTTCTCAACGTCGATCCGCACGATTTCGCAGATCCCGCGTTCGGCGAAAGCGGCCTCGACACGATCGACCCTCACCGCGTGGTGATCGAGATCACCGAGCGTACGGCGATAAAGGATTATCCCAAGTTTCGCGAGCGGCTGCGCGCGTTCAGAGACCGTGGCTTCAGGTTCGCCGTCGATGACGCAGGAAGCGGTTACGCCGGTCTCGGCTCCATCGCGAACCTCGAGCCGAACTTCATCAAGCTGGACATCTCGCTCATCAACGGGATCGACAACAACTTCATCAAGCAGGACCTCGTCGCGACGCTCGTACGCTTCGCTGACGACCAGGGCGCAATGGTCATCGCCGAAGGCGTGGAGTACGAGGGTGAGTACGAGATGGTGAAGTCACTTGGCGTACACCTCGTTCAGGGTTTCTTTCTTCACCGCCCCCAGCAGCTCGCGCACGATCCCGAAAGATCTGTCGGCCGCGCCTAGCTCGTCCGACACCACCATTCCCATCGCGTCGGCCATCGCGTTACGCTCGTCGTAATTGCCGAGCACGCGCTCGATCGCACGCTGCAGTGACGGAGCGTCGTTGGCAGCGATGATGGCGCCTGCTGCGAGCATGATCCGAGCGTCGCGCGATCTGCCGTGCTGTGGTCCGATGATGGCGGGAACGCGAAAGACCGCTGGCTCAACGAGTGAGTGAAGACCTGCTGCGTGAAAGGCGCCGCCGACGTACGCGGCGGTCGCTGCAGCGTAGATGTCGGCGAGAACGCCCATCCGATCGATGATGACGACGTCGGCGGCGGCGATATCGCCGTCGATACGCGCTGCGCGCAGATTCGCGCGTTGCGCCCACGCTTCGAGGCCGGCGATGTGGCGGGCGTTCAGCTCGTGCGGCGCGAGTACCAGTCGCGCGCGCGGGATCGTGCGCAGCACTGCGAGCCACGCCGGTAGTAGCTCGCGCTCATCCGCTGGCCACGTGGAGCCCGCCACGAGCGCCGGGCGCTCACTCGCGAGCGCATCGACGATCGCGGCGTTGCGTGGCGGGCCATGCGCGCGCGCCCACGCCTGATCGTAGCGCGTGTCACCCGTCACGCGCACTCGCTGCTCGCGCGCCCCGGCGCGAGCGAGCTGTGCTGCGTCGTCAGCGCTCGCGGCGCCTACGATGTCGAGCGTCGCGTATGCCGCGCGGGTGAGCGACCCCGTGATGCGTGACGCGCGCTTGGAGCTCTCCGGAAGCGACGCACTGACGAGTGCAAGCTTGACTCCAGCTTCGTGAGCTTCCTGCACGAGGTTGGGCCAGACGTCGCTCTTGACGAAGACTATCGACGTGGGCGCGAGCGCCTGCACAGCAGCGCGCATCGACACGCGCGAATCGAACGGCAGATAATCGGCGAAATCGGCAGGTATCGTCGCCGCGAACTCTTCAGCGCTCGGAGAGAAGAACGTGAAAGCGATCTGCGTGCGTGGCAGCGCGGCGCGCACTCGCTCGATGATGGGAAGCGCCATGAGAGCTTCGCCTACCGACGCTGCATGAATCCAGAGCAGTGGACGCGAGCGATCGCGCTTCGCATCGGCCCATGCGTGATAGCGCGTGAGCAGGCCGCGGCGCGCGGCGAAGGTGCGTGCGACCTTCGACTGTCCGCTTGCAGGCGCGGCGAGACTCAGCAGCTCGGCGACGCGCGCAGTCGCCTCGTACGAGCTGCGCAGCCACGGATTCATCTTGTCTCCAGCCACGCCAGATCAGCCGACGCGCTGAGCTTCCGTGCGCTACTTGGCCGCGGCGAGCGCCGAGTCGATCACCGCAGTCATCTGGCTCTTCGGGATCGCGCCTTCGATGAAGCGGCCGCCTACCCAGAAGCTCGGCGTGGATTGCACTCCGCCCTGACGCGCGCGATCCTGATCGCCGGCCACGAGCGCAGCGATCGACGGCGACGTGAGGCATGACTTGTACTTTGCCTGATCGACGCCTACGGATGCGGCGAGCGAATCGAACGCAGCGGTCGCGCTCGGGAGCCCTTCCCACTTGTTCTGTGACGCGAAGAGCGCGTCGTGCATCGGCCAGAACTTTCCCTGCGCGCCGGCGCACATTGCAGCGATCGCGGCCTCGTGTGCGTGCTGATGCATCGAGAGCGGGAAGTTGACGTACGCAAGTCTCACCTTGCCCGTCTTCACGTAATCGTTCAGAACCGTCGAATACGTCTCGTCGTGCCACTCCTTGCAGTACGGGCACTGGAAGTCACTCACTTCGATCACCCAAAGCTTGGCTGACGGTGATCCCTCGATGCGGCTCGCGTCCGCTTCCTTGGCGAGCGAATCCGTCGCGACGCTGCTGTTGGACGCAGCAGACATGGGCGGCTTGGTGCCGGACCGTGCGCCGTGGCCGTCGGCGTTCGAGCACGCGACGGAGATGAATGTCGCCGAGGCTATGAGGGCGAGTACGTTGACGAGAGGAGAGCGCATCCGTAAATAGTATGGTGCTTCCGACTCTTCTTCAATCCGCGCTGTTCGCGCTGCTGCAGGGCGCGGTGACGATTCCCGCGCCAGTCGGGCTGGTGAACGACTTCGCTCACGTGATACCAGCGTCGAGCGCCGCCGAGATTCAGCAGATCGCCGCAGACGTGCGCAACAAGTCTCGTGGTGAGATCGCCGTCGTCACGCTCTCCGACATAGGCGAGCGCGCACCGTCCGACGTCGCGCTCCAGATAGGCCGCGACTGGAAGGTGGGCAAGATCGGCAATCCTGGCGATCCCACGCGCAACGCCGGTGCGGTGATCCTCGTGGTTCCCAAGGAGACCAACTCGTCGGGGAAGGGCGAGTGCTTCGTGCTCACCGGTCAGGGAACCGAGGGGTTCATCACCGACGCTGATGCCGGATCGATCTGTCGGCAGGCAACGCCGTTCTTCAAGCAGCGCGACTATGGGCAAGGGATCACCCTCATCACGTATCTCGTAGCGCAGCGCTTCGCGAACGAGTTTCACTTCACGCTGGATACTACGCTTGCCGCTCCCGAGCCCGCCGCGGCAGCTGCGCCGTCCAGCAGCGGCGGTGGCGGCTTTCCGCCGCAGCTCATCTTTCTCGCGATCATCTTCATCATCGTGGTGGTGAGCAACATGCGGCGCGGTCGCGGGCGCGGCTGCGGCGGATGCATACCGATCTTTCTGCCGTTCGGAGGGTTCGGTGGTGGCGGATTCGGAGGCGGGGGCGGAGGCTTTGGCGGAGGGGGCGGCGGCGGTTTCGGAGGGTTTGGCGGTGGAGGCGGGTTCAGTGGCGGCGGCGGCGGTTCGAGCTGGTAACCGAGAGGAATTGGTATGACCCTGGATGAGCTTGTCACCCAGCTTCGCTCCGCTTACGGCGACGCGCTGCGGTCAGTGGTGCTCTACGGATCGGCAGTCGCGGGTGAGCACATCGCGAAGAAGTCCGATTACAACGTTCTCGTGATAGTGAACGACATTCCGATGGGGCGGTTGCGCGAGCTGTCTGCGGTGACTCGCGCGTGGCGCGAGAGTGGGAATGCCGCGCCGATGACTTTCACCGAGCGCGAGTGGCGCGCGTCAGCTGACGTCTTCCCGATGGAGTACGCCGACATTCTCGAGCGGCACAAGCCGCTGTACGGCGATCCTCCATTCGAGGGGATCACTGTCGACAAGCGCGATCTGCGGCTACAGGCGGAGCATGAGGCGCTCGGTATCCTGCTGGGCCTCCGCGCCGGAGTGCTCACCGCAGGCGCGGACGCTGGCAAGCAGATCGAGCTGATGTCCGCGACGCTGAGCGCTCTCATGATAGTGTTCCGTGCGGTCCTTAGATTGCACGACCGGCGGCCACCACAGAGCTACTCCGAGGTGACCAACGAAGTGAGTAGCGTGGCAGGCGTGGACACGGCTCCAGTGCAGGAAGTGGTTTCGCACGTACGCGGGAGCAAGGCAATCACGAAGGACCGCGCCGGCGAGCTGCTCGCCAGTTATCTCAGAGCGATGGAAGCCGTTGTCATGCACATCAGCGAGCTTCCGCACACACGCGAATAGAGGAACTCACACGATGAGACGACGCACGCTTATCCCATACTTCATCCCGGTGATGCTCGCCGTCACGGGCTGCGGCTACAATCAGATCCAGAGTCTGGACGAGCAGGCGCAGGCCGCGAAGCAGCAGATCCAGGTACAGCTTCAGCGCCGCGCGGATCTCATTCCCAACCTCGTCAATACCGTGAAGGGGTATGCGAAGCAGGAGGACACCGTGTTCATCGGCGTCGCGAACGCGCGCGCGAGGCTCAACGGTGCGGTGCAGAGCGGCGACCCGAAGCAGATGGCGGACGCTGACGCGGCGGCGACCGGCGCGATCGGCCGGCTGCTCGCGATCGCGGAGAACTATCCCCAGCTCAAGAGCAACGAGAATTTCCTCTCGCTGCAGGACGAGCTCACCGGGACCGAGAACCGCGTGGCAGTCGCGCGCAGCGACTACAACCAGGCGGTTCAGGCGTACAACACGTACATCCGCACCTTCCCGCAGGCGATCACTGCGCGCGTGACCGGGGCCAAGCCGCGCGATTACTACCAGGCATCGAGCGAGAGCCAGACCGCGCCGACGGTGAACTTCTGAGGCGAGCGCAGCTCGATCCGCGCCGTCCTGCGCTAAGGATTCATTGACAAGGATTCACTGACGTCGAAGCGCGCCCCGAGGAGCTCCCCTGGGCGCGCTTTCGATTCCGGGCGCTGCCCGCGCAAAAGGTTGCCTCTCGAGAGCGACCTTTATGAAATCTTTATATCCCGGTGCTGTCCGTCGCGGAGCGCTGCTCCTTAACATTGGGAATTACTCGAAACACGCCGCGTCCATGCGAGGCGGCAGTGTCGTTTGCACCACTTTCTCAGAGGAGGAGCTTGGGGGAGTTGGCAGTCCCCACCGTCGTACGTCGTCCGTAGTCAGGCACTACACCCAACAGGTTAATCCCTGGAGGACCCATGCGTAGGTTGTTGAGCCGTATCTCTACTGTCACGGCCGCATTGCTGGCTGCTGCATCAGTCGCAGCAGCGCAAGGCGGCACCACTATCTCAGGTCGAGTCACTACGGATCAGGGAGCGCCGCTACCAGGCGCTAACGTGTTCCTGCAGGGACTCAACATCGGCGCTCAGACCAACGAGTCCGGTAACTATTCCTTCGTCGTGAGCGGTGCTCGCGCGAATGGCCAGACCGCTACACTGACCGCACGTGTAATCGGATACGCCTCCAAGTCAGTCGCCGTGACCCTCACCGGCGGCACCACGATCACCCAGAACTTCACGCTCGCTTCCAACCCACTGCGCCTCGGCGAAGTGGTGGTAACCGGCGCGGGCACGTCGACGACGCGCGAGCGGCTCACGACGACGATCAACACGGTTGACAGCTCCGCGATTCGCCGAGCAGTGCAACCGCAGAACGTCGTGTCTGCCCTCGCTGCGCAGGCACCTAACGTCGAGGTTCGCACTCAGTCTGGTGAGCCTGGCGCGTCTGCGTCGATCCGCATCCGCGGCGCCTCGTCGCTCTCCGGCACCAACCAGCCGCTCTTCGTAGTCGATGGTCAGCCGATCGACAACTCGACCGAATCGACAAACGGCGGCGACGCCAGCACGGTCACTACGAACCGCGCTGCTGACATCAATCCCAACGACATCGAGTCGATCGACATCCTCAAGGGTGGCGCGGCGGCCGCGATCTACGGCGCGCGCGCAGCGAACGGTGTCGTGCTCATCACGACCAAGCGTGGCAGATCCGGCGCGACGCGCTACTCGTTCAACTCGACCGAGACGTTCGACAACTTCAACGCTCCGCAGCTGCTGCAGCAGGAGTACGTCCAGGGCTCGAGCCCGAGCAACCGCCGCCGTGTGCACGGCGGTTAACTGCTCGCTCAACCGTCTGTCCTGGGGACCAGCCGCGACGGCCGGAACCCCGCTGTACAATCACGAGAACGAGCTCTTCCAGACCGGCCTCACCGCTGATAACGACCTCCAGATCTCTGGCGGCAGCGATAGGACGACGTTCTTCGCGTCGGGCGGCCTCACCAATCAGGACGGCTATTTCAAGGGTCCGAACAACAAGTACAACCGTTTCACGACCCGCCTGAAGGGAACTCAGCAGGTGTCTTCGACGTTCAACGTCGGCGGCAACCTCAGCTACATCGACGATCGCGGTAAGTACGTGCAGAAGGGCTCGAACACGTCGGGCGTCATGCTCGGCGCTCTGCGCACGCCGCCGAACTTCAACGATGTCGAACTACCTCAATCCGAACGGAACGCAGCGCGCTTTCAGCTTCCCGAACGCGGCGAGCACCGATGCCATGCTCGGCGCGGCCTATTACGACAATCCGTTCTTCGTCCTGAACAATCCTGGCAACCGCAGTGAGCTTGGTCGATCCATCGCCAACGTCAACGCTGACTGGACGCCGCTCGGCTGGCTCGACGTCAAGGAGACTCTTGGCGCCGACTACTACAGCGATTGGCGTCTCGAGTCGCTGCCGCTCACCTCGGCCGCTACCCGTCGGGCGAGATCACGCGTCTCGACATCGACAACCTCGAGATCGATCACAACCTGATCGCGACGGCGAACCACACGTTCTCCGACAACTTCCAGGGAACGCTGACCCTCGGTCAGAACCTCAACTCCCGCCGCTTCCGGCAGCTAGGCGCGACTGGTAACGCAGCTGATCGCGCCGACGCCGCTCGCAGTCGAAAACACCGTCACTCAGTCGGCTGGTGAGTTCCGTTCGCCTGCAGCACGTCGAGGGGTACTTCGTGCAGGCCGAAGGGACTGCGTTCAATCAGTTCACCGTCAACGTCGGTGTCCGTAACGATGGCTTCTCGACGTTCGGCGCCTCCAAGCGTCGGAACAACTTCCCGAAGGCTTCGGCCGCGTGGACGTTTACGAACGCGTTCGGGAACACGGATCGCACGGGCTTGCTCTCCTACGGCAAGCTGCACATCGCGTACGGAGAGACGGGCAAGGAGCCGCCAGTATACGGCGCCGTCACCGCGCTCAGCTCAGGCTCGACGTTCGGCTCGGGATTCGGCGACTTCGTCAACTCGTACGGCGGCATCGTGACGAGCGGCACGCTGGGTAACCCGAACCTCCGCCCCGAGCGCGATCGCGAGACAGAGTACGGCGGCGATTTCGCCTTCTTCAACAACAAGGTCGACGCTATCGCGGTGTACTACGATCGTAAGCTCGTCAGACGTGATCATCCCGGTTCCGGTGAATACTGCCTCGACTGGCGCGTTCACGGCTGTGAAGAACGCAGCGACACTCACCAACCAGGGTGTCGAGTTGACACTCAACGCGCGGCCTGTCACGCTTCAGAAGTTCGCGTGGGATTTCGGCATTCAGTTCGGCCGTAACCGCGGCGATGTCACGAACCTCGCCGGCGCGTCCTTCATCCCTTACAACAACGAAGGGTTCACGGGCGCAATCGGCTCGTCGACCCTCGGCTATGCACCTGGCGTCATTCGCGGCGACGATTTCGTCCGCTGCGGCCGCGGGCTCACGCTCGCCGACGGTACCAATGTCGACGCCGTCTGTGGTGCGACTGCCAATTCCCAGCACGCGTTGTATATCGCGTCGAATGGCCAGCCGGTCGTCGATCCGACGGACCGTGTCATCGCTGACCCGAATCCGAAGTACACGATGTCGTACACGACATCCGTGAAGCTCTGGAACAACCTGCGCTTCTCAGCACTCCTCGACGTCCGGAAGGGCGGCCAGGTGTGGGACGGAACGCGCGGAATCCTCGACTACTTCGGCACGGGCAAGGACACGTACATCCGGAATCAGCAGGGAACGTTCGGGAAAAACTTCCTCACGGACGTCTATCCCGTGGTCGCAGGCCCGGGCGCCGGAACGGTCGCATTCTCGACGCCGCAGCAGTGGGCGAGCTGGTTCGAGGGCAACGGCGGCGGCTTCGGCCAGGTTGGCGAGCAGTTCGTCGAGGACGGCAGCTTCGCGAAGCTTCGCGAGCTGAGCGTCTCGTACACGCTTGATCAGCGCTGGGTGAAGGGGCTCACCGGATTCTCGAGTGCTGACCTCCGCTTTGCCGGCCGCAATCTGAAGACCTGGACCAAGTACAAGGGCTTCGATCCCGAGGTCAACCTCGGCGGTGCGGAGTTCCTAACGCAGGGGCTCGACTACTTCATCAACCCGCCGACGCGCTCGTTCGTCGTCTCGGTCAGCCTCAATCGCTAAGCGAAGGAGATTACTAAGTGTTCAACTATAAAATGCGGATCGCCGGCGTCGCCGTGCTCAGCATGCTGAGCGTGGTCGGCTGCCACGGTGACTTCCTTACAGGCGGCGAGCTGGATACCGATCCGAACCGACCTGTCGTCGCGACCTCGTCGCAGTTGTTCGAAGGAATCGAGGCGCAGCTGTGGGCACTGCTTGGCGGTGACCCGGCGCGCGTCACCGGTATCCTCGCTCAGCAGTTCACGGGCGGACTGAGCCAGTACGCCGCGCTCAACGACTACTACACCATCGACGCGAACACGACGAACGGATTTCAGGCCGGCCTCTATGGCGGCGGCGGTCTCGTCGATATCCAGAAGCTGGAGAAGGCGTCGAAGGCTGTGAACGATTCCATCTTCCTCGGAATCGCGGAGGTTCAGGAAGGGCTGCTCATGGGAACGGGCGCCGACCTGTACGGAGATCTCGTGTACAGCCAGGCGCTGCAGAACAAGCCGAACCCGACGCTCGACAGTCAGTTGACGGTTTACGATTCGGTGCAGAAGGTGCTTTCTGCGGCGATCCTGAACCTGAACTCGACGCCGAACGCGATAAACGTCGGACCGGGGAGCAACGATCTCGTTTACGGCAATCTGAGCCCGGTTCAGCAGGAGAAGGCGTGGCAGGCTCTGGCGTACACCCTCAAGGCGCGCTTCTACATGCACACCGCGAAGGTCAACGGCCAGGCCGCTTACCAGGGCGCACTGACGAATGCGCAGCACGGGATCATGAACTCGGCCATGAACTACCAAGCCATCTTCTTCGATCTCAGCGTCGCGAACAGGCAGAACTTCTACTGGCAGCTTCAGAACACCGCCGGTCGTGCTGGCTACCTGCTTCCGAACGAAGGGTTCGACCGGCTGTTGGAGAGTCGTAACGATCCGCGTCGCACTCAGTACTTCCAGATCGTCAACGATTCGGCGGTGCAGATCAGCGCTACACGCTTCCAGCCGAATTACAATCAGCCACTCGTGACGGCCGACGAGAACACGCTAATCTGGTCGGAAGCAGCATACCGCACGGGCGACCAGGGAACAGCACTGCTCAAGCTCAATCAGGAACGAGCCGACGCAGGTCTGCCTCCGGAATCAGGCGCAAACACTTCTGGGATGCCGTTGCTCAATGAGATTCTCACGGAGGAGTACATCAACGACTTCCAGTTGGGAGTTGAGCCGTGGATTCTGTACCTCCGCACGTGCACGCCGAATCTTGTGCCGGCGCCGGGTGCGACGAGCAGCGCGTCGGGCGGGAAGATTCCAGGCCGCCTGTTCTACGACACGAGCGAGTTGAGCACGGACTCGAACTATCCGGCAGCAGGAACGGGCGTGAACGGATACCGCAACCGTGCAACGCCACCGAGCACCACATCGGATGGCACCGGTCAGCCGTGTCTCGGTCAGTAGTCCTGGCCGAGCGGTAACAGAGTTTCAGGTGTAAGAGGTGAGCCCGGGCCTTGGTTCAAGGTCCGGGCTCACTTGTACGTGCCACAGCACTTCACGAATTCGACAAACGAGCAACAAATGGTTAATGGAACATTGCGGAAGGCCACTGCTGCGTCGGTGTTATTCTGCGGCGCGTGTCAGGTCTACACACCCGTCACCGCCGCGACGCCATCGACTGGAACCGCCGTGCGCATCACCTTGACGGAACAGGGAACCGCTTCGCTTTACGGACCACTCGGCACTGGTGCGCGACAGATCGAGGGATCTGTCCACGCGGTGTCCGACTCCACCATCACTCTCGCTGTGACCAGCGTCGAGCGGCTGAACGGTGCTGACGAGCAATGGAATGGTGAGACGTACGCCGTGCCTCGCAACGATATCGCGACCGTCGAGCGGAAGCAGACGTCAGTGTCGCGGAGCGTCATCGTCGTGGCCGCGATCGTCGGCGCCGCATATCTCGCGACGAAGTCGGGGTCGAGCGGCGACGTTTCGGGAGTGCCCACGCCTGGCGCGCCACAAGGCGGCCACTGACGGGAGCGGCGTGAAAGAGCGGCGGACGTCAGCCTGACGTCCGCCGCTCTTTCACGTTCTACCAGACTCCCACGCTCGACCGATTCAGATCCGACTCCAACGTCAACTCGACCGTGCGGCCGGTGCGGATCGAGACTACCGGGCTCAGATAGTCGTCGCGCGCAGTAGCGAACTGCGGACCACCTACCGGTGCGAAGGTGTCGTCGTGGCCGCCGATGCGGTGGACCTGCACCTGGACGGTGCCGTTCGAGCTCACCATGCTGGCCGGAATGATCTGCGTTGCAGACTGCGTCGCGGTCACCTGCATGAAGCGGGTGCGCGAGCCGTCGTGCAACATATAGATCTGGACGTCCGACCAGTTGTGGTTCTCTACTTCGAGGACCAGTGCGTCGGCAGGAATTGGCTCGTCCTTCGGCGGCTTGTGCGTGGCGCAAGCCGTTAGCGATAGGGTGAGCCCGAGGCAAGCGAAGACTGCGCGGCAGTTCATGACCCGCTCCCGGTGGGCTTCACTAATGAATACCGCAGTTTGCGCGCCCGCGCGAGGGGAAGGCTTACCCTGACCCCGTGCCGCCGTTCCCGGCGGCACGATAAAGATTCCATCTAGCGCACCGTTGTACCTGAACATACCTTAGGCCAGCTAGAACCGCCCGCTGCTCGCGCGGCGGCGTGGTGTCGTTCGTCATGGAGTCCTCAAACGCGCAAGCGGAGGAGCAATGAAGGAGTTGTGGAGAAAGCTTTTGTCAGTCTCCGCCGCCACGGTGTGCATCGCGACAGCGGCGCACGCTCAGGCTGGCGGCACGATCACGGGGCGTGTGCTCACCGAATCGGGTGGTCCGCTGTCCTCAGCAAGTGTCTCTATCGCTGCCCTGGGCCTGGGTACGTACACCAATGACCAGGGTGTGTACTCGATCCGCGTTCCGGCCAGCACTCTCAATGGTCAGTCAGCGACCCTGACGGCCCGTCGCGTCGGCTACGCGCCGAAGAGCATCGTCATCTCGCTCAAGGGCACGTCGATCCAGCAGGACTTCCAGCTTGCGCCGAATGCCAACCAGCTGACTGGCGTCGTCGTCACGGCTCTTGGTGTACAGAAGAATCAGAGTGAGCTGGGCACGGCGGTGACTCAGGTCTCGACCCAGGAGCTCAACCGCACCCACGATCAGAACGTCGTGAACCAGCTCGAGGGCAAGGTTCCGGGCGTCCAGATCTCAGCCTCTGGAACGCAGGGCGGGTCCACGCGCATCGTGATTCGCGGTGAGAACTCGATCACCGGCAACAACCAGCCACTCTTCGTCGTCGACGGTACACCGATCGCGAACAACGACTACGGCAGCACGGATCTCGGTGGCGGCCGTGGCGTCGATTTCGGTAGCGCGATCGAGGACATCAACCCCGAAGACGTCGCATCGATGACGGTCCTCAAGGGACCGAACGCCGCGGCGCTTTACGGCTCGCGCGGTGCTAACGGCGTCATTCTCATCACCACGAAGAAGGGCGCAGCCACCAACGGCAAGGTCAACGCGTCGCTCACGTCGAGCTACACGTGGGACACGCCGAGCATCCTTCCCAAGTACCAGAACCAATACGGCCAGGGATCGGCAGGGCAGTTCGCTTACGTAGATGGCGCCGGCGGCGGCACCAACGATGGCGACGACCAGAGTTATGGACCGCGCTTCAACGGTCAGCTCATCCCGCAGTTCGACAGCCCAGTGATCAACGGCGTGCGTCAGGCGACGCCGTGGGTAGCGCAGCCGAACAACGTCTACTCGTTCTTCAACACCGGCCACACCTTCACCAACAATGGCTCGTTCAGCGGTGGAACAGAGAACGCGCAGGCGCGCGTCTCGGTCGGCGACGACTACACGCAGGGCTACATCCCGAACAGCTCGTGGCACAAGTTCTCGAGCTTGCTGAACGGATCGCTGAATGTCAGCAGCCGCCTCACGACGAGCGCCAACATCCAGTACGTGGATGACCGCGCGCAGAACCGCCCGGGCGTCGGTTACAACACCGGCATCCTCGAGCAGTTCATCTGGTTCGGCCGGCAGGTCAACCTCACCGAGCTCAAGGACAAGTACTACAACGCAGATGGCTCGCTCTACAACTGGAACTCGAACTACCACAACAATCCGTACTGGGAGCAGTACGACAATCCGGAAGCCGACTCGCGCGCAGCGCCTGATCGTGTCAGGGATCGCGACGTGGAAGATCACCAACTGGCTGAACGCCAACCTCCGCTCCGGCTCCGACATCTATAACCTGAACATCAACCAGAACCACGCCGCGGGCGACCTTCAGTTCGACAACCTGGCGTACAACGGCTCGATGTACCAGGATCTGCAGAACAACAACGAGAACAACACGGAGCTGTTGTTCACCGCGGCCGGCCACCTCGGCAGCCGTCTGGCGTTGAACGGCACGTTCGGCGGCAACCGCCGCTACGCGCAGTACACGGAGAACACGGCCAACGTTACCGGCTTGCTCGCGTCAGGCATCTACAACCTGTCGAACGCAGCCACCACGCCGACGGTGACGAACACGCTCCAGCGTCTGCAGACGAACAGCGTTTACGGCTCCGGCTCGTTCACGCTGAATGATTACTGGACGGTGGAAGTCACGGGACGCAATGACGTGTCATCGACGCTACCGAAGGGGAACAACTCGTACTTCTACCCCTCGATCAACACGTCGCTGGTGCTGTCGGACATGTTCCCGCACATGAAGAACACGCTCCTCTCGTACCTCAAGATTCGCGGCTCGATCGCTGACGTTGGCAACGACGCCGGTGTCTACAGCCTGCTGACGACGTACAACGGTAACGCCAGCAAGTTCGGCGGCCTGCCGCAGTACTCCATCAGCAACCAGCTCAACAACAACCAGCTCAAGCCCGAAATGACGAACTCCGGCGAGGGCGGTCTCGAGCTCGGCTTGTTCAACAACCGCGTGACCTTCGACGGTACGTGGTACAGCAAGGCCACGAAGAACCAGATCATCCCGGTGACGCTGTCGTCGACGACAGGCTTCAACTCGCAGGTGATCAACGCTGGTAAGATGACCAACAAGGGCGCCGAGTATTCACTCAACCTGATCCCGATTCGCACTGCGGCCGGCTTCGAGTGGAACACGACCTTCAACTATGCCAGAAACGTGAACAAGGTCGTGGCGCTCTATCCTGGACTTACGGCGCTCAACATCGGAAGCACGTGGGGAGCGACGGAGCAGGCGCGTGTCGGTTATCCCTACGGCACCTTCTGGGGGAATGGCTACCTGCGTGACGCCAACGGCAACCTTCTCACCTCGAACGGTCTGCCGATCCAGAACCCGACACCTGGTTACCTCGGCAACATCCAGCCGAAGTGGACAGGAAGCTGGAACAACGAGGTTCGCTACCGCGCATTCACGGCGAGCGCGCTCCTCGACATCCATCGTGGCGGCAACATCATCAGCATCAGCAACATGTTCGGCACGAACGCGGGCGTGTTCGCGCAGAGCCTTTATGGTCGTGAGGTCGATTGGAACAACCCGGGTATCGTCGTGAAGGGTATCGATCAGACGACGGGGAAGCCGAACACCACAGTCGTGACCTCGGAGGAGTACTGGCAGGGTCTCTTCCAGATCATGAACCCGTGGACGTACGACGACAGCTGGGTCAAGCTGCGCGAACTTCGCGTCGGTGTCGACCTGCCGCACTCCTTCACGGCTCATCTGGGCGTTTCGGCGGCGAATCTCTCCTTCGTTGGGCGTAACCTCTGGACACACACCAAGGTTCCGAACATCGATCCCGAGTTCTCCTACACGACAGGCAACTATCAGGGTGTGGAATTCGCGGCGCTTCCGAACACGAAGAGCGTCGGTATGAACCTGCGCCTCACGCCGTAACCGACGAGATATCAATCAAATGCATATAAACAAGCTTACGACGCTCGCAGTGGCCGTTGTGGCCACCGTCGGCTCGGTCGCTTGCAACAGCGACAAGCTGACCAATCTGAACAACAACCCGAACAATCCGACGAGCGCGCCGCCAGGGCCTGTGTTCACGCAGGCCGTGCGCAACTCCGCGACGAGCTTCGTATCGGGTGGGTTCTCGCTGCGCGGCACTGAGTGGGTAATGCAGCACTGGGCCGAGGTGCAGTATCCTCAGGAAGACGAGTACCAGCGTCTGGATCCTGCGTCGACATCGACGTGGTTCCTGTCGCCGTACTCGGCGCAGCTCGTCAACCTCAAGAAGCTCGCGGACCAGGGTAAGACGGCGAAGGATGCCACGATCTACGGGCCCGCCGACGTGATGCTGGTGTGGAACTTCAGCTACCTCACCAACACTTGGGGCGACATTCCATACTCGCAGGCGCTCAAGGCCGATTCGGGGATCATCAGTCCTGCCTACGACGCGCAGAAGGACATCTTCAACTCCTTCTACGCTATCCTGAACCAGGTGTCGGCTGATCTCTCCACGACGGTATTCAGCAATAGCCTCGGGTCTGCGGATCCGGTCTATTCGGGAAGCAAGACGAAGTGGCAGAAGTTCGCCAACTCGCTTCACGCGCGCGTGGCGCTCCAGATCATCAACGCCGATCCGACGACGGCCAAGGCCGAGCTGACGAAGGCGTTCACCGCGCCTGGCGGCGTGTTCGCATCGAACGCCGACATGGCGACGATCAAGTGGCCGGGTGACGGTACGTACGACAACCCGATCACGACGAACTTCTCGAGCCGCGACGATCACCGCGTGTCGAACACATTCTTCAATGCGATGAATCAGTACAACGATCCTCGCATTCCGATCCTGATGCAGCCGACTCTGGCGTATCAGGCTGGCACGTCGACAACCGAGTACGCTGGAATGCCGAACGGGCTGTCGCAGGACAGCGCCGGCAAGTACTTCAGCATCTCGTCCCGTCCGGGCGCGATCTTCTGGCCTGGTAAGACTTCGGTCGGCACGATCGGTAGCTCGGCGAACAAGACCAACCCGTCGTACTTCATGACGTACGCCGAGGTCGCGTTCATCGAGGCCGAGGCAGTGGAGCGCGGCCTGGTGCCGTCGAGCGCGTTGCCGGGAACGGCGGCGTCGTATTACACCGCTGGCATCACGGCATCGATGCAGCAGTGGGGTGTTCCGACTGCGCAGATCAACACGTTCCTCGCGCAACCGTCAGTGCAGTATCAGGGCGGCGAGGCAGGGCTCAAGCAGATCGCGCTGCAGAAGTGGATCGCGCTGGTTACCGATGGTGGTCAGACCTGGGCAGAATGGCGCCGTACGTGCGTGCCGTTGATCCATCCAGGGCCGGCAGCCGTGGACAATCAGGTCCCGCGCCGCTTCTACTACCCGACCTCGGAGTACAGCACCAACGGTGCGAACCTCCAGGCAGCGATCGCCCGCCAGGGTCCAGACAATTTCAATACTCACGTCTGGTGGGATGTCCCGGCGAACTCACCGACCTGCGATGGTGGGAACGGCAACGGCTGAGTAAGCTCGAAGCCGACAGGACAGTAAGAAAGCCCCGTGCACTATGCACGGGGCTTTCTTGCGTTCAGAGGCGGAAGTATCGGCCCGACGAGCGCCGACCACGGTGCGTCATAAAGAATTCTTTATTAGCACGATCAAAAACCGAGGGATAATGTTACTCGCCAAATGCGGACAGGGTAGCGCACGCCCTGTCAGGAGGTCCGTCACCCAGAGAGCGAAAGTGAATTCGCTGTCTCTATTGAGACAGGAAACACGGCCGTAGTGTCCACGCCCATCTCAGTTCTCAGTCACACACGCCGGCGGTATTCGACCACCGGACGGAGGAATCTTCGGATGAGATCAGTTACACGTTTCTGGGTCGCGATGATGTTGATGGTGATCGCGATTCCTTCACTTGCGAGGGCACAGACCCGGCGAGTGACAGGTGTAGTTACCGTGGAGGGCTCCAACGAGCCAATCGGTAACGCCACGGTTCAGGTCATCGGTACCACGCTCGGCACTACCGCCGACGGGTCCGGCAATTTCTCGCTCAACATCCCCGCAGGACCCCAACAGCTGCGCATCCGCAGAATCGGGTTCCAGGCGCGGGTGGTTCCTGTTGCAGCAAATGCTTCCGCAGTCTCGGTGTCGCTCACGCGCGACGTTCTGCAGCTCGAAGCTCAGGTCGTGACCGGACAGGCGACTACGGTATCGCAGGCGAACGCCGCGAACGCAGTCACCGTCGTCACGAGTGAGCAGGTGAACCGCGTGCCACAGCAGACCGTCGAGAACGCGTTGCAGGGCAAGGTGCCCGGCGCGGTGATCACGGAGAACTCCGGCGCACCGGGCGGTGGTATGCAGGTGCAGATCCGCGGCGTCAACACTGTGAACGGCGCGTACCAGCCACTGTACGTCATCGACGGCGTCATCGTGAACAACGACGCTTACGGCATCGGACTGAACTCCATCACGGCGAGCCGGCGGCGGCATCACGTCGAACCAGGACCAGCAGGTCAATCGTATCGCCGACCTGAACCCTGAGGAGATCGAATCGATCGAAGTGCTCAAGGGACCGGCGGCGGGCGCCATCTACGGATCGCGCGGCGCCAACGGCGTCATCGTCATCACGACGAAGCGCGGCACGAGCGGCAAGCCGACGCTCGAACTTCATCCAGCGCTTGGGCACGCAGGGCATGGAGAACGAGCTCGACATGCGCTGCTTCTCGCAGGCACAGGCAACGGCGTTCGTCACGGCGAATCTGCCGGGCAGCTATACGTCGGCGGCGCAGTACTTCGCAGCGAACCCGTACGCGGGCTGCAGCGATCCTCAGCAGGCACTCTACGGCAATCACACCCTCGACTACGAGACCACCGCGTCACTGCGCGGCGGTAACGCTTCCACAGGGACGTCGTACTACGGTTCCGGCACCGTCAAGCACGACGGCGGACTCACGCAGTACGACGAGTACAACAAGCAGTCGCTGCGCCTCAACCTGAACCAGGCGCTCGGCGAGCGCGTTGCGCTCCAGGCGAGCAGCGAGGTGATCCACACGCTCACTCAGCGCGGCATCTCGGGCAACGACAACACGACGATCAACCCGATCACGGTCTACTCGTCCACGCCGACGTTCTTCAACTTCAACCAGCGCTTGCCGAACGGGCAGTATGCGCCGGATCCGTGGGTCGGGCGACGCAGGCCAACATCCTGCAGGACGCGGCAGACATCAAGACGCCTGAGAACGTCTACCGCATGATCGGGAGCGCGACAGGCCAAGTACACGATGCTCAACACGCAGCGGCAGACGCTTAGACCTGACGTTGCTCGGCGGTGTCGATCAGTACAACGACAACTCCGAAGGTGTACTCGCCGCCGAACACGTACATCGAGCAGTCGCACTCGATCTCGCCGTATCCGGGCACGGTGGTGAAGAACAACGCCGACGTGACCAACGCGAACCTCAACCTCACGCTGGTCCACCACTACATCGTCGTCCGCGTTCAACGCGCAGACGTCGGTCGGCCTCCGTCAGGAGCGCGCCCAGAGCGACTTCATCAACAACAAGGGTGAAGGTCTGTTCCCGGGCGTGACGAACTTCGCGTCCGCGGTGCAGACGGCTTCTGCGGAGAGCCAGTATCTGACCAAGACGTTCTCGTACTTCGGTCAGGAGCAGTTCCAGACTCTCGGTGATGCACTCACGCTGACGGCTGGTGTGAATGCGGAGCGCGTCGAGCACGAACGGCGACCCGAACAAGTTCTACGCATTACCCGAAGTACTCCGTCGCGTACCGCCTGCCATGGCAGCTGCCGCATACCGACAACCTCAAGCTCCGCGTCGCGTACGGCGAGGCGGGTAACCGCGTGCCGGTCGACTACAAGTACACGTACCTCAGCACGCTCCCAGAGGGCGGCATCAACGGCCTCGTCGCGTCGACGACGGTTGGACTCGCGACGGTTCGTCCAGAGCTGACCAAGGAGCTCGAAGGCGGCTTCGACGCGACGTTCCTCGGTGGGCGCGCGGGGCTTGGAGTACACGCGCTACCAGAAGCGTACGACTGGGCTCGTTCTCAGCGCCGGTCTCGCCCCGTCGACTGGCTTCACCAGCCAGATCATCAACGGTGGATCGCTGATCAACGTCGGTACCGAGGTCGGGCTGAACCTGATTCCGATCCAGTCCAGGATGTTCACGTGGACGTCCAACACGACGTTCTCGCGCAACCGTGGTGAGGTGACGAGCCTTCCGGTCCCGGCGTTCGCGACCGGCAGCGGCTTCGGCACGCGCTTCGGCGGCTCGGAGATCCAGGTTGGCTACTCACCGACGCAGGTCATCGTGTACCAGGGCTATGACTCGACGTTCGTGAACGGTGTGTACAAGAGCAGAACTCCACACATCGCGCACCCGGGCGATCAGACGCCTGACTTCCAGATGGGCTTCACGAACGACTTCACCGCCGGCAAGTTCCATCTCTCGACGCTCGTCGATTGGCGGAAGGGCGGTTACATCGTGAACCTCACGAACAACTACTTTGACTTCGGGCTCCCGGGCGGCAACCTCGCCGACAGCGCGCTCGTCGTCGACCGTGCCACTGGTTACTCTCACGAGCAGCCGGTCTACCTCGAGCATGCGAGCTTTGCGAAGCTGCGCGAGGTGACGCTGTCGTACGATCTTCCATCCGCACTCACCGGGCTCGCTGTTCGGCGGCCGGGCATCATCATCGCGGCTCGAGATCAGCGGCCACAATCTTTACACGTGGACGCACTACACAGGATATGACCCCGAGGTGTCGAACTTCGGTGACGCGGCAATCGGTCGCATTCAGGACGTGACGCCGTACCCGCCGACACGCTCGTACTACTTCTCGATCAACGCCACTTTCTAACCTTCGGGGATCAAGGTTGATGAAGAGACTAACAATATCTGTGGCCATCGGCGGCCTTGCTGTTCTCGCCGTTGGCTGCCAGGACAATCCAGCGGCGCCGAGTACAGATCGCGTCGTCGCTGGATCGCAGCAAACACTTCAGTCGCTCGTGACGGGGCTCATCGGCGGAGGACCGCTCTACCGCGGCGTCAACGTCGTACCTCGCGTACGGCGACATAATGGCAAAAGACGCGATCCGCCCGGATCCCAACGAGACGCGCTGGCTCACGGAGTTCTACGTTACCACGCCAGATCCGTCGGATTTCATCGGCGGCTCGCAGTGGACTGGCTACTATATAGCGATCCGTGCCGCGCATTCGATTCTGAAGGATCAGTCGCTCACGAGCCTGCCTGCAACGCAGCAGGCGGCGGCGCGCGGCTTCGTGCACATGATCGAGGCGGAGGATTACACGCGCCTGATCGAGTACCGCGACCTGAATGGCATCGTCATTCAGGGTGACAATCCGACCACCGTCGATCCGATCCGGACGAAGGCATCGGTGCTCGCGTACATCTCCGCGCTACTCGATACGGCGGGGACTGACCTTGCGGCGGCGGGAAATATCTCAGTCCCGTTCCGGTTCCGAGCGGTTTCCAGCACAACGGTGACTACTCGCAGGTCTCGAACCTCATCCTCTGGAACCACGCGTTGAAGGGGAAGATCGAAGTGTACCGCGCGCTTCCGGATTCCGTGGGTGGCACAGCACCTGTGACCGCGGACGCAACGATCGCGGTCGCAGCGCTGACAGCTGCACTCGCGGATGCACCGGCATCTCCGACGGAGTCGTACCTGACCAAGGGTCCGTACTTCCAGTTCAACCCGAACGCGCCAGAGAGCTTTGCCAACCCACTCGTGGACTCGAAGCTGTTGCTGACTGACAACTTCGTGAACTCGATCCAGGCTGGCGATGCGCGCGAGGCGCAGATCGAGCCGGCGACGAAGCAGACCGTGGACGGGTACAGTGGCTCAAACCGCGACGTGATAACGGATCCGAACAACACGGCGAACCTCCTGAACTACGTTCCGATCCTGAGTAACGCTGAGGTATATCTACTTCGCGCGCAAGCCGAGATTGCTCTCGGTCAGCTCGCGGCAGCGACTGCCGATATCAATGTCGTGCACACGGTAGAAGGCGGTCTCCCGCCTTATGCCACGTTCACGACGACGGCGGCGGCGATCCAGGCCGTGGTGTACGAGTATCGCTACTCGTTCATCCTGCAGGGACCGCAGCACCTGATCGCGCTGCGCGAGTATGGTCTGCTGAATTCGTCGTATGTCTCGCAGCCAGGCATCCCGACTTCGTCGACGGATCCCTTGCTGCAGATCGCTGCCGATTCCGCAGAACGAGAGCAACGCTCGTAACGGCAACATCACGCCGACTAAGCCTGACGTAGCCAGTAAGTGTGGATCGTAGAGGAGGCCCGGAGAGATCCGGGCCTCCTCGTCTTCTGCGGCCTGGACTTGGCCGAGACGCCGCGCCATCTTCAGGGTGCAATCCCTTCACGGGAGGTCGCCATGTTCGTCGGTGTTGAGCTGCGGACGCGCATCAGCCTGGTCGCGTTGGCCCTGTTTGCGTCGGGATGCGTGGTGCACCGAACCGGCATCGCTCCCGGTGGCGATCCGATGGTGGTGACTTCGGAGACGGATCGAGCAGCTGCACGCGGCAGACGCGTACGACGTCGTCACGATGACGCACAGCGACTTTCTGTACAGCCGTGGACGGCAGCAGCTCAGCGCGAACATCCCCGCGCAGCCAGCCGACGTGTACCTGGACGACACATTCTACGGCGACATCAGCAAGCTTCGCGACATCGCGGCTACGGATATCGCCGAGGTTCGCTTCTGGCAGTCGTACCAGGCGCAATACAAGTTTGGCAGCGGACATCCCGGCGGAGTGATCCAGATCATCACGAAGCATTGAGATACCGTCAGGCATCTGAGCGACCGTATCGCCGGCGTCGCCCGGTACGGCGCCGCTGTCGCGATGCTCATGGCGTGCGCGGGAAGGAGCCGCGTCGTCACGACAAGCGCGCGATCGCACAACATCACGCACAGCATCAGTGAGCTCGACGCGGCGATTCGTGCGCGCATCGCGCAGCAGCCAGGCGCGATGGTCGGCGTCGCGTACGTGGACCTCGGCAACGGCGACACGTTGTTCATCAACGCCGACACGGTGATGCACGCCGCGAGCACGATGAAGGTGCCGGTGATGATGCGCCTCTTCAGGGAGATCGACGATGGTCGTCTATCACTGGACCGCCGGATCCTGGTCGTCAACAACTTCGTTTCGATAGTCGACGGCAGCCCCTACGTGCTCGATCCCGGTGACGACAGTGATTCGGCGATGTACCGGGTGGTCGGCGACTCGGTGACGGTGAGCGATCTCATCACGCACATGATCACGCGGTCGAGCAATCTCGCGACCAACACGCTCATCGCGCTCGCCAATCCCGACAGCGTCAACGCGATGACTCGCTCGCTCGGAGTCAGGAAGATGCGAGTGCTGCGCGGCGTGGAAGATCTCAAGGCGTTCGACCGCGGCCTCAACAACGTTACCACAGCGCGCGATCTAGCGACGCTCCTGGTCGCGCTGCAGCGCGGGCGCGTGGCGTCGCCGGGCTCGACGCGACGCATGCTCGACATCCTTCTCGCGCAGCACTTCAACGAGAAGATCCCGGCGGGATTGCCCTCCGGCGTAAAGGTGGCGCACAAGACCGGCGACATCACCGGGTCGGCTCACGATGCCGCGATCGTGTATCCCGTCAACCGTCCGCCCTACGTGCTCGTAGTACTTACGAAAGGCATTCAGCGCGAGCCCGTCGCAGACTCTCTCATCGCGGACATCTCACGTGAAGTTTACTCGTACGCTACGCTGCACTGACGTCTCCAATGGCGCGATCGCAGCGCTGACATTCTCGCTCACAGTCTCGCTTTCCGCCACCTTAGCGAGCGCGCAGCAGCTCCCCGAGAAGTTCACGATCCCGCAGGTGTTGAGCTCGCCGTTTCCGACCGAGCTGGTCTCATCCGGCGACGGGTCGATGGTCGCGTGGATCTTCGACGAACGGGGCGCGAGCAACGTCTGGGTCGCGCGCGCGCCGGAGTGGCGCGGCGAGCGGCTCACCAACTTTCCGGCGGAAACGGGGCTCGAGGTCTCTACGCCGAGCATCGTCCCTGGGGGGAGCGACGTCGTGTTCGTTCGCGGCGGTGCTGCGAACGCGCGTGGCGAGTTCCCGAATCCCGCGCACGATCCGAGCGGGACTCGTGAGGTAGTGATGCTCGCCACGAGCGGCGGTAACGTCCGTGAGATCGGTGAAGGGTCATCGCCGGAGGTATCGCCGGACGGGAAGCGTGTGGCGTTCACGCGACGCGGCGAGGTGTGGATCGCGTCGCTCGTTGACAGCTCGCGACCGTCACGATTGTTCAGCGCGCGCGGCACCGAATCGAATCTCAGATGGTCGCCGGACGGAAGCGCGATAGCGTTCGCGAGCGCGCGCGGCGATCACGGCTTCGTTGGCGTGTATGATCTGCGCGCGCGGAAGCTCGCGTACGTCGATCCGTCGGTGGACCGGGATCATTCGCCGATCTGGTCACCGGATGGCCGACAGGTAGCGTTCGTGCGCGAGGCAGCGCTCACGCGCACGGTCGTTCACACGCCGCGACGCAGCGGGACGCCGTGGTCGATCCGCGTCGCAGATCCCGCTACGGGACACGGGCGCGAGCTCTGGGTCGCGCAGCCGGGTGCCGGGAGCTTCTTCCGTCGCACCGACGCGCACGACCAGATCGAGTGGACTCGCGACGGTCACATCATCTTTCCGTGGGAGCGAACGGGATGGCTCCATCTCTACGCGATCCCGGCGAGCGGCGGCGTCGCAGCGGAACTGACGCCAGGCCAGTTCGAAGTGATCCAGACGACACCGTCGCTCGACCGCAGCGGCGTGCTGTACTCATCCAACCAGAACGATATCGACCGCCGGCACATCTGGTCGGTCGCGCCGGGGAGCGCGCCGCGTGAATTGCTGAGCGGCACGGGGACTCGAATGGGAGCCCGCTGCAATCACCGGCGGCGTCGCCGTGCTTCACTCCGATGCGCAGTGGCCCGCGCGACCGGGAGTGCTCGATGGACGGTAAGATCACCGACGTCGCTCGCGTCAGCGATTCCGGCCGACTTCCCGGCGCGCGACATGGTGACGCCGATCGCGGTCACGTTCCGCGCTACGGACGGACTGTTGCTGCACGGCCAACTCTTCCTTCCGCCCAACGAGAACGCGGGGCGTCACGCCGCGATCGTCTTCTACCACGGCGGATCGCAGCGGCAGATGCTGCTCGGCTGGCACTCCATGGGATACTACCACAACGCGTACGGACTCAACCAGTATCTCGCAAGTCGTGGCTACGTGGTGCTCTCCGTGAACTATCGCGGCGGCATCGGTTACGGGCTCGATTTCCGCGAGCCGCTGAATTACGGACCGGGCGGCGGGACGGAGATGCGCGATGCGATCGGCGCGGCGCACTATCTCCGCTCGCGTGCCGACGTAGACGCGTCGCGCATTGGAGTGTGGGGCGGATCGTACGGCGGCTACATGACTGCGATGTCGCTCGCTCGTGATCCGACCGACTACAAGGTGGGGGTCGATTTCGCTGGCGTGCACGATTGGGTGATCGAGTACAATCGGATGATCGACACGTGGGACGAGGATCGCGAGATGGCCGCGCGTCGCGTCGCTTACGCTTCGTCGCCGATGTTCGATCTGTCCAAGTGGCGCGCTCCGGTGCTGCTCATCCAGGGCGACGACGATCGCAACGTCGTCTTCTCGCAGACAGTGCAGCTAGCGGAGGACCTGCGAAAGCGCGGAGTCCACGTCGAGACGATAGTGTATCCCGACGAGACCCACGAGTGGCTGCTGCACCAACACTGGATAGACTCGTACGAAGCGACCGCCGCCTTCCTGGAGCGCTACCTCAAGTAGCGCTAGCGCGTTCACGCCGCAGCTGTCGTCTGCTTCGGAAAGAGCGACGCGCCTTTGCTCACGCGCCAGCCGGTTGGATCTGGCGCGGCGTCGCGAATCTCCGCGCTCGCGGTCAGCTTCTCGACGAGCTCCGCGGGCGCGCCCATCTGACGCGTGAGCTCCGCTGATTTCGCTGGCATGAACGGAGCCAGGAGAACTGCGTGGCGCGCGAGTGAGCGCATCAACGAAGCGAGCGTCGTCGCGAGCTCGTCACGCTGGTCTGGGTTCTTCGCGAGCTTCCATGGCGCCTGACGATCGACGTACTCGTTGCCGCGAGCGATGGTAGCCCAGACACAGTCGAGCGCTCTGTTGGGAAGATTGCCAAGCATCGCGGCGTGGTAGCCCGCGATATCGAGCGCGTCCGCGGCATCGACGTCGGTGAGTGATCCAGCTGGAACCACGCCGTCGAAGTACTTCTCGACCATCGCTATGGTCCTGCTCGCGAGATTTCCCCACGCGTTGGCAAGGTCGGAGTTGTAACGGTCCTCGAAGCGCTCCCACGAGAAGTTACCGTCAGCATCGAAGGGAACTTCGCGCATGAGGAAGTAGCGGAACGCGTCGGCGCCGTAGCGCGAGATTGCCTCATCGAGATCGAGCGTAACGCCCGACGACTTGCTGAACCTGTCGCCGCCGAGCAGCACGAAGCCGTGTGCCCAGACGAGCTTCGGAAGCGGGAGGCCGGCGGCGAGCAGCATCGCAGGCCAGATGAGGGTGTGGAATCGCGTGATGTCCTTGCCGATCACGTGAACGTCAGCCGGCCACAGGCGCGCAAACTCTCCGCGCTCGTTGGGAAAGCCTATTGCGGTGATGTAATTCGGCAGCGCGTCGAACCAGACGTAGGTAGTCTGTGCGTCGCCGTCGCCGGTGTCGCGCGGAAATGGAATTCCCCAGCCAACGCGCGCGCGGCTTGCTGAAACATCCTCGAGTCCCTGATCAATGAGCGCGAGGATCTCGTTGGTCCTGCTGCGCGGCTGGAGGAAATGGCCGCTCGCGATGATCGTCTTGAGGCGCTCGGCGTACGCGCTGAGTCTGAAGAACCAGTTGCGCTCCTCCACCCACTCGAGCGTGCGCGTCGGATGGAGGACGCACTTGCCGTCGACGATCTCGTCTTCGGTCTTGAACGCCTCGCAGCCAACGCAGTACCACCCTGCGTACGTCTTCACGTAGAAGTCGTCGGGTGAAGTCGCGAAGATGCGCTCGATGAGGGCGCGCACACCTTCCGCGTGACTCGGATCGGTGGTACGGACGAAATGATCATACGAGATGCCCAGCGCGCTCCACGTAGCGCGGAAGCGTGCGGCGATCGCGTCAACCTGTTCCTGCGGAGTGCGCCCTGCTTTCGCCGCGGATTGCGCGACCTTCTGGCCGTGCTCATCCATTCCCGTCACGAACCAGACGTCGTCACCGCGAATGCGGTGGTAGCGCGCGAGCACGTCTGCTCCGATCTTCTCGAATGCGTGTCCGAGGTGCGGATCGCCGTTGGCGTAATCGATGGCGGTCGTGATGTAGTACTTGGGCACGCCGCAATTTACCCGCGTCAGGAAGGGCGCGTCGGGCCCGGTCCGCCTTCTGGTTTCCGCTGCCCGCGCCGTCCTCGCCGTCTGCGACGACGCTGCTCTTCCTCGGCGGCAGTCTCCGCGACAGTCGGCGCGGTCTCGACGGTCTCCGTGAGGATCACAAGCCGCGGCTCGGGCACGGCGAACTCGGCGGTGTACATCAGCTCCGGCGAGATCTCCTCAGGCGACTCTTCGAGCTCCTCTTCGACAGGTGCACGCAGCGGGGAAGGACGCCCTTCGACCTCTGCGGCGAAGTCGGCGAGAGTGACGATCCGCTGCGCGCCCTCGCTGTTTCTGAGGGTCACCGCGTCGCGGAAGATGTCGATGCTGACGACCTTCTCCTCGCCAGCCGCAGTAACGACGATGCGCCCTTCCTTGGGGAAGCGGCGTCGGCTCTCGACGTAGAAGTCGTGCTCGTAGCGCAGGCAGCACATGAGCCGTCCGCACGCACCGCTGATCTGCGAAGGGTTGAGGGAAAGGCGCTGATCCTTGGCGACGCCGAGATTCACGGGGCGAAGCTCGGGGAGCCACGAGGCAGAGCAGTACTGTCGGCCGCACCGTCCGATTCCGTCGAGGCGCTTCGCCTCGTCGCGCACGCCGATCTGCTTGAGCTCGATGCGAGTCCGGAACGTGGCCGCGAGGTCGCGGACGAGGTTCCTGAAGTCGATGCGCTTCTCGGCGGTGAAATACAGAGTGAGCTTCTTCTTGTCCCACTGCCACTCGGCGTCCGAGATCTTCATCTGCAGACCGGCTGCGCGAACCTTGTCGGCGGCGGTCTGGCGCGCCTCCTGGTTCTGCTTGGCCAGCGCCTGGCTCTGCTTGACGTCGCGCTTGTTGGCCACGCGCAGCGCCCGCCTGACGGGCTCGCCACAGCCGTGCGCGCAACCGGCGTTGCGACGGGCAGCGTCGTCGCCGAGTGAGTGGACGTAGCCGAGATCCTCGCCGCGGTCGGCCTCGACGATGACCGGCGTGCGCGGTTGAGGTGCTGGCGCACCGTCCCAGTTGAAGAATTCCTTTCGGTTGCCGCGGAAGGCGATTTCGAGGAGCTGCATATCCTAAACCTATGATACACCGCGGGCTGACCTCCGGGGAGCCGGTTGGGAGCTGGAGCTTTCAGATGTCGGAGGCGGCGCGATGGTGAGACCAGGGGCGCGGACCACCAGCAGTGTGGAGGATGGGCGCGCTTCGGTGTCGAACGCATCCGCGGTCGGACGGCTACGACTACACGGCTCCGGGCGTGTACTTCGTAGCAGTCCGCGCCGAACATCTGGACGCCGCGGATCGCGCTGCGTGGAGCGCGCATCCCAAGCCGGTCGACAACACGGAGGGCACAGCTACGACGGCGTCCGTGCTGCGAGCGCGTGTCGCCCTGGTGCGCGCCAGACAGGGCGGGTGGCCGGCGCGGGCGAGGGGTCTCGGGTCACTCTCCCCACTGGCCTAGGCGGAGGTACTTCTGCCGGCGGCGGCGCACCAGTCGCTCGGGACGCAGCTTGCGCAGCTCCTCGAGATTGTGGTTCAGGGATTCCTGCAGCGCGCGGGCCGCGGCTTCGTGGTTGGAGTGGGCACCGCCGTCCGGCTCGGGGACGATCTCATCCACCACTCGCATCTCGAGCAGGTCTGGAGCCGTGATTCTGAGCGCGGTCGCCGCCCGCTCGCGCATCTCGGCCGACTTACCGTCCTTCCACAGAATGGCTGCGCATCCCTCGACGGTGATCACGGAGTAGACCGCGTTCTCCATCATGAGCACACGGTCCGCGACGCCGAGTGCGAGCGCGCCGCCCGAGCCGCCCTCGCCGATCACTGTCGCGATGATCGGAACCTGGAGCTGACTCATCTCCAGAAGGTTGCGCGCGATCGCTTCCGACTGCCCGCGCTCTTCCGCGCCGAGTCCAGGGTACGCGCCTGGCGTATCGATGAACGTCAGGACCGGAACATGAAATTTCTCTGCGAGCTTCATCAACCGGAGCGCCTTTCGATATCCCTCCGGGTGCGGCATCCCGAAGTTGCGCTTGAGATTCTCCTTCGTGTCGTGGCCGCGTTGCTGGCCGACAACCATCACCGTCTCGCCGTCTAGCCGCGCCCACCCGCCGACTATTGCCGCGTCGTCTCGGAACGCGCGATCGCCATGCAGCTCGATGAAGTCCGTGAAGATGCGCGCGACGTAGTCGAGCATGAACGGTCGCCTCGTGTTGCGCGCAACCTGCACGCGCTGCAGAGGAGTGAGGTTCTTGTAAACCTCACCGCGCAGCTCGATCAGCTTGCGCTCGAGTGGCGCGATCTCGTCGTCCACGTTGATGTCGCGCTCGCCGGCAGTTCGCTTGAGCTCGTCTATCTGGCGCTCGAGCTCGGCTATCGGCTTCTCGAAATCCATCGTCGCAGCGGCAGTTGCCATTTACATCCTCCTCAGCTTCCTAAAACTACCGTAACTCGCTCCTGGCCGAGCAGCGATCGGAGCTCTTTGAGCGCTGACCCGTCGGCCGCGAGCTTGATCGAGCGCGACCGCCAGCGAGCCGTCGTTCCGTTTCCATCGCTCCAGCGGATCTCGAGCGGCGCCGTACCGGGGTGACTCTGAGCCACGTTATGCACGTCCTGCATCACAGATGGCTCGATTCCGGCAGCGGGTGCGAGTTGGATGGCGATCGCGACCTGGCCGTTGGTTCGCTTCTCCGCAAGCTTGGTTACTGACTCGACTATGAACGTCGGATTGTCTGCGCCTTCGTCGCGTCTCGAGTATCCGCCCTTGAGGAGCACCGGAATATCTGCGCGCACCTGATCGCTGATCACGCTCCACGCTTCGGGAAACACGAGCACCTCCGACGAGCCGGAGAAATCCTCGACCGTGAGCCGCGCGAACTCCGCTCCACTCTTCTTGCTGATCTGTCGCTTGATTGCCGTGATCACGCAGCAAAGCGCCATCGGCTCTGCTGTCCACGTGCCGAGATTGCTCACCGTGTGCGTCGCGAAAAGCTCGCACTCCGTTCTGAATGGCTCGAGTGGATGCCCCGACGTATAGAAGCCGATGATCGCCTTCTCGTTCGCGAGTCTGACGCTCTCAGCCCACGGCGCGACGTTCGGAAGCGTGGAGTGCGTGTGGCGCGCAGCGGCACCCGTTGCGTCGCCGAAGATCGAGACCTGACCCGTCGCCTGATCTTCCTGCGCGAGCGATGCCTCGCGGATCGCAGCGTCGAGCGCCGCGACGTACTGCGCGCGGTGTCCGCCGAGCGAGTCGAGCGCGCCCGCATGGATGAGCGCCTCGAACACGCGCTTGTTGCAGACGCGCAGATCCACACGGTCGCACATGTCGAACAGCGAAGTGAACGGGCCGTCGGCGCGCGCGGCGAGAATCGAGTCTATCGCGCTCCGTCCGACGTTACGAATGGCGCCGAGCCCAAAGCGAATCCTGTCGTCCGCGACGACAGTGAACTTGTAGCCGGATTCGTTGACGTCCGGAGGTAGCACCTCGAGCCCGATCTCGCGTGCCTCGTTGATGTACTTGACGACGCTGTCGGTGTCGCCGATCTGAGACGAGAGAAGCGCCGCCATGAACTCCGCGGGGTAGTGCCGCTTGAGCCATGCAGTCTGGTACGAGATGATCGTGTACGCCACCGCGTGCGACTTGTTGAAGCCGTAGCGTCCGAATGTCTCGATCTGTCCAGCGATGTCGGTGATGATGTCGCGATCGAAGCCGCGCGCAACCGACTTGTCGATGAACTTGCCGAGCTCCTTGCGTATCAGCTCCGCGTCCTTCTTACCGACAGCTTTGCGCAGCACGTCGGCTTCCGAGAGCGAGATGCCCGCGAGACGCTGCGCGACACGCATCACCTGCTCCTGGTACGTGATGACGCCGTAAGTCTCGCTGAGCGATTCTTCGAGCTCGGGCAGCGCATACGTGACCGGCTCTTCACCGCGCTTGCGCCTGATGTACACGCGGTGCATGCCGGTGTCGAGCGGCCCCGGGCGCATCAGCGCGTTCGCTGCGACCAGATCGTTGAAGTTGTCTGCGCGCATCGAGCGGATCAGATCTGTGGCGAGTGGCGACTCGAACTGGAACACGCCTGCCGTCTTGCCGAGTCTGAGCATCTGGTAAGTCGCAGCATCGTCGAGCGGGAGACTGTCGAGATCCGGAACGTTCGCGACCGCGCGACCGGATCGCAGCTACCGCGTCGGTGATCACGGTGAGTGTCGTGAGCCCCAGGAAGTCCATCTTGAGCATCCCGGCTTTCTCGAGCGCATTCATGTCGTACTGCGTGACGACGACGCTCTCGTCGCCCTGGCCGCCTGCACCTTTGGACGATTGAGTGCATACCGGTACGTAATCGTCGAGTGGACCTGGCGCTATCACCACCCCCGCGGCGTGAACTCCCGCGTGCCGCGACAGGCCTTCGACAGCCGTCGCGTAGTCCAGCAGCTCGCGGTAGCGCGCGTCGCTGTTGTAGAGCTTCTTCACTTCCGGGATCTTCTCGATCGCCTCGCCCACCGTCAGCGAGTAATTCGGAAGATTGGGGATGAGCTTTGCGAGCGCGTCAGTCTCCGCTGGTGCGAAACCGAGCACGCGGCCGACGTCCTTCACCGCGGCGCGCGACTTGAGCGTTCCGAACGTTATGATCTGCCCGACCGAGTCGCGGCCGTACTTCTGTCGGACGTACTCGATCACATCGCCGCGACGCTCGAAGCAGAAATCGACGTCGATGTCCGGCATCGACACGCGCTCCGGATTCAGAAAGCGCTCGAAGAGAAGATCGAACTTGAGCGGGCAGACGTTGGTGATGCCGAGCGCATATGCTACGAGTGAGCCAGCGGCCGAGCCGCGGCCGGGACCCACAGGAATTCCGCGATCGCGTGCCGCCTTGATGAAATCGTACGACGATGAGGAAGTAGCCGGCGTAGCCGGTCTTCGTGATGACGTCAAGCTCGTACGTCATCCGCTCGGACACATCCGCCGGGAGCGGATCGCCGTATCCGCGTGCGCGCTCCGTCTTCCGTGAGCTTGACGAGAAGCTCGTTCTCGGTCGCGACTCCCTCGGGAAGCGGAAACGACGGAACGTTGTACTTCTTCCTGAACTCGACGCCTGCCTCGTCGGCGATGCGGAGAGTGTTCTCGATCACGTCGGGTCGCGACTTGAAGCGCGCGCGCATCTCGTCGGCGTTCTTGAAGTACAGGCCCGCGTCGTAGTGCATGCGGTTCTGCTCCGAGACTTCTTTACCGAGCCCGATGCAGAGCAGCACATCGTGCGAGGCGTGATCGTTGCGGCTCAGGAAGTGAGCGTCGTTGGTCGCGATCACCGGGAGCCCCAGCTCTTCGGCGAGCTTGAACACGCGGTCGTTCAGCGTCGACTGACCTTCGCTGTCGTGAGCCTGGACTTCGAGGTAGTAGCGGTCCTTGAAGGTCTCCGCATACCACGCCGCGGCCTCGCGCGCCGCATCCCAGTTGTCAGCGAGCAGATGGCCGGCGACCTCCCCAGCCATGCACGCCGAAGAGACTACGATTCCCTCGTTGAAGCGCGCGAGCAGCTCGCGGTCCACGCGCGGCTTGGAGTAGAAGCCTTCCGTGTAACCGAGCGAAGTGAGCTTGACTAGATTCTTGTACCCGGTCTCGTTCTGGGCGAGAAGTACAAGATGATGGTAGGCCTTCGATCTGGGACCGTCCACGCGCTGCTTGGCGCGACGATCGCCGGGAGCGACATACGCTTCCATGCCGAGGATCGGCTTGACGCCGGCCTTCCTGTGCCTTTTCCTGGAACTCCCAGGCCGCATGCATGTTACCGTGATCAGTTATCGCGAGCGCGGGCTGCTCGAACTCGAGCGCCCTCGCGATGAGATCATCGATTCTGTTCGCTCCGTCTAGGAGGGAGTACTCGCTGTGGCAATGCAGGTGAACGAAGGACACCTAGAACAATACGCCGCGGCCCATGAGGCTTAAAGGGGGAGTCGGACGCGCGTTTGGCGCCGTGGCAGTAGTGGTGCTGGGCGCGCTGGTCCTGTTCAGCAACACCGCTTGCTACCTCACCCGCGGGGCATGGGAAGAGGCCAAGATCCTGGAGCGCCGGCGCGACATCTCAGCCATGATCGCGGATCCGACGACGGACCCCGCGGTCCGGGCCAAGCTGGAGGTCGTGGAGGCGGCCCGGCGGTTCGCCAGGGATTCGCTCGGGCTCCGGACCGGTGACAGCTTCACGACCTACTCCCACGTCGATCACGACACGCTCGTCCTGGTCCTCTCGGCGGCCTACCAGGACAAGCTCGCGCAATACACCTGGTGGTTTCCTATAGTTGGGCGGGTTCCTTACAAGGGCTACTTCGATTTCGCGGCGGCACGCATGGCGGCGCGGGAGATGGCGTCGTCTGGCTATGACGTGTATCTGAGGCCGTCTGATGCCTTCAGCACGCTTGGATTCTTCAACGATCCGCTGCTCAACACTTCGCTTCGCGCAGACTCGCTCGAGCTCGCGAACACGGTGATCCACGAGCTCACACACAACACCTACTATGCGCCTGGAACCGTCGCGTTCAACGAATCGTTCGCCAGCTTCGTCGGCGCCCGTGGCGCCGCGAGGTTCTTCCGGTCGCGCGGAGACAGTGCGTCAGCCGCGCGGGTCGACCAGGAGTGGCAAGACGACAAGTTGCTCGGCCGGTTCTGGAGCGGGCTCAGCCACACGCTCGATTCCGCCTTCAAGGCGCACCCGGATGATCGCGCAGCGCGCATGGCAGCACGCGCAGCGATCTACGCGCACGCGCGCAGCATTCTCGTAGACAGTGTCGGTCCCAGGCTGCGGACCTACCCGCAAGGATATGCGGAGCGAGTGAGGCTCGACAATGCGGCGCTCCTTGCGCGACGGGTGTACGCGAGCGGGCTCGACGACTTCGACGCGATCCTAACGCACGACGGCGGCGACCTGAGGAAAGCTGTTCGCGACATCATCGCGATAGCGAAATCACACCGTGCGAACCCCTCGGCGGCGTTGAAGCGTGCCGCGTCCGAATTGGGTTAGGCGTGCGCTTGCGCAACGCGTGGCGGCTCCGCCACCTATGCGCAACCGTCCAGACAGAATGCGCGCTAGCGTACCCAATCGCACAGTATCGGAATCGCAGCGCAAGCGAGGGCGAATTAAGAAAGTATAAAGTTGCTTGACGCGCGCGCTTTTCGGCGGTAGAATCGGCTCACCTCTGAGCGGGTCTGCTACCGAGGCGGGTGCTGCGCGCAGCATACGCTGAGGGACCAGCCGCATTACCGTTGCCGCTACGCGGCTGCGGAAGTGCCCGGTGTTTTACGAGCCGGTGCCCGCCTAGCATATCTCACCTTATCGCTAGGAGCTCGTACCCTGATGTTCACTTCCTACGTACGACGCGTGATGATCGCTGCAACAGCGGCATCATGCATGTCGACAGCACTGGCGGCCCAGCAGGGGGCTGTCCTCACAGGACGCGTCCTCGAGGCCGCCAGTAAAGCGCCGATACCCTCCGCGCAGATCCAGATAGTCGGATCTACGACGGGCGGCATGACCGGCGACGACGGGCGCTTCCGGATCGCGAGCATAAAGCCTGGAACGTATCAGGTGCGCGCGCTACGGATCGGCTTCCAGGCCGTCACGAGGACCGTGACGCTAACGGCGGGCACGCCGACGGCGATAGAGTTCGACCTCAGCGCCGCGATCATCAACCTCGACGAAGTAGTCACGACCGCGACCGGTGTGACCGAGCGCAAGCGTGAACAGGGAAGTGACGTCGGCACGCTCGCGCCGGCGCCGCAGCAGCTCGCGGCCGCGCCAACGCCGAGCGAGCTCCTCGCCGGCAAGGTGTCTGGCGTGGACGTCGAGCCGACCGGCGGTACCATTGGCTCCGGATCACGCATCCGCATTCGCGGCGCGAGCTCACTCTCGTTGAGCAACGAACCGATCGTCATCGTGGACGGCGTTCGCTTCAGCAACGAGTACGGCGTGAGCGGCACGACGGGCGGCTCGACGATTGGCGTCGGCGGCCAGACGCCATCGCGCTTCAACGACATCAATCCGGATGACATTCAGGACATCCAGATTCTGAAGGGACCGGCCGCAGCGGCGCTGTACGGGACTGCGGCAGCGAACGGCGTCATCTCCATCACCACCAAGCATGGCGCCAATGCGAAGCCGCGTTGGACAGCGTACGGTGAAGGTGGAACGGTACGCAGCGACATCATCTTCCCGTCGAACTACGCGCGCATCGGTACGACCACCGCAGGAGCGCGCACCACTAACTGCACACTCGACTCGCAGGAGCGCGGGCTGTGCACGCCTAAGCCCGACTCGCTCGTGAGCTTCAACCCGGAGCAGAAGTACTTCCCGCTTCTCGACGGCTACCACGAAGGTGGCGGACTTGGCGTTCAGGGCGGCAACGACGCGGTCAATTACTATCTCGCAGGCAACTACCAGCGTGATCAGGGCGTCGAGGCGGTCAGCCAGGACCAGCGCGCCGGTGGCCGCGCCAACCTCTCCACGCAGCTTCGCGACAACTGGAACTTCCAGCTCGGAACGAGCTACCTCGCCGACCATCTGCGCCTTCCGCAGAACGACAACGATGTCTTCGGCTTGATGGCGAACGGACTGCTCGGCAGAGCGTTCGACAATCCGGTGACCTACGGCACGTACGAGGGTGTCAGCCCGACAGTGTTCTACGCGATCGATACGCGTCAGGACGTGCAGCGCTTCGAGAACTCGATCAACACGAGCTACCAGCCGCTCACGTGGCTCACCGCAACGGGCGTGTTCGGTCTCGATTACCTCAACCGCTACGACCAGGAAACGCTGCCACCGAACGAAGTGAACTTCGGACAGAGCCTTCTCGGTTACAGAACGTCCAACCCGTACCAGATCTTCAACTACACCTCGACCGGCTCGCTGTCCGCCGTCTGGAACCCATTCTCGAGCTTCAAGGCGACGACGACGGGATCGGTGCAGTTCAACAAGGAGACGATCCGCGGAACGCAGGCATTCGGCCGCGCGCTCCTCGCAGGAACGAGTTCGTTGAGCGGGACGACATCGCAGTTCGCCGTCAGCGAGACGAACACGGACAACAAGACGCTCGGCTACATCGGGCGTGAAGAGCTCGCATGGCGCGATCGCCTCTTCCTCACGGGCGCGCTGCGTAACGACAAGAACAGCGCCTTCGGTCAGGACTTCGGCTCGATCACCTATCCGTCGGTCCAGGGATCGTGGGTCATCAGCGACGAGTCGTTCTTCCCGAAGACCAACGTGCTCAGCTCGTTGCGCCTCCGCGCAGCGGACGGACGCAGCGGACGGCAGCCTAACTTCCGCGACGCGGAGACGTACTTCCAGGCACAGACTGTCACCGTCAACGGGTCCGACGTTCCAGGGATCGTCGTCGGTGGCACCGGCAACGTGAACCTGCGCCCCGAGAAGTCGGCGGAAGCCGAGTACGGCGCGGACATGAGCTTCTTCGGATCGAAGCTCGGGTTCGAGCTCACTCACTACAACAAGAAGACCACCGACGTACTCGTGGCGGTGCCGCTCGCGCCGTCGCTCGGCTTGACGACGACCGAGTTCCAGAACTTGGGCGCGCTCAGGAACGATGGATGGGAGTACACGATCAACGCGGACCTGCTCAACACGGATCGCGTCGGCTTCAACTTCCAGATCACCGGATCCAAGAACGACAACAAGATTCTGAGCCTCGGCTATTTGCCGAGTGGTCAGCCGATTCCGCCGATCGTGATCAACAGTGACCAGCAGCATCGCACCGGCTATCCGGTGGGCGGCTACTGGGAGCGTCCGTACACGTACAACGACGCGAACGGCGATCACATCCTGTCGCGCAATGAAGTCACCGTCGGCGACACTGCCGTGTACATGGGAAGCCCGCTTCCGACGCACGAGTTCACGTTCTCGCCGACGCTCACGCTGTTCCACAACTTCCGCGTGCAGGCGTTGTTCGATCACAAGGGCGGCCAGAAGCTGCTCGATCTCACGCGCCGCTTCCGCTGCGCGCTCGGCAATTGCGAGGAGAACTTCAATCCCAACTCGACGCTCGCAGATCAGGCAGCATCGCTCGCGACGCAGCTCACGTCCACCGACGCTGGCTACATCGAGGACGCGACGTTCACCAAGCTTCGCGAGCTCTCGTTCACCGTGACGCTCCCGCAGCATTTCGCTCACGCGGTCAGCGCTCGCAACGTGGACTTCACGATCGCTGGCAACAACCTGCATACGTGGACCAAGTACCGCGGGTTCGACCCGGAGGTCAACTCGACGGCTGGCTCAAACTTCAGCACGTCGGACTTCCTAACGCTGCCGCCGAACCGTACCTGGACGGCGCGCCTCAATATCACCTTCTGATAACGGGCCGATCACATGATGCAATACATCAAGGCGCGATCTTCGCGTAGCGGACGCTACGCGAGGATCGCAGGCGGCGCGGCGCTTCTCGCGCTCACCGCGGCGTGCAGTACTGACAAGATTCTCTCGGTCACCGACCCAGACGTCGCGAAGGCCAGCGCGCTCACAGGCGCCGGCGCATTGCCGACGCTGCGCGCGGGAGCGATCGGCGATTTCGGAAATGCATTTCGACGGCCCGACTGGCGACGTCGAGCAGGTCACGCTCGTCGGACTGCTCTCGGACGAGCTGATCAACACCGAGACATTCCCGACGCGCATCGAGATCGACCAGCGCGCGATGACTCTCCCGAACACGAGTCTCACGCCGGTCTTCTACAACATCAACCAGGCGCGCGCGAGCGCTGAGCGCGCAGTCGGCTGCGTTCCAGGCGAACGCGAAGACCGCATCCGACAGCACCGGGTACCCAGAGGTGCTCGCGCTCGACGGCATGACGTACGTGCTCCTCGCGGAGAACTACTGCAGCGGAGTGCCGCACAGCACGTTGAACCCGGACGGGACGTTCACGTTCGGCAGCGCGATGACGACCAACCAGATGCTGGACAGCGCCATCGCAAAGTTCAATCAGTCGCTCGCAGTGAAGGGAAGTCCAGTCACCGCGACGTTCACGAACTTCGCGAAGGTCGGGCTCGGCCGCGCTCTGCTCGACAAGGGCGACTTCACTGACGCCTCCGCGGCGGTCGCCGGGGTTCCGGCGACCTTCCAGTACATCTATCAGCATTCGTCCACTTCCGCGCGCCAGAACAACGGCACGTGGTCGCTCACGGTGAGCGTCGCGCGGTTCGGCGAAGCTGACCGTGAGGGCGGCAACGGCCTGCCGTTCCAGAGCGACGGCGCAATCAAGGTCAACCCGACACCGGATTGGCGCGTGGCTGATACGCTCAATCACAGCGGCTCGATCCCGGGGAAGGGATTCGACGGCGTGACGCCGCAGTGGGTTCCGATGAAGTACCCGGTGATGACGTCGGCTGACGTCATTGCTGACGGAGTCGAGGCTCAGCTCATCCAGGCCGAGGCGACACTTCAGAGTGGAGACGCTGCCGGCGCTCTTGCGATCCTGAATGCCCTGCGCGCCAACTCCGCGAGTGCTCGCGCTGCGCGGTTATCCAACGGGCTCGCTGGCGCCGCTGACGCTGCAGGCCACTCCGGCAGCGCAGGTGGACCAGCTCTTCAAGGAGCGCGCGTACTGGCTGTACCTCACGTCGCATCGCGTTGGCGATCTCCGCCGCCTCATCAGGCAGTACGGCCGCGGCGCGGAGACGGTGTTCCCAACGGGCCCTTACTTCAAGGGCGGTACGTACGGGCCGGATGTCAGCGTTCCAGTCCCGCAGGCTGAGCAGAACAACCCGAATTACAATCCAGCAGCCTGCGATCCTACCAAGCCGTAGCTGATGGCAGGGTGATGGCGCAGGGATGAACGTGAAAGCGCCGGACCGTCAACTCGGTCCGGCGCTTTTGTTTGTGCCGCTGTCGTGCTGTCGTCCGTGCTGTCTGGCTCGGGCGACGCGAACCGGGTGTGGATGTAGATCACTCCAGCCCCGGCGTTGGTTCCCTCGAGCGCGGTACCGCGGCCGCCGCCCATTATCTCGATCTTCCGGACCGCGTCCAGCGGCATCTGCATCAGCACGTCGAAGTCGAGCAGACGAGCGCCATCCACGATCACGAGCGGCGTGTCTGAGTCCACCAGCACGAGGCTGCTCTGGCCGCGGTGCGACCTTATCGAAAGCGGCCGGCCGTACTGATCCTCGATGAAGGAGTACTGGCGCACGTGATCGCGCAGAAAGATCCACGCGTTCGCGTCGTGCGAAGCGGCAATGGCGCTGTCACCGATCACGCCGTTGGCGTACGCCGGCGTGACACTGTTCGACAGGTAGCCGCCGCATGCCGGCGGGATAACCGCCAGCAGTGCTGGGACGAGCGCGATCCGTAAGTAGCGCACTTCCACCCCGGGATGTGCGAGTCGCATGCTCCGGACTGCGCATAATCCGGTCCTATGAGAGGCCGGACCGTCGCCGGTCGCGCCCTAATATGGCACGGGGTGCATTAAGATTTCTTGACAATCCATAAAGATTTCGTAAAATCTCGGCACATCTGAGCGGGCCTGCTACCTGCAGCGGCGCAATGGCGCTGCCACGGGACCAGCCGCCTTGCCGCTGGCGAAGGACAGCCGGCGGAGTGCCGGTTAGCGATTTGACCGGCGCGCTCAGCCACTCTACCACGGCCAGGAGCCGAGCCACGCCATGACGACGCGTCTACCAGATCGCCCTGTTCTTCAACCGTCCGGGAGAGGCCCGATGCGGCTCCGCGCGGTACGCGCTCGCGAAGCGCTCGCGCCCAGCCGGGGACGTCGCCATGCGAGCTGACATCACCGTTCGCGCGGCGCTGCTGAGCGTACTTCTCGCGCCGGCCGCCGCGCTCGCGCAAGGCACGATCTCAGGACGTGTGACGGACACGGTCGCCAAGGTCCCGCTCAGCGCGGCGGCGGTGCAGGTCCAGGGGACGCAGCTCAACGCTCGTACCGACGCCGAGGGGCGTTACGTCATTCGCAACGTCCCAGCTGGAACCGCGACCGTCCGGGTGATGCGCGTCGGCTATCGCGCACAAGCAGCCAGCGCGACCGTCGTTGCTGGCGAGACCGTGGTGATCGATTTCAGCATCGCGCCGGCGCCGCTGCAACTTCAGCAAGTCGTCACGACGGCGACCGGCAAGGAGCGGAAGGTCGAGCTCGGCAACGCTGTCACGTCGATAAACGACGTCCCGAAGAAGGCCGAGGAGGCGCCGGTCACCAACCTGTCGGACCTCCTCGTCGGAAAGGCGCCGGGCGTCGCCGTGCTGCAGGGGAACATGGCCGGCTCGACGCCGGTGATCAAGATTCGCGGCCTGAACTCGCTGTCGCTGAGCAACGACCCGATCTACGTGATCGATGGCGTGCGCATGAACACCGGCAACTTCAGCGTCGGCTACACCGGAACGCGCGTCAGCTATCTCGCCTCGCTCGATCCCAACGAGATCCAGAACGTCGAGATCGTGAAGGGCCCGTCGGCCGCGACGCTATACGGAACCGACGCCGCGAACGGCGTGATAGTGATCACGACGCAGACACGGCATGCAGGGGCCGGCGCGCTGGACGTGGTACGGCGAAACCGGAGCGGTCGACGACCGCAACAACTATCCCACGCAGTACGCCACATGGGGCCACACTCCCGGCCGGCGTGCTCCAGCGCTGCGTTCTGGTGACGATAAGCCAGGGCACGTGCGTCGCGGACAGCGTCACGTCGTTCAACGCGCTGCGCAACCCTGCGACCACCCCGCTCGGGCTCGGCAATCGCAAGCAGCTCGGCATGAACGTGCAGGGCGGCAGCGGTGGCGTGCGCTACTTCGTGAGCGGCGACGCGCAGAACGAGATCGGACCGTTCCAGATGCCAGGCTTCGCCCAGACGACGCTCGATTCGATGAAGACCAGGATTCGCGACGAGTGGGTTCACCCGGAAGCGTTCCAGAGCGAGAACTTCCGCGCCAACCTGAGCACGTCCCTGAGCGAGAAGCTCGACCTGAATGTCAACGCGGGCTGGAGCAACACCAACCAGCGGCTTCCGCAGACCGACAACAACATCTACAGCATCTACTACAGCGCGTACAACGGCCCGGGGTTCAACTTCAAGTCAACGGCGCCATCGTCGTCGGGGCTCGCTTACAACCCGACCGGATCGCTCGGGGAAAACCGCAACGGGTACGGCGTCAACAGCCCCGCGCAGATCTTCCAGTATGTGCCCGAGGTCGGTACGCAGCGCTTCATCGGAAGCACTGATGGCAACTGGCGTCCGCTGTCGTGGTTGCAGGTGATCGGAAACGTCGGGCTCGATTACGCCAACCGGGATGACTCGCGCATCTGCCGCTACGGCGATTGCCCGAACTCCGGAACGCTGCGTCAGGGACTCGTCTACGACCAGCTGACGAACGACCGCAACTTCTCGTCGAAGCTGAACGGGACCGCGACGTGGCATGCGACGTCGAGCGCGCTCTTCAAGAGCACAATCGGTGCTGATTACAACAATCTCGAAGAAGACTTCGTGCAGGCGAACGGCTCGCTCCTTCCGCCCGGAGCACAGAACGCGAACCAGGCCGCCATACAGAGCGCGTCGACACGCTTCCAGACGGTCAACAAGACGCTCGGACTGTTCGGGCAGGAAGAGCTTGGACTCAACGACAGGCTCTTCCTCACGGGGGCGATTCGCACAGACCAGAACAGTGCGTTCGGCACGCAGTTTCAGCGCGTGTACTACCCGAAGGCGAGCCTCTCGTGGCTTCTCTCGGACGAGCCGTTCTTCCGGCACCCGAGCTTCATGAGCGAGTTCCGCCTTCGCGCCGCGTACGGCGCGTCGGGCGTGCAGCCGGGCGCGACGACCGCACTCCAGACCTACGCGGCGAACACCACCAACCTCGCGATCAACACGTCTGGAAGTGCGGCTGGCACCGACACGCCGGGGCTCATCGCATCGGCACTCGGCAATCCCAGTCTGCGTCCGGAACGCTCGACGGAATTCGAGGGCGGCTTCGATACGCAGCTGTTCAGCAACCGCGTCGGGATCGAGTTCACGCTGTACACCAAGAAGACCAAGGATGCGCTAATCGCGCAGCCAATCGCGGCGTCCGCGGCGCCATCGTCGCTCACGGTGACGCGCAACCTCGGCTCGGTGGCGAATCACGGCTTGGAGATTCAGATCAACACGCGGCTCGTGGACACGCGCCAGTTCGCCTGGGATCTCAACGTCGGCGGCTCGCACAACACGAACAAGATCCTCTCGCTCGGAGTGGACGCGAACGGCAAGCCCAACCCGACGATCGGCACGGGCGTCACTCGTGACTCGCTCGGGCTTCCGGTCAACGGCGTCTTCGGTCGCACGTTCACGTACAGCGACAAGAATCACGACGGCATCATCACGCCGGACGAGGTTTCGGTTTCGAGCGTCTACAGCTATCTCGGATACTCGTCGCCGCGCGACCTCGTCTCCATCCAGAACGGATTCGACCTGTTCAAGGGGAAGATCCACCTGCAGTCGCTCTTGGACTACCGGGGCGGCGCGCTGCTCTACAATCAGTCCACGTCGTTCTACTGCCTCAACACCAAGACGTGCGCAGATGAGAACCTGAAGGGCACGTCGCTCTACAATCAGGCGCGCTACATCGCTTACGCGTACGGCGACCCGACGACGGGCATCAAGACTCCTGCGGGCTACTTCGACAACGGACAGTTCTGGCGGTTGCGCGAAGTGTCTGCGACCATCGCTCTGCCGAGCGGTCTGACGCGCTCGATTCACGCATCCGAGGCGACGCTGCTGCTCGCTGCTCGCAACCTGCACACTTGGACCAAGTACACGGGAGTCGATCCGGAGGCGAATTACAGCGCCGGCGATGTTCAGACCGATTTCTCGACCACCGCGCCGCGCACGTACTACATCGCGCGTCTCAACCTTCACTTCTAGATCATCCCATCATGCACACCATGAACTCTACACATCGAGTGACACGACGCGTGCCGGGATTACTCGCGCTGGCGCTCGTCATGACCGGCTGCGGCATCAAGGACGAGCTCCTGGCGCCGCAACAACCGAACGTCATCTCGCCGAGCGACATCCAGAGCGCCACAGGCGCCGAAGGATTGTACGTCGGCGCCGTCGGCCGCTTCACGATCGCGTTGAACGGGAGCCCGAACAACACGGGCTCCAACCAGGAAGCGGCCTGGAACTCGGCGGGATTATTCACCGATGAGTTCAGGAACTCCGACACGTTCTCGCAGCGTGTGGACGCCGATCACCGTCAGCTGCAGGACAACGACGCACTGATCACGGTCGTCTGGGCCGGCCTGCAGCAGGGGCGGGGGTACGCTCGTGATGCCGCTAACGCGCTCCTCAAGTTCGAGCCGACGGCAAAGGCCAAGATCGGCGAGATGTACTTCGACATCGGCTTCCTCGAGCTCACGCTGGGCCAGGAATTCTGCAACGGCATCCCGCTGGGGCAGACAGTGAACGGCACGCCGCAGTACACGCAGCCGCTCACCACGCAGCAGGTCTTCGTGACCGCTGCGGCGCGACTCGACACGGCGTTGTCGTACGTCCGCGGCGCTACCGATAACGCGAGCGTCGCAGTCGCCAACGCGGCGACCGTCGCCAAGGCGCGTGCGCTGGTCGATCAGGGCCAGTACGCCGCCGCAGCAGCATTGGTCAGCAGCGTGCCGACGAGCTTCCAGTTCGTATTGAACTACTCGAACACGACGGTGGACAATCAGTGGTGGATCATGGGACCCAGCGTCAAGCGCTACACGCTCGGCGACACCACACAGTCAACCGCGCCGGTGCTCATCAACTTCTTCACCATGAATGATCCGCGTGTGCCGGTTGATCGGACCGTGAGCGGAACGCCGGGCCAGCTCGCGAGTGTCACCTTCAACTGGACGGCGCTTCTGTCGGGTCGAGATACCCCGATCCCGGTAGCGTCGGGTATTGACGCAAGATTGATCGAAGCCGAAGCGGCGCTGCAGAGCGGTGACTACGCGGGCATGGTCGGAATTCTCAACGCTCTCCGCGCGAGGTCACAGACGATCGGCACGTTCGTCGTCCCAGCCATGACGCCGATCGCCACGGTTCCCACGACGCAGGCAGCCGCGGTTCAGCTCCTCTTCCGCGAGAAGGGCTTCTGGCAGTTCGGCCGCGGAGTGCGGATGGACGATCTTCGCCGGCTGGTGCGGCAGTACGGTTACACGCAGGACCAGGCATTCCCGAGCGGTGCGTATCCGGGCGGCGGTACGTTCGGAACCGAAGTATCGTTCTCCGTGCCGGATGCGGAGCGCACGAACCCCAACTTCAGCGGGTGCATCGACCGTAAGGCGTAGCCGCTCGTCGGGGCGAGAAGTCAGGGACTGCAAAGGGGTGCTCGCGAGCACCCCTTTGCAGTTTCATACCATATGACGTCTTCGCGGTCACGCGCCGAAGCGACCACGCAGCAGCGATCGCAGGTCTATCGTCGGGGCGCGCGGCGTTGGTTGTTCTGCCACTGCATCATCGTCCCGCAGCGTCACGTGCTGCATCGTCTGTCGCACTCCCGGGTCGATGAGTCGCGAAAGCTGGCTGAGCGCATAGTCGGCGCCTCGACGGCTTCCGTACGAGCTCAACGGATGAACTACGGAGAGGTGATTCCGCGCACGTGTCATTGCGACGTACATCAGTCTGCGCTCCTCCTCTGCTTCCTCGTCGCTGCCGAGGGAGCGTGTGGAAGGAAAGAGTCCGTCTACCGCCGAGATGACGAAGACAGCGTCCCATTCCTTTCCCTTGGCGGAGTGGACAGTGCTGAGGATCAGTGCGTCGTCCTCTCTCTGCGAGGATGGTCCCGCGAAGTCCTGCGTGCCGCTCGGCGGCTCAAGGGCGAGCGCCGATAGGAACGTGCTGCGGTCGGGAAAGCCCGCGGCGATGACCTGTAGCTGATCGAGATCCGCCAGCCGCGGCTCGGGCCGGTCGTACCGCTCCCGCAGAATCGCGTCGTACATGGTGCGCACTCGCGCGATCTCTCTCGCGACGCGCGCGTCGTCACTGCCGCTGTCACCGCGCAGCAAATCGAGCAAGGCGACGAGCGCCGCATGGGCAGCACGAGCGCGCGGAGGAGCGGAATAGCGCGCGAACGCCTCCGAGCTCCACGCCTCAGATACCATCGCGTCGATCGCAGCGCGCGCTGTCGCGTCGCCGATGCCCGGAAGGAGCGAGAGGAGCCTATACCAGCTAACCTCGTCACGTGGATTCTCGAGCACGCGCAGGAACGCCAGTACGTCCTTCACGTGCGCTGCTTCGAGGAACTTGAGGCCGCCCCATTTCTCGAAGGGGATCTTGCGATTCGCGAGCTCGATCTCAAGGTCGGCGGACATGTAACCGGCGCGGAAGAGAACCGCCATCTCGCGCAGCGGCGTTCCCTCCTCGTGCAGCTCGAGAATCCTGTCGACGACGTAGCGCGTCTGCTGCGGCTCGTCGCGCGTCGTAACGAGAAGCGGGCGCGCGGCAGCGGGGCGGTGAGTCCAGAGACGCTTGGTATACAACTCGGCGGAGCGCGAGATGAGCGTGTTGCTAGTCTCGAGTATCTCCGGCGTGGAGCGATAATTCTCCTCGAGCGTCACGATGCGCGTACCGGGAAACTGCTCCGGAAAATCGAGGATGTTTCTGATCGTCGCGCCGCGGAAAGAGTAGATGCTCTGCGCATCGTCTCCCACGACTGTGACGTTGCTGTGTGCGCGAGCCATGCCGCGGAGTATGCGCGATTGCAGCGCATTGGTATCCTGATATTCGTCGACGAGCACGTGATCGTAGAGACCAGCGACGCGGTCGGCCAACTCCGGCGACGCTTCGACCAGGAGGGCCCACAGCAGCAGCAGATCATCGTAATCGACGAGATTGCGGGACTGCTTTCGTACGGTGTAGTCGGCGTAGATCCGCGCGAAGTCGGCACAGTACTCTACGAACTGTGGATACTCGTCGCGCAGGATGTCGTCCACCGCGATGTCGGTGTTGACGTGGCGCGAATAGACGTAGTGGAGCGTCTCTTTCTTGGGAAACCGCTTCGACGCCGCCGCGAACCCCAGCGCCGCACGCGAGAGCTGCATCAGATCGGCTGCATCGCTCTGATCCATGATGCTGAAATCCTTAGGGAGCCCTGCTGCGGGGCCAAAGCGGCGCAGCAGCCGGTGCGCCGTAGCGTGGAAAGTCCCGCCCTGCACCTTGCGACTCACACTTCCCACGAGTCGCTCAGCGCGCGACAACATCTCCGACGCGGCGCGACGTGTGAACGTGAGCAGCAGGATGCGCTCGGGGCGGACGCCGCGCTCGACGAGGTGCGCCACGCGATGAACGAGAGTGCGTGTCTTTCCTGTGCCCGCGCCGGCGACGATGAGCAGTGGTCCGTCACCGTGGGTCGCGGCGCTGAGCTGCGCCGGGTTCAGCGCTGACGCGGTCTCCGGATCGCGCGCCGGCTGGACGAGTCGCTCGCGCGGCGCGAGGACGGTCGGGACGTCTGCCATCGTCCCCGAAATATAGCCGAAGGTGACGCCGCTACTTCTGCGGCGCGCCGCCCTCGTCATCGGGTTTACGCTCGAACGCGAGCGAAGCCGAATTCACGCAGTAACGCTGTCCCGTCGGTTTGGGGCCGTCGTCGAAGACGTGGCCGAGATGCGCGTCGCACTTGGAGCAGAGGATCTCCGTGCGCCGCATGAAGTGCGAGTTGTCAGGGGCAGTCGCGACGTTGGTCGCGTCAGCGGGAGCCCAGAACGACGGCCAGCCGCAACCGGAATCGAACTTCTCGTCGGACGTGAAGAGCGGGGTGCCGCAGCAGACGCAGCGATACGTCCCCGAATCATGATTGTTCCAGTATTCGCCCGTGAACGGCGCCTCGGTCCCTTTCTCGCGCGTCACGCGGTACTGCTGAGGCGTCAGCTTCTTGCGCCACTCGTCGTCTCTTGAATCGCTCATCTGAATCTCATTCTGATGTCAGTGCCAATCGCTGCATTAATACGCCGCCGGGTCGAGCGCCGGTTTCATCACTTCCAGCGAGAATAGCTCCGCGAATGCTGAGGTGACCCGTTCGGCTGCGTCGGCCACCGTCGCGCGAGCCTGCGGCGCCTCGCGTTCCACCGACGTCATCACCACGCCGTCGATTCCGCATGGCGTCATGAGCTGGAAGTAGCGCAGATCCGTGGTGACGTTGAGCGCAAAGCCGTGCCACGTGACCCAGGAGCGCGCGTGCACGCCGATCGACGCGATCTTCCGTCCAGCGGTCCAGACTCCCGTGAAGCCCGCATTGCGCTCCGCGACGATGCCGTAGCTGGCGAGTGCGCGGATGAGCGCTTCTTCGACCTGGCGAAGATACCAGTGGAGGTCCTCACGGTGGCCGCGAAGATCGAAGATGGGATACCCGACGAGCTGGCCAGGCCCATGGAACGTGACTCCACCGCCGCGCTCGACCTCGAACAGCTCGATTCCGCGCGACGCGAGGAACGCAGCACTCACCGGGAGCTTGTTGTCCTCCTTGCGGCGCCCCAGCGTGACGACAGGGGGGTGCTCGACCAGGATCAGCGCATCGTGGGCCTGCTCACCGCTGATGCGCTGCGCGGCCAGCTCTCTCTGAAACGACAGAACCTCGGCGTAAGGCCTCACGCCGAGGTCGATCACCTGCAACAGCCGCTCGCTCACCGCGTCAGAAGTTGATCATCTTGCCGAGGCTGTCGAGAGTAGCTTCGGCGACCGCTTCGGAAAGCGTTGGGTGTGCGTGAATTGCGAGCTCGACTTCCTCGACGGTAAACTCGTTCTCGCGCGCGACAGCAAGCTCGTGGATCAGCTCTGTAGCGTGTGATCCGATGATGTGCGCGCCGAGGATCTCGCCGTACTTGGGATCGGACAGAATCTTGACGAAGCCGTCAGTCTCGCCCGATGTGCGCGCGCGGCCGTTGGCGGAGAAGGGGAACCTGCCGACCTTGTACTCGGTCTTCTTGTCCTTGAGCTCGCGCTCGGTCTTGCCGATCGACGCGACCTCCGGGTGGCAGTACGTGGCGTTCGGGATGTTGTCGTAGTTCACGTTGTGCACGCCCTTCACGCCCGCGAGGTACTCGGCGAACACTATTCCCTCGCGCTCGCCCTTGTGCGCGAGCATCGGTGGTCCGGCGACGTCGCCAATCGCATAGATCCCCTTGACCGAGGTCTCCATGCGCTCGTTGATCTTGACGAAGCCGCGCTCGGTCATCGCGACGCCGAGCTCCTTGAGACCGATGTCTTCGACGTTCGCGGCGCGTCCTGCAGCGACGAGAACCTTCTCTACCTCGACGTTCTGCTTCTTGCCGTCGATCTCGACTGTGAACTTCACGGAGTCCTTGCCCACCTTCACGTCGCCGATCTTGGCGTTGGTGAGCATGTTGATTCCGCGCTTCTTGAACGCCTTCGCGAGCTCTGCGCCCACGTCATCATCCTCGAGCGGAAGGAGCTGCTTCGCGACTTCGACGATCGTGACATCGGTACCGAATGCGCGGAACACATCCGCGAACTCGCACCCGACAGCGCCGGCGCCGATCACCGCCATCGTCTTTGGCGCCTTCTCGAGAACGAGAACGTCGTCCGAAGAGAGAACCGTAGTCTTGTTCAGCTCGAGCCCGACCTGCGGAAGCCCCTTCACGCGCGAGCCCGTCGAGATGCATATCGCCTTCTTCGCGTCGAGCTTCTCTTCCTTTCCGTCGGCGGTCTTTACCGTCACGGTGTTCTTCGACGTCACGCGTCCGGTGCCCTTGATCCACGTGATCTTGTTCTTCTTGAACAGGAACTCGACACCCTTCGAGTTCTGATTGCTGACGGAGCGCGAGCGCTTCATCGCCACGCCGTAATCGAGCTTGAGGTCGCCTGCGGTGACGCCGAATTCGGCGCCCTTCTTCACCTTCTCGGCGATGTACGCGGACTCGAGCAGCGCCTTGGCTGGAATGCATCCCCAAAGCACGCACGTGCCGCCGAGCCCGTCGCGCTCCACCACGGCGACGGACATGCCGAGCTGCGCGCAGCGAATCGCGCCTACGTAGCCGGCGGGGCCGCCGCCGATGAAGATCACGTCAAACGAAGCCATGTAATTGCAGGATAGTAGTTGGAATTTCGCCGCTCAGAATACAAGCATCAGCGGATTCTCGACGAGGCGGCGCAACGTCTGGAGGAAGCGCGCGCCAGTCGCGCCGTCGATCACGCGGTGGTCGCAGCTCATCGTCACGCGAAGGCGCTTGCGCACCACGAGCTCCTCGCCGACTACGACTGGCTTGTCTTCCACAGCGCCCACCGCGAGAATGCCGGCTTCCGGCGGATTGATGATCGCCGTGAATTGATCGATGCCGAACATGCCGAGGTTCGAGACGGAGAATGTGGATCCGGTGTATTCCTCCGGCTTCAGCTTGCGCTCACGCGCACGAGTGGCGAGCTCACGCGCTTCGGCCGCGATCGTCGCCAACCCCTTCTCGTTCGCGTCGAAAATCACCGGTGTGATGAGTCCTTCCTCGACCGCAACAGCCATCCCGATGTGGACGCGATGGAACTGCCGAATCGCGTCGCCGGTCCAGTGCGCGTTGACTTCGGGGTGCTGCGCGAGCGCTGTAGCGACCGCCTTGATGATGATGTCGTTGAACGAGACCTTGTACTCAGCGCCCAACTCGAGCATCGATTCACGAAGCTCGGCCATGCGCGTGAGGTCCAGCTCGACGGTGAGATAGAACGTCGGGATCGGACCGATCGATTCGCCCAACCGCTTGGCGATCGTCTTCCGCATCTGGGTCAGCGGGACGTCGGTGTAATCGCCGACACGCTGGGCGCGCGGTGTTCCGGCCGCTCCCTGCGGAGCGGCACGCATTCCCTCTACGTCGCGCTTCACGATACGTCCGCCGGGGCCGGAGCCCTGCACGCCAGTGAGCTCGATTCCGCGCTCTGACGCCATCCGGCGTGCGAGCGGCGACGACCGCGGACGCGATGAGTGCGGTGTGCTGCCGTTTCCGCCCCCCTGCGCCGCAGAGTCGATGCGCTGATGGCCGCGACGCTCGCGCTCTTGCGGAGGCGTGGAGGCTTCACCCTGTGACTGTCCTGGCGCGCGCGGGATCGAAGTGATTCCCTCGAACTCCTTCGCGTTCGCGATTACAGTCGCTGGATCCGCGGGTGTACCCACGGGTTGCTTCGAGTTGTCGGATGGAACAGGAGTTGGGCCGCCGCTTCCGACGAGTGCGGCAATGTCCTCGCTCGGCGCTGCGATCACGCCGAGGAGGGTTCCGACAGCCGCGGAGTCTCCCTCGTGAGCAAGCTGCTTGCGCAACACTCCTTCGCCGCGCGCGACCAGCTCCATCACGGCTTTGTCGGTCTCGACTTCTGCGAGTACATCGCCGCTCTTCACGGCGTCGCCTTCCTTCTTCACCCATTTCACCAGACGACCTTCTTCCATCGTCGGCGAGAGCGCTTCCATGAGGACCTTCGTGGCCATCGTCGTCCCTAGTCTTCGAGGTACATGACGCGCTTCACCGCCGCGATCGTCTTCGCGGCGTCCGGCTTGGCGAGCTTCTCGAGGTTCTTGGCGTACGGCATCGGAACGTCGGCCTGGTGCACGCGCACAACCGGCGCATCGAGATCGTCGAAGCACTCGCGCTGCACGAAGTCGACGACCTGCGCACCCACACCGCAGATCTCCCATCCTTCTTCAACGACGACGGCGCGGTTCGTCTTCGATACCGACGCAGCGATGGCCTCGACGTCCATCGGGCGGATCGTCCGCAGATCGAGCACGTCTACGTTGACGCCGTCCTTGCGAAGCTGATCCGCCGCCTGCAGTGCGACGAGCACCATCTTTCCATAAGTGATGATGGTGCAGTGATCACCCTCGCGCTTGAGCTCCGCCTTGCCCAGTGGAATGACGTTGTCGGGGTTCTCATCGACTTCGCCCTTCGTGTTGTAGAGCATCTCACCCTCGAAGACGATCACCGGATCGTCGTCGCGGATCGCGGCCTTGAGCAGACCCTTGGCGTCCGCGGGAGTGCCTGGCGAGACGACCTTGAGCCCTGGGATGTGCGCCAGCCACGATTCCCACGCCTGCGAGTGCTGCGCGGCGAGCTGCAGCGCGGCGCCGTTGGGCCCGCGAAACACGAGCGGCATGCCGAACTGCCCGTTCGACATGTAGCGCATCTTGGCTGCAGCGTTGACCACCTGATCCAGCGCGAGCAGCGCGAAATTCCACGTCATGAACTCGACGATGGGACGCAGTCCGACCATCGCCGCGCCGACTCCGACGCCGGCGAAGCCGAGCTCGGTGATCGGAGTGTCGACGACGCGCTTCGGGCCGAATTCGTCGAGCAGGCCGCGCGACACCTTGTAGGCGCCGTTGTACTGCGCGACTTCCTCACCGATCAGGAAGACCGAGTCGTCGCGATGCATCTCCTCGCGCAACGCCTGGTTCAGCGCATCGCGGTAGGTCACTACCGTCATCGTCCTGCCTCCGCCATCTCCTCGCGCGGATGCGAGATCACGTTCTGCGAATCGTCTGCGAGCACGTGGGTGAACAGCTCTTCCGGCGCGGGCTCGGGCGATGCGTCGGCGAAATCCCATGCATCCTGCGCGATGGCTTTCGCCTCGTCGTCCATCTTCGCGTACTCGTCGTCGCTGATCGCGCCGTCCCGCTTGAGCGAATCCTTGAGCAGGTTGATCGGATCGCGGCGAAGGCTCTCGTCGAGCTCTTCCTTGGACCGGTAAGTGCCGCTCGCAGCGTCCGACATCGAATGGCCCATGAACCGAGTGGTGCGAACTTCGATAAGCGTCGGACGCTTCTCGCTGCGCGCACGCTCGATCACTTCGGCCATCGCATCGCGCACCGCGAACACGTCCTGGCCGTCCACCGACGTTCCGATCATCGCGTACGACTCCGCGCGCTTCACCACATCCTGCTGCGCCATTGCGCGGCCGACCGCCGTGCCCATTCCGTACCGATTGTTCTCGATGATGAAGACCACCGGGAGATTCCACAGCGAAGCCATGTTGAGCGCCTCATGGAACGCGCCGATGTTCACCGCAGCTTCGCCGAAGAAGCAGACACAGACCTGATCGCCATCGCGGTAGTTGATCGCGAAGCCGACGCCGGTCGCAATTGGAATGTGTCCACCGACGATTCCGTGGCCGCCGAGGAAGTTGAGCTTGCTGTCGAAGAGATGCATCGAGCCGCCTTTGCCACCCGCGCATCCCGCCGCGCGTCCGAACAGCTCCGCCATCACTGAATGCGGAGTCATGCCACGCGCGAGCGCGAGTCCGTGATCCCTGTACGCGGTGATGACGTAATCGTCCGGACGGAGCGCGGCCATCGTGCCGGTCGAGACGGCTTCCTGGCCGATGTAGAGGTGGCAGAAGCCGCCGATCTTTCCGATCGCGTAAGCCTCGGCGCATTTCTCCTCGAACCGACGCTGCAACAGCATCGATTTCAGAAACGCGCGGCTGGTCTCAGCGTCGTGAGCGGTTCCTGTACTTGTATTTGGTGCTGCTTTTGTCTTTGGCATATTGGAATACGAGCGTTCAGCGAGCGACGAGCGACGAGCGAGCGGCCTGCACCTGCTCCCATGCGTGATAGCTGCTGCGGACGAGTGGTCCCGATTCGACGTGACGGAACCCCATTTCCATTCCGACGTCGCGAAGGTGCGCGAACTCGGCCGGCGTGACGTAGCGGTCCAAGGGGATATGACTCTCCGAAGGACGCAGGTACTGACCAAGGGTGAGGATATCGACCTCGCAATCGCGGAGATCGCGCATCACCACCTCCACCTCCTCGATCGTCTCGCCCATGCCGAGTATGATACCGGTCTTGGTCGGGATATTCGGCGCGATCTCTTTGGCGGTCTTGAAGATCTGCATCACTCGCGCATAGCGTCCGCCCGGGCGGCATTTCTTGTAGAGCCGCGGTACGGTCTCGGTGTTGTGATTGTAGATGTCCGGTTGCGCCTCGAGCACGGTGGCGATGCTGTCGCGGCTCCCCTGAAAATCCGGAACCAGGACTTCGACGGAGCAGTCCGGAAGGCGCTGCTTGATCTGCCTTATCGTCTCAGCGAAAATGTACGCACCGAAATCGGGCAGGTCGTCTCTATCGACAGACGTTATGACAGCGTGCCTGAGATTCAGCTCGGCGACTGCGTCGCCCACGCGTGACGGCTCCGCGATGTCGTACGCAGGCGGGCGGCCGTGCGAGACGGCGCAGTACGCGCAGTTTCGCGTGCACACGTCGCCGAGGATCATGAAGGTCGCGGTGCCGTGCTCCCAGCACTCGCCGACGTTGGGACAGTGCGCCTCCTCACAGACGGTGTGCAGATTCATGTCGCGCATCATCTGCTTGAGGCGGATGTAGTTCGGGCCGCCGGGCGCTCGCACCTTCAACCAGCCAGGTTTGCGCTCCGGAATCGACGTGATCCGGTGGCGCCCCATTATCTGGTACAGCATTTCAGCCATAGCTGTGCAATTTAACTCGCGAAGCGGTCCGGCTGAAACCGAGAGATGTCGTAGCGAGGCTCGACGCCCGTGACGATATCGGCTACCACTCGCGCAGTCGCCGGCGCCAGGAGGATGCCGTTGCGGGAGTGGCCTGTCGCGTAGATCATCCGAGGGCGTACCTCGTCGGCGCCGATCACGGGGAGAAGGTCCGGAGTGACGGGGCGGAGCCCCGCCCAAGCGGCGTCCACGTCGGCACGCGCGAGTGCAGGGCAGAGGATCTGTGCGCGCCCTCTGATGAGCGAGATCGCGTCCTCGGTGACGACCGGCTCGAACCCGACGTGCTCCATCGTGCCGCCAGCCACCGTGTGGCCATCGCTCTTCGGGATGAGATAGCCGCCAGCGCCGTACACTACGCGGCCAACCGGGCACGAGTGGTACGCCACCATCTGGCCCCGGACAGGAACGACAGCCGCCGCGCCTCTTCCGGCGCCGGCAATGAGCGACGTCCATGCGCCGGCGGCGAGGATCACGTAGTCGGAGGCGAGCCGGCTCTCGCGGTCAGTGAAGACGTTGCAGCCAAGCTCGCCCACGTCGATCGAGCACGCGTCCTCGGGAACGCCCGCGACGTTTCTGCTGCGCGCCACCGCTGCCCGGAGCGCATCAAGGAGAGGGAGCGGCTCGACGCTTCCGTCGAGCGGGTGGAGCAGGGCGCCGAGCGTCGGTGCCAGCGCGGGCTCCTCGAGCGCCACTTCGCGCGCACCCAGCCAGAGCGACGGGGCAATCGCGCGCAGCCTGAGCTCCTCGCCTCGTCCCTCGTCGAGGGCCAGCTCCAGAATGCCACGAGAGTTGCGCGGGACTCTGAACCGGGTCGCCTCTTCGAGGTAGGCGATGAACCCGGGATAGAGGTCGCGCGAAGCCATCGCGAAGTCGTCAGCCGCACCCAGCTCCCGCTCCACCGACGGGGCGAGCATCCCTCCGGCGGCGGAAGAGGCCTCGCCAGCATGGGTGGTCCCGATCAGGCGGACTTTGAGACCGCGCGTCGCGAGCTCGAGCGCGGTGGAGAGACCGATGATTCCCGTGCCTACGACGTTTACGTCAGCAACCATTCACCCACGGGGCTGTGTCGAATAAGTGCAACTCGCTCTTGCGAGATTCGGGCAGGGCAGGCATGCTCTGTAGTATTCTAACGGAGACGGACTCCAATGCTTCGTACCATCTTTCTCGTCGTCGTCGCGTTCATCGCTGGCAGCTTCATTCTCTCGTTCTTGTTCGGTCTATTTGGCATCGCGATAGGGCTCATCGGCTTTGCGGTGAAGCTGCTCGTGCTCGCGGCCATCGCCTACCTCGCGGTTCGCGTGATAAGCCCGAGTACTGCAGCTCTTCTGCGCGACAGGGTCGAACGCAGAACGCTCAATCGGTTCTAGCAAACTCACGCCGCATGACAAGAGGGGCGGATGCAAGTGCATCCGCCCCTCTTGTCACGTGTTGACGCGTTCTCAGCTTCCGGGCTTGTACGAAGTGAGGTAGAGATTGATCGAGCCGAACGTGAGGCTCGACTTGAGCTGCACGACGATGTGACGTGGGTCGTCCGAGATCCACACTTGGGCGTTGCCGTTCTCCGAGAAGATGCCCTGCGTCTTTATCACCGGCTGAACGACGATGCAGTCGAACTTCCCCGCTGGCACTTCGATCGTTTCCCTGCGCAGCACTCGAATGCGCACAGGATTGCGCTCCGGGCGGAAGTACCGGTTCGATTCGTAAATGCGCCCGACTTCGAGTGGAACGGTGCGGACGAAGAATAGGAATGAGCCGTCGTCCAGCGGGTCCTTTACACCGGGATGCTCGCGCGGCGGTTTCTTGTCCATCTCGACGTACATCTGCCTGTCGGGGTAGATCTCGTAACGCTTCTCGCGGTCGCCGGAGCCCTCGTGCTGCGTTTGATAGAATCTGAGCGAGGAGAAGTCGGTCTTGTCGATCCAGCTCTCGAACAGATCGTTGACGTGATAGAAGAACGTCCCGCCCTTGATCATGAACACGGTGTGCCACGCGGGAATTCCGCGCACATCTTCGATTCCCTGAACCTGCGTGCTCGCGCTGCCGACGCGCACAGCTCCGAACTTCACCTCATATTGCGCTGTCTCGCCGACGCCGAACGGAGTGCTGTCGCTGAAAGCTGGAAGCTCGATCACCTCCGGTGACGCGGCAGTCGCCGGAAGGGCGCTCTGCGGCTTGTAGTCCTGCGCGCGCGTGACAGAGGCTGCCGCGATGACGCCGGCGATCGAGACCGCCGTGGCTGACGCACGCAACGCGCGCTTCACTTGGCCGTTCCGGCTGTGGGCCGCACCGTCCACGCCCTGGCCCCGCGCCCTGCGCGGTAGAGCGCGAGGGCGTCGGTCAGCGGGCGCACCCGTGTTGCGCGGCGACGGATGTCGTAGCGCGGTGCGACGTTCATCTTTTCGATTCGCCTGGCGAACGGCTTCAGCTTCACCAATAGCTCCAGATTTGCAGCCCAGCCGTCCGTCGTGACGAACGTCGAGCTCGATGCCGCCTTCTTGAGATCGCGCAGAAGCGAGATCCGGTAGAGCTTGAACGAGCCGAATGGATCGGTGACATCGCCCATCGGCACGAACGGTCGCGTCACCCATGGCCCCAGCCACGCCAACCGTCTCACCGATACCGGCATCGTCCCGCGCTCCCGCTCGGCAATGACGATGTCAGCTCCTCCCTCGAAACGCTTCACCATCTCGGGAAGCACTTCGGGCTGATCGGTGAAGTCTCCCTGAATGACCACCATCGCGTCGCGGCGGGGGTATCTCGTGCGCCGCGCGACTTCGCTGCAGAGCGCATCGAGAGCGTGTCCGTAGCCCTGCCGCGTCTCCGCGCGTATCACGGTGAGCGGAAGGACCTTCGCGTATGGCTCCAGCACTGCTGCCGTATCGTCCGTGCTGGCGTCGTCGTAGACGATCACCTCGTACTCTCGAGAGTAATCCTGGAACACCTTTCGGATGCGCCAGAGCAGGACGCCCAGGGTCTCGCCTTCGTTGTAGACCGGAATGCAGATGTGGAGCATAGAGCCAAATTAGGGGATCAGCACCCGCTGGTACACCTGTTCTACGCCTTCGGTCATTTTACTGACGCTGAAGTTGGCTGCCTGCGCTGGTCCGCTCCGGCCGAGCTCCGCACGGTAGGCGGCATCCAGAAGACGCGTGTGAGCGGTCGCGAATGCGCTCGCGTCCTCGGGCGGAACGAGGATTCCATCGAGCCCATCGCGCACGATCTCCGGAACTCCTCCGACGGCGAATGCGATCGGAGGAACTTTCAGCGCGAGCGAGTCGATGAGTGAGGTGCCAAGTCCTTCGTCGCGCGCCGGATGCCAGAGGACGTCGAGGCCGGCCATCGCGTCGTAGATCTCCGTCACGAAGCCTGCGCGGTGCGCACGGAGCGGGCCGACCATAGTAGGCCCACGGTCCGTGCCGCCGAGGAATATGATCCGCGTGCGTTGTACCGCTTCGTTGCCGAGCCGCTCCGCGATGTGGCGCAGCGTATCGATCCCTTTCTCCGCAGTCATGGCGCCAACCACTCCGGCGATGACGCTGTCGCGCGGCCAGCCGAGCTCGCGTCGCCAGTCGCGTGGTGCGGCCGCCGTCGGGGTGGGAACGCCGGAGTGGACCACGTCGATCCGGCTCTCGCTGACGCCCGACTTCACCATCGCGCGCTTCACGGCGTGCGAGATCGCGATGAATCGATTCACGTGACTTCCGTACTTCACGCGCACCGATTTGAGCGGAAAGGTGACCCGCCGCGTGACGACGAGAGGTGTAGGCTCGCCGGCGAGCGCGATGAGTGCGATCGCGTGCGAGCGAGCGTCGTGTGCGTGGACGACGTCGGGGCGCCACGCTCTGACGACGGCGCGAATTCGCTTGGCTGACCGCAGATCCCAGTCGGCGCGCATCTTTGCAGATGCCGTCGCGATCCCTGCGTCCTGCGCTCGCTGGAGGAGCGGCGACCTCGCCACGCCGAAGATGAGCGGCTCGTGACCGCGGCTGCGGAGCGCGGTCGCGAGCAGGAACACCTGTCGCTGACCGCCGCGCCATGCGCGACCCGCGTCGATGTGAAGTGAGCGCAGCGCCACGAGCCGCAATATATCGGTGCGCGACTCACGCCGTCCGGCTGCTCCCCTCGCGTCGAATCATCGCTTGCATCGAGTCATCGCTCGCATCGCGCGGCAAGCGCTTGCGCGAACGCGCGAAACAGTGCTCGATCCGGAGACTGAGCTTCGCTTGCGATATCCTCCGGATGCCATTGGACTCCGACGCACCACCAGTCCGATGCCGCCGCGGTCTCCGCTCCCTCGATGACGCCATCGCGCGCCACCGCGGTGACCCGCAGCGAATCCGCGACGCGGTCGATCGCCTGGTGGTGCACGGAGTTCACGTCCAGCTCGGTAAGTCCGATCGCGCGGCCGAGGCGCGATTCAGCCACGACGTCGACCGAGTGGCTTCGTGTCGTGCGCGCGGTCTCAGGATCGTGGTTGATGTCGCTCGGCCGCTCGCTCGGAAGGTCCTGAATGAGCGTGCCGCCGAGCGCGACGTTGAGGATCTGGACGCCGCGGCAGATGGCGAGGACGGGTAAGTTGAGCGCCGCCGCCGCACGAACGAGCGCGATCTCCCATGCGTCCCTGGTGTCCGACACGGCGCCCAGCCTGGGATGAGGCGAAGCGCCGTAAAGGAGGGGGCTTACGTCGGCGCCACCGGTGAGAACCAGGCCGTCCGAGCGACCCAGGAGCGCTGCAGCGGAGCCGGCATCGAGAAGTGGGGCGGCGACGATTGGTATGACCCCTGCGTTCTCCAGGGCCGACAGATAAGTCGAGCGAACCCTCGCGACCGGGATCCCATCGTCGCTCACGTGGACGGAAGCACTCACGGCTACTACGGGACTTGATGACACGACTCTGGTTTGGAAGGGTGGCTCGAGCGTCGGCGCTCCTCGGAATCTGCGCCGCTGTCGCGCGTGGACAAGTGGCCGAGCCGACGTCGGATACGACGCCAGGTGGCGCTCACACCGCGGCGTGTCACGGCGAGCCAGTGTCGCGGATCGACATCGAGACGCGGCCGCCTTTCGAGGCTACCGGGGGCGCAGTGACCGCGCGGCTCGCACGTGCGTTGACCGATCTTCACTCGACAACACGCCCTTACATCATCAGGCATTACCTCGCGCTCGACGTCGGCCAGCCGTGCACCGACTTCCGAGTCACTGAGTCGCAGCGAATCCTCCGCGCCCAGCCGTTCCTCGCCGATGCGACGGTCGTTGCCACACCCGACGGTAAGGGAGGAATGATCATCACCGTCGTCACGATCGACGAAACTTCGCTCATTCTGGATGGCAGCGGCTCGACCAAGCCTCCGATAGTGCGCGCTGCGCGACTGGGCGACGAGAACGTCGGCGGCGCGGCAATCAGTGCGTCTGGCGCGTGGCAGCACGGTGAGCTCTTCCGCGACATCTTCAAGGCCCGCGTCGTCGATTACCAGTTCCTCGGCCGGCCGTATCAGCTCTCGCTTCAGGGCGCACGCGACGAGCTCGGCGGGAGCTGGGATGTGCTCGTCAGTCATCCGTTCTTCACCGACCTTCAGCGCGCTTCGTGGCGCACGTCCGCCGGGTCGAGCACCGGCTACTACTACTTCGAGCGACCGGCGCCATCGACCGAAGAGCCGGCGTTGCAGTTCACTCGGTCCTACGCGGATGTCGGAGGCGTCTTCGCCGTCGGACCGATCAGACACATCTTCCTCATCGGCGGAACGCTCTCGCGGGAGCGCGAGCGCACAGGGCGCTATCCGATGCTCGTCACCGACAGCGGGCTCTTCAACGACACGAGCACGACGCTCGTCGGTCGCTACGGCGAGCACCGCAGCGATCGCATCAACCTGCTGCTCGGCTACCGCAACGTGAAATTCCTCACCGTCAACGATTTCGATGCGGTGAACCACGACCAGGATGTCAGGACAGGCGTCCAGATCGCCGGATTGTTCGGCCGCGGTCTGAAGCTCACCGACGACGACGAGCGCGATTACTTCCTCTCGACAGACATCTACGCTGGCGGCGGTACCCCGCAATCGTTCGGCGCGATCGAGTTTCTGACCGAGCGCCGACGCGACCTCGACACTCGCCAGTGGGACGGCATCTTGGCGAGTGGCCGCGCAGCGTGGTACGCACATCCCTTCAGGAAGCACACGAGCGTCATCGACTTCGAGTACGGCAGTGGATCGAAGCAGCGTGTGCCGTTTCAGCTGACACTCTCTGACCGCGACGGCGGAATTCCCGGCTACGGCTGGTCGGATTACGGCGGGGCCGAGCGCGCGGTGGTGAGGATGGAGGATCGCTACCGCATCGGCAATTACAGGCAATTCGCTGCGCTGGCCGTCGCACCATTCGTCGACGGCGGCAAGCTGTGGGCTGGTGACGCGCCGTTCGGTGTCACTACCGGCGTCAAGGTGTCAGCCGGCGTTTCGCTCCTCGCTGCACTTCCACCGCGCTCGCGGCGCACATGGCGCATGGACGTAGCGGTTCCTCTCAACGATCACACCGCTGGGCACCGACGGGTCGAGCTGCGGTTCACTACTCACGACTTCACGCAGTGGTTCTGGCGCGAGCCAGGCGACATTCAGACGAGCCGCGAGCGGTCGATACCGAATTCAGTTTACAACTGGCCATAGCGATGAAGTGTGCGGCGCGCGTCAGTGCGTCGCCGTCTGACTCGCCATCATCCTTCTAATGGGGCTGACGAGCGCGGCGAGTAGCACCGTCGACACCAGCAACGCGAGCGCTGTTCGCTCGAAGAGAAGCGGCATCTCGCCCAGCTTGTTCGGGTTCACGTTGCCGCCGACCAATCCTGCGATCAGGTTGCCCAGCGCGTCTGCCGTGAACCACACCCCCATCATCTGACCGACGAACCTGCGCGGAGCGAGCTTGGTCATCGAGCTGAGTCCCACAGGGCTGAGCGACAGCTCGCCGAGCGCCTGGAAGAAGTAGCAGCCGATCAGCCACCACATCGACACGCGAACCGCCGTGCCGGCACTCGCGCCGGCGATGACACGATGTGCTGCGGCGAGCATCACGACGAACGCGAGTCCGCCGAACGCGAGCCCGATCGCGAACTTGGTGGGACTCGACCAGTCGAATCCGCGCCGGGCGAGAGTGACCCAGATCGCCGCGAACACCGGCGCGAGCGTGATGACGAAGAACGATTCTGCTGACTGGAACCACGATGATGGCACGTCCCAGCCGAAGATCACGCGGTCGGTGAAGTCGCGCGCGAAGAGATTGAGCGATGTCGGCGCCTGCTCGAACGCTGCCCAGAAGACCGTCGCGGCGACGAACAGCACGATTATCACGGCAATGCGCTTCTTCTCGTCTCCAGTCAATCGCGCGAGGGTGAAGAGATACGCGAAGTAGAGCAGTGCGAGCGCGAGAATCACTATCCCCATCCGCTCCGCGAGCGCCACAGGATCGATCCTGATCACGCCGATGACCGTCAGAACCACGACGCACGCGATGACGACGCCGCCGCCGAGCGAGATCGCGCGTGCGCGTCGCTGCTCGGGAGGAGTGGCCGACGGTGCCGCGCCGATCGGACCGAGCGTCTTCGACGCGCGCAGCCGGTACATGATGAGCCCGATCAGCATCCCGACGCCCGCGACACCGAAGCCTAGGTGCCAGCCGACTTTCTCACCCAGATATCCGGTGATGAGCGGCGCGATGAGTGCGCCGGTGTTGATGCCCATGTAGAAGATCGAGAAGCCCGCGTCGCGTCGCGCACCGCCTTCGGGGTACAGATCGCCGACCGTCGCCGAGATGTTCGGCTTGAGAAGGCCGGTACCCACCACGATGAAGACGAGCCCGACGAAGAAGATGCTGCGTGCGAAGATCGTCGACAGCGCGATGGACAGATGCCCGAGCGCGATCAGCACTCCACCCCACCAGATCGAGCGCTGGAGTCCGAGCCAGCGGTCGGCAACCCAGCCGCCGGGAAGCGATGCGAGGTACACCGCCGCCGCGTAAACGCCCACGATCGACGACGCTACGGTGCGCTCGAAGCCGAACCCGCCAGACGTCAGCGCCGCCGACATGAAGAGGATGAGGAGCGGGCGGATTCCGTAATAGGAGAACCGCTCCCACATCTCCATCGAGAAGAGCGTTGCGAGACCGCTCGGATGGCCGAAGAACGACGTGTCGCCAGTCCACCGCTGCAGCGACGGAGGCGCCTGGTCAGCCGTGACGGTCGCCGCTTCAGGTTGCTCGAAGACTGAGTCGTTGTTGGCCATGAGCTCTGGGTTCGTGGTCTGAGATGTTGCGGTGACTTACAGCCTGGTCGCGATCGGCGCAACCACTTGCGCGTGCGGCGTTGTCAGTCCGCGATGATTGCGGGTTCGCGCATCGCGGAGCCCTGCTTGATGCAAGCCGCGTAATGATCGGGCTCTTTCTCCTCGAGCGGTGGAACGACGCGCGTGCAATCCACATCCTTCAACGGATGCTGGCAGCGCGGATAGAATACACAGCCGGGCGGCAGATCGACGGGCGATGGCGGATCGCCGCTCAACACTATTCTGGAGCTCCGCTCGCCGGGACGGCTCGACGGAACGGCGGAGAGCAATGCCTGTGTGTATGGCATGATCGGTCTCGCGTACACGTCGCGCGCCGCCCCGATCTCGACGACCCTGCCGAGATACATCACCGCGACCCGGTCGGCGATGTGCTTCACCACGGCGAGGTCGTGAGCGATGAACAGGTATGTCAGCCCGCGGTCGCGCTGGAGATCCTGCAGCAGGTTTATCACCTGCGCCTGCACCGAGACGTCGAGCGCAGAGACAGGCTCGTCGCATACGATCAGCTCGGGCTCGACCGAGAGCGCACGCGCGATGCCGATCCGCTGGCGCTGCCCGCCGCTGAACTCGTGCGGATAGCGTGAGACGTACGACGCGCTCAGCCCCACCTCGTCGAACAATCGCCGCACACGTCGGTCAGCTTCAGCGCCTTCGGCAAGATGGTGGATCAGCATTCCTTCCCTCACCGCCGCGCCCACGGTCATCCGCGGGTTCAGCGATGAGAACGGATCCTGAAATACTATCTGCATCCTGCGTCGTAGCTGTCGCAGCGCACTTCCGCTCTGCGCGAGCACGTTCACGCCATCGAACATCACTTCACCGGCGTCCGGCTCGATCAGCCTCAGCACGCACCGCCCCATCGTCGTCTTGCCGCAGCCGGATTCGCCCACGACGCCCAGCGTCTCCCCACGTGCGATCGAGAACGTCACGTCGCTCACGGCGTGGACGACGCCGCTCTCACGGGCGAACATCCCGCTCGCGACTGGGAATGTCTTGCTGAGATTGCGAACCTCGAGCAGCGGCGCACGCTCAGTCGCGTGCATCACGTGCCTTCCTCGACGGCCGCCTGCAGCGGGATGTGCTGCTCGAGGCGATGTGCAGGCTCATCCACGAGATGACACCGCGACAGATGATCGGCGGTCACGTCGTACAGCGGCGGATGCTCGATCGCGCACCTCTCCCACGCATAGCTGCATCTGTCACGGAACCTGCAACCACTCGGCCACGCGGTTGGAGGAGGGACAATGCCAGGAATCGTGACGAGGCGCTCGGAGTCGTCGCTCAACCGCGGCATCGCGGCCATCAATCCTTCGGTGTACGGATGCTGCGGCGCCGCGAAGAGGTCGCGCACTGAGGCGCGCTCGACGATCTCGCCGCCGTACATGACGAGCGCCGTGTCGGCAACTTCACCAACCACTCCCAAGTCGTGAGTGATGAGCAGGATCGCCATCCCAAGCCGTTGCTGCAGGTCGCGCAGCAGGTCGATGATCTGCGCCTGGATGGTGACGTCGAGCGCGGTCGTAGGCTCGTCAGCGATCAGCAGGGCAGGGTGCATGACGAGCGCCATCGCGATCATCACCCGCTGGCGCATGCCACCGGACAGCTGATGAGGGTACTCGCGCGCGCGGCGCGCGGCGACCGGGATCCCCGTGAGCTCGAGCATCTCGACTGCACGGTCCCACGCGTCGCGCCGACTCGCGTCGGTGTGAACGCGCACCACCTCCGCGACCTGCTCGCCGACGGTCAGCACGGGGTTGAGCGCCGACATCGGCTCCTGGAATATCATCGCGATTCGATTCCCGCGAATGTTCCGGATCGCAGCGTCGTCGAGAGTCAGAACGTCGCGTCCCTCGAAGATTATCTCGCTCCCTTCTTCGATCTGTCCGGGCGGTCTCACGAGACGCAAAATCGACAGCGCGGTCACCGATTTCCCCGACCCGGACTCGCCGACCACCGCTACGGTCTCGCCGGGGCGGATGTCGAACGAGACGCCATCCACCGCGCGTGCGACCGATCCGCCAGCGTGAAAGTAAGTCCGGAGATTGCGCACACTCAGAAGTGCGTCGCTCATTGCGCCTCGCGAATCACGTACGGACGCGCGGCTCGAGCCACTCGTGCAGCGCGTCGCCCAACGCGTTGCACGCGATCGCCGTCATCACTATGAAGAGACCGGGGAACAGCGATACCCACCAGTACGTTCCGATCTGGTCCGCGCCATCATGGATGATGCTTCCCCAGCTTGCTTGCGGTGGCTGTACGCCGAGCCCGAGGTACGAGAGCCCTGCTTCGAGAACTATCACCTGTCCGATGCCGAGTGTAGCAGCGACAATAATGGTAGGAACGACGTTAGGTAAGACGTGTCGGACCAAGATACGGCCGGCGCGCGCGCCGAGTGCGTGGGCCGCCGCGACAAAGTCCTGTTCCTTCAGTGCCAGCACCTGCGCCCGCACCATCCTGCTCAGTCCGAACCATCCTGTACAGCCGAGCACGAGGACGAGGAGCGGCAGCGGTAGGGTGTTCCACAGCGCCACGATCGCGATCAGGAGAAGAACCCGCGGGATCGCGAGCATCGCATCCACGAACCTCATCATGACCGTATCCGCAGCGCCTCCCGCGAAACCGGCGATCGCGCCATACGCAGTACCCAGCGTCACCGCCAGTAGCGTTGCGAGCGCGCCGACCGCGAGCGATATCCGCGCTCCGAAGATCACGCGACTCAACACGTCACGGCTGTACGCATCCGTTCCGAACGGGTGCGCGAGCGATGGCGGGAGGTTCTGCAGCCGCGTGATGTCCAGCTGCGCAATCGGATCGTATGGCGCGACGACGCGTGCGAGCAGCGCCATGAGCACGAGCGCGCCGAGCACCGCGCCCGGTATGACGAATCGTCGCCAGCGAAGCGCTTCGTTCACGTGTGACGTGCCGCGTCAGTTGGGGCGAATGCGCGGGTCAGCGACCGCGTATAGTACGTCCGCGAGCAGACTCCCGAGCGCGACTGTCGCCGCGGCCACGATCACACCCGCGGTGACAAGTGGATAGTCGCGGGACGATACGCCGTTCACGATCACCCAGCCCATCCCCGGCCACGCGAACACACGCTCGACGAATACTGCACCGGTGAACAGCAGCGGGATGCTGAGCCCGATGAGGCTCACTGTTGGGATGAGCGCGTTCCGGAGAGCATGCCGCAGCATCACTCGCCCCTCGCTCGCGCCCTTCGCTCGCGCGGTGCGCACGAATTCCTCCGGCAGAACTCGCAGCAGCTCCGCGCGCTGGTACCGCGCCACCCCCGCGCCGAGTAGAAGCGCGAGCGTCCCGGCCGGCAGGATCAGATGTCGCAGTCTGTCGAGCGCGCGACCGCCAGCACTCATGTACTCGTGCATCACGGGATCTACGGATCCGGCCACTGGGAACAGCGGCAGCCAGTACGCGAATGTGAGCATGAGCATGAGCGCAAGCCAGAAGTCAGGTATCGCGTAGAAGAACATCGCCAGCGCGCTCAGTGCATGATCGGCGACGGTTCCCACGCGACGCGCTTGCGTGACCGCCAGCGCGATGCCTCCAGCGAAGCCGAAGACCAGCGCAACACCCGTCAGCACCAGCGTGTTCGGCAACGCGTCGCGGATCACGTCGATCACCGGCTCGCGCATGGAGAACGACCATCCCAGATCGCCGTGCGCGATGCTCGCCAGATATCGCACATATTGCTCGGCCAGCGGCCGGTCGAGCCCGTACGCAGCCCGCCAGCGCGCCCTGATGGCCTCGGTGACGTTCGGATTGTCCATTGCCGCTGCGAACGGATCACCAGGGGCGACGTGAATGAGAATGAATACGATCGTCGTGACGATGAAGACCACCACGAGCGCCTGGAGCAGCCGCGTTGCGAGGTAACCGACCAGGCCGCCGCTACGCTTCAATCACTTTCTCCGCGCGCTATCGGCCGCGCCGACCTTGTCGCGCTCGATCTGCTCTCCCGCTGGAATGTACCAGTCAGCGAGGTGCGCATACCACGCGTCGGCGCGCAACGGCGCGATGTGGATTCGGCGTTGCAGCCCGAGTAGCGTGTGGGGCTCGACGAGCCAGATCGCGGGTGCGTCCTCGACGATCGTGTCGTATGCGCGAGTGAAGAGTGGACGCGCGGCAGCAAGGGTGGTAGCGTCGAGCGCGCTGTCGATCTCACGGTCGAACCGTGCGCTCGCGTAGCCGCCGACGTCGTTGCTCCCCTTCTCGTGTGCCGCTCGTGAGCTCCACATGCTTCGCACGGTACCGGGCGTCGGCGGGATGCGCCAACGCTCCATCGCCGCGTCGAAAGTCCGCGCCTGCTGCTGCTGAAGAAATGCGTTGAAGTCGAGTGGTTGGATGTCCATCTCGATCCCGGCCTTCTTGAGTTGCGCTTGCAGCAGCACGGCGAGCTGCTCGCGCTCCTTGCTCGACGACGGTGTGATCACCCGGAACGCCAGCGTGCGTCCAGCGCGCTCACGCACGCCGCCGTGCATCTTCCAGCCGAGCGAGTCGAGGATTCGTGCTGCACCGGCCGGGTCGTACGGTATCTGTGCGACCGAGGAATCGGTTGTCGGCATCGCCCGCACCATCGGACCGAGCGCAGGAGTTGCGAGCGTGTCGTAGATGTTGTGCACGATTGCGGCGCGATCCACCGCCATCGTGATCGCGCGCCGCACGGCCGGATCGCCGAAGATCGGATTCGGCAGCGCGCTGTTCTTTGGGTCGCGGAGGTTGAACTGCAGCAGGCCGTAAGCGAACGCCGGCACTTCGACGACGCGTAGATTCGGGTGCTGCTTGAGTTGCGGAATCACATCGGGCCGCACGTTCTCGAACACGTCGGCGGCGCCGCTCAGGAATTCCGTCTGCGCAGTCGTCGGATCGCCGGGTGCGATCGTCCAGATCACACGCGCGAGTCCCGCTGGCTTGCGATAGTGAGATGCGTTGCTCGCTACCTCGATGCGTGATCCCGGATCCCATCTCACGAAGCGGAACCGTCCCGATCCGACCGGGTGCCGAATGACCTCGGACGACGCCAGTGCGCTCGGCGCGGTCCCGCCGTAAACGTGCTCGGGTATGATCGTGAGCTCGCTCGCCGCGTCGTAGAACTGTTCCTGACTTCGCCTCTTGAACCAGATCACGGGCGTGAGCGAGTCGCGCACCGAAACGGAGTCGATGTTGGCGAGGTCTGCGGCGCCCGGCGCCGCCAGCTGCGGATTTGTTGTCAGCGCGTAGCTGAACCGAACGTCACTCGCGCGCACGGGCTTCCCGTCATGCCACCGCGCGCGTGGATCGAGATGGAACGCTATCGAGAGTGAGTCCGGGGCCCAGGTCCAGCTGTCGGCGAGCGACGGCACGAAGCCGCGGTCGCCGATGACGTTGAGCGAGTCACCGACGTCGGCAAGCGACTCGAAGATCTGGCTGTTGACCGCGTTTCCGAGCGTCGAGGCGGTGAGCGGCGGGAAGAGATTGTCCGCGTCGGCTGCTGTCGCGATGACGACGGTCCCGCCCCCCGCAGCGCGCTCGCGATTGCACCCGGTCACCAGGAAGCCCATCACGGCAGCGACCGCAACGCATCGCGCGATCGGCAAAACGCGTCGCCCACCTACCTCCGCCATGTCCATTCCTCATCCTCGAAAACGTGTGCGCCACTCATTCCAGCGTCGATCACCTCGGCTGTCCCCAGCAACGACGCCGATGAGTCGGCCTGCGCACGAATCACCGAGAAGAGCGCGTCCGCAAACTCGCCTGAATCGACTGGCCTGTCGAGCATGTCGCGGATGGTCGCAGGTCGCGGCGGCGCTGCGGTCGCGACCGTCATAAGTTCGCCGATGACGCTCTGATCGTCTTCGACGAGTATTGAGCCGTGCTGCAACAGCGCACCATCTTCGCGCCATTGGGCGCTTCCTGCAAGCTTTTTCCCGCCGGCGATCAGCTCGCCCTCACCTGGCGCTTCGAAGCACGCGCCCGCGGTTGGACGCGCCGCGCGCGCGGTTCGAGCCGCGAGCGCCGCACGCACTCCCAACGCGCCGAGCGCCATCACCAGCAGGGCGCTGATGGCGTCGAAAGACTCGCGTAGCGAGCCGCCGCGGTCCGGCGCCGAAACGCTGTAAGTGATCTCGCGATCGTGGAGGATGGCACGTCCACCCGTTGGCCGCCTGACGATGCCGATCCCTCGGCTCGCGATGACCTGCAGATCATAGCAGCCGCGCGCACGCTGATTTCGTCCCAGCGAGAGGGTCGCTGGATTCCAGGAATACACGCGTGCCATCGCCTCACCGCTGAGCCTCGCGCGCCTCATCAGCGCCACGTCGATGGCCATATTGAGCGCGCCTCCGAGCGGTGGAGTCACTACCAGACGCCACCTGGGCGCGAGTTCGGACGGTCGCACCCGGTTAAATTTACGGTCTGTGGACGCCCCGCCGCATCACCATTGCCGCGACGCTCTCCGGCGAAGCCCGCGCGACGATCCACGGCAACCAACACGATCCGATGTCTCTCTCCAAGCACAAATCGACGCTTCCACGCGCTGACGTTTTTTCCGATCGCCATATCGGTCCTTCCGCAGACCAGGTCGCGGCCATGCTCTCCGCACTGGGCTATGACTCGCTCGACGCGCTCATCGACGCAACGATCCCGGCGCGGATCAGGTTCAGCGGCGATCTCGACATCCAACCGGCGCGGACCGAGGCGGAGACACTCGCCCTACTGCGCAGCATCGCTGCCGACAACGCCGTCTACAAGTCGTACATCGGCATGGGCTTCTCAGATTGCGTCACGCCGCCGGTCATCCAGCGCAACATCATCGAGAGTCCGGCCTGGTACACCGCCTATACGCCGTACCAGGCAGAGATCGCGCAGGGACGCCTCGAGGCGTTGCTCAACTTCCAGACGATGGTCATTGACCTGACCGGGCTTCCCGTCGCCAACGCATCGCTGCTCGACGAAGCCACCGCCGCGGCCGAAGCGATGGGGATGTGCTACGCGCTCAAGGGGAAGGCCGGGAAGGAAGTGTTTCTCGTCGCCGACGATTGCCATCCGCAGACCATCAGCGTGGTTCGCACGCGCGCGGCAGCGCGCGGGCTCACGGTGCACGTCGCCCCATCATCCGAATTCGAGTTCGGGCCTCAGGTGTTCGGCGCGCTCGTCCAGTATCCGGCCACCGACGGCGCGATCCGCGACTACGCCGCGTTCTGCGAGCGCGCGCACGCTCACGACGCGCTCGTGACGGCCGCCGCAGACATTCTCAGTCTCACGCTCATCACGCCGCCGGGCGAGTGGGGCGCGGACATAGCGGTCGGCAACACGCAGCGCTTTGGCGTTCCGCTTGGCTACGGCGGCCCGCACGCCGGCTTTTTCGCGACGAGCGATGAGTTCAAGCGCCAGATTCCCGGCCGCATCATAGGCGTGTCGCGCGACGCGGACGGCAACCCCGCGCTCCGCATGGCGCTCCAGACGCGCGAGCAGCACATCCGCCGCGAGAAGGCGACGAGCAACATCTGCACGGCGCAGGTGCTGCTCGCCGTCGTCGCGAGCATGTACGCGGTGTATCACGGCCCGGATGGTCTGATCCGAATCGCGCAGCGCATCCACGACCTGACCACAGCGCTCGCCGTCGGTCTGGAGCAGCTTGGCTTCGAGATCGTTCACGACGTTTACTTCGACACGCTACGTGTCGCGCTCGGAGACACACAGGCGTCGCGCATCGCTCAAGGCGCTGGTGAGCACCGCATCAACGTTCGCGTGCTGGACGATCACACCGTCTGCGTCGCGCTCGACGAGACCACGACGCCGGACGACGTCGACGAGCTTCTCCGCGTGTTCGATGCGTCTGGCAAGGCCGATCCATCGGTCGATGCGCTCCTTGATTCGATCGATGCGAGCTACGACGAGCGTTTCCGCCGCGCGTCGGATTTCCTCACGCATCCGGTCTTCAACACGCATCACTCCGAGACGGAGATGCTCCGCTACATCTACCGTCTTCAGGCAAAGGATCTCTCGCTCGTCCACTCGATGATCCCGCTCGGCTCCTGCACGATGAAGCTGAATGCGACCGCCGAGATGATGCCGATGACGTGGCCGTTGTTCGGCAAGATCCATCCGTTCGCACCCCGCAGCAGACGCAGGGCTACGCGCGACTCTTCGCGGAGCTCGAGGCGGATCTGGCGGAGATCACCGGCTTCGCTGCTGTCTCGCTACAGCCGAACGCCGGGTCGCAGGGCGAGTACGCCGGACTGCTCGCGATCGCAGCGTATCACGCGTCGCGTGGCGAAGCGCACCGTCGCGTCTGTCTCATTCCGCAGTCGGCGCACGGCACCAACCCGGCGAGCGCGGTCATGGCCGGCATGAGCGTGGTAGTGGTCAAGACCGACGAGTCGGGCAACATCGACGTCGCCGATCTCCGCGCGAAAGCCGAGCAGCATGCGAAGGATCTGAGCGCGCTCATGATCACGTATCCGTCGACGCACGGAGTGTTCGAGGAGTCGGTCACCGACATCTGCGACATCGTGCATGCGAACGGCGGCCAGGTTTACATGGACGGCGCCAACATGAACGCCATGGTCGGTCTCTGCCGCCCCGGCGACATCGGCGCCGACGTCTGTCACCTCAACCTTCACAAGACTTTCTGCATCCCGCACGGCGGCGGTGGTCCCGGGATGGGACCGATCGGCGTCGCGAAGCACCTCGCGCCGTTTCTCCCCGGTCATCCGGTTGTCGAGCAGGAAGGCCGCGAGGCTGTTGGCGCCGTCTCCGAATCGCCATGGGGAAGCGCGAGCATTCTGCCGATCTCGTATGAGTACATCGCATGATGGGCGCTGACGGACTCGCGCTGGCGACGAAGATCGCGATCCTGAACGCCAATTACATCGCGATGAGGCTCGAGCCGTACTATCCGGTGCTGTATCGCGGCGCTCACGGTACGGTTGCGCACGAGTGCATCGTCGACACTCGCGTCGTGAAGAGCACGAGCGGTGTGGACGTGGAAGACATCGCGAAGCGGCTGATGGACTACGGATTCCACGCACCCACGGTATCGTTCCCGGTCGCTGGCACACTGATGATCGAGCCGACCGAGAGCGAATCGAAGCCGGAGCTCGACAGGTTCTGCGACGCGATGATCGCGATTCGCGAGGAGATTCGCGACGATCGAGTCAGGCGATGCCGATCGCGCTGGACAACGTCCTGAAGAATGCCCCGCACACTCAGGCCAGCGTCACGGCCGACGAGTGGCAGCATGCGTACACACGTCAGCAGGCGGCGTTCGCTGCGCCGTGGGTGCGCGAGGCCAAGTTCTGGCCGGCGGTCGCGCGCGTGGAGTCTGCCTACGGCGACCGGAATCTCGTCTGCTCCTGCCCGCCCACCGACAGCTACGTGGAGTGAGCTGAGCGTTGGAGCGCGCTGACGTCTGCCATGACAGACGTCAGCGCTTATCCGCCGATCTGACTCTGGTAGTCGCTCGGCTTGAGCAGCGCGTCCTTATCGGCGGGGTCGCTCAACCGCAGCCGGATCATCCATCCGTCGCCGTACGGGTCAGTATTGACGAGAGCGGGCTCCTGGTCCAGCCTGCTGTTGACCTCGACGACTTCGCCGCCGACCGGCGCGAAGAGCTCCGACACAGCCTTCACCGCCTCGATGGTTCCGAACACGTCGTGGGTGCTGTAGCTGGTTCCAGTCTTCGGAAGCTCTACGTACACCACGTCGCCGAGCTCGCCCTGCGCGTAGTCAGTGATCCCGATCTCGACCACGCCATCGCCGCGGTCGCGCACGTATTCGTGCTCTTGCGTGTAAAGCAGGTCGCCTGGGACGTTCGCCACGCTGTTGTTGCCTCGCTGGGAGCTCTTGGGATGCAGCCACTGCGCACCTGGGCGCGCCTTCGGTCAACCGGCCAAGCTAGACCGGGTCGGAATGGCTGTCAACCGCTCCCACACGGAGTCGACGGCGCGTCGGAGCTCGTCCATGCTGCCGCGATTCTCTATCACGAAATCCGCGCGCGCGCGCTTGAGCTCTGCGGGCATCTGCGCCGCGATCATGTTGGCCGCATCCTCGGCGGAGATGCCTCTGAGCTCGGTCAGGCGCTCGACTCGCAGCTCCTTCGGCGCATCCACGAGCACGACGCGGTCGAACTCGTCGGCGAGGTGTCGCTCGAAGAGGAGCGGCACCACGTATACCAGCACGCGGTCACCGCGCGCGCGGGCCTCGGCTACTCGCTTTCTGCGGAGCTTTACCACGCCGGGGTGAACGATCGAGTTGAGCGCTTCGAGCTGCTCGTGATCGGCGAAGACGATGTGGCGGAGCGCTCTCCGGTCCAGCGTCCCATCCGGCGCGACGACTCCGCTCCCCCAGCGGGCGACGACCTGGGTAAACGCCGGTGTCCCCGGCTTGACCGCCTCGCGCGCGAGCACGTCCGCGTCGATCACCGTTGCGCCGAGCTCAGCCAGTCGTTTGGCCGCCTCGGATTTCCCTGCCGCGATGTTCCCGGTCAAGCCCACGAAAAGCATGGGCTACAAACTATGCCACCACTTGGATTTGGTAAACGGAAAACTTACGTAGCGGCGACCGACGCGGACGTGGCTCCGGCGGCGCTGCGGTTCCCGATCTCCTCGCGCAGCAGGCGGAAGACGTGGGCCGCCCCGCCCAGTGCCCTGATCTCCGTCGGCTTCGCCTTCACGTAGCGGTGACAGTTGTTTCTGAACGCGCTCCCAGAGGGGAAGGAGAGGGCGAGCGCGATTCGGTCGGCGCTGTGGGTCGTGGCGTCCATCAGCTCTGCCGCCACGATCAGTCGCCCCCACATGATGAGCCGGTGCGCAGACGGATAGCCCGCAGCCGCCAGGGCGCGCGACAGCCCTCTGGGCGACGAGCCCAGGATCGTAGCTAGGGCCCCAGGCGTCAGCCGTTCGTGGGCGCGTGTGATCGACGCCAGCAGCGCGTCGCGCACGAGTGGGTCGCGGGCTTGTGGCAGCTCTGTCCGAACCCTGCTCGCCACGCCGCGAGCCGTTGCTTTCTCGAGGGCCCGGGCGAACGCAGAGGGCCCGTCGTCGAGATCGGCGACGACGAGTGCCTCGAAGCCATATCGCCCCGCGTCGAAAATGTGGCGTACGCGGTCGGGCGACAACGCCGCATAGGCCACGAGCACGACTGTCGGGTTGAGTCGCTTGAGCTGCCGCACGGCGTCGAACGTCGGATTGGCCGCGACATCGAGATCAAGCACCGCGACGTGCACCAATTGGCTAGAGCAAGTCGTCATTAGATCGGTCCAGCTCGCGCAAGCGATGAGCGTGTGAGTACCACGCGCTGCACCGCGCAGACGCGCGAGGTGAGTCGGATCGGGGAGCAAAGCGACGATGACGCTCATGAGATCACCGCGATATCACTGGGACACACCACTGGCGAGATCACTTTGGTTGTTACAAGGGACGCCGATACTCGCAGAAAGTGACATTCGCGACCCGCGGCGTGACAGTTCCGCCCGTCGCCAACCCTACCTTCCGATCATGCGAAAACCAGCGCGCAGTGCCTTCACTCTCATCGAGATCATGATCGTCGTCGTGCTGATGACGATCCTCGGGTGCGCTGGCGCTCCCCAAGTTGCGCGCTGCCGCATTCGACGCTGACGGCGGCATGCGCACCGTTCAGATCGCGCTGCAGCAAGCGCAACGCGCGTCGCTGATGCATGAGATGGAAGTGGGCGTGAGCTTCGACACCGCCGGTGCACGCGTCAGGATTTTCTACGACGCCAACGGTAATCATCAGCTCGACGCTGGCGAGCAGGTTTACTGGAAGCCGCTCCCGCCGGGCGATCGGTTCATCATTCCGCCGAGTGGCGTGCAGATGTCGGGCGGTGCTCCCATCGTCGGGAGCAGTCTCTCGAGCCGCAACAATTACCCCACCGTCTTCTTTCACCGCGACGGAGCGCTGAGCAGCGAGCTCGAGATCTACCTGACGTCGCAGCGGGCGGAGAAGGTCGACATCCGCGCGCTTCACGTTCGCCAGGCGACGGGACGTGTTCAGACCTATCGGTACAACGGCACAACTTGGCTAGGAGCGGGCTTGTGACGACACGCAAGGGAATGACTCTCGTCGAGGTCATGATCGCTATCACGATACTCGCGACGGCGGCACTGAGTCTTGCCGCGTTCATGGCCAAATTCGGCCACGCAGTGGCCGTCGCCGATGTGAAGAACACCGCGAGCGAGCTCGCCGCACAGCGGCTCGAGGCGATCAAGAATGCTCCGCGGTACGCAGCCATCGACACGCTCTACCCCGGCACCGAAGTGCTCACCACGCCTTACGTCGGCTACAACCGGCGGACACTGGTCAGTCACTTCGGCGGCGGACCGAGCGATTTCTACGACTACCGCACTGTGACCGTGATCGTGACCAACCCGCGGCTCACGACGCCGGTGAAGCGGTCCACGATCATCGCGGCCTTCTAGGGATGACGCGAATGCCACACACTTGCGCAGGTCTTCGACACTCACGCAGCTCGTCTCGCGGCGGCTTCACGCTGATCGAGATGATGCTCGCGGTGACGCTCATGCTGCTCGTGTTCGCGATGAGTTTCCCGCTCTTCAGATCCCAGTTACGCGCGATGGGGAGCACTGCGGGCCGCGCGGACGCTCAGCAGAATGTTCGCTTCGCGATAACGACGCTCGATCGCCAGCTTCGCGTTGCTGGCGCCGGGCTGCCGTCGCAGCAGCCAATGATAGTTCAGGCGACACCGTACGCGATCACCTTCAATGCCGACCTCGCGACTCGCGACACGGTCGCGGAGAGCGATCCGTACGGCGCGGTGTACGTCGATCCTGACCTACCGAGTGGATCGACCATGAGCATGACGCCGTCGCTTCAGATCACTCTTCCGCTCTCCAGCGTTACCTGGCCGACGACCACGTACTATCGCGGCAGCGGGCCGCTCAGCGCGGCAGAGACCATCTCGTTCTGGGTCGCGATCGACAACAGTCCTGGATCCAACGGACGCTACGCGCTCTACCGTCGCGTGAACGCGATGCCGATCGACACCATAGCGCGCGGTCTGGTGATGGACACCACGCCGCCGTTCACGTATCAGACTCATCAACAGCTCGGGCACCCCGACGAACATACCCGTGAGCTCACTTCCAGCGTATCACGTTGCGCTGCACGGCGATCCATCGGACACCGGCTCGTCTGCGCTCACTGATCAGATCCGGCTCGTCAGCGTGCATCTCACAGGCACCTTCATCGAGCGCAACGGTTCCACTTCGTACCGGCCAGCGAATGCTCTGATCAGGTTGCTGAACGCTGGACTTCTCAACCATACGACCTGCGGTGATCCGCCGGTCTTCGGACAGACCGTCAGCGCGTCTGTTGTGACTTCGCCCGGGCTTCAGGTCGTCCTCAGCTGGGGACCGGCGGTTGACGAGGTTGGTGGCGAGAAGGACGTGCAGAAGTACGTGATCTACCGTCGGGCTGCGGCGGCCTCTGCGTTCGGCGATCCGATCGCGAGTGTCCCCGCGGGGCAGTCGACGTACCAGTTCCCTGACGCTTCGGTAAACCACGGTGATCAGTGGGTGTACGCGGTCACCGCGGAAGATTGCGGCGGGCAGTTCTCTCCGCTCGCTTCGACCAGCACGGTAACAGTTCCTTAAGACGGAGCCACGATGAGATTCATCGAGCAGCTAAGACGAATCGTGCGTCGGCGTCACGCCGACGTCGCGCCACAGACGACTCCGCGCGAGACACAGCGGCGCGGATCGGCGCTCATACTGACGCTCGTGCTCACTCTCTCGCTTGCGAGTCTCGCGACGTCTGCAGTCTATCTCGGCGGCAACTCCACGGCGCTCGCCACTAGCTTCGACCGCGAGCGCGATCTCCGCTACGCCGCCGAGGCGATGCTCCAGATGGGGAAGAGCACGCTGAACTACGACCCGCTCGCGGTACCGGACAGCGGATATCGCGTGGTGAAGAGCAACGTCGCCATCACCGGCGCTGACAACCTCCCGATCCCCAGTGTCACGGGCAGCCTGTACATCGGGCCGACCAGCTCGAACACAGGACAGTTCGGAAAGTTCGTGAGCGTAGTCGCGGTCGTGCAGAACGGTTACGGCGCGACGGTCGTGCGCCGACTCGAGGAGGCGCAGGAGAGCTTTGCCAAGTTCGCGTACTGGTCGAACTCGGAGACCAACAATGGATCGCCGATCTATTTCAACAACAACGACCAGCTCTGGGGGCCGGTCTGGTCCAATGACCAGATCAACATCGGGTCGGGTGGCGCGCACTTTCACGGGACCGTCGGAACGGCAATGACTGTCGCCGGCGCCAACTACGGCGTGTTCGACGTGGGCTACTCGCAGAATCAGAAGCCGATCTCATTGCCGAGCAACACCGTGCTCGCGAATCTCGCCGGATACGCGAGCGCAGGCAACTTCAGCTTCACCGCGGCCAACGTGGGCGTGAGCAGCATCACGACGCGAATCGAGTTCGTCGCGCGGCCATTCAACGGCGGTGCTGGCGGCGACTCCAGCGGCATGCCGATCAACGGCGTCGATGACGGCTACTTCAGGGTTTACGTCAGCAAAGGCGGCGCGGGTTGGCTGCGCGGCGACTTCTCGCAGGACAACTGCGGCGCCGCATACGTCTTCAAGTCGGGAACGAAGGCGATGTTCGTCCCGATGTCGGAGCATTTCAAAGGCTGGTTCATACGTGCGCTCCTGCTCGCGCCAGGGTACAACCAGGCGCGCGTCGACTCAGTGTCGAACACCGCCAAGTACAGCGCGGCAGTGTTGCAGAAGAACATTCTGTCGCAGTCCTCCGCCAGGTGCTATCCCGGTGGCGACCCGAATCTTCGAGCCGTGGAGCTCCGCAGCGAGTCCGCGACTACTACGACCTACAAGACGGACACGCTCGCGTCGCGCAATGGAAACGGGACGACGCAAACGTCTATGGCGATGGCGCTCGCTGGGACAGACACGACCTTCTACGCCGGCAATTCATCGACGAATACGATGGGCTACTGGGTGCCGTACACGGGCACGGTGGACAGCAGACTCACCGCGCTGTGGCCGAACGATGCGCCGTACCTGTACCCGCTCTATCGCGGCATGAACCCCGGGACAAAAGGAGTCATCTACGTCAACGGGAGTGTCGGCCTCAGTGGTCAGCTTCGCGGACGCGTGACGCTCTACGCCACAGGCAACATCGCGATCCTGCGAGACATCAAGTACGTCACCGATCCGTCATTGAACCTCTGCGCGGACATGCTCGGTGTGATCGCGGGCAACAACATCATGATTGCCGACAACGCGATGCAGGACCCGGTCAACATCACCGGAAGTGTCTACAAGAACATGGACGACACCCCGGACGTGTGGATTCAGGGAGTATTGATGGCGCTAAGCACCTCTTTCCAGGTCGAGAACTACAGCACCGGCCCGACCAACGCGAACGGCTGCCAGGGCGTCGCGAACGGCCGCGGTTGCATCTATCTGACCGGCGGTGTCATCCAGCAGAGCCGCGGACCGGTGGGGCAATCCAACGGCACGGGGTTCACCAAGCGATACAGCTACGACCAGTGTGCGCTGTACAACCCGCCGCCGTACTTCCCAACCACGGGCCGCTACACCGACAACCGGTACTACGAGCTGGATCCGAACGGCTTCAACGTAGCTTCGCTCTACAGCTCGCTGACGCCGTAACGGCGCAGCGCGGCTCGCTCAGAGCAGCCGCGCCTGGCCTTCATCGATGCGAGGCACGCTGTGACACATTCGACAGCGTGCCTCGTAGCGATCCGCCGCCCCCACCATTATCTGCGGACTCTCGTACGGCGCAGGCCTTCCGTCGATCAGCCGCTGGTTGCGCGTCGCGGGGCCGCCGCACAACACGCAGATCGCGTGAAGCTTATCGACGGTCTCGGCGATCGCCATCAGCTGCGGCATCGGGCCGAACGGCTCGCCGCGGAAGTCGGTGTCGGTGCCGGCGAGTATGACGCGGCGGCCGCTCTCGGCGAGCGACGTCACGAGGCCCACCACCCCGAGGTCGAGGAACTGCGCCTCGTCGATGCCGATGACCTGAGTGGTGGGATCGAGGCGCGCGGCGATCTGCGCGGCAGTGTCGACGGGAATCGCATCTACGACGCGACCATCGTGGCTCGACACCGCGTTGATCCCAGCGTAGCGCTCGTCGAGGCGCGACTTGAAGACCTGTACGCGCTTGCGAGCGATCAGCGCACGCCTCACGCGACGGATCAACTCTTCACTCTTGCCGCTGAACATCACACCGGCGATGACTTCGACCCACCCGCCGGTATGTTGGAATCCGCTGCTCACGGATCAGCGTTCGAAGGGGCGCGGGCGGCGGGGACCGTGCGTCGCGCTCGGGGCGCGTGTCGCGGCTGTGACCGGGCGACCGCGGTCCGCGGCCGAGATTCCGTTCGCGGCGATCAGCGTGCTCGCGTCGCTCGGAGCTCTGATCGCCGCGCTCGTGACGGCCGCCTCGCTCATTCCGCTCGCCGCGCGGGGGGCCGCGGAAGTCCCTGCCGCCGCGTGAGCCATGCGGAGGCCCGCGGAAATCGCGGCGCGCCGTGAGACCCGCGGTCGCCGCGTTCCCCTCGGTCGCCACGGTCGCGTTGCGGCTTGGACTCCTGCGGCTGACCGGACGAAGCGGCTGCAACTCTCATGGGCATCACACCCGATATCCTCGCACGCTCGGCTTCGAGGAGTCGGAGCGCTGCCGCGGCGATCGAGATCCCATCGTAGCGATCGAGAAGCGGCTCGAGCGCTAGCACCTCGCGCGTCGCGAGCCCCTGAGTGAGAACGGTGTCGAGCTCGGCGCGGAGTTGGCTGTCGCGCGAGCGCGCAATGGCGCCGGCGCCGTCCAATGCCATCGGCATGAGTGTGCCGGCGAGCTCATGAAGAGGGACCATATCGCGCGGCGTCGCGAGCGCGATGGTCTGGACCGGAGTTACCGCGGCGGCGGCGGCCAGCTCGCTCGGTAGCACCGGCGCGTCGTAGAGCACCACCGTGTGCGCGGCCGGAATGGACTCGTAGCGCGCGACTCGAACCGGGTCGTCTGCGCGGCGGTAGCCCAGGCTCTTGATCGTCTGAGACGCATCCGCCTCGGAGGCGGGGTCGCGCACGACTATCGATGCCGATGGCGGGTCGAGCTCGTCGAGAAGTCTGCGGAGTGCCGCCGGGCGTGACGCTGCGCTCACGCTCACGTACCGAAGCGGTGTCGACGCGGGAACGATGTCGGGCGCGGCCGGGGCGGCGACCTCGCTGCCGCCGACCTTGCGTGCCGATCGCAAGAAGCGCTCGGCGAACTCGTCGGTGCGGGGCGTATCGCGGCGAACGAGCAGGACCCGTGAAGCTTCCTTGGGGATCTCGCTGAACAAAGTCTCGAGCGCGGCCGAGCGCTCGTCCGTGAGCTGGATCTCGTCATCTATCCACGCCAAGACGACTGCGCGAACTTGCGTCCGAGCTTGAGCGCTGAGCGCTGAGCCAGCGATGCGAGCTCCGTTGCCGGGCCGGCGACGGCGTGGACCGTACGGTCGGCGAGAATGCGCGCCGCGCGATTGGCCGCGGTGATCGGCAACACCTCGATTCCGCCGCGCGCCGGTGATCGCGTAGGCGACCTCGCCGGCAGCGATCGCGGACTCAGCGTCAGGCGTCACGACGAGAACCTGAACAGACGGCTCGGCCACATCCACACGCTCGAGCGCGGGAGCGAGAGAACGCGCTAACGCGTCCGTAGTCCGCGGCAGGATGTGTATGACGTTCTGGCTGCGTGCAGCGGAGCCGCGCTCGGCCTGTTCCATTCGGTGTTCGCTCGGTACGTTATTAGGATGATCTCCGCAATCGTGCTGGTGAAGGCAGACCCGACGCGGATCCCGCAATGTGCCATGAAGCTCGCCGGGATTGAAGGGGTGTCGAGGGTGTACTCAGTCAGCGGCGAGTGGGATCTCGTCGCGCTGATCGAGGTTCCCGACTTCGAGAGTGTAGCGCGCGTTGTGACGGAAGACGTGGCGAGCGCGCCTGGCGTGATGAAGACGCAGACATTGACGGCGTTCCGCGTGTACTCGAAAGGCGATCTCGAGCAAGCGTGGGACATCGGTGTCAACTGATGCGCTGCGCGCGGTTCGCGCGCTCATTCCCGACGCAGAGCCAGTGCAGGACGAATCGCCAGATGAAGGCTTCTCGGGCTCGTACGCAGACGAGCCGCGTCTGGTGCGTGCGGAGTCTGTAGAGGGAAGCACTTTCCGCGCGATCCGCGTCGTCGGAGACCCGGTGGTCGGCTTCGCGGGCTTTCTCGACGGAATTCAGCGCGTCTCGGTGATCTCGCACGTTCGCGGTGTTCCGATCGTGCTCGGTGGCGTCGCCGCAGTGATCCGCGTGCGCCGCAACAGGCGCTTCGTGACGTGGGGACACGCACCGCCGTTGGTTCACTGGAATCTGTACATCCCACTCGCGCACGTTGCGGTTCGGAGCGACGCGGATACGGGGAAGTTCGGCATCGTCGATACGAGCTACGCGACGGAGAAGAAGACGCTCATCTCGCGGCATCCCGCGGCGATGCGCGCCGTCGCGTTCGAATGCGTCGCGAACGACAGGGCGAACGTGGAGATCGCGCTTGCTGAACGGTGGTGCGCAGACATGAGTGAGCCGCTCTTCATCGACGGCGGCGTGAGCGGCAGCGCGCGAATCGCGTCGGCGTCGTGCGCTGTTGGAGTGGTGAAGAGTCACCGCACGCTCTACGCGGACGGCGACGCGCTCGAAGTCGTCATGTCGCTGACGGCGCGGCGAGCGAAGCTCGGCGTTCAGGATCGACTCCGGCACTCGCTCGAGTGTCGCGAGCTGGTACTCTGAGAGTGCGCGATCCGCGCGGTCACGACGCGATGTTCGGACTCGTGCGCGTCGAGACATCGCTCGGCGGCGACATATCATCGCGCGCTGACATGGTATCGCGCTGGGTTCTCGCCGAGACGCGTCCCGTCGCGCTTCCAGATCATCGGTGGGACCGGATGATGTACGGCGTGCGCGACTGCGAGGAATTCTTGAGAGCGATCGCATCATGACCGACGCGCTTGGCAGGGTGGTCGCGACCGAGCGCAAGCCCAACACTCCTCACGAATTCCATTTCTGGACTGCGCTGGATTCGCGCGTGGGGATCGGGACCATCGTGCGCGTCGAAGGGCGTCATGCGGTGAACGGCCAGATCCCGCGCGTGTACGGAATCGTGACCGAGGGATTCAGCTACACGGATCTCGCGTCGCCGCTTCACGACGTGCTGAGCCATGATGGCGCGCCCGAGAGCTCGGGGTACGACACCGCGGAGCGCACGGAGATTCGGCTGTACACTGCAGCCGTGCTGCGGCACATCCCCGAAGAGCCGCTGCAGCCGGTGCCGATGGGCGACGTCTTCCTCGCCGACGCGGACGACGTGAACGTGGCGCTCCGGATGGACAGCTATCTACGCGATGGGAGCGACACGGGGATACCGATCGGCGTGTATCGCGCCGGCGGCACCGACGCGCCGATCTATCTCGACGCCGATTTTCTCGTCGGGCCGGAAGCGGCGCATCTCAACATCACCGGTGTTTCGGGACTCGCGACGAAGACGAGCGCGGTGGAATGGCTGCTCGCCTCGCTGTTCGCGCACTTCCCAGCGAGCAGAGGATCGATCGCGGCGGTGTGCTTCAACGTGAAAGGACCCGACCTCTGCTTTCTCGACCAGCCCGGACGACTGGACGAAGTGGACATCGCGCTGTACGAGCAGATGGGAGTGCCCGCGACGCCGTTCGAGAACGTCAGGTACTTCGCGCCTTATGCGGCGCGCGGATACACGCTCAACACGCTGCGGTCGAACGAAGCGCTCGCTGACAATGTCTCGCCGCTCACGTGGGGGCTCGCAGAGGTGCTCCAGTTCGCGGAAGTGCTGCTCAACCGCGACGACATCGACGCCAAGGCAGACGCGCTCATCGATTTCATCACGCGGAACGTGCTCGATCAGTCGTTCAGCGATCCCGATGCTGCAGCACGCCCACCGAGTGCAGACGTTCGGCGACCTCGAAGCATGGTTCCAGGACGTGCTTCGCGGACTCGAAGGGAGCAACAAGGAGAGCTGGCGCACGCACCACGTCGCTACGATCCGCAAGGTGCGGAACCGGCTGTCGAACATCTCGGTCAGATGCGCTGGCCTGGTAACCGACACGGCAGAAGTGAGTGATCTCCCGTTCGGAGCGTTCGAGGATCGCGCGACGTACGTGATAGACGTCGCCAATCTCGAGGAAGACGCGCAGGATCTCATCTTCGCGCGCGTCGTCTCGAAGCTGCGCGAGCATCTCGAGCGCCACGATCTTGGCGTGAAGCACGTCGTCGTCTTCGTCGACGAGCTCAACAAGTACGCGCCGAGCGACGGGCCCGACACGTACGTGAGAAAGATGCTGCTGGATATAGCGGAGCGCGGGAGGTATCTGGGGCTGGTGCTGTTCAGCGCACAGCAATTCAGATCGCAGGTGCATCGGCGCGTGGTGGGCAACTCGGGGACGTCGATCTTTGGGCGCATGGATGGCGACGAGCTTGCCACGCCGGGCTACGCGGTGCTCTCGCCGGCGACGCGCACGAAGCTGGCGACGCTGGAGAAGGGCCAGCTCATGGTGCGGCACCCGCACTTCACGCAGCCGATCTTCGTGCGCTTCCCGCGTCCCGCGGTGATGAGCGGGCGACAGGGTGTGGAGCAGTATCCGCAGAGCGGCGAGATCTCGCTCGACGTTTCGGTGTACCGATCACTGCGCACGCTCGATCCGTCGCTGACGCTCGCGGCGGTTCAGGATGCGATAGGCATTCACGACGAGGGAGACATTCTGCGCGCGCGAACGTTGACGCTTCAGGAGCGGCCGTCGGACGTGCTCGCCACATTCAGGGCGCGCTTGCCGCGGAAGGTGTCACAGTCGCTGCCGCAGGCGCGCAAGCAGGTTCCGGCGCTTCATGTTGGTCCGCCGGACAATCCTTACGGAGTTTGAACGAAGTGAAGGTCAGCAAGCTGGTGATCATCGCCACGATGCTCATCGTGGCCCACGTGGCCGATGCCCAGTCGGTAGTGCTCCGCATCCGGCCACCGATGCGCGACACGCTGCGCATGGAGCTGGTGCAGGAATTCGAGATGGCCACTGAATCGGGTGGCGCTATAACCTCGTCGATGAGCGGATCGATGAGCGTGTGGACGCGTGCGGTGGTGCTCGACAGGCACGGCGCGACGACGGACATGGCGTCAGTGACCGACTCGGTACGGATATTCCCGCCGAGCGCGGCGGCGCTTCGGCCGCTGAGTGAGGCGAAGCGCGCGCTCGAAGGGCGCACGGTGCGGCTGCTCGTCGCGGAGGATGGCGGCATACGAATCGTCGGCGCGCGCGGAACTGCTATGTCTACCGAGATGCCGTCGGTGCTCCCGCCAGGTGCGGTGAGAGTCGGCGGTACGTGGACGCGCGACATGCGCGTCCCGCTCAGCACGACGCGCGAGACTACCGCGCTGGTGCGGGCGAATTTCAGGCTCGACTCGCTGAGCAGGGATGGAGCGCGCGCGTACCTGTCGTTCTACGGTGACGTATCGCACAACCACGCAGACGATCCGGGTTCGGTGAAAGGATCGACGACGGGCACTCTCACCGGGTCGATGGAGATCGACCGGCGCATCTCGTGGATCACCGACTCGCAGATGACCGTCGATCTCTCGTCGGATCTAGTTCCGCCAGGTCGCGCGCCGACCCATGCGCGCGTTCGAGTGACGCAGTCGCTCACGGCAGTTCCGGGACGGTGAGCCGATGCGTCTGATACACGTCTCCGATCTTCATCTCGGATTCCGGCAGTATCAGCGATCCACGCCGACCGGCATCAATCAGCGGGAAGCCGACGTCGCAGCGACGTTCGTGCGCGTGATCGACAAGATCATCGAGCGCGCGCCGGAATTCGTTCTCATCGCCGGAGACGTGTTCCACGCAGTGAGGCCGCCCAACCCGGCGATCCTTCACGCATTTCTTCAGTTCGGCCGGCTGGCGCGCTCACTTCCCGACACGCGGGTCGTGATGATAGCGGGCAATCACGACACGCCGCGCACGAGCGAGACGGGATGCATTCTGCGGCTCTTCGCGCAGCTTGGCTTCGACGTGGTCGAGGGTGAGCCGCGCCAGATCGAGTTCGCCGAACATGGAGTGTCGGTTCTGGCCGTGCCTGACACCGGTGGCCCGCGGCCGGCGCTCATCCCGTCCCGAAGTGCGCGCCACAACGTCCTCCTCCTGCACGGCGAGGTCGAAGGAGTCCTTCCGGAGCACGCGCAGCGCGCGGAGCGTGTGACTCAGGAGATAACTGAAGAAGAGCTCGGCGCCTGAACGCTGGAGCTATGTCGCCCTCGGGCATTATCACGTGTACCGCGAGATCGCTCCGAACGCGTTCTACTCTGGCTCCATCGATTACACGAGCGCGAATCCCTGGGGCGAGCTGAAGGAGGAGCGCGTGGCTCGAATTCACGACCCGCTCGGGGGCGGCAAGGGACTCATCGAGTGGGATCTCGAATCCGGCACTCACACGTTCCACCGCATCGCCGTGACGCGGCCACTCGTGGATCTTCCACGCATCGATGCGACCACGATGACCGCCGCCGACGTGGATGCAGCGCTTCAGGAAGCTGTTACGCGGGCGAGCGTGCCAATCGACGAGCGAATCGCGAGGCTCGTGGTGACGGACATACCGCGCAACGTCATAAGGCAACTGGACCAGAAAGCGATCCGCGAGCTGAAGCGTCGTGCGCTTCACTTCCACCTCGATCTGCGACGTCCAGAAGTCGTGCGGAAAACCGCGAGCGGTGCGCCAGGACGGCGGCCGTCGCTCGCCGAAGTGTTGCGCGAGAAGCTCGGGTCGCGCCAGATCGCCGCAGGAATTTCGCGCGACGAATTCGTGACACTCGGCCTGGAATATCTCCATCGCGCGGACTTGCGTGAGAGCGCGGCTGCTGGAGCGGCAGAGTGAAGATCAATCGGCTGCGGCTGCTGAATTTCAGACAGCACGCGCGCAGCGATCTCATCTTCGACCGCGGTGTCACTGCCATCATCGGGCAGAACGGCGCTGGGAAGACCACGATTCTCGAAGCGATCGCGTGGGCGCTGTATGGCCAGCCGGCGATTCGTGGGCAGCGCGATGGCGTGCGCTTTCTCGGCGCAGGTCCGCGCGCGCAAGTGGAAGTGGAGCTCGACTTCGATCTCGGTGGCCACCGCTACGTCGTGACTCGCGGTCTCACGACGGCCGCGGTGTATCTCGATGGCTCCGACACGCCTGTCGCCAACTCGATAAGCGCGGTGAACGAGCTGATCGCGCGGCGGCTCGGTATGTCGCGCGCGGAATTCTTCAACACCTACTTCGCAAGCCAGAAAGATCTCGCCGTAATGGCGACGATGGGTGCGACCGAGCGCGCGCAATTTCTTTCGCGCGTCCTTGGCTACGAGCGGCTGCGTGCGGCGCAGGAGATAGCGCGCGATGAGCGGCGCGTGATCGGCGGCAAGATCGCCGAGCTGCGCGGCGCACTCGGTGACGCAGACAGCGTGGCGCGCGCGGTCGCCGAGGCCAGCGCACTGCTTGGCGAGGCGATCGCGCAGTCGAACGAAGCGGGTACGCGGCACGCGATCGCGCTGACGGAGCTGAAGCGCGTCACCCCCGAATGGGAGCGAGCGCAGAAGGAGCGGGAGCAATCGCAGCGGCTGCTCGCAGAGATCACCATCGTCGAGCGTGAGGTGGAGACGCTGACGCGCGATGGCGATCGACTGGCTGGCGAGCTCGTGACGCTGGCGACAGTTCATGACGAGCTGCAGACGCTGCGCGGTGCGACCGTTCCGCTGGCGGAGTATCGCGCGGAAGCAGCACGTCTCGACGAGCTCTTCAGACTGCAGGGTCGACGTGTTGCGCTCGCGGAAGCGGAGCGCGCGCTGGGCGAGGAGCTAGGGAGACTGCGTGAGCGCTACGCTCGCATCGAAGGTGCGCCTGCACTCGAAGAGGAAGTGACGCTCCAGCTGGAACAGAGTCGGGCCGGCTCGGACGAGATCAGTCGTCAACTCGAGGAAATTCGGACGGCCTGGGTTCGCGACCGGCAGGAAGCGGAAACCAAGCTGCTCGAGCTCCGTCGTCAGTACGGCGAGGCGAAGGCGCAGCGTGACAAGGTCGTCTCGCTCGGTCCCGAAGGCGTATGCCCAACGTGCAGCCGTGTACTCGGCGCGAACTTCCAGAGTGTCGTCGGACTCATCGACGAACAACTCGAGACGCTGCAGGTCGATGGGCAATATTATCGCGACCGTGGCGAGCAGCTCGCGACCATTCCGCCAGATGTGAGCGCACTGGAAGAGAGTCGTCGCGCCGCGATCGCGTCCATCACGCAGCTAGAGAGGCGTCTCGCGAAGGTGCAGGCCGCGGTCGCGGAGATTCCGAGCGTCGTGCGCGAGATCGGTGCCAAGGAGACGAGGCGCGCGGAGCTGCTCGCTGAGATATCCGCGATCAGTGAGGATTACGACGAGGCCCGCCACAAGTTTCTGCGCGCCGAGATCGATCGACTCACTCCGCTGCACCTTCGCGTAGCACGACTCGAGGCGGCCATCGAGCGCGCGCCGGCCGCTCAGGCCGAGCAGATACGCGTATCAGCCGAGCTCGCCGCAGCCATTGCGCGGCGTGATGCTCTGCGTGCGCAGGGTGCAACGACTCATTTCTCGCTCGCAGCGTTCGAAGCGACCAGGAAGGAGTTCAACCAGGCAACCGAGCGTACTCGCGCAACCGAGCTTGCGGTCGTATCGGCGCAGGGTGAAGTGCGCGCTGCACAGCAGCGAGTGGACGCAGCCGAAGCCGCGCGGAAGGAGCAGGAGCGCCTCGCCGAGCGAATGAGAGCGCTGGAGCACGCGCGACTCATTCACGATGAGCTCGACAATGCATTCCGCGATCTCCGCGGCGATCTCAACGACGCGTTGCGGCCGGAGCTGTCGGAGATTGCGAGCTCGTTCCTCGCATCGCTCACCGACGATCGCTACAATCAGCTCGAGCTGGACGACAAGTACGACGTCGTGATTCTCGAGGATGGAGTCGCGAAGCCAGTGATCTCTGGCGGAGAGGAGGATCTTGCCAATCTCGTGCTGCGTCTCGCGATCTCGCAGATGATCGCAGACAGGTCCGGACAGCCATTCTCGCTACTCATCCTCGACGAGGTGTTTGGCTCGCTCGATGCATCGCGGAGGGACAACGTGCTCGAGTTGCTCCACCGGCTGGAAGATCGGTTCGAGCAGGTCATCCTCATCACCCACATCGAGAGCGTGCGCGAAGGGGTGGACAACGTGGTCGTGGTGCGGTACGACGAGGAAACGGGGACGTCGGTCGTCGAGGACGGCCGCGAGCCGCTGCTCGACGCGATCAGTGACGGCGTGCTGGAGCTCGCGTGACGGGCGTCGTGAGTGTAGCGTGACGACGTTCGCGCGCGGCTTTCGGAAGGCGCCGACAGCGTCCGGCCCTTACCCCATCAACAATCAGGATATCCCGTCGCTTAACGCGGTGTTCAGCACGGCGTTCACCGATCGGTACCGGAAGGACGGCCTCGTCGGCGTACACGTACCCAACCTGAGCGCGGCGATCTGGCGTTTCGCGATCGCCGATTCGGATGGCGGTGCGTTGATGTGGCGTGGTGAGCGCGACGAGCCAGTGGCGTTCAACATCTGCCACATCTCCGGGAGCGAAGGCTGGATGGGCCCGCTCGCCGTAGCGCCCGCCTACCAGGGGAGCGGGCTCGGAAAGACCGTTGTGCGTGAGGGCATCGCGTGGCTCAAGGCGCGCGGCGCGCGCATCATCGGTCTCGAGACGATGCCGCGCACGGTCGACAACATTGGCTTCTACTCCTCGCTCGGCTTTCTGCCCGGTCATCTCACGGTCACGGTCACCGTCGAAGGAGCCTACTCCGAGCGTCGCGTCGCGCAGCTCGGCAGACTCGCAGATCTCGAGCGTGCGCGATGCGTCGCCGGTATCGCGAAGCTGGTGACGGAGATCGCCCCTGGGTACGATTTCAGCCGCGAGATCAACATCACCCACGCGATGGGTCTGGGCGACACATTCGCGATCGAGAGAGGCGGCGCGATCACGGGCTTCGTGCTGTGTCATACGGCGCCGCTCGTCGATGGCAGAGTCCGTGACGAGCTGAGAGTGCTGAAGCTCGTAGCAAGCACGCTCGAAGACGCGGCGGAGCTCGTCACGCAGGCCGCGGACTACGCGCGCCGATCCGGAATCGCCCGGCGTCGCCATCCGCGTGCAGACCGCGCAGGATGCATTGTACCGTGCGCTCGCGGAGCGCGGTGCGCGAGTGCGCTGGACCGATCTACGCATGACGCTGCACGGCTACGCCGAGCCTGTGCCGCAACGCGGAGTGGTTCTCTCCAACTGGGAGATCTGATTGAGACCGGGGACGTTCTTCTTCCCTGGTCCAACCGAAGTCAGTTCCGAAGTGCTGAGCGCGATGGCTGTTCAACCCATCCCTCACCGCTCGGTAGAGTTCCGCGCACTGATGGCGAGCATCCAACCAGGATTGCGCGAGCTCTTCGGAACCGCGCGTCCCGTGTATGTGGCGTCGGGCTCCGGGACGTCCATGATGGAGTGCGCGGTGCGTTGCGCGCCAGACGGGACGCATTCTCGCGCTGGTCAACGGAGCGTTCGCCGCTCGGTTCGCAACGATCGCTCGCGCGTGCTCGCGCGAAGTCGACGTGCTCGAAGTCGACTGGCGCGATGTTCCGTCAGTGCCGGCGGTCCGCGCAGCGCTTGGGTCGACGTTGTACTCGGCGATGACGCTCGTTCACTGCGAGACTTCCACTGGAACGATGAGCGACGTCGCGGGGCTGGCGCGCGTCGCTCATGAGTTCGGCGTGATGACGATAGTCGATAGCGTGAGCGGCATTGGTGGAGTCGAGTTCAGGTTCGACGAGTGGGGAGTGGACTTCGCGATAACCGCGTCGCAGAAGGCAATTGCCCTGCCGCCCGGCATCGCATTCGCGGTGGCATCGCCGCGATTTCTTGCCGCAGCCGAGCGCGTCCGTGCGCGGGGCCTGTATCTCGATGTTCTGGAGCTCGACGCGTTCGCTTCGCGAATGGAGACACCCACCACGCCAGCGGAGCCGCTCTTCTTCGCGCTCGCCCACCAGCTCGCAGTGATCCGCGAGCACGGTCTAAGCGAGCGGCTCGCGCGTCATGCCGAGATGCGCGCTACGGTCGACGAATGGATGTCACGGCTTCGCGCGCGAGGGATTGCGATCGACCATTTCGCTCCGACCGCCCCGCATTCGCCGACAGTGAGCGTGCTGCAAGTCGCGGACGTTGCCGACTCTGCCGCGATCGTCGCCACCGTTCGCGAGCTCGGCTTCGTCATCGGGCCGGGGCACGGCTCGCTTCGCTCCGAGACGCTGCGGATCGGGCACATGGGAGATCACACGGTCGCGACGCTCAAGCCCTGCCTAGAAGCGTTGACCGTGGCGCTCGAGCGGCACGGGCCGCGCTGATTCACGCGCGCGAGAAGAGCGATCGCAGCGCCTCGCCCGCGGTGATGTCGCGCAGGTAGAGCAGCTCCTCGGGCGCGAACGGGACGGGATCGACACCAAACACGGACGTCAGCGCATTGTCGCGCACCGTATTGTCGATGCCGAGCAGGTCGAGCAGTGACGTGGTGACGGGAGGATTGGGCACCACGCGCTGCGCGAGCGCGACGAGCGGTCTGATGAGTGTAGTCGGCATTCCAACGATCACCCGTTGCGTCTTCATCGCGCTCAGAATGCGCTCTGCCATTTGTCGCAGCGTAAGCGCCGCCGGGCCGCCCAGGCCGAACGTCCCACGCACGGTGCCGTCGTCGTCCAGCGCGCGTGCGACGGCGGTCGCCACATCATCGACGTAGATGGGCTGAAATCGTGCGCAGGCCGTACCCCGGCAGCAGGAGCACCGCTGGGGAGAGGCGAACCACCCTCGCGAGAACGTTGACGAACTGGTCTTCGCGCCCGAAGATGACAGACGGTCGCATCACCGACCAACGCAGGGCGCTCTCCTTCACCAGATCTTCAGCAATACCCTTGCTGCGGAGGAACCGATATGGCGACGCGCTGTCGGCGCCGTTCTGCGACATGTGGACGAACCGTACGGCGCCCGCATCATCTGAGGCAGCGATCAGGCGTCGCGTGGCCTCGGTGTTTACCGCCTCGTACGTATCGCCGCCACGCTCGATCGCGACCGCTGCAAGATGAACCACCGCACCAGCGCCGTTGACGCTCGCGTGTAGAAAGTCGTCGTCACGCAGATCTCCGGTGTGCAACTCGATAGGGAGATGAGCGAGGCGGACGGCGGCCTTGGCAGGATCGCGCGCGAGTGCTCTGACGCGCCAACCAGCTGAAACGAGCGTCCGGCAGACGTGAACGCCGACGAATCCAGCGGCGCCTGTCACCACAACCGGCTTGGTACGATCCCGCTCCAGCGCCAGTGGTTGCTCGGCGACCGCTGTTGCACCGCCGCGCTCGGGATCGAACACGCTCAGTCTTTGCTACTCGAAGAGTATCCCGGAGTGCCGCGCACGGTGATGCGGTAGATCAGCAGAAAGACTCCGACGGTCAGCAACACGTGCGCCCATCCGGGCGCGTTGAACATGAACGTCCACACACCCCATACGACGAGGATGACTACTGCCGAGACGATACCGAGGTCCATGAGCGATACGTGTTTCTTCCGTTGACCGGGTCTGGAACTACCGGTAGGTTTATAGCGTATAAGTTACGCAGTTTCATTCAGGGCGGAGAGCTTCGTTTTTGAGCCGATAAGTCCTTCGAGTGGGATCGACAAACTGCGCCGACGTCACGCCCCAGTGCGGGGAAGGCGGAAAGCGTGGGTGAGAGCCTCATTATTTCGACAGGGCTTCAAAATCCCTCTTCGCACTGATCTCCGTCGTAGCCAAGCGCTGCGGCGGAGTTTTTGCGTCCGGAGGGCGCATGCCGACCGTCACAGTCACACGCCGGCTGAGGTTCAACGCCGCGCATCGCGTGCACAATCCAGCGTTCTCGGACGAGCGTAACCAGGAGACGTTCGGGAAGTGCAACAACCCTTACGGTCATGGGCACAACTACGTGCTCGATGTGTCGCTCGAGGGTGAGATAGATCCCGACACTGGCTACGTGATGGACCTCTCGCGGCTCAAGGAGATCGTAACGCGAGAAGTGCTCAGCAAGGTTGACCACCACAACCTGAACATCGACGTTCCTTTCATGCAAGGCGTGATACCGACGTCGGAGAACTTCATCGTGCAGATCTGGCGCATTCTGGAATCGAAGGTCGGCAACGCGAAGCTGAAGAAGCTCGTGCTCTGGGAAACGGAGAATAACTACGTGGAATACGATGGCCGCTGACTTTGCAGCAGGAGCCGAGTTCGACACCGACGAGGACATTCCGGCAGGCGTCTCCGCGGAGATGGTGCATGCCTACGCGCGCGCTGTACGCGAGCAGCTCGAGCTCATCGGCGAGGACCCGGGCCGCGAAGGATTGCTCAAGACGCCGGGCCGCGTCGCCCGCGCGATGGCGTTCATGACGGAGGGATATCGTCAGGACGCGCGCACGGTGATAGGCGATGCGCTGTTCGAGGAATCGCACAACAACATGATCCTCGTGCGCGACATCGAGCTGTACTCGATGTGTGAGCATCACATGCTCCCGTTCGTCGGGAAGGCACATATCGCGTACATCCCCGACGGTCACATTGTAGGCCTGTCGAAGCTTGCGCGCGTCGTGGACATCTACGCGCGGCGGCTGCAGGTACAGGAGCGGTTGACGGAGCAGATCGCGCAGGCGCTCACGGATGTCCTGAACCCGCGCGGCGTCGGAGTCGTGATCGAGGCGGCGCACCTGTGCATGATGATGCGCGGCGTTCAGAAGCAGAACTCCAAGACGGTGACGTCGGCGGTGCGCGGGTCGTTCCGCGACGATCCGAAGACGCGCGACGAGTTCCTGCGGCTCATCTCGAACGGGTCGTCGCTCTGACACAGGCGCTTGCCGGCCGTACGGCGCTGGTCACGGGCGCGTCGAGAGGAATCGGTGCGGCGATAGCCCGCGCGCTGGTTGGCGAAGGTTGTCGTGTCGCTCTCGTGGCACGCTCGCGCGACGCGCTCGACCGACTCGCCTCCGAGCTGGGCCGCGGCGCGTTCGCCGCGCCCTGCGATCTCGACGACGCAGCATCGATCGCAGAAATGGTCGACCGCGTCACGCATGAGATCGGCGGTGCGCCGGACATTCTCGTCAACAATGCGGGGATCTTCAGACTGTCGCGGCTGGACACGATGAGCGACGAGCTGTTCACGTCAACGCTTCAGACGAACCTCGTTGCGCCGTTTCGTCTGATCCACGCAATGCTCCCGCCGATGCGTGCTCGCGGGTCGGGACACATCGTCACCATCGGGTCCGTCGCTGATAGAGCGGTGTTTCCGGAGAACGGGGCGTACTCTCCGTCCAAGTACGCGGCCCGCGCCCTGCACGAGGTCGCGCGCGCCGAGACTCGGGGGTCGGGCGTGCGCGTCACTCTCGTGTCGCCGTCGGCAACGGACACGCCGATCTGGGACAACGTCGAGAGATGTGGCACACGCACGAGATCTCCCGTCGCGGGAGGTGATGCTGGCGCCAGAGGCGGTCGCAGCGGCCGTGGTCTATGCGGTCACGCAGCCGGCGACGGTGAACGTTGACGAGCTGCGGCTCTCTCGCGCCTAGGCAGAGCGACAATGTTCATCGAGCTCATCGACACGCTGCGCTGCCCGAACGACCACCCCGATACGTGGCTCGTCGCATCCATCGTGGAGCGCAACGAGCGCTTCGTCACCACCGGGTCGCTCGGCTGCCCACAGTGCGCGGCGCGAGTATCCTATCGAACGCGGCGTCGCATGGTTCGGAATCGCACCCGAACACGAGCTCGCACGCGACCGCGCCGACGATGACCATGAGAGCGCGGTGAGGGCAGCGGCTTTTCTCGACGCCACCGAAGGTGCAATGCTCGCGCTCGCGGGTGAGTGGGCTCCCAACGCGCAGGAGATCGCCGACATGGTGGGCGCGCGTGTATTCGCGGTGAACGCGACCGTGCCGCTGTGTGAGTCGGAAGGTGTTGCGCTCGTCCAGAGTCGTGATGCGATGCCATTCGCGCCGCGCTCGCTTGCGGGCGTCGCGCTCGACGCGGCCAACTCGTCGCCCGCGATGGTCGCGTCAGCGCTCCGGGCGCTCAGACCGGGCGGCCGTCTGGTGGTGCCCGCAAGCGTCGCGTTGCCGCCGGACGTTACGATCCTCGCGAGCGACGATCTGATCGTGGTCGCCGAGAAGCGTGGCGACCTCGTATCACTCGGCAGGCGCTGACTTCGCGGCTTCGGCGTATACCCGATCGATGACGTCGCCGTAGCGATCGGCCACGACGCGGCGTTTCACTTTCAGCGTGGGTGTGAGCTCACCGTGCTCGATCGAGAACTCGCGCGGTAGGAGCGCGATCTTCTTCGGCTGCTCGAAGTGTGCGAGGTCGTCGAGCGGGTCGAGCACCTCGTGAGTCATCTTGGCGATCACCTGCGGTAGCGCGATGAGGTCATCCGCGGCTGCTCCACGCGAGGTTCTGCTCGCGCGCCCATTTCTCCAGCTGATCGAACTCCGGCACGACGAGCACCATCGGAAAGCGGCGCTTGTCGCCGATGAGAAGCGCCTGCGACACGAACTTGTTGTCGCGAATCCGGTTCTCGATCGGCTGCGGCGCGATGTTCTTGCCGCCCGCGGTGACGATGAGCTCCTTCTTGCGATCGGTGATCGCGAGGAAGCCGTCGCGCAGCTCACCAATGTCACCGGTGTGGAACCAGCCGTCGGTGTCGATCGCTTCAGCGGTTGCGTCCGGCTTGTTGAAGTAGCCAAGCATCACGTTAGGGCCTCGCGTGAGAATCTCGCCGTCGTCCGCGATCGCGACCGACACTCCCGCGATCGGCCGCCCGACGGTGCCGATCCGGAACGCGTGCGGCGTGTTGACTGCAATCACCGGCGATGTCTCGGTGAGTCCGTAACCTTCGAGTATCATCAGTCCCGCGCCGTAGAAGAACTTGTTGATCTCCGGCGACAGCGGCGCGCCGCCCGACACGAAGAAGCGCAAGCGTCCGCCCGTGCGGTCACGAAGCTTGGCGAAGACGAGCCGGTCGGCGAGCTTGTACCGCAACGACAGCAACGCCGACGGCGCCTGGCCTGCAAGGCGAACGTTCGCCCATTTGTCACCGACGCCCCGTGCCCATTCGAATATGCGGCGCTTGATCGCGCCGCCGCTCGTCGCGCTCTCGATCACGCGCGCGTAGATCTTCTCATAGAGGCGCGGCACGGACATCATCACCGTCGGCCTGACCTCCAGCATGTTCTCTGGCACCGCATCCACGGACTCGGCGTACGCGATCGAAGTGCCGGTCGCGAACATGATGAACTGGCCCGTGCGCTCGAATATGTGCGAGAGCGGAAGGAAGCTGAGCGACGTGTCGTCCCTGAACTCTATGACATCGTGAACGGCGACGACGTTGGAGTAGATGTTGTCGTGGCTCAGCATCACGCCTTTCGGCTCGCCCGTCGTTCCCGATGTGTAGAGCAATGTGGCGAGGTCGTCGGGACGAACCGACAGTGCGGCGTCGCGGTGGTCGCGAGCAGAGTTGGCGTCGTCGCCCCGCGCTCCAAGCCGCTCGATGTCGCTGAATCGAGTGGTCCGCGAGCGACGCGTCCACTTCGTCGAAGCTGATGACGTAGCGCAGCGCGGGCAGCCGTGCGCGAATTGCAGCGACCTTCTCCGCCTGCACGCGGGTCGAGACGAAGATCGCGACCGCGCCGGAGTCGCGCAGTATGTACTCGATCTGGTTTGCCGGAAGTGTCGGATAGACCGCGACGTCGGTGAGGCGCGCGGTTAGACACGCGAAATCGGTGATCGTCCACTCAGGGCGGTTCTCCGATAGTATCGCGACGCGCTCACCGGCCGCGACGCCGAGCGCCGCGAGTCCGCGCGCGAGATGTCTCACGCGCTCGACGAGAGTGCGGTGCGAGATCGGCTCATAGCGCCCGCCGATCTTCACCTGCAGCGCATTCGGCTTGTCGAACCTGTCAGCGGCCTCGAAGAAGAGCGCCGTTAGCGTGCCCGGTGCAGGGCGGGGACCGCCATTCGCGACGATCATTTGCGCTCGCGTGAGATTGTTAGGGCTTCACCTGATAGACGAACGTGAGCGGTGACCCGGTTATCTGCGCACCCTTGTAAAGCACCGTGGCGACGATGACCACCGAATCAATTTGCGATGTGATCGCCAGTGGTCTGAAGCGAATGTGATCGCCAGTGTTGCCGTTGGCGTCAGTGGTGTCGGCGGTGGCAGCGTGAAGCCCGTCGCGGCCGACGATGCGCGCGAGAAGCGTATCCGTCGGGTGCAGCATCCGGTAGCTCACCAGCCAACCGTGGACGGGTCCGACTCCGCCGGTGTGACTCATCACCGTCACGGTGATCGGATTCGAGAAAGATTGGCGTGCTGTCGGTGACCGAATAGACGATCGAGTCGCGCGGATTCACGGCGACAACGCTGTCTGGTGGCGGAACGATGTACACAGTGTCGGGCGCGGATTGCAGCCCGCCAGCTTCCGCGATCAGTCTGACAGCGGTTCCAAGTCCAGTTCCGCGCGAGAGGACGTAACCGGTGATACTGTCCACCGTGACGGTGGAATCGGCGGTGCGATAACGCAACGGGACTCCGGTGAGTACCGCGCGCTGCAGATTGTACGCGCTCCCACGCAGTGGGCGCGCAACGCCGAGCGAATCTCGCAACGAGTCGTTGAGCACGATCGCCGGCGCCGCGACGGAATCGAGCGACACCGCTGCGACCGACTTGGGGTCCGTGTTTATGTCGATGCAGGCCGCTGCAGCAATCAGCGCAACGCCTGCGCTCCATCCGATCGCCGCGCGCAAGCACGCGCGGCGCATCGCCGCGTCAAGTGCGCGAGTCATGCGCCCATCCTCTCCACCAGAGCCGTAGCGACGTTGACGTATGCCTGCGAGGCAGCGTCTGCGGGGCTGCGGGTGACCACAGGTTGGCCCGCGGCGAACGCGTCAGCCGCTGCTACGGTCCGCGGAATCGTCTGCCGGAAGACGATGTTCGCGGGAAGGTGTTGACGCACGTAATCCACCACGCGCTCGCTGGCGGGGTTTCCCTCCTCGTACATCGTGAGAAGAATCCCGTCCAGCACGAGGTGCTCATTGATCGCTACGACGTCCTGGATCCCGCGGAGAATCTGCGGGGTCGTTTGCAGCGCAAGCGGTTCGCACTGCAGCGGCACCACGACATGTTGACTGGCGAGAAGCGCCTTCCGCGAGATCGCGCCGAGTCCTGGCGGCGTGTCCACTACCACGACGTGGCAGCGCTGCCGCGCCGTGTCGAGCAGGTCCGGAAGGAGCTCGGAGTCGGCGACGAGCGATGTGTACGCCTCGTGATCGGATTCATCGCTCACAGTACCCGCGAGAATGACGCGCAGCCATGGCAACGCGGTCGGGAGAATGATGTCGCGCAGCTGGCAGTCGCCGTTGAGATAATCCGCGAACCCGTGCACCGAGTGGTCGCGCTTGAGTCCCACTCCGTATCTCACGGACCCCTGCGGATCGACATCGACCACCAACGTCTTGAGGCCGCGACGCGCGAATGCCGCGGCAAGATTCACCGCCGTGGTGGTCTTTCCGACTCCGCCCTTCTGGCTGACGACTGTCAGCACTGAACCCATCTATTACGGTTCTCCCGGCGGTGCGTCGAGTGAATCAGCGCTGACGCTGTCGGGAGCGTCCGCGGGCATGTCGCCGGTCGTACGCAACGCGTCGAGCGTTTCCCTCGCGTGTGCGACCCAGCGGGTCGCTTCCGGGCCCTTCGGCGCGTCCATCAGGAATGCGTCGAGGTGGTACGCCGCGTCGGAGATGTCGCCACGCTTCAGGAGAAGGAACGCGAGCCCGTAGTGCGCGCCAGCCAGCTTGGGCTCGATCTGCAACGCGCCGCGATAGCACTTGATGGCCTGCTCCGGCTGCGCCGTCTTGGTGTACGCGATCGCCATGTTCTGCAGCACGCGATAGTTCGACGGCTGGTCGCGCAGCGCGAGACGATACGACGTTAGTGCAGCGTCGTAGTCGCCCTGGCGCTCGAGCGCGAGAGCTTCGCTGAGATAGTCGAGCTTGTGAGGCTTCTGCTGCCCGGACTTCCCTGTCAGACGGCTCCAGAACGACATGTTGCGGAAGCTATCGAGCCCGCGCCGTCTGGGCTAGCTTGCAACATGCCCCGCCAAACGTCGGTTGACCCCTCTCGTGGTGTACTGGTGGTCGAGTGGCCGCTTTTCGGCGAAATGTCGCGGAGCCTCGCGCTCAAAGTCGCGCGTGCCTACGACCCTGACATGGTCATCGGTATCGCGACTGCCGGAGTCGTCCCCGGCGCCGTCATCGCGGCGATGCTGAACCGCGAGTTCCACTCGATGATCGTGAGTCGGAAGTACCATGCTGACAAAGCGCGGGATACGCCGCGCGTTTTCGGCGCCGCGCCGGCCGACGCTCGCGGTCGCAAGGTCCTCATCGCCGACGAAACATGCGACAGCGGCGACACGATGCGTCTCGCAGTCGCAGCGTTGCTGCATGCTGGCGCCGCTGAGATCCGAACGGCTGTTTGCTTCAGGACCGGCCCTTACGAGGCAGACTTCCACGCCCTCGCGACCGAGGCGGCGATCGTGCTGCCGTGGGACAGGGAGATAATCATCGACGGTGCGCTCGCGCCGAACCCTGCCTACGCCGCCCTGCTCAAGTAGAAGTCTGCCGGAACGCTTGTTCCGGCAGAAAGGCGCTACTAGCTGTGCTCGGCGTAGTACGCGCTGACTGAGTCAGCGGAACCGGCGATGAAGCGGCAGCGCACGCTGTCCGTCTCCGGACCCTCTATCTCGAGAACTGAGAGAGGATAGTCGGCGAACTTGCCGAGGAACGCGCCGAGGATGCCGACTGTGAGATGGCAGCCCCGAGGATCGGGCTGATCGCGCGGATCGGCCTCCCAGCAGCCATCGATCTCGACCACGCAGAAGCCGTCATCGTCAGCGCTGAACGTTGTGTCTCCCCAACCTGCGGCCGTCCAGAACTCGCCGGCGCGTTGGAAGAAGTGGTCCAGCGCGAGCTGCTGTGGATCGATGAGGTCCTTCTCGCGGACGTACGTCTCGAACGCTTCGTAGAGCTCGCTCGCGCCGGCGTATCCCGCGTCGCGGAGCGTGAAGACTGTCTCGAGATCAGGGCGCGTGAGCAGCGCCGCACGCAACGCGAGGAGCGTGCTGGTCGGTGCGGAGAGCATGCGCGGCTTCGACCCGCTCGCGTCGCTCACGTCACGATTGTCCGACACGCCTGAGAAGCTCTGATTCATCGATGACAAGGATACCGAGTGATCTTGCTTTCTCCAACTTGCTCCCCGGCTCGCTCCCGGCCAGCACGAACGAAGTAGCCTTCGACACCGAGCTGGTGACGCGGCCGCCGTGAGCTTCGATGAGCTCTGTAGCTTGCGGGCGCGACAGGGTCGGGAGCGTTCCCGTAATGACGATTGTCTGTCCGGCGAGGGCACCCGAAGTCACTGCCTGCTTCTTTGGCTCGATCGTGTTGACGCCAGCAGCGCCGAGCTTCGCCATGAGCTCGCGCGCTGTGGGATCGCGAAAGTAAGTCGCCACTGATTGCGCGATCACCGACCCGAGTCCGCGGATCTCCTCGATCTCCTGCTCGCTCGCGTCGGCGATCCTGTCGAGCGTGGTGAAGTGATGCGCCAGGAGACGCGCCGCCGCTTCGCCGACGTGCTGAATGCCGAGCGCGGTCAGCAGTCGGGACAGAGGACGCCCTTTCGCCGCCGCGATCGCGCCGACGAGGGACTCCGCGCTCTTGCGCTGATAGCCGTCTAGCTCGAGCAGGCTCGACGCTTCGAGCGTGAACAGATCGGCAACGTCCTTCACGAGCCCAGCTTCCAGCAGCTGTTGGATGCGTGCGTATGACAGCCCGCGAATGTCCATTGCGCCACGCGATGCGAAGTACACCATCGCCTCCAACTGTCGCCCCGGGCAGCGAACGTTGGGGCAGTAGATAGCGGCGAGATCAGCATCGCGCGCCACCGGCGTCCCGCACACCGGACAGTGCGTCGGCATGCTCCACGGCGCGCCGCGCTTCTCCACTCGGTCTGGAACCGGGCCGATCACCTGCGGAATGACGTCGCCCGCGCGCTTCACTTGCACAACATCACCGACGCGTAGATCCTTCTGCCGGATCAGCTCCTCATTGTGGAGCGTCGCGAGCTTCACAGTCGTCCCACCAATCTCGACCGGCTCGAGCACCGCGTACGGATTGATCTGACCGGTGCGCCCAACGTTGACGTTGATCGACAGCAGCTTCGTCTCTGCGATGTCAGGCGCGAACTTTCGTGCGATCGCCCAGCGCGGCTCGCGCCCGCCGACCACTCCCAGATCCTCCTGCAATCGCAGCGAGTTGACCTTCACTACTCCGCCGTCGATCGCGAAGTTGAGCGAGGCGCGCACTTCGTGCTCGATCCTGTGCGCCCAGTCGATCACTTCATCCATCGTAGCGCAGAGCGCGCTCTGGGGCGCGACCGGGATTCCCCACGAGCGCAGTGCGGCGAGCACTTCGGCCTGGGTGCTGACGTGAATCGAATCGGCGCGCTCGGCGGCCACGGAGTAGCCGAAGAAGCGCAGCGGACGCGATGCGGTGATGGCCGGATCGAGCTGACGCAGACTTCCCGCCGCGGCGTTGCGTGGATTCGCGAACACCGGCTCGCCGGCGGCAACGCGTGCCTCGTTCATGCGCTCGAACTGGTCGAACGGAAAATAGATCTCGCCGCGAATTATCACTCGCCCACGCGGATGGTCGCCCGAGAGCCGCAACGGAACGTCGCGAACGGTGCGCAGGTTCGACGTGACGTCTTCGCCAATCGTGCCGTTGCCGCGCGTCGCACCGACGACGAGCACTCCATCATCGTAAGTAAGACTTACCGCGGTCCCATCGATCTTGAGCTCGGCGCTGTAGCCCGACTTCCGCACATCATCGCCGACTACTCGGACTAGGCGCTCCTCCCACTCGCGCAGCTCAGCGTCGTCGAACGCGTTGCCGAGTGACAGCATCGGGACGGCGTGAGTGTACTTGCTGAGAGAGCTGTGGACTTCGGCGCCGACGCGATGCGTGGGAGAGTCGGGCGTGACGAGATCTGGAAATTGCTGCTCGAGACTCTGAAGCTCGCGGAAGAGCTTGTCGTACTGGGCGTCGCTCAGCGCCGGTCTGTCGAGCACGTAGTACTCGTACGACGCACGATGGAGAACCTCGCGCAGCTCCGTCGCGCGCGCACGCGCGTCGCTCGGAGCTGCGCTGCCGTCAGGCTGGCTGCGGCTCGCCGTGCTCTCGCTCTCCTCCGCTTGCCTGCTGGCCTTCTCGCTCCCGTTCCTGCTCGCCTGCTTGCGCGATGTGCTCATTGAATTCGCGGCTGTCGAATCTCACGACACGGTTGCGGCCCGTTTCCTTCGCGACGTACAGCGCGTCGTCAGCCGCCTTGATGAGCGCTTCCTGATTGTCTATGAGAGGGTGCGGCCACGCAGCCACGCCGCAGCTCATCGTCTTGTGGAGTGAGCCGCCGTCGAACGTGAAGTCGTGCGCTGCGACCGATTCCCTCACGCGCTCGGCGAATGTTACAGCCGCGTCGAGCACGGTGCCAGGGAGCACGAGCAGAAACTCCTCGCCGCCATACCGCCCCACACGATCTATCTCGCGCGCGGCTGACTGAAGCAGTGACGCGAACTGCTCGAGGACCGCGTCGCCAGCCGGATGACCGTGCTCGTCGTTCACGCGCTTGAAGTGATCGATGTCGCACATCACCACAGATAGCGGCTCGTGCAGGCGCGCCGAGTGCTCCCACATCTCGTGGAGTCGCTCCTCGATGTAGCGTCGGTTCGCGACACGGGTGAGAACATCGGTGCGCGACATCACGAGCAGCTTGTCGTTCGCCGCCGACAGCTCGCGCTCTCGCTGCTCGAGCTCGGACTGGAGCGTCTGGATGCGCAGCAGCGACTTCACGCGCGCGTCGAGCTCGCGAAAATTGATGGGCTTGGTGATGTAGTCATCCGCGCCCGCCTCGAAACCCTGCACCATGTTCTCGGTGGAATCGAGCGCCGTCTGCATGATGACCGCGATGAAGGGAAGCGAGCGGTCGCTCTTGACGCGGCGCGCCACTTCCATTCCGTCGATCTTGGGCATCATGACATCGAGCAGCACAAGATCGGGCGGAGTGGCGTAGATGCGCTCTAGCGCCGCCTCGCCGTCGCCGGCCTCGTCAACTGCGTATCCGCGCGCTTCGAGTCTCGCGCGCAGAACCTGAATGTTGTCGGGGTGGTCGTCTACGACGAGAATGCGCTTGCGGCGCTCATCCGGCATCGGGCCGACCAAGGAACCGCTGTACTTCGGCGACGACTGCACGCGGCTCGCATGGCTTGGCCAGATAGCCGTCGCAGCCGACCTCCATCGCCTTCTCGCGGTCGGATGCCAGGGCGTGCGCGGTAAGCGCGATGATCGGGATGCGCTTGGTCGCCGGGTCATGCTTGAGGACCTGCGTCGCTTCCCAACCATCGATCACGGGTATGGAGATGTCCATGAGGATCAGATCGGGCTGCTGGGAGCGCGCCTTGGCGATCCCCTCCTCCCCGTTCAGAGCCTCACTCACCTCATAGCCGAAATGCTTCAGGATCGTGGAGTAAACGATCCGGTTGTCTTCATTGTCCTCTACAAGCAGCACTAACTTGCCAGAGTCGCTCATGCACTCCTCGCACGGGTATTGCACTCCGGACTAGGCAAGTTTCTTACCAAACCCGGTACGCTCCAGTGATGGATACTATAGACGACACCCCAGAGCCGGTGCTTCGAAGCGCCGCCCGCCTCACGCGAGGTTCACCCACGACGACCCCGCGCGGAAAGCCCTACACGCGTGAGATCAACTGGAAAGTGGTCGCGCTCGTCGGCGCAAGCGTCGCGGCAGGCGCTGCGCTCGGCGCGGGAATCGCGCTTCTCGCCGCGCCGCAATCCGGTGAGCACACGCGCCTCGCGCTCGCACGAACGCTTCGCAAGCGGCGTCCCTGGCGCCGCTCCCCATGGGACCGGCTCGGCGACGAATTGGCCAAGGCCGCCAAGCGTCGCAACAAGCGGCTTCGGGTGAGGGGCGCCGAGCAGGCGGCGTGAGGGGAGTGGAGCGGTCAGCTACAACTTCTTGAGATCGTCCGCGGCCTCGACCTTGTAGTGAGGATCGTTGTAGTCGATCAGCTCTCCGTTGATCACTGCCTCGAATTCAGTGCGCGCCTGCGCCTTGAGTCCCATATCAGCGTAGACGCGCCCCAGATCCAACCGATGCACGATACGCCGAGGCTCGCTCGCCACTGCGTCCTCGAGATAGTGCTCCGCGTTGGCCCAGCTCGCCTCGCCAAAGATTTTCCCGCCGAGGAAGTTCCGCGCGATCATTCGCGTCAGTCCGCTCAGTCGCATGATCTCGGCGTTCCATTCACCCATCACGTGCAGACAGCCAGCGTGCTTGGGCTCGATCTTGAGGCAGGTCATCGCCTCGTCGTGAATAGTCCCGGCGTACCGGATGCGGTCGCGCGCACCGAGCGTGAGCGCCTGACGCCCGAGCGCGAGTGCGAGCGCGAAATGGCCGTCTGCGCCACCAGGATTTACCTGCGTCGCGAGCTTCGCGCGGTCCGCCGCGGTCGTGTAAAGCGAGCTTCGCTCCTGCTCGCTCGGATTGAACTCGCCGAGCTCGACGGCCGCCCGCGCAGCGTTCCATAGCGCGTCGTAGTTTCGTGGCTCGAGAGCAAGCGCCTTCTCGAAATCCGCGAGCGCTTCGCTGGGATTGCGTGCGACGTACGCCGCCGAGCCACGCGAAACCCATTCCGTCGCGCTCTGCGCGCTCGCGCGAGCGACCGAGATCGACGTCAATAGCGTTGCAAGCCCTGCCATGGCGACCTGTCGAATCATGTTTGATGTCTCCAAAAGGGGCGATGCCGCTTAAAATACCCCCATGATCGTTCCCAGGCTCATCGAGCGCAAACGCGATGGCGCCGCGCTCACCGCGCACGAGTGGCGGGAGCTCGTCTTCGCGTACGCCGCGGGAAAGGTACCGGACTACCAGATGTCCGCGCTGCTCATGGCCTGCTTCTTTCGCGGCCTCGCGCGAAGCGAGACTGATGCGCTCACCGACGCGATGCTGGCGAGCGGCGCACGACTCGATCTCAGCGACGTCGCCGCTCCGCGGATCGACAAGCACTCCACCGGCGGAGTCGGTGACAAAGTCTCGATCGTGCTCGCTCCTCTCATTGCGTCCCTCGGTGTCGTCGTGCCGATGATGTCCGGACGTGGGCTGGGACACACCGGCGGCACGCTCGACAAGCTCGAATCGATTCCAGGATTCCGCACAGGATTGTCTCTCGCAGAAGCGCGTGATCAGATCGACAGCATCGGCTGCGCACTCATCGGCCAGACAGGTGAGATCGCTCCTGCCGACCGGAAGATGTACGCGCTTCGGGACGCGACAGGTACGGTCGAAGCAATCCCGCTCATCGCGGCGAGCATCATGAGCAAGAAGCTCGCGGAGGGACTCACCGGACTCGTACTCGACATCAAGAGCGGCAGCGGCGCGTTCCTTCCCGATGTCACTCGTGAGCTCGAGCTCGCTCAGACCATGATCGATCTGGGCGAGAGCCGAGGCTGCCCGGTAACCGCACTCGTGACAGCGATGGATCGTCCGCTCGGCAACACGTGCGGAAACGCGCTGGAGGTCCGCGAGTGCATCGATTTCCTGCACGGCGACGCTCCCGAGGATCTCGAGACGGTGACGTACGCACTGGGCGCAGAGATGTTGATGCTCGCAAACGCTGCGCCGAGCATCGAGGCAGCGCACGACGCAATGCGTGAGGCAGTCGCCGACGGCCGCGCGGCAGCGAAGCTCGAGGAGATCATCACCGCACAGGGCGGCGACGCGCGCGTTGTCGGCTGACACTTCGCTACTGCCGCGCGCGCCAAGCATCGTGGAGTACCGCGCCCAGCGCGACGGCGTGATCGAGCGCGTGTCGCCGCGTGTGGTCGGACACGGCATCATCGCAATCGGCGGCGGTCGGCGGGCAATGGAAGACCGCGTCGATCCTGCCGTCGGGTTCGACATCTTCGTCAAGCCGAATGACGTCGTTGCAGCGGGCGATGTCATAGCGATGGTGCACGCCGCCGGACCAGCCGGTGTCACCACCGGCGTCAGCGTGCTCGACGAGGCGATCGCTATCGGTGATGACGTCGTTGCTACACTGCCGCTCGTGTCCCATCGCGTCACCGCGCGCGGTGTCGAGCGACTGTCGTAAGCCTCGTCACCGATTTGGCTTCGCTGGCCACGCGCACGCTTCGCAGCTGAGGAGTTGCCCGCAGCACCACGTTCTTCGGAACATCGTTGCGGTTGGTGGTGATCATGAGCGCTACCGTGAGATTGGATCGCGCACCGAGCTCACGCGCTGGCACACGCCATCGCGGCGAAGCCGTTCGATAGACTGCGAGGTTCTTCTGGAGTGATCCGATCTCGCGCCCGGCAGAATCTCGCACAGAGAGTTGGGCCACGCCGAGGTACGCCGCGTTGCCCAGGCGGGTGAGCGACGCTCGCACATCTACGGAATCGCCATCCACGCGTGCGGTGACGCTATCGACCGCGAGCGAGGTCGTCACTGCGCCCTTTCGGTAGAAAACCGGGAGCACCGTAGCCGTCTCGAGCACCAGCCTCACCGTCGGACTCGAAGTGTCCGACCCAACGCGCGCGTCGACCTTCTCAGTGCGATCGTCATCGAGCGGGCGAGCGCGCACGGTGATGCGCGCCCAGTACTCGCCATCGGGAAGATTGTCTGGTGCATGGGCGAGGAACCTGACAGTGCGGCGTGCACCCGCCCGCAGCGCGAACCGCTCCGGGTACGCGCGGATCCAGCCGGCCGCGCTCGCACTGTCGGCGGAGTCCTGCAGCTCGACGCGCGGTTGTCCCGCCGCGTCGGTTGTTGCGTAGCCGAAGTGAAGCTCGACGCTGAACTCTGCGTCCGTGTCCTGCGCGTTTACCACAGTGACCGCACCCCCGGGCGATGACGGGGTCAGCACGAGGATGTGCGGATCGACCGCAACTCCGGCGAGTTGAGCGCTCGGCGACGCGGCCGAACGCGCACCACGCGACGCCGGTTCGTACTGCCGTGCGCCGCACGCTCGCGATCCTCACAGGTCGGAGTATGCTGCGGTGATCTGCCCGGTACCGGTGTAGGTGCCGATCGCCTGACTCGCGCTGGCAGTCGCGGTGGCGCCGACCGCGAAGTAGATCTTGGTCGCACCGCCGGTGAAGGTCGCAGTAGCGACCGCCGCGGTACCACCCGAAAACGGGACTGCGGTAGCGCCGCTCAGCGACGAACTGGTGCTGACCATGTAGTTCCAGCCACTCACCGCCATGCTCGTTCCGACCGTTGGCGTCAGCGAGATCGGCATTGTGAGCGTGACGGTGATGCTCGATGCGGTCTCTCCATTGACCTCGAACCGGCCGCCCTTCGCCGCATTTGGTGCGACGGTGTTAGTGCTCGATGCGAAGATCTTGCCGAAGTCGAGCGCGTGCGTGACCACGAGCGACATCGGGTTGATGACCTGTGCAGTGATTGCGAGCGAGCCGGACGCGGAGCTCTGTGCGGCAGCGCTGTGGGTTGCAATCGCAGAGATGACGAAGCGGAAGCATGATGCGGGTCAGCCGGTTGGCGACTGTCATGTGGAGATCTCCTGCCGCGCGGGCGGCGTCGTGGTGGGCGAACGCGACGACAGTACGCTCGACGTCGAGGCGCGGTGGGATCGCGCGATCACGATGAGTACCGAATTGCGCCCGAGCGCGAGTGAGTCAGATGCACCGCGGGGTCATGCAGCCATTCAACCGGCTGCATGACCTCGCGGTCAATCGTGCTGCGACTGGGATTGTTACACGTCGAGATTGCTGACGAACTTCGCGTTCTCTTCGATGAAGAGTCTGCGCGGCTCGACGTCGTCACCCATCAGAGTCTGGAAGATCTGATCGGCCAGAATCGCATCGACGGTGTCGACCTTGAGAAGCGTGCGCGTCTCGGGATCCATCGTCGTCTTCCAGAGCTGTTCGGGGTTCATCTCGCCGAGTCCCTTGTAGCGCTGGATGTTGACCTTGTCGGATCCGCCCATGCGCGCGATCAGATCGTCGCGCTCCTTTTCGTCATAGGCGTAGTACTCTTCCTTGCCCTTGGCGACACGGTAAAGGGGCGGCTGCGCGAGATAGATGTACCCCGCCTCGATGAGCTCCGGCATCTGCCTGAACAGGAACGTGAGCAAGAGCGTCCGGATGTGCGCCCCGTCAACGTCGGCGTCTACCATCAGGATGATCTTGTGGTAGCGCGTGCTCTCGAGCGAGAAGTCGTCACGGATGCCAGCACCGATTGCGGTGATGATCGTCCGGATCTCTTCGTTAGAGAGAACCTTGTCGATGCGCGCTTTCTCGACGTTGATGATCTTGCCGCGGAGCGGCAGAATCGCCTGGAAGCCGCGATCGCGCCCCTGCTTCGCCGAGCCGCCCGCCGAGTCGCCCTCGACGAGATAGAGCTCGCACAGAGCCGGATCGTTGAGCGAGCAGTCGGCGAGCTTGCCGGGAAGGTTGCCGATGTCCAGTGCGTTCTTCTTGCGCGTGAGATCGCGCGCCTTGCGGGCTGCTTCGCGCGCACGCGAAGCGGAGAGCGCTTTCTCGATGACGATGTTTGCAACGCGCGGGTGCTCTTCGAGGTAGCGCGACAACAGCTCGTTCATTACCGAACGGACAGCGCCTTCAGCTTCGGAGTTGCCGAGCTTGGTCTTGGTTTGCCCCTCGAACTGCGGCTCGTGGACCTTCACCGACAGAACGGCGGTGAGACCCTCGCGTACATCGTCGCCTGAGAGCGTCGCTTCCTTGTCCTTCTTCGCGAATGAACTGTTGGCGAGGTACTGATTGATGACGCGCGTGAGTCCCGACTTGAAGCCGGTGAGGTGTGTTCCGCCTTCGTGCGTATTGATGTTGTTCACGAAGGAGAAGACGTTCTCGTTGTAGCCGTCATTGTATTGGAGCGCCAGCTCGATGCCCATCCCGTCGCGCTCGGTGTCGATGTACACGACTTCCGGATGCAGCACCTTTGCGCGGGCGTTGAGGAACTGGACCATCTCCTTGAGGCCGCCCCTGGCGAAGAAGACTTCCTCCTTCTCCTGACCAGCGCGCTCGTCCCTGAGCGTGATCGACACGCCCTTGTTGAGGTACGCGAGCTCGCGCATGCGGATGGCCAGCGTGTCGTACTTGTAGACGAGCTCCGTGAAGATCAGATCGTCGGGCTTGAACCAGACTGTCGTTCCCGTCTGCGCCTTCGGCACCGTATCGACGACCTTGAGCTTGGTCGCGGTCGTGCCGCGCTTGAAATCCATGTAGTGAACCTTGCCGTCGCGCCGCACCCAGACTTTGAGCTGGGCCGACAGCGCGTTCACCACCGACACTCCGACTCCGTGAAGGCCGCCGGAGACCTTGTAGCTGTTCTTGTCGAACTTGCCGCCCGCGTGCAGCACAGTCATCGCGAGCTCGACGCCCGAAATCTTCTCGGTCGGATGGATATCCACCGGAATGCCGCGTCCGTTGTCGACCACCGTGATCGAGTCGTCGCTGTGGATCGTGACGCTGATGGCGTCGGCGTAACCTGCGAGCGCCTCGTCTATCGAGTTGTCGACGACCTCGTACACGAGGTGATGAAGGCCGGGCGACGAAGTCGAGCCGATGTACATCCCGGGCCGCTTCCGAACCGCGTCGAGCCCTTTGAGGACCTGAATATTGCCGGCGTCGTAAGCCGGAACGGTGGCGCGTTCGACCTTTTCTTTGACTGCCATTTATTGCCCTTAGAAAACGTGGGTGCAGTGGGCGAACAAAAACCGAATACAATCGCACCAAAGACTATTTAATCTAACCCTCCAGAAGGCCGCGCGCAAGCGTTTTCGGCCGAGCTAAGTCGTTGATTTGCAACGACTTCCAGAGCTAATCCACGAGCATGATCTGGAACCTCAGCTTGCGCACTCTCACCCGGTCCGAACTCGCGTTCAGAGCGGCCACCAGCTGCGGCTCCATGAGCTGCAGCTCGGTCATCCACGAGTTGGTCCTGACCGCCACAAACAGCACTCCATCGCTCGTCACGAAGAGCGGATCGGTCACGCCGGCGATCTCGCGCCCTACGATCGCGTCCCACTCCGGAATCACTGCCGCCTGGACGACGCGCTCGTCCAGTCCGGCTTCGCGGAGGTACTGGCCCAGCGCGTCGCTGATGCGCTGCGGAGCTGCCGCGCTTTCGCTCCTTCATGCGGCGCGCGCCTCGATCGTCCCGGCCGACACTCGCCACCTCTGCAGCCGGGTCATATCCGGCGGAATGTCGCTTGCGCGCGGCACAGCCAGAACGGTCTGTCCGGTGATCGTCGCGTGCAGCAGATCCAGGATGCGCCCGCTGCGGCGCGAATCGAGCTCGGCGAACGGATCATCGAGAAGCAGCAGCGGGTCGGTCTGCGCATGCTGCTTGAGCGTCGCCGCCTCGAGAAGCTTGAGCGCGACCGCGGCGGTGCGGTGCTGGCCGCCGGATCCGAACACGCGCAGGTCGTGCTCACCGACGAGCACATCGATGTCGTCGCGATGAGGACCTGCGTGCGTGAGCCCGCGCTTGATGTCGATCGCACGCCGCCGCGCCAGCGTGTCGCGCAGCTCCTGCTCGGCGTCGAGGGGTTCGCCGACCGACGTGACGTAGCGCATCGCCATCTGCTGACGCTCGCCCATCGCGTGCGCGAGCCGCGCGAATTCGTCGCTGTTGCGCTCCATCCACTCCACACGCTCGCGCAGGATCGTCGCGCCGTTCGATGCGAGCGACGGCTCCCACACCGCGACCGCCTCATCGGTCTGCGCCGTCGCGCGCCGCAGCGCGCAACGCCGCGTTTCTCCGTGCGAGTGCGGCGCGGTAGCTCTGCAGCGCGGCGAGATATCGCTGCGACGACAGCGCGAGCGTCACGTCCAGAAAGCGCCTGCGCTCGGTGGGCGAGCCGGCGATGATGCTCACGTCGCGCGGCGAGAACACGACGGCTGGAAGCGACCCGAGCGCGCTGCTCAGCTTCTTCACTTCGGCGCCGTCGAAGACGACCTTCTTGCGTCCGCGCCGTCCGAACGCGGCCGACACTTCGTGCTCGCCTCGATTCTCGATCGTGGCGCGGATATGAAACGCAGGCGCATCGAACGAGATGAGATCCTGATCGCGCGCGCCGCGCATCGAGCGGAGAAGCTGGAGATAGTAGATGGCCTCGAGAAGATTGGTCTTCCCCTCACCATTCTCGCCGACGAGCACGACTCCCTCGGAGGGGAAGCTCAGCTCCGCATGCGCGATGTTGCGAAAGTCGCGCACAGTCAGCCGCTCGAGGAGCGCCACGCCGCGACTCCTACGCGCGCTTCAGCGCCCGCTGAACGACGGCGCGCGCTTCTCCAGGAACGCTGACATCCCTTGCTGGACGTCGTCGGTCGCGGCAAGGAGGCCGAAGTGATTTGCCTCGAGCACGAGCCCGTCGTCGAGCGACATCTGCAGTCCGCGATCGACTGCCTCCACACACAGCGCCACGGCGAGCGGCGCGTTGGCCGCGATCTGTTTGATCAGCATCTGCGCAGTCCCCATCAGCTCCGCCGCATGCACGACGCGATTGACCAGTCCGATGCGGTACGCTTCGTCGGCGTCGATCGTCTCGCCAGTCATCAGGAGCTGCAGCGCGCGCCCCTTTCCCACGAGCCGGGGCAGGCGCTGCGTGCCGCCGTAGCCCGGAAGAATCCCGAGCTTCACTTCCGGCTGGCCGAATTTGGCATGCTCCGACGCGATCCGGATGTGGCACGCCATCGCGAGCTCGCAGCCGCCGCCGAGCGCGAAGCCGTTGACCGCGGCGACGACCGGCTTGGGACACGTCTCGAAGCGCCGGAAGATCTCCTGGCCGGCGCGGGAACGTCCTTTCGCAACGAAGGGCGACTGGCTCCTGAGCTCGCTGATGTCGGCGCCGGCGATGAACGCGCGCCCAGCTCCCGTCAGTATGATCCCGGCGACGTCCTGTCGCACGCGCGCATCATCGATCGCCGCACCCAGCTCCGCGATGGTGGCGTCGTTGAGAGCGTTGAGCTTGTCGGGCCGGTTGACGGTGATCGTGGCAATCCTGTCGGCCACTTCGAAGGTCAGGAAATCGTAGGAAGGCATGCGCTGAATATAAGCCCGCATTGCAAATGGCACGGTGCGTGTCGGCGTCGTTCTTGCTCGGACGGTGCCGCATGCAAGGGACCTGGATTCTGCGCCGCGGCAACCAAGTCGGTCGCTTCCACTACGTAACGCCCTCCGGGCGCCCTGCATCCGCGCGCCGCGTGAAGCAGATCGACGAGCTCGCTATCCCGCCAGCGTGGACCGACGTGCATGTCGCGCCGAGTGACAGATCCGCGATCCAGGCGTGGGGATTCGACGCGCGGGGGCGCAAGCAGTACCGATACCACCCTCGCGCAGTCGAGCGCGGCCAGATGCGGAAGCACTACCGCGTGCGGCAGATGGCGCGTGACCTTCCCGGCATTCGGCGCCGTGTGTACGCCGACTTCAACCGCGGGGACCATTCGCGCGAGCGTGTCATTGCCGGAATCGTGCGCTTCCTCGCCGACGGTTTCTTCCGGATCGGCAACGAGCGTTACGCGCGCGAGAACGGCACCTTCGGGCTGACGACGCTCAACAAGTCGCACGTGACAGTGGAGGACGACGTGGTGAGGTTCGACTACGTCGGCAAGAAATCAATCAGGCACCGTCAGGCCGTCGTGAGCCGCGATCTGGCCCGGTACGTGTCTGAGCTCCTCGACACTCCGGGCCGGCGGCTTTTCAGGTATCGCGACGAGGCGGGGGAGTGGCACAACGTCGAATCAGCGCAGGTGAACTCTTACATCCAGGCGCTGGCCGGCTTCCCGTACAGCGCAAAGGATTTCCGCACCTGGGGCGGCACGCTGCGCGCCGCGACCGTGCTCGCCGAGCTCGGCCCTGGGCGCACGGACCGCGAGGCCGTGAAGAACGTCAACACTGCGATGCGCCTCGTCGCCGCGGAGCTCGGCAACACACCAACGATCTGCCGAAAGTCGTACGTGCATCCGGCTGTGATCGAGCGGTACGTGGACGAGGGTGTGACGATAACACCGCGAACACCGCGACCGCGCCGCAAGCGTCGTGGCTCAGGCTTGCGCGACCACTGGGAGCACACTGCCGAGGAGAAGGCGCTGGTCGATTTCCTCGACAGGTTCTTCCCCGAGCGGCGGAAGCGGCGACGCGTCGAATGAACGGCGCGAGTGTATCAGGCGGTGATGCGATCTGACACGTGAGATGGGCGCCGTGATCCGAACACCGCTCGAGATTCACCGCGACGAGCTCGCCGCTTGCCGCGCATGCGGACACGGCGACGCCGACGCACTGCCGATCATCTCACTCGCCACGAACGCGCGAGTCATGCTCGTCGGACAGGCGCCTGGACAGACCGAGACGGTCGATCGGAGGCCGTTCGCCGGGCGCGCCGGCAAGACACTCTTTCGCTGGCTGGCGCGCGCCGGACTTGGCGAGGGGGAGGCGCGCGAAGCGATTTACATCGCTGCGATCACCCGATGTTATCCAGGGCCGAGTGCGAGCGGCCGGGGCGACCGAGTGCCGTCGCCGCGGGAGCAGGCGCTCTGCGCGAGGTGGCTCGAAGCAGAGCTTCGGCTGCTTCGGCCGGCGCTGCTCATCCCGGTCGGGCGGCTCGCGATCAATCGCTTCCTCGGCGATGCGCCGCTCTCGGAGTTGGTTGGTCGCGAGCACAGCGTCGTCCACGAGGGCGGAGCGTCGCTGGCGATTCCGCTGCCGCATCCATCAGGCGCGAGTAGCTGGCTTCACTCCGACGGCCACTCGGCGCTGCTCGACCGTGCGATCGAGCTACTCCAACTCCGGCTCGCAGAGACTTTATATTTGTAGACTGTGAAGGCGCGAACGAAGTTCATCACTGGCGGAGTGCTGATACTCGGTGCTGCGGGCTACCTCATGGCGAGCTCGATAAGCAAGACGGGTACGTATTACCTCACGCCTACCGAGCTGTCGAGCAAGCTCGCCGCCGATCCGTCGTTCTATCAGACTGGAGTGAAGGTCGGAGCTCGCGTCGTGCCGGGCACGATAATCAGAGCGCCCGGCGGTCGTGAGACGATGTTCAGGATGACCGACGGCGTTCGCAGCTACAACGTGGACTATCGCGGAATCACGCCCGACACGTTCACCGACAGTGTCGACGTCGTGGTCGAAGGGAGGCTCGGGCGCGATGGCGTGTTCCACGCAACGACGCTCCTTGCCAAGTGCGCATCGCGCTACGAGAACGCGCCCGCTCGCCCTCAGGCGCAGCGAACTTGACCACTCTCGCCGCGGGTGAGCTGCGCTCCCTGACGGCTGCCTTCCGGTCTATTAGATGATTCTCGTTGGCGAGTTGTCGCTCTGGGTCGCCCTGCTCATGGCGGTCTGGACTGCTACAGTCTCGTTCGCGGGTGGATCGCTGCGCCGCGCCGATCTCGTGGCGAGTGGAGAGCGCGGCGCGTACGCGACGTGGGCGATGGTGGTGCTCGCGTCGCTCGGCCTGTGGACCGCGCTGATAACGCACGACTTCTCGCTCAAGTACGTCGCCTCGTTCACGAGCGCGAACCTGCCTACGGTTTACACGATCACCGCGTTCTGGGGTGGGCAGGCGGGATCGATGCTCTTCTGGACGCTGATCCTGACGTCGTACACGGCGATCGCGGTCTTCACCAATCGGTCGCGCAATCGCGAGCTGATGCCTTACGTCACCGGCACGCTCGCTCTCATCGCGATCTTTTTCCTCGCGACGCTTTGCCTCGGCGCCAATCCTTACGAGCGCCTCGACTGGCTACCGCCGGACGGCCGCGGAATGAATCCGCAGCTGCAGAATCCCGGCATGGCGATCCACCCTCCCAATCTCTACCTCGGCTACGTCGGAACTGCGATCCCGTTCGCGTTCGCGATGGCGGCGCTGATCACGCGCCGCCTCGACGCGGAATGGCTGGTAGCAGTGAGGAAGTGGGCGTTGCTGAGCTGGTTCTTCAACACGACCGGCATCATCCTCGGCATGTGGTGGGCGTACGTCGAGCTCGGCTGGGGCGGCTACTGGGCCTGGGATCCCGTCGAGAACGCGAGCCTGCTTCCGTGGCTCACCACGACCGCATTTCTTCACTCGGTGATGGTGCAGGAGAAGCGCGGCATGCTGCGCAAGTGGAACGTCACGCTCGTCATCTGCTCGTTCCTTCTCTCGATCCTCGGCACCTTCATCACGCGCAGCGGCGTGATCTCGAGCGTTCACTCGTTCGCGCAATCGCCCGTCGGCAACTGGTTCGCGGGCTTCCTCGGAGTCGCGATCATCGCGAGCGTCTATCTCGTCACGACGCGCCTCAAGGATCTCACGGCGAACGCCGAGCTCGAGAGCATGGTGAGCAGGGAAGCGGCGTTCCTCTACAACAACGTCGTGCTCGTTGGGATCGCATTCTCCGTGTTGTGGGGAACGCTCTTCCCGATCATCAGCGAGGCGGTGAGAGGAACCAAGATCACCGTCGGGCCGCCCTTCTTCAACGCGGTGAACATTCCGCTCGGCCTGCTGCTGCTCTTTCTCACCGGTGTCGGTCCGCTCATAGCGTGGCGACGCGCATCGGTCTCCAATCTCAAGCGGCAGTTCGCGTTTCCGACCGCGGCTGGAGTCATCACGGCGGCGCTTCTGCTCGCCGCGGGAATGCGCAGCGGCTATGCGGTCGATTGCATACGGCATTGGTGGCTTCGTGGCCGCGACGATCTGCCAGGAGTTCTACAAGGGAGTGCGAGCGCGTCACTCGATGTACGAGGAAGGCGTTCCCGTCGCGTTCGTCCGTCTGATCGCGCGTAACCGCCGCAGGTACGGCGGCTACATCGTGCACGCGGGCATCGTGATCATCTTCGCCGCCTTCGCGGCGCTCGCGTTCAAGCGCGAGTCCGACGTCACGCTCAGTGCCGGCGACTCCACGACACTGGTGGATTCGTGGGGCCACAGCTGGACGTTCACGAGTCAGGGTGTCTCGCGTTATGACGTGCTCAACCGCGACGTGACTGCTGTCGCGCTCGAAGCCACGCGAGATGGAAAGCGGATGGGCGTGATCACGAGCGAGAAGCGACAGTACTTCTCGGGGAGTGATCCGAACAATCGCGTTCCGACGTTCCAGCCATCCACCGAAGTCGGCATTCTCGGATCGTTCGGTCAGGACGTTTACGTCACGCTCGCGGGTGTGGTCGGGCAGGACACGAGCGAGATACGCATCACGTTCAACCCGCTCGTGAGATGGGTGTGGCTCGGCGGGATCTGCATGGCGATTGGCGGCCTCATCGTGATGTGGCCGCAAGCCGAGCGGAAGCGAAAGCAGGGTGGGTACGTAACGACGCTGCGAGCCCGCGCGCACCGAGGCGGAGACTCTCGCTTGACGGTCAGCAGGCGCGAATTTCTAGGCGCGGTAGGGCTCGCGCTGGGCGCTGGCGTTGCACGGACCGCGCGCGGTCAGGAGGAGACGCGCAACACGATGAGCGGCCCGATGAATCAGGACGCGTACCATTCGGTCAAGCTTCCTCCGAAGACCGGCACTGCTGCGCATCTCACAGTTGCTCAGCGGGACGATCTCGAGCATCACCTTCAGTGTCAGTGTGGCTGCACGCTCGACGTGTTCACCTGCCGCACGACCGATTTCAGTTGCTCGGTGTCGCCGGCGATGCACATGGACGTCGTCGGCCTCATTGCAGGTGGCTACGATGCGCGGGAGATTCTCGACGCATTCAGGCGTGTGTACGGCGAGCGCGTTCTCATGGCGCCGGTCAAGGAGGGCTTCAACTGGCTCGGCTACATACTCCCATTCGCGGCGATGGGAACCGGCGCGGTGGTAGTGTTCGCGCTCGTGCGCCGTTGGAGCGCTCGCGCCGTCGCCGCGCCTGTGCGCGACATGACCGTGGATGCGACGCCTGATGAGCTTCGGCGCCTTCGCGACGCGATGAGGGACGACGGCTGACGGCGCTCCTGATTGGAACCGCGCTCGCGCTGATCACGCTGGCGTTCGTGTTGTATCCGTTAGTGAGCGAGCCGCTCGGTCTTCCAGCACGTCGCGCGCGAGTGAGCGAGGGTACGATGACGACCGCCATCGACGCGCTGCGCGAGATCGAGTTCGATCACGAGACGGGAAAGCTCTCCGAGACGGACTATGCCCAGCTCAAGGCCACTTACACTCAGCGCGCGCTGTCGGTGATGCGGAACAGCGGCGCGGCCGTGGTCGCGTGCGAGCAATGCGGTCCGCGGCCGGAGCCCGACGCGCGCTTCTGCTCGGAGTGCGGCCGCGCACTCGCGGCGTGAAGCGGTTCTTCGATTGCGCCGAAGGTAGCGCGCGACCAACTGACCTGACATAGTCTCGTGTTCTTCCAGACCATCTCGCTCATCGGCGCAGCCGCGCTGCTCATCGCATACGTCGCGGTCCAGACCGGACGCATGAAGATGGCGAGCGCGGCCTACAACGCGCTCAACTTCGTCGGCTCGGCGCTGCTCGCGTGGGTTGCGATCCACGACCGGCGCTGGGGCTTCATCATCCTCGAGGTTGTGTGGGCGATCGTCTCCGTGCCGCCATTCTTCAAAGCGGTGAGATCGTAGCGCGAAACTGATCGACGCTACCGGTCGAACGACTCGAGCCGACGCACTGCCATCGTTATCGGCGCGAAGGTCGCGAGCAGACACACCGACGCAGCCGTCCCGAAACCAGCCCAGAGCTCGGCCGGGTCCATCGGCGTACCGAACGAGAGCGCGCTGAGGTAGAGATATACCGGCCGTGCCTCGAGCATTATCACCACCCCGATCATCGTCACCGTCGTCATCATGAAGACGAGGCCGCCGAACGAAGTCGGAATCTGCGCGGCGTTCTCCGTCTCGAATTGCGGGAACATCGTCCCCATCCCCATCGCAAGCCCGGAGATCGCGAACGTCATCAGCGTGATCGTGCCGATCGACACGACGGTCATGAACTCGCTCACTCTGAGGAGTACGTCCGTCGTCACGACGATGGCGAGCGCGAGCACGAGCAGCGGGATCGTCCCGACCCAGAACTTGGCCCAGAGCAGATCGCGCATGGAGAGCGGACTCGCCTTGAGCAGCCACCACGTGCGTCCTTCGAGACTGACGCTCGGGAAGATGAATCTCGCGGCGATCGACGCGAGCACGAAGCCCGCAAGAATGAGATTGAGGAACGGTACGACGTTCGCGAGGAAGAACGTGACGCCGTCGCCGTTCAACGGAAGGAGCCGGATGTTGAATACGTACACGACGACGAGCACGATCAGCAGCACGAGCTGCGACCACTGAGTCGTGTCGCGGAAGAAGATCCTCACTTCCTTCGTGAGCAGCTCGCGTCGTGTCGTTGGGATCACGCGCAGCAGCCGCGAGATGTAACCGCGTGTCACGCGCGAATCGCCGCGCGTTCGTGAGCCGCCTTGCTGCGACTTGCTGTAGCCGCGCTCGTACAGTGCACGGTGCAGCAGCGCGCCCGCGACCACCGCTGCCGCCGCAGTTGACCAGAGCAGATAGAAAGAGAGCGCGTCTGGCTCGTACCTCAGCCAGCTCATTATGGCGTTCTGCACCCATGTGCTCGGAAGCCACTGGGAGTTCGGCGCGCGCAGCGCCGCGAGGAAGTCGACGAGCGATCGGAATCCTTCAGGGCGGACGATCCGCTCCGGGCGCACAGCGCGGAACAGGAGCACCACGCCACCTGCCGCGACGACGGCGATCACGCTGAGAATCTCTCTCGCGCGTCGCGCCGGAAGCGCGTTGACGAGCAGTAGCGTCAGCGCTGCCCCCACCGCGCCCGGAATCAGGAAGAATGGCGCGAGCGCGAACAGAGCGAGAAGCGGGAACCACCATCCGCCGTCGTACGTCGTTCCGTAAGCGGCGAGGATCGGCACTACCATCAGTAGCACCATCCATCCCGAGCTCACCGCTGTTTCCGCGACCTTCGCGCAGTAAACTGCCAGCCAATCGACTGGCGTTCCGACGAGCAGATCGAGATCGCGCGCGAGGAAGAAGGTCGAGAGCGACGTGATGATGTTCGATAACAGCAGCAGTCCAAAGAAGCTGAGCAGGATCACGCCGAGCAGCTTTGCAGCGAGGAGCGCGCCGAGCTCGGGGACATTCCTGAAGTAGTGCAGCAGACGCGCCATGATCCCGAACACGAGCAGCCAGAACGCCGCGGCAAGCACGCCGAGGATGCCGATGCGCAGTCCGCGTCCGCGCGCGCCACTCCGAGCGCGCGCGCGAACCGTCAGCAACTTCGGCCGCAGGACGCGCACGAGGTCACGCAACACTGTCGTTAAGCTCCGAGCACCGCAGCGGCGTCGCGCGCAGCGGTCGCACCGGTGAGTCGCAGGAAGATGTCTTCGAGCCCTGCGGTGCCGGCGCTGTCCGCGCTTCGCAGCTCCTGCCATCGTCCCGAGCGCGCGGATGCGTCCGCGCTGGATTATCGCCACGCGGTCGCACATCGACTCGGCTACTTCGAGAGTGTGAGTCGACATCATGATGGTGTTGCCGCGCGCGACGTACTCGCGGAACAGCTCCTTGAGAATGTGCGCCGCCTTCGGATCGAGTCCCACCATCGGCTCGTCCACGATGATCACCTCGGGGCGGTGAACGAATGCGCTCGAGATTATGAGCTTCTGGCGCATACCGTGGCTGTAGCTCTCGACGAGCTCGTCCTTCCACTCCAGAAGGTCGAAGAGCGCGAGCAGCTCGTTGCCGCGCCGCTCGACGTCTGCGCCTTCCTGCTTGTACAGCGACGCGACGAATCGCAGGAACTCGCTGCCGGTGAGCTTCTCGTAGATGAACGGGCGGTCCGGGATGAAGCCGAGCTTCGACTTCGCGCCCATCGGATCGGTCGCGAGGTCGATGCCGCAGATCGATATCCGTCCGGACGTTGGCTGGAGGATTCCCGCGGCCATGCGCAGTGTGGTCGTCTTTCCCGCGCCGTTCGGCCCCAGAACAGCCGAGAAGCTCACCGCGAGCGACGGTGAGATCGATGCCGGCGACGGCGGTGAAGCTGCCGTAGCGCTTGGTGAGCTGCTCGAGTTGAATCAACGTCCTGCTCGTCGGTTGAGAAATGCTATCTCGTATGTGCTGCGGATCAGACTCAGACCGCCCGGCTCGCTCGCGGCGACGACGCGCCCCTGCGCATCGACCCACGCCGTCAGTGCGCGCGACGGAGTGGTCACAGACCATGCGCGCACCGTGTCGGCATGCGTGGCCACCCACATCTTGCTGGTCGAATCCATCGCTGCGCTGTCGGCCACGCTGAAGAGAGACTCGGCCGCCACCGTCAACGTCACGCGCTCGACGCGGCGCGAAAGCGGGTTGTAGACGCTGAACGGAACCGCCGCGCGACGCTTCCCTCGTGTGAGCAGCATGGTCGCGACGAGTGCGTCGGTCGGAAGGAGGACCGCGCTGCTGTCGCTTCTTCGCCAGAGATAGTGATAGGGGCCCTGGTCGCCGCCGAGCGACAGGGAGAAGCTGTCGAGCGCAAACTGGTGCGAGAGAAACGATACGGCGCGTCGCGATCGACTGTCTGGCTATCGCCGTAGATCACGGCGCGACCGCGGATGACGTTGGCGATCCGGAACCCGGCGTCGCCGGTGTCCAGTCGCGACGATGCGCCGCCTATCGCCTCACCGTTCTGCTCGACCAGATAGTAGTAGGTGCTCGGCTCGAGCCCGCGCGCGGCTTCGGCAAGCTGGTCTGCGCGCGGCCGCACCTCGTGTCGGCGCCAGAGCGCTATCAGCCCGCCGATCCACGCAACGAGAATCGCCACCGCTAGCCACCGGCGGCCTTCTCTCGGCATCACGCTATTGCGAGTCCCGTCTCGTCAGCGATCCACGTGAGATACTTGGGAAGCCCAGCCGCCACGGGGAGAACGAGAAGCTCCGGAAGCTTGTAAGGATGAAGCGTCTCGAACGATTGCTGGAGCGCGTCCAGGCAGGCGGAGCGCGTCTTGAGGAGGAGAACCACCTCGGTCTCGTCCGCGATCTTGTTGTCCCAGCGGTATATCGACCGCGCTCGTGGCAGCATGGTTCCGCAGGCAACGAGTCTTCGCTCGAGGAGGGCGCGGACCAGCGAGGCCGCGTCGTCCTCCGTCCCGACCGTCGTGAGCACCACTACCGCATCTGCATGAGCCATACCCGAATTTAAACCGTAAGTCCGCTATTATTAGAAGCTATGCCCGAAGAAGCTCTCATCGTCCGCGGGGCCCGCGAGCACAATCTCCGCGACGTCAACGTAACGATCCCGCGCGACAAGCTGACCGTCATCACCGGACTCTCAGGGTCAGGGAAGTCGTCGCTCGCGTTCGATACCATCTACGCCGAAGGCCAGCGGCGATACGTCGAGTCGCTCTCGGCGTACGCGCGCCAGTTCCTTGGTCTCATGGAGAAGCCGGACGTCGATTCGATCGAGGGGCTCTCGCCCGCGATCTCGATCGAGCAGAAGACGCGCCGGGCACAATCCGCGCTCGACAGTCGGCACGGTCACCGAGATCTACGACTATCTCCGCCTGTCTGTACGCTCGCGCCGGAACGCCGCACTGCCCGAACTGCGGCACGCCCCGTCGAGCGGCAGAGCGCTGCGCAGATCGCCGACATCGTGCTGCAGTGGCCGCGGAGACGCGGATCGAGATCCTCGCGCCGCTCGTCCGCGAGCGGAAGGGCGAGTTCCGCGACCTGTTCGATGCACGCGCGCAAGCAGGGCTTCGTGCGCGCCGTAGTCGACGGCGACGTCGTCGAGCTCGCCGACGCCGCCCAAGCTCAACAAGCGGCATAAACCACAGCATCTCGGTGATCGTCGATCGGCTCGTCGTGCGCGCAGACGACCGCGCGCGCCTCGCCGACTCGGTCGAGACGGCGCTCAAGCTCGCCGACGGCCTCGTCGAGGTGAAGCGCTACGACGACAACTCCGTCACGCTCTTCTCCGAGCGGTACGGCTGCGCCGACGTGCGGCACCTCGCTCGCCGAGCTCGAGCCGCGCCAGTTCTCGTTCAACTCGCCGTTCGGCGCGTGCCCCAAGTGCGGCGGCCTCGGCACGCGTCGCGAGGTGAGCGAGGATCTCATCCTCGGCGACCCGAGTCTACGATCCTCGAAGGCGTCATCCTCCCGTGGGGCGAGCCGACGGGTATCTGCGTCGCACCATTCTCCCGGCGCTCGCACGCGAGCTCAAGTTCGACCTCAACACGCCGTGGGGAGAGCTGCCGCAGAAGACGCGTGACGCGCTGCTCTACGGATCGAGCGGCAAGCGCGGTCCCAAGACGCAGCGACGCCAAGTGGGAAGGGATTCTCTCGAACATCCAGCGCCGCTACGACGAGACGGAGTCCGACTCCGTGCGCTTCGAGCTCGAGCAGTTCATGATCGTGCTGCCGTGCACCACGTGCGGCGGACATCGTCTCAAGCCGGAATCGCTCGCCGTCACTGTGGCGGGAATGAACATCGGCGACGTCGTCGAGCTCTCCATCGGCGAAGCCGCTGCGCTTCTTCAATGATGTGCAGGTGCGCGTCGACGGTGACGCCGGGGCTCGATCCGGAGATCGCCGGCCCGATCCTCAAGGAAGTGCGCGAGCGCCTCCGTTTTCTCGTCGACGTCGGCCTCGACTATCTGACGCTCGGCCGCGCCGCCGAGTCCCTTTCGGGTGGCGAGGCGCAGCGAATTCGTCTCGCGACGCAGATCGGCTCGCGGCTCGTGGGCGTGCTCTACATTCTCGACGAGCCGTCGATCGGTCTGCATCAGCGCGACAACGCGCGTCTGCTCGCGACGCTCAGGCAGCTGCGCGATCTCGGCAACACGGTCATCGTCGTCGAGCACGACGAGGAGACGATGCGTGAGGCCGACCATCTCATCGACCTGGGTCCGGGCGCCGGAAAGCACGGCGGCTACGTGATCGCGGAGGGAACGGTCGACGAGGTCGTGAACAACCGCGCGTCGATCACGGGCAAGTACCTTAGCGGAGAGACGTCCATCGCCGTACCGTCGTCGCGTCGCCCGGTGCGATGACGACCGCGTCCTACGCATCGAGGGTGCGAACGAGCACAATCTGCGCGACATCGACGTCGAGATCCCGCTAGGCAGCTTCGTCGCGGTCACCGGCGTGTCGGGTTCGGGCAAGTCCACGCTCGTCGAGGACATTCTGCATCGCTCGCTCGCGCGGCACTTCTATCGCGCGCGCGTGATTCCGGGCGCGCACAGGCGCATCACCGGCCTCGAGCACATCGACAAGGTCATCGACATCGATCAGAGTCCGATCGGACGCACGCCGCGCTCGAATCCGGCGACGTACATCGGGCTGTTCACGCCCGTGCGCGAGCTGTTCGCCGAGCTGCCGGAGGCGAAGATCCGCGGCTACGGACCGGGCCGCTTCTCGTTCAACGTGAAGGGCGGACGCTGCGAGGCGTGTCGAGGGCGACGGGCTCGTGAAGATCGAGATGCACTTCCTTCCCGACGTCTACGTGCCGTGCGACGTGTGCAAGGGAAAGCGCTACAATCGCGAGACGCTCGAGGTGCGATTCCGCGGCCTCAGCATCGCCGACGTGCTCGAGCTCACCGTCGAGGATGCACTCGAGGTTTTTGCGAACCAGCCGCGCATCTACGGCAAGCTCAAGACACTGAACGATGTCGGCCTTGGCTACATCCATCTCGGCCAGAGCGCGACGACGCTTTCCGGTGGCGAGGCGCAGCGCGTCAAGCTCGCGACCGAGTTGTCGAAGCGCGATACGGGTCGCACGTTCTACATTCTCGACGAGCCCACCACCGGACTCCATTTCGAGGACGTGCGCATGCTGCTCGAGCGTGCTGCACACTCTTGTAGATCGCGGCAACACCGTGCTCGTCATCGAGCACAATCTCGACGTGATCAAGACCGCCGACTGGATCATCGATCTCGGTCCTGAAGGCGGCGCGAAGGGCGGTACCGTCGTGGCAAGCGGCACGCCGGAGCATGTCGCGCAGGTCACGGCCTCGTACACGGGACGAGTATCTTCGTCCGCATGCTGCCGTCGCTCATCACGCGCAAGGCTGGCTGATGGTATCGCTGCTCGACATCATCGGACCCGTCATGGTCGGTCCATCATCATCGCACACAGCGGGTGCGTGCAGGCTCGGCTTGCTCGCGCGCGGCCTGGTCGGCGGGACGCCCGACGCTGCGCTGCTCGAGCTGCATGGGTCGTTCGCACGAACTGGCGAGGGACACGGCACCGACAAAGCGCTCGTCGCTGGACTACTCGGCTTTCGTCCGGATGATGAGCGAATCCGCACTGCGCTCGAGATCGCCGACGGCGAAGGATTGCGCTACACCTTCGAGAAGACCACGATCTCGGACGAAGCGCACCCCAACACCGTGCGCATCTCGGTCGAGCGTGACGACCGCCGTGCTGTGATGATCGGATCGTCGCTCGGTGCTGGACGCGTGCTCGTGACCGAGATCGACGGTTATCCCGTCGAGATCACGGGAAGTTATTTCACGATCGTCATCATCGCCGCTGACGTGAAGGGATCGGTCGCGCGAGTCACGCGCATTCTCTCTGATCACGACATCAACATCGCAACGCTGAGGCTCACCCGGAAGCAGCGCGGCGGTGACGCATTCATGGTGATCGAGTGCGACGACAATCCCGGTGAAGCAGTCCGTGATGAGCTGCGCGAGCTCGCGTGGGTGAAGTGGGCGATGAGGCTCGACAAGGTCGGCGGCGGCTGACGCGACATGTACAAGTCATTGGCCGAAGCGATAGCTGACGCGGAGCAGAGGAAGGAAACGCTCGCCGCGGTCGCGCTCGATCTCGAAGCGCGCGACCAGGGCCGCGACGTGGCTGACATTCGCGCCGCGCTTGCTGCGCGCGCTCGGTGTGATGCGCGGTGCGGTCGAAGCTGGCCTCACCGGCACGCTGTACTCGAACTCGGGACTCGTCGGCGGCGATGCGGCGCGCCTCGCGCATAGCGATCACGGACCGCTCAGCGGCACTGCGTTCCACGACATCCTCACGCGCGCGCTGGCCGTGCAGGAAGTGAACGCGGCGATGGGTGTCATCGTCGCCGCGCCGACTGCCGGCGGCGCGGGCGTTCTTCCGGCCGTGCTCACCGGGCTCGCCGCGTCACGCCACATCGACGACGAGCACGTCGTCGACGCACTCGCCACTGCTGGTCTCATCGGGGCGGTGATCGCCGAGCGCGCGTCGCTTTCTGGCGCGGAAGGCGGTTGTCAGGCGGAGACCGGCGCCGCAGCTGGCATGGCGGCAGGCGCGGCTACCGAGATGCTCGGCGGCTCGCCGACGCAGGCAGGTCACGCCGTTGCGCTCGCGATGCAGGGCATGCTCGGCCTCGTGTGCGATCCGCTCGGCGGTCTCGTCGAGCTGCCGTGCGTATTCAGAAACGCTACTGGGTCTGCCATCGCGCTGTCTGCGATCGAGATGGCGCTCGCCGGAATCCAGTTCGTGATTCCAGCCGACGAGGTGATCGACACGATGGGCCAGATCGGGCGCGAGATGGATGTGCGCTACCGTGAGACCGCGGGTGGTGGGCTCGCCGCGACACCAACGGGGCGCCGCCTGGCCAAGGAGCGGCTCTACCAGATCAAGCGTGCGTGACAGCGTCGCATCGCTCGACGTCGCATGGCAGTGGGCCGCGTTCGCCGAGCTTTCCCCGTCAGACCTTTACGACATACTCCGCGCGCGGGCTGAAGTCTTCATAGTGGAGCAGCACTGTCCGTATCTCGATGCCGATGGCATCGACGACGTTTGCCATCACCTGTGGACTCGCGCAGCGGATGGCAGGATCGCTGCCTACCTGAGAGTAGTGCCCCCGAATACGGCGTACGCGGAGCCCGCGCTTGGTCGTATTCTCACGACTTCAGCGGGACGTGGGACCGGCCTCGGTCGCGCGCTGGTGTCAGAGGGGATCCGCCGCGTGACGACGCTTTACGGTGATTGTCCGATTCGGATCGGGGCGCAGGCATATCTGCGGGACTTCTACGCGCGCTTTGGGTTCGTCCATACCGGCCGCGACTATGACGAGGACGGTATCCCCCACTGTGAGATGCTCCGCGCATGAGATCGCGCGGTCGGCCGATCGCCGATCCGACACGCGTCGCGTAACTCTCTCCGCGATCCACATCTGGCTGTATTATTCATCACCTGACGGGCCTGACCGACCGCTGCCGGGGCCTTTTCGCCACGCTCGCTGGCCGAGCCATCTCCTATAATTGTCCGAATGGGCATTTTTGATCGTATAACCCGCCTTTTCCGCGCGAATGTGAACGCGGCGATCTCCGCCGCTGAGCAGCCGGAAAAGATGCTGAACCAGATCATCGCGGACATGCGTACGCAGCTCGTCCGCGCCAAGCAGCAGGTCGCCGCAGCGATCGCCGACGAGAAGCGCCTGGAAGATCAGACCATGTCGGAGTTGCGCGAGGCCGAGGAGTGGGAGCGTCGCGCGATGCTCGCCGTGAAGGAGGGACGCGACGAGCTCGCGAAGCAGGCGCTCATGCGTCGCAACGAGCACGTATCGCGCGGCCAGCAGCTTCAGATGACATGGGAAGCTCACCGTCAGGAGACCGAGCGTCTCAAGAACTCTCTGCGCGAGCTCAACGACAACATCGAGGAAGCGAACCGCAAGAAGACTCTACTCCTCGCGCGCCAGCGTCGCGCAGAAGCGCAACAGCGCATCGCGCAGACGATGTCATCGATGTCGGACAAGTCTGCGTTCGATGCGTTCGCGCGCATGGAAGAGAAGATCGAGCAGAACGAGCGGCAGATCGCAGCGAGCGTCCAGATCGACGAGGAGTTCTCGGGCGATGCGCTCTCGCACCAGTTCAAGCAGCTCGAATCGTCCGCCGGCGACGCCACCGCTGATCTTCAGTTAGCGCAGCTCAAGCAGAAGATGGGAGTGCTCTCCGCAGGACAGGCTCCGGCATCCCGCGCGCTCGGTGCGGGCGAAGCGTCACCAGCGGCAGAAGTCGCGCCTGACCGGTCCAGCGACCGCCAGTCGGGAAGTTGAACGGCAGAGGGGCATCCGGCGTGAACGTGACGGGGGTGCTGACGGCTGCCACCCTCGTCTTTTTGTTGTTGTGGATCTTCGGCAGGACTGTCGAAGTCTTCATGCTGCTTTTCATCGCGATCGTGCTGTCGCTCTACCTCGGCGCAGTCCGCGACCAGATCGAGCGGCGTATCCATGCTCCGCCACGACTCGCGTTCACGGCAGCGGTGCTGCTCACCCTGTTCGGTGTCGTTGGACTCGTGTGGCTCATAGTTCCGCCGGTGATCGCGCAGACTCGCGAGCTGATCACCGTTCTCCCGAACTACGTCAACAGTTGGGAGACTGCGATGGATCGCTTCATCGTGAGTCTGCCCGGGATGCGCGGTTATTGGCAGACCGGCCAGCATCAGATTCTCCGCGCGCTCTACGATCAGATGTCCGGTTACGCTTCGACCGCATTTCCCCGAGTGTTTTCGATCGTCGGAGTGCTCATCGACGTTTTCTCGGTATTCGTCATGAGCATCTATCTCGCGCTGCAGCCGGGGGTGTACCGCGAGTGGCTCATTGCGCTGTTCCCGCCGCGCCATCGTGACCTCGTGCGCGACATACTCGGCGATCTGGCCGATTCGCTGCGCGCCTACATCGTAGGTCAGTTGACGACGATGGCAGTCCTCGCCGCGCTCACGGCGTTCTTCCTGTGGGCGCTGCGCGTACCATACTGGCTCACGTTCGGCGTGTTCACAGGCGTGGTGGCGATCATACCGTTCTTCGGATCGCTGTTGAGCACGACGCTTCCTGCAGCATTTGTTCTGACCGGTCCGAACGGCGGCACGCGTGCGCTGCTCGTGCTCGGAGTCGGCGTCGTCGTACATCTCATCGAAGGCAATCTCGTTTCGCCGCTCGTGATGTCGCGCAAGGTCGAGCTCCCTCCCGTCCTGACCATCATGTCGGTGCTCGTCATCGGGCGCTTGCTCGGCCCACTCGGCCTCGTGATCGCCCTGCCTACACTGGCGGCGATAATGGTGGTCGTGAGGCGCATCCTCATCAACCGCATCTACGAGGGAAAGGGGTTCCGAAAAACAACGCGCGAGCGCACCATCGTGCTGCGCGTCCCCGCCCCCGACGGCGGTGTGATAGTGCCGTAGCGATCGGCGTAGACGCCGCTCGCTATCTTCCACCATGCTCCTCTACAACACCATCACGGAGCGGGTCGAGCCCTTCGCTCCTGCTGACGGCGAGACTGTGCGCATGTACACTTGCGGTCCTACCGTGTACAACGCGGCGCACGTCGGAAACTTCCGCACGTTTCTCTTCGAGGACTTGCTGCGCCGCGTGCTTCGGCTTGCGGGTTGGCGTGTCGAGCAGGTGATGAATCTGACCGACGTGGACGACAAGATCATACGGCGCGCCTCCGACCGCGGCGTAAGCATCTGGGATGTTACTGTCCCGGTCACCGCGCTCTTCCACGAGGACCGGCACTACCTCAGGATCGAGGACGCCGAGCGCTATCCACGCGCGACCGACTGCATTCCCGAGATGATCGCGCTCGTCCAGGCGTTGGAGGGACGCGGCATCGCCTACAAGGCCGACGACGGCTCCGTGTACTTTGCGATCGACAAGTTCCCCGACTACGGCAAGCTCTCCCATCTCGACAAGCGCGAGATAAGGTCTGGCGCGCGCGTCGCGCAGGATGACTATGCCAAGGAGAACGCGCAGGACTTCGCGCTGTGGAAGGCGGCTAAACCCGAAGATGAGGCGTGCGGCGCCGCCTGGGATTCGCCATGGGGACGCGGCCGTCCAGGATGGCACCTCGAGTGCTCCGCCATGGCGATGAGATTTCTCGGCGAGACCCTCGATATTCATTGCGGTGGGATCGACCTCGTATTTCCGCACCATGAGGACGAGATAGCGCAGTCAGAGGGTGCGACAGGCAAGGAGTTCTCGCGCTTCTGGTGCCACGGACAGTTTCTGCTGACCGATGGCACCAAGATGGCTAAGCGTGTCGGGAACGTCGCGACAGTCGGCGACATGCGAGAGCAGGGCGTGTCCGGTGCGGCGTTCAGGCACTTCGTCTTCTCGACCCATTACCGGAAGCAGCTCAACCTCTCCGCCGAGGCACTCGCAGCGTCATCGGAGGGCGTCAAGCGCATCGGTGACTTCACCGACCGGCTCGAGCGCGCTCGCGGCGGCACCGATGAGCTTGCGGCCGCCGCCGATGACCTGGTGCGCGACGCGACTGCGGCCTTCTTCGACGACCTGAATGCGCCTGAGGCGCTCGCGGCGCTCTACACTTTCATCCGCCGCGCCAACGCCGAGCTGGACCTGGGCGGGAGCGACGAGGGGGCGCTCGAGCGAGCGCGGGATGCCTTCGCGATCGTGAACGGCGTTCTCGATGTCGTCCCCGATCGCGAGGTGCCCGAGGAGGACGTCGCGGTGTACGTGGAGGAGCGGCTTGCGGCACGCCGCGCGGCCCGCGCCGCGCGCGATTTTGCCGCCGCGGATGCCATTCGCACCGAGCTTGCGGGCAACGGCATCGTGATCGAAGACGGCCCTGACGGCACACGCTGGAAAAAGGTAACGTAGGCGTTGACTGGAACCGGCCAAATAGGGTATTTTTCCAGGCTTGCGTGGAAACGCCTGCTGACGTAGCTCAATTGGCGGAGCAGCCGATTTGTAATCGGCAGGTTACCGGTTCGATTCCGGTCGTCAGCTCTGTCAAGTAAGTCGTCGGACCGTTGTCGCGCAGCAGGTTGGGTGGGGTACCCAAGCGGCCAACGGGAGCAGACTGTAAATCTGCCGGCTTATGCCTTCGAAGGTTCGAATCCTTCCCCCACCATGTCGCGGGAGTAGCTCAGTTGGTAGAGCGCAAGCCTTCCAAGCTTGATGTCGCGGGTTCGAGCCCCGTCTCCCGCTTGTTGGCGCGGCAGGAGTCGCGCCTGAAGTAACGCGGCCGGCTTGCGCGGTGTGAGAACGGAAGGGTACGAGATGTTGCTCGCGTAGCTCAGTCGGTAGAGCACACCCTTGGTAAGGGTGAGGTCACCGGTTCAATCCCGGTCGCGAGCTTCGGTTGAAGAACGGCGCAGGAACGTGGCGAGTGCAAGTAGAGTAATGGTTTCAGGTGGCCAGGAGTCCAGCCGCCCGAAACGACGCAAGGGCGGCGAAGGCGCCCGATGGACCACCAACTAGGCGTTACAAGAATGGGCAAGGCGAAATTTGAGCGTACGAAGCCGCACGTGAATGTTGGGACTATTGGTCACGTGGATCACGGCAAGACGACGTTGACGGCGGCAATTACGACGATCCAGGCGGCCAAGGGCCTGGCATCAAAGGTCGCCTTCGACCAGATCGACAAGGCGCCTGAGGAAAGAGAAAGAGGGATCACGATCGCCACGGCTCACGTGGAGTACGAGTCGCCCAAGCGGCACTACGCGCACGTAGACTGCCCGGGACACGCCGACTACGTGAAGAACATGATCACAGGGGCGGCCCAGATGGATGGCGCCATCCTGGTGGTCAGTGCAGCCGACGGCCCGATGCCACAGACGAGAGAGCATATCTTGCTCGCCCGTCAGGTGAACGTGCCCTACGTGGTCGTGTTCATGAACAAGGTCGACATGGTCGACGATCCTGAGCTCTTGGACCTGGTCGAGCTCGAGGTGCGGGAGCTACTCAGCCAGTACGAGTTCCCGGGCGACGATACGCCAATCATCAAGGGCTCGGCGTTGAAGGCCCTGGAGTCGGGTGATCCCAATAGCGAGTACGGGCAGAAGATTGGCGAGCTCATGGACGTCCTTGACGCCTATATCCCAGAGCCCAAGCGCGAGATCGACAAGCCCTTCCTGATGCCGGTCGAAGATGTGTTCTCTATCACGGGTCGAGGGACCGTGGCCACCGGACGCATTGAGCGCGGCAAGGTCAAGGTTGGCGAGGAGGTGGCGATGATCGGCTTCGGAGCCGACAAGAAGACCGTCGTCACCGGAGTTGAGATGTTCCGAAAGCTCCTGGACGAGGGTCAGGCCGGTGACAACGTCGGCCTGCTCTTGCGAGGCGTTGACAAGACCGACATCGAGCGCGGTATGGTGCTGGCCAAGTCGGGCATCAATCACCCCTCACACCAAGTTCCAGGCTGAGGTTTATGTGTTGACCAAGGAAGAGGGCGGACGTCATACGCCATTCTTCAAGGGCTATAGGCCGCAGTTCTACTTTAGGACTACCGACGTGACCGGAAGCGTAGAGCTGCCTGAAGGGATGGAGATGGTCATGCCCGGTGACAACGTCCAGATGACGATCGAGCTCATAACGCCCATTGCAATGGACGAAGGGCTCAGGTTCGCAATCCGCGAAGGCGGCAGAACCGTCGGCGCCGGCGTAGTTGCAAAAATTCTGCAATAGGACGAGGCAACAGCGCGTTCAGCGTTGGCAGGTCAGTGTTCAGGGAACTGCTGAACCGTCAACGCGAACGCCGAAGCACCGTAGTTAAGCACTTGTAGTTCCCTGACCGCTGAACGCTGACCGCTGAACGCGCTTTTCCAGACCCCCATGCCACGCGACAAAATCATTCTCGCCTGCGAGAATTGTAAGAACCGCAACTACTTCACCACGAAGAACCGTCGTCTCCATCCGGAGCGCGTCGAGTGGAAGAAGTACTGCCCGCGCTGCGACGCGCACAAAGTTCATAAGGAAACGAAGTAAGATGGCCGCCGAGATCGCGCCGACAGGCGCCGACTCGAACCGCGGCGCTGTCACGCGCTCTGCCCGCAAGACCGTCGGTTACTACAACGAGGTCATTGCAGAGATGCGCAAGGTCACGTGGCCGGATCGCGCGCAGCTCAAGGACATGACGATCAAGATCATCATCTTCGTGCTGTTCATCGGCGCGGTGATCGGTGTCATCGATCTCATCCTGCAGCTCGTGCTCGTGCGCGGCATTCCGTCGCTGTTCGTAGGGCATTGATCGTGGATTATCGCTGGTACGCGGTGCAGACGACCTCCGGACATGAGAACAAGGTCCGGTCGCTGGTGCAGCGCAAGATCGAGAGCGATCCCGCGGCGCCCGAAGTGCGTTTGATTCGTCAGGCACTGGTCCCGACCCAGGAAGTCGTCGAGATCAAGAACGGCAAGAAGGTCAACGTCGCTCGCAAGATTTTCCCGGGCTACGTACTTGTGGAGATGGTGCTCAATCAGGAGACACTCCACACGATCAACGGAATTCAGGGCGTCATAAAGTTCGTCGGGCACAAGGAGCGCGAGCCGCATCCGCTGCGTCCTGAAGAAGTGAACCGTCTGCTTGGGCTCGCCGAGGAAGAAGAGACGTCAGCAGTGCGCGAGGAGATTCCGTTCCTCATCGGCCAGGCAGTGGCGATCACCGCCGGTCCGTTCACGGATTTCAACGGAACGGTCGAGGAAGTTCTCGCCGACAAGGGTAAGGTCCGCGTGTCCGTCTCGCTGTTCGGGCGGCCGACGACGGTCGAGTTGGATTATCTGGATTTGAAGGGTTACTGATGTAGGGCGCGGCTGCTGCCGCGCCGTAATTGCGTAGCCGGAATCACGGCTACGGCGGTCGGATACCACGACGACCTTAATCACACTGTGGGGGTTCGAAGCTCGCGAACGCGTCGTTTCACCGCGAGCGAAAACGTTTAAGGAGTATCATGGCAAAAAAGGTCACCGGATTCGTCAAGCTGCAGATCCCTGCAGGAAAAGCGAACCCGGCGCCCCCGGTAGGTACGGCTCTCGGTCCGCAAGGAGTCAACATCATGGCCTTCTGCAAAGAGTTCAATGCTCGCACGCAGGGTCAGGACGCGATTCTTCCGGTCGAGATCACGATCTACGCGGATAAGTCCTTCACCTTCATCACGAAGACGCCGCCAGCGGCGTTTCTTCTGAAGAGGGAAGCTGGAATCGAGAAGGGCTCAGGTGCGCCGAATCGCAATAAGGTTGGCTCAGTGACGAAGGCACAGGTGCGCAAGATCGCGGAGCTCAAGCTCCCCGATCTCAATTGCGACTCGATCGAGTCCGCGATGGCGATGGTTGCCGGCGCGGCGCGCTCGATGGGTCTCGAGGTGCGCGACTGATGCGTACTCACGGAAAGAAGTTTCTCAACTCGGCGAAGCGCCTCTCTGAAGGCGTTGTGTACGAGTCATCGAAGGCGCTCGAGCTCGTCAAGACGGGCGCATTCGCGAAGTTCGATGAGACCGTCGAGGTCGCCGTGCGGCTTGGCGTCGATCCACGCCATGCCGATCAGATCGTGCGTGGGACCGTCGTTCTTCCGGCTGGCACTGGTAAGTCGGTGCGTGTGCTAGTCATCGCCGTCGGCGATAAGGCGCGCGAAGCCGAGGCTGCCGGCGCCGATTTCGTCGGTACTGAATACCTCGCGAAGATCAAGGACAACTGGCTCGATTTCGACGTGCTCATTGCTACTCCGGATCAGATGGGGCAGCTCGGCGCGCTGGGTCGTATCCTCGGTCCTCGCGGATTGATGCCGAACCCGAAGGCCGGAACGGTGACGTTCGATGTCGGCCGCGCGGTGAAGGAAGTGAAGGCCGGTAAGATCGAGTTCCGCGTCGACAAGGGCGGAAACGTTCACGCAGCCATTGGGAAGGTCTCCTTCCCACTCGACGCGCTGCAGACGAACTTCGCGGCATTCATGGATCAGATAGTTCGCTCCAAGCCGGCCGCGGCGAAGGGCGTGTATGTGCGGAACGTTGCGATCTCGAGCACCATGGGACCGGGCGTGACCGTGGACACCACGCCATACCGCTAGGAGACCCGACGATGAAGCGAAACGAGAAAGAGCAGCTCGTCGACGAGCTGAAAGAGAAGATCAAGGGCGCCTCGGCCGTGTACTACACGGACTTCACGGGCTTGAACGTGAAGCGGATGACGGACCTGCGCCGTCGTCTGCGTCGTGCCGGCGTGGAATACGTCGTCATCAAGAACACGCTGGCCTTGCGTGCGGTGAACGAGAGTGGTCTCACCGGCTCGCGGCTGCGTGGACCGACCGGCATTGTGGTGGGGAAGGATCCCGTCGCTGCCGCGAAGGTTCTGAGTGATTTCGCCAAGGAGAACGAGCAGAAGCCCGAAGTGAAGGGCGGTCTGCTCGACGGCCGGGCGATCCAGGCGGCACAGGTTCAGCAGCTCGCGTCGCTCCCTTCGCGGGAGCAATTGCTCGCAGAGCTGGGTGCCGGCTTCATGTCCCCGATGGCAGCCTTCGCGGGCGCCATGAACGGACTCTTGTACATGTTCGCAGGGGCGCTCGATGCGCTCAAGACTCAGCGCGAAGGCGCCTAATTACAACCAGGAGATTTACTACAATGGCTAACGCAACGCTCAGCAAGGACGAGATCCTCGACGCAATCGGCAACATGACGGTGCTCGAGCTGTCCGAGCTCGTCGAGGCCTTCAAGACGAAGTTCAACGTCACCATAGCGGCCGCTCCGGTCGGTGGTGGCGCTCCAGCTGCCGGCGGTGCCGGCGGCGCGGCGGCTCCGGCCGTCGAGGAGAAGACCGAGTTCGACGTGCAGCTCAAGGAAGCTGGCGCGAAGAAGATCCAGGTCATCAAGGTCGTGCGCGAGCTGACCGGTCTCGGGCTGAAGGAAGCCAAGGACCTCGTCGATAGCGCGCCGAGCACTGTGAAATCGGGCGTCTCGAAGGACGAGGCAGCCTCGATGAAGGCGAAGTTGGAAGAGCAGGGTGCGGTTGTAGAGGTCAAGTAACCATCACAACTGAAGGTCCTGTAGTTACCCGTTGCTCCAACCCGGATGCCGAAAAATCAAAGCGGCATCCGGGGCGGAGCCGTTTGCGCCTGTGCCCAAAGGTGAGTTTATGCCAGAATCGTTGAAGCAGATATCGTTCGCAAAGTTGGAGACAGGGATGCAGATGCCCCATCTCCTCGACATTCAAGTACAGGCGTTCCAGTCGCTGTTGCAGCGCGACGCCGCGGAGCACGAGAGGGAGGACCTCGGCCTCGAGCGCGTTTTCAAGGATCTGTTCCCGATCACGGACGTGCACGAGAATTTCTCGCTCGACTTCAAGAGCTATACGGTCGGCGAGCCGAAGTACTCCGTAGCGGAGTGCATCGAGCGTGACATGACGTACAGCGCGCCTCTTAAGGCGACGCTGCAGCTCGTCGTGTTCGAAGAGACGGCCGACGGCAAGCGCCCGAAGAACATCATCGAGAAGGAGGTCTACCTCGGCGAATTGCCGCTGTTGACCTCGCTCGGGACGTTCGTCATCAACGGCGCTGAGCGCGTCATCGTCAGCCAGCTTCACCGCTCGCCCGGTGTCGTGTTCGAGGAGGCCACTCACCCGAATGGCCAGCGTCTCATCTCGGCCCGCATCATCCCATTCCGCGGATCCTGGGTCGAGTTCACTGTCGATATCCACGACGTGATCTACGTCCACATCGACAAGAAGAAGAAGTTCCCGGCCACCGCGCTCCTCCGCGCGCTCGGCTACGGCTCCAATTCCGACATCCTGCGTCTCTTCTTCGCCGTTCGCGAGCTCGATCTCGTGAAGAAGCGTGAGAGCCGCACCGACCTGCGCGAAGTGATCGGCGCAATCATCGCCGAGGACATCTCGCTCGCCGGTGAGGCGCACGACCCCGAAGCTCCGAAGCTCAAGACGAAGAAGGCTCGCGCGCAACGCGAGCGCGACGAGTCCGAGCTTCTCGTGAAGGAAGGCGACGAGCTGACCGAGGAAGTCTTCAACCGTCTGCGCCGTCTCAACATCGACACCGTCAAGGTCTTCGCGTCTTACACGCTCGTGGACCTTCGCGATGAGATGGATGCAGTCGAGCGCGGCGAGCGCCCCGTGCGTCGCACGATCGCAGTGGATGTCATCGATACCAACACCGGCGAGGTGATCGCCGAGGCCGGCGAGCTGCTCACCGACGCGGTCGTCAAGCGCCTGCGCTCGAAGGAGATCGGCAAGGCTTACGTGTTCGTCCCATCGGGACGCGCCGAGTCGATGCTGATTCGCAACACGCTGCTCAAGGATCCGACCAAGGCCGAAGACGAAGCGCTCAAGCAGATCTACTCGCTGCTGCGGCCCGGCGACGCGCCCAATCGCGAGACCGCTCGCGATGCGTTGAACCGGCTGTTCTTCTCCCCGAAGCGCTACGATCTCGGACGCGTCGGGCGCTACAAGATCAACCAGCGGCTCAACACGAACCGGCCCGCTGGCGAGACAGTTCTCACGAAGGAAGACTTCGTCGCGATCATCCGCTACCTCATCGAGCTGCACGAGGGGCGCGGTGACGTCGATGATATCGATCATCTTGGCAACCGTCGCATCCGCTCCGTCGGCGAGCTCATAGCGAACCAGTTCTCCGTTGGTCTATCGCGCATGGCTCGGCTCGTGAAGGAGCGCATGTCGATCAACACCGATCCCGAGAAGATCTCGCTCGACGATCTCGTGAACGCACGCACCGTTTCCGCGGTGATCCAGGCGTTCTTCGGATCGTCGCAGCTGTCGCAGTTCATGGATCAGACCAACCCGCTGGCAGAGCTCACGCACAAGCGTCGCCTGTCAGCGCTCGGACCTGGCGGCCTGACGCGTGAGCGCGCCGGCTTCGAGGTGCGCGACGTGCATTACTCGCAGTACGGCCGCATGTGCCCGATCGAGACGCCCGAGGGTCCGAACATCGGGCTCATCACGTCGCTCGCGACGTTCGCGCGCGTCAACGATCTCGGCTTCATCGAGACGCCGTACTTCGTCGTGAAGAACGGCAAGGTCACGAAGGAGATTGCGTGGCTCGACGCCAACCGTGAGGAAGGCGCGATCATCGCGCAGGCGAACGCAGCGCTGAACTCCGACGGCTCGTTCGTCGATGAGCTCGTGCTGTGCCGGCAGGGCGGCGATGTTCCGCTCTCACCGCCGGACCGCATCGATTACATGGATGTCGCGCCGGAGCAGCTCGTTTCGATCGCCGCCGCACTCATCCCATTCCTCGAGCACGATGACGCGAACCGCGCGCTCATGGGCTCGAACATGCAACGTCAGGCTGTGCCCTCTGCTGAACCCGCGCACGCCAGTTTGCGGCACGGGGCTCGAAGAGAAGGTCGCCAAGGATTCTGGCGCGGTAGTCGTTGCACGCCGCGCGGGACTCGTGTCGAGCGTCACAGCCGACGAGATCGTCGTGGACGCCGACGACGCGCAGACGAAGAACAAGAACGATCGGCCGCTAGCGCGCCTCACCCAGCACGACCGCTACCGGCTGAAGAAGTACTGGCGTACCAACCAGGACACCGCGATCAACCAGCGTCCGCTCGTGAGACGCGGCCAGCGTGTCGCTGCTGGCGACGTGCTTGCGGACGGTGCGTCGACAGAGCAGGGCCAGCTTGCGCTCGGCGCGAATGTCACGGTGGCATTCATGCCGTGGTACGGTCACAACTTCGAGGACGCCATTGTCCTGAGCGAGCGTCTGGTGAAGGACGACGTGTATTCGTCGATCCACATCCAGGAGCTCGAGCTTCACGTCCGCGATACCAAGCGCGGACAGGAAGAGATCACGAAGGAAATTCCGAACGTTGCAGAGGAAGCGCTCACGGATCTCGACGAGCGTGGAATTGTTCGCATCGGTGCGCACGTCAAGCCGGGCGACATCCTCGTCGGTAAGATCACGCCGAAGGGCGAGACGGAGCTTTCGCCTGAAGAGAAGCTGCTCACGGCGATCTTCGGTGAGAAGGCGAAGGACGTGAAGGACTCGTCGCTCAAGGTGCCACCGGGAATGGAAGGCGTCGTGATCGACGTCAAGATCTTCTCGCGCGTGGAAGACCAGGTGGTCGAGAAGGACCGCGGCGAGCGGATCGGTGAGATCCGTCGCGTCGAAGGTCTCGAGAAGATCCGCGTCAATGAAGTGCGCGATGGCGAGCTCGTCGAGCTCCTCGACGGACAGATCGTCGCGCTGGCGCTCAAGTCAGGCACTGTCGAGGAGGCGATTCCGCAGGGAACCACGCTCACGCGCCAGATGCTCGACGAGATGAAGTTCGCGACGCTCGATCTGAAGACGCTGCGTGTCGAAGACAGAAGCGTCAACGACCGTATGCGCGAGATCATCGACGCAGCAAACGATGAGAAGGCGAAGATCGAGGAGAAGGCCGAGGAGCGGATCGACCGGGTGTTACAGCCGGACGAGTTGCCGCCTGGCGTCATTCAGCTCGTGAAGGTCTACATGGCGGAGAAGCGCAAGATCTCCGTCGGCGACAAGATGGCGGGACGCCACGGCAACAAGGGTATCGTTGCGCGAATCGTTCCCGAGGAAGACATGCCGTTCATGCCAGACGGGCGGCCGGTCGACATCGTGTTGAATCCGCTCGGCGTGCCGTCGCGCATGAACGTCGGCCAGATTCTGGAGACGCACCTCGGCTGGGCTGGAAGCCTGCTCGGCTTCTACGCCAAGACGCCGGTGTTCCAGGGCGCCAACGAGCTCGAGATCGGGTTGTTGCTCAAGCTTGCAGCGCTCACGTGGGTTCGCGACGCGCTACAGCTGGGCGGCGAGAACTTCAGGATGACCGATGAAGAAATCCGCGCGATGCTGGCTGATCTCAGGCCGAAGACGGCGGATCCGAACTCCCGCATCGAGCTGCTTTCGGATGCGACGCTCAATGATCTCGGAGTCCGCGCGCGCGCGGCAGGGACGAAGGCTATCTACAATCGTATCCGTGACTTCGTGGTCACAGCGGCGAAGGACATCGTGGCGCGTGAAGCCGCGGAGATCGAGAATCAGAAGACGTTCCACACCACCGCGGCGGAGGACGAGGAGTACAGCCCGACGACGCGCGCGCAGTACGCCGGACAGATCAAGGATCTGGAGAAGCGTGGTGGCACGGCTCCGGCCTCGCTGCTGCGGAATCTCGAGCTCAACTCGCTCGCGACTGCGATCGAGTCGAAGAGTGACATGGATGTCGATGCTGCAGCGGTCGAGCTGATCAGGCTCGCCGGCATCACGCCTGGCGGCAAGGTGCGCCTGCGGGATGGTCGTACCGGTGAGACGTTCAACTCGCCTGTGACGGTCGGCACGATCTACATGCTGAAGCTGTCGCATCTCGTGGACGACAAGATCCACGCGCGCAGCATTGGGCCGTACTCACTGGTGACGCAGCAGCCGCTCGCCGGTAAGGCGCAGTTCGGCGGCCAGCGCTTCGGAGAGATGGAAGTGTGGGCGCTGGAGGCGTACGGCGCAGCCCACACGTTGCAGGAGATCCTGACCGTCAAGTCGGACGACGTGAACGGACGCAGCAAGGTTTACGAAGCGATAGTGAAGGGCCAGAACCTGCCCGAGCCGGGAACGCCGGAATCGTTCAACGTGCTCGTGCAGGAGCTCAAGGCACTTGGAATCCATGTACGCATGGGCGCCAACGAGTTCGGGTTTGCCGCCCGAATGAACGCCATCGCTGATGGCGCCGCCGCTGACGGCAATGGGAGCGTGGTGATAAATGATTGATTTTCGCAATTCGCGCGACGCGCGCGTATCGGCGTTCGACTACATCCAGGTGCGGATCGCCTCTCCGGAGGAGATCCGCGGCCCCAAGGATCCCAAGGAGCGCGAGCGGCTGGCGATGGCCGGCCTGCGCGACTGGTGGTCGTGGGGTGAGGTTCTCAAGCCTGAGACCATCAACTACCGGTCGTTCAAGCCGGAGAAGGACGGTCTCTTCTGCGAGCGCATCTTCGGTCCCGTCAAGGACTGGGAATGCCACTGCGGCAAGTACAAGCGCATCCGCTATCGCGGAGTGATCTGCGATCGTTGCGGCGTCGAGGTGACGCTGTCGCGCGTGCGTCGCGAGCGCATGGGACACATCGAGCTCGCGGTGCCGGTCGCTCACATCTGGTTCTTCAAGACGCTGCCGTCGCCGATGGGAAATCTCATCGACCTCACGCTGCGTGATCTCGAGAAGGTCATCTACTACTCGAACTACGTCGTCATCGATCCGGGGCAGCAGGACGTGCGCCCGAATCAGCTGCTCGACGAGGACGAGTATCTCACGCTCAAGACGAAGGCGCGCGAGGAGAGCGATGCGGCGTTCCTCGCCGACATCGGCGCTCCAGCCGTGCGCGAGCTTCTGCGTCGCATCGACGTCGATACGCTCGCGACCGAGCTGCGTGAGCAGCTCGTCGATGAGAACTCGCAGCACCGCAAGAAGCAGCTCCTCAAGCGGCTCAAGATCGTAGACGCGTTCCGCAACTCGGGCGATTCAGGCGAGGCGCGCAACAAGGCCGAGTGGATGATCCTGGACGTCGTTCCGGTGATTCCGCCTGACCTGCGCCCACTCGTCCCGCTCGATGGCGGACGCTTCGCGACGTCCGATCTGAACGATCTCTACCGTCGCGTCATCAATCGCAACAACCGCCTCGTCAAGCTGATTGCTCACCGTGCGCCAGAAGTCATTCTGCGCAACGAGAAGCGCATGCTCCAGGAAGCGGTGGACGCGTTGTTCGACAACGGTCGTCGCTCCAAGGCGATCCGTGGGCGCGGCAAGCGTCCGCTCAAGTCGCTGTCCGACATGCTCAAGGGAAAGCAGGGACGCTTCCGTCAGAACCTGCTCGGCAAGCGCGTCGATTACTCTGGCCGTTCGGTCATCGTCGTCGGCCCTGAGCTCAGACTGCACCAGTGCGGTCTGCCGAAGGCGATGGCGCTGGAATTGTTCAAGCCGTTCATCATTCACAAGCTCGTCGAGAAGGGAATCGCCGAGACGGTGAAGCGCGCCAAGAAGATCGTGGAGAAGGAATCGCCCGAGGTGTACGAGATCCTCGAGGAGATCATCCGCGACCATCCGGTGCTCCTGAACCGTGCTCCGACGCTTCACCGTCTGGGTATCCAGGCGTTCGAGCCGGTCTTGGTCGAAGGCAAGGCAATTCGTATTCACCCATTGGTGTGCGCGGCGTTCAATGCGGACTTCGATGGCGATCAGATGGCGGTGCACGTGCCGCTCTCCTTCGAGGCGCAGTTGGAGTCGCGTCTCTTGATGCTGTCGAGCAACAACATCCTCAAGCCGTCCGACGGACGTCCGGTCGCCGAGCCCAGCCAGGACATCGTGCTCGGCTGCTACTTCGCGACGAAGGCGCCGCCGAACTTCGAGGAAGTCTCGAAGACGGCCAAGATGTACGCCAACGTGGCCGAAGTGGAGATGGCGATGTCGGCGGGGCGTGTGTCGTACAGCACTCCGATCCGCTTCTGGGTCGACGACATCAACGGCGCGCGTTGGGAAGCCACCACTGCGGGTCGCGCGATGTTCAACGCGATCGTTCCAGCAGAGATCGGCTTCCTCAATAAGGAGATGAAGAAGAAGGCGCTCGGCGAGCTCGTGTTCCAGGCTTACCGCCGCGCTGGACTCGCGGCGACCGTGCAACTACTCGATCGCCTGAAGGACTTCGGCTTCCGCAACGCGACACGCGGTGGTGTGTCGATCGGAATCGAGGACCTTCACATACCAGCGGAGAAGGAAACGCTGCTTCGCGAAGCTGAAGCTCGCGTCGAGCGTTTCGAGCGCGCGTACCAGACCGGTAACATCACCAACGGCGAGCGCTACAACAAAGTCATCGACACGTGGACCCACGCTAACAACGACATCGCAGATGCGATGGTCAAGGCGATGCGTGAGTCGCACCAGGGCTTCAACCCCGTGTTCATGATGTTCGACTCTGGCTCGCGCGGATCGCGCGACCAGATCCGTCAGCTCGCCGGAATGCGCGGACTGATGGCGAAGCCGCAGAAGAAGCTCACCGGTGGTATCGGTGAGATCATCGAGAGCCCGATCAAGTCCAACTTCCGCGAAGGACTCTCGGTGCTCGAGTACTTCATCTCGACGCACGGTGCACGCAAGGGACTCGCGGACACCGCGCTCAAGACCGCTGATGCCGGATATCTCACGCGTCGTCTCGTGGACGTCGCGCAGGATGTCACGATCACGGAAGAGGATTGCGGCACGGTCAACGGCCTCGAGGTCGGCGCGCTGAAGGAAGGCGAGGACGTCATCGAGCCACTGTCGGAGCGTATCGTCGGCTGCGTCGCTGCGGTCGATGTGTTCGATCCGCAGGAGCGTGATGCCAGTGGTCGCCCGACGTTGCTGGTCGAGGCGGGCCAACTGATCAGCGAAGAGACGTCGCGCGAGATCGAAGAATCGGGGATCGAGACGGTGAAGATTCGCTCGGTACTCACCTGCGAAGCGAAGCGCGGACTGTGTCAGATGTGCTACGGCCGCAACCTGGCCACCATGGGAATGGTGGACAAGGGCGAGGCCGTCGGCATCATCGCGGCACAATCGATCGGCGAGCCCGGAACGCAGCTCACGCTGCGCACGTTCCACATCGGTGGTACCGCTGCACGTATCGCCGAGCAGACCGCACGCAAGAGCAAGGTCGCGGGCGTCATCGAGTTCGGCGATCGACTGGTGACTGTCACCAACACCGAGGGACAGAAGATCGTCACCTCGTACGAAGGCGAGCTCACCATCCGTCCGTCGGGCGACCGCTCGGTCGGTGTCGGTGCGCGTCTTCAGGTGCCGCTCGGTGCCACGATGATGTTGAACGATGGCGACGAAGTGAAGCGCGACCAGGTGATCTTCACCTGGGATCCGTACACGACGCCGATCATCGCCGATGTCGAAGGTACTGTTCGGTTCGTCGATCTCGTCGAAGACGAGTCGGTCTCCGAGGAGCTCGACGAGCTCACCGGTCTCCGGCAGCGTGTCGTCATCGAGGATCGTGAGAAGAAGCTTCACCCTCACATCGAGATCTGGCAGGTCAAGGGCGGCAAGGATCAGCGCGTCCGCGACTTCGTGATTCCGGTCGGCGCTCAGCTCATCATCAATGATGGTGAGCACGTCACGCCGGGTGCGATCATCGCCAAGATCAGTCGTGAGGCGTACAAGACTCGCGACATCACCGGTGGTCTGCCGCGCGTCGCTGAGCTGTTCGAGGCGCGCAAGCCGAAGGATCCTGCCACGATCTCGGAGATTGACGGTATCGTTCGCTTCGGTGACATCAAGCGCGGCAAGCGCGAGATCTTCGTGCAGCCGATGCGCAGCGACAACGGCGTGATGGTGGCCGACGACGCCTCCGAGGCACAGGTTTACGAAGTTGCCTCGGGCAAGCACCTGCGTGTGCACGAAGGTGATCGCGTACGTGCGGGAGACCGTCTGTCAGAAGGGCCGGTCAATCCGCACGATATTCTGCGCATCAAGGGACCGCGCGCGGTGCAGGAGTATCTACTGAACGAGGTTCAGGAAGTGTACCGCCTGCAGGGCGTGAAGATCAGCGACAAGCACATCGGTGTCATCGTCCGTCAGATGCTGCAGAAGGAGCGTGTGCTCGACTCAGGGGAGACCGAGTTCCTCGAGGCAGAGCACGTTGATCGCGCGATCTTCCGCGATATCAATGAGCGCGCGGTGAAGAAGGGGAAGACTCCAGCCAAATCGGAGCCGCTCCTCCTCGGCATCACGAAGGCTTCTCTCACGACACAGTCCTTCATCTCGGCTGCTTCGTTCCAGGAGACGACCAGAGTGCTTACGGATGCAGCAATCCGCGGCGCTAAGGACGACCTCATGGGTCTGAAGGAGAACATCATCATTGGACACCTCATTCCGGCTGGAACGGGGCTCTACCGATATCAGGAAGTGGACATCGAGGGAATGACTCCTCCGCCGATCCTGAGCGACGAGATTCCCGAGCCGACCATGGAAGAAATCCTCGCCGCAGGTGACGAGGACGAGGAGTTCGGTCGCGCAGCGAAGGCCGCTGCAGCCGCGGCCAAACTCACAGAGTAGCCGATCACGCTCGCTTGATCACAATGGCACCCCGATCGGGGTGCCATTGTCGTTTCGGACGCTGCGCGGCTCGCGGCACACTTCACTCTTCCACTTCGCCGCGTCCGAACAGAAGCTGAATGGTCCCCTCGGTCTCGGGTGTGCTGAGGACGTACACGTGATCCCCTTCGCGGAGGCGCGTCGATCCGTCGGCTGCGATTATCGCGGCCCCGCGCACTATCATCGTTGCCGCTGATTGCGGTGGGAACGGAACGTCCGACAGGACCGCTCCACATACCGGGAGCGCCTTGTCGATGAAGTATGACCGCACGCTATTACGCGTCGGAACGCTGGACTCGACGACTACGGTCGTGGTGGCCTCGGGCGCGACGAGGGCAGTCACGCCGAGCCAGCGTGCGAGATACGCCACGACGGAGCCCGGCACGACCGCGTTCACGACGACGATGAAAAACACCGTGTCGAAGATCGATTCCGCGCGGTGAACGCCAGCGATCACCGGAATAGTCGCCAGCACGATCGGCACGGCGCCGCGCAATCCGACGACGCTCATGAACAGTGTCTCACGCGGCGAATACCCGAATGGCACCAGTGTGAGTGCGACGGCCACCGGCCGCGCAACGAGAGTGAGTACAGCTGCCAGGAATAGTCCTGGTCCGGCGGCTCCAATGAGATGTGTCGGAGAGACCAGCAGCCCGAGCACGATGAACATCGCGATCTGCCCGACCCACGCCAGTGCGTCGTGAACGCGGACGATGCCGGCGCGATACGGTAGATCTCTACCGAGAAGCACGGCCGCGATGTACACCGCGAGGAAGCCGCTGCCGTGAGCGATCGAGGTGAGCCCGTACGCGGTCAGCGCGATCGCGATCGTGAGAACTGGGTACAATCCGCTCGCGTCGAGTCGCGCGTGGAGCAACATCCGTCGGCCAAGCCGCCCAGTCACAACACCGGCTGCGGCGCCGACGACTAGCTGTAGCAGGGCCTCGCGCGGGATCGCCCACAGCGCGTGCGGCGCAGACGTGCCGCCCAGTGCCAACGCCGTCAGAGCCAGCGTCAGGATCACAGCGACAGGGTCATTGAGGCCGGACTCCGCTTCCAGCGTGCGCGCCACGCGCGTCTTGAGCGACAGCCCCGTCCCGCGCAGACTCGCGAACACTGCCGCAGCGTCAGTCGACGAAACGATCGCGCCGATGAGCAGCGCTGCTGACCAAGACATCCCTGCAAAGTGTGCAGCTATCGCGAGAATGCCGGCAGTCAGCGCGACGCCCGCTGTCGCGAGAAGCGCCGAAGGAACTATCACCTCGCGCAATGACTCTGCTGGAGTGTTCAGTCCACCAGCGAAGAGGATGAGTACGAGTGCGGCGACGCCGAGCCGGAACGCCGTCGTGTAGCTCTCGAACTGAATGCCGATGATCCCTTCGTCGCCGGCCAGTATCCCGAGCAGGATGAAGCCAAGCGCAACCGGCACGCCGATGCGCCCGACCAGTCGCGTTAGTAAGACCGATCCGCCCAGTAGCAGACCGACAGTGGCCAGGATAGCGGCGATCGCGATGGGTGCGTTCATGCTGTCCTTACTGCAACGATGTGCCCAGGAAGGCGGCCGCCTCGTGGTGGCGTGGTCACCTTCCCGAGCAATTGCACTCCGTCAGACGCCGCGCTCGGCGTTGTTATCAGGGCCATGCCTCAGGACGAGCACAATTCCCAGCAGCGTGAGTACGCCCGCGCCGTATACCATGATGGCGCGCGTCTCGCGTGGAATGAGGAACGCGAGGAGCATGATGGCGACCGACGCGATGAGTATCGCGAGGCCCGGCTCGCGGCGCAGCCACTGAAGCCGTGACGCATCGCCGCCCGCGGCGCGCGTTGGCGTCGCGGGAGCATTCGAGTTGTTTGGCAATGTGTTGTCGGTACGTGACGGCGGGTGCCCGCGGTCATCCGACTCGCGGCACTATGCCGTCAGGTTTTCTCGAAGCGAAGCCGCAGCGCGGGGAGGGGGCGCGGTAGCTCGGTAGCCGCAGCGCTCGAGCGTTTGGAGTGCTGGCGCGACTCGCGCTGCGTAAAAGAGCCGCAGCCGTGTGAGGTGACGCGCGATCGGCTCGGCCATGCGCGCACCAGGCGCGCGACCGGATCGCGGGTGCGCCTGCGAATGTGGGCCGCCCACTACCTCGACAGCCGGCGCCGGCTGGAGGACAACGGCCGGCTCGGCAACGCGCCCGGGACCGGCTGTGCCGTGGGCCGCGTACGCCTCGGCTGTGCCGCGATCGGCAGCGCGATGCACGCTCGCAATCACTGCCGGCGATGCCGGTGGCGCACTCCATCGAGTCGCTGCCGCTCCGATGAGCGCGATGACGGTCGCGAAGAGTCGGAGCGGGCGCATGTCCCAATGTAACCCAGAGCGCGCCGCGGGTTGCAGTTGGGGCATCAGCCCTCTAAATTCTTCAGGCTGTGGTCACTCCACGAAGGAGAGGCCTTTCCTTGTCGATCCATAGTAAATGCCGACAATCAATCAGCTGGTCCGCCAGAGCCGCAGCGATGTGGCAAAGAAGGAGAAGGCGCCAGCGCTGAAGTCAAACCCGCAGAAGCGTGGCGTGTGCACTCGCGTGTACACCACCACTCCCAAGAAGCCCAACTCCGCGCTTCGCAAAGTTGCGCGCGTTCGCCTGACCAACGGCTTCGAAGTCACCGCATACATCCCCGGCGAGGGACACAATCTTCAGGAGCACTCGATCGTGCTCATTCGCGGTGGGCGCGTGAAGGACTTGCCGGGCGTCCGCTACCACATCGTTCGCGGCACTCTGGACGCATCTGGGGTCAACGGCCGCAACCGTAGCCGCTCCAAGTACGGTACGAAGAAGCCAAAGGCTGGAGCTCCGGCCACAAAGGGGAAGAAGTAGCATGAGCCGTCGAAAAAAGGCAATCAAGCGTCCCATCCTTCCTGACGCGCGCTACGACAGCCAGACCGTCGCGAAGTTCGTGAACGTGCTGATGTACCAGGGGAAGAAGAGCACCGCCGAGCGCATCTTCAACTCTGCGATGGACAGCGTCGAGTCGAAGACAAGCCAGCCTGGCGTCACGATCTTCAAGCAGGCGATCACCAATCTCAAGCCGGTGGTCGAGGTGAAGAGCCGCCGCGTCGGTGGCGCTACGTATCAGGTGCCGGTTGAAGTGCGTCCCGAGCGCCGTACTGCGCTCGCAATGCGCTGGCTCATCAGCTACTCGCGCAGTCGCAACGAGAAGTCGATGGCCGACAAGCTGGCCGCCGAGATCATTGCGGCGAGCAAGGGTGAGGGCAACGCCATCAAGAAGAAGGAAGACACCCACCGTATGGCCGAAGCCAACAAGGCTTTCGCGCACTACCGCTGGTAGCTCCGGCCCGAACGCGCGGCCGGCCCCGACTGCTCAGCTGAGCAGTCGGGGCTTTTTCTTTGCATCCGATGTCGACTGCGCGCCGTCTGCCTTGGCAGCGAGCGCCATACAGTGATAGTGTTAAGGCTGGCTTGTTTCGGTCTCGACCCGAGTTTTGATGCAGCAGTCAGGCACCCTCAGCAACGAATCCTCCCATCGGTCGCCACACGGCGAGGCGCCCATGCACGACGAGCGCCGCGGCCACACGCACGCCGTGCAGTTCTACGAGGATGATGCACTCCTCGCGGTGACTGTGGCCGACTTCGTTGCGAACGCGGCGCGTGCGAACCGGCCTACTCTCATCATAGCGAGCGCGGCGCACCGTGGCGCCTTTGCCGCGCGCATCGCTCCGATGCACAACGCCTGCGTGGAATGGATCGATGCAGCGGAGATGCTGCGCAGCTTCATGGTCGATGGGCTGCCTAATCGCGAGCGATTCATGATCGGGCTGAGCGACGCCGCGGCTCGCACACTGGGCGATGCGCCAGCGTCCGCGCCGCTCCACGCCTACGGCGAGATGGTCGATCTTCTCTGGCGCGACGGAAATGCGAGTGGCGCGATTGCGCTCGAGCGATTGTGGAACGAGTTCGCCGCGACTCACGAGCTCTCGTTGTTGTGCGCGTACGACCTCCGCAACTTCGCCGACGTCTCACACACGGCGCACTTCGAAGCGATCTGCCGTGAGCACGAGTCGGTGCGTCCGGCGGAGCGGAACGCCGGCGATGCGGAGCTCGCGCTGGTGGAGGTCGCGCTACTGCAGCAACGCGCGGCGGCGCTCGCGACCGAGATCAGGCGACGCGAGCTGCTCGAAGCGGAGCTGCGCGACGCGCTGGTCCGCGAGAAGGCCGCGCGGGTTGAAGCAGAAGCCGCGACCCGCGCCAAGAGCGAGTTCCTCGCGGTGATGAGCCATGAGCTCCGCACCCCGCTCAACGCTATCGAAGGCTACGCGGAGCTGATGGAGCTCGGTGTTCACGGACCCGTCACGGACGAGCAGCAGCTCTCGCTCTCCCGCATCCGCAAGAGCCAGCGACACCTGCTTGGCCTCATCAACGGTGTCCTCAACTATACGCGAGTCGAGGCAAAGGCGGTTCACTACGACACCGCCGCAGTGCCGCTCCACGAGGTCGTCGCAACGTGCGATGCGCTGACCGCCCCACAACGGCACGACAAGCAGCTGAACTTCACCGCCGCTCCGTGCGATCAGCGCGTCGTAGTGAGCGCGGACCGCGAGAAGCTGCGCCAGATCGTGCTCAACCTGTTGACCAACGCGATCAAGTTCACCGAACCGGGTGGCTCCATCACTGTCGGGTGCGTGCAGACCGCTGGCTCGGTGGCGCTCACGGTAACCGATTCAGGCTGTGGAATCCCAGCGGATCAGATCGACAGGATATTCGATCCGTTCGTTCAGGTCGATGCGCGGCTCACGCGTACCCAAGATGGCGTCGGGCTCGGCCTCGCCATAAGTCGCGACCTAGCGCGCGGAATGGGTGGCGAGCTGACGGTGAAGAGTGTCTTCGGCCGCGGCAGCACGTTCACACTGACGCTTCCGACGCCGTAGCTTCACTCGCGGCTACGCTCTCACGCTGTCAGACCGCGTGAGCGCAGCAGAGCGATGACTTCGTCGCTCGCGCCGCTCGGCCCCACAGCTCCGTCGACTTGCGCGCCTGCATCCAGCAGTCGCGCCACGACAGCGACGTAATCTTCCCGCGCGCGGTGCGGGCCCGCGTGCGCCGACGCATGAAGCGCCCAACCGATTGGCGCGGCGCCGAATTGCGATTCCGTCCGGTCGGTTCGCGCACCAGCCGCGAGGAGCGCCTCAGCGGCGGCGACGTTCCCGTGGTACGCTGCCCAGTGCAGCGGTGTAGTGCCGCTGTCATCGGTGACATCGACGGGCCATCCGAAGGCGATCATCGCGCGCAGTGTCGTGGTGTCGTTGCGCGACGCAACGCGGCTGATCGCGTTACGCTCGCTTTGCGAGAGCCGGGTGAGGAGGGACGGGTCGCCCGCCACGAGATCCCGGGCGAGCTCTTCGTCTCCGATCTCCAACGCGCGCGCAAGGCGCAGTGTCGGCGTGCTGCGCGCCATCAGTAGCGCGAGAATGTCGTGCCGGCCGCGCTCGTGGGCGACCATGTGAGCCGACTTTCCGGCGCCCAGTGTCCAGATGTAGATCGTTCCCCCGGCGCGTGAGTTCGCCATCGGGAAGCACTCGCTCGAGACTGTTGTCGCAACTGACGCAGGATCGCGCTCTAGATGCCTCTCGACGAGCTGCAGGTCACCGACCGCCGCGGCCATCATGATGTCGGTGCGGCAGCCGCGCTCGACGAGGAATGCCGCGACTTCGGCGCGATCGCCGGTCATGTACTGCGCCGGCGTCGACTCGTGATCGACGTCGAGCGCATCGATCTGCGCGCCGTGGTCGAGCAGATAGGCGGCGATCTCACGATTCGCAGCGAAGTGGAGCGGCGTCTGTCCGTCGCCGCCGCGCGCGTGAACGACACTCGGATCCGCAGCGACGAGCTCGCGAAGCCGATCGGCCATACCGAGCCGGGCGGCGGCGTGAGCATCGACGTCGGCGCCGCGCTCGATCAGATGGGTCGCCATTTCCGCCGAGCAAGAATCGAGCACTCCGAACCCACCGGCCCACCAGTCGCTGCGGGCGTTGATGTCGGCGCCGGCATCCAGCAGGACGTCGACTAACTCGGTATCGCCGCGACGCACCGCCTCGATGAGGAGCGTCGCTCCGAAGTCGTCAGCCAGGCGCGCGTCGATTTCGCGGCGAAGCTCCGGGTGGCGCGCGAGCAGCAGCTTGACCGTTGCCCGCTCGCCGGTCCGCACAGCCTGCACGAGCGCACCCAGGCGCCTCCCATCGACAGCATCACCAGCCATGACCGATTTCCTCGCATGCGCGGTTCCCGAGCCTGCATGCGCCGCGACGAGCTGCTACTATCGCGGAGCGCGCGCACGAGGCGAAGTTACGATTCCACTGCGAGCGCTGCAACGCAGCGGTCATATTCGCGCTCTCGCATGTACACGCTGTGATCGCGCCGGCTGGCGTTCAGCTACTATTACCTTCGTCGGAACCTCCAACGCTCGCTCATGCATATTGCCATGCATATCGCAATGTTCCACCGTCGTACATCAGGTCGCGCGCTTGTCGCTGGCTGCGCACTCGTCGCTGCGTGCGGCGGCGGCAGCAGCGAACGCAGCAGCGCCACGGCGGCGCATGTCGATGTGATGGTTGCTGCATCCGTTACCAAGCCGATCCGCGCGGTGCTCGATACCTTCGCCGCGGCCAACCACGTGACATACAGCGTCGAGCCAGGTGCGAGCCTCGAGATCGCGCGCCGCATCAACGAGCTTGGCCGCAATCCGGATATCGTAATCCTTGCTGATCCAGACGTATTCGCACAGTACATCGGACCGGCGAAAACGAGTTGGTATGCGCTCTTTGCGCGCGATCACATGGTGATCGCATACACGCCACGGTCGCGTGGCGCGGACCGCATCAACGCATCCAATTGGCGGGATGTCGTTACGTCGAAAGGTGTCGAGGTCGGCCGCGCAGACCCCAGTACGGATCCGTCAGGGTACCGTGCACTCATCTCGATGAAGCTCGCCGAGATGTATTACAAGCAGCCAGGGCTGGCGCAGCGGCTTCTCGCCGCGGCGCCGTCGCGGAACGTTCGGCCGCGCGAAGCGGATCAGGTCGCGCTCGTTCAGGCTCACGCGCTCGATTACATCTGGACATACGAGAGCATAGCGCGCGGAGCAGCCCTCGACTTTATCGCGCTCCCCTCAGCAATCGACCTCGGCGATCCGGCGTATGCAGCTGCATACGCGCGCGCTTCCGTGCGCGTCCCAGCGCTGGCGCCCAACGATTCGGTTACGATGACCGGCGCACCGATTCTGTTCGCTCTATCCATCCCTTCCGACGGCTCCGCACCGCGAGCGCGGCCGTCCGCGCCGCTGCATTTCTCCTGTCGAGCGACGCCGCGCGCATCCTCCAGGCGCACGGGCTCGAGCCGCTGCAGCCCGCCATCGTGCGCGGCCAGGGCGCTCCGGCCGGGCTGAGGTAGCGCGCGGCCAGCAGTCGCGTCGTCCTCTTGTGCCGCGAGCGACGCAGACGCACGTTTGCACCGCGTGTCTGGCCAGAGCGTTTCGCTCATGCTGGGCGTAATTAGCACGGCACCTCTCCCAGCGAGCGGCCGCGCAGCTACTTCTCGCTCGAGATCTCCCACATCCCCTCCATCTTCTGTATGACCAAGAGATCGGCTACCATCGCCATTGCCACCGCCGTGATTGCCGGGGCATGCTCGCGGACGCCAGCGCCGGCGCCCGCACCCACCCCTTCGCCGAATCGCGTGCCGCAGGGCACGATGGCATCGATTGGCGGCGACTCGAACGCCGCCGGTCTCCGGGGAGCGGCGGGCGCACCAGCGGCCCCGCGCCCGTACAACCGCGTGATTCCAGCGAGCGCGAAGACGCGCCGCGGCATGTTCGTCACCCACCAGGTGGGCGACAAGCTTTACTTCGAGATCCCCTCGCGGGAGCTCAATACGGACATGCTCCTCGTCGGACGCTACGCGCGCGCTGCCGCTGCAGATCCAAACGCGCCCGGCGGCGGCTTTGGCGAGTACGGTGGAGATGAGTTCGGCGAGCGCACGCTGCGCTGGGAGCGCGAGGGAAACAAGATCATCCTCCGCTCCCCGGAGTTCTTCATCACCGCTGATTCCACCAAGTCGGTCTATCAGGCGGTGCAGAACTCGAACTACGCGCCTGTCGTCGCCGTCTTCAACGTCGAGGCTTACGGCCCCGACAGCGCAGCGGTGATCGACGTCACGCGGCTCTACACGACGGGTGTCCCCGAGTTCGAATCGATACACGGCAACATCGATCCGGCGCGGTCGTTCATCGAGCGCGCAATCGCGTTCCCGGACAACGTCGAGGTCGAGGCCACGCAGACGGGAACCGCGACGCCGGCCGCTGCGCGGGGCGCAGCCCCGGTCGCCGCGGCACGCGGAGCCACGACCGCGCAGAGCGTGCTCGCGCACTGGAGTCTCGTGCGGCTCCCGCGCGATCCTATGATGCCTCGTCGCTTCGACGAGCGCGTCGGCTTCTTCTCCGTGCGCACCGTTGATTTCAGCACCCCTGAGCAGCGCGCCGCGCAGCGGCAGTTCATCACGCGCTACCGGCTCGAGTGCTCCGCACAGCGCGTCGGCGATCTCTGCGTGCCGAAGAAGCAGATCGTTTACTACGTCGATCCGGCGACGCCGGAGCAGTGGAAGCCGTGGATCAGAAAGGCGATCACTGACTGGCAGCCTGCGTTCGAAGCCGCCGGCTTCAAGGACGCGATCATCGCCATGGATCCGCCCACCAACGATCCCGACTGGTCGGCTGAAGACGTTCGGCACACGATCATCCGCTGGCTCCCGTCCACGGTCGAGAACGCCGTCGGACCGCACGTGAGTGATCCGCGCACCGGCGAGATCCTCAATGGATCCGTGCGCATCTTCCAGAACGTGTTGAATCTCCAGCGCGACTGGTACTTCACGCAGGCGTCCGTGCTCGATCCTCGCGCGCGCACTTTCCCCATGCCCGACTCGCTCATGGGGCGCCTCCTCGAGTTCGTCGTCGCGCACGAGATCGGTCACACGATCGGTCTGCGCCACGATCAGATCGGAAGCTCGACCTATCCAGCGGACTCGGTTCGCAGCGCGTCGTGGGTCCACAAGATGGGCCACTCGCCGAGCATCATGGACTACTCGCGCTTCAACTACGTCGCGCAGCCCGAGGACCACATAGCGCTCGAAGACATCATCCCGCGCATCGGCCCGTACGACAAGTTCGCGATCATGTGGGGCTACAAGCTGATTCCGGGTGCCACCACTCCGGACCAGGAGCGTCCGACGCTCGACCAGTGGGCGCGCATGCAGGACAGCGTACCCTGGTATCGCTTCTCCGAGAACAATGAGTACGGCGGCTTCGGCACCACGACCGAAGCTGTCGGCGATGCGAATCCTGTATGGTCCACCGGCTGGGGCTTCAAGAACCTGGCGAAGGTCGTCACATACATCCCTGCGGCTGCGACTCATCCGGGAGAGGACAACTCGGACCTCAAGGAGATCTACGACCGCACCGTCGGGCAGTGGGCCACCGAGGCGAGTCACGTCGTGACCACCGTCGGTGGTGCTGAAGTGCAGTACAAGTCGGGAAGCCAGCCTGGTCCAGTCTACACGCCGCTGTCGAAGGCGCGTCAGGCGGAGGCGGTTCGCTTCCTCAATGAGAACGTCTTCAAGACGCCGACGTACCTCATCCGTCCCGATATCTCGAGCCGGATCGAGGCTGGCGGCATGATCGCCAGGATCGACAACGCGCAGATGCGTGTGCTCAGCGGTCTGCTCGACGACGGCCGTATGAACCGGCTTCTCGAAGGAGAAGCAGTCGCGACGAGCCGGAACTCCGTCTACTCGCTCGCGAACATGCTCGACGACGTGCGGAGCGGAGTCTGGAGTGAGCTGTCGTCATCTAGTCCGGTGATCGATCCTTACCGCCGCACGCTGCAGAACGGCTATCTCACACTGCTCGATCGGAAGCTCAACCCACCTGACGACGGCTGCAGCTGCGGTTGCGCTCCCGCCCGGATTCCCGCGTCCGCAACCGCTCTCGGCGGATGCGAAGTCGGAGATGCGTGGCGAGCTGGTGACGCTGCGCGCTCAGATCAGGTCCGCGCTTCCTCGCACGACCGATCGTGAGACGAAGCTTCACCTCGAAGGTGCCGACCATATGATCGGCGACATCCTCGAGCCGAAGAAGTAGGGCGGTTTCGATTCAACAAAGAGCGGCGGTGCCAGATCTGGCACCGCCGCTCTTTGTCATTCGTAGCTCCGTCGCGGAACTCTTCGCCGCGCAGCGTCAGCGAGCGGTGACGGCTCCATCGATGATCGCGATCGCATCGGCAACGGCGACACCGAGCAACCAGCCGCCTGCCACGTCGTCGACCCAGTGCTCGTCCAGGTAAAGCCGCGACCAACCTACCGCGATGGCGAGCGCCGCGCCGAGCTGCACGTGTCGTTTGTCGCGTTGTCGCCGGAGAAGCGCGAGCGGACGGAATCGAGCTCTCGCACGAGCGTGACGACGAGAGCGGTTGCAGCGCTGGTGTGGCCGCTCGGGAAAGAGTACTTCTCGAGCCCGTGATGATTGCTCGCGTGCGGAGGACGCTTCTGATGAACGAATTCTCGCGTGACGCGGTCGACGATCATCGCAGCAACCGACGCAAGCGGCAGCGTCCACACGACGCGGCGCTTTGCCATCGAGATAGCGCCGGCCGCGACCAGCGCGACGAAGGGATGCACGTTTGGCGACCAGAGGGCACTCACCACTTCCGCAGCCTGCGTAGCGCGTTGATTGGAGCGGGGTGCGATGACGCGCCGCGCGGCCTTGTCCCCGCGCCTTGTCTCGCCCACGGCGACCGCGGCGCCGAGCGCGACGAAGCACGCGAGGGCAGCGGACGCGGTCGCAGCGTGCCGATTTCGCTCGGCGCGCTGGAGCTTTCTGAGGAGTTGTCGTGGATGCCGGCCGCTGAGTCATCAGCGGCCGTAGAGCGCAAGCGTCGTACCGGCGAGCGTCGCCGGTCCGAGCGCGGAGCTACTGCTGGAGCTGCGTGACGACGGGCGCGACGAAGGATCCGCTCAATTTCACGGTGGCGCTGCTGTCCTGCGATGTCGCGCTCACGCTGAAGGTCCCTCGGGCCACTCCGTTGACCATCGAGGAGATGGTGAGCGTGCCGCTCTGTCCCTCGAAGGTGCTGGCGGGCGTGCCGGCGCCGGTGTCGTAGATCATGGCGACGCTCGCTGTGTCGGTTCCGACCTTGTAGTCGCCGGTTGCGATCTTGCTGGTGCCAGCCCACTGGAAGGTGACCACCGAAGACCCGCCGTGATCCACTAGGCCGAGGAGGGCACTGGCCGGCACCGTGGTGCTATCGATGATGGTGGCGGGGAGAAGCTCCACCTGCGCCGGGCCGCTGAGCGTCGCCTGGACGGAGCCGGACACGGTCGCGGAGAAGGACGTGGTGGCGAGTGGCGAAGTCGTATCGCTGGCGCAGCCGGCGAGGGGGACGATCGCCACGGCGAGCGCGAGGGCCAGGGCTGTGCGTGCGGCGATGCCTGAGCGGGTACTAAGAATTGGAAGTCGCATGGAGACCGGAGCTGTTTCGGGGAGCGGCGGAAAGAGAGGTCGTCCAGCCAGAGTTTCGGCAGGTCCTTTGGAAAAGGACGCGGGGCGCGGTAGGGGGTTACTTGAGCGCTCGTTCACTCCGGGCCGGCGTTGACTTTGGCCCCTCTCCGGGTGATAATTAGAGGCTGCACGAAAATTCGATCGCCGGCGACGAGATGCCGGCGCGCCTCGAGTCCCCAGCTGCGCTTCAGTGGCGGCTGCACCCGGCGGCGGCGGATGGATACCGGTCCCGGATGGGACGCCCGGTCCACCCGCGTTTTTGTTGTTCTACGACAGACCCGACACGCAGATAATCAATGCCACGCAACACCCCGCTCGAACAGTATCGCAACATCGGCATCATGGCCCACATCGATGCCGGCAAGACGACTACCACCGAGCGCATTCTCTACTATACGGGCAAGCAGCACAAGATCGGTGAGGTGCACGAAGGCGCCGCGACGATGGACTGGATGGAGCAGGAGCAGGAGCGCGGAATCACGATCACGTCCGCTGCGACCACTTGCTTCTGGACGCGCCACGGTCAGCGTGACGACCTCGGGACCGGGCCTGAGTACCGCATCAACATCATCGATACGCCGGGGCACGTCGACTTCACGGTCGAAGTCGAGCGCTCGCTTCGCGTGCTCGATGGAGCTGTCGCGCTGCTCGATTCAGTCGCTGGCGTCGAGCCGCAAACGGAGACTGTCTGGCGGCAGGCCGATCGCTACCGTGTCCCGCGACTCATCTTCGCCAACAAGATGGACCGCACCGGCGCGAACTTCGACCGCTGCCTCAAGATGATTCGCGACCGCCTCACCAAGGAAGCGTACCCGATTCAGATTCCCGTAGGAAACGGCGATACGTTCATCGGCCATATCGACGTGCTCGAGCGCAAGCAGTACGTCTTCAATGAAGAATCGCTCGGCAAGACGTTCGAAGTGACCGACGTGCCAGCCGAGTTCCACGACGCGGTCGAGGAAGCGCGCCACGCCGTGATCGAAGCGGCAGTCGCCTATGACGAGCCCATGCTCGAGAAATACCTCGGCGGTGAAGAGCTTACGGTCGACGAGATTCGCCACGCCATCCGCAAGGCGACAGTGGCTAACCATATCGTTCCCGTTCTCTGCGGAGCCTCGTTCAAGAACAAGGGCGTGCAGGCATTGCTCGACGCGGTCATCGACTACATGCCATCACCGCTCGACGTGCCCGCGATCGAAGGACACGTCCCTGATCACAACGAGCTCGTCGATACACGCGAAGTGTCCGACGACGCTCCGTTCGCTGGCCTCGCGTTCAAGATCGCAACCGATCCGTTCGTCGGTAAGCTGACGTTCTTCCGCGTCTACTCAGGCGTGCTGCAGAGCGGTTCGTACGTCTACAACGCGACGAAGGGAAAGCGCGAGCGCATCGGACGTCTGCTGCAGATGCACGCCAACAAGCGCGAAGAGATCGAGGAAGTGCGCGCTGGCGACATCGCGGCCGCGATCGGTCTCAAGGACACGCGCACCGGCGACACGATGGCGAACGAGGACAAGCCGATCGTGCTCGAGGCGATGAAGTTCCCGGCGCCGGTTATCGATGTCGCCATCGAGCCGAAGACCAAGGCAGACCAGGACAAGCTCGCCATCGCGCTGCAGAAGCTCGCCGAAGAAGATCCGACGTTCCGCGTTCACACGGACGCCGAGACGAGTCAAACGATCATTTCGGGAATGGGCGAACTGCACCTCGAGATCATCGTCGACCGTATGCAGCGTGAGTTCAAGGTCGACGCGAACATCGGCCGGCCGCAAGTCGCGTATCGCGAGACGATTCGCAGGCGAGTCGAGAAGGTCGAAGGAAAGTTCATCCGTCAGTCCGGTGGTAAGGGACAGTACGGACACGTCGTCATCAACGTCGAGCCTGCAGAGCAGGGACAGGGCTTCGTGTTCGAGGACAAGATCGTCGGCGGCGTGATTCCGCGTGAGTTCATCAATCCGATCGAAGCCGGTATCAAGGAAGCGCTCGAGAACGGTGTGATCGCGGGCTATCCGATGGTCGATGTCCACGTCGAGCTGGTGTACGGCTCGTACCACGAGGTCGACTCGAGCGAAATGGCGTTCAAGATCGCCGGTTCGATGGCGGTGAAGGATGGCGCGAAGCGCGCGGGCGCGGTCCTGCTCGAGCCAGTGATGAAGGTCGAAGTCGTGTCGCCTGCGGATTACATGGGCGACGTGCTCGGCGATCTGTCGGCGCGCCGCGGCCGCATCGGCGGAATGAATCAGCGCGGCGAGGCGCAGGTGATCGATTCACTCGTACCGCTCGCCGAGATGTTCGGGTACTCGACGCGACTGCGCTCAATGACGCAGGGTCGCGCGGTGTACTCGATGGAGTTCAGCCACTACGAGGAAGTTCCGAAGTCGGTGTCTGAAGAGATCATGAGTAAGGTGAAGGCCTAACCGGCCGCAGGGTTTTTCAACAACAGAAGGGCCGAGTCCTGCTCGGCCGGTCACCATCATCAAATAGGAATCGAGAGCTACCATGGGCAAGGCGAAATTTGAGCGTACGAAGCCGCACGTGAATGTTGGGACTATTGGTCACGTGGATCACGGCAAGACGACGTTGACGGCGGCAATTACGACGATCCAGGCGGCCAAGGGCCTGGCATCAAAGGTCGCCTTCGACCAGATCGACAAGGCGCCTGAGGAAAGAGAAAGAGGGATCACGATCGCCACGGCTCACGTGGAGTACGAGTCGCCCAAGCGGCACTACGCGCACGTAGACTGCCCGGGACACGCCGACTACGTGAAGAACATGATCACAGGGGCGGCCCAGATGGATGGCGCCATCCTGGTGGTCAGTGCAGCCGACGGCCCGATGCCACAGACGAGAGAGCATATCTTGCTCGCCCGTCAGGTGAACGTGCCCTACGTGGTCGTGTTCATGAACAAGGTCGACATGGTCGACGATCCTGAGCTCTTGGACCTGGTCGAGCTCGAGGTGCGGGAGCTACTCAGCCAGTACGAGTTCCCGGGCGACGATACGCCAATCATCAAGGGCTCGGCGTTGAAGGCCTTGGAGTCGGGTGATCCCAATAGCGAGTACGGGCAGAAGATTGGCGAGCTCATGGACGTCCTTGACGCCTATATCCCAGAGCCCAAGCGCGAGATCGATAAGCCCTTCCTGATGCCGGTCGAAGATGTGTTCTCTATCACGGGTCGAGGGACCGTGGCCACCGGACGCATTGAGCGCGGCAAGGTCAAGGTTGGCGAGGAGGTGGCGATGATCGGCTTCGGAGCCGACAAGAAGACCGTCGTCACCGGAGTTGAGATGTTCCGAAAGCTCCTGGACGAGGGTCAGGCCGGTGACAACGTCGGCCTGCTCTTGCGAGGCGTTGACAAGACCGACATCGAGCGCGGTATGGTGCTGGCCAAGTCGGGGCTCAATCACCCCTCACACCAAGTTCCAGGCTGAGGTTTATGTGTTGACCAAGGAAGAGGGCGGACGTCATACGCCATTCTTCAAGGGCTATAGGCCGCAGTTCTACTTTAGGACTACCGACGTGACCGGGAAGCGTAGAGCTGCCTGAAGGGATGGAGATGGTCATGCCCGGTGACAACGTCCAGATGACGATCGAGCTCATAACGCCCATTGCAATGGACGAAGGGCTTAGGTTCGCAATCCGCGAAGGCGGCAGAACCGTCGGCGCCGGCGTAGTTGCAAAAATTCTGCAATAACAGGACAGCAAAATGGCTGGCAAAATTCGCATCCGGCTCAAGGCCTTCGATCACGCAGTGATCGATCAGGCATCGGCTGACATCGTGAGGACGGCTGAGAAGACTGGCGCTTCGGTGTCGGGTCCGATTCCGCTTCCGACAAAGACACAGCGTTGGACGGTGCTTCGCTCACCTCACGTCGACAAGAAGTCGCGCGAGCAATTCGAGCTGAAGACACACAAGCGTCTCATCGACATCCTCGATAGCAAGGCGCAGACAGTGGACGCGTTGACGAAGCTGGACTTGCCGGCGGGCGTGGACGTCGAAATCAAGGTCGAGTAGAACGATGATCGGAATAATTGGCAAGAAGGTCGGGATGACCCAGATCTTCAACGAACAGGGGCAGCAGATCCCTTGCACCGTGGTCGAGGCAGCGCCGAACCCGGTGCTCCACGTCACGAGCAAGGATGACGCTGGCTTCGCGTCGGTTCAGCTCGGCTTCGGCACGCAGCGCCTCACGCGCGAGTCGAAGCAGGGTGAGCGCACGCCGCGCGGTCGTCGCGCGAACAAGGCGGAGATCGGTCACGCGAAGAAAGCGGGACTCGATGCGCCGCCGCACACGTTGCGCTCGTTCAGGCTCGATGACGCGCCCGGCAAGAATCCCGAGATCCCGAGCTACAACGTCGGCGACAAGATCGATCTCTCGATCTTCGCGCCTGGCGACACGGTGAAGGTGACGGGGCGCACCAAGGGTCGCGGTTTCCAGGGCGTCGTCAAGCGCTGGGGCTTCGGCGGTGGACCGAATACTCACGGAAACACGAAGCATCGTCGTCCGGGCTCCATCGGACCTGGCACGGATCCGTCGCGCGTGATCAAGGGCAAGAAGATGCCTGGACACTACGGCGACGAGCAGCACACGCAGACTCATCTTCGCGTCGAGAAGATCGATGCGGAGCGCAACCTGATCTACATCCGCGGCAGCATCGCCGGTCCGCGCAACGGGATCGTCATGGTCCGCAAGCAGGGTTAATCATGGCTGATACAGAAACGACGCCGCGCACAGCAGCCGCGTACACCGCGGGCGGTGCGGAGCGGGAAGCGGTCACGCTGCCGGCCGACATCTTCGACGGAACGGTGAACGTTCCGGTGATGCATCATGCGGTGAAGGCGTATCTCGCGAATCAGCGCCAGGGTAACGCCTCGACGAAGACGCGCGGCTACGTGATCGGCGGCAACCAGAAGCCGTGGAAGCAGAAGGGAACCGGTCGTGCTCGTCAGGGCTCGACACGCGCGCCTCACTGGGTCGGCGGCGGCACCGTGTTCGGTCCGACGCCACGCGATTACACGATGCAGACGAACAAGAAGGTGAAGGTGCTCGCCCGCAAGAGCGCGCTCAATGCGCGTGCGGCGGAGAGCGCACTCTTCGTGATCGACCGCTTCGACTATGACGCACCCAAGACTGCTCAGCTAGTGGGGCTGCTCGAATCGCTCGGTGTGCTCGGGAAGAAGGTGCTCGTCCTCACGGACGGCATCAACAAGAACGTGTACCTGAGCGGACGCAATCTCTCGACCACTCACGTGATGCCGTTCGCCGATGCATCGACGTACCACATCCTCTGGAGCGATGTCGTGCTCGTCGAGTCGGCCGCGATCGGCGAGTCGCTCGCGCCCGTGACCGAGGTGGAGCGGGCTCCGCGCAAGGTGGCGGCGAAGAAGGCCGCCGCAAAGAAGACCACGACGAAGAAGACTGCGACGAAGAAGACTGCGGCGAAGAAAACCGCCGCAAAGAAGACTTCGACGAAGACCGCGGCCGCCAAGAAGAGCGCGGCCAAGAAGACCTCTGCAAAGAAGGGGAAGTAAGCGATGGCGACACTATATCGCACCATCGTACGGCCGATCATGACCGAGAAGACGTCGGCCGCATATCAGGATCGCGCCGAATACACATTCGAGGTCGCGTCCGACGCGAACAAGACCGCGATCAAGGCGGCGGTGCAGAAGTTGTTCGGCGTCACGGTCACCGGAGTTCAGACGATGAACTGCCGTGGCAAGAGCCGCCGCGTGGGTCAGCAGGTCGGGACTCGCGCGAACTGGAAAAAGGCCATCGTGACGCTGAAGCAGGGCGACACGATCGACATCTTCGAGGGTTAAGCAGCGATCATGGCAATCCGTCAGTTCAAGCCAGTAACCAAGAGCTCGCGCTTCCGCTCGGTGTCCGATTTCGCGGAGATCACGCGCACGACACCTGAGAAGTCGCTCGTCGAGCCTCTCAAGAAGTCAGGCGGTCGCGACAACCATGGCCATATCGCAATGCGCCGGCGTGGCGGTGGTCACAAGCGGCAGTATCGCGTGATCGACTTCAAGCGCAACAAGGCGTCGATGCCGGCGATCGTTGAGCACATCGAGTACGATCCGAACCGCTCGGCGCGCATCGCACTGGTGCGGTACAGCGACAACGAAGTGCGCTACATCCTTCATCCGAAGGGACTCTCGGTTGGCGATACCATCGTCTCGGGGCCCGGAGCGGATGTACGCATTGGGAATGCTCTGCCGCTGCGCGAGGTTCCGCTCGGCACCGACGTTCACAACATCGAGCTCAAGCCCGGTAAGGGCGGCCAGATGGCGCGCTCCGCGGGAATGTCGGCACAGGTAGTGGCGAAGGAAGGCGAGTATGTGACGCTGCGGCTCGGATCGACCGAAGTGCGACTCGTTCACGGCACTTGCCTGGCGACGATCGGTGTGGTCGGAAACGCAGAGCACGAGCTGATCTCGAACGCGAAGGCTGGAAAGTCGCGTTGGCTCGGACGTCGTCCAAAGGTTCGTGGTGAAGTGATGAACCCGGTGGATCACCCGCATGGTGGTCGCACACGCGGCGGCCGCAATGTCGTGTCGCCGTGGGGCAAGAAGGAAGGTGTGAAGACGCGTCATTCGAAGAAGTCATCGACGCGGCTCATCGTGCGCGGTCGTCGCCGCGGCAAGGCGACGCAGTCTTAAGACGGGATATCGATAATGGGACGTAGCGTTCTGAAGGGGCCGTTCGTTCACGAGTCGCTCATTGCGAGAGTGGACAACATGAACAGCCGCAACGAGAAGAAGGTGGTCAAGACGTGGTCGCGCGCGAGCACGATCCTCCCCGACTTCGTCGGTCACACCTTTGCCGTACACAACGGCAACAAGTTCATCCCGGTTTACGTGACGGAGAACATGGTCGGGCACAAGCTCGGCGAGTTCGCGCCGACGCGTCTGTTCCGCGGTCACACGGGGAACAAGCCGACCGACAAGAAGGCGGCCGGCGTGCCTGCAAAGGGCGGTAAGTAAGATGCCCGTTCCAGTCATCACTCCACGCGCCCGCGCGGTGCAGCGCACGACGCGGCAGTCGCCATACAAGATGCGACTCGTGATCGATCAGATCCGCGGCAAGAACGTCAACGACGCGCTCGCACTGCTGCGCTTCTCCAAGAAGCACGCGGCGAAGCAGATCGAGAAGACGCTCGCATCGGCCGTCGCGAACGCAGAGTACAAGGCACGCGAGGCCAACGAGTCGATCGATCTCGACCTGCTCGTGGTGTCTCACGCGGTCGTGAACGAGGGACCGTCGCTCAAGCGATACATGCCGGCGGCACAGGGACGCGCGACACCGATCCGCAAGCGCACCAGCCACGTCGAGATCGTGGTGGGCGAGCGGCCGGCGAAGGCGAAGCCCGCTGCCAGAAAGAGCGCTGCCAAGAAGGCGGCGAGCAAGACTGCATCGAAGACCACGACGCGAAAGAGCGCCGCGAAGAAGACGGCGCCGAAGACGGAAGGAGAGCAGTAATGGGACAGAAGACTCATCCGATAGGATTCCGGCTCGGCGTCTCGAAGACGTGGCGCTCGCGCTACTACGCCGACCGCGAGCTTCCAGCGATGCTGAAGGAGGACGCACTCCTCCGCAAGTATCTCCACACGCGACTCGGACATGCCGCGATCGCCGACGTGACGATCGAGCGGAAGCCTGGCAAGGTCGTGGTGACGATTCACACCGGGCGTCCGGGCGTCGTCATCGGTAAGAAGGGCACCGAAGTCGATCAGCTTCGCGACGAGCTCGCGCGGATCTCCGGTAAGGAAGTCGGAATCAACGTCGAAGAGATCAAGCGTCCCGAGCTGGATGCTCAGCTCGTTGCCGACAACATCGCAAACCAGCTTGCTCAGCGTATCTCATTCCGTCGCGCGATGAAGCGCGCAGTGCAGAGCGCGATGAGAATGGGTGCGGGCGGCATCAAGGTGAAGTGCGGCGGGAGACTTGGCGGCGCCGAGATCGCGCGCGTCGAGGGATATCACGAGGGACGAGTTCCTCTCCAGACGCTGCGCGCTGACATCGATTACGCGACATCGACCGCGAAGACGACCTTCGGCACCATCGGTGTGAAGGTATGGATCTACAAGGGCGAGATCGTCGAGGATCGTCGCGGCAAGACCTATTCGACCGACGCGTGAGGAGATAGACGATGCTCAGTCCAAAGCGGGTAAAGTTTCGCAAGATGTTCAAGGGGCGCACGCGCGGTCTGGCGACGCGCGGCTCCGAAGTGTCGTTCGGCGATTATGGATTGCAGGCGCTCGAGCCGGGTTGGGTAACCAACCGGCAGATCGAGGCGGCTCGTGTCGCGCTGACGCGTCACATCAAGCGTGGTGGCAAGGTCTGGATCAGGATCTTCCCAGACAAGCCGATCACGAAGAAGCCAGCCGAGACGCGCATGGGTAAGGGAAAGGGCTCGCCGGAAGGGTGGGTCGCAGTGGTCAAGCCCGGCCGCGTGATGTTCGAGCTGGAAGGAGTGACGCTGGAGATCGCCGAGAAGGCAATGGCGCTCGCCGCGGCCAAGCTCAGCGTGAAGTCGAAGTTCGTGAAGCGGGAGGAGGCGCATACAAATGAAGGCGAATGAAATCCGTGAGCTGGACGAGTCCGGCATCACCGCGAAGATCGCGGAGCTCGAGGAAGAGCGTTTCCGTCTCACGTTCCGCTCCGGAACAGAGCAGTTGGAGAACCCCCTGCGCTTGCGCTACATCCGTCGCGACATCGCGCGTCTGAAGACAGTGCAGAATGAGAGGAAGAAGCAGAATGGCTGAGATGACTAACGGCGCGGGCGAGTCCGTGAGGGCAGAGACTCGCAACGCACGCAAGACGCGTGTGGGAACGGTCGTGAGCGACAAGATGGAGAAGACCGTCGTGGTCGCGATCGAGCGCCGCGTGAAGCACCCGGTGTACGGCAAGATGATGACGCGCACGAAGAAGCTGAAAGCTCACGACGAGCAGAACGCCGCCAAGACCGGCGACACGGTGCGCATCATGGAGACGCGTCCGCTGTCGAAGGACAAGCGGTTCCGCGTCGTCGAGATCGTCGAGCGCGCACGCTAAGGAGATAACTCGATGATCCAGCAAGAATCCATGGTGAAGGTCGCCGACAACTCCGGCGCCAAGCGGGCGCTCGTGATCCGCGTGCTCGGCGGGACCCGCCGACGCTACGCAGGACTCGGCGACGTGGTAATCATCGCGGTCAAGGACGCGCTTCCCAACGGTACGGTGAAGAAGTCCGACGTCGCGCGGGCGGTCGTGGTGCGCACCGCGAAGGAAACGCGGCGCAAGGACGGGTCCTACATCCGCTTCGACGAGAACGCAGTCGTGATCATCAACGACGCCGGCGAGCCGCGCGCAACGCGCGTGTTCGGCCCCGTGGCGCGCGAGATCCGCGACAAGAAGTACATGAAGATCGCTTCGCTCGCTCCGGAGGTGCTCTAACATGCGCGTTCTGAAGCATCGCAAGACGGCGAAGAAGCGTCTCACCACCGATCGTCACCAGCGTAACGTCGAGCGCACCAGCGTTCACGTCGTGAAGGGTGACACGGTTCGCGTGATGCGCGGCGAGGATAAGGGGAAGGAAGGGAAGGTGCTCCGCGTCATCCCGAAGACCAATCGCGTCGTCGTGCAGGGCGTGAACATCGTCAAGAAGCACCGTCGCGCGCGCAGCGCCGAGGAAGAGGGCGGCATCATGGAATCGGAAGCGCCGATGGCGGCGTCGAACCTGATGCTTCTCGACCCCAAGACGGGAGCGCCGACGCGCGTGAAGTCGCGTACTGATAAGGACGGGACCAAGGAGCGTGTCAGCGTGAAGAGCAACGACACGATCCCAATGGCAACCGGCCGTTAAGGAATAGAAGACATGGCAACCAAGCAGCAGGACAACAAGAAGGGCGGGGCCAAGGGCGGTAAGTCATCCGGCAAGTCGTCCGGTGGCAAGACGTCGGGCGCCGCTCCCAAGCCGGCGGCAAAGAGCAGCAGCAAGGCGTCGTCAGGTCGAGGCGCGGAGCGGAAGCAGCTTCTCCCGACCGAGCACGCTGGCGCCGGGCTCCCGACGCCCGCTCCGCGTTTGCGTGAGCACTATAGCAAGACCGTTCGCTCGCGTCTGACGCAGCAGTACGGCTTCGCGAACGTTCATCAGGTTCCGTCGCTCGAGAAGATCGTGATCAACGTCGGTGTCGGTGAGGCGCTGCGTAATTCGCGCGTGCTCGACGTCGTCGTGGATGAGCTCGCGCTGATTACGGGCCAGCGCCCGGTGCGCCGCAAGGCGAAGAAGTCGATCGCCAACTTCGGTCAGCGTGAGGGGCAGGAGATTGGAGCGTCGGTCACGCTGCGCGGGCCGCGTATGTGGGAGTTTCTCGATCGGTTGGTGACGGTCGCGATCCCGCGCATCCGCGACTTCCGCGGGTTGAATACGCGCGCGTTCGACGGGCGCGGCAACTACACGATGGGCGTGAAGGAGCAGATGATCTTCCCCGAGATCAATTACGACATGGTCGATGAGATCCACGGAATGGACATCACTTTCGTCACGACGACGAACAAGGATGACCAGGCGCTGTCACTTCTCCGCGAGCTGGGCATGCCCTTCCGTGGTGAAGAGCGTCCGATCGCAGTTCATAGCTAACGCAAGCAGACAATGGCGAAGACCTCAAAGATCAAGAAGAACGAGCAACGTCGCGCGATAGTCGCGAAGTACGCGGCGCGGCGCGCCGAGCTCAAGGCGATCATCAAGAACCCGAAGACGAGCGAGGAGAAGCGCGCCGACGCTTACGCCGCGCTGCGCAAGATGCCGCGCGACGCATCGCCGGTTCGGATTAGGAACCGTTGCGCGATGAGTGGGCGTCCGCGCGCCTTCGTGCGCCAGTTCGGTCTGTCGCGCATCGCGTTCCGCGACATGTCGCTCGCAGGATTCATCCCGGGCGTACGCAAGGCAAGCTGGTAGGCGAGCCGCCTCCGGCGGCCGCCGCGTTGAGCGTCTCAGCGTTGAGCGTTCACGGAACAACACGATGCTGTACCCGCAGTTCCCGGAACGCCGAACGCTGCACGCTGTAGTCGCAGTCGTAGTCAAACAATGAATGCCCCGCACGTCCGCAGCGCGGATACGACGGGACGAGGAAGAGAAGACTTAGATGAGTATGACAGATCCCATTGCGGACATGCTTACGCGCATCCGCAACGCGTGCCAGGCGAAGCATCGGCGCGTGGACATGCCGGCGTCGAAGGTGAAGACGCAGATCGCGCAGATCCTCAAGGAGAACTCCTACATCCAGGATTTCCGCAACCTGGAGACTGAGGAAGGGCGCAAGATCCTTCGCGTGATCCTCAAGTACGCTGGCGGCGGCCAGCCGGTCATCCGTGACCTGCAGCGCGTGTCGTCGCCGGGACTGCGCCGGTACGTCGGCGTGGGCGACATCCCGCGCGTGCGCAACGGACTGGGTATGGCAATCCTGAGCACGTCGCAGGGTGTGATGTCCGACAGGCAGGCACGTCAGGCGCGCACCGGGGGCGAGCTGCTCGCCCTGGTCTGGTAAGGAGACTTATCGATGTCACGAATTGGAAAGAGACCAGTAGCGGTGCCGGGGAACGTCACCGTCACGCTCGATGGCAACACCGTGAAGGTGAAGGGGCCCAAGGGCGAGCTTCAGCGCCGGCTTCATCCTGACATGAAGGTCAGCATGGAGAACGGCGAAGTCGTGGTGGCGCGTCCCTCCGACGAGGCGAACCACAAGGCGCTGCACGGCCTGAGCCGGACGCTCGTGGCCAACATGGTCGAGGGTGTGTCGACTGGATTCACGAAGACTCTCGAGCTGGTCGGCGTCGGCTACAAGGCGGAAGCGCGGCCGTACGGACTTCAGCTCGCGCTCGGCTTCTCGCACCCAGTGGAGTACCGCGCGCCGGCCGGGATCAAGCTCACCGCGCCGCAGCCCACGCAGATCGTCGTGGAAGGCGCCAACAAGGAAATCGTCGGGCAGGTCGCTGCGGAGATCCGCAGCCTGCGCCCCCCCGAGCCGTACAAGGGGAAGGGAGTCAAGTACCAGGGCGAGCAGGTTCGCCGCAAGGCCGGCAAGGCTGGGGGCAAGTAAGCGATGAAGAAGCCACAGACGCGCGAGCAATATCGCGCACGTCGTCACTTCCGAGTCCGGAAGAAGGTGAACGGGACAGCGGAGCGTCCGCGTCTCGTAGTGTTCCGCTCGGAGAAGCACATCTACGCGCAGCTCGTGGATGACAACTCCCAGCGCACTCTCATGACGGTCACCGACAACGGACTGTCGGGCAAGAAGGTGGACAAGTCGTTCGAAGTCGGTAAGAAGATCGCCGCCCGCGCGAAGGACGCGGGGTTGACGCAGCGTGGTCTTCGACCGTGGTGGATACGTGTATCACGGCCGCGTGAAGGCGGTGGCCGATGGCGCCCGCGAAGGCGGGTTGGAGTTCTAATGGCGGATAACGATCAGAAGCAGGGCACGGCCTCGGCGGGCGGCGAATCGCGTCCACCACGCTCGGGCGGCGCACCGCGCGGGCGCGGTGGCCCAGGCGGCGGCCGCGGCGGTCCGGGCGGGCGTGCGGGACAGGGTCGCGGCGCACCTGGCGGCGGGCAGGGGCGCGGTGGTCCTGGCGGCGGCCAAGGCGGCGGCCGTGGCGGTCAGGGCGGTGGACGCGGCGGCGAGCGCGGTGGTCGCGGCGGTGATCGTGCCGCTGACCGCGGCGAGGGCGGCACCGAGCTCATCGAGAACGTGGTAGCGATCAACCGTGTCGCCAAGGTCGTGAAGGGCGGACGGCGCTTCTCGTTCAACGCTCTGGTAGCCGTCGGCGACGGACAGGGACGCGTTGGGTTCTCGACGGGCAAGGCGAATGAAGTGTCCGAAGCGGTGCGCAAGGCTGTCGACGGCGCGCGGCGCCGGATGGTCTCCATCCCGATGACTGGCGGTACGATCCCTCACGAGATCGTCGGCCAGCACGGCGCTGGGCGCGTGCTCATGAAGCCCGCGGCGCCTGGAGCTGGAGTGATCGCGGGCGGCGCCGTGCGCGCTGTTCTCGAGTGCGCCGGCATCACTGACATCCTCACGAAGAGCCTCGGCTCGACGAATCCACACAACATGGTTCTGGCGGCGATCGACGCGCTCCAGAATCTCACGACTGTCGAACAGATCGCCCGGGAGCGCGGAATCGAGGCTGGCTCGCTCGGCTACCGCTCACGCGCGAAGGTAAAGGTGGTGGCGTAATGGCAAGGACATTCGTATGGCACCGCACTCGCGGGCCCAAGACGACGGAGAAGCTTCAGCCGGCCGGCAACGGCAAGGTCGAGGTGAAGCAGGTGCGGAGCGGCATCGGACACTCTTGGCGTATGCGCGCCACGCTCGAGGCGCTCGGCCTCAAGCATCCACATCACGTGGTGGTTCACAACGATTCGCCTGCGTTCCGCGGCCAGATCAAGCGCGTTCGGCACCTGGTGAGCGTCACACCGGTGAAGGAGTAAGGAGCAGCGATGTCATCCAATGAACAGATAGGCCTCCACAATCTCGCGCCGGCGCCGGGATCGCACCGGAACCGGAAGCGTCTCGGACGCGGCCCGGGATCGGGCACCGGAAAGACGTCGGGCAAGGGCCATAAGGGAATCAAGGCACGCGCGGGGCACCACGGCCCGGGCGGCGGCAAGCCGCAGTTCGAGGGCGGCCAGATGCCGCTCACGCGCCGACTTCCGAAGCGCGGCTTCACGAGTCCGTTCCGAGTCGAGCATCAGGTAGTGAGACTCGGCGATCTCGCCCAGTTCGAGGGGAAGGAGATCACCACGGAGACGCTCGCCGAGGCAGGACTGATCAGGGCTGGGAAGGGTCCGGCGAAGGTTCTCGCGAACGGTGAGATCTCGGCGGCGGTGACGGTGCGTGGGCTCAAGGTGAGCGGTGGTGCTCGCGAGAAGATCGTCGCAGCCGGCGGTACGGTCGCGTAAATTCGTATGACGGACGCGGCTCCGGCCGCGTCCTCGAACGATTCAGCGCGCGGCCTTGCCGCGCCAATTTCAAGCGCCGCAGGCGTGGCAGATGCCGCGCCGCACGGACGTACTTCAGGAGAATGTTGTAATGGCGCAGAACAATCCCGCGGCCGCCGTAGCGGACATAACACGCAACGCAGAGCTGTGGGATAAGATCAAGTTCACCTTCCTCTGCCTCGTCCTCTACCGGCTCGGCTCGCACATCACCGCGCCGGGGATCGACGTCGTTGCGCTCACCGATTTCTTCGCGAGCCGCGGTAACGGAGGATTGCTCGGACTGTACGACCTCTTCGTCGGAGGCGGTCTCTCGCGCGCGACAGTGTTCGCGCTGGGGATCATGCCGTACATCTCGGCATCCATCTTCATCCAGATCGCGGGCGCTGTTGTGCCCAAGGTCGAGAAGATGCAGAAGGACGAGGAAGGGAGAAAGACGATAAACCAGTGGACGCGCTACATCACCGTCGCGCTCGCAGTGGTGCAGGGATGGGGCTTCGCTCTGTTCACGTCGTCGCTGCCGAACGCCGTGATCAACCCGGGATTCGCGTTCAAGCTCCAGATGGTGCTCTTCCTCACGACGGGCGCGATCTTCGTGATGTGGCTCGGTGAGCAGATCACGGAGCGCGGGCTCGGCAACGGTGCATCGCTGATCATCTTCTTCTCCATCATCGAGCGGTTCTGGCCGGGAATCTTCGACACGTTCAAGTTCGTCACGACGCAGGTGATCGGTCCGTTCTCGCTCATCGTGCTCGGCCTGGTGATGGTAGCCGTCGTCGCTGGAACCGTCGCGATCACGATGGCGGCGCGTCGCGTGATGATCCAGATACCGCAGCGCACCATGTCGCGCGGACGGATGCGTGAGGCACAGAGAAACTTCATCCCGCTGCGCATCAACACGGCGGGCGTGATGCCGATCATCTTCGCGCAGTCGGTGATCGTCATTCCGGGCGCGTTGGCGCAGTTCAGCGGGAATCCAGGACTCCAGCGTCTGTCGGAGTATTTCCAGCCGGGTACGTGGCTGTACTACTCGCTGTTCGCGATCCTCACGATCTTCTTCACCTACTTCTACACAGCGATCGTCTTCAATCCGGTCGATATCGCGGAGAACCTGAAGAAGCAGGGCGGATTCATTCCGGGCGTGAAGCCGGGCGCGAAGACCGCGGAGTACGTGGACAGCGTGATATCGCGCATCACATTGCCGGGCGCGATCTTCCTGACGTTCATCGCGTTGCTCCCGATGTGGATCGGCGACGCGTTCAACGTGCCGTTCAGGTTTGGCGGGACGTCGCTGCTCATCGTGGTTGGCGTTGCGCTGGACACGCTCGCGCAGGTGAACCAGCACATGCTGCTGCGCAAGTACGACGGCTTCATGAAGAAGGGCCGCGTGAGGTTCCGCGGGCAGAACGCGTTCGCCGGCTACTGAGTCGATCCGCCACGCGTGATCATCATTCTCCTGGGGCCACCCGGAGCCGGTAAGGGAACACAGGGCGAGCTGCTTGCAGCTCGCCTTGGCATTCCCAAGATCGCGACCGGCGATCTGTTCCGCGCGGCGCTGCGCGATGGAACACCGCTGGGGCTCGAGGCCAAGCAGTATATGGAGCGCGGAGATCTCGTCCCCGACTCGGTGATCCTCGCCATCCTCCGCGAGGCGATAGCGTCGCCCGAGTCCAGCAACGGCGCCATTCTCGATGGCGCAGTGCGCACGGTTCCGCAGGCCGAGGGACTGGAGAAGGAGCTTCAGAAGATCGGGCGCAAGGTCGACGCGGTGCTGCTCTTCGAGGCCAACTGGGACGAGCTGGTGCGGCGTCTGAGCTCGCGCACTACATGCGAGGTCTGCCAGACTCCGTTCACCGGCCTCGAGCCCGGAATCACCTGCCCGAAGAACGACGGCGGCAAGCTCGTCAGACGCAAGGACGACGAGCCGGAGGCGATTCGCACGCGGCTCAACGTGTACGAGGAGCAGACCGCGCCGGTGATATCGTGGTACGAGCGGCACGGCGTTCCGGTGGAGCGGATCGATGCGATCGGCCCCGTGGACGAGGTGACGGCGCGCGCTGCGCGCGCACTCAAGCACGCGCAAGAGCGGCGCTGAGGCCGGCGCGGCAGGCGAGTGACATGATTCAGCTCAAGTCCGCGCGCGAGATCGAGATAATGGCGCGCGGTGGTCAGATTCTCGCCGCGGCGGTTCAGCTCGTCGAGCGAGAGATGCGCGCAGGAATGACGACGCTCGACGTCGATCGGATGGTCGAGGAATTCATCCGGTCCCACACGGGCGCACTTCCGTCATTCAAAGGATTGTACGGCTTCCCGGGAAGTGTGTGCGCCTCGATCAACGAGGAGATCGTACACGGCATTCCAAGTGCGAAGCGCGTCATCCGCGATGGCGATCTCGTATCGATCGACGTGGGCGTCAAGCTCGATGGGTATCACACCGATTCGGCGACCACGGTCGCGGTGGGCGAGGTCGACGAGCTGTCACGGAAGCTGCTCGACGTGACGCGTGAATCGCTCTACGCGGGGATCGCAGAGGCGCGCCCGGGAAATCATGTCGGTGACATCGGCGCAGCGGTGCAGGGAAAAGTTGAGAGCGCTGGCTTCAACGTGACGCGCGATCTCGTCGGCCACGGGATCGGCTCGACGTTCCACGAGGATCCGCAGGTTCCCAACTACGGCAAGCCGAAGCGTGGCGTCAAGCTCGTTGCCGGCCTCACGATCGCCATCGAGCCGATGGTGATGACTGGAAGCCACCGCACGCGCCAGCTCGGTGACAAATGGACCGTCGTGACGGCGGACAACTCGCGCGCGGCGCACTTCGAGCACACTGTCGCTATCACGGCGTCTGGACCAGTGATCCTGACCGAGCTGGCGGCGTAGCGTAGCGCTGTCTTCGGCTGAACGCTAACGGCGCGTCTCGTCGGTATCGCCGAGTGTCGCGAGGACGTGAGATGCGACACGCTGCTCCGCCTGCTCAGCCGCGGCGAGCATCGCGCGTGCTCCGTCGAACCGGCTGTCTCGTACGCCGTGCTGCGCGAGCGATCTCACGTTCACCATGACGTTGTAGGCCGCGCCCTTGCACGCCGCGAGCGCGAGTGCCGCCGCGACGCCGGCGTCGCTGATCGCATTGACATTGCCACGCTCCGCCAAGGCAGCGGCAAGCTCCGCGGCCTGCGCGGCGAGCCGCGCGACCTCGAGCGGGATCTCTGTCGCGCGGCGCAGCGCGGCAGTTATCGCGGACGCGCGCTGCTCGAGCTCGGCGGGAGTGCGCGACGGGAGCCGCCTAGCGTCGGTGACCGCCGCGTAAGCCTCTGAGTCGCGCGAGGCGAGCGACTCGAGCTGTGCCGCGAGCGAGGCGGCGCTCGAGGCCGTGTCGCGCATCTCGCCCGCGACGGAAGCATAGCGGGGACGATCCAGCGTAAGCCGCGCGACCATCGCGGTAAGTGCTGCCGCGAGCGCGCCCGCCACGGCCGCGGCGCTCCCGCCGCCCGGGAATGGATCTCCCGCGCCGAGCGAGTCGAGGTACGTATGCACAGTCTCGCCGGAGGCACGCGACGCAAGGAGCAAGCGCTCGAGCGAGTGGTCGGCGATCGAATCGCGTAGCCGTAATGCGCCGCTCGCCGCCTCGTAGATGACGCGCTCGGGCACGAGGCCGATGATCTCGCTCCACGTCACCGCAGCGCCACGCGATTCGGCCTCGCGCTCGACCGCGGCAAATGCGGTGGCGAGCGAAGTAGTGTCGATGTCGACGAGATTCATCGAGACCTGCGCCTGACCATCGACCTCGAGCGCGAGAGCTTTGACGGCGGGAAGACCGCCGCTCGACTCGCGGATGCTGCGCGCGATCTCGCGCGCGATCTGCATGCGCGACGCGTCGCCGATGTAGCAGTTGAATGCGACGAGGAACGGCCTTGCGCCGATCGCTACGGCGCCGAAAGTCGGATGTACATGTCGCGGACCAAAATCCGGTGCGCGATCGGCGCCCGCGATGGCTGCGCTTATCGCCTCGAGACCGCCGCGGCGGACGTCCGCGAGGTTGCGCAGCGAATCGCGTGTCGCGGCGCGCTCGTAGAGGTACACCGGAATGTCGAGCTCGTCGCCTACACGCTTGCCGACCGTGCGCGCGATCGTGACGCAATCGTCCATCGTCGCGCCGTCGAGCGGAATGAACGGAACGACGTCTGCGGCGCCGATGCGTGGATGGACACCAGAGTGCGCCGAGATATCGATGCGGTCGCGCGCCGCGCGAATGGCGGCGAAGGCAGCGTCGGGCATCACGTCAGAAGGCGCGACGAAGGTGATCACCGATCGGTTGTGCGACGCGTCGGCGGTGACGTGAAGCACTGTCGCACCGGGAACGGCCGCGATCCGGTCGCGTATGGCGTTGACGACGTCGAGATCGCGCCCCTCGGAGAAGTTGGGGACGCACTCGATGAGCTTCATCGCGGCTCACCACTTGTCGACGTCACGGTGTCCAGAAGCCAGCGGTGCATCGTGGGATTGCCGGCGAAGAGCGGAGCAGTGTGGATGTTGGCCGGCGCCCCATCGTTGTCGGTCACGACACCACCTGCCTCCTCGACCAGAAGGATTCCAGCGGCGATGTCCCAGGGCTCGAGATGCAGCTCCCAGAAGGCGTCGTAGGTTCCACATGCGACCATCGCGAGGTCGAGCGCTGCCGAGCCCGCGCGCCGGATTCCTGAAGTCGCCTTGGCTACCGGAACGAATTGGCGTGCGTACAGCTCGACGTCAGCATTGCCCGCCGAATGGGAAACCAGTGCCGATCAGCGCGCGCGCAGGGTCGGTGATCGCAGACACCGTCATCCGTGACGCGTTGAGCGCTCGCACCGCGCGCGCGCATCGCCGAGTACATGATGTCGCGCGTCACGTCGAAGACCAGCCCCGCGATCGGCGATCCGTCGTGCAGCGCAGCAATCGAGATCGCGTAGATCGGAAGCGCGTGGAGAAAATTCGTCGTGCCATCGAGCGGATCGACGACGAAGCTGAGTCCTGCGGGAACCGGTCTGTCGGGCCAGCTCTCCTCGCCGAGTACGGGGAAAGGACCGAAGACGTCGGAGAGCGAGCCGTGCAGAGTTTCGGTGATCCGCGACTCCGATCCGCGATCGATCTCCGTCACGTAATCGGACTCGCCCTTCGTTTCCCACGTCAGACTGTGCAGGCGGCGCGCGCCGCCGGTGACCACCGCAGCGCCGGCGCGTGCGGCGCTCGTCATGCCGGCGAGCAGAAGCTGGAGGTCGTCCGCGCTGTACGTTCCGCTGACGTAGGTCATTCCGCGGCCCCGTATATTTCGCGCATGGAACGGGTATTCAGCGGCATTCAGCCGTCAGGCGAGCTTCACATTGGAAACTATCTCGGCGCGGTGCGCAACTGGGTCGAGCTGCAGCACCGGTTCGAATCGATCTTCTCGATCGCGGATTATCACGCGATAACCGGAGCGTACGCGCCGGCGGATCTTCGCAAGCGTGTCGGCGAGATGGCGGTCTCGCTGCTCGCCGCGGGTGTCGATCCCGAAGTCTGCACTCTCTTCGTTCAGTCACGAGTTCCGGAACATACGGAGCTCGCATGGATTTTCAACACGGTGACGCCGGTTGGCGAGCTCGAGCGGCAGACTCAGTTCAAGGACAAGTCGGCGAAGCAGGAGAGTGTTCTGGCCGGTGTCCTCAACTATCCCATTCTGCAGGCCGCTGACATCGTGCTCTACCACGCCGAGTACGTACCGGTGGGTGAGGACCAGGTCCAGCATCTCGAGCTGGCGCGCGAGATCGTGCGAAAGTGGAACGCGAAGTTCGACGTTAATTACTTCGCGGAGCCGAAGCCGTTTCTGACGCCGACGCGTCGTATCATGGGGCTCGACGGTCAGGCGAAGATGTCCAAGTCGCTCGGGAACACTATAGGATTGCTCGAGGAGCCCGAGGCGATCTGGGCGAAGCTCCGACCAGCGATGACCGATCCCGCGCGAGTTCGGCGCGAGGATCCGGGAACGCCGGAAGTGTGCAACATCTACCACATCCACAAGGCGTTCAGCCCACCTGCGACCGTGGAGCACGTAGCCATGCAGTGCAGCAGCGCCGGTTGGGGATGCATCGAGTGCAAGCGCGTTCTGCAGGAATCGATGGAGGTCGAGCTGGTGCCGATCAGGGCGCGTGCGAAGGAACTGCGCGCCAATCCGGAGCAGGTGCAATCGGTGCTGGACCGCGGCGCGGAGCGCGCGGGCGAAATCGCGAGCTCGACGCTCACTGAAGTGCGACAGATCATGGGCCTGCGTTGACCGCGCGTGCTCACTCCGCGCGAGATCCTCACCGCGATCGCGCGGACTAGTCGCGCGTCGGGCTCGGAGGCCGAGCGCGCGGCACGTGAGCTGTGTGCGGACGAGCTTCGCTCACGCGGTTTCGAGATGCGTGGAGCTGCCGTTCGAATTCTCGTCGTTTGCGGGATTGTACGCTGTTCCGTTGATGGGCGCGCTCTTCTTGGTTGCCGCGCTGGCGTTGCTGGCTGGAGCGCAGCTCGCGGCGGTGGTTCTGGTGGTCGCGGGAGCAGTGCTGGGTGTTGCGGTCGAGAGGGGGACGCTGCAGGCTGCTGCCGATCATGCGGCGGCGCGCGGTGAATCTCGAGGCGCGGCGCGGCGGGGAGCCCGAGGTATGGCTCATCGCGCACCTCGATACCAAGTCGCAGCCGGTCCCGCTGTTGGTGCGGGCGGCTGGGATCGCGGCGAGCGCCGTGGTCTGGCCGGTCACGGCCGTGCTGGCGCTGCTCGCGGCTCGGGGGGCGGTGCCGTATTTTTCAGTGAGCGTCGCGGCCATCATAGGTGCGTTGGCGGCGCTGCCTCTGGTGCTCTCGACGGTCGGCGACGACAGCCCGGGCGCGCTCGACAACGCCAGTGGCGTTGCCGCGGTGATCGGCGCGACGGATCTGATCGGCGCGGACATGCCGATCGGTGTCGTCATAACGTCCGCAGAGGAGCTGGGGATGGCCGGTGCGGCTGCGTGGGCACGCGGACGCCCGGTTGGAGTCGCGATCAACTGCGATGGGGTCGATGACGACGGTGGCGTGACCTTCACCATAGCTTCGCGATCCCGGTGGCAGCCTCACCAGGGCGTTAGGTGCGGCGGGCGCGGGCGAAGCTGGCCGCGCGAGGATCAGAAAGTCGGTTCCAGGAGTATTGTTCGATGCGGTCGCGCTCGCTCGGGCGGGTTGGGGCGCCGTGACCGTGAGCAGCGGGACGGCTCGATCGCTCTGGCGCGTTCATACGCCGTCTGACGACCTCGCTCGTCTTCAAGGAAGCGGGTTGGCGGAGGCGTCCCGGTGGATTGCCGCCGTCGCGGGAGCGATGATTGCGGGAAGAGCGAAGGCAGCGCCGCTTCGGACTGGCGCGACTACAACGAGGGAGCACTGAGTGATTGACGACGTGAGCGACATGTTGAGTCCGACGGACGCCACCGATGCGCTTTCGAGCGACGAGGAAGAGGCGAGCGCGCCCGAAGGCGGGAAGTACGTCTACTGCATCATCCGCCAGGACTCACCGCGTGACTTCGGCGACATAGGAATCGGCGGCGCATCGCGGGTCTACACGGTGCATCACCGCGACCTCGCTGCGGTAGTGAGCGACACGCCGATCGTGATCTACGATCCGACGCGCGAGAACGTGCTCGCGCACGAGTTCGTCAACGAGACGGTGATGCGGGAGTTCACGGTGATCCCCATGTCGTTCGGTACAGTGTTCCGCTCGGAGGACGACGTCGGCGAGCTGCTTCGCTCGACGTACGGCGCGTTCACTGACGTGCTCGAGAAGATGCGCGACAAGATCGAGTTCGGCGTGCAGATCCGCTGGGATCGCGAGCGTGTCGTCGAGAGTATCGAGGGGGACAACGACGAGATTCGCAGACTGAAGGACGAGATCACGCGGAACGCCGCGTCGTCCACGTACTTCGCGCGCATGCAGCTAGGGCGTCTGATCGAGGGCGCGCTCGAGGAATGCGCGGGGCGCTACGTCGCTACCGTGCACGAGGAGCTGAAGCGCGTGTCGGTCGCGAGCCGGAGCAACAAGGTGATCGGCGATCGCATGATCATGAACGCCGCGTTTCTGGTCAACCGGTCGGATGAGAAGGGGTTCGACGACACGGTGAAGGACCTGAGCAGACGGTTCGAGCATCTGCTCGCATTCAAGTACACCGGTCCGTGGCCGCCGTACAATTTCGTCAACATCAAGCTGAAGCTGGAGAAGGCCAACTAGATGGGACTGCTGTCGTCGATCCTTCTGGCGCCGTTCACGGGACCAATCGATGGTGCGATGTGGACCATCGACAAGGTGAAGCGTGCGGTCGAGGAGGAGTTGACCGATGACACTCCGATCAAGGAAGACTTCATGCGGCTGCAGCTCGATCTCGAAGAAGGCGTCATCGATGACGACGAGTACGTCGTGCGCGAAGCGGAGATAATGGCGCGCCTGCGTCAGGTGAGGCAGTGGCGTGAGGAGCTGGGGATGGCGGTGGCCGGCGGCCCGGTGCGCGTCGCGCGAGACGACGAATAGCTCGCTTGAGCGCCACGCTCGATTACGCATATTGCATCGTGCCGGCTGCGTTCGACGTCACCGGTCTTCCGCGTGGCATCGCTGATTCGACAGTACGAGCCGTAGCGGACGGCGACATCGCCGCGATCGTCAGCTCGATCGCCGCGGACGAATACGATGCTGACACGATCGAGCGTCTTGCCGGCGACCCCGCATGGCTCGCTCCGCGCGCATTGCGACACGACAGCGTCGTCAATGCGGTAAGCGATCGCTCCCCGGTCGTTCCACTTCCGATGTGGGTGCTGTTCGGCAACGATGGCGCTGTGCGCGCGATGCTTCGCGTGCGTCAGACAGAGCTTCTCGCTGCGCTCGACGCTGTGACGGGAGCGCGTGAGTATGGAGTTCGCATCGTCGTCGATGCGCGCGCGCTGGAGAATGCTGCGCGCGAGCTCGACACCGAGCTTCGCGAGGTCGAGCGGAGTATGACAACCGCGTCGCCAGGTCAGGCCTATCTGTTGAAGCGCAAACTCGCGGAGCGGAGTAAGGGCGCGGTGAGAAGCGTCGCCGCGCAGATCGCGCACAGCTCGCACGAGCGCCTGGCCGCGATGGCACGCGCCGCCACGACGCGGCAGCTCAACGTGATCGAGGCGCCGGGTGTGATCCTCGACGCATCGTATCTCGTGGAAAATGAGCGGTACGACGATTTTCGCCGCGAGCTCACCGATCTCGTGGCGACGTACGGCGCGGGCGGGTGCAAGTTCGACTTCACGGGGCCCTGGCCCCCATATCATTTCGTAAGTGCCGCCTGACGACGAAGCAACGCGCGCACCCGACGCGGAAAGGTCGGCGACGCTCTTCGGCGATGACCCGGTCGATCTGGCGGACATCCTCAATACCGTCCTCGACCGTGGCGCGGTGCTTCACGGGGACGTGACCATCGCGGTCGCAGACGTCGATCTCATCAAGCTGAACCTCGCGCTGCTTATCCAGGCAGTGGAGAGCGCGGTACGGCGGACCGGTCCGGCGGTGGGCGCGACAGGCGGTGACGTTCCGTCGCCTGCGCCAAAGTCGCTGGCGGGAAGCTTCGGCCCGATTCTGGAGCCGGTGGCGCGTCCCGCAACCACGACGCAGCCGCAGCGAGCCGACACGCGCCCTTCCGCCAGTGGGAGCGCCGCTCCCACGCCGCCCGACGGAGGCGAGCGCTCAACCTCGCTCAATGATGTGGCTCAGGGATTGCCCGCTCGGATCAATGCTGACGAAAAGGGGGTGGAGAGCGGCCTCGCGCGGCTGGTGCTCACGCTCATCGAGGTATTAAGAAAGGTTCTCGAGCACCAGGCGGTCCGTCGCATGGAAGGAGGGCATCTTTCCGATGAGCAGATCGAGCGGTTGGGGCTGGCACTTTCGCGTCTCGATGATAGAATGCAGGACCTGAAACGAGTCTTCGGTCTTACCGACGAGGACCTGCAGATTGACCTGGGCCCGCTGGGCCGTCTTCGCTGAGGGTATTGGTTGCCAGACTTAGTTTCGCCGTCCCGCAGCACCGGTCTCGTCGAGATCCTCGATAGGGTTCTCGACAAGGGGTTGGTCATTGCTGGTGATATCAAGATCAACCTCGCGAACGTCGAGCTTCTGACAATACAGGTTCGCCTGATCGTCTGCTCGATCGACAAGGCCGAGCAGATCGGCATGAACTGGTGGAGGTACGACCCGCGTCTCACCACGCAGAGCTCACCGGCACTCGGCGCGGGCGAGCTTGACGACAGGCTAGCGCGGATCGAGCGCCAGCTGGAAAAACTGACAGCATCTGAACAGGAGTAACCATGGCAGTTGAGCGCTCACCGAGCGGAAGTTCCCTTATCGATGTTCTCGACCGCGTTCTGGACAAGGGCATCGTCATCGACGCGTGGGTTCGCGTGTCGCTCGTCGGTATCGACCTGGTGACGGTCGAGGCGCGTATCGTCGTCGCGTCAATCGATACTTACCTCAAGTATTCAGAAGCGGTGGGCATCACGCAGCCGGTATCGCGTCCACGCGAGATCGCCGCCGCCGACGAGCTCGAGCGGATGCAGGTGGAGAACGCGGAGCTGCGCCGTCGGCTTGACCAGCTCAACGCGTGATTCGCCGACGGTGAAGCCGGGAGAGAGCGGCTCGGCCGAGTGGCTCGACGCTCTTCTCTCCGCTGTTGCAAGCGCGCCCGACTTCGCGACGGGCGCGCGTTTTCTAGCCGCACAATTCGCGGATTCAGCTGCGGCCGAGCGCGGTTACGTGCTCATGCTCGACGCGCCCTCGGCGCAGCTTCTGCCCGTGGCGACGCTTGGCTACGACGAGCTCGATGCACCGACTGCACACTCGATAGACAATCTCACCGATCCGGTGGTGATTGCGTCGCTCTCGATGCTCGCCGTCACGTTCGGAGCTCAGAGCGCTGATGGCGCCGTACTCATCGCAATACCGTTCCCGCAGCCGCGCGCACCTGACGCTCCGGAGTTCCTGAGCGCGAAGGACGCGGTGCGAATGATCCGCGGCGGTGGTGTCATCGAATCCCACGTCGAGGGGGCGCCAGCGAGTGACGCCTCGATAGCGAGGAGAACGCGCGCTGCCTGGTCACCGTTCGGGGTGGTGGTGCTCGAAGTGCCCGCTGGTGAACACTCCTCCGCAGCCGCGCTCGTGGAAGCCGCGCGACTCGCGGGACCGGTGCTCTGGCGCATCGCAGCGATCGAGGCGCACAAGCGCAGCACGGCGCAGCTCGGCGAGCAGCGCACGGTGCTCACCTCGATAGTGAACTCGCTCCCGGATCCCATCGTCATCATCAACAGCGCGCACGAGATCGTCGTGCAGAACCGGCGCGCGGAGCACCTGCTGTCGATGGGCGAAGGTGACTCCGAGGGGCGCAGGCGCGCTGTCGAGATCAACAATCTTCTCTTCACGTCGCACCTCTCGAAGACCGCGATCGCGCCCGGATCGAGCGTTGGCGCCGGAGCGCGTGAGCTCAACATGGTCGATCCCGACGAAGGGAGCGACCTGCTGTTCGAGGTGCTGACCCAGCCGCTGGACGAGACGACGGGCGCGACCGTATCCGTGCTGCGCGACGTGACGGATCTGCGGCGTGCGGCGGGGGAGCTCGAGCGACAAGTGCAGCGTGTGAGACTCGCCGAGTTCGAGGCCAAGCGCGAGCGCGATCGCCTCAACCTGATCCTGGCGAACGTCGCCGACCCGATCCTCGTCACCGACGACAGGTCGAACATCATCCTGATGAATCGACAGGCCGAGCTCCTCTTCGGCGCGGCGACGCCGCACGCGGGCGAGGCAGACGGTGTGCGATCGGCTGCGGTGCGCGCCAACGACACCAAGTTCACGACGTTCGTCTCGGACTTCAGCCTGAGCCAGGACATCTCACGGCGCGAGGAGATGGCCTTCCTCATGCCGGGGAGCGCCGGAGCCACGATCCCGATGGAAGTGGTGTCCGGGAAGATCCTCGACCGGCGCGGCGAGGCGATCGCGATTGTGTCGGTGCTGCACGACCTCACAGAGCAGGCCGAGAACGAGCGGCTGTACGATGAGCTCAAGCGGTTCAGCACCCAACTCGAGGAACGAGTTCGCGCGGCGACATCGGATCTGGCGGAACAGAACGTTCGCCTGCAGTGGCAGTCTCGCGAGCTGGAGAAGGCGAACAGACTGAAGTCGGAGTTCCTCGCGAGCATGTCGCACGAGCTTCGGACGCCGATAAACGCGCTCATCGGGTACACGGCGCTCCTGCTCGATCGGATCTACGGCGAGCTCAACGACAGACAGCACGAGGGACTGACACGCATCCAGGCGGCCGCACAGCATCTTCTCGCGCTGATCAACGACATCCTCGATCTCGCGAAGATCGAAGCGGGTCGCATGCCCCTTCACCTCGACGACATTCCGCTGCAGGATATCGTTCGCGAAGTGACGATGCAGATCGACCCGCTCGTGAAGAAGAAGGGACTGAGCTACCGGTGGGAAGCGCCGAAGGAATCGGTCGTGATGCACACCGACCGGACCAAGGTGAAGCAGATCATGCTCAACCTCCTGTCGAACGCGGTGAAGTTCACGCACAGCGGGAGCGTGACACTGTCCGCGGTGCGCGAGGGCGACATGGTGCGCATTGACGTCGCGGATACGGGGATTGGAATCAGAAAGGAAGACCTCTCGGCGATCTGGGAAGACTTCAGACAAGTGGACCAGTCTCGCACACGTGAGTTCGGCGGCACGGGCCTCGGGCTCAGTATCACGCGGAAGCTCGTGGAGGCGCTCGGCGGGCGCGTGATGCTGGTGAGCGAGTATGGCGCGGGATCGACGTTCTCGGTGGTGCTGCCTGTGACGAGCGAGGCTCTGGCCGAGCAAGGACCGGGGGATCACGGCGGCGATTCCGCGGCGTTGACAGCCGATCGCTGAAGCCTAGATTAGAGACACGCCCCGGCGACAGACGGGGCGTTTTTGCGTTTTCAGGGGCGATAATGTTCGATGATTCGACGCGCACAGTCGTCGTCGTAGGGGCGCAGTGGGGAGACGAGGGCAAGGGGAAGCTTGTGGACGTGCTCGCCGAGCGCGCGGACTGGGTCGTCCGCTACCAGGGCGGCGCGAACGCGGGGCACACGGTCGTCGTTGCGGGCGAGTCATTCGTGTTGCGGCAGATCCCGAGTGGCATTCTGCACGAGGGAGTGCGGTGCGCGATCGGAAACGGCGTCGTGCTCGATCCTGAAACTTTGTTCAGCGAGATCGACCAACTCGTCGGAGATGGGATCGATGTCGAAGGGCGCCTCTACGTGAGCGAGCGAGCGCACCTCGTGCTGCCATATCACAAGCTTCTCGACGGAGCGAGCGGAGCAAGCCGCGCGATCGGCACGACCGGGCGCGGCATCGGTCCGGCCTACGAGGACAAGATCGCGCGGCGCGGTGTGAGGGTGCTGGATCTCCGGCACGAGGAGCGTCTGCGGCCGCTGGTCGAGGCTGGCGTCGCGCACGCCAACGCTCAGTTGGTCGCGTGGCAGTTGACCGAGCGTGCCGACGTCGCAGAAACGCTGGACATGTTGAGCTCGATCAAGCCCCGGCTCTCTCTCTCGCTGACGATGTCGGGCTCGCGGTGACGCGCGCGCAGCGGAGCAGAGCAGCGGTGTTGCTCGAGGGTGCGCAGGGCTCGCTCCTTGACGTCGATCATGGTACGTACCCATTCGTCACATCGAGCACGACGACTTCTGGCGGCGCTGCGGTAGGGGTGGGCATCTCGCCACGCTCGCTCGATCGCTGTCTGGGTGTCGTGAAGGCGTACACCACGCGCGTGGGACACGGACCGCTCCCAACGGAGGTGCCCGAGCCGTTTCAGACCGAGCTGCGCACGCTCGGCAACGAGTACGGTGCAGTGACCGGGCGTCCGCGCAGGTGCGGCTGGTTCGATTCCGTCGTGGTGCGCTACGCGGTACGCGTCAACGGTCTCAGCGACATCGCGCTGACAAAGCTCGACGTGCTCGACACGCTCGATGAGGTCAAGCTGTGCACAGCCTACAGGATCGGCGACGTCGTGTACGAGGAGTTCCCTGGTGATCTCGCGTTGCTGGAGAACGCCGAGCCGGTGTATGAAACGTTCGAGGGATGGCGAGCGCCGACGAGCGGAGCGCGCACGCTCGCCGAGCTGCCACCGCAGGCGCGCAAGTACCTCGACCGCATCGAGGAGCTCGTCGAGGCGCCGATAACGTACGTGAGCGTCGGCACGCGGCGCGACCAGATCATCGGATTGACTGAATGAATCATCCAGAAGTGATGGACAAGCTCGTCTCGCTCGCCAAGCGACGTGGTTACATCTTCCAGTCGTCGGAGATATATGGCGGAACGGGCTCCGTGTGGGACTACGGTCCGCTCGGCGTGGAGCTCAAGCGCAACGTGAAGGACGCATGGTGGAACGCGATGGTCCGCCGCCGCGACGACATCGAAGGACTCGACGCCGCGATCCTCATGAATCCGCGAGTGTGGGAAGCGAGCGGTCACGTCGCCGGCTTCGTCGATCCGCTGGTAGACTGCAAGACGTGCAAGGGCCGCTTTCGCGCAGACAAGCTCGCGGATGCTCAGTGTCCGCGGAAGCCGAGCAAGCATCCGGGTGAATTCGCCGAGTGCCAGCTCACCGAGCCGCGGCAGTTCAATCTCATGTTCAAGACGTTCATGGGAGCGGTGGAGGAGAGCGCGTCGGTGATCTACCTGCGTCCGGAAACGGCGCAGGGCATCTACGTCAACTTCCTCAACGTGCAGCAATCGATGCGGCGCAAGGTGCCGTTCGGCATCGCGCAGATCGGGAAGGCTTTCCGCAACGAGATAACGCCCGGCAACTTCATCTTCCGCACGCGCGAGTTCGAGCAGATGGAGATGCAGTTCTTCGTCGAGCCAGACAAGGCAGGCGAATGGTTCGAGCACTGGAAGGAGCAGCGCATGGCGTGGCACCGCGCGCTCGGTCTGGATCCGGCGCGGCTGCAGTTTCATCAACACACCCCGCAGGAGCTCGCGCACTACGCGAAAGGCGCGTTCGACATCGAGTTCGATTTCGGCGGCTCGCTCGGCTTCCAGGAGATCGAGGGCATTCACAATCGCGGAGACTTCGATCTCACGCGCCACACTGAGTTCTCGGGGAAGAAGCTGGAGTACTTCGACCAGATTCAGGGGAAGCGATACCTCCCGTGGGTCATTGAGACTTCTGTCGGCGCGGACCGCGCGACGCTGGCGGTGCTCGTCAACGGCTATCGTGAGGAGCCGGTGGCCGGCGAGGACGAGGGACGCGTCGTGCTCGCAATCGATGCCGCGATTGCGCCGGTGAAGGCAGCGGTCTTCCCGCTCACCAAGAAGGATGGTCAGCCCGAGATGGCGCGGAGAATTGCGGACGATCTGCGGCGTTCGTTCCCGGTCGATTACGACGAGTCGGGCAGCATTGGAAAGAGATACCGCCGGCAGGACGAGATCGGCACGCCCTTCTGCATCACCATCGACGGTGAATCGAGTGCGGCCAACACGGTGACGGTTCGTGACCGCGACACGCTCGCGCAGGATCGCGTGGCGGTGGACCGGCTTCGCGAGTATCTCGCTGCCAAGCTCGCCAGATGAACATCGCGGAGCTTCGCGATCGAGCGCAGTCATTCACCGAGGACGTCTCGCGCGAAGGATACCTCGCGTACTCCGGGAAGAAGAGCGATCCCGCGCTGCAGCAGATCTATGACCGTTACGCAGACATCGTGAGCGCCGAGTCGCTCGACATGTGTCTCGAGAACTTCAGAGGAACAGTGCCAGGATCTGAGGAGCATCGCGCGGCGCGCATGCTTCTCGAGTGGCAACTCGAATCGCAGACCGGCCGACGCCTTGCGGCACTCGACGAGCGCGAGGTACAGCTCGAGAACGAAGCTACGGTGATGCTCGACGACGGTCGCCAGATCCCTTACCAGCGCGCGGCGATCGACATCGCCAACACTGTGGATCGCGCCGAGCGCAGACGTATCGACGCGGGTCGCGTGGCCACCGTGCGAGAGACGTTTGCGCCGCTGCATCGCGAGCGCCTTCAGCGCGAGCGCGAGATCGTCGAGTCGATCGGCATAGCGCCGGGTTACAATGCGACCTTCGAGCTTCTCACTGGAATCTCGCTGTCGCGCCTGATGGGCGAGTGCACTGCTTTCTTGCGAGACACGCAGGCGATGTGGGACGACGTGCTGAGCGAGCGACTGCGCGCCTTCGGTGTGCCGCTCGACGAGGCGACTCGCGCCGATGCTCTCGCCATCTTCAGGCTGCGCGAGTTCGACGATGCGTTTCCCGCGGGCGCGATGCAGGAGACGATCAATCGCAACTGCGCGGAGCTCGGCATCGATGCGTCTGCCGGAGGGCGCATCACGTTCGATCTCGACGACAGAGCGGGCAAGCGATCGCGCGCGTTCTGCTCGCCGGTGCGGGTGCCTGAGGAAGTGTATCTGGTGCTCCGCCCTCACGGCGGCCAATCGGATTACGGCACTTTCCTGCACGAGCTTGGCCACGCACTTCACTTTGGCTATGCGCGCAGCGACTACCAGTTCGAGTACCGCTGGCTGGGCGACAACTCGGTCACCGAAGCCTACGCGATGCTGTTCGACCATCGCATGCAGCAGCGTGACTGGTTGTTGCGGTATACAGGCCTCGGACGTGCGCGGGTCGGGCAGTTCCTGAGACTCGCTGGCTTCGAGGAACTTCACTTTCTGCGGCGCTACTGTGCTAAGCTCCTGTACGAGGTGAAGGTATACGGCGGCGAGCTGTCGTGGGACGCCGTGCCGGAACTGTACGCGACGACGCTGACTGACGCGACGGGCTTCGCGTACAGCGCGGACGACGCGTTCATCGATCTCGATCCGCGCTTCTACTCCACGCGCTATCTTCGCGCCTGGCAGCTCCAGTCGCTGCTCGACGCGACGCTCACCGAGAAGTTCAATGAAGACTGGTGGCGCAATCCGTCGGCGGGACCGTGGATCACGGGCGAGCTGTTTGCGGAAGGACAGCGTGAGAGTGGTGACGAGCTCGCGATGCGGGCGGCAGCCAAGGAGCTGAGCTTCGCGCCACTCACCAAGCGGATCGAGTCGCTCCTTGAGTCCTGAGACACCGACGCATGGAGCAAGAAGCTGCGGAGCATCTGCGTCGACTCATCGGCTTCCGCACCGTCAACCCGCCGGGCGACGAGCTCGCGCTTGCTCGCTATCTGGCCGCGACGTTTTCCGACGCAGGAATCCCCAACGAGATAGTCGAGACCGCGCCTGCTCGTGCGGCGGTCGCTGCGCGCCTGAGCGGGAACGGCGGCGCGCGCGCCGTGATGCTGCTTGCGCACATGGACGTCGTCGGAGTCGAAGGGCAGCGATGGTCTACAGACCCGTTCGCGGCCGAAGTGCGCGATGGCTACATCTACGGCCGCGGCGCGATTGACGACAAGGGTATGCTCGCGGTCAATCTCGTTACGATGCTCACGATCAAGCGCGCCCTCGATCGCGGCGAGATCACACTCGAGCGCGACATACTGTTCCTCGCCACGCCCGACGAGGAAACGGGCGGCGAGCTCGGCATGGAGTGGCTGGTATCCAACCGGCCGGATCTCTTCGAGGTTCAGTACGCGCTCAACGAGGGCGGGCGTATTCGGATCGCGGATGACGGCGCGCGGACACTGCTGATTCAGACCGCCGAGAAGACCTCGCACGTCGTGACGATCACCGCGCGCGGCCCGACCGGACACGCGGGAGTGCCGCTCGCCGAGAACGCGATCCTGCGGCTCGGCCGCGCGCTCAGCGCCATCTCGGAGTACGCTGCCGATCCTGCGCACGGCGTGTCGCCGACGATCCTCTGCGGCGGGTTCAAGAGCAACGTCATTCCGCCGGACGTCACGGCGACGCTCAACGTGCGGACGATTCCCGGCCAATCCGTCGACGACATCGTCGCTGAGCTCGCGCGGCTGATCGCCGACCCAATGGTGGCGGTGGAAGTGAGCGAGCGCGGAGACGAGGCGCCGGCGACGCCTGCGGCCACTCAGATGTACGAGGCGATAGCCGCAGCCGCGCGCGCTCTCGATCCGGCGATCACGGTACGCGAGTATCTGAGCGCCGGAGTGACCGACAGCGCACGCCTGCGGCAGCTCGGGATCAGCGCCTACGGAGTGCTGCCGTTCCCGCTCACGGCCGATGACGAGGCGCGGATGCACGGCGTAGATGAGCGAATTCCCATCCAGGCACTCGGCTTTGGAGCGAGGCTGGTCCATGGCGCCATCGTGCGCATCGCCGGATCGGAGCCATTAAATTCAGCTCATGTCGCAGACTGACCGCACTCTACAAGACACCAGGACGTCGCTTGCGCCTGCCGAAGTGATTGGCGCGGCGAAGCGCTTCTTCGCACGACGCAACTCGGTGTACACCGCGTTCGTGGATATGGAAGGGCCGGAATTCGTCTCGCTGCGCGGGGCCGGCGGCGAGGAGATCATCATCGGCGTTTCGAGCAAGGACGGCTCGACGCTCGTCACCGGCTCGACGTACTACTTCGATCAGCAGCTCGCGCGATTCTTCGCGTCGCTTCCTGGCATTGACGGTGCGCTCGGCCGCGGAGCTTCCGAAAGAGCTGCCAGCGTCGGCCGAGGGCGCACCGTGAGCGCGCCATTCGTCACGACGCTGCGATCGCGCCCGGGTGTCATCACGATCGGCGACACGTCGGGCGCCGATGTTCTTCACATACGAGTGGAAGTCCCCGAAGCGTGGGACGTGGTTCGCATCGACGCGCCGGCGTCCGAGACCGTCCGCGCGGTGAAGGTCAACGCGCTCAACGCGCTGTGCCCCGACTCACTCTTCCACGATGATTTCAGCGTCAAGCTGCGCGGCTGGGAGATCCTCAACGAGAGTCACTCGCTCGCAGAGGCCGGCGTGCTCGACGGCTCGATCCTGCTTGTCACTCATCGCAGACGCCGCGCGGTGAGATAGCGCGGCGCACCGCGTCGCATCGCATGTCAACGCCGCCGTCGTTCATCTCCAACTCGGATTGTGGCCGTCATGACACCGGGTGGGGACATCCGGAGCATGTCGGTCGCCTCGTCGCGATCATGCGCGCGCTCAGGAGCGATTACGAGCTGTTCCACGCGGTCGAGCACGTCGAGGGACGTCATGCGACCGCCAGCCGAGCTCGCGCTCGTTCACGATGCCGCGTACATCGATTCGATCAGGGAGATCGCCGCTGCCGGTGGCGGGCGGCTGGATAACGACACGGTGGCTAGCGAAGGATCGTTCGACGCCGCGACCGCGGGCGCTGGCTGCGCGCTCGACGCGGTAGATCGTGCGTTCGACGGCAGGTCCGCGCGAAGCTTCGTCGCGGTCAGACCTCCGGGACATCACGCCGTGCGCGACCGGTCGATGGGCTTCTGCATCTTCGGCAACGTCGCGCTGGCGGCGCGGTATGCGAAGGAGCGGCACGGTGCGAAGAAGGTGCTCATCGCCGACTGGGACGTGCATCACGGCAACGGCACGCAGGCACTCGTGCAGGATGACCCCGACATCCACTTCATGTCGATGCATCAGTGGCCGTTCTATCCAGGGCACCGGCGCGGCGCGCGATCGTGGGCCGCACGGCAACGTGTGGAACGTCCCGCTCTCGCCAGGGCTTGCACCGGAGCGCTACGTCCAGGCGTTCGAGAAAGGCTTCGATGCCGCCGCCAACGACTTCAATCCGGACATCGTGCTGCTCTCCGCCGGCTTCGACTGCCTCGCCGGCGACGCGATCGGCGGCTTCACACTGGAGATGGAGCACATCGACGAGCTCACCAGGTTCGTGACCGCGCGCGCGGACGCGGCGTGCGGCGGTCGCCTCGTGAGCGTGCTGGAGGGCGGCTACACCCCGCTCAGGCTAGGCGAGGCTGTCGTGGTCCATCTCCGCGCTCTCGCCGGCCTTCCGGCCGCCACGTAGCTTAGTAGCGTGCCGGAAGGACGTAGAGCGCCGCCAGCTCCAGCAGTGCTGCGGCTGGTGCAGTCAGCCATCATTGACCGCTGGCGTGCGACAGGCGAGGACCTGTATCGCGAGGTCGCGCGCCTCGCCGAGATCACCGAGGGGCAGGAGATAGTGGTGGCGGGGTGCGGGCGCGGCGTCACCACGGAGTGGCTCGCGCGGCGCACTCGCGCATCCGTCACGGGGATCGATCCGGACGCCGCCGACATAGAGTTGGCGGATCAGCGGGCGAGGGAAGCAACTCTCCCACTGAGCTACCAGCAGGGGCAGCTGGACGATCTGCCGTACGAGTCGAGCGTGTTCGACGCCGCCATCGGCGAGCCGGAAGTCGCGGCCGCGACCGACACGGCGCGCGCGGTGGCGGAGCTGGTACGGGTGACCAAGCCGATGGGCTCGATCGTCCTCTTGCAGCTCACCTGGAGCTCGGAGCTGCCGGCCTCACGCCGCGAGCTCGTCGTCGAGCGACTTGGCTTGCGACCGCGCCTTCTGGTAGAGTGGAAGCAGATGCTTCGCGATGCAGGCGCGGTCGAGGTGCAGGTCGCCGACTGGACGGATGAGTGCGACGGCGAGCTTGGCGGATCACGAGAACGGTGGACCATTCCAGTTGAACTGGCAGGAGAAGCTACAGGTGATGGGTCACGCGCTGCGACGATCGGGATGGAACGAAGCGAGGCAGGCGCTCGTGCGTGAGACCGAGCTTCTGCGCGACCTGTCGCGCGAGCGGTCGATGAACTTCTCGATCATCAAGGGCGTGAAGTGGCCGCATCAAGTCCCGGCGAGCGGGGAAGCGGGTGCATAGTCTGCGCGGGAAGTCGCAGGGGCTGCGCTTCTACGCCGTTGCCGACGTCGATCCGCTCGCGCACGCCAAGCTCGATGGCGATCATACGCGCCTCGTCACGTTCCGCGATCTTGCCGCGATCGTCGCGCCGGCACCGTACGTCCGCGCCGAGCCGACGCCAGCCGAGCTTGCCGACTACCGCACTGTGATAGACGCGGCTGCGAAGCTGGGCCCGGTGATTCCTGCGCCGCCCGGAACGGTGTTCCGCAGCGAAGACGTCCTCTCGCGCTGGCTCGAGATCCATTACGCCAAGCTGCACGAGACACTCGGCGCGATCGAAAGGCGCGGCGAGCCAGGCGCGCCGTACGATTACGTCCGAATGGATCTCGGGGTCTAGCGCATGTTCTGCCCTTCGTGCGGGTCATGGAATCGCGGAAGTGCGGCACGCTGCCTCAAGTGCGACGCAGATCTGCCGGCGGTCGCTGCACGAGAAGAGCGTCCTGACGCGGACATCACTTCGCTGCGCCACGTGATCGGCGGGAGATACAGCGTATCACATCGCATCGGCGACGGCGGGATGGCGACGGTCTACTACGCGATGCATACCGCGCTCGACCGCCCTGTGGTGCTCAAGGTGCTGCATCCGCACCTCGCGCGCGACGCTGACATGCGCGAGAGGTTCAGGCGCGAAGCAGAGACCGCTGCGCAGCTTCTGCACCCGCACATCTGCAACATCACCGACTTCGGCATGACGGAGAAATATGTCTACACAGTCATGCCCTACCTGTCGCGCGGCACGCTCGGCGACAGGATCTCCGGCCGTCGCACGATGCCGCCGGAAAAGGTGGCTGCGTTCGGCGCGCAGGTCGGAAGCGCGCTCGACTACGCACATCGCCACGGAGTCGTCCACCGCGACATCAAGCCGGACAACATTCTGTTCGACGAGGACGAGCATGCCGTCGTGACCGATTTCGGTATCGCGACGGCGCACTTCAGAGCGCGAATGACGGGCAGCGGACACGTCATGGGGACGCCGCACTACATGTCGCCGGAGCAGGCGCGCGGGAGATTGCTCGACGGCCGGAGTGACATCTACACTCTCGGTGTCGTTCTGTACGAGACCGTGGTCGGTTTCGTCCCGTTCGACGGCGCGGACATCTACTCCATAACGTCGAAGCATCTCGAGGAGATCCCGGTATCGCCCGACATGGTCGATTCGCGCGTGCCGACGCATCTGGCGGGGATCGTGATGCGCTGTCTCGCGAAGGATCCAGCGGAGCGCTACCAGCGCGGTAACGACCTTGCCGACGCGCTGATTCTGTACTTGGCGCAGACTGGCGCGCCGCATCCGGAGAAGCGCGGCGGCTGGCTCGCGCGCGCGCTCCCATCGTTCGTGCAGCCGTCATGAAGCTCACCTGGGAGTGCATCTCGCTCCAGACCAAGCTTCCGTTCGTCATCGCGCGCTGGGGTTACGCCGGACACGAAAACGTCATCGTCACGATCACCGACGACGACGGCGTCACCGGGATGGGCGAGGCGGCGCCGAATCGCTATTACGGGGAATCTCCGCAGTCGGTGATCGCGGCACTCGAGCGCTATGCGTCGGTGATCGAGCGAGCCAACGGCTGGTCGCTCGAAGCGACGGAGGCGGAGTTGCTGATCGCGCTGCGCGGGAACGCGTCGGCCCGCGCGGCGGTGAGCTCCGCGCTTCATGACCTGTTCGCACGCCGGCTTGCGCAGCCGCTCTATCGCGTGCTCGGTCTCGACCCGGCTGCGACGCCGCTCTCCAGCTTCACGATCGCGATCGACGACACCGAAGGGCTCAAGCGGCGTGTGGCCGATGCTGCGCAGTATCCCATCCTCAAGATCAAGCTCGGCACGGATCGCGACGTCGAGATCGTCCGAACGGTGCGCGAGGCCGCGCCGGATAAGGTGCTGCGGGTTGACGCGAACGCTGCGTGGACTGCCGCGACATGCGGTGCACATGTCCGCGCTGCTCGCCGAGCTCGGAGTCGAATCCATAGAGCAACCGGTCGCGGCTGCCGACATCGACGGTCTTCGCTTCGTCCACGAGCGCGCCGCGCTACCGATTCTCGCCGACGAGTCGTGTCTCGTCGCGCACGACGTTCCGCGGCTCGCGCGAGCGTGCGACGGAGTGAATCTCAAGCTTGCCAAGTGCGGCAGCATTCGCGAGGCGGTTCGCATCGTGAACGTTGCGCGCGCGCACGATCTCCGCGTGATGGCGGGTTGCATGATCGAGACATCGCTCGGCATTTCCGCGATCGCGCAGATATCGCCGCTGCTCGACGCGGCGGATTTCGACGGCGCCGCGCTGCTCGCCGACGATCCGTTCGACGGCGTGACGATCGCCGGAGGGCAGATCGCGCTGCGTGATACGCCAGGTACGGGCGCATCGCGGCGCAACGCCGCGTGAGTGAGGACCGTCGCCGGTTAGTGGAGGTCGCGCTACCGGTCCCGCTGTTCCAGACGTTCGTGTACGAGGTCGGGGACGGCAACGCGAACGCCGCGGTCGTAGGCAGCCGCGTGCTCGTTCCGTTCAGGAAGAAGGCAATGATCGGGATCGTGGCAGCTGTGGACGTTGCTGCACCTCCGCGCGGCACGATCCGGCGAATCGCCGATGTTCCCGACGCAGAGCCCGCGTTGAACGAGGAGCTCGTTGCACTGTGCAGATGGATGGCCGAGTATTACGTCGTCCCGCTGGGCATCGTGATGCGGTCGGTGCTTCCGGCACTGCTCACTGGAGCGGGTCAGCCGCGTCCCGCGCAGAAGACGCGTCGCGTCGTGTCGATCCGCGACGACATTCCGACGCTCACGCAGCGTGACAAGGCGTTCGCGCGCGCGCCGCAGCAGCGTGCGCTCTTCGAGCTGCTCGAGTCGCTTGGCGGCAACAGCAGCGTCGAGCACCTGCTCGAGAAGATGAAGTTCTCGCCGTCGGTGCTCAAGGCGCTGGAGCAGCGTGCGCTCGTGACGGTCGAGAGCGAGCAGGTCGATCGCGATCCATTCGCCACACGCGTCGGAAGGCGAGAGCCCCGACACGTTCCGACCGACGCGCAGAGCGCCGCGATCCAGCGCATGAAGGACGCGCGCGACGGCGAGGTGTTCCTGCTGCACGGCGTGACTGGAAGCGGCAAGACTCTCGTTTACATCGAGCTGCTGCGCGAGGTCGTCGAGAAGCGTGGTCAGACTGCTATAGTGCTCGTGCCCGAGATAGCGCTCACCCCGCAGACCGTCGATCGCTTTCGCGCGGTCTTCGGCGACGAGGTGGCCGTGCTCCACAGCGCGCTCAGCGATGGCGAGCGATACGATGCGTGGCTCGCGCTCAAGCGCGGGACGAAGAAGATCGCGGTCGGCGCTCGGTCGGCCGTATTCGCGCCGCTCGCGAACCTCGGAGCGATAATCGTCGATGAGGAGCACGAAGGGAGCTACAAACAGGGCGAGACGCCGCGCTACCACGCGCGCGAGACTGCAATCGTGCGCGCGACCAACGAGGGCGCGGTCGTGGTGCTCGGCAGCGCGACGCCATCGCTGGAGAGCTGGACGAGCGCGCGCTCAGGCAAGTTCACTCTCCTCTCGCTCCCTTCGCGCGTCGGCGGCGCCAGGCTCCCCACGGTCGAAGTTGTCGACCTCCGAAAGAACAAGAGCGAGCTACTCCAGTACGACGAGTACCGGCGCGTCGTCGCGGAGCCGCTGGATGGTGCGCTCGCGACGCGCCTGGAGCGCGGCGAGCAGAGCATCCTGCTGCTCAACCGCCGCGGCTACTCCGCGTTCGTGCAGTGCGAGGCATGCGGCGACCGTGGCGACGTGCCCCAACTGCAGCATAACTCTGACGTACCACAAGACGCCCGAGCGGCTCGTGTGTCATTACTGCATGCACCAGGAAGCGCCGCAGCGCGCGTGCAAGCGGTGCGGCGGAGTGACGCTGCGACGACGCGGCCTCGGCACGCAGCAGGTCGAGCGCATGCTGTGCGATCGTTTTCCGTCCGCGCGCATCGTGCGAATGGACGTGGACACGACGTCAGGGAAATGGGCGCACACCGAGATCCTCGACCGAGTGGGGAGCGGCGAAGTGGACATACTGCTCGGCACGCAGATGATCGCCAAGGGACTCGACTTTGCCAACGTCACGCTCGTCGGCGTGATCGACGCCGACGTCGGGATCAATCTTCCCGACTTCCGGGCGAGTGAGCGCTGCTTTCAACTGCTGAGCCAGGTAGCAGGACGCGCCGGCCGCGGCGCCAAAGGCGGCGAGGTGATCGTTCAGACGCGCGTGCCATCGCATCACGCGGTACGCTGCGCGGTGACGCACGACTACGAGGCATTCGTGCAGCGAGGAGCTCGCCGGCCGCGTGCATCCATCGTATCCGCCCAACAATCGCCTTGCGAACATCGTGTTCAGTGGACTGACCGAGGCGAGCGTCGCGAATCTCGCGATTGCGGGCGCGGAATGGCTGCGGCGGCTGGTGCGCGCGCGCGAGAATATCGGGCTCACGGTTATCGGGCCCGCGCCGTGCGCGGTAGAGCGGATAAAGACCCGTTGGCGCTGGCACGTTCTGCTCAAGAGTGAGCACCCGAGCGAGCTGACGCGGCTCGGGCGCTACTTCATGGAGCGCTTCGAGCTTCCCGCCTCAGCGGGACTCCGCGTAACTTTCGACAGAGATCCAGTCACGCTACTCTGAGCGCCTCGCACCATTCGCGCAGTCGATGACTCACAGCTCAAGTGACACGCACTCGCAGTTGAAGAGGATCGCACTCGTCGTGCTGGCGCTCGTCGTCGCGGCGTGTGAGCCGGCGAAGCCGCTCTACGTGCCGAAGGATCCGGTGCTGCGTCGCGCACCGGTGTATCTGTATCCGGCGGACGAGACGCCGGCGCGGGCCGCAGTAGTGTTCTTCGGCAACGATGTCGGCTTCTGGGATGCGCACGACCGGTTGGCGCAACGGCTCGCCGGCGCGGGATACACCGTCATCGGCATCGACGTCAAGAAGCTCATCGATGCGATGCCCGACGATGCAGCGGTGCGCGCGGCGACCTTCGACAGTGAAGTGACTCCGCTGATCGAGCGCGCAGCTCGCGAGCTGCATGTCGATACTCTCCCGCTCGTCATCGGCGGCCACTCGTTCGGCGCCGATCTGGCGCTGTGGATGGCGGCGCACGATCCGCCGCCACGCACTGCGGGCGTGCTCGCGCTCGGACCGACGTTGCGCAGCCATTTCTACGTGACAGCCGTCGATCGTGCGAACGTCTCCGAGCCGACAGAGCCGGGCAGCTTCGCCGTCGCGGAGGAGATCGCGCACGTGCGACCGACGCTTCCCATAGCATTGATGCGCGGGGCGAACGACCACCGCCGCGGAATCGATTCAGTGCTTGTCGCCGCGGGCGGCCCGCGCCTCAAGTACAGCGTGATCCCGCTCGCGTCTCACTCGCTCAAGTCGCTCACCATCGCGGCTCCGATGGTGGAATCGTCACTCGCCTGGATTCTCCGGCGGTGACGCGATTGTCCATCGCCCGCCGCGGTGCGAGCTTTCGCGCATGACCGAAACCACAGAGCGCTTCCTCCGGGAGATCGCGGCGCGCCTCGGCGGCGATCGCGTAGCCGAGCTCCACCTGTTCCCCGTGATACGACAATCAGGGGTCGAGAGCGCTGTCGCTGTCGTCGCAGCGCAGCAGCACCGGACGGATGATGCAGCGGTCGAGCACGCCGAGGACGAAGAGAGTGCACCGGAGCACGCGGTCACGTCAGACGACTTGGTACCTGACACAACCACACGCAACGCTGGCCGCGATGCTGAGCGTGGTCGCACGAGGCACGTAGTGTACACCGCGCGTTACAGGCACACGGTGAAGGGCACTGAGCGCGGCAAGTGGATCTTCGATATGGTGGCAGAGGCCGATGCGCCGCTGCTCACGGTGGAGCAGGTAGTGCGCGGCGTGGTTCAGCGCAGCGGCGAGGCGTTTCAGCCGGAGCGGATCTCTGGCGATCAGCTCAGAGCGATCGTACCCGCTCAAGCAGCTCCCGAACCGGCACAGGCTTGAGGAGCACCTCTCTGCATCCGGCCGCGATGCACTGATCGCGCAGCGCGTCGTCGTCGTGACCGGTGAGCGCGATCGTCGCGCGCGGTACGTCGTCGGTCGCCTGCAGATTCTGAAGCACGAGAAGGCCGTCGCCGTCGGGAAGCGACAGATCCAGCAGCATCACGTCCGGCCGCGCATCGCGCGCAGAAGCGATCGCGCTGGCGACGCTCGCAGCGGTGGTGACTTCGTAACCGCTCTCCGCGAACAGCACGCGAAGCGCGTGCGCCGTCACATCGCTGTCTTCAACGATGAGGAGTCGCGGCATCCGGGATCGTGAACGAGAAGCGAGCACCAGCACCGACTTCGCTCTCGACCCAGATGCGTCCACCGTGCAGCTCGACGAGGCGTCGCGCGATGGTGAGCCCCAGGCCGGTGCCGTGGTGCTTGCGCGACGCCGACGAATCCACCTGCGCGAACTCGTCGAAGATCAGGTCCTGATGCTCCTGCGCGATCCCGATGCCGGTGTCGCCGACCTCGACGAAGTGCGACGGGACGCCGCGGTCGGCGTCGTGCCACGCGCGCACCCACACCCGCCCGCCCTCAGGCGTGAAATCGATCGCGTTGCCGATGAGATTGTTCAGCACCTGGGTGACCTTGTCGCGGTCCGCGTGAAGCGGCGGAAGCACGCCGACGATCTCGCTCTCGACCGTGAGTGATCGCCGCGCAGCGACCGGCTCGTTTATCGACGTGACCTGGTTGAGCACGTCCGCGAGAGCGAACGTCATCGTGTTCAGCCGCAGCCGGTCGGCCGACCCCTTCGCGAACGTCAGGATCTCGCTGACCATGTCGAGCAGCTGCCGGCCGCCGACGATTATTCCGTTGACGCTCTCGATCTGCCGCTCCGGCATCGGACCGAGAATGCCGTCGCGCAGAATCTCCGCGTGAGTGATTATCGCAGTGAGCGGAGTGCGGAGATCGTGCGAGATGTTGCTGAGAAACTGCGTCTTCAACGCGTCGCGCGAGCGCAGCTCGGCGAGCTCGTGGCGGGCTTCCTGCAGCTCGGCCTCCAGTGCGTTGGCGCGGACGTCTTGCGCCCCCGCTGGGTCGGTCGCTTGCATGCGGGTAAAGCTACACCCCCGCGATGACCTCCTCAACCAACTGCTGCCTCCGCAGCAGCGACCAGTAGCGACCTTCAGCACCGAGCAGCTCGGCGTGCGTGCCGCGCTCCACTATGCGGCCGTCGTCGAGCACGAAGATCATGCCGGCGTCGCGCAGCGCGCTCGCGCGGTGCGACGCGATGACTGCCGTGCGTCCCGAGAGCGCGGTGCGGAGCCCGTGAAGGATCTTGGCCTCGGTGTGAGTATCAACCGCGGAGAGCGCGTCGTCCAGCAGCACGATGCATGGCCTGCGTGCCAACGCGCGTGCGAGCGACGCACGCTGCTTCTGGCCGCCGGAGAGATTGATCCCGCGCTCACCCAGCATCGTGTCGTAGCGATTCGGGAAATCCGCCACGGCTTCATCGAGCTGAGCGATACCTGCAGCCGACTCCCACGCGATCGGATCATCGTCGGCGAGGCCGTACGCGAGATTGCTCGCGATGGTGTCGCTGAATAGCAGGCTCTCCTGCGGCACGTAGCCGATCTGCTGGCGCAGCTCGTCGATCGGAAGATGCCTTATCGGCACTCCGTCGATGAGCACCTCTCCGCGCTGCGGGTCGTACACGCGCGCGATGAGGTCGATGAGCGCGCTCTTGCCGCTTCCGGTCGCGCCCACGACGCCGACCGTCGCACCGGCCGGAATCGTGAACGAGACGTTCTCGAGCACCCAACGCGGACGTGCGTCGCCCTGCACGGGAAAATGAAAGCTGACGTCGCGAAACTCGATCGACCGTCCTTCACTCGCAGCAGGAAGGTGCATGACCGGAGCGTGAGTCACGATGCGCGGCTTTTCATCGAGAATCTGCATGAGCCGGCCCATCGACGCGTCGCCGCGCTGGAAGAGGTTGATCACCCAGCCCAGCGCGATCAGCGGCCACGTCAGCATGGCCAGATACATCCCGAACGCGACGAACGCTCCGACCGAGATCACGCCGTGCAGCGCCAGTGCGCCGCCCACGCCCAGCACGATGATCGCGCCCGCGCCGGCGAGTAGCGAGAACGCAGGGTGCAGCATTCCCCAGAGCTTCACCAGGCGCATGTTGCGTCGCAGGTATTCCTGATTGAGCTCGCCGAAGTGATGGATCTCGGAGTTCTCCTGGCGGTACGCCCTCACGATGCGGACGCCGGTGAGGTTCTCCTGCGCCTGAGTGGTGAGCGTGGAGAAGTGCTCCTGCACCGACTCGAAGCGCGTGTGAATCGCCTTCGCCATCTTCACGCTGATGAGCGGGAGGATGACCATCGGAAGTAGCGCGAGCCCGGTCAGCCGCAGGTCGATTCGCGACATGAAGAAGAGCGCGAACAGTCCGCCGAAGATGGTGTTCGTGAGGTACATGATCGCGGGGCCGGCCGCCATTCTCACGGCGCTCAGATCATTCGTGAGTCGAGCCATGATGTCGCCGGTACGCGTGCGACCGTAATACGACGCGTCGAGCTGCTCCAGGTGCTCGAACAGATCGTTACGAAGGTCGTACTCGACACGCCGGCTCAAGCCATTCAGCAGCTCGCGCATTCCGTAGCGCATCGCGCCACCGAAGAGCGCGACTATCACCATCGCACCCGCGATCTCCCACACTTCCCTCACTCCGCCGACGCGCCGCATGCTGTCGAGCGCGTGCTGGAGGAGCAGCGGTATCACAGAGCTGATGCCGGACGCCAGTACTACAAACGCAAGTCCTGCAATGAGTTGCGTCTTGTAGGGGCGGAAATATGGAAGAAGATTGCGTAGATTTCGCATCTGTGGATGGCACACCGATTGCCCCTTCGGTGTTGTATCAAGAAACCAGAAAGATGCCGAGGAGGCGATGTTGAAATATATCCGTAACGTCCGCACGCTTGGCGCAGCTCCGCTTCTCGCCGCGATCCTCGCGGTGGCTGCGTGCAGCAGCGACAAAAAGCCAGATGCGCTCGCGCAGGACAGCACGCTGAGTCGCGACATCCAGCTCGCGAATCGTGACAGCACGGTGCAGCCGCAGCTTCAGGACGTTCCCGCGACTACCACACCAGCACCTGCGCCCGTCACCACGCGTCCGCGCGTGGACTATCGTGCGGAGCCGCGTCATTATCCTCAACGCATCGCTCGCGCCCCGCAGCCAGCGCCTGCGCCACCACCGATGGTGACGACCACGCCGAGCGGCAACACGATGACGCGCACGCCGGGGAGAACCGAGTCGGCGATCGGAACTATCTCCGCCGGCAGCACGCTCAACCTCAGCTCGGACGCGCGGATCTGCACCAATACCAACCATGTCGGCGACCGCGTGACCGGCACTCTCGCCAACGCTGTCTCCGGCTCCAACGGCGCTGTGATTCCGGCGGGCGCTACCGCTACGCTCGAGGTCACGTCGCTGCATCGTAGTGGCAGCTCCAGCCAGCCGATCGACATCGGCTTCAGAATGCTCTCGATCTCGTTCGGCGGCCACACGTATCCGGTAACGGGCACCATCGCGTCGGCGCAGGTCGATCGCGTGCGCACCACATCGACGACGACCGACGCCGAGAAGGTCGGCGGCGGCGCGGTAGCGGGCGCGATCCTCGGCCAGATCATCGGTCACAGCACCAAGGCGACCGTCATTGGTGGCGCAGTAGGCGCGGCAGCTGGCGCTGGTGCCGCTGCAGCGACCGGCACGTACGACGGCTGCGTGCCGAACGGCGGCCGCATCGCCGTGACGCTCAACGGCCCCGTCGAAGTTCATACCTGATCGAGCGACGGTTGCATGGACGAAAGGCCCGGCTGACACGTTACGCCGGGCCTTTCTTTCTTCGCGCGCTCGGCACCTGCAGCATGGAGCCGCGGTCATGATCGCGGTAACTTAGTCCGCGTGACGGACGAGAGGCTTACCGAGCGACGCAACCGTCGCAGCGAGAACATCGACATGGCGTCCGCGGAGGAGATTGCGGCGCTCATGAGCAGCGAGGACGAGCTCGTCCCGCGCGCAGTCGCGACACAGACGCGCGAGATAGCGGCTGCGATGGAAGCCGCGGCGGCGTCCTTCCGACGCGGCGGACGTCTCTTCTATGTCGGCGCCGGTACGTCCGGACGGCTCGGCGTGCTCGACGCGAGTGAATGTCCGCCGACGTTCGGTACCGACCCGGAGATGGTGCAGGGAATCATTGCAGGCGGCCTCCCAGCGCTGACACGCTCGCAGGAAGGCGCCGAGGATCATCCCGAAGACGGCGCGCGCGAGCTCGATGCCCGCGGAGTGAGCGATCGCGACTTCGTCGTAGGTATAGCTGCCTCCGGAACCACTCCTTACGTCCACGGTGCGATTCACCGCGCGCGGCAGCTCGGCGCATCGACCGCAATCGTGGCCTGCTCACCACCGCCAGCGGCGCTTCTGGCAGATTGCGACATCGCCATAGTTCCACTCGTGGGCCCGGAAGTCGTCACGGGGTCGACGCGGCTCAAGGCCGGCACCGCGACGAAGCTCGTGCTCAACATGATCACCACCGGCGCGATGATCCTGCTCGGGAAGACTTATGGCAACCTCATGATCGATCTGCGCGCCACCAACGTCAAGCTGACGGATCGCTCCGAGCGGATCGTGATGGAGGTGTGCAACGTGGACCGCACGCGTGCGCGCGAATTGCTCGATGCAGCGGGCGGAAGCGTGAAGGTCGCGATCGTCATGGCGATGCTCGGTGTCGATCGCGCTGAAGCGGAGGAGCGCATCGCGGCTGCGGGAGGTGTCGCGCGGCGCGTGCTGATGGCGGCGCCGCCATCCGTGCGCGATGGCTGACGGCGACGGGATCTACGTTGGAGCTGATGTCCGGTACGTCGCTCGACGGCATCTCCGCGGCGGTAGTGAGATTTGTCGCCGACGGCGCGCGAATCGAGCATGAGCTGCTCGCGTTTGGCGTCACCGAGTATGACTCGGAGCAGCGATCGCGCATTGCGGCTGCGATCGACGGCGCCTCACCAGATGAGTACGCGCGACTGAACTTCGCGCTCGGCGAGTGGCTCGCCACGGCGGCGGACGATGTCATCGCGCGCGCAGGACTGACGGGCAACGACGTGGTCGCGATCGGCTCGCACGGTCAGACGCTGTGGCACATCCCGCGCGTCGCGACGTGGCAGTGCGGCGAATCGGCGGTGATCGCCGAGCGAACGGGCGTGGACGTGGTGAGCGACTTCCGCGTGCGCGACGTCGCCGCAGGTGGCGAAGGAGCACCGCTCGTTCCGATCGCGGAGTCGCTGCTGTACTCCGACGCTCGCGAGTGGCGCCTCCTTCAGAACATTGGAGGGATGGCGAACGTGACCGTCGTCCCTCCCGGTGGCGATGTCGCACGCATGCGCGCATTCGACACCGGTCCGGGCGTGGTAGTCATCGACTCTGTGGTCCGCACGCTGTATCCGGACTTGCGATACGATGTCGATGGCGCGATCGCGCTGAGCGGTCACGTAGTGCAGTCCGTGGTCGGATCGTTGATGCGCGATGAATATTTCGCACGGCGCCCGCCCAAGTCCACGGGGCGTGAGTACTTCGGTCGTGACTACGCGGCGCGGCTCATCGCGTCGTGCAAGGATGCGGGCGCGTCGGACGCGGATGTGGTTGCGACTGCTGTCGAGCTGACTGCGCGGAGCATCGCTCAGGCGTATGACTCCTTCGTCGACGAGCCAGCGATGCGCGTTATCGTTTCTGGCGGCGGCGCCAGGAACCTCGCGCTCATGAGCTCATTGCGCGCAGCCGTCGCGCCGCGAGATGTCGCGACGTTCGACGATCTATACTATGACGCCGAAGCGAAGGAGGCAGTCGCGTTCGCGCTGCTCGCGTGCCTGCACGTGGGGCGCTTGCCGGGCAACGTCATCGGAGCCACCGGCGCATCCGGCCCGAGAGTGTTGGGGAAACTGACTCCGAGGTAGTCTCCGTAGTCTGCGTCGCCTGCGCCGCTGGAAGCTCGGGCGGGCGATCGTCCTCCGCACCGGGCTGGAACCGTGCCGCGACCACGGTGATGTTGTCATGCCCGCCGCGCGAGTTGGCGCACGCTACGAGTCTCTCGCATACGGACGACATGTCGTCGTCCGAGAGCGCGATGCGCGCGATGTCGTCGGACGCGACCATGTTGGAGAGTCCATCGCTGCACAACAGCAGCACGTCGCCGGCTTCGGCCCGCTCGTGGTAGATGTCCGGCGCGACGCCGGGCTCCGAGCCGAGCGCCTGGAGGATGATGTTCCGCCGATCGCTGTGCGCCGCCTCAGCCGGCGTCATCTCACCGGCGTCGATCAGGCGCTGAATCAACGACTGATCCTTCGTGATCTGACGCGCCTGACCGGCTCGCACGAGATACGCGCGGCTGTCGCCGACCTGGGCGATGGTCATGACACCATCCTGGATGATCGCAACGGTAGCCGTGGTCGCCATGCCGCGGTGCTGCGTGTTGCTCGACGCGTAAGTGAAGATCACGTGATTCGCGGCCGAGAGCGCGCCGCGCAGGGCGAGAGCGACGCCGCTCTCGGCGGTCGGCCACCCCGATTCGTACCGCTGCCGCAGATCGATGAAGATCGAGTCGGTCGCCATGAGGCTCGCGATCTCGCCCGACGCCGCGCCGCCGACACCGTCCGCCACGATGAGCAGGGCGGGGGTGCGCGGAACGGTGATGGTCGAAGTCGCGCCTTTCGTCACCACAGCGTCGCGACCGAGCGCTGCCACGAGGTATGCGTCCTCATTGAGCGCACGGACACGCCCGACGTCTGTACGACCGCCAGCCACCACGAGGAGTGGGCGATGAGGGACGGCGGCGTCGCGCGCTGGCATGCGGAAGAATACACCGCCCGATGCTGACCGTCACGCCTCGCGCGACTAGCTTTTTCTGATGCTCTGCAGAAGTAGCGCGCTCCGCCGCGGCTCCGAGGCCGCGCTTCGCCGCGCGTTCGGAGCGGCGCTTCTGGCTGCCGCGATGGCGGTGGCATGCTCGCGCGCACCGCGCGCCACGCCGGCGCCGGTGCCAGCCCCCGCGCCCCGCGCCCGCACATCGGCCTCGGTCGCACGCGCGCCGCTCCCTCCGGCGAATCCCAGGCTCCCGCCGGTTCCCGAAGTGCGCGGCCCGCTCGACATCAAGGTCGTATATCCGCCGGAGCACTCGCTGATAACCTCGCGCGACTCGAACTTCATTTTCGGCTCGGTGGGCGATGGCACCGCGGGTCTCCGCATCAACGGGGCGCTCGTCCCTGTCTGGCCCGACGGCGCGTTCCTCGGCTGGCTTCCGAACCCGCCGCCCGACGCGCAGTGGTACGACATAGTCGCGTACACGGCGACGGACACCGCGCGGCTCAGATTTCCGGTGCGAACGTTGGCCGCGCTTCCGCCCCGCGAGCCGTCGACGACTCCCGTGTCGCTCGTCACGCCGCCGCGTGCCGCTGTGGTGCGCAACGACGTCGCTGATCGGTTCGCGAGCGATACCGACAATCTCGTCATCGGACGCCCGACGCCAACAGGCACCTATCACTGGTTCCTGTTTGGCGGAACGCCGGTAACCCTTCTCGAGACACGTGACGGCATGGCGCGCCTCGCGCTCGACAACTCGCAGGACATCTGGGTGGCGCGCGGTGATGTGGTTGCCTCGCCACGTGCGCTCGCCACACCGACGGTGCGACGCCTCCGCTCCGCGACAGTCACGAGCACGGCTCACGCGGTCTCGCTCATCCTCCGAGCGTCCGTTCCTCCTGCATATCTCGTGGAAGAAGGCGACCACGATCTCACTGTCACGCTCTACGCGACCGCGCCGCCGCGATCATCGGCGCTTCGCACCAGCGATCCGCTCGTCGAGAGCATCACCATGCACAGGGACGGCCAGCGCACGGTGTACCGCGTCACGCTGCGGCAGCGAGTTTATGGCTACCTCGCGCTGTACGAGCGTGGTGCGTTCAGGCTCGTCGTTCGTCGCCCGCCAGTGACCAACGCGTCCTCGCCGCTCGCCGGCCTGACGATCGTGGTCGATCCGGGACATCCGCCGATCGGCGCGACGGGGCCGACGGGACTGTGGGAGCCGGTCGCGACACTCGCCGTCGGCCTCAAGCTTCGCGATCTCCTGCAGGCGCGCGGCGCGCATGTGGTCATGACGCGCACCGGTCCCGGCCCGGTCCCACTCTATGATCGGCCGGTGATAGCTCGGCGCGCCAACGCCAACGCTCTCGTCTCGATTCACCTGAATGCGGACGCCGATGGACAGGACCCCTTTCGCGACAACGGCACCGGTACGTATTACTTCCACCCGCACTCGAAGCCACTCGCGACCGCGATCCAGCAGTCGCTCGTGCCACAGCTCGGATTGCGCGATCGTGGAGTCTTCTTCCAGAATCTCGCCGTCGCGCGACCAACCTGGTTTCCGGCAGTGCTCGCCGAAGGCTTGTTCATCATAATGCCCGACCAGGAAGCGGCGATAAAGACGCCGCAGTATCAGGAGGCGTACGCGCGCGGTGTCGCCGACGGCCTCGAGCGGTATTTCGCGCAGCTTGCGAGGTAACGTGACTCGTCTCTCTCGCACGAGGCGCGCGGCGACGCTTGCGATGGCGCTCGCGTTGTCGATGTTGTCGTCGGCACGCATTGCGCAAGCGCAGATTCCAGCGAACGAGCGCTGGCTGACGATCCACACCGCTCACTTCGACGTTCACTTCACTCCGCCGCTCGAGCGCGAGGCACGCCATGCGGCATCCGTGGCGGAGCGGGCGTACGCCAATCTTGCGGGCGAGCTCGCGACTCCGCGCGGCGTGGTCGACATAGTCATCGCCGACGCAACCGACGTCTCCAACGGATCTGCGACGGTCATTCCTCGTCCGCGCATCGTGATCTATGCACGTCCGCCGGTGGACGAGGCTGAGTTGGAGAGCTACGACGATTGGACTGTGCTCGTGCTCCAGCACGAGCTGACTCACATCTTTCACCTCGATCGCAGTCGAGGGTGGTGGAGCGACGCGCAGCAAGTCTTCGGGCGCAATCCCGTGCTGTTCCCCAATTACTACACGCCAGCGTGGCTCACGGAAGGACTCGCAGTCTATTACGAGTCGCGCTTCACGAGCGGAGGCCGACTCGAAGGGACGTACCAGACGGCGATCGCGCGCGCTGCGGCGATCGATCACTTCGTTCCCGCACTCAGTCAGCTCTCTCTCGCCACGTCGCGCTTCCCGTTCGGCGAGTCGGTGTACGTGTACGGCTCCTTCGTGTGGGATGACCTTGCGCGCGCTCACGGCGCCGCAACGGTTCCGGCGTTCGTCGAGCATTACAGCGCGGAGACGATACCGTTCCTGCTTGACCGCGTGGCGAAGCGCAGCTTTGGCGAGACGTTCACGCACGCCTGGAACCACTGGCGCGACTCGGTGCTCGGCGCTGCGCGCGACTCGGCATTGCTCGCCGAGCAGAATGGCCGCGCAGCACCGGGCTTTGCCTCTGCGCGCGCAGTGATCATCCCGCACGGCGGCCGGTTCGTCGTCGAGCCGCGCTGGCTGAACGATTCCACGCTGGTGTATGCGGGCAACGACGGTCGTGAGTCGCAGGGGATGTACGAGGCACGCCTAGGCGGAGCGGGTCCGAAGCGTGTTGCGCGCCGTAACTCGCTCGATGTCAACGTTCCCGCGGCGTCGGGCGCGATAGTCTACTCGCAGGCGGACTACATCGATCGCTTCCACGTCCGAGGCGACCTTTACATCACCGATTCGCGTGGCGACGTGCGACTCACGCGCGGCGCTCGACTGAGCGCACCGGACGTGAGGAGCGATGGGACAATCGTAGCGGTGCAGACGACACCAGGCAGCACTCGACTCGCGACCGTTTCCGCAGACGGCTCGGTCGTCGAGCCCATCACCCGGGCGGCACTCGACACGCAATGGACCGCGCCGCGCTGGTCGCCCGACGGTAGCTCGATTGCCGCGATCCGCATCGCTCGTGGCGAAAGCGAGCTCGTCCTGCTTCACGCTGATGGCACCGTCTATCGTACCATCGCCCGCGGACGGGAAGTGCTGCGCTCTCCAGCATGGACGCCCGATGGCAGGTCCGTTCTGTTCACGTCCGACCAGACGGGCTCGTCACAGCTCTACACAGCGAGCGCGGAAGATGTGAGCGGCGAATCGACGCGGCTGACCGCTGAATCCGGAGGCGTGTATGGTGCGGACGTCATCGCACGTGGGCGCGACTCTCTCAACGTCGTCAGCACTTCGCTCCGTGGCGATGGTTATCACGTGATCGTATGGACCGTCGCGCGGCGAGACGCCGAGCGAGCTGATGCGCCAGCGCAGCCGGCCGCAGCGTACGAGCCTGATCCGCGGTGGCGTGTCACTGATGACACATCGCGTGCGCAGCCTTACTCCCCGTGGCGCACGCTCGTGCCCGCATACTGGTCGCCGACTTTCGCGCAGGAAGGAGCCGGCCGTGGTGTGCTCATCGGTGCGCTGACCAGCGCGCAGGACGTCATCGGGCGGCACGCGTATCTCGCGCAGGGCGACGTGAACACACTCAACGGGAACGTCGATGCATCCTTCAGCTACGCGTACAACCGGCTCATCAATCCGGTATTCAGCGCCTACGCTGAGCAGAGCTGGTCGTACTCCAGCATCTACTCACGCGCGGGCAAGGTCGGCGACCTCGGCGAGCGCGACAGGTTTCTGAGCCTTCACGCGACGTTCGTCAGACAACGCGCACGAACCTACGCAGCGTTCACGGCGGGCGCAGAGCTGGAGCAGACGCAATACGCGAGTCGGCCGGACTCGCTCATGCGCCACATCGACAGCTTCTACTCGGAATCGCACCGGTATCCGGCGCTCGTTGCGGCGGCGGCGTTCTCCAACACTCAACGGCCGACTCTCAGCATCTCGCCCGAAGATGGGATCAGTGCGACTGCATCGCTCACTGAGCGCTGGGAGCCGTCCCACGGGAGCGCCGGCCGCATGGCGATAGGGATCTTCGACGGCTACAAGTCGCTCGACTTGGGCGGCTTCGCGCACCAGGTGCTGGCGCTTCGTGTCGCAGCGGGCGCCGAAGATCGCGAGTCGCCGAGCGAGTTCGGCGTCGGAGGCGTGAGCGGCTCCGCTTTCGAGATCGTTCCCGGTATCGCCATCGGAAGCTCGGCGCGCACGTTTCCGGTGCGCGGTTTCGTGGCGGGAAGTGAGGCGGGCATCTACGCAGTCTCCGCGAGTGGCGAGTACAGAATTCCCGTCGCAGCGCCGTCGCGCGGTCTGGGACTCTTTCCGCTCTTCGTGGATAGGGCGTCGCTTGCGCTGTTCGCGGACGCGGGTCGCGCGACATGTCCTGCAGGCGCGACGCCGGCGTGCGATTCATTCAGCTCGCTCGCGCCGACGCTCGCCTCGGTGGGCGCCGAGCTCGATCTCGATTCCGCGCTCCAGTTCGACGTGCCGTACCGTTTCAGGCTGGGCTTCGCGCGGCCGGTGCTGGGACGCGCATACGCCGACGCTGCTTCGTTCTCGCTGTATCTCACGCTCGGGCGCAACGTTCTAGGCGCCGCGTGCAACCGGCGCGGTCTATTGGCTTTGTCGCGGCTCCGGCGGCACGCACGATGCGATCACGTGTTTGCGAGCAAAAAACATTCGGCGGCACGCAGCTCGGTGGTGTTTTTCCGCTCTTGATGGGCGGACCGGTCGGTGGGTGTCGGGTGTAAGTAGAGATACGGCAACGCGTTATAGTGAAGACGACGCAGCGGTGGTCACAGACATGCATCGATTTGAGTTGTCATCACGTCGTTTTGTCAACAAGTCATCCATCACAGATGTTCGTGACCTCTTCGGTCCAAGTCCTTCCCTTTCAACGAGTTAACGCGAGACTGGCGCCGAATCACGAAGCGCCGTACAATGACCGCCCCTGACCCGATTCCGCCGCTTTTCGCAGCGCTCGGATCTCCCCATTGAAGCAAGCAGCTCCTACGCGTTCCGGTACAGTCCGAAAGGCGAACCAATCAGCAAGCTCGGCAGAGCAGGGTGTGAAGAGATGTCCGAAGTCCCAACCCCACAGTCATTGCCCGAAGCAGAGTTGAACGCGAACGCGCGCACCGTGCTCGAAAAGCGCTATCTGGTGAAGAACGAGAAGGGAAAGCCGACCGAGCAGCCTCGAGGACCTGTTCTGGCGCGTCGCGACCGACTGTCGCCGAGGCTGATCGCCGCTACGGCGCGAGCGACGGGCGCAGTGCAGGCGGTGGCCGACGAGTTCTACTTCCTCATGACGCAGCGCCGCTTCGAGCCCAACTCGCCCACGCTCATGAACGCCGGCCGTCCGCTCGGGCCAGCTTTCAGCGCGTGCTTCGTCCTGCCGGTCGAGGACGCGCTCGCCAACGGCAAGAACGGCATCTACGACACGCTGAGGGCGATGGCGCTCATCCATCAGAGTGGCGGCGGCACGGGCTTCTCGTTCTCGCGCCTGCGCGCCAAGGGATCGATGGTCCGCTCCACGACCGGCGTGGCCTCCGGTCCCGTCTCTTTCATGAAGCTCTATGACGCCTCCACCGACGCGGTGAAGCAGGGCGGCACGCGGCGCGGCGCGAACATGGGCATCCTCCGCGTCGATCATCCGGACATCATGGACTTCATCACCTGCAAGGAAGACCTCACGCAAGTCACGAACTTCAACATCAGCGTCGCCGTCACGACGAAGTTCATGGAAGCGGTGAAGGCCGGGACGTCGCTACGACCTCATCGATCCCGTCGACGAGGCAAGCCCGTTCGGCAGCTCGACGCGCGCATGGTGTGGGACAAGATGATCGTCGGCGCCTGGCGCACGGGCGAGCCCGGCGTGTTCTTCGTCGACGAGGCCAACAAGTACAATCCGGTGCCGCATCTCGGCGCGTACGAGGCGACGAACCCGTGTGGCGAGCAGCCGCTCGCTGCCATATGACGTCTGCAATCTCGGCTCGATCAACGTCGGGCATTATGTGAAGGACGGCGCGATGGACTGGGACGCGATGAAGCGCGACATCCATCTCGCGACGCACTTCCTCGACAACATCATCGACGTCAACAAGTATCCGCTGCCGGAGATCGACGACGCTGTCCAAGCGCATCCGCCGCATCGGCCTGGGCGTGATGGGCTTCGCCGACGCGCTCGTGCGCCTCGGCATCGCCTACGACTACGCCCGAAGGCGTGGAGTTCGGCCGCAAGCGTCATGGAATTCTTCGACGTCGAAGGCAAGAGGAGAGCGAGCGGCTCGCCAATCGAGCGCGGACCATTCCCGGAGTGGGCGCGCACCATCTGGGGCCCGGACGAGACCTGCGCGCGCGACGAGAACGGCAGACGCATCCGGCCGATGCAGCTCCTGCGCAACTGCAACGTCACGACCGTCGCGCCGACCGGCACGATATCGATCATCGCCGGCTGCTCGTCGGGCCTCGAGCCGCTGTTCGCCGTCGCGTTCATGCGCAATCAGGCCGGCGTGATGATGCCGGACGTGAACGAGGACTTCGTCGCGCATCGCGCAGCCGCGAAGGCTGGTACTCCGATGCGCTCATCGAGCGCATCGCGAAGACGGGCACGTGTCACTTCCCCGAGGTGCCCGAGCAAGTGGCAGCGCGTCTTCGTGACCGCCAACCAGATCGCGCCCGAGTGGCACATCAAGAATGCAGGCCGCCTTCCAGGAGCACTGCGACTCGGCGATCTCGAAGACGACCAACTTCGCCGCACACGGCGACGGTGGACGACGTGCGCACGATCTACGAGATGGCGTACGACATGAACTGCAAGGGCGTGACGGTGTATCGCGACGGCAGCGCGCGACAACCAGGTTCTCTCGACTGGCGCGACGGCGCAGGCGGCTGCGAGAGCCGCGACGGAAAAGCCGCGACCGTGCGAGCGCGAGATCGGCGAGCTGCACGGGCAACCATCGCAGAGAAGGACGCCGAGATCGAGCGGCTGAAGAAATCAGCTGTATGAAGTGGAAGCCGAGAATCTGCAGCGCCGCGCGAAGCGTGCGCGCCCGGACAAGCTGCGCGGCACGACGATCCGCAAGGAGACTCCGCTCGGCGTGATGTTCGTGAACATCACCGAAGACGAGAAGGGGCAGCCGTTCGAGGTTTTCCTCAACCTCGGCAAGGCCGGCGGCTCGGCGATGGCGGACGCCGAGGCGATGGGTCGGCTGATCTCGCTCGCGCTGCGCTCGGGCATTCCGCTCACGCGAAGTGCACCAGCAGCTGCGCGGCATCAGCTCGGATCGCGCGGTGGGCTTCGGCGCGAACAAGGTGCTCTCGCGTCCCCGACGCGATCGGTATCGCGATCGAGGAGTGGACGCGTGACAAGCAGGGAGTGCAGCAGGATCTGCTCGCTGCGTCGCCACCGCCGGCGAGCTTGCCAACCGCCGAGCCGGTGCACGTGTACAGCGCGCCGGACGAGCAGGGCCAGATGGCTTTCGAAGTGTACAATCGCGGCGACGGCTTCATGCAGACGTGTCCCGACTGCGGATCGCAGCTCGAAGTGGCAGAGGGCTGTGCGAAGTGTCACGTGTGCGGATTCTCGGAATGCGGTTGATCCGAATCGAGACAGCGTGGTTGCGATGAACTGCACGACGGGGCCGGAATCATTCCGGCCCCGTCGTCAGTTTCAATCGAGCGTCTCGCCTATCGCGCGTTCGCAATCACCGCTAGCTTTTCCGTCCAGCGTGGATAGAGCGAGTGAAGAGCGTGGCTGTTGGGCAACTGATCAATCACTGAGCGGTATGGTACACGAGAGAACCGGTTGACTGGCGCCTCCGCGCGGGACCGCGACCTAGCTCGACGACTCTTCGACCGCGAAGTCGCGGCCGCAGCGGAAGCGTCTGACGTCGCGGAGCAGCGTCATCAATCAGAGGCGGCGTTCGGCGAGGTTAGTGCCTCCGCAGCGACTACGGCGATAGGCGCACGGCTGCTCCGCCGCATGAGCGAGCATCTTTCGCGTTGGTTCGGCAAGGAAGGATTCGAGGCACTTCTCGCCCGCGCTCTCGACCGCGCCCGCCCGCGACATCCCGCGCTGGCGCAACTCACCCCGTTCACGCTCGTGTCGGCGGGTGCAAGGCCGATCGAGCCTACCGCAGGACGGTCCACGGATCAGTTGACTGGTGGAGGACCAACCGGCCCCGACGACGCTGTGGCCGAAGCGTTCGTCTCCGTCGTGAGCGAGACCATCGCGTTGCTCGCCCGACTCATCGGCGATGATATGGCGGTGCACCTCATCGAACAAGTCTGGCCAGCGCAGGCACCGACTGCCGCTCCTGAAGTCACGGGCCAAACACATCACGGAGATGCGGTTCGACCGCAGCGTGAAACAGGCAATGTGGCCGGTGGCGACGGCGCAACCAATGACAAGGGCGAGGGACGCCAACAGTGAGCGAACATGAGCGCGTGGTAATCAACCGATTGGCCACCGGGGTTCCCGGCTTCGACGCCGTGCTGGGGGGCGGGATCCCCGAATATTCCTTCAACATGATCGCGGGCGCGCCAGGGACCGGGAAAACGACCCTCGCGGAGCAGATCATGTTCGCCAACGCGACGGCAGAGCGGCCGGCGATCCACTTTACCGTACTCGGCGAGCCACCGCTGAAGATGCTGCGGTATCAGCAGCAATTCGACTTCTTCGATCTATCGCGCGTCGGCACGGACATCAGGTTCCTGAACCTCAGCGAGGAGGTGCTGCAGCGCGACCTCAATGTCGTGTTCGATCGCATCGTCTCCGAAGTCGAGAGTGCCAAGCCGGGGATCGTCGTCGTCGATTCGTTCCGGACGGTGGTCCGTAACAGCGAGCTGCCGACAAGCCACGAGATCGACCTTCAGTATTTCATACAGCGACTGGCGCTGCGTCTCACCAGCTGGGAAGCGACGACGTTCCTGATTGGAGAGTACGGCGAGAGCGAGGCGCGGAGCCCGGTCTTCACGGTCGCCGACGGGATATTCTGGATGACGAACGAAGTGGAGCGCAACGCCACGGTACGCAAGCTTCGCGTGACGAAGATCCGCGGGCAGGCATCGCTGTCGGGTCTTCACACGTTCCGCATCACGGACGCAGGCGTCGAAGTCTTTCCGCGTCAACCTATCGCCGCAGCCCCAGGTCAGCGCCGCGATCCGAACGAGCGGCGGTCCACGGGCGTGGAAGGGCTGGACGCGATGATGGCGGGCGGAATCCCTGCCGGCGACGCGGTTCTCGTGAGCGGGCCGACGGGCGCGGGCAAATCCATCCTCGGAGGCCACTTCATCGCGGCTGGAGTCGCGAAGGGCGAGTGCGGCGTCATTGCCGTCTTCGAGGAGCACCCCGAGACTTACATCGCGCGCGCGAAGGATCTTGGCTTCGACTTCGACGCGATGGTCGCGGCAGGGAAGCTCGACATCATGTACCTGCGCCCGCTCGATCTGTCCGTGGACGAAACGTTGTACGAGATCGAGCGGCGCGTGCACCGATTGGGTGCGATACGCGTCGTCGTCGATTCGCTGTCGGGCTTCGAGGTCGCGCTGGCACCAAGCTTCAGGCAGGATTTCCGGGAGTCGTTCTACCGCCTCACCCAGGCGCTGACGGCGATAAACATCACCATCATCGCGACGATGGAGACCTCGGGTGAGCTCCGACTACATGAGATTCTCGCCGTACAACATCTCCTTCCTCTCCGACGACATCATCGCCATGCGGTACATCGAGCTGGACGGCGCGCTGCGCACCGTGCTCAGCGTGATAAAGATGCGAGGGAGCGAGCACAGCAGGGAGCTGCGCCTGGCGGAGATAACGTCGAGAGGAATGCGGATCGGCGAGCCGCTCACCGGTTACCGGGGGATCATCACGGGGGTGCCGGAGCCGCGTACTGGCATCGTCGAGATGCGTCGCGTCGAGGAGTTCACTCTCTCCGAATCCGCGGCCCTCGAAGCTCTCGAGCGGTTCGGGGAGAGCACCGCCGAAGTGATCGCGCAAGAAACTGGTCTCACTCTTGAAGAGACAATCAAGGTGCTCGAGCGCCTCGTCGCGGTGCACTTCGCACGTGTGAGAGAGGACGGCGGGCGCGTGACCTACCGTCCGTCAACGTCGCCGCGGTAGCGCATCGACGACACAGCGCTGGCAGGCGCGCAGGAGGACACAGTTGGTCAAACCAGTGAACTGGTCGATGGGCCCCGAAGCGCTCGAACCTCGACGTGCTTGAAGAGGTGCCGGATGAGCAGAGAGGAAAACGCCGGCGATCGCCGAGCGCGCGGCACGACGGTGCGCGTTCCGCGAGCGGGCCGGCGCGTGTGAAGCATGCGGGCGGCGCCGACATAGACACGACGCCAGTCACCGCCGCGCCCGGAGTGGTCGGCTCCAAGAACGTGCCGTCGAAGCTACGCGGCGGTGCGCTCCAGGTAGCGCAGTGGGCCGAGCTTTCGCCGCACGGAGTCATAGTGGTCGAAGGCGACGAGCTCATCGTCAGCTACGCCAACCCAGCTGCGCGAGACCTTACTGAGACCGACCCGGAATCGACGCTGCGGCGACCGCTGCGGAAGGCCTTCCCGCTCCTTGCTCCAGCTCTCCCGGCGCTGCGCGCGCTCAGGCGACGCAGCCAGAACGCGCGCGACACTCTTGGCGCGGCCGGTGTCAGAGCGGATGACCTTCCAGCGCCGCGCACCGGCGTATCGGTCTTCATTCCCGGCGAGCGGGCTCCTGAAGGTCGCCACCGGAGGGTCACCGAACCGCGCCGCCGCTCGCTTGCTCGTCACTGCGAGCCCGGTGGTGACTGTTCCGGATCGAGCCAGCGCACGGGGCGACCACCAAGGCGAAGCGAAGCAGGAGCGAGCGTTTCGCGGACGCCCTCGTCATTCAGCTACAGCGGGAGAGCGAGGGCGGGCGCGAAATCGATACTGACGCTGATCAGCGACTGCGCGAGATAAATCAGCGCCTCATCCTCGGCGCGCTACGCGAGCAGGAGCTCACCGAGCGCGCCGAGGCCGCGAGCGCCGCAAAGTCGGCATTTCTCGCGACCATGAGCCACGAGCTTCGCACGCCGCTCAACGCGATAATCGGCTACGCCAGCCTGCTGGACGATGAGGTGTGGGGCCCGATCCTGGCGCAGCAGCACGAGCACATCGGCCGCCTCAAGGTGAGCGCGAAGCACCTGCTTGCGCTCATCGACGAGGTTCTCACGCTGGCACGGCTCGATGCGGAGCGCGAGGTTTTCGAGCTCGACGCGGTCGACAGTCGCTCACTGCTCGAAGAGGTCCTGACGTTCACGATGCCACTCGCGGCGAGCAAGCGGCTCTCGCTCGAGATCGTGCACAGCGAGGAGACCACGCCCATGACCACCGATCATCGGAAGGTCCTGCAGATCCTCATCAACCTCGTCGGCAACGCGATAAAGTTCACGGACCGACGGCGGCGTCACTCTCCAGACATCGACAGCAGACGAGTTCGTGACCTTTTCCGTACGCGACACGGGGCTCGGCATATCGCGCGAGAACGTCGCTCGCGTTTTCGATGCGTTCTGGCAGGTTGACGAAGGCCCGACGCGGCGTGTCGGTGGCACAGGGCTCGGTCTCAACGTCTCTCAGCGCCTCGCGCGTCTGCTGGGCGGAGAGATTACCCTGAGGAGCGAGCTAGGCCAGGGAAGCGTCTTCACGCTCACACTGCCCACGTCGTCGCCCGCCCCCCCCGCGCAACGCGCAGTGAGCCGCGCCAGACGCTGACCGCCTATTCGGCGTCGGTTCCGGCTCGTCCGGCAGATTTGCCGGCACCACCTCCGCTGCGATCGGAGCCGCCCACCGCTCCAGTGCGCCCCACCTGATCTCCGTGTTTGCTTCCCTGCGCGTCGGCCGCTTGATCGGCGCGTTTGGAGTCGGTCTGATGCGCGTCTGAGCTGGCCGGGTCCTGGCTGGTCCGATCGGTCTTCGATTCTGGTGAGCGTGGCATAGTGTCGTTCGCCTCTCTGTGTGCTGTAGCAGATCTGTGGGGCTGCTGTGCAGTGCGAAATCCGGACCGATCGCGACAGCCGGAGCGGGGGCGGCAGCTAAGACGCGTTCCGGCAATCCGCCGCGCTGCGAGACCAGCGATCGACGTTTCCGCGGCGTACATTTAGCGAGGTGCAGCTGGGCGGCGACGGTCCCGCCGGCGCGAACGCACGCGAGGAGATTACAGATGAACCAGAAGCAGATCGAGGCACTTGCGCGCAAGAACGCCGCGAAGGCAGCGCAAGGCAACCGGCGTCCGTCGTGGATTCGGCAAGAAATACGACATCAACACGCCGGACGACCCCGTGGACGAGGCAACGCTCAAGGAGCGGGAGCGCAGCGAGAACTTCTTCAACGAGATGCGCAAGCGCGATTTCTAGATCGCGTCGATTTGCGCGAGCAGCTCGTCGGCTGTTTGCGTGAGCGCTCCGCCGCGAGACTCGCACGAGTGGTCGCGGCGGTTTACAGTTCGAGATGCCGTCGCGCGAACGAATACGTCCGGAGCCATTCAGCGTTGCCGCTGCAGTCGCGGTGATCATCTCGCCAGATGGACCGCGCGGAGCGGACGTGCTGCTCGTCCGCAGAGCGAGCTATGAAGGGGATCCGTGGAGCGGGCACATAGCCCTTCCAGGCGGAAGGCACGAGGAGTCGGATGCGACCCTCGAAGACACCGCGCGACGCGAGACGCTCGAAGAGACCGGCGTCGATCTTGGCGGCGATGAGTGCATTGCGGTGCTCGAGGATGTGAAGCCGCGCATCGCCGCAAATCCAATCGCGCTCGTGCGCCCGTACGTCTTTCTCCATCGCGGGTCGCGTGACATCACGCTCTCGAGCGAGATTGCGGAAGCTTGGTGGGTGCCGCTCAGCGAGCTCGAGCGCGAGGAAGCGTGGCGACAGACGGAGGTCGCCGTTCGCGATCTGACGCTCTCAGTGCGCGGCTACGCGCTGCACGGCGCGACGATCTGGGGAATCACGGAGCGCGTGCTGGCGCGACTTCTCGCGCGAACAGACGTGTTGACACCGGTTCGCGAGCAGGAGCGAACCTCTGCGAGCTGATGGCGGATCCACGCTTGCGGCGCGTCGTTCTCGACGAAGCTTCACGCCTTGACTTACACGATTCCAGAACACGACGTGACCTCGAGCGCCCGCGCAGTTGGGATTGCGGTGGCAATCGGCTGCTTGCTGTTCGCTCATCGCAGAGCAGGCGCGCAGGATTCGGTACGCAAGGGCGCCGACTCGCTGCGTGTCGATTCCGCGCGAGCCGATAGCGTGAGGAGTCTTCTTCCGGTCACGGTGACGGCGACGCGGTTGTCTGGCGCGGGCCAGAGCACCGAGGCTCACGTGGACGTGCTCCGGCCGAACACGCTTGCGCCGTCGCCATCCGCGCTCGCAGACGCGATGGCGGCGAGTCCCGGTGTCAACGTCACCAACGATCAGGGAACGCGCGCGCAGCCGACGATCGAGATGCGCGGGTTCACGCTCTCGCCCGTCGCGGGGGTGCCGCAGGGAATCAGCGTCTTCCTCGATGGAGTGCGCATCAACGAGCCGGACGCACAGGAGCTCAACTTCGACCTCGTCCCGACCGACGCCATCGACAGGGCGGATCTCATTCGAGGACCGTCCGCGCTCTTTGGCAAGAACACTCTCGCCGGCGCGCTCAATCTCTACACCGTTCGCGGTGACGCGACACCGCACGTGACGCTCGAGACCGCAGCGGGATCGTTCGGCTACCGCGAGTCTCATCTACTCGCGAGCGGCGAGCGAGACGGTATCGACGGAACGCTGCTCGTGAAGGCGTCCAGATGAGAGCGGCTATCAGCAGCTGTCGGGCACGAGCACTCGCCAGATCTTCGGCACCGTTGGGCACCGCACCGCGACGAGCGACCTCGCGCTCTCGGTGATGTACGCGCAGGACAAGATATTCGAGGCGGGCTCGCTCCCGGAGAGCTGGCTCGACGTGAACCCGCGCGCGAATTACAGCGCGGGCGACTTCTTCAGGCCCGAGCTGACGCAGGTCTCGCTGCGCGGACTCAAATTGATCGACGCAGTGACGCTGCGTGGCAACGCGTACTTCCGTCGCGATGCGACGCAGCAGTTCAACGTCAACGCTGGCGATCCCAACACGCGCGCCTTCGTCACCAACACGTCGGCTGGCCTGACGGGCGAAGCGGGCACGGCTACGCATCTGCTGCGCATCCCGATCGCGGTCACGCTCGGTGGCGAGCTGTCGCGCTCGCGTGTCGCGTACCGCGTGTACGACGAGCCGAACGCGAGCGCGCCGACGCTTCCTGACGATTGCGATCCGAGCACCGCGACGTGCGAGTACGCGCGAGTAGATGGCACCGACGCCGCGCTCTACGCGCAGTTGGTCGCGACGCCGACCGAGCGTGTCGCGATCACGGCGTCACTCCGCGGAGATTACGTCAGCGTCCCATTCCGCGACCTGCTCGATCCCGACAACAGCGGCACGAGCGACTACTGGCACGCGACGCCGCGGCTCGCGGCTAGCTATGCGCTCGCGACGGGGACGAGCCTGTACGCGTCGGTTGGAAGCGGCTTCCGCGCTCCCGCTGCGCTCGAGCTCGCGTGCGCCAGCCCGCAGGCGCCGTGTCCACTCCCGTTCTCCCTCGGCGCGGATCCACCGCTCAAGCCGGTCGTCGCGTGGAGCAGCGAGGCTGGACTCAAGTGGAACAGCACCGCAGGAGATGCACTCGTCACGGACGTGTTCAACACGAGCGTGCACGACGACATACTGTTCGTGTCGTCGCGTCTTTCCGCAGGATACTTTCAGAACGTCGCGCGCACTCGTCGGCGCGGCGCGGAGCTCTCGGCCAGCTCGCGCCAGTTCGGGATGCTGTCGCTCGCAGCGTCGTACGCTTACCTTCGCGCGACTTACGAGAGCGCCGGCAAGCTTCTCGTCAGCGTTGGCGACAGATACGGCGCACGCCGGAGACCAGTTTCCGCTCATGCCAAATCACGTCGTGAGCGCGTCACTGAGAGCCGACCACACCGCTCGGTGCGCTCGCGCTCTCGGGAGATCTGTCGTGGAAATACGTCTCGTCGCAGTTCCTGCGTGGTGACGACGCCAACTCCACTGCGCCGCTCCCGCCTTACGGGATCGCCACGCTTCATGTCGGCGCCAGACACTCGCGATTCAGCGTCGACGCACACGTCGACAATCTCTTCGATCGGCGTTATGTGCTCTTCGGTGTGTATTCCACGAACTCGCTGCTGTATCCGGGGAACGTCCAGCTTCCGGACGATCGCATCGAGCGATTCCTCACGCCCGGCTACCCGCGGAGCTTCACCGTGACACTCGCGATCACACGCTGAGTGTCACGGTGAATCAAGAGCTCAGCGCTCCGCTGATGCCATGCTCGGCGACAGGAAGAGCGCGCTCGCGCGGCCACGTCCCTCGCCCGAGATGCGAAGCAGAATTCCGATCGCCAACCAGCTTGCGAGCATCATCGATCCGCCGTAGCTGAAGAACGGCAGCGGAATTCCGGCGATCGGCATCAGGTTGAGCGTCATGCCGATGTTCACGGTCACGTGCACGAGCCACGATGACATGAGCCCGAACGCGACGAGTCCGGCGTACGGATCGTTGGCGCGCGACGCGATGCCCGTCGCACGCAGGAAGAGCGCGAGGAAGAGCGACAGCGCGAGCGCGACACCGACGAAGCCGAGCTCCTCGCCTACGACGGCGAAGATGAAGTCGGTGTGCTGCTCCGGCAGGAATCCGCTGCGTTTCTGCGTGCCGAGCGTGAAGCCCTTGCCGAACGGCCCACCCGAGCCGATCGCGATCTTCGACTGCAGAACGTGGTAGCCGGATGAGCGCGGATCAGCCGACGGATCGAGGAAGGTCTTGAGGCGGTTCTGCTGGTAGGGAGCGAGCTTCTCCCAGAGGATTGGCGCGATGACACCGGTCGCGACGTTGGCGACCGTGAGCACGATCCCCTCGATCAGGTATGGCTTGTACCAGATGACGAGCGCGAGGAGGACGAGGAACCACGCGCCCCAGAGGCCGGTGCTGAACGAGAGCACCAGGCTCACTATCGGGCTCGCCAGAAGGAGCAAGAGCTGCCAGGGCACGCCGGACCAGAAGAGCATCCCGAAGAAGATTCCGACGAAGACGATGCTCGAGCCGAGGTCGGGCTGCAGCATGATGAGCACCCACGGAACGCCGACTACGAGCGCGGGCTTCCACAGCTCGAGCAGAGACTTCGGGGCGTCGCGCCGCTCCGCCAGCACTTTCGCGAGCATCAGGGTGACGGTGATCTTCGCAAACTCGGCGGGTTGACCGAGTCTGTGTCCGCCGATGGCGAGCCAGCTGCGCATGTGCCCGTTCGCGCCGGTGCCGGTACCGAGTACGAGGAGAGATGCGAGCAGCGCGAGCGTGACTAGATATGCCGGCCAGGTTACCCACTCGATGAACCTCACCGACGTCCGAGTGAGGCCGTACGCGGCGGCCGCTCCGAAGATGAGCCAGAGCGCCTGAGTCTTGTACAGCGGCGCGACGTAGGTAGGGATGTCAGTCTGGCCGGCTGAATAGACGATCGCCACGCCGAACACCGAGAGCGCGACCGCTATGAAGAGCAGTGGATAATCGATGACTATATTGCGCGACGACTTCATTCTACTGTGCCATCTCCGGCCGGCTGGGCGAGTGATCTCAAGCTAATTGTGAGCGCGGTTCCGTGCGATATACGTACCAGCCACCAGAGAGTCACGAGCCGAATGGATAACTCGAGGTCGAAGTCGGAGCCGGACCCGCGGTACAAGTGGAAGGTTCTGGTCTCCGTGCTGTTCGGGCTGTTCATGGTCATCCTCGACACTACTGTCCTGAACGTCGCGCTCCCAGCCATCCAGACGCGCTTCCAGGTCGGGACCAGCCAGGTTCAGTGGGTCATCAGTCTGTACGTCCTCGTGCTCGGCGTCGCGACGCCGCTGGCGGGCTTTCTCGCTGACCGATACGGCTCCAAGCGCGTGTACCTCGCGGCATTGTGCACCTTCGTGTGCGGATCGGTGCTGTGCGGCTTCGCGCCGTCGCTCACACTCCTGATCGCCGCGAGAGCGGTGCAGGGAGTTGGCGGCGGGATCGCGCTTCCAGTCGGTAGCGCGATGCTCTTCGGCGCGTTCCCGCCGCAGGAGCGTGCGCGCGCATTCGGCTACTTCGGCTTCGTCATAATCTTCGCGCCGGCGGTGGGGCCGCTGCTGAGCGGATGGCTGGTGGACTCGGGGCATCTCTCGTGGATCTTCTTCATCAATGTTCCGATCGGGGTGCTCGGCGTCGCGACCGGCGCGCTGCTGCTGCGCCGCATGGGAGGGAGTGGCTCGACGCGACTCGACGTGCGTGGAGTGGTGCTCTCGATCGCCGGTTTCGGCGCGGTCCTCTTTGCGGTTTCGGTGGCGGGAGATGGCGGTGCAGGATGGGGCGATCCGATCGTGCTCGTCCCGTTCGTTGGCGGACTCATCGCCCTCTGCCTGCTCGCTGTGATCGAGTGGCGCGGCGCCGACCCGCTGCTGGACGTGAGACTCTTCTCGAATCGAGTCTTCGCTGCCGCGACCGTGACTGCGATGGCGGGTGTGGTCGCGCTATTCGGAGCGGAGTTCCTGCTTCCGATCTACCTGCAGATTTTGCGCGGCGCGAGTGCGTTCCGCGCGGGCACGCTTCTCCTCCCGCTCGCGGCGACCGCGATGGTGACGACGCCGTTGGCTGGGAGGCTCGCAGACAGGATCGGCCCGCGAGTTCCACTCGTGGTCGGATTTCTCGTGCTCAGCGTGAACACCTTCGAGCTCGCGCATCTCACCATGACGACGTCGTTCCCGTACATCGCGGTGCTCTTCGCGATCCGCGGGCTCGCGCTGGGTCTCGTCATCCAGAACACTCAGGTCGCGGCGCTCGCTGAAGTCGCGCGGCAGCGCCTCAATCGCGCCACGGCATTGCTCAACTCATTGCGGCAGACGTCGCAATCGATAGGTGTAGCAGTCCTCGCGACAGTCGTGTCGATGACGCTCACGATTCCCGGCACGGCCACTCAGTCGCTCTCGGATCTCTCGCCACACGCGCCTCACTACTTGCTGATACGCACGGAATATCTCACCGGGATAACACGCGCGTACTGGGTGACGTTCTCGATGTCGCTGGTCGCTGCAGCGCTCGCGCTCATGCTCCCTGGTTGGCCGGGCGCGCTGCAGCAGCACAAGTCGTGACTCCGACGCTCGCGCTGCGCGGATGCTTGCGCGATGCGTACAACGCGCGCAAGCTTGGTCGCGATCTTTCCAATGCTCCGTCATCATGAGGCCTGAATGAGCAAGCTTCCCGATTCTTCAATAAACGGCGACCTGTCGCGCCGCGCTTTCGTCGGAACGGCGCTGGGCGGCGCCGTCGCTGCACTGAGCGGCTTCGATCGCCCCGCAATCGCGTCCCACACCGATTTGGAGCGAGCTGCGCCATTCGAGCTTGCGGAGGCGACGATCACGCAGTTGCAGGGATGGATGCGAGAGGGGCGCTACACATCCCGCGCGTTGTGCGAGATGTATCTGCGCCGTATCGCCGAGATCGACCACGCTGGGCCGACGATGCGCTCGGTGCTCCAGCTCAATCCCGATGCACTGGCTATCGCCGACTCGCTCGATGCTGAGCGGCGCAGCGGCCACGTGCGCGGGGCGATGCACGGGATTCCGGTCCTCATCAAGGACAACATCGACACGCACGATCGCATGACCACCGCGGCAGGCTCGCTCGCGCTGGCTGGTGCGCCGGCGCCACGCGACTCTTTCGTCGCAGCGCGGTTGCGCGCCGCGGGCGCGGTGATCCTCGGCAAGACCAATCTCAGCGAGTGGGCAAACTTCCGGTCGAGTCATTCGACGAGCGGATGGAGCGGGATGGGCGGCCAGACACGCAATCCATACGCGCTGGACCGAACGCCGTCAGGCTCGAGCTCGGGATCGGGAAGCGCGAGTGCCGCGAGTCTATGCGCCGTCGCTGTCGGGACCGAGACCGACGGGTCGATCACATCGCCCTCTGCCGCCGCGTCGCTCGTCGGAATCAAGCCGACAGTCGGGCTCGTGAGCCGCGCTGGCATCATCCCCATATCGCACTCGCAGGACACCGCTGGCCCCATGGCGCGCACTGTCACCGACGCGGCGATCCTGCTCGGCGCGCTCACCGGCGTCGATTCGCGCGACAGCGCCACGGCCGCGAGCTCGTCGCATGCTCACACCGATTACACCTCGTTCCTCGATCCCAACGGATTGCGCGGCGCGCGCATTGGAATTGCTCGCAAGGGCTACTTCCGCTACGACCGCCCGACGTTGGCGGTGGTTGATTCGGCTATTGCTGCGATGCGCAGCGCCGGCGCGACGATAATCGATCCCGCCGACATCGCCACCGCGTCCACGCTTGCCGCCGATGAGCTGACGGTGTTGCTCTACGAGTTCAAGGCCGACATGGCGAGCTATCTCGCGTCGCGTGGCGATACGACGTCGATGAAATCACTCGCCGATCTCATCGCTTTCAACAACGCGCACCGCGAGCGTGAGATGCCGTATTTCGGCCAGGAGATCTTTGAGCAAGCTGACAAGAAAGGGCCGCTCACGGACAAGACGTATCTCGATGCGCTCGCGAGCGGGCATCGGCGTGCGCGTGCGGAAGGGATCGACGCGACGCTTGCCAAGTACCGTCTCGACGCGATCTTCGCGCCGACGCAGGGGCCGCCGAGCCTGATCGATCTCGTCAAGGGCGACTACGGTGATGGCAGTGCGACGTCACCGGCTGCGATCGCGGGCTATCCGCACATCACCGTTCCCGCCGGTTACGTGTTGGGTCTTCCCGTCGGCGTGTCGTTCTTCGCGAGCGCGTGGAGTGAGCCGACGCTCATCAAGCTAGCTTATTCATTCGAGCAGGCGACGCGGGCGCGAAAGGCTCCGCTCTTACTCCCTACCGCGGATGTGACTTACGCGCCGATCCCTTGACACGCCAGCGGCGCGCGTGTAACGTGCGACCACAATCGCAACCGTGGTGATTTGCCGCATATTGCAGCCACGTTAAACAAATCGCTAAAAAGCATGTAGCCCGCGGCCAGCCGCGGGCTTTGTGTTTCCAGGAGGTACCACCTCCGGCGTGTTTGACGTGACTGGATCGCGACACAACTCAACCGATCCCGGATCATGTCTCCCAAAGTCACGCTACGCACGCTCGCAGCACTTCGCCAGCAGAACAAGCCGGCGGTCTTCGTCACCGCGTACGACTATCCGACGGCTACGTTCGCGGACCGCGCCGGCGTAGACATGATCCTCGTTGGCGACTCCGCTGCGATGACGATGCTCGGCCTCCCTTCGACGATCGGGATATCGCTCGACGAGATGCTCGTCTTCGCGCGCGCGGTGTGCAGAGGGGCGCGCCGTGCGTTCGTGGTCGGCGATCTGCCCTTTCTCTCCTACCAGCAGAGCGACGAGGCGGCGGTGCTCAACGCAGGCAGCTTCATTGTCGCCGGCTGCGATGCAGTGAAGTGCGAGGGCGGCGCGCGTGTCGCCGGCCGCGTCCGCGCGATGGCGAACGCGGGGATCTGCGTGATGGGTCACCTCGGCCTCACGCCACAGAGCCTCGCACAGCTCGGGGGCTACCGCGTCCAGGGTAAGTCGCGCGCCGCCGCCGACCTCGTGCTCGACGACGCTCTGGCGCTGCAGGAAGCCGGCGCATTCGCGATATTGCTTGAAGCGATGCCGCCGGAGAGTGCTGCGTACGTGCGCGAGCGACTTGACATACCGGTGTACGGAATCGGAGCCGGCCCACACCTCGATGGCCAGCTCGTGATCTCGCACGACATACTCGGCACTTTCGTCGGAGACATCGCTCCGCGCTTCGTTCGGCGCTACGCCGAGATCGGCGACGCGATCACATCGGTATTCAGCGAATACGCTCGGGAGGTGAGATGTGGCGCGTTTCCGGCGGCCGAGCACTGCTACTCTCTCGATCCTTCCGCGCGCGACGATTTCGTGACTGCGGAAACTCAAACCGTTGCGGCATGAGTGTACGATGACGACAAACCTTTCTTCAGCGGAGAGCCCTCTGGCACCCGCTTCGACGCGCGCGCACGATCGCACATCGCTCCAGCCGCGTGCACTGCGCTGCAAGCTGTGCGGCACGCACGCCGATGCAGCGCCGACCGCGATCTGCGAGAATTGCCTTGGCCCGCTCGAGGCGGTGCCCGTCGATCGCGCCAAGCTACCCAGCCGCGCTACGATCGAGCGGCGACGCCAATCGATGTGGCGGTACAGGGAGTGGCTCCCGTTCGACGGCGAGCCAGCGCTGTCACTCGACACCGGTTTCACACCGCTTGTCGATGCGCCTCGCCTTGCCGCACTGCTCGGTGTGGGCCGGTGCTGGATCAAGAATGATTCGGTGTCGCACCCGACGCTCTCGTTCAAGGACCGCGTCGTCGCGAGCGCCATCAACGCGGCTCACGCTTTCGGGCTCACGACAGTTGGCTGCGCTTCGACCGGGAATCTCGCGAACTCTGTTTCCGCGCAGGCAGCTCGCGCAGGTCTGGACGCGTGGGTTTTCATCCCAGAATCACTCGAGCGCGGAAAGATCGCAGCGACAGCCGTGTTCGCGCCGCACCTCGTGCGCGTGCGCGGCAACTACGACGACGTGAACAGGCTGTGCGCGCAGGTTGCCGACCACTTCGGTTGGGGAATCGTGAACGTGAATCTGCGCGCGTACTACGGTGAGGGATCCAAGACCATCGCGTTCGAGATCTGTGAGCAGCTTGGTTGGACGCTACCTACTGCGGTGGTCGCGCCGATGGCGGGTGGATCGCTGTTGTCCAAGCTTCACCGCGGCTTCGCTGAGTTCATCGATGCCGGGCTCGTTGGTGGCAGCGCGCCGCGTCTCTACGGCGCGCAGGCGTCGGGGTGCTCGCCGATAGTGCAGATGGTGCTCGAGGATCGGGACGAGGTCAGGCCGGTCGTGCCCGACACGATCGCGCGCTCCATCGCGATCGGCAATCCAGCCGACGGACGCTTCGCGCGGCGCGCCATACTGGATAGCGGCGGCTGGGCTGCCGCGGTGAGCGACGCCGACCTCATCGCAGGGCATCAAGACTCTCGCCGCAGACACCGGCATCTTCACCGAGACTGCCGGCGGCGTCACCGTTGCTGCAGCGCTCGCGCTGGCGGGACAGGGACGCTTCACCGAGCAGGACGAAGTCGTGTTGTGCATCACGGGCAACGGTCTCAAGACCCTCGAACCGCTTCTACCCGCGCTTCGCCGAGTCACCGTTGATCGATCCGAAGCTGCGCGAAGTCCGCGCGCTCGCAGAGGTCTCGTGAGCGGGAGGAGTGCACAGCCGCGCAGCGCAACGCGTCATGCATCGGCCGACGAGGCGCGCAGCTGCAGCATCGTGGTCCCCGGCTCGACTTCCAATCTCGGTGCAGGATTCGACTGCGTCGGGATGGCGGTGGACCGGTGGCTCGCGGTGGATGCGGAGCTCGGCGCACCCGGAACCGGCGTCGTGATCGAGCGTGCCGGCACGCTCACCTCGATCACGTGCGAAGCAAGGGATGATCTGATCTGGCGCGGATTCGTCGCGACGTGCGTTGCACTGCGCCGTGCTCCGTTCCCGGACGTCGCGTTCAGCGCGGTTTCCGACATTCCGATCGCGCGCGGCCTCGGCTCGTCAGCGGCGGCGGTGGTCGCAGGCGCACTCGCTGCAAATCATCTGCTTGGCGGCGAGCTGGATACTGCCGGCATCCTCGATGTTGCAGCGGGACTCGAGGGGCATCCCGATAATGTGTCGCCCTCGCTGTTGGGCGGCGCGGTGCTCAGTGTCGCGACGCAGGGACATCGCTACCACTCCGTGAACATCCCCGTGCATGCCTCATTGCGTTTCGTCTTCGGCGTACCGGATTTCGAGGTTCGGACTTCGGTCTCTCGCGCGGCGTTGCCGCGGACGAGTCGACTTCACTACCGCGGTGAGCGCGGTCTCACGTGGCGCTGCGCTCGTGCACGGGCTGGCGAGCGGAGACGGACAACTTCTCGCACTGGCGTTCGACGACGTGCTCCACGTTCCTCACCGCCGGTCACGAATTCGCGGCTATGATCACGTCGTTGACGCGGCGATCAGCGCCGGCGCCTTCGGCGCTACGCTCAGCGGATCGGGCTCGAGCGTGGTCGCAGTGACCGCAGCTCCGCACGTTGCCGACGTCGCGCGCGCCATCGATCAGGCCTGGCGCAACGCCGGAGTCGCGGTCGAGACGTTCCTTTCAGCTCCTGCAGTGGTCGGTGCGAGTGTGACCGCGCGCGCCACGACGTCCATCGCGTGATCCCGCGTCATCATCAACAACTATCCCGGACACATCCACCATGTCTGTAACCGTGACTCTCCCAGCCGTTCTCGCCAAGCTTGCCGATGGAACCAAGGTTCACTCCACCAACGGTGAGACCGTCGGCGATGTCGTCGACTCCCTTGCGCAGCGTTTCCCGTCACTCGCTCCGCGCATCCGTGACGACGCCGGCCAACCTTACCCATTCGTGGTGTACTATCTGAATGACGAAGACATTCGCCTCTCCGGCGGCTTTGGCGCAACCGTGAGCGACGGTGATGAGATCTCGTTGATCCCAGCGATTGCCGGAGGTTGAGAGCATGACGACGCTGTTCACGCCGTCTTCGCGCACCGAATCGCTCCCCACGCTCGAGCGTGACGAGGTGCTTCGCTACAGCAGGCACCTCATCCTTGACGAGGTAGGTGTCGAAGGTCAGCGACGCATCAAGGCTGCGCGCGTGCTCCTCGTCGGCGCGGGCGGCCTCGGCTCGCCCAGTGCGCTGTATCTCGCTGCCGCAGGCGTCGGCACGCTCGGCATCGTGGACTTCGATGTCGTCGATGCGAGCAACCTGCATCGCCAGGTCCTCCACGGTACCGGCGACGTCGGCCGCCCCAAGATCGACTCTGCGCGCGACAGATTGCGCGAGGTGAATCCCGAATGTGCACGTCGAGGCGTTCGAGACACGCTTCGCTCCGGACAACGCGCTCGAGATTCTGCGCGACTTCGACATCGTCGTTGACGGCACCGACAACTTCGCGACCAGATATCTCACGAACGACGCCGCGGTGCTGCTCGGCAAGCCGAACGCGTACGGGAGCATCTTCAGGTTCGAAGGGCAGGCTTCCGTCTTCGGTGCGGCCGATGGACCGTGTTACCGCTGTCTCTTCCGCGAGCCGCCGCCCGCGGGGCTCGTGCCCAATTGCGCGGAAGCCGGAGTGCTCGGCGTGCTCCCTGGCCTCGTCGGCACCATCCAGGCCATCGAGACCCTCAAGCTCATCCTCGGTGTCGGTGATCCGCTCATCGGCAGACTGTTGCTCATCGATACGCTCGGCATGACGTTCAGGACCATAGGAGTGAGAAGAGATCCCACGTGTCCAGCATGCGGCTCCGACAGCGCGCGTGGCGGCGGCTCGATCCGCGATCTGACGGATCGCGCGGGCGATTACGTTGAGAATGTGTGTGAGGTCCCCGCGCTCACTGAGCAGGCAGTGCGCGAGCTGTCGTCGCAGGAGCTTGCAGCGCGCATCGCGCGCGGCGACGTCATCGACCTCGTGGATGTTCGCGAGCCCGTCGAGTGGGACATCGCGCGCATCGACGGCGCGCGACTCGTGCCGCTCGCTACTGTCGGCGCCGCTGCGTCGAGCTTTCCGCGCGATCGCGACATCGTGTTGTACTGCAAGGGTGGCGTGAGGAGTAAGCGCGCTGCCGAGCAGCTCATCGCGGCTGGAATCACAAACGTCTGGAGTCTCGCTGGTGGCATCGCCCACTGGACCGACGAGATAGATCCGTCGCTCACACGTTATTGAGTCGCCGCGCGGCACTGACGGCATGCTGGCTTGCGGGCCATATTTGATCGTTCGCGCCGGGCGCAGTCGCGCGCCGGCGCTCGCGAAGCAGCCACGGCCCGCAAGTGATATCAGAGATCGTCGTCGTCACAATCGTCATCGCTCAGGTTGCACTCCTAGCGCTCGTCATTGCGCTCTGGTATTCCGTCAGATCTCGGGAGCGTGTGACGGCGCAGCTCGCGGCGGCCGGTCTCGCGACGCGCGAAGCTGCCGAAGGACGCGTCCAGCGCGATAACCCAGCGGTTACACGCGCGCTCGCCGGAGCGCGGTCACCTTTCTGGTGGCGACGGCTTGGCGCTGCGCGAACGTTGTCGTCGATCGCCGAGAAGCGCGATCGTGACACGATCCTGGGCCTTCTCACCGATCCGCATCCGGCCGTGCAGACGGCCGCCACCTCGTCGCTCGGCCGCTACGCCGACGCCGAGCTTCTGGTGCGCGTGATCGACGGTTTGTCGTCCGCGTCCTCTGCCGTGCGCACCTTTCAGCTCGGCGTACTCGCGCAGCACGCCGAGCGTGCTGCGCCCATGCTGCGCGATCGCATCCGGTCCGACGCGCCACCGCACAAGCTTTACGCGTACATCCACGCCGCGGCTGCGCTCAACGATCCCGAGTGTCTCGCTCGCGCGGCTGGGCTCTCCACGCATCCGCATCCTGAAGTACGTCTCGCAGTAGCGCGTGTCGTTCGAAGCCAGCCTGGTGACGCGATGCACATTAAGCTTCTCGTCTTGCTTCGAGATTCGGATTGGCGCGTTCGCGCGCAGGCTGCGCGCGGCCTCGGCCGCGTTCCCGACGACCGCACCATTCACGAGCTGTCTCGCGCACTTACCGACCAGAATTGGTGGGTGAGGTTCCGTGCTGCGCTCGCGCTCGCCAATCTTGGTGATGCAGGACGAGCCGCGCTCGCAGCTGCGCGCGAGCAGCCAGATCGCTACGCGCGCGACATGGCGGTCCTCGTCGGAGGATTATCCGAGTCGAGCATCGCGGAGCTGTCGGCGGCATGAGCGCGGCTGTTGTGCTTCGCGACGCTGTCGTCGTGCTCACGATCTTTTTCCTGGTGATCAATTCGTTTCAGGCACTGCTGCTGATGTTCGCGGTGCCCGAGCTCTGGTCCGACTGGCAGCTCTCGGACGATGATTATTTCCGTGAGCTCGTGGGCTCCGACGCGCTTCCGCCGGTCTCAGTCGTTGCTACGCTTGCGCCCGGGAGCGCCTCGATACGAGGCGCCGCACGAATGCTACTCGACCTCGACTACCCGCACCACGAGGTCTTGCTCGTTACGGATGGGAGCGAGGGCGTGGTCTCGTCGCTCGCGGCGCTCGAGCTCTATGAAATTCCGCCAGCATTCGCAGTCACGCTCAAGACTCAGCGTGTTCGCGCCTATTACCGATCGCGTGCGGAGCCTCGTCTCATCGTCGTGGACAAGGTTGCCGGCGGCGCCGGCGACGCCCTCAACGCCGGCATCAACGCCGCCAGGTATCCCTACGTGTTGAGCGTCGGCGCCGACGTGTCGCTGTACCGTGATGCGCTTCTTCGGCTCACGCGGCCATTCCTGCTCGACCGTGCCGTGGTCGCGACTGCCGCCGCGCTCCGCCCCGTCTACGGCACCGCGCGCGGCTGGGTGTCCGGATCGCAGACGGTCGAATATCTCCGAAGCTTCCTCTTCCAGCGGCTCGGCTGGAATCGTGTCGCGAGCAATCTGATCTTCCCGGGCAATGCCTCGCTCTTCAGGCGCGAGGACGTCTTCGGCGTGGGCGGCTTCGATCCGGAAGCAGCCATCCCCGATCTCGATCTCGCGGTTCGACTACACAGGCATCTTGCCGATCTCGGCGTCAACCCTCGGATGACGGTGATCCCCGATGACGTCGGATCGACGCGTCTCCCCGATAATCTCCACGATATCTCGGTAGTGAGACGTCGGTGGGAGCTCGAGCTGGTCAAGGCGCTCAAGGTTGGCGCTGGAATGACTGGCAACCCCGAATACGGGGCCTTTGGGCTCATCGCGATACCCTATTTCTGGCTCGCCGTGGTAGTCCTGCCGTTCGCAGAGCTCATCGGCTACGCCCTCGTCGTGCTGATATTGCTCTTCGACAGGCATGATTCCGTCGCCGCGGTCGCCTACTTGGCTGCGGTGATCGGCTACGGCATGCTCCTATCGGTATGGACGGTTGTAATACATGCGCTGACGGTCCGGCGCGCTGATTCACGGGGCGAGACTTCGCGACTTCTGTATTATGCGATAGCCGAGTCGCTCGGATTCAGGCAGGTGATGGCGTGGATCCGCGCCAGCTCGTTCTTCGGGGACCGCTCAACTTCGCCAACCAATGGATAACCAACGCCTTCAGCAGCTCCACGATGCCGGCCAGTCGATCTGGCTCGACTACATCGACCGCACCATGCTCCACGACGGCGATCTCGAGCGGCGCATCACCGATGATGTTCTTACCGGAATGACGTCGAACCCGACGATCTTCCAGAAGGCGCTCGCCGAAGGGTCAGCGTACGACAACCAGTTGAGGAGTGCAGCGCCGAACCTCGCGCCGTGGCAGCTCTTCGAGCTCGTCGAGACGGACGATGTTCGCGCTGCGTGCGACATCTTCGCCGACGTCTTCCACTCGACCAAGGGCTACGACGGCTACGTCTCGATCGAGGTGTCACCGGGCGTTGCGAACGACGCGAGCGCAACGGTGACCGAGGCGCGGCGGCTCTGGCAGACGGTGAACCGTCCCAATCTGCTCGTGAAGGTTCCGGGAACCGAGGAAGGGAGCAAGGCGGTGAGGCAGCTCATCGCGGAAGGGATCAACGTCAACATCACGCTGCTCTTCGCCGTGAGCGCCCACGAGCGCGTCATCGACGCGTACATCGACGCGCTCGAGGCCCGCGCGCGTGAGGGAAAGCCGATCGACGGTCTCGCATCGGTCGCGAGCTTCTTCGTGAGCCGCGTGGACACTGAAGTGGACAAGCGACTGGAAGCGATCGGCGGCGACGCGCGCAGGCTGGAAGGGAAGGCGGCGGTGGCGAACGCGAAGATGGCGTATCAGCTCTTCCTGCGGAAATTCTCGGGGCCGCGCTGGAGCGCGCTCGCGGCGAAGGGAGCGCGTGTGCAGCGGCCGCTATGGGCCAGCACGAGCACCAAGAACCCCGCATATCGCGACGTGATGTACGTCGAGAAGCTCATCGGGCCCGACACTGTGAACACGATGCCGCCCAAGACCATCGATGCGTTCCGTGATCACGGTGTCGTCGCGCGCACCGTGGATGCGGACGTCGACAAGGCGCGCGCCGAGCTCGACGCACTCGCAAAGGCTGGGGTCGATATGAAGGACGTGACCGATACGCTGCTGCGCGAGGGACTCGACTCCTTCGAGAAGTCGTTCGACGATCTGATCGCCGGCATAAAGGGCAAGCTCGCGAAGCTGCGCTCAACTGCCGCCTGATGGCCTACATCCGCCGTACCAAGATCGTCTGTACGCTCGGCCCTTCCACATCTACGCCCGAAGCCATCCGCGCGATAGCAGACGCGGGAATGAACGTAGCGCGGCTCAATTTCTCGCACGGAACTCACGCCGACCACGCTGAGCGCATCGCGACGGTGCGCGAAGTGTCGCGTGAGATCGGCCGACCGATCGCGATTCTCGGTGATCTGCAAGGACCGCGCATTCGGATCGGCGATCTCGCGCAGACGATCGAGCTTCACCCGGGCGATGACATCACCCTCGCGCCGGAGGAAGCCGCCGCCGGCGCCGAGGTTCCGATCACGTACTCGGATCTCGCGACGGATGTGCACGTCGGCGACCGCATTCTCGTCGATGACGGTCTTCTCGAGCTCGTCGCGCTCGAGATCCGCGGTGCGCGTGTCACAGCGCGCGTGATCCACGGCGGGCCGCTGCGCAGTCACAAGGGGATCAATCTCCCGGGCGTGGCGGTGTCGGCGCCGTCGATTACCGACAAGGACATCGCCGACGTCGAGTTCGCGGTCGAGCAGGATCTCGACTACCTCGCGCTCAGCTTCGTTCGCCGCGCGGAGGACATCACGATGCTGCGTGACGCTGCTTCCGCCGACGATGAACATCGTCGCGAAGATCGAGAAGGATTCCGCGCTCGCGAACATCGAGGCGATCGTCCGTGCCTCGGACGGCGTGATGGTAGCGCGCGGCGATCTGGGCGTGGAGCTCCCATTCGAGGAAGTTCCGGTCGCGCAGAAGAAGATCATCGCGCTCGCCAATCGTATCGGTCGGCCGGTGATCACCGCGACGCAGATGCTCGAGTCGATGGTCATCGAACCCGCGCCCCACGCGCGCCGAGGCGAGCGATGTCGCCAACGCGATTCTCGACGGTACTGATGCCGTGATGCTCTCCGCCGAGACTGCCGCTGGCGCATATCCGCGGCTCGCCGTCGAGGCGATGAGCCGGATCATCACCGAGATCGAGCAGCACCCGCCGTCTCGTCAATTCCATGATCCGCACGAGGTCCCCAGCGGAATCGTCACTACCGAAGTCGCGATTGCTGCCGCGACTGTCGCCGCCGTGAAGATGCTTGCCGCGCCGCTCGTCGTCGTCATCACGAAGAGCGGATTCTCGGCGCGCATAGTCTCGTCGCACCGGCCGCCGGTGCCCATTCTCGCGCTCACCGACAACGCGCGCACGTGCACCCAGCTCGCGCTGCTCTGGGGTGTGATCCCGCACGTGCCGACTCACTCCCACCTACACGGAGATGGCGGAGGTCGGCAAGGACGTGGTGCTCGATCTCGGGCTTGCCGCGCCGTTGGATCGGGTCGTGTTCACTGCCGGCCACCCGTTCGGCGTTCCCGGCACCACCAATCTCATGAAGGTCGAGGTGATGTGACACTCGCGGACGCGCGATCCGCCGTGCGATGAAGCTCACCTTCCTCGGCACCGGAACGAGCTTCGGCGTGCCGCAGATCGCGTGCGGCTGCGCCGGTCTGCAGGTCGCCCGATCCACGCGACAAGCGCACGCGCGTCGGCGCGCTGGTCGAGACCGACGGTGGCACGCGGCTTCTGATCGACACGCCGCCCGAGCTGCGCCTGCAGCTCATCGCCAACGGCATCGATCGCGTCGACGCGGTCCTCTTCACGCACGAGCACGCCGATCACACCCACGGGCTCGACGACATGCGCGCGATCACCAATCGTCGGAACGCGCCGCTCACGATGTATGGTCCGGCCGAGACGCTGGACCGACTCGCGCGCAGATTCCCGTACATCTTCGACAGCGAGATGAGGCCGCTTCCCGGCACATCGAAGCCGGAAGGCTACTGCGCAGCCACTCGCCGCTGGCGTCACCGTGCGCATCGGCGACGTCGACGTCACGCCGGTCGCCGTTCCGCACGGCCATGTCACGGTTTTTGCGTACCGTATCGGCGAGCTTGCGTACGTGACCGATGCCAAGGCGATCCCGCCCGCTGCGGCCGCGGTGCTCCGCGGCGCGAAAGTGCTGGTGATCAATGCGCTGTTCCGAACCGATCACCCGAGCCACCTCAGCATCTCCGAAGCGGTGCAGGCGGCGCGCGAGATAGGCGCTGATCGCACGTATCTCACACATCTCACTCACGACAACTTCCACGCGGACCTCGAGGCCGAGCTGCCGCGCGGCATACAGCCGGCGTTCGACGGGCTAACGGTACGAATATGATCTCGATCGATTTCACCAACATGATGGCGACGGCCGTCGCCAACGGCGTCACCGACGCCGAATGGGAAGAGGCGCGCCAGAGCTTTCGGCGCCATCAACAACGCCGTCACCAAGCTCCGCGATGCTCGGAGTCGCGGACTTCCTCAATCTCCCGCGCAACGCGCCGCTGCTCGAGCAGTCCGTGCGCTTCGCCACCGCCGCGCGCGGTCGCTACGACGACGTCGTCGCTGCTCGGCATCGGCGGCTCGGCGCTCGGACCCATCGCGCTCCAGCACGCACTGTGCAAGCCCGGCTGGAACGAGCTGTCGCGCGACGAGCGCGGTGGCTATCCGCGTCTCCACGTGCTCGAGAACATCGATCCGGTGACCATCAGCGCGGTGCTCGATCGCGTCGATCTCGCGAGCACGCTCTTCATCGTCACCTCCAAATCCGGCGGCACCGCGGAGACGATGTCGCAGTTCCTCATTGCGTACGACCGCGTCAAGAGCGCGAGCCTCGTCATCCAGGATCACTTCGTCTTCGTCACCGATCCTGCGCACGGCGCGCTGCGCCCGATCGCTGGCGAGCTCCACGTCCCAGCGCTCGACATTCCGCCCGGCGTTGGCGGGCGCTACAGCGTCCTCACGCCCGTCGGAACGCTCCCCGCTGCACTGCTGGGCATCGACGTCGCGCTCGCTAATGGCCGGCGCGGGCGACATGGCCGAATGGTGCGACAACGTCGAGCTGGCGCAGAATCCCGCCGGCGTGTTCGGAACGCTGCTCTACCTGAGCGACGTGCGCCACTCGCGCGTCATCGACGTGCTGATGCCGTACTCCGATCCGCTGCGTGAGTTGTCGGCGTGGTTCGTGCAGCTTTGGGCCGAATCACTGGGTAAGCTGCGCACCGACGGCACCAGCGTCGGCAGCACGCCGCTCCCCGCGCTCGGCGCCACCGACCAGCACAGCCAGGTGCAGCTCTTCATGGAAGGTCCGCCGAACAAGGTGATCGCATTCATCGCCGTCGACGATCACGGCACCGACCTCACGATGCCGTCGCGACTTCAAGAACGTCACCGAGCTCGGCTACCTCGGCGGTCATAGCCTGGCCGAGCTGATCGGGATCGAGCAGAGGGCGACCGCCGGCGCACTCGCCCAGCGCGGCCGCGCCAACCTCACGATTCACATGAGCTGCGTTGACGCGTGGCACGTCGGCGCGCTCATGATGATGCTCGAGAAGGCGACTGCGTACGCAGGGCAGATGTACGGCGTCGATGCGTTCAATCAACCGGGCGTCGAGCTCGGCAAGCAATTCGCCTACGCCTTGCTCGGCCGCCCGGGCGCGCGAAGCCGCGCGAAAGCAGTGGGACGCGCTTCCCAAGCCCGATCCCCGCTGGTCAGTCGCACGCTAAATTCAACCATGACAAAATCGCAGACAGAACAATTGTTCGACGGCGCTGTCGAGGTGCGAGATGGCGCTGTGACCGTCTCCGACCCGTCGAAGATCGCGGGCGAGCACCTCGATGCGCTCGTGCGCAAGGCAGTGTTCGCCGAGGGCGATGAGCGCGACGACGCGCGTTGGCTCATCTGGGAGATCGCGCAGAGCGTGGGCATTCATCCCTCGTCGATCCACGATCTCTACATAGCGCGCGGCAAGGGTGCGTACGACAACCTCACCGTGCCCGCGATCAACGTGCGCGGCATGGCGTACGACACCGCGCGCTCGATCTTCCGCACTGCGAACAAGCTCGGAGCCGGCGCGTTCGTTCTCGAGATCGCGCGCTCCGAGATCGCGTACACCGATCAGCGGCCTGCCGAGTACGCGTCGGTCATGCTCGCGGCTGCGCTGCGCGAAGGGTTCCGCGGCCCGCTCTTCATCCAGGGCGATCACTTCCAGATCAGCGCGAAGAAGTTCGCCACGAATCCGGAGCAGGAAGCTGGACGCAGTGAAGCAGCTCGCGACCGAGGCCATCGCAGCCGGCTTCTACAACATCGACATCGACACATCGACGCTGGTCGACATCACGCGTGCAACGCTCGACGAGCAGCAGAGCGCGAACGTGAAGCAGTGCGCGCGACATCGCAGCACACATTCGCGCAAGGCAGCCTGCCGGCATCACGATCTCGCTCGGCGGCGAGATCGGCGAGGTCGGCACCGAGAACAGCACGCCCGAAGAGCTGCGCGCCTACATGGACGGTTTCAACACGCTGCTCGCGAAGGAAGCGCCCGGCGCCGACGGGCTTTCCAAGATCAGCGTGCAGTCCGGAACCTCGCACGGCGGCGTCGTGCTCCCCGACGGCTCGATCAAGGACGTGAAGCTCGACTTCGACACGCTCGAGCAACTGTCGGCGATCGCGCGGACGAGTATGGCCTCGCCGGCGCGGTGCAGCACGGCGCGTCGACGCTGCCCGACGAGCTCTTCCACAAGTTCCCGCCGACTGGAACGTGCGAGATCCATCTCGCCACGAACTTCCAGAACATGCTGTACGACCACATGCCCGACGCGCTCCGGAACAGGATCTACGCGTGGCTGGCGGAGAACGCGAAGGACGAGCGCAAGGCCGCGGACACGGACGAGCAGTTCTTCTACAAGACGCGCAAGAAGGCGCTCGGCCCGTTCAAGCGCGAGATCTGGGACATGCCCGCTGACGCGAAGGCGACTCTCGCGAAGGTATACGACGACAAGTTCGAGTTCCTCTTCAAGCAGCTGAATGTGGGAAACACGAAGGATCTCGTCGCACGCTACGTCAAGATCACGAAGGTCCACCGCCCGATGCCGCATCCGGATCTCGCGGTAGTTGCCGCCGCGCCGGACGACGCGGATCTCAGCGATTGACACACGGTGAGCGAGGTGGAGTCACTCGATGAGCTGAAGCGGCTCGAGCACGACGTACGCAACGCCCTGAACGGCGTTGCGGTGAATCTCGAGGTCGCGCGGAGCAGGGCCGCGCGCGGCGCCGAAGCGGCGCAGATCGCCCCGTTCCTCGAGACCGCGTCGCGCCAGCTCGAGCTCGCGATGCGTCTGCATCGGCAGTACGCCGAGCGCGTCGCAACGCCGATCGGCGAGCAGCACCGCTCGGGCGATTCGGCTCGTTCCCCCTGATTCACCTTCCGAGACGCCGTTGAGGGCGCGCACGCCCGCGCTCCGGAGACCATATTTCACGCATGCCAGCCATCACCAAGCAACGCATCCTCGTCGCCGATGACGAGCAGGCAATCGCCCAGGGCCTGAGCGCGATCCTTTCCGACGAAGGCTATGACGTAGTGAGCGCGTGCGACGGCCAGAAGGCGCTCGACGAGCTTCAGGACGGCGGCTTCGGCGTCGCCCTCGCCGATCTCAAGATGCCGAAGGTCGATGGACTCGCGATCCTGAAGGAGCTGCAGGCGCGCGCGATAGCCACCGAGTGCATCATCATCACCGGCCAGGCGACGGTCGACTCCGCGGTTCAGGCGATGCGCGAGGGCGCGTACGACTACATCGAGAAGCCGCTCAACTCGGAGAAGCTCAACCGGCTCAAGGCGCTCATCCCGAAGGCGATCGAGAAGTACGCCATCGGCCAGAAGAACCGCGAGCTCGCATCGCAAGCTCGAGACGCTCACGCACTACGGCGAGCTCACCGGCCAATCGGAGGAGATGCGCGCGGTCTACCAGATCATCGATGCTGTTGCGCCATCGAATGCATCGGTGCTGATCCTCGGCGAGTCCGGAACCGGCAAGGAGCTGGTGGCGCGCGCAGTGCACACCAAGAGCGAGCGCGCCAAGGGACCGTTCTTCGCGCTCAACTGCGCAGCGCTCCCCAAGGACATTCTCGAGAACGAGCTGTTCGGCCACGAGAAGGGCGCGTTCACCGGATCGATCAACGAGAAGGCGGGCGCGTTCGAGATGGCCGACGGCGGCACGATCTTCCTCGACGAGGTCGCCGAGATGCCGACCGACATCCAGGTCAAGCTGCTCCGCGCGCTCGAGAGCCGCAGCATTCGCCGCCTCGGCGGCAAGAAGGAGATCGAGGTCGACATCCGCATCGTCGCTGCCACCAACAAGGATCTGCAGAAGGCGCTCGCCGATGGGGAGCTGCGCGAGGATCTCTACTATCGCCTCGCGGTGGTCGAGCTCGATCTCCCGCCGCTGCGGGAGCGCGTCGCCGACGTGCAGCTTCTGGCCAACGAGTTCCTGGCGCGGTTCTCGCGCCAGAACGGCAAGCAGTTGATTGGCTTCGATGAGAGCGCGTGGGAGTGGATCCATGGCTACACGTGGCCGGGCAACGTGCGCGAGCTCAAGAACGCGGTCGAGCGTGCGGTCATCATGGCGCGCGGGGAGATAGTGACCGCTCAGGATATCGTGCCTCGTCACCTCCGTGCGTCACTCAGCCAGCCGGCTGCGCCGGCCGCAGCTGCGTCGGCAGCGCCGCGCTCCGCGGCGCGCACGGCCGAGAGCAATGGCGTGCCGCACAAGAAGACCGTGGCAGCGAAGTCGAAGGGCAAACCTGCAAAGTCAGGAAAGAGGTGAGCATGAGCAACTATGATTTCGATGGCGAGCCGTACGTCGTGATCCAGCGCGAGGACGCTGGCATCGCACCGTTCCTCTTCGGCGCTGCTGTGGGAGCTGTCGTCGCGCTCCTGTTCGCTCCTCGCTCGGGCGAGGAGACGCGGCAGATCCTCGTGGATCGCGCGCGTGATACCAGCGACGCCGTGCGCGACCGTGTGGCTGACGTCGCCGATGACGTCGTCGGGCACGTGGGGCGTGTGCGCGACCGCGTCGCCGATCAGGTCGGTGCGGCGCGCGGTGCCGTTCGGCGCCAGCGGCGCAACGTCATCGATGCCATCGACGCCGGTCGCTCCGCCGCATACGAGGCGCGCGCAGAGCTGGAGCGAAAGATCGCGCAGAACAAAGCGCAGCGCCGCGAAGCAGGACCGGTCTAGCAACGCCCGGCGTGGCGCACGTAAGGCCATGGTACGAGCGATTCTGGTTCGGCCTGCTCGACTACGTCCGACGCGTCTGGGACAATAGCGGCGAGGACAACATCTTCTTTCTCGCGAGCGGGATCTCGTTCAACATCCTGCTCGCGATAGTCCCGTTCCTCCTCCTCTTCGCGACGGCGCTCACTTACCTGCTGAACCAGTCGCCGGCGGCCGCGGCGAGCGGCATCGTCGATCTGATGTACCGGTTCCTGCCGCCGTCGTCGAGCACCGCGGCCGTCAGCATCGTCAGTGGAATCATCAAGGCCCGCGGCGCGGTGAGCATCTACGCCGCCATCGGCTTCATCTGGTTCTCGACGCGTCTCTTCGGATCGCTGCGATCCGTTCTCGCCGCAATCTTCGACATCGAGGTCGATCGCGGGATCATCGACGGCAAGGTCTTCGATGTGAAAGTCACGCTCGTGTCGTCGCTCGGCTTCGTCGCATACACCGTGCTCTCAGCGTATCTCGCGATAGCGTCGTCGCGCGGTGTTGCGGTGCTCGTCGCGCTCGGATTGCGCAAGGACGTGATGGGAACGCTCGAGTACAGCATCGGGCGCGTCCTAGCGTTCATCTTCGTCACCGTGTTGTTCTTCGGTCTGTACAAGTTCCTCCCGTACAAGAAGATTCGCTGGCAGACCGCACTCGTCGCATGCCTTTTCACTGGTGTGATGTTCGAGGCGGCAAAGGCTGCGTTCTCACTGTACGTCAAGTACTCGAGCCCCGGCTCACTCTACACCGGCACCCTCGCTGCGCTCGTCATCACGATATTGTGGATCTACTACGCCGCCATCGTCTTCATACTTGGCGGCGAGGTCGCACAGGTCTTCGAGCTGAGACACATGCGACGCAGACAACACGAAGCCTTCGAGGAGTGAGAGCTCGCGCGCTTCGCGCGGCGCAAAGATTTCTTCGCGCTGGCTCCGATTTTGCCAAAGTCTCTCGGCCATTCACGGAGCGCCACAACCACTGGAGGCTAAATGAACAAGCTGATTCTTACCGGAGCGGTCCTGGCACTCGGACTCACCGCGTGCAAGAAGACAGGCGATGGCACTTATGAGGTGCAGAAGCCCGTCGTGGGAACCGTCACCGACACTGTTCACACTCCGGTAGTCGAGACAGGCGTCGATTCCACCAAGGTCTCGGTCCCGAAGCTCGAGGTGAAGCACGACAGCGAGACGGTCAAGGTCCCCACGCTCAAGGTGAAGCGTCCCTGATCCAGCTCTGGTTTCGCGCGCCGCGGGTGCGACGTGCGCGCGTGTTATATTTGAGCCATTCCAGGAGCATCCGGGGGGCGCGAGCCCGCTAACCCCGTCAGGACCCCGAAGGTAGCAGCGGCATGTGGTGTCTTGCGTTGCCCCGATCCCTGGACCCCGTTCCGAGCCTTGCATTCGCGAGGGCCCACCGGAACCGGACGCCGACCGCACCCTCGCCGCATGGCCCTCGCTCTCGCCCGAAAGTACCGCCCGCGCTCGTTCGCCGACGTGGCCGTCCAGGGCCACGTCTCCAACACCCTCAAGGGCGCCATCGCCCGCGACCGCGTCGCACACGGCTACCTCTTCTGTGGCCCGCGCGGCACCGGCAAGACGACTCTCGCTCGCGTGCTCGCCATGGCGCTCAACTGCGAGAACCCGGCGCCAGATGGCGAGCCGTGCGGGGTCTGCTCGAGCTGCCAGCGGATCTGGAGCGGATCGTCCAGTCTCGACGTCGTCGAGATCGACGCCGCCTCCAACCGCGGAGTCGATGACGCGCGAGACCTGCGTGAGCGCGCCATGTACGCACCATCGGGCGACGATCGGTACAAGGTCTACATCGTCGATGAGGCGCACATGCTCACGCGCGAAGCGTGGAATGCGCTCCTCAAGATCCTCGAGGAGCCGCCGCCGCGCGTGGTCTTCGTCTTCGCCACCACCGAGCCGCAGAAGATCGCGCAGACCGCTGCGCCCGTCCTCAGTCGGCTGCAGCGCTTCGATCTCAAGCGAATCGGTCGCGGCAGACATCATCGCGCGACTGTCACACGTCCTCGAGCGCGAGAGCGTCGCGTCGGAGCCCGACGCTCTCCACATGATCGCGCGCGCCGCCGATGGCTCGATGCGTGACGCGCTCTCGCTGACGGATCAGGTCATCTCTCTGGGCGAGGGTCGTGTCACTGCCGACGCAGTGCGCGCAGCGCTCGGCCTGGTCCCTGAAGACGAGTACCTCGCGATTCTCGACATCATCGTTGACGGGAGAGCAGGCGACGTGTTCGCCGCGGTCCGCCGCCTCGGCGACGAAGGGATCGATTTCAGCGGCTTCCTCGCTGGCTTTGCCGATGTGCTGCGCGCGCAGCTCGCGCTCTTGCTCGGCGGCAGCGCCCCGGATATCTCCGCAGCCGCCGCTGCACGCCTGCGTGCCAACGCCGGACGTGTCGCCGCGGGAGATGTGCTCCGCATGCTCAACGCGCTCGGCGATCTGGAGCCCCGCTTCCGCAAGAGCGGGCAGCAGCAGCTCCTGGTCGAGCTCCTCCTCGTGCGATTCGCGCTGCTCGACCGCACCCTTTCACTCGAGGACGTCCTGCGCGGCATCGGCGACGCATCCACGTCCGCATCGCCCGCCACTCCGCGCGCTGCTGCTGGAGGCGCTGCTGGAGCTGCTACGCGGAATTGATTGGCGCGCGGCGATCAGCGCTGATGAGCAACAGACCAGCCGCGCCCCAGCGCTCGTCTGCTAATCGCAACGCGCCACCGCGCCCCGCGACTCGCACCGCCGCGCCGATCTCGACGCTACGCTCCGCGATGGAAGCAGCCTCAGGCGGCGCGCCCCCTGCGAGGCTCTCCGACGAGCAGATCAAGGCCGAGCGTGCGAGTGCGATGCGGGCCAAGGATCCGGTGCTCGGCGCCGCGATTGACGCGCTCGATTTAGAGCTTCTCGACTAGGTAGATTTCCGCATGGCTGACTTCATGAAACTGATGCAACAGGCTCAGCAGATGCAGAGCCGCATGCAACAGATCCAGGCGGAGCTGGAGAAGCAGTCCGTGTCCGCGACCTCTGGCGGCGGCATGGTGACGGTTGCTGCGGACGGGAAGGGACAGGTCACTGAGGTGAAGATCGATCCGAGCGTCGTCAACGCATCCGATGTGGAGATGCTCGAGGATCTCGTGCTCGTCGCCGTCCGAGACGCGCAGAAGAAGGCAGCCGATCTCGCAAAGGATGAGTTCGCCAAGCTCACTGGCGGCCTCGACGTCCCGTTCAAGCTTCCGTTCTGAGTGTCGGCGATCGACGATCTGGCGACTGAGCTTGCCAGGCTTCCAGGCATCGGAAGAAAGACCGCTCTTCGCCTCACGTATCATCTGCTGAAGCAGCCCGCATCGCAGAGCCGCCGTCTGGCCGAGACGCTCGCGACCATCTCGGAACGCATCCATCCGTGCGTGCGCTGCCACAATCTGACCGAGAGCGAGATCTGCTCCATCTGCTCCGACCCACGGCGTGACCAGGCGATGATCTGCGCCGTCGAGGAGGCATCCGACATCGGCGCGATCGAGCGGGCTGGCGAGTTTCGCGGCACGTATCACGTTCTGGGCGGCAGGTTGTCACCGCTGGACGGAATCGGTCCGGAGGATCTCGCCGTTGGAGATCTCGAAGCGCGTGTCGCGACCGGCGCCGTGCGTGAGGTGATCATCGCGACCAACCCGAGCATCGAAGGCGAGGCGACAGCATTGTACTTGCAGCGCAGGCTCCAGCCATACACCGTCACCGTCTCACGCATCGCGCGCGGGCTCCCCGTCGGCGGCGATCTCGAGTACGCCGATGGCGTGACCATCGCCCAGGCGCTCACCGCCAGGAGAGCGATGCAGTGAGTGAGAACAGGAACTGGTTGCTCGCTGGGTTGGCCGGTGGCTTTCTGGCCGGTCTCGCAGGGTGGAGCAGCGCGCAGTACGCGTACCGAAGAGACCTGTTCAGTCGTCATCCGTTGCGTCGCCTCGCGGCTCTCGGCCATCTGGCTGGGCGTCCGTCCATCGCCACGGTGCACCTGTTGCGCGAGTACATCGCGTGGGAGCGCAAGCGCGTTCTGCGGCGACGCGCGGTGAGACTGCTGAGAAGCGTCGAACAGTCGCTGGCCTCGTAGGAGATAGCATGACGGGTGGTGGAGTCGGATCGGGCTCGTGGTCGTTCACTGAAGACGACTTCGCGGCCATAACTCAGTCGCTGCAGCGCTTCCTCGCCGACACCAACTCGCGGTCGGCGCTGCTTGTCGATCGCTCCGGCCAGCTCGTCGCCACCGTCGGCGAGCAGCCGACGTTCGACCCCACGGCGTTCGCCACGTTGACCGCCGCGGATTTCAGCGCGAACGACCAGCTCGCCAAGCTGGTCGGTGAGACCGATTTCAGCACGTTGTTTCATCAGGGAGAGCGCGAGTCGATTTATCTCGCCGACATCGCGCGAAGGCTCATCCTCGTGGTTCTGTTCGACAACCGCACAACCCTAGGACTCGTGCGACTGCGAATGAAACAGGCCGTTCAGGAATTGACGATTGTGATAGACGCCATCTTCTCGCGCGGGCGCGATGGATCGGCGCGGCCGAACGTGCTGAATGGCGCGGAAGCGGAAATCGACGAGCTCTTCAACTGGTAGCGCGCAATGTCGATGATCAACTACGCGTCGCGCGAGATCAATTGCAAGATCGTCTACTACGGTCCCGGACTCGGCGGCAAGACCACGAACCTCGAGTTCATCTACGGCAAGGTCAAGCCTGACACTCGCGGCAAGCTCATCTCGCTCGCAACGGAGACCGAGCGCACACTGTTCTTCGATTTCCTTCCGGTCGATCTGGGAACCATCCGCGGCTTCAAGACGCGCTTCCACCTGTACACCGTCCCTGGACAGGTCTACTACAACGCGAGCCGCAAGCTGATCCTCAAGAACGTGGATGGCGTCGTGTTCGTCGCTGATTCGCAGCTCGATCGTGCCGAAGCGAATCTCGAGTCGATGCAGAACCTGTACGACAACATGGCCGAGTACGGCTACGATCTCACGAAGATGCCGTTCGTGATTCAGTACAACAAGCGCGACCTGTCCAACGCCGCGCCGCTAGGCCAGCTCCAGGAAGCGTTGAATCCAGGATGGGAGATCGAGGACGCGCCGCGCCAGATGATCACGCCCGATCCGTACCACGCCAACGAGAATCTCGTGGAGCGTCTCCCGTCCGGGGAGTGGATCGGCCGCGCGCCACATTTCGAGGCGGTTGCGGTTCACGGTGACGGAGTGTTTGATACACTTAAGGCTGTGAGCAAGCTGGTCCTCAAGTCTCTCGCTTGACCACCATGAACCTACCGAACGCAATCACTGTTGGACGCATCGCGGCAGCGCCTTTCATCGGCGCGCTTCCGTTCATTCCGTCCTCGGTGGTGCGCTTCGTTGCCTTCGTTCTGTTCGTCGCGGCGGCTGTCACCGATTACTACGACGGCAAGCTCGCGCGCAGCCGGAACAGCGTCACGCGAATGGGAAGCCTCCTCGACCCGGTCGCAGACAAGCTGCTCCTCTTCGCCACGCTCATTCCGATGAGCATCCTCATGGCCGGGAGCGCCAACTGGCTCGCGCCGTTGCTCGACCGCTCGGGCGAGGCGTCGCGCTTCGCCTTCATGACGCCGATCGGCTCGGTTCCGCTGCCGTGGTGGGTAGTCCTGATCATCGTGAGCCGCGAAGTCTTCATGACCATCTTCCGCCAGTCGGCCGCGCGGCGCGGGCACGTCATCTCGGCCATCGGGCCTGCCAAGTGGAAGACCGGATTCCAGTCGACCTGGGTCGGCTCCGCCTTCTTCTGGTTCGGCGCCGCTACGCTTGCCACCGAGCACGGCTGGTGGGACGCGCCCGCGTGGCGCGCCTTCGCCGACTTCAATGGAACGTTCGGCGCCATCACGATGGTCGCGGCCGTGGCTCTCACGGTCTACTCGCTCTGGTTATATCTCAGACAGTACGCGCGCGTATTCGCTAACTGAGAGGCGCGCCCAGACCGAGCCGACAGTTGAACGTAGAAATTGTCACGATCGGAGACGAGCTCCTCCTCGGCTTCACGATCGACACCAACGCCGCATTCCTCGGGCGCTCGCTCGCCGCCCTCGGCGTCAACGTCACACGACACTCCACCTGTGGTGACGACCGCGAGCTGATCATTCACACTGTTCGAGAGGCGCTGCATCGCTCCGGTGCCGTCATCACCACCGGCGGCCTCGGACCGACCGCGGACGACATCACCACCGAAGCAGTCGCTGCGGTCTTCGGACGCGATTTCGTGCGCGACGAGAGCATCGCGAACTGGCCTCGTCGAGCGCTGGAGCAGATACGGCCGCCACGGCCAGATCCCCGAGAGCAACTTCAAGCAGGCGATGATTCCCGCAGGCGCGACGATTCTCCCCAATGCTCATGGAAGTGCGCCAGGAGTCTTCGTCGAGGATGCGCGCGGACGCTGGGTCGCATGCCTGCCGGGCGTGCCGCGCGAGATGCGCGAGATGTTCAACGACGCGCTCGCTCCGCGCATCAAGAGCCGTATTGGCGCCGACGCGACACCGGTCACGTCGTTGACGCTCAGAACTACGGGCATCGGTGAATCCGCGCTCGCCGACATGCTCGGCGACCTCGGGCACAGCACGGACAGCTGTCGCGTTCGCGTTCCTGCCAGGCGCCGAGGGTGTGGACCTGCGGTTGACGGCGCGCGGAATGTCAGCGGCCGATGCAGATGCAGCGCTTGCGAACCTGAGTGCCAAGCTGCGCGACAAGCTCGGCGTCTCTCATATACGGAGAAGGCGACGCCGATCTTGCCGCGGTCGTGCTCGATGCATGTCGGAAGAGTGCGCTGCGCATCGCGGTCGCCGAGAGCTGCACCGGCGGAATGCTCGGCGCTCGAATCACTGCGATTCCCGGCGCGAGCGACGTGTTTCACGGCGGACTCATCGCTTACGACAATCGCGTCAAGCGTCAGCTTGCTCGGCGTTCTCGACAGCGATCTCACTGAGCATGGTGCCGTGAGCGAGCCTGTCGCGCTGCAGATGGCGAAAGGAATCCGCGTGCGACTGGGCACCGAGATTGGCATCTCGATCACGGGCATCGCAGGCCCCGACGGGGGCACGCCGGAGAAGCCAGTTGGAACCGTGTGGATCGCGATAGATATTTCGGAGGGCCGGCCGCCGATTCCGCGTCCCGAGGGTGAGGAGCCGCTCGAGCCGTATAGCAGGGCACGACTCTTCCAACTCATCGGTAACCGCGACGAGATCCGCCGCCGGTCGGCGCAGCATGCGCTCGACCTGATTCGGCGGACCGTGGCGGAGCTCTCACATCTCTCCGCGTCCTGACATGCAAGACAACGAATCGATCGACAGCAACGACACGATCGGCGCAGATCCGGCCGACCTTCAGACCGCCGCGGACTCCGCGGAGGCGATGACAGCACTCGAAGCTCAGCGCGAGCGATATCTGCGGCTCGCCGCCGAGTTCGACAACTACCGCAAGAGATCCGCGAAGGAGGCGCAACAGGCGCGCGCACGTGGGCAGGGCGACCTCATCAAGGAGCTGCTCGGCTCGCTCGATGATCTCTCGCGCTTCGCGCACGTCGATCCCGCAGCGACCGATCCCGAGACGATAGTGAAGGGAATCGAGCTGATCGAGCGCAACATTCAGAAGAGTCTCGCGAGCGCCGGCGTCGAGATAATCGACCCGGTGGAGTTGCCGTTCGATCCCAATCTCCACGAAGCCGTCTCGACCCAGCCAGCTGCCTCGCCCGACGAGGATCACATGGTCGGCCAGGTGTATCAGCGCGGCTACATGCTCAACGGCCAGCTGCTCCGTCCGGCCCGGGTCGTCGTCAAGCAATACCAGTAAGCCGTGCCAGCGACGAAAGATTTCTACAGCGTGCTGGGCGTCTCTTCCAACGCCTCCCAGGACGAGATAAAGAAGTCGTACCGGAAGCTCGCGAAGAAATTCCATCCGGACGCCAACCCCAACGACACCAAGGCCGCCGAGCGCTTCAAGGAGATCTCGGAGGCGCACAACGTCGTGGGCGACGTTGAGAAGCGTAAGCAGTACGACGAGATGCGCCGGCTCGGTGCGTTCGAGGGGTTCAGCGGTGCGCGGGGCGGCCCTGGCGGCTTCGGCGGCCGCCCTGGCGCGCCGCCGGGCGCGCCTGGCGGCAACGCGGGCTTCGACTTCAGCAATGTCGATATCGGCGGCCTGGGCGGCCTTGGAGACCTGTTCAGCTCGATCTTCAACCAGTCAGGCCGCTCGTCCGCACCGGGCTCTTCGCGAGGACGCGCCCCTGAGCGCGGGCAGAGCGTCGAGACGCAGGTCGAGATCCCGTTCAGGACGGCTGTATCTGGCGGCAAGGTCCCGGTGACCCTCGAGGTCACGGAGGAATGTCCCACGTGCCACGGGAGTGGCGCAGCGCCCGGCGCGACGATGAAAGTCTGCCCCGAGTGCTCGGGGCGCGGCACGGTATCGTTTGGCCAGGGTGGGTTCTCGGTCAACCGGCCATGCCCCGTCTGCCTGGGGCGCGGACAGGTCCCGTCCGAGCCGTGCCCAACTTGCAACGGCAGCGGCGAAGTGCGCACGCGCAAGAAGGTGATGATCACCGTGCCGCCAGGCTCCGATACCGGCACCAAGGTGCGTCTCAAGGGGCAGGGAGGGCGCGGCGCGAATGGTGGCCCTGCCGGCGACGTCATCGTTTCGTTCAACGTGCTCCCTGATCGGTTCTTCAAGCGCGATGGGCTCGACCTCATCGCCTCCGTCCCGCTCAACATCGCTCAGGCCACGCTCGGCTCGAAGATCAGCGTTCGCACGATCGACGACAAGAAAGTTGCCATCAAGATTCCACCCGGAACGCCAAGCGGAAAGCGGTTCAGGGTGCGGAAGCAGGGCATCCAGAAGGGCGAGGAGCGCGGCGATCTCATAGTCGAAGTCGCCATCGCCGTGCCGGAGAATCTGACGGAGGAGCAGCAGAAGATGATGCGCGAGTTCGCCGACTCGGGCGGCATGAAGTACTAGCGTCTCCCGCGCCGGTAAAGCGCGCGCCGAAAACTGTCGAGCCTTCAATGCGTCTGGAGCTGCCGCCCTGGACGCATTCGGCGTTGAGGACGGCGCGCTCCCCCGCCTGGAAAAGCAATGGAGCGCTGTTACGGTCGTTCGCGCGCCTCGACGCTGCTGCGCACTGCGCCGCTCGCTCTCCTCGTTGTCGCGACGCGCGCGGATGCGCAGCGCCCGCGAGCTCTCGCCGCCACGCCACGCGGCGTGCCGACGCTGACCGTCGCATCGCGTGACGCGCGAGTGTGTGTGACTGTCGTCAACGAGCGCGTCGCAATCCTCACCGTCGAAGGCGACTCGGCGGACGCTGCGATGGACGACGTCATCGATCCTGGCGTACTCGAGCCCGGCGCTGGGATGGTGGTAATGAGCGCCGCTGGCCGCGTGTTGAGCAAGCCGGAGGAGCTCGCGCCGCCCGCCGTCCCGTGCGAGACAGCGGTCGAGGATGCCGTCGGCATCCGGGTCTACACGCCGATCCGCTGGCCTCAGCCAGCGAGCACCGGCAGCGAAGTCCGCGCCGCCGACCCCGAGGCGATGAAGCCTCCGCCGAGGACGCGCTCGCCCGAGTAGATGCACGACCGACTGACCCGGGCGTGATGGCGGGAATGGAAGCCGCGAGCGCGATCTCGACGGTGTCGCCATCGACGCGCGCGACTCGTGCCGGCGTCAGCGAGGCGCGATGCCTGATGCGAACCTCCACATCGTCGCCGATGCGCCGGTGCCGACGCGGTCAGCCAGTTGATCCCGCTCGCGTAGACGGTATCACCCAGCAGGTCGTCGAACCTCTCCGATCACGACCGCGCGATCTGCGGGCCTTATCGCGACGACGTACATCGGCTGCGCGAAGCCGCCGGGAAGGCCGCGGCGCTGGCCGATGGTGTAGTGCGCGTATCCGTCGTGCTCGCCCACCGTCTCACCGTGCGACGTCACGATCGGCCCGCGTGTGAGCGCCGGTGAGTCGGCGCCCGCGCGGTCGCGGATGATGCGAGAGTAGTCGCCGTCGGGAACGAAGCAGATCTCCTGGCTCTCACGCTTGAGCGCGACCATTCGCAGTCCGAGCTCCGCGCGCGACCTTGCGTGTCTCCGCCTTCGTCATGTCACCGACCGGAAGAATCATCCGACTCAGCACGTCGCGGTCGATTCCCCACAGGAAGTAGGTCTGATCCTTCGCGTCGTCGCGGCCGCGAAGCAGCTCGCCGTCCTCCACGCGCGCGTAGTGACCGGTAGCGATCCAGCGTGCATCGATGTTGTCGGCTGTGCGCAACAGATCGCGGAACTTCGTGAACGTGTTGCAACGCACGCACGGGATCGGCGTTCGGCCCGCGACGTACTCGGCGACGAAATCATCTACGACGTCGCGGCCGAAGCGGTCTTCCAGATTGAGCACGTAGTGCGGAACGCCCAGCTTCTCGCACACGCGTCGCGCGTCGTTGACCGAATCCAGCGAGCAACACGGACGGTCGGGGAGCTCGGCGCCATCGGAGAAGAGCTTCATCGTCGCGCCGACGACATCGTAGCCGTGCTGCACGAGCAGCGCCGCGGCGACCGACGAATCGACGCCGCCCGACATCGCGACGAGTACGCGCTCCGCTTCATGCTGTAAATCTAAGGACGCGACAGGTGCTGCCGCGCTGGGCCGCGCTCACGCCGCAGCGAGCGACCGCGCCTTGGCGACGAGCTTCGGGAAAGACCTCGGCGACGCGATCGATGCCCCCGTCCTCGTTGAGCGATCCGAAGCTCATGCGGATCGCCGACCCAGCGAGTGCGGCGGGGACGCGCATCGCTGTGAGAACGTGGCTCGCGCTAACGCTCCCGCTCTGGCACGCGCTCCCGCCCGAGCACGCGATGCCGCGCATGTCGAGCGCTATGAGCATCGACTCGCTGTCGGCGCCTGGAACGGAGATGTTGAGGACGTGGGGCGCGCGGCGGGCGCCTCGGCTGTGCACTACGGCGTCGGGAATCGCGGCGAGCAGTCGGCTCTGCAGCTCGTCACGCATCCTCTCCCACTTCGCCCAGTGCTCTTCGCGCTCGGCGATCGCGAGCTCTGCGGCAGTCGCGAGCCCTACGGCATATGCTACGTTCTCCGTTCCCGCGCGACGACCGCGATCCTGGCCGCCGCCGCGGATGAGCGGCTCGAACGGTGTGCCACGCCGGATGAACAGCGCGCCGATGCCCTTCGGCGCGCCGATCTTGTGCCCGGAGATCGACAGTAGATCGAAGCGTTGCTTCGACGCATCGATGTCGATCTTGCCGAAGGCCTGAACGCCGTCGGTGTGGAACACCGCACCGCGCTCCTTCGCACGCGTCGCGAGCGACGGCACGTCCTGGATCACTCCAGTTTCGTTGTTCACCCACATCACGCTCACCACTGCCACGTCGTCGCGCACGAGATCGTCGAACGACTCGCTCCTCACGACGCCGTTGTCATCGACCTCGAGCAGGCGCTCCTCGCCCCCTTCGCGCGCAACACAGTGCGCGGCTTCGAGCACTGCTTTGTGCTCGATCGGGCTCGTGACTATCGCGTTGCGACCGGCTCGATGAATGGTGCGCCACAGACACAGTACGGCGGTGTTGTCCCCCTCCGTGCCGCACGAGTTGAACGACACTTCGTCGGGATGCGCGCCAAGCGTTGCGGCAAGTCGCTCGCGCGCCTCGTCGAGCGAGGCGCGGGCTTCGCGCCCGAATCTGTGAGTGGACGACGGGTTGCCGAACTTCGTCGTGAGGAAAGGACGCATTGCCTCGAACACCTCTTCACGAACCGGCGTCGTGGCGGCGTGATCCAGATAGATGGGCTGGTTCGGCATGCCTCTCTTAAGCTAATAAAAGTCCGCTCTCACCGCCCAGAGCTGCGGGAAGAAGCGGTTGGACAGTGTGCTCCGCAGCGAGCGTGCGCCAAGTGAGCCGCCGGTGCCCGGCGTACCGGGACCGATGACGCGCTCGACGAGCTGGACGTGTAGAAAACGCCACATCTCGAATTGCTGCTCGTACGACAGCAGCGCCTCAGCCAGTACCCGCAGATCGCGCAGATCGTCCCGGGCGTAGACGTCATGCGCCGCCACTCGACGCGCCGCGAGGAGCTCGTCGAACATTTCCGGCAGCGAAGGGCGTGCGAGCGCCGCGTCTATCAGCTCACTCGCCGGCGCCGCGCGAACGTATTCGAGGTATCCCGGATCGCGCAGTCCCGAGATGAGCTCGATCGCGCGGAACTGCACGCTCTGCGACCCGCTCGACGTTCCCAGGTTGGTCCGAAACTGCGCGAAGTGCTGCGGCGATAGAGTCTCGAGCGCGCCGAGCTGCGCCGTGACGATGCGCATGAGACCATTGACGCGGCCGATCGCCTCGATCGACTGCCACACGTCACGCGCGGCGAGGAGATCGAGTAACCGCTCGAGTTCGTGCAGGATCAGCTTGAACCAGAGCTCGCTCGACTGATGTACGATGATGAAGAGCAGCTCGTCAGGATGCTCCGGCGAGCTGAGCGGATGCTGCAGCGAGAGCAGCGCGTCGAGCTCGAGGTACGACGGGTAGCTGGGCTCTTCGCTCAAAATGTCGCGACCTCCAACGCGGTGAGATCTTCGACGAGCATGGTCTCCGTCGTGTAGAACGGCTCACCGTAGCGTCTTCGGATGAGCGAACCATAGTGCGCCGACTGATGCGCGATGACGTCGTACAGCGGCTCACCAGTCGGATAAACCTCGCCTCCCTGAACCGCGTCGTCGAATTGCGACGCGTAGCACCGCACGGCGCGCATCTTCTCGCTCAAACGTGTCGCTGATGTCCACGACGAACGTCGGCTTGATGTTGTCCTCACGGAATGTGAGAGTGTGCACGATCTTGAGGGGACGATGCTTGGGCACGTCCGGCCGAACCTTCGCCAAGCCGGCGACGAAGCATGCGTCGCGCACGAGTTGGCTGGCTACGATGTGATCGGGGTGCCGGCCGTCGAGCGCAGGCGCGATCACGACGCGCGGACGCAGCCGCCGGATCTCCACCGCGAGCAGCGCCCGCGTCTCCGGCGTGTTGACGAGCCCCGCGTCCGGGAGACCGAGGTTCTCGCGCGAGGTGAGCATCAGCACTCGCGACGCCGCGTCGGCTTCCTCGCCGCGGAGTTGTGCGGAGCCGCGCGTTCCCGTCTCGCCCGCTGTAAGATCGATGACGCCGGTTCGGTGTCCCTGTCGCGCGGACTTGATCAGCGTACCGCCGCACGTGAGCTCGACGTCGTCGCGGTGAGCGGCGATCGCGAGGATGTCGACTTCGGTCATGCGCACCAACTTACGCGCAACGGGACCGTGCCGTCATTCGGGCTCTGTTCAGGTGAGCCGGCGCGAAGTCGAGCTTCGCGCCACGGAGCTCACTCGTAGCGCAGCGCGTCCACTGGGTCGAGCTTCGACGCCCGCATGGCGGGCAGCATGCCGAACAGCATGCCGGTGAAGGCACTCGCGATCAGCGCGGTGAGGATCGACCATGCCGGGATGCTCGCCGCGATCGGGGTCGCGACGCGTAGCGCGAGGGTTCCGAGCCATCCGAGAAAGAGCCCGATGAACGCGCCGATTCCAGTGAGCGTCACCGCCTCGACCAGAAACTGCCAGAGGATGGTCGCGCGCGTGGCGCCGAGCGCCTTTCGCACGCCGATCTCGCGCGTGCGCTCGGTGACGGAGATCATCATGATCGCGATCACGCCGACGCCGCCCACGACGGTGCCGACCGCCGACAGCACGACCATCACGAGAAAGAACATGCCGAAGATCTTGTTGTAGGTCTCGAACAGCTTGTCCTGCGTGATGATCGCGAAGTTGTTGTCGACGCCGGGCTTGAGTGCGCGCGCGCCGCGAAGCGCGGCCGTCACCTGGTCCATAGCCTCGTCACGCGTCGACGCCGGCGCGCGGCTTCACCGTCACCTGCACCCAACGCGGATCCGCGTGGAGGTGTCGGTGCGCGGTCTCGTATGGGACGATGACGCTCGCGGTTGTTGCCGCCGCCGAGGAAGCTCGCCGTATAGTGGTAGACGCCGATCACGTTGAACGGCTCGCCCTCGATCGAGATCTGCTTCGAGATCGGATCTTCATCGCCGAACAGCGCGGTGGCCATCTTGTCGTTGATGATCGCGACCTGTGCGCCGCCGGAGTTCTCGGCCGGCGTGAATGTGCGGCCTGGATCGATGTCGCCCGCGTCCACCTCGGTCCAGTTGGGCGTATATCCGATGATGCTCGGCGACGGCAGCGACCGCTGGTGGAAGGTGATCGGACCCGCGTCGGAGATGCGCGTTGCGACGGCCTCGATGCCGGGCAGCGCGCTCATGGCTTTGTTCTCGGATGGCGTGATCGGCGGATTGCTGCGCCACTTGCACGTGTCGTCGGTGCCGTCGCACGCCTCGAAATTCATCGGGAAGCGTGAGACGAAGAAGGTCGACGGGCCGGCCTTCTCGAAGTCCTTCGCCACGCTCGCGTTGATTCCGTGAATCGCGCCGGAGATGACGACGACGACGAACACGCCGACCGCGACGCCGAGGATCGTGAGCGCAGCGCGCACCTTGTTCGCGCGGAGCGAGTCGAGCGCGATGAGAACGCCTTCGAACACCGGAAAGACTCGCGCGCCGGCCATTTACTCCGCCCTCAGTGCGGCGATCGGGTCGAGTCGCGACGCGCGGCTCGCCGGGTACACGCCCGCGATCGATGCCCACACCGGCGCCGAGCAGCACCGCCACGCCGACGGACCAGCAGCGACGTGCGTCGGCAGCGGCGTCACGTTCGCGATCAGCGCAGCGATAGCGGCGCCAGCAACCACGCCGAAGACGGCGCCCGCCGTGCTGAGCGTCGCGGCCTCGACGAGAAACTGCGCGAGGATGTCGCGTCGGCGCGCGCCAAGCGACTTGCGGATGCCGATCTCGCGCGTGCGCTCCGCGACGGCGACGAGCATGATGTTCATGATCACGATCGCGCCGACGACGAGACCGATCGCCGGCAGCGCGATGCCGGCGATCACGAGATAGCCCTTGATCTTGTTCCAGAACTCGAGCGCCGGTGTCGGAGCGTCTCGAGCGCGAAATTGTCCGGCTGCGCCGGCGAGCTTGTGCCGCGTGCGCATCACCCCGCGCACCGCCTCCTCGGCCGCCGCCATCGTCTGCGTCGTCCGGCGACTGGATGATGATCCCATCGATCACGCCGTGCCGATTGGCCGAGCGGTTGAGCGGAGACTTGTACGGCGCGATGATGAACTTGTCGAGCGACTGACCGAACACGCTGCCCTGCTTCTCGGCGACGCCGATCACGGTGTACGGGATGTGCTTGACGCGCAGCTCGCGCCCGATCGGGTCGACGCTCGGGAAGAAATACTCGGCGACGTCCTGTGCCGATCACGACGACGGGCGAGCCGAGCGCATCCTCCTGCTCGCCGAACACGCGTCCTTCGGTCACGCCCATCTTCTTGATCGTGAAGTACGGTGCGGTCACGGTCTGCGCGTCCACCTGCTTGGGCTTCGGGACGTAGCGCGACGTCGACGGTCGAGATTGTCCTCGCTGATCGCCGCGGCGGTCGAGCTCGCCGGGAGCGCCTGCAGCACCGGGGGATGTCGCTCCTCCTTGATGCGCGGGCGCCGCTGCCATTCGCAGCCACGTGTTGCGTCCACGTTCGCCCATCTGATGTCGGGCGTGCGGCGCAGATTGAACGTGTTGACGGCGATCAGCTTGCCGATCAGATCGTCCTGCATGTACTTGCCCATCCCTTCGACGATCGAGACGACGGCGATCAGGAACATGACGCCGATCGTCACGCCGAGCAGCGTGAAGAAGCTCTTGAGCTTCTGCACGCGGATCTGCGCGAGCGCGAGGCGGACGGCCTCGAAGAACTGCACTTGTGCGTGTTAGCCGACTACCGACGAGCCGTGAGTGTTCAGCCGCTCGGCGAAGCGATCGCGCGCCTCGTCGCTCTCGACGATGCCGTCGCGCAGCACGACGACGCGGCGCGCGTGCGCCGCGATGTCGGGCTCGTGCGTCACCATCACGACCGTCTGCCCCTGATCCGCCAGCGCCGCGAACACGCGCATGATCTCTTCCGACGTCTGCGAGTCGAGGTTACCGGTCGGCTCGTCGGCGAGAAGGATGGCGGGATCGTTGACGAGCGCGCGCGCGATGGCGACGCGCTGGCGCTGACCGCCGGAGAGCTCGTTCGGACGGTGGTCGAGGCGCTGTCCCAGCTGCACGCGTTGCGAGCGCTTCCGTCGCGCGCGCTCTGCGCTCGTCGCCGCTGACGCCGGCGTAGACGAGCGGGAGCTCGACGTTCTGCAGCGCCGTGGAGCGGGGAAGGAGGTTGAACGTCTGGAAGACGAACCCGATCTCCTTGTTCCGCACGCGCGCCAGCTCGTCGTCGCGCATCGTCGACACGAGCTGGCCGTTGAGCCAGTACTCGCCGGCGTTCGGCGTATCGAGGCAGCCGATCATGTTCATCAGCGTCGACTTGCCCGATCCGGACGGGCCCATGATCGCCACGTACTCGTTGCGGCGGATGGCGAGGTCGACCCCGCGAAGCGCGCGCACGATTTCGCCGCCCATGTCGTACTCGCGCTTGAGGCCGCGCGCCACGATCGACCCACTCCTTGCCGGGCGCTGCGCCCGTCACACCCGTCACCGCACGCCGCTCAGCGGTCGTGCTCATGGGTGGTTCTGCTATCATCTGATCTGTAGTCATGACGTCTTTGTCGAATCGACCTTCGCGCCGCTCGGCTTCGCGGCGTGCACGAGAGTGCCGTCCTTTAGCTCGCGGATCGCCTGGTAGGTTCCGGCGACGATCTTGTCGCCCTGCTTCAGGCCGCTGAGGACCTCGAAGTACTGTTCCCCCGCGATACCTACCTTTACGGGCCGGAAGGTCACCTTGTTGTCCGGGCCGACCACGAATACCCCGTCGACGTCCTTCTTGCCCACCTCCTTCGCCGGCGTGCTTGCCCAGGCCCTGCGCACTGTCGCCGGCGTTCACCGGCGCGTTCTCGCGGACGGTGAGCGCGATGATCGGGACCGCGAGCGCGTTGTGCCGCGTGTCGGTGATGACCTTGGCGGTCGCCGAGAAGTCGGGACGCGTCTCGCGCGGCGGGTTGAGCAGGTGGACCGTGACCTAGTAGTCGACGGCCTGATCGGTCTGCGTGGACGAGGATGAGGACGTGCTTGCCGGCGTCAGCGAGCTGTTCGAGATTTCAGTGACCTGCCCGCGGAACGTCGTGTCCGGGAAAGCGTCGATCTGGACCTGCGCCGAGTCGCCGACCTTGATGTGTGCGACGTCGGTCTCGTTGACCTTTACCTTCGTCTCGAGGACGCTCATGTCGCTGATCGTGAGCATGGTCGCTGCATCCTTGTTCAACGTACCCATGATGGCGGTCTCGCCCTGCTCGACGTTGAGGCGTGTGATCTGGCCACTGATCGGCGCTACGATCGTCGTCTTGGCGAGCGAGCTCTGCGCGTCGTGGAGTGCGCCCTGCGCCTGCGCCACGCCGAACGTGGCGTTGTCTACCAGCGCTTGGTTCACCTGCACCGCGGTCTTCAATTGATCGATCTGATCCTGTGACACCAGCGTCGGATTCAGCTTCTTGAGCGCGACGGTGCGGTCCAGAGAGCGCTGCGCCTGCACCAGGCTCGCCTTGGCCTGCTCGACCTGCGCCCGGCTGCTCTCCACCGCGGCGACGTTGCGGTCCACCGCTGCCTTGTAGCTCGATGGGTCGATCTCGAGCAGGAACTGGCCCTTCGTCACCATGTCGCCCTCCTTCACCGCGAGCCGCGTGATGCGACCCGTGATGTCGGACGACGACGTCCACCTTGGTGTGCGGCTGCACCTGCCCGCTCGCGGTCACCGACGCTACGAGGTCGTGTGGCTGGACGGTGTCGATCTTCACGTCGACCGCCTTGTTGCGTCCTTTCGTCGCCGCGGCGATCCCACCGATGATCACGACGACCATCACGGTCACTGCAACGATTGACTTGGTGCGCTTCTGCATGGCGTATATCCGTTAGCGGAGAGGACGCCCGACCGCATTCTCGAGCGCGGCGACGGCCTTGTGATAGTTGTAAACTGCGTTGATCCGATCGTTCTCGGCCTGCGCGTACGCCGCTCGCGACGTTGTCAGGTCGACGAACGTCGAGAGTCCAACCGCGTACTGATCCTGCACGAACTTCAGCTCCTGCTTGGCCTTGGCCGAGTTCTCTTCCTGGAGCTTCACGGTCTGCAGCGCAGTCTGGAGCGACAGGTACGCCGACGTCACGTCGGCCTGAAGCTGCAGCTCCTTCGACCGCGTGGTGTAGCGCGCGTTCTCCCTCGCGACCTGCGCTTCCTGCACGCGCTGCTCACGACCGAAGCCGTCGAAGATCGGAAGGGTGATCTGTGCCGTGAGGCTCATCGGGGCGTGCGTGAAGTCGAACGGGAACTGCGAGTTCTGCGCGCGCAACGCAGCAGCGTCGGCGCTCGTGAACTGGATCTGCTGGCACGACGAGAGAGTATTGGGCAGTCCCACGGCCTGCCGCACTTCCTGCGTCGAGATGCAGCTCGTGCGCTCGCTGTTGATCTGCGCGGTCGCCTGATTCACGAGGAAGTTCGGATCGCGATACTGGTAGGTGTACCCGCCCAGGCCCGTCGATAGGGACAGCGTCGGGGTGTACTCCGTGCGCTCCTTCTTCACGTTGAGGTCCGCTGCAGTCTCCCGCGCGCGCAGCGCCAGTACGCTCGGATTGGCGCTGCGCGCCATGGCAAGCAGCTGATTCAGTGCGGGGAGCGCGGCCATCGAATCGGCGACTACGAGATTCGACACCAGCTTCACGTCCTTGAGGTTCGCGGGCTCCTCGACTCCCATCTCCTGGAACAGTCTCAGCTTGTCGATCTGGTGCTGGTTCCGAGCCTGGAGCAGAGCAACCTGCTGTTGGCCGAGCGCGACTTCGGCACGCTGCACGTCGAGCAGAGTTCCTGTTCCGACCGTCGCTTTCGCCTTCGCGAGATCGAGCTGGACCTGCGCGTTCGCGACGAGCGAGTCGTTCAGCTCGCTCAGCGCCTGACTCTGCAGTGCGGTGATGTAATCCGCCTTCACCGTCGCCTGGAGGTTCACATCGGCGCCCTCGATGTCGGCGTTCACCGCAGCGCTGGTCGCGCGCTGCACCCTGGGGGCGATGAACTTCCCCGCGTTGATCGAATAGTTCACCCCGAGCGAGTACTGCGACTGGAGTACGTCGGAGTTGGAGCCGAGCGAGACGCCGCTGAAGAACTGCTGGCCGCCCTGCTGATACTGACCCGTGAGCGACGAGGAGAGCTGCGGCAGCAGCGCGCCACGCGCCGCCCGCAGGTCGAGGGCTGCGTTACGCGCGTTGTTGCGCGTGGATTGGAAATCAGGGTTGCTCTGCCGCGCGATCGCCACCGCCTGGTCCATCGTCAGCGTGGACGGAAGCTCGCCGGGAAGCGTCGCGAGTGGCGTTCCCTGCGCATGTAGCGCAACCGAGCAAAGCATGGCGCTGATCGCGAGCGCGGGCGCGGCCCACATCAGTCTGCGTGTCATGTATGAATGCGAGTTGAAATCGTTGTGTTGGCTCACGAGCAGGCGCGACGGCCGGCGCGTAGCGGACAGCTACTCTGTCGGAACCGGTGCGAGGAATATTCGCTCGCTGACGCGGGCGCGTATCCGCTCATACAGCGCGCGACCCCTCTCGGCGGTCACGCCCGGCTCGGCGTCCACTGCGCTGACGACCGACGGCCTGAGGTACAACAACAGAGCCATGTAGACCTCGCTCCTGTCGTCCTCTCTGCGTCTGACACTAGCGAGATCCGAAAGGTTTACAGCGAACAGATCCACCACTCTCACTCGCGCCGACACCGTGCCGACCGTCGCAAGCGCCTCCTGATGCGGATCGAAGCCGTGAGCGGTGAGAAGGATGAATTCGGTCACGTCTCCGAATTCCCAAGTCGTGAGGAGATCGTTCAGCATGCGGTGAAGCGTCTTTTTCCGCAACGACGCATTTCCAGCGTAGGGCTGCTTCGGCGTCTCGTTCACCCCGTACTCGACAGTCGGCGCGCGCAGCACTCCGAACTCCGCCGAGAGGTCGTCGGCAAGCCGGTCGACGACGATGGTTGCCGCTCCCATCGGGAGCGAATCCCTGAGGCGCTCGACCGTTCCCACGGGGAGAATGAGCCGTGAATCGCGCGCCAGCGTTTGAGCGACCGCGGGCGGCGTCATCTCCTTCAGCCTCCGGGGCGAGGCCAGCTCGTCTGTTGAATTCGGCGCGGTGCTCATGCTAGTCGGTCGTCCTATATTAACAGCACTGACGATGACAGCACCTCGCTCTACTGCACGGCAGCGCCGCGTTACCCGCGCGCTGCCGCCTCACATCGCCGGCTGGGAGCTGCCGCCAGGATGGCGTTGGGGGGCCGAGGGGATCAGCGGCGACTATCGCCACTACCAGGAGATCGTCGACGGGCTCAACCGGTCACTCGCCCTCGTGACCGCTCCCGATCCAGCGCACCACCGCTGGCTGCACGCCGAGGCGATAGCGCTCGCCCACCGCAGCCACCCGTCGATCCCTGAGACCTTCCATTACTGGACTACCCAGCGCGACCGTGGCCCCGGCTATCTCCGGCGCTGGGTCGCAGGCGAGAGCGTGGCAGCGCACGTCGAGCGACAGGGCGCGAGCGACGTCCCCTACGTCCTCAGGATCCTCCGCGACGCCGGCTCGGCGCTCGCCTACCTTCACACGGCGGGCGTGGCTCACGGCGCCCTGACCGCCGAGACGCTTCTAACGACGCCGACGGGGCGCCTCTGGATGATCGATTGGCATTGGGCGATCCCGCGCGACGACATCCCTCCCGGGCTGCACCCCTCGTTCGACGCCGCCCCGCCGCCCCCCGAATGGGCCGACGGTTGGCAGCCGACGCCGGACAGCGACCAGTGGCAGCTCGCGGCGGTCTGCTTCGCGGTGCTCACCGGCGAGGCTCCGCCGTCGCACGACACACCACCGGTCAAGCTTCTCCGTCCCGAGACTCCCGAGTCGGTCGCGGTCGCCATCGATCGCGCGCTTCTTCCCGATCCCGCAGAGCGTTTCGAGTCTGTCGCTGCGATGATACGAGTGGCGGAGAAGGGCTACGGAGTCGAGCGGCGCACGTCGCATCCGGTCACGAGCCGTCCTGTCCGCGATTCCGACAGCGACGACGAGAACGAGCGCCGCGTGCGCGATGCTGTCGGTTACGACTACGAGATTCTCTCCAAGCTCGGCAGCGGCACCTTCGGAACAGTCTGGCGCGCACGTGATCTGTCACTCGAGCGCGAGGTGGCGCTCAAGGTGCTGCATCCGCTCGTTGCGCTCGATGCGGAGGCCGTGAGCGCGTTCTGGCAGGAAGCGAAGCTTGCCGCGCAGCTCGCTCACCCCGCGATAGTGCCTATCTACGACTGGGACGGGCGCGATGGTCTGTCGTGGTACACGATGGAGCTCGCCGAGGCGGGCTCGGTCGCGCAGATGGTGGTCCGTCGCGGCCCCCGGACCGTTGCCGAGATCGCGTCACAGGTCGAGCTCATCCTCGACGGGCTCGCCGCGACGCATGCGATAGGCGTGCTGCACCGCGATCTCAAGCCGGAGAACGTGCTCATCGACCGCTACCTGCGCTGGCGGCTCACTGACTTCGGCATCGCCAACGCGCCCGGCGAAGCGGCCGGCGCGCCGGCCGGCACGCTCGGCTTCAGCGCGCCGGAGCAGCTGTTGGGCGAGCCACAGACAGCAGCGGTCGATTGCTTCGCTGTCGGAGCTGTCGTGTACTTCGTCCTCACCGGCGAGGCGCCGTTCCGCGGTCCCGACGCGCAGACAGTTCTCGCGCAGCAGCTGGGTGAGCGCGCCGACCTCTCGTCGCTCACGACGCCGATTGCGGAGTGGATGCAGACCGCGCTCGCGCCCGCGCCGACCGCGCGATTCTGCGACGCGGCAGAGATGCGCGAGGCTTGGCGCGTCGCGTCAGCCGCCGCGAAGAAGCGCGAGCGCGCGTCATTGTGGTGGCGTCGTCTGATGCCGGGAGCCGCGCGCTGATGGAGTGAAGTTGGCTAGAGATTTGCAAACCATCGGCGTCGTCATGCAGGAAACGCAAGTCGTTGTGACTCATTTGTTTGCGCGTGTTGGCGGCGACCGAATGCGGCTAGCATTCGGGGGGCCGATCGATAAGATTGCGCGCGTCACACGCAGGGTGCGAATTCGGCCCGCGCACGTTGTCCACAGCCAACGGCATGCATCCTGCCGGGTAGGGCGCGCTGAAGAGCAAAATAGGCTCGGTAGGTGTGTCCACCTCCATCCCAAGGAGATTCACAATGTTATCTAAGCGTTGGTCCGTCTGCGCCGCAGCGGCCTTGCTTTACGGAGGGGTCGCGGCTGCGCAACAGCCAGGCACTCTGTTGCTAGGCGGCTTCGGGCAGTACACGAAATTTGACAACTCTCTCACAAGCACCGGCGGCGGCGTCGGTATCTCGAACGGCTGGGGTTACGGAGGCCGCGTCGGTGCTTTCATAGCTCCAAACTGGGAGCTGGAAGCCGAAGGCTCATACACGAATGCAAGCTCGACCGGACCGGCGAATGTGAAGTACGGCCCGATCGCGGCGCGCATCGTCTATGGTCTTCCGGTTTATGGCCGCTCGTCGATCCTCTTCGGAGTCGGCGGTGTGTTGTCGCCATTCCACAACGACGTTCCGACAGTTCCTGGCAACATTTACTTCTACCGCTACGGCGTCTCGGGAGACCTCGGTCTCCGCATCGCGCTGGGTGATATGTGGGCGATCCGCGGCGACGCAATCGCTGACTATCATCCGAGCTCGCCGAGCATGACGAACTACCGCTTCCAGGCGGGGCTCGAAGTCTTGCCGGATCTCTCGTCCCTCATGGGGATGGGAACTACCGCTCCCGCGCACTTCGCGTGGTGGGACGAGCAGCCGCAGCCGCTTCCGGGCACCCTTGAGATCAAGGGCTTCGGGTCGTGGAATCACTACGGCAGCAAGCTCGGCTTTGACACGGGCTTCTCCAACTCCATCGGCTACGGCGGTGGACTCGGCGTTTTCCTCACGCCAACGTGGGAAGTCGAGGGAGACGGCTCGTACGTCGGCCCGAAGGCAGCGTCCCCGGTCAGCGGTGATGCGAACCCGGCCGGCCAGAAGTTCGACAATGGTAACTTCTCGCTCCGCCTGGATTACAACATCCCGCTGTGGAAGCGTAGCCAGTTCATCATCGGCGCTGGTGCAACGCGCGCCAGCTTCCATCCGAGCAGCGGTGCAGCCGGCAGCCCGAACACTTACTCGTTCGGTCCTGAAGGCCTCATCGGTCTCCGGCTTGGGCTCGCCAATCGTGTCGCGCTCCGCATCGACGGGCTCGCGAGCTACCCGATGGGCGATATCAAGACGACGAACTTCGCAGCTCGTGCTGGCCTGAGCTTCATGGTTGGCGGCGCTTCGCGTGCCCGTATCGATACGACGCACGTCGCACCACCACCACCGCCGCCACCGCCACCACCACCGCCACCACCACCACCACCGCCACCACCGCCGCCACCACCGCCACCGCCGGTCGTAGACACCACGCGGATCACGGCCTCGATCTACTTCGACTTCGATAAGTCGAACATCCGGCCGGATGCTCAGGCGACGCTCGATGCAAAGATCCCGTACCTCCAGGCGAACCCCGGAATGCGGATCCGCATCGAAGGCAACACCGATGAGCGTGGCTCTGACGAGTACAACCTGGCCCTCGGCCAGCGCCGTGCGGCAGCGGCGAAGAAGTACCTGACCGACCACGGTATCGATGCGGGTCGTATCGATATCACCAGCTGGGGTAAGGAGCGCCCGGTTTGCACCGAGCACAACGAGACCTGCTGGCAGCAGAACCGTCGCGACGATTTCCGGATTCTCGTGATCGGAAGCGACTCAATCAGGGCGCCGCAGTAAGCGGCACTCCTTGGGCTCTACGGGCGGGGCGGCGAAAGCTGTCCCGCCCGTAGTGCTTTATGGGCGGAAGAGCAGCGACGATTTACGCTGCTGTCTGGAGCCGCGCGATCAGCGGCTGATAACCCAGCGCGCGCGCATGAACCACATAACGCTGCGTCACGCTCGTCGTGGCGGCGCCGCCAGCCGCGAGCACTGGCGCGCACTCAGCCGCAAGCCAGAGACCGGCGTAGAGGTCGTTGGTGTCAGTGCGCTCCAACCGGCCCAGTAGCACTTCGACGGTTCGGTCAGGTGATTCGGTCGTCGCCATCAGCCTGCACCGACAGCGCCTCGCAAAGCTCGCAGCCCTGGAACCACCAATCGGCGCGCGAATCCCGCAGCGCATTCACCGCTTCATGCTGCTGCCGCGCAGAATTGAGCTGGCCGAGATCGAGCTCGGCGAGCCCCATTCCTGCCAGCGCGCCGGTGAGCACATCCGCGTGCTCCAGCGTCGTCGCGAGCGTCACCGTGGCGCCGTAAAGCTCTACCGCACCTGCCGCGTCGCCCTGCGCGCGAGCGAGATGCGCGAGGTTGTAGAGAGCAGCGAGACGATACGGCTCGTTCCCGATCTCGCTGAAGCGCTGCAGCGCTTCTTCGAACCGCTCTCGCGCCGAATCGAACCCGCCGGTGCGCAGGAACAGCACGCCGAGATTGAGCGACGCGACGCCGATGAGGTCGCGCGCGCCAACCTCGCGTCCTATCTCGAGCGCAGTCGCGTACGAGACTTCCGCCGCTGGGTGATTGCCCGCGCGATCGCATGCTACACCGATGTTGATGTGGCAGCGGAGCTGGCCGTAGCGGTCACCGAGCCGCGTGAACACGTCGAGCGCTCGACGGTAGTGTGGCACTGCATCCGCGGGGCTCGAGTCGATCACGGTCGAGCCCAATCTCATCGCTGCATCAGCCTGAAGTGGTAGGCTCGTCGAGTGCTCCGCCTCGCGCAGCGCATCGCGCGCCACGCGCTCGGCGAGTGCCGTTTCACCGAGCCGCGAGTGACATGACGAGATCATGACGAGGAGCAGCACCACCTCCTCCGACAGCGAGTCACGGCGCGCTTCGTCGAGCAGCCCCTCGCACGCCTCGAGGACCTGCGGCACAGGCGCACCTCTCTGCACTCGCAGCCGCTCGCGCATCCTGCGAGCCGCCGGCAGAACTCCCAGCAAGCCAGCTCCAGCCGCGAGCGAAGACAGCAGTGCGTCGCAGTGCGCCTCGGCTTCGGCGTAGCGTCCGCGCAGCTCCTCGATTCGCGCGAGCTGCCAGTCGACGTCGGCAATCTCGGGCAGCTCGCGCGCGTGTCTGCGCGCAATCTCGAAGAACGCCGCGGCCGATTCGTATGCGTATACTCCAGCAGCGCGACGGCCTGCTTCCAGCGCGGTGCGGTACGCTTCCGCTGAGCAGCCGGCGCGGTCGAAGTGCACGGCCATCTGTGCCGGATTTGCCGCGCCACCCGCTTCGAGCGCGCGCGCGACGGCGCCGTGCATTCTGCGCAGGCGCAGCGGATTCACGTTCGCCTGCAGCGCCGTTCTGAGAAGGCCGTGAGTGAATATCAGCGCAGTCTGCGCGCGCTCCGACGGAGCGAGTATCCCCGCAGCAAGCGCAGTATCGATCGCGTCGAGGACGACGTCGTCGGATCGGTCGCACGCCGCCAGCACCGTCTCGGGGTCGAACTCGCGACCCAGGATCGCGGCGACGGTGAGGACCTCGCGCCGCTCGCTGCTCAGGCGCTCCAGCCGCCGAGCGAGAAGATCTCCGATTGCGCGCGGCAACGCGGTCTGCGTTGTCGTGTCGAAGACCCACCGTCCGCCGACCGAGCGAAGTCGTTTGTCATCGACCAACGCGCGCAGTGTCTGCACTGCGAAGAGACTGTTGCCCTCGCTCTGGCTCGCGACGTGGTCGATGAGCGCTTGCTCGGGCGGCTGACCGCTCAGCGCAGCGCGCAGCCAGAGTGTGAGGTCGTCACGAGTGAGTCGCGGGAGAGCGATCTCGGTGTAATTCTCCGAGCGCGAGAGCCGCCTGCGTCGCGCGTCGCCGCTTTCGCTCAGATCCTCAGTCCGGATCGTGAGCAGGATCAGGATGCGTTGATCGTTGAGGCGCGACAGCAGATACTCGAGCGCGTCCCACGTGGCGGCGTCGGCCCACTGCATGTCGTCGAGCACGATCACGAGCGGACGCGAGATGCTCGCAAGCGTGAGAAACTCCTCGATCTCCTCGAGAAGAGCGTGCTGCGATCCTGTCGCGGACGCAGGATTGCTCGGCGGTGCCATGGGCAGCTCGGGCACCAGCCGCCACAGCTCGCGCCATGCGCGCTTGGGAACTATGCCAGCGCGTGTGGCGCCTACCAGCATGTCTGCCCATGGTGCGTAGGGCGCGCGCACATCAGCCTCGATGCAGCGACCGACGAGAAGCGAGCCTGACCGAATGCCGACCTCGGGCGCCATCTGCTTCAGCAGTGCGGACTTGCCGACGCCCGCCTCGCCGAGCACCGCCGCAACGTGTGGCTGTCCCCGCGCGGCGTTGTCGATGAGCTCGCGCAGCAGCTGACGCTCTTCCACACGTCCTATGAAGCATTCGAGCAGCACGTCCTGACGATGTCCGGGCGTTCCCGCGACCGTCACAGCGTCGCGACCGCTGCGCTTGGCCGCGTAGAGCGCCGCGTCGGCGGCCGCGAACAGAGCCTCGAGGGATTCGCCGTGGATCGGAGCGCTCGCCACGCCTATCGAGAGCGTGATCTGGATCGACTGCGCAGAGTCGTCGCGCGCGGCGCACGCGACACTCGCGACTCCTTCACGCACGCGCTCCGCCACAGCTGACGCGTCCTCGAGCCTGCTGCCCGGCAGCAGCACGACGAATTCGTCGCCAGCGTAGCGCGCGACGTAATCGCTAGGCCGCGTGTTGACGCGAAGCTGATCAGCCACCATGCGCAGGACGTCGTCGCCCTGCAGGTGGCCGAACGTGTCGTTCACGAGCTTGAAATGGTCGATATCGACGACAAGAAGCGAAACCGGCCGCTCGGTCGTGCGACGCGCGGCGAGAATTCGCTCCGCAGTCTCACGGAACGCGCGTCTGAGCGGCATTCCAGTGAGGTCGTCGTGCTCACCGGGCGGGCGCGGGGGAGCGAGCGGCGCGATGCTCGTGTCAGCGACTGTGGCCGGTCGGTCTGCGAGGATGTTCGCGAGCTGGGACGGCCAGCTCTCCGCCACCTCCTCGAACCACGCGAACACTTGCGGGTCGAACATCGTGCCGACGTCGCGTCGCAGCATCGACATCGCTTCCGCATGCGTGAGCGCGCGCTTGTAGCTGCGCACCGACGTCAGCGCATCATAGACATCCGCGACGCAGAGGATGCGCGCAACCAGCGGGATCGCCTCGCCCGCTATCGCGTGCGGGTAGCCCTGGCCGTCCCACCGCTCGTGATGCGATTCGACGATCGGGCGGATGTCCCACGGGAACTCGATGTCCGTGAGCATCTCGACGCCGGCGGTCGTGTGGCTTCGCATCAGGTCCCACTCTTCATCCGTCAGCTTGCCCGGCTTGTTCAGCACCTCGGCCGGGATGACGAGCTTGCCGACGTCGTGCAGAAGGGCGCCGATGCGAAGCCAGAAGAGGGCGGTCGTATCGAACCCTGCTCGCGCGGCGATCGCTGACGCGAGCTCGGCTACGCGTACGCAGTGGCCCTGCGTGTAGCGGTCCTTCGCCTCGATCGATTCGCCCCAGCGCCGAGCCATGTGCAGGAACTCGTGCTCGAGCGCCTCCACGCGTCCGTTGACGTCGGCGACGTCAGCACGCGCGCGGAGGCCGGAGAAGAGCTGGTGCGATCGGTTGAGCTGCTGCAGCGCCTCGCGGTTCTTGCCCATCCTGCGCGCCAGATCGGCGCGCTCTCGCGCAATCTCTGCCTGCAGCAGCAGCTCGCCGCGCGCAGTCGCTATCTCGTCCGCGCGCAGGAAGTGACGCTCGGCGGCGTCGAGGTCACCCGCTTCGCGCGTGATGATGCCGATGAGCTTCGTCGCCTTGCCGATCGCCGATGCGTCACCCGTCCGCGCAGCAGCTTCGAGCGCCTGGCTGATCGCGGTCTGTGCGCGAGCGTAGTCACCGCGCGCGACCCACAGCTCCGCGCGGTTGACGTTGAGAACGATGCGCGTCCCCACGTCACCAGCGAGATTGCTGATCTCGATCGCTTCGGAGAACGCGGCTTCGGCGTCGTCCCAGCGTTTGCGTCGCGGTGTGAAGCAGGCCGAGATTGTTGAGCGCGTACGATACGTCTTCGGCGAGTCCGAGCGAGCGGTATTCTTCGAGGCTCGCCTCGTAATGTCGCTGTGCGACGGAGTATTCGCCGCGAATGTTCGCGAGGACGCCGAGGTTCTGTGCGGTCATCGCCGCGAGCTTGGCGTCGCCGGCGCGGAGCGCTCGCGTGCGAGCAGTCATGTACAGCCGCTCCGCCTCGTCGAGATTGCCGCGCTGCCAGTACACCACCGCCTGAACATTCAGTGCGTGGCCCGCAGCTGCCTCGTCGGCCCATGCTTCAGCGACAGCAATGGCTGCCTCGATGCAATCGAGCGCTGCGTCGCCGTCGCCCTCGGCGTGATGGGCGCGCGCGATCTCACGAAGAATCGCGCCCGCCTGGCGCGCGGTCGCCATCCTCGCCGAGCCGCGTCAGTGCGCGCTCGTACGCGAGCCGCGCGGTGGTGTGGCGGCCGTGGCGGACTTCAGCTTCAGCGACGGCGATGAGATCGTCCGCGGTCAGCTCGCGGTCGTTCTCCGACGTCAGAAGGCTTATGTGGCTGCGGTCCCGTGAGCTTGCGATGGACGACATTCCTGTGGCGACGGTGCGGGGCGGTCGTGAGCTCGCCACAACGGCTTCGAGCGCACGTCCCTGAGTGTCGGCCGGTCGAACTGCCTTATATAGCCGCGGCGGCAAGCTGAACGAGAAACGGGACGCTCGCCTCGCGAGCACCCCGTGTTAAGGGTGTGTGCAGTGAAGAGCGCTAGTTCACTACCACGTTGTATCCGCTGAAGTGCTTGATCACGCGGTAGACGAATCCGCTTCCGTCGCGTTGCGTCACGACGCTTCCGTCGAGCACTGCGTCGTCCACGCAGGCACCGCCTTCGCAGTAGTCGATGTGATCAGCGCTTGCGGCGGTTGGCATCCGGGAGGAAGAGTGTCACGCCGATCGAGCGGCCGGGGACGAACCGAAGATGGGGCTGGAAGTCGGTATCGACCTTTCCAGTGACAGAATCGACCCAGGTCTTCGCCGTGACGGTGATGTTGCCGGAGAGAGCCGTGCACGGCGAGTCCCATGTCCCTGGTCCGTAGCCTGAGCTTGCCGGGTCGCACACGATACCCGAGCCGCCCGGGAACACGATCTTTCCGCCGTTGCCGATGTCGAAGACCGCGAGTGGAGTGTTCCGGACCACGAAGACAGTGACTGTCGTGTCGCCGCTCGCGTACTGCGAGTTCAGCGACGCGCTGATCAGGCCGTACGAGCCAGCCGGGGCTGGCGCCGGGCTGTTCCTCTGCGGGCTAGGCGCGGCTGATGGTGCGGTGCTGTCGGAGCAGGCCACTGCACCTGCTGCGACCGATCCGACCAAGGCGGCCATCGCGAGTGTGCGTACCCGACCGGCGCGCAGGTTCTTTATGAAGTGATGCATGTTGAAAGTCCTCGACGCGTTCAGCGTCCGCGGGTGGGTTGGGCGATCGAGATGAGAAAGCCCGAGAAGCTGGGGACTACAGAAGTGCTACCGCTCTTTGCTTCCGGACCACCCGCCAGCTTATCGAGCTGCCCGCCGATTCCGCTTCGGGCGTCCGATGTCGCGCTGATCAAGCTTGAGTGGGCAAACAAGGCGTTGCAGTTCATGCGCATCCAGTGAAAGGGTTTCCGACGAGTTTCGTGCGCTTCTGGGGTGGCTGTTAAGCAACCACCGCGCCAGACGTTAAGTCCTTGTCAGTCAATGAGTTAGGCGAACGCGCGCGAATTGCTCATAACGTCTGGCTATAACACAACTTGACAGGCGTAACGTTTTGCGGCGCGGGGTGCCTGGCCCATCCATCGCAACACTTTGGTGGGTGTCGGCTGGCTTCGATTGACCTGAATCGCACGCTGGATGGCATCGTTCCGCGATGCTCGCAGCCGTGCGCTCAGCCGCCGTGGTCGGAATCGACGCGTATGACGTGACCGTCGAGGTCGACGCGGCGCAGGGGTTACCGCAGTGGATGATTGTCGGGCTCCCGGTTGGTGCGGTCAAGGAGAGTCGCGAGCGCGTCGGGGCCGCGATAGTGAACTCCGGCTACGCCCTGCCGCCGCGTCGGATAACGGTGAACCTCGCCCCGGCCGACATCCGAAAGGAGGGAAGCTCGTTCGACCTCCCGATCGCGCTAGGCATCCTTGTGGCGACGGGGCAGCTCGACGCCCTCGCTGTCGAGAATCGCATTTTCGTCGGCGAGCTGAGCCTGGACGGTGCGCTCCGGAACATCCGCGGTGCACTCTCGGTCGCCAGACACGTTGGGCGTCTACATCAGGGGTCCGTTCTGATCGTCCCACCGGAGAACCAAGCTGAGGCGTGCCGCGTCACCGCCATCTCGATCGCCGCGCCGAGCACGCTACGCGAGCTCGTGACGCAGCTGCGCGGTGATGACCTGGAGACTGGTCGCGCGGCGCGAAGCGTGGCGGAAGCGCGAGAGTACGACGTCGATTTCGCCGATGTGGCGGGGCAGGAGACAGCGAAGCGCGCGCTCGAAGTAGCAGCTGCGGGATCACACAATCTCCTCCTGATCGGGCCGCCAGGCGCCGGGAAGACGATGCTGGCGCGACGGCTGCCGACGATTCTTCCGCCGCTGAGCGAGGAAGAGGCGCTCGAGGTGATCGCAATCCATTCCGTCGCCGGCGTGCTCTCGCCGGAGATCACTTTAGGCGCGCGCCCGTTTCGCGCGCCGCATCATTCGATATCTGCGGCGGGGCTGATCGGTGGCGGGAGCAGCCCGCGGCCGGGCGAGGTCAGCCTCGCCCACAATGGTGTGCTTTTCCTCGACGAGATGCTCGAGTTCCCGCGCTCGGTGCTGGAATCGTTGAGGCAGCCGCTGGAGGACACCAACGTCGTCATATCGCGCGCGCTCATGTCGGTGAATTTCCCTGCGCGCTTCACGCTGGTCGGCGCGACCAATCCTTGTCCGTGCGGGCGCGCCGGTGATCCGGGGAAGAAGTGTATCTGCTCACCCGCTGACGTCGTGAAGTATTCGTCGCGAATGTCGGGGCCGCTCGCGGACAGAATCGACATGCACGTCGCCGTCGGAGCGGTGGCACTCCGCGATCTGGCGGCGCCGCCAGCGACCGACGGCGGCTCCGCAGAGCGACGCGATCGCGTGTCGCACGCGCGGCGCGCGCAGCTCACGCGGTATCGCTCGCTGCGCGGAGTTTCCTGCAACGCACACGCGCCGGGGCGATGGCTGGACCGCTCTTCAGAGATCGACGCAAGCGCTCGCGGAGTGCTTCACGCCGCCGCGAGCTCGCTTGATCTCTCTGCACGCGCGTACCATCGCGTGCTCAAGGTGGCTCGGACCGTCGCCGATCTTGCAGGTGAGCCGTCGGTGCGCGCGGAGCATGTTGCGGAGGCATTGCGGTACCGTCCGCTTCCGCGCGTGGTCTGACGACACGCTGCGTCGCGATGCTTCCGCGACGCCGTGAGAGAATGCGCGCGTTGATGGCACGGCTCTGGCGAGGTTCAGCCGCATGCCACCACATGATGACGAAAACGAGCGCGGCGAGGGACCGCGTGGGATTGCACTGCATTCGCTCCACGCGCAGATCGCGTTTCTCCGATCCGTCGCCGAGGATGAGAGCGGCAGCCGCACAGACCGCCTTCGCGCGTTGGAGCTGCTCGCGCAAATTGGCGGCCTGAGCGGCGGCGAACGTGCGCGCGGCGAGCACGATCACGACGCCGGCCACAGGCGCTCGAAGCACGCGCATCCGAAGCACGCGCACGCCAAGCATGCACTTCCAAGCATGCACGCGAAGCACGCACATTCGAAACACGCCCATGCGAAGCATGCGAGCGAAGCACGCTCTGGAGCACGCACGCGGATGCGAGTGATCAGGCGGTGAGCTCGGAGCGGGCCCCAGGCGTCTAGCCGACGGCGCGGGCTCCAGGAGTGCGCGTGTTCGTCCGGCCAAGCAGCCTCGCCGTCTGAGCGCCGGGGGCGCATGAGCGCCGTGAGGCTCACGAACCGCGTCGCAGCTGCAGTCGCGGGGCAATCGCTGAGACACTAGCTTTCGACAATGTTCGGCTGCATTCGGCGTGTCGGCTGTCTCGTACTCTCCTTGTCGTCGCTGCGGCCGCCTACTACTGGTGGATGGTCAGAGTGAACACCACTCGCGCGCCAGCCGTCGCCGCAACCGCTGGCTGGCATCCTGTCACGGCCGCGGACGCACAAGGCGGCGAGGCGGCGATCGCGTCTCTCCGCGCTCCCGCGGGAAAGGTCTTCGCGAACCTGACTCCGTCTGAAGCCGTCGCGTACTTGCTCGAGGCAAGCGCGAAGCAGCTCCCTCCTTCGTCGACCGACGTCCAGGCAATGGTGTCGGGCGACGAGCTCCACGTGCGCGCGGTCGTTCCACTGCGCGATCTCGGCGCCGCTCAGGCTCTGGGCCCGCTCGCTTCGATGCTCGGCCAGCGCGATACTGTTCAGCTCGCGGGACGGGTCGACCTCGTGCGCGCCGGACTCGCACAGCTTCATGTGTCGCAGCTACGCATCGGCTCGCTCGACCTTCCTTCGGCTACGATCCCGCGACTCATCAAGCAGATCCGGCACACATCGCCGCCAGGTCTCGCTCCGGATGCCCTCGCGCTTCCGCTCCCGCCCTACGTCGGCGACATCCGCATCGCGAACGGGCGCGTCACCGTCTACAAGAACGTCCAATAAATGAAAGTCTTCAAGAACTTCATCGGCGGCGCGTGGGTCGATGCCGCGTCAGGCGCCCACTTCGAGAACCGAAATCCAGCTGACCACTCCGACATCATCGGAAAGTTTCCGCTATCCGACGCTACCGATGTCGACCGTGCGGTAGCAAGCGCGAAGCGTGGCTTCGAGATATGGAAGCGCACTCCGGCGCCGCAGCGCGGTGACGTGCTCAGACGAGGTCGGCGACCTGCTGAGCGCACGCAAGGACGAGATCGCGGACGCGATGACTCGCGAGATGGGCAAGCCGCTCACCGAGACGCGCGGCGATGTGCAGGAGGGAATCGACACCGCGTACTATGCGGCGACCGAAGGACGGCAACTGTTCGGACGGACAGTGCCGTCGGAGCTTCGCAACAAGTGGGCTATGAGCTACCGCCGTCCGATAGGCGTCGCCGGATTGATCTGTCCGTTCAACTTCCCGATGGCGATTCCGACGTGGAAGATGTTCCCCGCGCTGGTGTGCGGCAATTCGGTGATATTCAAGCCCGCAGAGGATGTACCGCACACAGGAACGCTGCTTGTCGAGATTCTGCTCGAGGCCGGTCTGCCGCCGGAAGTGATCCAGCTTCTGCATGGACGCGGTGAGGATGTGGGCGCGCCGCTCGTCGAGCACCCGGACGTTCCACTGATCTCATTCACGGGATCTACGGAGACGGGCGCGCTCGTCGGCGCTACGTGCGGCAGGATGCACAAGCGCCTCTCGCTGGAGATGGGCGGCAAGAACGCGCAGATCGTGCTCGACGACGCAGATCTCGATCTCGCACTCGAGGGCGCCCTCTGGGGCGCGTTCGGAACAACCGGACAGCGCTGCACCGCGACGAGCCGTCTCATTCTGCAGAAGGGAATTCACGACAACTTCCTCGGGATGCTGATCGAGCGCACCAAGGCTCTCAAGCTCGGCGACGGTCGGAAGAAAGGAACCGATGTCGGTCCTCTCATCAACGCCGCCGCGCTCAACAAGGTCGAGCGTTATGTCGACATCGGTCAGGCCGATGGCGGCGAGATCGTTTGCGGTGCGCGCGCCGCGAGCGGCGGTGACCTTGCGAAGGGCTACTTCTACGAGCCGACGATTTTCGCCCGTGTCGAACCGAGCCACCGGATCGCGTACGAGGAGATCTTCGGGCCGGTGCTTTCGGTGATCCGTGTCTCGACGCCGGACGAGGCGTTCGAGGTCAACAACCGGGTCAGATACGGGCTCTCGTCATCGGTATACACGCGCGATGTCAATCTCTCGTTTCGGGCGATGCAGGAGCTCGACAACGGCATCACTTACATCAACGCACCGACCATCGGCGCAGAGGCACATCTCCCGTTCGGAGGGGTTAAACAAACCGGGAATGGACATCGTGAGGGAGGGTGGGAAGTCTACGACTTCTACTCCGAGACCAAGGTCTGCTATGTCGATTATTCGGGCACGCTGCAGCGCGCCCAGATCGACACGTACCTGGGCACTCCAGACTGATTCAGGACTGATCGTGGCGGCGTGGTGAGCGCGCCGAAGTGCACGGTTGCGCGGCGCACTCTAGTGCGTCGCTAGAGGGGAGCACCGACTACAAGTGGATATGCGTGGGATGATGCGGGGGGTTCTGCAGTTCGCGGCGTCGGTGGCGCTGTTTCTCGTCGTGCGCGCCTTCGTCGTCGAGATGTACAAGATCCCCACGCCGAGCATGCAGCGAACCCTGATGGTCGGCGACTTCCTCGTCGTGGACAAGATGGTTTACGGGCCGGACATACCGTTCACTCATCTTCGACTTCCGGGTTTCAGGAAGCCCGAGCGCGGCGACGTGATCGTCTTCAAGTTTCCGCTCGGCCCAGACACGAACTTCGTGAAGCGCGTCGTAGGTGTTCCCGGCGATACGCTTCTCATGTCTGATGGTGTGTTGTATCGCGACGGGAAGGCGGTCAAGGAGCCGTACGTGACGCACTCCTCGCCCGACACCGATCTCGCGGCTGACGAGTTCCGCTGGCAACGAGATTATCTGGTGAAGTCGTTGCACGCGAGCGAGTCGTACTGGCCGTCGCGCAACAACTGGGGGCCGCTGATAGTGCCGAGCAACAATTACTTCGTGCTCGGTGACAATCGCGACAACTCACTCGACAGCCGCTACTGGGGTTTCGTCGCCGACTCGCTCGTCAAGGGCACGCCGATGTTCGTCTACTACAGCTACCAGCCTGACAGTGCATCGCGGTGGAGCTGGCTGACGCGCGCTCGTTGGCGGCGATTTGGTACAATCGTTCGATGAGCGCCAACGCGACAAGCCGCTTGCGAGGGTGAGCACCCCTTCCAGAGGATGCCGGGTCTGGTAGGTTTACTTCGGATGAAGTCGCCTGCTAAGCGGAAACACGCGGTCGACGAAGGTCTGTTGGATCAGTACCTTCGCGACATAAGCGCCTACCCTCTCATTACGCGTGAAGAGGAGGCGGCGTTGGCGATCCGTATTCGCACTGGCGAGGAGGAGGCGCTCAACTCGCTCGTGCGCGCGAATCTGCGCTTCGTCGTCTCCGTCGCGAAGAAGTATCAGAATCAGGGAGTCAACCTCTCCGACCTGATCAACGAGGGAAACCTCGGCCTCATGCGCGCCGCCAAGCGCTTCGACGAGACGAAGGGGATCAAGTTCATCTCGTACGCCGTGTGGTGGATCCGGCAGGCGATCCTGCAGGCACTAGCGGAGCAGTCGCGCATAGTGCGTGTACCGCTCAATCGTGCCGGCGACCTGCACCGCATCGGCAAGCGCGCCGCGGCACTCGTGCAGGAGCTCGGCCGCGAGCCCACGCACGAAGAGATCGCGCAGGGCATGGACCTGACGGAGGAGGAGGTCGCGCGGACGATGGCGATCTCCCACACCCATCTATCTCTCGATGCGCCGATGACGCCGGGTGAGGATAACCCGCTCATCGATCATCTCGCCGACAGCATGCGTCCGCTGCCCGACGAAGAGGCGTTCGAAAAAGCGTTGATCGAGACGGTGCATCAATCGCTGCTCATCCTCAAGCCGCGGGAAGCGCGCGTGCTGCGCATGTACTTCGGCCTGGACGGTGACGAGCCGATGACGCTGGAAGACATCGGCGACGTGCTCGGAGTTACGCGCGAGCGCGTGCGTCAGATCAAGGACCGCGCGCTGCTCAAGCTGCGCCACAACTCCAAGAAGCGCGCGCTGGAGTCGTTCCTCGGCTCATGAAGATCGGGCTGGTCACGCTCGGCTGCGACAAGAACACTGTCGACTCCGAGCGCTATCTCGCGCAGCTCTCCGCGTACGGTGGTGAAGTCGCCGGCTCGTTAGACGAGGCCGACGTCATCATCGTCAACACGTGCGGCTTCATCGACGCTGCGAAGAAAGAGTCGATCGACGCGATCGTCGAAGCTGGGCAATACAAGATTGACGGGGTGTGCAAGGCAGTCGTCGCGGTCGGCTGCATGGTCGAGCGGCACAAGGGTGAGCTCGCCGAGGCGCTCCCCGAAGTCGATCTGTTTCTCGGTGCATCCGAGACCGACCGCCTGATCGAGGAATTGCACGGGCGTGGCATCATCGGCGAAGAGGACCTGCTCGCGCACCCAGGCGTGCGAGTCTACGCGGGCGATCTTCCGCACGTGCGCTACCTCAAGGTCAGCGAAGGGTGCGATCACGGTTGCGCCTTCTGCGCCATCCCGCTCATGCGTGGCAAGCACCGCTCGTTCGCGCCGGACGATGTGGTAGCAGAAGCGCAGTTACTGGAGCTCCAGGGCGCGCGCGAGATCAACTTGGTCGCGCAGGATCTAGCGCATTACGGGCGGGACCTGCGTGATCGGGACGTCAAGCTGGCGGATCTTCTCGAGCGTCTCGTAGCCGAGACGTCCATTCCGTGGATCCGCTTGCTGTATCTGTACTCGACTGGTGTGACACCGCGGCTGCTCGAAGTGGTGGCGCGCGAGCCGCGGATACTTCCGTACCTCGACATGCCGATGCAGCACGCCGCCGATTCGGTGCTCGCGCGCATGCGGCGTCCGGAGCGCAAGCACACGATTCGCGATCGCGTGGCGCGCTTTCGCGAGGCGGTGCCTGATGTCGCGATACGCACAACGTGCATCGTCGGATTCCCGGGCGAGACCGACGTCGGATTTCGAAGAGCTCGCCGAGTTTCTCGAGGAGGTCCAATTCGAGCGCGTCGGTGTCTTCGCGTATTCACCGCAGGAAGGAACGCGCGCGGCGCTGCTGCAGGACGATGTACCTCACTCCGTGAAGATGGAAAGGCTCGAGCGGTTGACCGACCTACAACGAGCGATCACAGCGGAGCGCTACGAGTCGCGCATCGGGGTGGCCGTAGCTGCGCTCGTCGATCGCGATGGCGAAGATGGCGGCTCGCTGGCACGCCTTCCGTGGCAGGCGGATGACGTCGATGGCATCACCTACCTCGACGATCGGTACGCTCCGGGGACGCTCGTTCGCGTCGTCCCGACCGCGGTAGTGGACGACTACGACTTCACCGCGACGGTGCTCGAAACGATCTCGGAGCCGCACGGCGGGGCTGACGCCGTCCACGCGGCGGCAGCTCCCCCTCGTCGGGGCGTCGATGGGAAGTTTCGGAAGGTGACGCGCGAGCGTCTTTCCGGTGTGAAAATACCGTTCAGCACGCAGCTCGATTCATCGCTCGCCGCCGCGGCGTGTCTGTGCCTCACGCTCGGCGCGTGCACGGCGTCGATGGCACCACTTCCACCCGTGCCTGCCACGCCGGTTGCCGATGCACCCACTCGCGCCGCACAGCCCGCTGCCAACGCGGCGCGTGATACGGCAACGCGTCAGGTAGACGACGCGCCAGTCACTGTGCTGCCCAGTATCATCGGGAAGCGCACTGTACCGAGCGAAGCTTCGGCGCGCGCATCGAACATCTCGCAGGCTGGCGATGCGACGGTGAGGATTGCACTGGCGCTCGCGCAGACCTCGGCTCGCCTCTCGTGCACTGGCGACTGGGAGATCGTCCAGCGCAACTCGCAGCAGCTAGTCGCGCGCGGCCAGGGCGGCGAAGCGTACGTCATCACCGCGTCAGGCGGCGGGCTGAGCTACTTCCAGCGAATCCGGGGACCGCGTCGCGACAGCGGCCGGTCCGCTGGTAGCGCGGCCCACCAGTGGCGATGCGTTCGTATCGTTCAACGGGAAGCGCTACCGTGGCGAGATCGTGATCTCGAATGCCGGCGACAAGACGAATGTCATCAACCGCCTTGGCGTAGAGGACTATCTTCGCGGCGTGGTGCTACGGAGATAGGGCCAGACAGGACGCCATTCGAAGCAGCAGCGGTGCAGGCACAGGCGATCGCGGCGCGCAGCTACACTTACACTCGCATCGACCAGTCGCGTCCGTACGACATGGTGGCGACGGTTACGGATCAGGCGTATGGCGGCGTGGACGCCGAGCGTCAGCTATCCGACGACGCGATCGAATCGACGCGGAACATGGTATTGATGTATCAGGGCACGGGTCATCAACGCTCCATACAGCGCGAACTCGGGCGGCGTGACCGCGGCAGCGAGCGAGGTGTGGCGCAGCGACGACGAGCCGTACCTTGTCTCCGTGAGCGACCGGATCCCCGGTACGGACCATTTCTACGACGAGGACTCGCCCAAGTTTCGCTGGACGCGGACGATCGACGGCGAGACACTCGCAGCCGCTGCCGCGCGATATCTGCCGCAGTATGCGGGCGCCCCCAAGTCGGGCGTGGGAACGATTCGCGGGATCACCGAGCTGGGAAGAACGCCGTCGGGGAGATTGGCCATGATCGCCTTCGACACCGATCGGGGGAGGTTCACCGTGCGCGGGAACGACATTCGATTCGTGCTGCGGAAGCCCGGCGGAGATGTGTTGCCGAGCACGCTGTTCACGTTCGACGTCACGACCGGGGACGACGGCGCGGTCGCCGGGATCACGATTCACGGCACCGGCAACGGCCACGGTGTGGGGATGGATCAGTGGGGAGCGATTGCGCGGGCGCGCGCTGGCCAGGACGCGCTTACTATTCTTCGCACGTACTATCCCGGTACGACAGTCGGACACATTCTCTGACCGATGCCAGCTTCGCAGGCGACACTTCGCTTTGGGCTCGTTGGCGCGGGAGCCATCTCTCAGCTGGCGCATCTGCCGGCGCTGTCCAAGACGCGCGGCGCAGAGCTGGTCGCGCTATGTGACAACGACGGTCCAAAGGCGCGAGCGCTCGCCGACAGGTTCGGGATCCGCGACGTCTTCACGGACATCGACGACCTGCTCGACTTCGACGCGCTGGATGCGGTCGTCATCGCGACGCCAAACCATCTGCACGAGCCGCACGTGCTCGCTGCGCTCAAGGCGAAGGTTCACGTCCTGTGCGAGCGTCCGCTGTCGCTCACGTCGCGTGGCGTCGAGCGAATCATCGCAGCGGCGCAGCGCTCCGGCTGTAAGGTTGCCGTCGGTAACAACCATCGCTTTCGCGCCGACGTTCAGCAGCTTCAGCGATTCATCAACGGCGGCGAGCTCGGTGGGCTCACATCGGTGCGCGCGGGTCACTACCAGTTCCGTGGTGCCGCGAACGGTTGGCGATATCGCAGGGCGGAGGCGGGTGGCGGCGCCTTCTTCGAGCTCGGCTATCCGTTGCTTGATCTCGCGCTCTGGCTCGGCGGCTTTCCCGAAGCTGTGCGAGTGAGTGCGAGCTTCGACCGTGCGCGCGGCGCGACGACCGTCGAGGACACGATGGCGCTGCAGATCGAGTTTGCGAACGGCAGAGTGTTCACATGCGACGTCGCGTGGAACTACGTCGGCGAGAGTGACAGGTGGTGGTTCGAGACGCGCGGTAGCCGCGGCAGTGCGCGTCTGGCACCGTTACGCGTAGTGAAGCTTCTCAACGGGCGACCGACAGACGTCTCGCCTCGCGGCGCGGCGACGCGCGAGAGCGCGTTCCTGCAGAGCTACCGCGCCGAGCTCGCGCACTTCATCGCGATGCTGAATGGAGAGAGCGCTTACAAACCGCCGGCGGATCAGATCGCAGTGCAGAAACTTCTCGAGGCGGTTTACAAGTCCGCCGAAGAAGGCCGCGAGATCCGCCTGTAGCGGCGATGACCTCCAGCGCGGTGGATCCCGCTGCGCGCGCTCCGCGCAGCCGCCGGATTCGCGGAATCGTTCCAACACGGCATGAGTCGCTCGCAGCGCTGTTCTCCGCGGCGCTCTTCGCGATATCGTTCCCGCCGTTCAATCTCGTTGTGCCGGTCTTCGTCTGCCTGATTCCGATCACGATGGTGGTCGCTCGCGCGGCCGACCGGGAAGGCCACGGATGGGAAGCTGCACGCGCGGGCTTCTGGTTCGGCGTGCTGGGATACGGCGCGAATCTCTACTGGATCGCGGTTGCGCTGCTGCTCTACACCAAGCTGGCGCTGCTCGGCTACATTGCCTCGCTCGATCTGGCTCGCTCCCGTAGTCGGGGCGACGATGTGCGCGCTCTTCTGCGCACGGCGGTTGACTGGTTGGCCATTCGCGATTCTGCTTCCGGTAGTGTGGACCGCTTCCGAGCTCTGCCTCAACTACCTGAGCGATCTCTCGTTTCCATGGCTGCCGCTCGGGCTCGGTGTCGCACACGTGCCACTCCTCGCGCAGATCGCGGACATCAGCGGCGTGCGCGGAGTGAGTTTCTGCATCGCGGCGGTGAATGGAGCACTCGTCGATGCGTGGCTCATCCGCTCCGAGCGGCGCGCGCTGTCGAGCCGAATCGGCATCGCAGTCACAATCATAGTCGTCATGGCCGCGTACGGGGAATGGCGACTCACGACGATTGAGCTGCATCCGCTCGCGCGCGTCGCGGTCATTCAACCCGATATCCCCGAGGAAGCAAAGCTCACGACGGAAGATCCGACCGTACACGTCGCCAAGCTCGCGGCGATGACGCGCGCCGAAGTCGTGCGCGGCTCGCCGGATCTCGTGCTGTGGCCCGAAACTGCGCTGGATCGCTTCATCTGGCAGTACCCGTCGTGGCTCGATTCGCTGCGCGCCTCTGTCGCGCCGCATCCGACGCCGATGATAGTCGGGTACATGGACTCGAGCAGCCCATTGGTGCGCCCATTCGCGTACTACAACGCGGCGCTGCTGACACTGCCGAACGGTGCGCCGAGCGGAGTGCCGCCGTACCGCAAGCACTACCTCGTGCCGATCGTGGAGCGGGTTCCGTTTCTGAATCCGGCGTGGTTCGCGGGCGTCGATTACTTCGGCGGATTCGGGCGCGGGACGAGCGAGGCCCCTTTTGAGCTTCCTTTCGGTGGCGTTGGGGTGTTGATCTGCTACGAGTCGATCTTTCCGCAGCTGTCGCGGTCGTACGCGCGGAGCGGAGCGGTGATGCTCGCGAACATCACCAACGATGCATGGTTCCAGCGCAGCAGCGCGCCGTATCAGCACTTCGCGCATCTCTCGCTGCGCGCGATAGAGAATCGGCTCCCCGTGGTCCGCGCGGCCAACACCGGGATCTCGGGCTGGATCGATCCACTCGGACGCGTGCGAGCCGAGACGCCGATCTTCGTTCCGATCAGCGCGACTTACACGATCGAAGGGACCTCGACGAAATCGCTCTACACGATCACCGGCGACTGGCTGGGCGGACTGTGCCTCGTGATCACCGCTGCGATGCTCGTCGGGGCGTGGCGACAACGCCGCGCGAGTGTCGGTCAGGCACTCGCGCGAGCCGTCGCGTGCTAGTGTGAAGTCGAGTCGGTGCCAGTGTCACGGAAGCCGATGATGTTCGGGACCAGCGTCCAGATGATCTGGCCAGTCATGTCGTAGCCGACGATGAAGCTCTGGGACCTGATCGCGCGTCCGTTAGGTCCGCTGGCGACGAGGCGATAGACCTCGGAATAGCTATCCGGCGTGAACTGGAACGCCTTGGTAGTCGCCGGCGGGACGTCCCCGATAATCTGCCGTGCACCGCCATTGACGCGAATCGCGTACACGGAAAGGTCTGTGGGGACAGTGAGATTGTTCTCGATGTCGAGCTCGACCGGGCGCACCGGGCCGGAGCGACCGCGCGCCGAGGCGCAGCCGGACTGGACCGCCGCAGCACCGATGATGATGAAGCTCGCCGCGACCGATGACCACCTTGTAGTTCCTCTCATGTCTTCCTCGTGCATGTGTTCGAGCGGGACAAGGGCAAAGGGCACGCCGCGAGCACGGCGACGTGTCGGCCTCTCGGCGGTATCGGTTTCGGGGACATGTTTCGACCGATCGACGGCAGGGCTGCGCCGCACGCTTCCCAGTGCTCGAGAAAGAACTGGGCTGTACGGGGTGGATTGCGGGACTGACCACGGTGTTCCGAATGCGACGGCGTCCCGCGTCAGCGGGACGCCGAGCGGGCAATCAGCACCCTGATCGCGGAGTACCCGGGGGTGCTTCGAGAGGGGTAGAAAAGGCGATGTGGCTCCGCTATTTTTCAAGGCTGGGCCAAATATTCGGAGGTCTATAGATGAAACCAGACATTCATCCGCTATACGCGACGGCGAAGGTTCACTGCGCGTGCGGCAACACGTTCGAGACGCGCTCCACGGTCGCCAACATCAGCACGGACATCTGTGCTGTGTGCCACCCGTTCTATACGGGCAAGGCGAAGCTCGTCGACACCGCAGGTCGCGTCGAGCGCTTTCGCCAGAAGTACGGGCGCAAGGAAAAGGCGACGGCCTGACCCCGCCCGCCGTACGATCGAAGGCCCACGATTTTCGTGGGCCTTCGTGTTTTTCGGATGATTGCCAGTGGTGGGAATTGTCTTGCTTTAGGTTGGATCACGCGTATGATTGCACACTGCCAATGAGCCTGAGAGATCGCCTCGCCTCGACTGTCGCGCGAGCTGCGGAGGTCGAGTCCATGCTCGCCAGTCCGGATGCTGCGCGGGACCCCAAGCGCCTCGCCGACCTGGGTCGCGAACATCGCCATCTTGAAGCCGTCGTGGAGCTCGCGGCGAAACTCGACCGCGTCGAGCGGGAGTTGGCGGAGGCGAGGGAGCTCGCCCAAGCCGATGACGCCGAGCTCGCGGCCGAGGCGCGCGCGGAAGAGCATCGGTTGACGGACGAGCTGGCCGCGCTCGAAATCGAGCTGAAGCCCGCGCTTCTGCCACCGGACCCGCTCGATGACCGTCCGGCCATAGTCGAGATTCGGGCCGGCACTGGCGGTGACGAGGCTGCGCTCTTCGCCGCCGAGTTGTGGCGAATGTACACGCGCTACGCGGAAGGGCGCAGGTGGCGGATCGAGATAATGTCATTCTCCGATGCCACCCTTGGCGGCGTGAAGGAAGTCGTGTTCAAGGTGATCGGCAGCGGTGCGTTCGGCGCGATGAGGTGGGAGTCCGGGGTGCACCGCGTGCAGCGCGTCCCGGTGACGGAGAGCCAGGGAAGGATCCACACGTCAGCTGCGACCGTCGCCGTTCTCCCTGAGGCCGAGGAAGTGGACGTGAGGATCGAGGACAAGGACATCAGGATCGACGTCTTCAGATCGTCCGGACCGGGCGGCCAGTCGGTCAACACGACCGACTCCGCGGTGCGCATCACTCACATCCCCAGCAACATCGTCGTGTCGCAGCAGGACCAGAAGTCGCAGCTCCAGAACAAGCTAAAGGCGATGGAGGTGCTGCGCGCCAGGCTGCTCGATGCGAAGCTGGCGGAGCAGGAAGCGGAACGCGCGAGGGTGCGGAAGACGCAGGTGGGGACGGGTGACAGGTCGGCAAAGATCCGGACTTACAACTTCCCCCAGAGCCGCGTGACCGACCATCGCATCGGGCTCACGCTCCATGAGCTCAGCTCGGTGTTGAACGGCGGGATCGAGCCTTTCATCGACGCGCTGCGACTTGCGGATGTGGAGGAGCGACTTAGCGGTGAGTAACGAAGGCGGGATGGCGAGCGCGCAGCGCGCGACAGTAGCCGGCCTCACGACCGAGTTGCAGCTCATGCTCGGTGATCGGTCGCCGCGCACGGCGCACGACATCATCGCCGCGTTGCTGGATGTGCCACGGTTCTGGCCATCGTCGAATGGCGGCGACGCGCTGGGTGAGAACGTGTGCGTCGCCGCGCGGACCGCGGTGGAGAAGCTGCAGGACGGCTCGCCCTTCGCTTACGCCGTGGGGCGTGCGTGCTTCCGGCATCTCACACTCGACGTTGACGAGCGCGTGCTGATTCCGCGTCCGGAGACGGAGCTTCTCGTCGAGGAAGTACTGAGGATGACGCAGGGGACGCGCGGCGGCTGCGTGGTGGACGTCGGCACCGGCTCCGGGGCGATCGCCCTGGCGCTCGCGAGCGAGGGATCATTCGACAGAGTGATCGCGACGGACGTGTCGCTCGACGCGCTAGCAGTCGCAGAGCGGAATGGCGCGACTCTCGCCGGAGCGCTTCATGCTACGGTCGAGTTCAGGCACGGCACTCTGCTCGCGCCCGTGAGCGACGTCCGCGCGATCGCGATAGTTTCCAACCCGCCCTACATCGCCTATCATGAGGCGGCGGAGCTACCGCAGAGCGTGCGCGACTGGGAGCCTACGCTGGCGCTGTTCAGTGGACCCGATGGGATGAGCGCGACGACAGCCCTCATTCGCGGCGCCGCGTCGCTGCTCGAGCCTGGTGGAGTGCTTGCGCTCGAGACTGACTCGCGCCGCGCCTCGCTCGCGGCGGAACTGCTGGCCGTCGATTCGCGGTATCGCGAGGTAGCTGTTCGACTTGACCTTACGGGACGCGAGCGCTTCGTCGTGGCGCGGCGCGCATAGGAGGGGAGGGACTTGGCACTGGAAGAAAAGGCTCGAGAGCTCGGGCGATTGATTGGTCAGAGCGATGAGTACCGCGCGGTCACTCGCGCCAACGACGCGCTCCGCGATGATGCGCAGGCGACCGCGCTGCTGAATCAGATGGAGACGCTCCGGCGCGACGCGCAGACAATGCTCGGCCGCGGTGAAGAGCCGACTGAAGAGATGGAGCAGCAGCTCGATGACCTTCTGGCGAAAGTGCAGACCAACGCGGCGTATCAGCGGGTTGCCGTCGCGCAGGAGAATCTCGACAAGATCATGCGCCGCGTGAACGAGTGGATCAGCGAGGGGATCGTCAAAGGCGGCCAGAGCTCGATCATCACTCTCGGGTGAACCGGCAGTGAGCGGCGGCGACGGCGCGCTGATCGTACTCGAGGGCGCCGAAGGGGTCGGCAAGACGACCCAGCTTCGCCGGCTCGCGACGACGCTCTCAGATGCCGGGATCCGCACCACATCGGTGCGCGAGCCGGGTGGCACGGCGCTGGGCGAGCGGATCCGCGAGATCCTGCTCGATCCGGATCTGGCGATCCGCGCCGGCGCGGAGGCGCTCCTCTTCCTAGCGTCGCGCGCTCAGCTCGTGGCGGATTGCATCAGGCCCGCTCTGGATCGCGGAGAGGTGGTGCTGGTGGACCGGTTCTTCCTCTCGACGTACGCGTACCAGGTGGCGGGGCGCGGGCTGGACGAAGGCGACGTTCGTGCGGCCAACCAGCTTGCGGTGGGCGGACTCGTGCCGACTCTCACCGTTGTGCTGGAGATGCCGGTTGGCGACGGCCTCGCGCGTGCGGCGGCACGCGGTGCGCAGGACCGCATGCAGCTTGCAGACTTGCAGTTTCATCAACGCGTGGCCACGGCATTCGCTACGTTTTCAACTGAGGCGTGGCAACTTTCGCATCGCGAATGTGGACCAATCGTCGGGGTCGATGCGCGCGGAGCGGAGGCCGAGGTGGCTGCACACGTCGCCGCTGCCGTGGGCGCGGCGGTCCCGCGGCTAGCGGCACTGACACAGGCGTAGGCAAGGGAAATGGATCAGGGAAGGACGCGCTCGAAAACCATCGCGCTGTCGGCCGTGCTCGGAGTCGCGCTCATCGCTGGAGCCTGGATGCTTCAGCGCGGCACTGTGACGGGCACGAGCGCGCAGGTCAACGGCGCGCGCCTCTTTCAGAACGTGTCGCAGCTCGTTCGCGATCAGTACGTGGATACGCTAGCAAGCGACACGCTCTACAGGCTTGCCGTCGATGGGATGCTGAGCGAGTTGAACGACCCCTACGACTCCTATCTCTCGAGCGACCGGCTGGCGTCGCTCACCGAGCGCACGGCGTCCAGCTACGCGGGGATCGGGCTGGTAGTGGACGTGCGCGACGGTCTTCTGGTGGTGGTGAATCCCGTGGCGAACAGTCCGGGCGAGCGCGCCGGAATCGTCACGGGCGACCGGATCGTGGACATCAACGGACAAGCGGTAGACGGCTGGACGCCGGAGGAAGTGCAGAGGCTTCTGCGCGGAGCCCCCGGGTCGACCGTGACGGTGACCATCCAGCATTCGGGCTCGAGTACGCCGCTGACGCTGACGCTCACGCGCGCCGCGATTCGTCACAGTGCGGTGCGGCACGCGGCGATGCTCGCGTCGAGCATCGGCTATGTCGCACTGAGCGCGTTCACTGACTCGACCGCGCGCGAGGTGACGAGCGCGGTCGATTCGCTCGTGAAGCAGGGCGCCACGTCACTCGTGCTCGATCTGCGCTCGAATCCCGGCGGCCTGCTCGCGCAAGGCGTCGGCGTGGCCGATCTCTTTCTCGACCGTGGAGTCGTCGTCGCGAGCACGCACGGCCGTGAGAAGGACGACAACGTGGTGTACGAGAACGGCGTCGGTCCGCGCTGGCCAAAGCTTCCGCTCGCAGTGCTCGTGGATGACAAGAGCGCGAGTGCGGCCGAGATTGTGGCGGGCGCGCTCCAGGACCACGATCGGGCCGTGATCATCGGGCGAAGAACGTACGGGAAGGGAAGTGTGCAGCGAATCATTCCAGTGCCCGGTGCGGGCGCGGTTCGGCTCACCACAGCGCGCTGGCTCACGCCGTCCGGCAGATCGATATCCCCGCCGCGGCCGGTACGCGACGACGGAACCGGCGACAGCGCCGCCGCGCGACCCAAGTTCAAGACCGATGACGGCCGCACGGTATACGGCGGCGGCGGGATCACGCCCGACCTCATCGCTGCCGACACGGTAGCGAGCCCCGAGAACCTCGCTTTCATGCGCGCGCTCAAGGACAACGTCGGCGCGTTCCACGACGCGTTGACGAGTCTGGCGCTCGCTGTGAAGGCTCAAGGGAGCATCAAGTCCCCGAGCTTCGTCGTGACTCCAGCGATGCTCGACGATGTGTACCGCCGGATGCAGGCTCGTAAGATCGATGTGCCTCGCTCGACTTACGACGCGGCCGCCCCACTCGTTTCACGGCTGCTCGCGTACGAGGTGAACAGGTACGTGTTCGGCGCCGACGCAGAGTTCAGGCGCAAGGCGGTCGATGACTCGACACTGATCGCGGCGCAGCGCCTTCTCGCATCATCGCGATCCGAGGGCGAGATCATCCAGCGCGCAATGGAGCTCCAGAGTGCGCACGCTCAGCGGTGAGCGACAGGCCGTTCATCATCGGAGCTGGGAAGGTTGGCCGCGGACTGGCGCTCGCACTGCGTCACGCCGACATCGAGGTCGTGGGCGTTCACTCGCGCGTAGCGCGAGAAGGTGCGACGAGTAGCGGGGCTCTGCCGCGGGCGCTCGCCGAAGCCAACATCGTCATCATAGCTGTGCGGGAGAGCGACATCGCCGCTGTAATCGAGTCGCTCGTGGCTGCGGCTCGTGCGCCTCATCCGTGGCTCACTCACGGCTGCGTGATGCTCAGCACGTCGGGCATCGCGTCGTCCGACGAGCTGGATCCGCTTCGCTCGATCGGGTACGCGTGCGGAACGTTCCATCCGCTCGCGCCCTTCTCGTCAGCCGCGCGCGGTGCTGCGGCACTGCACGACGGATGGGTGGGAATCGATGGCGATGCGACAGCGTGCGCTGCGTCGCGCCGCCTGGCCGCCGCGCTCGGAGCTCGCACGCTCGGCATCCCGCGCGGTCACAAGAGCGCGTACCACGCCGCCGCCGTGATCGCATCCAATTTCCCGATCGTCCTTGCAGCACTCGCCGAGGAGACGTTGACAGCGGCCGGCGTGGACCGCCGTGCGGCGCGTGACGCCGTTCAACATCTCATGGCGGTCGCGGTGAGCAACCTGGCAGACAGCTCGCCACGCGACGCGCTGACCGGACCTATCGCGCGCGGCGACGAGCGCACGGTGGAAGCACATCGCGCGGCGCTCGCTGAAAGCAGCACCGCGCTCGCGGTCTACGACGCGCTCGCTGCTGCTGCGCGAGAGCTAGTTCGCGACCATCCCGCTACCATCGACGACGCGAGTGTTGGGCGGCGGAACGAAATCGAACGATGAGCTCGGGATTGGAACGTCGGTCCTGAAACGCGTCACGGTCACCTTGCGCGCGATCCCGCTCGGCTCTGTCGTGTCGAGCTGACGTACTATTGCGTCTGCATCGTCGACCCAGAGCGTCGCCTTGGTGAACAGCGCGCGACTCGACTTGGGCACGAGGGTGACGCCGTGCGTCGCGTGTCCATCGATGACGGCCGCGCCGGCGTCGCTCACGTCGTAGCTATCGATCGGCGCGGAGAGAATCTGGCCGAGCGGATCGACGAAGACCCCGCTCTCATCGCTCATCGGCAGTCGAATCACCTGGCCGGGAGCGCTGCTTGGGAGATACACCCATACGTAGTGGCCATCTGCGACGATCCGATCCGAAGTGCTGAACGATATCGAGAGCAGATTGGGTCGCTTGCGCAGTAGCTCCCCATGCGACGACATCGAGCGCGACGTGAGCGGATTGGTGACGGTCTGATCGAAAGAGGCGGAGATGGTGCTCGCACCAGTGTAGGCAGCGACGGCGCGCGCGAGAATCTGTCGCGGCTGCTGCGCCGGGAGCGAGAGCATCGGAGCAGCAACGAGTGCAGCCCCGAGCAAGAGCGCCGATCGAGTCGTCATGCCACGCGATACACCGAGCGGACCAGCGACGTTCCTACGCGTGTGGCGAAGGAATGCAACGTCCGATTGCGCCAGCGACAGCGCGCAGCTGGACCATCAGCTCCGCGAACTGGTTGGGATACAACGATTGCGCGCCGTCCGAGAGCGCGCGGTCAGGCTCCGGATGCATCTCGACGAGAATTCCGTCCGCACCGGCAGCCACCGCGGCGCGTGCCATCGGTGTCACCATGTCGCGCACGCCCGTGCCGTGGCTCGGGTCGGCGACGATCGGCAGATGCGACAGACCATGCACGACGGGAATCGCCGTGAGATCGAACATGTTGCGCACCGCGGTGTCGAACGTTCTCACGCCGCGCTCGCACAGAATCACCTGTGTGTTCCCTTCGGAGAGGATGTATTCCGCACTCAGCAGCAGCTCGCTTATCGTCGCGGCCATCCCTCGCTTCAAGAGGACCGGAACGCGGAGCTTTCCGACGGTCTTGAGCAGTGAATAGTTCTGCATGTTGCGCGCGCCGATCTGGATGCAATCGGCGTAATCGGCGACGATGCGGGCGCCTTCGTCGTCCATGGCCTCGGTCACTATGGCAAGGCCGGTTTCCTCGCGTGCCTTCACGAGCAGATCCAATCCTTCGCGGCCGAGTCCCTGGAACGAGTAAGGCGAGCTACGAGGCTTGAATGCGCCACCGCGCAGTGCACTTCCTCCCGCTGCCTTCACCTGCTCGGCAGCGGTGACGATCTGCTTCTCAGATTCGACCGAGCACGGTCCCGCGACGACTGGCACTTCCTGTGCTCCGAATGAGACGCCGGGCGCGATCGTTACTACAGTGTTGTCGTTGCGCCATTCGCGCGAGACTTGCTTGTATGGCTGCGTGACGTGGATGACCTGCACCACACCGGGCAATGCCTGCAGACGTCCCGCATCGACGCGCCCATCATTGCCGACGATTCCGACAGCAGTGCGCTGCGCGCCGGGCATTGGGCGCGCTTCATATCCCATCTCTCTTATGACTTCCACGACGCGATCGACATCCGAGGATGGCGCGCCGTGGCGCATTACTACGAGCATTGTGCTGTGAAAATAGGTTGTTGATCAGCAGCGCGAGCGTTCGACGACGACGTCAAACGCCAGCGGCGGCCGGCTCCAGACTTCCCTCGATGGCCTCTTCTACCGCGCGTCCGCGCAGTCTGACGCTGACTATCGACGAGACTCCGGGCTCCTGCATAGTAACACCGTACACCGCATCCGCGGCTTCGGTGGTGGTGCGCGGGTTGTGCGTGATGACGATGAACTGAGTGTTCTGCTTGAACTCGTTCAGCATCTTGACGAAGCGACCGATGTTCTGGTCGTCGAGCGGGGCGTCGACCTCGTCGAGGAGGCAGAACGGGCTCGGCTTCATGAGGAAGATCCCGAAGAGGAGCGACAACGCGACCAGTGCGCGCTCGCCACTCGAGAGCAGATGGATGCGCTGGGTCTTCTTCCCGCGCGGAGAAGCGTGTACCTCGATGTCGCCTTCGAGCGGCGACGCGGGATTCTCGAGTCGGATGTCGCAGTCGCCGCCGCCGAACAGCGTCATGAAGATGTGACGGAAGTTCTCGCGCACGCGCACGAACGTCTGCAGGAAGAGCTCGCGCGCCGTCGCGTCAATCTCGCGGATGGCCTGCTGCAGCTTCGTCTTCGCGGACTCGAGGTCGTCGCGCTGCTGGCGCAGGAAGTCGACGTGCTTGGTCTCCTCCTGATGCTCCTCGATCGCGAGCGGATTCACCTGGCCGAGCGCCTCCAAGCTGCGCGCGAAGATCCGCGGCTTCGCGGCGGAGCGAGTCGTCGTCATCGTCCAGCGGCGTGTTCTCGGCAAGCAGATCTTCGAGCGGGCGACGCCAGTCGGTCTCGAGTCGCTCGCGAATGGCGGTCTTGCGTCCCGACAGCTCGGTATAGCGCAGCTCGGTCGAGTGAAGCTGCTGCGCGCTCTGCGCCGATGCGCGACGCACGTCGTCGAGCTCGTGCTCGGCCGCGGTGAGCGCTTCATCGGTTGCGCGCACCTCGCGCTCGACGGCGGCGAGCTGGGCCTCCGTGTCGCGGAGCAGGCTTCCACGCGTCTCGAGGTCGAGCGACCAGTCGGCGAGCTGAGCCGCGAGCGCGGCGTCGTCGTGAGAGAGGGTGCTCAGCTCGTCATGCAGCGCGTCCAAGCGGGAGGCCGCAGTGGTCTGCTCCTCACGCAAGCGCCGCTCACGGTCGAGTACGACGTGCAATCGGGCCTGTGCCTGCGCTTGCTGTACCTGCGCTCCCGTGCGCTCCTCGCGCGCCGCGTCGTGCGACGCCTCTGCGTCGCTCAGCTCGCGGCGTCGCTCGAGGATCTGCGCGTCGAATGATGTGGCTTCGGCCTCGAGCTCTTCGGTGCGTTGATCGATAGTGGCGATGCGCTCCGCCAAAGCGTGCGCACGGTCGGCGAGCTTCGCGAGCGCTGCTTCCGCTTCCGACACTTCGCGCGACGCGCGCTGATGGCGTCGAATGATCTCATTCACGCGATCCTCGCCCACGCGCGCGTCGCGTGTCGCGACTGCAAGTGCGTCTGACGCTGCATGAGCTGCTCGACTCGCTGATTCCAGTGTCTCGCGCGCCGAAGCGGCTACGGATGTCGCGCGCCGCAGCGATGACGCCGCCTCGTTGATGTCGCGCCTCACGTCCGTGAGCTCGGCGCGGCGACGCAGCGGCCCCGGGCCCGCGACGGTCGCGGGCAGCCACACGGCCCCGCGTGCGTCGATGAAAGCAGTTCCATCTTCGATCGCGCGGACGTGGGCGAGGAGCGCGCGTACCCAGGGCGCGGATACCGGATCCGAGGCGCTCACGAGCGCAGCGAGATCGTCGCTGACATCGGGCGGCGCCGGCGGTGCGGCGCTGACGGGAAGCAGCAAGAGCGGGCCAGGATTGGTGCGAGCGTGCCATGCGCGAATCTCGTCGGCCGCAGCGTTGTCGCGGACGAGAACTGCGTGCAGCGTGGCGCCCAGGAAGCGCTCGACCAGTGCGGCGGGTGCGCTGCCGGCATTGATGTAATCGCTGAGCGGTCCGAGAATGGCGCCAGCGCCGAATGCGTCACGCTCCTTGAGCAGGCGCGCCGCTGACGGTGCGAGTCCGACGCGCTCGCGCTCGAGCGCCTCGAGCGCATGCAGCCGCCCCTCGAGCGCCGCGTGAGTCTCTTCGGCGCGGAGCGCCTCGCTGCGCGCGAGCGCCTCGGCCTCCCGCGCAGCACGTGCACTGCCTTCCGCGACATCGAGTGCATCGGCAGCCTCGACCACGCTCACTCGTGCGTAGTCGAGTGCTACTTTCGCCTCTTCCACTTCCTTCGCTACGAGCGAGGCGGCGTCGAAAAGCTGGAGCTGCTCGCTCTTGATGGATTCGTGTCGACGCGCGATGTCCTGCCGCTCACGCTCCGCCGCGTCGCGATCCATCGTGAGGCGGTGCAGCTGCTCGCGGATCTCACGCGCGCGGCGCTCCGACTGCTCGACCGCGGCGCGCGCCACCGAGAGAGCAGAGCGCGCGCCCTCTTCGTCACGCGCGCGAGTTGCAAGCGCGTCACTGAGCGCGGCCAGCTCCGCCTCGACCTGAGCGCGACTTGCGGCGGCGGCGGCAAGCTCGAGCTCGACGCGGTGCGCTGTGTCGCCGCGCTCGCGCCGCTCTTCTTCCGCGCGCTCGCGATGCGCCGCCGCGTTGCGTCTGCGCTCCTCGGCTACGGCGATCTCCGCACGCATCTGCTGCGCGCTCTCCCGCTGCTCGGCGACGAGCCGCGCCAGCTCGGCGCGCGTTCCTTCAGCGCTAGCGCGAGCGTCGTGGGCGCTGTCGCGCGCGAGCTCTGCTGCCGCGACACGCTCATTGTCGAGCGGAGCCGACTCGCGCAACGCGGCGAGCCGATCGCGCAGCTCGTCCAGCTCGTTGGTCCAGGCCGCCATCTCGCGCGCGGCGAGCGTCAGCTCGACCGCGAAGCGGCGAGCAGTGAGCTCGGCGTGGCGCTCGGCGCGCTTGCGCTGCCGTGCGAGTGATCGGACATGACTCTCCTTCTCGTTGAGGAGATCACCGATGCGCGCGAGGTCGAGCGTGGTTTCCTCGAGACGACGCTCCGCGGTGCGCTTCCGATCGCGGTACAGACTGATGCCGGCAGCTTCCTCGAAGAGCTCGCGTCGATCGTCGGGACGGTCCGACAGCAACGCGTCGATCATCTTCGACTCGATCACTACACCGGAGTCAGCGCCGAGCCCTGTCCCGCGAATGATGTCCTGGATGTCGCGAAGCCGCGCGGGCGCCCTGTTGATGAAGTAATCGCTCTCGCCAGAGCGGCTGAGACGACGCGTGATCACCAGCTCTCTGAACGGAATGTCGAACGAGCTGTCGTCATTGTCGAAGTGCAGCGAGACTTCGGCGATGTTCACCGGACGTCGCGCTGACGAGCCCTGGAAGATCACCTCTTCCATCTTCGCGCCGCGAAGCGCGCGAGCGCGCTGCTCGCCAAGCACCCACCTCACGGCGTCCGAGACGTTCGACTTGCCGCACCCGTTTGGGCCGACTATCGCGGTCGCGCCGGGCTCGAACACGAGCTCAGTCCGGTCGGCGAACGACTTGAATCCATGCAGCTCGAGCTTCGTTAGACGCAAGTTACGGTGTTCTCCCCGTGCGATACACGAGCACTGGTGTCAGCTTGGCAGCGCGTAGACTCGTCATCAACGTCGCCGCATCCTCCGGCCGCTCGAACGCGCCAGCGTACAGCTTGAGCGAGCCATCAGGCTGCGCAAGCACGTAGAAGTGCTGCTGCGCCGACGCCGGATACTTGCGCACGAGCTGCATCGGCTGGCCCGACGCGGCGCTGTCTATGAGCAGCGCATACGGCGTGCGAACCACGGTGCCGAGTCCATCCTGCACGACGTGATAGTGACGCAGGTTGTCGAGCAACGCGTCAGCTTCGTTGCGGCGGGGATATGCGCCCGCGATGATCTTGTAGTAGAGATCACGCTTGGGACCGATCGGTACCGGCGAGATCGTCCCAGCCGGCAGGTCGCGCTGGTTGGCGCGCAGCCGCTCGGCCGCGTCGTCGAGCGCGTTGGTTGCTTCGAGTTCCACCGCGTACGCAGACGCGCTCGCCGAGTCCTGCGGATTCGCGGGCGGCGCCATCGCCAGCGTGTCGGCGGTGAGCGTCGCGACCACTGGCGGTACTGGCGTTGGTGCAGGCTTCCTGAACGCTGGAGCGGGCGCCTTTCGCGTTGCAGCGCTCGTGTAGCGCCAGTAGACGCCCGCACCTCCGGCGACGACGAGGACGAGCAGAAGTAGCGCGATCTTCCAGATCGGAAGCGGTTGCTTCTCTGGCGCGCGACGCGGTGGCTCCGCGGGCGACGGGATACGCGCGAGGACGTTGATGTACGGCGCGAAATCGAGCGGCGTATTGCCCACGAGCACGACGCCGTCCGTCTGCGCGATGAGATCCTTGAGTCCCGGCGCATCAGCGGGTGCTACGAGCAGCAGTAGAGCGCCGACTTCGCGAAAGCCGTTCGCGAGCCGCTGCCACCGCGCATTTCGGTAGATCGATGGATCCCACACGTCGCCCGTGCCACTCGGCATCACGAACAGATTGCCCGTCGTATCGACGGGCTGCGCGATCTTGTTCAGGGACACTCCGTACGTGAAGCTGTCGGAGATTCCGTGCGGGTCGTCACTCGATGCGAGCGATTGGATCGGCTCGACCTCGCCCACCAGATCGCCAATCGCGACGCGCCGATGTTCGGCCTCTGCCAAGCCGATTCCTATCGCGGCGTGAGCGGCGACCAGAGCGTCGGACGACGTGACGACGGCGGCTGAGTAGCTGCCGAGCATCGGTGCGATCTGCCGGCCGGCCGCTTCCCACCCCGCGGGGTTACCGCTCTGCGTCGCGCTGTCGTCGCTCATGGCTGTCCGGAGAAGATCCAGTACGACCGATTCGATTCACGCCCAATCTTATCTGCCGCGGCGCGCCCCTGATACGGTCCGAGCACCACGCGGTAGATCGTGACGCCCGCTCGCTGAGATGCCACGACGCGAGCCTTCGTCCCCTCCACCTCGACACTGTCGGCGAGAGCGCGTGCTTTGTCTGGTGTGAGGAACGCTGCGAACGAGACCGTGAACGCATCGCTCGCCGGGCTCGCGGTGGGCGCCGCTGCCGCAGCGGGAGCAGAGGGAGCCGCAGCGGTAGCCGCAGCGGTAGCCGGCGATGCGGCAGCAGCGCGAGCAGCTCCACTGTCGGCGCGCGTCGAATCGGTCCGCGGTGCCGACGCGGTGTCGTGCTGCGAATCGGTCGTGGCGAATGTCACGGGTTGGTCCACCCCGGCGGCGCGCGGACGGAATCCGTTCCAGAACGTGAAGTACCAGTAATCCGATGCACCGCCGGCCACCGTGCGAATCGGCTGAAGCGTCTCCGCGTCGTCGAAGACTACATCGCGCCCGTTGCTGGTCGCGATGCTACCATCCTGAGCGATGGTCGGGAGATCGTCGCTCCAGTGTGAATGCACCGAGCCTTCGACACGATTGGTCGCGACTGCGATCACCCATGCGGAGTCGCCACGCTCTGGCCTCACGAGCACGTCACGCCCGAGCGCGTCCATTCGCAGCTCGCTCGCCGTGCCGGGGAGGCCGATCCTCGTCATCACCTTGTCAGTATAGCGATCGATGACCGAGATCGCGGAATCGCCGGCAATCGCCACGTAGATCCGGTCGCCACTCGGCGTCGGCGCGAGCGCTATCGGGCGGCCATCGAGGTGGATCGGTGGGACAGGCGCGAAGCCGCGCGATTGCACTCCGACCAATCCGGAATCGGTGCCGAAGTAAACGCGGTCGCCCACACTTGCGCGCGCGCCATGAATCGCAGTCGTGAAGATGAGACTGTCGCGCACCTTGGTGTCAGGCGGATGAAGCTCCCAGACGGCGGTCTCCTTTCCGCGTGGCGACGAGACGATGATCGCTCCGCCATTCTCGGCAAAAACGTCCCGCGCTGGCTCCGGTGGCACGAAGCTCCACGTCCCCGCGCGGGTGAGCCTCACTACGGCGCCCTTCGAGTCGATTCCGTAGATGTCACTGCCAGTCGGCGCCGTGAGCGAGGCGAGCTTCATCTTGGACGACACTGACGCCTCGCCCAACCTCAAGTCGATCCGCGCCGGCTCTCCCTTGGCATCCACCACCGCGAGCGCGCCGCCTTCAGGGTCGAAGCCGAGCACGCGGTCGACCGAAGTCGCCTGGCCGCTCCACACCGCGGAGTCGAGCTTAGGGTAGAGGTATGCGTGCGCGACCCCGCCAGCGCGTGGAATGCGGATGACGATCGGGTCAGGGCCCCGGCTTGCTTCGGGTCGGGCCACGGCGCTGTCGGCCGATCCCGCGCGGCGTTCGCTGTGGCACGCTGTTGCTGCGATCGCTGCGGCGAGCGAGAGTGGGAGGAACAGTCTTCGCACGGGCGGAATTTAATCGAAGCTCGCTCGCCTCGGACCCATCATCTGCTGCGCGTTCCGCGACGGCAGCCGCCTGGGAGACAGCACACTCTCTTGCGTGACGAAGGCGCCGCTCGAGGCCTCGAGCGGCGCCTTCGTCGAATCCGTTGCGTCAGTAGCTGGCGCCGAGCGAGAAGGTCCAGTTGAACTTGTTGTTGACCCGGTCTAGCGGCTTCGCGAGGTCCCAGCGCAGAACCGCCAGGTTGAAGAGGTTCACGCGGAGACCGAGTCCGTAGCTGCGCAGGAAATAACGCTGCGTGTTCGGATCGTAAACCTTCGGTCGCGAGAGGGAAAGCGACTGCCCCGGATACCACGCCGCGCCTGCGTCGTAGAAGAACATTCCGTCGACCGGCGGGAGCCCGATCGGGAGCGGACCCAGATCGAACCGCCTGATGATCGGGAAGCGGAGCTCCTCATTCACCACCGCCGCGCGCGTACCCACGAGCTGAGTCGTCGCGCAGGAATTGGCGTAAATGCTGCTCGCGCCGAGCGGTGCGTCACACGTGTAGCCGCCGTAGTACGACGCCTGATCGTAGCCCCGGACGAAGTCCGGAGTGCCGACGTAGATCGGGAACAGATCAGCGTCGCGCCCCGTCGTCGCGTCGAAGAAAACGCGGGTCGCGAACGTCAGCGTGTTGAACACGACAGGGTCATAGCGCCGGTAATCCGCGAGGAAGTTGGTGAAGCGCAGATTGCCGACCACGGTCGGAGCAGCGGAGAACCGCATGCGGCGACCGCTGATCGGTCCAGTCAGTCCCCACAGTGTGTTATCAGTGACGAATGCAGCGCTCGGCGCCACGTACGACAGCGAGCCCAGGTCAGGTCCGTTCGCCAGGCCGACGTTGTAAAGGTCACCGTACTGGTCGTAGTCGATGTTCTCGTACGTGATGCCGCGCCCGATGATCATCCCCTGCAGACCCAGCTCGAAGCGCATGAAGCGGTTCAGCGGATACTGCGCGGTAAGCTCGACACTGCGGAAGACGTAGCGCACGTACGAATACTGGTCCGTGAACGTCCCGTCCGCGTTCTGGTTCTCCGTCGCATTCTCTGGTAGATACGTGACGCTCTGCTGCGCGCCTGCGATCCATTGCCAGCGGTGACTGAGGTCGGCGTAGAAGGTCTGAAACGCCGCATCCTGAATGCGTCCGTACACGCCGCCGCCGACCGCGAGCTGGTGGTCGCCCGTGAGATCGCTGAATACGAGCGCAGTTCCCGCACCGTACATCGTGCCGTACCCACCGCCAGTCGACACACCGATGCTCGTGCCCGAGATGTAATCAGGCTCGAACCTGATCCTGTACGGATACTCCTTGAACGTGAGCGTGTCGGGAAGACCGGTATGCGGATCTGCGAGCAGCGTCGCTACGCTCGAGACTGTGTTACTGTCGCGCGCTTCTGCTTGCGTGACCACCGATGACTGACGCGCGCCTGTCATGGCGCGGTAGGTCGACGTCGCGCCTCCGCCGGGCGTAGAGTCGCGCACCGGGGCCGGAGGCACCATCGATGGTGTCGTGACGGTAGGCGTCACCGCCGCGAGTGCTGCACCAGCGACTGGCGGCGCTGCGGTCGCGTACTGCTTTGGATGGTCGAGGTACCAGACGGTGTAGTCGTTGTTGTCGTAGTACGTGAACGCGAGCCTGTCTGTGCCCCGCGACCAGGTGATTGCGGGGCTGTATTCCGTGAAGCTGCTCACGCCGCCCTGCAGGTTGGTGACGCGCAGGTGCTGTCCACTCGCGAAGTCGTAGATGTAAACGTTGGGGTTGCCGTCGCGATCGGTGACGTACGCGATCTCGCTGCCGTCGGGTGACCAGACAGGATTGATGTTGAGCCCCGCCTGCCCCGGAATCACGGTGATGCTACCGTCGCGCAGATCGTAGACCGCGATCTGCATCTTGCCGAGCTTCAGATCGCTGAGGTCAGTGCTCCCGCGGTCGGTTGCGAACGCGATGCGCGTGCCATCCGGCGACCAGTTGGGCTGAACGTCGCCGTATCTGTCCTGCGTGAGATGCCTCAAATTCTTGCCGTCGGGATCGACCATGTAGAGATCGCTTATCCCGCCCACCACGCCAGAGAATACGATGTGCTTTCCGTCCGGCGAGTACGACGGGCCTGTCGCGCCGTCTATCGGCAGCTTGGTGAGCTGGACGACGTGACCCGTGTTGACGTCCGCGATCGACAGTACGTCGCGACCCGCCGTCTGCGCGGTGAAGACGTACTTGCTGTTGTCGGGCGAGAAGGCGCCCTGGGCAGCGATCAGGCGCAGCTCCTCGAAGCGCGGGTTCGTGGTGGTCGCGACGAGACGCTTGATGCGCTTGCCAGTATGTGCGTTGCCGAGATAGACGTCGATGAACACCTCGCCCTTCTTGAGACTTCCGTTGGAAAGGAAGGCGATAGTGTTGCCGTCTGGCGAGAGCGTGGGCGCGACGAAGATGTTGCCGCCCGAGATCTTCGGCGTGAGCAGCGGGGTGGCGACGTCGCGCGCGCGCTGCATCGTGGCGAGCTGCGGCAGATATTGCTCGCGCGTTGCTTCGCGCCACTGGTCACTGAGCTGGTTCATCGTGACGCCGAGCTCGCGCTCGAAGCCTCGATCGATGCCCGACGTGGTGACGTCCTGCAGGATCTCGCCGATCGACGCGTCGCCCCAGCGCTCGCCGATGTATCGCCATAGCGCCTCGCCGTAGCGATACGGGAAGTACTTGTCGGGATCGTCGGTCATCTGCTTGATCGTCGGGAGGTCGCCGTTCTCGACGGCGCTCCGAATCCACATCGTGGTGAGCGTGTGGTTCGGTCCGAGCGACAGATACTCCGCCATTCCCTCCATGAACCACCCCGGCGGATTCACCGCCTCGAGCGTCTGGAGGTTCTCTCCCGCACGTCCGCGCGCGAAGATATCGAACTGGAATTGGTGCACCATCTCGTGCGTGAGCACGTGCTCGAAGCTGGCGTAGTCACCGGTGAAGGGGAGCTCGATTCGCTGCCGCTCCGGCTCGGTGACACCCTGCACGCCTTCACCAAGATCGCCGTTGATGTTGCTCTGCCCGAAATCCTGCCGCGATGCGTACAGGATGATGGGCTTCTTCTCCCTGAACTGGTGCCCCAGGATCCGCGACAGGCGCGAGTACGCACGCTCGGCCATTCGCGCCGCGTCGTGCACTGGGACCTGCTCCTCGGGATAGTAGTAGATCAGGAAGTGCTCGGTCTCGAGCACCCTCCACCGAAGATGTCGGTACTCGACCTGATTCTGGCCGAAGTAGTACTGCGCTGCGGCCGGCGCTGGCGCACCAAGCAGCACGGCCGCGATCAGCGTACCGAGCACCTTCGATGTGATTCTCATTTTGCCGTTTCCGTCGGTTGCTCGCTCTCGACCGGAGTGACTTCGGCGTCGCTCCAGAGGCGCTCGAGCTGGTAGAACTCACGCAGAGTTGGATGGAAAATGTGAACTACGAAGTCCACGTAATCGAGCAACACCCAGCGCCCTTGCTGCAGCCCTTCGACGTGATGCGCGCGCATTCCTTCCTTCCGCATCTCATCCATCACGTGCTCTGCGACCGAGCGCACGTGGGTGTCGGAAGTTCCGCTCGCTATCACGAACGAGTCTGTCATGTCGCTGACGCCTTTCAGATCGAGGATCACGACGTCGCTTGCTTTGAGATCGAGGCACAACGCCGCTGCGCGCTGCGCTGCGGCAAGGGATGGGTTAGCGGTACCGGCGGCCATTCGGCTCCATTCGACAGGATTGAACGAAGTATCACAGGCAGTGCACGTGCACTCCCGAACGCTAATTCTACACGGAAATCAGCATATCGTGCGCCATGTGGGGAACGAACGAGAGAGGGATGCATGCACAGAAGGGGCGCCCCAAAGGACGCCCCTTCCTGACGTGCGAACGCCGGTCGGCCGCTGGCCAACCGCTACTGCTTGATGACCCAGACCTTGATCTCGGGATGTACGTCAGCGTGCAGACGAACGGGGACGCGGTAAACTCCGAGCGCCTTGATCGGCTCGTGAAGATCGACCTGACGCTTCTCGATCGGCAGGCCCTGCGCTGCGAGCTGCTGCGCGATGTCGCCTGAAGTCACGGAGCCGAACAGCTTTCCTTCCTCGCCGACGCGGGCGGAGAAGGTGAGCGACACCTGCTCGAGCCGCTCCGCGAGATCGCGCGCCGAATTGCGCCGCGTCTCTTCAGCTGCTTCGAGTCGCTGACGCTCCTGTGCGATGCGCTTCTTGTTGCCCTCGCTCGCCACATACGCGATGCCGCGCGGGAGGAGATAGTTGCGCGCGTAACCGTTCGAAACGTTCACCACGTCGCCCGTGTGACCGAGCTTCTCGACGGCCTGCCGAAGAATTACTTCCATTTTCCTCTGACTCCATTGATTGACTTAGAGCTTCAACTCGCAGACTGCGCGCGCTTGCGCCAGTCCATCCACGTATCACCAACTCCAACTCCGAGCGCGAGCGCAGCCGCTATCTCCGGCGCGACTATCGTCACGACTATGAGAAGCGTCGCCACCCACTTGCCGCGCGTCATCCACGACAGCACACCCACGCCACGCATTAGATAAAGCGCACCGAAGAACAACAGCAGATTCAGCCCAGCGCCGCGGCCATCCGCGAACACTGGGAGAAAGAATATCGTGGCGCCCACCGCGAGACCCCAGATCAGCTGATCGTTGAATCTGAAGTCGCGCAGTTTGCCCATCTCGGGACCGATTTCCGGCTCCGCCATTCGCTGATAACAGACCCACGCCAGCGCCAGCGCGATCAGCGATTCGAGCGCGAGCAACGCAGGCAGGACGACGACTGATCCGTCCGGGATCTTCCGGAGCGCCGCTTCGTTCGTCGCCACCATCGTGTCGAGGTCAGGATTGCGCGCCGCGACGGCGCGCCATTCAGGCGTCGACGCCGCAGCGTCGAACTCGGCGATGGTCGCTTCGGTGCGCCGCTCGTACTCCGAAGCCGCGGTCGATCTCACCGTCGCGATGCCGGTCGGCGTCACGATCGCCAGTGAAAAGGCCGCCGCTACAGCAATGCCCACGGCCGAGATAGCGCGCGTGAAGAATCCCTGGCCTGGAGTGAGCAACGACGCCACTCCGAACGCCGCCGCGAGCAGCAGCGCCCAACCGTGTACGAGCGTGGTGTACGACGTATCGTAGCCGCGACCCACCGACGAGCTGGCGGTCACCACGCCAAGCGCGATCGCTATCACGCCCAGCCAGACGCCCCCGCCGTTCCACCATCCAAGCGCAGCGCAGACCGCGAGCGCGGGGATGAGGAGCGTCCACGTCTCAGTGATCGGGGCGATCGACCTCAGCGCGGTCGGGAGCCCCGGGAGCACCAGGAAAGCGACGAGCGCGAGAAGCGCCGACCGCCAGCCCGGGGCTGTGAGCTTAGGCACGACTGGCTAGGGCGCCGTTCAGGCGCCCTGGCTCCTCGTGTAAGGCAGCAGCGCGAGATAGCGCGCGCGCTTGATTGCACGCGCGAGCTGGCGCTGATGCCGCGCGTCGACACCGCTCAGCCGGCCCGGAAGGATCTTTCCGTTCTCGGTGATGAAGCGGCTCAGGAAGCGCTCGTCCTTGTAGTCGATGAAGCGGATGCCGGCTTCTAGGACCGGCGACACCTTCTTGTTGCGACGCATTGTCTACTCCTCGTCCTCGTCTTCTTCTTCCTCCGCCAACGCGCGGGCGCGCGCAGCGAGTGCCTCGGCGCGATCGGCAGGAACGCCGAGCTCGTGCTCGTTGAGCGAGATCAGATACCGGACGACGCCGTCGTCCAGCTTGAGTGACCGCTCGAATTCGGGAAGGGTCTTGGGCTCCGTCGCGAAGCGCGCAACGACGTAGTAACCGTTCTCGTGACGGCCGATCTTGTAGGCGAGCTGGCGCCGGCCCCAGATGTCGAGCGTCGGCTGGTCGCTCAAGCCTAATAGCGCGTGATGGCGCCCAAGCTTGTCGGTGATGGCGGCGTCTTCGAGTGCAGAATCGAAGATGTACACCGCCTCGTAGTTACGAGTCATGTGCTGGCAATCCTCCTTGTGGTCATAACCGCCCCCGCTGGTTGCCGCAGCTGGGGGAAGGGATGTGTTTTGGGGAAGCCTTTTAAGGTAACTGAGGCGTCGGTGGAAGGGAACGGCGCCCGCCTAGACGTTGAACTTGAACAACATCACGTCGCCGTCCTGGACGATGTACTCCTTCCCTTCGGAGCGCACATCGCCTTTCTCCCGCGCGTCCTTCCAGCCGCGGTCGGCCACGAACGCGTCGTAAGCCACGGTATCCGCCTTGATGAAGCCGCGCTCGAAATCGGTATGGATCACGCCAGCGGCTTTCGGGGCAGTGTCGCCTCGGTGAATCGTCCAGGCGCGCACTTCCTGCTCTCCAGCGGTGAAGTACGTCTCGAGGCCGAGCAGGCGATAGCCGGCGCGAATGAGTCGGTCGAGGCCAGCGCTGTCGAGGCCGAGCGACGAGAGAAAGTCCGCGCGATCCTCGGGCGGGAGCTCTGCGAGCTCTGCCTCGATCTTCGCCGAGAACGGGACCAACTCCGCCTGTTCGCCGCTCGCCGCGATCGCAGCACGTAGCGCGGTCAGGTGCGGTCCTTCCTCGCCAGTCAGCTCGGCGTCGCTCACATTCGCGGCGTACAAAACCGGCTTCACGGTGAGCAGCGTCAGCGGCGCGAGCACTTCCTTCTCCGCCGCAGTGAGCTTAGCGTGCCACAGTCCGCGTCCTTCTGCGAGCACGTGGTGCGCGCGCTCGAGAACCGTCAGCTCGGACTGCGCGTCCTTGTCGCCTGTCTTCGCAGCGCGGCGCGTCCGGTCGAGTCGCTTCTCGAGCGTCGCGAGGTCGGCGAGCGCAAGCTCGAATTCGATCACCTCACGATCGCGCACCGGATCGACGCCGCCCATCACGTGAGTGACGTCGTCGTCTTCGAAGCAGCGCACGACGTGAACGATCGCGTCGGTCTCGCGAATGTTCGCGAGGAACTTGTTGCCGAGCCCTTCTCCTTCAGCGGCGCCCTTCACGAGACCCGCGATGTCCACGAACTGCACGACTGCGGGGACGACGCGCTTGGGCTTGACTATCTCCGCCAGCGTTGTGAGTCGCGCGTCCGGTACCTCGACCATGCCGACGTTCGGCTCGACTGTGCAGAAGGGGTAGTTCGCCGCTTCAGCGCGCGCGGCGGTGAGCGCGTTGAACAGCGTGGATTTGCCGACGTTCGGGAGTCCTACGATGCCGAGTTTGAGCATTTGCGTGGAGAGGAGGATCGCTCGTGCTGGCCGAGCTTCATCGGTTGAAGAGATTCATCGCGCGCTCGACGCCGTCGGAGATCCACGTCTCGGTCGCTGCGGTCAGGTCGGGCATGAGCGCGATGATCTCGGCGCGCTCGCTCTTGCCGAACGGAGCGAGGACGAAATCCGCGAGGTCCCCCGAGATGCTGCGATCCTCGCCAGGCCCGACGCCGATGCGCAGCCGCGCGTACTCGGGCGAGTCGAGCCAGTGCTCGATGCTCTTGAGACCGTTGTGTCCGCCTGGGCTTCCTTTGGGTCGCATGCGAAAGCGGCCGACGGGAAGAGCGACCTCGTCGACGACGACGAGCAGATCAGTCTTGGCGGACCAGAACGGCCGGCGCAGATACGGTCGTAGCGCCTCACCGCTCAGATTCATGAACGTGAGCGGCTTGAGCAATCTCACCTTCGCGCCGCCGACGCTTCCGCTCGCCACGAGCGCAGCGCCGTCCTTGCGCCACCCGTCGAATCGCCACGCTTCAGCGAGGTGATCTACGAGCCACCAGCCGACGTTGTGGCGAGTGGCCGCGTACTCCTTTCCCGGGTTGCCGAGGCCGACGATGAGTTTCAATGTGGGACAGGAAAAAGGGCGGGCCGCAGCCCGCCCTTGAATGCCCGCTGAAGGTTACTTCGTCTCGCCTTCGCCCTCTTCGGGCTTCTTGGCACGGATGACTTCCGGCTCGGCAGGGGTCGGCTCCTCAGTCGCGACAGCCTCGGCTGTAGCACGCGGCGTGGCGATGACGACGACCGCAGCACCCGGATCGTCGAGAACCTCGACGCCCTCGGGGATCTTGACGTCGCTCACGTGAATCGAGTCGCCGAGCTCCAGGTCGTTCACGTCGATGTCGATGTGATTCGGCATGTTGGCCGGATCGACGGAGATCGTGAGCTCGCGAAGCGGGTGATCGATGATGCCGCCGCCGAGGCGCACGCCGGCTGGCGTACCGACCAGGCGGAGCGGGACGCGGACGGTCATCTTCTCACCGGCGACGATCTCCTGGAAGTCGACGTGGAGGATGTTGCGCTTGAACGGGTGGCGCTGGATCTCGCGGATGAGCGCGCGCGAGGACGCGCCGTCGAGCGCGATCTCGACCACCGTATTGTCGGCGGAGATCTGCGAGAGCAGCTTCTCCAGATCGCGTGCCGGAATGGCTAGCGGCTGCGCGGCGCGCGCATGTCCGTAGATGACGGCGGGGATCTGTCCCTGCCGGCGGAGCGAGCGGGCAGCGCCCTTGCCAGTGTCGTCGCGGCGAACCGCGGAGAGTTGTGCCGATGCCATTACCGAAACCCCTTTAATCGAATAGCGAGCTGACCGACTGCTCGGAGTGGATGTAACGAATTGCTTTGGACAGAAGCTCGCCGACCGAGAGAACTCTCAGCGTCGGAAAGATTCTGTCCGGCGGGATGGCGACGGTATCGGTCACCGCCACTTCCGCTATCGGTGCATCGCTGAGCCGCTCGACCGCAGGTCCGGAGAGCAGCGCGTGCGTAGCGCAGACATAGACATCGCCGGCGCCGAGCCGCTTGAGAGCACGGGCCGCTTCACACATGGTTCCCGCCGTGTCGATCATGTCATCGACCAGCAAGCAATCTCTATCGGTGACCTCACCGACCACGTTGACGACCTCGGACACGTTCGCCTTGGGACGTCGCTTGTCGATGATCGCGAAGGTGGCGTTGAGCCGCTTCGCGAATCCTCGCGCCATCTTCGCGCTTCCGACATCGGGCGCGACGACGACGAGGTCCTTCAACTGCTTCTTGCGATAGTGAGCGGTGAACACCGGCGCCGCATAGAGGTGGTCGACCGGGATGTCGAAGAACCCCTGGAGCTGATGCTGGTGGAAGTCCACTCCGACCACCCGATCCGCGCCGGCTTCCTCGATCATGTTGGCCATGAGCTTGGCGCCGATCGCGACACGCGGCTGGTCCTTGCGGTCCTGCCTCGAGTAGCCGTAGTACGGCATGACGACTGTGACGCGAGCCGCCGACGCTCTCCTCGCGGCGTCGATCATGAGCAGGAGCTCCATGATGTTGTCAGCCGGCGGATTTGTTGGCTGGAAGACGAAGACATCGTTCCCACGAATGTTCTCGTCGATCCTCACGAAGATCTCGCCGTCGGCGAAGCGCGTCGAAGTCGCCTTGCAGAGGTCGATCCCCATGTGGCGCCCGATCTCCTCCGCGAGCGCGCGGTTAGCGGACCCGGAGAGCAGTTTGGCGCCGTGACTCGGTACGGACAGGCCGTCCATTTTCGTACAGCCTTAAAAGTTAGTGGGACTGCATGCGAGGGTCAAATGCCACCGCACATTGCCCCCGGTGGATTCGAACCACCATTCTCGGATCCAAAGACCGATGTCCTGCCATTGGACGAGGGGGCAGTCTGGCAGAGCCCCTGAAGCTAGTCGCTGAGATGCACCGGTTCAACGGCGCTGGCAGTGCGCGTGATCACTACGCGACAGCCGCTCTCGCGCTCGAGCGCCGCAGCATCCGGCGCATCGTCGAAGATTCCGAAGAGTGTCGAGCCGGAGCCCGTCATCCCGCCAAATGCGGCGCCCGCCTGCTCGAGCGCGTGCATGGCGTCGCGCAGCTCCCCTGCGTGTGGGCCGCGTGCGAGGGCAAGCCCGAAGTCGTTGCAGCTCCAGTATGCGCCTGGAGGGCCGGCAATGAGATGCGACCAGCGCGAGAGGTCATCTGTCGCGAACACGAACGGAGAGCCAAATAGCCCGAGTCGTCTCTCCAGCAAGCTCACATCGAGCGAGGCGTACGCGTTGGTGGTGTCGACGGTGAACGAGGGGAAGAGAAGGGCAACGGACCGCTGCGGTAGCGGGGGAAGCAGCAGCATTCTATCGCCGTGTCCCCAGGCGAGCGCCATCGGGGCGCTCGTCGCGAGGAAGGGGACGTCGGCGCCGAGCTGGCGGGCCACCGGTAACAGCTCCCGCATTCCACGCGTTGCGTGCGAGCGCGGCGCCAGGGCGTCCAGCAGGCGGAGCACAGCCGCGGCGTCCGCGCTGCCGCCGCCCATGCCACCGCCCATCGGAATTCGCTTCTCGATCTCGATGTGGAATCCGGTCGCCCACTCGCGCTCATCGCAGTAGAGCAGCGCGGCGCGAAGTGCGAGGTTCTGCTCCGGTGGCCCGACGTCCGCCGAAGTGCTGACGGTGCGCTCACCTTGCGGCTTGAGCGTGACGCGAACCTCGTCGCCGAATTCAACGAGGTGAAAGATCGTCTCGATGGAATGGTAGCCGCTCGTCTCACGCGATAGAACGTGAAGCCGAAGGTTGAGCTTCGCGTGCGCGCGAGTCCACGCCGCGCGACCAACCTGCCGCGGCCGTCACGCAGCATTACGCTGCGATTGCAGCTCCTTCAAGTTAAGGTTGAGGCGAGCGGCGTAAACCGCTCCAAACACAGTGATTGGGAGGAAGGACAGGATGTGGAACCCGAGCGCCCAGCTCGTCGCGAGACCGGCCGAAACGGCGTAGATGCCGAGTCCGATCCGCGAGACGGTCTCGAACACGCCGAAGTAGCCAGGAGCGGCCGGCACCGCGACGCCAAGCGCGACGAGCGCCTGGAGAACGAGCGACGCAGAGAACGGGACGTGGATCCCAACCGCGATCATGGCGATCCACCAGCCAAGGCCGTTCACGAGCCAGTGCAGGATGGTCCAGCCCAGCACCGCGGCGCAGTGGCCCGGGCTGCGCAGCACACTGAGACCCTCACTGAAAGTCACCAGAGCTGCCTTGCCGCGCTCCTCGAGCTTGGGCGAGAGCTTCCGCGCGAAGAGCTCGAAGACGCGGATGAGCTGCGCCGGGAAGAAGACGAGCGCGTAGAGCAGCGCCACCAGAATCGCGACGAGCGCCGTTCCTCCTATCGCCCAGCTCACGACCGACTGACCGCCGATGCGCACACCGTGCGGAAAGGCCGGATCGAAGACCGCGGCGAAGGCGAGGATGAGGAGCACTATCGCGTCGAAGACCCGGTCCACGGCGAGTGACGCGATCGATGTGGAGAACGGTACTGGCGTCTCGCGCGTGAGAACGTATGCGCGCGCCACCTCGCCAGCGCGCGCAGGGACGACGTTGTTCACCATCATCCCGATCGCCGTGGCGCGCCAGAGCGGGCCGAACGGAAGCTTGGGATAGATCGGGTCGAGGATCGTGCGCCAGCGGCGCGCGCGCAGAGGGAAGATGAGCGTGGAGCAGACGGTCGCTACTGCCAGGAGCCATGGGTTTGCGTGCTCCAGCACGCGCATGATCTCCGAGGGCGAGGTCTGCCGTAGCACCCACCAGAGGAGCGCGGCGCTGATGACGAGCCCGAGGACCGCGCGGAAATGTTTTTTCACCCGATCTGAGCTGAATTGCCGTGAGCTGGATTGCTTTGACTGCGGGCTGCATCCATCGCGTCGCGCACCTCTCGCACTGCAGCCACGAGCCCCACGAAGATCGCGCGGCTGACTATCGAGTGGCCGATGTTGAGCTCTTCGATCTCCTGAATAGCTTGCGACCGGCGCGAGGTTACGCGCGGTGAGACCGTGCCCCGCGTGCACAGCGAGACCCAGCTCCGCCGCAGCGCCCGCCGCGTCGCGCAGAGCGTTGGCGGTGGCGGGCTCCGATGAGTTGTTGGCGTACTCGCCGGTGTGAAGCTCGACGGCATCGGCGCCGATCTCGCGACTCACTCTCACAGCATCCAGATCGGGAGCGATGAAGAGGCTCGTGCGGATGCCCACGCTCTTGAGACGCTTGAGCGCGGCTTCGACGCGCGCGGTGTGGCGCGCGACGTCGAGCCCACCCTCGGTCGTCACTTCCTCGCGTCGCTCGGGGACGAGCGTGACCTGATCCGGATGGATGCGCATCGCGACATCGATCATCTCGTCGGTGCACGCCAGCTCGAGGTTGAAATAGCTCTTCAACGAGCTTCGCAGTCGCGCGACGTCCGCATCCTGGATGTGACGTCTGTCTTCGCGGAGATGTGCGGTGATGCCGTCCGCCCCGGCCGACTCGCAGAGCAGGGCGGCAGCCACGGGATCGGGCTCGTCGCCGCGTCGTGCCTGTCTCACCGTCGCCACGTGGTCGATGTTGACGTAAAGTCGCAGGTAGCTTGCTCGCATGTTCGGCCGGAGTATAACTTCTTTGGCAATGAAGAAGTTACTCCTTGCAGCAACGATCGCAGGACTCGTTGGACTCGCCGCGTGTCATCCGGCTCCTTCCACGAGCGCGGCGGATGTGTCGCCTGGCGCTCCGACTGCGGAGGCGGCGGTGCAGCGCTTCTTCGGCGCGGTGCACGCGGAGGATCTCCAGGCGATGGCGATGGTGTGGGGAACTCACGCGGGCCCAGCGCGGGACAACATGGACCGCGCTGAGCTGGAGAAGCGTGAGGTGATTCTCCAGTGCTACTTCAACTTCGACACGTTCCGCATTCTGAGTCAGACGCCGGAAGTCGACGGCCGACGCATCGTCACAGTCGAGCTCACTCGCGCCGGCAAGACGCGTGACCCGAAGATCTACACCGTGCTCGGCCCCTCATCGCGCTGGTACGTCGAGAACCTCGATATCGCGACAGTACGCGACTTCTGTGGCTCGGCGCCGAGTGCGCCCGGCTGTGCCTCCGGGGCGGTAGCAGCACGCTGGGAACGCGCTGGCGATAGGGCAGCGGCCCGTTCGCTCTCACTCCGAAAGCTCGACGAGTATTCCGCCCGTTGACGACGGGTGCAGAAACGCGATGCGCTTTCCCTCGGCGCCGACGCGCGGCACTTCATCGATGAGCCTGACTCCTGCCTCGCGGCATCTGTCGAGTGCGCGATCGAGGTCGGGCACCGCGAAACAAATGTGATGAATGCCGGGGCCGCGCTTCCCTATGAACTTGCCGATCGGCGTGTCAGGCGACGCGGGCTCGAGTAGCTCGATCAACGAGTCTCCACTCTCCACGGCCGCGATCCGCGCGCCGTCGGAATCGGACAGCGGGACTTCGGGCATCCCCAACACGTCGCGGAAGAATGGAAGCGACGCAGCGAGTGACGCGACCGCGACGCCGACGTGGGCGATGCGCGCTCCGTCGATACGCATTCCGGTGTCGCGCGCGGCGATGGGATCGCGGGGAGGGGTGGCGTCAGGCATTAGATTTCCAATGTGATGTTTGCATCGTGCGGGACCAACTATCGGCGGCGCGCTCGCCGCGGAGAAAGATAAGATGTCGAATTCGATTGACGTGACCGACGCGACGTTCGCAGGCGAGATCGAGAAGCACTCGGGGCTTGCCGTAGTCGATTTCTGGGCGCCCTGGTGTGGACCGTGCCGCATGGTCGGCCCGGTGCTCGACGAGCTCGCCGGTGAGTACGCCGGGAAGGCAAAGGTCGTCAAGGTCGACGTCGATAACAATCAGAGCCTCGCGCACAAGTACGGCGTGCGCTCGATCCCTCTGATCCTCTTCTTCAAGGACGGCAAGGTCGTGGACCAGGTGCTCGGCGCAGTTCCCAAGGCGCAGCTCGCGGCGAAGTTCCAGCAGCACGCAGCGTAGTTCGGCGCGGTCTGCGGTAGATCGCAGATGCGCGACGAAGCAAGAGGCGCCGGCGGGATTCTCTCATGAAGAGAGATGACGCCGGCGCCTCTGCTGCATCCGCGGGCACGCTGTACGTCGTCTCGACGCCGATCGGGAACCTCGGCGACATCACCTACCGCGCGGTAGAGATTCTCAGGTCGGTCGCACTCATCCTCGCCGAAGACACGCGGCACTCGCGCACGCTGCTCGACCGGTATGAGATTGCGACGGCGACGAGCGCGTATCACGAGCACAACGAAGCACGCGAAGCGCCGCGCGTGGTCCGGCGCCTGTGCGACGGTGATTCGATCGCGCTCATCTCGGATGCTGGCACACCGATTCTATCGGATCCTGGAGCGCGTCTGGTGCGCGCGTGCATCGACGCAGGAATCAGCGTCCAGCCGGTTCCAGGTGCGTCGGCGCTTCTCGCGCTCATTGTTGCGTCCGGAATCGCGGCGGACACGTTCACATTCCTTGGTTTTCTCCCACGCCGCGGCGATGAAAGAGCGCGCGCGCTTTCGGGGCATCGCCAGCTCGCGCATCGCGGTCGTGTTCTACGAGTCGCCGCAACGTCTGCGCGCGACGATCGACGATCTGATCGCCAGCGGCTGCGGCGACCGCCAGTGCGCGATCGGGCGCGAGCTCACCAAGAAATTCGAGCAGACCCTGCGAGGCACTGTCGCCGAGTTGAGGGAGCTCGTGGGCGAAGCGGTGCGCGGTGAGTTGGTGGTCATGCTGGCAGGGGCCGAAGCGCGCGAGCCGTCCCCGGACGATGCACGTGAGCTCGCCGCACGCCTTCGCGCCGATGGAGTGAGCGCGCGCGACATCGTCGAGCGGCTCACCGCGGAGCTTGGCGTGCCTCGAAACCTCGCGTACAAGTTTGCGCATGAACGTGCGGGCGAAGAGCCCGCTCTGGAGCCGGACGAAACGTCCGAGAGTCGTTAACTTTCACCGCGTGAGCAGCCCGAAAAAACACCGATGATAGCGCCTTTGGATCTAGTCGCGAAGGCGCGCTTTGAAGTACCCGAATACGACGACGCCGACGCGCCGGACTTTCACGCCGAGTCACCGGCCGAGCTGCGCATGCTCGATCCGGAGGATGTGGCGGGCGACCTCGGGCCGGCGGGTCCAGTAGCGGCGATGATGGCGCGCTACGAGGACAGGCCAAGCCAGCGTGAGATGGCGGCCGCGGTCACGCGACTGTACAACCGCGGGGGCGTCGGGCTGCTCGAGGCGGGGACCGGCGTTGGCAAGTCGCTCGGCTATCTGATGCCGGCGCTGCGCTGGGCGGCGGCCAACAACGAGCGCACTGTCGTCTCGACGAACACGATCAATCTTCAGGAGCAGCTGGTTCGGAAGGATCTCCCGTTCCTGCGCGATGCGCTCGCTGGCGATCAGGAAGTGCGATTCGCGCTGCTCAAGGGATGGCGCAATTATCTGTGCAAGCTGCGCCTGGCGCAGGCGACGCTGCTCGGCCCCACGCTCGTCGATGACGATGCGAGCGAGGCGATCGAGCGGATCAGGGCGTGGAGCGAGACGACGGAAGATGGCTCGCTCAGCGATCTGCCGTCTCCGCCGCGCGGTGAGGTGTGGGATGAAGTAGCTGCGGAGCCAGACCTGTGTCAGCGCAACAGCTGCCCGCACTTCGCCGATTGCTTTCTCTTCAAGGCGCGCAGAACTGCGCTGCAGGCGGATGTCGTCGTCGTCAATCACCATCTGCTGATGTCTGACGTCGCCGTGCGGCGCGCGGCGGGCAACTGGGACGACGCAGCGGTGATCCCGCCTTACACGCGGCTCGTGATCGACGAGGGACATCACCTCGAGGATGCAGCGTCGGCGCACCTCGGCGTGTCGGTCACTCGACGTGCGCTGCAGCGGCTGTTCGGCAGACTCGACAGACGCGGACGTGGTCTCGTCGGAACGCTCATCGAGCGACTGTCGAAGTCGCCGGATCTTCTCAGCGTCGCGAGCCTCGACGTCGTGAATCAACGAATCGCGCCCGCCGTGAGATCGTCGCGTGAGAAGACGGAGCTCGTGTTCGATCTCCTCCTCGCGGTGCTGCAGCAGAGTGGGAACCCTGTGATACGGATGGGCGAGGACTTCGCGCAGCATCCTGTGTGGAAGGGTGGTCTCCACATTGCGCTCACCGATCTTCTGCGCGAGCTAGCGGTCCTCGGAGACAGTCTCACGCTCGTCGGCGAGCGTCTGCAGGGGAGTGAGAAGCGCGACGACGCGCTCGTGATGCTGGTGAACGAGCTCCGCGCCGTAGCGCGGCGGCTCGATGCGGCAGCCGAAGGGCTGATGCTCGCACTTCGTCCGCCAGCAGCGGGCGAGGCTCTGGTGCGCTGGCTCGAGGTGAAGGGACGCGAAGGAAATGTCGGGGTCACAGCGGTGCCCCTCGATCTCGCGCCGATTCTGCGCGAGGATCTCTTCTCGCGCGTCAAGACCGCCGTCGTGACGAGCGCGACGCTCGGCGCCGATGGCCGCTTCGATTTCGTCGAGCGAAGGTTCGGGCTGACCGACATGGTACCGCGCGCGGTGACCGCCGCATTCGCGTCTCCGTTCGACTATCCGTCGCAAGCGCTGCTGGTCGTACCGACGGACATTCCCGCGCCGAATGAGAATGCGGCCGCGCACTTCGACGCTGTCGTGAGGATCGTGCGGGACGTTGCGCACGCGTCGTCGGGTGGGATGTTCGTGCTCTTCACGAGTCACCGCGATGTGCGCGCAGCCGCTGAAGCGCTTCGAGCGTGCGGCACTGCGCGCGACTTTCCTATCCTCGTGCACGGCGAGGAAGGGCGCGACACGCTGCTCGCGCGGTTCAAGGAGTACGGCAACGCGATCCTCATCGGCACCGCGTCGTACTGGGAAGGAGTGGACGTGCCCGGAGCGGCGCTGCGCGCATTGGTGATCGCGCGGCTGCCGTTTCGCGTTCCGTCCGAGCCGATCACGGCGGCGCAGTGCGAGTCGATAGCGGCGCGCGGCGGCGATCCGTTCAACGAGTACATGCTGCCTCACGCTTCGCTGCGGCTGCAGCAAGGATTCGGACGTCTGATCCGTACCGCGTCCGATCGTGGCGCCATCGTTCTTGCCGATCCACGCGTAGTCTCAAAGGGATATGGACGCGGCCTTCTGAACGCGCTCCCGCCGGCGCGGCGCATGTCGGGCGCCTGGCGCGTGCTCGCGCGACAGCTCGAGCGCTTCTACTCCGTACCCACCGATCACGACAACGTCGATGAATAGAAGACCAGGGAAGATCGTCTGCGTCGGGCCGCAATTACCGCGACCACGCGAAGGAACTCGGGAACGACGTCCCGACGGAGCCGCTGCTCTTCCTCAAGCCTCCATCGAGCGTAGTCTTCAATGGTGATGCGATTCGTCTCCCGGACCAATCGAAGCAGGTCGAATACGAGGGTGAGATCGGGCTCGTCATCGGGAAGCGCTTCTCGCATGGCGCGGCAGACGACGCACTCGGCGTGATCGAGGGCGTCTGCGCATTGAACGACGTCACGGCGCGGGACCTTCAGCGCACCGATGGCCAGTGGACGCGCGCCAAGGGGTTCGACACGTTCTGCGCGCTGGGCCCGACCGCGCCGATTCCCTCACGGATCGAGGACCTGTCGGTCGTCACCCGGGTAAACGGTGTCGAGCGGCAGCGCGGAGCAGCGCGTGAGATGGTGTTCTCGATCCCCACGCTGCTAGCGTACATATCAGCGGTGATGAGTCTGGAGCCTGGCGACGTCGTCGCGACCGGAACGCCGGCTGGCGTGGGGCGTCTTTCCGACGGCGATATCGTGGAAGTAGAGATTCCGGGATTAAGCAAGGTCAGCAACCCTGTAACGAGTCAGAGCTAAGTGCCGCCCTACAATCAGCGGATCCTCAATCTCCCGCCTTATCCACTCGCGCACATCCCGCAGAAGAAGCGCGAGCTGTATGCGCGCGGAGTCGATGTCATCGATCTGGGTGCTGGCGACGCGGATCTGTCGCCGCCCGAGGCTGCGCTCGAGAGGATGGAGAAGGCGATCCGCGAGCCTGCGCTCGGCCGATATGGCTTCGGCCTCGGGCTGATGGAGTACCGTGAAGCGATAGTGAAGTTCATGAAGAGCCGCTTCGGCGTGAGCTTCGATCCTTTGACCGAAGTGGTGCCGCTGATCGGCTCAAAGGAAGGTCTTGCGCACCTCGCGCTCGCTTACGTTGGCGAAGGCGACTACGTCATCATGCCGGAGCCGGGCTACAACGCGTACCTCGGCGGAACGGTTCTCTCCAGTGGGAGCGCGTACAAGTACCAGCTCCGCGCAGACAACGGTTTCCTCGTCGATCTCGATGAGGTGCCGCGTGAGATTCTCTCCCGGACAAAGCTTCTCTATCTCAACTATCCCGGCAATCCGACCGCTGCGATCGCGCCGCGCGAATACCTCGAGCGAGTAGTGAAGCAGTGCAAGGACAACGACATCGTGCTCGCGTACGACAACGCGTACTCCGAAGTGGCATACGACGGGTACGTGCCACCGAGCATCTTCGAGATTCCTGGCGCGCGCGACGTGGCGCTCGAGTTTCATTCGATGTCGAAGACGTTCAACATGACCGGATGGCGCTGCGGATGGGCGTGCGGAAATCCGCAGCTCGTCGGCGCGCTCTCGAAGGTGAAGTCGTTCATCGATACGGGATCGTTCCTCGCCGTTCAGGCAGCGGCTGCCGCGGCGCTCGGCGTGCACGACGAGTTCGTTCCGACGAACATGGCAGTGTTCAAGGAGCGGCGAGACGCAGCGGTCGAGGCATTTCGCGCGAATGGGTTCAAGTGCGAGGTCCCGAAGGCCGCGATGTACCTCTGGATTCCGCTACCCGAGGGCATCCCGAGCAAGCTGTTCGCCGACCGGCTGATGGACGAGGAAGGTGTGATCGTGATGGCCGGCGCCTCGTTCGGGGCAGGCGGGGAAGGGTACTTTCGCATATCGTTCATAACGTCGCCCGAGCGCATTCGCGAAGCAGCGAAGCGAGCGGGCCGCGTGCTGGCATCCTTCAACGATTAACGTTACCGGCGAGTGAAGCTGCGTCGGCCTTCTGGCTTCTGGATAGCTTCCGTCGCGGTCCACGCGGTGGTGTTCGCGCTTTTCGTCGAAGCGCTCATCGTGCGGCACTCGGTGTTCAACTGGTTCGGCGATCACAGGAATGAAATGCCGATGGTCGAGCACATTGGCTTCCTGTCGCTGCCGAGCCAGAAGACGCCCGGACCGACTGTGGCGGGCAGGCGAGGCGGCGATGGCCACGCCGTAGCTAAGCCGCCGATCAGACTGGTCGCGCCAGCGGCTGTGCCGACCAAAATCCCGGTTACATCGCGCAGCACGCAGGAGACGGCTGACCTCGGTCCGTCGACGGGGCCGTTGATCGGTGGAGGCGGGCCGCTGCGCGGGATCCAGCCGCGCTACACGGGCCCGCGCCTCTGGGGAACCGAGAGCCCGAGCCAGATGGCGAGTGCGCCGAAGACTTCCGCCGAGCGGCTCGACAGCGTCATCACATCGGATATCACCGCGCACAATGATTCGATCGCGATCGCTTCAGGCAACCGACGCGCGCCGGGCGACTGGACGTTCGAGAAGAACGGTCAGAAGTATGGCATCGACAGCAAGTACATCCGGCTCGGCCCGGTATCGATCCCGACCGCGGTGCTCGCGATGCTGCCGATAAATGTCACCGGCAATCCGACGACGTACGAGCACGAGCATACGGTGAACGCGCGGCACGACGAGATCTTCTATCAGGCTCATCGTGCGATGGACGACGCGGATTTTCAGAAGGCCGTGCGCGAGATCCGTCAGCGCAAGGATCGCGAGCGGAAGGAAGCAGAGGCGGCAAAGCAAAAGGCGGCCTCGGAGGCCGCCCCTGGCTCAGGACCGCAGTAGAGCGCTAGCGCTTCACCGCCGAGCGATCAGGAAACCATCTGGCTCGACGAGGCGCGCGGCTCGAAGGCCGGTTGCTCGAGCGTCGTGAACGGACGGAAGACGCCCGCAACGACTCCGAGAACGGCAAAATCGTCGCCCGGCTTGACCGTGATGTCACGGTCCGCGGGATTGGCCGCTTTGAGCACAGTCGTGCCCCCCGAGTGTGACAGTGTCTTGATCGTCCCTTCCTCGCCCAGTCGCGCGGCGACGATGTCGCCGTCCTTAGGCGTCGCGGCCTGATCGACGAGCACGAAATCGCCATTCTCGATGGCGCGTCCGATCATGCTCTCGCCCTTCACCTTGAGGAAGAAGACGCGATCGGACGGGAGGAAGCGGCGGTCCATCGTGATGAAGCCTTCGCGATGCTCCGGCAGCAGCGACGGCTCGCCGGCATGGATTCGACCGTAGTAGGGCACAGGCATCGAGCGCGCAGCGCCGGCGAAGCCGAGCAGGCGCACTCCGCGCGAGCGCGACGGATCACGCTCGATGTAACCCTTTCTCGCGAGCGATTGGAGCAGGTCCGACACGGTCTTGGTGGACTTGATCTGGAACTCCTTGCCGATGTCGCGGATGCTCGGTTGGTACGTGTGCTCGGCGGTGAAGTCCAGAAGGTACTGATAGACTGAGCTTTCGAGCTTCGTCAATTGCTCAGACATGGTGTGGCTCCGCGTAGGTGGACACAAATGCGCGATGGGCCCGCTCGTGTACGGTCCCGAACAAACAAGTATGGGTTCCGATCTGGGCGACGGTCAACCATTTGTTGCGGCGGACAGATGCTCGATCGCCCGTTCCATGCGGCGGAGCGCCCTCTCGCGCCCCTGGAGCACGAGAACGTCGAAGATCCCGGGGCTGACGGTGAGGCCGGTCAGCGCGACGCGGAGCGGCTGGAAGATCTTTCCGGCGGCGACGCCTAACTCTTCGGCGAGCGAGCGCAGCGCCGCCTCGAGCGATGCCGCCTCCCAGCTCTCGACGTCGGCGAGCCGTCGCTCGAGCGGCTGCGAGTAGCCGCGCGGAATCGGCAGGGTCCTTCCACTGCTTCGCGACGGCGTCAGGGTCGTAGGAGATCTCGTCGGAGAAGTACGGAACCGCCTGCCTCACGATGTCGTCTACGACCCGGGCGCGAACACGGAGAAGGTCGACCAGTCGCAGATACCAATCGCGTCGACTTTCGAGCTCCGCTTCCGTGGCGAGACCGGCCGCAATGACAGCGCGCGTTACGGTGGGCTCGAGCTCGGCCAGCGGCATGAGCGACATGTGCTGACCGTTCATCCACTCGAGCTTCTTCGGATCGAAGACCGCTGCCTTGCGCTGCAGTCCGTCGGCCGAGAAGAGCTCGACCATCTCGCGCGAGCGTCATCACCTCGCGGTCGCCGCCGGGTGACCAGCCGAGCAGCGCGAGGAAGTTGAGCATCGCCTGCGGCAGAAGTCCTTCGTGCTGGTAATCGCCGACCGCTGTCGCTCCGTGACGCTTGCTCAGCTTCTTGCCGTCGAGGCCGTGGATCATGGGCAGATGAGCGAACTGCGGCACTGGCTTGCCGAGCGCCTCGTACAGCATGATCTGCTTCGGAGTATTCGAGATGTGATCGTCACCGCGCATCACGAGCGTGATCCGCATCGCGATGTCGTCCGAGACGACGGCGTGGTTGTAGATGGGAGTGCCGTCGGAGCGGAGAATGACGAAGTCTTCGATGTCCTTGTTGGCGAACGAGATGCGCTCGTGAACGAGATCGTCCCACTCAGTGACGCCGTCGGGTACCCGGAATCTCACGACGTACGGATCGCCGCGCTCGAGGCGCTGCTCGGCTTCGTACAGCGGAAGCTCCGCCCACTCACGGCGGTACTTGTAGATCTCGCCGCGCTCCTCGGCAGTCCTGCGCCGCTCGTCGAGGACGTGCTGCGGCGTGAAATCGCGATATGCGGCGCCGCTGTCGAGAAGCCGCAGCGCGTCTGCGCGATGGCGTTCGAGATTGGCGCCCTGGTACACGACCTCCTCGTCCCAATCGAGACCGAGCCAGGTGAGCCCATCGAAGATGGCGCGCGTGCTGGCGTCGGTGCTGCGCGCCTTGTCGGTGTCTTCGATGCGGAGCAGGAACTGCCCGCCGAACTTGCGCGCGAAGAGCCAGTTGAAGAGCGCGGTGCGCGCGCCGCCCACGTGGAGGTATCCGGTGGGCGAGGGTGCGAAGCGAAGTCTGGGCTGGCCTGGCGGCGTGGTCATGTGTCGGGAGTGTTAAACGCGAGCGGGCCCGCGTCGAGTGACGGGGCCCGCCGTGTGTCGCAAACGGAGAGAGAGGGATTCGAACCCTCGATAGAGGTTGACCCCCTATGCCGGTTTAGCAAACCGGTGCCTTCAGCCTCTCGGCCATCTCTCCCGAGCCAGATGAATTTAGTCCGAGTGATTGCGGTGCGCTAGCGCGTCGGTGCACGCTGCTGCGCTTGATGAGGAGCGCTAACTCGCGCGGCGGAGCGAACGCTCCGCACTAGATTGGTCGCATGATCGATTTCAGCGAAAAGCGAGTGCTGGTGACGGGAGGCGCCGGCTTCATTGGGAGCGCGCTCGTCTGGGAGCTGAACCGCCGCGGATGCACACGCATAGTCATCGCCGACTTCCTCGGCGAGAGCGACAAGTGGCGCAACCTCACTCCGCTCAAGTTCGAGGATTACCTCGAGGCCGACGACCTCTTCGCGCGGATCGAGCAACGCGCACTTGGCCGGTTCGACTTGGTGCTGCACATGGGCGCGTGCTCGGCGACGACGGAGCGCGATGCAGCGTATCTGGCGCGCAACAATTACGAGTACACGAAGGAGCTCACCTCGTTTGCGCTCAACATGAGCGCGCGGTTCGTGTACGCGTCGTCAGCGGCGACTTACGGCGACGGATCGGCGGGGATGAGCGACGACGCGTCGCTCGCGAATCTTCATTCGCTCCGACCGCTCAACATGTACGGCTACTCGAAGCAGCTCTTCGATCTGTACGCGGCGAAGCGCGGGATACTCGACAAGATCGTCGGGCTCAAGTTCTTCAACATCTTCGGCCCGAACGAGAACCACAAGGGCGAGATGCGCAGTCTGGTCAACAAGGCTTACTCGCAAGTGCTCGAGACGGGCGAGATCAGACTGTTCAAGAGCTACCGCTCCGACTACGCTGACGGCGAGCAACGCCGCGACTTTCTCTACGTGAAGGATGCGGTCGCGATGACGCTGCATCTCGCAGGCGACGGAGCAGCGCGGCCGGTCTGTACAACGTCGGGAGCGGTGAGGCGCGCACCTGGCTCGATCTCGCGAACGCGGTGTTCGCGGCACTCGACAAGCCACCGGCGATTCGCTTCATCGACATGCCGGAAGAGCTACGAGCGAAGTATCAGTACTTCACGCAGGCTGACATCTCGCGGCTGCGTGCCGCTGGATATGATGCGCCGATCACGCCGTTGGCAGACGCAGTCTCGGATTACGTGCGGAATTATCTGGTGACGGATCGGAGGTTGGGGGACTGAGGGCGCGTTGAGCGGTCAACCGCTCAACGCGCAGTTCAGAATCCCTAACGCATCAAGCCAGCCCATCGAAAAAGGAGGCGGTGGGATTCGAACCCACGGTCCCTTTCGGGACTCTGGTTTTCAAGACCAGCTCATTAAACCGCTCTGACACGCCTCCGCGCAATGAACTTATTGACCCTGCTCCGTTGCGGACAAGAGACCGGCGAGCTGCGTGGACTTGGCGATCTTCTCCGTCGTTGCCAGCACCTTCTGCGCGTCAGCCTGACGGCCCAGCTGCGATAGCGCCTGCGCCAGCTCGACGCCCGTGCGGACGTATGCGTACGGGATGCCGGCTGACGGCTTGTCGATCCAGCGCGTGCGCGCCGAAAGCGACTTCGGCGCGTCGAACGTCTGCGTCCACAGTGAGTAAGTCGTGGCGACGTCGAACCATCCTTCGCCGGGAATGTTGATGACAGTCGCAACTCCGGTCGGCGGCTGCGGCAGAGCTTGCGCGCGAGTCCGGTCGTCACGAGATAGTTCGTGAAGCCCATCTCGTCGGGATAGCTGCCGTCCGTCCTGCTGAAAAAGAATGGACGCGACGGGAACGCGTCGCGGATGATGTAGAGCACGAACAGATCTGCGCGCTCCAATCCACGGTAACCGCCGCCGAGATCGCGCGGATGAATCGTGAAGGTGTATCCGCTCGCGGTCTTGAGCTCCTGCGTCGTGTCCATCGCGACCGCCTCGGGCACCGCATCGGATTGCGTGAAGTTGAGATCGATCATCGGCTTCGTCGGCATCGGCCACGAACGGCCAGCGTACGCCGGCGGTCCGTGCGACGTGTCGTACGGCCGGGTTGGGTTGCGAATGAGCTGCCGTGTGTACCAGTCGGTGTTGAGCAGGGAAGTGCACAGCACCGTGACATCCTGTCGTATCCCTTCCACTTCCTGCGCGTACCAGAGCGGGAACGTGTCGTTATCGCCCACGGTGATGAGCACGCCGTACGGCTCGACCGACTCGAGCAGATCGTGCGCGAAGTCGCGCGTGTCGGTCTGGCCGTGACGCGACGCCGAGCTCCAGTTTGCGAAGAGCGGGATGATCGCGATGACCAGTAGAGGCGACGCAGCCATCCAGCTGGACTGTCGCGGAACCTCTACGGTCTCGCCGGCAACGCGCACCGGGTCGGAGCCGAGCATCTGAGCGATGCGCTCCCACACGTACATGAGCCCGAGCGCCACCCACACGCTCCACGCACTGTAGCTCCATAGATAGAAGTAGTCGCGGTCACGAACTTCACGCGGCACCGCAGTCGCCGAGCTCCGGCGACTGCGAGTAGCCGTACTTGAAGTTCATGTAGTAGATGAGCAGCACGGTCACGCTGAGGATCAGCGGACCGAAGAACGAGAAACTTCGTCGATCTCGTCGCCAGTGGACGTAGCCGCCGAGCAATCCGAGCAGCAGAAAGACCATCGCGAGGAAAGTCTGTGCTGCAGCGTGAACGCCGTCCGGATCGCGGAGCCACTGCCACTTGAAGTACAGCCACCACATCCCGATCTGCGCGCCGAACGAGATCTGGCGATCGGTTACCGCCGGCTTGCCATATTGGCCGCGGTTGAAGTTGTACATGAAGCGGTCGTACGTGGACTGGCTGAAGGTGCAACCGACTTCGATGTGTGTCGCGCATCCAGTCGTCTCCCCCTCGTTGATCCGCGGGAAGTGCGCCGAGCGGATCGGCTGGGTGAGGAAGGGGGTCATCCCGAGCGCGAGTGCGAGCAGTCCAGCGAGGACGAGCTTCCAGCGAAGGAACGTGGTCGGGCGGCGGATCAGCACGGCGACGAACACCGCGGGAAGCGCGAGGAACCCCGCCATGTGATTGGCGTAGCCGAGTCCGCTGATGTATGCGATGAGGACGAGGAACCTGTCCGCGCGTGGACCGTCGGGCTCGTCACACCAACGGACGGTGAGCCACGCGACTATCGCCATGCCGACGAGCGACTCGGTGTACACCTTCTCGTTCACCACCGACTGCGCCCAGACGGTGAAGGCGGTCGCGCCGATGAGCGCCGCAAGCGCTCCGCCGGCGATCCGCTGCCACCGGCGCGGGAGCCACCCCGCGAGAACGCGCTCGACGATGAGGAACCACATTCCGGCAGACACTGCGCTGCACAGCGCGGCGAGAATGTTGATTCGCATCGCGACGTTCGGCGCGATCGGGAGTATCGCGAAGACGCGCCCGAGCAGAACGAAGAACGGATTGCCCGGCGGATGCGGAAGCCCGAGTGTGAATGCCGCGGTGATGTATTCGCTCGTATCCCACATCGCGGTCGATGGCGCGAGCGTGATGAGATACAGAACGAAGACGAGAGCCGATGCGATTGCTGCCGCGCGGTACGAGGGGCGGTAATCGACGTCGGTGATAGCGGCGGTCGAGGCTGTCATGGCGTTTAAGATAGGCTACTAATGGCGGAACTGTCGCTGGCCGGTGAAGACCATCGCGATGCCGCGCTCGTTGGCGGCGGCGATGACCTCCTCATCTCTTACGGAGCCGCCGGGCTGAACGATGGCGGTCACACCGGCCTCGGCGGCGTGATCGACGCCGTCGCGGAACGGAAAGAAAGCGTCCGAGCCGAGCGCGGCGCCGGCAGTGTCGTGGCCGGCGGAGCGCGCTTTGTGTACGGCGAGGAATGACGCATCAACGCGCGACATCTGGCCAGCGCCGATCCCGATGGTCGCGCCACCGCGGCAGAGCACAATGGCGTTCGACTTCACGCTCGCGACGGCCTGCCATGCGAAGGCAAGATCGTCCCGCTCCTGATCGGTCGGCGGTCGCGTGGTCACGACCTTCCAGTTGGCGAAGCGCGCAGGCGGCAGTGCGCGGTCCTGGACGAGGAAGCCGCCTCTCACGCGCTTGAAGTCGAGCGCTCCCGCGGGCCACGGCGCGTCGCCCGCAAGCACGCGAAGATTCTTCTTTCGCGTGAGTGTGCTGACGGCCCCGTCGGAGAACGACGGCGCGACGATGCACTCGACGAAGAGACTCGACAACGCCTCGGCCGCCTCGTCATCCACCGGAACGGTGAAGGCGATCACCGATCCGAACGCGGAAGCGGGATCGCACGCGAGCGCGCGAGCGTACGCTTCGCGCGCCGTCGCGCCGATCGCGAGCCCGCACGGCGTGGTGTGCTTGATTATCGCACAGCAGCACGTCGTCCCTGAACGCGTCGGCGGCGAGGAGCGCTCCCTCGAGGTCGAGAAGATTGTTGAAGCTGAGCTCCTTGCCGCCGAGCTGGCGCAGCGCCGCGAGCCCCGCGCGGGAGTTGTCGGAGTAGAGTGCAGCCTGCTGGCCTGGATTCTCACCGTAACGGAGCGTACTGACGCGCGTGAGCGCGATGGTCTCGCGCGCCGGGAATTTCTCACCCCGTTGCGACGCGAACCATGCCGCGATCGAGGCGTCGTACGCCGCGGTATGCTCGAAGACTTTGGCCGCGAGATCGCGGCGCAGCATGAGATCATCGTCGTTGGCGTCCATTGTCGCGAGCACACGCGCATAGTCGGCGGGATCGCAGATCACTGTGACCGAATCGAAGTTCTTGGCGGCGGAGCGCAGCATCGAAGGCCCACCGATGTCGATCTGCTCGATGACGTCCGCTGGTGCGACGCCCGCGCGCGACGCGGTTTGCGCGAACGGGTACAGGTTCACCGCAACGAGATCGATGAGAGGAATGCTGTGCTGCGCGACCGTGGCCATGTGAGAGTCCAGGTCGCGTCGCGCGAGGAGACCGCCGTGAACCATTGGGTGCAGCGTCTTCACGCGTCCATCGAGCATCTCGGGAAAGCCCGTGAGGTCGCTGACGTCGCGGACAGTGAGTCCCGCATCACGCAACGCGCGCGCCGTGCCGCCAGTCGAGACGATGTCCCAGCCGTGAGCGACGAGCCCGCGCGCGAAATCGATCAATCCGGTCTTGTCGGAGACCGAGAGAAGTGCAGTCGGCATTCTAAAGAGTCTGGTGCGAGTTGTGGCGCTCAGCGACGATCATCGCAGCGAGCGCGTCGACGATGCGCGGGTACACGATGTGCTCGACGGAGAGCACGCGTGCGGCGAGAGTCGTTGCGTCATCGCCATCCTTGACGGCGACTGGCCAACGCGCGAGCACCGCGCCGCGATCGTAATCCTCATCCACGAGATGGACGGTGACCGCGGTCTCAGTGCGACCGGCTTCGATCACCGCAGCTGTGGACCCGCGCGCCGTACATCCCGCGCCCGCCGAAGTCTGGGAGTGGACCTGGGTGCACGTTGAGCATGCGGCCGCGATAGGCAGCGATGACCGGCGCCGGAACGAGCCGGAGATAGCCAGCCAGCGCAACGATGTCCGTCGCGTGCTGGCGAAGCATGGCAAGCAGTGCCGCGGCATCATCGGGATCGAAAGTCTCCGCTGGCAGGCCGTGAGCCCGTGCGCGCACCGAGCGCTCCGCAGCTCGAGCGGTTCGATGCGACGACTGCGATTTCGCCCGAAGCTGCGTCGCCGAGCGTGGCAAAGTATTCGATGAGCGCCTGCAAGTTCGTCCCGCCGCCCGACGCGAGTACTGCAATCCGCGCCCTCCGCTTGTCGTTCATTGCGCGAGACTCTGTCGATCGAGCAACCACGCGACGGCATCGCTCAGCGAGGCAACGACAGGAGTCTGCGTTTCGCGCGCGGTGTCGACGTCCTTCTGCGGCGTCGCGTCCGAGTGGACCAGTACGCGCTTGCCGCCCAGCACGTCGGCTGCCGCGAGATCGCGCCATCTATCGCCGATGAATGCCGGTGCACTCATGTCGAGTGAACGCTCCAGAGCAGCGCGGCGAAAGAGGCCCGGCCGACGGCTTGCGGCAGTCGCAGTTGCCGCCAAAGTCGGGATGATGAGGGCAATAGTAGGTCGCATCGATGCGCGCGCCGCGCGCAGCCAGCAGCTCATCGAGCCTCTTCGCAACGGCCTCGTATTCCGCGACGGAGAGATAGCCTCGCGCAATTCCGGACTGGTTGGTGACGACCACGACGGGCACGGCTGCGTCATTCAGGGCACGGATCGCATCGGCTGCGCCTGGCAACAGCTCGACGTCGTCGGGACGTGACAGGTACTCGGTGTCACGGATGATCGTGCCGTCGCGATCGAGAAACACCACCGAAGGGCGGACTGCCGGACTGTGGGCGGCACGCGCGTCCGAGTCGATCGCGCAGCTTGATCGCTCAAGGAGCCGGCGGTCGCGTGGGGCGCGTCTTCGTCGTGTCTGCTGGCTTGGCGCGCGCCGGAGCGGTGAAGCTCTTCTCGGAAGTCAACGTCTTTCCCGTCGGGCCGCGCGCGTTGATCGCCTCGAGCCGGTAGATGATCCCCGGCCGTAGAGGCACGCCAAGCGTGACGAGGACATCGCGGAACAGCAGTGGCCGTGATGGCTTGGGGAGCGGTCCGCTCGCCCGCGTCACGCGTTGCGGAACAGGACCGACGCCGCTCGAAAGCGGAGCGGGCCCGAACTTCGGCGCGCGCGTCGTATCCTGCTGCACCGGCACTGCGCTGCGTATCGGCACGCGCGTCGAGTCTGGAGCGAAAAGCGCGAAGTGCGTGGAGTCTATGGGGTAGCGCGGATCGATTGGCGTGTCGAAGATCGCGCGTAGCGTCACGGAGTCCTGAACGTTGACTGTGCCGAGTCGCGGACCGATCGAATCGTGCGCGAAAGCGAGCAGCTCGAGCGAGGCGGTGTCAGTGAGCGCAACGTGTGTCGAGTCGAACGCCTCGTCCGGGATCCAACCCGCGGTTGCGATTCGTGTCGATGTAACCACGGACGCGGTACGTGGTGGGCGCGAGTCCCTGCAGCTTGTACCTGCCGATCGAATCGGTGACGGCGACGTAAACGAGCATCGAGTCCGCCAGCGGGCGCGCCTCGACCGTGCCATTCGCGACCGGAAGTCCGCTCAGCCAATCGAAGAGCGTTCCCTGAATGGACGTCGCGGGGATCGTCGGACCGGTGGAGAAAAGAAAGCGTGATTCCGTGCCGCGGACGTTGCCGTGCAGATCGCTGATGCCCGGCAGCAGCGTGATGGTATACGCGGTGTTGGCATGCCAGCCGTGCCGCTGTCTGATCGAGATCGACGTGCGATTCCAATCGACGTTCGGAGATCCGTCGCGTGGCGACACAATGACGAGATCCGCGATCGACGTCACACTGGGCGGACGCTCGGTGATGACCTCGTCGAAATCGACGACGAAATCGCGGCGTCTGACGTTCACCGCGTTCGTGTCGGGAGCGGTGCGAACGATGGCGGGTGGCACGTGGCGCTCCGGCCCACCCGGTGGCAGGCCGGGTGACGCACAGCCGGCGACGCACAGCCACGCCGCTGAAGCGAGCATGCCCGTAACGCTTGTCGCGCGCGTCATGCGGTTCCGAATGATGAGAGCTTGCTTCGCAGCGCATCGAGTCGCGCGGCCCAGTCGCGCTCCTTGGCGCGCTCGGCTTCGACTATATGAGTCGGCGCGCGGCTCGTGAACGACTCGTTGCCGAGTCGCCCACGAAGTGACTGAAGCTGCTTCTCGAGCTGTGCGATCTCCGTGCTCAACTTCGCGCGCTCCTGCGCGAGATCGACTACATCGCCCAGCGAGACCGCGAGGTCGCTCCCGTCGGGGAGCAGGACGTGCGCTGCTGCACCAGCAGCATCTCCGCCCACGCGGAGAGTCGCGCGGCCGAGACTCCCGATCACGCTAGCTTCCTCACGGTAGATAGTAGCGGCGTCGCTCGAGAGTATGTGAGCGTCGAGGATCTTCGCGGCGGGAATGCCATACTGCGCACGCAGCGCGCGAAGCGCATTCACCGCGTCGCGCACGCGCTCGAACTCGACCGAGCCGACGTACTCGCGTGAGACTCGCGGCCACGCAGCGGTGGCGAGCAGCGGCGAGTCTCCGACACGCGCCGGCAGTCGTTGCCACAACGCTTCGCTGATGAATGGCACTACGGGGTGAAGCAGCCTGAGCGCGGCGTCGAAGACGTGCACGAGCACGGCGCGCGCGACATCGCGGTCGGGTCCGTCAGCCAGCAGCCGCGGCTTCACGCTCTCGAGGTACCAATCTGCCAGCTCGTTCCAGACGAACCTGCGTGCCGACTCTGCGTACTCGTTGAGGCGCAGTCCGCTGCGCAGCTGGTCAATCTTCCACACGTCGCCCTGCGGGCGAGCCGGCCCGAGCGCGGCGTCGCACTCGGCGATAGCGAGATTCAACCGCTCGAGGATCCAGAGGTCGGCGCGCGTGAGCTGATCGTCTGGAATGTCGTCGAGCGCGGACGACGTCGCCAGCTCCAACTTTCGTCAGAAGGAAGCGTCCGATGTTCCAGAGCTTGGTGGCGAAATTGCGGCCGGGCGCGAACGACGCTTCGAGATCACGCGGGTCGAGCGTCAGATCGGCGCCCATTCCCATCCCCGCGATCACCGTGTAGCGCAGCGCGTCGGCGCCGAACATCCTGACGACATCGAGCGGATCGATGCCGTTGCCGAGCGACTTGGACATCTTCACGTGATTGGTGTCGCGCACCGTGCCGTGAAGGTAGACCGTGTGGAACGGCGCGTCGCCCATGAACGCGTAGCCGCCCATGATCATTCGCGCGACCCAGAAGAAGAGAATCTCGGGCGCGGTGATGAGATCGTCGGTCGGATAGAATGCGCGGAGATCCTGCGCGTTCGTGTCCGGCCAGCCGAGTGTGGAGAACGGCCATAGCCAGGACGAGAACCACGTGTCGAGAACGTCCTCGTCCTGCGTTACATCCCCACCGCAAGTCGAGCATGCAGCGATGTCGGTGCGACTCACGGTGACGCAGCCGTTGCGCTTGCAGTACCACACTGGAATGCGGTGACCCCACCACAGCTGGCGCGAGATGTTCCAGTCGCGGATGTTCTCGAGCCAGTTCACGTAGACAGCTTCCCACTTCTCGGGGAGTATGCGAATACGTCCGGACTTCACCGCGTCGAGCGCCGGCTCAGCGAGCGGCTTCATCTTCACGAACCACTGGTCGGAGAGGCGCGGCTCTACGACCGTGCCGCAGCGATAGCAATGCGGCACAGCATGGTCGTGCTTCTCGATCTTGACCAGCTCGCCGCGCGCACGAAGTAGATGAATGATCCGCTCGCGTGCCTCGAACCGATCGACGCCGCGCAGATCGTCAGGCACACGCTCCACTGCGCCTGCGCCGTTGTCCATCCGTCCGTCGGGAGTCATCACGACCGGCGTCGGAAGATCGTGCCGTCGCCCAACCTCGAAATCGTTCGGGTCGTGCGCAGGAGTGATCTTCACCACGCCGGTACCGAATGCGGGGTCCGCGTAATCATCGGCGATGATCGGGATCTCGATGTCCACAATCGGCAAGCGCACGAATCTTCCGACGAGATCGCGCGTAGCGCTCGTCGCTCGCATTCACCGCGACTGCGACGTCGCCGAGCATCGTCTCCGGGCGCGTCGTCGCGACGACGAGCGCGCGATCGGGTGCGTCGGCGACGCGGTATCTGATCTGGTAGAGCGCGCCGCTCTCTTCCTCGCGCTCAGCCTCCTCGTCGCTCAACGATGTGAGACAGCGTGGGCACCAGTTGATCACGCGGTGGCCGCGGTAGACCAGGCCGCGCTCGTACAGTGTGACGAACGCCTCGCGCACCGCGCGCGATAGCTCTGGCGAGAGAGTGTATGCGGTACGTGACCAGTCGCACGAGGCGCCTATCGCGCGAAGCTGATCGAGGATCGCGCCACCCGTGTCGGTGACGTACTCAGTGGTGCGCGCGACGAACGCGTCGCGCCCGAGATCGAAGCGCGTCTTTCCTTCCCGCGCGAGCTGCTTCTCGACGATGTTCTGGGTCGCGATCCCTGCGTGGTCCGTTCCCGGCAGCCAGAGCGTCTCGTCGCCGGTCATCCTGCGCCACCTGGCGATGACGTCCTGCACGGTATTGTTGAGCCCGTGGCCGACGTGAAGCACCGCGGTGACGTTGGGCGGCGGCATGACGATCGTGAACGGCGTGCGCGGGCCGCCAAGGCGCGTCGTCTGGTCGGCGTGCGCCGTAAACGCGCCGGCGGCGATCCAGCGCTGATACCACTCGCGCTCGGTCGCCGCCGCGTCGTACTGGGGAGGAATGTCGGCGGAATCGGGCGGCATCATAAACCGCCCAATCTAACGCAGCGTGACCCTACTGCGCTCCCGCCGGAGGCGTTCCTTCCTCGGGATTTGCGACGTGATCGGCCTTTGGTACGCCGGTCGGTGCAACGGGCGAGCCGTCCGTCCTGCCGCCCTTCCGCCCTGTCTTCGTACGCCGCTCGGCGAGTCCTTCGACGTTGTCCGCGGCCTCGCGGTATGCTTCAGCTTCGTTCATCCATCGGTCCTCTAGTTCCACACGTGGGTCAGCGTGGCGACCCGGTTGGCTTGAGTTGCCCTGGCGTGGCCTGCCGGTCCCGACCTGCTGGCCTTCCCAGTGCGCTTCGGTGTAGCGGTCGTCGCCGCTCGCGTAATGGTCGGCGGCATCGCCGAGCTGATCTTCCTGAGCGCGCACCGCGAGCCTGTTGACGACGGTGTCGACGCCCGGAGTTCCGCGCGCGACGGTGACGGCGTGCTCTGCTTCGCTGGCCGCGTACACCCAGCCCGTGAGCTCGATGATTCCATCGTCGATCGCGCCGATGTCGATGGCGCGCTCGCTCAGGATCGGGTCGTTGTGGTAAGCCTCGAGGACTCGCTCCTCGAGCTGCTCCATCGGGGTGAGCTCTTCCTCGTCATCCTCACCCTCATCGTCCTCGTAATACTCGGCGCCTTCGTACTCCTCGTCGCCACCCTCCTCTTCTTCACCCGCGAAGCGGCCACGAAGCCGCTCGGTGATGGCGTTGAATCCCCCGAACTTCTGCGCGATCACCGCGCCAGCGGCGATTCCTGCAATCGCGCCGACGGCGAGAAAGAGAAGCCCCTCGGTGCGCGAGCGCTCCTCGCGATAACGGAAGCGCGGCAGGTCACGCAGCCTGTGGCGCAGGTTTTCTTCGAACGATAGCTTTCGCATACGCTGGATAAGGTGGTGTTCAAGGTTGAGCGGGGCAAGAAGAAGGCCACCCAGCGCTCCCCCAAAACGGAAACTTTCCTTGTTAGAGCTAACGCTTCCGGACGGATCGGTAAGATCCGTACCAGAAGGAACTTTGCCGTCCGAGGTCGTGCGGTCGATCGGCGAGCGGCTTCTGAAAGCGGCGATCGCCGTCGAGCTCGACGGTCAGATCCAGGATCTCGCGACGCCGCTTCGTACGAGTGGAAGCTTTCGCGTGCTCACCGAAAAGGATCCCCGCGCACTCGATGTGTTGCGGCACTCTGGTGCTCACATCCTCGCGACCGCGGTCAGACGGCTGCGCCCCGACGCGAAGATAGGATTCGGTCCGGCCATCGAGGACGGGTTCTACTATGACTTCGAGGTAGCACACCCGTTCACTCCAGACGATCTCGAGGCTTTCGAGACCGAGATGAAGCGGGTCGACGGCGCGAGAAGTTCCCGTTCGTGCGCGCAGAGCTCAACAGGAGCGAGGCCGCGCGTGTCTTCGCGGACGATCCGCTCAAGCTTGAACGGCTGTCCGAGCTCGGTGATGACGAGGTGATCTCGACCTACACCGACGGACCGTTCACGGACCTCTGCCGCGGTCCGCACGTCCCCGACACGTCGTACCTCAAGCATTTCAAGCTGCTGCACACTGCTGGCGCATACTGGCGCGGCGACGAGAAGCGCCAGATGCTCCAACGCATCTACGCTACTGCATGGTTCAGGAAGGAGGATCTGGACGCTTATCTCCATCGCATCGAGGAGGCAAAGCGGCGCGATCACCGCGTGCTCGGCAAGCAGCTCGATCTGTTCCAGATCCATCCGATCTCGCCTGGCGCGATCTTCTGGACGCCCCGCGGCACCACGCTCTACAACACGCTGGTCGATTTCGTGCGCGAGCGGCAGCGCGGCGCGTTCCAGGAGATCAAGACTCCGCTCATCTACACAAAGACGCTGTGGGAGCAGTCGGGGCATTGGGGGAAGTACAAGGAGAACATGTTCCTCATCCTCGACAACGAGACTGGTGAGCACGACATGTCGCTCAAGCCGATGAACTGTCCGTCGCACTACGTCTATTACGGATCGTCGAAGCACTCGTACCGCGAGCTACCACTCCGGCTGGTGACGTTCGACGTGCTGCACAGGAACGAGCTTTCCGGGACGCTTTCCGGGCTGACTCGTGTGCGGCAATTCGCGCAGGACGATTGTCACGTCTTTCTGCGCGAGGATCAGATCACCGACGAAGTTCACTTCCTGCTTCAATTCATACTCGGCTACTACGAGACGTTCGGTCTCACCGCGACGCTGAAGTTCGCGACGCGCCCGGAGCAGCGCATCGGTTCCGACGCACTGTGGGATCGGGCGGAAGGCGCGCTGCGCGCAGCGCTCGAGGCGACCGGAATGCCGTACGAGCTCAAGCCGGGCGACGGCGCGTTCTATGGCCCGAAGATCGATTTCGACGTCACCGATTCGATCGGCCGCGCGTGGCAGCTCGGCACGATCCAACTCGATTACAACGCGCCGGAGCGCTTCGATCTCAACTACGTCGGGGAGGACAACACCAGCCACCGACCGGTCGTGATCCATCGCGCGGTGAGTGGCTCGTTCGAGCGTTTCATCGCGATACTGATCGAGCACTTCGCGGGTGCATTCCCGCTCTGGCTCGCGCCGGAGCAGGTGCGTGTGATTCCGATCTCCGACGACGCGACGCCGGCCGCGCGCTCGGTGTACGAGGCACTTCTGGCAGCAGGCGTTCGCGCGCACCTGGATGACCGCGCGCAGACGCTCAACTACCGCATTCGCGAAGGCGAGACGATGAAAGTCCCCTACATGGCGGTGATCGGAAAGCGCGAAGCAGAAGCGGGCACGGTCGCCGTGCGCACGCGCGGCGCGGGAAACAAGCAGGACGTCATGCCACTGGGTGAGTTCATCACGGCGCTCGGCGTGCGCATTGCTGCGCGGGCGCTCGAGCTCTAGGCGGCTCCCTCGACGCGCCGACGGCTCGCTCCGCCGCGCGCTTCCGGTATGGTCGATGCGATTGATATATGTGGCGGGATCGCGCACACGCGGCCGCCACATACCGATTGCGTGGAGGAACGCATGAGTGAGAACACTACCTGGAAGCCGAGCACGGAGCACGGCAAGCTGGACACGGAAGACCGCAACAACCTTCCCGAGAGCGTTTACGCCTTTCCCAAAGAGCGCAAAGAGCCGCTGACTGACGCGCAGCACGTGAAGAACGCGCTGGCGCGCTTCGATCAGGTGGAGGGCGTGACCGACGCGGAGCGCGATCAGGCTTTCGCCAACATCAAGAAGGCAGCGAAGCACTACGGCATCGACGTGCAGGAAAAGAGTTGGCGCGAGCTGGGAAGTCGTCGCACAGCTCGAGTGAGACTCACTCGCACTCGCACGGCCATAAGCACTAAGCGCGAAGAGCGACCAGCGCCGGGTTCGGCGGCTGGTCGGAACGGGGCTCGGGTGACTCACGTGGCAGTCCTGCGCCGAACTGGGCTCGATTACCTTTCGATCGATCCCACCGCCCGAGCCCCATGCCTGATCTGTCTCGACTGCCAGTCATTGTTTCGGCTGCCCGTACGCCCATCGGGCGCTTTCTGGGCGGCCTCGCTCCTCTAACGGCGCCGGAACTGGGCGCGGCCGCCATTCGCGCGGCCATCCAGCGCGCGGGGATTTCCCCGGAGGCGGTTGGGAACGTCCTCATGGGGAACGTCCTGCAGGGCGGAGTAGGCCAGGCGCCGGCGCGCCAGGCGGCGCTCAAGGCCGGCCTCCCGGACACGGTCGCCGCGACTACGCGTCAACAAGGTATGCGGCTCCGGGCTCGAGGCTGTGATGCTCGCCGCGCAGTCGATCAAGGCGGGAGACGAGCAGGCGGTGGTCGCCGGCGGGCAGGAGTCGATGTCGAACGCGCCGTACTACGTGTACGGCTATCGCAATGGTGTGAAGTTTGGCGACCAGAAGCTCGTCGATGGCCTGATAAAGGACGGCCTGTGGTGCTCGTTCTGCGACGTGCACATGGGTGGCCACGCGGATTACACCGCACGCAAGGCCAACCTCACGCGTGAGCAGCAGGACGAGTTCGCCGCGCTGTCGCACTCCAGGGCGACCATCGCGATCGAGACCGGCAAGTTCAAGCCCGAGATCACGCCGGTCGAAGTGCCGGGCCGGAAGGGGCCGACGACGATCGATACCGATGAGGGACCGCGCAAGGATACGACGGTCGAGTCGCTCGCGAAGCTTCGTCCCGCGTTCCCCGGTAAGGACAAGAACGCGGAGCTGACGGTCACCGCGGGCAACGCATCCAGTCTGAACGATGGCGCATCCGCGCTCGTAGTGACGAGCGAGGAGTTCGCACGCGCGAACGGGCTCCCGATCATGGCCCGGATCACCGCGTACGCGACCGGCGGTGGCGCTCCTGAGGATCTCTTCTTCGCGCCGATCGTTGCGGTGCAGAAGCTGATGGAGAAGGCGGGCACCAAGATCGGCGACTACGACCTCATCGAGGCCAACGAGGCGTTCGCATCGCAGTCGCTCGCCGACGGAGCGGGACTTGGTTGGGACTGGGATCGCGTGAACGTCAACGGCGGCGCGATCGCGCTCGGGCATCCGATCGGAGCGAGCGGCGCTCGCATTCTGACGACGCTGCTTTACGCGCTACAGGATCGCGGCAAGCGCACCGGACTCGCCACGCTCTGTCTCGGCGGCGGCAACGCGGTGGCGCTCAGCGTCGAGCGTCCGAGCTGAGTGATTGCGCGCGCGCGACCTCTTCATTTCAACTGATGGAAAACTTCGCGCACCATGGCGAATAGCGATCTTCATCGCCATATGCGTCGCGGCGTTCTTTGCTCTCGCGCTCATCGCGAACACCGCGCGCGTCACGTCGCCGCTCGCACTGCTCGCGCTCAACTCGTGGGTCGGAATGCTCGCGCTGCTCGCTGCGACTTTCGTTGCGACCCACTGGATCGACGGGCGGGATTGGCAGTTCGTGCGCCTCGGGCGCGACTCCGCGCGTCCATGGATGTTCGCGCTCGGGATCATCGTCGGTGCGATAGCGATTGGAGTGCCCTCGCTGCTGTTGCTCGCGGGGCACGAGCTGCGGCTTGTGAGCGCGCCCCCGGGAAGCTGGCTCGCAAGCGCGGGTTGGGGCGTGCTCGTGTTTCTGCCGGCCGCGCTCACCGAAGAGCTGCTTCTGCGAGGCTACATCTTCGCAGTGTTGCGCGAGAGCGCCGGCTGGCGCTGGGCTGTCATCGGAACGAGCATCGCATTCGGACTTCTTCACCTTGGGAACCCGGGCGTTGATGCGCAGTCGGTGCTGCTCGTCATCATCGCGGGCTTCTTCCTGAGCACTATACTCATCGTCACTGAAAGCCTCTACGCGGCGTGGATGGTCCACTTCGCGTGGAACGCGACGATGGCGGAGGGCCTCCACAGCGCGGTCAGCGGATTGCAGCTGCCCGAGCCCACCTACGCAACGGTGAGCTCGGGACCGGCGTGGCTGACCGGCGGCGCTTGGGGACCCGAGGGTGGCGTCGCAGCCGGGCTCGCGATGTTCGCGATCATGTTCTACCTGTACGCGCGGCACATGAGCCGCCTGAGGCTGGAGAGATAGAGGGATGGCAGAACGAGTTGCTGTGATCGGCGCGGGACAGATGGGGAACGGTATAGCGCACGTGTTTGCGCAATCCGGCTTCGCAGTCACGATGATCGACGTCGCACAGGCGGCGCTCGACCGCGGCCGCGCAACGATCGAGAAAAACCTCGACCGTCAGGTAAAGAAGGGGACCATCGACGATGCCGCGAAGCAGGCGACGCTCGCCAACATCTCGCTCGCGACTTCGGTCGATGCTGTGAGCAACGCCTCACTCGTGATAGAAGCCGCGACGGAGAACGTCGCACTCAAGTACAAGATCTTCGCAGACGTCGATAACCTTGCACCGGAGTCCGCGATTCTCGCCACCAACACGAGCTCGATCTCCATCACCGACATCGCGGCCAAGACGAAGCGCCCCGAGAATGTTGTGGGAATGCACTTCATGAATCCGGTTCCGGTGATGAAGCTCGTCGAGATCATTCGTGGGCTCGCGACGTCCGACGCGACCACGCGGAAGGTGGTCGAGATCAGTACTGCACTCGGCAAGACGCCTGTCGAGGTGAATGACTATCCCGGCTTCGTCGCCAATCGGATTCTGATGCCGATGATCAACGAAGCCGTTTATTGCGTGATGGAAGGCGTGGGCACGCCGGAAGCGATCGACACCGTGATGCAATTGGGAATGAACCACCCCATGGGACCGCTCACGCTTGCGGACTTCATCGGTCTGGATACGTGCGTCGCGATTCTCGAAGTCATGCACGATGGACTCGGCGATCCGAAGTATCGTCCTTGCCCCTTGCTGAAGAAGTACGTCGCGGCGGGATGGCTCGGTCGCAAGAGTGGGCGCGGTTTCTACAAGTATGGCTGACCTTTCGCAGCTGACCGAAGAGCAGCGCGGCGTTCAGCAGGTCGCGCGTGACTTTGCAGCGCGCGAGATCACGCCGTACGCGGCGCAATGGGATCGCGATGCGCACTTCGAGCCGTCGCTCGTGACCAAGCTCGGCGAGCTAGGCTTTCTCGGGATGCTCGTTCCCGAGGAGTACGACGGACTCGGGCTCGACACACTCACGTATCTCGTCGCGCTCGAGGAGATCGCCGCAGCAGATGCGTCAGTTGCGGTCATGATGAGCGTGCACAACTCGCTGCCGACGCAGATGATCCTCGCGCACGGGTCGGCGGAGCAGCGCGAGCGCTTCCTCAAGCCGATGGCTCGCGGCGAGTCGCTCGGCGCCTTCGCGCTCTCCGAACCCGAGGCGGGTTCCGACGCTGCTTCGCTCACGACTCAAGCAGTGCGTGACGGCGACGAGTGGGTCCTGAACGGAACGAAATCGTGGGTGTCGGCCGGAGCATACGCCGGCGTGATCCTCGTTCAGGCGCGCACCGACACCGCGGAGCTACGACGCGGCGCGCGCGGGATCGGCGCGTTCATCGTGACGCCTGATCTCCCCGGCCTCAAGATTGGGAAGAAGGAAGACAAGATGGGGCTGCGTGCGTCGCCGACGGTCCAGCTCGTGCTGGATGATCTTCGCGTACCCGCGGCGAACTTACTCGGCGATCCTAGCTCGGGATTCATCTATGCGATGGAGTCGCTCGAGAAGGGACGGATGGGAATTGCGGCGCAGGCGATCGGCATCGCGCGAGCAGCACTCGACGCGGCCGTAGCTTACGCTGGCGAGCGGCGACAGTTCGGCCGCCCCATCAGGGACAACCAGGCGATTCAGTTCAAGCTCGCCAACATGGCGACGCGGATCGCCGCATCGCGCGCTCTGCTTCACATGGCGGCGCGCGCAAGAGACGCTGGTGAGAAAGTCACGCAGGCAGCGTCGATGGCCAAGCTCTTCGCGAGCGAGACGGCCATGTCAGTCACCACCGAGGCAATTCAGATCTTCGGTGGCTATGGTTACATCAAGGATTACCCGGTAGAAAAATACTTCCGCGACGCCAAGATCACCGAGATCTACGAAGGGACGTCGGAAATCCAACGCATCGTCATAGCACGGGAGCTGTACGCATGAAGTTGTTCGATACGATCGCCGAAATGGGACACGAGCAGGTGGTTGTTTGCTCCGATCCGTCCTCTGGGTATCGCGGAATCATCGCCATCCACGACACGACCCTCGGCCCCGCACTCGGCGGCACTCGTTTCTGGAATTATGCGACCGACGAGGCCGCGCTCACCGACGCGCTGCGTCTGTCGCGCGGAATGACCTACAAGAACGCCGTCGCGGGGTTAAACCTGGGCGGCGGCAAGGCAGTGATCATCGGCGACAACCGCGCGACGCGACGCGAGATGATCTTCCGCGCGCACGGGCGTTTCGTCGAGAGTCTGGGCGGGCGCTACGTCACGGCGGAAGACGTCGGGACGAGCACGTCGGACATGGATTTCGTGCACATGGAGACGGACTACGTCGCCGGCCTCGCGGGGAAGTCCGGCGATCCGTCGCCCGTCACGGCGCACGGAGTCTTTCGCTCGATCCAGGCGTCGGCGATGTACCGCTGGGGCTCCGATGATCTCGAAGGCAAGACGGTCTCGCTGCAGGGATGCGGCAATGTCGGTCGCCACCTGGCGAAGGCGCTCGACAAGGCAGGCGCCACTGTGATCGTGTCCGACATCGACACTGACCGTGTTGCACGCGTGCTGGCTGAGACGAACGCGAAGGCGGTCGAGGGCGATGCGATCTTCTCCGCTGACGCGGACATCTTTGCGCCTTGCGCGCTCGGCGGCATCATCAATGACGAAACGATTCCGAAGCTGAAGGTCGAGATCGTGGCAGGCGGCGCCAACAATCAGCTTCTCGAGGAGCGCCACGGTGACATGCTCGAGGAGCGCGGAATTCTCTACGCGCCAGATTACGTCGCGAATGCAGGCGGAGTCATCAACGTTTACAGCGAGCTCGCCGGCTGGGACTCGAAGCGCTCGTTCAGGAAGGCGGACGAGATCTACGACACGATTCTCGGTGTATACGAGATCGCGCGCACCGACGGGATTCCAACGTACCGTGCGGCCGATCGGCTCGCCGAGCGGCGACTCGGCGCGGTAAATTCGATGATGCGCACGTGGCCGCAGTGGCCGCGCAAGTCATGAACGCTCACGCGTGACCCCTGTGGTGCAGCAAGGAACGAGATGACGGTTTCACCTATTGCAGTCAGCAACGATCTCGGCGCGGTCTGGGATGAAGATCCCGACATCGCCGAGCTGATCGTGGAGGAGACCGCGCGGCAGCGTCGCGGCCTCGAGCTGATCGCGAGCGAGAACTTCGTCTCGCTCGCGGTGCTCCAGGCGATGGGCACTCCGCTCACCAACAAGTACGCCGAGGGCTTGCCGGGAAAGCGGTACTACGGCGGTTGCGAAGTGGTGGACAAGGTCGAGCAGATCGCGATAGACCGGGCGAAGAAGTTGTTCAGCGCGGAGCACGCCAACGTGCAGCCGCACTCCGGCGCTCAGGCAAATGCCGCGGTCTATCTCGCCTTCCTCAAGCCGGGCGACACGGTCCTCGGTCTCGATCTGTCGCAGGGCGGCCACCTCACGCATGGCTCCCCGGTCAACTTCTCCGGCCTGTTGTATCACGCGATTCACTACGGCGTGGACGACAGCGGGTACATCGATTACGGCCGGATGCGCGAGATAGCCCGCGCCGAGCGTCCCAAGATGATCATCGCCGGCGCGAGCGCATACGCCCGGACCATCGACTTCCCCGCGTTCGCCGAAGTGGCGGCCGAGATCGGCGCCAAGTTCGTGGTGGACATGGCGCACATTGCGGGTCTGGTCGCGACGGGGCTGCACCCATCGCCGGTTCCGTACGCCGACGCGGTGACGACCACCACACATAAGACATTGCGCGGACCGCGCGGTGGCCTCATAGTGTGCAAGGCCGAGCACGCCAAGGCCATCGACAAGGCGATGTTCCCGGGTACGCAGGGTGGCCCGCTGGAGCATGTGATCGCGGCGAAGGCAGTGGCGCTGAAAGAGGCGCTGGCGCCGTCGTTCGGGGACTACTGCAGGCAGATCATCGCCAACGCCAAGGCTCTGGCCGCCGCACTCTCGCAACACGATTTCGACATTGTATCCGGTGGAACCGACACTCATCTCATGCTCGTGGATCTTCGCAAACGCGGACTGACGGGGAAGGCGCTCGAACAGGCGCTCGACCGTGCCGCGATCACCGTCAACAAGAACACCGTCCCGCGCGAGACGCAGTCGCCGTTCGTGACGAGCGGTATTCGGGTCGGTACGCCGGCGGTCACGACCCGCGGAATGGGGGAGAATGAGATGGGCAGCATCGCCGCGATGATCGATCGCATTGCGGCGTCGCCTGATGACGAAACCGTGACCTCCGCTGTGAGGCGCGACGTGCTGGCGCTCGCCGAGCGCTTTCCCTTGTATCAGGGATCCTTTTGCGCGCGCGGAGAGGCATAGCGTGGCGCAGCTGGCATTCCGCGACGGTATCATGGAGCAGATTCGCTCGCGCGAGTCTCGCTTCGAGGAAGGCGCGTACCTTTTCGTGCTCGCGGCGCTGGAGCACGCGCAGACTGCGCTCGAGGTGAGGCGTCACATCAGCGGACGCGAGCTGGCTCTCGCTTGTCGCGACCTCGCGCTCGAGCGCTTTGGAGTCATGTCGCGCCTGGTGCTCGAGGGTTGGGGGCTCACGAGCAGCGACGACATCGGGTCAGTCGTATTCACCCTCGTCGAGCTCGGCTTTCTCGCGAGTCTTCCGTCCGACACGCGTGATCAGTTCACCGACGTGTTCGACTTCTACGACGCTTTCGAGCGGCGCTACCCGTGGAATGGCACCGCGCTCGTTTGAGCGCGTGGCGTAGCTGACAGCGTGTCTGCTCGCGTAGCGAGCGCAGCGGAGTCGGCGGAGCTCGACGCCGCCGCGATCGCGTCCGGTATTCCGTCTCGCGCACTGATGCGCGTCGCCGCCACTAGCGCGGCAAGCGTGCTGTCGCAGCGATTTCAGCGTGAGCTTGCTCGCGGCGCGGTCGTCTTCACTGGAGCGGGCAACAACGGCGGCGACGGGTGGTGCATCGCCGCGGCTCTCGCGCGCACCGGCTGCGCGGTCGCGGTGATCGAGGTGGCCGAGGCTGCCGCGGCCGACGCCGTGGCGGAGCGCGCTGCGGCGCTCCCACTCATTTCGCGCTACGTCGCCGCACCGGGCGTCGTGATCGATGCTGTGCTCGGCACGGGCGCCGCAGGTAGACCGCGGTCGCCAGTCGTTGAAGCGCTCGGACGCATGAGAGCGATGCGCGCTTCCGGCGCGAGGCTCGTCGCGGTAGACGTGCCGTCCGGGCTCGATGCCACTACGGGAGAGTGCGACGATTGCGCGGCTGCCGACCTCACCGTGACGTTCGGGACGGTGAAGCGCGGGCTTCTCGTGTCGCGTGAGGCGTGCGGTGAGATCGTCGCGGTGGACATCGGACTGGGAAGCGAGAGCGTAACGCTCCCGCTGCTCGTCGATGCCGCATTCGTGAAGAGCCGCATTCCTCACATCGCAGCGGACGCGAACAAGGGAACTCGCAAGAAGCTCGCGGTGGTTGCGGGAGGGGAAGGCATGGGCGGCGCAGCAATCGTCGCTGCGGAAGGAGCGCTTCGCGCCGGGATAGGGCTCGTGAAGGTCATTACCGCGCAGGCAAATATCGCGACCGCTCATTCGAGGATCCCAGAGGCGCTCACGGGACGGCTCAACGCGGCGACGGCGGCGATCCAGGACTGGGCCGATGTCGTCCTGATCGGCCCGGGGCTCGGGCGCGGATCGGACGTCGAGCGTCTCGTGCGCGAGGTGCTGCACGAGTGGCGGGGCCCCGTCGTCGTCGATGCTGACGGCTTGAACGCGTTCGATGGAGACCTCGATGCGCTCGCTCGCTTGCTGTCGGGACGCGAAGCCATCGTCACTCCTCACCCCGGTGAGCTCGCGCGCCTCGCCGGCACCGAGATCGACGACATCCTCGCGCGTCGGTTCGACATCGGCGCAACGATCGCCGCACGCATCGGCGCAACCGTTCTGCTCAAGGGTACGCCGACCGTCGTCTCATCGCACGAGAACCGCTACGTGAGCGCGACGGGAACGCCGGTGCTCGCCACTGGCGGAAGCGGTGATGCGCTGGGCGGCATCATTGCGACGCTCCTCGCGCAGGGGTGCGCGCCGCATGATGCTGCTGCGTGCGGCGCCTGGGTCCACGGACGCGCTGCGGAGCTCGTTGGATCGGTGCGCGGACACACGCTGGAGGATGTGCTGGCCGAGCTGCCGCGCGCATGGGAGATCGACGACAGCATGCGCCCGCGTTACCCCGAGCTTGCAACGCTCCCCAGCAGTCGCATGACGTTGTACGAGCACGAGATCGCGTTCGGCCCGGGCGAGGAGTTCAGGCGCGTGCGGCGAATGATTCGCCGGCTCGGCTCGCTCGCCGCAGGCATCGGCGACGACGCGGCGCTGATCCACGTGCCGCGCGACAACATGCTCGCGCTCAGCACCGATACATCCGTCGAGGGCGTTCACTTCAGGCGCGAGTGGCTCTCGGTCGATGAGATCGGCTACCGTGCGGCAACAGCCGCGCTCAGCGACATCGCGGCAATGGGCGCCGCCGGCGTCGGGATGCTCATCGCGATGACTGTCTCGCGCGATCTCCCTGACGAGCCGGACCAGCTCATGGAAGGCATCGCTCGCGCTGCGCGCGCAGCGTCGGTGCGAGTGTTCGGCGGCGATACGACTCGCGCGAGCGAGCTGTCGCTCACGTTCACTGTTTTCGGCACCACGCGCGAGCCGCTCACGCGCGATGCTGCGCGCAACGGGCACCGCGTGTACGTCACCGGCGAGCTCGGCGGGCCCGCGGCGGCCGTGCGCGATCTGTTGGCAGGGAAGCAGCCGCGCGAAGAATGGCGCGAGCGCTTCGCCGCGCCGCACGCGCGCATCCGCGAGGCTCGCTGGCTCGCTGGACGCGGTGCGCGCGGCGCGATCGACATATCCGACGGCCTTGTCGCCGACGCACGCCATGTCGCGGCAGCGAGCAACGTCACCATCGAGCTCGACATCGGGCTGCTTCCCTGCGTGCCGGGCGTCGCGCCAAACGATGCGGCTGTCGGAGGTGAGGAATACGAGCTGCTCGTCACGTCCGCGATTCCCATAGACACCGCCGCATTCACCGCGCGTTTTGGAATCCAGCTGACGCAGATCGGCGTCGTACGAGACGGCGAGCCGGGAGTGCGCACTTTGCTCGACGGAGCGCTTGTGGATCTCGGTCGCGGCGGCTTCGATCACTTCGACACGTGATCGTTGAGTGATTCACGAATGATCGTGCTCGCGGCAATCCGAACGCTCTTCACGATACTGGTCGCTCTCGTGCTCACAGTCACGTTCGCGCCGATCGTCCTCCTTGCAGCGCTGTTCGGCATCCCTGATCGACAGGGCGGCGTTTACGAGGTGCTTCCCAACTGGTGGTCGCGCGGCATTCTGTGGGCGGCGGGAGTGCGTGTTCATCTTCATGGACGTGAAAACATTCCCGGACCCGGGCCGTTCATATTCACGGCTAACCACGTCTCGCTCTTCGACATTCCGGCGCTTGTCGAGTCGCTGCCGCGGCATTATTTCGTCGCGAAGGCCGAGCTGTTCAAGATTCCGGTGTTCGGCCCTGGGATCCGCGCGGTCGGGACGATTCCAATCGAGCGACAGAATCAGAAGGCCGCGGTCGGTGCGCTGGACGTAGCCGCGGAGCGTGTCATGAACGGCGCGTCCGTTGTACTTTTCCCCGAAGGAACACGCGGTCGCTCCTACCCCGTGCGCCCGTTCAAGAAGGGACCATTCGTGCTTGCGATAAACGCTCACGCGCCGATAGTGCCGTGTCTCGTGCACGGAACTATCGAGATACTGCCGAAGAAATCCGTGCTCATTCACCCGGGCGACGTGGACGTGCATCTGCTCACGCCGATCCCGACCGCGGATCTGGCTTACGGCGATCGCGATGCGCTCGCTCGTCGCGTGCATGACGCGATGGCCGCCGCGATGAACGACCTTTACCTACACAATCAAGATCCCGAACAATGTCAGCAATCGTAGAGCTCAGCGCGCGAGAGATACTGGACAGCCGCGGCAATCCGACCGTTGAGGCCGACGTCACTCTGGACAGCGGCGTGACCGGCCGCGCGTCGGTTCCGAGCGGAGCGTCGACTGGGGAGCACGAAGCAATCGAGCTGCGTGACGGCGACGCGAAACGATTCGGCGGAAAGGGAGTGTTGAAAGCAGTCTCGGCGGTGGAGGAGGAGATCCAGCCAGAGATCATCGGCATGGACGCGCTCGATCAGGTAGCGCTCGATCGTGCGATGATCGTGCTCGATGGTACCGACAACAAGGAGCGACTCGGCGCGAACGCGATCCTTGCGGTATCGCTTGCCGCGGCGCGCGCTGCGGCGGCGGAGCTCGACGTCCCGCTGTATCGGTACCTCGGCGGAGCCATGTCGCGCGTGATGCCTGTGCCACTCATGAACGTCCTCAACGGCGGCGCGCACGCGAGCAATACTGTCGACGTGCAGGAGTTCATGATCGTGCCGGTTGGTGCTGACAGCTTTTCGAACGCGCTGCGCATGGGCGCCGAAGTCTTCCACTCGCTCAAGAAGGTTCTGTCGAAGCGCGGACTTTCCACGGCTGTCGGTGACGAGGGCGGCTTCGCGCCGGATCTCGGCAGCGACGAGGAAGCGCTGCAGTCGCTCGTAGCCGCGGTCGAAGGAGCAGGCTACCGCGTCGGCCAGGACGTCGCGTTCGCGCTCGACGTTGCGGCGTCAGAGCTGGGCAAGAACGGATCGTACACGTTCAAGAAGAGCAAGGGTGGCACCTTCGACGTCAGCGGGATGATCGAGCTGTACACGCGCTGGATCGACAAGTATCCCATCGTCTCGATCGAGGATGGTCTCGCGGAAGATGACTGGGAGGGATGGGCCGCACTCACCGCAGCGCTCGGTGACCGGGTTCAACTCGTCGGTGACGACATCTTCGTCACGAACACCGCGCGCCTCGCACGCGGGATCGAAGAGGACATTGCGAACGCGATTCTCGTCAAGGTCAACCAGATCGGAACACTCACCGAGACGCTGGAAGCAATCGAGCTGGCGCGAGCGAACGGCTATCAGAGCATCATCTCACACCGCTCCGGCGAGACCGAGGACACCTTCATCGCCGATCTCGCGGTGGCTACCAACGCCGGACAGATCAAGACTGGATCGGCCAGCCGCACCGACCGCATCGCGAAGTACAATCAGCTCCTCCGCATCGAAGAATCGCTCGGCGATGTGGCCGAGTATCCGGGCGGAAGTATTTTCGGCTTGTAGTAGGAGCACAGCTGTGGGCGGGCGCTTGGTGTGGCTTCTCGTCATCGCGGCGGCGCTCTACTTCGCGATCGAAGGTGGCGAGTACAGCACGATCGACATCGTGAGGCTGCACGGTCGGATCGCGACGCTCGCAGCGCGCGCCGACTCGCTCCAACGCGCCGTCGACTCCCTCGCTCGTGTCGAGCGCTTGGTGCGAACGGACTCGGTGACGCAGGAGCGAATCGCGCGTGAGGAATTCGGCCTCGTGCGCGGGCCACGCGAGATCCTGTACAGGTTCATCCCCGACAGCGCACCCCCGGCGACGCACCGGTAGGCGCTCGCGGCGCTGGCGGCATTCCAGACCAACGCGTAAGATTTGCCTGCACGCCGGTCAGAATTCCTCCTCACACGGAAGAGCGTATGGAAGAGCGACAACTCACTGCCAACGATCTACGCAGGCTTGCCGAAGCGGTCGATGGGATCCGTGACCAGCCTGCTTACGTCACGTGGGGGAAGTACGGACCGGAAGTCACCACCGAGCCGCCAGCCGCGCGCGATGTGATCTTCGAATGCGTCACCAAGAGTGCGCAGCCGGACCGCGCGAAACTTCGCTTGATCACGGTCGATTCAGGGATCGTCGACGCCGGTGGCAGGCCGATCACCGATCTCGCCACGCGAGCCGATGCGATGTTCTGGAGTGAGGCGGCGGTGGAGAAGTTCGTGCTGCCCTACTACATCAGGTCCAGCACGCCGGGCGAGGTGGCGAGAATGGCCAAGGCTTTCGACAACGTGAACGTCGTCGCGACGACGCACATGCCGGATTCGACGAGCATGCTGATCGTGCGCGGCGGTGACGCAAACTTGCGGATGGTCACCTTGCAGGAGTTTGAAGCATCGCCGTGAAGCGTTGCGTGAAGCGCGGGTCGTCTCTCAGCGTGGCGAAATGCGGATCCCGCGCTACGTACGATTTCAGTGCCGGTCTGGCGGTGACGTAATCGGTGAGCAGCTTGATCGCGACGTCAGGCTGGCCGAGTGCGAGTCTGACGTACGCCTCGTCATAATCGAGATCCACGCGGCGGTCGGGATCGCGGCCTACCTGCTGCGTCGCCCATGCGATCACAGCTCGCGCACTGTCGCGGTCGCCAGCACGTGCCGAGACGAGCGCTGCGACCATTCGCCAGAAGATCGGATTGTACGGATCGCGAGCCGCAGCGGCCTGCGCTGGCGGATCCATGCTGTCGAGCGTCGCTACGAGCTGCCACGCCTTTCGCGGGTCGGCCGCCGGCGTGTCCGACGCAAGAATGCGTCAGCTTGCACTCGACGAAGTGCCAGTCGGACGGATAGCGCCGGTGTCCCTCGTCGCACGATTGGCGCGCCGACGTGCGATCGCCGAGCAATAGCTCGCTCGCATACAACGCTTCGAGAATGGACGGCGCATCCTGCAGAAACGAATCTTCCGCAAGAGCGCGGCGTGCGTCGATGTTCGCTTCCGCAACGTTTCCCTTGAGCCGCAAGAGGGCGCTGAGCGTTCCCCACGCCGGTGCGAGCGTGGTGTCGATAGTGACCGCCGCGCGGAGGTCACGCTCTGCGGAAACGATGTAGGCTGCATCGGCGGCGCTCATTCCAATCTTTGCCATCTCCCAGGAAACCGTGCCGCGTAGCGCGAGCGCTTCGGCGTTGTGCGGCGCGCGGCGCACCGCGTCGTCGGCGTAGGAGCGCGCGAGCGTGAGTCGTGCGGCTGCGCTGCGCTCCGGCGACAACCGCGCGGCGCTCCACATTAGCCAACCGCGCGCGATCACCGGCTGCACCCAATCGGGATCCGCGGTCTTCCGCCTGCGCGAGCAGCGAGTCGCCTCGATCGAGAAGTTGAACCCCGTCCTGCGCACTTCCCGCGCGGCTGTCAGTGGCGATCGTCGCGGCCGCGTCGCGTGCGTCCGCCGCCCGCAGCAGCAACTGTTGCGCTTGCACGCTTGACGTTCCTTCGCGGATCTGTTGCACGCGAAGCTGTTGCCCGACGCGCGTGCGCAACAGCGTCGCCACCTGCTGCGACACCCCGTCCTCCAGCGCGAAGAGATCCGACATCGGCCGCTCGATCGTACGGCTGCCGACGTGGTTGCCCGACTTTGCGTCGATGAGCTCTGCCTCAACCCGCACTCGATCGCCTGAGGTCTGCACGCTTCCGGTCACGATCGTTCCCACATGCAGCGCCGCAGCGATGCTGTCGAGCCCCACCGCACGGTCCCTGAACGGAAGTACGCCGTTACGTGATATCACGTGAAGTGCTGGGACGGCGCTGAGCTCCTGAATGAGCTCGTCGGTGAGTCCGCTCGCGAGGTAGCCCATGTCGTGCTTCCGGCTGTTGTCGTCGAAGTAGAGCACCGCGACGTCGGCGAGATTGTCCACTCCAGCAGTGTCGATCGACGACGCCGTGCAGATGAAGGCGTCCCGAGGCGGCGACGAGTAGTGCCGCTACGATGGCCGCCGCGGCGAAGCTCGCGCTCGTCGCGCGCCTGGACCAACGGCGCGGCGGCGAGGCGCTCGCGGTGCCACCGCGCGTGATGTCAGCCTGCACGCGCCGGATCGCATCCTTAAAGCCGGCTGGCAGTCGCGAAGCGATCCGCCGGAGATTTCGCGAGCGCCTTGAGGACGACAGCTTCCAGACCAGGGCTGACTGACGGCCGCACCGCGCGAAGGGAGGCGGTGGGTCTATCATGTGCCGCGCGATCACGGACTGAGCATTTGCGCCGCTGAACGGCGGCTGCCCTGCAAGCATCTCGTACACGACGCAGCCGAGGCAGTAGATGTCGCTACGTCCATCGACTTGGCCGCCCGATGCCTGCTCGGGGCTCATGTATGCGACAGTCCCGAGCGCGATGCCGCTGTCGGTGAGTCTGGCTTCGCGAGTCGCATCGCCGATGTGCGCGATCCCGAAGTCAGCCACGACTGCATGGCCGTGCGTGACGAGGATGTTGCCCGGCTTGATGTCGCGATGCACGATGCCACGCTCGTGTGCATAGGCGAGCGCATCGGCGATCTCGCACGCGATGTCGAGCGCATCGTCGAGTGGAAGCTGCTGCTCGCGCTCGAGGCGTGCGGCCAGCGACTCGCCTTCGACATAAGGCGTGACGTAATACTCGAGCCCACCGACGCGTCCCGAGTCGAAGACCGGGAGAATGTTCGGATGTTGGAGGCGCGCAGTGATCTGAATCTCGCGCTCGAAGCGTGCGTGACCTAGGAACGCCGCGAGCTCGGCGTGGAGAACCTTGACCGCTACGGCGGAGTCGTGCCGCAGGTCGTGCGCGAGATACACCGTCGCCATGCCGCCACGACCAATCTCCCGCTCGATCTGGTAGCGATCCGCGAGCACGCCCGTCACGTCCACTCTACCTTCTGGCAGCGCCTTCTCCGGAAGAGGGAGCTATCGATCGTAAGGTATGCGGCACGCGAGCGAGGAGCCAGCTTGAGCGCGCGATTGCCGTCGGCGTCGGGGAGACGTGAAATAGCAGGGGAGGGATTCGAACCCTCGACCTCACGATTATGAGTCGTGCGCTCTCACCAACTGAGCTACCCTGCCGAACGATCGGACGGCCGCCAAGCGACTTGCGGCCCCCGCTAACGTGACGACGGCCGGCCCATCGGGCCGGCCGTCGAATGGCGGGGGCGGGATTTGAACCCGCGACCTTCGGGTTATGAGCCCGACGAGCTACCAGGCTGCTCCACCCCGCGTCAGAGACAGGAATCTAGTCGGCACGGTAGTTCGGGTCAACGTCGCCGCCCAACAGGCGACTAGATGCAGCGCGCTGGCAAGTTCGTTGCAAAACACTCGTCAAACTCCCACTCGGAGGCTGACAATGGCTGGAAAGAAAGGAAGCAAGTCGTCGTCGAAAGACCATCACGCGAAGAGCAGCTCGAATCGCGAGCTCATAGAGCCTCATTCAGGCGACAAGAGGTATGTGCGGCGTGATGCGCACGGCCACTTCTCTGAGGATCAGGTCGATGTCGGCCGCTCCCTGGCCGCTGACCGTCGCCAGCACGCCAAGACGGTGGTGAAGGAAGGGCAGGGCGACCGCGGAGACGAGAACCGCTGAGCACGAGGCGGCGGTCGCCTGCGTGCGACCGCCGCCGGACCATTCCGGACGGCAAGTCACACGATCGCTGCTGCTGGAGCATCGCCGCGCTACGCGGTGCGGCTAGATTACGCCCAAGTAATGAGACAATCTCTCGCCACGCTCGTGGCTGGCGCAGTCGACTATGCCGGTCTCTTTCCTCCCGCATCACTCGACATGACGGCGGCGGTCGCGAACTACGATCGTTACACGCGCGATCCGATGTGCGCGATGCTCGGTCGGTTCGTCGTTCCTGTCGCGCGGCTGCGCGAGCTGGAAGACTCCGCGGCACCGCTCCTTCCTCGCGGCGCCGAGTCAGCGCCGTGGCGGCTCAGCGGGCTCGTCGGCATCGACGCCAGCGCCGACATCGAGCTCGCGCTCAAGTTCAACTGTCGCCATTGCAGCGGGTCTGACGCGGGGAGTGCGGTGATCGACTCACTCGAGTTGAAGGCATCGACTGCGGCGGAGATCGAGTCTGCGATGAGCATGATGCCGGCTCAGATGGCTGCGTACTTCGAAGTACCGATCGCCGCGGATCCGTCGCAGCTTGTCGACGCGATCGCCAGAACCGGCGCTCGCGCGAAGGCGCGCACGGGTGGCGTTACCGCGTGATGCATTTCCCGACGCGACAGACGTCACGCGGTTCATGATTGCTTGCCGCGAAGCGGGCGTCGCGTTCAAGCTGACTGCTGGACTTGCATCATCCACTTCGATCGCGCTACCGCCTCACGTACGCGCCCGACGCTGCGCACGGGCGAGATGTTCGGCTTTCTCGGCATGTTCGTCGCCGGCGCGCTCGCGTATAACGGCGCATGCGCCGACCTCATTCAGAAGGCCATCGAGCTTAGCGATCCCTCGTCGCTCGAGTTCACCGACGATGCGATGATCGCGTTCGGTGTTCGCGTATCGACAGCGCAAATCCGCGCCGCGCGAGATGCCTTCATCATATCGTTTGGATCGTGCTCCTTCCGCGAGCCTGCGGATGAGCTCGTCGCACTCTCACTCTCCTGATGCCCACAAATCTCACTCACGATCCAACGCTCCCGTGCTGGGTCGAATCCGCCAACGGCAACACCGACTTCCCGATCCAGAACCTGCCGTTCTGCGTCTTCAGCGAGGACAGCGAGGAGGCAATTCCGCGCGGTGGCGTGGCGATAGGCGATCAGATCCTGGATTTCGCCGTGTGCGCGGAGGCGAATCTCTTCGGCGGCCGCGCGGCCGACACGGTATTCGCTGCCGCTGGGAGCTCGCTCAATGAGCTGATGTCGATGGATCCTGAATACCCGTCGGCGCTTCGCGCCGAGGTGAGCGCGCTGCTGAGCGGTGACGGAAGCACTTATCGCGGCATCAGGCTCCCTCGCAACCTCCTTTTCCCGATGTCGGAGGCGGTGCTGTACACGCCAGCGCGCATCGGCAACTACACCGACTTCTACGCGTCGATCTTTCACGCGACCAACGTCGGAAGCATGTTCAGGCCTGACAATCCGCTGCTGCCCAACTACAAGTATGTGCCGATCGGCTATCACGGACGCGCGTCGTCGGTAGCGATCGCCGATACCGTCGTGCGACCGCGAGGGCAGACCAGGCCGCAGGGCGCGACCGAGCCGACGTACGGACCCTCGTCGCAGCTCGACTACGAGCTCGAGCTCGGGGCGTTTGTGGGAGCCGGCAATCCACTCGGCGATACGATTGCGATCGGTGAAGCCGCGCAGAACATCTTCGGTTTCTGCCTCGTCAACGATTGGTCCGCGCGCGACATCCAGTCGTGGGAGTATCAACCGCTGGGGCCATTCCTCGCCAAGAGCTTTGCGACGACCATCTCGCCATTCATCGTGACGCGCGAAGCGCTGGAGCCATTTCGCACTACCGCGTTCCAGCGCGCGGAGGGAGATCCGGCGCCGCTCGACTACCTGCGCGATGACGAGGATCAGGCGACTGGTGGCTACGACATCAACCTCGAGGTCTACCTCTCGACCGCGGCGATGCGCGACGCCGACATCGCACCGGTGCGGCTGAGCCGCGGGAACGTGCGCGACATGTACTGGACGTTCGCGCAGATGGTCGCTCATCATACGAGCAACGGCTGCGATCTGCGGCCCGGCGATCTCATCGCGAGCGGCACGGTTTCCGGCTCGGAGAAGGACTCGCGCGGTTGTCTGCTCGAGCTCACGTGGCGCGGCGCGGAGCCGATCACCCTTCCTAACGGGGAGGAGCGTCGATTCCTCGAGGACGGCGACGAGGTGATCATGCGCGGCTACTGCGAGACGCGAGGGCGCCGTTCGCATCGGGTTCGGCGAGTGCCGCGCGATGGTGATGGAAGCGCGCTAGCCGCGCGAAGGCAGCTCGACAGACAGACAGATCAACACACCACTCAGTGAGACAGTGACGAAATCCCAGAGCACCACGGTCCGTACGCCGACGCCGCAATTGGCGAACGAGCATTCGCGCTACTTCGACGTTCGGAAGTCAGGAATTCAGGGAAAGGGCGCGTTCGCCAACCGTAAGATCCGCAAGGGCCAGCGCATAATCGAGTACGCCGGCGAGCGCATCTCGAACGACGAGGCCGACACCAGGTACGATGAGACCAAGATGCGCCGACACCACACCTTCTTGTTCACGCTCACGCCGCGCGTAGTGATCGACGGAAACGTCAACGGGAACGAATCGATCTACATCAATCATTCCTGCGAGCCCAACTGTGAGGCCGTGATCGAGGACGGCCACATCTGGATTCACGCGTTGCGCACCATCCAGCCGGACGAGGAGCTCACCTACGACTATCAGTATGAGCGCACTGGTGACGAGTCCGAGGAGGAGCTCGAGAAATTCTACAAGTGTCGGTGCGGCGCGCCGGGCTGCCGCGGATCGATCATGAAGCCGCCGGCAAAGCCCAGGAACAAACGTGGAAACAAGCGTGTCAAACGGTAGCAGCACGCCCACCAATCATTCAACCACGACGACGATGATGCGACGCTTCACAGCGGCGCTGGTCGTCGCTGCCCTCGCCGCCGCTACTGCCGGCGCGCAGACCGGGCATCGGCAGACCACTCCGCTCGACAGATCCAACCTCGACACGACCTGCGCCCCCTGCACCAACTTCTACCAGTTCGCCAACGGCGGCTGGGTCAAGAACAACCCGATTCCGCCTGCCTATTCCCAGTGGGGAAGCTTCAACGAGCTCGCCGACGCGAACACCGAGAAGCTTCACACGGTGCTCGACGAGGCAGCCGCGCAGCGCGCGACCGCGACGGATCCAACGGAGCGCAAGCTCGGTGATTTCTACGCCGCTTGCATGGACTCGAGCGCGATCGAGCAGGCCGGAATGGCGCCGATCCAGCCCGAGCTCGACGCGATCGCCGGGATCCACACCGCTTCCGACGTCAAGAACTACGTGATCGCGCAGCACGCACTCGGCCGCCAGCTTGTGTTCAGGTTCGGAGCGACGCAGGACGCGAAGAACAGCAGCGAGGTCATCGGCGGCCTGTCGCAGGCCGGCATCGGGCTTCCTGACCGCGACTACTACTTCAACACTGATCAGCGTACGGCGGCACTCCGCGCGGCATACGTTCAGCACATCGCTAACGATCTCGCGCTCGTCGGCGAGCCTCGCGCAGAAGCTGACGCGAACGCGCAGAGCATCCTCGCGCTCGAGACTGCGATTGCTGCGTCGCATCTCACGCGAGTGCAGATGCGCGATCCGCAGGCGACCTACCATCGTGAGTCGCCCGCCGAGCTCCAGGCGCTCGCACCGGATTTCGACTGGCAGCGCTACTTCGCGGTGCAGAACATCCCGAACATCGCGGCGATCGATGTGCAGAACCCGCACTTCGTCACGACCGTCGACTCGCTGTTCAACGCCGTGCCGGTGGATCAGTGGAAGGCCTACTTCACCTGGCGTCTCGTGAGCAGGGCAGCGCCGGCGCTGAGCTCGCCCTTCGTGAACGAGGACTTCGCATTCTCGCGCCACCTGACTGGCGCCAAGGAACAGCTTCCTCGCTACAAGAAGTGTATCCAGGCCACTGACATGGCGATGGGTGACGCGCTCGGGCAGGCCTACGTGACGCGCTACTTCACGCCTCAGGCGAAGGCGCGCGCGATCGCGATGGTCAACAACCTCAAGGCGGCCTTCCGCGAGCGGATCGCGTCGCGCACGTGGATGAGCGACTCGACACGTCGCGCCGCGTACGTGAAGCTCGACGCGTTCATGGAGAAGATCGGATATCCAGACAAGTGGAAGAGCTACACGACGCTCGACGTGAAGCCGTCCAACTCGTTCTATCAGGACAATCTCGCAGTCGCGGCGTTCAACAGCGCGGACAACATGTCGCGGATCGGCAAGCCCGTCGACCGCACGCGGTGGGGAATGACGCCACCGACGGTGAACGCGTATTACAGCCCGCCGATGAACGAGATAGTGTTTCCCGCGGGCATTCTGCAGCCGCCGTTCTTCGATCCCAACGCCGACGACGCGGTGAATTATGGCGGCATGGGCGCGGTGATCGGTCACGAGATGACCCACGGCTTCGATGACGAAGGCGCGCAGTACGATGCGCAGGGGAATCTGCGCACCTGGTTCACGCCTGCAGATCTCGCGAACTTCAAAGCGCGCACAGCCGCTTACGCCAACCAGTTCGACACCTACACCGTCGACTCGGTGCACGTGAACGGCAAGCTGACCAATGGCGAGAACATCGCCGATCTCGGCGGCCTCACGATCGCGTACGCGGCGATGGAGAAGGCACTGGCTGGGAAGCCGCGCACCAAGATCGACGGCTTCACGCCGGAGCAGCGCTTCTTCCTCGCGTGGGCGCAGATCTGGCGGAACAACACCACGCCGGAGGCGACGCGGCTTCGTCTCGCTACGGATCCGCACAGCCCTGGCATCTGGCGCGTCAATGGGCCACTGTCCAACATGCCCGAGTTCGCGAAGGCGTGGGGATGCAAGCCAGGCGATCCGATGGAGCGGCCAGCGGGGCAGTCGGTCGCGATCTGGTAGCGCGGCGCGAACTGTGACGTCGAGCGGCGAGGGTGATGCGACATCGTCTTCGCCGCTCGACGAGCCGCCGCCAGCAACCGCGCGACGTTCAGCGCGATGTACTATGTGCCGTGGGAGTTGATCAGCAGATGACGATGAACACGTTCTTTTACAAGCTCAGCCACGGCATTCGTGTCACGGTACGGCCGGTTTACATGCGCGCCGAGTCAGATCCGGCGGCGCAGCATTATCTCTTCGCGTACTTCGTGCGGATCGAGAACGTCGGAGACATCGCCGCGCAGCTCCTCTCGCGTCGCTGGCTGATCCATGACGAGATCGGCGAGGACACGGAGGTTGTCGGCGACGGCGTGGTCGGAGAGCAGCCGCTCATAACGCCCGGGAGCGTCCACGAGTACACCAGCTACTCGGTGCTGAAGAGCGGCGAGGGATACATGGAGGGGCAGTACTTCTTCGTGCGCACCGACGCCACCACTTTCGCGGCAGACATCCCGCGCTTCGTGCTCAGCGCGACCGAGTCGCCCAGCTTCCCGTCGTGAGCGACCGGTGCCAGTTCAGTCGTGCCCGGGCGGTCGTGGTGCGCGGGGGCGCGGCGACTCGATCGGAGAGGTAATAAGGCACCACCGAGTTCTGCTCCACTACGTAGATCACGGCGCCCTGCCTTCGGCCACCCGTGACCTGAACGGCCGGCTGATCGATCGTGATCGTGCGCGGGTATGCGAGCCGCGGATCGTCGATCACATATTGCCCCGGATAGAGGTACGTGAGCACCGGCAGCCTGATCGACGATGGGCGCTCGGGGTCGTACGGCTCACGCTCGACCTCGACCACGCGGTACCGGTTTCGCCCTGTCGACAGCACGACGTAGATCGCCACATCACGGTCGGTACGTCCGGCGATCGCGACGTCGGTCCGCCCGTCTCCATTGAAGTCACCGACGACTGCCCACGGAACCTGGCGCGGCGTCGGCTCGTAGCCGGCAGCTCCGGCCGGCGTAGTCGTCCACCGTCCACGGCTCGAAGTCGCGGTTGTACCGCGAGATGGCGTCTTCCGCTGCGCCCGGGAGATCCACCAGCCACCGTCCGTCGCCGCCGCGGTAGATCTCGGGGCGCGGATCGTCGATCCGTGCTCGACCCTGGCTCTGGGCGACCCGACTGCTTCCGGCGAGCGCGCCGGCCGCAGCCAGCGCGAGCGCGACTCGTGACATCCTTCTGCTCGCTAGCTTGATCGAATGGCTCATGTCACGAAGTTTCGGCAGCAGTGAAGGCGGAACGACAGTTGCGGACAGCTTAGTCGCATGGGAAAGATGTACGATGTAAGCGCGCCGATCCGCGATGGTGGTCTGGTATACCCCGGCAATCCGGAAATTCACATCGGGCTACAGCAGGCGGTGGCCAAGGGTGCGGGCGCCAACGTCTCGTACGTGAACTTCGGTTCGCACACGGGGACTCATGTCGACGCGGCGAAGCACTTCTTCGACGACGGCCAGACCGTAGACCAGCTGTCGCTGGACACTCTGATCGGGCCCGCACTCGTCATCGAGTTCGGCGACGACGTACGATCGATCACGCGCGACGATCTCGCGAAGCAGGACCTCGCGGGTGTCGAGCGCATTCTGCTCAAGACGCGCAACTCGTCGTATCTCACGCAGGATCCGGTCTTCCACAAGGATTACACCTACGTCGCGCCCGACGCAGCTGAGTACATCGTCGCTCGAGGCATCAAGCTCGTCGGCGTCGATTATCTGTCGGTGGAGCAGTTCCATTCGGGGCATCATCTCACGCACATCACGCTACTGCGTGCGAACGTGATAATCGTCGAGGGGCTCGCACTCGATGGCGTACCGGCTGGCGAATACAAGCTCATCTGCCTTCCGCTCAAGATCGTGGGATGTGATGCTGCGCCAGCCCGCGCTGTGCTGGTGAAGGAGTAGCATGGCGGCGATCGAGCTCATTCTGTTCGATATCGGCGGCGTCCTCGGCACCAATGGGTGGGACCACAACGAGCGCACATCCGTGATCACGGAGCTCGGCATCGACCGCGCCGCGTTCGAGGCGCGGCACGAAGAGGCGATAGACACCTGGGAGTCTGGTCGAATGACTCTCGACGAGTACATCGACTTCACGGTATTCAACGAGCCACGCGAATTCACGCGGGAGCAGTTCAAGGAGCTCATGTTCGCGCAGAGCGCGCCCTTTCCCGCCGCGATCGACTTCGCGGCTTCGCTCGCGCGCTCTCGCCGCTTCACGATGATGACGCTCAACAACGAGCCGCTCGAGCTCCAGAAGTACCGCGAGCGGCTCTTCTCTCTGCCGCCCATCTTCACGGCGTTCCTCAGCTCCTGCTATCTAGGCGTGCGCAAGCCGGATCCATGTATCTACGAGCGCGCGCTATCGATCTCGCATGGCGATCCCGGAGCGAACTGTCTTCATCGACGACCGCGAGGAGAACATCGAGCCGATGGCGGCGCTCGGCGTCAACACCGTTCACGCGACCGATCTCAAGGCGATTCGCACAGGGCTCGCGCGTCTCGGCGTCGCGTGGGCGATGTGACACAACTCTCTCAATCAAAATCACGATGCAACTAGCAATGATCGGCCTCGGCAGGATGGGTGGCAACATGACCGAGCGACTGCTCAAGGGGGGCCACAACGTCGTCGTCTACGACCGCGATCCCGGCGCTGTGCAGCGCACCGTCGCGCTCGGCGCTACCGGCGCGACCGGACTCGCCGACGTAGTGTCCAAGCTCTCCGCGCCGCGCATCGTGTGGATCATGGTCCCCGCTGGAAAGCCGGTCGACGACACCATCGCCGAGCTGACCCAGACGATGACGAAGGGCGACGTCATCATCGACGGCGGCAACTCGAACTTCCACGACACGATCAGGCGCGGCAAGGAGCTCGCTCCGCGCGGGATCGAGTTCGTCGATGCGGGGACGAGCGGCGGGATCTGGGGGCTCACCGTGGGATACTGCGAGATGATCGGCGCAACGGACGCAGCGTTCAAGCTGTGCGAGCCGATCTTCAAGACGCTCGCTCCGCCCAACGGCTACGCCCACGTCGGTCCGACTGGCGCGGGACACTACGTGAAGATGGTTCACAACGGGATCGAGTACGGCATGCTGCAGGCGTACGCCGAGGGCTACGAAGTGCTGCATTCGTCCACCGAGTTCAAGCTCGATCTGGCGCAGATCTCTGCGCTCTGGAATCAGGGATCGGTCGTGAGATCGTGGCTCAACGAGCTGGCAGCAGCTGCGTTCGCCAAGGACGGCGACCTCAAGGACCTCGAGGGCTACGTGGAGGACAGCGGCGAAGGGCGCTGGACCGTGCAGGAGGCGATAGACCTCAACGTGCCGGCGCCGGTGATAACGCTGTCGCTCATCATGCGGCTCCGCTCGCGACAGGCCGACAGCTTCAGCGCGAAGGTGATTGCTGCGCTGCGCAACGAATTCGGCGGCCATGCGGTGAAGCACGCATGACTGCACCCGTAAGTCCGCACGTCGACGTGACCACTTCGGCGAGAGCCTCTGGTGCCCGTCGCGCCGCGCCGGAGCACCGCGCCGACCCGTGCACGATGGTCATCCTCGGCGCCGGCGGGGACCTCGCGCGGCGAAAGCTCTTTCCGGCGATCTATGAGCTCGCTCATCAGCGGCTCGCTCGCCGACGACTTCGCGCTGCTCGGTCTCGTGCATGACGCAGAGTCGGACGACGCGTTTCGCGACGAGCTGCGCAAGGCAATCACGTCGTCGGATGAGATTCACGGCTTCGATGAGAGCGTGTTCGAGTGGCTTGCCGCGCGCTCGTTCGCGACGGCGGGGGATCTCGACGACGCGGCGCTCTACGATTCGATCAAGGCCAAGCTTGGCGAGATCCATGACGCGCTCAAGCTGAGCAACGACAACACGCTCTTCTATCTCGCCGTTCCTCCGAGCGTTTTCGAGCCGGCGCTCACTCATCTCTCGAAGAGCGGACTCCTCCCGCTGATCCAGGACGCCGACGCGCGGCCGTGGAAGCGCGTGGTGATCGAGAAGCCGTTCGGGCACAGCCTCAAGACGGCGCAGGAGCTGAACAGAACCGTCCTGGCATGCTTCGCGGAGCACCAGGTGTTCCGCATCGATCACTATCTCGGGAAGGAGAGCGTTCAGAACATTCTCGTCTTCCGCTTCGCAAACGCGCTCTTCGAGCCGCTGTGGAATCGACAGTACATCGAGCAGGTGCAGATTACCGCTGCGGAAACCGTGGGAGTCGAGGGACGAGGTAAGTATTACGAGGAAGCGGGTGTCGTGCGCGACATGTTCCAGAACCACCTGCTGCAGCTTCTCACGCTCGCAGCGATGGAGCCGCCGATAGCAGCAGCGGGCGACGCTGTGCGCGACGAGAAGGTGAAGGTGCTGCGATCCATCCGCCCGCTGCTCGCCGACGGCGCCCCCGCGGCGGTTCGCGCGCAGTACACCGCCGGCACGATCGACGGCCAGAAGGTCGTCGGCTACCGTCAGGAGGCGAGTGTCGATCCGCGATCCACTACACCCACGTACGCCGCTGTGCGACTGTTCATCGACAACTGGCGCTGGCAGGGCGTGCCGTTCTATCTGCGCTCCGGAAAGCGCATGGCGCGCCGATGCACCGAGATCGCATTGCAGTTCCGCACGCCGCCTGATCTCATGTTCGGCGGCGACACCGGAGGCGTCAAGCCGAACGTGCTCGTCATCCGCGTGCAACCCGATGACGGAATCGCACTGCGCTTCGAGGTCAAGACTCCAGGCGTCGCATACGAGCTCGATCCAGGGCTCGAGATAAGTCGCGTCGAGATGGATTTCTGCTACGCCGATGCGTTCGGCGAGGACATTCCGCCAGCGTACGAGACGCTACTCCTCGATTGCATGATCGGAGATCAGACTCTGTTCACGCGCAGCGACGAAGTGGACATGCAGTGGACCGTGATAGATCCACTGCTGAATTTCTGGGAGCATCGCGCTGACCGTCAGATGCCGACATACGAGGCCGGGACGTGGGGACCCAAGGAAGCTGACGAGCTCCTCGCGCGGGACGGACACGTCTGGAGGTGACGCGCGCAGCGAGAATAGCGTCGCTCCTCTTCGTCGTCGCGTGCGGCGGCGTCGGGCGCGACGCACGCGGCCAGAACGCCGCTGACACCGTCGCTTCGGCGTGGCTCGCCCGTATACCGTCGCATCCGGAGATCGCGTCATGGCTGCGCCTCCGCGCCGCCGCATCCACACCCGATAGCGCCGCGCGCGCCGCGCTCTACCGCGACGTGGATCTGCGCGTCGCGCGAGAGCGCATCCCGTGGGTAGAAGCGGCGGCGCGCGAGCATTTCGGCGATGTGCACGGCGCGCTCGCCGCGTACCGCGCACTGGGTGCAACGACTGCGACTCTGCGGTTGCGCGACACGCTCGCGACAACGGAGGAAGAGCGCGCGGCAGTGAGAGCCGATCTCGTGGCGTTCATCAGCAACGCGCCTCCCGATTCGGTGCGTGAGGGATACGCGCTCTTCGACAGGCTCTTCACGGATGCAACTCCCGCCGAGCAGCTCGCGATCGCGCGCGCCGCGTCGCGCGCTGGGGCGTGGAGTCGCGCGCGTACGGGTTTCCAGCGTGTCGAGCAAGGCGCGTCGTCGGATGGCTCGCCGCCCTCGCTCACCATGCAGGACAGGTTCTCGTACGCGACGGCGCTGGCGCGAACCGGCGACCCGCGGCGAGCTGTCGCGGTGTACGCGACCGTCACCGATCCAGAGCCGCTCGCCAGCGCAGCGCGATATCAGGGAGCGCGCGCGCTGCTCGCGGCCGGGGACGCTGCTGGGGCGCGGGCTGCGTTGCGCGCGGCGGCGGCAAGCTCCGACACGAGCGCTGCAGCATCGCTTGCGTTGCTTGCGGATCTCACGAGCGACGACGGCGACGATTCGACGAGCCGCACGCTGCTGCTGGAGCTCGCGCGGCGCTTCCCGTCGTCACGCTTCGCCGCTCAGGCGCGCTTCGATGCCGCGATCATCGCGTTCATTCAGGGCGACAATGCTGCCGCGGCGCGTGAGTTCCAGTCACTCGCGTCGGCGCGCTTCGACACGGCGGCCGCGATCTACTGGACGGGTCGTGCGCGTCTGGCGCGCGGTGATCGCGCAGCCGCGCAGGAGGCGTGGCGGAGCGTCATCCGGACCGACTCTACTTCGTATTACGCCGCGCTCGCGGCCGCGCGACTCGGCGTCGCGAATCTTCCGCGCGCCGCGGCCGCGGAGCCTTATCCGCGAGTCCCGTCGGTGGACAGCGCGGTTTCGCGGGTCGCGTCGCTCCAGTCGCTCGGAATGGCGCCCGAAGCCCAGCTCGAGAACGATGCACTCTATCACGACGCGCCATCGGATCGCGCGCGATTGCTCGCCACCGCCGCAGCGTTTGCGGGGACCGATCAGGCTTCGCGCGCCATATCGCTCGGGCGTCGCGCGCTGCGCAGCTACGGACCGTCAGTCGGGGTGTACGATCTCATCTATCCGCTCGTAGCGCGAGATACGATCGTCGAGCAGTCGCGAGCGCTCGGCATCGATCCCGCGCTCGTCGCAGGGATCATTCGGCAGGAGTCGAGCTGGAACCCGCGCGCAGTCTCGATAGTCGGAGCGCGCGGACTCATGCAGCTCATGCCCGATGTCGCGCGCTCGATCGCGCCCGCCGTCGGAATCTCCAACTGGAGTCCCGCGCTGCTCTTCGAGCCGGGGTTGAACGTCGAGCTCGGCGTGCGGCATCTCGCACCGCTGCTGCACTCGCAGCCCAATGTCCAGCGCGCGCTCGCCGCGTACAACGCCGGCGAATCGCGCGTCGTCCGCTGGGCGAAGAAGGCCGGCGCTGATGATCCCGACGTCTTCACCGAGCGCATCTCCTTCGCGGAGACCCGCGACTACGTGAAAGTCGTGCTGCGCAACCGGGAGCTCTACCGCGCGCTGTACGGCATATGAGCCGTAAAGAGAAAAGCGGCGAGTAGCTTCACTCGCCGCCTGTCTGAAACATCTACGCTCAGTCTTCCGCTCGCTTCGCCTTTCCGCGCTTGATGCGGTCCATCAGCCACGTTTGCGGGATGATGAAGAGCGGCGTCAGAAACATTCCCGAGAAGGCTGTTGATCCACATCAGCCCGATGTAAAAACCGATGAGACCCAGTGCGGCCCAGAGCGCGCCGAATGGCCCGTGGGCCTCGACGCCGAGATGTCCCTGAAGCATGGAAGCAGTGGTGGAAAGGTGGAGTCAGCGCGGCACTCTCGCCGCCGCTTCGTAACTTAACGATCCATGGCACGCGATGACACTGTCGAGCGCATCCAGGAGTGCGTGCGGAGCTTGGGCCGCGGCCCGTGGCTGCTCGCCGTCTCGGGCGGACGCGACTCCATGGTCCTCCTCGACGCCGCAGCCGCTGTGCTCCCTCGCGCGCAATCTCGTCGTCGCGACTTTCGATCACGGGAGTGGCGCTTTCGCGCGCCGTGCCGTCGCCGAAGTGCTGGCGCGAGCGTCGTCGCTCGGCCTCGTCTCGGTGTGCGGGCGTGCTGGTGCTTCGGTGCGCGCGACAGAGGCTGACTGGCGGCGCGCGCGCTGGAGCTTCCTCGCCGACGCCGCGAGGCGAGCCGGTGCGCGCGTCGTCACCGCGCACACCCTCGACGACCAGGTGGAGACGGTCTTCATGCGTCTTCTGCGCCACGCAGGCCCGCGCGGGCTCGCGGCGCTCTACGCGCGCTCCGACGTCGCGCGCCCGCTCGTGTCGATCTCGCGGTCGGACATCGAGCGCTACGCCGCCGTTCGCGGCGTTCGATTCGTGGAGGATCCGTCCAATACCGATCGGCGCCATCTGCGGAACCGGGTGAGGCTGGACATCCTGCCGGCCATCCTCGCAGTGCGCCCCTCGTTCCGCGACGAGTTGCTGGCGATCGCGCACCGCGCGGCAAATTGGCGGGAGCAAATCGAGGCAGCCGCCCTTACTTTTCCTCTCATGACCGACCCGACGGGAGCTCCATCATTTGCGCGCGCCCCGCTGAGGCGAATGCCCGAGGCCTCGCTTCGCGTACTCTGGCCGGCGCTGGCGGCGCGTGCGAAAGTGGTGCTTGACTGGCGCGGAACCGAGCGCCTCGCCGCGTTTACTATAGGAGGCGCCGCCGGCCAGCGAATTCAGCTCGCTGGAGGCGTCGAAGTCACGATGAGCCGCCAGCTCATCTCGTTCCGGACCATCGGTGGTTAGCGCCGATCCAAAGCTCCTCGGGCGCAAGGTCGCCCGGATCGCTTTCGACGAGCCGACCATCGCCGCCCGTGTGAAGGAGCTGGGCGAGGAGATCACGCGGGCCTATCCTGACGGCGAGCTACTCGTACTCGGCTTGCTCAAGGGAAGCTTCATTTTTCTGAGTGACCTCGTCAGGCAGATAAATCGTCCGTTGCAGGTGGATTTTCTCGTCGCCGCGAGCTACGGCGAGGCAACCGTCTCGAGCGGACACGTTAGACTACTGTATGATCCGGAAACACGCCTCGAGGGAAAGCACATCCTGTTGGTCGAGGACATAGTTGACTCGGGGCGAACGCTCAATGTCCTCATGGGCCTACTGGAAGTCAGGCGGCCCAGCTCGCTCGGCATCTGTGCGCTGCTCCACAAGCGCATCGCCGAGCACCTTAAGTACGAGACACGGTTCGTCGGCTTCGACGCGCCTCATGAGTTCTTGGTCGGCTACGGCCTCGACCATGCAGAGAATTTCAGACATCTGCCTTACATCGCGAGCTTAGAATAGATGCCGCTTCCTCGTCCCAACGGTAACGGACCGAAGAAACCCTTCAGCTGGGGCAAGTTCTCCAAGACCCTGGCCCTCTGGGTTCTTCTGCTCCTTATCCCGGTCGTCTTCATCACCTACTCAGGTGGCGGCGCCGACGCGGCTCCCACGATCACGTACACGCAGTACGATCAGGAGCTGTCGCACGACAACATCTCCAAGGTCACAATCCTGGGCGGCCGCTCGATCAATGGCGACTTCAGGTCACCTGTGATCGTCGGCACCCACGCCGTCAAGAAGTTCAACGTCCATCTTCCCGTCGAGAACTCGCCGGACGAGGTGGCGCGGCTGCGCGCGAAGAATGTTCAGATCGAGGCTGAGGACATCCATACCTCGCCGATGAACTTCATCATCACGTTCCTGCCGTATCTCATCCTCATTGCCTTCTGGATCTTCCTCTTCCGGCAGATGCAGCAGGGCGGGGCGCGCGCGTTCTCGTTCGGCAAGTCCAAGGCGAAGCTGCTGACGGCTGATACGCCCAAAGTCACGTTTGCCGATGTTGCTGGCGCCGACGAAGCAAAGGTCGAGCTGCAGGAGATCATCGAGTTCCTCAAGGATCCCGCGAAGTTCACCAAGCTCGGCGGGCGTCTGCCCAAGGGATGCCTCCTCGTCGGACCGCCTGGTACTGGCAAGACGCTTCTAGCGCGTGCCGTCGCTGGCGAGGCCGGCCGGCCGTTCTTCTCGATGTCCGGGTCCGACTTCGTGGAGATGTTCGTCGGCGTCGGCGCGAGCCGCGTTCGCGATCTCTTCGAGCAGGGCAAGGCTCACGCGCCGTGCATCATCTTCATCGACGAGATCGATGCTGTCGGTCGTCACCGTGGCGCAGGCCTCGGCGGTGGCCACGACGAGCGCGAGCAGACGCTCAACCAGCTCCTCGTCGAGATGGACGGTTTTGAGTCGAACGACGGCGTCATCCTCATCGCCGCCACCAACCGTCCGGACGTTCTCGATCCGGCGCTCCTCCGCCCGGGACGTTTCGACCGCCAGATAGTGGTCGATTCGCCGGATCTGCGCGGCCGCGAGGGAATCCTCCGCGTCCATGTGCGCAACAAGCCAGTCGCGGACGACGTCGAGATCGGTACTCTCGCGCGCAGCACTCCTGGCATGAGCGGAGCCGATCTCGCCAACCTCGTGAACGAAGGCGCACTGCTCGCTGCGCGCCGCAATCACGACAAGGTGTACATGGTCGATCTCGAGGACGCCAAGGACAAAGTGATGCTGGGCGCCGAGCGCAAGTCGATGGTGATGAAGGACGACGAGCGCAGGCTGACGGCGTACCACGAGGCGGGCCACGCGATCTGCAACATCAAGGTCAAGGGCAACGATCCGCTGCACAAGGTCACTATAGTGCCGCGCGGACGCGCGCTTGGTCTCGCGTTCACGCTCCCCGAGGATGATCGCGTCTCCACCACGCGCGAGCAGCTGGAGGCGATGTTGGTCCGCATGTACGGCGGCCGCGTTTCCGAAGAGCTCGTCTTCGGTCACGATCACGTCACCACTGGCGCCTCGAGCGACATCCAGAAGGCCACCAGCATTGCGCGTCGCTACGTCGCGCAGTGGGGACTGTCCGATGCGATAGGGCCGGTGCTCATCGGCGACAATGAGCAGGAGCTCTTCCTCGGGCGCGAGATCCAGAGCCGCCGCGAGGTATCGGAGCAGACGGCTCAGCTCGTCGACGCCGAAGTCTCGCGCGTGATCAAGACCGCTTACAATCGCGCGACAGCGGTGCTCACCGAGAACCTCGAGCTGCTTCACACCGTGGCACAGGCGCTTCTCGAGCGCGAGACTCTGACCGGTGACGAGGTCAACATGCTCGCGCGCGGCGAATCGCTTCCTCCGCGCTCCTCGAGCCCGCCGCCGCCGCCGCCGACTCCCGTACCTGCCGCGCCCGCGCCAGCGGCAAAGCCAGCGCGGCCGCCGCTCTTCGGCGGTCCGGAGATAGCACCTGCGTAGGCCGACGATCGTCGGCGTGTTGAACGTTACCCCCGACAGCTTCAGCGACGGGGGTAATTTTTTGTCCGCGACCAGCGCCGTTGCTCATGCGCAGCAGCTCATCGATGATGGTGCCGACGTCGTGGAAGTCGGCGGCGAATCGACGCGGCCGAACGCGCAGCCGGTGAGCGCAGAAGCGGAGATTCGCCGCGTCGTCCCTGTGGTCGAAGCGATTCTCGCGGCGCGCCCGGATGCGCGCGTCGCCGTGGACACGGTCAAGTCCGACGTTGCGCGCGCGGCCGTCGCGGCGGGCGCCTCCGTCCTGAACGACGTGTCTGCGCTGCGGCTTGATCCGGAGATCGCAGATGTTTGCGCCGACGCCGACTGCACGCTCGTGCTGATGCACTCGCGCGGCACGGTCGAGAACATGGCGCGCTACGAGCACGCCGAGTACGACGATGGCGACGTCGCGAGCGGCGTCGTGTCAGAGCTGTCGGCCGCCGTCACGCGCGCGATCGAGCGCGGAGTTCCACACGAGCGGATCGTGCTCGACCCGGGGCTCGGCTTCTCGAAACGTTCCGAGCACTCGGTCGCGGCCCTTGCGCAACTACCCCGTTTGGTGGAGCTTGGCTTTCCAGTGATGGTCGGCCCATCGCGAAAGCGCTTCATAGGGGAGATAACCGGCGTGAGTAATCCGAGCGAGCGCGACGCAGGGAACAGTCGGAGCGAGTGTGGTGGCGCTCGCGCTCGGCGCGACCTGGTTTCGGGTCCACGATGTGCGCAGCCACCGTCATGCGCTCGATGTGGCCGCCGCGATTCTGGAGAATCGTGCGTGACGTGGGTAGAAGTCGCAGTTCTGGCCGCGGTCATCCTCTTCCAGCCAGAGGTGCGTGGAATCTTCTACCGGCTGCGCTACCCGCGCACCGTTCGCTTCCTCAGGCGTGTTCCGCGCGTCGAGGTCGCTGAGGAGATCGTCGACGCTGTCGATCGGCTGAGCCGATCGTCGCATGGCGCGATCATCGTGCTGGAGCAGGAGATGTCGCTCGGCGACGTGGCCGAGACCGGCACGGAGCTCCAGGCGAACGTGTCGTCGGATCTGCTCGTCACGATCTTCACTCCGTACACTCCGCTTCACGACGGCGCTGTGATCATACGCGACGTCGTGTTGGTCAGTGCTGGCTGCATCCTTCCGCTGTCACAGTCGCCGCTCCCCGATCGCACACTTGGCACACGTCACCGCGCGGCCGTTGGGCTCAGCGAGGAGACTGACGCACTGGTGGTAGTCGTCAGCGAGGAGAACGCCTCGATCTCCGTCGCGCACAAGGGCCAGCTCTACCGCGCGCTCACGACTCTCGAGCTACGCGACATACTCGGCGGCCAGATGCCGCGACACACCACCGAGCACGTCTCGGCCACAGCATCCTGAGGTTGGCGGTCACCTCTTCGCACGACTCCGGCTCGTCGCGCCTGGTCGCAATTGCCGCGGGTGCCACACTGTTCGTCGTCTACTGCGTGACGCTGGCGCGCGGGATGACCTACTGGGATGCCGCCGAGCTTCTTGCAGCGATCCATTCGCTCGGTATCCCGCATCCGCCCGGCACACCGGTGTTCGTGCTCGTCGGTCGCGTGTGGAGCATGATCTTCGCGCCCGTCGTCGGCTTCGCGATCGCTGTGAATGCGTTCTCAGCATTCAGCGCATCGGCTGCGTGCGCGCTCATCGCGTATCTGTTCGACCGGTGGACGCGCGACACGCTCGCTGCCTATTGCGCGGCGCTTACCGCGGGGCTCATGTCGACGCTCTGGCTCAATGCGACCGAGACCGAGGTGTACGCGTGCACGCTTGCAATGGCAATGTGCATTCTCGCGTGCGCTGCGCAGGCCGATTCGAGTCGCGAGGAGCGATGGACTGTGCTCACGCTCTATCTTTGCGGCCTCGCGTGGGCGCTGCACCTGACGGCGCTGCTCTCGGTTCCGGTCGCGCTGTACTTCATCGCGCGCTGTCGACCGCGGCCAGCGACGATTGCGCGCGGGCTCGCGCTCTCCATCGTGGGAGGATCGGGGATTCTGTTCATGCTCATTCGTGCGCGGCATGACCCCGGCATCAATCAGGGCAATCCTGCGACGATCGGTGCGCTCATCGCGGCGGTGCAACGTCACCAGTACGATGTGGCGCCGCTCTTCCCGCGCCGCGCGCCGCTGTGGCTGCAGACCGCCAACGTATTCCAGTACGCGGATTGGCAGATCGCGCTTGGCCTGGCGCCGGATCCGCCGTTCTCGCCGCTGCGAACTTTGTTCACGGTCGCGTACGCCGCCTTCGGCATCTACGGATCGCTGCGACATCGGGCTGCAGATCGCGTCAGTTGGCGCGCATGGTTGATCTTCCTCATCACGACGAGTCTGTGCGTGATGCTCTATCTCAACGAGTGGGCGGGCGCGTCGTTCGGATACGGCGTGCTGCCCGACGCTGCGCGGCATGAGGCGCGCGATCGTGACTACTTCTACGTGGCGGCGTTCACGTGCTGGGGCGCCTGGGCCGGCTTCGGTGTGATCGCGCTCGCGCGAGCGCTCGTGGCGCGCATGGCCACGGTGTTTGCGCGTCGGGCTGCGCTTGCCGCCGGCGTGCTCATCGCGGCGCTTCCGCTCGCGACCAACTGGCGCATAGTACACGCGATGCGCGTCGACGAGCAGCGCGCCGACTTCGCAAAATCACTGGCGATGATGCAGGCCATTCCCCCGCGTGGTGTCTTCATCGCGATCGGCGACAACGACACATATCCACTCTGGTATCTGCAGCAGGCCGAAGGAATGCGGCGCGACGTAACTGTGGTGAGCGTCCCGCTCATCGCGACCGAGTGGGACCGCGCAGAGCTCGTCCGCCGCGACTCACTCCTCGACACGGCATACGTCGCGCAGTGGCACGGAATGGTCGCGACGGTGAACGACGTCCGCGCGCGCGCAGCCGCGCTTCATCGACCCGTCGCCGTCTCTCCCTATATGGCGCTGTCGCCCATCAAGTACTGATCCCCCGCCTGCGACGGGCCCACAATGCCGCGGGCCCGTCGCTGCAACTCGCGCTGTGTTAGTACCTGTAGTGGTCCGGCTTGTAAGGGCCGTCGAGCGGCACGCCGATGTACGCGGCCTGATCGTCACTCAGCCGCGTGAGCTTCACGCCGAGCTTGTCGAGATGCAGTCGTGCGACCTTTCTCGTCCAGGTGCTTGGGGAGCGTGTACACGCGCTTCTCGTACTGCGCCGACCGCTGATGCAGCTCGAGCTGCGCCATCACCTGGTTCGTGAAGCTCGCCGACATGACGAAGCTCGGGTGACCGGTAGCGCAGCCGAGGTTGAGCAATCGTCCTTCGGCCAGAATCAGAACGCTGTGTCCGTCGGGGAAGACCCACTCGTCGTACTGCGGCTTGATGTTCACGCGCTGGATCCCGGCGAGCTTCTTGAGACCCGCCATGTCGATCTCATTGTCGAAGTGGCCGATGTTTCCCGACGATTGCCTTGTCCTTCATTCGGGCCATATGCGCGGCAGTGATGATGTCGCGATTGCCTGTCGAAGTGACGAAGATGTCCGCGGTCTCGACGACGTCTTCGAGCGTCACCACCTGATAGCCTTCCATCGCGGCCTGCAGCGCGCAGATCGGATCGATCTCTGTGATGATGACTCGCGCGCCCTGTCCGCGAAGCGCCTGTGCGCATCCCTTGCCGACGTCACCGTAGCCGCACACCACGGCAACCTTGCCCGCGAGCATCACGTCACTCGCACGCAGGATTCCGTCGGTGAGTGAGTGCCGGCAACCGTACAGGTTGTCGAACTTGCTCTTCGTGACCGAGTCGTTGACGTTGATCGCGGGGAAGAGAAGCGTTCCGTTCTCCATCATCTGATACAGGCGGTGCACGCCTGTCGTCGTCTCTTCCGATACGCCGCGTATGTCAGCCGCGGCGCGCGTCCACCGCTGCGGATGTGCGGTGAGTTCGCGCCGCAGCAGCGCGAGGATGACGCCAAGCTCTTCTGGCTCTCTCTCCGCATCGAAATCAGGAACGCGGCCGGCCTTCTCGTACTCGACTCCCTTGTGTACGAGCAACGTCGCGTCACCGCCGTCGTCCAGCAAGAGATTGGGGCCCGATCCGTCTGGCCACATCAGCGCCTGATCCGTGCACCACCAGTACTCCTCGAGCGTCTCTCCTTTCCACGCGAACACAGGGATGCCGCGCGGATCGTCAGCCGTACCGTCACGTCCGACGGCGACCGCCGCAGCCGCATGATCCTGCGTCGAGAAGATGTTGCATGAGACCCAGCGAACGTCGGCGCCCAGCTCGACGAGCGTCTCGATGAGCACTGCCGTCTGCACCGTCATGTGCAGCGATCCCATGATCTTCGCGCCTGCCAGCGGACGCTTGCCCTTGTGCTCCGCGCGGAGCGCCATCAGGCCTGGCATCTCGTACTCCGCCAGACGGATCTCGTTGCGTCCGAACTCAGCGAGCGAGAGATCGGCGACCTTGAAACGTGGACGATCATGAGTTGCCGTCGCGTCGGTACGGTTCGGAGCCAGTGTCGTTGCCATGGTTGAGATCAGAGTGTTTGGTTGCCGCTCTGGGCGGCTGGTGAAGCGACGTGCACGCCACGCTTCGGCGGCTTCGCTGGTTTGCTCGTGCTACGACGGACAGTCTTGTGAATGAGCGTTGAGTGTTGGCGTCGTCCGCAGCGCGCCGCATCGAGGCCGCGAAGAGCGTCGGTCCCTTTGCCGCCGGATCCGCAGGCAGCGCATGGTACCGCAGATCGCCGAGCGAGCTCTGCGCTGCCCAGCGAGCCAGATCGTCTTCGCTGAATCCCTGCCATACGTGTCCCATCACGTCCCGGAACTCCGCGCGGTCGTGGGGCATCATGTCGACCACGAGAACGCGGCCGCGCGGCTTGAGCACGCGTCGCACTTCGGAGAGCACGGCCGCCGGATCTGCTGCGTAGTGCAGCACGAGGAAGAGGAGCGCCGCGTCGAGCGATTCGTCGGCGATTGGAAGCGAGCTGAGGTCGCCTTCGCGCACCGCCACGTTCGCGTACGGCTTGAGCCGCTTGCGCGCCGCGCTCAGCATCGCCGCGGAGTCGTCGACGGCGACGACGTGCGCGACGAACGGCGCGAGGAGCTCCGACACCTGCCCGGTGCCGCAGCCAAGGTCCGCGACGTGGAGGTTGTCGTCGAGAAGCCCGAGCATCCCGATCACGTCCGCGCGATTCCCGAAGAGCTCCGCGCGCAGTCTGTCCCACTGGCCGGCGGAAGTCGAGAAGAATTCCTGCGACGCCGTGCGTCGCTGCGCGAGCACGGTGCGTAGCCGCTGGCTGTCCTGCAGTGCCGCTGGCGAGGCCGCCATGTGCTCGCGCACGAGGTTCCACAGCTTTCGACCGCCCGCGTCGAGCTTGTCTGCCGCAGCTCTGTAGCGCCTGCTCGTTCCGTCGGCGCGCGAGGCGACCCAGCCGCCGTCGCCGAGCACCTTCAGGTGGCGGCTCACAGTAGATTGCGGAAGCTGGGTGATGGCGCACAGCTCCGAGACGGTGAGCTCGTGCCTGTCGAGCAATGCGAGCAACCGGCTCCGGGTCGGGTCCGACAGCGCCGTGAGGCGCTCGAAGACGCTGTGCGTATATCCGTTCATCCGGATTGAAAGATATACATGCCGCGGCCTGCGCGCCACCTTTGGCGCGGCGAGTCCACCGCTTCGAGGTCTCGCCACGGCTCCGAGCACGGGCCGCCGTCGCTCGCCGTGTCCGGAGCAGTCCCCCCGCTCCGCGCGATGGCTTAAATTTAAAGGCTATGCCTTTTCCCAGTCTTCGGGAGCGACTCGACGACGTTGGAGCGAGGATCGCCGACGCGACTGCTCGGGGAGGACATGGCCAGAGCGTGAGGATCGTCGCAGTCACCAAGACCTATGGCCCGGATGCCGTCCTAGCGGCCTGGGACGCCGGTCTCACCGACTGCGGCGAGAACCGCGTTCAGGAAGCTGTGGCGAAGATGGCCTCCGTCGAGGTGCCGGTCCTCTGGCACCTGATCGGCCATCTGCAGCGCAACAAGGTTCATGAGCTGACTCACTTCGTGCTGCTCCATTCGCTCGACAGCAGTCGGCTCGCCGATGCGGTGTGCGATTTCGGGCTACGAAGCGGGAAGGCGATCGATGCGCTGGTGCAGGTGAACACTTCGGGCGAGGCTACCAAAGGCGGCTTCACGCCGGGCGATCTGAGGGCGGAAGCTGATCGGCTGACCTCGCTCCCAGGGGTGCGCGTCGTCGGAGTCATGACGATGGCGCCGCTCGACGCCACCGAGCTGGTGCTGCGGCGCACTTTCGCCGGTGCACGCCACGCTCGCGAAGTTCTCGCCGAGGCTGGCCATCCAGCCACAGAGCTGTCGATGGGGATGTCAAACGATTTCGAGATTGCTGTCGAGGAGGGCGCCACCATCGTGCGCCTCGGCAGCATTCTCTTTGGAGCACGCGAGCAATGATCGACGAAGCATTTCATCTCACTCCACTCGATGTCAGACGCTACGACTTTGGTCGCGCCCTGCGCGGCTATGATCCTGCTCGCGTCGACCAGTTCCGCGATCAGGTGGCCGAGGAGATGGAGCGGCTCGCACGCGTCAACCAGGACCTCGACCAGAAGGCGCGCGCCTTCCACGAGCAGCTTCGCGCCTTCCGTGAGCGCGATCGCGCGCTGAACGAGGCGCTCGTCTCCGCGCAGCAGATGCGGCAGGAGACAAAGGAGCAGGCGGAGCGTGAGGCTGGACTCATCATCCGCGAGGCGCAGGCCGAAGGAGAGCGTTTCATCGAGGCCGCACGCTCGGAGGTCCGCCGCGTGCAGAGCGAGCTCGAGACGCTGGAGAGATCGCGCCGCGCGTATCTCGCGCAGATGCGCACCCTCATCTCGCGCCACCTCTCCGAGATCGATGCGTCCGACCGGCCTCTCCCCGGCCTGCCAGCGGAGTAGCGAGTTGGGAGCTGACGGAGCGCCGGCCATGACGCGCTACAGGTTGCTGCCGCCGGATCGCGCGGCCGATGGCCTCGAGAAGGAAGTGCTCGCACTCTGGTCCGAGGAAGACCTCTTCGGCCGGCTTCAGCGCGAGCGTGCCGGTCATCCTGAGTTCGTCTTCTTCGAAGGACCGCCGACGGCAAACGGCCGCCCGGGAATCCATCACGTCTTCGCGCGCACGGTGAAGGATCTCTTCTGCCGCCACCGCGCGATGAAGGGTTTCCACGTCACGCGCAAGGCGGGGTGGGACACCCACGGTCTGCCGGTCGAGATCGAGGTCGAGAAGCAGCTCGGCATCTCCGGAAAGCAGGACATCGAGCGGATCGGCGTCGAGAAGTTCAATGCGCTGTGCCGCGAGAGCGTTTTCAAGTACCGCGCAGATTGGGAGAAGCTCAGCGAGCGGATCGGCTACTGGCTCGACTACGACCGATCCGTACGTCACGTACTCGAACAACTACGTCGAGAGCGTGTGGTGGGCGCTCAAGACGCTGCACGAGAAGGGGCGTCTCTATCGCGGCCACAAGATCCTTCCGTACTGCCCGCGCTGCGGCACTGCGCTGTCGTCACACGAAGTCGCGCAGGGCTACAGGATCGTGAAGGATCCGAGCGTCTACGTCGCGCTCGACGCTCGCAGGAAGCGACCGCGCTCGCCGGATCCTCGTCTGGACCACGACGCCGTGGACGCTGGTATCGAACGCCGCGCTCGCGGTGAACCCGGATCTCGAGTACTCGGAGCTCGATGAGGCGCGACAGAGAGACCGAGGGGTCTCTCATCCTCGCGACCGCGCGCGTGCACGCACTCCTCGGCGACGATTACGCAGAGCGCTGGGAGAGAGTCGCGACGCTGTCGGGCCGCGATCTCGTGGGCCTGCGCTATCACCGGCCGCTCGACTGGGTGAGCTACGGCGAGGGCGCTCATGAGATCATCGTCGGTGAGAGCTTCGTGAGCGCCGACGACGGCTCCGGCGTCGTGCACATGGCTCCGGCTTTCGGCGCGGACGATTACGCGTCGGGCCTGCGGAACGGACTCGCGTTTCTGCAGCCGGTCGATGCGCGCGGACGCTTTCCCGAGACGATGCCCATCGTCGGCGGAATGTTCGTGAAGGACGCGGATCACGCTCATCATCGAGGAGCTTCGCCGCCGCGGCGACGCTGTGGAAGGCGCAGCAGTACGAGCACTCGTACCCGCACTGCTGGCGCTGCGACACGCCGCTTCTCTACTACGCGCGCTCATCGTGGTTCGTGCGCACCACGGACTACAAGGACGACGATGCTCGCGCGCAACGCGGCTGTCGATTGGCATCCGCCCGAAGTCGGCAGCGGGCGGTTCGGCGAATGGCTCGAGAACAACATCGACTGGGCGATCTCGCGCGACCGGTATTGGGGCAGTCCGCTCCCGGTCTGGGTGAACGACGCCGATCCCGACGAGATCGATGTGATCGGGAGCTTCGCCGAGCTCGAGCAGCGCGTCGGGCGTGCGCTTCCCGACGACTTCGATCCGCACAAGCCGTTCATCGATCATTACACGTGGCCGTCGCCTAGCGGCCGCGGAACGATGCGGCGCGTTCCCGAAGTCATCGACACGTGGTTCGACTCCGGCTCGATGCCTTTCGCGCAGTGGCACTACCCGTTCGAGAATCGCGGTGTGTTCGCGCGCCACTATCCCGCGGACTTCATCGCGGAGGGTGTGGACCAGACGCGCGGATGGTTCTACTCCCTGCTCGCGATCGCGACCGGTCTTGGTGATTCGCTCGAACGGCGACCGACACGCCGCCGTATCTGAGCGTCGTGGTGAACGATCTCGTGCTGGCGAAGGATGGCAGCAAGATGTCGAAGAGCCGGGGCAACGCCGTCGATCCGTGGCGCGTGTTCGAGAGCTACGGTGCGGATGCGGTGCGGCTCTTCCTGATCGCGTCCAGTCAGGTGTGGCTCCCGCGACGCTTCGACGAGGATGCGATTCGTGAGACGGTCGGCCGCTTCCTGCTGACTTTCAAGAACGTGTACAGCGGGATCTTCGCGCACGTACGCGAGCTTCGGCTGGAACCCATCGGACGAGGATCCGCTCCCGGACGACCGCCCGCTCATCGACCGATGGGTACTGTCGCGGCTGGCGTCGGTAGAGCGCGAGTGCGATGAGCTGCTGGAGCAGTACCAGGCGACGCACGCGACGAATCTCATCATGGACTTCTTCGTCAACGACGTGTCCAACTGGTACGTACGCCAGAATCGCCACCGCTTCTACGACGTTGACTCAGCCGACAACCGCGCTGCCTTCGCGACACTCCACGAGATCCTCACCGTGACGTGCAGGCTGCTCGCGCCCATCGCGCCCTTCGTGACCGATTGGATGCATCGCGAGCTCAACGGCGAATCGGTGCATGTCGCGCCGTACGTGCGGCCCGAGCAGTCTCGCGTCGATCCCGCGCTGGAGCGTGCCATGGGCGATGTGCGCGCGCTCGCCAACCTGGGCCGTGCGGCGCGTGAAGAGGCCGGGATCAAGGTGCAGACAGCCGCTGTCGCGTCTTCTCTGCGTCGTGCCAGCCGGCGCCGACGACGCGCTCGCTGCCGAGCTCGTTCCGCTGCTCGCGTCGGAGCTCAACGTCAAGCAGGTCGACTTCGCGTCGTCGGCGGACGACTTCGTCACGCTCGAGGCAAAGCCCAATTTCCGAACTCTGGGCAAGAAGTTCGGCAAGGATACTCCAGCCGCCGCAGCGCGCGTTGCGAGCACTCGGCTCCGACGATCTCCTCGCCCTCGAGCGCGGCGGCGAAGTTGTGGTCAGCGTCGGTGCGCAGTCGCACACAGTGTCACTCGAAGACGTGACCATCGTGCGCCGTGCCACTGGCGATCTCGTGGTCAAGCACGACGCTGGCTACGTCGCCGCGATCGATCCGTCGATAAGCGCCGAGCTTCGCTCGGAGGGCTTGGCACGTGAGCTCGTCAACAGGGTACAGCGTTTGCGAAAGGAGCTCGGCTTCGCGGTGAGTGACCGGATCGAGCTCGGCGTCAGCGGGCCTCGGGAGCTTCTCGATGCCGTCGATACTCATGGCGATTGGATCGCGAGCGAGGTCCTCGCGCTCAGGATCAGCACCTTGCCGCTGCACGACGGCGGCCGTCCGGCATTCCACGTTGACCTCGACGGAGTCGCCGGCGATGTCACTCTTCACAGGATCATACAGCAATGACAACGAGCGCGACCAAGACCAAGAAGTCAAAGCCGATGACGCGCGAGCAGTACATCAAGCACTTCGAGAGCAGGCTGCTGGAGGAGCGCTCCCGTGTCGTCAAGGAGCTTGGGAATTACAGCGACGCGTTCAACGTCTCGACGGCCGACTCGGGCGGTGAGAGCGCGTATTCGTTCCACATGGCCGATCAGGGCACTGACGCGATGGAGCGCGAGAAGGCGTTCCTCTTCGCGAGCCAGGAAGGACGGTTCCTCTGGCACATCGACCAGGCGCTCCGCCGGCTGTACCGTGATCCTGACAACTTCGGCAAGTGCCATAGCTGCGGCGCGACCATGAACTTCGAGCGCCTCGACGCGCTCCCGCACGCGCGCTACTGCATCGAGTGCAAGCAGCGCGAGGAAGACTCGAAGCGGAATGGATGATGAAGTGACGCCAGGGCGCGCGAACCCCTGGATATTCTGGGCGGTGATCGTCGTCGTAGTCGTCACCGACGTGATCACCAAGGCGGCGGCGGTCTATTCGCTCACGCCTGCGTATACACCGCACGAGATAATCGGCGAGACGGTGCGGTTCACGCTCGCGTACAATCCTGGCGCTGCGTTCGGTCTCAACATCGGCGCAGCGTCGCGCTGGCTCTTCACGGGGCTGACCATCGTCGCGCTCGCCGTGCTCGGCAGTCTCTACCGCGCGACACGCGAAGGCGACTACCTCCGCACGCTGGCGCTCGCACTCGTCTCTGCGGGCGCGCTCGGCAATCTCATCGACCGCATCAAATCGCCGATCGGCGTCGTCGATTTCATCGACATCGGCTTCGGCGCTCACCGCTTCTGGACTTTCAACGTCGCCGACTCGGCCGTAACAGTCGGTGCGATCCTGCTGGGGTGGGTCTTCCTTCAGCAGGATCGCGCAGCCGAGCGAGTAGCTGCCGCTGGCGACGCCTGAGCGCTTCGTAGCGCGCGACGCGGCCGCTGCCGGCTCACGGCTCGACGTCGCCGTCGCCGCGCAGCTCGGAACATCACGCACTCACGCTGCGACGCTCATTGCTACCGGACTGGTCACGGTAAATGGCGGACGCGAGAAAGCCGCGTACCGCCTCGAGCCCGATGACGCTGTCGAGGTGAGCCGCATGCCGCGCCCCGAGCGGCGCGAGATCGTCGGTGAAGCGATTCCGCTCGTCGTCGTGCATGAGGATGACGACATCCTCGTGATCGACAAGCCGGGCGGAATGGTCGTGCACCCAGCGCCCGGGAACTGGAGCGGAACGCTGGTCAATGCGCTCATGGGTCGCGGTGGCGAGCTCGCCGATGCCGGCTCGGCCGACCGTCCCGGCATCGTTCACCGCCTCGACAAGGAAACGTCAGGGCTGCTGATCGTCGCGAAGACCGACGTCGCGCTCCGCCGCCTGAGCAGCGCGATCGCGGCGCGGCGCGTGTCGCGTAGGTACGCGGCAATGGCGTGGGGCCACTTCGATAGCGACGTAATGACCGTGAGCAAGCCGCTCGCGCGCGATCCGCGAGACCGAAAGCGTATGGCGGTCGTCAGTACCGGTAAGGAAGCACGGACGGATTTTCGCCGGTTGGCGAGGTTCACGAGTGCGGACCTTCTGCGCGCGCGCCTCCACACCGGCCGCACTCACCAGATCCGCGTTCACCTCGCCTCGCTCGGTCATCCGGTTGTCGGAGACGATGTCTACGGCGGCGGAGGCGGACGACGGATAGCTGGCCTCCCTGCGCGGCGTCATTTCCTTCACGCAGCGTGGCTGGAGTTTCATCATCCCGTCACCGGCGAGCCGCTGGAATTCCGTTCGCCGCTTCCGGAAGATCTCAAGCACTCGCTGGCAGCGCTCGCTGATTCGGCGGAGCTGCTGCAGGACCCGGACCCGCTGACGACCTTTGGCTTCTACGATCGCTCCAACTGACTTCGCATCGCGTGCGCTCGCGGCGCCGACGCCATACGCTCCACCGACCGACGGGTCAGTGGCGCCATGACAGCGAAGCGGTCGAGCGCTCACTGATCTTTCGCGCGGCGGGGCGCGTGTATGCGTGCGACATCACCGCCGTGCGCGAGGTGATGCAGCTCGCTCGCGTGACGCCGATCCCGCGCGCTGGCGCGGCGGTGCTCGGCCTCATGAACCTACGTGGTCAGGTGGTCACGCTCGTCGACGCAGGCGTCGTCCTGCACGGCAAGCAGTCGCGCGGTCCGACGATGGCGTTGCTTGTCGATGTCGGAGTCCGTGGAGTCGGACTCGCCGTCGAGCGAGTCGTCGATGTGCGCTCGTTGAGGAGCGAAGAGGGATACGTGCAGCTCGACGTGCGTGATCTCGTCTCTGGCGTTGTATCAATCGAGGAGGAATCGTGAGTCATACTGTTCTCGTCTGTGACGACGCTGTGTTCATGCGGACCATGCTCGGCGACATCCTCCAGCAGGCAGGGTTCACCGTGGTGGGCGAAGCCGACAGCGGCTCCAAGGCGGTGGAGAAGTACAAGGAGCTTCGCCCCGATCTCGTCACGATGGACATCGTCATGCCCGACATGGGCGGCATCGACGCAGTTCGCGCGATCACGGAGTTCGATCCCGAGGCGCGAGTCGTTATGTGCAGCGCGATGGGGCAGCAGGCGCTCGTCGTGGATGCGATCCAGGCCGGGGCGAAGGACTTCGTCGTGAAGCCGTTCCAGCCAAGCCGCGTGCTCGAAGCAGTGCAGCGCGTGCTGGGCTGAGTCGAGCTAGTGACCGTGGCCGCCACGCTGGATCTCTCGAAGTACGTCGAGCTCTTTCTCAGCGAGGGCCGTGAGCACGTCGCCGAGCTGAACGCTGCGCTCGCTGCGCTCGAGCACGACGCTGCGAGCGTGGATTCCATCGCGGCGGCGTTCCGCGCGGTTCACAGCGTGAAGGGGATGTCGGCGGCGATGGGATACTCGCACGTCAGCGAGATCGCTCACGCGCTCGAGTCGGCGCTCGATCCCTTGCGTGCGGGCGCCGCAACGATGACGCGCGAACTGCACATCACGCTGCTGGAGCGGGCCGACGCACTCGGCTCCGCGATCGAGGACGCCGTACGACCGGCGAATTCGGCGCAACGCGAAGGGGCTCCTTCGCGCGCGCCACGCGCGAGTCATGTCAGAGTTCGCGCGACGCGCCTCGATTCGCTGATGAATCTCGTCGGCGAGCTGGAGATCGCGCGCGGCGCACTCGACCGTGACGTTCGACGCGTCGGCGACGCGGCGCTGGCTGAGACGTACTCGTCATTGACACGACTCCTCGCGGAGCTCCGCGCGCAGGTAATGAGCGCGCGCATGGTGCCCGTCGGTGAGGCGTTCGACAGGTTCCCACGGCTCGTGCGCGAGACGGCGCGCGACCTCGGGCGAGACGTCGATTTCACGCTCGACGGCGGTGATATCGAGGTGGACCGGTCGCTCGTCGACCGCATCGCTGATCCGGTGATGCATCTGCTGCGAAACTCGCTCGATCACGGGATCGAGCCGCCCGACGCGCGAGTCGCTTCCGGCAAGCCGCGGAGCGGCCGGCTCACACTCAGTGCGCAGCGAGAATCGGAATTCGTGCTCATCCGAGTCGCTGATGATGGGCGCGGGATCGACCGCGCCGCCGTGCTCACGCGTGCGAAGGCCGCTGGCATTGCCGCACTTGATCTCTCCGAGCTCAACGATACGGAGCTTCTCCGCATCCTGGTCCACCCGGGCTTTTCCACGGCCGCTTCAGTGACTAGCGTATCTGGAAGGGGTGTCGGGCTCGACGTGGTTGACACTACCGTCAGGGCGCTGGGCGGGGCGATCGAGATGAAGAGCGTTGCCGGACGCGGCACAGCGATCAACCTGCGACTGCCGCTCTCGATCGCGATCGTGCGAGCGCTCATCGCGCGTATCGGAGAGTCGTCCTACGCGATTCCGTTCACTCACGTGCTCGAGACTCTCGAGCTCGACACGACCGCGAGCGCGTCGAGCAGCGAGCCGGCGCGCGCAGCGCTCGACGGTGCGCGTCTCGTGCGGATGCGGGCGCGGCTTGGCGTCACCGAGCGGCAGCCGGAGCGCACGAAGGGTGTCTCGGTGACGGTGCGAGGCCAGCGCGCGGTTCTGGTGGTCGATGAGCTGGTTGGCGAGCAGGACGTGGTCGTGAAGCGCTTCGATCCTCCGCGGGGCGGCACGCGCCTCTTCAGCGGCGCCACAGTGCTCGGCGATGGATCGACCGCGTTGATTCTCGACGTGAGCAGCCTCTTCTAGCGGAGCGCGAATGGGCATTACGGATACGCAGGAGCTGACCGAAGCGCAGCGCGACGTGCTGCGTGAGGTCGCCAACATCGGTGCTGGGCACGCCGCGACCGCGCTATCGCTCATGACCGGGACCAAGATCATGATCAGCGTCCCGCAGATAAGCGTGTCTCCGCTGGAGGCGCTCGCGCCGTTGATCGCCGGTGCTGGGGAGCAAGTAGCGCTCGTCCCGATGGCGATGATGGGGGGCCTCACCGGTCATACGATCCTCGCGTTCCCGCTCTCGACCGCTCACCGGCTCGCGTCGCTGATGCTGCGCCGCGAGGTTGAAACGCTCTCCGCGCTCAGTGAGATCGAGGCATCTGCGGTCACTGAAGCCGGCAACATACTCGCTGGCGCGTACATGACCGCACTCAGTGAGTTCATGCAGATGACGCTGCTTCCGTCGCCGCCCATTCTCACCGTCGGCCCCGCGCTGGAAGTTCTCTCGGGAACCGCTGCGCTCACGGGCCACGTCGGAGGCTTCGTATTCTGCGTCGAGACTGAATTCATGATCGATCACATCGCCGGAATGCTCCCGGGCTACTTTCTACTTCTTCCCGACGCAGGATCGCTCAGCACGATGCTGAGCGCCGTCAGCGCTGGCTGATCACTTGCGGAAGTTTGATGGGCATGGCAGAGGATAAGAGCGCGGATTACGACAGCTTCCTGAATGATCTCCAGGCGGTCGTCGCGGAGCGCGTGGAGGAGCTACGGGCTCGCCAGAGCGCGTTCACTCCTGCAGCGTTCAAGGACGATGAGAAGGTTGTGCGTGAGTGGCCGGACCCGGCGGGGCGCATCATCGAGGAGATTCGCTGATGGCGATCCGTGGAAGTCTCACGGAGGCCAGTCTCCCGGACGTGCTTCAGCTCCTCGCGATGGGACGGAAGACCGGCTGTCTCGGTCTCACCTACGCGAACAACTTCGGCTACATCTACTTCGCCGACGGCAGCATCTCGCACGCGTCGATCGTCAACCGCAGCGTCGCCACGGAAGAGGCGGTCTACCTCCTGTTCACGTGGACGCAGGGGACCTTCAATTTCGAGCCCGGCGCCGCGCCAGACGAAGGTGTCGAGGTTCAGCGCATCGATCCGCAGTCGCTCATGCTCGAGGGAGCGCGCCGTGTGGACGAGTGGGCGCTCATCGCGAAGAAGATCCCGACGTTCGATATCGTGTACGCGGTGGACGGTCACCGCATGATGGCGATCGAGCGTGATCTCACTCGTGAGGAGGAGATCCTCGTTCCGCTGATCGACGGACAGCGCGACGTGAGCGCGCTCATTCGCGAATCACGCCTCGGCGAGTTCGAGACCGCGAAGACGCTGTACGGGCTTCTCGCGACAGAGTGCGTGGTGCGCGTCGGGCTCAGCGTGCGTGCGCCGCAAGCGGTGCCGCGCGAGGACAAGGCGACCGAGCACCGAAACCTCGGCGTCGCGTTCTACAAGACTGGGATGTACGACGAGGCACGTCGCGAGTTCCGGCGCGTCGACGCACTCCGCGATAACGATGCGGAAGCAGCGTTCTATCTCGGTCTCGTCGCGTTGCGGCAGGGCGAGTGGGGCGCCGCGGTGCATTCGTTCGAGCGGCACATCTCGCTCACGCATGCGCCGCGTCCGGCGCCGTTCGTCAATCTCGCTTATGCATACGAGAGACTCGGCAAGCTCGATCGTGCGCGCGCAGCGATAGCGGAAGCACTCGCGCGCGGCGGCCGGGGCGATCCGGTGGTCCAGACGAACAGCGCGGCGCTGGCCGTCGCAGTCGAGGACTACGAAGCGGCGGATACCGCGCTCGCCACTGCGCGCACGCTGCTCGGAACCCGTCGTCCGCCGCCGGTCTGGTTCCATTACGCCGGCCTCGCTGCCGCGATGGTGAACGATCTCGATCGCGCGGTGGCGTTGCTCGCCGAGGCGGTTCAGGTGTATCCATCGTATGCGGTGCTCTGGAACAATCTTGCGGTGGCGTACGAGGCCCGCGGTGATTTCGACGCGGCGCTCAGTACCGTGGAGCGCGCGCTGATCGAGGATCCGACTCTGGTGCAGCTTCACCGCAACTTTGCCGACTCGCTCCAGCGCGACGGCAGATACGACGAGGCGCGCGAGGCTTACCGGCGGGCGCACTCGCTCGACGCGCCGTGACCGCCGTGCTGCCGACCGACGGCTTCGACGCACTGTTGGAGCGGATCACCGAGGCTACGGCATTCCGCTGCGCCGCTTACAAGGAGCGCTGTCTGCGAAGGCGCGTAGCTGTCCGCATGCGTGCGCGCAGCATGACGTCGTATCGCGGCATATGCGGGGCTGCTGGATACGGATGAGACCGAGCGCGAGCGGCTCCTCGACGTTCTCACCGTCAACGTCACGAAGTTCTTCCGCGACTGGTCGACCTTCGACTCGCTGGCGCGCGAGGTCGTGCCTCGAGCTGCATGGTCGCGACGATGTCCGGATCTGGAGCGCTGGGGTCTCTTCGGGAGAGGAGGCGTATTCCGTCGCGGCGCTCTTCTACGAGCGCGCACGACAGACTGGGTCGCTCCACGAGCTGGGGCGCGTGACCGTACTCGGCAGCGACATCGATCGCGTCTCATTGCTCGCGGCCGAGCGCGCGCTCTACCGGCGCGCGAGCTTCAAAGACACTCCAGCGGACATGCTGCAGCGTCTCTTCCCGGCGTGCGACGATATGCGCACCGTGCTGCCCGAGATTCGGCGCTATGGCCGCCTTCGAGAGACGCGATCTTCTTGTTGATGCGCCGCGCGATTGCGGCTTCGATCTTGTGCTGTGCAGGAACCTGTCTGATTTACCTCGAGCGCGACGCGCAGGAGCAGCTGCTGAACATGTTGGTCGACACGCTCAGGCCGGGTGGCTATCTCGTGCTCGGTCGCGTCGAGGGTTTGATAGGACGTACGCGCCGCTCGCTCGCTGCCGTCGATGCACGCGAGCGCATCTTCAGGAAGAGCGCGTGACCAGCGTGCGAAAGCATCGCGTGCTCGTGGTGGACGACAGCGCCTTCATGCGCAAGCTCATCGCCGAGATGGTCGCTTCCACGAACACGTTCGAGGTCGTCGCGTTCGCGCGTGACGGAGAGGACGCTCTCGCACAGCTCGCGAGGCACGATCCCGACATCGTGACACTCGACCTCGAGATGCCTCATCTCGATGGGCTGCAGGTTCTCGAGCGCATGATGCGCGACGGTCCGCGGCCGGTGGTGGTGTTGAGCGCCGGCGGCGAGAAGTTCGGCGATGCGACGATCCGTGCGCTGGAGGCGGGTGCTGTGGACTTCGTGCGCAAGCCGTCGGGCGAGATCAGTCTCGATCTACTTGACGTGCGTGAGCGATTCGTCGAGGCGCTGGAAGTGGCGTCGCGCAGCCGCTTACAGCCGCGCGTATCGGCGCCCAGTGTTCAGCAGCGGCCGCCAGTGGCGCATGTGTCCGGCGTCGCGTATAGTCGTCGTCGCGTCCTCCACCGGCGGACCGCGCGCGATCGCGGAGATCGTGCGAGCGCTCGCGCCCGAGCTAGCAGCGGCAGTCGTGATCGCGCAGCACATCCCGCGGGAGTTCTCGCTCTCGCTCGCGGCGCGACTCCGCGCGACGTCGCGCGTGAGAGTGATCGCGGCGAGTGACGGCGTGGCACTAGAGACCGGTACTGTGTACGTCATACCGGGCGGGTCGAGCATGGCAGTGGTCGGCAGAGCGATGGTGCCGCGCTGAGCTTCACGTCGGATAGCGGCGCTGCGGCTGCGACTCCGTGCGCAGACATCCTCTTCACGTCGGCGGCCGAAGTGTTCGGCACGCGTGTGATCGGCGTTGTGCTCACCGGGATGGGACGCGACGGAGCCGCCGGCCTCGACACCATTCGCCGAAAGGGCGGACGCGCGATCGTGCAGGACGAGGCGACATCGGCAATCTTCGGAATGCCGCGCGCGGCGCTCGAGGTTGCCGGCGCGGACCTGGTGCTGCCGCTGGACGAGATCGCCACCGCCATCATGTTCTACGCAAACGAAGGAAGGCTGGCGTGTCTGGAGAGCTGAGCGCAGATCAGCGAGCTGCTCGATGCGTTCGCCAAGATCCGTACGGAGATCGAGGCGCGCCGCATGCGCGATGATCCCGGCGCTCAAGTCCGATCTGATGAAGCTGTACCGCACGGTGGACGTCTCCATCGCGGAGCTTTCGACGTTGAAGGACGAGATCCGCGATCTCGTGGAGCGATGGAAAGCGCGTCGCAACGTCGCACCCGCGATGGCTCCGCAGTTCAACGGTGCGCGCCCAGTGGTGCACGAGGATCACATCGGCGCGTCCACGTACCTCGAGAAGGGGTGGTCGAAGATATCGCTCGGCGATTACGACGGCGCCGAAGAAGCGCTGGTCCGCGCACTGGAACTCTCGCCTAACAATACGGAAGGACAATCGCTGCTCGGCTGGGCACAGATGCTTCAGGACAAGCTCGACGCCGCGCTCATGAACTTCCAGATCGTGCTGGGACGCGAGCCGGCCAACGCTCTCGCGCGCATCAACGTCGGATACATCTGCCTCAAGAAAGGAATCTTCGGCGAGGCGATCGAGCATCTATCGAAAGCGTTGAAGCAGGAGGACGACGCGCGCGCGCGTCTGTACGCGAACTTCTACCTCGGCCTCGTCTACACCGAGCGCGAGATGTACGACGACGCGCAGGTGTTCTTCGAGCGGTCAATCGCGCTGGGTCCCAATCTCGTCGAGGCGTACTTCGAGCTCGGCTACTCGCTGTGGCTCACCGGCGCCAAATCGCGCGCAGCCGACGTGTGGAAGCGCGGTGCAGCGGTGAACAAGTTCAACCCGTGGAGTGCGCGCTGCGCGGAGCTCGCGGCGGCTGCGGAGCGCGGCGACGTTCCCGCGAGGACCTGGCTGTCGCGGAGCGCGTGATCGGGCTGAACGAGCTGAGCGCGGCGCTCGGGCAGTGGACGCGCGGATGCCGCTCGCACATCTGGCCACCAACTCCAGCCCTGCGTAGTTTCTCGCCAGCTTCGACCATGGAGAGATCATGTCGCGCTTTCTGAAATGGACGGCTGGCGTCATTGGCGCCGTCATCGTGCTTGCACTGCTGGCGTATGGCGCGGTCTACGCGGCGAGCAACCGCATCCTGAAGACGAGTTATGCATCGGCGCCGTTGCCGGTTGTTCCAGCGGCGTCGCCCGGAGCTGTGGAGCACGGTAAGCACCTCGTCACGGCCGTCGCGGAATGCTCCGTATGCCACGGCGGGAACATGGCAGGCACCACGTACCTGAACGATCCGATGTTCGGCCGAATAGTGTCTGCAAATCTCACTACTGGCGTTGGAGGTGTCGGCGGCAGCTACACCGATGCGCAGCTCGTCCGTGCATTCCGCCAGGGAGTGAAGCGCGACGGGAGCCCCATCGCTTTCATGCCGGTGATGGACTTTCACAACCTGAGTGATTCCGATGCGACCGCGATCGTAGCGTACATCAGGTCGTTACCGCCTGTGAACCACGTGCCGCAGTCGGTTTCGCTCGGACCCGTTGCGCGTGTGTTGACTGTGCTCGACAAGGCGCCGGTGCTGGTCCCAGCGCGGCACTACTCGGAACTCGCGGGGCACGTTCCTCAAGTGCCAGCCGCTCCGACGCCGGAGTACGGCCGCTACCTGACCGGCGCGGCGGGGTGCACTGGGTGCCACGGTGATAACTTCGCCGGCGGCGCGATCCCTGGTGCGCCGCCGAGCTGGCCCGCGGCGCCCGCAATAGACGCGGCCGGATTGCGTGGCTGGACCGAGGCCGACTTCGTTCGCGCGTTGCGAACTGGCGTGATTCCCGGAGGCCGAACGCTGAATCCTGTCATGCCGTGGCAGACCTTTCACAACATGACCGATGACGAGCTGCACGCGCTCTGGCTGTACCTCTCGACCTTCCAGCCGCGTAGCACGTAGCCGGTCGGCGCTGCACCCGCGCCGCTCGCCGCAGATGGAGCGACGCGGAACACGGCGCGAACCATGCGCATACAGATGTATGTGCGCTTTGACCCATCAGGAAACAGAGCTCTAGCAGAAGTCCTCGCGTGCAGCGCGGTGCTGCTCGTGGTGGTAATCCTTTTTGCGTTGAGGACCTCCCCTCCGACGGCGCCTCGTACCGCGCCAGGCGAGGGCTATTACGTCAAGCGCATTCCTGTGCGGCTCCCCGCCGTCAACCCGGAGAGCGTCGGGATGTCGGCCTCTCGGCTCGACGAGATCACTGACCTCGTGAGCCGCGGGATCAAAGCGGGCGGTTTCCCGGGCGCGGCAGTGGTGATCGGTCGGCAGGGAGGAGAGGTTCTCGCGAAGGGCTTCGGTCATCTGGACTGGTCCGCCAAGTCCCCCGCGGTAGATCCGGACTCGACCGTTTACGATCTCGCCTCGCTTACGAAGGTCGTCGCGACGACTTCGGCGATCATGGCGCTGTACGACGACGGCATCATCTCGCTCAATGATCCGGTGTCCAAGTGGATCCCGGAGTTCTCCGGCGGCCTCAAGGATCAGGTGACGATCCGCGAGCTGCTCACGCACCATTCCGGACTCCCTCCGGGCCGCGCGATCTGGCATCTGATGGGCGACTCGGCTGCTGCGCGCGCTGCGGTGATAAGCACTCCGCTCGTGAAGGGATGCCCGCCCGGTAGCTGCTACATGTACTCGGATCTCGGCGCGGACATGCTCGGCTTCATCGTCGAGGCGGCGAGCCACGAGTCACTGGCGGAGTTCACCGAGTCGCGGATCTTCGAGCCGCTGGGGATGACCCAGACGACATTCCATCCGACCGGCGTGTTGCTGGAGCACCTTGCGCCGACCGGCGCGCCGCGCGGACGCGTGCATGATTCCAACGCCGCGGCGCTCGGCGGCGACGCCGGGCACGCCGGGCTCTTCTCGACGGCAAGTGATCTCGCCGTGTTCGCGCAGATGCTCCTCAACGGAGGCGAGTACGACGGAGTCAGGATCTTCGCCCCCGCGACCGTCGAGCTCTTCACCAAGCGCGCAAAGGGGACGCGCGCGCTCGGTTGGGACACCTGCGACTCGGCGAACGTGCGAAGCACTTGCGGCAGATATCTGAGCTCGCGCGCATTCGGGCATACTGGTTTCACCGGGACCTCGCTTTGGGTCGATCCCGACCGGAAGATGTTCGTGCTCATCCTCACCAACCGCGTGGACTCGCCGCGCATCCAGCGGCCGGAGATCGTCATCCATGACATTCGCGCCGACGTGGCCGACGCAGCCGTGCTCGCCGTGGCTGATACCGGCTCTCGCGCCGAAATTTCGCAGCCCGTCTTTCGTTCGGACAACGAGCAGCGCTGGCGCGAGCCGGAATCGACGAGGCGCTCGAAATCCCGGCGCGGGCATCCTCAACATCGCAGAGTTCACTCGCGAAAAGTCCCCCGACGCGTCCCCCCGGCGCGGCGGCGTGTAAGCGCGCAGTAATGAATTACAATGCGATTAAGTCCTGCCGCGTCGCTTGACACTGCCGACCTGCGCGGTCTACACTTCGCGACGATGCCAAAATCAGCCGCAGAGACAATCAGCGTCGAGAGCACTCCAGCGTCGAGGCGTCTGATCTGGTGGGGCATGGCGGCGCTCGCGCTCCTGATCGGGTACCTCGATCTGTGGCGCGGCGGCGAGACGCTCGCTCCGATTCTTCTCGTGCTGGCGTACTGCGTACTCATACCTATCGCGATACTCAAGCGCTGAGCCGCCGATGCCGAGCCATACGGCGCATTTTCTGCAACCGGGCGAGTAGCTCAGTTGGTTAGAGCGCCTGCCTTACACGCAGGATGTCGGGGGTTCGAGTCCCTCCTCGCCCATCATGACTCAGAGAACTCACCGGGAACCCCCGGGTACAAACGTTTACACACTCGGAGGAAGATCAGTTGAACGCACGGTTTAGTTTCGCGCTCGCAGCCGTCGCCTGCGCTGCCGCCGTTCCTGTCCACGCGCAGAACGCGAAGACGCGGATCACGGTCATGACCTTCCAGAGTCCCGACAAGGGCACTGGGGCCAAGGCCGCGGATCAGCTCCGGGACAAGCTCTCGGGACAGTTCAACGCGCGCGATGTGTACGTCCTCCCGACGAAGGACGTCAACAACACGCTGACGCAGTCGGGCTTCACGCCGACTGATCCACTCGCTGCGAACGACGAGAAGGCACTCGCGAGCCTCCTGCGTGCCGACGACTACGTCACCGGCACGATCACGAAGGAAGCGACCGGCCCCTATCAGGTCGACGCCCGTCTCGTTCTCTCACGCGACAATACGCTCTCGCAAGCGCTTCCACCTGCGACCGGCACCAACCTCGGCAACGTGATGGACAACGTCGCCCGGTCGGTCAAGGACGCGATGAAGCAGCTCGACGCGGAGTCCAACTGCGTGAGTAAGGCTCGCGCAGGCGACGCCGCCGGTGCGATCGCCGCGGCGCGGCAGGGAATCGCCGCGTACCCGCAGGCGACGCTCGCGCGGCTCTGCATCGCGAACGTGTACTACTCGCAGTACGGCAAGGCAACTTCGCACGCAGATTCCGTCGCGCTGGCAGACTCGATCCTCGCTGTGACCAGCCAGATCGTGCAGCAGGACCCGCGCAGTGTTGCGGCGCTCAGGTTCAACGCGGAGCTCTACAAGGTCACGGGTGACAGCGCTCAGGCGCGCCAGTCGCTCATCGCTCTCATCCGCGCTGATCCAGGCAATGATCGACTGATGACGCAGGTCATCAACGAGCTCGCTGGAAGCGGGCACGCCGCTGACGCGGTTCCGCTCGTGCGCGAGCTCTTGCAGCGCGACCCGGGTGATCCTCAGCTGCTCCACACTGCGTTCCTCGTTTACCTCGCGGCGAACGACTGGCAGAACGCGGTCACGACCGGCCCCGAGCTGATCAAGGCCGACACTGCAGCCGCGGATTCGCTGTACTACCTGCGCATGGCAGCTGCGTACGGAAGTCTGAACAACGCTGATTCGTCGATTGCGCTCTGGCGTGCAGGATCGACGCGCTTTCCGAATAGCGGCACTCTCGCGCTCGGTCTGGCCTCGAGTCTCCGAAAGGCCGGGCGCACCGCCGAGGCGACGGAAGCACTCAAGCGCGCAGCGGCGACGAATCCTACTAACCCGCAGGTTCAGCTTCTTCTGGCGGATACGTACGCGCAGGCCAACCAGCCTGACAGCGTAGCGGCGATCCTGACGCGCGGAGCGACGCTTCCGGGCGCTGACAAGAATCTCTTCGCGCAGTATGCGCTCGGGCAGGGGAGCAACCTCTTCAAGGCCGCCAACGCGTCCAAGAACCGAGCGGACTTTCAGAAGGCGATCTCGATGCTCCAGATATCGAATCAGATCCAGCCTTCGCCGGATGCGCAGTTCCTGATCGGCGCCTCATCGTTCATGATCGCGCAGAGCGCAGCGCAGGACGCCAACACAGCCAAGAGCTGCGAGCTTGCCCAGACGGCGCAGAGCTCGCTGAACCAGGCAGCAGCTGGTCTGCAGGCGGGTGCCGCGAGCGACCAGTACAAGGCCGCTGCGACTCAGTACCTTGGGTATGTCCCTCAGTTCAGGCCGGCGATCGAGTCGGAAGTCAAGCGCTTCTGCCGCTGACGTATCGCTAGCTGATCAGCCTGAAACCGCCTCGGTCCGCGCCGAGGCGGTTTCTTGTATATTGGGCCCTCGCCTCTGCCGTTCCGCGCTCCCGCCTTCGTCCCTCCCGTGAAACCGTCATTCGAGACAGAATACCACGCCCCCGTAATGGTGGCGGAGGTGCTGGTCGCGCTGGACGGGGCGCGCACCGTTCTCGACTGTACGCTTGGCGGCGGCGGTCACTCGCTGGCTCTGCTGGAGCACGGTGCGCGCGTGACAGCGATCGATCGCGACCCCGAAGCGCTGAGCGCCGCGTCCGAGCGGCTCGCCGCATTCGAGGTACGCGGGGAGTTCCGCGCCGTCAGCGGCGACTTCACGCGTATCGACGCGCATCCCGTCGCTTGCTGGCGAGAAGTTCGACGGCATCCTCGCCGACCTCGGCGTCTCATCGCACCAACTGGACGCCGATGAGCGCGGCTTCTCGTTCAGGCGCGGCGTCCCGCTCGACATGCGGATGTCCGCGACCGGACCGACCGCGTCGGACGTGATAAACGATTCGACGGTCGAGGAGCTCACCGCGATTTTCAGGGATTTCGGTGACGAGCGTCGTGCACGGCGGCTCGCGTCCGAGATCGTTCGTCGTCGCGCGAACGCACGGCTCGAGACTGCGGACGATCTGGTTTCAGCCATCCGCGGCGCGTTCGGCGCGGGAGCAGGGCCGGGCGACTTCGCGCGATTGTTTCAGGCAGTCCGAATAGCCGTGAACGACGAGCTCGAAGGGCTCGAGCGCGCGCTTCCCGAGCTGAGGGACAGGCTGAATCCGGGCGGCGTCATCGCCGTGATCTCGTATCACTCCGGCGAGGACCGAATCGTGAAGCAGGCGATGCGCGACTGGAGCGTCGCATGCCACTGCCCTCCGCGCCAGCCGATCTGCACCTGCGGCGGCGTCGCTCTGGGGTCGCTCGTCACGCGCAAGTCCGTGCAGGCGCGCGATGAGGAAACCGCTCTCAATCCGCGAGCGCGCAGCGCGCGCCTCCGCGCCTGGCGACGGGCGGACTGATGGCCAGCGGCAACGAGAAAAAAGTGCGGAAACGCGCGCGCTCGAAGCGACGCGGGCGCTCGGTAATTGCCGCGTTACTCGTGGGGTTCGTGGTCGTCGCTTCGGCGGTGATCTGGCGGCGGAGCTACGGAATAGTGCAGGCGCGGCGGGTGGCGGACATCGAGCGTCGCATCGTAGCGCTCGACGCTCAGCGCGCGCGACTCGCCGGTGCCATTCGCGACGAGTCGAGTCGCTCGGCACTTGCTCCGGCTATAGCGAAGCTCGGCATGCGCGTTCCGGATGACAGCCAGGTCCGTCTCATCCACCGCTGAGCCACAGTGCAGCGCCCCAACCGTCTGTCGATCATTCACGGCGCGATAATCCTCTTCGCGCTCGCTCTCGTGGGGAAGGCCGCGTACGAGCAGATCTACAGACACGCCTACTGGACGCGTGTGGGCCAGCGGCAGCACTACCTCGCCTCGGGCCTGCCAGCGGCGCGCGGCGACATCCTGGACGAGACCGGACAGTTGCTCGCCGAGAGTCGCGAGCTCACGCGTATAAGTGTGGCGCAGGGCGAGGTGAAGAATCGGACGGTCCTGGCGCGCTCGCTGCTCGCTGTGGGCATCGCTCCCGCCATCGTTGCCCGCGCTCTCGATCCGCGGCACGCGTGGTTCGACATTCCTGGCGCCTATCTCCCAACGGCGGTCGCCGGAATCGTCAAGCAGCGCGGCGTCTACTCCAAGCCGGTGATGGACCGAGTCTACGCGACATCGGGCGGCATCGAGCGCATCGTCGGTCGCGTGGGGCCGGACGGAAAGCCGCTTGACGGCCTCGAGCTGACCCTCGATTCACTCCTGCGCGGAGACACGGGCGAGGTGCGGGTCGCGCGCGACATGCACGGCAAGCCGATCGGCGCGGTGACCACTGACGGCGCCGAGCCCGGCAGCACTGTCGTGCTCACGCTCAACCGGTCGTTGCAGGAGATCTGCGATCGCGCGCTGAGCGATGCAGTCGACAGCCTGCACGCCGCGGGTGGCGACATCGTCGTGATGAATCCGCACACTGGCGAGGTGCTCGCCATGGCCAGTGATCGGACTGGTCAGGCCGGCTCGTCCAACACCGCCGTGACGGAACCCTACGAGCCCGGGTCGACGGTCAAGCCGTTCGTCGCTGCGCGACTGATGCAGCTGGGCCGCGCGCGTCCGGACGAGGTGATAAACACGTTCGGCGGACACTACGTTCTCGACGGCCGGCACATCGACGACGCCGAGGAGCACACCGCGATGATGTCGCTCACGGACGTCATCAAGCATTCCAGCAACGTCGGCATCGTTCTCTTCGGCTCGCGGCTCAACCCACGCGAGAAGTACGAGCTTCTGCGCGACGCGGGCTTCGGCACCGCGACCGCGGTGGCGCTCCCCGCCGAGTCTCCAGGCGTGCTACGAGAGCCTGCGCGCTGGTCCAAGCAGTCGGCGGCATCGGTGATGATGGGGTACGAGATCGCGGTCACGCCGCTGCAGCTCGTCGCCGCGTACAGCGCAATCGCCAACGGAGGCGAGCTCGTCGAGCCGCAGATAGTGAAGGAGGTTCGCGCGCCAGACGGCAGCGTCACGTACACGGCGTCGCCGATGATGGTACGCCGCATCATGACCCCCGACGTCGCGGCGAAACTGAGACAAATGCTGCGCGATGTAGTGACCGGCGGCACATCGACCAAGGCAGATCTGTCCACGCTCGACGTCGCTGGAAAGAGCGGTACGGCGCGGCGGAACGTTCACGGTCATTACGAGGCGGGACAGTACACCGTGTCGTTCGTGGGACTCTTTCCCGAAGAGCAGCCGCAGTTCGTCGTGCTCGTGAAGCTGGACGACCCGCAAGGGGGCGGCTTCGGTGGAGTGGTGGCAGGCGGCGTGACCAATATCGTGCTGCGTGCTGCGCTTGCCGCGCGCGATGCGGCACTCGATCGCTCGGCCATCGCGTCGTCCGTGCACGCGCCGCGTGAGGACACGAGCGCCGCGGCAAGAGCGACCGCCCGCGCCCGCGCGATCGCCTCGCGGCACGCCGACAGCGTCGCCGTGGCCGATTCCCTGCGGAGTGTGTCGCGACCGATGCCCACCGACACCGATCCACGCACCGCAGAGCATTTCGTGGTGAAGCTTCCTGCTTCGAGCCGCGCCGCGCCGCCAGTATCGACTGCGCGCCCGGTACCAGACGTTGCTGGCCTTCCGTTGCGCGAGGCGGTTTACGCGCTCCATGCCGCCGGTTTCAGGGTCGAGATCGTGAGCGGCCAAGCGACTACGACGATTCCCGCCGCTGGTACCGTGCTCAGCGCGGGCCGCGTGGTGAAGCTGGGGGCTGGCGCGCCATGACCCACCCGCGTACGGATCCATCGATAACTGCGAAGCGGCTGGAGATCGCCGAGGCCGCCATTGCGCGCCACCGTGCACCATCGCGCGAGCTCGAGATTGTCGGCGTCACGGGCACCAATGGCAAGACGACTACGGTGCATCTCCTTCGCGCATTGCTGGACGCGGAGTCGTCGCCGTGCGCCTCGATCGGGACGCTCGGCGTGCTGCGCGGCGCGCGCGGACAGGTGGTGCCGGGCGGTCTTGGGCTCACGACGCCCGGACCGGACGAGCTTCAACGTGTGCTGCGCGAGCTCGTCGATTCGGGAGTGAAGCGCGTCGCGATGGAAGTCTCCTCGCATGCGCTCGACCAGCATCGCATTCATGGTGTGACGCTCGCCGCCGCGGTGTTCACCAATCTCACTCGTGATCATCTCGATTATCACGGCACGATGGAGGACTACTTCGCGGCGAAGGCGAAGCTGCTCGACTATCTCGCGCCGCACGGATACGCGATCATCAACGCCGACGAGCCGGCGTGGCGCTCGCTGCGTGTACCGGCGAACGTGTTGACGTTCGGCGTGGACGCTGGCGACGTGCGCGCAGAGCAAGTGGCGTTTCACTCGAGCGGAAGCGACTGGACCCTGCGCTACGGCGATCGGTCCGCAGACGTCCGGTTGCCGCTCCTCGGCGACTTCAACGTGTACAACGCGCTTGCTGCTGCGGCCTCTGCGCTCGCGCTCGGCGATGATGTGCACCGAGTGGCCGATGCGCTCACTCGCGCGCCGCAGGTTCCGGGTCGCCTCGAGGTGATTGCGACTCCGCCCAGTATCATCCGCGATTACGCGCACACCCCCGACGCGATCGAGAGATCGCTCACCGCGCTGCGCCCATTCGTGAGCGGAAAGCTCATCATGGTGTTCGGTGCTGGCGGCGACCGGGATCCGGGCAAGCGCCCCCTCATGGGCGCCGCAGCGGAGCGCGGAGCGGATCACGTGATAGTGACGAGCGACAACCCGCGGACCGAAGATCCTGATGCGATCATCGACGCGATCGAGCGAGGGATGAACACGGCGCACGAGCGTATTACCGATCGACGCGAGGCGATTGCACGCGCGATCGATCTGGCGGAGCCGGGTGACATACTCCTGCTCGCTGGCAAGGGACACGAGACGTATCAGGTGATAGGAACCGAGAAGCATCCCTTCGACGAGCGCGACGTGGTCGCGGAGCTGCTGAGAGTACGAGCATGATCGACGGCTTCTGGAATCTCGACCGCGTTGCTGACGCACTTGCCGCACGAGCAGTCGCGCCGCTGCCGCGCGGTACGCAACATCTTTCCGGCATCTCGACGGACACGCGGTCGATCCAACAGGCGGCGTGCTTCGTTGCGCTCGTGGGTGAGCGCTTCGACGCTCACGACTATCTGCGCAGTGCCGTCGACGCCGGCGCGGCCGCTGTGGTGGTATCGCGTGCTCCCGCCCTCGGAGAGCTCGGCGTCCCGACCTATATAGTTGACGACACTCTGCTCGCGCTCGGCGCGCTGGCATCGTACTACCGCGCCGCGTGGGGCGGCCCTGTTGTCGCGATCGGAGGGAGCAACGGCAAGACGAGCACGAAGGAGCTCGTGCGCGCGGCGCTGTCACCCGCGTACGCAGTCCATGCGACGACCGGGAATCTCAACAACCGCATTGGCGTCCCGCTCACGCTGCTCTCGATTCCCGGCGACGCTACCGTTGCTGTAGTCGAGGTCGGTACGAGCATTCCCGGTGAGATCGCGATGCTGCGCGACATCACGCGGCCCGACGTCGCGATCGTGACATCGATCGCGGAGGAGCACCTCGAAGGCTTCGGCGATCTCGCCGGCGTGCTGCGCGAGGAGAGCGACCTGCTGCGAGATGTGCCTGTGGGAGTGCTTCCGGCGGCCGAGCAGGAGCTCTGTAGAGCCGCCGCAGCTCTTGCGGAACGCGTGGTGACTGCAGGGCTTGGTGCCGGGGACATCAGCGCCACTTCCTGGTCGGTCGCTGAGGACGGGACAGGCAGAGCGGTCGTCGACGGGGTGGAGATATCGTCGCCGATGCGCGGCGTGCACAACCTCCGGAATCTCATGCTGGCCGTCGCCGCAGCGCGCGAGCTCGGCGTGAGCGTGGGCGAGGTGGCACGAGGTGTCGCCGGTCTCACTCCGCCGCCGATGCGCGCGGCCTGGGAGCGGATGGGCTCGGCGCTCGTCATCAACGACGCTTACAACTCGAACCCGGGCTCCGCGCGTGCGGCGATAGAGATGCTGGACGCCGCCCCGGGGACACAGAAGGTCGCCGTGCTCGGCACCATGCGCGAGCTCGGCCCGAACTCCGACCGCTGCCACGATGACGTTGCGCGCGCCGCGATCGAGTCACACGCTGACGTCGTCGCGGGCATAGGCGACTTCGTCGGCGCACTCGCGCGGGTCGCGCCGAACGATGCTCGCGTCGTCACGGCGCCCGACGTCGATGAGCTGTGGGACGTGCTGCGCCCGCGCGTCAGCCCGAGCGCGACGATTCTGCTCAAAGCTTCACGAGGCGTGAAGCTCGAGCGCTTGCTTCCTCACCTGAAGAACTGGGCCGACAACGAGTGCTGAACTACCTGCTGGTCCCGCTTACGCCCGCGCTCGGCTTTCTTCGCGTATTCAACTACATCAGCTTCCGCGCTGCCGGTGCGGCGGTAACTGCGCTGCTCCTCTCGTTCCTCGTCGGACCGGCGATCATCAACTCGCTCAGGCGTCGCAAGATCGCGCAGATAGTGCGCGAGGGAACTCCGGAGACGCACGCCGGCAAGGGTCACACGCCGACGATGGGCGGCATCGTGATCATCGTCGCGACGGTGATTCCGACACTGCTCTGGTCCCGCCTCAACAACAGATATGTCTGGGTCGGAGTCGTGGTCATGCTGTGGATGGGAGCGATCGGGTTCCTCGATGACTTTCTCAAGCAGCGTCAGAAGGCGCGTGGCGAGACGAACCGTGGGCTCATCGAGAGTTACAAGCTTGTTGGCCAGATCACCATCGGGCTCGCACTCGCTCTCTACGTGTGGCACTGGCCGCTCTCGGAGCTCGCGGGTGCATCGACGACGCTTCCGTTCTACAAGTATGTTCTCATCGAGCCGGTCGGCCCCGCGCTCGCATGGCTCTACCTCATCTTCGTGACGTTCGTGATCACGGGTACGAGTAACGCTGTGAACGTCACTGACGGACTCGACGGTCTCGCTTCGGGACTCGTTGCGATCGCAGCGCTCACGTTCGCCGTTTTCGCGTACATGATCGGCCGCGTCGATCTCAGCCATTACCTTGGTCTGTTCTTCATGAACGGTGCGGGAGAGCTCACCATCTTCTGTACGTCGATCGTGGGTGCGTGCATCGGCTTCCTCTGGTTCAATACGTATCCGGCGCAGGTCTTCATGGGCGACACCGGATCGCTCGCATTGGGCGGCGCGATCGGCGCGATCGCGGTGATGCTCAAGTCGGAGTTTCTCCTCCTGTTCGTCGGCGGCCTGTTCGTGGTAGAGATGGTTTCGGTGATCCTCCAACGGTACGTCTTCAAGTTCAGGAAGTGGCGGCACGGCGTCGAGTACGCGCGTGAGCATCGTGTGTTCCGACGGGCGCCGCTTCATCACCACTTCGAGATGCTCGGCTGGAGCGAGGCGCAGGTAGTGGTCAGGTTCTGGATCGTGGGCATTCTATGCGCCTTCCTCGCCATCAGCACACTCAAGCTCCGGTGACGACGCGTCCCTTTCCAGCCGCGACGGGCGAGGTCGCAGTGCTCGGCATCGGTCGGAGCGGCGCCGCTGCCGCGCACCTTCTGCGCTCGCGCGATGTTGCGGTGTACGCGTCAGATTCATCCGATTCGGAAGCGACGCGAAAGCTTGCGGCTGAGCTCGTGAGCGACGGAGTCACGGTAGACGTCGGAGCGCACGACCTCGCGCGCATCGGTCGTGCAAGTCTCGTCGTGGTGAGTCCCGGAATCTCGCCCGACGCACCTGCGATGGTCGCAGCCGCTCGAGCCGGACGGGAGATCGTCAGTGAGATCGAGCTTGCGCTGCGAGCCGCGCCGTCCCTTCGCTACATCGCTATCACCGGGACCAACGGGAAGACGACAACCACTGCGCTCGTCGGCCACATGCTCCGCGCGCTCGGCCTCGATGCACCCGACGCTGGCAACATCGGGACGCCGCTGTCGCAGGTTATCCTCGAGCGCATGCCTGACATCGTCGCGCTCGAGCTGTCGTCGTTCCAGCTACACGACACGCCCAGCGTCGCGCCGACAGTTGGAGTGCTCACCAACCTGAGTCCCGATCATCTCGACAGATATCCCAACGTCGAGGCATACTTCGCGGACAAGGCGTTGATGTTCAGCAACGCGACCACTGCGTCGACGTGGGTCGTCAACGCTGACGATCCGGAATCGACGCGCATGACCGACGGCATCGTGGGGACGCAGCTCCGGTTCAGCCTCGAGTCGCGTGCGGACGCATGGCTGGACCGCGCTGCCGGCAGACTCGACGTGTACGGCGCTCCGCTACTGCATCGTAGCGATCTCGCGCTGCTCGGCGATCACAACGTCGCGAACGCGCTCGCGGCCGCGCTCGCCGTCATGGCTGCGTCACCGGATTACCGCACAGACTCTGCGCGGACTACGCTCGCCAGTGCGCTGCGAGATTTCCGTGCGCTCTCGCATCGGCTCGAAGTCGTCGGTGAGTGGAACGGCGTCACATGGATAAACGACTCGAAGGCGACCAATGTGGGTTCCACGCTCGTTGCGGTGCAGGGTATGACGCGCCCGACGATCCTGCTCCTCGGCGGGCGTCACAAGGGTGAGCCGTATACTGCGCTCATCGATCCGATCCGCGAGCATGTGAAGCACGTGATAGCCTTCGGCGAGGCCGCACCAATAGTTGTCGCGGACCTGCGGCGACGCGGTGCCTGTCGAGCGCGTCGATGGCAGCTTCGAAACCGTTGTCGATCGAGCACGGAAGCTCGCAGCGACGGGAGATGTTGTCCTGCTGTCGCCCGCGTGCTCCAGCTACGACATGTTCAACAATTACGTGGAGCGCGGTGAGCGCTTCCGATCGCTCGCGAGTGCAGGATGAGTGAAGCCGTAGCCCACGTTCGGTACCGCTGGAAGATGAGCACCGATGCACGTCTTCTCACCGTACTTACGTTCATGTTCCTCGCCTTCGGCCTCGCGTGCGTGTACAGCGCGAGTGCCATCACGGCCATGCAGCAGGGGAGAAACGGCGCGTACTTCGTGCTGCGTCAGGCGAGCGGAATGGCGGTCGGGCTCGTCGTGTTCGCGGTCTGTGCGAAGGTCGACGCCGAGCGCTGGTACGCCTGGGCATGGCCGTTGATGATCGTTACGCTGGCGCTCCTGCTCTTCGTCGTGCTGCCGTTCACGACGCGCTTTGCTCCCCGTATCCACGGCGCGCGCCGGTACATGCTCGGCGGAAGCATCCAGCCTTCCGAGATCGGGAAGCTTGCGGTCGTCATCTGGACAGCGATGCTCATCGTGAAGAAGGGCGACGTCATGCGACGTGTCACCAAGGGGTTGCTCCCCTTTCTGATCGTCATCGGCTCGCTCGACCTTCTGGTGTACGTCGAGCCGGATCTGTCATCGGCGCTCTTCTACACGCTGACGATGACCGTCATCCTCTTCGCTGCCGGAGTGAGGATTGGTCACTTCGTGCTGCTCTTCATCATCGGAATTCCCGTACTCTACAATCGAGCGCAGAAGCTCCAGTACGTCATGCTCCGGATGTCATCGTTCTTCGATCCGGGTGCGCGTCCGCACGTGGATTATCAATCGCACCAGTCGCTCATCGCTGTAGGATCGGGAGGATTCAGCGGAGTCGGCTTCGGGCAGGGAAGACAGCAATACGGCTTCCTCCCGTTTGCATACGATGACTTCATCGCCGGAAACATCGGCGAGGAGTGGGGCTTCATAGGCATCGCCCTTCTCATTCTCGCATTCTCGCTCTACGTCTGGCTCGGCTTCCGCATCGCGCGCAACGCCAGATCGCGATTCCAGCAGCTCGTCGCCGTTGGTATCGTGATGGCGACCGCGCTCAATGCATTTCTTCACATCGGCGTCGCCATCAATCTTCTTCCCAACACGGGCGTCGCGCTGCCGTTCATATCCTACGGCCGCTCGAACATGATCCTGTCGCTCCTGATGACGGGGATTCTCGTGAACATTGGGAGCGAGCGGACCAAGGTCGTGGGAGCGGGGGCCACCAATCCGCTGCTTCCGGCGGCGGCGTGAGAGTCTTCTTCGCCGGCGGCGGCAGCGGCGGCCACCTGTATCCCGCGATCGCGATCGCCCGAGCGATGGTCGCCGCCGATTCGCGTGTGCGAGCCGTTCTTCATCGGCGCACAGCGCGGAATCGAGCGCGAGGTCCTGAAGACGGCTGGCTTCGAGTTCGAGCTGCTCGATCTTCACCCGCTCTACAGAACGCAGCCGTGGCTGAACTGGAAGACTGTCGCAGGCGGTGCGCGGTCGTGGAGGCGGATCAGCGGCGCTCGCGTCCGAGTCGCGCCCGATCGCGCTCGTCGCCACCGGCGGCTACGCTGCGGCTACCGCGCTCGCTTTCGCCACGCGCCGCGGCATTCCGATTGTCATCCAGGAGCAGAACAGCTTCCCCGGTCTCACCGTCAAGCTCTTCGCGCGTCGTGCGATGCAGATCCACCTGGGCTTTCCGGAGGCAGCTGCGGGTCTCACTCCTGGTCGCGCGACGGAGGTCTTCGTGAGCGGCAATCCGATCGAGCCGCCGATCCCGCCAGCCAGCCGTCCTTCTCGGGTCGAGATCGAGCGGAGCTGGGGCTTCGCGCCGGGTGACCGGCCGGTCATGGTCGTGGCCGGCGGAAGCCAGGGCGCCGAGGCGATCAACCGTGTGGTCGCAGCGTGGCTTCGGGTGGAGCGGGGCGATGCGCGTCCTCGCGTGATCTGGGCGACCGGGCCCGGCGAATTACGATCGCTATTCATCACTCGAGAGCGACGACGTCCGGGTACGGCCGTACATTTCGCCGATGAGCCACGCATACCTCGCTGCAGATTTCGCGCTCTCGCGTGCAGGCGCGATGAGTACCGCGGAGCTTGCCGCGTGGGGCATCCCGGCGATTCTGGTCCCGCTTCCGACTGCGGCCGCCGACCATCAGACCGCCAACGCTCGCGCGATCGAGAAGGCCGGAGCCGGAGTAACGATCCTGCAGCGCGACCTCGACGCAACGACGCTCGCCGACGCGAGTTCGGCGCTTCACCGCGCACCCGGACGCACTCCGAGCGATGCGCGACCGGTGCCTCGCGCGCGCGCGACCCAACGCGGCACAAGACATTGCCGCTCACGTACTTACACTGCGGTGCTTCCAGTGACTTCTTCAGCGCTGTTGGATGTGACTGACCAGCGTCCCGTTCACTTCGTGGGGATCAACGGAGCGGGGATGAGGGCACTCGCAGAGCTCTTTGCGCGACGAGGCATGCGGGTGACGGGCTGCGACAACGTCGCGGACGCGGCAAGCGCGGACCTCACGCGGCTCGGCATCGAAGTCATGACCGGTCATGATCCTTCGCACGTCGCCGGCGCGCGCGCGGTGGTCTACACATCGGCGATGCCCAAGGACCATCCTGAGCTCGCCGCGGCGCGCGCCGCCGGAATCCCGGTGATTCGCCGCGCCGAGGCGTTGGGAGCCGCCGTCTCGGTCGGTCGAGGTGGTGGGCATCGCCGGCACGCACGGGAAGACGACCACCACGGTGATGACCACCGAAGGGCTGCGCGCTGCCGGCTTGCCCGCGACCGGCATCGTCGGGGGGCGCGTGGCTGCGTGGGACGGCAACTTCAGCTTCGGCTCCGACGAGCTCTTCGTGGTCGAGGCGGACGAGTACGACCGCTCTTTCCTCGCGCTGCACCCGGGCGTCGCGGTAGTGACCAATGTCGAAGCGGATCATCTCGACATCTACTCCGACATCGACGACATCAGGAGCACCTTCGCGAGCTACGTCTCCGGCGCACGCATCATAGTGCTCTGCGCGGACGACGCCGGCGCCAACACGCTCCCAGTTCCCAACACCGCGGAGATAATTCGCTACGGCGCGAGCTCGCCTGACGCGCGGCTGCAGGCGATTCGGATCGCTGCGACCGATGGAGGGTCGTCGTTCAAGGTCGTGTATGACGGCAAGCCGGAGGGCGACGTCTCGCTCCAGGTTCCCGGTCTTCACAACGTCCGTAATGCGCTCGCCGCGCTTGCGGCCGGCATCGCACTCGGGCGGCCGGTCGCTGAAGTCGCGCGCGGACTTGCGAGCTTCACCGGCGTCGAGCGGCGCTTCCAGCGTATCGGCGACGTCGGCGGCGTCACGATCATCGACGACTACGCTCACCATCCGACCGAGATCGCCGCCACGATCGACGCGGCGCGCAGTGCCTTTCCCGGACGCCGCCTCGTCGTCGCGTTCCAGCCGCATCTATATAGTCGCACGCGAGACTTCGCGGCCGAATTCGGTCGTGCGCTCGCCGGCGCCGACATAGTCTTTCTCACCGAGCTCTACCCGGCGCGCGAACAGCCGATTCCTGGTGTCTCGACCGATCTCGTCGAGGCCGCCGTGCGCGGTGCTGGAAGACTCGTGAGGTGGCGCGGTCAACGCGCTGACGCCGCGAAGGCGCTGGCTGACACAGTACGTGAAGGCGATGTGGCTATCACGTTGGGAGCAGGCGACATAACTCGAACGGCGACCGAGCTGCGCGAGCTTCTCGTCGCGCGCGAGCCGGCTCCGCGATGAAGTTCCCCGCGCGGCTCCGAAAGCCGGGATACCGCTATCGTCGCCGCCATCATTCTGGGCGCTGCGGTGCTGACCGCGCCACGCTGGGGAGTAGCCGCGATAAGGCGCATGACGTACTTCCACGTCCGCACGATCGACATCCGCGGCGTGAAGTATCTGGAGCCGGCGGACGTGGTTGCACGACTCCGCATCGACACGACGCGCTCCATCATCGACGATCTCGCTCCGCTCGAGCGCCGTCTCGACGCGCATCCAGAGGTCGCGCACGCGGCGATAAGCCGCCGTTTTCCTGGAACGCTCGTCGTCACGATCACCGAGAACCTCCCCGTCGCGCTCGTTCCCCGAGGCGACGGCCTGCAGCCTTACGACTCTGCCGGTCGCGCGCTTCCGATCGATCCGAGCCGCACGAATCTGAACCTCCCTGTCGTGATGTCGCCCGACCCGGGCGCGCTGCACCTGGTTGGAGCGCTGCGCTCCACGGAAGCCAAGATCTATTCGCGCATAAGCGAAGTCGCGCCGGTGAACGGCGATCTCGTCTTCACGCTGCAACCGCTGCTGCGCGTGCGTGCGGATGCGGGGGTAGCCGCTGACCGCTTCCGGGATATCTTTCCGGTTGAGGCCGACCTTGCCAGACGCAACGAGCGGGCTGCAGAGTTGGACATCCGTTATCGCGATCAGGTGATCGCAAGGGTGCAATGAACGTTGAACGCGTCGTCGCCGGGCTCGACATTGGCTCAGCGAAAACCACGGCCATTATCGCAGAAGCAGTCGGCGACCGACACCCCAGCATCCGAATCCTCGGAGTCGGGCAGGCGCGCACCACTGGCCTCCGGCGCGGCATAGTCTCCGACATCGAGGAGACGACGCGCTCGATCCAGAAGGCGATGCAGGACGCCGAGCGGATGGCCGGCACGAAGATCGAGAGCGTCTACGCCGGCATCGCTGGCGAGCACGTGCGCGCCGAGACCAGCCACGGCATCGTTGCGGTGAACGGCGACGACATCACGAAGGCGGACGTCGATCGCGCGAACGATGTGGCGCGCGCGCAGCCGATCCCGCAGGACCGCGAGCTGCTTCACGCGATTCCGCAGGAATACACGGTGGACAGAAACGTCGGCATGCGCGACCCGATCGGAATGATCGGCACGCGGCTCGAGACGGAGATGTATCTCGTGACGATCGGGAGCTCGCCGGCGATGAATCTCCGGAAGTGCGTCGAGCGCGCCGGCTACCGCGTTCGCGAGCTCGTGCTCGAGCCGCTCGCGAGCGCCGTCGCAGTGCTCACCGACGACGAGAAGGAGCTTGGCGTCGCGCTGGTCGAGATTGGCGCCGGGACGACGGACATCGCGATCTTCCACGAAGGCAAGATTCGACATCTCGCCACGCTCAATTTCGGCGGCAACAACGTCACGAACGATCTCGTGCACGGGCTCGGCGTGACGCAGGCGGACGCCGAGCGCCTGAAGGAGAAGCACGGCTGCGCGTACGAGCCGCTCGTCGATCCTGCCGAAGTGATCCAGCTGCCGAGCACTGTGGCGCAGGGCGATCGGCAGATCCCGCGCGAGCTGCTCGCGCACATCATCCATCAGCGGATGGACGAGATCTTCGATCTCGTGCGGCGCGAGATCGCGAGCGCTGGCTTCGAGGGGCGCCTCGCCGGCGGTGTAGTGGTGACTGGCGGCGGCGCTGCGATGGAAGGAACGTCGGAGCTGGCGAGCGAGCGTGTTCGGCACCGGCGTGCGCGTCGGAATTCCGGGGGAGAGCGTCGGCGGCCTCAGCGACTCGGTCGAAGCGCCGCGCTTCGCGACCGCCGTCGGGCTCGCGCTCTATGGCGCGAATCGTCTCGTCGCTGGCGCAGCGACGCCGAGCACCAAGCGGAAGAACATCGCTGCGCCGCGGCGTAGACAAGCTTGCGCAGCGCATGAAGTCCTGGCTGGAGGATTTCTTCTAGGCCGCGCGGTCGAATCAGCGACTGATTCAGCAGTGTGAAACGGCGCGTATCGCATCAAGTCTCAAACGTGCGATACGCGCCGTTCGTGTGGAAAATTCACTTGCGAAATCGCGTGTGATACTCCGCGATTTTGCTCGTCAATTGGGCATGGTCAGACGCGCAGCTTCGCCATATATTAGCGCGTCGTTTCTTGGTCTCGTCGTTTACCCGCCTAGGAGTGCCCCACGCGATGATTTTTGAGTTCGAGGAGAGCACATCGCAGAACGCGCGGATGAAGGTTGTGGGCGTTGGCGGTGGCGGTGGCAATGCAGTCAATCGCATGATCGAGGAACAGCTCGAAGGAGTTGAGTTCGTCTCGGTCAACACCGATGCGCAGGCTCTTCTCAACTCGAAGTCAGACGTCAAGCTTCAGATCGGCAAGAAGCTCACGCGTGGTCTTGGCGCGGGAGCACGTCCCGAGATCGGCCGGCAGGCGATCGAAGAGAATCGCGACGAGGTCCTTCGCGCGCTGTCGCACGCCGACCTCGTCTTCGTCACGTGCGGCATGGGCGGCGGCACCGGCACGGGCGCAGCTCCGATCATCTGCGAGCTCGCGCGCGAGGCTGGCGCGCTCACCGTCGGAATCGTCACCAAGCCGTTCCTCTTCGAGGGACGCAAGCGCATGCGTCAGGCGGAGCTCGGCATCGCCGAGATGCGCAAGAACGTCGACACGATGATCGTCGTGCCGAACGAGCGCCTGCTCGCGGTCGTCGGCAAAGGCATTCCGTTTCAGGAAGCGCTCAAGAAGGCCGACGAAGTTCTGCTTCACGCCACGCAGGGCATCTCGTCGCTGATCTCGGTAACTGGTCTCGTCAACGTCGATTTCGCAGACGTTCGCACCGTGATGCAGAACGGCGGGTCGGCGCTCATGGGCACTGGCATCGGCCGCGGCGAGAACCGCGCCGTCGAGGCGGCCCAGCAGGCGATCGCATCGCCGCTCCTCGACAACGTGTCGATCTCCGGCGCCACCGGCGTGCTCGTGAACATCACGGGCGGCGAGGACCTCACCCTCGGCGAAGTCCACCAGATCAATGAGATCGTGCACGAAGCGGTCGGCGAGGACGCCGAGATCATCTTCGGCGCGGTGCACGAGCCTGCGATGCAGGGCGAGATCCGCGTCACGGTGATCGCGACGGGCTTCGACCGCGGAACGCTCGGCACCACTGCCCAGCCCGCGTATCCGCCCGCCACGCAGCCGCAGCCCCTGCGCGGCGCACCGGTGATTCCGCTTCACGCTGGACGCACGGTGCGTCCCGCCTCGCCCGCGCCGACCTCGGTGCCGAACGTCTCACGTCCTCAAGCACCCATCGCGGGTGACCTCACGCGACGCGTGACGCCGCTCAATCCAAGCTCGTCTTCGAATGATGGACGGGATCAGGAGCTAAGTGACATGGAGATCCCGACCTTTATTCGGAGACAGATGGATTGAAGGCAGTCGTCGCTCGCGGTCTCACTTACGGCGTAATCGGAACCATCGCGTGGGGAGCAGTCATGCTCACGCCACGCGTCGCGCCGCAGCAATCTTCCGCATCGAATCAGTCCGCAACTGACGCTGCAGTTGCTCCAGCCGCTGCACCGGCTGCGTCGACTGCGATCGCTGCCACGGCGCCAGTCGTGGTCCTCGATCCCCGAATCGTCCGTGCCGGAGTTCCGGATGCAACCGGTCATCGTCAACGCCCAGCGTCTTCACGGCGTCGATACGGTTGCGCTCACTGGAACCATCCATTCGTCGCTCGTCGCCTCGCTTGAGCGCGTCGGACAGGCGGATCTTCCAGCTTCGCAGCGCCGCTCGATCGCATGGAACCTCGCCGATATCTTCGAGCATCGCGTCGATATGACGCGCGATCTCGATGAGGGCGACAAGTTCCACGTCCTCGTCGAGCGGCTGCAGCAGCCCAACGGAAAGATCATCGTCAATCGCATCCTCGGCGCCAAGCTCTCGCTGGGAGATCAGGTGCTGGAGGCGATTCACTTCAAGAGCCGCAACAGCAGCAGCGAGTGGTTCGATGGTCACGGCAAGTCGCTGACGGCGACGTTCCTGCGCACTCCCGTGAACTTCCGGCGTATCAGCTCGGTGTTCGGCCTCCGTGAGCACCCCATCTTCGGCACCTGGCGCAACCATACAGGCACCGACTACGCGGCACCGATGGGAACTCCGGTCCGCGCCATCGGCGACGGCGTCGTGATTTCGGCGGGCGAGCGTGGCGGCTACGGCAACATGATCGACATCCGCCACAGCAACGGAATGGTGAGCCGCTACGGGCACCTGAGCCGCTTCGCGCGCGGTATTCGTCCCGGCACTCAGGTAAAGATGGGGAGCACGATCGGGTACGTCGGGATGACCGGTTGGGCTACTGGACCTCACCTCCACTTCGAGATCCGGATCAACGGCGTCGCGCACGATCCGAAGGTCGCGCTGCGCAATCGCACTGGCGATCCGCTGTCGGGCTCCGAGAGCGCGCTGTTCAATGAGATCAAGGCACACACTCTCGCCGTGATGGACGGCGCCGATTCGGTGGAGCGCGTCGCGTCGCGCTGAATCTGACCGCAACGCCCTGACGTTATCTTTAGAAGCGCCGCGCGACATTCCGTCGCGCGGCGCTTTTTCATGATCACTGAATGGCTTTCCTAAAGAGAAAAGAGGGCGACGTTCCCAAGCGCTCCCTCTGGCAGCGCATAAAAGACATCGCGCTCACGGATGTGACGGTGATCGCGCGCGGCGGCGTGAGCCAGGGCTCCGTCGAGCAGATCGAGGAGATTCTTCTCGAGTCTGATTTCGGCGTTCCTGTAACGCTGCGCCTCGTGGACGACATCTCGCGTCAGGCGCAGCGCGGCGCGATCAAGAGCAGCGACGAGTTCAAGAGCGCGTTGAGCGCGGGGATCGAGAGCGCGTTGCGCGCAGGCGACTCGAGCACTGCACTCATTACGGCGCCGTCCAACCCGACCGTGATCCTCGTGCTCGGCGTCAATGGCGCCGGAAAGACGACGTTCATCGGCAAGCTCGCGACGCGTCTCCACAAGGAAGGGAAGCGCGTCGTGCTCGGCGCGGCCGACACATTTCGTGCTGGCGCGATAGACCAGCTACGTGTGTGGGCCGACCGCACCGGTGCGGAGTTCGTGGGCGCGGCGCCCGGAACCGACCCCGCGTCGGTTGCATTCAATGCAGTCGATCACGGCATCACTAGCGGCGCCGACGTGGTGATCGTGGATACTGCCGGCCGCCTGCACACCAGCTCCGGACTCATGGACGAGCTTCGGAAGATCAATCGCGTGATCGGCAAGCGACTTCCTGGCGCGCCGCACGAGAGTCTTCTCGTGCTCGATGGCACGATCGGGCAGAACGCCGTGAGCCAGGCGCGCACGTTCGCGGACGCTGTGAACGTGACCGGTGTGGTAGTGACCAAGCTCGACGGGACGGCGCGCGGCGGTGTCGTGGTGGCCGTGCACGAAGCCATCGGTGCGCCGATCAAGTTCGTCGGCGTGGGAGAGAAGGCGACCGATCTCGCCACGTTCGATGCTGGCGAGTTCGCGCGCGAGGTCGTAGGCGACTGATGGCTCGCGCCGGCGCGCCAGGTGAGCGGGCCGGACGCGTGAGGCTCGATACGCCGATCAACTTCCTGAAGGGAGTCGGTCCGGTGCGCGCAGAGTCGCTGCGGCGGCTCGGAATCATCACCGCTGGCGACTTGCTGTGGCACGTCCCGCATCGCTATGAAGACGCCACTACCGTGCGCCGCATCTCATCGCTCGAGCCGGGGATGGACGCGACTGTGATCGGGACGGTGATCTCGAAGGGCGTCATTCCCACGCGTAAGGGACTGCGGATCTTCCAGGCCGTCGTGCGTGACGAGAGCGGCATCATCGAAGCGTCGTGGCCAGGGCAGCCGTTTCTCGATCGCGTCATCAAGAAGGACGACACGCTCCTGCTCACGGGGAGCGTGCGCTTCTTTCACGGGCGGCAGCTACAACCGCGCGAGTACGTGAACCTCGGCTCCGATGACAACCCGACGAGCGGTGGACGAGTGCTGTCGGTGTATCCGGCGACCGAGGGAATTTCGTTCAAGGTCGTTCGCTCGCTGATCGAGTCGCACCTCGACGAGCTGCTGCCGCTCGTCGAGGACAGGGTCCCGATCGAGATTCTGAGGCGCGCGCAGGTCGTTTCGCTCGCCGATGCGCTGCGCATGGTGCACCGTCCCTCGTCGCTCGCCGAAGCGATGCGCGGTCGCGAGCGGCTCGCATTCGACGAGCTCTTCTTCGTGCAGCTCCTGCAGCGTCGCGCGAACCAGATCGCGCGCAGTGCGCGAAGCGGGATCGCATTCGAGAACCGGAAGCAGCTCACGACGGCACTGCGTGAGTCGCTGCCCTACACGCTCACTCACGCACAGATCCACGCGCTGCGCGAGATCGTGAGCGACATGTGCAGTCCGAGGCGCATGCACCGATTGCTGCAGGGCGACGTCGGGAGCGGAAAGACGATTGTCGCTCTGTTCGCCGCGCTGTTGGCGCTCGAGAACGGATACCAGGCGGCGCTCATGGCGCCCACCGAGCTGCTCGCGGAGCAACACACGCTCACGTTCACGCGCTTGCTCGCGCCGATCGGGATCGAGCCGATCCTGCTCACTGGAAGCCTTGGCGCGAAGGAGCGTAAGCGCGCGCTCGAGAAGCTCGCGCGCGCGGAGCCTGCGATGGTCGTCGGCACTCACGCGCTGGTGCAGGAGTCCGCTTCGTTTGCCCGATTGGGCTTCGCCGCGATCGACGAGCAGCATCGCTTCGGCGTGGAGCAGCGCGAGGCGATGCGAGACAAAGGCATGTCGCCAGACACGCTGTTGATGACTGCCACGCCGATTCCGCGATCGCTCGCGCTCACCACTTACGGCGACCTCGACGTCAGCACGCTCGACGAGCGCCCCGCTGGCAGGCAGCCGATCACGACGGTCGCGCGCCCGGAATCCGCGCGCGCGCGTGTGTTCGCGTTCGTCAGGCGCGAGATCGAAGCTGGGCGGCAGGCATACATCGTCTATCCGGTCATCGAGGAGTCGGAGAAGATGGATCTGCGCGCAGCGACGGTCATGTATGACGAGCTGGCGGCATCGGTTTTCGCGGATATGCGAGTCGCGCTCCTGCACGGTCGCGTTCCCGCCGACGAGCGCGACCGAATCATGCGCGCGTTTCGCGACGGTGAGATTGACGTGCTCGTTGCAACGACGGTGATCGAAGTCGGCATCGACGTTCCCAACGCATCGGTGATGCTCATCGAGCATCCGGAGCGCTTCGGCCTCGCGCAGCTGCACCAGCTCCGCGGCCGCGTGGGGCGCGGTCCCGCTGCCTCCTACTGCATCCTCCTCGGCGATGTCGGCGAGGAATCGGCCGCGCGCCTCGAGGTTTTCACGAGCACGGACGACGGCTTCGAGATCGCGCGTGAGGATCTGCGGCTCCGAGGGATGGGAGATCTCTTCGGCCAGCGGCAGAGCGGTGAAGCGCTGTTCAAGATCGCCGATCCGCTGCGTGACGAAGCACTCAACCTCACCGCACGCGCCGAGGCGGAGCGAGTGCTGGGCGAGGATCCTGAGTTGGAGTCGGCGCAGTACGAAGGGCTGCGGCGCGTGTTGCGTGAGCGCTACGCGCGCGCGCTCGAGCTCTTTCGCGTGGGCTAGCGGTTGGGTACGGTCAGTCGCCGCGCGCGGGTTTGCGAGACGCCGCTTGATCCGCTCGAGCTCCGCGTTGGCCTTCGTGAGCTGGTCCTTGAGCGACGCAATCTCCGCGTCGCGCGCCTTCACAAGTGAATCCTGCGGCGGAGCGGCTACAGCCGGCGGAGCCACCGTGCGTGCCGCCGCGATGGCAGCCGTGAGACGCACCGAGTCCGCCGCGCACTGCGCGCGCATCGACTGAATCTGCGCCTCGAGCGCGACTCTAGCGGTCGAGTCGGCGACAAATCGCTTTGCGAGCACATCGCTGTTCTTCACGATCCTGTAACCGCACCCGGTCACGAGCATCGAGCTACCGAGCGCCATCCAGAGTCCGAACGTTGCTCGCTTCACGCGGCGCTCCGGTTCAACGGGAACGATCCGGTGCGGCGTACATCGGCTTTGGCTGGCATTGTGATAGTGAATGTAGTGCCTCGGCCGACGGCGCTCGACACCTCGATCGAGCCGCCGTGCGCCTCGACAATCTCCTTCGCGATCGCGAGCCCGAGCCCGCTCCCCTTGCTCGCGGCCTTCGACTGGTTGTCGGCCTGGAAGAACTTCTGGAAGATTCGCGGTAGTTGGTCGGCCGGAATCCCCGCGCCGGTGTCGGTGAGTCTGATGACGATGTCGGCGTCCTTTGCGGACGCTGCGAGCTCGACGCGACCACCACGGTTGGTGAACTTGAACGCGTTCGAGAGAAGGTTGCCGAGCACCTCGTTCATCCGGTCCTCGTCCCATCGCACTTCACCTGGAAGGTTGGGCGCGCGATCGACGACGAAGGTGATGCCGCGCTGCATGGCGAGGACACTGAACGATGCCTGAAGCGCATCGAGGAATCGGGCGAGGCTCATCTGGCGGCAGTCGAGCGTGCCGCCGCCGGCCTCGAAGCGGCTGACGTCGAGAAGCCGGCGCACCAGACGCGTGAGATTCCGCGCTTGCGTAGCGATGGTCTCGGTGACTTCGCGCTGCTGCTCGTTGAGCTTGCCGTAGATCCCTTCCTCGAGCAGCTCCACGTAGCCGAGTATGACGTTGATTGGAGTCTTGAGCTCGTGCGACGCGATGGAGATGAACTCCGCCTTGAGCTTGTCGAGCTGCGCGAGGCGGTTCGACATCGTCTGGAAGCTGCTCGACAGTCGGCCGAACTCGTCCTGCCGATCCGGCTCGATGCTGAGCTGATGCGTGAACTTGCCGCTCGCGACCGCTTTCATCCCCGACTCGAGGTCGAGCACGGGGCGGCTGATCGAGCGAATGAGCCAGAGCGTGATGAGTCCAGCGAGCACGAGCGCTGCGATCATCGCGGAGATCGCCGTGCGCTCCGCTTCGCGCCGTGTCGTCGGTCGCGTTGCTCACCGCATCCCGCGTCCGGATCCGCAGGGACTGCTCGGCGCCGGCAATGGTCTGATCGATCACCGCTATGCGCGGCTGCACCCACTGCGACGAGATCATGTCGGCGCGGTCGTTCGCGTTCGACGTGACAGCCGCGTACTCCTCGTTGGTGAGACTACTGAGCGAGTCGAGCGCGAGTCTGACAGTCGTAGCTTCCGGCGCGAGCTGGTAGCGCTGCAGCGAATCGGCGAGCTGGCGCATCGCCGTGATCTGCGAATCGAGTCGTCGCTTGCTCGCGGGATCGTGGACTATGACCAGCGCATCTTCGGCGTGCCGCAGCTCGTCGGTGCTCGCGCGGAATTTGCCGAGCAGGAGCGATGCCGCGAAGGCTCCGCTGCGAAGTTGGAGCGTCGTCTTGTGAACCCGCTCGAGTGAGCGCACTGCCAGCAAGAGCGGGATGGCGAGCACGACGGCGATCCCGACCGCTCCCACCAAGAGGCGCGTGCGCAGTCTGACAGCGCGCATCAGGTGCGGTTGCCCCACTCACGGTGGTGGCGTATTCTATTCGACTTCCTCTGGCCCGTCCGACCGTCAAATGTCATCCGAGTATCATCTGATTTCCACGCTCGCCGGGCACATCGGTGAGACAGTCCGCGTGCGCGGCTGGGTATCGCATCTTCGCTCGTCAGGGAAAGTTGCGTTCATCGTCCTGCGTGACGGAAGTGGGACGCTCCAGTGCGTCGTGGTGCAGAAGCTCGTGGGTGAAGAAAGCTGGAAGACCTTCAGCGAGCTGACGCTGGAGGCATCTGTCGAGGTTGAGGGCGAAGTTCGTGCCGACGCGCGTGCGGTCGGAGGCGTCGAGGTAGGGGTCACAAAGCTGATATTGCTCGGGGCCAGCAATTCCGACTACCCGATCCAGCCGAAGGAGCACGGGATCGATTTCCTGCTGGATCACAGGCACCTGTGGCTGCGCAGCCCGCGCCAGGCGTCGATCATGCGAGTGCGCGCGGAGATCGAGCAGGCTCTTAACGATTTCTTCTATCAGAACGAATTCGTGAGGATTGATACGCCGATTCTCACGGGCGCGATCGGCGAGCGTAGCGGTCTCTTCTCGACGGAGTACTTCGAGGAGGGCACTGCGTATCTGGCGCAGACCGGTCAGCTGTACGGTGAGGCTGCTGCGGCGGCGCTGGGAAAGATCTACACCTTCGGGCCGACGTTCCGTGCGGAGAAGTCCAAGACGCGGCGGCATCTCACTGAGTTCTGGATGCTCGAGCCGGAGATGGCGTTCTACACGTCCTCCGACAGCATGAGAGTGCAGGAAGATATGATCGCGTTCGTCATCGGGCGCTGTCTCGAGCGCAAGCGCGACGAGCTCGTTCAGCTCGGACGCGACGTCTCGCTTCTGGAGCGAATCCGCACTCCGTTTGCGCGTGTCGATTACGGTGATGCAGTGATCGCGCTCCAATCCAAGGGGAGCGCGATTGCGTGGGGAGACGATCTCGGCGCGGAGGACGAAGCGCTCCTCGTTGCGGATTTCGACAGGCCCGTCTTCGTGATGAATTATCCGAAGCAGGCCAAAGCCTTCTACATGAAGGAGAACCCTGACGATCCGCGCACAGTGCTCTGCAGCGACATGCTCGCGCCAGAGGGCTACGGAGAGATAAGCGGCGGCTCGCAGCGCGAGGACGACTACGACAAGCTCGTAGCACGAATCAGGGAGGAAGGCCTTCCGCTCGAAGCGTACGATTGGTATCTCGATCTGCGGAAGTACGGGACGTTCGTGCATTCGGGCTTCGGGCTCGGGCTCGAGCGAACGGTCGCGTGGATCTGCGGGCTGCAACACATCCGCGAGGCAATCGCGTTCCCGCGCATGATGTACAGATTGCGGCCGTAGCGACGCAGAAGCGTCACTCAGCGCGCGTCACTCGCCCGACTTCACCTCGTCCCAGAGCGCGTCGAGCTCGCTCAACGATGCGGTGCGCACGTCGATGCCTCGCGCTACTGCGAGACGCTCGATCGCCTCGAACCGACGTTGAAACTTCGAGTTCGCGGCGTCGAGCGCGAGCGCCGCGTGAACGTGCGCCTTGCGGCAGAGATTCACGCACGCGAAGAGCAGGTCGCCGAGCTCAGATCTGACTCGCTCGTAGTCCTCGCCGTAGATCGGCGCACCTGCAGCGGTGAGCGGGACACCGCCCCCCTCGAGCAACTCGCGAGCCTCGCCGAGCTCTTCCTCCACCTTCGCGGCGGGCCCGTGCCAGTCGGGCCAGTCGAAGCCGACTCCAGCGGCGCGGTCCTGGAGTCGCTGGGCGCGGTGCAGGGACGGGAGCGATTCCGGAAGTCCCTCGCCGATAGACTCACGGCGCGCGGACTTCATCGCTTCCCATGAACGCTTGACACCATCGCCATACAGATGCGGATGGCGTGCCTTCATCTTCGCGATTAGTCCATCTGCGACATCGCTGAAAGCGAAGGCGCCGCGCTCTTCGGCGAGCACGGAGTGGAAGAGCACCTGGAGGAGAACGTCGCCGAGCTCTTCACGGAGGTGAGCGTCATCGCCTGCGCGGATCGCGTCGTCGAGCTCGTGCGCCTCCTCCAGAAGGTATGGGCGAAGCGAGTCGTGCGTCTGTGCTGCGTCCCACTCGCAGCGTCGGCGCAGATCGCGCATCAGGGCGAGCGTGTCGTCGAGTCCGGCGGGTGGTGACATTATCTTAGATGGCTGTGGACGAGCCCGAAATATACCCGCTACCATCACGCGCCTGGCTGGACATCGACTTGCGCGCGCTGCGAGAGAACGCGGCGCGCGTGAAGACGCGTTCGGGCCTCGCGTTGATCCCGATGATAAAGGCCGACGGATACGGCGTAGGCGCTATCCCTGTCGCGCACGCGCTCGAGTCTCTCGACCCGTACGCTTACGGAGTCGCAACGGTAGACGAGGGTGAGCTGCTGCGCGCGAGCGGGATAGAACGCCGCATCATCATCTTCACTCCGATTCTGCAGGACGACTTCGACGCGCGCGCGCCACGCGCCGCCTGACGCCATCGCTCGGCGCCGCGTCTGCGATCCGTGAGTGGGCGCGCGGCGGCGCTGCGTATCATCTCGCCATTGATACGGGAATGAATCGCGCGGGGATTGCGTGGAGACGCGTGGCCGAGCTCGAGAGCGTGGTGCGCGATTTTCCGCCCGAAGGCGTGTTCACTCACTTCCATTCGGCGCAGCTGAAGGGACAGAGTGTGAGCGAGCAGGTCGAGAGATTCCGCTGCTGCTGTCGACAAGCTCGGCGTCGCTTCGACATTCGTGCACGCTGACAACAGCGCCGCGATTGGACTGCACGCGCCGAATGGCTTTGCGGCAGTGAGACCGGGCATCTTCCTCTACGGCGTCGGCGTTCGCGATGACGACGCACCGCTCCCGGTCGTGACGATGCGCGCTCGCGTCGTGGATCTGAGATGGGTCGAGCCGGGTGATTCGGTGAGCTACGACGCGACATACATCGCTTCGCGACGTGAGCAGATCGCCACCGTCGCGATCGGCTACGGCGACGGTTATCCGCGCTCGCTGTCGGGAGTGGGAAGCGTGCTGATCAATGGCTCCCGCGCCAGCGTGCGCGGACGAGTGACGATGGACATGACGATGATCGACGTCACGAGCATCCCGTGTCGCGTAGGCGATGTCGCCACTCTGATCACAGGGAGCGACGAGCACGAGCATTCCGTCGCGCGCGTTGCCGCGGCTGCGGCGATGTCACCTTACGAGCTCCTCACCGGGCTCGCTCCGCGACTGGAGCGGCGCTACCACCACAGCAGAGGATGACGATGACGAGGCGAGCCGCGATAGTGGTGCTCGATGGCGTCGGAATCGGCGCGGCCGCCGACGCGGCAGACTACGGCGACGTCGGGAGCGACACGCTCGGTCACGTGCTCGCCGCGGTCGCTCCGGATCGCCTTCCGAACCTCGAGCGCGCGGGCCTTGGCAACATCCGTTCGATGGGCGCGATAAGGCCGGTGCATCGTCCCGACGCCGCTTTCGGGCGACTGGCTCCCGCGTCCGCTGGAAAAGACAGCACCACAGGGCACTGGGAGATCGCTGGCGTCCATCTCGCGGAGCCGTTTCCGACCTATCCACACGGCTTCCCGCCGGCGATCATCGATGAATTCGCCACGCGCACTGGACGACCGGTCATCGGGAACGTGGTTGGGAGCGGGACCGATGTCCTATCCCGCTTCGGCGCGGAGCACTGCGCGACGGGCGCGTGGATCGTTTACACGTCCGCCGACTCGGTCTTCCAGATCGCGGCGCATGAGGGAGTAATCCCGCTCGCAGAGCTGTACGCGGGATGCGAGGCTGCGCGGGCGATGCTCGTCCCACCCAACGACGTCTCACGCGTCATCGCGCGGCCGTTCGTCGGAGAGCGCGGCGCGTTCGTGCGGACTTCGAACAGGCGCGACTTCTCCATCGCACCGCCGCGCAAGACGCTCCTCGATGCGCTCGAGGAATCCGGAGTGGATCGCGCCGGCGTCGGCAAGGTGGACGACCTCTTCGCCGGCCGTGGGATCTCCTCGTCTCACACGGCCGGAAACATTGAAGGGATCAATTTGATCGCTGGGTGGCTACAAAGTGGCGCGACGAGGGGGTTTCTATTTGCGAATCTGGTAGATTTCGACCAATTGTACGGTCACCGAAACGATACTCGGGGTTTTTTTGGGGCGCTGCGTGAGTTCGACGCGTGCGCTCCCGCTGCTCCGTAGTGCTATGAGAAAGGACGACATCCTGTTCATCACAGCCGATCACGGCAACGACCCGACGACGCCTTCGACGGATCACGCTCGCGAGAACGTGCCGGTCATCGTGATCGGTGACGCGGTGCGCGTTGGCGTCGACATTGGGCTGCGACCGACGTTTTCGGATCTCGGCGCGACTGTGGCGGAATGGCTGGGCGTGAGCTTTCGTGGCGCCGGAGAATCGTTCCTCGGGCAGATCGCAGCTTGAGCTCGATGGATCTGAAGAAGGCCGCGGACGAGGCGCGTTCGCACGCTTATGCTCCGTATTCGGGTTTCAGGGTGGGCTCGGCCATCGCAACCACCGACGGACGGGTATTTGTCGGGGCGAACGTGGAGAACGCCGCGTACGGCGTAGGGATGTGCGCCGAGCGGACCGCCATCGGGAGTGCGGTCTCGGCGGGCGCTAGCGACTTCTCGGCGATCGCGATCACCAGCGATTCCGCCGAGCCGGTTCCGCCCTGTGGCGCGTGCAGGCAGGTCATGGCGGAGTTCGCTCCGTCCTTGCGGGTAATCAGTTACGGGAACGGCGGCAGAGTCGCGGAATGGAATCTCGACGAGCTGCTCCCACATCAGTTTCGCCTCGACGAATCGAACGGGAACACCGAGTGAATCTTCGCAACAAATTGAGTAGAGTGAGCGTGCGCATCGGCGTGCTGGCGGCGGTGACGTCGCTCGTCGCGCTGGCCGGCTGCAATGAGCGGCTCGACAGCTCGGCTGGATGTCCGATCGCCTGCACCGACCAGTCGGCGCAGATTCAGACGGTGACGCTGGACGCCGTGTCGTCCGACACGACAGTCATCGGCGGCCTGGGCAAGGGGACCGAGCACATCATGCTCCTTGCCAGCCGCGGCGACACGCTCGACACCCGCGTGATCATCCGCTTCGACACGCTGCCCTCGACGAGCGTCGCCAAGTCCGGGGGAAACGCCGTTCCGATCAATACGGCCGACAGCGTGACTCTCGCACTCACTCTCGATTCTGCCGCGATCAACATCCCGGCGCCGATCACCATCAACGTCTACGACGTGGATGATTCGACGATGGTGGACGACACGTCGGCCGCCGCGCTCGCGCCGCTGTTCGTTCCGTCGCGGCTGATAACGTCGCAGACCTTCCTTGCGCGAAGCCTGTTCGACAGTGTGAAAGTGACGCTGCCGAGTGCGTTCGTGCTTGCGAAAGCACAGGCTGGCGCGCGCCTCAGACTCGGGTTGCAGCTCACCTCGTCGGTTTCGGCTCAGGCGCACATCTATTCGTCCGAGAGCACCGAGGGGCCGACGCTGTCGATGCGCACATCGCCAGACACGTCGGTTGCGAAGGTCGTCCTGAGCCCGTACTCCAAGACACCCACGAACAACACGTCGATCGCGGCGAGTCTTGGTGACTTCACGCTTATAGTGAAGGGAACTCCGCCGCCGCCGGCCGGCATGCTCGCCGTGGGTGGCCTGCCCGGCACGCGGGTGTACTTCCGGTTCAGTCTGCCATCGCGGATCGTGGATTCGTCGCTGGTGGTGCGCGCGACGATTCTGCTCAATCAGGTACCGAGTGGGTCGCCGGATCCCACGGATACTATGCACATCCAGCCGTATCTCGTGCTGGCTGGTCCGACCGTCGCGGATCCAACCAAGGCCGCGCAGATTCTCGCCGCGACCACCATCGTCACCGATCAGACCTTCGACACGTTTCCGTCGACGAGTGGTCAGGGGCTGATCGAGGTCGCGCCCGTGTTCACGTACTGGGCGGCCCAACCAGAGTCGCAGCTTCCGCGCGCGATCGTTCTCGAAAGCACGCAGGAAGATTATTCAGGGCAGCAGGCACTCTTTTACTCCAGCACCGCGTCGGATCCGACCTTGCGACCCAAACTTCGTATCAGTTACACGCTGCGCTCGCGGATCGGCATCCCATGACGCACGCACAGCTGTCGTTCCGCACTCTTGCTGCGATAGGTGCGCTGGGTGTGCTGCTCGCGTCGTCGCTCGGCGCGCAGGGGACAACGAGCGCGCAATCCTTCGGCTATCCCACCGGCCAACTGAGCACGCGTGCCGAAGGGACCGCCGGCGCGCTGGGTGATATCGATGCGCGCTCGCCCATAAACCCGGCTTCGCTCGCAATCCGCGCGACGCCGTCGATCTACGCGCAGTACGATCCCGAGCTGCGCACCGTCACTGGACCCGGCGGAACGTCGACGAGTACGACGTCGCGATTCCCCAACTTCGGCGCCGTGCTTCCGGTCAACGGACATCTGGTGTTTGGAGTGAGCGCGTCGGCGCTGCTCGACCGGACGTGGCAGACGACGAATCCTACGCATCTGCAGCTTGGTCTCGACACGGTTACCGCCAACGAGCGGCTCGAGAGCGAAGGCGGCATCACCGATCTGCGTTTCGCGGCTGCGTATGCGTTCAACTCGCGAATCCGAGTCGGCGTGGGATTCCATGGGTACAGCGGCTCGATGCGCGTCACGGCTTCTGACGTCTTCACCGATACGCTCACCTACCGCACGATCACGCAGGTGGCGGATCTCCGGTTCGGCGGCAACGCCGTGTCGGCCGGCCTCGAAGTGGATGTGCTGCCGCAGCTCGGCATCGCGCTCAGTGGACGGCGCGGCGGCGGAATCACGATGTACGCCAACGACACGACGCTGAGCAGTGGGAAGGTGCCGGACGAGTACTCCGGGTCGATCAGCTTTTCCGGGCTTCCTGGTACGATCGTCGCCGCGCGCGCGTCGCACACACGCTGGAGCGAGCTCAACCCGCTCGCGACGACAGGTGGGCAGGCGATGGACGCCAACGATTACAGTGTGGGAGTCGAGTCAGCCGGCCCGCGCGTCGGCAATTTCCCGATCCTCATCAGACTCGGCGGCAGACAACGCACCTTGCCGTTCCTCGTTGGTACGTCGCAGGTGAAGGAGACGTCGTACGGTGGTGGCCTCGGGATTCCGATCGCGTTCAATCGGGTCGTGTTCGACATGTCGGTGCTGCGCGCGAATCGCACCGGCGTACCCGGAATCAGCGAGCACGCTTACGACCTGAGCTTTGGGCTTCAGGTGCATCCGTAGCGTCGCGTGGCGGAAGAGTCCAGGCCTCCGGTAATTCTCGTCGCCGATGACGTTCCGGCGAACGTGGAGTTGCTGTCCGATCAGCTGGAGACTCTTGGATTCACGACAATTGCAGCGGTTGACGGACCAGAAGCGCTCGCGCTCGCAATAGAACGGCGCCCGGATCTGTGCATTCTGGACGTCGCGATGCCCGCCGGCAGTCTCGGTGTCGACGACAGGTCCACAGGCTTCGAGGTGTGTCGTAGACTCAAGCGCGACCCACGGACGGGACGGATTCCGGTCATCTTCGTAACCGCGCTCAACGACACCACTGACCGCGTGAAAGGGATCGAGGCAGGTGGTGACGACTTCCTCACCAAGCCGCACAACCGACTCGTGCTCGGCGCGCGAGTGCGAAGCCTGCTCAAGCTCAAGGCGGCGACCGACGCGCTCGAGGAGAGCTACCGCAAGCTTCGTGAGCTCGAGAAGGTGCGCGACGATCTGATGAAGATGATCGTTCACGATCTCAAGACGCCGCTCACGTCGGTGCTCGCGACGCTCGAGATGGTTGGCGACGGCGACTTTGGCCCCGTCTCGCTCGAGCAGCGCCGCATGCTTGGCGACGCCGAGTTCAAGGCGAATGAGCTGCTCGCGCTCATTGGCGACTTGCTCGAGGTGGCGAAGGTCGAGGAGACAGGCATCACGCTCGAGAGGCAGCCTATCGCGCCCGGCGCGTTCCTCGCCGAAGTAGTTCACGAGTGGCACGTGAGGTTCACGCAGGAAGGCGCGTCCGTCGTGACCGTGGTCGCCGACGACGCGCCGACGTTCGAAGCCGACAAGCCGCTGCTCAAGCGAGTATTCTCGAACCTGCTGCAGAACGCGCTGACTCATTCGGGCAAGGCTGTCGAGCTCCGTTTGACTGCGCGCGCACAGGATGACGGAATCATCTTCGCCGTGCAGGACAACGGCCCGGGAATTCCGGCGGAGTATCAGGAGCTGATCTTTCAGAAATTCGGACGCGTGAAGACGGGTCATGTTCCGCGCGTGCGCAGCAGCGGCTTGGGCCTCGCATTCTGCAAGCTCGTGGTCGACGCGCACGGCGGAGCGATCTGGGTGAAGAGCGGCGCTGGCGAGGGGAGCACGTTCTACGTGCGCCTGCCCGCGCGGCACGTGGGCAGTGAGCACGTGAGAGTCTACGTCAAGACGTTCGGCTGTCGCGCGAACCACTACGACTCGGAGCAGATTCTTCATCTAGTTGCGAGCGGCGGGGCGACTGTCGTCGCTGATCCCGCCGAAGCGGATGTCGCCGTGTTCAACAGTTGCGCCGTCACAGCTGACGCCGTGGCCGACGTGCGGCAGGCGATCCGGCGCGCCGCGAGAAAGAACCCGCGGGTGAGATCGATCGTGACCGGGTGCGCGGCCGCGACGTCGCACGACGATTTGGCGTCCCTGCCGCGCGTCGCAGCGGTGATCGGCGGCGCTGATACCGACGAGCTTGCGCGCGTGCTCGGCGTCGATTCGCCGGCCGCGCAGCGACGGTGCAGGGAGCCGCGCGCGCGCTGCTCCGCGTGCAGGATGGTTGCGACGAGCACTGCACCTTCTGCATCACGCGCGTCGCGCGCGGCGTGCAGCGGTCGCGTAGCGCCGCAACGCTCATAGAAGAGGCGGCCATTCTCGCGCGATCTCATCCGGAGATCGTAATCACGGGCACTCACATCGGAACGTACGGCCGCGACATTGGCTCGTCTCTCGGTAGCCTTGTGACAGAGCTCGTGCGCAACGTGCGCGACGTGAGGTTCCGGCTGTCGTCGATCGAGGCGACGGAGGTCGACGAGCAGCTCATCGCGCTCCTCCATGGCGATCACCGACGCGTCGCGCCTCACCTTCACGCACCGCTGCAATCCGGATCAGATCGCGTGCTCAAGCTGATGGGGCGCCACTGGTACACCGCCGCATCGTATGCAGACGCGGTCGAGCGAATCGTGGATGGCGCCATGGTCTTCGGGCTCGCCGCGGACGTCATCGCCGGCTTTCCGGGCGAGACGGACGCCGACCACAGCGCCACACTCGATCTCATCGCGCGACTGCCATTCACGTCGCTCCACGTTTTCCCATTCTCGCTTCGTGAAGGCACACCCGCGGCGCGGATGAGCCGCCAGGTTCCAACGCACATAGTGTCGCGCCGCGCGGAGGAGCTTCGTGCGCTGGCGGCGGCGAAGGCTGCTAGCGTACCGGACGCGCCGTGAGGGCGGTGTCGCCGACGTGATCGTGACCGGGAGCGCGGGTCGGCGCCTCGGTATTACCGAGGACTATCTCACCATCCCGGTCGATCAGTCGCTGCCGCGTGGCACGCGCTTCACAGGTATCATTAAGGCATGAGCGAGAGCACGAAGCGCCCAAGCGTTTACATCGAGACGTACGGCTGCCAGATGAACGTCAGCGACACCGAGCTGATGCTCGGCAAGCTCACGGAAACGGGCTACGAGCCGGTCGATTCTCCAGATGGCGCAGACGTCATCCTCGTGAACACCTGCGCGATTCGCGATCACGCAGAGCAGCGCGTGGTGGGGCGTCTCGGCGAGCTCAAGCGTCACATGAAGCCAACGTCGGTGATGGGAGTGACGGGGTGCATGGCGCAGCGACTCGGTCCGACGCTGCTCGAGAAGACTCCTCACGTGAGTATCGTGATCGGCCCCGACGGTTATCGTGCGCTCCCTGCGCTCATCGACAACGCGCGCCGCGGGGTACGCGCCTCGTCCACCGAATTCGACATGGAGGAGCAGTACGAGGATTTCTCCGCCCGGCGGTTCGACAGCGTCAAAGCGTGGATTCCCGTTCAGCGCGGCTGCGATTATCGCTGCACGTATTGCATAGTTCCCTACACGCGCGGATCGGAGCGCAGCCGCGCGCTGGCTGATGTAGTGCGTGAGACCGAGCGTGTCGTCAGCGACGGTATGTCGGAAGTGGTCCTGCTCGGACAGACGGTCAACTCGTACAACGATGGCGCGAGCGATTTCGCCGACCTCCTGGACGCGGTGTCGGCGGTGGCCGGTGTGCGCCGCGTCCGGTTCACGAGCCCCCATCCCAACGATTTCAGCGACCGCGTGATCGCGTCGATGGCGCGCAATACCGCCGTGTGTGAGCATGTCCATCTCCCGATGCAGTCAGGGTCGTCCCGCACGCTCAAGCGCATGCTGCGGCGCTACACGCGCGATAGCTACTTCGATTGCGTGCGCCGGCTGCGTGACGCGATTCCGGGGCTGTCGCTAACCACCGACATCATTGTCGGCTTCCCGGGCGAGACCGACGCAGATTTCGAGGAGACGCTCAGCGCGGTGACCGAGATCGGCTTCGACGACGCATACACCTTCAAGTTCTCGATGCGCGACGGAACGCCGGCGACGCGGCTGCCGACCGAGCTCTCGGTATCCGACGACGTCGCGAGTGAACGACTCGACCGGCTCATCGCTGCGGTGCGCGAAGGTTCCCGCGCTCGTAACCTCGCCCGACTCGGCGAGCGACACGAGGTGCTGATCGAGAAGGAGGCGCGTCGCGGAGGCCTCCTGCAGGCGCGGACTCGCAGCTTCAAGACGGTGCTGATCCCAGGCGGCGCGGATATGATCGGCAGGTATGTGGACGTCGAGCTCACAGGCACGACCGGCTCGACTTTTACGGGCGCCGTGGTGAGCTCTCGTCCTGCGCTACCGATGCGCTGATTCGCCGCGCCCGCTCGCGGTCGGCTGATTCGGTTCCTGGTCCGGTGGGCTTAAGCTGGCACCGTGAGGGAATATCCGGTGCCGCCGCTAGTCTGGGTCGCGATCGCGGTGAGCACCGGCTTTCACGCTGGATTCACATTGCGCTGGCCGATCCTGCTCCTTTTGAGCGGCGCGGCAGCGTGCGCCGTTTCCGCGCGAATCATTCCGAGTGCGACGTTGCTCTACTTCGCCGCGGCCGCACTATTCGCATGGAATCGCGGGCCCCCGCGCAGCGCGTTCGCGCGGCACGCCAGCGCAAATGTCGGCTGGAGTGCCTCGGCGCGCGATCGTGCTGGAGCTGCCATCGATACGGCATTCGGTGAGGACGCGCCGCTCGCGAGGGCGCTCCTCATCGCCGATCAGCGCGACCTCTCGCCGGAGCTCAAGCGTAGCTTCGCCGACGCCGGCGTGGTCCACATGCTCGCGATCGCAGGGTTGCACATCGCGATCCTGGCAGGGACCGTCGCGCTCGCGCTCAGCGTGTGCGGCGCGCCCAGCGCTGTCACCACGACCGGGCCCGCCATCGTCGCGTGCGTCTACGTGTACGTCCTGGGATTTCCGCCTGCCGCGCTCCGAGCAGCCGCAATGCTCGTCGCGATCACGCTGGGCCGGCTCTGTCAGCGTTATTGCACGCCCTGGAGCACTCTCGCGCTCGGCGCGCTCATCCCTCTCGTAGTGCCCGAGACAGTGCTCGAGGTCGGTTACCAGCTCAGCGTAGTCGGAATGGCAGCGGTGATCGGCGCCCGCGTCCTCAGCGCGCGAACGCGTATCGCACGACTGCGCGGACTACGCCACACAGTGGCGCATTCGCTCGTGACGTCGCTGCTCGCCACAACGGTCACTGCGCCGATTGTCGCAGTCACCTTCGGCCGGTTGAGCTTCATCGGGCCGGTCACCAATCTCGTCGCGGATCCCATCCTCGCGCTGGCGCAACCCATTCTCTTCATCGCGCTCGTGGTAGCACTCGTCTCCCCACACTCTGCAGCGTTCATCGCGGGCGCCGCGCACCCGCTGCTCATGAGCTTCGAATGGAGCGCGAGGACTGCCGCGTCCGTTCCGTACAGTGCCGCGGCAGTGACACCTACTGCAGTGGTGACCCTGCTCGGTGCAATCGGCGCCGCGGCGTTGGTGGTTGCGTGCGCCAGCAGGTTCCGGTCGCGTCCGGTCCTGCTCGCCGCGGGCGCGGTCTGTGCAATGCTGTGGCTGGGATGACGACGCGCGGTTTCATCGCGGGGAAGCGCTTGTGGCGCGCGATAGTTGGCGAGCCATTCGTGCTCCCACGCGAAGTTACCCAAGCTCATCCCGAGCTCGAGCGTGCACAGTGGCGACGCGGTGGCTTGCCGCTTCGCATAGGCGGTGCGTTTCTTTCTGCAGCGATCGGTCGCGGGAATCACGCTGTGGAGCACAGTGTTCCTCGATGAAGGGCCGGTGGCCTCGCCGCGCCTCATGCTCCACGAGCTCTGCCACGTAGTGCAGTTCGAGCGGGAAAAATTCTTCGCTATACGTTACCTTTGGGAGTCCGTTCGGCGGGGATACTCGGGAAACCGATACGAAGCCGAAGCTGATAGGTTCGCAGAGGAGGCTTTATGGTCAAGCACACAGCGACATCGGTCGTAACCATCGAGCGGTACATCATCGAGCAGGAACAGCTGTACCCGGAAGCGACGGGCGAGCTGTCCGGCCTTCTTTACGACATCGCGCTCGCGGCGAAGATGATCGCGAACAAGGTGCGCATGGCCGGACTGGCGGACATCATCGGCGCCACCGAGAACGAGAACGTGCAGGGCGAAGTGCAGCAGAAGCTCGACGTCATCGCGAACGACATCATCGTCAAAGCGATGGATCACGGCGGCCGGCTCTGCGCGATGGCGTCGGAAGAAGAGCCCGACATCATCCAGATCCCCGACAACTTCCGCTGCGGGAAGTACTGCCTCCTCTTCGATCCGCTCGATGGCTCGTCGAACATCGACGTGAACGTCCCCGTGGGCACCATCTTTTCGATCGTACGGAAGATCACCCGCGGTAATCGTGGCGAGATGGAAGACCTTCTGCAGCCGGGGCGTCGCCAGGTCGCTGCGGGCTACATCATCTACGGCTCCAGCACGATGATGGTGTACACCACTGGCCAGGGCGCTCACGGATTCACCCTCGATCCGCAGATCGGCGAGTTCCTCCTCTCGCACCCCGACATCCGCATTCCCGAGCGCGGCAGATATCTCTCGGTGAACGATTCGTACGAGCAGTACTGGGACGACGAGACGCGTGCGCTCATGCGGCGTTATCGCGGGCTTGACGGCGAGCGCGATCCGATGAACGTGAGATACGTCGGCTCCCTCGTCGCTGATTTCCATCGCAACATGCTCGGCGGCGGTCTGTTCGCCTATCCGGCGAACACCAAGACCCCGCGCGGAAAGCTGCGTCTGCTTTACGAGGCCAACCCACTCGCATTCATCGTGGAGCAGGCCGGCGGCCTCGCGACCGACGGCGTCAGGCGCATCCTCGACGTCGAGCCCAAGGAGCTGCACCAGCGTACGCCGCTCTTCATGGGAAGCAAGAGCGACGTGCTGATGGCGCAGGCGATGCTCGAGCGCCCCGCACTCGCCGGGAGCGCGTGAAGGGAGTACTCGCTCCGTGAGCGATCCGCAGCGAGCTGAAAGTACCGGTGCGCGATCAGGCTCGGATGCGCGCGTCACACCGTCTGGAATTCCTGTCGCCGCAGTCTACCACCCCGACGACGTCACGTCCGGCTATGACGGTGCGCTGGGCGAGCCCGGGAGTTTTCCGTTCACGCGCGGTGTGCAGGCGAGCATGTACCGCGGTCGGCTCTGGACGATGCGCCAGTACGCAGGCTTCGGCACCGCCGCGGAGACCAATGCACGCTTCCGGCTTCTGCTCGAGCGCGGCCAGACCGGGTTGTCAGTCGCTTTTGATCTTCCCACGCAGATGGGGATCGACTCTGATTCGCAGCGCGCGCTTGGCGAGGTCGGACGCGCCGGAGTAGCGATCGACACGGTCGAAGACATGCACGCGCTGCTTGCAGGCATTCCGCTCGACACCGTCTCGACGTCCATGACGATAAACGCGACGGCAGCCACGCTCCTCGCGATGTACATCGTCGTTGCGGAGGAGCGGGGCATCCCGCGCGAGAAGCTTGGCGGCACGGTTCAGAACGACATTCTCAAGGAATACATCGCGCGCGGGACCTACATCTACCCGCCCGAGCCGAGCGTCGCTCTGATAGCGGACATGTTCAGATTCTGCGCAGCGGAGCTCCCGCGCTGGAATCCGATCTCCGTGTCGGGATACCACATCCGCGAAGCCGGCGCGACGGCGGTGCAGGAGATCGCGTTCACGTTCGCCAACGCGATCGAGTACATCACGCGCGCGGTTGCCGCAGGTCTCGCGGTCGATGATTTTGCGCCGCGACTGTCGTTCTTCTTTGCCGCGCACAACGACCTCTTCGAGGAAGCGGCGAAGTTCCGTGCCGCGCGCCGCATGTATGCGCGCATCATGCGTGAGAGATTCGGTGCGAACGACGCGAGCTGTCGCATGCGGTTCCACACCCAGACAGGGGGTGTGACGCTCACCGCGCAGCAGCCGCTCAACAATGTGGTGCGCGTCACCATCCAGACTCTCGCGGCTACGCTCGGCGGGACGCAATCGCTTCACACCAATGGGTACGACGAGGCGCTCGCGCTCCCGACCGCTGATGCGGCGACGCTTGCGTTGCGAACGCAGCAGATCGTCGCATACGAGTCGGGCATCGCGAACACCGTCGACCCGCTCGCTGGGAGCTACTACGTCGAGACGCTCACCGACGAGCTCGAGCAGCGCGCGATGCAGCTCATCACGCGCGTCGACGAGCTTGGCGGATCGGAGCAGGCGATCGCTGCCGGTTTCTTTCAGGAAGAGATCGCGCGCAGCGCCTACGAGTTCCAGTTGCGCGTCGAGGCGGGCGAGACGACCATCGTGGGCGTGAACCGTTTTGCCGACGAGAACGAGCCCCCGCTCATTCCCGCGCCGGACTACTCCGGCCTCGAGCGTGATCAGGTGACCCGGCTGCGCTCTGTGAAGGAGTCACGCGACGCAGAACGCGTCGGCGCGGCGCTCGACCGGCTCAGTGAGGCTGCTGCCGCGGTCTCGTCACCGGTACGACCGCGGTCGAGTATGATGCCGCTTTTCATCGACGCCGTGCGTGCGCGGGCCACAGTCGGTGAGATCTCCGACGCTCTTGCGGCGCGGTGGGGAAGGTATCACCCGCGCGCGTGATGAGCGCGCGCCGTTGAGGTAGGCTCTCCGCGGGCGTAGATTGCAAGGCTGCACCAACCCCGCCCATGCCAACCTACGAATTCGAGTGCCCCGACGGGCACGATTTCGAAAAATTCTTCCGATCGATCGCAGGCGCGCCGAGCGAGTATCCGTGCCCGGTGTGCGGAAAGCCCGCGACGCGTCGCGTGTCCGGCGGCGCCGGTCTCGTGTTCAAGGGATCCGGCTTCTACATCACCGATTACGGCAAGGACGGGAAGAAAGACACCAAGCCGGCCTCGTCGTCATCCAGCTCGGACGCCGGCTCGTCCGGTGCGAGCAAGCCTGCGGACTCGCCCGCTCCGGTCAAGTCGGAGCCCGCGTCGCCCCCAAAGAGCAGCGAGTGAATTTCGCTGACCGTATTCGCGCCGAGCTGAAGCGCGCGGCGCTTACCCTTGGTGCGCCGGCGGACGTCGATCCGGTGATGGAGCGACCGCGTGATCCGTCGCTCGGAGATTGGGCGAGCAACGTCGCGATGGTGCTCGCGCGTCCGTTGCGCCGCAAGCCCGCCGAGATCGCCGCCGCGCTTCGTGACGAGCTGAGTCTGTCGAGCGCCGGAGTCGACAGCGTCGAGATAGCCGGTCCGGGCTTCATGAACTTCCGGCTGGCTCCCGTCGGCCGTCGCAGAGACCGTGCGCGACATCGTGACAGCGAACGCGAGCTACGGCTGCTCCGATCGGGGGCGCGGCCAGTCGGTCGTCGTCGAGTTCGTGTCCGCAAACCCGACCGGGCCACTGCACGTAGGTCACGGCCGCCAGGCGGCGCTCGGCGATGCCATATCGACGTTGCTCGAGCGCACCGGGTGGCGCGTGTCGCGCGAGTTCTACTACAACGATGCCGGCGTCCAGATCGAGAACCTCGAGCGCAGCGTGAAGGCGCACATCGACGCCGCGGGTGGCACCGTCTCGATCCCGGAAGGCGGCTATCACGGCGAGTACGTCGGCGAGATCGCGGCGCGTTACGACAGCGAGACCGGCGTGCGCGAGTTCGCGGTTCGCGAGTTGCGCGCCGAGCAGGATCTGGATCTCAAGGCGTTCGGCGTCAAGTTCGACACGTACTATCTCGAGTCGAGCCTGTACGCTGATGGAAAGGTGACCGAGACCGTCGATCGGCTCGTTGCGAACGGTGCGACTTACGAGAGTGACGGCGCGCTGTGGCTGCGCACGACCGATTATGGAGATGACAAGGATCGCGTGATGCGCAAGCGCGACGGATCGTACACGTACTTCGTCCCAGACGTTGCGTATCACATCACCAAGTGGCAGCGTGGCTTCGTGCGCGCAATCAACGTCCAGGGAGCGGATCATCATGGAACGACGACGCGCGTGAGGGCCGGACTCCAGGCCAGCGCGATAGGCATCCCGCTGGATTATCCGGAGTATGTGCTTCACCAGCTCGTCACCGTCGTGCGCGGCGGAGAAGAGGTCAAGATCTCCAAGCGTGCGGGCAGTTACGTCACTGTGCGCGATCTGATCGAATGGGTCGGGCGCGACGCGGTACGCTACTTCTTCCTGATGCGAAAAGGCGACAGTCAGCTCGTGTTCGATGTCGATCTCGCGCGTCAAGCAGTCGGAAGAGAATCCCGTCTACTACGTGCAGATGGCTCACGCGCGCATGTGCGGCATCTTCCGCGTCGGCGAGATCGATCGCGAAGCTTTCGACGTTTCCGGTGTCGATCTCGCCGCGCTCACCGAGCTGGAAGAGCAGTCGCTCATCAAGCAGCTCATCGAGTTTCCCGCGATGGTGACTGGCGCGGCCGAGGCGCTGGAGCCTCACCGCGTGACGGCGTACGCACTCGAGACCGCGCGTATCGCACACCTCTGGTACCACAAGCATCACGTCCTCGGCGAGCCGGGGCGCATCATGAGCGCGCGCCTCGCTCTCGCTCGCGCGACTCAGATCGTACTCCGCAATGCACTCGCGCTGCTCGGCGTCACTGCGCCCGAGCGCATGTGACATCGACAACAACCCTCAATAATTCCGCCTGATGTCAGTCCTCGTGGTTGGATCGGTTGCCCTCGATTCCGTGGAGACACCGTTCGGCAAAGCAGACGACGTGCTCGGCGGCTCCGGGACTTACTTCTCAGCCTCCGCGAGTCACCTCACCGACGTTCAGCTCGTGGGCGTGGTGGGCAACGATTATCCGATCGCCAAGCTTCGCGAGCTCGAGAAGCGCAACGTCGATCTGAGTGGCATCGAGCAGGCTGACGGAGCGTCGTTCAGGTGGCGCGGACGCTACCGCTACGATCTCAATTCAGCGGAGACGCTCGAGACGCACCTCGGAGTCTTCTCGCACTTCGAGCCGAAGATCCCGCCCCGTTTTGCGCAGCCGGATTTCCTGTTCCTCGCGAACATCGACCCGAGGCTGCAGCTCGCCGTACTCAAGCAGGTGAAGCGACCGAAGCTAGTCGCCTCCGACACGATGAATTTCTGGATCGAGAGCAGACGTCCCGAGCTTCTCGAGATCCTGAGTCACGTCGATCTGATCACTCTCAATGACGGCGAGGCGCGGCAACTCACCGAGCAGACGAATCTCGTCCAAGCGGCGAAGTGGATTCTCGCGCGCGGCCCGAAGTACGTCATCATCAAGAAGGGCGAGCACGGCGCCTTCCTCTTCGACGCGGACCGCATCTTCTTCGCACCGGCCTATCCGCTCGAGACGGTCGTACGATCCGACCGGCGCGGGCGACTCTTTCGCCGGTGGCTTCATCGGTTATCTCGCGCGTACCGGAGACCTCTCCACCGCCAACATGCGCCGCGCTGTGGTCTACGGATCTGCCATGGGGTCGTTCGCCGTCGAGAAGTTTTCCATCGAGCGATTGATGACGGTCACGCGCGCCGAAATCGATGCGCGCGTCCGCGAGTTCCGCCAGCTCGTTGCTTTCGACGAGGAAGCGAGCGCGTGACCGGTGACGCGCGCGCGTCCGGCGGTGCGCCGCTGGATTACCGTGCGGCAGGAGTGGACGTCGGTGCTGGCGACGAGGCCAAGCGACGCATCCGCTCCCTCGTCGAATCGACTTACACCGCGGGAGTACGTGGCGCGTTCGGCGCGTTCGGGGGGATGTTCAGGATGCCGTCCGACGTTCGCGACCCGCTCCTCGTCGCGTCTGCTGACGGGGTCGGCACCAAGATCAAGGTCGCGATCGAGGCGGATCGCCACGATACGATCGGTCACGATCTCGTCAACCATTGCACGAACGACATACTCGTGCAGGGCGCGATTCCTCTCTTCTTCCTGGATTACGTCGCGTTCGGAAAGCTCGACCCGCGCGTCCTCGAGCTCGTCGTCAGCGGAGTCTCCGCCGGTTGTCGCGAGAATGGGTGTGCGCTGCTTGGCGGGGAGACGGCTGAGATGCCGGACGTCTATGCCGCGCGCGACTATGACCTCGCCGGGTTCATCGTGGGCTGCGTTGGCGAGAGTGACGTGCTCGGACCGGCGCGAGTGAAGAGCGGCGATGTGTTGGTGGCCTTGCCTAGCGCGGGCTTGCACACAAACGGCTACTCGCTCGCGCGGAAGATCGTGAGCGAGCGCCTGCGGATCGGGCCAGGGGACGAGTTTCCAGCCGCATGTGCTTCGGTAGCAGATGTTCTGCTGGCTGGCCACACGTCGTACCTCGCGGCGCTCCGGCCAGTGCTGCCGTCGATTCATGCGATGGCGCATATCACCGGTGGCGGCATTCCAGGCAACCTCGACCGCGCGCTTCCGAGCGACCTCGACGCCGTAGTCGAGCTCGGGAGCTGGAGCGTTCCGTCGGTGTTTCGCCAGCTCCAGAGCGCCGGGAGCGTCCCGTCCGACGACATGTTCCGCACCTTCAATATGGGCGTCGGGATGGTGGTATTGTGTGACCAGGACGTAGCGGATTCAGTCATGCAGAGTGCAGCGCGCGCGGGACTTGCCGCGTGGCTGCTGGGCCATGTCCGCGCTGGTAGCGGCCGGGTAATACTCAGCTAACTGAATCGGAGCATCGCATGAAGTCTCGCCTGTTCATATCGATCGCCGCCATGCTCGCATCAGCGGCTCCGCTGGCCGGGCAGTCGATCTCACCGCAATGCAGCGTCGTGTCGACCCAAGACGCCTGCCAGAAGGCGATCGACGTCTTCCAATATCTCGCGCCGCAGCTCGGCCAGGTGATCGCGGGCGGCAATGCGACACTCGGCGTCGGCGGCACGATGGGCGGCCTTGGCCACATTTACATCAGTGCTCGCGCCAACGTGATCTCGGCCGACATTCCGCGTGTCGATCAGGTCACGCCCTCAGTGCTGGGTGCACACGCTGACAACTATCCGACGCAGAGCCAGATCGCTGGCGTGCCGACTGCGGATGCTTCGATTGGAATCTTCCGCGGCATCCCGCTCGGCGTCACCAACGTCGGCGGTATCGACGCACTCGTGAGCGCGACGTATCTCCCATCGTTCACCGCGTCGGGACTTTCTGTTCACGCGCCGAACGGCTCGCTCAAGTTCGGTGGTGGTGCGCGTTTGGGGATCGTGCAGGAGAGCTTCCTCTTCCCAGGCGTTTCGGTCACATACCTCCGTCGCTCGCTTCCGACCGCGGACCTTCAGGCGAATAATGGCTCCGACTCGCTCCACGTCAGCGGTGTCAACATCAGCACTGAATCGTGGCGCGTCGTAGCGAGCAAGAACTTCTTCTTCCTCGGGCTCGCCGCAGGCGCGGGAACCGACAAGTACACATCTTCGGGCTCCGCGAGCGCGTATGTTGCGCCGCGCGCCGGTCTCCTCACGAGCGGCCAGAGTGTGGGGCCGATCACGTTGAACCAGACGCTGACGCGTCCGACGTACTTCCTCGATGCGTCGCTCAACTTCCCGATCGTCCACCTCATCGGTGAGGTCGGCGAGACGGGATCCGCGAAAGTCTCGACTTACAACACGTTCCAGGGGTCCGCAGCAGGCGCAAGCCGCGTCTTCGGCGCCGTGGGCGTGCGGCTCGGTCTGTAATCGCATGACCAACGCGCGCGACGAGCAGATGATGCGTCGCGCGCTCGCGCTCGCCGAGCGCGGCTGGGGACAGACGGCGCCGAACCCAATGGTCGGCGCCGTCGTCGTTAGTGGCGAGGCGATCGTCGGCGAAGGGCATCACGAGCGCTTCGGCGGCGCACACGCTGAAGTGAACGCGCTCCGAGTGGCCGGTGCCGCGGCGCGTGGCGCCACGATGTACGTCACGTTGGAGCCGTGCAACCATCACGGCAAGACGCCGCCATGCGTCGACGCGATCATCGCTGCGGGCGTCGCGCGCGTCGTCGCCGCGACGCGCGACCCCGGTACGCACTCCGGCGGTGGCGCTACGCGTCTCGAGGAGTCGGGAATCCCTGTCACACTCGGCGTGCTGGAGCGCGATGCGCGCGAGCTCAACGCACCGTTCTTTCATGCTGCCGTCGCGCGAAGGCCGTGGGTGACTCTCAAGCTCGCCGTATCGGTCGATGGCGCCGTCTCCGACGCGCGGCGAAGTCGCGGCTGGCTCAGCAACGCGTTGTCGCGACGCGAGGTGCATCGCCTCCGCGCTGGCTCCGACGCCATCGCCGTCGGTGCAGGCACGTACATCGCTGACCGACCCGCGCTCACCGTGCGCGACGGCTTCGCGCCGCGTGTGGCGCCGCAGAAGATCGTCTTCGACTCGAATGACGCCCTCGCTGCCGTCGGCGTCGAGGTTCCCGCTGACGTCACCGTCGTGCGCGATGAACATCTGCCGCAGTCTCTGGAGGAGCTGGGCGCGCGGGGAATCCGTTCGCTCCTGGTCGAGGGAGGCGCCTCCCTGGCATCGGCAATGCTCGACGCGGACGTCGTGGACCGTCTGGTTATCTTTCAGACACCGATAATTCTTGGCGGCGGCTCGCTCGCGGCGTTCGCGGCTGCGAGGTCCCGCACCATCGGCGAGGCGCCACGCATGGAAGTGCTGCGCCGGGAGTCCTTCGGAGACGACGCGATGACCACCTACGCAATCCACGCTGTTTGAATGTTCACGGGAATCATTGACGACGTCGGAGTCGTCGAGCGCTGCGAGAAGACCGATACGGGGCTCGAGCTCACGGTCAGATCGCGCTACACGGATCTCGCTGCCGGCGAGAGCATCGCGCTCAACGGTGCGTGCATGACCGTTCGCAAGCATGACGGCGGTGTGTTCACCGTCGCCGCGGTCGTGACGACGCTCGGGCGCACCACGATCACCGATTGGCATGTCGGGTCGCGGCTCAACCTCGAGCGCGCGATGCGTGCGAGCGATCGCTTCGGTGGCCACATCGTGCAGGGACACGTAGACGAAGTCGGCGTGGTGCGCGACGTCACGCGAGTCGCGGACGCCGTCCTCGTGGATGTCGAGGTCTCACCGGAGATGTTCTCGCAGCTCGTTCCGCATGGCTCGATCGCCATCGACGGCGTGAGTCTCACGGTGAACGAGCTGCCGACCGACAACGTCGTTCAGCTCTCGCTCATCGAGTATACGCTGCGCCACACGGCGCTCGGCGCGCTGGCAGCCGGTTCCCGCGTCCATGTTGAAGGCGATGTTCTCGGCAAGTATGTCCGCCGCATGTTGACCCAATACGCACAGGCCGTCTGATGCCAGATCCCTGCTTCGGCTCGGTTGTGCAGGCGCTGGCCGACATCGCCGCCGGCAAGATGGTGATCGTCGCTGATGACGATGACCGCGAGAACGAAGGCGATCTCATCTGCGCCGCGGAATCGGTCACGCCCGAGATCATCAACTTCATGATCCGTCGCGCGGGCGGGCTCATATGCCTCGCGCTGACCGGCGAGCGCGCGGACCATCTCGATCTTCCGCAGATGAGCGAGTTCAACACGGAGGAGCAGCGCACCGCGTTCACCGTTAGCATCGATGCCGCGCCGCGCTTCGGTGTGACGACGGGCATCAGCGCGCAGGACCGCGCCACAACCATTCGCGTTGCCGTAGACCCTTCGACGCACCGAAGCGACCTGCGTCGCCCCGGACATGTCTTTCCGCTTCGTGCGCGCGACGGTGGCGTTCTGCAGCGTGTCGGACACACCGAGGCGGCGATAGATCTCGCGCGCCTCGCGGGCCGCACGCCGGCAGGAGTCATCTGCGAGATTCTGAATGAGGACGGCACCGCGGCGAGGCGCCCGCAGCTCGAGCTCTTCGCGCGCGAGCAGGGACTGACGTTCATCTCGGTCGCCCAGCTCGTCGCGTACAGGCTCCGCCATGAGCGACTCGTGCATCGTGTCGCCGAGGCTCGTCTGCCTACAGCGCACGGCGAGTGGCGCATCATCGGCTATCGAAATGACGTCGATCAGCACGAGCACGTCGCGCTCGTGCACGGTGACGTCAGCGGCCAGAGCGATGTGCTCGTCCGGATGCATTCCAAGTGTCTGACGGGCGATGTGTTCCACTCGCAGCGCTGCGATTGCGGCTGGCAGCTCGACACGGCAATGGAGATGATCCAGAGCGAGGGACGCGGTGTGATAGTCTATCTGGATCAGGAAGGACGCGGCATCGGGCTACTCAACAAGCTGCGCGCCTACCAGCTTCAGGACGATGGCAAGGACACCGTGGAGGCCAACGAGGCGCTCGGCTTCGGGCCGGATCTGCGCAACTATGGAATCGGCGCGCAGATCCTCCTCGATCTCGGGCTCGAGTCGATCCGCGTGCTCACGAACAATCCTCGCAAGCTCGTGGGCCTCGAGGGCTACGGCATTCACGTCGCTGACCGCGTGCCGATCGTTCCGCCGTCGACTTCCGAGAACGCGGAGTATCTGCGAACGAAGCAGGCGAAGCTCGGCCACCTTCTGGCGTCCTGACGCCCGATGCCAGACTTCAGCGGAAGTCCCCGCGGCGCGGGGCGTCGGATAGTCGTCGTCGCGAGTCGGTTCAACGAAGTCGTCACGCGCAAGCTCGCCGACGGCGCGGTCGAAGCGCTCGTTAATCACGGCGTCGCGTTCGACGACGTCGATGTCGTGTGGGTGCCGGGCGCGTGGGAGATTCCGCTCGTCGCTCGGCGCGCACTCGAGACCGAGCGATACGACGGCGTCGTCGCGGTTGGCGCAGTGATTCGCGGAGAGACCCCGCACTTCGATTTCGTCGCCGGTGAAGCGTCGCGCGCGCTCGGCGTGCTCGCGACTGACGCCGAGGTCCCCGTCGGCTTCGGTGTGCTCACGTGCGACGACCTCGCGCAGGCGGAGGCGCGAGCCGGTGGTCTTCACGGGAACAAGGGATGGGACGCGGCAGTCGCCGTGCTCGAGACACTCGACGTACTCGATCAGATCGAGCCGCATGAGGATTGAGTCTCGCGCACGCGCACGCGCGCTGCAGGCGATCTACGCGTGGGACATGCGCGGCAACTCGCCGCTCGATCGCGTCGCGCAGCAGGTTTGGGACGACCTTGCCGTCTCACCGGAGGAGCGCCAGTTCGCCGGATTCCCGATCCGCATGTTGCTCGCGCGCGGGAGTGAGATAGACGCACTGCTCGCCGAAGTCACCGAGAACTGGCGACTCTCCCGGCTCGGCGCGATCGAGCGCTCCGTGCTGCAGACTCGCCGCCGCGGAGATGCTCGTGGGCACGACGCCACCGCGCGTCGTGATTCAGGAGTCGGTGCGGCTCGCCGAGCGCTATGGGACTTCACGAAGCGCAAAGTTCGTCAACGGAGTACTTGACGCGTTAGCCCGGCGTCAGGGACTGCTCTGACAATTGCGGATCCTCGTCGTAAACTGGCAGGATCGCGAGAATCCTCACGCAGGCGGCGCCGAGCTTCATCTCCATGAGGTATTCGGCCGCATCGCGCGAAGTGGCCACGAGGTTGACTTGCTGTGCAGCGGATTTGACGGCGCCGCCGCGACAGCACTGATCGACGGCATGAACGTTCACCGCGTCGGCTCGCGCTTCACTTTTCCCCTTCACGCGCGCACGGCGTACGAGAATCTTGCGCGCCAGCGCCGCTACGACGTTCTCGTCGAGGACCTCAACAAGATTCCGCTTTACACCAAACGGTGGAACCCGCGGCGTCTCGTGGTCGTGACCCACCATCTGTTCGGCGCGACCGCGTTCCGCGAGGAGTCCGTGCCGGTCGCTACGGCGACGTGGCTCGCCGAGCGCCCGCTCGCTGTCGGCTACCGCGGCGTCCCATTCGAGGCGGTCAGCCAGAGCACGCGCGACGATCTCATCGCGCGCGGCATAGACGGCGATCTGATCAGGGTCATTTACAACGGCGTCGACGTAGAGACGCTCACTCCGCAGCCGAACGAGCGTTCCGGCAGCCCATTGTTCTCGTATCTCGGTCGGCTCAAGCGCTACAAGCGTGTGGACGTCGTCATTCGCGCGTTCGCGATGCTCGAAGCGCCCGACGCACGACTCGAGATCGCCGGTAAGGGCGACGATCGCGACAGGTTGGAAGGGATCGTCGCGAAGCTCGGCCTCGATGACCGGGTGAGGTTCCTTGGCTTCGTCAGCGAGGCGGAGAAGCGCGCCGCGCTGAGACGCTCGTGGGCGACCGTGCTGGCATCTCCCAAGGAAGGGTGGGGAATCAGTAACTTGGAATCGGCCGCGTGCGGTACACCGGTCATCGCAGCAGATTCACCCGGCATCAGAGAGTCGGTCGTTGATGGTGAGACTGGCTTCCTCGTCCCAGGATCCGATGTGTCGGCGTACGCGGCCGCGATGCGCGGCCTGCTGGCGTCGCCTGAGCTGGTCGAGACGTTGGGAGCCAACGCGAGACGCTTTGCCGAAACGTTCACGTGGGACCGGGCGGCGTCGCTGACGCTGGCCCATCTTCAACAGGTAGCGAGCGGAGTGTAGCATGGAAGTTCAGTTTCACGGCCACCAGACGGAGATCAACGACGGCCTTCGCCGCCGTGCTACGGATGGCGCGCAGAAGCTCATGGAGCATCTCGGCAGAGCGGTGGATGCCGATGTCTGGTTCGGCGAGAACGGCGTACTGAAGACCGTCGAGATCGTGCTGCACGCACCGCGCTACAAGAAGCTCGTCGCGAAGGGAGAGGCCAAGTATCACGAGGCCGCACTGACCGACGCGATCGCCAAGCTCGACGCGCAGATCCGCCGCATCAAGATGGCAAAGAAGAAGAAGGTGCACGAGGTCGAGCAGCGCGCGTGAAGCGCCCACCGACGATCGGAGAGCTGTTCGACAGGCTCGCGGGCACTCTCCGCCTCGAGGATCTGTGCGATCGAACCGGTTTCGATCGCACGGTTCCAGGCCCGGACATCTCCAGCCCGGGCCTCGCGCTCGCAGGCTACGTCGGTCGCTTCGTGTCGGATCGCCTTCAGGTGTTGGGTGAGACCGAAGTGACGTACCTCAACTCGCTCGATGCGGGGCGACGTCGCGAGGTCATCGAGCTCTTCTTCTCGTTCGACCTCCCCGCGGTATTCATAACGAAGGGTCAACTTCCGCCGGACGGCCTCGCGCGAGCGCGCATCCCTGAGTGGTACAGCGCTGATCAGCACCGCGCTCAAGACCGCTGATTTCTACCGCGGTGTGAAGCCGGTGTTGGAAGAGCTGTTCGCTCCGTCGACGACGCTTCACGGCTCGCTCGCCGACGTCTACGGCGTCGGACTTCTTTTCACGGGCCGGAGCGGCATCGGCAAATCCGAGTGCGTGCTCGATCTCATCGAGCGCGGCCATCGACTCGTCGCTGACGATCTGGTGATCGTGACGCGTCGTGGCAACGATGTGCTGATCGGACATGGACACGAGATCGCCGCGCACCACATGGAGATCCGGGGCGTCGGACTCATCAACATTCCTTCGATCTTCGGCGTGCGCTCCGTCAGACATCAGAAGCGTGTCGAGGTCGTCGTGCACCTCGACACGTGGGACCAGAACGCGCCGGTCGAGCGCACTGGGCTGGACACGGAGATTGCTTCGATCCTTGGCGTCGACATCCCGAAGATCAGCATCCCGCTGAATCCGGGCAAGAACATCACCGTCATCGCCGAGGTGATCGCCATGAATCATCTCCTCCGCTACTCGGGGGTTCATGCCGCGGAGCAGTTCAACGAGCGACTCATCCAGCGCATGCAGAGTCAGTCCGCGATACGGCAATATCTCTCCGAGGATCTCGAATAGTGAGTGAGCTGCTCGCGCCACGCGCGGTTGTCACCGGCCACGGTCAGTTTCCCGACGGCCTCGTCTCCGCCGTCGATCAGATCACCGGACGCGGAAGTCTTCTGCTCGCATTCTCGAATGCTGGCCTCGGTCGCGAGGACATCGAGGCCGGTCTGCGCGACCGGCTCACGCGTCACGGCATCGCGGTAGTCTTCACCGATTTACCCGGTGGAAGCGCCACACTCGCGATTCGGCGCGTCATGCACGAAGTGCCCGGAATCACGCTCGTCACAGGCGTCAATCTCGTGACGCTGATCGACTTCGTGTTCTGCGACGGCGCGCTCAGCCCCGCCGACGCCGCGCAGCACGCCGCGGAGAAGGGGCGTGCGGGACTCGTGGTCACGTCGGGCTGATGGCGATCGCGTTGTACCGCATCGACGACCGTCTGATCCACGGTCAGGTGGTAGTTGGATGGGGACAGCCGCTCAACGCGGAGTTCATAATCCTGGTCGATGACGCCGTCGCGGAATCCGATTGGGAACAGGAGCTTTACCGAATGGGAGTGCCGCCGCACGTCGAGGTCCGCTTTCTCTCCATCGCAGACGCGGCTGCGTCGCTCGCGAGTCATGTCGCGGATCGGCGTACGGGGATTCTGCTCACTGGAACCGTCACCGCGATGCTCACTCTGGTGCGCACCGCGAGCTCGCCGATCTCCGCTGTCAACATCGGTGGCATTCATTACCGTGAGGACAGGGTGCAGAAGCTGCGCTACGTCTTTCTGACACGCGCCGAGGAGACCGAGCTGCAGGCCATCGCGCAGCTCGGCGTCGCAGTGACTGCGCAGGATGTTCCGTCGGCGCGCGCGCTTCCGTTGACCGAATTGCTGCGCGGAGGCGCGACGTGAGCTTGCGCAATTGACCGCCGTTCCGCTCCTGCTGAACGCGCTCCCGGTAGCTCTGCTCGGTGGACTGCTCGGCCTCGACATGGTGAGTTTTCCGCAGGCGATGTTGTCGCGCCCGCTCGTGGCCGCCACGGTTGGCGGTGCCTTCGTCGGACGTCCCGGCGCGGGTTTGCTCATGGGCGCGCTGCTCGAGCTCATCGCGCTCGAAACGCTCCCGTTCGGCGCATCGCGCTACGCCGAGTGGGGAACAGCGGGAGCCGTCGGCGGTGTGGTTCTCGCCGCGCAGCCGCAGGGAGCTGCCGGTGCCCTTCCCGTATCGATGTTCGCCGCGCTCGCGACTGCGATCTTCAGCAGCAGGAGCATGGTGTGGGTGCGCAACTGGAACGCGCGTGACGCGCGTGCGAGCCGGCCGGAGCTGGACGAAGGATCGGGCAGAGCAGTGGATGGCGTGCAGCTTCGCGGACTCGTCGCCGACTACGTGCGCGGCTTCGCCGTAACGCTCATTGCGCTCATCGTGCTCGTCCCGCTCTCGACGCGCGTCGTCGCGGTGTGGCACACCGACGCCGTACACTCCCGCGCGGTCGTGACCGCGCTCGCGGCGATCGTCGGAGCTGGAGCGGTGTGGACGCTGACTCACCGCGCCGCACGCGCCGGATGGCTCTTCATCCTCGGCCTGGTAGCCGGTACCGCGATCCTGGTGATGCAATGACCGCCGCTCCCGACGCGCCCCGGCTCGCCGTGAGGCGCAGCGCAGTGATCGCGACATTCTTCCGTCTGTTTGCCGTGCAGGGGTCGTGGAACTATGAAACGCTGCTCGGCAATGGGATAGCGTTCTGCGCGAAGCCGCTGCTACGATCGCTTCCTGAAGACCGGTATCGCGCGGCAATCGCGCGGCAGTCGCGTTACTTCAACGCGCACCCGTACCTGGCGGGGATCGCCGTCGGCGCGCTCGCTCGCGCCGAGCTGGACGGCGAGAGCGCGGAGCGCATCGAGCGCTTTAGGACGGCGCTCTGCGGACCGCTCGGGAGCGTGGGCGATCAGCTCGTGTGGGCCGGATGGCTCCCACTCTGCTCGCTGATCGCACTCGGCGCTTTCGCGCTGGGCACGGGGCCGCTGGCGACGGTGTGTATCTTTTTGGGAGTTTACAACCTCGGCCACCTCTTTCTTCGTGCTTGGGGACTCCGAGTCGGACTCGCCCGTGGAATGCGTGTTGCACCGGCGCTCGCCAACCCGATCCTTCGTGATTCGCCCGCTGCACTCGCGCGGATCGCTGCGGTGCTCGCCGGCCTGATCTTCCCGCTGGCTCTTGAGCGGATCATCGGGCCAGGACGCGCACTCGCTGGAGGAGTCGCGGTGGCGTCGGTGATCGGCGCTGTTCTGCTGGCCAGGTTTGGCTCGCGCGCAACCGGTTGGCGCGCGACGCTCATAGTGTTGGCCGTCTTTGTCCTTTACTCGGTGGTTCGCTGATGGCGGAGAGGACAGTTACGATCGTGAACAAGAACGGCGTGCACGCGCGACCAGCGGCGGAGATCGTGAAGACCGCGGGAAAGTTCGCGAGCGAAATCACGATCTCGCGCGACGATCTCGAGGTGAACGGCAAGAGCATCATGGGTGTCATGATGCTCGCCGCCGAGTGCGGCTCGACCATCACTCTGCGCGCAACCGGCCCCGATGAGGCCGACGCGCTCGATGCGATAGCGGATCTCGTCGCGTCCAAGTTCGGGGAGAAGTAGTGTCGCGACCTCTCGTCGGCCTTCCTGCATCACCTGGAATCGTGGTCGGCCCGGTGCACCTGCTGCGCTGGGAAGTGCCGCAGGTTCGTCAGCGGATCATCACTGACGACATGATTCCGACCGAGATGGAGCGCCTCAGCGACGCATTGGCTCGCGCGCGCGACCGCATCCTGCAGGTGCGGGAGCGCGTCAGCACCAACACAGGACCCGAAGAAGCAGCGATCTTCGATGTGCAGATCGCGGTGCTCGACGACGCCGAGCTCCTCGACAACGTCAAGGCGCTCATTCGTCAGAACCTCGGCGCCGAGAAGGCATTCGATCTCGTGATGGTCGATTGGCGTCAGAGCTTCGCGCGCCACTCGCACGCGATGCTTCGCGAACGCGTCGCCGATCTCACCGACGTTCACATCCGCGTCCTCTCCATTCTGCTGGGCCTCGGCGACCACGACCCGGTCGACGTCCCTCGCGGCGCGAACGCGATTCTCGTCACGCACGATCTCACGCCGAGTCTCACCGTGCAGCTCGACCGCGGCGCCATCTCCGCGATCGCGACCGATGCCGGAACGCGCACATCACACGTGGCGATCCTTGCTCGCTCGCTCGGCATGCCTGCGGTCGTGGGACTGCGCGAGGCTGCCAGCCAGCTCACGAGCGGTCAGCGCGTCATCCTCGACGGTTCGCTCGGCGTGCTCATCGTCGATCCCACCGACGCGCAGGTTGCCGCGTATGCGGAGCGCGCCGTGCGCGAAGCCTCCGACGACGCGGCGCTTCGCGAGACCGCGACAGCGGAGTCGGTGACGCTGGACGGAGTGAAGATCACGCTTCGTGCTAACGTCGATCTTCCGGAGGATGCGGAGCTGGCCGCGCGCAGCGGCGCGGAGGGCGTCGGCCTCATGCGCACCGAGTTCCTCGTCGTTGGAAGAGCGGCGATGCCCGATGAGGAAGAGCAGTACCGCGCTTATACACGCGTCGCCGGTGCGTTCGACGGAATGCCTGTCGTCATTCGCACGTTCGACGTCGGCGGCGACAAGCTCCCGATCGGCGTGTATCCGACCGAAGCGAATCCGTTTCTCGGCTGGCGCGCGATCCGTGTGTGTCTGGATCAGCCCGACATGTTCAAGGTACAGCTCCGCGCGTTGCTCCGTGCTGCGACGCATGGCGACATCCGCATCATGCTTCCGCTGATCGTCACACTCGACGAGGTGCGCGCTGCGCGGAGGCTCGTCGCGGAGGCCGCCCAAGAGCTCGAGGCGCGGGGCGTCGCTCATCGCGCGGACGTCCCGCTCGGCGTCATGGTGGAGACGCCGGCGGCCGCCATCTCCGCCGACACGCTCGCGCCGCACGTGGCGTTCTTCAGCATTGGCACCAACGATCTCGTGCAGTACACCCTCGCCGTCGATCGCGGAAACGTGAATCTCGCGAATCGCTTCACGCCGCTTCATCCGGCAGTTCTCCGGCTGATCAAGCGGACCGTTCAGATGGGCGAGGAGGCCGGGCTCGACGTAGCCGTCTGCGGCGAGATGGCCTCTCAGCCGCTCATGGCCTTCGCGCTCATCGGGCTCGGCATCCGCCAGCTCAGCGTGGCCGCCCAGTCGGTCCCGCTCGTGAAGCGCGTCGTGCGCGGCGTGAGCGTCGATGTGGCGCGGGCAGCGGCCGACGCGGCGATGTCCGCCGGGAGCGCTGACGAAGCCGAGACGATGCTGCGGGACGCGATCCGCGACTCGCTCGGCGATGCCCCGTTCCTCAGATACGGATTGCCGGTCCGGGGTGAACTCGATATGTTTGAGGACGTCGGCACTCAATCCGTTCATCCGGCTTGACGGAAATAGTTTCGACGCTCCGCGGAGCGGCGCACCGATGCGCCGCGGTCCGGCGCTCGCCTCTAACTGAACCCCAGCCACAGTGCCCGAACGCTTCCTTTTCACCTCCGAGTCAGTAACCGAGGGGCACCCCGACAAGGTCGCCGATCAGATCTCGGATGCCGTTCTCGACGCGATCCTGACCGACGATCCGGCAGCGCGCGTCGCGTGCGAGACGCTGGTCACCACGGGACTCGCGGTAGTCGCCGGCGAGATCACCACGGAGACCTACGTTCACATTCCGGACATCGTGCGCGAGACGATAGCGCGCATCGGGTACACCGATGCGAGTTACGGATTCGATGCGCAGACGTGCGCGGTCATGAGCACGATCGACCGGCAGTCGCCGGACATCGCGCAGGGCGTCGACACGGGCGGCGCCGGCGATCAGGGGATGATGTTCGGCTACGCGAGCGACGAGACGCCGGAGCTCATGCCGCTGCCGATCCAACTCGCGCACCAGATCACGCATTCGCTGGCGGACTTCAGGCGCGCAGGCGGTAAGAAGTGGCTGCGTCCTGACGGCAAGGCGCAGGTTACAGTCGTGTACGAGGACGGTGTACCGGTCGCGGTGGATACTGTCGTCGTCTCCACGCAGCACAGCGAGGACATCTCGTCGCGCAAGCTTCGCCAGCTCGTGACGTCGGAAATCATCGAGCCCAACATTCCTGACGAGCTTCGGTCGCGCTCCATCAAGTACTACATCAATCCGACGGGACGCTTCGTCATCGGCGGACCGCAGGGCGACGCCGGCCTCACCGGACGCAAGATCATCGTGGATTCCTACGGCGGGATGGGGCGGCACGGCGGCGGCGCGTTCTCGGGGAAGGATCCCTCCAAGGTCGATCGCTCGGCGTGCTATGCGGCGCGCTGGGTGGCGAAGAACGTCGTGGCGGCAAAGCTCGCACGGCGCTGCGAGGTGCAGCTTGCGTACGCCATCGGCGTTGCCAAGCCGGTCTCGGTGATGGTCGACACATTCGGCACGGGAACGGTCCCGAATTCCGTCATCGCACGCGCAGTGAGTGAAGTGTTCGATCTCACGCCGCGCGGGATCATCAGCGCGCTCGGCCTTCGCAAGCCGATCTACAGCGCCACGGCGGCATACGGCCACTTCGGACGCACGCCGGAGAAGATCGGCCGCGGCAAGAACGCGGCTACGCTCTTCACGTGGGAGCGCACCGACCGCGCCGCGGCGCTCAAGCGCGCCATCGCCAGCTGAGACTGATGTGAGTCCAGTGCTCGCGTCCGCCGTGCCGGCGGACGCGAGCTATTTTACGAGTATGCAGCTGGTCGAAGTGGAAGTCATGAGGCTTGGCGTCGATCGCACTTCCGGAACGTACGTCGTCGTGCTCAAGGAGAAGCAGGGCGATCGCATTCTGCCGATCTGGATCGGGCAGACCGAAGCGGAATCGATAGTGATCGAGATGCACGGTATGCACCGCGAGCGCCCGCTTACGCACGATCTCTGCAAGACGATCATCATGAGGCTCGGCGCCACGGTCACGCGCGTTCATATCACACGCGTTGCGTCCCGCACCTACTACGCCGAGCTTCACATCGCGAGCCGCGAGGGCGGCGTCACCGTGGATGCGCGTCCGTCGGACAGCATCGCGATAGCGCTGAGGTTCAACGCGCCCATCTACGCGGCCGATGTCGCTGCTCACCGCTGCGGTCGTCCAGGAGGGGAGCGCGAGAGCGATGCTGACGAGCTGATCGGCGGCTCGCCCCCGCCGCAGCATCAACGTCCGATGTCGGCGGCCGAGCTCAAGGCATACCTCGAAAACTTGCGTCCTGAAGATTTTGGCAAGTTTCAGCTCTAGTCTGCTCCTCGTCTTCGCGCTGATCCACGCTGATTCCGCCGCGTCGCGAGTGATCGGGCGCGTGGTGATGCCCGGCGGCGATTCCGTGATCGCAGTGCCGCACAGATGGGTCACGCTTCACCGCGTCGGCAGTGATCACGCCGGCCCGATCGACTCCACGCACACCGATGGGCGCGGACAGTTCACAATCGATTATCAGCGTACGGGCGACTCGACGGCGATCTACTTCGTGTCGTCATCGTTCGGTGGCGTCGCGTACTTCACTCCACCGCTTCACGAAGGTGTTACGCGAGGCGACGATGCAGTAATCACCGTCTTCGATACGACGTCTCGTCCGGTGCCGATGACTGTGCGCGGCGAGCATCTGGTGATCGGCAGCCTGAGCCCTGATGGGACGCGTGCAGTGACCGAAGTGTTCGAGGTGTCGAACGATTCGTCAGTGACGCGAGTCGCGCGCGACGACACTCCGTCGGGGGCCGCGTGGTCGGTCCTGCTCCCGTCGGGAGCGCGCTCACCGCGCGTCGTCGAGAGCGACATCTCAGCCGCGGCGGTGCGCTTCGCAGCGGGCCGTGTTCTTGTTTACTCGCCACTCGCGCCCGGTCTCAAGCAGCTCGCGTTCACGTACGCGCTTCCCGCGTCCGCGTTCCCCCTCGCCTTTCCAATCGAGCGAAACGCTACCGGGCTCGAGGTGCTTCTCGAAGAGAAGGGTGCGCACGCTACCGGCGCAGGACTCCGGCAGGTTCAGAGTGTCGCGGTGGACGGACGCGACTTCGACAGGTACCAAGCTGCGGACGTGCCAGCGCGGTCGGTAGCGACGATCACAGTTCCTGATCCGCCTGCCTCGATAGGGCTCGGTTACGTCGCTGCATTGGTGCTCGTAGTTGGTGGCGCGATGACCGCCGCGCTTGCGCTCGCTCTTCGACGCCGGTAGCTTCTCGACTACAATTCGATCGCGGTCTCGGGACACGGAAGCCGGTGAAAATCCGGCGCGGCCCCGCCACTGTATCGGGCACATCGCGCGCTAGCAGCCCACTGACGCTGTACCGGTCGGGAAGGGAGTCGCACGAGCCCGGAGTCAGGAGACGACCCCTGACCGCGCCACTTTTCACCCTCGGGGGAGGGCTGGTGGCGTTTGCCTGCGCTCGCTTCTGTTGTACGCGCACTCCGACGTTACGGGCTTCCTTCGATCAGGATGCCCGTTTTGCGTTTCGAGCGCATGCCATTGCAGCACAGCTTGTTGGTGCTCTCTCTTGCCACGGGTGCGATCGGCTTCGTCGCAGGTTGCGGGCGCGACGCACGTAGCGACGGGCACAAGCTCCACGGCCGCGAGCGCACGTAGCATCGCGGCGCAGCGACACGCGCGATGATTTCGGGCAGATCATCGACTACGCCGCCCCGGCAACGCGTGTAGTCTCGCTCAACCCGACCACCACCGAGCTCATCTTCGCGCTCGGCGCAGGGCCGTCGCTTGTCGGCCGCTCCCGTTGGGATGAATGGCCCGCCGCGGCGCTCGCAGTTCCGGATCTCGGAAACGGGATTTCTCCCAACGTCGAGCGCGTCATCGGTGCGCACCCCGACCTGGTCATTCTCTACGCGAGTGAGGACGATCGCGCGGCCAACGATCAGTTGCGCGCAGCACGGAATTCGCACTGTCGCACTGCGCATCGACCGGTCGAGGACTTCTACCGTGCGACGCGCATCATAGGTCGCCTCCTCGGCGACACTGCGTCCGCGCGCACAGTGGTGGACTCGGTGCGCTCCTCGCTTCAGCGCGTCGCAAGCTCGACGCGCGATCTGCCGCACCCGTCCGTCGTCTGGCCGCTCGCTGACAGGTCGCCGATGGTGGTCGGTGGCGGCAGCTTCATGAACGAGCTGCTCACGATCGCCGGTGCGCGCAACGTCTACGCGTCGCTCGCGGCACCATCGCCATCGGTGTCGATGGAGGACGTCATCGCGCGCGACCCGGGCTACGTGATTCGCGGCGGAGAGGGCGGCGACGAAGCGCCGCTCGGAGCGCCATGGGACGAGCTCCCCGCCGTGCGCGCGGGGCACGTGATCACGCTTCCATCGGATGTAGTGCTGCGCCCATCGGTGCAGATGGGCACCGCGGCGCGGCTCATCGCGCGCGCCATCCACGGCACCGACTGACGACATGAGACTGCGCTCTGCGTGGCTCTACGTCGCGCTTGTCGCGATCCTGATCGTTGGGACGCTCGCTGCGATCGCGCTCGGCTCGGTCGCGCTCACGCCCGCCGACGTCATCGCTGCGCTCACCGGTCACGCCAGCGAGGACGTCACAGCGATCGTCGTCGGGCTGCGGCTCCCTCGCGTTGCGCTTGCAGCGCTCGTCGGCGTCGCGCTCGGCGCGAGCGGCGCGACGCTGCAGGCGACGCTCCGCAATCCGCTCGCCGAGCCTTATCTGTTGGGCGTGTCGGGTGGCGCGGCCGTTGGCGCCGTGATCGCGATGTCGCTTCGGCTGCCGGCAGCGTTCTGGCCCATCCTTGCATTTGCCGGGGCAGCCGTCGCGGTTATGGCCGCGCTCGCGGTCGCGCGCGGCGCGAGCGGCGGTGGCTCGATCGACATCAGGATTCTCTTGATGGCGGGCGTCGTCGTAGGCGCGTTCGCCAATGCGGTCATCATGATAGTGCTCGCGAACGTTCCACCCAACACGGTACGCGGCGCGCTGTGGTGGATGATGGGGTCCGTCGCCGACAGCGACGTGGGGCGGAGTCGCTTGGCTCGCCACCTACACGATTGCTGCCGTCGTGTACCTCGCGTATGAGGCGCCCACGCTCGATGCGCTCACTCTCGGCGAGGACGCAGCCGCAGCGCTGGGCGTCGACGTCGAGCGCGCAACTCTGCGCGCATTCCTCGTCAGTGCGCTCGTCGCGGCCGCATCGGTTGCGGCTGCCGGTCTCGTCGGATTCGTCGGACTCATCGTTCCGCACATCGCGCGCGCGCTCGGCTTCTCGCGACAGCGCGACATCCTCATCGGCTCTCTCGCGATCGGCGCGGTACTCGTGATCCTGTCGGATCTCGTCGCTCGCACGGCGCTTCCGCCGTCGGAGCTTCCGCTCGGAGCCGTCACTGCAGTGCTGGGCGTGCCCTTTTTCTTCACACAGTTGAGGCGCGTGAGATGATCGCGTACAGCGGAGTCACCATCCGCTATCCGCGGCGTGCGGAGCACGCGGTGACAGACGTCACGCTCACCGCGTCTCGCGGCGTCGTCACCGCAATCGTCGGTCCGAATGGGAGCGGCAAGAGCAGTCTTGTGAGAGCGCTCATCGGCCGCGCACCTGTCGTATCAGGTGTCGTCAGCATCGACGGCGCAGACGTCCGCACGATCCCGCGGCGGCGAATTTGCGCGTGCCGTGTCGACAGTCACACAGCGCGAGGACACCACGTTCACGCGTCGCGTCGGGGAGTACATCGCGCTCGGCAGACATCCACATCGTGCGAGTCTCCGCGCCAACAGCGAAGCCGCGCTCGACGCCGCAGCACGTGCGGGCGTTGAGGGTCTGCTCGATCGCGCTACGGATGAGCTCTCCGGCGGCGAGTGGCAGCGCGTCAGGATCGCGCGCGCGCTCGCGCAGGGAGGCAACGCAATGGTGCTCGACGAGCCGACGTCGTTTCTTGATGTCGCGCACGAGATGGAAATCTTCCAGCTCATCGAGAGTCTCGCTCGCTCCGGCATGGCTGTGCTGCTCGTCAGCCACCAGCTCAACCTCGTCGCGCGGTTCGCGCAGCACATCGTGCTTCTACACAAGGGCGAGGTCGTCGCGTCGGGGGCGCCCGTCAGAGGTCATGCGCGGTGAGCTTCTCGAGCGCGTGTATGCCTGGCCGCTCGTCGTCACGCGTGATCCCGCCGTTGGATCTCCGATGCTCGTCCCACTCAAACGCTCCACCATTTCCGTCAATCCATGAGATCAGAGACGTCCCTGTTGTTCTACACGGCGGTAGCCATCGCGGGTGCGGCGCCCGCCGCGAACGCGCAGTCGCGAGATTCCACAACGTGCGACGCTGGGTCGCGTCGTCGTCACTGCGACTCGCATTCCGACGCCTGACACCCTCGCGACGCAGCCGGTTACAGTGCTCTCAGGCGACGATCTGCGTCGCCGCGGCGTGCTCGATGTGTCCGACGCTCTTCGCGAAGTTCCCGGCGTCGCCGTGGTGCAGAGCGGGTCCTTCGGCGCCGTCACGTCGCTCTTCATGCGCGGCGGCGAGAGTCGCTATACCAAGGTGCTCATCGATGGCGTGCCGGTGAACGATGTCGGCGGCACGTTCTACTTCCAGTATCTCACGCTCGACAACGTCGATCGCATCGAAGTGCTGGAGGGCCCTTCGAGCGCGCTGTACGGCGCGGATGCAATGAGCGGTGTCATCCAGATCTTCACGAAGCGCGGAGATGGCGCTACGTCAGTCGATGCATCGGCGCGCGCTGGAAGCTATGGTGGTCGCGACATGTCGCTCGCGCTTCGCGGTGGATCCAGCGCGATCGGCTTCTCTCTCGGTGGCGGCTGGCATCAGTCGGACGGTATCGCGGCGTTCAACAACCGTTTCCGCGATGGGACGCTCAGCGGCGCGCTCACGCTGCGACCCGATGACCGCACCACCGCGAGTCTCACCACGAGGTACACGTCGGGCGACTACCACTTTCCGACTGATTTCGCCGGCAATCCCGTAGACTCCAACTCGTACAGCCGCGAGCGAAGGCTCGCAATTGGGCTCGAAGCTGCGCGTAAGCTCGCGGACTGGGCGACCGTGAAAGTCGTCGGCGCCGATGACGAAGCCCACGACCTGTCGGAGGATACCCAGCCGACCGCTGGCGCCGAGCTCGTCAAGAGCTCATCGCCGTCCGACGGCCACCGCCGCTCGATCGATGGGCGAATCGAGCTGTCGAACAGCACAGCTCTCGTTCTCACAGCTGGCGCGCAGCTCCAGGACGAGAGTGCGCGCACGTGGAGCGTGTCCCGCACCTACGTCACGTCTCCGTCGTCCGCCACGCCGGTGGTCACTCCCGGCTCCGACGACGATCGCACCACGCGCGGCTATTACGTCGCCGCGCAGGGCGCTCCGCTCTCGCGGTTTGCTTACGACGCGAGCATACGGCGCGACACGCACTCGGATTATCGCGACGTGACCACATACCACACCGGTGTCTCGATCGGCGTGTGGCAGGGCGCGCGCGTCCGCGCTGCTTACGGTACTGGCTTCAACGCGCCCGCATTCTACGAGACTCAGGGCTCGGCGTTCAACGCGCCCAATCCGGACCTGCAGCCCGAGCAGACCCACGACCTCGACGTCGGGATTCGAGCAGCGACTTTTCGCCGATCGTGTTCGCCTCGGCTTCGGTGGCTTCGATCAACGCTTCAGTCAGTTGATTCAGTACGTCGCTGGAGCGACGGGCGGCCCACCCAACTTCACGCAGCTCACTCCATCGCTGTACGAAAATCTCACTCAGGCCCGCTGCGAAGGGGTACGAGGCGACCGCGGCTGCGACACTAGCCGCCGGCCTGCAGCTCTCTGCATCCTACACGCAGACGATTGCGCGCGTCTACGCCGTACCCGCATCGTTCTCGGGATCGCAGGAGCCGGGCGATCAGCTCTTGCGCCGGCCGAGTCATTCCGGAACCGTGCGCGCAGAGTACGCAGCCGCGGTCATCATGGAATGCGTCCGTCGATGCAGACTACGTCGGCAAGCGTCCCGGACATGGACTTCGCGCAATATCCGTCGCCCACGGTCACTCTCCCGGCGTACGTGAAGCTCGGACTGTCCGCGAGCGTTGCGGTGCTTCATGAGCGAACTAACACCGTCGCTCTCACGGCGCGGATGGACAACGCGCTCGACCGTCACTACGAGGAAGTGCTTCACTTTCCGACCCCCGGACGCACGCTCTACGTCGGTGCGCGAATCACCGCAACGCGCTGATCGGGCAGGTCGACATCTCGCGATCGTTAAATTGCGGCAATGTCTCTCGTCACCACGCCTGCGATCGTGCTGCACGCCTTCGATTACATGGAGACGTCGCGCGTGGTGCGCCTGCTCACGCGCGAGGTTGGCGTCCAGTCGGTGATCGCTAAAGGCGCACGGCGAACACGAAGTCGAACGGGCTCAGCCATAGATCTTTTTGCCGGCGGCGAGGCGCAGATTTACACCAAGACCGGTCGCGAGCTCAACACGCTCGGCGCCTTCGAGGTGACTGAAGTGCGAGACGCGCTCGGCACTAATCTCGACCGCTTTGCCGCCGCTTGCGCCGTTGCGGAGCTCGTGCTCCGCATCGCAACCGACGACACGAGCTCTGAGCTCTACGATGTCGTAGCGCGGGCGCTGGATGACATCGCGAGCGCGCCGGTGAACGATCTGGCCTCAGTCGCACTTGGCGGCGCGTGGTGTATGGTCGCGCTCCGCCCAATACGCCGGCGATAGTTGTGCATGCCTTCGATTACATGGAGACCTCGCGCGTGGTGCGCCTGCTCACGCGCGAGGTTGGCGTCCAGTCGGTGATCGCTAAAGGCGCACGGCGAACACGAAGTCGAACGGGCTCAGCCATAGATCTTTTTGCCGGCGGCGAGGCGCAGATTTACACCAAGACCGGTCGCGAGCTCAACACGCTCGGCGCCTTCGACGTGACCGAAGTGCGAGAGGCGATCGGCACGAATCTCGACCGCTTCGCCGCCGCCTGCGCCATTGCGGAGCTCGTGCTGCGGATCGCAACTGACGACACGAGCTCTGACCTCTACGATGTGGTAGCGCGGGCGCTGGATGACATCGCGAGCGCGCCACTGCACGATCTGGCGTCAGTCGCGCTTGGCGGCGCATGGTGCATGGTCGCGACGTCTGGCTTCGCGCCGGTGCTCGATAGCTGCGCCAACTGCCACTCACCGCTCCCTACAGCAGAGGATGTGGATTTCGCTCCTTCGCTCGGAGGCGCGCTGTGCGCACGCTGCGCCCGCTCGGCGCCGTCCGTAAGGAGACTTCCCGCTGGCGCTCGGCGAACAGTTGTGACTTGGCTTGATGCCGGTTACGTCGATCCGCTAGGCGCCGCGATCGTCCGGGCGCACCAGAGGTTGCTACGTGAGTTCGTACGCGAGCATCTGCCGGACGACCGGCCCCTCCGCGCCTTCGCGGCCTGGGAGGCGAGCTACTCGCCGCTCGGGGCCGAGTGAGGCAGCGGCGGGCGGCGTGAGGCGGGTCCGCCCTTTGCGCGCCATGGTACGGAGAGTGCGTGGCCGGACCAATGGAACGGTGGTCTGGCGGGCGTGTCATAACATGCGTATCTTCGCCATGTCATACGCCGTTTCTTGGTCGAACAATCGTTAAGGAGTATTTGTCTAGGACCCTTTCTAGTCAGCCTGGAGCACAACAAAATGAAGTTGCGTTGGGTGGCACTCATCGGGGTGCTTTCACTCAGCGCGCTCGCGCCGCGATTCGCGGCAGCCCAGGCCACCATTCCGGCTGGGGGTCGCGATCGAGGTTCCGGCACGGAGCTTGGGCAGAACAGCCCCAATCCATTCGTGGCGGAGACGAGGATTCCATTCACGCTCGGTGATTATCCGACGTGCAGTGATCCTAGCCGCGTCTACCGAGTTTCCTTGCGGATTTACAACATTCTCTCGCAGCTGGTCGCAGTACCCGTTCTGCAAGGGGGGTCGGGGAGCGTCGCTGGTGGGGCGCCGTTGGAAGGTGTGGAGTTGTCCTGCGGGGAGTACATCGCGTACTGGGACGCAAAGAACAGCAAGACGAGGCTCGACGCTCCTCCGGGCATCTACCTCTATCGGCTGGAGATAGATGGCCGGCCTGTAACTAAGAAGATGATTCGCGGCAGATAGGCGCTCTGTTCGGAGCGCTCATCTGCCGTTGAATTTTTCCTATGCTGCCTGGGCGGGAAGGGGGATCATCTCGCGGCCGCAACTGGAGCATCTAGGCACCCCGGGGAGGCCGTCGCGTCCGCATCCAGTGCAACGGCGCGGAGAGGTTTCGTCCGCGGCGTCGCGCTCCTGCATCAGTCTCAGCTCGCGGTGGGCGAGGGCATAGAGCCCGCCTGCCGACACGACCCCCACGGACAGCAATACGATGGCGACCACGTGAAATCCTCCGATCGGGTCCGCACCGCGATGGCCGCAGTGCTCCGATCGAAGTTTCGGGACTCCGCAACTGCCGCTTGAGCGGTCGGCGGCGCATCAGCACGACGTCAGGGCCGCGGGTTGTGCCAGCGGAATACGAACAGCCCGACGAGCGCGATCACTACCACGAGAATAACGATCCAGACTGTCTTCATTGGCACCTCGTGGCCCTGTTGTAGCACGCATCGGTCCGCGCGGCCTGCGGACTACCCGATCACGATGGTCATGTCTGACCCGCATTTGGGGCAGGATGTGGCGGCTTTGGGGAGCATACGGCCGCAGTTCGAGCACTCTCGCACGAGCTCCGCTTCCACCGCCCGCTCCATCTCACGCCGCGTTCGCAACCTTACGATCACAGTCGCCACGATCGCCGTCAGAACTACGATTCCGGCGACGAAGAGGATTGCGGTGGTCTCGCTCAAGTGGAGCATGTCTCTCGCCGTGAATGGCTTCCGCGCATCAGGCCTGACTCGGATGTAAGCTAACGCCAGCACGCGCGCGCTGGCCTGCGCCCAGTACTACCGCTCTAACCCGATGCGCGTGTGTGCCGTTCTGGCAGGCATCGCGGGCACCGCGATTGCACGCTCTACACAGCATGATCAATCAAGACAAGCTCACAGTTAAGTCTGCCGAGGCGCTCAACGACGCCGTCACCAGAGCGCGCCAGGCCGGCAACCCGCTCGTTTATGATCTTCACCTCCTGCTTGCCCTTCTCGCGCAGGACGAAGGCATCGTCGTCCCCATTCTTCAAAAGGTTGGAGTGAGCGTCGCGTCGCTACGAGCGAGCGCGGAAGCAGAGGCGGCGCGTTATCCCAAGCAGAGCGATGCTCAGCCCACGATCTCCCGCGAGCTGAACCAGGTTCTTGATCGCGCCGAAGCGCTCGCCAAACAGCTGGGCGACGAGTTCGTCTCGACCGAGCATCTGCTGCTCGCTCTCGCCGATGTGCGGGGGACGGAGAGCAGAGCGTTGCTGTCGGCGGCCGGCGCGTCGTTCGAGAACCTCAGCGAGGCGCTCAAGGCGGTGCGCGGCACGCATCGCGTCACCGATCAGACGCCGGAGAACCAGTATCAGGCCCTGCAGCGATACACGCGCGATCTCACGGACGCTGCACGCGCGGGCAAGCTCGACCCCGTAATCGGGCGTGACGAGGAGATCCGACGCGTCGTGCAGGTTCTCTCGCGGCGAACGAAGAACAACCCGGTGCTCATCGGCGAGCCAGGCGTCGGCAAGACCGCGATAGCGGAAGGCCTCGCGACGCGCATCGTGAATGGTGACGTGCCCGAGAGCCTGCGCGACAAGCGTCTCATCGCGCTCGATCTCGGCGCGCTCATCGCGGGCGCGAAGTATCGCGGTGAATTCGAGGAGCGGCTCAAGGCTGTTCTGAAGGAGATCACGGAGAGCGAGGGCCGTTTCGTCGTATTCATCGACGAGCTTCACACTCTCGTCGGCGCCGGCAAGGCCGAAGGATCGATGGACGCCGGCAACATGCTTAAGCCGATGCTTGCGCGTGGAGAGCTGCGCGTCGTTGGCGCTACCACGCTCGACGAGTACCGCAAGTACATCGAGAAGGATGCCGCGCTGGAACGACGTTTCCAGCCGGTGTTCGTCGGCGAGCCGAGTGTGGAGAGCACGATTGCCATTCTGCGCGGACTCAAGGAGCGGTACGAGTCGCACCACGGTGTGAGAATCACCGACGGCGCGGTCGTCGCCGCGGCGACGCTCTCCAATCGCTACATCGGCGACAGATTTCTGCCGGACAAAGCGATTGATCTCATCGACGAAGCTGCGTCGCGCCTTCGGATCGAGATCGACTCCATGCCGCAGGAGATCGACGAAGTCGAGCGGCGCGTGACGCAGCTCGAGATCGAGCGGCAAGCGTTGACGAAGGAGAAGGACGAAGCCTCGCACGAGCGTTTGCGTAACCTCGAGCGAGAGCTGGCCGAGCTGCGTGAGCGCTCTGCCGGAATGAAAGCTCAGTGGCATCAGGAGAAGGAGACACTCAGCGCGGTTGGAAAGATCAAGCAGCAGATTGAGGCCGCTCGCATCGAAGCGGAGCAGGCGACGCGGACTGGCGATCTGGGCAATGCTGCCGAGATCACCTACGGACGCATTCCGCAGCTGGAGCGGCAGCTTCGCGACACCGAGGCGCAACTCGCGAGCAAGAGCGACGGCGCGAGATTCCTGAAAGAGGAAGTGACTCCTGACGACGTTGCGGACGTTGTGGCTCGTTGGACCGGAATTCCTGTGACGCGCATGATGGAGGGAGAGCGCGAGCGTCTCACCAAGCTCGAAAGTGTTCTCGCGAGTCGTGTAATCGGACAGAGCGAGGCAGTCGCTGCTGTCGCGAACGCGGTTCGCCGATCGCGCGCCGGCCTGCAGGATCCCAACCGGCCAATCGGCTCATTCATTTTCCTCGGTCCGACCGGTGTGGGGAAGACCGAGACAGCGCGCGCACTCGCCGAGTTTCTTTTCGACGACGAGCACGCGATGGTGCGCATCGACATGTCGGAGTACATGGAGAAGCACGCCGTCGCCCGCCTCATCGGTGCACCGCCTGGCTATGTCGGCTTCGAGGAGGGCGGCCAGCTCACTGAAGCAATTCGTCGCAGACCCTACTCGGTCGTATTGTTTGACGAGATCGAGAAGGCACATCCCGACGTGTTCAACATCTTGCTTCAGATTCTGGACGACGGCCGGCTGACGGATTCGCAGGGACGCGTCGTCGATTTCAAGAACTCCGTGATCATCATGACTTCCAACATCGGGAGCCAGTACATTCTCGAGCACACCGGCACCAATTGGGAGCGCGTCGAGGAGCAGGTGACCGGTGCGCTTCGGCAGCACTTCCGCCCGGAGTTTCTGAACCGCGTCGACGACATCATCGTGTTCAGGCCGCTTGGCGAAGCCGAGATCACACACATCGTGGATCTACAGCTCAACAAGCTCGAGGACCTATTGGCCGAGCGTAAGCTGTCGATCGATCTCACACCTGCGGCGAAGGAGTTCCTGGCGCGCGAGGGATACGAGCCGGCGTTCGGAGCGCGTCCGCTGAAGCGGACGATTCAGCGTTTGTTGCAGAATCCACTCGCGCTCGCGGTGCTCGAGGGGCGCTTCCACGATGGTGATACCATCCGCGTGGATGTGGATGGTGCGTCCGGCAAGCTCGCGTTCACGACGGAAGCCGCCACTGCTGCAGTCTAGCCCGCGCGACGAGGAGTTCCTGCGCGAGGCGCTCGCGCTCGCCCGCGAGGCCGGCGCCGACGGTGATGTTCCCGTCGGCGCCGTCGTCGTTCGGGACGGCGCGGTGATCGCGCGAGGCAGCAATCGCACGGTTCGCGATCGCGACGCGACGGCCCACGCCGAGATCATCGCCATCCGCGCCGCGTGCGAAGCGATGAGCGGGTCGAGGCTCGACGGGTGCACGCTGTACGTCACTCTCGAGCCGTGCGCGATGTGCGCCGGTGCGGCAGTGCTCGCGCGACTTGCGCGCGTAGTCTTCGCGGCGTGGGATGACAAGGCCGGAATGGCGGGCTCGGTCGCCGACATACTGCGGCATCCGCGACTGAATCACCGCCCTGAAGTGGCAGGCGGGGTGCTCGAGGCGGAGTGCTCCGAGCTATTGCGCGACTTCTTTCGCGCGCGGCGGTAGCGCAGCTGACCACGCGCTCGGCGCACGCGACCCAGTTTGCGTTCGATCGGTGATCGTTTGAGCGTTGACCCGATAGCGCCGCACGTCTAGCTTTAGCGCTGCGATATCGGCGGCTCACCACCGCGACTGTGGACAGGTGGCAGAGCGGTTGAATGCACCGGTCTCGAAAACCGGCATACCCGCAAGGGTATCGAGAGTTCGAATCTCTCCCTGTCCGTTGCATTAAGCCGCTGTCACCGTCGTGACAGCGGTCTTGTTTTGTCGGTGGCGGGGCTTGCGCACTGGTTCTACGCGCGCCCGACCGCACCTCGCCGGTGTCGACGCTCCGTGGTCTTCTGTCCGTACGACGCGTCCGCATCGCGTCTGTTGATCCCGCCGCCATCGTTGTTTGCAACGGTTCCGCGGGTTCGGGTGTGCACAAGCGTGCGCTTGGCGGTAACCGTAGCGACATGTGACGTATGCTACGCCCGCTCCACCTACTGGCCCGCCACGCAGCGTGTAGGGCCGCCGCGGCTCGCGATTGTTCCCGGGCGTGACACGTGCGCATCAAGTTTTTGGGCCTTGCTGCCGATGAAGTTTGTATCGTCTCGTGTCTGCGAGGCGAACGTGCAGTGAATGACGCAATGCTCGCCTCTTGCAGCGCCGCTGATAGGTTGTCGTGCTGCAAGTCGCGCTTTGTCGCTTCCGCGCGGTCGAACGCGATAGTCTCCGTTCTGTGAGATGAGAGAACTGCTAAGACGCTGGGCTAAGGCTCAAACACCGACAGCTTTCCGCCTCTTGAGCGCAGCGCATGGCCAAATGCGCGTCGAGGCGGATGTCGTGAAAGGAACCGGTATGTGGCCGCTGGTAGACGTCCTATTGGAGCGGGCGAAGCCGTGGCAACGCCAGTTGCCGATTCAGCAGATAATGTCGTTGAAGGCGAGCGAGCCGGGCGGCGTCAGCACTTTGCCAGCGGCGCTCGAAGAACGCGGCATCGGTGCGCGAGGAGGGCACGCTCTATACCTCGGTCCTGCCGAATGGAAGCGAAGCATTCTCGCCGACTTCGCTGCCGGATACCCCGCCGACGCGGGCCTGAAGGTCATGCGTACCCCCGGGCCGATCGCGCGCACCCGCTACACTCACCCCGCAAAGTGGGAAAGCAGGCTGCAAGAGCTCGCCACGTATTCTCACCCGCACCTCATATTGGCCGCTAACGCCCTTTACTGCGCGGGTCTTGGTCCGCGCCTCTACGACTTGGTTGAAGTTTCCTACGGCTCGCACTCGTGGCCTGCGTATGTGGTACGACACGTTGAGGGACGGGCGCCCACGAGCGCCGAATGGAGAGTCGGCATGCGTGAGCTGAAATGTCTCATCGAATCCGGTCGGATGTCCGTCATAGGCGGCTTCGACAATGGCGACTTCGATGACCCGACATGCGGCGGTAACGCATTGGTTACGCCGGCTGGACGGTTCCAATACGTCGATTTTCAGAATTTTGTCCTGCGGAATTATGGCTCCATCCTTCGAGAGGAGCCGAGGCCCCGCGTTCCTACGCGCCTTGATAGCACAACACCAGCCCCCGTGGAGCTCGCGAAGTTCATTTCCGCCCGCGCGCCGGCGCTCCGCCGAGCACTCTCATCCGTGGGTTGCGAGATTGCCGGCCGTCGCGTCATTGCCGTCGGCCCACGGGCTGCTGGGCGCATCGGCGTATATCTGGCGCTTGGCGCGGCCTGGTGTGACGCGTGGGACCCCCTGTGCGACCGTGAGCATACAGAGCATGCGTTGCTTGCGCTGGGATGCACTCGATTCACGGTCGTGCATCGGGAGGCTGAACTGCTTTCGTGCGGCTCCCAAGCGCAGGGCGCGGTGCTCTCATACTTTGATACTCAGTCGCTGGCGCGTCGCGCCGATCTTGTGCAGCGAAGCGCGTGGGCCTTCATGTTAGTCGGTTGCGGACCCGACGGAAGCCGCGACGAAGCGTTGCGGACTATCCACCGCCTTGACGCTCGCTTGGCGGCGAACGTCCTCGACGTTGCGGTGATGGAGTCCCAAGACGGCTCCCCGCGGCATGTAGCCATTTTGTCACGCAGGGCCGCATAGACAGATTGCGGTAATCGGCAGAAGATGTTGTGCAGGGAAGCTAAGAAACCCGACCGTCCGCGCGTCGTCGAACCGACCTCGAGTGGCGGGCGGCGCCAGTCCACCAGGCGGCACTTGCGCATAGCGTGGTCTATCTCACTCTCCGGCTTGGAGTTACGCCATTCGCCGGAAGTGTCTTGTAAGGTGCGGGCGCTGCGTTGGTGTCCATTCGTGGTGTCCGTTCGAGCCGGAACCCCGCCAGCTCAGCGTTGTGAGGCGACCCGCAGCGGCTTGCGTGCGGCGAGCGCGTCACGCTGCGTTGTCTCATCGGGCTGCTGGTAGACCTGTACCACTGTCTGTGTGCTCTTCCAGCCACCCAAATGCGCAAGGTCTCGAAGTGGTGCGTGCTTCATCTCACTTGCGAAGTTCCGCCTGAGACTGTGGAAGCCACGACGTTCGGCTGGCGCAAGCTTGGCCAGCGTGGCGCAGCGCTTCCACCAAGCAAGGAGAGTTTGCCTTGAGAGCGGCTCCTGCGCGTCGCTAACGCTTGGAAGCACCCAAGTGTCACCGATGGTGGGATCGGCCTTCCTACGGTCCCTGAGCGCGTCGCAAGCGGTCTCGGTGAGCGGCGTAACATGGTCGAACCCAATCTTGTCCACCTCGCCCCGCCACCGGACAACCTTTCGCACTAGGTCAACGTCTGACCAGCGAAGTTGCCGGATTGAGTTGGCGCGGTGACCCGTCTCATGTGCAAGAACTAAAGCGAGCTTGAGAAGCGGGTTAATGCTCCCCGCCACACGCAGCATGGCTAGGTAGTCCTCATCGAACAACATCGGCCGCCTCGGGCTTTCCTCCTTCGGAATAGGTAGCCCCTTGAGCGGGTTACGCTCGAGCAAAGGGTTGCCCCGTCCGTCACCAGCTACACATGCAAAGTTCAAGACTGCTAACAGGAAGCGGAGGTCATACTCGATGACCCGATCCCGAACCGTGCGGCCCTTTTTCACCTTCGCTGGCGCAATTCCACCGCGCCGCCGCTCAGCGATAAACCGATTCCAGTCGGTGACCGACAGCGTTTTCACAACGCGATCCGGGCCGAAGAACCTCGCGAACATCTCTGCTGCACGTACATCATGCCCGCGTTTGCTCGCGCTCTTGCCGCGTGTTACTTCACGTTCGTATTTCTCAAAAAGCGTCGCTAGCGTCAGCTCACGCGTGCGCGCTCTGGCTTGCTCACGGAACTTGAGCGCCAGTGCGTCCGCCTTCGCCTTTGCCGCCTCCCGATCAGCTGTGCCGAGCGCGAGTCGTACTTTCGTGGGACCGTCTGGGCCCGCTTCGCGGAACTCGATAAAGAGCCCACGGGCACCACGATCATAAGCGCGGACGCGGTTGACACCGCGCTCACCCGTTGAGTACGACCATGGTTTGCCTCGACGTCCGGTCTTGCGTGCGTTCTGTGTCATGGGATGCTCTTGGCTAGGCAGCCGATATGACAGAGAGCGCAGTCCGCCGTTTGGACCCCGGAAGTGTGGCATCGACCACGTCAGGCGGCAAGTAACCGGGCTTGCGCGGCAGATCCCCGACGGCCACTCGCGGGGCGTTTCGGCGACCGTGATTGCTGAGCCTGCCACTGCGCACCAAGCGGCCCAGGTAGTCAGCGGAGAACCCGCAGCGCACCGACGCTTCAGTTAGCGTCACGAGCTCGTCGCTCGCCGCGCTCAGAGCGGATTCGAGATCGCGAATCACCTGCTCGGCGATCTTTTCGCCGCTCACCATCGCGGCGTCCGCCAGATACAAGTCACGGCGCTGGCGCCATCGCTCGATCAAGACATGTAGAGATGACACCTACGCTGCCTCCTTCTGTCGGACGTTCGGCGAACGTCTGGACGGCGTTCTGTTGTGGAAACACGCCGGTTTCTCGTGCGGGATTCCGAGCAGCTCACGCGTAGGTGGCACACTCTGTCCCAGCGTGCGTCGAACATCTCCCATGCATCGGAGTCCGAATCGGTTTCAGACTCGACGCGGGCGATCATCAGGTCATAGGGCGGCGTCTTCATACGCGCACTCGACGAAGAGCGGCACGTTGCCGTCGAACTCGTTGTCCGATGCGAAGCGCTGGGTTCCGGGCGTGATCATACCGATCGCATGCATCGTCGGCACGCGCCTTTTCTGCAAGCGCGCGTTCGTAGAGCGCTTCGGCCTCGTGCGCGTCCCCGCGGTCGGTGGCCCTCGCCGACTGTTCGCATAGATCGAGGTAGTTCGCGTGGGCGTAAGCTGCCTCGCGAAGGATTTGGAGTACCCAAGGCCGCCGTTCCGGCCTCCGTGAATGGCCCCATCGACTATGCGGCATTGGGCATCTCTCCGGCAAAGTCGGGGAAGCTAGATCGCACTCGCCGGGCGGTTCCCATGCTTCACCGCGACCGCTATTGCTCGCGAATCATCGTGGGTGGTTCGCGTCCGACGCTGCGCACCTATCTCGACAACCGAGAGGTCGCGGTAGTTGTAGCGCATCTCAATCATCGCCTGCGACCCATGTCGGTTCTTTGCAAGCAGTAGCTTGGTCGTCGCGCTGTTAGCGAGTGCGTCGCGCTGATAGCTCGTGTGATCGAGTAGCAGGACCTGGTGACTGTCGTTCTCGAGTGCGGAGCCGCCGTGCAACCCTTGTGGAGTTGGGGCGCGGTCTTTGTCTTTGCTCGTCTCGCGGTTGTACTGCGAGAGGCCTACCGTCACGCTCTTGAGCTCCGCGGCGAGGCGACGGATGCTATGTGAGACTTCCGTAATTCGTTCGATCTCGTTCCTTGCGTGCTTGACCGCCGCGAGCTGCATGTAGTCCACGATCATGTAGCGGCAGCCCTGGTACTCGTGCAAGTACCTCACAGCGTCCTCGATCTTCTCCAAATCCGACAACGGATGCCGGTTGACGTACAGCGCTCCGCCCGTCCGCTCATGTATCTCGGCTATAGCGCGGCAAGCGCGGTCAAACGTCTCCTCGTGGAACTCGTGGCCCTGCTCGAGCGCTCGCACGTTCTCGCCAGACACGATGGCCAGCACACGTGTTGCGAGTTCGCTCTGCGACATCTCGAGCGACACGAACCCAACGTGCTCGCCGGCCAGAATGGCCGCGGCCCCGATGTTCAGTGCGACGAGGGATTTCCCTTGGCCCGTGTTACCAGCAAGGGTGATATGCCACCCGCGCGCGAGCCCGACACCACCGCCCGCGCCACGACACGCTGCGTTCCAAGAAGGGAAGGGAGTCGGTACGGCGTCGATCGGCGCGAGCTTCTCACGCTTGATTGCGTCCAGCGTGCCGCCTAGGAGTGCGTCAAACGGAACTTCGGGCGGCCGCTGGCTCGCTGATACCGCATCGGCCATACGCGCCTCTAGCGCCTTCTTGAAGCCCGCTCCTGTTGCTTTGAATAGCTCCGCAACGTCTTTCGCACCCTCCGGGTCGGCGACGATGACACGAGCGTCCGGGAAGTCAGCGGTGATCCGTGCGACGAACTTGGCTCCCGCGTCGTCGGGCTCCTGCCAGACGTACAAGTCACGACCGCGTAGCACCGAAGCCCATTCCGATTTCCACGCGGTCGCGCCTGGCACGCCGAGCGCGAGAATGCCCTTATGCCATGCAGCGTGACAATCGCTCTCGCCCTCGACCAGTAGCACACGTAGATCCGATGGCCCCTTCGCGAGAATGTTCAGCCCATAGAGGAAGGTCGCGCCTTTCTCGCCTGCCCAGAACGTGCCCTTCGGCGTTCGGTGTTTTTCGCGGAGCAGGTTGCCGTTTGCGTTGAGATAGGGAATGATGACGACGGGATCGCCGTACTTACCGACGCCATCGCGAACGCCCCACTTGGCAAGGTTCACGGCGCTAAAGCCTTTGCGCTCAGCGTAGTCCTTGACCGTGAGACCGCGTGCGGCGCGCTCGGGCACCGCGACACCGATCTCTTCGGCAAGCGAGTTCAGCGACTCCGTGAATCCGCAGGCGTGGCAGCCCCAGGCATTGTCACCGATCCATGCGCTCGGCGTGCGGTCATCATGCCGCGGACAACAGAACGTGTTTGGCTTGGCCTTCCGATTGAGCTTGAACCGAGCGGGAGCCAATGCAGCGAGTATTGCACCGCGGAGATCGTAGGCTTCCATTACGCGACCTCCCCATCGGCGAGCGGTAACACTGGATATCCGTTCTTCCGCAACCACTCTCTGAGTACGGAGCAGGATCCGGTCGGGATGGACCGTGAGCGCTGGCCTCGAGCTTGAGAGGCGAAATCGCGTAGTCGTCCTCATAGCGTCGATCGCGACCGAGGAACGTGCTCGCCATCATCACGATGTCAGTCCCGCTGATCTTCCGGGCGTCGCACCAAGCGTGATACGCACGCGCGCGACCCAGCAGGAATGCCGGAGATACCTTCTCCTTGATGCGCGCACTCCACGCCCGCTCCGCGCCCCGTTTGTTCTCGTTGGCGGCGCGGCGTGGATAAGCACGCCAGAAATCGTCGAAACTCGGTTCGGATAAGGGAGGTTGATCGGCACCCTCTCCGTGGCCTTCTTCAACCCAAAAACCAGTAGTTGTAGTTACTGGAGATGGAGTAGGAGATGGAGAGCTTTCGTTTGGGTTTTCGTTGGCTATCCCATCGCTTTTCTCGGGGAAAGCCGTGGGTTTTGCGGGGCGACCTCCTTTGCGTCCGTCCGGCCTGCTTTGCTCGATACTCCGCTTGCCGTGCGCGCTCTAACTCCAAGCGTGGATTGAACATGCGCGCGTCGCGTTCGCGGAAGCACTGGCTCACGGCTTCCCATGCGCGCGTGAACCTGCACGGCGATGTTCTGCACCAACGCGCGAGCAACTTCGAATCAAAAACGAATCCGTTTTCGTTCCAATCCAAGCACAAAAGCATCACGTAAACGCCGACTTCTTCCGGCGTCATCGTGCCGACCTTGCCTGAGCCGAGGAAGTCGTCGGGGTAGAATTGGAACGCAGGCGCGCTGCTCTTTCGCGGGCCACGTGTGCGCTGCTGTGACCCCATCTACGCGGCCTCCCTGGCGGTGCGCGTCGGAAGTACCCAGACGCTGTGTCGGTTACCATGGGAGCGCTCGATGCTCGAGCGACGCACAAGGCCGGTGGCGACCAGTCCGGAGGCACGCATGACTGCGCCGAGATATGAGAGCTGTCTGCCTTTGGACGTTGCGGGGATGAGACCACGCTCAACGCCAGCTACTCTCAGATCTGCTACGGTGACGCCTCTCGCCCCTGCGTTCTCAGCGAGCTCGCGGGCGACGGGCTTGAGTGCTTCGATTTCCGCTGTGTACTTCGCTCGAGCCGCGGCGGTCCACATGTCTATCTGGCTCGGGCGCACCTTATCGCCGTCATGCCTAGGAGCGCACTCGGCGAACTCGTTTCTTACCACATGACGGCCGCCGCGCTTTGCGTCGGGACCGTGGTGAATTCCTTGTGCGCCGGGGTGGTGCTATGGGCGCGCGATCGATGTAGCTTCAACCTGTCTCCGTTAAGTAAGGGTTCGAGGCTCTCCACCGAGAACCGTGATTAGTGAATCGCCGTCGTGAGCGCTTGAGCTCCGGCGGCGGTTTGCGTTTCAGGCAGCTGCGAGCCGGGACTGCCGCTCGCGAACGAACCGCTCCAAGTCGCGTTCATCCACGACCCAGCGGCCGTTTTCGTTCTGCCACCCTTCCACTTCGCCCCGCAGGACGTGGTCTAACATCCGTGCATACCTTGCCTTCGCCCTAGCTGCTGCAGACACCAGCGAAACGACCTTCGCGGCTTCGCTTCCTGACGTGTTCGGCATAGAACCTCCTCATTGTTGGGCCGATGACGAAGAGTCGTTTCTCTTTGTCTTTTCGTCACGTCCGCAATTCTACCGACACGGTCACGGGTGTCATGTCACTAGAACTAGGGACAGCGCCCGAAGCGACCCCCGGAACCGGGTACCACGAGCGTCTGGATCACATCGGACGCGGCTGTGTGGTGATGTCACTTGCTATGGGTTTCAAGAAAGTTGATCGTTTCTAGTATCTTGCCGGTGCTGCGCATCGTAGCACCTGCTCATGTTTCCCCAGGCTGACGGGCGTTCCCGTTTAGCGGTTATCAGTTGCAGGACAGGGCGGCAGTCCCAGAAGCGCAGCACGACAACCCAATGAGCGTTACAAGCGGAGCGGCGGCCACCACGGTTGCGCGCTCCGCGGTCATTTCCGGCGACGCAGCTCGCGTTGCGCACAGAGGCTCAGACGCCCTGTCCGCGCTACGTGCGTGGGACCCGCCGCTAGTAACCGGGATCGCGCCCACAATTGCTGAGAACGCACGCACCGCGACTGTTGCACGGAAGCTTTGTGGTCCTCGGCCACCACGGTGCCCGCTCGGGTCCGTAGCCCTTTCCGGTCGCTACCTCGAAGTTGGCCGCGCCGCGGAACGAAGAACGCCGAGTGCTGACCTGCTGCGCGTGGAACGCCGTAACCAACGCAAAGCGGAAAAGGCCGCGCTCAACCGTGCACAGGTCGGTGATTGCCGTCCGCCTCAAGCTGCACAGGTTCGTAGCACCGAAGAGCGGTGGAGTCGTGCTCGAGGCGCGGCGCGCATGCTCCACGTCCTCAAGACCGATCCTAGCGCCTCGATCGCCGGAGAGAACTCGTGATAGTGCACACCTTCCCCAAGAACGGGCGTGAGATCGTCTACGCTTCACTCGAGGAGTACCAGGGCCGGCGTGTCGCTGCGCTTCGCGTTCACGTCCCCACAGTGGATGGCACGCTAGTGCCGACTCACAAAGGCCTCACGCTTTCCACCGATTCGCTCCCCGAACTACGCGCGGCAGTCAACGCTTTGTGTGACGCTGCGCAATCGATTCCACAGAACACGCCGCGGGCGGCGTAGGACACTCAGTTGGGTTTGATGGACGCACTATCCGGCATCGTCTCGCCAGCTTTGACGACTGCGACGCAAGCCGCAGGCGCATACCAGGGTGCCGAGGCGAACGCTGCGCAGGTGCAGCGTGACACGATGCTGAACGCGATGGTGATGATGCGGCAGCAGAAGCAGTTCCAGACTGACCAGGCGTTGAAGACAGCACAGACAGGCTACTACAACAGCCGTGGCAATTATTACGACGGACGAACGCCCACAGATAGCACCAGCAGCGACTTACGCGCAGCTCTGGTCGCAGCGGGGCACGACCCGGACGACGTTGACGCTGCAATCGCCGCCGATCGTATGGGGAACCCAGCGGGGCTAAGGTCGTTGTTCGCGCCGCCCAAGACTGCAGCTCCTCGCATCCTTCGCACTCCCACTGGCTACATGACCGCGCCGAGTGGAGGCGGGGCAGCAACGCCGGTCGTTGATGGCGACGGAAACCCTGTCATGCCGATTATCCGCCCGCCTGCAAATCGCGCTGCAGCTTCGAACGGTGCCGTTCGACAGGGGCTCTCGGCGGTGAATACGCAACTCAAGGACACGCGAGGCCAGCTTAACGCTTTGAGCCACAACACCCCGCCGCTTGTGGCGTATCCGGGCTCGTCACCGGCACGGCCGACGACTCTTCTGCAGCGCGTGACTTCGTTGCTGAACGTGCTGCTCTGCAAGCCCGCGCCGACTCTCTGCGTGGCGTGCAAGACCAATATGCGGGGACGTTGACGCGCGCAGCGGGCGTTAGCGGCACGCCTTCCACGCAGCCATCGAGTGTTCCACCTCGAGCGACGACACAAGGCACACCCGCGGCCCAATCGTCACAGGCACCACGAGGCATGCCAAGCGACGCGGCAACAGCGTACAATCTGGCTGCACAGGCACTCAAGAACGCTGGTGGTCCAGCTAATCCAGACGCACGCGCTAAGTACGATGCTATAGTGGCCGCTATAGCGCGGAAGTACGGAACGCCGTAATGACCGCGCCGCGGCTCCCAGCAACACCGTCCTTGGATGACTTGGCCCACGCATTTGGCGTCGGCGCTAGCACACCCACGCCCGCGCCCGCGCACGGCTCGGCTACACCCTCACTAGATGATCTCGCGGGTCTGCTCGGACTTTCGAACCATGCGGAGGCGAGTGCAAGCGCAGGCGGCAGCGCTCTCAACGGGCCCGCGTCCGCTACCGACATTGCCGCGCGTGCGGCGGATCTGCTCAACAGCGCGAGTCGTGGCGGTGTAGCTCCAGTTCGCGCTGATGCAACCAATGAAGGACGAAGTGTTGGCGTTCCACATGCTTACAGCCCGTCTGATGCCTTTGGCGATGTCAAAGAAGGGTTAGGCGAAGCTGCTGAGGCGATTAAGCATCTTCCGTCAACGGCAGTCGGGATACTCAAACAGGCCGCGGGATCGGCAGCGGAGACGTTCGACTCGCCCGTGATCGGCGAGCAGAGACCGGAAAGTGATTACCTGCGCGGTAAGGGGATCGATCTTACGCCCAACGTCCCATACGGCGGGACATTCACAACGCAGAACAGTCCCGACGCAATTACACCCGCAGAGTTCGGTCGCGCTGCTGTTAACACTGTGGCAAACGCAGCGCTCCCAATGCTTCCGGGCGGAGTGGTGGCGCGTCTCGGCGCAAATGCCGCTCTCGGTGCGATCAACGATCCCGACAAGCCGGTACGCGGTGCGACGGCAATGCTTGGGCTCGGCGAGTTGTTACACGCGGCAATGACGCATGGGCCGGCGGTAGCAGGATCGCTCAGCGGAAAAATCGCTGATGCGATCCGCGCGCGAGCGGACGAGGTCACAAACGGCAATCCGCTACAACCGCCATCTGAGCCAACTGCGGTTCCGACCGACGCGCCGGAGACTAAGCAAATCCCGTCATGAGCGGGCCACCGAGAATGGCCGCGGTACCAGACGAGCAGGCTGCGGGTCCACCGCCCGCCGCGCCTTCAACGACTTCTAACCCTGCCACTCCCGAATCGCCCGTCGCGTCAACGTCGTCACGTGCGGCGAATCCAGTTGCAGAGGGCTCGCTTACTCCATCTGATCGTGTCGCAGAACTACCGACTTCAAGCATCGCGCGCGACCCTGCTCGGTTCCAGTTCAAGCAGAACGTAGACGAGCAGGGCGTTGGACGTGAGCTCAAGTCGGTCGATCAGTACAATCCTGCGCTAGCGGGCGTGCTGTCAGTCTGGAAGGATCCTACAGACGGCCAAACCTACATCGTCAACGGGCACCACCGACTCGAGCTTGCCGAGCGTAGCGGACAGCCTACTGTGCTCGCCCAGTACCTCGATGCCGCAACGCCGGGTGAGGCGCGTGCACAAGGCGCGCTCATCAACATCGCCGAAGGGCGTGGAACCGCACTCGACGCCGCGAAGTTCTTCCGCGACTCGGGTATGGGGCCGGACGACATCCGCGCACAGGGCGTGTCACTCTCGGGCTCCATCGCAAAGAACGGTGCCGCGCTATCGAAGCTCGATCCAGCCGTATTCGACAAGGTTGCCACGGGCAAGCTGTCTGAGACTCATGGTGCACTGATCGGGTCAATGCTCGAACGACCCGAGCCAGCGATTGCCGCCGCGTCGCTCATCGAGAACGCGCCGCGCGTGCCGAGCAACCCCGAGGCTGCCGAGGTCATAAAGCAGGTTGCTCAGGCGGGTTCGACCGAAGGCACGCAGGACTCACTCTTTGGAACTGAACAACTGTCGCGCTCACTGATCCACGAGCGTGCAGCGGTCGCGGCCGAGCTGCAGAAGCGCATGGCATCGGATAAGCGATTGTTCGGTTACGTCGGCCAGGAAGGGCGAGCCAACGAGCTCGCACGCGCTGGGAACACGATCAACGTCGATGCGTCGCAGCAACTTGGACAGCAATCGGCTGCACTGCTTGAAGGATTCAACCGCGAGGCCTATGCGTCCGGTCCGGTTGGGCATCTTATTACTGAGGCCGCAGAGAGGGTAGCAAATGGAGAAAAGCCGCGAGCAGTCGCCGCCGACGTCTATCCCGCGGTCCGAGACGCCGTTCATGCGTCTATCACCGGAAGCGGTGCAGCGCACGGTAGCGCACTTGAAGCACGAGGTGCAGACGGGGAACCTGCGCCCGACAACAGTTCCGTTGGACGACCGCCTGCCGACTCTCCGACCGCAGAAGGACTTGAGCCGCTGGGCCTAAACGGCGCGGCACAAGCCGCACGAGACAATGTCTTCGGCCGCGCGCAATCACCGACACTCGACGACCTAGCGGAACACTTCGGTGTTCGCGAGAGTTCGGCGCGCAGCAGCGTAGCCAGTCCCTCGCTGGACGATCTTGCGAGCCACTTCGGCGTCAACGATTCTCGTGCCGTTCCCTCTGGGCCTGACCTCTTCGGCAATGTCCGTGATGGCGAAGATGCACAGACTGGAATGTTCTCCGATCGAGAGGGCACGGTCGCCGCACGCACTCTCAAGAGACGGAGGCCGCCGCACGGTCTGAGCTCGAGTCACTCAAGCAGCAAATGGATCTCGCGCGCGATCCTGCAGATCGTCAGCGGATTGCGGCACGCACAGCCGAACTCGAGAAGTTGGTCAACCGCAATCAGGCTATAAGCAGTGACGAGCTGACGCATCGCGCCTTAGCCGAAGGAGCAGGGCAAGCTCCCCACGCGGCGCACCCACTCGCTGATAATGGGGTGTTGTTCTCCCAGACCCCTGACGCCTTCACCGAACGCGCGAGGCCGGGCGCTGCAGCTGAGATAGCGGCGGCAAGAGCGAATGAGGATGCTCAGGCGACGGGCGAGGCCGGGGATCTGCACCCACGAACGGGAGCCCATCAGCGGCGCGCATTGCGGTCACGCGAATTGCGCTCAAGCTCAACGCGTTCAAGGACGCGATTCAGCGCGTGTTCGCGCCGGCGTCACGAAGTGACGAGGCTGGCAACGCGGCACTCGCGATCCGTGAGCACGCTGGCGACTTCGCCCGCCGGAATGAGCAGGCTGTGATTCGCTCAAGGAGTTCGCGAGCGTCTTTGACCGGATGCCTGATAAGGACCGTCTCGACTTCATCGACCGAATCGAGAACGGCCAAGCGCAACCCAACCCAGCGTTACAGGCGGCTGCCGATCGCATGCGCGCATTGTTGGACTCAGGCCGCGACGCGATACGTTCGCTCGGCACCGGCAAGCTCGAGCACTGGATACAGAACTACTTCCCGCATCTCTGGAACAATCCTGACGACGCGCTGAGCTTCGTGGACCGTGTGATGTCCAAGCGATCGCTGAGTGGCCCGGGGACGTTTCTGAAGCAGCGCAGCATGCCAACGCTCAGGGAAGGTATCGAGGCTGGCCTTGAGCCGCTCACGCCCAATCCATAGCATGACGCTGCTCAAGCTTCGCGAGATGAACAAGTATCTCGCCGGCCAGCGCGTACTAGCCGAGCTCAAGCAATCGGGTGTCGCAAAGTATGTATCCGCTCTCGAGCGACCTCCGGCTCGCTCGTCAAACTGGACGACAAGCTCGGTACGATCTACGGTCGACCGCATGTCGAGGCCACCGAAGGATTCGACAAGGTCGTGCGCGGTAAGCTCACGAGCATCATGCAGGAGCTAGGCGTTACTCACGAGCGCAAGGCCGATATCGGCGGCAAGGGCCGCATGGGCTACGCCGAAGGTGCAAGTCACATTGTTACGAAGGCCGGTGGCCGGACGCCGTGATCGAACACGAGTTAGGTCACATCCTCGACGCTCGGCTTGGCCTCTGGAGCGACTGCCGCCATCTTCGGCACAGACCGCACGGCCATCGACACGCGTAAGCAGTTGCATCAGGAACTACGCACGCTCGCCGACATGCGGATCGAAGGCGAGGACGGACCAAGATTGCACCCGGATACCGTGGCTACCTGCGTAAGCAAGAGGAGAAGATCGCCAACGCGGTACACGCCCTCGTCTACCGCCGGATCGGATGCAGGAAGTTGCACCACTCGTTAAGTCGCGCCTCACCGACATCCTCAAGGCCGATCCGGTAGTGTCCAAGCTGCTGGACGTCAAGCCATCGCTAGTAATCGGGACATCGGACTACAAGGTTCCGGTCGGCGGTCTGGTAGTCCGCGGTCACTGGTATGTGCCCGAGCCGGTTGCAAGAGTCGTCAATAACTACCTGTCGCCTGGACTGCGCGGTAACCCGTTCTACGACCTGTACCGCGGCGTAGGCAACGCAATGAATCAATGGCAGTTGGGGTTCAGCGCGTTCCACTTGGGCTTCACGTCGATGGACGCGGCGGTGAGCAAGACCGCGCTAGGGATCGAGCAACTCGCATCGCGTAAACCCGTAAGTGCTTTAGGATCGTTTCTCCGAGCGCCGATCGCACCTCTTGAGAATTACCTGCGTGGTCCAAAGTGCTGCGCGAATACCTGAAGCCGGGGACCGAAGGCGGCGAGATGGCGGCCATCGTAGACGCGCTAGTAAAGGCAGGCGGTCGAGCAAGGCAGGACGAGTTCTACGGCGGAGGCGCAGTCAAGCAGTTCCGTGAGGCGCTAACGCGGAGCCAATTCGGTCGCGCTGTGCGCACGTCCCTTCCGGCGCTCGCTGAAGCGTCTAGCAAGCTCGTGATGGAGAAGATCGTCCCGCGGCAGAAGCTCGGCGTCTTCGCCGACCTGGCTCGTCTCGAGCTCGCCAAACTTCCCGACAACGCGACAAAGGTTCAGGCGCGCGCGGCAATGGCTCATGCTTGGGACTCCGTCGACAACCGCATGGGCCACTCGTTTACGACAACGTGTTCTGGCACCGCGCGGCGAAAGACCTCACGATGGCATCGGTCGATCTGTCGGATGGAATGTGGGAACCGCTCGAGAGTTAGGGGGCGGTATTGGTGACTTGGGCAAGCTTGGCTTCGACGCAGCCCGCGGGAAAGCCGGCACGTTGAGTCACCGGACAGCCTATGTCATGGCGCTTCCCATGACGGTTGGGCTGGCAGGCGGAATCATGAACTACCTGTACACGGGTCAGCCGCCGCAGGAATTGAAGGATTGGTTCTATCCGCGTACAGGACGAAAGAATCCCGACGGCACCGACGACGCGTTCAACTCCCGTCGTACATGCGTGACGTTGGTGACTATGCACGCCACCCGATCAACACGATCGCGAACAAAGTGCACCCGCTCTTGGGAACGATGCGGGACATGCTGCAGAACGAAGACTTCTTCGGACACGAGATCCGGAACCCCGACGACCCGTTCGTCAAGCAACTAGCACAAGAGGCGCAGTACATCGCGGGTCAGTTCGAGCCGTTCGGCATTAGGAACGCACGCGCGCAACTGGATCGCGGGCGAAAAGGGTGCGGCGCTCCTAAACGCGGTCGGAATCACCCCTGCTGCTCGCGAGGTAACGCGCACACCCGCCGACCTGCGGATGTCAGGGAGGCAGCGCGCGCTTCACACGGTGTGCTAACTCCGGAGGAAGTGCAGCGCCAGCAAGCGAGACGCAACGCGATTGCTGCAATACGGAGTCAAGCGCCCAACGCTGGGCAAACCGTGCAGCAAGGAATCGCGACCGGAGCGATTCGGCCGGCAGACATCAAGCCCATGCTCAAGCAGGCCGCAGTCCCGCCGGACGTCGACCGCTTCAAGCAGTTGCCGCTCGCCGAGGCGATGCACGTCTACCAACTCGCTACGCCGGACGAGAAGAAGCGGTTCGCACCAGCCTTGATCAACAAGATGGGTCAGGCTAGGAGCCGCGGAACGCTCCCACGAGTACTGCCACCGTCCCTATTCCAACCGCAATGACAACGGCCTGGTCAGTTCAAGACATACTCGACGAATTGAACGATTGCCGTGACTCGATTACCAGCGGTGATGCTACAGATGACCAAGCGGAGCGGGCAAGAGCACACGACCGCGCACGTCGAAGCATTGACCGCGCTCGCCGCATGGCTGCGGAAACCGTGAACGCGATCGCTGAGGCGGTGCAGGTGATTCCGAACAGCTTGCTGACGATGAGCCGGCAACCGCCGATCAGCCTACGCCAGAGATGCCTGCGGAACGGACGTTGTTCAACCCACGCAACGGACTCGAGCTGGTGCGCCCGTTCGTGCTACTACCCGGTGGCAATCCCTCTGCGCGGTAAACGGTCCCTTCAAGGGAAGCGCAATCGTCATGCAGCCCGACCGCAGACGCTGGGCGCTCAAGGATGCCGCGGAAGTGACTTCGCGGTATTCACAGACCTACACTCCGGACCCGTCCAGGCGCTCCCTTGCCTCGCCGGAAGCGACTTCAAGATCGAAGGCTACTACAGGGCTCTCCTGATCGAACCCTCGCGTACTGGACTCCCATATCGACGCGCCACGCGTCAGCACTCTGCTGACGTGACCAACACGCACTACAACCCATGACAGCGAAGCCACGCACAGGCAGCAAAGCCCAACGCAGTAAGACAAGCCGGGGAAGGGCATCGACCAAAACCGGAACCAATTCCGGATGTCCCGCAGGCTATATGATCTCGCCAATCAGCGGTGCGATATGCCCCACAGGTGCGCATCCTGGTAACACGGCGGCAAGAAGGGCGCTCTGGTAGGCCGCCCAACGAGCTGCGGGAAGCCTTCCGCCACCTGCTTGATGATGGTGGTATGGATTTCGTTCGTGATGTGATTCAGGGCCGTGCTACAGTGACTCTACGCGGTAAGTGCGAGCACTGTGGCAAAGAGTCAGATGGCCCCTCGAGCGTGGAGGAGATTCTTGAGACCGCGCCAACTGTAGACAATCGGCTGCGCGCGGTTGACTCGGCAGCGAAGTACGGGCTCGGTGAACGGAGCGAGTACTCCGAGGATGTAGTCGCCGCCAACGTGGACCGGATGTTATCGGTCGCTGAGACGATCATGGCGACGATGACTTCAAGGCGTTCGCGCGTCAGACTGACCTTATCTGGAACGCCGGGAAACGTGAGTAGCACAACACGCATCCCGATCCGCGGGCTATCTGACCGCGGGTCAATCGCTCGAGTGACCGACGCTCACATCTCAGGCGAGCGAAAGGTTCGGCCGCTCCTCGAGTATCAGAGCGATCCTCTGGGCTTCCTCGTAGACGTGCTCGGTATCCCACGCCACACGCTGGCTTGGTCTACGAACGCGGGTTACGAGGGCCATGCGTGGGACGGCACGGTCGATCCGTTGGTGCGCATGTGCGACGTGCTGGCAGGGAAGGTATTGGGTCGGAAGCACGCGGCTGTAGAAGCGGCGACGGGAACGCAGAAGACCTACACGGCCGCGGCTCTCGTGCTCTGGTTCCTCGCCTGCTTCGAGGACGCGCGCTTCGTCGTGACGACTGCGCCAAAGGAAAGGCAGCTCAAGGAGAATCTCTGGAAGGAGATCTCGGCCCATCTCCCCCAAGTTCAAACGTCGGTTCCCACGCGCTCAGTCAATCGAGCTCAAGATACGAATGCGCCCTGTGATCGAAGACCCGATGACGGGCGAAGCTGACCGGCAGGAGAAGTGGAGTGCGGTCGGATGGACTGCTGGGGACGCTGCCGGCGCGGAGTCAGCCGTGCGATCCCAGGGCTTCCACGCTGAGCACATGCTGATAGTTGTTGAGGAGTGTCCGGGTATTGACCCCGCGATTCTTACCGCGCTCAAGAACACCGCGACCGCGCCGCACAACATCATTTTGGCGCTCGGCAATCCTGACAACCAGCTCGATCCGCTGCACCAGTTCTCGGCGTTGCCGAACGTGGAGGCGATTCGGATATCGGCCTTCGACCATCCGAACGTTGTTACGGGCGACGCTGGGTTGGTGCCAGGTGCTACGTCGCGCGAGTTCATCGAAGAGAAGCGCGCGGAGTATGGTGAGACCGGTCCGTTGTACCTGTCGCGCGTTCGCGGTCAGGCTCCCAAGGAAGCGCACAACGCCCTCTTCCGGCAAACCGATCTCGAGGCTGCCGCGGTGCGCTGGCAAGAGATTATGGGCCGCACGCCGGAGGGCGCACCATTCCCGGTCGATACGGAGCTTCGCCAACGCTTCATGGCTGGTGGCAAGAAGGCTCTAGGGTGCGACCCGGCGAACACACCCAACGGCGATCGCTTCGCGATGTCGAAGTGGGTGGGTGCTGTGATGCTCGAGATAACAAAGCTCAACTGTCGTGACGCATACGAGTTCGGTGAGCGCATCGCCGAGATCGCACTCGCGGAGAACATCGAGGCGCAGCATATCGGCGTCGACAACGTTGGCGTCGGGTCGGGAACGGTGAACTACCTACGGCGCAAGCTCAGGGATGGCATGCGCGTCCGCGCGCTCGAGGGCGGAGCCGATGACCCCATCGAAGGGGCGCAGCGTGTCGATCAGCTAACGACGGCATCACCGACGGGCTACCAGCTCGACTCGAACCGGTTTGCGAACAAGCGGACTCAGATGGCGTGGGAGTTCGCGCAGAAACTTCGCCGTGGATCTGTAGCAGATTCCGAAGCACGCTGCACTCTGGCGCGAGCTCTTGGCAATCCGCTATGAGACTGAAGGCGGCGTCGTCAAGCTCGAGAAGAAGAAGGACATCGCTAAACGGCTAGGGCAGTCGCCCGACTTCGCGGACGCCGCGATGTATGGCGATCATGTGAGAGTTCCGTTGCCGATGGAGCAGGTCACAGAAGAGGTTGAGGATCAGCGCGATCGCGCGACCCCACTCAATCTCAACGGGGCTGCACGCGCACCCAAGCGAAAATCAGCGGCTGAAGAGCTTGAGGGTGTCTTCCACGGCGCAGCACTCATGGATTGGCGACGCGCAGCGGGCCGCCCGCAATTCCGCGGGACTCTATGAACAGACTACACAAGGGAAGCCGGGACGGCTTGTTCGGAGTCCGCGCTCTCATTTCCCGCTTGGGCAGCGACTGCGTGACCGCCGCCTGCATGGCCACGCCCTTAACTCAACTAACGAAGGCAGATGACTGATACGCAAGTTCGGGGCGTGTCGTACAGCCCCGCCGACTTTCCGCCGCTCATGGTCGCGATCCCCGCGATGCAGTGGATGTGGACGACATCCGTCACGTCGTTGCTCCAAATGCAACTGGCGTTACCGAGTGGGTCGCAGATGCTTATCGGGGACGGTTCTTGTTCGTCAATTGCGGCCGTCAGAAACGGACTCGTGCAGCAATTCCTCGGGCACAGTCAGCGCATGGAATGGTTGCTGTTCATCGACTCCGACATGACCGTACACCCGCTCGCACCGCTACGCCTCATGTCGCATAACGTCGATATCGTCGCGGGGGCATGTTGCAAGCGGTTCCCACCCTGACGAGCTCTCGTTCAACGCTGGCGGGCGTGAACAGATGAAGATCGGCGACCCTACCGCAGAGCTGGTCGTTGTCCCGTCAACCGGGATGGGATGCACGCTGATTCGGCGTGCGGTTCTCGAGGCGATGCCCGCACCGTGGTTCGAGCACACTAAACCGGGTTGGGGGGAAGACTGGGTGTTCTGCGAGAAGGCGAAGGCGCTCGGATACGACATCCACGTAGACACTGCGGTACTACCCGGCCACGTTGAAGTGCGCGCAGTCACGTTGGTAGATGCCGGAGCCTATTGGAAGACCCATCCTTCGCCGCCGAAGCACAGCGTTGAAGCGACCGCCGATGTCGCAGCCGTCAATGAGGCACTCGAACGGATGCGTTCAAAGCGCGCGGCGGTCGCGAACTAATTCTGCTGACACGCCGAGTGCGGCACACCAAGGCTTGACGAGCTGCACTGCGTTCGCACCGCAGTCGAGCGCGGGTCAGAACGGCGGTCAATCAAAGCGACCAATCCGGACGCTCTGCTTCGAGCTTTGCCGCCCAAGTTTCGAACGCGATCACTTTCCATGCGAAAATGCTTCGCGTGTCGCTTCCTAAGATTTCTTGAGCGTAGCGGCTCGCCAGTATGTCGCTCTTGTCGATTAGAAGGATGCGGCGGAGTGACTTCGACGCTGATGCAAGCCCGATAGCAAGCAGGTCGCTGAAGAACGCGTCGGATTGAGGAGCGGAATAGCCGATGATGACAATGGATTCGGCACTCGCTAACTCCTCAGCCGCGTGTTGCCAGATTGTGCCGAACGCAGCGCGGTCCTGCGATTTGTTCCAGGATGGCGGCACGAGCGCTGGATCAACCCCCCCTGGCGGCGGCGGGTGGAGCGCTTGCAATGATACGTGGGAGTGCAACTTTCGACCGATGTTTCGCGCGCGTTGCAGCAGTTCAGACACCGGTTTGGCGTAGACGGTGCCACCCTGCCGCTGCCAGTTTATCGACCCGTGAAGCTTAAGCACCGGAACGCGAGTGCCCGGTATCGAGTCTTGGAGCCCATAGTCGAATTGCGTGCCGATTCCCTCTAAAGCCACGTCGAGAGCTATGTCGTAGTTGAACGTGATGAAGCTGTACCGACGCTCCGGGTTACGAACGCGGTCACTCGTGAACATCGCGAGTTGTTCGTAGCCCACCGGCGCCATCAGTCCCTCTTCCGGATCTACAGGGAACTGACATGAGAAGTCCACGGTGTGCGCAATTACGCGTTTCATCGACAGCGCAAACTGCTCAAGATCTCCGGGCTTCACATCGGAAAGGCGACGAACGAGGCGACCCATCTCGATCAGGCTGAAGACCTCTTCGACATTGTGCAGATTGACTCTTCGAGCTGCGGGGATACGTGTCAGTGGGCCGCGGATTAGATCGACAATCCGGGTGAAGTCTTGCTGGAAGACGCCGCCCTGTTGGCGGTCTTCGATGTCGCGTACCCTCCCGATGAAATCGGCAATGACCGGAACGCCTGCATGCGCTGAGGCGCCAGCGCCTAGGATAAATACCGTCTTTCGGGACGGCATTCAGACAGCCCGAGCTGTATCAATGCGCACCGCAACTGGCGAGCTAAGCGGCGACGGCGGCCCGGCGCCCATTCCGGCGCCGGGCGACTGGAATCAACGCGACGAAACCCGTACCAAGCAGGGCGAGCGCGGAAGGTTCGGGGGCCAAGGTGGCAACTCGCCAGCCGGTCGCCGGATCGAAAGTCGCCGAGGTGATAAACGTGCCGCTCGAGTTGACGACGTCGATACCTTGCAACTGTGCCGTGATCGATCCTGAGACGGTTGCGTCCGGCGTCGAGTTGTGGTCATACCCGAACGCTGTCACAGCAAAGAAGTAGTCGAACACAGTCACGTCGCCAAGGGGCAGCGTCAGATCAAACCCGTTACCAGTCTGTGTCGCGTTCGAGAGAACCGAGATCGCGATGGTTCCGTCCGGGTACACTCGCTCTCCCACGCTGGCCGAATACGAATCGCTGGGGCCGCCTATCACGTTGAGATCCCACACACCACCGCCCAGCGTCCCGCTTCCACCTGACCCGAAGGTGTTAACTGTGTTGTGATGAAGTGGAACACGAGGGCGTCACCGGGTGCTTGGTCGTTGCTCAACGTCAGAGCGCTCTGTTGAATTGCAGTCCCTTCACCCTCCGAGTCGCCCCCGCTTCCGGTCATGGTAAACGCTGCTGAAGCGCTCGCGGTCCGAGATGCGTTGTCAGAGCTTGAGGCGGCGCTGACAGTCCCACCAGCTACGCTCGTCGCCGGGCATGAAGCAGAGACGGATGACGCCGGAGCCGCGACACTCGAGCAAAGGTAGGGACTTGTGACGCCGCTGTTAATGAGCGTAGCCGAGGCGGTGCTCTGTCCAGGCGCCTGCGCGATGACGCTTCGCCCTGCACCCGGCACAAGCAACGCCACCGTCAGTACCACGATTACACGCTGCATGGAAATACCCTCACGAAAGGAACTGCCTCTGTCTACTTCCCTCCCACGTCCGGCGTGGGTGCCGGATTATTTCCAACCGATAGCGCAGAACTGTTTCACAATGTCTTCGCCGTATGTATCAGGGATGGGAACTTCCATCGTCACCGCGAAAGGGCCATAGTCGGCAAAAGAGTACACGACGTTGCCATCGCTGTCGGCATCAACCACACCTCCTGTTCCGATCGTCCCGTCTGTGCAGTTGATATAGTTGCGGTCTTTCGCGCTGGTATAGCGCGTCCCGTTCTTTAGCGTTTGGCCTTTGGGCCAAGCGAAGTTGACCCACACCGAGAAGAGGCCGCCTCCGTGCGAGCGGACGGTGGTCGTGTCTATGGCGATTGTGACGCGTGCGTCGCTGTGCACAGCGCGCCAGCGCGTCTGCGCGGAGAGAGGTACTGCCATCCCGAGCGCCAACGCTAGCCCGAAGAATGCCGCCTGCGTAGTGAGTGTCACTGCCTACGCCCTCGCTTTGATGTGCAGCGGATATATCACTGCCCGAAGGATCCCGCTAGAAGGCCAGAATTTGGACAGCTTGGTGCGACTCCCAGCCGCTCCCTCTTCGCCCGCCTACATCCTCTGTGCAATCATGCGCTCAATCTTCCGCGCCAGCTCCGCGCTGGGCTTTCGCTTGCCGTCGAGAACTGAACCAGATGGTTGTAGCTCACGCCTAACTCCGCCGCCGCGCCGTACATCGTGCGGCCGCTGAGGATGACTGCGATCTTGAACTTGATTCGGTGAGGCGTCACGAAGCGTCTGCATCGCGCGTCCAGCAGTGCTCGTCATCATTCTTAGGCGAGTTGACGTAAGGCGTGACGGGATATGCCTCGAGCTCAGCCTCGCCGGCGGCAAGCAAACTGCCAACCGCGACGGGAGACGTCGTAGCATCGAGCCATCCGTCCGCTCCGTCGTGTACTAGGATGACGGGCATGCGCTCGTGTATCCGCTTGAGTTCGCCCCGCGCCGCAGTTGTAATGATCGTGCAGGTCTCAAGCGGTGCGTCAGCCGGCCCCCATGACTCCCAGAGTGCGGCCATTGTGAATGGTGCATCACCCTTTCGATAGATCCTGAATGGGTCTTAGACCCGTCGGCGTCTTGCTCCATTCATAATAGGAGTCGGCAACTATTAGCCCACGACGCTTGGACAATGCTTCGCGGTAGGCGGGCTTGATCCCAATGGTCTCGGCTCTCGCGTTGACCATGGAGTTGCCAATCTTTGGATCCTTGGCCCACGACGGTACGAGTCCCCATCGCATGAGCCGCGCTTCGCGCTTGCCCGCTCGCTCAGCGATTACAACTTGATGTTGCGACGGGGCGATGTTGTAGCGTGGGCGATACCACGGCGCTGGGTCGCGAATCCCGACGCTCTCGAGGTAAGCCTCGAATTGCTCTGGGTCCATTCGGAGTGATGATTTACCGCACACGGTTTACTTACACTCCCGTCTCTTTCGTCAATAGGCGGAGGAGATGACCATCCGACCCGTTCTCCGCTGATGTCTGGAAACTGGCGGTCGGCCTGCCAATGGCAAGGCACCGGACTCCTCTGCTGCGTTGGCGGTGCGCTCACACCGCCAACGCAGTCAGTTCAAGCTTGCTTGTGCGGCGCCTTCGGAGCTGCGGTACGCGCGGCTGGCCTGGCAGCAGTCTTGACCCGCGCTGCATTATTCCGCCGCGCTTCGCAACACGTCTTGCAACGGCGTGCATTCACGCGCTCGCGGAGAAACGTTTGCCCACAATCGTCGCACTGACCGGCCGACGCTTTTCTCGGTCGGCCGTGCTCGCGCGAGCGACGCGCGTAGTTCCGGCGACAACGCGTCAGCATCGCCGGCAATCCCAGGATGTTCAAGCAGGCCCTTCGTTTCGGCTTCGAGCCATTCGTCGAGCGTCGGGAAACGCGCTGCATCATTCTCTCGCTGCAGCTTTCTTCGCGCCCACCAAGCGGCGTCTGCGATTTCCGCTTCGACGATCGGCCAGCGTATAACCCAGCTCCCATTGGCGGAGCCACGTCCGTGGTAGGCCTCTGCGTCTTGCCACGCCACATATCTCATCGTGTCATCTTCGTCCAGATCCAGAAGGTACTCCACCATCTTGTCAATCTCGTCGTCCTCGTATCCGACAAAGTGCACGGTCAACGATCGACGTTCCGAGCTTGTCTTCGCTTGGAGGCGGGCACGAATGCTACGGCGGAGCCAAGCGCGCGCCTTCCGGCCGAAGTGGCTCCATACCGCCGTCATCATGATCATCCCAGGTGGTTGTCATTGCGACACCTCGTTAGCACTCCGGCGATCACTGGAAAGCATCTGGTCGAACTCACCTTGGCACCGCGCGACATGCATCGGTCGGCCGCTTAGGAGGATGGTAGGCTCACCATCGAGGATTGCTCTGTCACACCATACACAGTGGTCCATGAGCCGTGCCTTGCGGTGCGCCTCGCGCACTCGCTTCATGGCTTCCTGCCGCCGCGCCAAACTCGCATCCGATTCATTAGCGTACTGGACACCCGCAACTGTGAGAGGTGGCTCGAGCATGCGTATCATCGCCTCTTGGGCGAATACTTCGCCGCCGAGTGTGGCGGGTGGCTCGAGGTAAATCGGGTATGCCGGCATACCGCCTCCTTCTAGTGAAGGCGGCTCCGTTATCTTTAGGAAGCTCGCCTTCGGGTGAGTGATGGAGGGTCAGTCGGCACTTCTTAGCGGGAGACGCCGGCTGGCCCTTTCTTCTACTTTGCACTATATAGGATGCTTGATAGCTTGTCAAGGCTCCTTTATATAGCTATCTTATTAGGCGTGACAACTCGCTTCCGTCTTGCCGACGTGCTGGCCGAACTCGGTATCAGTCAGTCAGAGGCCGCGCGCCGTTCTGGCGTCTCGTTCGTGACCATCAACGCGATGGTGAACAACAAGACGCGTTCGGTGGCGCTGGATACACTGGACAAGCTCGCGCAGAGCTTGGGGCTCGAGCCGGGAGATTTGCTCGAGCGGACGACGCAAAGACCGTAGCTAAGCGCAAGCGTAAGTGACACCAACTCGCCGCGGCTGATCACAGAGCGTGATCGTTCACGTAACAGCGGGGAGCGAGGCGCCGCGGCGAAATGCGGCATGGCTGTTCTCTCGCGCTCTTGAGTCGCAGGTAAATCCGGCGGCAGCTCACGGCCTCCCACGCCAGCCAGGCCCGGACAGCGTGGGAAGCGTTCGGTGTCGATTTGCATCAGACGGTTCCCGATGGCAACGAGGCGCCACGAGGGACGCCAGCGATCGAAGTGGCTTGATTTCGCTCTTGCCAGCTCGCACCGACGTGCACGACATTCTTCAACGCTGGGCCTCTCTGCACTTCACGACCGCCGCCCCGGGTCGAGACTGGAAAAATAGCCCGTATACGGTATATTACTTGTCTGGCATCCATGATGAGTCCAAGTGGAAGTTGGCGATCTACCTCACTAAGATGGGCGCGCACCCGTGCAGGAATGGCTCGCCGAGCTGGATGTGGCGGCGCCGCCGGCTGCCGAGGTTTTTCACGCCGTCCTGCTGCCGAATCTGGAAGTGTATGGGCCGGACTTAGGTGCCCCTTACTTCGAACGGATTCGCTCGAAGTCCTTTTTCGGGATCAGTGACTTCGCGGAGATTCGATGGCACGGTCGCGACAGGGCGAACTACCGTATCTACTGCTCGATAGAGTCTGGCCGCAAACTCGTCTTGTACCACGCGGTGACGAAGAGGTGGCAAAAGTTCTCGAACGAAGACAAGGCGATTTGCCGGGATCGGTACAATGACTACCACAGCGAGGCCTATGACGTCGCAAACCGCACGAGGCTCGGAACCTGAAGTCGCGACGCGCGAGCGGCGGCCCTCGTCCGACCTCTCTCTTGGCGGTCAGGAGTTACGTTCGCGCGCGAATATCGCGCGTGCGGTCCTCGGAGCGAGGCTCGCGCGTAAATGGACGCAGGCGGACGTAGCTCGCGCTGCCGGAACGAAACAGTCGCGAATTTCTGAAATCGAAGGAGTCCGCGGTATCCCCGGTTCGATACGCTTCACAGAGTTCTCACCGTGCTCGGCCTAGAGTTGGCCGCGGTTCCGGCCGGCGAAGCAGCGCCAGCCAAGGCGATCCCCGTTCTGCGCTTGGTTGGAGAGTTGCAACCTATGGCGCAGGTTCGGCGTGTGCCGATTGAGCGGTTCCGCGGCAAGGGCGTGTGGACTCGCACCGTCGTCCATTTGGAGCTCTCAGGGGTCGGCGGTGGCTGACACCCCAAAGCGACAGCCGTTCGCGATCGAGGCGATTTGGCTCCAGGAGCTCGAACTTCCGCTATGTGGGACTTGAGGCCTTGATGAGCCAGCAGGCGAACGCCGACGCCGAGATTGGTCCGGTCCAGCAGGTGGACTACGAGCTTGAAGTGCAGACCATGGTCAAGGCACCTGAGCAGGACGATCCACGCTGGCATGGCTTGGTACGCCTTAGTGCAACCATCCGGCCTCGGTCGCAACCAACATATGAACTGCGATGTGCCTACGTCGCCGAGTGCAGTGCGGATCCTAACGTGCCAGTGCCGTTCGATCGCTTTTTGGCGACGAACGCAACGGCTGCGCTAGTTCCGTATTTGCGTGAACGAGTCTCATCCATGACGATCGCGAGTCGCTTCCCCGGGTTCGTGATGCCGCCGGTGAATACGACGGAGTTCGCCGAAAACCCAGACGCGTCGCTGCGGGCCGAGCCCGAACTCTAGCGCGCAGCGATCACGGGTGTCCATTCGGGTGTCCATTCAGGCGGGATAGGTACGGCCTGACCGATCGGGATTAGTTGGCGGACTACGCTCTCGTCAGAGGGAAAGTCCGATCGGTGGCCGTACTTAGCTCGCTGTCTCCGACGCCTGGAAAGCGTGTATACGTGAAAGCGTATCGAGGGTTCGAATCCCTCTCTGTCCGCTGAGAACGCGATCCCCTGCGCTTTTCGGCAGGGAATTCTTCATCCTACACCTTGCCAGATAGCCATCGCAACGATTATTATTAGGGTTGCAAGAAGCGTCCGAGTGGACGTGACACGACCCGATGCGACGAGGCCTGGGTACTGCAGGCCTTTTTGTTTATCCAAGTCTTTCTGCTTGGCGGGCCCCGTCGTGATAGGGTTAGGATCACGGAACATGTTGGCCGGTCAGGCGTGCCCCTGCGGACCAATTCTGTATGAGGGAGTTGGACAATGCGTACGACTGGAACAGTGAAGTGGTTCAACGATGCCAAGGGCTTTGGCTTCATCACGCCTGAGAACGGACAGAAGGATTGCTTCGTCCACTTCTCGGCGATCAGCGGGAACGGTTTCCGCACGCTCGCCGAGGGCGACCGCGTCGAGTTCGACGTGGTCCAGGGCCAGAAGGGGCCGTCCGCTGAGGGCGTCACCAAGATCGGCGCGTAAAGCGCGCTGAGGCTAGAAGAAGGGGTGAGAAGCTTTGGCTTCTCACCCCTTCTTTGCGTCCGCAACCGGCGACGGCGCCGCTCTAATGAAACGCCGGTCGAATGTCGTAACTTAGGCCATGCAGCTCGAACCTGTCGATCCGGAATTGCCCCTCAACATCGATGACGACGATGCGCTCGAAGCCGATGGGCCGTCGCGCAAGAAGGCGAAGTCCAAGACCAAGAAGCGCCTCGATTCGATCACCAAGCTCCAGGCCAAGCTCTACGCAGACGGCCGGTACGCACTACTCGTCGTTCTGCAGGGGCGGGATACCGCCGGGAAGGACAGCACCGTAAAGAGCGTCTTTGGGGCGTGCAACCCACAGGGTTGCGTGGTCACCAGCTTCAAGGAGCCCACACTGGTCGAGAGGCGCCACGATTTCCTCTGGCGCATCCATGCGGCCGTGCCGGCACGCGGAATGGTCGGCATCTTCAACAGGTCCCAGTACGAGGACGTTCTCGCCGCGCGCGTGCACGGCACCGTTGCGAAGCCAATCTGGATGTCGCGGTATGACCAGATCAACGACTTCGAGCGCATGCTGGTGCAAAACAACGTCGTCGTTCTGAAGCTCTTCCTCCACATCTCGTACGCCGAGCAGCGCCGCCGCCTCATGGAGCGCGTCGAGGAGCCCGACAAGAACTGGAAGTTCCGCGAAGGCGATCTGGCAGATCGGGCGCTCTGGGACGCTTATACCGATGCGTACCGCGACATGCTGCGTCGCTGCTCCACGAAGGAAGCGCCCTGGTACGTGGTGCCCGCGGACGACAAGCGGATGCGTGACTATTTTGTCACAGGGCTCGTGGTGCGCGCACTCAAGAAGATGAAGCTGCGCTACCCCGAGGCAGACCCCAACGTTCTTCTTCAGGCAGAGCAAACGCTATCGATATGACGGACCGCCCTCGCGTCGCGTTCGTCGGTCTGGGCGCGATCGGGGAGCCAATGGCTCGTCATCTCGCGCGGGTCGCCGACCTCGTAGTCTGGAATCGGACAAGCGCGAAGTCCGACAGTTTCGCCGCCTCGACCGGCGCATCGGTCGCACGCTCGCCGCGTGATGCGGCGCAGGGAGCGAGCTTCTTCTTTACCTGCCTCCCCACCTCCGCGGAAGTGGAGAGCGTGCTCTTTGGGGACGACGGTGCTGCGCGCGCACTCGCGGGCGGCGCGACGGTGGTCGATTGCACGTCGGGCGACCCGGCAGGATCGCGTCGCGTAGCCGCGCGGCTGGCCGAGCTCGGAATCGATTTCATCGACGCGCCGGTGAGCGGCGGGACCTCGGGCGCCGCCGCGGGAACTCTGACGGCAATGGTTGGCGGCGCGGCTAACGTGCTCGATCGCGCGCGCCCACTCATCAGCTCGTTCGCCGCCAAGATCGTGCACTGCGGCGATGTCGGCGCTGGCGACGCCGTGAAGGCGGTGAACAACGCACTGCTCGCGGTACATGTCTGGTCCACGGCCGAAGGACTCGCGGCGCTCGTCAAGCTCGGCGTCGATCCGGCGCTAGCGCTCGAAGTGATAAATGCTTCGAGCGGACGATCGAATACGTCGATGAACCTCTTTCCTGAGCGCGTCCTGACGCGCCAATTTCCGCGCACGTTCAGGCTCGCGCTCCTCGATAAGGATGTAAGAATCGCGTCCCAGATCGCGCACGACACAGGAACGCCGGCGGCGTTGATCGACCTCACGTCCAGGCTCTTCGCAGAGGCGCGAAAGGAGCTCGGCGAGGAGGCGGATCACGTCGAGGCGGCGCGCGTCGTCGAAGCGCGCGCCGGCGCGACGATCGAGCCCAAGCGGTAGACCGCGGCGCCGGGGCGCTCGCTCATCCGCTCGCGGGGAGGCCGCAAGGCAGCGTCGCTATATTTGAGCCGGATGACCGAACACTCCGAGACAATCCTCGACAGCGCCGCCGTCGAGCGCACACTTCGCCGCATGGCCGGCGAGATCGTCGAAGGCAACGGCGGCACCGACCGCCTCATCATCGTCGGGATCCAGCGGCGGGGAGTGCAGCTCGCCGAGCGCATCGCGTCTCTCATCCGTGCGACAGAAGGCGCTGACGTCCCCCGCGGCGCGCTCGACATCACACTGTATCGCGACGATCTGCAGACAATCGGCCCGCGTCCGATCGTCGGCGCGACGAGTCTCCCTGGAACGATCGACGGGATGAACGTCGTCATCGTGGACGACGTGCTCTACACCGGGCGAACGATCAGGGCGGCGCTCGACGAGCTGGCTGATTTCGGGCGCCCAGCACGGATCGGCCTCGCCGTGCTCATCGACCGCGGCGGTCGCGAGCTTCCGATCCAACCCGACATCGCCGGGAAGGTGATAGATGCGCGGCCGGGTGATCGCGTTGACGTGCAGGTCGATGAGATCGACGGCAATACCGCGGTAGTGCTAGTCGCGAAGCGGGACGAATGACGGAGCAGACGGCTATCGGGAAAGATCTTCTGGGTCTCGAGCCGTTGAGTGGTGATCAGATCCGGCTCATTCTCGACACCGCGGAGCCGTTCAAGGAGATCAGCGAGCGCGCGATAAAGAAAGTGCCGACGCTGCGCGGGTCGACTGTGGTGAATCTCTTCTTCGAGAACTCCACACGCACGCGCGTCTCGTTCGAGTTTGCCGAGAAGCGGCTCTCTGCCGACACGGTGAACGTCGCGGCGGGTGGATCGAGCGTGTCGAAAGGCGAGACGTTGGTGGACACCGCGCGCAACCTCGAGTCGATGCGCATCGACATGGTGGTGATCAGGCATGGCGCATCCGGCGCGGCGCGCTTCCTCGCCGAGCGGATCGAATCGAATGTGATAAATGCTGGTGACGGCACACACGAGCACCCGACGCAGGGGCTGCTCGACATCCTCACGCTGCGCGACAAGTTCGGCGCGCTCGAGGGGAAGCGAGTGTGCATCTGCGGTGACGTGCTCCACTCCCGTGTTGCGCGGTCGAACATCTGGGGTCTCCAGAAGCTCGGCGTAGAAGTCGCAGTGTGCGGGCCACGGTCGCTCCTTCCGTCGTCGATTGGTGAATTCGGTGTAACGGTCTTCGACCGAATCGAAGATGCAATTGAGTGGGCCGATGCGCTCAACGTGCTGCGCTTGCAGCTCGAGCGTATGACGGCTGGCTACATACCGTCGTTGCGCGAATACAACCGCATCTTCGGCGTCACGCGCGCGAGGCTCGAGCGCGCTCCGCGCGACGTGCTGATCCTGCATCCTGGCCCGATGAATCGCGGCGTCGAGATCGACTCCGACGTCGCCGACGGACCTCACAGCGTGATCCTCAATCAGGTTACCAACGGCGTGGCGGTGAGAATGGCGGTGCTGTATCTGCTCGCGGGCGGTCGCCCGGAGCTGGCTGAAGCGGCGAAGCGAGGGCCGGCGTGACGCGGCCGCTGCTTCTCAGGGGCGGGCGTGTGGTGGACCCGTCCCAGGGATACGATTCGACTGCCGATGTCCTCGTCGCAGACGGCAAGATCACCGCTGTCGGTAACGCGCTCAGCGCGCCTGACGACGCTGTGGTCGTGGAGTGCGGCGGCCAGATCGTGTCGCCGGGCTTCATCGACGTGCACTGCCATCTGCGCGAGCCAGGGCGGTCCGATGTGGAGACGATCGCGAGCGGCGCGCGCGCAGCAGCGGCAGGCGGCTTCACGGCGGTGTGTGCGATGCCGAATACCGATCCCGTCACCGACAATCCAGCTGCGGTCGGGTTCGTCGTGAGGCAGGGAACTCGCGCGCAGGCAGCGAAGGTGTATCCGATCGGCGCGATTTCCGTGGGTCAGAAGGGCGAGGCCATGGCGGAGTTCGGAGAGATGGTGGACGCAGGTGCGATAGCGGTGAGCGATGACGGAAAGCCAGTAGTATCCGCGCAGCTGATGAGATCAGCGCTGGAGTATGCGCGCACGTTTGGAATTCCTGTCATCGATCATTGCGAGGAACCGACGCTCGCTGCCGGCGGCGCGATGAATGAAGGAATCGTGTCTGCGCGGCTCGGTCTCAAGGGGATTCCGGATGAAGCCGAAGAGATCATGGCGATCCGCGACATCCTGCTGGCGCGTCTGACTGGCGGCCACGTGCATCTCGCGCACATGAGCACGAAAGGCTCGGTGGAACTGATTCGCTGGGGGAAGGAGCGCGGTATAAACGTCACGGCGGAGGTGTGCCCGCATCACATCTCGCTCACCGAAGATGCGGTCGAAGGCTATGATACGAATGCGAAGATGAATCCGCCGCTCCGAACTCAGGAGGACGTTGAGACGCTGCGCGAAGCTGTGCGCGACGGAACGATCGACCTGATCGCGACCGACCACGCTCCGCACCACTACGACGAGAAGGAGCGCGAGTTCGCATACGCGCCAAACGGCATCGTCGGGCTCGAGACCGCGCTCGCCGTGGTGGTGCAGAATCTCGTTCTGTCCGGCATCATAGATTATCCGACACTGGTCGAGCGGATGTCGTGCTCGCCGGCGCGATTGTTTCACCTTCCCGGTGGAACGCTTCGGGCTGGAACGGTGGCGGACATCACGGTGTTCGATCCGAACGAACGCTGGACGATCGATCCTGACAAGTTCCTGTCGAAGGGGCGCAACACGCCGTATGCCGGAATGACCCTATCCGGGCGCGCGACATGCACGGTCGTCGGCGGCGAGATCGTGCATCAACTGGGTCAACTGCGGAGCGTGAGAGAATGACTGCTGATTCTGAAGCGACTGCTGGCCTGCAGGAGCTGCTCGCGGAGCGGCAGCGATACCAGGCATGGCTGCGTGCGCTGGAAGAGCGCAGGAGCGACACTCCAGCGCACGTGTACGACCGCGTTCGCACGGACTACTCGCTCAGGCTCGAGCGCGTGATGCAGCGACTTGGCGAGCGCGCCGAGCAGCTCACGGCGAACATCAAGTCACTGTCGGATGATCTCACCACGCTGCGCGCGCGCGAGAGCGATCGCAATGACGAGCGGCACGAGTGGGAGCTCCGCGCCGCAGTCGGCGAATTCGCACCCGAAGAATGGGAACGCCGGCGTGAGTCGGCAGACCGGGAGCTCACCAGTCTCCGGTCGCAGCGTGAGTCGGTCGAGAAACAGCTCAAGGAACTGGAGCACGTGCTCGCTCGCGCGCGCGGCGAGGAGCCTGCCGGAGCGACCGCCGAGGACGACGCAGCGCAGCCGGAGAATTCGGGAAGTCCGGCGGGGAGCGTAGGAGATCAGTCGACCGCTGCGCAGCCGCGCGCGCCGCAGCCGCAGAGCACGCACGAACCGTCGATCGAGAGCTTCGTCGCCGAGCGGCGCGCGGAGGAGACGGCGGGTGTCGCCACCGCTGCTGCTTCCGCGGCGCCGCAGGGCGACGGTGTGCCGGCGAGTCCCGAAGTGCAGCGCGACCACCAGACGGCGTCCCGCGCCGCCTCCGCGGACGCCGCGTCGACCGTGTCGCGAGGTACGGCAATCGAGCCGCGGCGCGAGGCGGAGAAGACGCTCAAGTGCCCGGAGTGCGGCGCGATGAACTATGCGACGGAGTGGTACTGCGAGCGGTGCGGCGGCGAGCTATCGACTTTCTGAAGCTCGTATCGGTGAAAAACAAAGGCGCCCGTGAGGGCGCCTGTTGACATCGCAGTGCGGAGCGTCGGGGCTCAGGCGGCCGCTTTCTTGGCGAGCTGACGCTTGCGACGTGCCGCTGCGTTCTTGTGAACGAGTCCCTTGCGTGCTGCGCGATCGACGAGCGTCACCGCGGCGGCAATCGCTTCGGGGGTGGCGTCTTCGGCCTTCGCCTTCTTGAGCGCAGTACGGAGCGTTGACCGTTGCGCGCGGTTGCGAACCTGCGCGGCGCGGGACTTACGCATATTCTTCTTCGCTGACGCGATGTTTGGCATGACGGGCTTGAGTCTGATCGTTTCCGAAAATGGGACTAGCCCTCTAAATTAGGCCACTCCTCCTACCGAGTCAAGTTGGATACAGCCACTACGCTCCTCATAATCGCGCCAGTCCTGCTGTTCTCGATGGTGGCTCACGAGTACGCGCACGGCTGGGTGGCGTACAAGAACGGCGATCCTACGGCCTACCAGCTTGGCAGGCTGACGTGGAACCCGCTCAAGCACATCGATCCGTTCATGACGATCATCGTGCCGCTCTTCCTCGCGATATCGCATCTGCCGATCATTGGTGGCGCCAAGCCGGTGCCGGTGAATCCGCGCAACTACCGCAACTTCAAGAAGGGCGACATCCTCGTCTCGCTTGCGGGAATCACCACCAACCTGATCCTCGCGATCATCTTCACGCTCCTGGTCCCGCTCGTGTACGTGCTCGCGCTCGCCGCCCCGCGCGCGCAGCTCGGCTTCGCCATCGTGCAGCAGATGTTCATCGTCGGAGTCGAGCTGAATCTCATTCTGGCCGCGTTCAACCTCGTTCCGATTCCACCGCTCGACGGATCGCACGTGATCAAGTACGTCCTGCCGCCGGCGTGGGCGCTGTCGTACGAGCGGCTGAGCAGATTCGGGCTGTTCCTCATCTACGGCATCCTGTTCCTGACGCCGTCGTTGCTCTACTACTGGCTTGCGCCGGCGCTCGCGCTGTCGGAGCTGCTGCACCGGCTCGTCGAGCGGTTCGTGTTGGCGATTCCGCAAGGCGCGATTTGAGCGAGCGCGGAACTGTCGCGTCGCTCGATCGCACAGGGTCGCGCGAACTCGACGAATCGGCGTTCGTCGTCGAGCTGCCGGAGTTCTCGGGTCCACTCGATCTGCTCCTCTCCCTCATCCGCGACGAGCAGGTCGACATCTACGACATTCCGATCGCGCGCGTCGCCGACCAATTTCTCGCGCGCATCGGCGGGCTCGGGATAGACGTAGCAGCGGAGTATCTGGAGATGGCCGCGCGACTACTGCGGATCAAGGCGCAGATGCTGTTGCCGCGACCTGACGGAATCGAGGGTGGGAAGACCCCCGCGCGGAGCTGGTGCGGCGCCTGCTCGAGTACCAGCAGGTGCGCGAGGTAGTGGACGTGCTCGAGCGGCTCGGTGACGATCGGCGCAACCGGTTCGCGCGAGCCTACGTTCCGATTCCCGTCGAACGTGGCGATGAAGACGAGCGTCCGCTCGCGGCATCGCTGGCCGATCTGTTCGCGGCGGTGGATCGCGTGCTGCGGCAGGCGCGTCGTCCGATGATTCACGACGTGATTCCGCGAGCGCTCGACGTGGATGGCGCGATGCTCACGATCCGCGAACATCCTCAGTGTGCGCTCGCATGCGCGCTGGAGCGATGTCGTGGGACTCGACGCCGAGCCGTGGCAGGTGCTGTCGGCGCTGCTCGCGTTGTTGGAGCTCGCGAAACGCGGCGAGCTGCGGCTCGCTCAACCGAAACCGTTCGCATCAGTGGAGTTCTCGGGTGACGCCCTTAGCCAAGCTTCTTGAAGCCGCGCTCTTCGCGAGCGCGCGTCCCATACCGAGCGATGCGCTCGCGCAGCTCGATGCCGAGGCGTCGCCGGCGGCGGTCGCAGCAGCGCTGGACGAGATAAGGGAGCATTACGACACCGAAGGGCATGGCGTCGAGCTGAGTGCGGTGGGTGACGGCTGGCAGATCCTGACGCGTCCCGAGTACACTGAAGCAATCGAGCGTGCGCAGCTCGCCGCACGACCGCAGCGGCTCTCGGGCGCTGCGCTCGAGACGCTCGCGATCATCGCGTACCGTCAGCCGATCGCGCGTGCAGAGATCGAAGACATTCGCGGAGTGGGAGCGGGCGCGATTCTCAAGTCGCTGCAGGAGCGCGCACTGATAGACGTCGTCGGGCGTGGCGAGGGGATGGGCCGCCCGCTGCTGTACGGAACGACGCCGTTGTTCCTGGAGCACTTCGCGCTACGACATCTGGGCGAGCTTCCCCGCGCCGACGAGCTCGCGGTGGCGCTGAGACCAGCCGCGGCACCAGCGACGTGAGCGAGCCGATGCGGGTGCATCGTGCACTCGCGCGAGCTGGAGTGGCGTCGCGGCGCGCGGCAGAGACGCTCGTGTCGGCCGGAAGAGTGAGCGTCAACGGCACGTGTCGCGACGGTGGGCCAGGTCGTGGACCCAGATCGGGACGTGATAAGCGTCGACGGCAAACGGATCGCGGCACCCGCGGACGAGGCGTGGATAGTGCTGAACAAGCCGGCGGGCGTCGTGACGACGCGCCGCGATCCGGCGAAGCGAAAAACAGTTTTCGAGCTCATTCGCGATCGACCCGGGCTGACGTACGTAGGCCGGCTGGACTTTCTGACCGAAGGTGTCCTGCTCCTGACGACTGATGGAGCGGCGGCTCACGCACTGACGCACCCGAGCAGGGAGGTCGAGCGGACGTATGTGGCGACGGTGCACGGTGATGCACCATCGGCGGCTCGGATCGTGGTGCGTGGGGTACAGCTTGAGGATGGAATCGCGCGTGCGTCGGCGGCATCGGCGCGCGCGCTGACAGGAAGGCGACACTACGCGCTGGAGCTCACTCTCACCGAGGGACGGCATCACGAAGTGCGGCGCATCTGCGCCGCGCTCGGTCTCGAAGTGGAACGACTGGTGCGTACTGCCTTCGGACCGGTGCGGTTGGGAGAACTCCCGAGCGGATCGAGCAGAGCGCCGACAAAGCGCGAGCTGGAGCTGCTGCAGGCAATCGTAAAACAGCAACCTCATGGAAGACACGGCGCTCGTCAACGCGGTAATAAGTGAAGTAGGAAAGCGAGTAGTAGGGCAGCACTACATGATCGAGCGGCTTCTCGTGGGACTTCTCACCGGTGGCCACGTCTTGCTCGAGGGCGTTCCGGGACTCGCGAAGACACTCACGGTGAGAACTCTCGCCGAGACGATAAGCACGAGCTTTCAGCGCATCCAGTTCACGCCTGACCTGCTCCCTGCTGACGTGATCGGCACGCAGGTCTACGATCAATCGACAGGTCGCTTCTCGATAAAGAAGGGACCGATCTTCGCGAACATCATTCTCGCCGACGAGATAAATCGTGCGCCCGCGAAGGTGCAGGCCGCGCTGCTCGAGGCGATGCAGGAGAAGCAGGTCACGATCGGCGGGACTACATATCCGCTCGAGGAGCCGTTCCTCGTGCTCGCGACGCAGAACCCGATCGAGCAGGAAGGGACGTACCCGCTCCCTGAAGCGCAGGTAGATCGCTTCATGCTGAAGCTGTTCGTCGGTTATCCGACGCGCGACGAAGAGAAGGAAGTTCTGCGGCGGATGGCTGGGAAAGAGCCGATTCCGGTGCGGCACGTCGCGACGCCTGAATCGATCATGGCCGCGCGCAAGCGCATCGGCGAGCTGTACATGGACGAGCGCATCGTGGATTACATCGTCGACATCGTCGAAGCGACGCGCGATCCGAAAGCGGCGAACCTTGCGGAGCTCGCGCCGCTGATCCAGTTTGGCGCGAGCCCGCGCGCGACGCTGTCGATGGCGCAGGCGTCGCGCGCGCTGGCGTTCCTGCGCGGGCGCGCGTACGTGACTCCGGACGACGTGAAATCCGTTGCGCCCGACGTGCTGCGGCATCGCGTGCTCATCACGTACGAGGCAGAAGCCGAGGACGTGACGAGCGACAACGTCGTCACGCGAATCCTCGACGCGGTGCCGACGCCGTAACGGCGATGCTGGGCTTCCTCAAGCGACGCACGAAGCGCGGCGAGTCGCGAAAGCGACGCTGCAGCGAGCCGCAGACCGAGCTCGCTTGGGTGCGGTCATCTCGCCAGAGGTAATGAAGCAGGTGAGACGCGTCGAGCTCAAGACGCGTGGATTGGTGGACACGCTCTTCGCAGGCGAGTACCACTCCGTGTTCAAGGGCCAGGGGATGGAGTTCGCGGAAGTGCGCGAATACCTCCCCGGCGACGAGGTGCGCTCGATCGACTGGAACGTCACCGCGCGCATGAACAAGACGTACGTCAAGCGCTACATAGAGGAGCGCGAGCTCACGGTGATGCTGGCGCTCGACGTTTCGGGATCCGAGGCGTTCGGGACGACGCTGCGCTTCAAGAGCGACATGATGACGGAGTTCGCGGCGGTGATCGCGATGGCCGCTGCGCGCAACAACGACAGAGTGGGATTGCTCTTCTTCACCGACCGGGTCGAGCACGTCGTGCCGCCGCGAAAGGGGAAGCGCCACGTCCTACGAATCGTGCGGGATCTCATCGCGTTCCAACCGAAGGGACGCACGACGGATCTGCGTCCCGCGCTCGAGTACATGCAGCGCACGCTTCACGGTCACACGGTGATCTTCCTTGTCTCCGACTTCATGGCGGAAGGATACGAGCATGCGCTGAAGGTGCTCGGACGGCGGCACGACATCATCGCAGTAACGCTGAACGATCCCGCCGAGCGCGAGCTTCCGGACGTCGGAGTGGCGCGCGTTCGCGATCCCGAGACCGGCGAGGTACTCGAGGTGGACACGAGCGACCGGCGCGTGAGGTCCGCGTATGCCGATCACATGTCGGCCGAGAACGCTGCCCGGCGGCGCCTGCTGCGCCGCGCCGGCGTGGACGAGATCCAGCTCGAGACAAATCAGAGTGTAGTAGATCCATTGCTGCGCTTCTTCCAGTCACGCGAGACGCGCGGGCGGGGTCGGTGATGATAGTCGCGCTGCTCGCGCTGGCGCTTCAGGCGCAGGGCGGCCCCGTTCAGCTCGGGACCGCGGTGAAGCCGGAGACCACCACGGTCGGCGCACACTTCACGGCCACGGTGAGAGTTAGGGTTCCGACCGGAGCGGTAGTGCGCACTCCGCTCGTATCAGACACGACAGCGCGCGTAGATACTGCGGCAGCTTCAACGCGAAGCGAGACGCAGTCCGGAGCTTACAAGGACATCACGTTCAACTACGTCCTCGCGGCGTGGGACACCGGTCCGCAGAGGCTCGGACTGGACGACGTGGTCGTGGTGCTTCCACGAAGGCCAACGCATCGCGTCGCTTCACGACATGCAGGTGTACGTGCGCTCGGTGCTGCCCGCAGATACTGCCCTGCGAAAGCCAAAGCCGTTGAGGCCCGTGGTCGCGGTTTCGTCGTTCAACTGGAAGCCGTGGCTGCTCGCAGCGATCATCGCGGCGCTGCTCGGTCTCGCGATCTACCTATGGCGCCGATTGCGTGAGCGCGCGAGGCAGCCTCTCACGCCGGGCGCGTGGGCGGAGCGGGAGTTCGCGCGGATCGAATCGCAGCGGATGCTCGAATCCGGCGAGACGGAGCGCTACGCCATCGCGATGTCCGATGTGCTGCGAGGTTACCTCGCGCGCGCAGTTCCGCGCGCTCACGCTTCACTCACCACCAGTGAGCTCCGCGAGGTTCTGAGCGCGACCCCTGAAGTTCCGCGCGATTCGGTGACGGCGTTACTGTCGCGCGTCGATCTACTCAAGTTCGCCGCCGTGCGCGTGACGCAGGACGAAGCGAGTGCGATTGCGGGCGAGGCGCGGCGGCTGGTGGCTGAATCGGAGCGCGCATTCGCCGCGAGCCGCAGCGCCGAGCGGGTGAAGGAGAAGGCGGCATGATCTCGCTTCGCGCCATCCAGTTCGCGACGCCCTGGGCGCTCGTGCTGCTGCTGCTGATCCCGCTCTGGTGGGTGCTGAGGCGGCGCATGCGCTCGCCATCGATAACGTTCTCGCGCACTGGCGACTCTCGCGCGCGGGCCGCATATCGGCTCGCGGATTGGCGAAGCTGCTCTTTCTTCTTCGCAACCTCGTGCTCTTCGGCCTTGTCATTGCCGCCGCGCGACCGCGATCGCGCGGGCACTCCGAGAACGTGACGAGTCAGGGAATCAACATCGTTCTCTTGATCGACCTATCCAGCTCGATGCTTGCGCAGGATCTTCAGCCGAACCGCGTCGAGGTCGCCAAGTCGACGGTCAAGCAGTTCATCGAAGGTCGCACATCGGACCGCATCGGTCTGGTTGCGTTCGCCGCCGAAGCGCTCACACAGGTTCCGTTGACGACGGACTATCAAGTCGTACTGCAGGCCGTCGACAATCTGCAGCCCGGGCAGCTCGAGGACGGCACGGCGATCGGCAACGCGATTGCGACCGCGGCCAACCGACTCCGCAACGCGCCGGGCAAGTCGCGGGTGATGATCCTTCTCACCGACGGCGTCAACAACCGTGGCGACATCGATCCGATGACGGCCGCGCAGGCGGCCAGGGCGTACGGGATCAAGATCTACACGATCGGCGTCGGCACGGAGGGGATGGCGCCGGTGCCCGTGGGACGCGGTCTCTACGGGCTCCGCTTCGAGGAACAGCCGGTCGAGATCGATGAAGCGCTTCTCACGCGCATCTCGCAGCTCACCGGCGGGCGGTACTTCCGCGCGCGCGACGCGGCGGCGCTGCGGAGCATCTACTCGCAGATCGACGCGCTCGAGCGCACGCCGGTGCAGTCCACGACGTACGTGCGGTACGCTGAGCTGTTTCGCTGGCCGCTCGGTCTCGCGCTCCTGTCGCTGCTTGATCGAGCTGGGTGTCGCGGCGGTCTGGGCGCCGCTCCCATGACCCGCTTCCTCGAGTGGCCGTGGGCGCTCTCGCTGGCCATCGTGCTTCCAGTGCTCGGAATCGCGGCGATGATGCTCGGCAGAAAGTCGCGCGCGCGGCGGCTTGCGCGGCTGGGCACGAAGGGAATGCTCGCGCGGCTCGCTCCGCGCGGAGCGAGACTTGGCGCGTGGCACTCGGTCCGCATCGTGTGCGCGTTGCTTCTGCTCGGCGCTGCGTTCGCCGGTCCGCGCTGGGGACGGGCGAACGCGGTGGTGAAGCAGAGCGGATCAGACATCGTCCTCGCGCTCGACGCATCGCTCTCGATGACCGCGCAGGACGAGAAGCCGTCGCGGCTCGAGAAGATGAAGCAGGTGGTGCGTCAGCTTCGCGCGCTCTCGCCGAACGATCGCTTTGCGCTCATCGCGTTCGCGGGGAGATCATACATACTGACTCCGCTCACGAGCGACGACGGCGCGCTCGATCTGTACCTCGATAACCTCGATCCGAGCGTGGTGGGCGAAGCCGGCAGCTCGATGGCGAGTGCGCTGCGCCAGGCTACGACGCTGCTCACGCTCGGCAACGGTAACGGCGACAAGGCCATCGTGTTGATGAGCGACGGTGAGGCGTGGGAGCCGATCGGCGATATCCTCACGGAGGCAAAGCGCGCGAAGGACGCCGGGATTCAGCTGGTGACGGTCGGATTCGGCACCACAGCGGGCGCGACTATTCCCGTCACGGTGAACGGGACTACGACCCTAAAGCGCGACGAGAACGGGCAGGTCGTCGTGACGCACTACACGCCGGAAACGCTTCGCTCCGCGGCGGAGGCAGCGGACGGTGTGTTCGTGCCTGCCGACGCGTCGCAGAAAGCTGAATCGATCCGTCGCGTGATCGACCGCCTGAAGACCGAAGCTCACGCAGTGGCGACGGGGCGTGATCTCATTCCGCGCTTCCAATGGTTCGTGGCGCCAGCGCTTCTTCTGCTGTTGCTGGACACGTTCCTGGGCTTGCGCACGCGCCGCCGAGCTGCGCGGCTGATCGCTGCAGGCGCGCTCGGCGCTGCCGCGGCGTGCGCGCCGAACCGGAGCGCAATCGACGTCGCCGCGTACAATCGCGGGACGACGCTCGTCCAGCACGACTCGATGGCGCCGGGTGCAGCGATCCTCGATAGCGTAGCGGCGCGGAGTGTTCCGATGAGGTTCGCCGCGAGCTTCAACAGCGGCTGGGCGTATCTTGTGACGGGTCTCAAGCTGCACGGCGACACCGCGGCGGTACCGCTCGACAGCGCGCTCGCGCGGTACCGGCGCGCGCTGTCGTCTCGCCGAACGATACTGACGCGAAGTGGAATTACGAGCTCGCCCTCCGGGCACGGAAATCAGGCGGCGGTGGGGGCGGCGGAGGAGGAGGGGGCGGCGGGGGCGGCGGGGCGCGTCGCCGCAGCCGAAGCCTTCGGGCGGCGGCGGACTAGGCAATTCGCAGGCGCAGGCCGTGCTCGACAACGCGGCGCGAGAAGAGCAGGATGTGCAGGGACAGAAGCAGAAGAAGAACGTTCCGCAGCCACCGCCACAAGGGAAGGATTGGTGATCGCAGCACTCCTGCTGTTCGCGCAGGTGGGGATCGTGCAGTTCGAGACGCGAGTCACGCCTGACACCGTGTACGTAGGGCAGCAGGTGAGCTACGACGCGGTGACACTCGTGGACGACGTCGCGCGCGCGCGGCTGCGAGCCAACCCGGAGTTCACCCCTGCCGACGTCACCGGGGTGACCGTGTACGACTTCCCGTTCGACACGGCGGCCATCAGTAACGTCGTCGTGAACGGCGTGCACTTCAGGCGGTACGTGTATCATCGCGCGCTCTTCGCGCTCACCCCGGGGAGCTACTCCGTCGGGCCGGCGACGCTGTCGTACTCGCTCCCGGAGTCTGGCGACTACTTCAGCCAGCCGCGCGCGTACTCCTTGCAGTCTGCGCCAGCCACATTCGTCGCGCTTCCACTTCCTGAATCGGGAAGGCCCATCGGATTCAGCGGAGCGGTGGGCGAGCTGAAGGACACGCTCTGGACTGACGGTAGCCCGCCCAAGGTGGGAGACACTTTCGTCGTCACGATGCGGATAGCAGGGCTTGGCAATCTGAAGATGCTGCCACGACCGCAGCTCCAGATCGACTGGGCGACGACCATCGATGGACCTGAGCGCGTGCTGTGGGATTCGAGCGGGACGACTGTACGGGGGGCGAAAGAATTCGACTGGGTGGTGACGCCGCAAGGTCGCCGGTGATCTCTCGATAACGTCACAGCGGTACGACTACTTCAATCCGACAACGCGGCGTTACGAAGTGGCTTCGACGCCCGTGATGCACATGGCTGTCGCGCAAGCGGCGACCACCGCCGCACAGCCCGCGACCGCGCCACACGACAGCATCGGCGATACTCCGTTCCCCGCGCTCATCGCGCTTGCGCGCGCCAACGCGCTTCTGATCGCGATCGGCGCGACACTGATCGCGGCAGTGGCCATCGTGGCCTTTGCGCTTGGCCGACGCCGCCGCGGACCGCGCGATCCCGACGAAGATTGACGAGAAGGAAGGGTTCGACGCGTGCTTGTCTGCGCGCCATGGGTGCGCTAGCATCTGATCCGTGCCGGTCATAAGCGTTCTTCCGAGTGCGGTCGCAGACCAGATCGCCGCAGGCGAAGTGGTCGAGCGCCCTGCATCGGTGGTGAAGGAGCTCATCGAGAACTCCGTCGACGCTGGGGCGACATCGATCGAGATCTCGGTGAGCGGCGGCGGCCGAACGCTGGTGAAGGTGAGCGACGACGGATGCGGGATGGACCCGTCGGATGCGGTGCTCGCGCTCGCCCGGCACGGCACGTCCAAGATCAGATCATCGGCGGACCTGGAGGCTGTGAGCACATTCGGCTTCCGCGGTGAAGCGTTGCCCGCGATCTGCTCGGTCTCGCGAGTCGTGATAGAGACGGCAACTGCATCTGGCGAAGGAACGACCGTGAGCGCTACGGCCGGCGGCGCGCCGACGGCAAGCCCTACGAGCCGCAGGCGCGGCACGACGGTCAGCGTCGCAGATCTGTTCTTCAACTCGCCATCACGCGCTGCATTTCTACGCGGCGAGCGCTCCGAGTGGCGCGCGATCACCGACGCGGTAACGACACTCGCGCTCGCCCGCCGCGAGATTCGGATCGACCTGCTGCATGATGGCAAGCGCGCACTATCCGCGGCGCCGGCGGAATCGTTGCGCGCGCGACTCGGCGCGCTCTGGGGTGCGCGTTACGCCGATGCGCTGCTCGATGTCGATGACGTGATGGGGCCGATTCACATCAGCGGACTCGTCGAGCGGCCAGCAGATGTCGGCACCGCGACCCGCCGCGTGTTCATCGCTGTGAACGGGCGCGCGATACGCGACGCAGGGCTGGTGCGCGCAGCGGAGAACGCCTATCGCTCGACCATACCTGCCGGCGCGCGGCCATCGCTCTACCTCGACATCGTGCTCCCGGCGGCAGTGATCGACGTGAATGTGCACCCGGCGAAGGCGGAGATTCGCTTCCGCGATCGCTGGCCCGTCGAGCGCGCTGTCGAAGGTGCCGTGAGACGTGCACTCGGCACGTTCGACTCCGGGGCCGCGTTCGGCCGGCGATTCTTCGCGAGGCCCGTGGACGCGGCGCGCGCGACAGTCGACAACTCAGTGCTTGCAGCCGATGCGCTGACCGACCCCCTCTTCGAGTCGGCATGCGCAGCACCGGCGGCGCAAGAGGAGCCAGGGGGCGCTGGGCCGCAAGTCACCGCGCGTGACGTGACGAGCAGCGACATTCCGACGCTCACGCAGCTGCGTCGGACGTACATCGCGTTCGAGCACGAGGACGGACTCGTGCTCATCGATCAGCACTCCGCGCACGAGCGCGTGCTGTACGAGCTGTTCCTGGCGACCTTCGAGAGCGGAGCGGCGCCGTCGCAGCGATTGCTTCTTCCGTTCACGATCTCCCTCGCACCGCCCGAGCTCGACGCGCTCGACGCGAGCGCCGCCCATCTTGCGCGGCTCGGCTTCGAGATCGAGCCGTTCGGCGGCGCATCGATCGTCGTGCACGCAGTGCCGACGCCGCACGCGAGGTTCGATGCGGAGCGCTGCCTGCGCGATACGCTGAGCGCGCTCACGGGCGATCGAGTCGCGGGGAGCGCCGCGCACGCACGAACGGCTCCTCGCCACGGTGGCGTGCAAGGCGGCGGTGAAGAGCGGCGACGTTCTCTCGCAGCAAGAGATGCGTGCGCTCTTTGCGGCGCTGCGCGATACGAAACTTCCCGCGCACGACGTCCACGGCCGCGCTACGATAGTCCAGCTCGCGTGGAGCGAGGTCGATCGCAGATTCGGTCGTGTCTGACGTCATTCGCGTGATTGTCGGCCCTACCGCGGCCGGCAAGTCTGCTCGCGCCATGGAGCTCGCCGCCGCCGGAAACGTCGCCGTGATCTCTGCCGACAGCAGACAGATCTATCGCGGCTTCGACATCGGCACCGCGAAGCCGCGCGACGAGGACCTTGCGCGAGTCGTACATTTCGGTGTGAACGTCGTCGAGCCAACCGAGAGCTACAGCGCTTATCGCTGGGCGCGTGACGCGGCGGGATGGATCCGCGACGCGATGAGTCGAGGGCTTACGCCCGTCGTGGTGGGAGGAACCGGCTTCTACATCAAGTCGCTGTTCGATCCGCCCTACGACGACCCGCCGGTCCGCGATCTCGAGCTCCGGCCCGCGTACGAGATAGTCGATCCGGGTGCGTCGCTCCGAGACCACATCGTGACGCGCATCGACCAGATGCTCGCCGCCGGTTGGCTCGACGAGATCCGGTCGCTGATGCTGCGCGTTCCGCCGGACGCGATCGCCTGGAAGGCGTGCGGCTATCGTGACATGCGTGAGCACGTGGAGGGTCGCCTCGGTCTGGATGAAGCGCGCGAGCGGACGATCATCGAGACGCGGCAGTACGCCAAGCGGCAGCGGACCTGGTTCCGACACCAGCTCGCATGAAGATCGGGATCACGTGCTATCCGACGTATGGCGGTTCTGGTGCCGTCGCTACAGAGCTGGGCATGGCGCTCGCGGCTCGTGGCCATGAAGTCCACTTCATAAGCTACCGGCAGCCATTCAGGCTTCCGTCCTTTCTGCCGCGCGTGTACTTCCACGAAGTCCACGTCGGCCAGTATCCGCTTTTCGAGTATCCTCCGTACGATCTCGCGCTCGCTGTGCGCATGCACGAGGTCGTGCGCGCTCACGGAGTGGAAGTACTTCACTGTCACTACGCGATCCCGCACGCGACGAGCGCCTGGATCGCGCGCGAGATGCTGCGACGTGACGGGTCCGACGTCGCCGTCGTGACGACGCTGCACGGCACCGACATCACGCTCGTGGGACAGGACCCGTCATTCCACGCGATCACCAAGTTCTCGATCGAGAAGTCCGACAGGATCACGGCTGTGTCGGAGTACCTGCGGCGCGAGACTTACAACGCGTTCCACTGCACCGGCTGCCGCGTATCGGTCATCTCCAACTTCGTAGATCCAGCCATCTACGATCGCGCGCGCTATGACGGCTCCGGTCCGACGCCGTTCGGCGACGGCCGTCACGTCTTCATGCACATCTCCAACTTTCGCGCGGTGAAGCGTGTGCGCGACGTCGTGCGCGTGTTCGCGCGCACGTGCGAGACGATCCCGAGTGTGCTCGTGATGATCGGCGACGGCCCCGAGCGCGCTGCCGCAGAAGACGAAGCTCGCGCGCTCGGCGTGTTCAGCTCGGTCTACTTTCTCGGCAAGATCGACAACGTCGCTCCGCTGCTGGCGGGCGCCGATCTTTTTCTGCTGCCGAGCGAGACCGAATCGTTCGGCCTGAGCGCGCTCGAGGCGCTCGCGTCAGGCGTGCCGGTCATCGGCAGCGACGCCGGTGGTATTCCTGAAGTCGTGACCGACGGCGTGACTGGATTCCTGCATCCGGTTGGCGACGTCGAGGCGATGGCAGCCAGCGCGCGCAAGCTCCTGTCGGACCCACCGCTGCTCGAGCGAATGCGCGTCGCAGCCGCTGCCGACGCCCGCGACCGGTTCGCGCTCGACACGATAGTGACGCAGTACGAAGCGCTCTACCGCGCGGCCGCGGATCTGCCATCACACGCTCATTGAAACGTTCATGCTGACAAACTTCCAGGCGCTCGTGCTCGGTCTCCTGCAGGGACTGGGAGAGTTTCTTCCGATCAGCAGCTCGGCGCACCTGGCGCTCGCGCCGTGGCTCTTCCACTGGCCCGATCCAGGACTCGGCTTCGACGTCGCGCTTCATTTCGGGACGCTGCTCGCTGTGCTGTGGTACTTCCGCGGCGAGTGGGTGTCGCTGCTCCGGGCCCTCGGGCAGATCGTCACGACACGGAAGATCGAAACGGTGGAGCAACACCGCGCCGCGTTCATCATCGTCGCGACAATCCCGGGAGGGATATTCGGCTTGCTCCTCGAGAAGAAAGCCGAGACGGTGTTCCGGAGTCCCGCGCTCATCGCGTGGGCCCTCATCGTACTAGGCGTGATACTGTGGGCCGTGGACAAGTACGTCGAGCGCGACGCGTCCGATCACGCGCATGAGATGGAGCGACGCGATCTGGATAGGTTGCGCGCAGGTATTCGCACTGATCCCGGGTGTGTCGCGCTCGGGATCAACGATCACCGCGGCGCGTGCGCTCGGGATCGACCGCAACGGGGCTGCTGCGTTCAGCTTTCTGTTGAGCATGCCCATCATCGCGGCGGCAGCGCTCCTCAAGGTGCCGCACGTCCTCAAGACTGAGGGTCTTCACTCGCCGCTGGTGGTGGCCGTCGTTGCCGCGGCGCTGAGCGGATGGCTCGCCATCTCTGTTCTGCTCCGCTACGTCAGTCGGCACTCGTATGGCGCGTTCGCCATCTACCGCGTGATCTTGGGCGCGGCGGTTCTCGCCGTTTACTACACGCGTGGCGGCTGATATCGACCGTGCCGTGCGCGCGGAGCGGTACGACGCGCTCACTGCGTCGCGCATCGCCGAGCTGACTGGCGCGCCGCGCGTGGAGCTGTACACGTCGGTCGGATCTACGATGGATGTGGCGCACGAGCTGGCGAGTAGAGGCGCGGCCGCCGGAACGCTCGTCATCGCCGACGAGCAGCGTTCAGGGCGGGGACGCGGCGGCAAGAAGTGGTCGTCTCCGCCGCGTGGGATCTGGCTGACGCTGATCGAGCGGCCGCGCGATACCGCGGCGCTCGACGTTCTGTCGCTGCGAGTGGGGCTCGCCGCCGCGCGCGCGCTCGACGCATTCACTGCGGAGCCGACGCGTCTCAAGTGGCCGAACGACATCTATCTCGATCGGCGCAAGCTTGCCGGCGCGCTCGCCGAGGCGCGCTGGCGTGGCGACAGGCTCGACTGGGTTGCAATAGGTTTGGGCGTCAATACCGAGTCGCCGCCAAGCGAATCGAACGCGGCTGGTCTCGAGCCGGGCTCCAGTCGCATCGAAGTCCTGCGCGCGCTGATTCCGGAGCTTCGCGCGCGCCGCTGCGATGACGGGTCATCTGACGGAGCCTGAACTGACGGAGTATGCGACGCGCGACCTCGCGCGCGGTCGCGCCTGCCGCGAGCCGCTCCAGGGGCGCGTCGTCGGAATCTCGGAGTCGGGCGAGCTGCTCGTGGAGATCGCCGACTCGGTTGCGCGCGTGCGGAGTGGGTCCCTCGTAATGGAGTGAGTGATGCTGCTGACCATAGACATAGGAAACACCGAGACGACGGTTGGTCTCTTCGATGGCGGCGCACTGCGTGAGCACTGGCGTCTGACTACGAGCACAGCGCGCAGCGCCGACGAGTCGCGCGTACTCCTGTCGCAGCTCGTTACGATGTCGGGCCTCGAGCGCGGCGCGGTGACGGGCGTCGCGCTGTGCTCGGTCGTACCGCCAGCAACCGCGGCGGTCGTCGATGCGTGCGATCTGGCGTTCGGCGTGACACCGGTTGTGATCGATACGAGCTCGCCGCTGCCGATCACGCTCGACGTCGACGAGCCGTCGACGGTCGGCGCCGACCGCGTCGTGAATACGCTCGCGGCGAGCCAGATCTACCGCCGCGACTGCATCGTCGTCGATCTCGGGACGGCGACCACTTACGACTGCGTGAGCGCTGCTGGCTCGTTCTTCGGTGGAATCATTCAGCCGGGCGTGAAGACGTCCGCATCGATGCTCTTCTCCAAGACCGCGATGTTGCCGAGCACGGCGTTCGGAACGCCCACGAAGGCGATCGGGACCAACACCGTCGATTGCATTCGGGCCGGCGTGGTCTTCGGCTCGGCTGATTCGATCGACGGGCTGATACGGCGGATCAAGGGCGAGTGGCCGCGGCCGGAGGCGCCGTACGTGGTCGCGACCGGCGGCCTGGCGGAGACGTTCCGGAGCTTCTGCGACGAGTTCGACGAGGTGGACTCGGCGTTGACGCTGAAGGGGTTGGCGCTGGCCCACGGCATAATCTCGAACGGCTGACCAATCGACGTCGGGGCCCTTGAAGCAGGGTCACGGATTGTTATCTTTCGTGCCTGTTAGCACTCTCCGGCGGAGAGTGCTAACAGGCAATTTTCTACCCTGAATTCACTCAAGCAGAGGCACTCTATGGCAGACAACACCGCCAACAAGGTAAAGCCCCTCGCCGATCGCGTGGTCGTCAAGGCGCTCGAGGAGACCGAGCAGATGCGCGGCGGGCTCTTCATCCCCGATACGGCGAAGGAAAAGCCGCAGCAGGGCGAGATCGTCGCCGTCGGACCCGGCCGGTACGAGGACGGAAAGCTCGTCCCGATGGCGCTAAAGACTGGCGACAAGGTCCTCTACGGCAAGTACAGCGGCACCGAGGTGACCCTCGACAGTGAGCAGCTTCTCATTCTCCGCGAGACCGATGTGCTCGCGGTGATTAGCTAATCGGAGACAACGAAAATGGCAGCTAAAGAACTCTATTTCAACGTCGATGCGCGCGCGGCGCTGAAGCGCGGCGTCGATCAGCTCGCCGAGGCGGTCAAGGTCACGCTCGGCCCCAAGGGGCGCAACGTCGTCATCGACAAGAAGTTCGGCGCGCCGACCATCACGAAGGACGGCGTGACGGTCGCGAAGGAAGTCGAGCTCAGCGATCCGATCGAGAACATGGGCGCGCAGATGGTGAAGGAAGTCGCGACCAAGACTTCCGACCTCGCCGGCGACGGCACCACCACCGCAACCGTGCTCGCGCAGGCGATCTTCCGCGAAGGGCTCAAGAACGTCACCGCCGGCGCGAACCCGATGGCTATCAAGCGCGGCATCGACAAGGCAGTCGCCGCGGTCGTCGATGAGCTCAAGAACATCTCGGTCCCGACGAGCGGCAAGAAGGAGATCGCGCAGGTCGGCACCATCTCCGCGAACAACGATAAGGAAATCGGCGATCTGATCGCCGAGGCGATGGAGAAGGTCGGCAAGGACGGCGTGATCACCGTCGAGGAAGCGAAGGGACTCGAGACCAACCTCGAGACCGTCGAGGGCATGCAGTTCGACCGCGGCTACGTCTCGCCGTACTTCGTCACCGATCCCGACAAGATGGAAGCGGTGCTCGAGGACGCGCTGATCCTCATCCACGACAAGAAGATCTCGTCGATGAAGGATCTTCTCCCCGTGCTCGAGAAGGTCGCGCAGATGGGCAAGCCGCTGCTCATCATCGCCGAGGACATCGAGGGCGAGGCGCTCGCGACGCTCGTCGTCAACAAGCTGCGCGGCACGCTGCGCGTGTGCGCGGTGAAGGCGCCGGGCTTCGGCGATCGTCGCAAGGCGATGCTGCAGGACATCGCGATGCTCACCGGCGGCCAGGTCGTCTCCGAGGAAGTCGGATTCAAGCTCGAGAACGCCGTGGTCACCGACCTCGGTCGCGCGAAGCGCATCGTCGTCGACAAGGACAACACCACGATCATCGATGGCGCCGGTACTGACGACGCGATCCAGGGCCGCATCAAGGAGATCAAGGCAGCGATCGACAAGACGACGTCCGACTACGACAGGGAGAAGCTCCAGGAGCGGCTCGCGAAGCTCGCCGGTGGCGTTGCCGTGATCAACGTCGGCGCCGCGACCGAGAGCGAGATGAAGGAGAAGAAGGCTCGCGTCGAGGACGCGCTGCACGCGACGCGCGCGGCGGTCGAAGAAGGCATCGTCCCGGGCGGCGGTGTCGCGCTGATTCGCGCGCAGAAGGCGCTCAAGGATCTCAAGCTCGGCGAGGCCGACGAGCAGATCGGCGTCGACATCATCCGTCGCGCGATCGAGGAGCCGATCCGCATGATCGTCCAGAACGCGGGCGGCGAAGGCTCGATCGTCGTCGAGAAGGTTCGCGCGTCGAAGGACGACACGTTCGGCTACAACGCGCTCACCGACACGTACGAGGATCTCGTGCAGGCCGGCGTCATCGATCCGACCAAGGTGACGCGCACGGCGCTGCAGAACGCCGCGAGCATCGCCGGGCTTCTCCTCACGACCGAAGCGCTGATCGTCGAGAAGAAGGAAGACAGGCCAGCGCCGGCCGGTGCGCCGGGCGGCATGGGCGGGATGTACTAAGCGCTCGCCGCAGCTTTGCAAAACGGCCCGGAGCATCATGCTCCGGGCCGTTTTGCGTTCCGCCGAACTCGCTGCTAGATGCCCAGCGAGAGCTGGGTCGCTGCACTGCGCCTCGCGCCCGGCTCGAACGGTCCGAGCACCTTGTCCTGTGCTGCCGCTGTGAGGCGGCCGGCGAAGCGCGTGCTGAGAAGCGATTCCTTCACCGTGTCGAGCGCAGCGCGCGGCTCGTTGCACGTCTCGCTCAGGTGCGCGAGCACGATGTGTCGCAGGCCGCGACGCGGCAACCTCGCGCGCAGCGAGCGCTGCACTGCGATTGCTCAGGTGCCCGTTGCGCGATGCAATACGCGACCGCACCGAGGGCGGATATGGACCTGTGCGCAGCATGTCACTGTCGTGATTCGCCTCGAGCACGAGAATGTCGAGATCGCGGATGGCGCTGAGCACCGACTCGGTAACGACCCCGAGATCGTACGCGACGGCGGCGCGCGCTCCGCTGCGGCGCGAGGTCGCAACCAGCACGACGGGATCGGCCGCGTCGTGCGATGAGCGCGTCGTTGCGATGTCGAGATCGCCAATCGCTATCGAGTCTCCACTTCTGAACGGGATCGCGCCCGCTTCCTTCAGGTCGCGCGCGGCGGTGATAGTGCCGGCGGTCGCATATGGAGTCCAGCTGAACTTCTCTGCGAGAACACGCACTCCGCGCACGTGGTCTATGTGCTCGTGCGTGACCACGACTGCTTCGATCGACTCCGGCGCGACATCGGCGAGTCTCAGTCGCTCGACGATGATTTGCGGAGCAAACCCCGCGTCGATGAGCACGCGCGTTCCACCGCATTCCAGCAGCACCGCATTTCCTCGGCTTCCGGAGCCGAGCATCCACATTCGCATCGTCGCTGTTACCCGCGAGTGCGACGTACGCTCCGCCGCGCTGACGAGTCTCCAGTTGGCCTGCTCATCATCCCGCCGTGACGCGCGTGTAGACTCGCGTCAGGTGCTTCGCCCCGGCGTCACCGAGCTCTACGTCGCGGCGCTTCATGACTCGCGCGGCAACGGCGATGAGCTTCGCGAGGTCGAAAGTCCCGTACGGCTCGCCGTCACCCCACGCGAATGGCGGGATGTACTTGGGATGCAGCACAGCTCCGAAGACGTTCGCGCCGGCGCCGATGACAGTTCCGGTATTCAGCATCGTGCCGATGCCGGTCTTCGCATGGTCGCCGATCATTGAGCCGAGAAACTGCTGCCCTGTATCCACGCTGCCGCTCGGCGTCCACATCTGCACCGTGCCGTACGTGTTCTTCAGGTTGCTCGTCGTCGTCCCCGATCCGAGGTTGACCCAACGGCCGAGGTACGAATGGCCCACGAACCCGGTGTGCCCCTTGTTCGAGTGGCCGAGGATTATCGACGAGCTCAGCTCGCCGCGAACCTTCGACTTCTCGCCGATGGAGCAATTGCTGATGCGATCGCCCACGAGCGTCACGTCCTCGCCGATGAAGCAGGGCCCCGCGATGCGCGTGAACGCGGCGATGCTCGCTCCGCGCCGCACGAGCACAGGGCCGGCGGTCACGTCGAACACGACGTAGGGCTCTATTCTGCTCCCATGCTCGATCGTGAGCGGGTGCGAGCCGATCGCGTCGTGCATGAGACTGGCCGCCTTGACTCGGGGCGCAAGCGCGGCGATGTCGGCGAACAACTGAGCCGATAGACTCGAGAGAAGGTCCCACGGCGCGCGCATCCAGCGACCATCGACCGACGTCGGCTCGACGTCGTCACGGAGCTCGGCGAGCGCGAGCGCGCCACCGCGGAAGGCAGACGCGTCGACGTCGCGCGCGAGGCGTACGGCCGCGATCTCGCCGTCGCACGTCCAGAGCTGATCACCCGTCGCGAGCACCGCATCGAGCGCGACGACGCAGCGCGAGTTGACGACGATGCTTCCGCGCGTGGATCGTTGCACCGTCGGCGACGAGTCGTGGCGCATCCATTTCTTCGAAGTCGGCGAGGTGCGCGGCGCCGATGAAGCCCTGCGACCGTCTTGCCGACGCACGCTCCCAGCGCTTCCGAATGACTTCAGCGCCCGCGCGCAGCTCGGACACGGGCCGCGTGAGCGCGAACGGCTCGAAGTCGCGCGCTGCCGAATCGTCGTAGAGATAGAGGCCGGTCACGTTCGCGACGCGATCTCGGGTGGAAGCGAGTCGATCAGATTCTTGAGGTCCGCCGAGCGCTCGCGTGTGGTGACGACCGTGAGGTCACCGCGCGTCACGACGACGAGATCGGAGACGCCGAACAGCACCACCGCGCTCCCTTCAGCGTGGACGACGTTGTCGTGCGAATCCGCGGCGAAGGCGAGGCCGCTCACGACGTTTCCGGAAGCGTCAGCGTGACCAACGCGATGAAGCGCCGCCCACGTGCCCACGTCGTCCCAACCGAAGTCGCCGGGAATCACGAAGACCCGGTCGCTGCGCTCGAGCACTCCGACGTCGACAGAGATCGGCTTGACCGACGCGAAGAAGCGCGCGAGCGATCCCGGCGCGCTCTCGAACGTGTCGATCGCCGGCTTGACCTCGGGCGTCAGACGACGGATCTCGCCGAGGAAGTCGCCAACGCGCCAGACGAAGATCCCAGAATTCCAGAGGTAGCCGCTCGCGACCATCGTCGCTGCGCGCTCGCGGTCGGGCTTCTCCACGAAGCGACGCACTCTGCGCGCGCCATCCGCCGCATCGCCCGGCTCGACGTAGCCGAAGCCGGGGTCGGGCCGGGACGGCACGATGCCGACGGTGACGAGGCCGCCGTGCTCGCGCGCGAAGTCTGCAGCGCGGCTGAGCGTCGCGCGGAAGCCAGCTTCGTCCGCGATGTACCAGTCAGCGTGAACGCAAACCATCACAGCGTGGCTTCCGGCGCGTGACTCGATCACCGACGCTGCGTACGCGAGCGCGGCAGCTGTGCCGGCTGGTCGGGGCTCGGCGATGATGTTGTCGCTCGGAATGCGCTCAGCGGCGGTGGCAATGGCGCCCGCGATCGATGCGTTCGTGAGGATGAGCGTGCGCTCCGCGGGAGCGAGGGGTGCAACGCGCTCGAGCGTCTCGAGAAGTAGCGGGCGACTGGTAACCAGCGGGAGCAGCTGCTTGGGACGATCAGGAGTGCTGAGCGGCCAGAAGCGCGATCCGACTCCGCCCGCGAGGACGACTACCCAGACGTCCTCGCTCACGCCTCGTCCGTTTGCACGCCGGTGAGCCGCGCGACGAGCGAGTACAGCTTCTTCGGGCTGAAGGGCTTGGTGATGAACGCAGTTGCGCCTTCATCCATCGCCGCCTGCTCCTGCTCGTCCTGCCCTGCGGCGGTGAGGATTATCGCCGGGGTCGAGCGGTCGAGCTCGGTGCGCAACGCGTGCAGCACGTCGAGACCGCTCAGCTCGGGCATCATCAAGTCGAGCAGCACGAGATCGAAGTCGGCACCCGGCGCGCGCAACGCATCGACCGCTTCGCGGCCGTCGAACGCGAGTGTGACGTCGAACGGACCGTTCTCGAGCTTCATCTTGATGATTCGTCCGATGTGGGGCTCGTCGTCGGCGACCAGAACGCGCCGCCGCTCGCCGGCAGGCTTGTCTTGCAAGGAGCGCCCTCTCCTAGACGAGCTCTGCCATGAGCGCGCGGTGGCGTCTCAGGTCGTACAACAGTTGGGAAAGGTCGGTATCGCGCGACGCCGCTACGTAGAGCATCGCCTGCGCCGACAGCCGGATGACGACGCCGTACCCCTGATCGAATTCCATCAGCATCAGCTGTGCGTCGCCAGCACCGGCTGCCTGTCCGAGCTGGCGCGCAGCCATCGCGACCGCGGGCGCGCGCGCGGCGAGAGCGTCGGCTGTGTCGTGGCCGGAGTCGTGGGTCTCGATCACCAGCCCGTCGGCGCCGAGGATCACCACGACCTGCACGCCGCGGTGGCGCTGGATGGCTTCCGTCAACTCACGTAAAGTCGGCATGCGTTGAAAAGTACCGTCCCGCGGGCTATTCTACGAGGCTAAGCACCACCCGATTTCGGGTGTGGCCGACCATTCAATAGCAACCGAGCCGCTCCGCTCACGCGAATGCATAAACGCTTCTCCGCCGCCGCGGCTACGGTGCTGGCCATCGCCGGCCTGTCGCTGTCCGCCTGCAAAGATACGAACGTAATCCAGCCTGACGAGCCGGTCACCACAGACACGCTCGTCGCGTATGCGCTCACAGGCACGCCGGCGAGCTACCCGAGCGGCCTCGCGGTTACGCTGCGCTCCACGGTTCGGGTGGACGGCACCGGCTCGTTCGACGTCGGCTTCGATCTCGACGCTCACAACAACATCATCGTCAGTCCGGTCAGAGTGCTCGTGAGCTCGCTCAGCGGCGCACCGCAGGTGGGAATTCAACTCGACACGCTGGTCCCCTTCGATTCGATCAAGAGCGCGCCGGGCGGCTACTATCGGCCGGATACGGCCGTGGTGGTCCGCACCGGGCAGCCGTTCGTGCTCCTGACCTCGCGCACGACGGCGAGCGAGGCGTGCCTCTACAATCCTGTTCCGCAGATCTACGCGAAGGTCGTCGTGGACAGTGTGCAGCTCTCCACGCGCGCGCTCTATCTGCGCGTTACCACCGATCCGGACTGCGGATATCGGTCGCTGGTTCCCGGACTGCCCTCGAGCTGAGCGTGCACGACCTTCGTCTGCTGCGCGAGGATCCCGATGCGCTCCGGAACGCGCTCCGCCGGCGTCGCATGCAGGCCGAGAGCGGCTACATCGTCGATCGCGCGGTCCAGCTCGATCGTGAGCGGCGCGACGGCATCCAGCGTGTAGAAGATCTGAAGGCGCAGCGCAACGCCGTGAGTCAGGAGGTCGCAGCTGCCAAGCGCGCTGGAGCGGACGCGGAGGATCTTGTCGTCCGCGGCCGCGCGCTCGGCGCAGAGATCGCTTCGCTCGATGCGGAGCTCAAACGCGCCGAGGACGAGCTGTCGCAGCTCGTGCTTCAGCTTCCGAACGTCAACCTGCCCGACGTTCCCGACGGCGGCGAGGAGGCGAACGAAGTTCTGCGCGCATGGGGCACGCCGCGCGAAGCGGGGAGCGCGGCGCCTCACTGGGAGGTAGGCGCGCGGCTCGGCCTGTTCGATCTCGAGCGCGGAGCGAAGATCAGCGGATCGGGCTTCATCGTTTATCGCGGCGAGGGCGCACGCCTCGTTCGCGCGCTCATGAGCTTCATGCTCGATGTTCACACGCGCGAGCACGATTACGACGAGACGTGGGTCCCCGCCGTCGTGAATCGCGAGTCGATGATCGGAACGGCGCAGTTCCCCAAGTTCGAGGACGAGCAGTACGCGCTGCGCGATGAGGAGCTCTTTCTCATCCCCACGGCGGAAGTCCCGCTCACCAATCTCTATCGCGACGAGATCGTCGCGGAGAGCGAGCTTCCACGCGCGTTCGCGGCGTACTCGCCTTGCTTTCGGCGCGAGGCGGGGTCGCACGGGAAGGACACGCGTGGATTGCTGCGCGTTCACCAGTTCGACAAGGTCGAGCTCGTCCGGTACACTCACCCGGACGATTCGGTGCGGCAGCACGAGCTCATCACTGCGCACGCAGAGCGCATTCTGCAGCTGCTCGAGCTGCCCTACAGAGTGCTCTTGCTCGCCGCTGGTGACACGGGCTTCGCGAGCGCGAAGACTTACGATCTCGAAGCGTTCGCGCCCGGCGTCGGCAAATGGCTCGAGGTGTCCTCGTCGAGCAACTTTCTCGACTTCCAGGGACGCAGGGCCAACATCCGCTTTCGGCCGGAAGGGGGAGGCAAGCCGCGCTTCGTTCACACGCTGAATGCTTCGGCGCTCGCGTTCCCACGTATCATCGCGGCATTGCTCGAGCATCATCAGAACGCGGACGGGACGGTGCGCGTGCCTGACGCGCTCGCACCGTACTTCGGCTCGCCGGTTATCGGGTAGCTGGTGAGGCGTAGCGCGCCGTTATGGGCTGTCGTCATTGGCGTCGCAGCGCTACTCACGTGGTACGTCATTTACATGCGCGGCGTCGTGTCGGATCTGCGCGTCGAAGCATCGCGCGTGGGGAAGATGTACGCGCGAGTCTACGACGGGTTGAGCGACCCGAATCCTGAAGCCGCTACCACCGCGCTGCAGGATCTCTCTGCGATGATTCGTGAGTCCGATGTCCCGCTCATCGTCACCGACACGCGCGGCAATGTGACGGCATCGGCGAATCTTCCGCACGACGTGCAGGGAAACGCAGCGCGAGTTCACGCCTACGCACGCGAGCTAGCGGCGGAGAATCAGCCCATAGTCGAGCCCGGTGTCGGAACGGTGTATTATGGCAACACCAAGCTCGTGACCGGGCTGCGCATAGTTCCGTCGCTCCAGGCGCTCCTGGTGGCCATGTTCGTGCTCGCCGGCATCTACGCGCTCGTCACGCGCGGCCGCGCCGATCGCGAGCAGATCTGGGCAGGCATGGCGCGCGAGTCCGCACACCAGCTTGGTACGCCACTCTCCAGCCTCGCGGGCTGGCTCGAGCTGTTGCGCGAGCGAGAGCCGACAGACCCCGTGCTCACTCACGCCGTCGCGCACATGGACGGCGATCTGGAGCGATTGCGACGCGTCGCATACCGCTTCGAGCGGATCGGACGCCCGCCGCGGCGTGAGCGAGTGGACATCGGCGAGGTGGTCGAACGCGTTGCGAGCTACTTCCGCGCTCGAGTTCCGACGCTTGCCAAGACGGTTACAATTCGCTCGGTGCTGCGCGGTGACTCGCTTCTCGTCGATGGCGATCCGGTTCTCCTCGAGTGGGCGATCGAGTCGCTCGTCAAGAACGCAATTGACGCACTGGCCGGGCGCGGTGGGCGCGTGACGGTGTCGGCGCAGCAGCTCCCGGAAGGGCGTGTCCGTGTGCGCGTCAAGGACAACGGACCCGGTGTCCCGCGCGAGCTGCGCAACCGCATCTTCGACGCCGGCTTCTCCACGAAGGAGAAGGGGTGGGGCATCGGGCTCTCGCTTGCACGACGGATCGTGACTGACGGTCACGACGGACGCCTGCTGCTTCAATCAGGAACGCGCGGCGCGACATTCGACATAATTCTCGGACACCAGAACCATGCATGATACGGAGCCACTCGCTGGGCTGAACGCGGCCCAGCGCGAGGCGGTGCTTCACTTCGAAGGGCCGATGCTCGTCCTCGCCGGCGCGGGATCGGGAAAGACGCGTGTGCTGACGACGCGCATCGCGCGACTGATCCAGCATCATGGCGTCGATCCATCGCGAATCCTCGCGGTCACCTTCACCAACAAAGCCGCTGGCGAGATGCGCGATCGCATCGCACGTCTACTGGGCAGCGAGCCGAAAGGAATGTGGTGCGGGACGTTCCACGCCATCGGCGCGCGTCTCCTGCGCTCGCATGCCGCGGCAGTCGGCCGCACGCCAAGCTTCACCATCTACGACGAGGACGATTCGCTCGCGATCGTGAAGCGGGTGATGGAATCCAATGGCATCTCGACCAAGGCGTGGTCGCCCAAGGCCATCGCGTCGCTCATCTCCGACGCGAAGAACGCGCTCGTGAGCCCGGCGGAGTACAGCTCGCTCGCGCTCGATCCGCTGTCGCGCAACGCGGCGATCGTTTACAAAGGGCTCGAGCCTGCGCTGCGCGCCGCGAACGCCGTGACCTTCGATGATCTTCTCGTTCTCCCGGTCGAGCTGCTGCAGGGCGACGCTGCACTTGCAGAGCGGATGAGCGAGCGCTTCAGGTTCATTCTGGTGGACGAGTATCAGGACACCAACCGGGCGCAGTATCGCCTCATCAAGCTGCTTGCGTCGGGCCACTCGAACGTCGTGGTCGTGGGCGACGATGACCAGAGCATCTACGGCTGGCGCGGCGCGGACATCCGAAACATCCTCGACTTCGAGCGCGAGTTCTCCAACGCGCGGGTCGTACGCCTCGAGGAGAATTACCGCTCGACACCCAACATCCTCGGTCTCGCGAACGTCGCGATAAGCGCCAACGTCGGGAGAAAAGGTAAGACCCTGCGCGCCACACGCCCGGAAGGTGAGCGCGTCACCGTGGTGAGCGCGCTGGACGATCGTGACGAAGCCGACTGGGTGGTGGAAGAGACCATGTCGCGGATGTCGAGCGAGAACCGCGCGGCGCGTGACTTCGCGATCCTCTATCGCACCAACTCGCAGAGCAGGTCGCTGGAGGACTCGCTGCGCAAGAACGCGCTGCAGTATCGTCTCGTCGGGGCGGTGCGGTTCTACGACCGGCGTGAGATTCGCGATCTCATGGCGTATCTAAAGCTCATCGCAAATCCGGCGGACAACGAGGCGTTCCGCCGTGCCGTCGCGGTGCCCAAGCGCGGACTCGGCGATACGACCGTCGACACGCTCGGCAGCATCGCGGCCGCGAATGGAATACCAATGCTCGCCGCCGCGTCGCGCGCAGAGCTCCTAGGCGATCTGCGGCCCGCCGCGCGCGCCGGACTCGCGGTGTTCGCTGATCTCATTCATCGCTTCCACGAATCAGCGCGGACGTCGAGCGTGGACGAGCTTCTGCGCGAGCTGATCGACGCGATCCGCTACGGCGACTATCTCCGAGCCGACGCGCCCGAGCAGGCTCGCGACCGAATCGAGAACGTCGGCGCTCTGATCGACGGCGCGGCGGAGACCGTTGTAGACGAAGGCGGTGAGGTAGGCCTCACTCCGCTCGACCACTTTCTCCAGCGAGCGATGCTCGTCGCTGGCACGGATCAGCTCGACGCATCGGCGGACGCAGTGACGTTGATGACGCTGCACAACGCCAAGGGACTCGAGTTCCCGTACGTGTTCATCACTGGCCTCGAAGACGGCCTGTTCCCGACGTCGCAATCGTTCGACGATCCTGCGAAGCTCGAGGAGGAGCGCCGGCTCTTCTACGTCGGCATCACGCGCGCCGAGGAGAAGCTGTATCTCTCACACGCCGAGAGCCGTCGGCGAAACGGTGAGATCGTCGGAGCGATCAAGTCGCGCTTCCTCAGGGAGATTCCGGAAGGAATGCTCGAAGAGCGTGCGACGATCCGGCAGAGAAGCGCCGGTCGCGGCACGTGGGCGACGACGGAGCGACGCAAGACCTTCGAGGTCCCGGACTGGCGCAAGGCGAAGCGCGACTGGGCGGCGGAGTCACAGGACGAGCCGAGCTACGTGAAAGGAGAGCGGGTGAGACATGGCACGTTCGGCACGGGGACGATCGCAGACGTGAGCGGCATGGGTCGCGACGTGAAGGCAACGATCCTCTTCGACGACGAGACAGTGGGACAGAAGACCATCAAGCTGGCGTACACCACGCTGGAACGGGAGTGACGAGTGGCAGTTACCGAAGCTGAAGTCAGGAAGATCGCCGACCTCGCGCGACTGTCGATCGCACCTGAGCGTCTCACCGCACTCGCCGGCGAGCTCAGCTCGATCCTCGGCCACATGGATGCGCTGACCAAAGTGGACACCGACGGCGTTCCACCGTCGAGTGGTGTCGGCGCCGACGGTGCGCCGTTGCGCGGCGACGCCGTCGCGCCGCACTCGATGTCTTCCACGGCTCAGGCGCTCACGGCCGACTCGCGCGATGGGTTCATCCTCGTTCCGCGCCTCGCGACGCACGAAGACAGCGAATGACGACGAACATTCTCGATTCCATAAGCGCAGCCGCCGAGCGTGCACACGATCCGCGGTACGGCAGTGATGGTCTCAACATCGTGATCGCGACGAATCGTGAGGCTTCGTTGAAGGCCGCCAACGAGACGATGGTGGCTTACGGCGAGGGCAAGTCTCCGATGACACTCGTCGGAGTTGCCGATCGCGGTGAAGGACAACATCGCGACGCTCGACATGCCGACGACGTGCGGCTCGCGAATTCTGCGCGGCTACACGAGTCCCTACGAGGCGACCGCGATAACGCGGCTCAAGCAGCATGGCGCCGTGGTGGTCGCGAAGACCAACATGGATGAGTTCGCGATGGGCTCGTCCACTGAGCACAGCGCCTACGGACCGACTCGGAATCCAGCAGATCCCGCTCGGACGCCTGGTGGCTCCTCCGGCGGCTCCGCCGCGGCAGTGGCAGCCGGCATCGTCGACATCGCGCTCGGTTCAGAGACGGGCGGGAGCGTCAGGCAACCCGCGGCCTTCTGCGGAGTCGTCGGCGTGAAGCCTACATACGGACGCATCAGTCGCTTCGGTCTCGTGGCGTTCGGATCGTCGCTGGATCAGATCGGAGTGTGCGCGCGAACGGTTCGCGATGCAGCGATCGCTACATACGCGATGGCCGGTCACGATCCGTACGATTCTACGAGCGCCGACGTGCCGGTTCCGCAGCCGCCTGACGTGATCAAGGCGTACCGCGGCCGCACACTCGCTGGCGTGACTGTGGGAATCCCCTCGGAGTATTTCCCGCCGACGCTCGACGCGGGCGTTCGTGCGCGCTGCGATGTCGCAATCGAGGTGATGCGCGGACTGGGCGCAACGATCCAGGACGTCTCGCTACCGCATTCGCCGCTCGCGATTCCCGTCTACTACGTGATCGCGCCAGCCGAAGCGTCGTCGAACCTCGCCCGCTTCGACGGCGTGCGATACGGCCCACGCTGGGACGTCGATGATGGTCTTCGCGCCATGTACGACGCGACGCGCAGCAATGGTTTTGGCGACGAGGTGCAGCGTCGCATACTCATCGGCACGTACGTGCTGTCGCACGGCTATTACGACGCGTATTACAGGAAAGCTCAGCAGGTACGCACACTCATTGCGCGCGACTTCGAGAGTGTCTTCGCGTCCGGAGTCGACGTGTTGTTCACACCTACGACGCCCACACCGGCATTTCGCATCGGCGAGGTGTCGGACCCATACGAGATGTATCTGAGCGACATCTTCACCGTTACCGCGAACCTTGCGGGTATACCCGGGATCTCGATTCCGATCGGACGCTGCGACGGACTCCCGGTCGGCGGTCAGTTCCTCGCCAAGCACTTCGACGAGCCTACGATGTTCAATGTCGCAGCTGCACTCGAGGCGGCGATGGGTGCGGAGGCTCACGCATGACCGATACTCGCGGCGACTTCCACCAGAAGTACGAGATGGTGATCGGCCTCGAGGTGCACGTGCAGCTCAAGACGCGATCGAAGGCGTTCTGCGGATGCTCTGCCAATTTCGGTGCGCCGCCCAACGTCAACACGTGCCCGGTGTGTCTCGCGCTCCCTGGCGCGCTTCCGGTGATAAACGCCGAGGCGGTGAGACTGGCCGTTCGCGCTGCACTGGCGCTCGATTGCACCGTCAACCTGACGTCGGTCTTCGCGCGCAAGAACTACTTCTATCCTGATCTACCCAAGGGCTATCAGATCTCGCAGTACGATCAGCCCCTCGCGGTGCAGGGTAAGCTCGACGTTCTCGTTCCGGGCGCCGAGAATGCGACATCGATCGCGATCACGCGCCTTCACATGGAGGAGGACGCCGGCAAGTCGATTCACGACAGATTCCCCGGCATGACCGCAATCGACCTCAACCGCTCCGGCGTGCCGCTTGTCGAGATAGTGAGCGAGCCCGACATGCGCTCGGCTGCCGAGGCCGGAGCTTATCTACGTATGCTCAAGCGCGTGCTCGAATACGCTGATGTGAGCGACGTCAGCATGGAAGAAGGAAGCCTGCGTGTGGATGCGAACGTCAGCGCGCGGCTTCACGGCGCCGATAAGCTAGGCACCAAGACAGAGGTCAAGAATGTCAATTCGTTCTCGGCTGTCGAGCGCGCACTCGAGAGCGAGTTCACGCGGCAGTGTGCGCTGCTCGAAACGGGCGGCATGGTTCGCCAGGAGACGATGATCTGGGACGCCGCGCGGGGCACGGTGCGACCGGCTCGTTCGAAGGAAGAGAGCCACGACTATCGCTACTTCCCGGACCCCGACCTCCCGCCGCTCATCCTTCACCCCGAATACGTCGAGCGACTTCGCCGCACGATGCCGGAGCTTCCGCACGGACTGCGCACGCGCTTCGCTGCTGACTTCCACCTCAGCGACAGCGAGATCGACGTGCTGACGTCGTCGCCTGCGCTCGCCGCGTACTTCGAAGGCGTTGCGCGTGCTCACGGCGACGCGAAGAGCGCTGCGAACTGGGTGATGGGCGAGGTGTCCGCCGCACTCAACGATCGCGGGATGAAGATCGAGCGGTTTCCCGTCCACGCGGGTGCGCTTGCAGAGCTGCTCGACCTCGTGCGTGACGGAAAGCTCAGTCATACCGCTGCCAAGGCCGTCCTCGCGAACATGATCGACACGGGACGATCCGCGTCCGTAGCTGCAGCCGAGCTCGGTGTGATCCAGGTCGGCGACGACGCTCAGCTCGAGGCGTGGATCGACGAAGTGCTGGCCGCGATGCCGGAAGAGGCCGCGCGGCTCCGCGCGGGTGAGAAGAAGCTCACCGGTGTGATAGTTGGAGCGGTGATGAAGAAGTCGAAGGGGCGCGCTGATCCGAAGCGCGTCAACGCCTTACTCGCGGCGCGCTTCTGATTCGCGCACCGCGTCGTACACCGGCTCACCGAGCCTGTCGTGAAACTGAAGCACGCTGCCGGGCATTCCGAAATGTCGGTCGGCTTCTTCCAGGACCGTGTCCTCGCCACCGCGGCGCAGTGCGGCGCGGCGCACGCGCTTTGCCGCGCGCAGCGGCTCGTCACCTGACGGGTCGAGCGCGAAGGGATCGGAGTCGTCCAGCCGGTTGAACAGATCCATGATGAAGTCGTATGCACGCGTCATGTACGCGCCGACTTCATCGTCGGTGAGGTCCCACCGGCTCTTCTCGGAAACGAGCTGAAAGATGCGTTGCCACGATTCCGTGTCGGTGACGTAGACCATTCCGCGGAAGATTCGGCGGTTCGTAGGCGTGCTGAAGATCGTCGGGCTCAGTATCCGGTCGAGATGCTCGTCAGCGGTGGAGTGATCGAGAAGTATCAGCTCGCGTGCACGGTGGCTCGAGTCTCCGCCGATGTGCGTCTCGAAGCGGCTCTCCCAATAGCTGTGCCCGAGCGCCGAAGTGGTGGATGTAACGGTGAGCTGGCGCGGCACGAAGTAATTGTGCGCGACCGCGTCGGCTGAAAGGTGAGCCAGATAGCCCAGCCCGAACGCCTTGAGACGGTCGGCCCTCGCGCGCTCGAAGATCTCGAAGCCGACACGCCAGGAGTGGCAGTGCCGGCCTGCCTCGGCGTATTTCTTCGCTATGCTCGTGTCCGCGGCGATCGACCCGTAGAGGAAGTCGTACGGAAACGCTTCGAGCAGCTCGGCGATCTGGCCCGGGAGCATGGACAGCGAGCGCAGTACTGTATCACCGAGAAAGACGTGAGTTCCCGGTGTCCACGCGTGGGCCGTCCTGGGCGTGAGGAAGAGGAGCAGCAGCGCGATTGCTGCTGCTCCCCGATGCTCATACGCCCAGTCTGCGACGGCGCCGGCGAATCGCTTTGCGGAGATCCTGAAGCTCGTTGCTGAGTGTGTCCTCGACGGCGCCCTTCGCCGCGTCGAAATACTCGCGAATCTGTCCGCCGATCTCATCGAGCGGCAACTCCTCTGCCCACTCCAGTCCCTGCCGTGCGCCCCTTGCTGCGGCGCGGCCGGCGACCTTCGCGCCCGTCACTCCGGCAAGGCTCGCGAGGCGCGCGCCGCGACCGGCCATCTCGGCGCCAGCGAACAGCGGCCGCCTACCGCTCGGGCCGCGGCGGAGCAGGAGCGTCACGCCCACGCCGACGGTCAGGCCTATCAAGGCCGCAGTGAGAAGATCGAGATCCGCCTCACGCGATATCGTTCCGCCGGCGCGGCCGCGCCCTGATCCCCGGCGCATCGCTCGCATTGGCCGCTCGCCCGCTTCTGTCGTTGCCATCCTCGAAATCCTCCTCTGAATCGAATACTCGCGACAATCCGGTTCGGACTCCGCGTACTGTGGACGCCGTATCGACGAACGTCGATTCGGCCTCGTCCTGTACCACCTCGAGCAGCGCGTTGAACTGGTCGATCCGCGCTTCGGCCTCTCGAACTGCCTTCAGCAGACGCGCGTTAGCCGCGGCCACGGTCTGTTGAACCTGCCTCACATCTCCCTTCACGATCGATACGATCTCGCGCGCGTCCTCGGTGACTATGCTCGCACTTCGCACGAGCGGAGCGACGTCGCCGTAAACCCGGTCCAGAAGCTCGTTCACCTTCTTGTAAGTCTTGCGAAAGTTCCACGCGGCCGGCACCAATCCCACGGTGAGCACCAGTAGCGCGATCGTCATCAACCCGCTCGCCACGGACGTCAGTTTCTGGAACGCGCCCGGCTCGGCGGTCACCTGCTTCGTGACGAGCGTGTCCGGAAGAACGTGGCCGACTGCTGCTTGCAGTAGCAGCGTCGCCACGTGCGTCATCTCGTGCATGGGCGCGATTGGTGCAAGGGTAGGGCCACCTCGGATGCAGTGGGAATCGATCACCCACTTCAGCGAGCTCGACGCCTATATTGTCGCCAATCCTATGTCAGCTGTCCAATACATCGTCGAAGGCGGCCATCGCCTCGATGGCACGATCAAGCCGTCCGGGAACAAGAATGCCGCACTCCCGATAGTCGCCGCCGCGCTGCTCTCTCGCAGTCGCGTCACGCTGACCAACGTCCCACGCATCCGTGATCTCGAGACTCTGGTCGAGCTCGTGCGGACCGTCGGTGCGCGCGCCGACTGGCTCGGACCGCAACACCCTCGAGATTGAAGCTACCGACATCCGCGCGACCGAGCTCGATCCGGCGCTGTGCGTGAAGATACGCGCGTCGATTCTGCTCGCGGCTCCGCTACTGGCGCGCTGTGCCGCGGCCACGCTTCCCGCGCCCGGCGGCGACGTCATCGGCAGACGCCGGCTCGACACTCACTTCCTCGCGTTCACGCAGTTCGGCGTCACCGTCAGCCACGATTCCGGCTACGCCATGCGCGCTTCCAACCTCCATGGCGCCGACGTGTTTCTCGACGAGCCAAGCGTCACGGGGACCGAGAACGCGCTGACGCTCGCCGCCGCGGCAGAAGGGGACACGATTCTCCGCAACGCGGCGAGCGAGCCGCATGTCCAGGATCTCGCGCGCTTTCTCGTCGCGCTCGGCGCCGACATCGAAGGCATCGGGACCAACACCGTCACCGTTCACGGCGGCCGTCCGCTCGGCGAGGTGCCGATCACCTACGCGATCGGGCCCGACCACATCGAGGTCGGATCGTTCATCGGGCTCGCTGCCGTCACGAGGTCCGAGCTCCGGATCCAGGACGCCGGCGTCGAGCATCTCCGCTCTACGCTCATGGGCTTCGCACGGCTCGGTATCGAGTGCACCATCGATGGCGCGGATCTGATTGTCCCCGCGCGTCAGGAGATGCGAGTCCGCAAGGATCTGGGCGGGCACATCCCGAAGCTCGAAGATCAACCGTGGCCCGCGTTCCCCGCCGATACGATGTCGATCGCCATCGTCGCAGCGACGCAGTGTGACGGCGTAGTTCTCGTTCACGAGAAGATGTTCGAGTCGCGTCTCTTCTTCGTGGACCGCTTGATCGGCATGGGCGCCAACATCGTGCTGTGCGATCCGCATCGCTGCATCGTGAGCGGACCGAGCGCGCTGCATGCTTCGACCATGGAATCGCCCGACATTCGCGCGGGGATGGCGATGCTCATCGCGGCGCTCTGCGCGCGCGGCACGAGCACGATCAACAACGTGGGCCAGATCGAGCGCGGTTACGAGCGGATCGACGAGCGCCTGAACGCGCTGGGCGCAAACATTCTTCGCGTCGAAGACCGTCGTAATCACGTCTGAGATGAACACGCCGGTAGAGGTGGTGCCCGAGCTCGAAGAGCTTGGCGTGCTTGCGTTCACTACCCAGCGGAGCGCCGGAACCTTTGGCCTGAGCGGCGTGGATCCGGTCGGTGAAGTGATGGGGCGCTGGTCCGCACTTCTCGCCGATATCGCAGGCGAAGCGCGCGGGATCTGTGTCGCGCCACAGGTTCACGGTGCGACAGTGCTCGCGCACGCGACGCCATGGGAGGGATTTCTGCGGACGCGGCCGGCGGACGGCCATGCGACGCTCGAGCGCGGGCTTGCGCTCGCCGTCACGGTAGCCGACTGCGCGCCGGTCTTCATTGCTCATCCATCCGGCGCGGTAGCGATAGCGCACTCCGGGTGGCGCGGCACCGAGGCCAAGATCGTGACCGAAGCTATCAGAGTGCTCGCGCGCGCTGGCCTGGCGCCGGATGAGCTGTACGTGCACGTGGGACCGGCGATCTGCGGCCGCTGCTACGAGGTGTCGGCGGACGTGCGTGCGCGGCTGACCGGTGAAGCATCGAACCGACCCGGCAACGTCGATATCCGATCGATCATCGCGGAAGACGCACGCAACGCCGGAGTCCGGCGCGTTTCCGTCTCGCCCTCGTGCACGCGCTGCGACAACGATTCGTTCTTCTCGCACCGTGCTGGCGACGCCGGCCGACAGATAGCAGTCGTGGTTGCAAGGCAGTAGCGCGAGCCGTATATTTCCAGGTTCCGGTAAAACGCCGGAGCCAACCATTCAACCAGCAAAATGCCCGAGACCGAAACCCTAACCGGCACGACCGCAACCGCGCTCACAGCGCGCGAGAAGCGCGACATGCAGCGCGCGCAGCTCCGGCCGCTTGCCAACCTGCGCCCAGAGCTCTACGACGAGGACGACTACTCCGCCGACGAGCTCGAAGCGATGATGGCGATGTACAACGGAACCATGGCGTCCATCGAGGAAGGCGAGATCGTCAAGTCGCGCGTCCTCGACATTCGCGACAACATGGTCGTCCTCGACATCGGCTTCAAGTCCGAGGGAACGATCCCTCTCGAAGAGTTCAAGGACATGCCCGAGCTCAAGCCGGGCGATGAGGTCGAAGTTCTCCTCGAGCACCTCGAGGACATGGAAGGATCGGTCGTCCTCTCCAAGAAGAAGGCCGACTTCATGCGCGTGTGGGAGCGCATCCGCGTCGCTTACGAGAACGATCAGGCAGTCGCGGGAATCCTCACCAAGAAGATCAAGGGCGGCGTCGTAGTCGATCTCATGGGCGTGGATGCCTTCCTCCCCGGATCGCAGATCGCGCTCCGCCGCGTACCGAACGTCGATGAGCTGCTCGGGCAGACTTTCGACTTCAAGATCATCAAGCTCAACAAGCGCCGCCGCAACATCGTCGTATCGCGCCGCGTGATCCTCGAGCAGGAGCGCGCAGGCAAGCGCGAGCGCTTGATGAAGGAGCTTCAGAAGGATCAGATCCGCAAGGGAATCGTCAAGAACATCACCGACTTCGGTGCGTTCATCGATCTCGGCGGCGTCGACGGCCTCCTGCACATCACCGACATGTCGTACGGCCGCGTCACTCATCCGTCCGAGATGGTGCACATCGGCCAGGAGCTCGAGGTCAAGGTTCTCGACATCGATTGGGAGCGCGAGCGCATCTCGCTCGGTCTCAAGCAGCTCCAGAGCTATCCGTGGCAGGACGTCGCCGACAAGTATCCGGTCGGCACGCGCGTGTCGGGCAAGGTCGTGTCGATCACCAACTACGGCGCGTTCATCGAGCTCGAGCCTGGCATCGAAGGACTGGTGCACATCAGTGAGATGAGCTGGACTCGCAACGTCCGCCACCCGAGCAAGATCGTTTCGATCGGCGAGACCATCGAGGCAGTCGTGCTCAAGGTCGATCCGTCTGAAGAGAAGATCTCGCTCGGTATGAAGCAGACCGAGGAGGATCCATGGATGACGCTCCCGCAGCGCTATCCAGTCGGAATGCGCCTCACGGGCAAGGTCCGCAACCTCACCAGCTTCGGTGCGTTCGTGGAGATCGAGCCGGGTATCGACGGTCTCATCCACGTCTCCGACATGAGCTGGACGCGTCGCGTGCAGCACCCGTCGGAGGTTCTCAAGAAGAGCGATACCGTCGATGTGGTGGTGCTCAACATCGATCCCGACAACAAGCGCATCTCGCTAGGCCTCAAGCAGGCGACCGAGGATCCGTGGCTTCGTATCGGCGAGACGTATCCCGTCGGCACCGAGCTTCGCGGCCGCGTCGTCCGTCTGATGGATAAGGGCGTAGTCGTCGATATCGGCAACGACATCGAAGGCTTCGTCCCGAACAGCCAGCTGAACTTCGGCAATCCGGTCAACAGCCCGGCGGACATCGTGTACGAAGCGATGAACCTCGATCTCCGCGTTCTGGAGGTCGACCCAATTCATCGCCGCATCGTGCTGGCGTCACCGCGATCCCCGACGAGCAGCCACCGCGTCCCGCGGAGCCACCGAAGATCATCCCGATGGAGTCGGAGGTATACAGCGTCTCCGACTACGGCCACGACGCGATAACGGCGCCTGTAGTGTACGACGAGGAGTGAGCGGAACGCCGAACGCGCAGTTGCAGTAGCCCCGTCGCGCCTGCTGGCGGCTCACCACCGCCAGCACTAGCTTCCCCCGCGTATGACGATGAAAGACAAACTCGCGCTTCTCGAGCGCCGGCGCGCCGAGGCCGAGCTCGGTGGTGGCGAGGCGCGGCTCGCGACGCAGCACAAGAAGGGGAAGCTCACCGCGCGTGAGCGTGTCGAGCTCCTGCTCGACGAAGGTTCGTTCACCGAGCTCGACAAGTTCGTGGTTCACCGCAGCCACGACTTCGGCCTGGAGACGCAGCAGTACTACGGCGATGGCGTCATCACCGGCTGGGGCAGGATCGAAGGACGCCTCGTCTACGTCTTCTCGCAGGACTTCACCGTGTTCGGTGGATCACTCTCCGAAGCGTTCGCCGAGAAGATCTGCAAGGTGATGGACCTCGCCGTGCGGAACGGTGCGCCGGTGATAGGGCTCAACGACTCCGGCGGCGCGCGCATCCAGGAAGGCGTCGTCTCGCTCGGCGGGTACGCTGAGATATTCCTCCGCAACACGCTTGCGTCCGGCGTCGTACCGCAGATCTCCGCAGTGCTCGGCCCATGCGCCGGAGGTGCGGTGTATTCGCCCGCGATCACCGACTTCACCTACATGGTCGCGGCACAGCTCGTACATGTTCGTGACCGGGCCGAACGTCGTGAAGACCGTCACGCACGAGGACGTGACGATGGACGAGCTGGGCGGCGCGGACACTCATGCGATGAAGTCCGGGGTGTCCCACTTCACGTACGACAGTGAGCCGGCGTGCATCCAGGCCATTCGGGAGCTCTTTCGCTTCGTGCCGTCCAACAACGTCGACGACCCTCCGCGTGGCCCTGCCTCAGACCCGCGCGACCGCCGCGACGAAGCGCTGCTTGACGTCGTTCCCGACAACGCGAACAAGCCTTACGACATGCACGACATCGTAGGGCGCGTGATCGATGACGGCAATTTCTACGAAGTGCAGCGCGACTATGCGGAGAACATCATCTGCGGCTTCGCGCACCTGGGCGGCTACAGCGTCGGAATCGTCGCGAACCAACCGGCGGTTCTCGCAGGCGTGCTCGACATAAATGCGTCCGTTAAGGCTGCGCGCTTCATCCGCTTCTGCGACGCGTTCAACATTCCGATCGTCACCTTCGAGGATGTCCCGGGCTTCCTCCCCGGAGTGTCGCAGGAGCACGGCGGAATCATCAAGCACGGCGCGAAGCTGCTGTATGCCTACTGCGAAGCCACGGTGCCGAAGCTCACGGTGATCACGCGCAAGGCGTACGGTGGCGCGTACGACGTCATGAGCAGCAAGCACATTCGCGGCGACTTCAACGTCGCGTGGCCGACGGCCGAGATTGCTGTGATGGGCCCCAAAGGCGCGGTGGAGATTCTCTTCCGCAAGGACATCGCGGAGAGCGCCGATCCCGCGGCCGCGACGGAGGCGAAGATCGCGGAATACGTGGACAAGTTCGCGCATCCGTACGTCGCCGCGGGTCGCGGATATCTCGACGACATCATCGACCCGCGCGACACGCGTCCGCTGCCTCATCGATGCGCTCGACAGTCTTCGCGGAAAGCGCGACCGCAACCCGCCAAAGAAGCACGGCAACATCCCGCTCTGATGCTCGACTGCGTCCTCGTTGCGAACAGAGGCGAGATTGCGCTCCGGGTCATCCGTGCCTGCCGCGAGCTCGGCGTCAGATCGGTCGCGGTTTACAGTGACGCAGACCGCGCGGCTCCGCATGTGCGCGCGGCCGACGCTGCAGTCAACATCGGACCGCCGCCTTCGTCGCAGAGCTACCTGCTTGGCGACCGGATAATCGAAGCGGCGCTTGCACAGGGTGCGCAGGGAATTCATCCCGGCTACGGCTTCCTGTCGGAGCGCGAATGGTTCGCGCGCGCAGTGCGCGATGCGGGGCTCGTCTTCATCGGCCCACCGGCCGAAGCAATCGCCGCAATGGGCAGCAAGACTGCCGCGCGTACACTCGCGGTTGCTAACGGAGTACCGGTCGTGCCGGGGACCACCGAGTCGATCCCGACCGCCGCCGAAGCTCGTGACATTGCTGCGCACTTCGGCTTCCCGGTGCTGCTAAAAGCTGCGGCAGGCGGCGGCGGAAAGGGGATGCGCGTGGTGCGCGAGCCGGCCGAGATGGAGAGCGCGTTCGATTCGGCGCGGCGCGAGGCGATGAGCTCGTTCGGGGACGACGCAGTGTACGTCGAGAAGTACATCGAAGGGCCTCGCCACGTCGAGATCCAGGTCCTTGGCGATCTGCACGGCAACATGCTCCATCTGGGCGAGCGCGAGTGCTCGGTCCAACGGCGACACCAGAAGATGATCGAGGAAGCCCCGAGCGTGGCCGTGTCGCCGGAGCTACGCGCGGAGATGGGCGCGACCGCCGTGCGTGCCGCTCGTTCCGCTGGCTATGCCAATGCTGGTACGTGCGAATTCCTGCTCGATCGCGACGGCAAGTTCTACTTCCTCGAGATGAACACGCGCCTGCAGGTCGAGCATCCAGTGACGGAGCTCGTCACCGGCATCGATCTCGTGCAGTGGCAGCTCCGCATCGCGTCGGGAGAGAAGCTTCCGTTTTCGCAGAGCGATATCGCGCCGAGTGGATGGGCTATCGAGTGCCGCATCACGAGCGAAGATCCGGCGAGTGATTTTCTCCCTTCCACAGGCCGCGTCAGCTACCTGCAGCTCCCGTCAGGTCCCGGAGTGCGATGGGACGGCGGCATCGTGACGGGATCGCAGGTCACGCTTCACTACGATCCCATGCTCGCGAAGTTGATCGTCCATGCGCCGAACCGCGCGCTCGCCGTCGCGCGCATGCATCGTGCACTTTCGGAGCTTACCGTCACCGGCATCGAGACGTCGCGCGATTTCCATCTGCGCGTGATGGAGGATGGCGAGTTCCAGCGCGGCGAGATCGAGATCCAGTGGCTCGAGCGCAGGCTGCCGTCGCTGCTCGCGCCGAAAGCGACGCGAGACGGGACGCGAGCTTGCCGCGCTCGCCGCCGCGCTCCTCGCGGCGACTGAAGGCGCACCGGCGACAGCCACGTCTGCGCAACAACCGACGCAGGCGCAGAGCGCGTGGCAGCAGCTGGCACGAGCCGAAGCGCTTCGGTAGTGCGGCGCACCGTGAGTCTCACTGTCGATTCCGTCGCAGCTGGCGGCGATGGCGTCGGGCGCAGCGAGGGACTCGTCGTGTTCGTGCCGCGCACCGCGCCAGGCGACGTCATCACGGCGACGATCGCTGGGAAGAGTCACTTCGCGCGCGGCGAGCTTCGCAGCGTTGTTCGCCCGTCCGCTGATCGCGTAGATCCGCCGTGCCAGCATTATACGCGCGATCTGTGCGGCGGATGCCAGCTGCAGCACATGAGCTACGACTCGCAGCTTCGCGCCAAGCAGCGCATCGTCGCCGATGCTATCGCGCGGATCGGCAAGCGTGAGGTCGCGCGTCCGGAGATCGCGCCGAGTCCCGATGAGTGGCGCTACCGCTCGAAGCTCACGCTCGCGCTCAAGCGACGCGGCGAGAGCTGGATCGCGGGGCTGCACCCGTACAACGATCCTGTGCGCGTCTTTCCTCTCGCTGACTGTCCGATCACCGATCGTCGCGTCGTCACCACCTGGCGCGAGGTGATGGGCGCGTCGCAGTTCTCTGCCTAACGCGCCGGAGCTGCGCGGCAGCGTGAGGTGGACCACCGAAGGCCCGACGTTCGCGCTGAGCGGCGCCACTCGCTGGACGTCCAGCGACGCGTTCTTTTCGTCGGTGCCGTCGCTCAGTGCGCTCTACTGGCAGCCGACGAGCGGTTCGCGTGTCCTACTCGGCGACCGACGCAGCTCCGCGCAGCCAGCGGCGTCGTTCGCGCAGATCAACGCAGGCGTCGCGCGCAAGCTGCGTGAGCACGTCCGGACCACTGTGCGCGCATTCGCGCCGCGTACGGTGATCGATGCGTACTCGGGGTCCGGCGATCTGGCCGCGGAGATCGCGCGCCGACGGTGTCGCCGTCACAGCGATCGAGCTCGACCCTGACGCCGCGCGGTGGGCGGAGACGCGCCTCGCTCCGCCGTCTCGGGCACTGGCGGGGCGCGTCGAAGAAGTGTTGCCGCGACTGCCGCGCGCAGACGTCGTGATCCTCAATCCGCCGCGCAGCGGTGTACACCCCGCGGTGACCGAAACGCTCGAGGGGGCCGCAGCGCCGCGTGTGATAGTGTACGTGAGCTGTGACCCAGCCACACTCGCACGTGACCTCGCACGGCTTCCCAGTTATTCCATCGCATCGCTCGACTCGTTCGACATGTTCCCGCAGACGGCGCACGTCGAGACGGTGTGCGTCCTCAACGCAACGGCGCAGCAATGAGATGAAGTACATCGTCGATGTCAACGGAGATCGGCGCGCTGTCGTCGTCACCGATCAGAGCGCGACGGACGAGGCAACCGGCCTGGTAGCGACGCTCGACCCGAGCGACGGGACGCCCGTGCGGCTGCTGCGTGTCGGGGATCGTGTGCTGCGCGTCGTCGTGCACGCGCACGAGGGCCGCGGTCACTACGAGCTGGAGATCGACACGCATCGATATCACGTCGAGGCGCTCACCGAGCGTACGCGTGCGATTCAGGAGATGGCGGCGCGCAGCGCTCCGCCCGCCGGACCCGCGCCGGTCGTCGCGCCGATGCCCGGCCTCGTCGTTCGCGTCAGCGTCGCGCCGGGCGACGTCGTCGTCCCTGGCCAGGGCGTGCTCGTCATGGAAGCGATGAAGATGGAGAACGAGCTTCGTGTGTCGGCCGCCGCCACTGTGAAGTCGGTGCGCGTCACGCCTGGCACGGCGGTCGAGAAGGGCACGCTGCTGATCGAGCTCGAGTAGCTTCGCTCGACAATGCAAAAGGGATCGCCGTCGCAGGCGATCCCTTTTGCGTTGCGGAGTCGATCAGCTAGGGAATCGCTGGTATCGAAGTTCCGTACTTCGCGTTGATCGTCGTTATCAAGTCGTTCGCCAGAAGCTTGTGCGTCATCGCGCTTGGATGGATTCCATCGAGCGTGACGCACGGACCGAATGGCTGTGTCGCGCTGGCGAGGTTCGGCACGGTTGCGATGCAGCCATTGCTCGGGCTCTTGAGCGTCAGCAGCAGCGTGTTCGGATCGTAGTACGCCCAACCATTTGCCGTCGCGACACTCTTGATGTAGTTGTTGTAGCCGTTCACGGTCGTGGTGAGTGTGGCCTGCTCAGCCGAATCGAGAACGAAGATGTCACCCACAGGTGTGCCCGGGATGGAGTTCTTCGCGCACCCGATCACCGGTGGGTGCTGGCCTGCGCGGATCGCCGCAACGATCTGGAACGAGAGCAGCGCAGTCGTCGTCGGCGTGCAGGTCGGAAGAATCGTCGTCGTGGTCCCGACGAACTGGTCGAAGCCGGCCTTGAACGCCGGATTGAACAGCGCGGCGGCGGGGAAGAGCACCGGCGCCGCTGCAACCTGCACGACGCCGATCAGGACTCCGCCCTTCAACGTCGGGATCGCCTTCAGACCATTCACCATGGCGAGATAGTTCTTCGCGAACGTGATCGTGTCAGTGATCCCCGGCGAGACTCCGGCCGAGGGAACGAGGATCCCGGCAACAGCGGCCGGAAGCACGTCGTTGTTTCCGATGAACGCTGAGATGAACGTCGGGTTCGCGTCAGCCGCCTTCGCAACCTGCGTCTTGCCGCCGAGTATGAAGGTGCTGAGCGCATTCGACGCCGCGGTCGTGACCGACGTTGGGTCGAGCGATGTCGCACCTGGCACCGCGACGTTGTTGAGTGCAGGCGCAACCGACGCGGGGTTACGCAGCGCGCACGTGGAGCTTGTTCCGCCGCCCAGTCGTGCCTGCGTCTGGAAGTTGACGATTGGCGGTGGGCAGCCGGGCGCTACGAGCGAGGCGTAAGCGTACGGGGTGTTCATCGCTCTCGCGAGAAGTGCAGGGTACGCCTGCTGTTCGGTCGAGTCGGTGATGCCACCCGACTGATATCCCGAGGTGATGCTGTTGCCGAGCGCGACGTAGCTCGCGAAAAGTGGATTCACCGGCTTGAGGCCGGCAACGACCGCTGTCGGCCCATTGTCAGCGCAGCCCGCAGCGATGGCGAGCGCGGCCACGGTGGCGCCAGCGCGCAGCGTCCTTAGTGATGTTGTCATCGGATGAGTGCGCGGTTAGAAGTTGACGTTGAGCGTGAGCGATGCGACGTTCGCCTTGAGATCGTAGGTACCGGAGTTCAGCATTGCCGCTGTCTGTGTCGACGACGTGCGCTCGACGATTCGTCCCCGGCGACCGCCGGTCGCGAGGTACAGGTAGCTCGCATCGAGTCGCAGCGTGTTGGAGAACGGAATGCCCACGCCAGCTGAGTAGTTGCGCCGGTTCATGTCGGGAAGAAGCGGCGTCACGGTCACGTCTGGCGCTGGACTCTGCGCGTAGCTGTAACCGATCCGGCCGACCCAGTTGTGCAGCGTCGCGCCCTGAACGATGTGCTCCGCGCCGAAGCGATACGCCCAGGAGTCTTTGTAATCCTCGAGGAGCGTCCTGCTGCTCGCGCTGGCGGGGCCGTTGAAGATCACGGGGAGGCTCTGGAACTGCGACCATCCGATCCGCGCAGCGTCCGCAGAGATCGTGGTTCCGGTGAAGCCCATGTATCCGAGCCCGGCCTGGAGTTGCCAGGGGTGCGTGATCACCGACGACCCGGTCTGTGAAGTGAGCGGGCCGCCAGCCGCGAACTCGGATGACAGGAGGACGTCGATGGGGACCGGATTGCCTTTGGGGTCCACAGGATTCCCCTGAGGCAGGATCAGCCCCGTCGTCTGCTGGCTGAAGGTCGCCTTGGCGTCCGTTGTAGTGGAACGTGAGCGACGAGAGGTAGCGCGCACCGAGCGACCATGCTCCGACGCGGCCGTGGATGCCGACGTTGAATCCCATAGCGTACGCGTCGCCCTTGAAGTTCACGCGCCCGAATTCCGTCTGACTCGCGATTCCGAGCTGCCCGAAGGTTACCCCGGGCGCAGCCTGCTGCTGCGACAGATCGAGTGACTGGACGAGCTGCACCTGCGAGTGGCCGATAACGGGGCCGCCGCCGATCGACCAATCGGGCGCTAGCTGCACCGCGATGTTCGGCTGGATGTAGACTGTGGACAGCGCCGCCTTGAGTGCGTCGAATCGCCCCGGGAAATTTCCATTCCATTGGGACGTCAGGCCGTAAGGGACGTACACCCCGAGCCCCAAGGCGAGCTTGTCGGCGCGCGCGTTGGCGAAGAAGTGCGGCACCTGGCTAGGGGCGATGTCGGCCCCATACCGCGCACCGGTGAGGTCCTGCGTGAAGCCGCCGTTAAGCCCTATGTTGGCGGCGCCCGCTGTGATCATCGACTTCTGCTCGACTGCCGCCGCAGGATTCCAGAATATCGTCGATGCGTCGGCGCACGGTGCGCCGGTCACGGCGAAGCCTCGTGCTATGGCACAGCTTCCTATCTCACTGAGGCCGAAGCCCTGCGCGGCTGCTGCGGCAGGAAGGCACATCACGGCTGCAGCTAACCATCGCGTCTGTCGGGACAGTGACATGAAATGCCTCGTGCTGGCGAGTTGGTCTTTCGTTGTCTCCGCCCCTGAGCGGGCGGAGGTTGCGATCAGTGCGCCATCATAACACCGGCGCCCGGGCGACGCTAGAGAGAATCGGCGTCTGGATTGACTCCCCTCCGGCGCGCGGCTAACTTAGAAGGCTGTCGCATTTCGCATTCCGAATTCCCTCACCTATGAAGACTTTCTCCGCCACTCCAGCCGACATAACCCACGATTGGTACATCGTGGACGCCGAAGGCATGGTGCTCGGCCGCCTCGCCACCGAAGTCGCGCGCGTCATCCGTGGCAAGCACAAGCCAACGTTCACGCCGCACATGGATGGCGGTGACCACGTCATCGTGATCAACGCCTCGAAGGTCAAAGTCACCGGGCGGAAGGCGGAGCAGAAGCGCTACTTCAGGCACACGGGCTACATGGGCCACGAGCGCTTCACCACGTTCGAGACCATGATCGAGAAGCATCCGGAGCGCGTCATCGAGAAGGCAGTGAACGGGATGCTCCCCAAGACTGCCCTCGCTCGTACTCACATGCGCACCAAGCTCCGCGTTTACGCAGGCGCCGAGCACCCGCACAAGGCGCAGCAGCCAAAGCCGCTCACCATTTCCACCGACACCAAGTAAGCCATGGCCGAAGCTCAGACGCACACCATCGGGCGCCGCAAGGAAGCAGTCTGCCGCGTGTACATCAAGGCCGGCTCGGGCAAGTGGCTCGTGAACGGCCGCACGATCGGCGACTATTTCCCGCGCCCCGCTCACGTTAGCTCCATTCAGCAGCCGTTCACAGCGACCGACACGCTCGGCCGCTATGACGTGACTGCCAACATCGACGGCGGCGGTCTGTCCGGTCAGGCGGGCGCACTTCGCCTCGCGATCGCGCGCGCTCTCGTAAAGGAAGACGAAGCATACAAGCCGCGTCTTCGCGCACTGGGCCTTCTCACCCGCGACGCACGCGTCGTCGAGCGCAAGAAGCCCGGCCGCCCCAAGGCACGCAAGCGGTTCCAGTTCTCCAAGAGATAGCAGCTAGTACTGTTTTTCCGTTCAGTTCCCGAATCCTGAACGCCGAACGCGCAGTTGCAGCTAAAACCTCACATCCCGCCAGAGCCAACTCGGGTGCCGGTCCCAGGATCGGTCGAGAAAGCGATGAAGGCGGGAGACGTCATCAACCGTTAGCTACAAAATCCAGCATGCCCCAACCGAATCTCGAGCAGCTACTCGAAGCGGGAGTCCACTTCGGCCATCAGACGCGCCGGTGGAATCCCAAGATGCGCCGCTTCATCTTCGCCGAGCGCAACGGCATCCACATCATCGACCTGCAGAAGACACTCCGCCAGCTCGAGCTGGCAGAGAAGCTCGTGCGCGAGGTAGTCGCGCGCGGCGACAACGTCCTCTTCGTCTGCACCAAGCGCCAGCTCGCGCCGATCGTGAAGGCCGAGGCCGAGCGTTGCGGCGCGATGTTCGTCACCGAGCGCTGGTTGGGCGGCCTGCTCACCAACTTCCAGACGGCGAAGAAGCAGCTCCGCAAGCTCAAGGATCTCGACACCGGGATCGAAGGCGGTGGCGACTTCGCGAACTACACGAAGAAGGAGCAGCTCCTCATGACGCGGCAGCGCGACAAGCTCTCGAAGAATCTGTCCGGCATCAAGTCGATGACGCGTCTCCCCGGGCTGCTCTACGTGATCGATTCCAAGAAGGAGCGCATCGCGGTCGCCGAGGCCAACAAGCTCGGCATTCCGATCGTCGCGATCGTCGATACGAATGCTGATCCGGACCTCATCACTGTGCCGATCGCGAGCAACGACGACGCGATCCGCGCCGTCGAGCTGATGACGCACGCGATCTCCGATGCGATCATCGAGGCACGCCGTGAGGCGCCGGTCCGCCAGGAAGTCGAGGAGACCGAGTCGTACACGTACAGCTCCGATCGCGGCGCGGAGCCGGAAGGCGGCGATGACCGCCGTCGGCGCAGGCGGCCGCGTCGTCGTCGCGCCAATCAGGAAGCCATCGCGGCTCGCCTCAAGGGCGCTGCGGGAGGCGAGGGCGAGTGGCGATGCGGGCGACGTTGCCGACGAGTCAGCCGCCGAGTAGCAGAGTTGACGACATGCACGACGCCGCCGCGGTCTTCCTCGGCGGCGTTCGTTTGAACTAGATCGACATAACCCAATCCGACAGTAGAAGAGATGTATACAGCGAAAGACGTTCAGACCCTGCGCCAGCGTACCGGCGCCGGCATGATGGAATGCAAGAAGGCGCTCGAAGAGATGAACGGCGACATGGACAAGGCCGTCGATCATCTCCGCAAGAAGGGGATCGCGAAGGCCGAGAAGCGCACCGGGAAGCAGACGAGCGAAGGGCTCATCACGAGCTACATCCACCACAACGGCAAGGTCGGCGTGCTCGTCGAGCTCAACTGCGAGACGGACTTTGTCGCGCGCACCGACGACTTCAAGGAGCTCGGCACGTGAGATCGCGCTCCACATCGCCAGCGCGGCGCCCGTCGCCGTCGACAAGGACGGCGTGTCGAGCGATCTCGTCGAGCGCGAGCGCAGGATCTTCGAGGAGCAGGCGAAGGCGAGCGGCAAGCCCGACGCGATAGTGCAGAAGATGGTGGAGGGAAAGGTCGAGTCGTACTACAAGGAAGTCGCGCTGCTCCATCAGCCATACGTCCGCGAACCGAAGAAGACCATCGCGGATCTCATCAAGGAAGTGTCCGCGAAGGTCGGCGAGAACATTCAGGTCCGTCGCTTCACTCGCTATCAGATGGGCGAGGAGTAGCAACAGTTGGCCGAGCCAAAGTACCAACGTATTCTCCTGAAGCTCTCCGGCGAGGCACTCGCCGGAGAGCATCGCTTCGGCTTCGACTTCGACGTGATCTCGAAGTTCGCCGAGGACATCAAGGGAGTCGCCGCACTCGGTGTCGGCGTCGGGCTCGTCATCGGCGGCGGCAACATCGTTCGCGGCGCGCAGATCTCGCGGATGGGCATGGACCGCGTCGCTGCCGATTACATGGGAATGCTCGGCACGGTCATCAACGCGCTCGCGATGCAGGACGTGCTCGAGCGCGACGGTCTCGATACGCGCGTGATGACGGCCATCCGGATGGAAGAGATCGCGGAACCGTACATTCGCAGGCGCGCGCTGCGGCACTTCGAGAAGGGACGCGCGGTGATCTTCGCGGCCGGAACAGGGAACCCGTATTTCTCGACCGATACAGCCGCCGCGTTGCGCGCAATCCAGATGCGCGCCGACGTCATCATCAAAGCGACCAGCGTCGATGGCGTGTATTCCGCCGATCCCAAGAAGGATCCGAGCGCAGTGCTGTACGATTCGATATCGTATAGCGACGTCATGCAGCGCGAGCTCGGTGTGATGGATCAGACTGCGATGACGTTGTGCAAGGAGAACAGGCTTCCGCTCATCGTTCTCAACATCAACCATCCGGGAGCGGTCATCGCGGCCGTTCGCGGCGAACCAGTGGGGACGCTCGTATCATGACGACGATTCCGCAGATTGTGAAGGACGCGCGAGCCGCGATGGAGAAGGCGATCGAGAACTCGAAGCGCGAGTTCAGCTCGATCCGCTCCGGCAAGGCGTCGCCGAACATGCTCGACACGGTACGCGTCGAGATGTACGGCCAGCAGATGTCGCTCAATCAGGCGGCGACGATCACGTCGCCCGGATCCGCGCATCCTCATGGTCACGCCGTACGACAAGGGCCAGATCAAGGCGATAGAGAAGGCGATCCGCGAATCCGATCTCGGCCTCGATCCGAGCACGCAGGGCGGGATGATTCGTGTCCCGCTGCCGTCGATGAACGAGCAGCGCCGCAAGGAGCTCGTCAAGGTCGTGCACAAGCTACGCCGAGGAAGGACGCATCGGCATTCGCCATGCGCGAACCGATGGGCGTGACAAGCTCAAGAAGCTCGACAAGACTTCCGAAGACGAGGTCAAGAAAGCCGAGTCCGAGCTGCAGAAGTCGCACGACGATTACATCGCGAAGCTCGATGCGATGCTGAAGGCGAAGGAAGCCGAAATCATGGAAGTCTGACGGCCGCCTAGTGTCAGAGTTAGCAAGACGCATAATCTTCGCGGTCATTGCGGCGCCACTCGGGATTCTCGTCATCTATCTCGGGGGCGCCGTTCTCGCTGCAGTTGCCGCTGCGCTCGCCGCGCTTGCCGCGTGGGAGTATTGCCGGATAGCGCGCGCGGCCGGCGCTGATCCGCTGGATGCGATAGCGGTCGTGTGCGCTGCGGCCGTGCCGCTCGTCGCGCATGCCGCGCAGCTGCGCCTCGTCACGCCGAGTGCGACCGACGCGATAGTGCTGCTGCTCGTCGTCGCGGGCGTGGTCGTGTTCGTGAGACCGCCCGGGCGGCGGCCGATCTTCGCGGCCTCGGCTACGGTCTTCGCCATTGCTTACGCGTCGCTCATCACCTTCCTCTACCTACTGCGCTACAACGACTACGTCGTCGACGCGCGAGGCGGCACCGCACTCGCCATGCTCCCGGTGCTGTTGACATGGGCGACTGATGTAGGAGCGTACACTTTCGGCCGCGCGTTCGGCGAGCGGAAGCTGCTGCCATCGGTAAGTCCCGGTAAGACGATCGCCGGAGCTGTCGGCGGGCTGCTGTTCACCATGGTGATATCACTGCTGTACGTGATGTTCGTCCTTCGCCCGCTCGCGCAGCTCGCCATGCTGCCCGTGGTCGCACTAGTGTTCGGCGGAGTCGTGAGCGCCGTGGCTCAGATCGGTGATCTATTCGAGTCTGCGATGAAGCGCGACGCCGGCGTGAAGGACAGCGGCACACTCCTCCCGGGGCACGGCGGCATACTCGACCGATTCGACAGTCTGCTATTCGTGCTCCCGGTCGCCGCGCTGCTGCTTCACGCCTTCCTCATCGCGGCGCCAGCGTGACGGCAGGCATCGCGGTGCTTGGCTCGACCGGCTCGATCGGGACCGCTGCACTGCGCGTCATCGCGCGGCATCGCGACAAGTTCAACGTGGTCGCGCTGACTGCCTTCGCGAACTCGAGCTTGCTGCGAGCCCAGGTCGCCACTGAGTCGCCGGAGTTTGTGGGACTTGTAGAAGGCGATGATTGTGCCGATGGCTGGGCGTGTGGCGCTGACTGTCTGGTCCAGGCGGCGACGCTCGCTTCAGTCGATGTCGTGGTCAACGCGGTCGTCGGATCCGCCGGCCTTCCCGCTACCCTCGCGGCGCTCCGCGCGGGGAAACGTGTCGCGCTCGCCAACAAGGAATCACTGGTGATGGGCGGCGAGCTCGTGCTCGCGGCGCGCGACGCCGGCGGCGCGGAGATAGTACCGATCGACAGTGAGCACAGTGCGATCCTCCAGTGCATCGCCGCGCGTCCGGTGAGCGAAGTGCGTCGCTCTGGTTCTGACTGCGTCGGGCGGACCGTTCAGAGGATGGAGTCCGGAGCGCATCGCGGCGGCGACTGTCGAGGATGCGCTCAATCATCCCACGTGGCGGATGGGCCGCAAGATCAGCATCGACAGCGCAACGCTCGCGAACAAGGCGCTCGAAGTGATCGAAGCGCACCATCTCTTCGGGATCGGCTACGATCGCATCGATGTGGTGGTGCATCCGCAGAGCATCGTTCACTCACTGGTCGAGTTCGACGACGGCAGCACGGTAGCGCAGCTCGGTGTTCCGAACATGGAGCTGCCCATTCTCTACGCGCTCACCCATCCGTCGCGCACGAGCGACACGTCGATCCCCCGGCTCGATCTCGTGGCGTCCTCGCCGCTCACGTTCGAGCCGGTCGATAGAGCTTCGTTTCCAGCGCTCGCGCTCGGAGTCGAAGCCGGTGCGCGGGGCGGTGCGGCGCCCGCTGTGTTCAACGCAGCGAACGAAGCCGCTGTCGCTGCGTTCCTCGCGCGCAGGATCGGCTTTGGGGATATCCCGCACATGATCGACGACGCGCTGCGCTCGCTAGGCGATCTCCCGTCTGCGACGATCGAGGAGCTGAGCGCCGCCGACGCTGCGTCGCGCGCTCACGTGAGGGCGCGCTGTGCGTGCGAGCGTACGTAGCGCGGGCGGCTGAGCTTACTTCACCGCGTTCGCTACCTGCTGCTCGAACCAGCCCGTCGATCCACACTGCACGGCGTTGGACGAGCCGCTGGGATCGACCGCGCTCGCGGTCACGACCGTGAGCACAGCCGTGCCGCCCGCCGCCGGGTGCAGCTCAGTCACCGCGGTGAGCGTGACCTCGTAGGACGTTGCGCGCTGCACGCCTATCGCCGTCGTTCCGCAATCGAGCAGCTTCGACAGCTGCGTCGGTCCGATGTGCCCGCGAACCGGCGCGCGTACCGCTCCGATCGCGTAGCCCGTGGTGTCCAGCGTAGTTATCGGAACCTGAAGCCTGCCGTATGCGGACACGAGCCGCGCCCATACGACGTCGGGCGCGGCTGCCACGGTATCTACGACCGGACTGACGTCCGCGGCGTAGCGGACGCTCACGCGGCCGCCGTTCGTCTCGATGTTCGTCGTCGTCTCTTCGTTGCGCTGCATCGAGCTGCTCGCGCATGCGGCGAGCGAGCCCAGCGAAATCACGATGAGGAAGCTGCGCGTGGTCATCGAGTTGTCCGGGTGAGCGGTTGGCCGACGGTACGCGGAATGTGCCGGTCGGACCGATGGCGAGGAAGAGGCCTGAAAGGAAAAACGGTGGCCTACGCGTCTTGACGTAAGCCACCGTTCTCATGCCGGTCGAGCCGCGTCAGCCGGTAGATCCGCTGCGATTGGCGCGTGCCTTGTCCATATCGATCACGTTGCGGTCGAAGATGGCCTGCTGATCCGCAGTGAGTATGGCGCGGATGTCCGCTCGCTGCTTGGTGCGCATCGTGGTCATCTGCGCGCGCATCGCGGTGCGATCACCGCCGGCCGACTGCATGGCCGCTGTCATGTCGCTGGCATAGCGCGCGTTAATTGCCTTGACCGAGTCTGTCTGAGCGGCGGAGAGCGTGAGTCCCTGCAGCATACGGTCGCTGCTACGCTGCGCCATCGCGGCCGGGTCAGGTGGTCCGCCCATTCCGCCGCCTTGTGCCATCACCGGCGCCGCTGCCGCGGCGAGAGCGAATAGCGATACTGCCGCCATCTTGAGAGCCCGCATGTAGATCTCCTCGTTGGGTCGCGCCACGGCGCGTGGACACTCCACGCGTTCCGCGAACAGCACGTTTGCCAGAGTTATACACCCAAAGCTGTCACGACGTTGGACACCCAGGCAAGTCCCGGCAGCGGCTAGATTACGACGATTCGGTCTCGCTGGCCGCTCGACCCTCCAAACCTCTCGAATGCTCGTCTGGCTCGCTCCCGTTCTGGTCTTCGGTCTCGTGGTGTTCGTCCACGAGCTCGGCCACTTCATCGCGGCGAAGGTGTTCGGCGTCTATGCTCCGCGTTTCTCCATCGGCTTCGGTCCCTCGATCGCGCGGAAGAGGTTTGGAGAGACGGAGTACCGTCTGGCGATTCTGCCCCTGGGCGGCTACGTCCGGATGGCGTCGCGTCTGGACGAGACGGCGGCGGCGCTGGAAGGCGGCCGGGAGGAATCGTCGGACGAGCCACAGGATCCGACCGCGATGGTGCCCTTTGGCCCGAATCCGGTCCCCGAAAACCGGTGGTTCGAATCGAAGTCGTTCGGCGCGCGACTGGTCATAATGGTTGCGGGCGTCACGATGAACCTGCTTCTAGGCTGGGTGATAAACGTCGGCAGTGTAGCGCTTTACAGCCGCGACGTGACAAGCAAGGTGAGCGAGGTCATCGCCGGCTATCCCGCGGCCAGAGCCGGGATAGCTGCGGGAGACAGCGTCGTCGCGGTAAACGGCGCCCCGGCGCGCAGCTGGAACGTCTTCGTCGATACGGTCCAGGCCTCCGGCGGCCGCCCGGTGACCGTAACCGTGATGCGGGCAAACGCCCCGAAGACACTCGCCATAACTCCGGAGCGCGACACTACGACCGATCCGGCGACCGGGGGCAAGACCAACGCATGGAAGATCGGTCTGTACCCGTCACTGGGTACCCACCGCGTCTCGCTCGGCGACGCCCTCGTTCAGGGGACTGCGCGGACGCGCGACATGGCGCTCCTGGTCTTCACCTCGCTCCGGATGATCGCCACACGTCAGGCATCGGTCTCCGACCTTGCCGGCCCGGTTGGAATCGTGCAGACGTCGGTTCAGGCTGCGCGCGCTGGCGCCGAGGTGCTGTTCTATCTGATCGCGCTGCTCAGCATCAACCTCGCGGTCTTCAATCTCCTTCCGATCCCGATTCTGGATGGTGGTCAGATCCTCGTCCAGGTCGTGGAAGCAGTGCGGGGCGAGCCGCTCACCGATCGCGCGCGCGAGAACGTCGCGCGGATCGGTCTGGCGTTCATCCTCCTCATCTTCCTGACGGTGACGTTCAACGACATCCGCCGCTGGATCTCTGCGCTCGGCGGTCACGCCGGTTGAGCCAAGCGGTTGGCACATCGCGGGGAGTGGTTTAGTTTTAAAGGCTTACCGAGAACTAGCAGACACCACGCGCAGATCGCGCGACACGATCAAACCTGTTTCATGGCTTTCGACAAGACTCCGACAATCGAGAAGTACCGCGCGAGCGAAAACGACACCGGCTCAGCGCGCGTGCAGGTGGCGGTCCTTACTGATCGCATCAACTATCTCAACGATCATTTCAAGGAACACAAGAAGGACCATCACAGCCGCCGCGGGCTGCTGAAGATGGTTGGCAGGCGCCGCCGGCTGCTCGACTACATGAAGCGCACGGACGTCGAGGGGTACCGCCAGCTCATCTCCGAGCTCGGACTCCGGTACTAATCCACGAAAGTTGAACAGGTAGCGCGCGTCGTGAGGATGACATCCCTGTCATCCATCATGCGCGCGTTTCGTGTTACAGAGAGCTACAGAGCGAAAAAAACCGAAACATGATGCAACGCGTTGAAAGACATTTCGCCGGACGCAAGCTCAGTCATCGAGACGGGGCGCATGGCGAAGCAGGCGGCCGGGTCGGCCCTCGTCACAGTTCGGCGACACGATGGTGCTCGCCGCGGTGACCGTGAGCGACAACCACAGCACGCTGCCGTTCTTCCCGCTCACGGTCGAATACCGCGACAAGGCCTACGCCGCCGGCAAGATTCCGGGCGGCTTCATCAAGCGCGAAGGCCGCCCGCAAGACGCCGAGATCCTCTCGGCTCGCATCATCGACCGCTCCATCCGGCCGCTCTTCCCCGAAGGCTTCAAGAACGAAGTGCAGGTCTTCGTCTACGTCATCTCGGCCGATCAGGAGAACGACGCCGACGTGCTCGCGCTTCGTCGCCGCGTCGTTCGCGCTGAACGCGTCGAAGATCCCGTTCATCGCGCCGGTCGCCGCGCGTGCGCGTCGGCCGCGTGCAGGACAAGTGGGTGCTCAACCCGACGTTCCAGCAGCTGCAGCTACAGCGACATGGACATCGTCGTCGCCGGCTCGCAGGACTCGATCGTGATGGTCGAGGGCGGCGCGCTCGAAGTCAGTGAGGACGACGTCCTCGGGGCGCATCACCGTCGGCGCAGAAGGGCATCGCGGAGCTGATCGCGCTGCAGGAAGAGCTGCTCGCGCAAGGTGCGGCAGCCGAAAGATGGAGTGGACAGGCGGCCGAGCTCCCGACGGCCTCGCCGACCGCGTCGACGGGCTCGGCCGAAGGGCAAGATCAACGACGCGCTCAATCAGAAGGACAAGCACGACGCGCATCGAGGCGGTCGAGAAGGTGAAGAAGGAGATCGTCGAAGCAGCTGGCTCGCCGAGTTCCCCGACAACGCGAAGGACTATCGAACATCGTCGGCGACGTCGAGTACAACGCGCTCCGCTCGCAGGTGCTCGACACGGGCCTCCGCGTCGACGGCCGCAAGCCGAACGAAGTCCGTCCGATCACGATCGACACGGGCGTGCTGCCGCGCGCGCACGGCTCGGCGCTCTTCACGCGCGGCCAGACGCAGGCGCTCGTCGCCGCCACGCTCGGCACCGCGAACGACGTGCAGCGGCTCGACTCGATCGACGAGGCCGGCGAGACGACGAAGTCGTTCATGCTGCACTACAACTTCCCGCCGTTCTCGACCGGCGAAGTGCGCCCGATGCGCGGCACGAGCCGCCGCGAGATCGGCCACGGGAATCTCGCCGAGCGCGCGCTTCAGGGCGTGCTGCCGGAGTTCGAGGAGTTCCCGTACACGATCCGCATCGTGTCCGACATCCTCGAGTCGAACGGCTCGTCGTCGATGGCGTCGGTCTGCGGCGGCTCGCTCGCGCTGTTCGACGCCGGCGTGCCGATGCGCGCGCGCGGTCGCCGGCGTCGCGATGGGGCTCATCAAGGAAGGCGAGCAGTACGCGATCCTCACCGACATCCTCGGCACCGAGGATCACCTCGGCGACATGGACTTCAAGGTCGCCGGCACGGAGAAGGGAATCACGCTCGATCCAGATGGACATCAAGATCGAGGGTCTCGATCTCAAGATCATGAAGGAAGCGCTGGCGCAGGCGAAGGAAGGCCGCCTGCACATCCTCGGCGAGATGAACAAGGCGCTCGCCGAGCCGCGCGCCGATCTGTCGCCGTACGCGCCGCGCATCGTCACCGTGCATGATCAGCCCCGAGAAGATCGGCGACCTGATCGGACCGAAGGGCAAGACGATTCGCGGCATCCAGGACGAGACGGGCGCCGAGCTCACGGTCGACGACACCGGCCTCGTCACGATCGCCGCCGTTGGCGGCGAGTCGATGGAGCGCGCGCGGCAGATGGTGCAGGCGCTCACCGCCGAGCCGGTCGTCGGCGACACGTACGAGGGCACGGTGAAGAGCACGACGGCGTTCGGCGCGTTCGTCGAGATCATGCCGGGCACCGAAGGGCTGGTGCACATCTCCGAGATGCAGCACGGGCGCACGGAGAAGACCGAGGACGTCGTGAAGAAGGGCGACCGCGTGCAGGTCAAGCTCATCGACCGCGACGAGCGTGGGCGCCTCCGCCTCTCGATGAAGGCGCTGCGAGCCAGCGCCCGGAAGGATGCCGGAGCGATCGGCACGGCGCCGAGTGGCGCGTCTGCGGACGGAGAGCGACGAGCGGTGGAAGCGGTCGACGGTGCGTGAGCGCGCTGAGCGTGGTGAGCGCAGTGACCGTCCGCGTCGCTCGCCGCGGTGGAGCGTGCGCGACAGGGACTAGCGCGTCGGGCGCGCAGACGTCCAGCGGCACCGTTCTGCCCAATGGACTGACCGTACTCTCGGAGCACATGCCGGGAGTGCGGTCGGTCGCGTTCGGGGCCTGGGTGCGCGCGGCGTCGCTCCACGAGGCGCGGAGAAGATGGGCGTCTCGCATCTGCTCGAGCACATGGTGTTCAAGGGAACCGAGCGTCGGAGCGCCAAGGAGATCGCGCTCGTCGCTCGAGACGCTCGGCGGCTCGCTCGACGCGTACACGTCGCGCGAGCACACGTCGTATCAGGCGCGCGTGCTCGACGAGCACCTCGCGACGCGGCCGACGTGATCGGCGGACTTCGTGTTCCACCCGCTGCTGCGTCAGAGCGATCTGCGCTCGAGCGGAAGGTGATCCTCGAGGAGATCGGGATGGTCGAGGACACGCCCGACGATCTCGTCTTCGAGCTGCACAACGAGCGCTTGTGGGGCGACAACCGCTACGGGTATTCGGATCCTCGGCACGCGCGACACCGTCGCGTCGACTCACCACGCGCGATCTGCGCGAGCTGCACCGCGCCGCCTATCATCCGGCCAACATCGTCGTGGCGGCCGCTGGCTACGTCGAGCACGACCGAGCTGGTCGACATCCTCAACGAGACCGGGTGGGGCGACTCCTATAGCGATCGGATGGAAGCGCCTTCGCGGCTCCTGCGCCGCAGCCACCCGGGCCGTCGTACACGCACGTCGACAGGCGATGGTGCGCAGACGCACATCGTGGTCGGCGCACCGGCGTGGCGCACGGCGATCCGCGCCGGTACGCCTTCTGCCTCGTCAGCATGCTGCTCGGCGGCGGCATGAGCTCGCGGCTCTTTCAGCGCGTTCGCGAAGAGCTCGGGCTCGCGTACGCCGTGCACACGTTCTCGTCGTTCCACGCGCGACGCGGGCATGCACGGCGTGTACGTCGGGACCTCGCCGGAGTCCGCGGACGCAGGCGACGACCGTCGTGCTCGCAGAGCTGCGGCAAGCTCGCCAACGGCGGCCTGACGGCGAGGAGATCGAGGCGGGGAAGCAGCAGCTGAAGGGGCAGATAACTCTCTCGCTCGAGAGCGTCGGGATCGCGGATGTACCGCGCGGCGGGCCTCGAGCTGTACGGCGAGCCGTTTCGCCCGCTGGACGAGCTGCTCGCGCTCGTCGACGCGATCGACGACGCGAACACAGTCTCCGAAGTCTGTGCCGAACGTGGTCTCACGCCCGAGAGCCAGACTGATCGTGAGTCTCGGGCCAGCACCTCTAACAATTCTCGCTAACCGACCAACGACCATGAAGATCGGCGTTCCGAAAGAGATCAAGACCAACGAGAATCGCATCGCGCTCGTCCCGGCGGGCGCTGAAGCGCTCGTGACGGCGGGCCACTCGGTGCTGATCGAGACGGGCGCGGGCGAGGGCAGCGGCTTCTCCGACGAGATGTACACGGCGGTCGGCGCCACCATCGGCGCCGACGCCGACGCGGTCTGGCGCGAAGCCGACATGATCATGAAGGTGAAGGAGCCGATCGAGGTCGAGTGGCCGCGCATGAAGCGGGGGCAGGTCATCTTCACCTACTTCCATTTCGCGGCCGACGAGAAGCTCACCAAGGCGCACATCGACAGCGGCGCGACCTGCATCGCCTACGAGACAGTGGAGCTGCCGAGTCGCGAGCTGCCGCTGCTCACGCCGATGTCCGAGGTCGCGGGGCGAATGGCGGTGCAGGAAGGCGCCAAGTATCTCGAGAAGCTCTACGGCGGCCGTGGCGTGCTGCTCGGCGGCGTTCCGGGCGTTGCGCCGGCCAAGGTCGTGATCCTCGGCGGCGGCATCGTCGGCATCAACGCGGCGAAGATGGCGGCGGGTCTGGGCGCCAAGGTCACCGTGCTCGATGTGTCGCTCGAGCGTCTGCGCTACCTGTCCGACGTGATGCCGGCCAACGTCACGCTCATCTACTCGAACCGGCACAACATTCTCGAGCAGATCCACACCGCTGATCTCGTAGTGGGCGGTGTGCTGATCCCGGGAGCCAAGGCGCCGAAGCTCATCCGTCGCGAGGACCTCAAGACGATGCAGACGGGCTCGGTGATCGTCGACGTGGCGATCGATCAGGGCGGCTGCGTGGAGACGATTCACGCGACGACGCACGAGAATCCGACGTACGTCGTAGATGGCGTCATCCACTATGGCGTGGCGAACATGCCGGGCGGCGTTCCGCGCACTTCGACGCTCGCGCTGACGAACGCGACGTTCCCGTACGCGCTGCAGCTTGCCAACAAGGGTTGGAAGCAAGCGTTGCGCGACAACCCAGCGCTGCTAAAGGGGCTCAACATCGTCGAGGGCAGGGTGACGTATCCGGGCGTCGCCGAGGCGTTCGGAATGCCGCTTTCCGACCCGGAATCGTTCATCAGTTAGTCAGGCACAACTCTCGCTCTCGGCAGGACACGAATGCGCTGGCCCTTTTTCAAAGGTGGATCGCTGTTCCCGGCAACGGGAATCGCAGTCGATCTCGGCACCGCCAACACTCTCGTCTACGTGAAGGGTGAAGGAGTCGTTCTGAACGAGCCGTCCGTCGTCGCGCTCGATCGTGAGACCAAGAAAGTGAAGGGCGTCGGGCTCGAGGCGAAGCGCATGCTCGGCCGGACGCCGGAGGGAATCATCGCGGTCCGACCGATGAAGGACGGCGTCATCGCCGACTTCGACGTGACCGAGAAGATGCTGCGCTATTTCCTCGCGCTCATCATCGAGAACCACGTCTTCCGTGTGAAGCCGCGAGTGATCGTCTGCGTACCGTCAGGAATCACGGAAGTGGAGAAGCGCGCCGTGCGTGACTCCGCCCTCGGCGCCGGCGCGAAGGAAGTGTTGATGGTCGCCGAGCCGATGGCCGCGGCGATCGGCGTCGGCTTGCCGGTCGACACACCGACCGGGAACATGGTGATCGACATCGGCGGCGGTACGACCGAGATCGCGGTCATCGCTCTGTCGGGGATCGTCAGCGATACGTCGATCCGCACGGGCGGCGACGAGCTCGACCAGGCGATCCTGCAGTTCATGCGCAAGAACCACAATCTGCTGATCGGCGAGGCTACCGCCGAGCAGATGAAGATCCAGGTCGGCTCGGCGTATCCGGTCGGCGATGAGCGCGAGATGGACGTGAAGGGACGCGATCTCGTCTCCGGTATTCCGAAGACCGTTCGCGTGCACTCCGCGGAGATCCGCGAGGCCGTGCAGGAGCCGATTCAGCAGATCGTCGACGCCGTGCGTCGCGCGCTCGAGATAACACCGCCCGAGCTCGCGGCTGACATCGTCGATCGCGGCATCGTGATGACTGGCGGCGGCGCGCTCATCCGCGGGCTCGACGTGCTGCTCGCGCAGGAAACAGGTCTGTCGATCCACGTCGACGAAGATCCGCTCACGTGCGTCGTTCGCGGCACCGGTCGGATCCTCGACGACGAAGAGAAGTACTGGTCAGTGCTAACTCCCTGAGGTTGAGGATTGGCTCGGGCCGGACGCGCCAGCACTAAGCTCGACCGCGCGATGCTGGGACTCTGCGCGGCGCTCTCGCTCGTCGCGCTCGTCCTCCCAGCGCCCGTACGCGACCCAGTCGCGGCGGCGATGCGCCGCAGTCTTCTGGCCCCCATGCTCGCGCTGCAGGAGCGCGCCGAGCTGAGTCGGCGCGCGATTCTCACCCACGACGCAATCGTGATTCGGCGTGACTCCGTGGCGATGGAGATGATGAGCGCCGCCGCCGTCGGTCGCGAGAATGACCGGTTGCGAGCGCTTCTGGGGCTGGGCAGTAGGCTGCAGTGGGGTTTTGTACCAGCGGAGGCGCTCCATGGCCGCGGCGTGCGCGACGAGTTCGGGCTGACGCTCAGCGCGGGATCGTTAGCTGGAGTGCAGCGATTCAGCCCCGTCGTCGCGCCCGAGGGACTCGTCGGCGTCGTGGACAACGTCGATCCGACGATCAGCCATGCGATGGTCTGGACCCATCCCGATTTTCGCGTGAGCGCGATGTCGGTGTCCGATTCCGCGGCCCCATCTGCATTCGGAATTGTGCAGGCCCATGTCGACAATGGACCCGGCAGGTACCTGATGGAGATGCGCGGTGTTCCGTTCCGCACTCCGATCAAGCCCGGGACGATGATCGTCAGCTCCGGCTATGGTGGCGTCTATCCGAGCGGAATCCCGATTGGACGCGTGATCGGCGAGACAAAGACCACCGAAACGTGGGCGCGGACCTATCTCATCCGTCCGGCGGTATTCCCGGCCGATGTGTACTCCGTGATGATTCTCCAGCCTGAGCGTGTGGCGAAGGGCCTGCAGAACGTGTGGGAAGTCGGCACGGGACTCGACACGTCGCAGAAGAAGATCGTGCTTGCGGGCGACTCGCTCACGCGCATGGCAGCACTCGCGGAGGCACGTGCGCGTCAGGCCGCGCAGGATTCCGCGACACGTGACAGTCTGCGCGCAGCGGGCGGTGGCGTGACGCCGGCCGCGCCGATGACAGCCGCCGATTCAGCAGCGCTGCGTGCGGCGCGCGCGCGGCGTGATTCCGTGAGGCGCGACTCGCTGCGCCGCGACACACTCGCGCGGCGTGACAGCGCTCGCGTGCCGACACACCCCTGATCGCGCTTCGATGACCATCGGCGGGATAATTCGCGCGGTACTCACCTTTGTGGTGCTCACGCTGCTTCATTTCACGCTGCGTCCGCTGCTTGGCTGGCGCGCGCCAATCGACTTCCTGCTGCTCGCGGTCCTGACGACGGCGGTGCGCGTGCGACCGTCCGGCGCGGTCGTCATAGGCTTCATCGTTGGGCTCGTCGCCGACTCGCTCTCGCCCGACACGCTGGGTGCGGGCGCGCTGGCGATGACCTTCGTCGCATACCTCGCGTCATGGCTCAAGGCGGTATTCTTCGCCGACAGCCTGCCGCTCAACGCACTCTTCTTCTTCGTCGGCAAGTGGCTGTTTGACATCATCTACTTCGTCGCGGAGCACAGGCTGTTCGGCGTCGAGCTGTTGCAGCAGCTCGTGTTGTGGTCGCCGCTCTCCGCTGCCGCGACTGCTGTCGCTGGAGTGCTGGTACTTCTGTTGATGCGGCCATTGCTGGAGCCGTCACCCGCGTGAGTCTTCATCCGAATGACATTGCGCGCCGCTCGCGAGCGGCGTCGCTGGGCGTTGCCGCGATCATCTTCACGCTCATGGCGGCGTTCTTCAACGCGCAGGTGTTGCAGCACGACAGGTACAAGCTGCAGTCACAGGAGAATCGACTCCGGGCGATTCCGCTCCCCGCGCCGCGCGGAATCATCTACGACAGACACGGCAACATCCTGGCGGAGAATCTCCCAGGCTACGCGGTGTCCGTCTTCCCGCCCAACGTCGATTCGCTGCGGTCAGTGCTGCGGCAGCTCTCGAGCGTCATCACGATCACGCCCGAGCAGACGGACGCTGCGGTGCGACGCTATCGACGCGATCCCAACCGGCCAACGGTCATAATTCCTGACGCTTCGCTGGACGTGGTGTCGGTGCTCGAGGAGCACAGGATCAACTTCCCGCGGCTGATCATTCAGTCGGTTCCAAAGCGCTTCTATCCGGATGGACCGACGATCGCGTCATTCATCGGGTACACTGGTGAAATCACCGACGTCGATCTCAACTCGCCACAGTACCAGGGCTACAAGCCTGGGCAGCTCGTGGGGAAGGGCGGGCTCGAGCGAGAGTACGAGAAGCAGCTCCGCGGGCGTGAGGGAGTTCGCTACGACGAGGTGGATGCGCGCGGAAGGCTCATTCGCCAGGCCGGCGAGCGAATCGATCTCAGTCCAGAGCCGGCGCCTCCGCTGTACACCAACATCGATCTCGATCTCCAACGGTACGCCGCGTCGGTGTTCGGCGACTCACTGCAGGGCGGCGTGATCGCCATCGACCCGCGCGACGGCGGCGTGCTCGCGCTCTACAGCGCGCCGAGCTACGACGTGAACAAGTTCACGGGCGGCATTCCGGCCGATTACTGGAAGACGCTGCTCAGTGACGACCGTCGACCGCTCGTCAACAAGGTCACGCAGGGACGCTACCCACCGGGGTCGACGTTCAAGCTCGTGACCGCTGTCACCGGGCTCGAGGACGGATTGGTCACTCTGGACGAGAAGATGCCGGTTCCTTGCACCGGCGGATTTCAGTACGGCAACAGGTACTTCCACTGCTGGAAGCCGACAGGACACGGAGCGGTGACTCTCGCTCAGGCAATCGAGGTCTCGTGCGACGTGTACTTCTATCAGCTGGGGCTCAAGATCGGGCTCTCGAAGCTGATCGCGGGCGGCATCTCCCTCAGCATGCACGACAAGTCGGGGATCGATCTCCCGGACGAGAAACGCCCCTTGTGGCCGTACGCCGTCGATTACTACAACAAGACTTACGGTGCACGCGGCTGGAGCAACTCCGTCACCTTGAACCTTGCGATCGGCCAGGGCGAGGACGCACAGACGGTCGTGAACATGGCGAAGTTCTACGCGGCGCTCGCGACCGACGGCAGCGCGCCGGTACCGACGATCGCGAGGCGGCCTGCGGAGCGCCAGCGCGTTTTCCGGCTGACGCAGGAGCAGATGGACGGGCTTCGCAAGGCGCTTGCTGGGGTCGTCACCAGTGGAACGGCGCAGTCGGCGCAGATTCAGGGCGTCATGCTCGCGGGTAAGACCGGTACCGCGCAGACGGGGAAGCGCGTCAATGGCGTCGAGCTCAACCACGCATGGTTCGTCGGCTTCGCGCCCGGCCGACAATCCCACGATCGTCGTCGCGGTGATGGTGGAATTCGGCGGACACGGCGGCCGCGCGGCACACGTCGCCTCTTCGATAATCGCGCACTACCTCAAGGTCGAGCCGGCAACGGCGGTCGCGACGGAGGGATAGCGACGGCTGCGATCGGTGTTGGCCGGACGCTTCAACTTGCTCCTCAAGCGAACCGTGCTAACCCGTTGTCAGACTTGGCTTTCGGCTCAGCCTCGTATAGATTTACTCGGCTATGGTCAGGGTCTCCCGAGTTCAGCCGGAAAGCGTCGCAGATGAAGTAGGAATCGTTCCGGGCACGGAGATCGTGAGCGTCAACGGGCGAGAGATTTCCGACTTTCTCGATTGGGAATTTCTGTCCGCAGAAGAGGTGGTCGCGGTAGAAGCGCGGCTCCCTGACGGCGACGAAGTGGTGTTCGAGGTGGAGCGCCCCGAGATGGATCCGTGGGGAATCACGCTCGAGCCGCCCCGCGTGAGGCGCTGCGCCAACCGCTGCGAGTTCTGCTTCATCGAGGGACTGCCGGAAGGGCTCCGCAAGCCGCTTTATATCCGCGACGACGACTACCGCCTCTCCTTCGCGTACGGCAACTTCGCCACGCTCTCGAACGTGAAGGAGCGTGACATCCAGCGCATCCTCGAGTACCGGCTGTCTCCACTCTACGTGTCTGTCCACGCCACGAATTGGGAGGCGCGCAAGGTCGTCCTCAACAACCCGCGCGTCCCAAACATCGTCGAGCAGCTCACGCGACTGGCGGCAGGCGGAATCCAGTTCCACTGCCAGATGGTCGTAGTCCCCGGTCTGAACGACGGCGAAGTGTTGGAGGAGTCGTTGCGTGACCTCTGGAACCTCGGCGATGCGGTGATCTCAGCTGCGGTCGTGCCAGTCGGACTCACCCAGTTCTCCCACCTGTACACGGGCAAGTCGATGGATCGTGCCAACGCGCTGGCTCTGCTCGCGCATGTAGAGAGATGGGGAGAGCGCGCTGCTCGTGAGCGCGGCACCACGTGGGTGTTCGGCTCGGACGAGCTTTACCTGCTCGCTGGTCGCGAGCTGCCGGGTCCGTCGCACTACGGCGACTTCGCGCAGATCGAGAACGGCATCGGCGCTGTGACTTCGCTACGGATGCGGCTGGATGCCGGGATCGCCGACGTACCCGAGATGCGCGACAAGCGCATAGGTGTCGTGACCGGTGTCTCCATGCGCGACGCTCATGCCACCTATGCTCGCCGACCTGGCTGCCGCGACCGGTGCGCACTTCGAGATGATCGTCATGGAGAACTCGCTCTTCGGCCCAACCACGACCGCCTCCGGCCTCCTCGTCGGCGCGGACATCAGCGCGCGCTCTCGCGGGACGTAGTGATCTCGACTTCGCGCTCATCCCGGCGGAGACCATCAACGAGGATGGGATCTTCCTCGACGACGCGACCTTCACTGACGTGCGCGATGCGCTCCCGATTCCGATCTTCCCGTCGTACGATTTTGTCGACGTCCTTGCCGAGGCGACCGCTTGCTGGCTGCGGCATGAGCACTCCTGTCGTGGCCCTAGTGGGGCGGCCGAACGTAGGTAAGTCGGCGCTCTTCAACAGGATCGTCGGTGGCAACTCCGCCATAGTGAGCGAGGAGGCGGGGACCACGCGTGACAGACACTTTGGTCGCGCCGAGTGGAACGGTCACGCGTTCTGGCTCGTCGATACTGGCGGACTTCCCGAGAACACGCACGAGGCGATCGACGCCGAGATCCGCCGACAGGTGCTCGAGGCGATCGCCGAGGCGGATCTTCTCGTCTTCGTCGTGGATGCGAAGCAGGGGCTGCACCCGAGCGATTCGAAGGTGCTCGACCTGCTGCGCGACTCGCGCAAGCCCTGGCTGGTGGTCGCGAACAAGGTCGATGATCCCGCATCGCTCGACTACTACGAGTTCTTCGCGCTCGGCGCCGGCGATCCCGTTCCGGTGTCAGCTACGAATGGAAAGGGATCGGGCGATCTGCTCGACGCCATCGTCGAGCGCATCCCGGAGAGCGCGGAGGAATGGCCTGACGCGATTCGCGTTGCGGTGATCGGTCGCCCGAATGTCGGTAAGTCATCGATCGTCAACCGATTGCTCGGCGAGCAGCGCCTGGTCGTGTCCGAGGTGGCTGGAACCACGCGCGACGCGATAGACACTCCGCTGCGCTATCACGGGCGTGACTTCGTATTCGTCGATACGGCCGGGCTGCGGCGGCAATCGAAGATCGACGACGGGATAGAGTTCTACTCCTCGCTCAGAACGCGCCGCGCGATCGAGCGCGCCGAAGTGTGCATCCTCGTCATCGATGCGATCGACGGCTTGCATAATCAGGATCTCAAAATCGCAACGATGGCGTGGGATGCGGGCCGCGCGCTCATGCTCATCGTGAACAAGTGGGATCTCAAGGAGAAGGACAACAACACGGCGGCCAAGTTCCAGAAGGAGATCGTCGAGAAGGCTCCGTATCTCAACTTCGTCCCGTTCATATTCACGTCCGCGATCACCGGCCAGCGAGTGAGCAGGATCCTCGACACGATCCTCGAGATCGAGCAGGAGCGTGAGAAGCGCGTGACCACTTCCGACGTGAACACGACGCTGCAGGACCTCCTCGCGCGGAGACAGCCGCCGCAGGCAGCCGGGATCGAGGTGAAGCTCAACTACGCGACGCAGGTCGAGACCGCGCCGCCCACCATCGCGGTGTTCGGCAATCATCCGGAGCTGGTGCAGGAGCATTACGTGCGTTATCTCCACAACGGCTTCCGCGCCGCTTACGGCTTCACCGGAAACCCTCTGAACATCGTGCTCCGTCGTAAGTCCGCCTGATGATCTCGTCGCCGATAGCCCAGGCGACTGCGATCATTGTCGCTTACGTCGCTGGCTCCATACCATCGGCGTATCTCGCTGGGCAATCGCGCGGTGTCGATCTGCGAAAGCACGGGTCCGGCAATCTCGGCGCTACCAACGTGGTGCGAGTGCTTGGCGCTCGCATCGGAGCGATGGTTTTTCTCGCTGACTTTCTCAAAGGGTTTCTCCCCGTGCTGCTTCTGCCACGCATCGTGGCATCCGCGCACGGCGAGCTGTTCGCGCTGGCGCTCGGGGTTGCTGCGATCATCGGGCACGTTCGCCCGGTTTTCCTGCGCTGGCAGAAGGGAGGTAAGGGAGTTGCGACCGCAGCGGGAGTCTTCATGGCGCTCGCGTGGGTCCCGACGCTCATCGCACTCGTCGTATGGCTCGCGGTCTTCGCTGCGTTCAGGTATGTCAGCCTGGCGTCGCTCGTCGCAGCACTTGTGCTTCCGGTCGCGCTCCTCCTGACGGGCGCGGCATACACCGATACCCTGGCGATCGCCGCGTTCGTGGTCGCCCTGTTCGTGTTCGTTACTCATCGCGGCAACATCGCGCGGCTTCGTCGTGGCGAGGAGCACAGGTTTGTGAAGTCGCGCGTGCCGACAGAAACCGTGGCGAGTCCCCGACGCGCGTCATGACTTCGATGACGGAGGGCTCATGCGCTGCGCTGTGATCGGAGCGGGGGCGTGGGGTACCGCGCTCGCTGACCGACTAGCGCGAAACTCGCACCAGGTATGTGTATGGGCGTACGAGAGTGACGTGGTCGAATCGATCAACGCCTCGCACACCAACCGATTCCTGCCGGGCGTGAGACTCGACGGTGCCGTGCGGGCGTCGGGGCGCATCGGTGACGCTGTGCGCGATGCAGAGTGCATCGTGATGGTCGCGCCCTCTCACGTGACGCGCGCCGTCGCGGAGGCCGCGCGCGCACACGTTCCACCGGGCGCGCTCGTCGTCGTCGCCTCAAAGGGAATCGAGCAGCACACACTGGCGCGGATGACAGAAGTCGTAGGATCGGTGTTCGAGACCGAAACGCCGGTTGCGCTGATCGGACCGTCGTTCGCCGCAGAAGTCGTGCGTGGACAGCCGACGGCCGTCGTGGCGGCGTCAACTGACCGCAGCGCGGCGGAATTCGTCCAGGCGGCCTTCCACTCTCCAGTTTTCAGAGTCTACACGGTGCACGACGTCGTCGGCGCAGAGCTTGGCGGCGCGGTCAAGAACGTGATGGCGATCGCGACTGGCGTGTGCGAGGGGCTCGACCTTGGCTTCAATGCGCGGGCTGCTCTGATCACTCGCGGCCTCGCCGAGATGACGCGGCTCGGTATCGCGCTCGGCGCGGAGCGCGAGACGTTCGCGGGACTCGCGGGGCTCGGTGATCTTGTGCTGACATGCACTGGGTCGTTGAGCCGCAACCGGGCGCTCGGCGTCGAGATCGGTCGCGGCAAGTCGCTCGATGAAGCGCTTGCCGGCCGCCAGACCGTCGCCGAGGGAGTGATCACTACGCGCTCGGTGCAGGCGCTGTCGGCTCGCGCGGGAGTGCGCATGCCGATCGTGGATGCTGTGTTCAGCGTGCTCTTCGATGGAGCATCTCCGCGTGATGCGATGACCGACCTCATTCACCGCGACCCGCGCCCCGAGCGCGACGACTGAGAGGGTGAGACAAGTGACGACGATTCCGGTGCGCGAGTTCTTCTCGATCGGTGACGTTTGCGAGCTCACCGATCTCAAGCCTCACGTCCTCAGGTACTGGGAGAGCCAGTTCCGCTTCCTGCATCCCGCGAAGAACCGTTCTGGCAATCGTGTGTACCAGCGCCGCGAAGTGGAGCTGATAATGCTCGTGAAGCAGCTGCTCTACGTCGACAAGTACACCATCGACGGAGCACGCCAGCGCGTGGCGGAATTCAGGAAAACGGGAGAACTCAAGGCGCGCGCGCTACATGCCCTCGATGGCGCTAGCATCGCATCGCTGGAGCATGCGTTGGAGAACATCGCTGCGACGCTGCGCGGCGACCCGGTCGCCGCTGATCCAGACGAGGGTGAGGCAGACTCGTGATCGACTCGCTCCGGCCGCCAACCGGCTTTACGACCTCCGTGTGCATCATCCCCGCGCTGAATGCTGAAGCGTCCGTGACGTCGGTCGTGGCGGGAGTGCGTCGCGCGGTGCCGGGTGTGTTCGTCATCGGGGTCGACGACGGCTCGCGCGATGCGACTCGCGCGATGCTTCGCCGTGCATGCGATCACGTCATAGCGTTCGACGACAATCGCGGGAAGGGCGCTGCGCTCAGGGCAGCCTTCGAGTACGCGGCACTGCATCGCGGCGGCCATCCTGTTTTCACCATCGATGCGGACGGCCAGCACGACGCGGCCTTCGCGCCGCGATTGCTCCACGCACTCGCTCACGCCGATATCGTAATCGGCAGCCGCACTCTCGACGCGCGCGTCGTCCCCGCGCACCGCAAGATCGCCAACCGGCTCTCGAGTGCCGCGACACGCGCAGTGACAAAGGCGCGCATCTCGGACAGTCAGTCGGGGTTCCGCGCGATGCGCGGCGACGTGATCGCAACAGTGAAGGCTCGCGGCGACCGCTACGAGTTCGAGACGGACTTCCTGGTGCGTGCCACGCGCCGCGGCTACCGCATCGCAGAGGTCACGGTCCCCACTATTTACGGGCCGCCGAGCCACTTCAGGCAGCTCTCGGATGCATGGCGGGTGGCGCGTACGCTATGGGGACACCGTGCCGGAGTGTTCCGCGCGTGAGGTTTCTCTGCAGCAACGACGACGGAATCTTCGCGGCAGGCCTCGACGTCCTCGTGAGGGCGGCGTCGCGCTTCGGCGACGTAACCATCGTCGCGCCCGATCGGGAGCAGAGCGCGACGAGCCACGCGCTCACACTGCATCGTCCGCTGCGCGCCGTGAAGCTCGGCGACGACCGGTTCCAGGTGGATGGTACTCCGACCGATTGCGTGATGCTCGCCCTCGAAGCGCTAATGCCATCGCGCGCCGACTGGGTGTTCAGTGGGATAAACCATGGCCAGAACATGGGCGAGGACGTTCTCTACTCCGGAACCGTCGCGGCGGCGATGGAAGGACTCGTGCTCGGAGTCCCCGGCATCGCCTTCTCGTTCGCGGGCCGCGACATGCGGTCCGAGCCCGAGCGGCTCGAGGCGCACCTCGAGAGCGTCGCGATGTTGATCGATCATCTCACATCGCTCGACGTTCCGCGCTCGACTCTATTCAACGTGAATCTTCCAGCGGTGTTCGGCAGCGACATCAAGGGCGTGAAGCTCACGCGTCTCGGACGCCGGGTCTTCACCGACTCGATCCAGCCGACGAGCGACCCTTGGGGCAAGCCACTCTACTGGATCGGCGCCGGATCGATCACGTGGAGTGGCGAGGCCGACGCCGACTACCGCGCAGTTCACGACGGCTACATCTCGGTCACACCGTTGCACCTCGACTTGACTCATGGAGCGATGATGGATTCAGCGGAGAGCTGGTGGCGGGAGCCGTAGAGCACGAGTTTCGCGGGGCGCGGCGTCACCTCGTCGAGCTACTACAGGAAGAAGGGATTCGCGACCTGTCGGTGCTTCATGCGATGGACGAGATACCGCGCCACCGCTTCGTGCCGACCGGTGTGCGACACCGTGCGTACGAGGATTCCGCGCTGCCAATCGGGAGCGGACAAACTATCTCGCAACCATCCATCCACGCGCGGTATCTGGAACTCCTCAAGCTGACGGGGAAGGAAAAGGCGCTGGAGATAGGCACCGGCTCCGGTTATCAGACCGCGCTTCTAGCGCGGCTTGCCTCGCAGGTGTTCTCTGTCGAGCGGATCGCTCCGCTGCTCGACCGCGCTCGCGAGGTCCTGGCGGAATTGGAAGTGCGGAACGTGTCGTTCCTGCTTGGCGACGGGACCCTCGGGTGGCGTCAGTACGCGCCGTACGATGCGATCCTCGTGAGCGCGGCCGCGCCGAGCACCCCAACTGCGTATGTCGAGCAGCTCGCCGAGGGCGGCAGGCTCCTCATCCCACTCGGCGATCGCGACGAGCAGACGCTTCACCTCATCACGCGGCGCGGCGAGTCGCTGGAGGACACTGCTGTCGCTCCGGTGCGCTTCGTTCCGCTTCTGGGCAAAGAGGGTTGGGAGGGTTAACTTGGCGAAGATGCTTCCACCGTTCGTACCGCCGTCCGCGCGAGGCTCGAGCGCTTCGCTTCCGCTCATCACGACCTTCGTGCTGGACCGCTCAGCGGAGTCCTGGTCAGAGGAGCAGGGCGGTGGAGCGGCGACGATGGTCTCTCCGCCGGATGAGCAGCTACCGTCGATAGACGAATTCCTTCTGGTCGAGGCGCGCGGTGGCGACACTGAGCCGGATGCATCGCAATCCTCGGCGACGACCGAAGACCGGCCGCTTAGCGAAGCGGCACCGCCGTCGCATGCTCCGGCAGCCGAGGGGTTGGACGACGCGATCCAGAGCTTTAGCGAGACGCCGTGGATCCCAGAGCCAATAGTGAACGACGTCGTCGAGGCCGCCGAGGATTGGGAGGCCAGCGCTTCGGAGCCACCTGCGCCGCGTGGCGAGCAGAGTGCTGTGCGCGAAGAGGCCGGTGCGTCCAGCGAAGGTTGGGTAGCAGACGAGCGCGATGCGTTCGACTGGCAGGGCGTGTCGACGTTGGGCACTCCGGCGGATGACGTAGGCCGCGCCGCGGACGAGTGGTCATCAACCGAATGGGGACGTGGAACATCGAGCGCAAACGAGCAGATCGCTGCGCTGTTGCTGCGTCTCGCGCGGCGTGTTCGGGCGGGCGAGATAGTCCTTCCAGGCGCGAAGCAGATGAGTCAGGAGGCGGCGCTCGCGTCCGTATTGGCCGCGCTACTAGGAAAAGAGCGCGAGCGCGGCGACAGCTGAGAGTGCGCTAACTCAGGCCGAGACGCGCTCGCTGTTGCCGTCGGGAGCGTGCGGGTAGTAGCAGTCGAGGCAGCACGTCATGACGATGCGCTTGAGCGTCTGGAGCGCCGGATTCGATTCAGGAACGGACCGGGCGATCCGGTCGACCTCGGCGTTGACTGCGGCGAGCGCTTTTTCGACCGCCACACCTGCATCTGCGAAGCGACAGAAGACATTGCACACCGCGTCGCGCAGCTCGTCGATGTCGGATGCGACCCCTCCCAGCGCGCTATGGAAATATTCCAGTACGCGTGGCCTGAGCGACGCGGGGTCCGGCAGTCCGGCGGGGAGATCCGATCCAGCCATGGGTATTGCGGGTGGAATGTGCGTCTACGACCCGCGCGTACTGTACGTGCGGGTGACCGGCCACGAAGAGCGTACGTAGACCGCGCGCTATTCGTTCGCGCGCGGTCCACGGTTGCCACAGAAAATACAGTATGGAGCGCGCGCGTTCAATTACACGCCGCGCACCACACGCGTCAAGCCGTGTTGTAAGAGCGTTCCAACCAGAGCGGAAGCTGGCGGTCGAGCCAACTATGGCGGCTCGCCGAGCGGCCGGCGACGCGCAGCGAGATCTGCGTAGTGATCACCCGGCGACAGTGCGTCAGCGCCCTGGCCGGGGGCCATCCGTGGGCCCGCATCGCCGCGAGTGCTTCAGCGGCCGCGAACTCGACGAGCGATTCAGGAATGGCGTCGTCTGCCACGAAGTCGCGCACCACAGCGGCAAGCTGAGCGGTAGCCTTGTGGAGATCAGGAAGATGCGGGAGCGGTGACGCCATATTCTACCAGTGTCGTCACGCAGGACGCGTTCCGTCAACGGCCACGCGGTGCTGATAGAGCGGAGCGGACGACTCAGCCCGCGCACTGCGCGACGGCGCGTGTTACGCTGGTCGCATTGCTGCACCGCAGGAGTGAAGCGCGCTCGATCTCGCTGGATCGTTTAAGTTTGCACTACGCAAGCTCCGATGGCCCCCGTAGCTCAGGTGGATAGAGCAGCGGTTTCCTAAACCGTTGGCCGGGTGTTCGAGTCACCCCGGGGGCGCTAGAGGGAAAACGCCAGATCGTTGACAGTTTTACACCGTTGGCCGTTGTCAAAAAAAGCTGTCATCCGCGCCCTCGTTCACGCTGGCAACATGCGAGAGTGGGCGTGAGGCGCGGGCGCGACGGCGCCCGTCATGAATTCCGTATCGCGAGTTCGTCCGTCCCCGGAATAGCAGGCCGACCGGGTTCAACGTAGTGAGCTGCTTCAACTTCAAGTCACCTTATCAATCGCTTGCGGCGCAAGGCTTTACGCCCGGGAGCTGTCGGTCGCGTTCCGGGTACCAGCGGTGCTGGGTGCGAACCGCGGTAGCTCGTGGCGGTCATTCGGATATATTTCGCGATCGTTCGCCCGCACGCGGTTGGGGCGCCGGGTCGGCGGGCCGCGGCGCGAAGCGTCGAGACCGATGCTGCGCGTGTGCGGCCCGACCGCGGACGCACGACGGTGGCTTCTTCATAACTTGTAAACCAAGTACTCATGGCTAAGGTCAGCGGCAGTGCTGCGTTTGGCGGCGACGTCGGCGAGCAGCGCTACAGTGAGATGTGGGACCGGTACAAGCAGCATCTCGCGTGGGTGCTCGTCGCTCTGATCGTGATCGGAGGGGCAGCATGGTTCTACTTCCGGTCTGCCGCGCTCAAGGAGCAGCATGCGGAGACGGCCTACGAGACGGGGCTGCAAAGCGTGCAGTCGGGGAACATTCCGCTCGCGGAATCCGATCTACGGAAGGCGAGTACACGTTACGCCGGGACAAACGGAGGCGCGGAAGCATCGATGGCGCTGGCCAAGCTGTACTACCAGCAGGGCAAGTATCAGCAAGGGATCGACGCGCTTACTGACGCTGCGAGAAAAAAGGGCGATCTTCAGTACGCAGCCGGTATTCTGCGTGGCGTCGGGTACGAGGGGCTCTCGAAGTGGGATGCGGCTGCGCAGCAGTACGACCAGGCGGCGCGCGCCGCGCGATTCCCGGCGGATGCCAACAGCGCCAAGGCGATGGAGGCGCGCGCGTATCAGTCGGGCGGAAACAAGGCAGCAGCAATCAAGATCTGGAACGATCTCCTGAGCGACGCGAAGAGCGGGTTCACGGCCGAAGCTGAAGTCCGGCTCGGTGAGCTCGAGGCGCAGCCCGAAAAGGTCTAGACGCGATCGGGCGGTGCGCGCGGCCCTGGGCCGCCGGCACACGTGACATCTCATCAGCCTAAAGAGCGGGCAGCGGGCCATCCGGTCGCTGCCCCTTTTTTCGACAGTGCGCGGTGCGGCGGTACGCCGCACGTACCGAGCGCCGTCGTAACCGGCGCGTGCAACACGCGGGGTTCATCAGCGCGACCGCGGCCACGCGCTTGACCCCCGTGGCGCCGACCTTCGCCTCCCACGTCCGCGGATCCATCGACCCGGCATGTCTCCGGAGGAGCGGGGTGCAGCGGAGACACCAGACAGCGGGGACGCACCTACACCGGCCGTCTCAGCCATGCTCAATGCCTGCCAAGTCCGCAGCCGGCAAGTGCGTATAATATGGATTATGTAAACTAGAGGATGTGGGAAATGTGGGAAAACCCTACACGTCCACCAACTCCCCGCGGTAAACGAGACGACCTTCGCCACTGAGAGAGCCGATCCAACCCCCGTCGATCGGCGAAGGACGGACGGTCAGCGCGCGGCCGGAGCGCGTCTCGAGCACCGCGTCGCCCGAACTCTCGCCCCAGACCCGCAGCATGATCCCGGTGCTGATACACCCGGTGCCGCACGCGAGCGTCTCACCCTCCACGCCACGCTCGTATGTTCTGATCCGCCAATGTCCGCCCGCCCCCCGCGCGACGAAATTGACGTTCGCGCCCGCAGGCAGCGCCGTGTCGAACCTCACCGCGCGGCCACGCGCCAGGACGTCATGCGCATCCACGTCATCGACCAGAATGACGACGTGCGGGACGCCAGCCGTGGCGTAGCCCAGCCGCAGCTCCCCTGGCGCCGCGGGAATCGGATCGAATACGGGAGCGACGTCGTTGACCAGCGGGAAATCGAAGACCGGATCGCCCCCCTCAAGCCGCGCCGCTACTCCACCCGCGCCGGTCTCTATCACGAAGCCGTCGGCGCCGACGAGGCCGAGCTGCGTCGCAAGGCTCGCCGTGCACAGCGTCGCATTACCACAGAGCGACGCCGCCGAGCCATCGGAGTTGTAGTAGCGAATCGCAACACTCCGCCGATCCCGACGCTCGAGGACGACCAACCCATCGGCTCCAATCCCGGTGCCGCGGGCGCAGAGACGGCGGATGGTCGCCGGCTCCTCGAGCGCCGAGGTATCGCCGTCCCCTGCGTTCACGAAGACAAAGTCGTTGCCGGAGCCGGTCATCTTGTAGAAGCGGCGGCCGCGAGTCATCTCAGATCCTTCCACGAAACGCCTGCCACCGCAGCCGCCAGACCATCCAGATCGCCTCGCGCACTATCTGCTTCGACATCTTGCTCTCCCCCAAGGTCCGGTCATGAAACACTATCGGGATCTCGGCGATCCTGAAGCCGCGGTGCCACACGCGATAAGTCATCTCAATCTGGAAGGCGTAACCGTTGGAGTGGACCGCACTTAGATCGATCGCCTCAAGTACCTTCCGCCGAAAAACCTTGAAGCCGCCGGTGGCGTCGAACACCGGAAGGCGCGTGATTGCCCTCGCATAGATGTTCGCGAGGTAGCTCATCACGAGCCGGCCGATCGGCCAGTTGACCACTGTGACGCGACCGTCGCGGTAGCGGGACCCGAGCACGAGGTCGGCTGTCTCGAGGGTCGTCAGGAACTCCGGAATGTGCCTGGGATCGTGGGAGAAATCCGCGTCCATCTCGAAGGCCGCGTCGTAATCATGGCCGAGCGCCCACTCGAAGCCGGCGAGGTAGGCAGTGCCAAGGCCCATCTTCTTCCCGCGCTCGAGAAGATGGATCCGCTGCTCAGAGCCAGCCATCTCGGCGACGACGGCGCCGGTGCCGTCCGGCGACCCATCATCGACCACGAGAACCTCGATTCGCGGATCCTGGTTGAGGATGAGCGGCAGGATTCTGCCGACGTTGTCACGCTCGTTGTACGTGGGAACGATGACGAGAATACGCCTCAGCGGCTCCGCATCGATGGTCGGCGCGGAGCTCGAATGCGCGTCAGGCACGCCGGCGGCGCTCCGCGACGGCTCCTCCGACGAGCACGAGGACTGAGCAGAAGATCGCGATCCAGGTGACCACCTTCCCCGTTTCATACGCGGAACTGCTGAAGTCGAGCGCTACGGCCCGGGCGCCGGCGGAGAGCGGCACACCGATCGACACGAACTGGGCTCGACCGATCTCCGCGGCCTTCCCGTCAACCGTCGCGTGCCATCCTGGATAGTAGTTCTCGGCGACGATCAGGGCCGAACCGGCCGGTGCTGGACGGTCGAGCGAGAGGCGGATCCTGCCCGGTGCGTACGAGTCGACGTGAACGGCGATGCCCGTGGCCGGCGGAAGCGCCTTGATGTCCGCGACCGCGGCGACATGTGCCGACGTGTCGAAGATCGCGGCCCGATCGACATCGAATTGCGGATTCACCACGGTGTTGAATGCCGCATCGTCCCCCGCTTTGACGATCACTGGCGCGACCCAGGCAAACGGCGCATCGCCGGGGATCTTGAAGACGTAATCGGACATCCCCGTAGAATCCTCCGTCGGCGGCCCCGCGACCTGCACCGCGCCCTGGAGCGCCTGGCCGAACATGGCAGTGTTCGTGAGCACGTAGTTGGTAGCGGTGATCCTCCGCACGTTCGGGCTCGCGATGGCGACCTTGCGTGACTCCGGGGTTGGTCCGCTCCCCTGCGGGATTTGGAGCAGCGTGTTGTAGCGCGCGAGCTCGTTGCCATGGTAGCCGAGCGTGTTGAGAACACCGTGGACCATCAGTCCGGCGCCATCGTAGTCGGCGTACGAGGCGTTATCGGCGAGCTGTAACGTGACGACACGCGCGGGCTGCGGAAGATGCGCGAGATAATCGATCGCCGGATTGGACGCGTAGAGAACCTTGGCAGGCGGGGAGAAAACCCAGTACTGCTCATTGACGGACCAGAGGTCGGCGAGCATGAGAAACGCGAGGACGGCAAGCTGCCCGAATCCGAACAGCACTCGCGGCAGTCTTCTCCCTTGCGTGATGAACGCAGCCGTCGCGACGACGAATATCAGGGCGCGCAGCGCACCGGTGATCACGTTCGCGGCGTTGGCGTCAACCAGGTCTTCGGTTCCTTGCGGCGCGACTGTATGAGCGATATCGGTGAGGATACCGAAGGCCCCGAGCAGCAGCACGGCAACGCCGAAGACGCACCATCCGGCCACGTACCTTCGCGAGATCTCCCATCGCAGCGCGCGCTCAGTGCCACGTGCCGCGAAAATCGCGATCCCCAGAGTTCCGACGAAGAAGACGCTGTCAGGAGCGCGGAAGTAGCGCGTCCCCGGGACCAGGTAGAACGGGATGTTGTAGAACGGAGTGTGAGCGCCGAGCGCCCACAGAAGCGCGACGATCACGGTCGCAAGCCAGAACCAGAGCTCGCGGGACCGCGGATCGCGACGCAGGCCGACGAGACCAGCGCCGGCGAGCATCAGCACGACGACGCCGACGTAGTCGCCCTGCAGGTGGATTCGGTTCGGTCCCCAATAGCGGTCCAGGATCCCAGTGAACTCCGGGAGGTACGCATTGAAGATCTCTTGCGGATTCTTCCCGTACGACGTTGCGCGCGCGTACGTGCCGATGCCCGAGGCGCGGGGCGACCATGCGACGTACTCACGCACCGGCAAATACTGCACAGCCCCAATGCACAATCCCAGTACGACTGCACCTAGCGCGACTACAAGACGGGTGATTGCGGCGCGCGAGTTGGCTTCCTCGTCGCGTACGAGACCCACGGCGAGGACTATCGCGTAAGCTCCCGCGGCGAGGAGCGAGTACTGCAAGAGCTGCGGGTGCGGGGCGAGAACGTCGAGGCCGACGATCAGAGCGATCGCGCCCACCCCCCACATTCTGCCGTCTCTCACCCACGCCACGATCGCCCAAAGCAGCAGCGGAAATAGCGCCGCCACGAACAGCTTGCCGTCGTGGCCGGGATTGACGTAAGTGGCGATGTGGCCGCTCATCATGTAAGCAACGCCGCCGATCAGCGCCGCGGCAAAGCCGAAGCGCGCACGCCGCATGAAGATGTACGTGAAGAGGCCGGCGAGGAAAACGTGGATCATGAATCCCCACGTCATCGCGACATCGGTCGGGAGGACCATCCTCAGCAGGAACGTGGGATAGAAGATGTCGCCGTGCATGGCGGCGACGTACGGCATTCCGCCGAACTGATATGGGTTCCAGAGCGGGAACGCGTGAGTCGCGCGCAACGTGGCCGCGGCGTATTCGCGGAACGCGTAACCGGCGATGTACTGATCGCTGTCGGGCCCTACGAGGAACTTGCCACCGAGTGCGTGCCAGCCAAGCGCGAGCGTGGCTACGGCGTAGACGAGAGCCGCCCACGCCGTAGCCCCGCGCGGGCCATCGGATGGTGAGACGAGCTCGGCGGTCTCGCGCGCTGCAGCGTGATCGGCGGTCATGACGGGCGGGTTCGAGTCTTCGTGCGCCCCGCCGCAAGTGCGACGAGGCCGGGCAGAACTTCAAGTACTGTGAGCCAGAGTCGGCTGCCGATTGCCACTATCGTTGCGGCGCCGCTGTCCATGAGCCCGAGGCGCGTGAAGCCTTCGATGATGCCAAACTCACGCACACCCAATCCCGCGGGAGCGAACACGGCGATGAACCCGACAATATACGCGACCGTGTAGCCGGCAATAAATAGTACGACGGACCCATGCACCGCGCTGACGCCGAGGAGCGCCTGCGCGAACAGCTTGAACGCCACGCCGTAGGCGCACCAGGCGAGCGCAGTGCCGGCGAGCGAGAGCCATACGGTCGTTGCCGGCACACGCGGAAGCGGAATGTCGCGACGCGTGAGCCGGCAGGCGACCCGGACCACGGGCGGCAGTATCAGCGGCGCCGCCAACGCGAGCGCAACGATCATCGCGGCAACGGCAGCGAAGAGCCACGCATGGGGGACGAGCTGCGATGCGAAGAGCAGCACCAGCGCGAGCCCCGAGACGAGGTTCAGGATGTTGACTATGATCGACGAGCCAGCGGCCGCGACGCTCGAAGCGCCCCGATCGCGCGCCATGACGCCAAGTGCGGCGAGCGACCAGAAATTTCCTGGGATGTATTTCCCGAGACTCGCCGCGAGCCAGATGCGCGCAGCGGTAGGCCACGAGAGCCTCGTATCCCACGCCGCCAGCACGCGCCTCCACGTCTCGATGAGCACCGCGTAGGCGGCGAGCACGATGAGCGACGCACCGATGAGGCGTGGCCAATCGATCTGGAGACTCGCGAGCGCGGGACCGATCTCACTCCAGCGGCGTGACAACTGGATCGCGACGAAGACGACGACGAGCGCGGCAAAAACCCATTGCAGCGCGGTGAGGATCCTTCCCTTCACGCGGCGGTCACAGCGGAATTATAGATCGCGTGGTAGCGCGCCGCGGCCTGCTCCGGAGAGAAAACGTTGAGCGCTGCTGCGCGAGCGGCGCGGCCGCGTCTCTCACGCAGCTCGCTGCTCGCGACCAGCGCGTCGAGCGCGCGCGCGAGCGGCTCGATGTCGCCCGGAGTGACGAGCGACCCTGTTTCACCGTCGCGGATGACGTCGAGCAACCCGCCGGACGCATAGCCGACGGTCGGTGTCTCGCAGAGTGCGGCCTCGACAGCGACGAGTCCGAGCCCCTCACCGGTCGAGGGCATGACGAGCGCAACGGACCGTGCGTACTCGCCGGCAAGCTGACGTTGGTCGAGTTGGCCGAGCCACTTCACCCGCTCGGCGATTCCGAGCTCCTGCGCCAGTTGACGTGCGTCGTCTCCGTCGCTGCCGTCGCCAACTACGTGCAGAGTCGCCCGCGCCTGCATCGACGCGACGGCACGAATCGCGTCCCCTATCCCCTTCTGCTTCGTGAGCCGTCCAACGAACAGAATCCGGTCGGCGGCGCGTGCACCGCCGGGCGTGAAGAGCGCGGTATCGACAGGCATCGGCGCCACTTCGGCGGTCACGCCGGCAACACGCTGCGCGACGGCTGCGAGCCAAGTCGACACGCACGTCACGCGAGCGGAGCGGCCGAGCACGAAACGAGCGAGCGGCGCCGCAGCAGGCTTCTTCTCGAGCAGTCGGAGATCGCTGCCGTGACACGTTGTGATCAAAGGCACGCTCGACACCGTTGTCACTGCGGCGGCGGCGAGCCCGCCGGGAAACCACCAGTGCGCGTGGACGACGTCCGGCCTGAACGATCTTATCGCACGCAGCACTGCCGCACTCTCGGCTACCACCAGAGAGCCAAGTGCGGCTTTCGACGTACCCGATCGTGCGACGCTCTCAGCCATGGTGCCGGTGTACGCGAGCGTCTCATGCGCGGTGGGAGCGTAGCGGAATCTCTGGACCGGAACATCACCGATCACTGCGCGCGGCGCGAGGCCGGGCGCCGACGGTGCGAGCACGAGCACGTCGACGCGCTCTGAAGCGAGCGCGCGCGCGAGGCGGAGGATGAAAGAACCGGCGGCGTCGCCGTCGAATCTCGGGTACGAATGAGCTACGAAGAGGGCGCGCACGCCTCAGCGGCTTGCGTCAGCGTCGCGCGCGACGAGCTCTTCCACGGTCTTCCGCAGCTCGGCGAGCTCGGCGCGCTGCGCGGCCATCAGCTCGGCGAGCAACCCGGTGGCGAAGAACACGCTGCCGAGCAGAAGACACGTCTCGACAAAGGTGAGCACCGGGCGGAATCCGACGCCCGCGAAGACCCTGTAAATCACCGCGACGAGCCCCGTCAGGAATCCGACGATGAAGAGCCCGGCGCCGAGCATACCGAAGAGAAGGAGTGGCTTGCGCGCGAAGCGAAGCTCGAACCAGACCGCGAGCATGTCGATCACGCCGACCGGAATGCGGCTCAGCCCGAACTTCGACTTACCGGCGCGGCGTGGGTAGAGCGGCACCGGGATCTCGCCCACGGTGTAGCCGTTCGCGGCCGCGACGACGATCATGTAGCGGTGCCAGTCGGGACGCGCGGGAATCGACGCCATCACCTCGCGTCGGTAGGCCTTTACCGAATTCAGATCGCGTACCGGAATATCGAACAGCGTGCGACTGAGCTTGTTGTAGACTCCGGAGACGAAGGCCTTCTCGTACTCCCCTTCTTTGTGCCCCGTCATCATGTCGTACTCGCCCGCGAGAACGGGCTCTACGAGCCGTGGAATGTCTTCGGGCTTGAACTGAAGATCCGCGGGGTAGAACACGAGCACATCACCGCGCGAATGCACGTAGCCGGTGCGCAGTGCGTCGGCAATACCGCGACGGTTTCGATGGCGGACGGAATGCAGAAACGGGTATTGCTGCTCCAACTCGCGGAGCACCGCAGGTGTCGCGTCGGTCGAGCCGTCGTCGATGACGACGACTTCATAGAGTCCAGGGTAGCTGCCAAATGCTGCGGCAGCCTGCCGCATGAACTCGGGCAGATTGTCGGCCTCGTCCTTGGCCGGGACGAGAACGCTTACCCGCGGAAGCGACACCTCCGCGGGCACGGTCATACGCGCTTGCGCATTCGCGCGGGGAGAACGCCGAGCTGATCGCGGTACTTGGCCACCGTGCGCCGCGCGATCTGAACTCCGCTCTCGCGCAGGATGTTGACAATGGCCTGGTCGGTGAGCGGATGACGCGGGTCCTCGTCCTCGACGAGCTTCTGAAGCTGCGCCTTGATCCCGCGCGCCGACACGTCCTCGCCATCCGACGTCGCGAGTCCGGAGGAAAAGAAGAACTTGAGTGGAAGGACGCCGCGTGGAGTCTGCACGTACTTCTCGTTGGTCACGCGACTCACGGTGGACTCGTGCATGTTGATCACCTCCGCCACTTCACGCAGCGTGAGCGGCTTGAGATATTGCACGCCCTTCTCGAAGAACTCGCGCTGGCGCTCGACGATGTAGTTCATCACCTTGAGCATGGTCTGGCGACGCTGCTCGATCGCCTGGATCATCCAGTTCGCCGAATTCAGCTTGCTGGAGATGAACTCCTTGTTCTCGCCCTCGAACTTCTTCTTGTCGCGCGCGATCTCCTGATACGCCTTGCTGAGCTTGAGGCGCGGCAGATTCGCGTCGTTGAGAAAGACGTGATACCGATCGTCGATCTTCTCGACGACGAGGTCGGGGATGATGTAATTGTCGTCGCGCGAGCTGTAGCGCAGACCGGGCTTCGGGTCCAGCTTCGCGATCTCGTCCGCAGCCGCCTGCACGTCGATGGCGCTGATGCCGAAACGCTTCGAGATCTCGCTCCACCGGTGGTTGATGAGCTCGTCGAAGCAATCGCGAACGAGTCTGTACGGCACGGATTGCTGCAGGCCGGCTTCGCGGAGCTGGAGCAGCAAGCACTCCTTCAGGTCGCGCGCACCGACTCCTGGCGGATCGAGAGTCTGGATCACGGCGAGCATCTGCTCGCCCTCGTCGTCGGTGTAGAGTGCATCGCTCGCATCGCGCCCGGTCGCTTCAGCGGCGGCGCCGATCACGTCGTTGAGCACTCTGACGACGTCCGCAACGCTCGTCGCGAGGTAGCCGTCGTCGTTCACGTTCCCGATGAACTCATCCGCGATCAGTCGCTGGCGCGGCGTGAGATCGAGGAGTGCGACCTGGTCGCGCAGATGATCGCCGAGATCGCGCGTATCGACGGTGACCGGCTCGAAGTGCTCGCGCTCCTCGCGCTCCTCACGGTGACCGCCCGCGTCGAAGCCGTCGAGAAGAATCTCTTCCCAGTCTATCTCGTCGCTGTCCTGCTTCTGCTCCTCCGCCGGAGTCTCCGGCTCGGTATCATCGTCCTCTTCCTCGTCCTCGACCAGATCGAGGAACGGGTTGTTCAGGAGCTCCTGCTTGAGGTGCTGTTGAAGGTCGAGTAGCGGCATGTACAAGAGATCCATCGCCTGGTAGAGGCGTGGATTGATCTTGAGGTCCTGCCGAAGCTGAGTTGACTGACTGAGACTAGATCTCATGCGAATGCGCTCCAGGGCCGGTGCTCGCGAACCGCTCGCGAAGCCGAGCTGTGAGAGTAGGGCCCAAATAGATCTTTGCGACGGTATCGTCGAATACGAGATCACGGACCGTGCCCGACACCTTCACCTGTCCGTCGAACATGATGTACGCGCGATCGACTATGTCGAGGGTCTGCTCGACGTTGTGGTCGCTGATCAACACTCCGATGTTGCGCTGCCGCAAACCGGAGACGATGGTCTGAATATCGTGAACCGCGATGGGATCGACACCGGCGAATGGCTCGTCGAGCATCATGAACTTGGGATCGGTGACGAGCGCGCGAGTGATTTCCAAGCGACGGCGCTCTCCGCCCGAAAGTGCGTACGCCTTGCTCTTCCGCAATCTCTTGATGCTGAGCTCGTCGAGCAGTCGCTCGAGACGCTCTTCTCGCTGTGCGTCGCTGAGAGGAAGCGTCTGAAGTATGGCGAGGATGTTGTCCTCGACCGACAGCTTTCTGAAGATCGACGGCTCCTGCGACAGATACCCGATGCCGAGCCGCGCTCGGCGATACATCGGCATCTCGGTGATGTCCTCACCGTCGAGCGTGATCGTGCCGGCGAGTGGTTGGATGAGACCGACGATCATGTAGAACGTGGTAGTCTTTCCCGCTCCGTTGGGGCCGAGCAGACCGACGATCTCACCCTGAGACAGGTGCAGGGCGACGTCGTTCACGACGCTGCGGCGCCTGTAGACTTTCTGCAATCCCTTTGCTTCGAGCGTGCTGTGGCCCGGTGCCCGCTCGAATATCGGCACCGGACCGGAGGGCGGCCGCGGAAACTCACCGGTCTGACGCAGCATCTCCGCAACCTGCGCGCGCAGCGGAGCAATATCGCTCCACAACCTGTCGGAGAGCCGGATGCGAGTATAGTCGCCGACGTCGCCGGGTGGAACGATCAGCACGCCGTCCGTCGCGAGGCGCGGAAGTACCCACGTCGTGAGATAAGCGCGCACTTCGTCGAGGCTCAGGCGTCCCGCCTCGCGCGGCGCGTCGCGACCCTCCTCGCGTAGCGTACGCAGATACTCATCGCGATAGCCGATCGCGATGTCATTGAGGGTCGCAGCGCCGGTATCGTCGGCGCAGTTGACCAGCGCCTCGAGCGCGAGGACCGACGAGCGCTCGTCACCCGCGGCGTGCGCGAGTAACGAGGCGATGACTTCCGAGTAGATCGGAGCGCTCACAGGTCCCCGTGCCGGATCGTCGGTATCCGAGGCGTTGGGACTCTGCGCGGCGTCTTCGGCTTGGCCGGCTGCGTCGTGTCAGCCGCCTCGAGGTACACACCGCTCGCCTTGTCGTGCACGGTCACCGTGTCGACACCGCCGTTCATGAATGCGATGTCGATCACGCGTCCAGTGACATAGTTGATTCCGGGCCTCGTCTTATCGTTCTTGGAGTTCTTGAGATGATAGAAGGCCTTTGCCGTGTGTCGCGCGACGATGCGCTTGACGGGCGGGTTGCGCGAGCTGTCGGCGCGCGTGAGCGTGTCGAAAGTGGCGACGACGGTGTCGCCGCGGATCCAGTCGCGCTCCTTCGTCGTGATCGTCGCGGTGTCAGGGATACTCGTGGCGAGCGCGTCACCCGTCGCGCGAATCTGGCTGATACGCTGATTCGGGAGAATGGCGTCGATCGAATCGGCGACGATGTCGCGATCGGGAGAGATCGCGTGAGCGCGAGTCTTTCCCCACGCCATTGCGCGCTGAAGCTCATTGTTCTGAACGCGTAGATCGACGGAGTCGGCGAAGAGCTGCAGATCCTGACTCGTCGCGTGTCCGTTCGGAGTAGCGACGACGCGGTTCACGAGTCGATTGCTCGAGAACACGTCGATGACGCCGCCGGTCAGCGTGAATGGCCTGTCGTGGCGCGCCTCGACACTCGGCTTGCGCATGAGCCGCGCGCGACCGGTTCCCTGATCGACAAACGCAGAGTCGCCGGTCGCGAGCAAATCGGGGCGCGTGATGTGAACGTCGCCACCGGCGTAGATGAGACTGTCAGCGACGCTGGTGAGGTGGTCGGCAAGCACATCGATGGTGTCCGCAGGCTGATGCGTGATGCTGTCGACCTGCACGAGGTCCATGTGAGGGCGCCCCGTCGCGACGAGCATCGCCTGGGTTCTGATCGGCGGAACGGCGCGGTAGTAATCGGCGACCGGACCGCGCATCGTGGTGCCGCTCGCGAGCACCGCGTACACGTTTCCCTCCGCGCGCAGGTGCTCCTCCGCCATCCAGTAAGTCATGTGATCGGCATCGACCTTCGCGCGCGGCTCGATGTAGTGCACGTGATCGATCAGGTACATGAGCGACTGATCGCCGTAATACTCTGCGCTGTCGGAGATGAGGGTCATGTTCTGTCCCTCGCAGTGACCGACGAAGCCGCCGCCGATGTACGCGTTGTACTTGCCGGACGGGAGGTGCTCGAGATTCGTGCGCGTGGTGCGGCCCGCGACGGATCCCTCGAACGTGATGATGCACTTTCCGCCAGGCTGCGGCGCGGTCTGCGCAACGAGCGACGGCGCGAGCGAGCCGAGCGAGACAGCGATCAGGGCGACGGCAGCGGCGCGAATCATTGGTTAGGTATCGTGATCATACCACCAGCGCCAGCGGTGGTCTTGAGGATATGCACGTTCTTGAGGTCGGGGTCAGACCTGAAACCCACGCCGGCGAGGCGTTTGCCGGGCTCGGTCAGAACGAACGCGCTGTCGCTCGACACTTCGTTCTTCGTCGGATCGTACATCAACTCCTGCGTCGTCAGATGGCGTCCGTCCTCCGAGTCCACCACGACGTCGCCGCGCGCGACCATCTGTCCGGTTCCTGTGCGGTAAGTGCCGCGCCGCGACGTCAGGACCGCGTTCTTCGTACCGGTGGTCGTGAAAAAGGTCGTGTTCACCTTCATCAGCTCGACGCGGGTGTTGTCGTCGAAGAAGTAGGCGGTGTCGGAGAGAAGCGTTGCGCGTTGAATTCCCTGATCGGTCAGGTTGAACCGGGCGCCGAACATTATCTGGTCTGCCGAATCCGCGAGCGCGTTCTGCGCCGAGACCGGTGGTGACTTGGTCTTGGACGTGCACGCCGTCGCCGCGCACAGCGCCGCAACGACGAGGATCGCAGTCCGAGCGTCGCGAAGCGTCACGCGACGCCTGCCCTCATCAGGTCGTGCAGGTGCACGACTCCGGTGAGCGTGCCATCGGCGGCGATCACCGGCATCGCCATGATGCCATGAGCTTCCATGCGATGCACGACAGCGCTTCCGAGCTCGTCAGGTGAGGCGAGCTTCGGCTGCGGGTTCATCACGGTTTCTACGCCGATCGGCATCACGTCATCCTCACGCTCCATGAGACGCGTGAGGTCGCCGGCAGTCATCACTCCAAGCACACGCTGCTGCCCGTCGACCACTACCGCTATTCCGCGCCGCTCGGCGAGCTGCACGATCGCCTCGCGAATCGTTGCGCCACGCGAGAGGCGCGGAAGGTCGCTGGTAAGCATGACGTCGGAGACGCGCGTCAGAAGCTTTCGGCCGAGCGAGCCACCCGGATGGATGCGAGCGAAATCGTCTGCGCCGAATCCCTTCTCTTCCAGCAGCGCTACGGCAAGCGCGTCGCCGAGCGCCAGGGCGACAGTGGTGCTGGTCGTCGGGGCGAGGCCATGCGGACACGCCTCGTCGCTCACCCACGCGTCCAGCGTGACGTCTGCGTGCGCCGCGAGCGTCGAGCCACGCTCGCCGGTGATTGCGATGGTGGACACCCCGATTCGCTTGAGGTGGTCGAGGAGCGGGAGCAACTCTTCCGACTCGCCGCTCTTGGAAATGAGAATGACGACGTCGTCGTCATCCACGATGCCGAGGTCGCCGTGCACGCTGTCGGCTGGATGAAGGAAGACCGCCGGAGTACCGGTCGACGTCAACGTCGCTGCGATCTTCCGCCCGATCAACCCGGACTTGCCCACGCCGCACACTATCACGCGACCGGGTGAGCGCGCGACCAACTCGACGGCCTGCACGAACTCCTCGCCCAGTCGCGACTCGGCCTCGCTCAGCGCCTCGCATTCCATGCGGAGCACGCGCTTTCCGCGCGCGAGGATCGAAGTCACGACCGATGAATCAGTGACCATAACTCTACCATACGATCGACCAGCGCGGCCATGTCGTCGAGTCGCAGCATGTTGGGCCCATCACTCGGCGCGTGCTCCGGCGACGGATGAGTCTCGATGAACACACCGTTCGCACCGGCTGCAATCGCCGCCATCGCGAGCGCCGGTATGAACTCTCGTGCACCGCCGCTCGAGCCGCCGGCCCCCTGACCCGGCCGCTGGACGCTGTGAGTCGCGTCGAAGATCACAGGTGCATCGCACGCGCGGCTCATTCGTGCGAATGCTCTCATGTCCACGACCAGATCGCCGTACCCGAAGAATGTGCCGCGCTCGGTTACCGCGACGTCGTCGCTTCCCGCAGCGCGAACCTTGTCGAGTGCGCCGCTCATGCCCTCGGGGTGCATCCACTGCCCTTTCTTAACGTTCACGGGGCGCCCAGTCGCTCCCGCGGCGACGAGAAGATCGGTCTGGCGACACAGGAACGCAGGAATCTGCAAGACGTCAACGTGCGCGGCGACGACAGCGCACTGATCCGGCTCGTGCACGTCGGTGAGAAGACGCAGGCCGGTCGCCTCGCGTACCCGCTCGAGCGCGGCGAGGCCTTCGTCCAGGCCAGGACCGCGATGAGCGCCGGCATTCGAGCGATTGGCCTTGTCGAAGCTCGCCTTGTAGATGATGCCGCCCGGGACGCGGTCCTGAAGGCGCGCGAGCGCCTCCGCGACGCGGATGTTGAGCGCGTCGTCCTCGATCACGCACGGGCCCGCGATCAGGAAGAAGCTGTCGCGCGGGAAGGCTGCGCTCACGATCGCGCCGCTGCCTCCGCGGCAGACTGCTGCCGCGTGCTGCTGTTGGCGCTCGCGTGCTCCGCCGCCGCACCGATGAATCCACGGAACAGCGGGTGAGGGCGCGTCGGTCGCGACTTGAGCTCAGGATGGAACTGGCACCCGATGAACCAAGGATGCGTCTGCAGCTCGACGATCTCTACGAGCGAGCCATCCGGCGAGAGACCCGACAGGGTTAGCCCGTGCTCGATGAACGCATCGCGGTACGCATTCGAGACCTCGTAGCGGTGCCTGTGCCGCTCGCTCACCTGCGACGTCCCGTACAGCTGCGCAGCGAGAGTGCCCTCGCCCAGTCTGCAGGGGTACTGGCCAAGTCGCATCGTGCCACCCATGTCGGTGACGTGCTGCTGCGACTCCATGAGCGAGATGACCGGGTTCCCGCACTCCGGCGAGAACTCGCTCGAGTTGCTGTCGTCCATGCCCATGACGTTGCGCGCGAACTCGACAATGGCGCTCTGCATCCCGAGACAGATCCCGAGGAATGGCAAGCCGGCCTCGCGCGCGTAGCGAATCGCTTCGACCATGCCGTCGACGCCGCGCACCCCGAAGCCGCCGGGGACGAGCAATCCGTCGAACTGCGACAGCACTTCGCGTGTTCGCTCACGTGAAGTGAACGAATCGCTGGAGATCCACGACATCTCCACACCAACGTTGTTGGCGATGCCGCCGTGGATCAGCGCTTCCTGCACGCTCTTGTAGCTGTCGATGAGCTCCGTGTACTTGCCGACGATCGCGATCTTCACACGGCGAGGCGGCGATATTATGCACTGCACGAGCTTGCGCCACTGCGTGAGATCGGGCGACCTGCGCCCGAGCAAGCCGAGCCTGTGCATGACTCGCTCATCCAGCCCCTGCTCATGGAAGACGAGCGGGATCTCGTAGATCGTGGGTACGTCGCGGCTCTCGACGACCGCTCCGAACTCGACGTTGCAGAAGTGCGCGATCTTGCGCTTGACGTCGTTGGAGAGCGGACGTTCGGTGCGGCAGATGAGGATGTCGGGCTGGATTCCGATCTCCATCAGGTCTCTTACCGAATGCTGAGTCGGCTTCGTCTTCACCTCGCCTGCAGCGGCGATGTACGGCACGAGTGTCAGATGGATGAAGATGCCGTGCTCGCGTCCGATCTCCTGACGGAACTGTCGGATCGCTTCGAGGAACGGGAGCGACTCGATGTCGCCGACCGTGCCGCCGATCTCGACGATCACGACGTCGTTGTCGGGCGCGAGCCGCTTCATCGCTGCCTTGATCTCGTCGGTGATGTGCGGGATCACCTGCACGGTCGAGCCGAGATACTCGCCGCGACGCTCCTTCGTGATGACGTTGAGGTAGATGCGGCCGGTGGTGACGTTGTTCGCCTGCGACAACGAGCGATCGATGAAGCGCTCGTAGTGCCCGAGATCCAGATCGGTCTCCGCACCGTCGTCAGTGACGAATACCTCGCCGTGCTGGAACGGCGACATGGTTCCAGGATCGACGTTGAGATAGGGATCGAACTTCATGATCGTCACGCGCATCCCGCGCTCGACGAGCAGTCTGCCGATCGATGCAGCGGCGATTCCCTTGCCGAGCGACGAGACGACGCCGCCGGTGATGAAGACGTAGCGTGTCTGTTGCGGCGACTCGAGGTTCATTGCCATTCATTGTCCTCTGCGGAAAACGCGCTCCAACGCGTGTTCGCAAGCTGTAGATCTTCTTCCGTATCGATTCCGGCTTCGGCATGCTCGGTGACTACCGCGACGCCCATTGCGATTCCGTGTGCGAGCGGGCGGAGCTGCTCCAGCCGCTCGATCTCTTCGAGCGGATGTGGTGGAAGCGCGATCCAATCACGGAGCGCGTCGCGAGTGTACGAGTAGACGCCGATGTGTTGTAGCGTCAGCGGGGCGCGGGCTGTTGCATCTTCCGCGTCACGAAGGAACGGTATTGGTGCGCGCGAGAAATAAAGCGCCCGCCCATCGGTCCCCCGCACGACCTTCACCACCGACGGCCGGTCGAAGATGTCAGCGTTCGCGACCGCGGCCGCGGTGCCGAGCGGGAACACGCCGTCGGTGACGATGCGCGCGGCCGCGCGCACGAAGCGCGTCGAGATGAACGGCTCATCGCCCTGAACGTTGACGAACGCGTCGAAATCAGCGAAGGAGCGATTCGTCGCAACTTCCGCGACGCGCTCCGTACCAGAAGCGCACGACTCGCTCGTGAGTACGACGCGCGCTCCTGCCCCGCGTGCGAGCGAGGCTACCTCTTCGCTGTCGGTCGCGATGACCACCTCGTCCCCGACGCCCATCCTGCTGACGCGTCGCCAGACTCGGATGATGAGCGGCTCTCCGGCCAAGTCACGGAGGGGCTTTCGCTTGAGTCTCGTCGCCCCGAGGCGGGCCGGGATGACGACCGCGGTCTTCATAGCGGCCATCGAGCGGGGGCGGCGGACGCAACTTTCACGCCACCAATCTACCGCCGAACCACTGCCTGCGCAAATGAAACATTGCTGCCACGCGACGCACTAGCGCGAGAGCGAGATCCCTACGCCGGCGTCATGAGCGTGAGTGCGCGGGTTGACGACGTAATCCGCGGTGAAGTACGAGATGCCGAGCCGGACGCCGACGTTCTGAACAGGGCGCCCGAAGCCTCCAACGGCCGCGGCGCCGGCAGAAAAACGTGGCTCGATGTACGGAGCACCCGAGGAATGGCACATCGACGCCGGGGACTGGGATTATGTACCCGGTATCGAGGAAGTAGAGATGATCGCCGCCCAGCGCGAGGAGATCCACAGTGGCGAGGCTGCCGGAGCCGCCCGACGTAGGAGTACCGCTGGATCGGCGTCGGACCGGCGCCAAAGCTTTCCAGCAAGTGCCCGTTCACCTCGACGCGCTCGCCCTTGAACGTGTTCCAACCCGTCTGAGCGTCGATGGTCAGCTGCTGGAACGCGCCGCCCGCGGGGCTGTGGCCAGCGGCTTCCACGAGCGCGGTCCCGGCGACGTCCAGCACGTCGCCGGTGTAGGCCATGATCCCACCCGCAACGAGCGACGTGATGTGGCCCGTGTTGATAACCGGGTTGAACCGCGTCATCCCGGCTGACCGAATCGCGCCGGCCGAAGATGCTGTAGGGCGCGGCCGCAGAGTCCGCGAGCCTTGCGAGCCGCTTCCCAGCACTCCGCTCGATGGCTCCGGGTGCAATCCAGTCGACCAGTCCCGTTCGGTACGCATACCGATCCAGACTCGAGCGTCGTCCATCCCCACGGGGAGGCGCGAGGTGAGGGCGGCTTCCGCGCGGTCGGCGCGGAAATAGTTTCGCGAGTCGTGGCCGAGTCCGAAAGTGACGAGCGAGTTGACGAGATCGGAGCGGATCCACCGGTCGTTGGTAAACGTCCCACGCTCCGCGCTCGCCCTGAAGCCCACGAGTGAATCGCGCGTGAATTGGCCGGCAAGATCGAGCGACGCGTCGATCTTGCCCAGATTCGACCGATATGTGACGAGCGGCTCGACGGTCACGCGCTCGTCACCGAACGTGATGTCCGGCCCGAACGGAAGCGACAGGCCGTCGACGCGATCGTACGCAGGAACGTGGAAGCCGACACCCAGCGGAAGATCAACCGATGCCTGGGCGCGTGAAGCGGTCGGTGCAACGACGACCAAAAGCGCGACGACGCCCAGCGCGACGAGCGGCCGTTCCCCTCCGCGGCAACGCAGCGTGCGTGAGATCACGCGGCGAGTTCCAGAAAGTTTCTCAGGATGTCCTTGCCGCGCTCCGTGAGCACGGATTCGGGATGAAATTGCACGCCCCATACCGGGAACTCGCGATGCTTGAGCGCGTGAACTTCGGTTGAGTCTTCATCACTCCAGGCGGTGACCTCGAGCGCCGCGGGGAGTGTCGCGCGATCCACCGTGAGCGAGTGATATCGCATGACGGTGAGCGGATCGGGGAGCCCGCGGAACAGCCCTGTGGCGCCATGCCTCACGCTCGACGTCTTGCCATGCATCAACCGTGTCGCGCGCACGACGTCACCGCCGTACGCCGCGCCGATTGCCTGATGTCCAAGACAGACGCCCAGGATAGGAATCGACGCGCCGTGATCGCGTATGACGTCGAGGGTGACGCCAGCTTCTGCCGGAGTCTTTGGTCCCGGCGAGAGAACAATCGCGCGCGGCGCGAGCGCCGGCACTTCTCCGGACGAGAGCTCATCATTACGCCGTACGACGATCTCGGCGCCGAGCTCACCCAGGAATTGCACGAGATTGTAGGTGAACGAATCGTAGTTGTCGATTACGAGAATCATTGTCCGGAACCGTCAGTCAGGCGCTCGCGCGGATGGAACTGCTTGTGAACCGTTCGAAGATACTCGCGATCGACGTGCGTGTAGATCTGCGTCGTCGAGATATCCACATGACCAAGCATTTCCTGTACCGCCCTGAGATCGGCGCCGCCCTCGAGGAGATGAGTGGCGAACGAGTGCCGCAGCGTGTGAGGTGAGACATGCTTGGTGACGCCGGACTTCTTGACGTGCCGCGCGAGAATCTTCCACGCGCCCATACGCGTGAGCGGCTCACCGCGCGCGTTGAGAAAGAGGCGCCCTTCACCGCTCCCCTTCTCGAGCCGCGGCCGCAGCTCGCGCAGGTAGATCGCGACCGCGCCGATGCCTTTCCGGCCTATCGGAACGAGGCGCTCCTTCGAGCCCTTGCCGAATACTCGCACTAGCGATTCGTCCAGCATGAGATCGCGCACGCCGATCGTGGTCCACTCTCCAACGCGTAGTCCTGCGCCGTAAGCCAGCTCCAGCATCGCGCGGTCGCGAAACGCCAGTGGCTCGTCGAGAGAAGGAGCTTCGAGGATGCGCGTCACCTCATCGACCGTCAGCACATCCGGAAGGGTGCGCCACTTCTTCGGCGTCTCGAGGCGCTCGGTCGGATCTCGCACCACCAGACCCTCCCCGAGGAGAAAGCGATAGTATGTGCGCAGCGCGGAGATGTTGCGTCTGATGGACGACGGCGCAAGTCCGAGGTCCTTGAGGTGATATACATATGTGCGCAACGTCGTCGCGCCGATCTGCTCCGGCGCTGCAGCACCCTTGGACAGGGCGTAGTCGGCGAAGCGCGCCAGATCGCGGCCGTACGCCTCGGACGTGCGCGGCGACGCGCCGCCTTCGAGCGTCAGGTAATCGCGGAATGGCTCGAGCCGAAACGATCGCGACTGGCGCGCTCGCGCGTCCTCGCCACCGCCGGCTGACGCGCCGCTCTCAATGATCACTGCTCACGCTTGCTACGGCGATGCACGCGAGTCCTTCGCGCGCTCCGATCCAGCCCATGAGCTCATTGGTCTTTCCCTTCACGCTCACAGCATCCACGCCAACGCCCAGCGCCTCGGCGAGCCTCGCGCGCATCGCACTCGCGTGCGGTGCGATCTTCGGAATCTCCGCGATGACGGTGACGTCAACGTTCACGACGCGGAAACCGCGCGCGGCGATTGTGCGCACTGCGCTCCGCAACATGTCGATCGAGTCGCGGCCGGCGTTGGATGGGTCGGTGTCTGGAAAGAGCGACCCGATGTCGCCGGCTGCTGCAGCACCCAGCACTGCGTCGGTCACTGCGTGAGCGACGGCGTCTGCGTCGGAATGGCCTACGAGCGAGAAGTCAGCGGCGATGCTGACGCCGCCCAGGACCATCGGGCCGCCGGCCGCAAACCTGTGAGAGTCGTAGCCGATCCCGACGCGGCTGGTCACGCAGCGAGAGTGAGAATCGAGTAGTCCTGCCGTCTGCGCGCGGGCGTGAAGCCCGCATCTCGGATCAACCGCTCGAGCTCGGCGGTCGTCGTGCGATAGGTCGTGTTCGCGGCGGAGACGACATTCTCCTCGATCATGAGCGAGCCGAAGTCGTTGCAGCCGTAGCGCAACGCGAGCTGCCCGACCTTCATCCCCATCGTCACCCAGCTCGATTGCAGGTTGGGAACGTTGTCGAGGACGATGCGCGAGATGGCGACTGTGCGCAGATACTCGACCGCATCGGTCTTGGGCTGGTGCGACATGCGCGGCGTGTTCTCCGGCTGGAGCGGCCAGCAGATGAACGCGGTGAAGCCGCCGGTGCGCGCCTGCACTTCCCTCACACGCTCGAGGTGCTCGATGCGCTCCTCGAGTGTCTCACCGATGCCGTACATCATCGTCACCGACGTCTTCATCCCCTCGCCGTGCGCGATCTCCATGATCTCGAGCCAACGGTCCGCGCCGGCCTTCTTCTTCGCGACGAGATCACGCACGCGCTGCACGAGTATCTCGCCGCCGCCGCCCGGAATGGAGTCGAGACCCGCTTTCTGCAGCTCACGTATCACATCGCGCGCTTCCATGCGGAATACGGTCGAGAAGAAATCGACTTCGCTCGGACTGAACCCATGAATATGAATCGGGTGATTGCGCTTGATGTAGCGCATCAGCTCGAGATACCACTCGAACGGGATGTACGGGTTGTGGCCGCCCTGAATCAGAATCTGGACGGCGCCGAGCTCCTTCGCTTCGTCGATCTTTGCGCCGATCTGCTCGAACGAGAGAGTGTAGCCTTCGTTGTGCTTCGGTCTGCGGTAGAAGGCACAGAAGCCGCAGTCGGCTACGCAGACGTTGGTGTAGTTGATGTTGCGATCGACGATGTACGTCACGACATTCGCGTCGTGATGTGTGCGCCTCACGCGATCAGCCTCGGCGCCAAGCTCGAGGAGCGATGCATTCTTGTAGAAGTCAACGATGTCGCGCATCGGTCAGGCCGCTGTGAGAAATGAAAGGGTTCCGTTCGGGACGCGTCCGTGTGCCACGAGGCGGCGAAAGAACTCCGTGAGACCTGCGAGGTGCGGATACGACAGCCCGTAGTCGAGTCCGGACAGGTACTCGTCGCACGTCGCGAACGGCACCCCGGTCGCGGCTGCCGCCTGCTCCGCGAGCACGGCACGGTGAGTCACGCCCCAGTCACGTGACTCGATGAGCGCAGCGTGAACGTTGAGCGCGGCACGAACATCCACGCCACGCCGCGCCACCCATACAGCGAAGACGAACGGCAGCTCGGTCCACTCACGCCACACCTCACCGAGGTCGTACACGTACGGATAGCGGCCGTCATTGGCGAGCACGAGCGCCGCATCGCCGATCACGAGGCGCGCAGTGTGATCTTCGGTCATTCGCGCGATGTCACTCACTTCGGCGTCGCCAGGTACGAACGTCGGCTCCGTCTCCCATACATGCTCGAACAGGAGCTCCAGCAGCGCGACGCTCGTCATCGAGCTGCGTGAGACGAGAACCTTCTTCCCGTGCAGCGACGGCGCGGGCTCATGAGAGAAGAGCATCACGCTCCGCACCGGCCCGTCGCACGAGATGGCGAGATCGGGAAGGAGCAGATACTTCTCAGCGTCGTTGGCGTATTCGACGGCGGAGACGACGCTGATGTCGAGCTCCGAGGCTCGTATCGCACGGTTCAGCGCCGATGGCACTCCGCTCACGAGCTCAGCGTCGAGCGGGACTATGCCGCGGTCGATCGCGCCGTAGACGGGATAGCAATTGACGTATGCGATGCGGCCGACGCGCACCGCTACGCCGCCTGCCGCGCGGGCGGCTCGTCGTCGAAGGTGCGAATCACGTTGTAGAACGAGTCGCGCTCGATCGGGAACGCGGCCGGCGCCGCGAATGAGGCGCAGGATCTCGTCGAGCGACATCCCCTGTGCGGTGTGCGCGCCCGCCTCGTGATAGATCCGCTCCTTCACCACGGTTCCTTCGAGGTCGTTCACGCCGAACGAGAGCGCGATCTGCGACAGCCCCTGAGTCACCATGATCCAGTGACTCTTCACATGATCGAAGTTGTCGAGGAAGAGTCTGCCTACAGCGAGATTGCGAAGATCGTCGAAACCGGTGGTCGACGTCCCCGTGCGTCCGAGCTCGGCGCCCAACTCGTTGTTGTCCGGGTGATACGCAAGCGGGATGTACGCGAGGAATCCGCCAGTCTCATCCTGCAGCTCGCGAAGCATCGAGAGATGCTCGATGCGATCCTCCAGTGTTTCAACGTGGCCGTAGAGCATCGTGCAATTCGATCTGATGCCAAGTCGATGCGCGGTACGATGGACCTCGATCCAATCCTCAGCCGCTAGCTTCTTGTCGGCGATCGTCGCGCGCACACCGCGGCCGAACACTTCGGCGCCGCCTCCGGGAAGCGTATCGAGTCCGGCCTCGCGCAGCGCGATGAGCACGTCCTCCACCGACATCTTGTCGATGCGGGCGATGTGCGCGATCTCGACGGCCGTAAGAGCCTTGATGTGCACATTCGGATGCCGCGCCTTGAGCGCGCGGAACATGTCGGCGTAATACTTGAGGCCGGTCTTCATGTCCAGACCGCCGACGATGTGAAACTCGCGAGTCATCCCGCCAGTGCTGTCCGATTCCTCGAGCGCCTGCTCCAGCGTGTAGCGGTACGCGCCTTCCTCCTTCGGCAGTCTTGCGAACGAGCAGAAGACGCAGGACGTGCGGAGGTAGCAGACGTTGGTCGGATTGATGTGCTGATTCGATGCGAACGTGACGCGCGTGCCGTGCTTCGCGCGATTCACCTGATCGGCGAGCGAGCCGAGTCCGTTGATGTCGGGGCTCTGGAAGAGCGTGAGACCGTCGGCCGCGTCGAGCCGCGTTCCCGCGGCAATCTTCTCGCCTACGGCGCGCAGCGCGGGGTCATTGACGAGCGAGAAGTCCAGCGTCATACCCGCGGGCATTTGGGCTATCCCTCGTAGCGCCGCACGGCGAGCGCGACGTTGTGGCCACCGAAGCCGAAGCTGTTGCTCAACACAGCAGTGACGTCGCGCTTCACGGCGACGTTAGGCGTGTAGTTGAGATCGAGCTCCGGGTCAGGGTGATGGTAGTTGATGGTCGGCGGGATGATTCCCTCGCGGACCACGAGCGCGCTCACGATTGCCTCTACGGCGCCCGCCGCACCGAGCATGTGTCCGGTGGCCGACTTTGTCGAGCTCACGTTCACCAGCTTCGCTGCCTCGCCGAACACTGCCTTGATGGCCTTGGTCTCGTTGAGATCGTTCGCCGGGGTCGAAGTGCCGTGCGCGTTGATGTACTGGATGTCGGAGGGCGAGAGGTTCGCGTCCTTCATCGCGCGCTTCATCGCACGTTGTGCCCCTTCGCCATCCGGCGCGGGAGCGGTGAGGTGATACGCGTCACCCGTAGCGCCGTACCCGACGATCTCGGCGTAGATCGTAGCGCCGCGCGCACGCGCGTGCTCGAGCTCTTCGAGAATGAGGATTCCCGCGCCCTCGCCCATGACGAAGCCGTCGCGCGTCCGGTCGAAGGGACGCGATGCGCTCTCGGGCGTGTCGTTGCGCTCTGACAACGCCTTCATGTTCGCGAAGCCGCCGATCGCCATCGGCGTGACCGTGGCTTCGGCGCCGCCGGTGATCATGATGTCGGCGTCGCCGTACTGGATCGTGCGGAACGCATCACCGATCGCGTGCGCCGACGTCGCGCATGCCGATACCGTCGCGTAATTCGGCCCTTTCGCGCCGAACTGCATCGACACCACTCCGGCCGCAATGTCGGCGATGAACATCGGGATGAAGAACGGACTGATCTTGCCCGGACCGAGCTCGCGGTAGACGTCGTGCTGTTCCTCGAAGCTCTTCAACCCGCCGATGCCGGAGCCGATTATGACTCCGACCCGATCCGGATCTTCGCCGGTCAGGTCGGGGAGCTTCGCATCCGCCATCGCCATCTTCGACGCCACGACGGCGTACTGTGTGTAGACGTCGGATCGCTTGACCTCCTTCCGCTCCATGTAGTCGGAGGGATTGAAGTCCTTCACTTCAGCTGCGAATCGCACCGGGAACTTGGTCGCGTCGAACTTCGTGATCGGCGCGACGCCGGACACTCCCGAGATTAGCGCTTCCCAGGTCGCCGCCACGGAGTTGCCGACGGGCGTGACAGCGCCCATACCGGTAACGACGACCCTACGCCGCATTACGCAGGGACCTTTCCATTGAGGTAATTCAACGCGTCGCCGACGGTGCGGAGCTTCTCAGCGTCCTCGTCCGGAATCTCGATGTTGAATTCCTTCTCGAACTCCATGACGAGCTCGACGATATCGAGGCTGTCGGCGCCGAGATCATCGATGAAAGAGGCGTCATCGGTGAGCTTCTCACGCTCGACGCCGAGCTCGTTGGCTATGATGTCCTTGACCTTCTCCGAATTGTCCGGCATGCCGTCCTCGTACCGTTTGGGGGGGAACGTTACAATTTAACCCTGGGTGCCTAGGGCAGGTAGCGCGAGGCGCTACGACAACCCGCCGTCCACCACTATCACCTGACCGGTGATGTAGGACGCCAGGTCGGACGCGAGAAAGGCGACGGTTCCAGCGATATCCGCAGGCGTGCCGAGCCGCTCGAGCGGAATCGCCGCCGACATCGACGCGCGAGCGTCGTCCGTCATCGCCGCGGTCATATCCGTCGCGATGAAGCCCGGGCGCGACCGCGTTCGCGAGGATGTTCCGCGACGCGAGCTCCTTCGCGACGGACTTGGTGAGCCCGATCAATCCTGCCTTGCTCGCAGCGTAGTTTGCCTGGCCCTTGTTGCCGGTGATCCCGACTACGCTCGTGATGTTGATGATACGGCCGAATCGGCGCTTCATCATGCCGCGCGACGCAGCGCGTATGGCGACGAAGGCTCCGCGAAGATTGGCGTCGAGCACGGCATCCCAATCGTCGTCCTTGATGCGCATGAGCAGGTTGTCGCGCGTCAGCCCCGCATTGTTCACCAGAATGTCGATTCCGCCGAACGCCGCTTCGACATCGGCCACGAGGCTGCGTCACCGACGCGGAATCGCCGACGTCGGCGGCGAAGCCCTGCGCTCCGGAGCCGATTTCCGCCGCGACCGCATTGCTGCGCTCCGCATCGCGCCCGACGACGGCGACTCTCGCGCCGCACGCGACCAGTGTGTCCGCGATGCCGCGACCGATGCCACGCGTGCTCCCGGTAACCAGCGCGTTGCGTCCCGGTAAGGTCGATTGCGAGCGTCATGAGATCATCTCCAGGACTTTGGTGACGTCGTCGGCCGTGCCGCACGGCGCGGTGCGCGCGCCGGGAACTATGCGCGACACGAGGCCGCAGAGCACGTTCCCAGGCCCAAGCTCGATGAACGTCGCGTCGGGATAGGCCTCTGCCATGCGCGTCACCTCGCCCATCCAGCGCACTGGCGACGTGAGCTGCTGCAGCAACAGCTCGCGCGCGGTGTCGGGATCGGTGCACGCGCGTTCGGTGACATTGGAGAATACGGGGAACGTCGGCGTTGCGAAGTCCGTGCGCTCGATCGCGCCGCTGAACGCGAGCTCTGCCGGCGCCATCAGCGGCGAGTGGAATGCACCGCTCACGCTCAGCTTGAGGGCACGCTTGGCGCCTGCTTCCTTCGCGAGCGCCATCGCGCGCTCGACTCCGCGGGATCTCGCCGGAGATGACGGTCTGCTCCGGCGTGTTGTAGTTGGCGGGCACCACGAGCCCCGCTTCCTCGCGTCGCGCGCTTGCAGATCTCCTCGATCGGAGCGTTGAGCGTGCCGATTATGGCCGCCATGGTCCCGGGCCGCTCGGAGCCGATGTCGAACATCACGCTGCCACGCTCGCGCACGAGCCGGGCGCCGCCAGCGAGCGACAGAGTTCCCGCGGCGTGATACGCGGTCAGCTCGCCGAGCGAGTGACCGGCAGCGGCGACGACGTGCGGAGCGAGCGCGTCGCGGACGACGCTCCACGCGGCCGCACCGTGCGCGAACAGCGCTGGCTGCGCGTTGCGCGTCTCGGTGAGCTCTGCCTGCGGTCCGTCGAAGCAGAGCGCGCTCAGTGAGTAGCCGAGCGCGTCATCGATCTGCTCGAACGTGTCGCGAGCCGCCGGGAAGGACTGCGCGAGGTCCCTCCCCATTCCCGGCTTCTGCGATCCCTGGCCGGGAAAGAGAAGGATGAATTTCACTTGTCGGAGAGCGGTTGAGTGCGTGCGCTACAACCTTATGATCATCGACGCCCATGTGAAGCCGGCGCCGAAAGCAACCATCATCACCGTCGAGCCAGGCCCGACGATCTTCTTCTCGATCACTTCGTCGAGCGCGATCGGGATAGACGCGCTCGATGTGTTGCCGTAGCGGTCTACGTTCACGTAGACCTTCTCCATCGGAATGCTCGCGTGCTTGGCGGTAGCTTCGATGATGCGCACGTTCGCCTGGTGCGGGATGAGGAGGTCGACTTCCTCGCCGGTGAGCTTCGCGCCGTCGAGTGCGCGGTCGGCTGCCTCGCTCATCGATCTCACCGCGTGCTTGAAAACCTCGCGTCCTGCCATCTTCACGAGATATGACCTGTCGCTGAGCACTTCGGCGCTCATCGGAATCGAGGCGCCGCCAGCGGGACGGTACAGCAGATCCGCGAGTGTGCCGTCGCTGCGAATGAAGGTCGACAGAATGCCGCGCTTGTCGCCGTCCGCTCCGCGCTTCACGACCGCAGCGCCAGCGCCGTCGCCAAAGAGCACGCACGTCGAGCGGTCCTGCCAGTCGATGATGGAGCTCATCTTCTCAGAGCCAGCGACAAGGACTGTCTCCGCTGTGCCGGTCGCGATCATTCCTTCTGCGACGGTCATCCCGTAGAGCCAACCGGAGCATGCTGCTGAGATGTCGAATGCCGCCGCACGCTTTGCACCAAGCTCGGCCTGCAGATCCACCGCGGTCGCTGGAAGGAGCCTGTCTGGTGTGGCCGTGCTGAGCACTATCGCGTCGATCTCGCCCGGCTGGACACCCGCGCGCTGCATCGCTGTGCGAGACGCGGTCGCCGCCATCGAGCACGTGGTCTCACCGTCACTGGCGAGGCGACGCTCGCGGATTCCGGTGCGCTCGACGATCCACTCGTCCGACGTCTCGATGCCGATCGAGCCGAACTCGCTGTTCTTGAGGACGCGCGCCGGCACTCCACGTCCTGTCGCCGCGACACGTGCAATCGGTCTGGTGACGGTCATGCGACGCTGGCCTCGTGCTCGACCGCGCGCGCCAGGCGCTGGCCCATCACTTCATTCATGCCGGTGTCGACAGCGCGTACCGCGACCTTCAGCGCGTTCTTGATGGCGCGTGGCGACGATTTTCCATGCGAGATGATGCTTACACCGCGCACGCCGAGGAGCGGTGCGCCGCCGTACTCGGAATAATCCAGCGGCGCGAGCGCGGCGCGAAGCGTCTCGCGGCGATATGTTCGCGGATTGCTTGAGCAGTGATACCATCATCGGAGCGACGGCCTCGTAGAACTTGAGAAGAACGTTGCCGACGAACCCATCGCAAACCACGACGTCGAGCGGGCGCGCGATCGGATTTCCCCGTCGGAAGATCGCGGCCCTCGACGTTGCCGACGAAATTGAAGTCGGAGCGGGCGAAGAGCGAATTCGCCTCCTTCACTACGGCGTTGCCCTTCTCCGGCTCCTCGCCGATGCTGAGCAGCCCTATCGCGGGATTCGCGCGTCCGAGTATGCACTCGGCGTAAACGTCGCCGAGAAGCGCGAACTGGAGTAGCTCGCGTGCGGAGCAATCGACGTTCGCGCCGGAATCGAGCACGACGACCGGGCGCGTCGCGGTCGGGAAAGAGTGTCGCGATCGCTGGGCGCGTCAGCCCCGGGTGGAGCTTGAGGAGCAGCGTTGACGCCGCCATCTGCGCGCCTGTGTTTCCGGCCGAGACGAACGCGTCGGACTCGCCGCCGGGCTGCATGCGCGAGCCCAACCGCCATGGAGTTCTTCGGCTTGCCGCGAAGCGCGGCCATCGGCTTGTCGGACATCTCGACGATGTCCGGCGCCTCTACGACTGTGATTCGCTCGCGCGAGGATTGGTGGCCGGAAAACTCTCCAGCCAGGAGAGTGGCGAGCGTGTGCTCGATTACGTCCGAGCGCCCGACGAGCTGGATGCTGTGCTCAGCGCCGAGCTCCTGGAGTGCGGACAGTGCTCCCGCGACCGGCGCGACAGGGGCGAAGTCGCCCCCCATCGCATCCAACGCGATACGGGCCAACTACGCGCCCTTGGCGGCGACTCTCTGTTTGCCGCCGTAGTAGCCACACTCCTCGCACACGTGGTGGGGGCGCTTGATGGCCTGGCACTGCGGGCACTTCTGGAGGGCGATGGCGGGTGCGCCCTTGCCAGTCTGGCGGAGGCGCTTGCGCTGCTTGGATGTACGGCGTTTGGGGACGGCCATGGTGCGGCTTTCGGATCAGGTTGTCAGGAATGGGACTCGTCGCGCGCGTGGCGCAACGCTTCCCATCGGGAATCGTTCTTCGCGGCGCCGCACTCACACTGGTCGGTGTTGAGATCGGTGCCGCAGCTTGGGCAGAGCCCCTTGCAGTCCGGCCTGCAGAGCACGAGCGATGGCGCCTCGAGGAGCCATGCCTCGCGAACCGCAGGTCTCAGGTCGAGCTCGCGGGCTCCGGCGTCGTAGGTGAAGACGTCGGGATCGTCCGCGGCCGTCTCGTCTCCGGCTGGCGCGAACAGGAAGTGCACCTCCCCGCTCACGTCTGTCGTGACGTCCGCCAGACAGCGGCGGCAGTCGAGCTTGACGACCCCGGAGAGCGAACCGCTGAAGTAGAAGCGCTCCTCGCCCGCAGCCGACAGTCTCCCTTCGACGTGTACGCCGTCCAACGGGCGGGTGTCGTCACCCGCCCACACAGGATCGTCGGCCGCGAGGTCGTCGTCGACCTGAACAGCCTTCGACTCCAGCGAGCGTATGTCGAAGGACAACATAGCCTTCCAAGATAGTCTGGCACGTTGTGCGATGGTAGGGCCGCGACTCGCGGCCCTGCCATCGCAGTCGCCGTCACCGGGCGGCGATGAGCTCCGTCTCGGAAAAGAAGAATCGAGCCTCGCGCTCCGCGTTCTCATCGGAGTCCGAGGCGTGGATCGCGTTCCGCTCCTTTGGACTCTGCGAAGAGCTTTCGAACCGTCCCGTCCTCGGCTTCGGCTGGGTCGGTGGCCCCGATCGCCTTCCGCAGCGCCGCCACGGCGTCGCTCTTCTCCAGCACCATCGGCATGCATGGGCCAGACGTCATGAACGAGCAGAGCGAGCCGTAGAACGGCCGCTCCCGGTGGATCGCGTAGAACTCGCTGGCCTCGGCCTGCGACAGGTGCATCACGCGCGACGGCACGGATGACGAAGCCCTGCCGCTCCAGGTGGGCGATTATGCTCCCCGCCTTCCGCGTGTCGAACGCATCGGGCTTGATGATCGTGAGTGTGTAATTGCCAGCCATTACTTCATGCGCTCCTTTAGTAGTCCGACGACGTCAACGGGTCGCTTCGCGACGCCGAGACCGTTCTCCTCGAATGCCTGCATCTTCTCGGCGGCGGTTCCGGCGGAGCCGGAAATGATGGCGCCCGCGTGGCCCATTCGGCGCCCGGGTGGCGCCGTCTGCCCGGCGATGAAGCCCACGACGGGCTTGGTCATCTTCTCCTTGACGAAGCGTGCAGCTTCCTGCTCGTCGGTGCCCCCGATCTCGCCAATCATTACTACTGCTCTGGTGTCAGGATCGCTCTCGAATGCGGCGAGGCAATCGATGAAGTTGGTGCCGTTGATCGGGTCGCCGCCGATGCCGACGCACGTCGTCTGGCCGAGACCCGCACGCGTCATCTGGTAGACGACCTCGTACGTCAGCGTGCCCGACCGGCTGACGAGTCCGATCGGTCCCGGCGTGCAGATCCGTCCCGGAATGATTCCGACCTTCGACTTCCCGGGGGAGATGAGCCCCGGACAGTTGGGCCCGAGCAGCCGCACGCCTCTCTCCTTCACAAACGGGTAGACGAATGTCATGTCGAGCACCGGAACGCCTTCGGTGATGCAGACGACGAAAGCGATGCCGGCATCCGCCGCTTCCATCATCGCGTCGGCGGCGCCGTTCGGCGGCACGTAGATGACGCTCGTGTTCGCGCCGGTCTCGCGCACCGCATCACGCACGGTGTTGAAGATTGGCACCTTGCTCTCGAACTTCTGGCCGCCCTTGCCGGGAGTGACTCCAGCGACGACGTCCGTGCCGTACTCCATCATCTGCTTGGTGTGGAACGAGCCGTCACGACCCGTGATGCCCTGGACCAGCAGCTTCGTGCTCTTGTCGATGAAGATGCTCATGACGCGGCTCCGGTCGCGAGCGCGACGGCCTTCTTCACTGCCTCGTCCATGTCGGTCATCGCGCTGAAGCCATTCTCCTTGAGGATCTTCAGGGCGATCTCCTCGTTGGTGCCGGTGAGTCTGATCACCATCGGTACTCTGAGCGGGTTGGTCTTGGTCGCGGTAACGATTCCATTCGCGACGTCGTCGGTGCGTGTTATGCCGCCGAAGATGTTGAACAGGATTGCCTTGACGTTCGGATCGCTCGTGATGATGCGGAGAGCGTTCACGACCTTCTCCGGATTGCTGGAGCCGCCGATGTCGAGGAAGTTGGCGGGCTCGCCGCCGTAATACTTCACCAGGTCCATCGTTGCCATTGCGAGGCCGGCGCCATTCACGATGCAGCCGACGTTGCCATCGAGCTTGATGAACGTGAGATTGGCGCGGCGTGCATCCACCTCGCTCGGCGCTTCGGACGACTCGTCACGCAGCGCTGCGATGACGGGACGGCGATCGAGCTCGTTGTCGTCGATCACCATCTTCGCATCGAGCGCGAGGACCTCACCGCCGGGCGTGGTCACGAGTGGATTGATCTCCGCGAGCGACGCGCCGCTCTCCATGAACGCAGCGTAGAGCTCCTGCATGATCTTCGCCGCAGCGCGTACCTGCTTCACATCCTGTAGAGGAAGAACGCGAGCTCCATCGCCTGATACCCACGCAGTCCGTAGCGCGAATCGACTGGCAGGCGCATGATCTTGTCCGGCGTCTTCGCTGCGACTTCCTCGATGTCGATCCCGCCGGCGGGGCTCACCATGAAGACTGGCTTCTTGGAAGCGCGATCGACGATGATACCGACGTACGCCTCACTCGCGATGTCTGCGGCTGGAGTGACGAGCACTCTCTCCACCGGCAGACCCTTGATGTGCATGCCCAGGATGTTCGACGCCACATCGCGCGCCTCGGCCGGCGTCTTGGCGAGCTTGACGCCGCCCGCCTTCCCGCGGCCGCCAGCGTGGACCTGTGCCTTGACGACGACGGTCGTGCCAAACCGCTGCGCGATCTCGGACGCTTCCGCTGGCGTCGTCGCGACGTCGCCTGGCGGAATTGGAATCCCGTGCGCGCGAAATATCTCTTTCGCCTGATATTCGTGGATGTTCAAATTGACTCCGTTGAGTTGCAATGCGCGGCTTGATGCGCCGCTAGCCGGACACTATCTCAGTGCCCGCGGTTCCCGCGACGGCGTCGTGGCCGCGCGAAAGCTCTGTAATAATGGCACGTCCGCCAGTGTGGCGCACGTAGCTCAGTGCGGCTCGCACTTTGGGCGCCATGCTCCCCTCGCCGAATGCGCCGGCGTCGTCTAGCCGCGTCGCCTCGGCGATCGTGAGGCTGCGTAGCGCGCGTTGAGCGTCGGTTCCCCAATCGGCGTAAACCGCATCGACGTCCGTGAGAATCATGAACAAATCCGCACCGAGCGCAGTCGCGAGCACTGCGGCCGCAAGGTCCTTGTCGATCACGCAGTCCAATCCCTCGAGTGCGCCCGATGCGATCGATGTACGCAGGGACGCCACCTCCTCCGCACGCGACGACTATCACGCCCGAATCGAGAAGCTCTCGTATCACGGGCTCTTCGTTGATCGCGAGCGGTCGCGGACTCGCGACGACACGTCTGAGGCGGCCATTGCCGTCGCGCGCGGTTGTCATTCCCTGCTCCGCAGCGCGCGCGGCACGCTCGGCGGTCAGCTCGTGTCCGACGAACTTGCGTGGGATTTGCAAGCGCCGGATCGTCTCGCGGCGACGATCACCTGAGTGATCACCGTCGCAACGGGCCGCGAGACGTCGGCGGCGCGCAGAGCATTCTCGCAGTGATTGTTGAATCATGTAGCCGATCCAGCCAGCCGTCGCGGCCACCAACACGCCGAGCGGCAACGGCTCGACGACTGCGTGCGCTGCGTCGTTCCGCACCAGCTCGTCGCCGACCTGCGGGCCATTCCCGTGAACGATGCAGATGTCCCACCCATCGCGCGCAAGCTCCACGATCACGCCGAGCATCTCGCGCGTGTGGCGAAACTGGTCGTTGATGGTCGAGCGCTCGCCAGCAGGCGAGAGCGCGTTGCCGCCGAGCGCGATGACCGCGGAGCGACGCGACGTCGTGCTCATTTGTCGCGCTGGATGACGATGCCGAGCGAGTCGAACGCGAAGCCGAAGGCGCGCAGGTCGTGCGCGTCGAGTGCGGCGCGCATGCTCTGGTATATGCGCGTCACGTCGGCACGGAACGCGCCGCTCGTCGCCTGCGCGGGCGGAGCAGCAGCCGGCGCGGGCGCGGGCGGCGGCGTCACGAAATCGGGAGGAAGAGCGTAAGCCACGTACCTACCCCGATGCGCGTCGAACCACGCACGCGCGATTGGGTCGAGCGACGAATCTGGAACGACGAGTGTCGCGCCAGTGCCGCCGACGACGTACGCCGTAGCGGCGTGATGACTGTACGTGAGTCGCGCGGAGCCGAGCGTGCGCCCGGTGCTCAATGGATATGTCTCGCTCGTGCTGTACAGATCGACTATCCACAGCACGCCGCGTGCTGTCGGTATCGCGCCGATCTCGCGCGACTGCGCGAAGATTGGAGCGATTGCCTCCACCCGCGTCTTCACGTCGCGATCGGTAGCGAAAGCCGCGTTCGCCGGGATGTCTCCCTGCAGGAGTCGTGGGTTCTGCTCGGCCCACGCATGCATCAGCCGCGCGAAGCCGTCGCCGAGGCGCGGAGCAACGAGCGTGTGGCTCGGATCGAGCACGATGGCAGTGCCGAGCGCGCCCGGAAAGAAGTAGTCCGCCATCGTGCCGCGAACTTCGACGCGGCCGGCGTTCGCCAGAAGAACCGAGTCGGCGGCGAATCTGTGCGACGGCGGAGCGGGCTCGACGGGAAACGCGCGGCGAGTGTAAGCATTGCGCGTCTCGCGATACGGCAGCTCGTCGGCAGCACGCGCGGGATCGGCAGCGATCCGCGCGGCGACGAGTGGGCCGACGAGATGCGTCGCCACGCTGCCGATGATCACCGCGCTCACGGCGACGAATGACGTCATCGTCTGGCCCATCCATCCCGCCACGAGAAGCACGACCGCAGCGCCGACCGAAAGGAGTGACAGGGTGAAGTCGGCCGGGACGATCCATGCATGATCGATTCGCGTGAAGAGCCCTCCGTCGCCGCTTCCGTCGACGAGCAGCCTGAAGGCGTTGAGGCGAAACTCCCACGCTGCGAGAAGAAGCACGAGTGCGCCCAGCACGGTTATGTGCCGCCGCGCATAGGTCGACACGCGCACGCCGGTCTTCCCCCACGCGAGGCTCGGCGTGAGCGCGTAAAGCGCGACTACGAGAACCGCCGTGAGCGCGAAGAGCGTGACCGCCCAGTCGTACGCAGCTGTCTCGACCGGAAGCCAACTCACGAAGTGCGACAGGTCGAGCCCGAGGTAAGCGTCGCTCTCACCGAACACGACATTCGATCGCCAGAGCGCGAGTGTAGTCCACGCTGGCAGCGCAGCCATGCTGCCAGCCGCGACTGCGATGCTGATTCCTGCGCGTGAGGAAGCGTAGCCGCGCGGACGGCACCTGCTCGGCGAACTGCACGTTGCCCACTCTCTTCGGAACAGCGAGCGACAGTACGGATCGACGCACCGCCGACGACGTTCACGAATGCGAAGAGGGCGCCGACGACGCGCAGTGAAGCCGTAGAGAATCGTGGAGCAGGCGGCGTCCGAGTCCCATACAGAATCGGCGCCGACGGAGTGGTACCACTCGCGCGAGACGTACACCAACGCGAAGAGGCGTCCCGCGAGGAGCACCGCCGCTCCGGCAGCGATCGCAGCGGCGAGCCGCTGGCCGCGCGTCACGCTAGATCGTCACGCCGTGCTGCGCGAGCCACCCCTGAACCTCGGAGCGGATCGCGTCGAGCTCCTCGCGCGTGCGTGCCTCGAAGCGGAGGACTATCACCGGCTGCGTGTTGGACGCGCGGATCAGTCCCCAGCCATTGGGATAGATGATGCGAACGCCGTCGACGTCAACCGTCTTGTGCTTCGCGCCGAAGAACTTCACGGCGTCGGCGACGATCCCGAACTTCTTGTCGTCGGGGCACGCGACGCGGATCTCCGGGGTCGAAACGAATCGCGGCACGTCGGACAGCAGATCGCGGAGACTCTGGCCCGAGTCGGCGACGATCTTGAGCAGGCGCGCCGCGCCGTACAGAGCGTCGTCGAAGCCGTACCATCCTTCCGCGAAGTACATGTGCCCGGACATCTCGCCAGCGAGCGGTGCGTTGCAGCTCGTGCATCTTCTCTTCGATGAGCGAGTGCCCCGTTTTCCACATCACCGGAACCCCGCCCGCTTTCTCGATCGCTTCCGGAAGCGCCTGCGAGCACTTGACGTCGAAGATTATCGGCGCGCCCTTCACGCGCGTGAGCACGTCACGCGCGTAGATGATCAACAGGTAATCGCCCCAGATTATCTCGCCATCGTGCTGGATCGCGCCGATCCTGTCAGCGTCGCCGTCGAATGCGACGCCGAAATCATAGCCGCCCTTGTACAGCTCGTTGACGATGTCGAAGAGATTCTCCGGAACCGTCGGATCGGCGTGGTGGTTCGGGAACGTTCCGTCGCTCTCGCAGAACATGCACGTCGCATCCACGCCGAGCTTCGCGAAGAGCTTCGGCGCAACGAGCGCTCCAGCGCCGTTGCCCGCGTCGGCGGCGATGCGCATCGGACGCGAGATCTTGCCGATTCGCGCCACGACGTCGTCGATGTATCGATCGATGATCGGCTCGTCGCGCGTGCTTCCCTTGCCGCTCGGGAAGACGCCGGCGACGGCAAGCTCGTACACACGCTGGATGTCGTCACCGTAGATCGAGCCCTTTCCGACGCCGAGCTTGAATCCGTTGTACTCCGGCGGATTGTGCGATCCCGTGATCTGCACACCAGCGACTACGTCGAGATTGTGCTGCGCCCAGTACGCGAGCGGAGTCGGGACGATGCCGACGTCGACGATGTCGATCCCGCTCTCCAGCAGTCCGGCCACGAGCTCGCGGTGCAGCCCTTCGCCGCTCGGTCTGTTATCGCGGCCGACCGCAACCGTCCCCTTGATGTTGCGCTCGGCCAGGAACGCCGCGAACGCGCGGCCCACCAGACGCGCAACCTCGGGAGTGAGATCCTTACCGGTGACGCCGCGAATGTCGTACTCGCGGAAGATGTCGCGCGAGAGATTCATGGCGTGCTCGTCGTGACGCTCTGGACAGCCGACGGCAGCGTCGCCGAATCGCTGCGTGTCGCGCGGATCAGCGAGTTGGGGAAGATGCCGAGGAGGAGCAGCACTACCGCAGACACTCCGATCACCCACTTGGTGGCGGCGCCGACGCGCGTGGTAGCGGCTGCCTGCGCTCCCTCGGGTCGCGGCTTCATGAACATCACCATCACCACGTACAGGTAATAGCCCGCGGACACCACGCTCGTGAGTACGAGAATGACCGCAAGCCGCGCCTGTGGCGCCTGTGATTGCAAGGCCGCCTGGATTATGAAGTACTTCGCGAAGAAGCCGGCGCCGCCGAAGATGGGGAAGCCGAGCAGCGCGAGCATGAACACGGCCATCGCGACCGAGAGCCATGGACGCACCGTCCACAATCCCGAGTAATCCTCGACGTTCAGATTGGGCTCGCCGGTCGCGCCGAGCGCAACCACGACTCCGAAAGCGCCGAACGTAGCGAGCGTGTAGGCGACGATGTAGAACAGAAACGCCGAGCTCCCGAGCGATTCGCCGACGCACAACGCGACGAGAATATAGCCCGCGTGCGCGATACTCGAGTACGCGAGCAGTCGCTTGATGTCACGTTCCGCCAGCGCGACGAAGTTGCCGACCACCATCGTGATCGCGGCGAGCCACCACATCGGCTGGTGCCACGTGAGAAACGCGTTGGGAAATGCTTCGAGCCAGACGCGGAGGAAGGCGGCGAACGCCGCTGCCTTGACGGCGGCCGCCATGTACGCGGTGATCGGGGTCGGCGCGCCAACGTACGCGTCGGGCGCCCATTGATGGAACGGCGCGAGCGCGACCTTGAACGAGAAGCCCACGAGCATCAACCCGACGCCGACTAGGAGCATCGTCTGCGAGTTGAGGTGCTGCTGGACGATGCGGCTACCGATCTCCTGCAGGTTCGTCGTTCCGGTCGCACCGAACACGAGCGCGATCCCGTAGAGCAGGAACCCCGTCGAGAACGCGCCCAGCAGGAAGTACTTGATTGCGCCCTCGGCTGACTTCTCGCTCCGGCGGTTCATCCCGGTGAGCGTGTACACCGCGATCGACATGAGCTCGATGCCGAGGAAGACGATCATGAGATCACGCGCGGCCGCGAGGATCATCATTCCGGACGTCGCGAACAGCACCAGTACGTGCGCTTCGGCCGGGAGAATGCGCTCGCGCAGGTTGTAATCCATCATCAGCGCGATCGTGCCGACGGTTCCCGCGAGAAGCACGAGATCCACGATCCACCGGAAGTTATCGACGGCGATGACGCCGGGACCGGCAGAGGCGCCGCGCGCCATGAAGTAGATGACGGTCGCGGCGGAGACCACGCAGACGCCGATCGCAGCCGTGCCGACCGATCGCATGCGGTCGTCGCTGTCCCTTCCCCACGCAGACATCAACATCAGCACCATCGCGCCAACCATCATCACGATGTCGGGCGTCAGCGCTGCGATGAGCTGCACCGAACGAGAGAGATCGAAGACCACTTGCTATTCTCCGGCGGGAAGTGCGGCAGTCTGCGCGGCACTCGCCGCTGCGCCAGTCTGCACCGTGCGAACGAACTGCTCGGCGGACGCCTGCATGCGACGCAGTACCGGCGCGGGATAAACGCCCAGCCACACTATGCACACCAACAGCGGAACGAGAAGACCGATCTCGCGCCAGTTGAGATCGGGTATGTGCTCGTTGATGGGCTTGTCGAGCTTGTTGAAGAGAATCCGCTGGATCGCCCAGAGCAGGTACGAGGCGGCGAAGATGACACCGGTCGTCGCGATCGTAGCGAAGACGGGGTGGGTCTTGTACGAGCCGAGAAGCACGAGGAACTCGCCTACGAAGCCGTTGGTTCCCGGCAGTCCGATGCTGCTGAGCGAGACGAACGTGAGCGCGGCGGCGAACATCGGCACCACGCGCGCAATCCCGCCGTAGTCCTCGATCGCGCGAGTGTGCCGCCGCTCGTAGATCATTCCGATGAGCAGGAACAGCGCGCCGGTCGAGATGCCGTGGTTGATCATCACGAGCAGCGCGCCCTGAACGCTCTGCACCGTCAGCGCGAAGATGCCCAACATGACGAAGCCAAGATGGCTCACCGATGAGTACGCGACGAGCTTCTTGAAGTCAGGCTGCACGAGCGCGACGAGCGCGCCGTAGATGATTCCGATCACTGCGAGCGTCAGAATTATCGCTCGCACGGTCGGATTCATCGCCGCCGACGGGAAGAGTGGAAGCGCGAATCTGAGGAAGCCGAACGTTCCCATCTTCAGCATGATTCCGGCGAGGATCACAGATCCTGCGGTCGGCGCCTGCGACGTGCGCGTCGGGGAGCCATGTGTGGAACGGGAACATCGGCACCTTCACCGCGAACGCGAGGAAGAATGCGACGAAGAGCCAGAGCGCGACCTTCGGCGTGAGCGCGCCCGACGCGAGCATCGCGTCGTAGCTGAAGTTCGGCGTTCCCGTGAACGGATTCGCGTTGTGCACGCCGAGGTACACGATCGCGACGAGCATCAACAGTGAGCCGAGCATCGTGTAGATGAAGAACTTGATGCTCGCGTACATCCTGTTCTCGCCGCCCCAGATCCCGATGATGAAGTACATCGGGATGAGCATCACTTCCCATGCTACATAGAACAGGAAGAGGTCGCGCGACAGGAAGACGCCGAGCATTCCTGTCGTGAGGATGAGAAGCAGCGCAAGGTACGCGTGAATCTTCGTCTTTATCGCCGTCCAGCCGCCCAGCACCGCGATCGGCATCGTGAGCGTGGTGAGCAGGACGAGCATGAGCGAGATGCCGTCGACGCCGAGCGAGAAGCGAACTCCCCACATCGGAATCCAGGGCGCGTCGATCGCCGCCTGCCACGCTGCGGTCCCCGGCTCGAACGACCACCAGAGCCCGCACGACACGATGAACTCGATGAGCAGCGTGAAGAACGTGATGAGCTTTGCCGGCGTCGCGTTGGCGTCGGCCTCGGCGAGCGTCGCGTGCATGGCGCCCTGCGCCCACACGACGAGCGCGCCGACGAGCGGGATGACGAGGAGCGCGGTGAGGATCCACGAGTTGTAGTGGATGCCGTTCAGGAAATCCGTCATTCGCGCGTCTTAGCGGAAGGAGAAGGCGCCGATCACAGCGATCGCGCCGATGACGATGAGCCACGCATAGCCGCCCACGTTCCCGGTCTGCGCGCGACTACCGAGCCAGCCGAGTGCGCGCGACAGCCATGCGGATCCGTTGACGAAGAACGAGTCGATGATTCCAACATCGAGGCCGCGCCAGAGAACGTTCTTCGATATCGCGTACGTTGGCTTCACGATGACGTCGTCGTAACCTTCGTCCACGTAGTACTTGTTGGCCAGGACCTTCTCGAAGCCGTGCTCCGGCGGCGATTCGCTCTTTGGAACGAGCGATGCCGGCTTGAGCATCACGAGTGCGGTGACGATTCCGGCGATCGCGATCACAACCGCGATCAGGATCAGAGTCAACTCGGCGCCGCGCGATGTCTCGACTGCCACTCCGCTCGTCAACGCCAGCGTCGGCTTGCCGACTACGGGGTCGAGCCAGCGGTCGAGCCCGCCCACCGGGCCCAGGAACGAGAGTGATTGCGGGATGTTGAGCCAGCCACCGACGAGCGCGAGGACGCCAAGCACCGCTATCGGCGCAGTCATGATCCACGGCGCTTCCGTAAGATGCCGGCGCTCGTTCTCGCCGGTCCGGTTGGGACCGTGGAACGTGTAGAGCATCAGCCGGGTCATGTAGACGGCCGTGATGAACGCTCCCGCCAGACCGATGACATAGACCGCATGGAGGACGAAGCTCCCACTCATCCCGAGCCACGTTGCGCTCGACAGCGTCGAGTCGCCAGCGCGCTCGAACACTGTGCCGAGGATCGAGTCCTTGGAGAAGAAGCCGGAGAACGGGGGGACACCGGCAATCGCGAGTGTCGCGATCCACATGAGTCCGCAGGTGACGGGCATGAACTCCCTGAGCCCGCCCATGTTGCGCATGTCCTGCGCGTCGGCGTGGCTTCCCGTGTGGTGATAGGCGGCGTGCATCGCGAAGATCACCGAGCCAGAGCCGAGAAAGAGCAGCGCCTTGAAGAAGGCGTGGGTCACGAGGTGGAACATGCCGGCGGTGTACGCGCCCACACCCACGCCAACGAACATGTAGCCGAGCTGCGAGATGGTCGAGTAGGCGAGAACCTTCTTGATGTCCCACTGCTTGAGGCCGATCGTCGCAGCGAAGAGCGCCGTGATCGCTCCCACGACCGCGACCGTGATGCATGCGATCGGCGACATTGAGAACAGGAATGAGCTCCGTGCGATGAGATACACACCGGCGGTGACCATCGTCGCCGCATGGATGAGCGCGGATACAGGAGTCGGACCGGCCATCGCGTCAGGCAGCCAAACGTACAACGGAAGCTGCGCGCTCTTGCCCGCGCAGCCGAGGAACATGAAGAGACAGATCGTCGTGACCAGCGCGCCGCCGAACTGCAGTGACCCAGCCCCGGCGGCGACGCCGGCGAAGTCGAGCGTCCCGAGGTTCGCGAAGATCATGAACATCGCGACCAGCAACCCGAAGTCGCCGATGCGGTTGACTATGAATGCCTTCTTCCCAGCGTCGGCGTTGGCCTTGTCGTTGAACCAGAATCCGATGAGCAGGTACGATGCGAGCCCGACACCTTCCCATCCGATGAAGAGCACAGGGTAGTTCGCGCCCATCACCAGCAGAAGCATGAAGAAGACGAACAGGTTGAGGTACGAGAAGTACCGCGCGTACCCCGGGTCGTCCGCCATGTAGCCGACGCTGAAGATGTGGATGAGTGCACCGACTCCGGTGATGATGAGGATCATCAGCATCGAGAGCTGGTCCAGCTGGAAGGCGATGTTCACATGGAGATCGGCGACCGGCATCCAGCTCCAGTACGTCTGAATGAACGGCGTCGACATGTCCACGCTGCGCATCGCGAAGAAGATCGCTGCGGCGAGAATGAACGACACGACAAGCACTCCGGCGCCGACGATGCTGACGAGCGCCGCGAACTTGGGGCGCGTGTGAGCGTGGCTGTCGTCTCCGTGAGCGTGCCCAGCCTGCTGATTGGTCGGTCCGTGCGGCGCGTTCTCGTCGTGTGCACCGTGACCCATGTCTGGGTCTTCCGGTCCGATGTGCGCGGATCCCGCGAGCGACAGCCAGCCGTTGACGATGAATCCGATCAGCGGCAGAATAGGCAGCAGCCACATCCAGGCCGCTATGGTGCCGGCGAGTGGGTGCGATGTCGTGAGTGCCATGCTTTGCGCTTGAATCACCCTTTCAGCAGGTTGATGTTGCGAAGGTCGACCGTCTGTTGATGACGGAAGATCGAGATGATGATCGCGAGCCCGACCGCCGCTTCTGCCGCAGCGACCGTCATCACGAAGATCACGAAAACCTGGCCCGCCATTCCGTAATACCGCGATAGCGCGACGAAAGTGAGATTCACCGCGTTGAGCATCAGCTCGACGCACATGAAGATGATTATCGCGTTACGGCGGGTGATGACTCCCACGACCCCTATCGCGAACAGGATCGCCGACAGTCCGAGTGACTCAGAGAGCATCGCCTTCTCCTCTGCGGCCAAGCATCACCGCGCTCGCGATCGCGACGAGCAGCAGGATGCTCGTCAGCTCGAACGCGAGTGAATAGTTCTGATAGAGCGGCTTCGCGACCGCGCCCACCGCACCGTACCGAGTGACCTGGTCGGCGACGAAGTTGCGCGGAACGCACGTAGCGCCCGGTCGGAACTCCGGTGCGAGACAGAATCCCGGTCTCGGCGATGAGCACCAGCCCGACGAAGCCGGCAAGAAGCTTGGCGCCGAGCCCGCGCGCGTCGCTTATCTCCGATGCCTGACCCAGGTTGAGCAGCATTATCACGAACAGGAACACGACCATGATGGCGCCCGCGTATACCAGCACCTGCATCGCGCCGATGAACTGCGCGTCGAGCATGACGTACTCGACCGCGAGACAGAACATCACCACGACGAGCCACATCGCCGCAGCGACGGGGCTGCGGCGCGTCACGAAGACGACCGCGGCCACGATCGCAATGAGGCCGAAGAGATAGAAGTGAACGGTGTAGAAGAGCGGGAAGCTATCCATGCTCACTCACCCTTTGGGTCAGCGGGATCCCACAGCTCGCACACCGGGTGCGTCTGCGCCATGAGTCGCTCGAGATCGTAGACGAAGCCCTCGCGGCTGTACTCCGAGTTCTCGTAATGCCGACCGACGTGGATCGCTTCTTCCGGGCACACTTCCTGGCAGTAGCCGCAGAAGATGCACCGAAACTCGTCGATCTCGAATACGAGTGGATACCGGTTGCCGTTCTCGTCCTCACCGGGAACGAGCTTGATGCAGTTCGCGGGACATACGGTTGGACACAGTCCGCACGCGACACACTTCGCCTTGCCGTCTTCGGTGGTGAGCATGCGATGAGTTCCGCGCCAGCGCGGCGAGAGCTCCCAGCGCTGCTCGGGATACTGGATCGTTACCTTCTTCTCGAACATGTGCTTGAACGTCAGCGACATTCCTTTCAGCGTCGCTCTGACGTAGCTCGCTTCTTCGACGGGACGCTCGACGCGCTTGACCGTGATCGACATTACTTGGCAACTCCCTGTGGAAGCGCTGGGCGCTTCGCGATAGCGCGCAATCTGAGAAGCTCGGCCTGCTGCGCACGTCCGTACGCCGGGCTGATGATCTTTCCTTCGTCAACCATCACGAGCAGCAGGAGAAGGATGCAGACGTTCTCGAGCAGCAGGATGAAGCTGTGCATCGGCCCAGGCTGGACGCCGACGGCGGCAAGAATGAGCTCGCGTGGTCGCGACGACGACGATGTAACCGAGCGCGACCGGAAGCAGCACGCGCCATCCGAGCGACATGAGCTGATCGTACCGGAAGCGCGGCAACGTCCATCTCACCCACATGAAGACGAAGAGGAAGAACGCGACCTTCGTCATGAAGCATCCGAGGGTGAGGATGGTCTTGAGCACAGTGAACGGCGCCGCGTTGTCCCAACCGATGAACGGAATGTCCCATCCGCCGAGGAAGAGCGTCGCCATCAACGCGCTCGCCGTCAGCATGTTCGCATACTCCGCAATGAAGAAGAGTGAGAACTTCATCGCGCTGTACTCGGTATGGTATCCCGCGATCAGCTCAGACTCGGCTTCCGGAAGATCGAATGGTACCCGATTGGTCTCGGCGAACGCCGCGATGATGAAGATTATGAACGCGACGGTGAGGTTGAACACGTTCCACATGGCGTGCGCCTGCTGCCGCACTATCGCGCTCAGACTCACGTTGCCCGCGAGCAGAATCACCGGGATGGTGGACATTCCCATCGCGATCTCGTACGACACCATCTGCGCGCTCGAGCGCAGACCGCCGAGCAGCGAGTACTTGTTGTTCGATGCCCAGCCGGCGAGCACGACGCCGTACACGCCGAGCGACGCGATTGCGAGGATGAAGAGGAATCCGATCGGGAGGTCTGCCACCAGCATGTCCACGCGTCCCCAACGCGTCGGAAGCGGCGACGCCCACGGGATCACGCACCCTACAATCAGTGCTGGAATGAATGAGAGCGCCGGTGCGAGCGTGAACAGCGGCTGCGTCGCATGCCCCGGCACCGCTTCTTCCTTCATGAAGTTCTTGACGCCGTCAGCCGCGGGCTGCAGCCAGCCACCGCGCCCGCCTACCCTGTTCGGACCGTGTCGTCCCTGGATCCAGGCGGAGATCTTGCGCTCGGCGAGCGTGAGCAGCGCCGCCGATACCATATAGACGGTGAAGAGCACGATCAGCTTGATGATCGCGAAGATCGTGAACGTTCCAAACCCTGGGATCTCGGTCTGCGGGTTGGCGACCTGCAGCAGAAGCTCGGCGTGCGGGATCATCGCGCGGCTCCGGACGTCTCACCAGTCATCGTAGCTCCGCGAAGACCTAGCGTGTCGTAGCTCATCCCACTGAAGTGCGAGTCGCTCTTGGCGAGCTCGGCGAAGACCTCGCTCGCCAGATAGTATGCACTGCCACGTCCGAGTGCGGCGAGGAGATCGCCGATCACCCACCAGCTTGGCCGCGCCATCCCCGGCGCGGCCTTCGCCTGAGTGAAGCGCTGCACGCGTCCACGGAGGTTGGTGAACGTCCCTTCCTCTTCCGCGAAATTCGCGATCGGAAGCACGACGTTCGCACTACGCAGCGATGGCGGAAGAGCCGTGCCGATTACTACGACTGCCGACGCGGGCGCTAACTGCGAAGCTGGAAGCGCGCTCGCGTCTGCATCCGCGATGACTAGAACGTCGCCTTCGCGCAGCCCTGCGAGCGCGGAGTCGCCGCGCACGAAGCCGAAGCTCTCGGCGCCGCGAACGTTGGCTGCACGATCGGCGCGCAGCGCGAGATCCGGAACTCCGGGGAGAGGTGCTTCCGGCCCGGTCTCCACTGCGAAACCGCCGGCGCCGCCGTTGGACTTCACCAACTGGCTGAGCAGGAATAGCGCTTCGTTGGAGAGATTGGGTGATACAGCGGCGTACACGCGCTTGCCATCGAGCAGCGAAGCGGCGGCGGGGATCGCGGTTTCCCAATCCGTAGCGGTGAGCGCGTCGCCGCGCCGCACCATCGGAACCTCGATGCGATCACCGCGATTCATCCAGCGGTAGTCGAGGCGCCCGTGATCGCACATGAAGTACTTGTTCACTTCCTCGTTCGGCCGTGGCTGCAACCTCACGACGACGTTGTCCCGGGTCTCCAGCATGACGTTGCAACCCTGCGTGCAACCGGGGCAGATGGACGCCGCACGATCAATGTCCCACGCGCGCGCCTTGTTGAGGAAGTCCTTCGACAGCAGAGCACCGACCGGGCAGAGATCGACGACGTTTCCAGCCCACGGGTTCGTGAGGTCCTTGTCTTCGAATTTGCCGATCACCGCACGGTCACCGCGCTCGCTCACGTTCAGCACGGGATCATGCGCGACGTCGTCCATGAATCTGACGCAACGGGTGCAGAGGATACATCTGTTGGTGACGTACATCACGTCGCCACCGAAATCCTCCACCGGATTGAAACGCTTCGGATCGCGCAGGCGTGACTCCTTGCGACCCTCCTGGAACGTGTAGTCCTGCAGCTCGCACTCACCAGACTGATCGCAGATAGGGCAGTCGAGTGGGTGGTTGATGAGCAGCATCTCGAGCACGCCCTTGCGTGCCTCGCGCGACTTCTCGGAGTGAACGTGAACTACCTGCCCTTCTGCGACCGCCGTCGCGCAGGATGGCGCGAGCTTCGGCGCCTTCTCGACTTCGACGAGGCACATCCGGCACACGCCGGCGACCGGCAGGCCCGGATGATAGCAGTAGTGCGGAATCAGCACGCCTGCGTGCTTCGCCGCTTCGAGTATCGAAGTGCCCTCGGGGACGCTCACCGCGCGACCTTCGATGGTGAGCGATACCATCTTCGGTTGCGCGACCGCGGTGGGCTCTGCCGTCGTCGCCATTTATGCCACCGCCGCGATGACGGGGTGGAACGTAGTCTTCTTGATCAACGCTTCGAACTCCGATCTGAACTTCTGGATTCCGGACACCACAGGCGTCGCGCAGGAATCGCTCAGCACGCAGATGGTCTTTCCGGTCATGTTCTCGGCGATGCTGAGCAGAGTCTCGAGATCCTCGTCGGTACCGTCGCCGTCACGGATGCGCTCCATGATCTTGGTCGTCCACGCGGTGCCTTCGCGGCACTGCGTGCACTGCGCGCAGCTTTCGTGCGCGAAGAACCTCGCTGCCCGCGCAATCTGCTTCACCATGTTCTGCGCGTCGTCGAAAACTATGACGCCGCCGGAGCCGAGCATCGAGCCCTGCTCGATGAAGCCTTCGTAATCCATCTTGGTCGCGTTGGCCTCTTCCATCGTCTGGATCGGGACCGAGATGCCGCCGGGGATGACTGCCTTGAACTCACGTCCCGGAGGAGGACCACCGCAGACGTCGTAGAGGAAGTCGTGGAACGGAGAAGCCCATCTCGACTTCGTAGTTGCCGGGCTTCGCGATGTTGCCGCAGACGGAGAAGAGCTTCGTGCCGGTGCTCTTGGGATTCGAGAGCGACATGTCCTTGTACCACTCGCCGCCGCGCACGATGATGTGAGGCACAGCCGCGAGAGTCTCGACGTTGTTGATCGTCGTCGGCTGCCCGAACACTCCCGACACCGCCGGGAATGGCGGCTTGATGCGCGGATTGCCCCGGCGGCCCTCGAGCGAATTCATCAGCGCGGTCTCTTCACCGCAGATGTACGCGCCGGCGCCCTTGTGCACGACCATGTCGATGCGCTTGCCGCTCCCCATCGCGTTGGGGCCGAGAATCCCTGCGTCGTACGCCTCCTGCACCGCCTGCGTCACGCGCACGAGCGGCTCCGTGAACTCGCCGCGGATGTAGATGTAGCAAGTCTCCGCGCCGATCGCGTAGGAGCCTATCGCGCACCCTTCGACGAGCGCGTGAGGCGTCCAGCGCATGATCTCGCGATCCTTGAACGTACCGGGCTCCGACTCGTCCGCGTTGCAGCAGAGATAGTGCGGCTTGCCGTCACCGGGCTTCATGAACGACCACTTCACGCCGGTCGGGAACCCCGCGCCGCCGCGCCCGCGAAGGCCGGAAAGCTTGACGACGTCCACGATCTGCGCCGGCGTCATGCTCAGAGCTTTCTCCAGCCCCTGATAACCGCCGCGCTGACGCCATCCTTCCAGCGGAATCGCGTCCTGATCGCCGAAGTACTGCGAGAGCAACGGCGTCTCGCCGCCGTGCGACTTGTGAGGATATCCCATTACTTGAGCCCAGCCACGATTTCAGGTACGCGCTCAGCTGTCACAGACTCGACGAATCCTTCATTTATCATGACCGGCGTCGCGAAGCCACACGCGCCGAGGCATTCGACCTCGATCACGGTGTAGAGCCCGTCCGGAGAAGTCACGCCGAGATCGCTGCACTTGGTGTGCTGCAGAAACGCCTTCACGACGTCTTCGGCGCCGCAGATGTTGCACGGCGACGTCGTGCAGATCTGGATGAGGTATTTCCCGACAGGGTGCTGGTTGTACATGGTGTAGAACGTCACCACACCCTTCACGTACGCCGGCGTGAGGCCGAGTACCTCGGCGACTTCGGCCATCGCGTCGTCGCTCACCCATCCGCGCTCCTCCTGCACTATCCAGAGCGCCGGAAGAAGACACGCCATCTTGGTCGGGTACTTCGGAAAGATCGCCTCGAGCTCCTTGCGACGCGCACCGGTGAATACCGGGACGTACGGATGCAGGTGCTCATGGGTCATCGCATCGGTCATCGATCGATCTCTCCCATGACGATGTCGATGCTCGCGTTGATGGCGATCACATCAGAGAGGAGATGCCCCTCGACCATCTTGGGAATCGCCGAGAGGTTGACGAACGATGGCGGCCTGATGCGCCAGCGTACCGGCTTCGCGGTGCCGTCTGACACCATGTAGTAGCCCTTCTCCCCCTTGGGGCTCTCGACCGCGACGTAGCACTCGCCAGCAGGCGGCCGCGGTCCCTCCATCACGTTCTTGAAGTGATGGATCATCGACTCCATGCCACTCGTTGCCTTGACCTTCGGCGGGAGAATCACGCGCGGATCGTCGACATTTACCGGACCGCCCGGCAGCCGCACCGCTGCCTGCTCCAGGATCCGTATCGATTGGCGCAGCTCTTCCATTCTCACCAGATAACGGTCGTACACGTCGCCGTTGACGCCGACCGGAACCTCGAAATCGTAGGTCTCGTAGTCGAGGTACGGGAAGTCCTTGCGCACATCGTACGACACGCCCGACGCGCGCAGCATCGGGCCCGACAGACCGTAGTTGATCGCCTCTTCCGGCGACATCACGCCGAGCCCGACGGTGCGCCCGACCCAGATCGCGTTGCGAGTGAGCACGCGCATCGATGTCCGCCAGCACCGGAGGGAACTGGTCGATGAACGCGCCGAGGTGCTCGGTCCATCCGTCCGGAATGTCAGCGAGCATTCCGCCGACGCGCGTGAGCGACGTGGTGAGCCGCGCGCCGCACCACTCCTCGAGCAGCCGGTAGATCAGCTCGCGCTGATGGAATGACCAGAGGAACGGCGTGTACGCGCCGATGTCGATGCACGTCGTGCCGAGCCACACGAGGTGCGACATCATGCGCGAGAGCTCGCTCACGATCACGCGCAGTACCTTGCAACGCTCCGTGATCTCGATTCCGAAGAGCCGCTCGGCGCCGAGCGCGAACGCGACGTTGTTCCCGGGCGAGTTGAGATAGTCCTCGCGGTCGGTCCACGGAATTATCTGATTGTACTGCCGGTACTCGCCGATCTTCTCGAAGCCGCAGTGGAGATAGCCGATGTGCGGTATGCACCGCACGACCGTCTCGCCGTCGAGCTCGAGAACGAGGCGGAGAACACCGTGAGTCGCAGGGTGCTGCGGGCCGATGTTGATGAGCATGTGCTCACCGTCGAGCGAGGGCTCGAGCGCGAGCGGCTCCTCCATCGCGACCGCTGTTCCACCGTCGTTGGTGACGAGCGGAATGCGTTGCGGGCGTCCACTCGCATCGAAGCCGGTGGTCGACAGCTCGACCTCGACTGTGCGCGTCTTCGTCGCCATGCTCTACTCTCCCGTCCGCTCGCCCGAGGCGAGTCGGCGGCGCATCGCTTCGGGAAGCTCGTTGAAAGCTTCAGCGATCGAGATCTCTTCCATTGAATACTTGGCTTCCGGGTTCTGAGCCAGCGCCTGGCGCAGCTGCTCCGATCTGCTGAAGCGTCCGCGCAACGGGAAATCCTTGCGAAGCGGATTCCCCTCGCGGTACTGCTCCCACATCAGAATGCGACGCAGATCTGGATGGCCGCGGAACGTGATGCCGAACATGTCGTAGCACTCGCGCTCGAACCAATCCGCGGCCTTGTAAACGCCCCACACGCTCGAAGTCTCGAGCGGCTGTCCCTTGGGGATCTCCACCTTGATGCGGAGGAAGCGGCGATAAGGCAGCGAGCGAAGATGCCAGACGATCTCGATCGGCACGCTCGGGATCGCGGTACTCGACCGCGGTGATGTCGGAGAGGTAGTCGTACTGCTGCGATGGGTCGTCGTGCAGCCACTTCACTATGTCGCCGACTACGCGCGTTGTCGACGAACACCGTGGTCTCGCCCCACACGCACGCCACGCGCTTGATGCCACTGCCGAACTTCGTTCTCGAGTGCATCGGCCGACGGGTTCAGCGCGCCGCCGGTGTGCGGCACGCTCGTCGGCGTCTGCGGCGCTGGCGCGTCGGAGCGCCGCGGTGCCGACCGAAACGACGTTGAAGGATTCCGTCACGGCGCTGAGCGTGTCTGGTTGACCGAGTTACCGAACGGCTCGGAGAGCTCGTCGATGGCGGGCGGCGGGATGTAGAGCTGCGTCGTAGGATCGGGCTCCATCTCGTCGCGCAATGTCGGATCGGAGAGCCGCTCGTTCATCACCTTCTTCTGCAGCATGCGAATTCCGTAGAGCAACCCTTCCGGGCGAGGCGGGCAGCCCGGTACGTATACGTCGACCGGAATGATCGTGTCGATGCCCTGCACCACTGCGTAGTTGTCGAACATGCCGCCGCTCGACGCACACGCGCCCATCGAGATGCACCACTTTGGCTGCGGCATCTGCTGCCAGATGCGGCGAATGATCGGCGCGAGCTTGAACGGCACGCGGCCCGCGCATATCAGCACGTCCGACTGTCGCGGCGAGAACGCCATGCGCTCCATGCCGAAGCGCGCGAGATCGAAGTCCGCGGCTGCAGTCGCCATGAACTCGATGGCGCAGCACGCCGTTCCGAACGGCATCGGCCAGAGCGAGTTTGCGCGTCCCCAGTTGACCAGGAAGTCGAGCCGCGTGGTGACCCATCCCTGCTGCGATTCAGGATCGTACTCGACGCGACTGAGATCGCTCCGCGCACTCAATCCCATGTAAGTGCTCCCTTCTTCCAGACGTAGACGAAGCCGACGACGAGAATCGCCATGAAGATCAGCATCTCACCGAGGCCGAAAAATGAAACGGAGCTCGGCGGGCAGATTCCTCCAACGAGCTCCTGCGAACACGACAGCTGCTTGAAGAACGCCGCCCACGGAATCATGAACACGGTCTCGATGTCGAAGATGATGAACAGCATCGCGACCAGATAGAACGCGACCGAGAAGCGCTCGCGCGCGTCGCCGAGCGGTGGTATCCCAGACTCGTACGCAGTTCGCTTCACCGGTGTCGGACGCTTGCGGATCGTGAGCGCCGACAGACCGATGATCATGACGGCGTTCAGTACTACGAAGCCGAGCAGCAGTAGGACTGGAAAGTATTCTCGCGCCATGCAGGTCCGAAGATGAGCCGCATCACGACTACGACTCGCATGTGAAAAAATTCACTAATGCTTGTGTCGTGATTTTAGCGTATGTTTGGGGGCTTTTCAATGGAAACGATTTACTCGGAATTGAATGACCATTCAGGCAGATCGCTGGATCATCGAGAACGCCGCCAAGGGGATGATCGAGCCATTCGAAAGCAGTCAGGTGCGCTCCGGGGTCATCTCCTACGGTGTAAGCTCGTATGGCTACGACATGCGCGTCGCCAATGAGTTCAAAATCTTCACCAACGTCCTCAACTCCATCGTCGATCCGAAAGCGTTCGACCCCAAGTCGTTCGTGGAATTCGAGGGCGACATCTGCATAGTCCCGCCCAACTCCTTCGCTCTCGCCCGATCAGTCGAGTACTTCCGCATCCCCCGCGACGTCGTCACGATCTGCGTCGGCAAGTCAACGTACGCTCGCTGCGGTATCATCACAAACGTGACACCGTTCGAGCCGGAGTGGGAGGGCTTCGTGACGCTGGAGATATCGAACACGACGCCGCTCCCGGCGAAGATCTACGCCAACGAAGGGATCGCTCAGGTCATGTTCTTCAAGGGCTCCGAGGCGCCGATCACTTCGTACAAGGACAAAGCGGGCAAGTACCAGGGTCAGCGCGGCGTCACTCTGCCCAAGCTGTAACGGCAGCCCGGCTCGTCGACGCCGCGCGCGCCGTCTTGCACGGTGATTGCGCGTCGTCCGCGCATGACTGATTCCCGCGACACCTCGAACCCCGAGCTCGGCCCCGCCACGGAGCTGCTCCCCGATCTCGCCTATCTCCGGACGATGATCGTGAACGTGTACTTCTACGGCGCACCTCACGCAGCGGATCGTGAGTGGGTTCTCATCGACACCGGGGTGCCGCACGCTCACCAGATCCGGCACGCTGCGGCGCAGCGCTTCGGCGAGCAGTCGCGGCCGGCGGCGATAATCCTCACGCACGGTCACTTCGACCACATCGGCTCCGTGCGCGACCTCATGGACGAGTGGGACGTGCCCGTCTACGCTCATCCGCTCGAGATGGCGTATCTCACAGGAAAGCGCGCGTACCCGCCGCCCGATCCGTTCGTCGGCGGCCTGATGTCGCTCACTGCACCGCTCTTTCCACGTGGGCCCATAGACCTCACTCCCCGCATTCGTGAGCTCCCGGCCGACGGCTCGGTACCGGGCATGAGCGGCTGGAGATGGATTCACACGCCGGGTCACACCGAGGGCCATACGTCGCTGTGGCGCGAGAGCTGATCGCACGCTCGTTGCCGGCGACGCGTTCGTCACCACCCAACAGGAATCGGCGTATGCGGTCCTCACGCAGAAGGAAGAGGTGAACGGACCACCCGCGTACTTCACGCCGGACTGGACCAGCGCGCGCGAGTCGGTGCGGGCGCTGGACGCCCTGCGCCCGGAGCTGGCGGCCACGGGACACGGTCATCCGATGCGTGGCGCTGAGATGCTGCAGCAGCTTGACGAGCTGTCGCGCAACTTCGACGAGCTCGCGGTTCCAACCCACGGCAAGTACGTCGACGACGAGCGGCGGCGCGCCACCTGAAGCGACCGCGCCCTGCGCGCGCTGGCAGCTACTTGAGGGTGTAGAGGTACGCGGCGACGTCGCGCGCCTGGTGCGGATCGAGTCCGACGTTCGGCATCGCAGTGTTGGAATCCACCGCGGGCGGGTCGAGCAGCCAGCGCTCCATGTTCTCAGGGTTGTTGACGAGCACGCCAGCGATGTACGATTGCCCCGCGATCCCCTTCAGCGACGGGCCAACAGTCGCGACAGCTCCGTGGATTCCCGGAATCGTGTGACAGCTCCCGCATCCTGCATGCTCGATCACGATGGCGCCCCGGTCGGGATTCCCATGCGTGAGCGACGCAGCGTCGCGCCACGTGTCGCGGTGATCGCACGCGATGGCGGCGAAGGCTGCGCACAAGAGCGCTCCGTACGCAACACGCTGCGGTATCACGTACGGATGCACGGGTTGAGGTAGAAAACCGGGATCCACTGCGCCGCCACCACCATCGCTCCGGTGAGCGACAGACCGGCGCCCAGGATCGCCATGAAGCCCGGCCAGCCGCGGCCAAACACTCCGGGTGGGTCGTCGTCGAGCGGCCGCGTCACTTCTGCCCACGCCAGCGCAGCCGCGATGAGTAGCGTTGCGATGAGCACTATCGGAACCACATGAACGGCGATGCGCGTCCACGCGTCGAGCTTTCCGCACGACCACGAAACGATGATGTATTCGACCTGCTCGTTGAGCAGCGACGCGAGTGGTCCCCACGCAATCGCGAACCAGAGCCGCCCGTTCGCGCAGTCGCTCTCTCGCCGGCTGGCGCCTCGGATCTCACAGCCACCTCGGGTACAGGAAGAGGAGCGCGAAGAGAGGTACCCACGCGATCACCGTGAAGTACCAGTAGATCGCGTCATCGACGACGTCGGTCATCAGCCGGACGCGCGCCGCAGGGCTCCAGAGCAGCACGACGAAGCCTCCGTCCTCCGCAGCATCGAGTATGAGCATCGTGGTGTGGAAGCCCATCGTGATCCACGCCGCCGAGCCATAGGCGTTGGTGTTCCACCAGACGTTGAGCGCCTTGAACTCGTACCACCGCATCACGAGGATTGCGATCTTGAGCACGAGCTCGACCGTGAGCCAGTTGCGCGCGCCGGCGATGTCGAGCGCGCGTGCGCTTCGCGCCGCGAATGCCATCGGCACTATGCTGACGCCCATCAGCACGAGCTGCACTATGGGCACCGCAAGCCCGGGAAGCGGAGTGCCTTCAGGCGGAAACGTGTAGAAGTTCTTACGCAGATAGAGGTAGCTCATGGCGCAGATGACGAGCGTCATTCCCTCGGCTACCATGAAGCCCAGCGTTCCCCACCACGTCGTGCTCTTGACGCCGAACGTCAGGTTCGGCAGTCGTGAGACGTCGGAGACGACGCGGATGCGCTTCGCCGGCGCGGTCATCTGACGACGTCCGGCGTCACTGTCTCCTCGCGCCGCGCTGGCCATGCCCACGCGAGCGCGAAGGGCAGCGCGATGATTGTCCCCGGGATGATGCCCCACGGCGTATAGACTGCGGCGATGAACGCGATTCCCACCGCGATCGCGAGCATGAACGGCCAGATGGAGTCGGTCGGCATCTGGTGAATGCTCTCCGGCTCGGCGTCGTGGATCGACGTTATGAGCACGTCACGGAAATCGGTGCGCAGCCCCGTGACTACGAGGCGCTCGTCTCCTTCTGCCCACAAGCCATCGCGGCTCGTGACGACGGGAGTGTCGGGGAACGAGCAGGCGGCCGGCGGAGATTGCGTCGCCCACTCGAGCGTGTCGGCGTCCCAGGGATTGGGACCGGCGATGAGACCGGTGCGCAGACTCGTGAACACGTTGACGAGGAAGACTATCACGCTCAGCGCAATCACCGCTGCGCCGCACGTCGCAAGGAAGTTCAGGTCGCCCCACCCGGACGCTGCCGAGTACGTGTAGATGCGCCGCGTCATCCCGTGGAGACCCAGGATGTGCATCGGGAAGAACGTCATGTTCACGCCGATGAAGAACAGCCAGAAGTTCCACTTGCCGAGCCGCTCGCTCAGCATGCGTCCGGTTACTTTCGGGAACCAGTAGTAGAACGCGCCGAAGAGCGGGCAGAGGCCGCCGCCGATCAACACGTAGTGGAAGTGTGCGACGACGAAGAAGGTGTCGTGGACCTGCAGGTCGAACGGAACCGACGCGACCATCACACCCGTGAGGCCGCCGATCACGAACAGCGCGATGAAGCCGAGCACGAAGAGCATTGGCGTCGCGAGCCGCAGTCTCCCCGTCCACATGGTCGCAATCCAGCAGAAGATCTGCACTCCGCTCGGTATCGCGATCATCGTGCTCGCGGCGGTGAAGAAGCTCTGGCCGAGCTGTGGGAGCGGTGTCGCGAACATGTGGTGCACCCACAGCCCGAATCCGAGCAACATCGTCATCACTAGCGCGAGCACCATCACTGGATAGCCAAGCACCTGCCGCTTGGTGAAAGTCGTGACGATGCTCGACACCATTCCGAGCGCCGGCACGAAGATGATGTAGACCTCAGGGTGCCCGAAGAACCAGAACAGGTGCTGCCACAGAATCGCGTCGCCGCCCTCGGCTGGGTTGAACATGTGCGTGTCGATGGCGCGATCCATCGCGAGGAACTGGCTCGCCACGGCGACCCACGGCATCGCGGCGACTATCGCGAACGACGTCACGAGCATTGCCCATACGAAGAGCGGCACGCGGTTGAGCGACAGTCCTGGCGCGCGCTGCTTGAGCGTCGTCACGATTATCTCGATCGCGGCGATGATGCCCGCTATCTCGGTGAACGTGACGGTCTGCGCCCACACATCCGCGCGCTTGCCGGGCGAGAACTGCGGGCCCGAGAGCGGCACGTAGGCGAACCAGCCGACGTCGACGCCTGTGTTCATGAGCAGCTCGACGTACAGAAAGACGCCGCCGATCAGATAGCAGAAGTAACCGAACGCGTTGAGTCGCGGGAACGCGACGTTGCGCGTGCCGAGCATGAGCGGGACGAAGTACAGTCCCATCGCCGTCATCACGGGAACGGCGAAGAGGAACATCATCGTCGTTCCGTGCGTCGAGAAGAGCTGATTGTATAGGTCGGGACCGAGAACGTTGTTGTCCGGCCGCGACAGCTGCAGGCGCATCAGTGCCGCGTCGATGCCGCCGAGCAGGAAGAAGATGAACGCGGTGATGATGTATCGCTTTCCGATCGACTTGTGATCCGTGGTGACGAGCCATCCCCAGAGACCCGGGGACGAGGCCCACGTCTGCTCGAGCTCGCGATGGGCACGCGCGTCGGCTGGCACGAGCATCTCGCCCTGCGCATTGGCGCGCGGCTCGTCGCGCAGCGGTCCGTCTGCCGGAAGGGCTGTCATTTCAATCCTTCGAGGTAGGCGATGAGTGCGCGAAGATCGCGCGGAGAGAGCGCATTCGCCGGCATGTTCGCGCCCGGCTTTATGCTCTGCGGGTCTACGATCCAACCGCCGAGGTTGCCCGGGCGTATTGGCGATCATTCCAGCAGCGAGGCTCAGCCGGCTCCCGACGTGAGTGAGATCAGGACCGAGTACGGCTCCGGTACCGGTCCCAGCGATGGTGTGACACATCGCACACGATCCGCTCACGAAGACGCGCTTCCCCAATGCGCGAACCGAGTCGGACGGCTCTGCCGCGTCGGTGAGCTGCGCGTCGTACCATTTGTCGAAATCCGCAGGTCGCTGCGCGATAACCAGAAGTGCCATCTTCGCGTGCTCCAGCCCGCAGTACTCGGCGCACTGCCCGCGGTACACGCCGGGTGTATCGGCCTGGAACCACGCGTCGTTCACGTGGCCCGGGATGAGATCCTTCTTGCCGTTCAGATTCGGCATCCAGAAGCTGTGGATCACGTCGGTGCGAAGTGAGCGTCAGAACCACCGGCCGCCCAACGGGAACGTGAATCTCGTTCGCGGTAGTCAGCCGTCTGCTCGGAGCGGTGTCCACGTACTGCACTTCCCACCACCACTGATGACCGATGAGGTTGATGCGAAGCGCGGTCGGTGAGTTGAGCGGCGCGGCGACAGCGCTCCCCACGCCGAAGTCATAGATGAGAAAGCCGAACAGGATGACGATGGTGATCGCTCCGCAGACCGTCACCGCGGTCCGCGCCGTCGATTCGCTCGACGGCTCCAGCGTCTCGCGACGGCGGTGTCCGCGCGCGGCAGCGATGAGCATCGCGATGATGACCGCGATGTACACTATCACCGACGTCCAGAGCATGAACTCCCACAGTCCATACACGGAGTGAGCGGGCACGCTCGACGGGCGCAGCACCGACTCATGCTGAGTCCACGCTGCGGGAAACTGCTGCAGCATCATGGCATTTCCGAACCGGGCGGGACGGTCGAGTTGACCGGCTTCCCGCTCTTGGTATTCTGCTCGGACGACTTGCGTGTACATCGCGTCGTCGCGGCCGCCCCTCACGTCACGCCTGCCGAGTCCGCTCAACGAGCGCACGTAGGCGACGAGCTGCCAGACCTGATCGTTGGTGAGCTTGCCGCGGAACGACGGCATACCATTGGGACGCCCCTGCACTATCGACGCGAAGATCTGCGACGCATCGCTCCCGTAGATCCAGGTGGAATCCATGAGTGCGGGCCCCATTCCTCCGCCGCCGTGCGAGTGACATCCCACGCAGTTCATCGCGGAGAAGAGCTGCTTGCCCTGCGACATTGCATACGCGTTACTGTCGTACGGACCGATCGTGGAGTCGGTGATCACCGCGCCGCCCGGCTGCAGTGAGCTGACGCGCACCATCGGCGCGGCGCTGGCCGGCGGCGACTGGTCGAACTTGCGCGTCTCGCGCTTGCATCCCTGCGCGCCCACGGCGAGAGCGGCGACTAGCAGCGCGACGGTGATTCGCTCACTCATGGTCTTCTCCTACTGTGAGAGCGGTGCATCCACGCGCGGCACTCCGTACTCCGCGAGGATGCTGTCGATCGCGGGACGGCGCTTGACGATGATCGAGTCGAGTCGGTGAGCGAGCGTCGAGTCGCTCCGGCGCACGCCCATCGAGATGTCGAACACGAACGGAAGGAATGGCATGTCGATCTGCGGCGACACCGGACGCAGCGCGAGGCGCACCGGCTCGCGCGTCGCGAAATATCCGGCGAGCGGCCCCCACACTATGGCGACGTCGATGTCGTGGTGCGCGAGTGCATCCACGATGCGCGCTGGCGGATTCGGAAGGCGGTAGTCGCCGTTGATCGTGTAGCCCTTCGACGTTGGTGATGATGTGCCGTCGCGTGAGCGCGTGGGCTGGCGGCGTGTTGGCGAAATCGTCGCCGATGAGCTGTACGCCAATGCGCGTCTGCCGAAGTGTGGGATCATCGAACGATGTGATCGTCGGTCCGTCGTCCGCGCGCGTGAGAAAGACATAGCTCGACCGATAATACGGCGCAGTCGTGAGCAGCGGCCCATATCCGCTCGGCACTCCCATCACTATGTCGCACTTGTCCGCGTTGAGCGTGTTGCGAACGAAGCCGCGGCGCTGCGCCCACCATTCGTACGCGACCCGCTCGTGCAGCTCTCCCGCGACCAGTGTCGCGAGATGATTCTCGAAGCCCGCGCCGCGCGCGTTCGAGAATGGAAGGTTGTTCGGGTCCGCGCAGACGCGTAGCGTCGCCACATCGCGCCGCGAGTTGGCGCACGCGGCGCTCGCGAGCAGCGAGAGCGAGCGCTACAGCGACGCCGACTGCCGCTAAGGGAGCGAGAAGACATACAGCATCCCTCCCTTCGTCGTGTACTTCGGCAGATCCTTCATCGCGTTGACGAAACCGAGCGCCGCGCTCGAGTCGCGTGCGTCGAGATTGCCGGCGACTATGGCGCCCGCCCATCCGCCAACTCCCGAGAGCACTGCGACGTACTGCTTGCCATCCGGCCCGCGGTACGTGACGGGCTGACCGATGATTCCCGAGCCGGCGTGGTAGCGCCAGAGCAGCTTGCCGGTGTGCGCGTCCACCGCTTTGAACCAGCCGTCCATCGTCCCGTAGAACACGACGTCGCCGCCAGTCGCGAGCGCGCCGCTCCATACCGGGAACATCTCGTGGATCTCCCACGCTTCCTTGCCCGCGACGGGGTCCCAGGCACTGAACGTGCCGGCGTATCCGCCGGGGCCCGCGAAGATCTTCACGTTCATTCCGACGTACGGCGTTCCCTCGATGTAGCTCACGTCCACCGCTTCCTCGTCCATGCACAGATTCTGGTGCGGCACGTACATCAATCCAGTGCGCGGCGAGAAAGCCGAGGGCTGCCAGTCCTTTCCGCCGGGCGCCGCGGGGCAGATGTCGCGCACGGTGGCGCCGAGCTGCGGCGCTTTCTCGGGGTTGAGCACGAGCGCGCCGTTCTTGGTGTTGACGCTGTCGGACGACGTTATGTGCGCGAACGGCTGCGCCGAGAGCACCTCGCCAGTCGTTCGGTCGAGCACGTACATGTAGCCGTTGCGGTCCGGGTGCAGCAGCACGTGGCGTGTGACGCCGTTCACCGGGATGTCGAGCAGCATGTGCTCGTTGATCGCGTCGTAGTCGTGTAGATCGTGCGGAGTGTACTGGTAGATCCACGCGGCTTCGCCAGTGTCGGGATTACGAGCGACGGCCGACGATGTCCACTTGTTCTCCCCGGGGCGCTGGTCGGGATTCCACGGCCCCGGGTTGCCTGTGCCGTAGTAGATGAGGTTCAGCTTGGGGTCGTAGGAGATGAAGCCCCATACCGTCCCTCCGCCGATCTTCCACTGATCGCCCTGCCAGGTCTTCACGCCGAGATCGGTCCCCTTGTCCTTCGGGTAGAACTCGCGAGTGTTGGCGGTGATGAGCACGTCCTTGTCGGGACCGGTGCTGTACGCCTTCCACACCGTCTTGCCGGTCGCCGCGTCGAGTGCCTGAACCCAGCCGCGCACGCCCATCTCGCCGCCGCTGTTTCCTACTATCACCTTGCCGTTGACCACGAGCGGCGCCATGGTCATCGTCTCGCCGGTGTTGATGTCGCCGAGCTTCACGTTCCAGAGCGGCGCACCCGTATTCGCATCGACCGCGACCGTGTGATCGTCGAGCGTGTTGTAGAAGATGCGTCCGTCTGCGTACGCAGCGCCGCGATTCACGACGTCGCAGCAAGCGACACCCTGCGCTGCCGGGTCGGGATTCGGCTTGAACGACCACTTGGTCGGCATCCCCTGCTTCGTGAGGTCGAGCGCGTATAGGATGTTCGGGAACGGCGTCACGATGTACATCGTGTTGTTCACGATGAGCGGCGCCGCTTCCTGGCCGCGCAGGACAGACGTCGAGAAGGTGCCGCTGACAGTCAGGCGCCCGACGTTCGACGTATTTATCTGATCGAGCGCACTGTATCGCGTGTTCGCATAGTCTTTCGCGGAGCGCACCCAGTCGCCAGTCTCAGGCTCCGGATTGGCCCTCATGTCGCCCGAAGGCGTCGGCGCCACTTGCGTGCGCAGTGGGTTTCGGCCACCGTCAGGGCGCACGCGCGGCTTCTCGGAGCAGGCGGCACACAGATTCACGAAGACGGCAACCACGGCTATCGCACGGATGTTGCACACGCGTCTCACGCCAACCACCCTCCGGTGGAGCTTTGTCGGGACTCCGAGCATAATGCGTTCCATCGTTTCAACACCGCGAATCGGGTACGCAATCGTACTGGCCGCAATCGCTCTGTCGTTCGCGCCAGCCAGCGCGCTCCGCACACAGCGGGCCACGCATCACGCCGATGCGCGGGGCACACCTGTGCGCGCCGCGCCGCGACGGTCGCTTCTCTTCGTCAGCAACGAGCTGTCGCACGACGTGAGCGTCATCGATCTCTCGACGCTACACGTCATTGCCACCATTCCGGTCGGCGCGCGCATTCGCGGCATCCAGCCCAGCCCTGACGGGCGCCACGTGTACGCTGCGCTGACCGAGAACAGCCGCAACGAGCATCTCGGTCACGCAGGTGTGGTCTCCATAGATGTCGCGAAGCTGCGCGTGGACACGCGCTACGCCGCGGGCTCCGACCCTGAGCAGCTCGCGGTCTCGCCCGACGGACGACGCCTCTACGTATCGAACGAAGACGCTGGCGCAGCATCGGTGGTCGACATGCCCAGGCACGCGGTGATCGCGACCATCACCGTAGGCGTCGAGCCGGAAGGCGTCGCGATCTCGCCCGATGGACGACTCGTCTACATCACCGCCGAAACCAGCAGCAACGTCACGGTCATCGACACGCGCACCAACAAGGCAGCGACTACCTTCCTGGTCGATTCACGACCGCGCTCGGCTGTATTCTCGCGCGACGGAAAGCGTTCCTACGTTACCGCCGAGGTCGGCGGCACGGTGTCGTTCGTCGATCCGTCGCGCGAAGTCGTGATCGCGCGCGTCCGTCTGCAGAACGGTACGGGCAAGCCTGTGGGAGTCGTCGTTTCGCCGGACGGCGGAACGCTCTACATCACCAACGGCCATGCGAACGTCGTATCCGTGGTAGACGTCGCGTCGCGGCATGAGGTCGCTGCCATTCCGATCGGTCACCGGCCGTGGGGAATCGCGATCACACACGACGGCAGCGCGCCTCTACACAGCTGACGGACTCTCGAACTCGGTATCGGTGATCGACACGAAATCACGCCGCGTGATAGCGACGATCCCGGTTGGCACTCACCCGTGGGGCGTCGCCCTGATCGAATAAGGTCCGGCGCGCGACGTGCTCGGCGCGACCTCTCGTACTGCGGCTAGCGCGATACGAAGATGAGATAGATCACGACTATCACGACCGCGACCACGACGGCGACCCACAGCGCTCGGCCACCGTGACTTTTCCCGACGGCGGGCGGATGTCCATGCGGAGTGCGCGCCTCCGGACGCGTTCCGTCTCCGACCACGTAAGTCGTCTTCTCCACCGCGTCAGCACCGCCCAGTGCGGTCTCGGAATCGACGTACGGATCCTTCGGCGGCTCGTTGGTGGACTCAGCCATCAGCCGACTCCAGCAGCCGACGGCGCGATCGTCGCCCTGGCCGGTCGCCATCGCGGAGAGATAGTCGCGGTTCATGCGCATGATGGTGTCGATGCTGATCTCCTTCGGACACGCTGCCTGGCACTCGCCAAACAGCGAGCAGCTCCCGAACTCCTCGAGATCCATCTGCTGCACCATCCGGACCGCGCGGCGCGCCCGCTCCGGCTGCCCCTGCGGAAGATTCGCGAGGTGAGTGATCTTCGCCGCCGTGAAGAGTGACGCCGACGCATTCGGGCATGCGGCGACGCACGCGCCGCATCCGATGCAAGCGGCCGCGTCCATCGCGTCATCGGCCGCGGACTTGCCCACGAGGATGTCGTTGCCGTCCGGCGCGCCGCCGGTGTTGACGCCGACGTAGCCACCTGACTGGATGATGCGGTCGAACGCGCTCCGGTCGACGACCAGATCCTTGATCACCGGGAACGCGCGGGCACGCCACGGCTCGATTACTATCTCATCGCCGTCCTGGAACGTCCGCATGTGCAGCTGGCACGTTGCGGTCGCGCGCTGCGGACCGTGAGCGACACCGTTGATCATCATACCGCACGAGCCGCAGATCCCCTCGCGGCAGTCGTGGTCGAAGGCGATCGGGCGCTTTCCGGTCGTTATGAGCGTCTCGTTCACCACGTCGAGCATCTCGAGGAACGACATGTCGGGCGAGACATCGGGCACGTCGTACGTCTCGAGCGCACCCTTCGCGCTCGCCGACTCCTGCCGCCAGACGTGAAGTTTGATGTTCATTACTTGTAGCTCCGCTGCGAGAGATGGACGTTCTCGAACTCGAGCGGCTCCTTGTTGAGGATTGGCTCCTTCCCCGCTCCCGCGTACTCCCACGCTGCCACGTAAGCGAAGTGCTCGTCGTCGCGGAGCGCCTCGCCGTCAGGCGTCTGACTCTCCTCGCGGAAGTGCCCGCCGCACGATTCAGTGCGGTGAAGCGCGTCCTTGCACATCAGCTCGGCGAGCTCCAGGAAATCGGATACGCGTCCGGCCTTCTCGAGCGCCTGATTGAGCTCGGTGTCGGAGCCGGGAACGTTCACGTTGCGTCCAGAACTCGTTGCGGAGCTCGGGAATGCGCGCCAACGCCTCACGCAACCCTGCGTCGTTGCGCGCCATGCCGCACTTCTCCCACATCAGCTCGCCCAGCTCTCGGTGGATCGAGTCGACCGTGCGGTTCCCGTCGATCGCCAGCAACTTGTTGCTGCGCTCGAACACTTCACGCTCCGCCGCCTTGAACTCCGGCATGTCGGTGTTGACCGCGTGCATTCCGGTCGAGGCGCCCTGCGCGAGGTAATCGCCGATCGTATAGGGGATGACGAAATAGCCGTCGGCCAGTCCCTGCATCAACGCGCTGGCGCCCAGCCGGTTGGCGCCGTGGTCCGAGAAGTTCGCCTCGCCGAGCGCGTAGAGCCCCGGGACCGTCGTCATCAGATTGTAGTCCACCCAGAGCCCACCCATCGTGTAGTGGACCGCCGGGTAGATGCGCATCGGAACCTTGTACGGATTCTCGTCGGTGATGCGTTCGTACATCTCGAAGAGATTTCCGTAACGCTCGGCGATGGTGCGCTCGCCCAGACGTTTTATCGCGTCGCTGAAATCGAGGTACACGCCACGGCCTGTCTCGCCCACACCGCGTCCGTCGTCGCACGCTTCCTTCGCTGCGCGTGATGCGACGTCGCGCGGGCACAGATTCCCGAAGCTCGGATACTTCCGCTCCAGGTAATAGTCGCGCTCGTTTTCGGGAATGTCGTTCGGCGGACGCCGGTCGCCCTTCTTGAGCGGCACCCAGACGCGTCCGTCATTTCGGAGCGATTCGCTCATCAGCGTGAGCTTCGACTGGTAATGTCCGCTCACCGGAATGCACGTCGGGTGGATCTGCGTGTAGCACGGATTGGCGAACGCCGCCCCGCGCTTGTGTGCGCGCCAGATCGCAGTCGCGTTGGACCCGCGCGCGTTCGTCGAGAGGAAGAACACGTTGCCGTAGCCGCCGGTCGCGAGCACCACGGCATCCGCCGCATGCGACTCGATCTTGCCCGTGAGCAGATTGCGCGTGACGATGCCGCGCGCACGGCCGTCGATGAGGACGAGATCCAGCATCTCGGTGCGCGGGTACATCGTCACGCCACCGCGCGCGATCTGCTTCTCCAGCGCCTGGTACGCGCCGAGCAGGAGCTGCTGCCCGGTCTGGCCGCGCGCGTAGAAGGTGCGCGAGACCTGCGCGCCGCCGAACGAACGGTTCGCGAGCGTGCCGCCGTACTCGCGCGCGAACGGCACCCCCTGCGCGACACACTGGTCGATGATGTTCACCGAAACCTGCGCGAGCCGGTACACGTTGGCCTCGCGCGAGCGGAAGTCGCCGCCCTTGATGGTGTCGTAGAACAACCTGTAGACGCTGTCGCCGTCGTTCTGGTAGTTCTTTGCCGCGTTGATTCCGCCCTGCGCTGCGATGCTGTGCGCGCGGCGCGGCGAATCCTGAAAGCAGAAGCACTTCACCTGATAGCCGAGCTCGCTGAGCGTCGCCGCCGCTGACGCGCCGGCGAGTCCCGAGCCGACGACGATCACGTTGAACTTTCGCTTGTTCGCAGGATTGACGAGCTTGATCTCGAACTTGTGAGTGTCCCACTTCTCTGCGAGTGGGCCGGGCGGGACCTTCGAGTTGAGTTCCATGTCGCTATCTCACCCACCCGAGCATCACGCCTACCGGCACGAGCGTGAAGCCGGCCCAGATCAATACCGCGAGGAGCGCCGACACGCCGTGCTGCATCGGATTCGCCGGCCCCGTGACGCCGAGCGTGCGCGGTGAGCTCCACGCTCCGTGATAGAGATGCAGACCGAGAAAGATCATCGAGACGATGTAAAAGAGCGATACCCACCACACGTGAAAGGCCGCGACGACGTTCGTGTAGACGTCTCCTTCGACGAAGGTACCGCCCGGCCGGATGGTACCCGTGGTGAAGTGCAGGATGTGGAACACGATGAAGATGAGCAGCAGCACTCCGCCCCATCTCATCAGTCGCGCTGCGAGCGTCGATGCCTGCGGCGTGCGCCGCACGTAGTCCTGCGGCCGCGCCGCGTGGCTCTGCTGAGTCAGCGAGTACGCCGCGATCACGTGCAGGATCACCGCGATGAGTAGCACGATGCGCGCGGGCCACAAGAGCTCCGGCGTTCCGTGCAGGAAGTGGCTGTAGCCATTCAGCTTCGCCGGTCCGGCGAAGATCAGGAGATTACCCGCTATGTGAGCTATCAGAAAGCCGACACCGATGATTCCGGTGACGGCCATCACGATCTTCTTTCCGACGGCTGACTTCCAGAACTCGCTTGCTCGGCTCATCGGCGCCTAGAGCTTGACGGCGCGCATGGGCTCGCGAACAGCCTCCGCGCTCTTCTCGAGCGCCGTGCGCTCATCATCCGACAGCTCGATCTCGAAGATCTTCTCGAGTCCCTTGCGACCCAGCTTGCACGGCACGCCGAGGAAGAGATCGCGCATTCCGTATTCACCCTGCAGCCACGCTGCGCACGGGAGGATGCGCTTCTGGTCGCCGACGATCGCCTCGCACATCTGCACCGCGGCCGACGACGGCGCATAGTACGCCGAGCCGGTCTTGAGATGCTTCACGATCTCCGCGCCGCCGTTGCGAGTGCGCTGCACTATGGAGTCGAGCTTGTCCTGCGACACGAGCTGCGTGATCGGAATTCCGCTCACGTTGGTCGAGGAGACGATCGGCACCATCGTGTCACCGTGACCACCGAGCACCATCGCCTGGATGTCGCGGACCGAGACGTCGGCGGCCTCGGCGAGGAAGCTGCGATAGCGCGCCGTGTCGAGAACTCCGGCCATGCCCAACACTCGCTCGCGCGGGAAGCCGGTGACTTTCATCGCGACGTACGACATCACGTCGAGCGGGTTCGACACGATGATGAGGATCGCGTTCGGAGAGGTGCCCTTGATCTGCTCCGAGACCTGCTTGACGATCCCAGCGTTCGTGTTCAGCAGATCGTCACGCGACATCCCTGGCTTGCGCGCGATGCCCGCGGTGATGACGATGATGTCCGAGCCTGCAGTCTCCTCGTAACCGTTGGTGCCGATCACGCGAGTATCGAACCCTTCGATCGGAGCCGACTCCCACTGATCGAGTGCCTTTCCCTGCGGAATTCCTTCGGCGATGTCGACGAGGACTACGGTGCGCGCGAGCTCTTTCTCGGCGAGGCGTTGTGCGGTAGTCGCACCGACATTTCCGGCCCCGACGACGGTGATTTTATTGACCATTTGATTGTGCTTACATTGAGTGGAAGCGATGCGCACGCAGAGGCCGCTCGCATCTCGAAACTTAGACAGCTATCCCCCCGTTTGCGAGAGGGCCACGCAGGCCGCCCGTGCGAAGTTGCAGCAACTCGTGCTGCAGCGGCTTCTCGGCAAGCGCGCGCTCAAAGAGAGGCGCGAGTGGCCGTCCGTCGCGCAGCGCGTCGCGCAGGTCGACCTCGGCGTCGCCGAACAAGCACATGCGCAGCCGGCCATCTGCGGTGAGCCTCACGCGATTGCACGACTCGCAGTACGTGTGGGTCATCGGTGTGATGACCCCGATCGTTCCCTCTGCACCAGCCGCGCGATAGTATCGCGCCGGTCCGTTGCCGCGCGCTGGACCGACGTCAGGCATCAATTCGCCGAGGCGCGCGCGCACCGCGTCGAGCACTTCAGTGGACGGAACCGAGTCCGCGAGCGCAGTGTCGCGCATGTCGCCGACCGGCATCAGCTCGATGAATCGCACGTGAACCCGGTGTGTGCGAGTGAGCTCGCGCGATGTCGCCGATCTCATCGTCGTTGACGCCGCGCACCAGCACTGTATTCACCTTCACCGGCTCGAGTCCAGCGTCGATCGCGCTCTCGAGCGTGCGCACCGGGTCGAAGCCGAGTCTGCGCCGCGCGATCAGCGCGATGCGGTCAGCGCGCAACGAGTCCACGCTGATGTTCACGCGATCGACTCCCGCGTCGCGGAGCGCGCGCGCCATCTGCGGGAGCCTCACTCCGTTCGTCGAGAGCGCGATGTCTTCGATTCCGTCGATCGCGCGGATCGATCTCACGATCGTGAGAAGATCGGGGCGGATCGTGGGCTCGCCGCCCGTTATCCTGATGCGCCGCAGCCCCATCGGAGCGAGCTGCCGCACGACTTCGGTTATCTCCGCGGCAGTGAGCACGTTCGCTGACGGGAATCCACTGCATCCCTTCCTCCGGCATGCAGTAGACGCAGCGGAAGTTGCACCGGTCAGTGACCGAGATGCGGAGGTACTGGATGCTTCGGCCGAAGCTGTCGTACATCTATGACGCCGCTTCCGCGGTGCGGCGCCGTGGGATCGACCCAGCTCTCAGTTCCGTCCACGTACTGCTCGCGCTTCCAGATCGGCACGCGCTTCTTGATCTCCTCGATGACGTAGCGGCATGCGTCGAATGCCGGCGCGCGATGGGCGTGAGCGGCCGCGACCACTACCGCGACGTCGCCGATCTGGAGCGGCCCGGTGCGGTGAGCGGCGACGATCGACGCTCCGTCATACATCACGCTCGCCTCGTCGACGATGGCGCCGAGCTGCCGGAGCGCCATCGCGGCGTAGGCGGAATACTCGAGCGCGACGACGCCGCGCCCGTCGGAGAAGTCGCGCACGGTGCCGGCGAAAGTGACCGTTGCGCCGTGCCCGCTGCCACTCACGGCGAGCGCGGCGGCCGCAGCGTCGAGCGGCTCGGGACCGACGTGAACGCGGTTCATCCTCCCGCCACGGGTGGAATCAAGCGCGATCTCGTCGCCCTCGGTCAGCACGCTGGCAGTCGCTGGCATACTCGAGGTTCACCGCGACGAGAGCGTGCCGAGCGGCGGGGTCGCGCGACCCGAGCTCGTCCCGCAGGTTGGCGACGGTCGCTCCGGTCGGCATGGCGATCACCGCCTCACGCGTGCCCAGCCGTTCCGCGGAAGCAGCAAAAAGGCGCACCGTGAGCTTCATCGGTACGCCCTGCACGTCACGCTTCCGAGAGTTCGGAGATGTCGACGCCCGCAACCAGCGCGCGCAGCTCCTTGGACGGCTTGAAGATCGGAACCGGCCGGGCAGCGACTTCTACCGGCGAGCCGGTACGAGGATTCCGCGCCATCCGCGTCTTCCGCTGGCGGATCTTGAACGTCCCGAATCCCCTGCACCTCGATGTTCTTCTGCTCCTTAAGCGCGTCCTTTATCGCGTCGAGAAAGGTGTCGACGACGCGAGCGCAATCTTTCTTCGAGATCGTCGGGCCGGCAGTCTGCGCGATGTGAGCGGTGACTAGCTCGACGAGGTCCGCCTTGGTCATCCAAACACCCCGGTGAGGTACCTAAGTCGTTGGAATGTATGGATTTACTAATTAGCGCGCAAGCTCTCTAAAAACTGTGCGAATAGGCCCTGTGCGTCGTGCGGGCCCGGCGCCGCCTCGGGGTGGTACTGCACCGCGAAAACCGGCAGCTCACGGTGCCGCAGCCCCTCGACCGTGCCGTCGTTCAGGTTCACGTGGGTGACCTCGAGCGCGTCCGCGCCAGGAATTCCCGCGGCGTCGCCGGTGACGGCGAAGCCGTGATTCTGCGACGTGATCAGGACGCGGCCCGTCGCGACGTCGAGCACAGGATGATTTCCACCGCGATGCCCGTATGGCATCTTCCGCGTGCTCCCGCCAAACGCGAGTCCGAGTAGCTGGTGCCCGAGGCAGATGCCGAAGACCGGCGTCCCCGACTCCGCGAGCGATCGCACCGTTTCCTGGGCGTAGGCGATCGCGTCGGGATCGCCAGGGCCATTCGAGAGGAAGACGCCGTCGGGATCGCGCGCCAGAACCTCCTCGGCGGGCGTCGACGCGGGAACCACCGTCACCCTGCAGCCGGTCTCGATCGAAGAGGCGGAGGATGTTCTGCTTGATGCCGAAGTCGTAGGCGATCACGTGGTGCGGCGCCGACGGGATCGCCGTACTCGTACTCCTCGCGCGTCGTCACGACGCTCGCGAGATCGAGCCCTTCCATCGACGGGCACGACTCCAGCTTGGCGATGGACGCCGCATCCGGAGTCTCGCCAGCACCGATCACTCCGCGCATCACACCGAGCGACCTCAAGTGCTTCGTCAGCCGGCGCGTGTCAACTTCTTCCAGAATCGGCACTTCGGCGGCACTCGAGCCAATCTGCCAGCGAGCCGGTGGCTCGCCAGTTGGAGTACGTCGCGCGATAGCTCCCGGACGACGACGCCAGCGACCTGAACCCGCGACGACTCGGGGTCTTCGAGGTTCACGCCGTAATTCCCGATCTGGGGCGCTGTCATCACGACGAGCTGGCCGCGATACGACGGATCGGAGAAAGTCTCCTGGTACCCGGTCATGTTCGTCGTGAACACGACCTCCGCGCCTTCCGCGGACGGGCTGCCGTGGATGCGCCCGTGAAAAAGGGTTCCGTCTTCGAGAAGAAGGAACCCTGGCTCAGACAACGAGGCTGCCATCCTTACTTCGTCGGCGGAGCCGTCTTGGTCGGTGCCGTTGGAACTGGCGTCAGCGGAACTGCGGGCGCCGCTGGGTTCGGCGCTGGGGCGCTCACCGGTGCCGGCGCGCCGAGCTTCCCCTCGAGCACTGAGCGCGGCGTGCGCTGGCGCGTGGACATGAGCTGGAGGATGAACGCGAGCGCGAGGAAGACGCCACCGCCCCACCATGAGATCATGGTGAGAAGATTCCCTGCCTGACGCATTCCGATGAACGATTCGGCAGATGAGCTGGCGCCGCCGAAGCTCGCCGAAAGCCCCTGCCCGCTCCCGCTCTGCAGCAGGATCGCGGCGATCAGCACTATGCTCGTGAGGAGCAGCAGAATTAATAGAAACGTGTACATGTAGCCCTCAAAACTAAACTACGCGGAGCATATCGACAACCAGCTCGCCACCTCGAGACTCGCGCCGCCAACGAGTACGCCGTCGACGTCCGGAGCGGCGAGGATTCCGCTCACGTTGGCTGGTGTGACGCTGCCGCCGTAGAGGATGTCGACCTCGCTCGCGCGGTCGCCGATGAGCTCGCGGAGCGTGTCCCGGAGCACGCGGTGCACCTGCGACGCGTCCTCGGGGGTCGCGGTCTTCCCGGTGCCGATCGCCCAGACCGGCTCGTACGCGAGGAGCGACGTGGTAGTCTCGCGCTGGTCGAGTCGCGAGAGCCCGACGCGAAGCTGCTCGCGTCACCACGCGTGTCGGTCTCATCTGCGTCGCGTTGCTCCAGCGTCTCGCCGACGCACAGGATTGGAACCAGCCCAGCGCGCTCGGCAGCGGCGCACTTGAGCGCGGTCTCCTCGTTCGTCTCGCCGAAGACGTGGCGTCGCTCCGAGTGCCCGACGAGGACGAAGTCGGCGCCGGCGCCCTTCGCCATCGATGCCGCGTTCTCGCCGGTGAACGCGCCCTTGTCGGCGTAGTAGATGTTCTGCACGCCGAATCTGAACGGCGCGGTGGGACCGACCGCGTCACGAGCGGCGGCGAGCGAGAGCGCTGACGGGAAGAAGATGATGTCGCGGTCGCCGCGATGCTCGTAGCGCGCCGCGAACTCGCGCATGAAGCCACGCGCCGCTTCGGGCCCGTGGTTCATCTTCCAGTTCGCCGCGAAGACGGGACGTCTCACGCGTCGTCGAGCGCCGCCACGCCGGGCAGCACCTTCCCCTCGAGGAACTCGAGCGACGCGCCGCCGCCAGTCGAGACGTGGCTCATTCGGTCGGTCGAGCCCCGCCTCAGCTACCGCGGCGGCGGAGTCGCCGCCGCCGACGATCGTCGTCGCGCCCGCTGCGGTCGCACGCGCCATCGCCTGCGCGATGGCGCGCGTTCCGGCGTCGAACGGCGGCTTCTCGAACACGCCCATCGGCCCGTTCCACACGACCGTCTTCGCGGCAGCGATCGCGCGCGAATACGATTCCGCCGTCCTCGGACCGATGTCGTACATCGCCTCGTCCGCAGGAATGGCGCTGCGTCCGACCGCGTGCGCCGAGCCCGGATCGTCGAGCGTGCGCGCGACCATTGCGTCGTGCGGAAGGATGAGACGAGTGCCGGAGCTGTCGATGAGATCGCGCGCGAGATCGATCTTGTCCGGCTCGACGAGCGATCGGCCGACCTCGAGCCCCATCGCAGCGAAGAACGTGCACGCCATCGCGCCGCCGATGAGAAGTGCGTCGACCTTGGGGAGAAGCTGTTGGATGACGTCGATCTTCCCCGAGATCTTGGATCCGCCAAGTATCGCGACGAAGGGACGCTTTGGATCGGCGAGCGCCTGGCCGAGATAGTCCAGCTCGCGCTTCATGAGCAGTCCGGCGACCGCCGGGTGAAGATGCGCTGCAACGCCCGCAGTGGACGCGTGAGCGCGATGCGCAGCGCCGAACGCGTCGTTCACATAGAGGTCGCCGAGCTCCGCGAGCGACGCGCGAGAGTCGCTCGTCGTTCTTCTCCTCGCCGCCGAGAAAGCGCGTGTTCTCGAGGAGTAGCAGCTCACCGTCGCCGAGCTCGTGCGACGCTTTCACTGCTTCGTCGCTGTCGGTGCTCTCGCAGAAGATCGACGCGCTTGCCGCTCAACTCGGCAAGCCTGTTCGCCACTGGCTCGAGCGAGTACTTGGGGTCGGGCTTTCCTTTGGGGCGCCCGAAGTGCGAGAGGATCACCGGACGCGCGCCGTGCTGGATGAGGTAGTCGAGCGTCGGCAGCGCGGCGCGGATGCGCGTGTCGTCGGTGACGTTGCCGGAGTCGTCGACCGGAACGTTAAGATCGAGGCGTACCAGTGCGCGCTTGCCCCGCAGCGACTCGCGGCGGGAGATCCAGGACCGTCTTCTTGTTCACGCGCTCAGCTCAGGCGCGTGCCGACGAAGCGCAGCAGATCCACGCAACGGGACGCGTATCCCCACTCGTTGTCGTACCAACCGGACACCTTCACCATCGTGCCGTCGATGACGTTCGTGTTCAGCGAGTCGAGGATGCACGAGTGCGGAGTTACCGATGTAGTCGCACGAGACCAGCGGCTCTTCGGAGAACTGGAGGATTCCCTCGAGCGCGCCGTTCGCCGCTTCCCTGAACGCGCTGTTGACCGCCTCGATGCTCGTCGCGCGCTCGACCTCGACGGTGAGCTCGGTGAGCGACACGTCGGGCGTCGGCACTCGCACCGCGATGCCGTCGATCTTGCCCTTCACTTCCGGGATGACGAGCGACGTCGCCTTCGCTGCGCCGGTCGTCGTCGGGATCATCGACACCGCAGCTGCGCGAGCGCGGCGCAGGTCCTTGTGCGGAAGGTCGAGGATGTGCTGGTCGTTGGTGTAGCTGTGGATCGTGACCATCGATCGCGTGCTTGAACCCGAATGCGTCGCGGATCACCTTCACCATCGGCACGAGGCAATTGGTGGTGCACGACGCATTCGAGATGATGTGATGGTTGGCGGGATCGTACTTGTCCGAGTTGATCCCCATCACGATGGTGATGTCCTCGCCCTTGGCTGGCGCGGATATGATCACCTTCTTCGCGCCCGCATCGATGTGCTTGCGTGCGTCGGCGCCGGACGTGAACCGTCCGGTGGATTCGAGCACGACGTCGACGCCGAGCTGGCTCCACGGGAGAGCGGCAGGATCGCGCTCGGACAGAACTTTCATCTCGTCGCCGTCGACGATGAGCTTCCCCTCGCCGTGCTCGACGTCGCCATCGAAGCGTCCGTGGACCGAATCGTACTTGAGGAGGTGGGCGAGAGTCTTCGTGTCGGTGAGATCGTTCACCGCGACGAAGTCGAGGTCAGCGACGCCCGTCTCCTTAGCAGCGCGGAGGACCTGGCGGCCGATGCGGCCGAAGCCATTGATTCCGACGCGAATTGCCATCTTCGATTCCCCGTTCAGGGCGCGTCTCCCGCAGCGCGGGCCCGCCCGTAAGTGACGTAAGAGATTATGCGAGCGCCGCCGGCATGAAGCGCGGAGGCGCAGGCGTTGAGGGTGGCGGCGGTCGTAACGACATCATCCACCAAAATGAGATGCCGTCCCCTCAGCTCACGCTCGGCGACGGCAATCGCAAACGCGCCTGCAACATTGCGGTGACGGTCGCCCGGAGTCAACCGGGTCTGCGTGCCGGTGCTGCGGGAGCGGTCGAGAGCCGCGAGAACCGGCACGCTCCACGCTCGAGCCAGCTCGCGGGCGAGCTGCTCGCTCTGGTTGTAGCCGCGCTCGCGCTGGCGCTCCGGCCGCGAGCGGCACCGGAACGACCGCGGATCGCTCCTCGACGACGTCGCGCGGGAACGGGAGCCGCCCCATCTCGCGCGCCATCGCGGTCGCGAGCGCTCGCCAGCCGGAGTACTTGAACCTGTGGACGAGCTCGCCCGCGACGCCGCCGGGAACCCAGCAGACGGAGCGCGCGGCGCGGACGAAGGGCGGCAGGAGGTCGCACCAGGAGCACGCCGTCGCGCGGCGACGGGTGTCCGCACCGGTCGCAGCGTGGCGCGGGCAGGCGCGCGACGCAGGCGAGGCATACGCGGCAGACCAGCGGCGCGTCGCTCGCGTCGAGCTGCCGGTCGCACAGCACGCACGCGCGTGGGAAGGCGAGGTCGAGCGATGCCTGCGCCGCCGCGCGAGCGGCGTGAGCGACGCGCCGCCGCCATTCAGTCAGGGACGCTCGCGGCCCACAGCGCCGGCTCACCGCCAGCCACATCGCGGCGCGATCAGGCTCGCGTCCGAACCACCGCACGAACGAGCGCGCTCCCTGCTCGACGAGCATGGCGAGCCCGTCGGTTGCAGGATGCCCTGCGGCGCGCGCTTCGCGGACCCAGCGCGTCTCCGCGGCGCGGTAGACGAGATCGAATACGGCGGCATCGTGCGGCAGCTCGTGCGATCTGCACGGGCACTTCGTCGTCAGCTGAGTCCGACCGGAGTCGCATTGACGACAAGATCGGCATCGTCGCACGCGTCGCGCGCGGTCGGGGCCACGCGCACGTGACCGAAACGCTGCGCCAGCGCATCTGCGCGGGCGGCGGAGCGCGCCGCGACAACGCACCTCGCAGCCGGGCCAGCTCTGCGTCGCGGCTGCGACCGCCGCAGCGGAGCCGCCAGCACCGATCATCGCCACGCGTCGAGCGCAGCGGTCGGCTCGCGTTGGCCAGGAAAGCGCGCGCCGCCGCGTCGAAGCCGGCGACGTCGGTGTTGTCGCCGACGAGCGCGCCGCGCTCGACCCAGAACGTATTCACCGCACCGACGCGCGCCGCGATCGGCGTGAGCTCGTCGCACAGCGCGCAGACTTCGTGCTTGTACGGGATGGTGACGTTTCCTGCGTCGCCGTTCTGCCGCATCCTCGCCATCGTCGCCGGAAGCTCCGATGCCAGCTGCGTCGAGCGTCGAATAGCGCGCGTCGATTCCGGCCGCGCGCAGCGCTGCGGTCTGGAAGACCGGCGAGAGCGAATGAGCTACAGGATGTCCGATGACGAAGAGCTGCGTCGGAGCCACGCAGGTTCGCTCAGGCTGAGCTTGCGCCGCGCTCGGCGACTATGCGGTCGAGCGCTGCCTCGAGCATCTGCTCGATGTCGTCCGCCGCGCGGCGATAATCGTCGAGATCACCGCCGAAGGGATCTGCGACGGTGCGCCGCGACGCGCCGTGCGACCCGTATTCGTCGAGCATGAACACTCTCGCGTTCGGCGACAGCGCGCGAACTCCGGCGATGTGCGACGAGCCCATCACGAGCACCACCGTGTCGTCGTCGATCATCTCAGGGCGCAGCGGACGACTCCGATGACGCGACAGATCCAGGCCGCGCTCGATGCCGACCAGGATCGCGGCATCCGTCGCCGGAGCGCCGATCGCGGCACCGGTCCCGGCGCTCTCGAAGGTCGCCTTCACGCCACGCGTCTCGCTCATCTTGCGCGCGATGGCCTCGGCGAGCGGGCTGCGACAGGTATTCCCCGTACAGACGAAAATGACGTTCACTGCGCGACAGGGATGAGGGTTGGTGCGGCGATCCTCAGCTGCTCGGGCGATACCGCGCCTGGCCGGATGAGGCGCGGACGCGCACCCGTGCAATCTACAACCGTGGACGGCGCTGACGGGTTGAGCTTACCGCCGTTCGAGCACGCGAAGCCTGCCGCGCGCGACCGCGTCCCACCAATCGTTCACTATCGTGTCGGCCGAATCCGCGGGCGGCGTGCCCGGTCGATTGGCGCTCGTCGACGTGATCGGCATCGCCGTAGCTGCGGATGAGCTTGAGCAGTCCCTGATGCGGGGTCCAGCGTACGGCGATTCCACCTTCCGGCCCGCGCAGCTCGGCCGGCACGCGCCGCTCGCCGCCGGGAAGCACGAGCGTGAGCGGGCCCGGCCAGAAGCGCGCGGCGAGCGATGCCGCCGCTGGCGTCAGGTGAAGATCGAGCCGCGCGAGCATGTCCACGCCAGCGATGAGCATCAGGAACGGTTTCCCGACCGGGCGCGACTTGAGCGCGACGAGGTTTCGTACCGACTCCTGATCGACCGCTCCGCCGAAGCCGTACACCGTCTCGGTCGGATACGCGAGAACGCCGTGAGCGTTGAGATGCTCCACCGTCGCGCGGATCGACGCGTCGATCTCTGCGCGCGACCAGAACGGAATCGCCGCCGCTGCATGACTCATTCGGGCAACATACTCAACGCCTCGGCGCGCGCGAAATCCTCCTCGGTCGTGATCTTGATCGCGCGCTCGCTTCCGGGGACGACCACCACGCGGTGCCCGAGCCGCTCGCACAGCGCGGCGTCATCGGTGGCCGACGATCCCCTCCGACGCGGCGCGCTCGTAAGCGCTCGGCGATCATCGAGCGAGGAAAGGCCTGCGGTGTCTGCGCGCGCCAGAGCAGCGCGCGGTCCACAGTTCCGCTGATCGACCAGTCGCTGTCCGACGCGCTTGAGCGTATCGACGACGGGGAGCGCGGCGACCGCGCCGGTACCGCGTCGCGCAGCCGCGATCACCGCGTCGATCGTCGCGTTGGTGACGAGCGGGCGCGCGGCATCGTGGATCACGACGATCTCCACCTCGGGCGGCAGATCCTCCATGCCGTGCCGCACGGAATCGCCGCGCTCCTTCCCGCCGACGGATATGAGCAGTCGCTCGATGTCGCTCTGGAAGAGCCACGGCGGCGGGTCGCCTGCGTAAGCTTTGGGCAGGACGGCGACGACCATCGCAACGTCGCCGCGCTCCTGAAACGCTGCACGCTGTGAAGCAGCATCGGCTTTCCCGCGACCCAGCGGAACTGCTTCAGCTCAGCGGAGCCGGTGCGCGTTCCCGACCCCGCCGCGACGATCACTACGCCGACGTCGCGGCGACGCTCAACTGAAGAGGCGCTCGAACAGCTCGCGGATGTTGCGCGACTGCCACCGCCTTGATCCCGCGCGGCACGCGCCCTTCGCAGTGCGCTCCGCGACGTACGCGTGTGCATCCCCATCTTCGCCGCTTCGGCCAGACGTCGCTCGCCCTGCGAGACGGGACGGATCTCGCCGCCGAGTCCGACCTCACCGAAGAAGACGACGTCGGCCGGAAGCGCGCGGTCGTACACGCTCGACGCGAGCGACGCGGCGACCGCGAGATCACCCGCCGGCTCCTGCATGCCGCACTCCCCCGACGACGTTGAGGAAGACGTCGAGCTGCGCGAACGACAGGCCTGCGCGCTTGTCGAGCACGGCGAGCAGCAGCGCGAGGCGACGGTTGTCGAAGCCGGTCGCGACGCGCTGCGGCGTTCCGTAGCCCGCCTTCGCCGCGAGCGCCTGGACCTCGATCGAGAATCGGACGCGTTCCTTCGAGCAGCGCAGTGACGGCGCTTCCCGACGTCACGCTCGCGCGATCGCCAGGAACAGCTCCGATGGATTCGCGACCGGCTCGAACCCCGTCTCGCGCATTCTGAAAACGCCGATCTCGTCGACGCTGCCGAACCGGTTCTTCGTCGCGCGCAGCACGCGGTGGTCGAGCGTGCCCTCGCCCTCGAAGTACAGCACCGTGTCGACGATGTGCTCGAGCGTCTTGGGACCGGCGATCCCACCGCCCTTGGTGACGTGGCCGACGACGAACACGGTGGTCCCGGACGCCTTCGCAAAGCGCATCAGCCGCGCGGCGCACTCGCGCACCTGCCCGACATTGCCCGGCGCGCCCTCGAGATCCGACGTGAACACGGTCTGGATCGAGTCGACCATCATCACGCTCGGCGATTGCTGCGCGGCCGAGGCGAGAATCGTCTCGAGGTTCGTTTCACTCAGCAGCGCGACACTTCCTGCATCCTCGTGCAGACGATCGGCGCGCAGCTTCACCTGCAGCGGCGATTCCTCGCCGGAGACGTACAGCACGTCGCGTCCACCCGCCTGCGAGCGTCGCAGCGACCTGCAGCAGCAGCGTCGACTTGCCGATCCCGGGCTCGCCGCCCACGAGCACCACCGAGCCGGGGACGATTCCTCCGCCAAGCACGTAATCGAATTCACTGATGCCCGTCTTCCAGCGGCGATCCTCGGAGCCCGACACGTCGCGCAGCCGCGGCGCCGCGATCGCGACGCCGCCAGCCGCGAGCGAGGCTGCGCCACCGACGCGTCGCTTGGACGCACCGCCGCCAGTTGCGGCAGGCGCCGCGACTTCCTCGACGAGGGTGTTCCACTCGCCGCACATGTCGCACCGGCCATGCCCACTTCGGATGCTCGGCCCCGCAATTGGTGCAACGATAGATCGTTCTTGCTTTTGGACTCACTGCCCTATTGCTGCCGTCCCGCGTTGTTTCTGCCGGAGTAGTTCTCGAAGCGCGTGTACGTGCTGTTGAAGATACAGCGTGATGCCGCCCGTCGGTCCGTTGCGCTGCTTGCCGATGATTACCTCAGCCTTGCCCTCCGACGACTTTGCCGTCCTTGTCCGGCGTCGTCGGATCCTTGCCTTCGAGCGTGTCGTAGTACTCCTGACGGTAGAGGAACATCACGAGTCGGCATCCTGCTCGATCGCGCCCGACTCGCGCAGATCGGAGAGCTGCGGGCGCTTGTTGTCGCCCGAGCGCTGCTCCGGCGCGCGGGACAGCTGCGACAGCGCGATCACCGGCACGCGAAGCTCGCTGCGCGAGCGCCTTGAGCGAGCGCGAGATCGACGCTGATCTCCTGCTGCCGGTTCTCGACGCCGGCAGGTCCCTGCATCAGCTGCAGGTAGTCGACGACCACCATGCCGATGTCGTTCTCCGCCTTGAGCCGGCGCGCCTTCGATCGCATCTCGAGCAGCGAGATCGCCGGCGTGTCGTCGATCCAGATCGGGCGCCTGGCTCAGCAATCCCGCGGCGCGCGCGAGCTGCACGAACTCATCATCGCGCAGCTTTCCCTTGCGCAGTCGCTGCGCGTCGATTCGCGCCTCGCTCGTCAGCATGCGCTGCAGCAGCGACTGCTTGCTCATCTCGAGCGAGAAGAACGCGATGGGCGTCTTCGCTCGATTGCGGCGTTCTGCGCGATGTTGAGCACGAAAGCCGTCTTGCCCATCGATGGTCGCGCGGCGATGATCACCAGATCGGACGGTTGGAAGCCGGCGGTCATCTCGTCGAGGTCGCGGAAGCCACTTGGAACGCCGGTCACCGATTCCCCGGCGACGTGGAGCTGCTCGATGCGCTCCATCGCGTCGTACATGAGCTCCTTGACGCGCGTGAAGCCTTCCGTCCCGCGCGACTGGTTCACCTCGAAGATGCGATGCTCTGCTTCGTCGAGGAGCTCGGGTGCGGAGCGCGACGAGTCGAACGCCTCGCTCACGATCGCGGTCGAGACCTCGATGAGTCGGCGCCGGAGCGCCTTCTCGCGAACTATCTTCGCGTGGTACTCGATGTTCGCCGCGGTCGGCACCACGTCCACGAGGTACGCGATGTACTCGCGCCCGCCCGCGGCCTCGAGCTCGCCCTTGCGCGACAGCTCCTCCGCGAGCGTGAGCGGATCTATCACCTCGCCGCGCTCGGAGAGCGACAGCATCGCGCGGAAGATCCGCCGGTGCCCTTCGCGATAGAACATCGACTCGTCGACGAACTCCGTCGCGCGGAGCACCGCATCCGTGTCGAGTAGCATCGCGGAGAGCACCGCCTGCTCCGCGGGCTCCGAGTACGGGGGCGTCCGGTCGCGATAAGGATCGCGACCAACTACCTCAACGCTTGACCGAATCGAGGACGCGTCTAGCGAGCTTGACATCTTCCCAGGTTGGACGCTTCCACGCCGGATTTCTCAGCAGGGCAGCAGGGTGATACGTGACGACCAGCGGCACTCCGTAGTAGCGGTGGACCGCACCGCGGAGCTTGCCGATAGGTGTCTTGGTGTTCAGTAGAGTCTGCGCTGCGAACGTCCCGAGCGCCAGGATCGCGCGCGGCTTTATGAGCTGAATCTGCCGAACGAGGTATGGGCTGCAGGCCGCCACCTCGTCCGGCTTGGGGTCCCGGTTCCCGGGCGGCCGGTGCTTCAGCACGTTGACGATGAAGACGTCCTCCCTCGTGAGATCGATCGCTGCGAGGATCTTGGTGAGTAGCGCGCCGGCCTGCCCGACGAACGGGCGACCGGTCTCGTCCTCGTTCGCACCCGGCGCCTCGCCCACGCACATGAGCTTCGCCTTTGGATCGCCCTCGCCCGGTACGGCGTTCTTGGCCGTCTTGTAGAGCGGGCAGCGCGTGCATTCTTCGATGATCTTGGCGAGCGCGCCGAGCGATCTCACGGAGTGAAACGGGTTCTCCTCCGCCTGCGTCCCATTCGGCTTGCCGACCACGAGCCCTTCGGTGAACGACTTCATCTCTTCACTCTCCTCCTCGGGCTCGGTGACACGCATGTCCGGCGCCGTCGCCGCTTCCTCGTCGGCCGGCGCGACCTCCCGGACGACAGGAGCGCGGTGGGGCGTTCGATGACGCTGCGGGTCCGCACCGCGCGGCGGCGCGGGCGAGGCGGCCAGCTTGTCGAGCGAGCGCATCGCGTCCTCGACGCTCAGCGAATCGAGGATGAACTCCGATTCGCCCAGCTCGCGTCGCTGCTCGAGATAGGCGCGCAGTCGCGCTCTAGCGTCCATTGCAAAGCTCCTCGATGCGGTCGAGCAGCGATTCGGCGACTTCGCTCTTGCTCTGGAGCGGAAGCTCGGTCACGCCCTCGCTCGTGATCAGCGAGACGCGGTTCGTGTCAGCTCCGAATCCCTTCCCCTTCCACGCCGGCTCGGTTTGCGACGATCATGTCCAGACGCTTCTCGGCAAGCTTGGTGCGAGCATTGGTGATCATGTCGTCCGTCTCGAGCGCAAAGCCGACGACGATCGCGCCATCGCGCCGCGCCGACCTTGTCGCGTGGAGGATGTCGGGGGTAGGCTCGAGCGCTATGGCTTCGGGCGCCGTGGCCTTCTTGATCTTCTGCGCCGCGGGATGCGCCGGCCTGAAGTCGGCTGGCGCCGCAGCCATCACGAGCACGTCCGCATCGGCGAGCGCGCCGCTCACCGCCGACAACATCTCCTGCGCGCTGGTCACACGAATCGCCTCGAGCTCGCGCGGGATCGGCACCTCGACGCTGCCGGCGATGAGCGTCACTCTCGCGCCGCGAAGCCAGGCGGCGCGCGCGATCGCGATTCCCATCCGCCCGGTGCTGTGGTTCGAGATGAACCTCACCGGGTCGATCGCCTCGCGTGTGGCGCCAGCCGTGACGATGATCCGCTTACCCGCGAGCACACTTGGCGCCGACAACGCGCGCGCGACGTGATCGAGGATGTCGTCGGGCTCAGGGAGTCGTCCCGGCCCTTCGCCCTCACCGAACGCGAGCGCACCCGTGGCTGGCTCGATGACCCGGTATCCGATAGAACGAAGCTGCTCAGTATTAGCGCGGGTCTGCGGATGCGACCACATGCGATCGTTCATCGCGGGTGACAGCAGCACCGGCGCTCTGGTCGCCAGTAAAATGGCCGCGAGGAGATCGTCAGCGCGACCATGCGCGGCGCGAGCGATGAAGTCTGCAGTCGCCGGCGCGATGATGACGACATCTGCTTCGCGCGCCAGCCGGATGTGCGACAATGGCTCGCCCCGCTCGAACATGTCGTCGTGGCACCTGCGTCCCGTCAACGCTTCGAATGTCACCGCGCCAACGAAGCGCGCGGCGCCGCGCGTGAGCACAACGTCCACTTCGGCGCCCGCCTGCGTGAGTGCGCGAGCGAGCGGCACCGCCTTGTAGCTGGCGATGCCGCCCGTCACGCCCAGCAAAACGCGCTTGCCGCGCAGCTGGCGCGTAGCTCAGCCCTCGCGACGGCGCGGGATCACGTGGTAATCGATCTCGCCGGCAGCGAGCTCGTCCAGCGCGCGCGTCGTCAGCTTGCGCTCGCCCGGCGCAGAACGGTCGCGCGGGAACTCGTTGAGCACTCGTGCCATCTTCGCCGCGACGAGAACTCCGAGGTACTTGTTGGTCGCGTGCTCCGCGACGTCGTCAGGTGTGTAGACTCGCATCGTATCTCCTCTCAAGTTTGGTCCAGCTCCAACGTCAGCGCGGCAATTATCTCCGCGGTAAGATCCGGAGTGGCAGAGCATCTGTCCCTCCGAAGGTTCTCAGCGTCGATGACTCCCGATGTCTGGCTCACCGCGCGCTCCAGCTCGTCGTTCACTATCACGTAATCGAAGTCACCGATCATTCCCAGCTCGCCGATCGCGTCCCGCAGCCTCGTTCTCACCGCCCCACGGTCTTCAGTTCCGCGCGCGCGGAGACGCGACACGAGAGTCTCGCCGGATGGCGGCAGCACAAAGATCTTGACCGATTCGGGAAACGTCGCCGAGAACTGCGCCGCACCCTGTACATCAATATCCATGATGACGTTCCGCCCGCTCTGCATCACGCGCTCGACCTCGCGGCGGAGCGTTCCGTACAGGTTGCCGTGCACAGTCGCGTACTCTGCGAACTCTCCGCGCCCTATCGCCGCCTCGAATTGCTCGCGGGATAGAAAGTGGTATGACACGCCGTCGATCTCGCCTGCCCGCGGCGCGCGCGTGGTGGCCGACACCGAATAGCCGAGATCATCGCGAAGCTCGAGCAGCCGTCGCGTGATGGTCGTCTTTCCGGCGCCGGACGGCGCCGATAGGATGACCGGAAACGGCATTACTCGACGTTCTCGCTCTGCTCGCGAAGACGCTCCAGCTCTTCCTTGACCGCGACCACGTCGTCGAGGATCGCGGCATCGCTCGCCTTGCTGCCCGTCGTGTTGGCTTCGCGCAGCAGCTCCTGAATCAGGAACCCGAGCCGTTTGCCGACACCGCCCTCGCCGGGCGCCGCAAGTGCTGCCCGGAACGCCGCGATGTGCGCACCGAAGCGATTCAGCTCTTCGGAGATATCCATCCGGTCGGCGAGTACCGCGACTTCTTGCGCAAGCCGCGCTTGATCGATTCCAGCGCCTTCGGCCAGCGCTGCCACGCTCGACTTGATCCTGTCGCGCTGCTCGATGAGACGCTGCGGAGCGCGCTCTCGAATTCGCGCGACACGCTCTTCGATCACCGCGAGATGCGCGGCGAGGAAGTCAGCTATCGCCGTCCCTTCGAGGCGCCGCATGTCGTCGAGTGCGTCGGCGGCGCGCTGTACGATCGCCATCAGCTCCGCAGACGAGGAGACTTCCTCCTCCTCATGGTGCTCGGCGCCGGCAAACACGTCAGGAAGACGTAGCAGCGTCGTCAGGTCGACGTCGCCGGCAAGACCGAACTGATCCCTGATCGCGCGCAGCTCGCTGACGTAAGCTCCGACCTTCGCAGTATCGATCGCGAGCGAGTGCGTGGTCTCTCGCGCGGCGCGCGCGCTGACGCTCACATGGCCGCGCGCGATGCGGCGTCGCAGCAGCTCGCGGACCTCACCTTCCCACTTCATCATCGCACTCGGGAGCTTGACCGATGGATTGAAGAAGCGGTGGTTGACCGACCTGATCTCGACCGACACGCGCTGCGTGCCGACGACTCCGTCAGCGGTGCCGAAACCGGTCATGCTCATTATCATGTGCAGCCCGATAAGTTATTGCGCCGCAATGACTTTGTCAAACCGTACAGCGCCGCGTCGATGCCGCTCAGTCGAAGAAATACCAGCGAACCCCGTACACGTTCACCGGCCGCGGATTGTAGTAGCCGGGGACCTCCTGATAGATGATCCCGGTGATGTTTCTGCGCTGGAACGTCAGCGAGCCGCGGAGGATTCTCATCTCGATGAGGATCGATGACTCCTTCTCCGTCGAGGCGACCTCGGAGCCGCCGGAGATCGGGAACAGCGCGCGGCTCCGGAAATCGAACGACGGCTTGACGAGAAACGAGAAGTTCCCGTTCGGAAAACGCGACAGCCACTGCGTGAAGTACTGGATCTCCGCGTGCGCCTGGGTCTGCGGCGTGTACGGCGCTGCGGCCGACCAGTGTGTCGCAGTCGCGTAGATGCTGAAGCCCCAGAATAGCGGGCCGGAGATCTCGCCGATCGTCCCGCTCTGCCGTCCGATCGAGGTCGGAATGAACGCGGCGCCGAAAACCGAAGGCGGCGTCAGATACGCAGTATCGCGCGTGATCACGCCACCTGTCACCCAGAGCCCCGCCGGCAGCAAGCGGATTCCCGCCTGGCCCATCAGCGACTTCGAGCTCGGCTGCAGCACGTAGCCTGGCGCCGGAATCCCAAAGGAGGTCCGATCGCCCGCCGACGCCGAGACAGCGCGAGGAACGGCAACAGCGTTATCCGCGCGCCGGCGTCGAGCCTGTCGAGCCCCGCATACTCGTCGCGCTCAGCGAGGACGCTCAACGACAGCAGCTTGCGCGCGAAATCGAAGCTCGCACTCGGCGAGCTGTAGCCGCGGCCAAGCCGTCTGCGATAGCGCTCCGTGAGATGAAGCCGTCCGCCCGCCGCCGTCGAATCCTGCGGTGGCGATGTATTGCGTCTCTGACGCGAGCGTATCGACTGTGTCCGGCGGGAACCCGTACGGGGCCGCCGCGGTGCTGTCGTAATGACTGCTGTTCTCGCGCAGTATCTGCGTCGACGCGATCAGACGCAGAAACGGGCCGCCGCCTTCGTGGCCGAACGCGGCGCGCAGATAGCCCAGCGTGTTGGTCGACCTGTAATTGGGCAGCGCTTCGCCGGCGTACTCGCCGACTGTGAGCGTTCGGGTCCCGTTCATCCGAAGCGCTGTCGCGTCGATTGCCCAGCCGCTGCGCGCTACGCCGTAGCGGCCGAGGATCGCGAACTGATCGCCGCCACCACCGTTACGCACATCAGTGACGCCATACTGCTGGCCGGCAATCTGCAGCCCGGCGCCGTTGTAGTAGCGCTTGCCGTAGAAGCCGCGGTACAGATTGGTATTGAGATCGCCCGTGAGCACATCGACGCGAGTGTACGGAGTAGTGAGGTCGTACTCCCAGCTCTGCATGTCGATGCGGAGTCCGCTTGCAGATCTCACGAGCGAGAGGCGCTCCAGCGTCCAGAGTGGTATCTGGTGCAGATCTGGCGCGGCGCCGTCACGGAGCTCGAGGTCGTCGAGCTCGATTCCGTCGTAGAAGGCGCGCACGCGTGAGAAATCGCCGCCGTACGCCGCCACCTGCGGCGACGGGAGCCAACCTGTACGAAAGACCGCGACCGCCGGCAGCCGATCGAGCAGATCGCCGACGGTGAGCGCGCCGCTCTGGAACAGCTCGTCGCGCGTGTACACCAGGCTCTCACCGATCTCGAGCGTCCGCTGCACGTCGCCGCGCGCGAAGGGCGACTGGACGCTATCGGCGCGCTGCTGATGCGGCGCGGTGGAGCGCGCGCCGAGTGTGTCGCCCCGTGTTCCCTGCGCATGCGCAACCGCCGGTGATGCTGCGCAGAGAGCGAGCGCAGCGATGATCGCGCGGCGCCGCGCGCGGTAGTGCGTCAACGGCCCGCGCGCCCGCGCACGAATGCAGACGAATGTCCCGACGGGCACGCCCGTCGGACCCTTGGGCAGGTAGCCGAGGTCCGTTTCGGAGTATGCAGTGCCGGCGATGTCGAGATGCACCCACGGGTATGCTTCCGCGAACTCCTTCAGGAAGAGCGCGGCGGTGATCGTTCCCGCGGGCCTGCCGCCCGAGTTCTTGATGTCCGCAACGTCGGACTTGATGTGCTCGAAGTAATCGTCCCACAGCGGCAGCTGCCAGCCGCGCTCACCCGAGCGCTCGCCTGCCGCGATCACTTCGTCGACGAGTGATTGATCGGTACCCATCACTCCCGTCGCGGTGTGCCCCAGCGCTATCACGCACGCGCCGGTGAGCGTCGCGGCGTCGATCACCGCGGCCGGATTGAACCGCCTCACGTACGACAGCAGATCCGCGAGCACGAGCCGCCCTTCCGCGTCGGTGTTCACGATCTCGATGTACTTGCCGAGCTGGCTGCGCACCACGTCGCCCGGATTCATCGACGTTCCGGACGGCATGTTGGTCGTCGCGCCGAAAAGACCGACGACGTTCACCTGCAGCTTCATGCGTCCGATGGCCTCCATCGCGCCGATGACGCCGCCGGCGCCGCTCATGTCGAACTTCATCCACTCCATTCCCGCGGCTGGCTTTATCGAGATGCCGCCCGAGTCGAAGCAGAGTCCCTTGCCCACGAGCGCGACCGGCGCCGCGCCTGGTGCGCCGCCGTTGTACTCGATCGCGACGAGCCGCGGCTCCTGCGGTGTGCCCTGCGCGACGGCGAGGAACGAGCCCATCCTCTCGCTCTCGAGTCCCTTGCGATCGAGCACGGTGATCTTCATTCCGTGTCGCTGCGCGACGTCGCGCGCGGCGTCGGCGAGAAAATCCGGCGTGCAGATGTTGCCCGGCGTCATGCCGAGCGTTCGCGCGAGTGACTGACCCTCGCCGATCGCGTTGCCGGTTGCGAGAGCAGCGCGACATGCGCGCCGCGTCGCTCACGACGATCTTTGCGCTCGTGACGGGGGCGCGAAGACTCTGCGCCGGCGGCGGCGTCTTGGTCTCAGTGTAAGTCCATGCGCCGGCTCGCAGTCCGATGGCGCTCGCTTCGACCATCGCTTCGGTCATTCGCCGGCGCGAAGAACGCGAGCTCGCCCGCGCCCAGCTTCGCCGCGGTGCGCGCGGCCAGCGAAGCAGCGCGCTTCAGAGCGAGCGGCGTCATCGTCGCGCCGACGCCGACGAGCGCAACACGCCGTGGTCCGCGCTCGCCGCCGCCGACGAAGCAGCATCTCGTCGCGCGATCCGCGGAACGTGCGGTCGCTGATCGCTCTCCGCAGCGCGCCACCAAGTGAGGTGTCCAGTCCGGCGAGCGCGGAGTCGAGGGCAGCCGCTTCGGGGAGAGCGATAAATAGGAGAGGCGTGTCGAGCGTCGCGACGTCGGCGCTCGACAGCTCGATGTTCGTCTGGTTCGGCATTGTCGGTGGCTTATCGAGTTGTCAGGAGCGCATGCCTGCGATGATTGCGTCGCCGAATCCCGAAGTGGATACCTCGGTCGCGCCCGGCATCTGTCGCGCAAGATCGTAGGTGACGTGGCGCGACTTGATCGCGTTCTCCATCCCGGTCACGATGAGCTGCGCTGCCTCGTTCCATCCCATGTGCTCGAGCATCATCACGCCCGAGAGGATCACGCTGCCGGGATTGATCTTGTTGAGTCCGGCGTACTTGGGCGCAGTGCCGTGCGTCGCCTCGAAGACCGCGAGTCCGTCACCGACGTTTCCACCCGGCGCGATGCCCAGGCCGCCGACCTGCGCCGCAGCCGCGTCGGAGAGATAGTCGCCGTTGAGATTGGGCGTCGCCAACACGGAGTACTCCGCGGGGCGGAGCAACAGTTGCTGGAACATCGAGTCGGCGATGCGGTCGTTGATGATGAGCTTGCCTCCAGCGTCGCCGCCCTTGAGCTCCGACTCGGTTACCGTGCTGTCACCGAACTTCTCGCGCGCGAGCTCGTAGCCCCAGTCACGAAATGCGCCCTCGGTGAACTTCATGATGTTTCCCTTGTGCACGAGCGTCACGGAGCGGCGGTTCTTCGCTTCGGCGTAGCGTATCGCCATCTCGATCAGGCGCTGCGAGCCGAACTTGCTCATCGGCTTGATACCGATCGCCGAGTCCTCGCGGATCTTTGCACCAAAATGACTGGAGAGATACTCGCGCAGCTCGTTCGCCTCCGGCGAGCCTGCCTTGTACTCGATGCCCGCGTAAACATCTTCCGTATTCTCGCGGAAGATGACGACGTCGAGCTTCTCCGGCTCCTTGACCGGCGCACCGACGCCCTCGAAGTACCGAACGGGCCGGATGCACGCGTAGAGGTCGAGGACCTGACGCAGCGTGACGTTGAGCGACCTAATTCCGCCGCCAACCGGAGTCGTCAACGGTCCTTTGATCGAGACGCGGAACTCCTGAAACGCCTCGACGGTCTCGTCGGGCAGCCAACTCCCGAAATTCTTGAAGGCCTTCTCGCCGGCGAAGACCTCCATCCACGCTACCTTGCGCTCCCCGCCATAAGCCTTGGCGACCGCCGCATCGAAAACGCGCACCGACGCAGCCCAGATGTCCGGGCCCGTCCCGTCCCCCTCGATGAAGGGAATGATCGGGTTCGGAGGAACCTGGAGCTCGCCGCGAGAGTAGGTAATGCGTTCACCCTGCGACGGAACCGTCGCGTGCTCGTATTTGGCCATGATTTCGGAAGTTGAGGCAGCTTGGATGGAAGGTTGTCAATCTACGCCAGCGCTGGTACGCGAGCCACTGATCCGGCGCGGCACGACCGCGCGGAGCGACCAGGACAGAAGCGGTCGTTTCTCGGACCTCGCGGGCCGAGCGCTGAATCCATCACGTGCGGATTCCGCCCTGCTCCCTCACCGGTTACGCTTCGTCTGTCACGAAGCTTGCAACGAACGGGGAGCCGGCCGCACGCGGTCCAGCGGACGCTCCGTAGCTCGTCAGTGAAGTCGCCCCCCAAGCCAGCAGTCCACCACGCAGCATCAGCGCTTCCGCAAAGCGGCGACTGCATTCCCCACAAGAGGAGACCAACCATGAGTCGTGTGATGAGATTTTCTTCGGCGACGGCCGTAGCGCTGCTGTGCTTCGTCGCCTGCAAGGCGAGTGAGCCGAGCGCCAGCCAGGCGTCGTCGTCGACGGCGACAGTTTCGCCGCAGGCGCATGACTCCGCTCTGACCCGCGACAACGCGGCACTGCAGGCGCAGAAAGATTCGCTCTTTGGCGCGACTCGCAGCCTCATGGCCGCGATGGCCTCGATCGACTCGGCCACCGCTCTCGCCGGCGTCAAGCCGGGCAAGCAGAAGGGCGAGCCGATTCCGTCGTACGAGGAGGGCGTGAGACAGCGTACGATGATCGCGCTGCAACGTCTTCGCGCGACCCAGGCACGGCTCCGCGCGATCAACTCTCGTCTCGCTGCGATGGGCGGCGAGAACAGCGCGATGAAGGCGCAGATCGACACTTTCCGTCTCACCGTCACCGCGCTTCAGACGCAGCTCACCACGCAGCAGACTCGCGCCGATTCGCTCGTTCGCGAGCTCGCGATCGCGCAGGTTCGCGGCGACTCGCTTGCGGGACGCACGCGCCAGCTTGGTGCGACCATCGATTCGATGACGACCGAGAGTCACCGGGTCTTCGTGATCGCGGGCACCAAGGACTACCTGATCAAGCACGGCATCATCGAGCAGGTTGGCGGAACGCGCTTCCCGTTCATCGTGCGGGTCGGATCCAGTGTCAGGCCGGTGAACGCACATCCCGATACGACGCTCTTCACCTCGTTCGACATGATGGCGCTGCGCACGATCCCTGTTGACTCGACCAAGCGGTATGAGGTCGTGTCGTCGCAGGATCTCAACGGCGCAGATCGCAGCGACGCGAAGGGACGCGTCTTCCGCGGCGCGATTCGCGTGACCGATCCCCAGGTCTTCTGGCGCGAGTCGCCGTATCTCATCCTCATGCAGCAGTAGCAAGCGGTAGCGAGCAGTAGCTCAGAGCGCTGCGACAAGCCGGGACGCGATGATCATCGCGTCCCGGCTTTTTGTTGCGCCCGCTCGCGGCGACGTTCGCTTCGCAACGCGAGAGCCGCGAATCGCGTACCTTGGCCAGCTATCATCTGGCGCGCCGCATTCGGCGTTGCTTGACGATCGCGTCGCGGGAGCGTATTTCCGCTGCTGCCAACCACAACTGATGAGTGCCGCTGGGCGCCGCCGGTCAGTGCCCCTTCGGCCGCTCTGACTTGCACCGGAGTCGCAATTGCCGAAGAAACGTCGCCGCCAAGAGGACAGCTCACCGCGGCCTGCGCCGCACCCAAACTCCGGCCGACTCTCGCTCCGTGTCGCGTCGGGATTTTTTCGTCCGCGCGGGCCAGCTAGGCGCCGCGCTGTCAGTCGGCTCGCCGCTGCTTGGCGCACCGCTCCTCGCATCGACGGTCGCGTCGCCGGCGGTCTCGCCATCGCCGTTCCCGCCATTCCGGACTGACGCGAGCGCGGAGGGCTACTCGGACCTCTTCTCCGGGCTGCGTTGGCGGATGCTCGGCCCCTTCCGCGGCGGACGCGTCGACGCGGTAAGCGGCGTGCCCGGCCGCCCGAACGAGTTCTACTTCGGCATCGGTCAACGGCGGCGTCTGGAAGATCGATCGACGCGGGCCGCGTGTGGACTCCGGTCTTCGACTCGTCAGCCGGTCGCGTCGATCGGCGCGATCGCCGTCGCGCCGTCGGCGCCGGACGTCGTCTACGTCGGCAGCGGCGAATCGACGCTGCGCGACTCGGCGGGCTTCGGCAACGGCATGTACAAGTCCACCGACGCCGGCGCGACCTGGACCCACATCGGCCTCGACGAGACGCAGCACATCGGCAAGCATCGCCGTCGACCCGCGCAACCCGAACGTCGTATTCGTCGCGGCGATCGGCAATCTGTACGCGGCCAAGCCCGGAGCGCGGCGTGTTCCGCTCGCGCGACGGCGGAAGAAGCTGGCAGAAAGTGCTGTACAAGAACGACAACGTCGGCGCGGTCGAGGTCGTGATCGACCCGACCAACTCGAACGTCGTCTACGCGGGGCTGTGGAATACGCGGCGGCCGCCGTGGTACACGTACGCGCCGTCCAACGGCCCGGGCGGCGGCATCTTCAAGTCGACCGACGGCGGCAACAACTGGACGCAGCTCACCGAACGGACTCCCGACCGAGGGCATCGGCAAGACGGGCATCGCGGTCGCGCCGAGCAATCCGCGGCGCGTGTACGCGGTCGTCGATTGCTTGCTTCCCGAGCCGGCGCGCCGCAGCACCCGCGACCAACGCGCCGGTGCGTCCGCGGCGGGCCGCCGCGCGGTCCCGGGTCAGGGCGGCTTCTTCCGCTCCGACGACGCCGGCGCGACGTGGACGCGGCTGTCGGCGGACCAGGCGCTCTGGGGACGCGGCTGGTACTTCGAGCACATCGTCGTCGATCCCAAGGACGCCGACATCGTCTACGTGCCGAACGTCGCCGTGAATCGCGCACCAAGGACGGCGGCAAGACGTGGGTACGCGCTGCGCGGCTCGCCGGGCGGCGACGACTACCACCAGGCGTGGGTGTCGCCCGACGACCCGAACACGGTGATCGTCGCGAGCGACCAGGGCACGATCATCACGCGCAACGCGCGCAGCCGACGATCCGCGCGAGGTCACGTGGAGCTCGTGGCTCAATCAGCCGACGGCGCAGATCTACCACGTCTCGGTCGACTACCGATTTCCGTACTGGGTGACCGGCGCGCAGCAGGACAGCGGCGCGGTCGCGGTTCGCTCGCGCGGCAAGTTCGCCGAGATCTCGATGCGCGACTGGGAGCCGATCGGCGCCGGCGGCGAGAGCGGCTACACCGCGGGCGACCCGCTGCATCCCGGGAATCATCTTCGGCGGCGACGGGCACGCGCTTCGACCTCGAGCGCAACGTCGCGATCGCTGGCACCACGGCGCCGCGGATGCCGTCCGGCGAGTCCGCGCGCGCCGACTGGACGCAGCCGCTCGTCTTCTCGAAGGCCGATCCGCGTGCGCTGTACTACGCGCAATCAGTACCTCTTCAAGAGCACGGACGGCGCCGCAGACTGGACGCAGATCAGCGCCGACCTCACGCGCGCTGATCCCGGCGTGCCGGCGACGCTCGACGCGGCAGCCGCTGCGGACACCGATCGCAACGGCAAGCGCGGCGTGATCTACACCATCGCTCCATCGCCGCTGCTCGTCGCCGATGCTCTGGATCGGCACCGACGACGGCTACATCCAGCTCACGCACCGACGACGGCGCGACGTGGCACAACGTGACGCCGCCCGCGATGACGCCGTGGAGCCGCGTCACGATGATCGAGGCGTCGCACTTCGATTCCAACAGCGCGTACGCGAGCGTCGACCGGCACCAGCTCAGGATTTCGAGCCGTACATCTATCGCACGCGCGACATGGGCAAGACGTGGCAGCGGATCACGAGCGGTCTGCCCGCCGGTCGGATACGTGCACGCCGTCAAGGAAGACCCGCATGCGGCGCGGACTGCTCTTCGCCGGCACCGAGCGCGGCGCGTTCGTCTCGTTCGACGACGGCGACAACTGGGAGCCGCTGCAGCTCAATCTGCCGGTGACGTCGGTGCGCGACTTCGAGATCTACGAGAACGATCTGATCGTCGCGACGCACGGCCGCGGCTTCTGGGTCATCGACGACATCAGCCCGCTGCGGCAGGTGAACGCGTCGGTGATTGCGTCGCCGGCGCATATCTCTTCAAGCCGGCCGACGCGTATCAACGTCCAGCAGGGCGGCGACAACGGAACGCCGCTGCAGAAGGACGAGCCGCAGGCCCAGAACCCGCCCAACGGCGCGTTCATCGACTACTACCTGAAGAGTCGCCGCGTCCGGCACCGGTGACGCTCGACATACTCGACGCGAGCGGCGCGGTGGTGCATTCATTCTCGAACGCGCCCGCGTCGCAGGGCGCGGAGGCTGGTGCGCGCGCGCGGCGGCCGCGCCGGCGGAATACCAAACACATCGGCGTTGTGGCGCACCCCGCCCGAGCCGTTCGCCACCGGAGCGGGACTACACCGCGTCGTGTGGACGCCGGTCAGCATTCCACCGCGGCCCGCTGGCGCGCCTGGTGGCGGGTTCTTCCGTGGGCAGGGCACACCACTCTACGGCGAATTCACCGCGCGCCTCACCGTCGACGGGAAGACCCTGTCGCAGCAGTTCACCGTGCTACCGGATCCGCGCGGCACGGTCGGCGGTTGAACCGGATGTGACGAAAAGAGCGACTGCACCGAGTAGGTGCAGTCGCTCTTTTCGTTTGACGCGAGCGTCGCGATCGACCGAATGCCCAGAGCGAGACTCGAACTCGCACGGTACCAAGTACCGGGGGATTTTGAGTCCCCTGCGTCTACCGATTCCGCCATCCGGGCTGGCTGGCGGAATCTACGTGCGCCCGCACGCGGTCACAACGGCGCAGAGCGCTACGGAATCGGAGCGTTGCCTTCCTGCGCGCGCATGTCGCGCAACCGCTGCCGAAGCTGCCCCTGCAGTCCCTCGTATTGCGCCACCTGCACCGGCGTCATGAACGTCGAGAGCTGTTGCGCTTCTTCCTGTTGGATCGCGAAGCGCTGCTGCTGCAGCGTCCGAGCCTGCGACATGAGCTGCTCTCACCCGCCCCTGATCCGCGCCGTTCCCCTTTGCGACCTCGTCGCGAAGCTGCAGGCGGATGTCGCGCTCCTGGAGCACGAGCGCGTTACGCTGCCCGTCGATCCGCGAGTTGACTGCGCGCAGCTGCTGCATCTGCGCGTCGTTGAGACCGAGCCGCTGCCTCACCACCTGCTCGGTCCGCGCCCGGAACTGCTGCTCGAGCATCGCTCGGCGTTGACCCGGCGCGATCTGCTCCTTGGGCGGCGGAGCCGGGCGCAAACGTCGCTGCGCCTGTACGCGCCGGGCGCAGCGAGTGCGACGCCAAGCAGCAACGTCAGTACGCGTCTCATGCGCCACCGTCCGTCTCCAGCGCTGCCGGAGTCACTGGCTCCGGCTCCGCTGGCGGCGCGCGCATCGATGTGGTCGAGATCTGCGATGAGCTGAGCGAGGTGTGCATCGCTCACGTCGGCGGTGCTCACGAGCGCGAGTCCCGGCGCTGCTTGCTGCGCACGCGGGAGCAGCAACCGACGTTGCCACCGTCGATCGTGTCGACTGCGTCGCGGCAGATCTGTCGTGCGCGATCACCGCGGTCGAGATCCCAGCCGCGCCGATCACGAGCGCCGCGCGCGAGCTGCAGATACGTGCGCTGCATCGGCCGCGTGCTGCGCGCGGGACGATACGCCGGTATCGCCGCCGAGATCCTTGCGACGTCGATGCGCGGCGCCGCCGCTGTTCGCAGGACGTCACGAATGATCGCGAGCTCCGCCGCGCAATCGGCGCAGTCGTCGACATGCGACTGAACGCTGTCGCGCTCACGCTCCGCGAGCCTGCCGTGAAGCAGCTCCGGCAACGCCTCTCGCATCTGGATATTCTGGCAATCATTCATCATCGAGAAACTCCTTCACTGCGCGCATCGCGTTGTGATAATGGACGCGGGCCGCGCCCTCCGTGCTGCCGATGAGGTCGGCGATCTCCTTGTACGACAGTCCCTGCTCCACCCTGAGCACGAAGACTTCGCGCTGCTTCGGTGACAACGAATCGACCGCACTCCGCACGCGCCGCGCCGATTCGTCCGCCACCATCGCGTCGAGAGCGTCGTACTGCGTGACCGCGTCTCCCTCCTCCACGGTCGCGACGATCCTGCTGCGGCGCTCCGATCGTCGTCGGTCGAGGACGAGGCGCTTCGCGATCGTGAAGAGCCAGGTTCGGAACGCGCTGTCGCCCCGGAAGTTGTCGATCGCTCCGAAAGCCCGCACGAACGTATCCTGAACGACCTCATCGACACTCTCGCGCTCCCCCTCACCCGTGACGAACCGTGCGAGCGCGGGCCCATGCCTCTCGACCAGCCGCGTCGCCGCCGTGGTGTCACCGCCCCGCCACCGCCTAATCAGATCGACGTCTGTTTCATCGGTTCGAGCCGAAGCGGTAAGATCCACACGCTAAATAGACGTTAGCTTGGGGAGGATGTTAAGTCCCTTGCGTTGACTGACTTGCAACACAGGGCTAGCTTTTTCTGAACAAGCGTTCGACGACCTTGCCAAGCTTGTTCGACTAACCCGAGGTACGCAGTATGGCAGAACCCACGCAATCACCGCCGCGCCCGCCCAAGCTCGAAACACTGCTCACAGCGTCGGCCGCCACGTTCGCCGCTCGAGGATACAGCGGCACGAGTATGCGCGACATAGCGCACGACTCCGGGATCTCGCTCTCCGGGATCTATTACTACACCCGCGGCAAGGCCTCGCTCCTCTACGAGATTCAGGCCCGAACGATCGATGCGCTTCTGGCTTCGGCGGCTGAGGCTCTCGCGAGCGTCACTCGCCCCGTAGAACAGCTTCTCCGCTTCATCGAGAATCACATCTCGTACATGGATGAGCATCCGTCGTTCGTGCGCGTGCTCACGCACGAGACGGCGCCTGAGTCCAACGACGAGCGGCGCGGCGTCATCGACCTGAAGCGGCACGAATACGTGCGAGTACTCCGCGACATTCTCGACCGCGCTGCGCGAGGAGTCGCCGGCACCCGTGCCGACGCCATTCGCTGCGGACATGCTGTTCGCGATGATGAGCGGGCCAAGGCAGTGGGGAGTGAGCGATACCGAGCTCAACGTCGGCGAGGCGAGCCGGCATGATCTTCGATCTCTTTGTCCGCGGATTCTCTGGCGCTGGGCGCGCGTGACCGAGTTCATCGCCCATCGCGGCGTGCACGATGTCTTCACCGAGAACACGATGGACGCGTTCCGGCGCGCCGTGGACCTCGGCTTTCCAGCCGTCGAGCTCGACACGCACGTCACCGCCGACGGCATCGCCATAGTCCATCACGACGAGTCCGTCGTGACGCCGAAGGTCGCGCTCTCGATCCGCGGCACCTACTACGACACGCTCCACAATGCCGCTCCTCTCGTGCCGCGGCTCGATGACGTGCTCGATGCAATGGCGGGCCACGCCCATGTTCACGTCGAGGTCAAGAGCCGCGACGTCGAGACCGAGATCGCAGCGGTGCTGCGCGCTTCCCGTGCCGATGCCTCGGTCCATTCCTTCGATCATGAAGTGTCGCTTCGCATGAAGCGCCTGCTACCCGGTATTCGGACGGGCATCCTGCAGACCGGCCGTCTCGTCGACAGCGTGAGCGCGCTGCGCGCAGCCGCCGCTGACGACCTGTGGGAGTGGCACGAGTACGTCGATCGCGCGCTGGTCGAGCAGGTTTCGGCCGCAGGCGCGGCGGTGATCGTCTGGACGGCCAACACTCCGGGCAGAGTGGACGGTGTTCCAGGATCTTGGCGTCGCGGGAATCTGCACTGACCTTCCGCTACTGCCGTCCAGCGACCAATCTTCTCGCTCCACCAGATAATCCTCTACATGGAGTTGTTCACCTGATGCGAACTCGTCGAGTTGCCGCATTGGCATTCGCGGTCGTCGCGTGCTCCGCGCACGCCGCGCCAGAGTCAGGCTCCAACGCCCGCCACGACCGCGTCGCCGGCCGAGTCGAGTACTGCGCGCGGCGCGCCGTCGGACTCTACGCACAGCTACCAACTCCCGGGGCTGCTGTCGGTTCCTAACGCGAATCCGTATCCGAGCACGTACGTCCCGTTCGCATCACGCACAACGCTGATTCGCAACGCTACCATCATGACGGCGGCGGGCCCGACACTTCGCGGCGCGTCGATCCTCCTGCGCGATGGCAAGATCGTCGCGGTCGGCGCCGACGTCCAAGCACCCCCCGATGCGACGGTAGTGGATGGAACCGGGAAGTACGTCACGCCTGGAATCATCGACGTGCATTCGCACCTCGGCGTCTACGCAGCGCCCGGCGGCGGTGGTCTCGACGACGGCAATGAGCTCGACCAATCCGAACACGGCGAACGTCTGGGCGGAGCACTCGGTGTGGCCGCAGGATCCGCAGTTCCCGCGCATTCTCGCCGGCGGAGTCACGACCGTGCAGATCCTGCCGGGATCGGGAAACCTGTTCGGCGGACGCAGCGTCGTTCTCAAGGTGGTTCCGTCGCGCACCGTGCAGGGGATGAAGTTCCCCGATGCCAAGTACGGGCTGAAGATGGCGTGTGGTGAGAATCCGAAGCGCGTCTACCACAACCGCGGCCCCTCCACTCGCATGGGAAACATGGCGGGGTATCGCGCTGCATGGATCGCGGCGCAGGATTATCGTCGCCGCTGGGACGAGTGGAACGCGAATCACAAAGGGCCGCCGCCGACCCGCGATCTCACGCTCGAGACGCTCGCTGAAGTTCTGCGCGGCAACATTCTCGTGCACATGCACTGCTACCGCGCCGACGAGATGGCGCAGGTGCTCGACATGGCGAAGGAGTTCGGCTACAAGGTTCGCGCGTTCCACCACGGCGTCGAAGCGTACAAGATCGCCGATCTTCTTCGCGCGAACGGAACCGGCGCCGCCGTCTGGGCAGACTGGGGCGGCTTCAAGGAAGAGGCGATGGACGGCGTGAAGGCGAACCTCGCGCTCGCTCGACAATGCCGGCGTTCGCGCGATGATCCACTCCGACGATCCTTCGGGCGCGCAGCGACTCAACCAGGAAGTCGCGAAGGCGATGTACGCCGGCCGCGCGGCCGGGATCAACGTGTCGGAGGACGAAGCCGTGAAGTGGATGACCATCAACCCTGCGTGGGCGCTCGAGCTCGACAACAAGATCGGATCGCTCGAGCCGGGAAAGAACGCGGACGTCGTGATGTGGACCGGCGACCCGTTCAGCATCTACTCCAAGGCCGAGAAGGTCTGGGTAGACGGCGCGATGCTCTTCGATCGCGACGACCCGGCGCAGAACTGGCGCACTGACTTCGATCTCGGCTACGTCCGCGGAGGTCGCTGATCATGAAGCGACTCGCACTTCTCCTCTCGCATGTTCGTTGCTCCGCCGCTCGCGGCGCAGACGGTGGCGATCGTCGGTGCGACGGTCTATCCGGTAAGCAGCGCCCCGATCGAGAACGCAACGATCCTCATTCGCGACGGAAAGATCGTCGCGGTCGGCGCGAACGTGGCTGTGCCGAACGATGCGCAGCGCATCGACGCGGCCGGAAAGATCGTGACGCCCGGGTTCATCGATGCTTCCACGCAACTCGGGCGTCGTCGAGATCGGTGGCGAGGAGCAACACACGCGACGCTTCCGCACGCGGAACCAACAACATCGCGGCGTCATTCCGCGTGTGGGACGGGCTCAATTCGGAATCGGTGATGTGGGCGCCGACGCGCAACGAAGGTGTCACGAGTGTCGTCGTAGCGCCCATGGGCGGCCTTGTCGGCGGCCAGGCGGCCGTCGTGGATCTCGTCGATGGTGACGCTCAGCGCATGCTGCGACGCGGTCCTGCGGCGATGGTCGCGCAGATCGAGTCGCCGCCGGAAGGCGGCACTGAATCGCATGGCGAGCTCATCGGCAAGCTGCGCGACTTCCTCGATGACGTGAAGTTCTACGAAGCGCACCGCGCGGACTACAACCGCGCGGCCGCCCGCCCGATGTCCGCCTCGCGCGCCGACATGGAAGCGATGATTCCCGTGATTCACGGAGCGCTTCCGCTCGCGATCGTCGCTGATCGAGTCGACGACATCGAGTCAGCCATCCGACTCGCGCACGACTACAATCTGCGGATCATGATCGTCGGCGGCGCCGAAGCGTGGCTCGCCGCGAGTGACCTCGCCGTCGGCGCACATCCCGGTCATAACCGGTGCGATGAACAACATCCCGACCAGCTTCCAGACGCTCAACCAGCGTCAGGAGAATGCGGGAATCCTCGACAAGGCGGGCGTCCCTGTCGCTATCATCGGCAACAACGGCGACGGCGACGAGGAGTCGTTCAACGTCCGCAACGTGAAGTACGAAGCGGGGAACGCCGTGTCGTACGGCATGTCACACGACGACGCGCTGCGCGCGGTGACGCTCACTCCAGCGGAGCTCTTCGGTGTCGCCGACCGGATCGGCTCGCTGCAGCCCGGGCCGCGATGCGAACATCGTGGTATGGAGTGGCGACCCGTTCGAGTTCTCCACGCGCGTCGAGCACGTGCTCATTCACGGCGCCGAGGTGATCTCGCCGAGTCGGCAGGACATGTTGATCCAGCGCTACAAGACGATGCCGCCGAAGTACTAGCGTTCAGCGGTCAGCGTTCAGCGTTCAGGGAAACGACGAGGCTATGTCGCTGATCGCGCGCAGTTCTCAACGCTGACCGCTGAACGCGCAGTGCAATAAAAAAGGCCCCTCACGGGGCCTTCAGTCATGCGAGCGACGAGCGATCAGGCGACCTGCGGCTCGGGGTAAACGCTGACCTTGTAGCGCGTCTTGCTCTTGTGCTCGAACTTCACGACGCCATCGATGAGCGAGTAGATCGTGAAATCGGAGCCGAGTCCGACGTTGCGGCCCGGATGCCACTTGGTGCCGCACTGGCGGACGATGATGTTGCCGGCGATGACGCGCTCGCCGCCGTACTTCTTGACGCCACGGTACTGCGGGTTGCTATCGCGCCCGTTGCGGGATGAGCCTACGCCCTTTTTATGTGCCATTAAGACGCTTCCTCAGGCGAGCGTGATGTCGCCGATCTTGATCTCGGTGAATCCCTGCCGATGTCCCTGCTTGCGTGCGTAGTTCTTACGGCGCTTCTGCTTGAACACGATGATCTTCTCGCCGCGACCGTGCTTGACGATCTCGGCTGCGACCGAAGCGCCGCTCGAGTCCTGGCGCGCCGACGTGGGTCTTGTCGCCGTCGCTGCCGAGTAGGACGTCGGAGAACGTCAGCTTGGATCCCGGCTCGCCGACGAGCGAGGGAATTCGATATGTCTTGCCCGGCTCGACGCGGAACTGCTTGCCGCCGGTGCGGATGATAGCGTAGGACATGGAGATTGCGGCTGGGTTTTGGTGCAGCCGTATAACATAGCCGGCTGGACGACGAAAGTCTAGAGCGGTGCGCGGCGCTGCAGCCGCCGATTGCTACGCCAGCGCGTACTGCTCGGTGACGTCCCGCCCCTGCGATTTGACGACCAGCTTGAACTCGTCCGGACGAAGGAGCGGATCGTCGCGCAGCTCGAGTGAGAAGGCGGCGGTTTTCTGGAGTTTGCCCACCAGATCCCGCTCCTGCTCCAGCACGTACATGCGCGACTTCAGGGTGCAGCTTGACGAGCAGGTTGTCGCGGCGCCCTTCTACCGCCATGCGGCGAACCGACCGCTCGACGCGCCTCACGATCGTCTCGGGCGTGAAGACGCGACCCGTGCCGTGGCACGTCGGGCATGCCTCGGTCATGCTCTGGTAGTGGCTCTGCCGCACGCGCTGGCGCGTCATCTCGATCAGACCGAGCTCGCTCACCGCGAACGCCTTGGTTCTCGCGCGGTCGCGGGAGAGATGGTTGCGGAGCTCCTGCAGGACCCTGTCCCGGTTGGACTTGCGTCTCCATGTCGATGAAGTCGCAGACGATGATCCCGCCCACGTCGCGGAGCCGCACCTGCCGCGCGATCTCGGCGGCGGCCTCCATGTTCGTGCGGAGCACCGTCTGCTCCGGGTCCTTCTTGCCCGTGTAGCGGCCGGAGTTGACGTCGATCGAGACGAGCGCCTCGGTGGGCTCGACGATCGAGATAACCGCCGGAGGGTAAGTCGCAGCGGCGCTTGAAGATGTCGCGGATCTCTGCCTCGATTCCTCCGCCCCACTCGTCGAACAGCGGAGTGTCGGATTCGTGCAGTTTCACGCGCTGAATCAGCTCCGGCGCGATCTCCTCGAGGTAGCCGGTGATCTCGTTGAAGGTCTGCTTGCTGTCCACCGTGAGCGAGTCGACCTTGTCGCTGAAGAGGTCGCGCACGAGCCCACGCGTGAGGCCGGTCTCGCGGTGGATGAGCGCGGGCGCGCGAACGAAGCGCGTCTTCTTCTTGATCCGGCGCCACTGCGACATCAGCGACTCGAGCTCGCGCTTGAGCATCTCCGGCGTGACGTCCTCGCTCACGGTCCGCACGATCACGCCGCCGGACTTGTCGGGCAGGAACGACTTGACCAGCTCCTTGAGGCGCTGCCGCTCCGCGCCCGCGCCGATCTTGCGGCTCACGCCGACCTTCGAGCCGCCGTCGGGGATATAGACCAGGAAGCGGCCGGCGAGCGAGATCTGCGCCGTCACGCGCGGCCCCTTGGTCGAGATCGGCTCCTTGGTCACCTGCACCAGGATCTCCTGGCCGCGCTTCAGGATCTCCTGAATGGGCGGGCCCTTGGCGCCGCGGTTCCGACCGCCGTGGCCGTTGCCGTTCCCGTTTCCGCTGCCGGCGTCCGAGTCGGCGTCGTCTTCGCGCTCGTCCGGGTCGGAGTCATCGTCGACGTCCGAAGCGAGCACGTCGGACGCGTGAAGGAAGGCGCTCTTCTCTGTGCCGATGTTGACGAAGGCGGCCTGGATGCCCGGGAGGACTGCTTCGACCTTGCCTAGGTAGATGTCGCCGATCATGCGGCGATTGTCCGGACGGTCGACCAGCAGCTCTACGAGGCGGTCGTCCTCCAGAATCGCGACGCGCGTCTCACGCTGCGCCGCGTTGATGAGGATTTCTCGTTTCATTGTAGCCCACGAAAGTACGGGATCGTACGACAGGGTCCCGACTATCCGCGGTCCGTGATAAGTAAAAGACGGGGGCGCCACCGAGGCGCCGACATACCTAAACTACCGAACTGACGCTCGGTACGCCAGCCAAATCATTGCGAGGACGTAAGTTAGGCCGGCTTTCCATTCGCCGTGCTTCATGTACAGCGACCCGTCGAAGCGGTTCATCGACGCGGGATCGCCGCGCCACGGTGCCGGACGCGGAAAGAACAGCGGGACATTCGTCGCGTAGCGGGCGTACGCGTCGGGGAAACGGTCCTGGATGTTCACGACCTCACGCCGCATCGTCGGATAGTAGATGAGGAGGAAGAACGCGACGACGGCGACGAGAAGGCTCCAGTGCGCGGCGACGGCAAAGCCGGCCGCGATCAGGAAGCTTCCGAAGTACAGCGGGTTCCGGGTGTGCGCGTAGGGGCCACCGGTCGCCAGCTGCTCGTTCTTACGGATGTGGCCGGATGCCCACGCGCGGGTGAGCACTCCGACGAGCGCGACGCCGCCGCCGAGCGCGAGCGATCCCCACGTCGGATGCGCGAAGATGATGTAAGCAATGCCGAGGGCGAAACCGAAGGGGATGCGGAAGGTCTTCGCGAGCTCCGAGTACGTCACGCCTCCGCCTCGCGGAGGATGTTGCGCGCTATCACGATCCGCTGGATCTCGGACGTCCCCTCGCCGATCTCGCAGATCTTCGCGTCGCGCATCATCCGCTCGACGGGATAATCCTTGGTGTAGCCATACCCGCCGTGGATCTGGACCGCGCTGATCGTGGTGCGCATCGCGAGCTCGGAGCAGAACAGCTTGGCCATCGCCGCTTCCTTGCCGTAGGGGCGCTTGTTCTGCGCGAGCCATGTCGCGTGAAACAGGAGATGCCGCCCGGCCTCGATCCCGACCGCGATGTCGGCGAGCTGGAACTGGATGCCCTGAAAGTCCGAGATCGGCCGGCCGAACTGCTTGCGCACGTCGAGTACTGCGAGCGCCTGCTCGTACGCGCCTTCCGCGATTCCCAACGACAGCGCGGCGATTCCGATACGGCCGGAATCGAGGGTGCGCATGAAATTGGTGAAGCCCGCTCCCTCTTCGCCCAAGCAGGTTCTCCTCGGGCACTTCGACGTCCTCGAAGATAAGCTCGCGAGTGTCCGACGCGCGCCATCCGAGCTTGTCTTCCTTCTTCCCTGATCGAAAACCCGCCATCACCGGAAGCGAGTCGTCGTGGCCGACGCCGAGCTCGCGAGCCTTTGCGAGGTCGGTCGTCTCCTTGGTCAGGATGAACGAGCTGATCCCCTTCGCGCCCTTGCTCGGGTCGGTGACGGCGGTGACGACGAAGATCTCACCGACGCCACCGTGCGTGATGAAGATCTTGGAGCCGTTCAGCACGTAGCGATCGCCCTTCTTCACGGCGCGCGTGCGCGTGCCAGCGGCGTCGCTGCCTGCGCCCGGCTCGGTGAGCCCGAAGCCTCCGAGCACGCTTCCCGAGGCGAGAAGCGGAACGTAGCGGCGTCGCTGCTCCTCGTTGCCGAAGTTGACGATGGGAGACGTGCCCAGCGTCGTGTGCGCGGAGATGGTGATGGCGTGTGAGGCATCGACCTTTGCCATCTCGTGAATCGCGATTATGTAGCTGGTGAGATCGAGCGCCGATCCGCCGAGCTCCTCGCTCCAGGGAACGCCGAGCAGTCCGAGCTCGCCCATCTTCTTGACGTTCTCCCATGGGAACTTCGCCTCGGCATCGAGCTTGGCGGCGACCGGAGCGACCTCGTCGCGGGCGAACTGGCGAACCATGTCGCGCACCGCGAGGTGCTGCTCGGAGAGATAGAACGAATCGTCCATGAATCCTGGGTTTTACGTCTCGAGCTCGGCTAGCGCGGCGATGAAGCGCGGGCCGAAGCGCTCGGTCTTTACTGGGCCGACGCCGTGAACTTCGCCGAAGGCGGCGAGTGTGCGCGGCGTGTTGACCGCGATGCGTCGGAGGGTCTTGTCGTCGAAGACAATATAGGCGGGCACTTCTTCTTCGTGCGCAATCTCGCGTCTGAGCGCGCGCAGGCGCTCGAAGCGCGCCTGCGCTTCGGGCGGAAGGTCCGCGAGAGCCGGATCCGGCGCTGCGACGCGGGCTCCGACCGTCTGGCGCTGCGCCTGAGCGCGCGGTCCGGACGCGCCTCGTGTCGCCTTCCTCGCGCGGCGGGCGTGCGCGCGTGGTGCCGAGGCAATTGTCGCAGCCATCGCAATGGTCGCGCGCTGCAGGATCGCCGAAGTATCTGAGCACGAAAGCGCGGCGGCACGCCTTCGCGTAAGCGTAGCGCTGCACGGCCTCGAGCTTCTCGAGCTCGGCGTCGCGCCGTCGCGTGAGCGAAGACCAGTCGATCGCGAAGTCATCGAGATCGGCGGCGCGACGTAGGAGCGCGATTCCGCCGCCGACGCGCGCCACGGTGATGAACTGGCGCGCCTGAAGCGACTCGAGCGTGTCCATGATCTCGTGCGGCGAGCCCAGACCCGTGCGGAAGCGAGGCGACGTCGACCGTGGTACCACGCTCGAGCGATGCGCCAGCGGCGCGCCACAATGCGCGGAGAACGCCAAGCTCCAGCGAATGCGCCGCGCCCAGCTCGCGCTTGATGCGCTCCGGCGTGGCGAGCAATCGCACCGAGACGAGGGACTGCGACTCCGGCGCGTTCGCTACAGCCCCGCCCTGCTCGAGTATCCGCAGCGCGCTCTCGACGTCGCGCGCGCTCGCCTTTCCCGGGTACTGCGCGCCGCGAGCGCTTCGAGCGAATCGCCCACTACGCCGGCGCCATCTGCGCGCCGCTGGAGCGCGGCGTAAGTGCGTGCGACCAGCTCGCGCTCGGGATACGACCCCTTGATGAAGTACTCGTGGGTGAAGCGGTCCGGGAAAGCGTGGAGAAGAATCGCCTCCGAGCGCAACCCATCGCGGCCGGCGCGGCCAGCTTCCTGATAGTACGCCTCGAGGGTGCCGGGCATCGAATGGTGGATGACGAGCCTGACGTTCGGCTTGTCGATGCCCATCCCGAATGCGTTGGTGGCGACTATCGCGCGGACGCGCTCGCGCATGAAGTCTTCCTGCACTTCGTGCCGGTGAGCGTCGTCGAGGCCTGCGTGATACGCCGGCGGCGGGGATTCCTTCGCGCGTGAGCAGCGCGCCGATACGCTCGACCGCGCGACGGGTGGACGCGTAGACTGATCGCGAGTCCCGTCGCGCTCGCGCAGCGCCTCCACGAGAATCGAGTCCTTCTCCGCATCATTGCGCGCGGGGAGCACCGAGTACGACAGGTTCGTGCGGTCGAAGCCGGTGATGATCACTTGCGGCGATCGGAGCGCGAGCTGCTGCGCGATGTCGCGTCTGACAGTCGGCGTCGCCGTAGCGGTGAGCGCGACTGTCGGCGGATCACCAAGCGCCTCGCGCACCGCTCGCATGCGCAGGTAGCTGGGCCTGAAATCGTGGCCCCACTGGCTGATGCAGTGAGCCTCGTCGATCGCGAGCAGCGACACGCCGGCGCGCGAGAGCTGCGGAGCAGTCGACGCGAGGTCGAACCGCTCCGGCGCGAGGTAGAGCATCTTGAGCTCGCCACGTGCGGCGCGTGCGAGACGATCGGAGATCTGGCCGGCGGTGAGCGTGCTGTTGATGAACGCCGCGGCGATGCCGCGCGCTTCGAGCGCGTCCACCTGATCCTTCATCAGCGAGATGAGTGGGGAGACGACGACGGTGAGTCCGGGCAGGAGCAGCGCTGGGACCTGGAAGCAGAGCGACTTGCCGCCGCCCGTCGGAAGGATGACGAGCGTGTCGCGCCCCGCCAGCACCGACTCGACGGCGCGCTCCTGACCGGGACGGAACGCGGAATAACCGAAGACCTGCGCGAGCTTCGCGCGCGCGTCGTCGAGTGTGGGACGTGTCATCGAGTCAGTATCGCTCGATCGAATGAGGCGGCGGCAATCATCCTGACACGAGCATTATCACGTGCGGGCCGCAAGATGCCGTGACGATGCGCCTCAGACCGCGCGGGCGAAGTGACCGCGAGTGAACTCTGCGCCCACGATGCCGCGCACAGGCGCCGGCTCGCTACGCTCGCCGCGAGCGTGCGCTTCGAGAGCGTCACGATAGCCGCGGATTATGTCGGCGATGTTGTCGCCGGGAATGTTGAAGACGGCGTGATACGACGCGGATGCCGGCGCCCCAGAGGCGCGTGACGAACTCGGAGCCCTCGACCGGACGCGAGTGGAGCAACCGGTTGCGGCACGCGCTGTCGGTCGCGACCGCGAACGTGTAGCCGGCGGGATCGGTCACGGCGACGTTCGGATGCTTCTTGACGCACAGGTCGCGACATGTCGTCGGCGCACGATCGAACGCAGCCGAGAGAACGCAATGCTCGATGGTCATCCCTTCCGGGCGGCCGTAGAGAAACACGTCGAAGCCGTTCCCGTCCCACGGCGCTACGAGCTGCTCGAGCTCGCGGGTCGTGAGCTCGATGGACGGAACGATGCGCCTGATTCCGCGCGCGAAGAGAGCGCTCGCCGTGTGCTGGTTGAAGCAGTTGACCGCATAATCGGCGACGACGTCGCGTCCGCCTCGCGCGAGCTCGACCGCGATTCCCGCATGACCGGAGAGAATGGGCGTGCCGAGGGCGAGCCACTTGTCCACCTGGCGCGCGCTCCTCCGGCCGCACGACGCTCGGCGTCCGGATGCGCAGCGCGACGCCGCGCTCCGCGAGCTCTGCCGCGAGCGACTTCACGCGCGTGAGCGGCGGCGTCGGATGCCTCAGGAACGGATCGAGCACGATCTCGGTTGCGCCCGCCGCCGCGGCAGTACGCGCGTCATCGACGTTGTACACCTGCGCGACGAGCGTGAACGGGTCCGCGTGGCCGGCGTCGCCGACGGCCACGTCGGCCACTGCCGCGGCGATCGCCGATGCACGCGCTCCGTCGCGCGCGCGTCCGCGTCCCACGCAGCGCGCTCGTCCAGCTGCTCCACGGCGCGTTGGCGCAGATGATTCAGCTCGCTCACCGGGATGAAGAGGGACTCGCGCGAGACCGGCGGTGTCGAGATCGCGGAGGACGAAGCTGGTCTCGCCGAGCCTGCCGATCTGATCCCGCAGCTGAGCCGCGTCGAGCGCGCGCCGCTGCGCTGGTGCGAGCGTGATCTCGCTGCGAGCGACGACTTCGCCGAACGGTGAGCGCAGCACCAGCTTGAGCGGCGAGCCGGCTGCGCCGAATACGGATGCGTCGACCGGAATGCGTCGCTTGCCGGGCGCATCGATCGCGGCGAAGCTCGCGCGCGCGGACGCGAGCAGAGTTGCGTCAGCGGTCCGGATCACCGTCGCGCCGACCGGCGGATGCGCGCGCAGAGTCAGCGCCTGGCGCAGCATCACACCGCGCGACGGAAGCGCGCGAACGGCTGTCACCGATGCGCCTGCGACTTCTGCATCGTGCTCGCGTCGTGAACGCGAGCCCGTCTCCAACGGCGATTGGCGTGGAAACCTCCACGATGATCTCGCGCGCGATTCGTCGCCGTCACCGATCCGAGGACGACGCCGCGGTTGTCGGGTTGGTCGCGAGTGACGTAGTCGCGTCCCGCGCGGCCGTTGTACATGCCCGCCGGTGAAGCCGCGGCTGAAGATCTGCACGAGCGGCTGTACCTCCTCCGGCTCCGGCGGTGCTGCGTCGCCCGCGGCGACGCGCGAGAGGAACTCGCGGTAGCCGCGCGTCACGGTCGCGACGTACTCCGGCTTCTTCTTGCGACCCTCGATCTTGAGGCAGGCGATGCCGGCTTCCGCGATTGCAGCGAGCGAGTCGTGTGCAGCGAGGTCCTTGGCGGAGATGAGGAAGCCGCTGTCGAGAACGTCGCCCGTCACGGTATCGCGCAACGTGTATCCCTTGCGGCACGACTGCGCGCACGAGCCGCGGTTGGCGCTGCGCTCGGAGATCATCCCGGACATGTAGCACTGCCCGCTGTACGAGATGCAGAGCGCACCGTGCACGAACGACTCGAGCCCGATCGATGGAACCGCCGCGTGGATGGCGCGGATGTCGTCGAGCGTGTTCTCGCGCGCGAGAACGACGCGGTCGATGCCGAGGTCCTGCGACGCAGCTGCGCACCTGACACATCGTGGACGGTCATCTGGGTCGAGCCGTGGATCTCGAAACCCGGGATAGACGCGATGGATGAGTGCGATGAGGCCGATGTCCTGCACGATCGCCGCATCGACACCGCGATCTATGGCCTCGCCGAGGAAGGCGAGCGCTTCACTCAGCTCATGCGGCTTGACCAGCGTGTTGAGTGTGAGATACACGCGCGCGCCGCGACCGTGCGCGATCGCGCACGCGGCCTCGAGCTCGTCGAGGGTGAGCTGAGCGCCGTCGTCTCGGGCGTTGAACTTCTCCGCGCCCAGATAGACGGAGTCGGCGCCGTTGGCGACCGCGGCGCGGACGGCGTCCAGCGAGCCGGCTGGCGCAAGCAGTTCGGGAATGTTTCGGGTGTCGCTCACCCGTGCAATCTAATTACGGCGTTCGGCGCACGAAACGGAGAAGAAACGCCGCGAGGAGGCACGCGATTCCGGCCCAACGGAACGGCTCGTTGTCCGCTCGAATTCCCCAGGCGAACAGCAGCGCCGCACAAGCAGCGAGCCCGAGCTTGAACGAGTCGACTCGTCTTATCACTTGCTGACGAAGCGCGCGACGCCAGCCTTGAAATCGGGCGTTCCGCGGGCAGCGACGTTCGCCCGCGCACCAGACAGGATCCCGTCGCGGAAGCTCTGCCCATCGAGCTCGTAGAGCAACGACTTGGTGATCGCGAGAGCGCTGGCCGACGACTTCGCCAGGTCCGCGACGACCCGCCCGAGATCCTCATCGAACGAAGCGCTCGGCAACACACGCGTCACCAGCCCGATCTGCTCGGCTTCGCGCGCGGAGACGCGACGCCCGGTCGCGACGAGATCGAACGCGCGCTTCTCGCCAACGGCGCGGCGAAGCATGGTCATCACCATCGCCGGGACGAAGCCGACGAGCACTTCAGGATAGCCGAACTGCGCGTTCTCGTCCGCAAGCACGATGTCCGCGGCGGTCGCGAGGCCGGCCCCGCCGGCAAGCGCCCGGCCGCGAACAACCGCGACGACCGGTTTTGGCATCTCACGCATCGCGACGAAGACCTTGCCGAGCGCCTCTGCATCCTCGAAGTGCGCGGAGGGCGGCGCATCCACCATCGCCGCGAGCGCGCCGAGATCGGCGCCGGCGCAGAAATCAGCGCCGTCCGCCGCGAGCACCACAACGCGCGTGCCGACGTGCTGCGCGCAGGACGTGAGCGCCTGCAGCAGCTCATCGGCCATCACTCTGTCGAGCGCGTTCTTCTTTTCCGGACGCGCGAGCGTTATACGCGCGATCGCGTCATCCGACTCGACTCTTACGCGATTCACCGGGCCGCCAATGCCGAGGCGGCGCGCTTCGTCATCAGGGACGTCGAGCGTCATCCTGAGCAGCGCGGTCGAGTAAACCTTGCCCTGCGCATCCGTCTTGAGCGAGAGCGTTCCGCCGCCGCCGAGCGCGCCGTGCAACAGGAAGTTGAGCGCGCTCAGATTCGGAAGCACGAAGCGCTGCACGTCGCCCTTGATCATCCCGCTGAAGTGATTCCGCACGCGATCCACGGTCAGCTCGCGCTCGAGCAGCGGATACCACTCCGGCTTGTCAGCGATGATGCCGACGTTGGCGGTGTCGCCCTTGTCGCCGGACCGGGCGTGCGCGATGTCGATCAGCTGGATCTTCATGAGAGCACCTCGACCGAAGTCTTCACCACGGTCTTGTCCACCAGCGCTGGCCAGTACGCGACGATCTCCTCGACCTTGGGTCTGCCACCAGCGAATCCCGTCACACTCGGCGGACCATTGAGCACGAGTGGCGCGATCTCGCGAGTGAAGCGCTCGACTGCAGCGCGATCAGCTCCGCGGACGCCGACGCGAAGCTGAACCTCGGGCGCGTTGTCGTCCCGCATCGCCAGCGAGCGCGCCGTGGGTCGCGGAGGCGCCGACGAATTCGGTGAGGATCTCGTCGAAGCGAAGCCCCAGTCGATCGAGGCGCTCGCGCAGGATGCGATCTGCAAGCTGCGCTTTCTCGAGCGCGTCGGGCCATGAATACACCAGCGTCCCGACGGCCTTGAATCCTGCGCGGTAAGCGATCGACACTTTGAGCTTGTCCGTCGGCGCCGCGCCGCGTATTCCCGAGACGCGAACGCGATTGGTGCCGTCCTGCGCGAGCTTGATGGTCGTGAAGTCGGCGATGACGTCGGGTGTTATGTACTCGTGCGGATCGCCCATTTCGTAAACCAGCTGCTCGCTCACCGTGTGCACCGAGACGCGGCCGCCGGTGTTCGGCGTGCTTCGTGACGACGAAGGTGCCATCATCACGCGCTTCGACAATCGGATAGCCGACGTTCGCGAGGTCGGGGATGTCGCGCCAATCGTACAGACAGTTCCCTCCGGAGCACTGCGCGCCGCACTCGAGGATGTGACCGGCGACGATTCCGGCCGCGAGTCGATCGTAATCATCGTCCTTCCAGCCGAACTCGAATCTGATCGGCGCCATCGTGAGCGCGGTATCGGTCGAGCGGCCAGTGATCACTACCTGCGCGCCGCGGGAAAGCGCTTCGACGATCGGCTTGGAGCCGATGTACGCGTTCGCCGAGAGCACGCGATCGCGTACCGAGGCGAGCGGCTCGCCGGTATCCATGTTCGCGAGCGCATGGCCCGCCGCCGGTGAGCTCGTCGAGTCGCGGCAGAAGATCGTCTCCGGTGACGACGCCGATGCGCAGTGTCTTGCCGCGCTTGCGCGCGCCATCGCGCACCGCCGCAGCACATGCCGGTGGATTGACGCCGCCAGCGTTCGCGATCACTCTCACGCCACGATCCGTCACCGCGTCGAGCACCGAGTCCATCGCGCCGACGAAATCGCGTGCATATCCCATCGCCGGGTCACGCTCCTTCTGCTTCTGCAGAATGGACATGGTGACCTCGGCGAGATAGTCGAGCATGAGGTAGTCGATCTCTCCGCCCTCAACCTGCTGCCGCGGAGCATCGAGCGAATCACCCCAGAAGCCCTGGCCACTCGCGACGCGTACGATCCGGTCTGACATATGCTTGCGTTAGGGAAGAACGAACGGACCGATGTGCGGTCCCGAATTGTTGAGCGACGCACGTAGCGCGGTGACGAGCACGGCGCGCGTGTCGGACGGGTGGACGATCGCATCCACGTATCCGCGCGCCGCGGCATAACGCGCGTCGAGCTGATGATCGTAGTCCGCTCGCATCTCCTCGACCGCGGTCGGTGACCTCAGCGGACGGCTTGCTGCCGGCGCGCTTCGCAGCGTCGAGTGCGGGACCATGCACGGCCTGCACCGCGGCTTCGCCTTCCATCACGCCCATCCGCCCCGTCGGCCACGTGAACACGAAATCGGGCTCGAACCCCTGAGCCGCCATCGCGTAGTAGCCTGCGCCCGACGCGTGATTCACCGTGAGCACGAGCTTCGGAACTCGCGTGGTCGCCATCGCCTCGACCAGGCGCGCGCCGGCGCGGATGATTCCTTCGTGCTCGGCTTCGGGTCCGACCATGAAGCCAGACACGTCCTGCACGAAGAGAATCGGTATCGCCTGTCTGTCGCACCGATCGATGAAGTACGCCATCTTCTCGGCCGACTCGGCATAGATGATCCCGCCGAATCGCGGCTTCTCGCCGTCGCGCCCCTTGATCAGCCCGCGCTGATTGGCGATGACCGCTACGGGAATCCCGCCGATCGCAGCGTCGCCGCACATGACCTCGCGCGCGAGATCGGCCTGGAACTCATCGACCTTCCCGTCGTCGACGATCTTGGCGACGACGTCGCGCATGTCGTAGGACATGCGATGATCGCTGGGCAACACTTCGGTGATCGCAGGATCGGTCGCCGCTCGATTCGTCGGGCGCAGCCATCGCCGGGTCGCGGAAGACGCGCTATGAGGTCGCGGATCTTGGCGATGCACGCGGCATCGTCATCGACTGCGTAATGCGCGACGCCGCTCACACGGGTGTGGGTCGATGCGCCGCCGAGCGTCTCACTGTCGATGGTCTGACCGGTCGCACCCTTCACGAGATTCGGTCCGCCGAGGCCCATGAACGACGTGCCCTTCACCATCAGGATCACATCGGAGAGCGCGGGAAGATACGCGCCGCCCGCGATGCACTGCCCCATGACTGCGGCGATCTGCGGGACGCGCAGATACCGACGCATGATCGAGTTGTAGTAGAAGATCCTGCTCGCGCCGTACTGCCCCGGAAACACTCCACCCTGATAGGGAAGATTGACTCCGGCCGAATCCACGAGATAGATGATCGGGATGAGACACCGCATCGCGATCTCCTGCGCGCGAAGAATCTTCTTGATCGTCTCGGGCCACCACGATCCCGCCTTCACGGTAGGATCGTTGGCGACGACGACGGCGAGGCGGCCGCCGACCGTAACGATGCCCGGTCACGACGCCAGCCGCCGGCGCCTGACCGTCGTACTGGTCGTACGCGACGAGAAGCCCGATCTCGAGGAGATCGGTGCCAGGATCGCAGAGAAGCGCGACGCGCTCGCGAGCGCTCAGCTTACCCTGCGCGTGAAGCTTGTCTATCTTCGCCGCGCCACCGCCCTTCCGAATCGTTTTCTCGAGCTCGCGCAGCTCGGCGTCGAGCGTATCGAGTCGCGACGTCACGCGTGCTGTCGTTCGCGTGCCTCGAACCAGCTCTGGATGTACTGCACCAACTCGCTCGTCGGCGTGCCTGGACCGAAGAGCTTCCCGGTGCCCTGCGCCTCCAGAGCATCCATGTCATCCTTCGGGATTATCCCGCCGCCGGTGATGAGGATGTCGTCGCGCCCTTCGGCGCGCAGCAGCTCGAGGACGCGAGGGATCAGCGTCATGTGCGCGCCGCTGAGGATGGAGAGTCCGACCACGTCGGCGTCTTCCTGAACAGCTGCCGTCGCGATCATCTCGGGCGTCTGATGCAGCCCTGTGTAGATCACTTCCATGCCCGCGTCGCGAAGCGCCGCAGCGACGACCTTGGCGCCGCGGTCGTGACCATCGAGACCCGGCTTTGCGACGAGCACGCGAATTGGACGCATTGAGCTCAATGTGAGTTTGCTAGAAGAATACCGGCTCGCGGTACGCGCCGAAAACAGTCTCCATCGCGGCGCGGATCTCGTAGAGCGTACAGTACGCGCGAGCGCAGTCGACGATATACGGCATGAGGTTGTCGTTCGTTCGCGCCGCGCTGCGCAGCGCGTCGAGCCGCGAGTCGCACGAGTTGTTGGTCGCGGCTCGCGCGCATCCGCGCCATCCGCTCGCGCTGCTCACTCTCGGCCTCGGCGCTCACCTTGAGAAGCGGGATGGTGAGCTCGTCTTCATCCGTCACGAACTCGTTGACGCCGACCACGGTCCGGCGATGCTGCTCGATCTCCCACTGCTGCCGCGCAGATGATTCCGCGATCTTGCGCTGCAGCCATCCTGTCTCGAGCCCGTGCACCACTCCGCCGACCTCTGCGATCTGCTCGAAGATCTGCTCCGCTTCCTGCTCGAGATGGTCAGTGAGCGATTCGACGTAATACGAGCCGCCGAGTGGGTCGATGACATTGGGGACACCCGTCTCGTACGCGAGAATCTGCTGGGTCCGGAGCGCGACCTGAACTGCCTGCTCGGTCGGCAGCGCGAGAGTCTCGTCCATCGAGTTCGTGTGCAGCGATTGCGTTCCTCCGAGCACTGCGGCCATTGCCTGATACGCAACGCGCACGACGTTGTTCATCGGCTGCTGGGCGGTGAGCGTGACGCCGGCGGTCTGCGAGTGGAAGCGCATGATCAGCGAGCGCGGATCCTTCGCGCCGTAACGGTCGCGAAGGTGCCGCGCCCAGATGCGTCGCGCGGCGCGCAGCTTCGCGATCTCCTCGAAGAAATCGTTGTGGATGTCCCAGAAGAACGACAGGCGCGGCGCGAAGTCGTCGACGTCGAGACCGCGCGCGATGCCGCGCTCGACATACGTGAAGCCGTCCGCGAGCGTGAACGCGAGCTCCTGCGCTGCGGTCGCGCCTGCTTCGCGAATGTGGTAGCCGGAGATCGAGATCGTATTCCAGAGTGGGACATGCTTGGCCGACCACTCGAAGTTGTCGACGATGAGTCGGAGCGCTGGCTCGATGGGATACACCCACGCGTGCTGCGCCATGTACTCCTTGAGAATGTCGTTCTGGATAGTCCCGCGCAGCACCTTGGGATCGACGCCCTGCTTCTCCGCCGCCGCGATGTAGAAGGCGAAAAGGATCACCGCGGGCCCGTTGATCGTCATCGACGTCGAGACCTTGTCGAGCGGGATCCCATCGAACAGCGTCTCCATGTCGGCGAGACTCGAGATCGCGACACCGCACTTGCCGACCTCGCCTTCCGAGCGAGGATGATCGGAGTCGTAACCCATCAGAGTGGGGAAATCGAACGCCACCGACAGCCCCGTCTGTCCCTGCGAGAGAAGGAACTTGTACCGCGCGTTGGTTTCGCGCGCGGTGCCGAATCCCGCGAACTGGCGCATGGTCCACAGCTTTCCGCGGTATCCGGTAGCGTGAATGCCGCGCGTGAACGGAAACTCGCCGGGCACCTCGAGCGCGGCGTCGTCGCCCGCGGTGTCGAGCGCGGTGAATAGCGGCGCCACCGGGCCGGCCGAATTCGAGTAGAGCTCGTCTCTCTTTCGCGCGCGCTCGTACTTCTCACGCCACGCCGCGACTTCAGCGCGCAGCCGCTCGATCTCGATGATCTCTGCCGTCGTCATGATCTCACTCCCGTAAGGAGAGCTCCGCTGCGCTGCAGCAGCTCGTTCGCAACGCTGAACGGTGTCGCATCGCCGTCCACGAGCGACGCGAGCCGACTCTCGAGCCACTCGTTGGTGGCGGCGTCGCGCCACAGTCGCTCGCGAACCCGCTCCGCAACGACCTCCACGACCTGTTCGCGCAGCCGAGCGCGTCGCCGCTGCTGCATCGCGCCCGAGGCTTCAAGATAACGAAAATGTCGTTCGATCGGCGTCGAGCAGATCCCCAATCCCTTCATTCTTGGCTGCGATAGTCTGGACTACGGGCGGCGTCCACGTTTCCGGATGCTCGGCTCTCGCCGCCTCGCGAGCTATACGAATCGGATTGATGGTCTTGAGCTGGACGCCGTGATGCGCCGGAACGTGCGCCGAAGTCACGCCGCGCCGCAGCCCGAGCATCAGCTCGATGTCGTTGCGCAACCGGTCGGCGCCGGGACGATCGCTCTTGTTCACCACGAACACGTCTGCGATCTCCATCACGCCGGCCTTCAGCGTCTGGATCGAATCGCCCGACTCCGGAACCAGCACCACTACGGTCGTGTCCGCGGTGCGTGCGATGTCCAGCTCGCTCTGGCCCACTCCGACGGTCTCGATGATGATCCAGTCGAAGCCGAACGCATCCAGGACGTCCGCGACTTCGCGCGGTGCGCGCTGACAGGCCGCCAAGTGAGCCGCGCGTGGCCATCGAGCGGATGTAAACTCCGGCGTCGAGCGCCACAGACTCCATCCTTACGCGGTCGCCGAGCAGCGCGCCGCCGGTGAATGGCGAGGTGGGATCGACGGCGACGACGCCGACCGTCGCACCGGTGTCGCGCAACCGTTGAACCAGAAGGTTGGTGATGCGTGCTCTTGCCCGCGCCGGGTGGTCCGGTCATTCCGAGCCGCTTCGCCCGCCCGATACGCGAGTGGATCCGCGTCATCAGATCGTCGTAGCCGTCGCGATGGTTCTCGACGATGCTTACCGCGCGCGCGAGCGCGGCCGGTCTCCGCGCGTCGAACTGCTCGAGCAGTGCGTCAAACGAACGAGGCAACGATCCGTTCCTGTTTGCGCCACATCTCGCCATCGGTGCGGTGCGATCCTTCGTCATGAGTGTAGCCGAGGACGTGGAGCGTGCCGTGTGCGACGAGCCTCACCAGCTCCTCGCGAACACCGACGCCAAGCTCGCGCGCGTTGGTCCGCGCGACTTCTGGTGAGATGTAGATGTCGCCGACAATCGCACCCGCCATCGGCTCCAGCTCGAAGGTGATGATGTCGGTCGCTCCAACTGTGCCCGAGAAACTCGCGATTCATCTTCGCGATCATGCGTCGCGTCACGAACGCAACGGATATCATCGCATCGCCAACACGCTCACGCCTGCACACCGACCTGACTACATTGCGCGCGACCTCGCTCGAGATGGCGGGGCGGACGCCTGCGCTCGAGACGCTGACCGCGACGCTCACGCGCTCGCGCGCGAATCTGGCGTGAGGCTGAGCTCGCGCCCGGTTCCGGTCGGGTAGTCGATGCGTCCGTGATGCATGCCGGTGAGGATGCGCACGAACTGGTCGCGTACCACGCCCAACTGGCGAAGCGTGACCGGCGCATCCGCGAGCTGGCCCTCGTCGATCCTTCGCGCGATCATCGCCTCGACTGCTTCGCGTATCGCCGCCGGCGTCGGATCGGTCAACGTCCGCACGCGAGCCTCGACGCCGTCTGCGAGCATGCAGACTGCTGTCTCCGCGCTCTGCGGGATCGGGCCGGAGTACGCGTACTCGGACGCATTGACGGTGTCGTCGCGCTCCTGGGCCTTGGCGAGGAAGAACGCTATCGGGAGCGTGCCATGGTGCTCAGCGATGAAGGCGCGAATCTCCTTCGGCACGCCCGCCTCGCGAGCGAGCTCGAGGCCGTCGCGCACATGACCGCGAATGATCGATGCGCTCGTCGCGGGCTTGAGCTTGTCGTGAGGATTGCGTCCACGCGGCTGGTTCTCGACGAAGTGCTGAGGCTTTCGCAGCTTGCCGATGTCGTGATAGTACGCGCCGACACGTCCGAGCAGGCCGTCTGCTCCAATGGCGTTGCACGCGCCCTCGGTGAGATTCGCCATCGCGATGGTGTGGGCATAAGTGCCGGGAGCTTCGACGCTGAGACGACGCAGCAGCGGCTTATTGAGATCCGCCCAGCCGAGCCACCTGAGATGGTCGGGAATTCGGCGCCAGCGATCCGCGCGATAGACGAGGAGCGCTCCGAGTGCGACGAGAAACGCGGTGAGGAAGTCGCCGAGACGTGTGCGAATGAAGAGCGCCGCGAGCACCGCGAGCGCGAACCGAGACACGCGGATCGAGTACCACGCGTGCGATGGCGGCGAACATGTTGAGCGCGACGTCGAGCCGCGGCACGAATGTCGGCCGCGCTGGCCGGAGCGGATGAATCGCCGACTGGAGTTCCACGCTCGAGAGCACGCCAGAGATTCATCTCGCGCTACCCGTTCGCATCGTCAGCGTACGCCTTGATGATCTCGCGAACGAGTCTGTGGCGCACCACATCGGCGTCGGTGAAATAGAAGAACGCGATCCCGTCGATCCCGGACAGAATCCGCTCCACCTGCACGAGGCCCGACTCCTCACGTCGCGGAAGATCGATCTGAGTCTTATCGCCCGTGATCACGACCTTCGAGTTCACGCCCAGTCGCGTGAGGAACATCTTCATCTGCGCGTTCGTAGCGTTCTGCGCTTCGTCCAGAATCACGAACGCATCCGACAGCGTTCGACCGCGCATGTACGCCAGCGGCGCGATCTCGATCGTGCGACGTCTCCAGCGCCTTCTGCACCCGCTCGGCGGGCATCATGTCCTCTAGCGCATCGTAGAGCGGACGGAGGTACGGGTCCACCTTCGCCTGCATGTCGCCCGGAAGGAAGCCGAGACTCTCGCCGGCTTCCACGGCCGGCCGCGCGAGCACGATGCGACGAACCCGCTTGCGCGACAGCGCGTCAACCGCTGCGGCGACAGCGAGATAGGTCTTCCCTGTTCCTGCTGGGCCGATGCCCACGACGATGTCGTTGTCGGCGATCAGCCTGATGTACTCCGCCTGGCCGCTCGTCTTCGGCTGAATGACGCGGCGCACACCGGGAAGCACGATCCGCTCGCCTGATGTGGCGCCGTCGCCGCGGCCCCCTTCGAGGCTGATGCGAAGAACGTCGTCCGCGGTGAGCGGGAGGCGTTGCTTCGCGGCGTCGATCATCCGCTGCGCGACGGGGAGCGCGCGCTCCACCTCGTCCCGCCCGCCCGTGAGGGTGAGAACGTCGCCACGTAGCGCCGCGCGCACGCCGCTCGTTCTGCTCAGCTCGGTAAGGTTCTCGTCGTTGACGCCGGCGAGCGTCAGCATGTCAGCGCCTTCGGCGGACAGGCGCTGGACGACAGTGTCTTCGGTAGCGCTCAAGTAGAGACGGGATTGATGTGAAGCACCGCGAGATCCTCCGCGGGTACCGTCGTCGGCGCGCCCTCGAACAGGGCGCGCGCCGCGGTGGTCTTCGGAAACGCTATGACGTCGCGGAGGCTCGGCGCACCCGACAGCAGCATCGCGATACGGTCGAAGCCGAGTGCGATTCCGCCGTGCGGCGGCGCGCCGGCGGCGAGCGCTTCCAGCAGAAAACCGAACCTCGCCTCCGCCGTGGCGGCATCGATGCCCAGCGTGCCGAGTACGCGGCGCTGCAGCGCCGGATCGCTTATTCGGATGCTCCCTCCTCCGAGCTCGGTCCCGTTGTAGACCACGTCGTAGGCAAGTGCACGAACAGCGCCGGGATCGGAGTCGAATAGGTGTTTGTCGTCCGGGTTGGGCGCCGTGAATGGATGATGCTTGGCGCCCAGCGCGCCCGTCGCAGGATCGACGTCGAACATGGGGAAGTCGGTGACCCAGAGAAGCTCGCTGCCCTTCTCCGGCACGAGCGCCACAGCGCCGCGCTGCCTCCTGGCGCACGCGATCGAGGGCCGGATGTGAGACGTGATCCGCGCGCGGCGACGAGGAGCATGAGATCGCCATCCTCGAGCGCGAGCGCTTCGCGGCCGGCGTCGCCGATTGCGCGAGCCGGCGCGCCATCCAGCGAGCCGTTCACCGACTTGATCCGCATGAGACCACCAGCTCCGGCGCCCTTCGCGAGCGCTTCCAGCTCGTCCACCTGCTTGCGCGACAGTGCTGCGCCGCCCGGGACGACCACGCCCCGAACGCGTCCGCCCGCTTCGATTGCCGACCTCGCTATCGCGAAGTCCGACGCGGCGAACACATCGGAGACGTCGCGAATTCGTACGTCGTAACGAAGGTCGGGGCGGTCGGTCCCGTACTGCTCCATCGCGTCTGCGTACGACATCCGGCGGAACGGCGCCCTGATCTCGACGCCGGCGTCGGCGAAGAGCGCCGCGAGCAACCCCTCCGTGAGCGCGTAGATGTCCTCCGGCCCTACGAACGACGCCTCGATGTCTATCTGGGTGAACTCGGGCTGGCGGTCGGCGCGCAGGTCCTCGTCGCGGAAGCAGCGTGCGATCTGGAAGTAGCGGTCGAAGCCCGAGATCATGAGCAAGCTGCTTGTACAGCTGCGGCGACTGAGGCAGCGCGTAGAACTCGCCGTGGTGCACACTGCTCGGAACGAGGTAGTCGCGCGCCCCTTCCGGCGTCGGCTTCGTCAGGATCGGCGTCTCGATCTCGAGGAAGCCGCGCGCGTCGAGAAAGGCGCGCGTCGTCTGCATCAGCCGGTGGCGCAGCATGAGGTTCGCCTGGAGCGGTGCGCGGCGCAGATCGAGATAACGATACCGCAGCCGCGTCTCCTCAGCCGGAAGGTTTGCTCCCTTTGCGCCCACCGGGATCGCGACCGACTCGGCGCGCCCAACGACCGTGATCGAGGTGGCCTGCACCTCGATCTCACCGGTCGTCATGTCGGGATTCACCGTAGCGGCCGGCCTGAGGCGCGACGACGCCCTCGACCTTCACCACGCTTTCGAGCGGTACGGCGCCGGCCGCGTCGATCACCGTCTTCTCGGTGTAATCCGGGTTGAACGAGACCTGTACCGTCCCGGCGCGGTCGCGCAGCGTGAGAAAGGCAATCCCACCGAGCGAGCGTGAGCTCTGCACCCATCCGGCGAGCGTGACGCTGGTACCCGCGTCAGTGGCGCGGAGGCTTCCGCAGAGTGTGCTTCGCTCAGTTGTGGCGGGGAATTGCGGCGCGCTCACTTGCCGCGGGGAGCGTCCAGCGACGCTCGGCGAAATTGTCGAGTCAAGATGCGTTAAATTTATGTGTGGCAACAGCTTATGCTAGTCCCGGGATGCAGCTTCGAGATGCCGCGTCCACCGGGCGATGACGACATGCGCAAGATAAACCTCCTCGACAACACCCCGGCCGACGCGAAGACGGCCCTGGAAGAATTCTTCGACCGGAACGGCCAGCCGCGGTACCGCGCGGCGCAGGTTCTTCGCCGCCTCTGGCGCGCGCCGGTCGCCTCGTTCGCCGAGATCACGGAGCTCCCGGTCGCACTGCGCGACGCGCTCGCCGAGGCGTTCGAGCTGCCGCGTCTCGAGGTCATGACCGAGCAGCGCTCGACCGACGGGACGCGGAAGTTTCTCTTCCGTCTCACGGACGGTGAGGCGATAGAGACGGTCGCGATTCCCGACGACGACCGCATGACGCTCTGCATCTCGTCGCAGGCTGGATGCGCGCTGCAGTGCGCCTTCTGCGCCACCGGCAAGATGGGTTTCACACGCAATCTCGCGCCGCACGAGATTGCCGGTCAGGTGCGCGAACTCGCCCTTCTCCCCGACCCCGTTCGGCCGACGAACATCGTGTTCATGGGGATGGGCGAGCCGCTGATGAACTGGCGCGCGGTCGATCCGGCGCTCACCATCCTGAACGATCCTGACGGTCTCGGAATCGGCGCACGCCACATAACCGTTTCGACTGTCGGCGTGCTTCCCGGCATCGTTGCGCTCGCAGAGCGGCCGGAGCAATTCCGGTTGGCTATCTCGATCCATGCCCCGACGGACGAGCTACGCCGCGACCTCATGCCGATCAACACCAAGTATCCGCTCGCCGAAGTCATCGACGCGGCGAAGTCATTCGATAGGCGCGTCACGTTCGAGTACGTGATGCTCGGCGAGGTGAACGATCGGCGCGAGCACGCCGCGGAGCTCGCGCGGCTCGCGCGTGAGTGCAAGGCGTTCGTCAACCTCATCCCGCTTCATCCGGGCGGGGCAGGCGATTTCACTCCAACCACCGCGGCAGAGATCCGCGCGTTCGCGTCAATGCTGCGGCGCGAGGGAGTGACCGTTGCGATAAGAAAGAGCCGCGGCAAGGACATCGCAGCGGCGTGCGGGCAGCTACGGGTGGAACGGCATCGGCGGCGGCGTCCAGTCGGTGCCGAGGAGGACAGTGGCGTCGAGGTAGCGTGACGTGTCGGGACGCTCCTGCACGCGAGCACCGAGTGTCTCGGCAACGAGTTTCGCCCAGTCGGGATGGTTCGAGCGGTCGAGCACTACGGTTTGCGCCTGGGTCTGGCGCGTCGTTCCCATCGAGACCACGTCGAAGCCCCGATCGCGCAGATAGATCGTGACGCGCCGCGCCAGGCCGCGATTCCGCGTGGCGTTCAAGACTTCGACTTTTATTCTCACGCCGGCCGGTGCACGGCCCGGCAGCGTATCGCGGCTCGGCGCGCGAGACTGTGCGTCATCGCCGTGATGCGTCCTGTCGCACGCACCGGCCACCAAAAGCGCCAGCATGGCACAGGTGGCGAGAGCTCGCTGCACAGTCACGGAGCCTCGCTCACAGAAAGCTGTTCCAGAGCTCGACTGTTTCGGGGAAGATGTGGTTGCCCTCGCGCACCGTCCACTCGAGGCGCATGCGCACGACCTGCCTGAACACGCCCTCGAACGATGTGGGGACCTGCAGCGAGAGGAAGTAGCGATCCTGCCGCGAGAACTTCCGACCTGGCTCGAGGAAGTCGGCCATGTAGAGCGCCTTCCCGACGACGCCCCACTTCACATGGCCGACGGTGTGGAACCTGATCGCATCCAGCACGTCGGCGCGCTGCTCGCCGCTACGCGCGAGGAGCGTCGCGGCGGCCGGACCGTGAAGCAGTCCAGGTGGGCTCGTCCAATCGTTCGCCAGGGAGCGAAGCTGCGCTTCTGGCGCGTCGCGCAGCGCGTCGTGGAGCACTCCCGCGTCGAGAAACGCGCGCGCTTCCGCAGGAGGCAAGCGCATCGCCGCCGCCCATGCATTCAGAAGCGCAGTGACGCGCTGAATGTGGGCAGCACGCTTCTCCGATACCTGAGCCCAATCCGGAAGGTCGAGAATCGATTCGGACATTAGGGGAGCGTGATATTGTCGAGTAGCCTGGTACCGTCGAGCCTCACCGCCGCGACGATCGCGTCACCGCTTGCAGCGGAGATCGGGCGGCAGAAGTTCGGCTCGCTCAACGAGCGCGACGTAATCGATCACGAGCGCCGGGTCGTGCGCAAGCGCCTGCGTCACCGCAGCTTCGATCGCCTCCGGCTCAACGACGCCGCGCGTGAACTGTGCCACGCCCTCCCGAAGGGCGCGATGCAGTGCCGCGGCGCGCGGGCGCGCAGAATCGCTGAGATAACGGTTGCGGCTCGACATGGCGAGTCCGTCCCGCTCGCGGACCGTCGCCACGCCCTCGATCACGACAGCGAAATCGAGATCGCGAACCATCGCGCGTACCAGCGACAGCTGCTGCAGGTCCTTGCGGCCGAAGACCGCCGCATCGGGCTGAAAGATGTTGAAGAGCTTCGCGACAACCGTGAGAACGCCGGCAAAGTGCCCCGGGCGCACGGCACCCTCGTAGAGCGACGCGAATGATGGCGGGGCGATAGTCACCGCATCGTGGTCAGAGTACATCTCGCCCACGTCCGGCATGAAGACCAGAGAGACGCCGCGGTCGCGCAGCGCTCGCTCGTCCGCGTCGGGTGTCCGGGGGTACCGCGCGAGATCGTCGTTGGCGCCGAACTGCAACGGGTTCACGAAGATGCTGACCGCGACCGCGTCAGCGAGCTCGTGCGCGCGATCGACGAGCGCGAGATGTCCTTCATGCAGCGCGCCCATCGTCGGCACGAGCGCGACGCGCGCGCCGCCGCTACGTAGCTCGCGCAGGCGCGCACGCGTGGCAGCCTTGCTTTTCTCGACGTACATGATGGCTAGAAGCTATGCTCGTCCGCGGGGTACCGCCCTTCCCTCACGTCCTCTGCGTACGCGCTCACGGCGCCGCGCACCGTCGCAGCGAGTGACGCGTAATGCTTGAGAAACTTCGGTGCGAATCCTTCGTTGAGTCCAAGCAGATCGGGGAGGACGAGCACCTGCCCGTCGCACGACGCACCGGCGCCGATTCCAATGGTCGGAACCGTCACCGCCGCCGTCACACGCTCGGCGACCGCGGCGGGGAGAAGCTCGAGCACTATCGCGAACACTCCGCTCTGCTCGAGACGCTTGGCGTCGTCGACGATGCGGTCGGCGTCGCTCGGATCGCGCCCCTGAACGCGAAAGCCCCCGAGCGCGTTCACCGACTGAGGCGTGAAGCCCACGTGGCCCATTACCGGCACGCCCACATCCACCACCGTCGCGACGATGGACGCAATCCGCTCGCTGCCACCCTCCACCTTCACTGCCTGTGCGCCGGTCTCCTGAATCACACGGCCGCAATTCTCGACTGCTCGCGGAGCGTCGATCTGGTAGGTCAGAAACGGCATGTCTACCGTGACGAGCGCGCGCTTGACGCCGCGACACACCGACGCGCCGTGGTAGATCATCTGGTCGAGCGTTATGGGAAGCGTCGAGTCGTAACCCGCGAACACGTTCGCGACCGAGTCGCCGACCAGTACGATGTCGACACCCGACTGATCTACCAGGCGACCGAAGAGCGCGTCATAGGCCGTTACCGCGACGACGCGTCGCGTGCCCTTGCAGTCGCGCACGTCGCGCACCGAGATCCTGCGCGTCTCGGAGTGGCTGCTCATGCAGCCCCACAATGTTCGTGCGCACCCATCATCGCATCGAGCTCGGCGATCTCGCGCTGCCAGAAAGCGCGGTTCCCAATCTGGGGATGCGGCAGCACGAGATCCGGCTCGTTGCAGGTGACGTCGTCGTATCTCACGATGTCGAGATCGATGGTGCGGGGACCCCACGCGACGTCTCTCACGCGTCCGCCGCGCCGCTCAACATCGTGAAGAACCGCGAGCAGTGCGCGTGGCGCGAGGGGCGTGCGCACTGCTATCATCTGGTTCAGGTAGCGTCCCTGCGCGATGGGTCCGAGCGGCTCGGTCTCCTCGACGCCCGATAGCGACACGATGGTCACGCCGCGCTCGCGCAGCCTGTCGATAGCGTCGCGAAGATGCTGCGCGCGATCGCCGAGATTAGAGCCGAGTGCGATGTACGCAACGTGCCCGCGCTCCGTGGCTTGCGGTGAGTCAGACATCGCGTGGACGCGTGATCCGGACCTGTGCATAGTCGACCGGCCCCGGGAGAGGTGCGTGAGGCTTGCGCACTGCGACCGTCACTCGTCTCACGCCGCGCAACGCGAGCGCGGCGGTAGCGATGCGATCGGCGGCTTCCTCGAGGTAGAAGATGTGCGGCGTCGCCATCACCGCGGCCACGGCTTCGTACAGCGCTACGTAGTCGAGCACGTCGGGCGCGCGCAGCGTCTGATCGACTGCAGCGGTGACGTCGACCTCGATCGGCTGCGGCACCTGCGCTTCGTGCGGGAGCACGCCGACGCGCGCGTGAAAGCGCATCGCGCTGAGGGTGATCTCGTCCAAGATCGCAGTCTCAGACGGTTCCATCGATGCCGCGACGGAGCGCCGCGGTGAGCGCGATGGCGTCGTCCACGCTGCGATCGGCCGCTTTCACTATTGCGCTCCCCACCACCACGCCATCCGCCAACTGCGCGACGGTGCGCGCATGCTCAGGAGTGCTGACTCCGAACCCGACACAGACCGGAAGCGTAGTGACGCTCCTCACGCGCTCGATGGTCGTCGCGAGGTCAGGCGGAATCTCCGCGCGCATCCCCGTGACGCCGAGCCTGCTGATCACGTAGACGAAACCACTCCCGCTCGTTGCGATCTCGCGCATCCGCGCTGCTGGCGTCGTTGGCGCGACCAGTCTGATGAAATCGAGATCACTGTCGGCGAAGCGACGCTCCAGCTCTGGGTCTGCACCCACGGGGAGATCCGTGATGAGCACCCCGTCGCACCCTGCATCGGACGCGCGGTCGAGCACCGTCGGGCCCGCGGCGAGGAACGGGTTCAGATAGCCGAAGAGCACGACGGGGACGTTCACCGCCGCTTCGGCGATGATCTCGAGCGCGACGTCGAGCGTCACACCCTGGTCGAGCGCCACCTGAGAGCTTGCCTGGATCACCGGTCCGTCGGCGAGCGGATCGGAGAATGGCACCCCGACCTCGAGCACGTCGGCGCCTGCCGATTCGAGTCCGCGTAGCAGCTCGACCGAACGGGCACGATCCGGGTGTCCCGCCGTCACGTACGCGACGAGCGCCTTCCGACCCGCCGTGCGCAGCTCCGCGAATCGAGAGTCGATCTTGTTAGACGATATAGTCACTGACTCTGATGCCATATCTGCCCGGGTCTGCCGTCTTGATGATGGTGCGCGCAAACTGGCCGGCGTCGTTCCTCGTCGCAAGGTCGACCTTGAGCGGCGGCGAGAGAAGATTGCCGTTTGCATCGCTCGCGACGGCGACCACTGGTCGCGACGCAAGCTCCGGCGACGGGTTCGCCGCCGTCACCACGGCGAGCTCGAACGTGTCGAGGACGACGAGCGTCCCAGGCGGATAGATGCCGAGCAGGTTCATGAACGCCTTGACAACGACCGGGTCGAGGCCTCGCCCCGGATTGTCGCGCATCTCCTTCAGCACGTCCGACGGCGTCCACGGCTGCGTCTGGTATGATCGCCGCGTCGTCGCTGCGTCGTAACCATCGGCGACCGCGACGATCCTGCTCAGCATCGACATCGCGCGCGGCCGGATCGTTCTTGGATACCCGCTCAGATCGCACTTCATGTGGTGCTCATGCGCGACGATCATCGCGCGGTACGGCACGTCCTGCATGCCCTTCATCTGATGCAGCGCCAGCAGACCGAGCCACGGGTGCGAAGCAATGCGCTGCCACTCCTCAGTCTCGAGTGGCGTCGATTTCTGGAGAAGCTCGGTAGGAACGCGAGACTTCCCGATGTCGTGCATGAGCGCCGCGACGCCGAGCTCGTAAAGCTCGAGCTTGCTCATCCCGAGGCGCTTGCCAAGCGCCACAGCGAAGATGCAGACGTTGACCGAGTGAGTGTACGTGTACTCGTCGTAATCGCGTAACGCGGTGAGTCCAATGAGCGACGCTTCCTCGTTGAGCACCTCGTCGACGATGAGCTGCACTGCGCGCTTCACCTTGCGCAGCGTCGGAGCGCGACCCATGCGCGAGGAGTTGATGACCTCGCGCGTCAATGCGACCGACTGTGCGTAGGTGCGCTTCGCGGCGGCGAGTGCCGCTTCCCGGTCCGGCTGCTGGTCATCCGCTTCCGAAGGGGCTGCCACCTCGAACGCGTCGATGCCAGCGGCGGCAAGTCGCGTCGCGATCTCGGCTGCCCCGCCCACCGTGTCACCAGCGATCGTGCCGAGCAGCGAGATCAGCGCGAACCACTCGCGCGCGGAAGCGTCGCGCGTCACGCGAACCATACCCACGCCAGCCGCGCGAAACAGGTCGAGCACGCGGCCGAAGCTCGCGTAGTTGGTGAGATCGAGCCGGAGGCGCGTCCCGTTGACGAAGATGAACTCGCCTTCGGCGCGAATCTCGAGCTCGCCCGTCTCACGCTGAAGCTCGCGCGCAAGTGACGCGAGGTCCTCCAGCGCGCGTTGCACGCTCTGATGTTCGGGCGGGTACATCTTCATCGCTCGCGCGCCCGCCTGAATCGCGACGACGAGCCTGCGCCCTGCGGACCGCGCGACGCCGGCTTCAGTCTCCATCGCGCCAGCGGTCGGAACGCCGGTCACGCGGCGCCGCCGCGGAGTGCGCGCGACGCAGCTGTTCGCACCACGACATCCTTGTCGGCCGCGGCACGTCGCAGCGCGTCGAGCGCGTTGGACGAGCCGATCTTGCCGAGCGCCATGGCGGCCGCTGCGCGCGTCGCAGCGTCTTCCTTGCGCGACAGGAAGCCGCGCGGGTTCATCACTCCGTCGAGGAACGCTACGGCTGCGTCGCCTGCCAGCACGGCGTAAGCATCGAAGAACGCGACGCGCTCCTGACTGTTGCCGTCGCGCATGATCCGATCCTTCACCGCGCGCTCGACTCGGGACAGCGCGCCGCGGTGCTGCCGCTCGGTCAGCGCCGTGACCGCTGCGACGCGGATCGCGCGATCTTCGTCATCGACACCGCGCTCCACGCACTGCATTGCGCCAGCGCTTCCGATCTCGACGAGCGCCGCGAGCGCTGCGCGCCGCAGTGGCACGGCATCGGACGACATGATCTTGGAGAGCGCAGGAACCGCGGCTGCGGATCGGAGCGCACCCGAGCGCTTGACTGCCTCGAGCGCCACAGCCTCGTTGTCGCTCTCGATGAGTGCGATCAGCGCCGCAGTGTTCGACGCGGCGAGCCGCGTGACGGCCTGCTCCAGAAGAATACGGAGCTCGACGTTGCGCGTAGTGACCAGATGCTCGACCAGCGGCCGAAGCGCTGCGTCGGAAAGCTGCGCGAGCAACGAGATCAGGTCTGTTTGCGGTGGTCGCAGTGGCGTGTCTTCGAGCGCATCGAGAAGCTGCGAGAGCACTGCGCCGTCGCTCATCCTCTGCGCCATCGCCAGCAACCGCTCGCGCTGCTCCGGCGCGAGGTCGCGCGAGCGCTCGCTCGCTACCGCGCATTCCGCGAGCAGGTACGCGGCTCCGCGGAAGTCGAAGTTCGAGAGCAGGGTGAGAAAGAACGACTCGAGGATCGCGCAGATCTCGTCGCGCACGGGCGCCGCTGACTCGAGCTCGAAGGTATCGAGCAACGCGGCGAGCACGGGCGGCTTGAGATCCGCCGCGAAGTCGTGCCGAATCTGCTCCTGGAGATACGCGATCTCGCGATCGTCCAGAAAGTACAGTGTCGAGTCGAAGTCCTCGGCGCGCGCAAAGGTTGGTGCGCTTGCCTCGCTGGCCTGCTCCTTCGGCCGTTGCGGGCGACTCGATCGCGCCAACAGGCGCGCCGCCGCGCATCAGATCGGCACCCGGTGCGGTGTAGCCGTCACCGGAGACATCCACGTACTCGTAGCTGAGATTGCTGAAGTCGCATTCCCACAACGCGCTCACGAGATCGTCGTCACCAGAAGCGCTGCGCCGCACACGCTGCACGGCATCGAGAAAGCGCACCAGCTCGTCGCGCTCGAAACCCTTCTTCAGCTCCAGCGTGCGCACGCCATCCTTGTAGAGCAGCCACGGCAAGCTCTCGCCTGCACGACTCTCTTCCTCCAGCACGACGACGCCGTCCATCGTGAGTGCCGTCTCGCTCACCGAGAGCGCGATCGCGTCGCTCTCGCGCCACAGCGCGTCGAAGGACTCGCGCGCTGCGTCGAGGGCGCGCACGTGCATCGGGTTGTTCGGCGAGATAGAGCTGGTGAGCGCGCACCGTGCGCGCCAGCACGTGGAGCATCTCGGATGCTGCGCGCGCAAGCGCGGGGTTGCTCGCGTCAGCGAGTGCGGACGCGCGGGTCCCTGCGACTGCTTCCACTTGGTCTAGGCCGGCGTACCGAGGTGCTCCATGACCTGAGCGACGTCCTTGTCGCCTCGCCCGCTCACGCAGAGGAGGATGCAATCGTCCGTCTTCCACCTTCCGGCGCTCCCGAGCAGCCACGCAACGGCGTGTGATGTCTCGAGCGCGGGAATCACCCCTTCGAGCCGCGCCAGCGTCGCGAACGCAGCGAGCGCTTCAGCGTCGGTCACCGCGACGTACTCGGCGCGCCCACTATCGTGCAGGAACGAGTGCTCAGGGCCAACGCCCGGATAGTCGAGACCGGCCGAGATCGAGTGAGCTGGATGAACCTGCCCGGCGTCGTCCTGAAGCAGGTAGCTGAGCGCGCCGTGCAGTACGCCGGGACGGCCGCGCGAGAGCGACGCCGAGTGTCGCTCCGTGGCGAGCCCTTCGCCGGCGGCCTCGACGCCGATGAGTCGCACGCTCTCGTCGCCGACGAAGGCGTGGAAGATCCCCATCGCGTTTGATCCTCCGCCAACGCACGCGACCACGGCGGACGGCAGCGCGCCGGCCTGCGCGAGCATCTGCGCGCGCGCTTCCCTTCCGATGACACTCTGGAGGTCCCGCACCATGCGCGGGTACGGCGCGGGGCCGACGACAGAACCGATGATGTAGTGGGTGGTGTCCACGTTGGTCACCCAATCGCGGATAGCTTCGCTCGTCGCATCCTTGAGTGTGCGCGTGCCGCTCAGCACCGGGATCACCGTCGCGCCCATCAGCCGCATGCGGAACACGTTGAGCGCCTGCCGCCGCATGTCCGTCTCGCCCATGTAGACGACGCACTCGAGTCCGAACCTGGCGCAAGCCGTCGCTGTCGCCACGCCGTGCTGACCGGCTCCGGTCTCGGCGATGATGCGGCGCTTCCCCATGCGCATCGCGAGAAGCGCCTGGCCTATCGCGTTGTTGATCTTGTGCGCGCCCGTGTGGTTGAGGTCTTCGCGCTTGAGGTAGACCGGAGCGCCGACGATCTCGCTCAAGCGCGGCGCGTCGCTCAGCGGCGACGGTCGCCCGACGTAGTCGCGGAGAAGCGCGTCGTACGTCGACACGAATTCAGGGTCGGCGATCGCTGCATCGAACGCCGCCTCGAGCTCGTCCAACGCGGGGATGAGGGTCTCCGGAACGTATCGCCCCCCGAATGCGCCGAAGCGACCGGCGTCGCGGGTCGTGGCTGCTGTCACTCGGTCAAGCACTCCGCGCCGCATCGACGAAGCGGCGCATCAAAGTGGGATCCTTCACTCCAGGCGCGCTCTCCACACCCGATGACACATCCACGACGTCAGGCGCGAGCGCACGGATCGCAGCCGCGACGTTTTCCGGACGCAGCCCGCCAGCGACGACGAGGCGCGCCCGCCGCTCGAGCGTCCGCAACCGCTCGCCGACGCGCTCCCAGTCGAAGCGCTGCCCGGAGCCACCGAGACCGGTGCGCGTCTTGGTGTCGAGCACCACCGCGTCCGCGGTCAGAAATAGCTCGTCTGCTTCGGGCGGGAGCTCTCCATCTGCCACTGTTACGACGCTCCAGACCTCGCTCGCGCCACACTCGCGCGCCTGCTCGATCATGCGCTGGCCGCGGTGCGGAGTGAAGCTGTGCGACCGAGACACCAGCGTCGCGCACGACGCTCGCTAAGGTGTCGCAATAGTCCCCCGTGACCACCGCGACGCGGCGCGCGCGGCCGCCCTCGCGCAGAATCTCCGCCGCACGCTTGACGTCGAGCGTGCGCGGACCGCCGGCGAACACGACTCCGAGGTAGTCGGCGCCGAGTTGTACAGCGCTCGCGACGTCTTCGAGCGCGCGTGAGACCGCAGAACTTAATCCTGACGGACATCGCGTCTCGCCGGCACGCCAACGAGCTCTCGGAGCGTCGCGCGAGCGTCTGCCGCGCCTGACAGCGCCGAGCCCACGAGAATCGCGTCGGCGCCTGCGGCTGCTCGCGTCCTCTACTCCCTTGCGCGACGTGATCCCGCTCTCTGCTACCGCGATGACCCCGCCAGGAATTAGCGGAACGAGCCGTGTGCACGTGGTTGGATCGACCGCGAGCGTCTCGAGGTTGCGGTTGTTGACGCCGATGATGCGCGCTCCAATCTCGAGCGCCAGACCGAGCTCGCGTTCGTCGCGGATCTCGACGACCGCTTCGAGCCCGACGCCGAGCGCGACAGCATGGAGGTCGCGCAGCTGAGCGTCGTCGAGTGCGCGCGCGATCAGCAACGCGGCCGAAGCTCCGAGCGCGCGCGCCTGATAGAGCTGCGCCTCGCTCACGTGGAAGTCCTTCTTCACGACAGGGAGCGTCACGCTCCGGACGACAAGAACCAGGTCGTCGCTCGATCCTCCGAAGCGCGCAGGCTCGGTGAGCACCGACACACCGGCGGCGCCGCCATCTTGATACAGCCTCGCCTGCGCGCCGGCGTCGATGCTCGCGTTGATGACGCCCTTGGACGGCGACCGCCGCTTCACCTCCGCGATCACCGCTACATCGTCGCGACGCAGTGCGCGCTCGAGCGATGGCGCGGGCGGCGCGGAGGCCGCCGCCGCGCGAAGTGCGGCCCGGTCGCGCTCCAGCGAGGCGGCGCGGTCGTACGCTGCGGCGACGAGCTCTCCGAGAGTTCCCGTCGGCGGCGTCCACTCTCGCCGCTCAAATTCTGCTTGCGTTTCGGGCATTCTTCGGATAACGTAATTCTTCGGCGGTTGTTCGGGCAGTTCCGCCATGCTCCTCACCCTCAAGCAATCTAGGCGATGTCTCTAACCAAGCGCCAACGGGAAATTCTCACTTACCTCGGTGACTACTCCGGTGAATACGGGTACGCGCCCAGCTTCGAAGAGATTGCCAGCCGTTTCGACTACAACTCGCTCGCGACCGTCCACGAGCATCTGAGCAACCTCGAGCGCAAGGGCTACATCAAGCGGCGCTACAACGAGAGCCGCGGCATCGAGATTCTCCCTCGGAGCAGTTCCCTCGCGCGGTGCATGTCCCGCTGCTCGGCACCGTCGCCGCCGGCTTCCCGATCGAAGCGGTTCAGCACGCCGAGACGATCGCGATCCCCGAAGATTTCGTCCGCCGGTCGGGGAACCACTACGTGCTCCGCGTTCGCGGAAACTCGATGGTGGACGACCACATCTGCGACGGCGATTTCGTGGTGGTGAACGAGCGCGCGGGCTGCGACAACGGTGAGACGGTCATCGCGCTCATCGACGGCGGGTCCGCAACGGTCAAACGGTTCTACCGTGAGCGCGACGGCCGCATTCGACTGCAGCCGCGCAATGAGCTCATGGCACCGATCTACGTTCACGAGAACGACGTCGCGATCCAGGGCGTCGTCGTGGGCGTGATGCGGCGCTGCTGACTCGCTTCCTGTTAGGCGCGCCCGCGCGGTAGTGCCTGCCGCAGCCGCGTGAGGGCGGCCATCGCGGACCCATCTGCGATGGCCGCCCTCGCCGCGTCTGCGCCGTCAGCGAGCGAGCGCGCGGCGCCGCTCACATAGATCGCGGCGCCGGCATTCGCCACGACGGCAGCGATCGCTCCGGGCGGGGCGTCCCCTGCTATGCAGCGCTCGACCAGCAGTGCGTTCTCAGCGGGAGACCCGCCGGCTAGCTCGGACGCAGAATGACACGTGCATCCGATCTGTGCCGGGTTTATCACGCTCTCGCGCAATTCATCGCCGCGGATCTCCACCACGCGAGTGAGCCCGAGCGGCGAGATCTCGTCCATTCCAGGAGCGCCGTGGACAACGAGCGAATGCACCGTCCCGAGTGCGCGCAGGGCCTCGGCGATGACGGTCACTCGGTTCGCATCGGCGACGCCAATCACTTGGCGCCCCGCAGATGCCGGGTTCGCCAGCGGCCCCACCACGTTCATCACGGTCGGCACGCGCCAGCTCGCGCCGGATGGGCCCGACGTGTCGCATGGCCGGATGCATCCGCGGCGCGAACATGAAGACGATTCCAGCCGCCTCATACGCGCGCTGCAATGTCGGCACGTCTACGTCGATGTCGACGCCGAGTGCCTCGAGCACATCTGCGCTCCCCGACCGCGAAGAGAACGAACGGTTTCCGTGCTTCGCGATGCTCACACCCGCGCCCGCCGCGACGATAGCCGCCGCGGTAGAGATGTTGAACGTCGGGCACCGCGCCGCCGCCTGTACCGCACGTATCCACGATCGCGTCGGGGCGCGGCAGAGGCAGCCGGATCATCGCGCGCCGAAGCGCCGCGGCGACTCCGGCGACGACGTCCGACGTCTCCCCCCGCACTCTGAGCCCCGTCAGGAGCGCCGATATCTCGACCGGTGTCGCGTCGCCGCGCATGACTACGTCGAACGCGCCGGTGACTGCATCACGCGTGAGCTCCGCTCCGTGCGCGAGCGCCGCTATCACTCCGTGAAGCGGTGACGGAGATTCAGCTGTCATCGTCGAGTGCTGCTCAGCCGCCAACGCCGCTCGTCGGCAGCGCAGCGAGACGGCGCTCGAGGGTGCGGATCGTCTCGAGCTGCGCTCTGATGGTTGCGTCCTGCTCGGCCAGCTGGGTGTGCGCTTTCTCGAGACGCTCGACAGCGCTCACCACCTGGGCCTCGACGGCGACCAGGCGCTGCTCCGCCGCCTCGGCGCGGCGCTCGGCCGCGGCGACCGCGTCGCGCAGGCCGCGCACTATCTCGCTCGTTCCCGCCCGCTCCGCCGCCTTCATCCGGCGCAGCTCGCGGTCCAGCGCGGCCGTGACGCTCGCGTGCTCGGCGCGCAGCCGAGACGTCACCTCATGCAGCGCGGCGACCGCCTCGAAGCGCGCGTCACGCTCGTACCAGCGTGCGTACGCCAGCTCGAAGAGCGTCACGAGCGGGGCGGCGCGGTCGGATAGCTTGGCTGCAGTTCGTCGCCGCGAGTCGTAGACGGCGACGACCGCGGCCAGCGCGCTCTCGATCACGATCCCCTTGAGAAGTAGGCGGAGATCGCTGATGCTCGGCTCGAGACCGAGAAGGCGTGCGTACTCGTCAGACTGATCGCCGACGTCGGCGAAGCGCTGGCCGGCGAGAAGCGCGAACTGCACCGGCGCCGGCAGATGGTCCATCGCCACCGAGGCGTGGTTTGGAACGGGGAGGCGGTCGCGCTCTGCTGCAGCGACCAGCGCCCTGTTCTGGAGCGCGTTCCTTCGGCTGTCGAAGTTGAGCAGTACGCAGCCGCTGGCCTTCTCGGCGGCCGCGAGCTCTCCGTGGACGATCGCAGCGGCATCACGCGGATCGGGAGCGGCGGCGATCGCAGCTGCTACATCGGCCAGAGTCTTCGACGGCATTGGTGCGCCGAGTTTGCGCGCACGGCGGGTGAAAGTCAATCGTTTTTCGTAGCGTGCGTGCCTCGCCGTGATTGCTTGACATCGTTTCACGCGCTCATAACTTCTGCGCGATGCCGGAGCGGAACGTGCAGCTCGTGTTACAGTACGACGGCTCACGCTTCGCCGGTTGGCAGACCCAGCCTTCGGTTCCAACGGTCCAGGGAGTCGGTCGAGCGGGTGCTTGAACGATTGTTCACCAGACTCCGACCAGAGTCGTCGCAGCGGGGCGTACCGACGCTGGAGTCCATGCACGCGGCCAGTCGGCGCATGTCATGCCGCCGCAGGGCTGGACGCCGGCAAAGCTCCGGCGCGCCGTCAATGCGCTGCTTCCCGACGAGATCTGGGTAGCTGCCGCGCACGAGGTCGCCCCGGAATTTCACGCGCGCTACAGCGCTACCGCGCGTCGGTACACCTACTATCTCGGGACTGACGATCGGGCCGAGTCGCCTTTCAGGCGGCGCTACGAGTGGAGAGCGCCGTGGCGGCTCGACCGTTCCCTGCTCGATCAGGCCGCATCGCTCATCCGCGGGGAGCACCAGTTCTTCGGCTTCGCCGTACGCGGCACAGCGCCCGAGCATGATGAGCACCGCTGCACCGTGACGGTGGCGGACTGGCGGGATCGTGAAGGCGGGTACGAACTCGTCATCGAAGCGAACCGATTCTTGCACCACATGGTCAGGTTCCTGGTCGGAACGATGGTAGATGTTGCAAGTGGGCGGCGATCACTGGACTCTTTCGCGGCGTTGTTGGATGCGCGCGATAATGCTGACGTCTCGGCGCCAGCGCCCGCGCGAGGGTTGTTTCTCGATCATGTGAGCTACCCGCGACACCTTTATCTTGACTCCCAATGAAGATCTTCGTTCAGACTGCGGTGGTTCAGAAGATCCGCGATGCGTTCGCGGCCGGTCTCGCTGACGGCGTCGTCCTCTCCCCGATAGACCTGGCCGACGATGATCCAACCGCCGAGATGCCGGCGCGCATCGAAGAGATCGCGCGCGAGTTCGCGGTACCCGTGTGTGTCCCGGTCGCAGCGGTGACGGAGTCGGAGATCTACCGCGACGGCCGCGAGCTCGCGCGAATCTCCGATCAGGTGATAGTGCAGGTGCCGCTGCTGGAGGACGCGGTGATGGCGATCAGACATCTAGTCGCTGACGGCGCGCGAGTCTGCGCTACGCACGTCTACTCGGGCGCGCAGGCCTTCCTCGCTGCCAAGATCGGCGCGACGATGATAGCGGTGGACGCTCCCGACATCGACGCGCACGGAAGGCCGAGCGCTGAAGTGGTGCGGCAGATTCGCGATGTGCTCGACAGGTCGGAGCTCGAGTGTGATCTGGCCGTCAGCCCGCCGCGAAGCTCCAACGCGTTCAGCGAATATCTGGTTGCGGGGGCTGACATTGCATACGCGACGCCCGACCTTCTTGCAGCGATCATGATTCACCCGCTCACCGATCGCGGCGTTGACCGCTTCCTGAGCGCGCTGAGCAAGCGGCATCGGCCGCGAACACTCTGACGGTGCGCGGAATCACACTCATCGCCGCCGCGACCGTGGTCGTCGCGGCGTGTGATGGGCGGGCGACGCGCGCGCAGAACGTCAGACTTCCGCAGCCGCCGCCGGCGCAGGTCGATGCCTCGCGCAAGACTGCGATCACGGCCGCGGTGGCGAGTATCGCGCCGTCCGTCGTGACCGTTCAGACCGAAGCAGTCGAGCGCGTCCCTGCCGACATGCTCGAGCAGTTCTTCGGCGGCGCTTCGGCGGTGCGACCCGTGGCGGGGCTCGGCTCGGGATTCGTGATTCGTGCGGACGGCGTGATCCTCACCAACGCGCACGTCATTCGCGGCGCGACGCAGATCTCCGTCGCGATGCGCGACGGCACGACATATCCCGCGACGCTCGTCGGCAGCGACGACGTCAACGATCTCGCGGTGCTGCGTGTGAAGGCGACGGGCCTTCCCGTTGCGAAGCTCGGCAACTCGTCGACGCTGATGATCGGCGAGTGGGCGATCGCGATCGGGAATCCGTACGGCTTCATGCTCGCCAACACCGAGCCGAGCGTGACCGTCGGCGTCGTCAGCGGCGTGGGGCGTAATCTCATCGCGCAGCCGGCAGAAGGCGGCGGCGGCGCGTACGTCGACATGATCCAGACCGATGCGGCGATCAATCCCGGCAACTCCGGCGGACCGCTGGTGGACGCCGCGGGCGAAGTGATCGCAGTCAACAGCTCCATCTACTCGCCGAGCGGCGGCTCGGTGGGGCTCGGCTTCGCGATTCCGATCAATCGCGCTGCGCGCGTCGCCGAGGATCTCCTCGCGAACGGAACAGTTCGGCAGGCCGTGGATCGGCGTGAAGCCCGCCGTCAATCCATCGCGCGCTCCCGGTGAGCGGCCCGCGGCCGGGGTGTTGGTCGCATCGGTCACGCCGGGCTCGCCCGCCGCCGCGGCGGGAATTCGTGGCGGCGACGTCATCGAGCGCGCGGCATCGCGGCCCATCCGCAACTCGTACGATTGGGAGGCAGAGCTGCTCGAGCTGCGCGTCGGTGACGTGGTCCCGCTCACGCTGCTGCGCGACGGCCGCGAGATCCAGACCAACGTCCGCGTCGCGGATCTTCCGGAGATGAACGCTCCGCGCGTCACCGTGCTGCACGAGATCCAACTTCTCTCACTCACGCCGGCAACTGCGCTCGGAGCACAGCATCCAGGCTCCCGCCGGCGCTTACGTTCAATCGGTGAGTCCACGCGTCTCCGCGCAGATCGGACTGCAGGTCGGCGACGTGATCGTGCAGATCAACGGCGCGCGGATCACGAGCGCGGAAGACGCCGCTGCAGCGCTGAACTCAGGCCGCGGCGCGGTCGTGATGTACGTCGAGCGGCAGGGCCAGATCTACTCAACCCAGTTCGTGACCCAGTGAGGCGACATCGCTCAATGCGAGAAAGTTGATGCACGACACCTATACGTCGCCGCTTGCCTCGCGCTACGCGTCGCGCGCGATGCTCGAGCTCTGGTCGCCGCTGGAGCGGCACCGCATGTGGCGGCGGATATGGATCGCGCTCGCGGAGGCCGAGCGCGAGCTCGGCGTCGACATCCCGGCTGAGGCGATCGACGAGATGCGAGCGGCCGCGAACGACATCGATTTCGCCGCCGCCGCCGCGTACGAGCGCAGGTTCCGGCACGACGTGATGGCGCACGTGCACGCGTTTGGCGACGTCGCGCCGGCAGCGCGCCGCGTGATCCATTTCGGTGCAACGAGCGCGTTCGTCACCGACAACGCCGACCTCATCCTCATGCGCCGCGGTCTCGAGCTCCTTCGCGCGCGCGTGCTCGCGATCCTCGGCGCGCTCGCGCGCTTCGCCGAGCGCTGGAAGGACGAGCCGACGCTCGGCTACACGCACATCCAGCCCGCGCAGCTCACCACCGTAGGCAAGCGCGCGACGCTGTGGATGCAGGATCTGGTGCTCGACGTGAACGATCTCGACTACCGCATCGCGACGCTCCCGTTGCGCGGCGTGAAGGGGACGACCGGCACCCAGGCGTCGTTCCTGCGCATCTTCGGTGGCGACCACGCAAAGGTTCGTGAGCTCGACCGCATCGTCACCGAGAAGCTGGGCTTCGCCACGTCGATCCCGGTGACCGGTCAGACCTACACGCGGAAGATCGACGCCGGCGTGCTCGGCGTCGTCGCCGGAATCGCGGCGAGCGCGGCGAAGTTCGCGAGCGACATGCGCCTGCTGCAGAGCTTTGGCGAGATCGAGGAGCCGTTCGAGAAGGAGCAGATCGGCTCGTCGGCGATGGCGTACAAGCGAAACCCGATGCGCTCCGAGCGGATCAACTCGCTCGCGCGTTTCGTCATCTCGCTCGAGCCGAACGCGAACGAGACTCACGCTGTGCAGTACTTCGAGCGCACGCTCGACGACAGCGCGAATCGGCGGCTCGTCATTCCCGAAATGTTTCTCGCGACCGAAGCCATCACACTCATCATGCTCGACATCGCCGAAGGGATCGAAGTCCACCCGGCGCGCATCCGACGACGGATCGCCGACGAGCTGCCCTTCATGGCGACGGAGGAGCTCATCGTGCGCGCCGTCGAGGCCGGGGGCGACCGGCAGGAGGTGCACGAGGTCATCCGGCGGCATAGCGTCGCCGCGGCGACGGCGCTGAAGGACGGCGCTCCGCACAACGACATGCTCGACCGTCTCGCGCAGGATCGCGAATTCCCCGTGAAGATCGACGACTTGCGCCGATCGCTCGATGCGAGGCGATTCGTCGGCCGCGCGCCAGAGCAGGTCGACGAGTTCCTCGAGGACGTCGTCGCGCCGCTGCTCGCAGCGCACAGCACCGACACGGTCCCGACGACGCACGAGGAGCTCCGCGTATGACTGCAGCGACGCTGGGCACAACGGATCTCCCGCTCAGGCGCCTGCGTCGCGGCAAGGTTCGCGACGTGTATGAGGTCGACGACGATCGCGCGCTCATCGTCGCGACGGATCGCGTGAGCGCGTTCGACGTCGTGATGGATCAGCTCGTGCCGATGAAGGGCGCGGTCCTCACGCAGCTCACGGCGTGGTGGCTCGGCTACATCACCGACGTACCGCATCACATGATCTCGGCGCGACGTTCGACGAGATCGTCGAGAGCGTGCCGTCGCTCGCGTCGTACAGGAACGCACTCGCGGGCCGCAGCATGCTGGTCAAGCGCGCCGAGGTCTTTCCCCTGGAATGCGTCGTGCGCGGCTATGTGTCGGGTAGCGGATGGAAGGAGTACAGAAGTCGTGGCACGCTCGGCTGCCAGAGCGTTCCGCCGGCGCTGCAGGAGAGCGCGAGACTTCCTGCCCCGCTGTTCACTCCCGCCACGAAAGCAGAGAGCGGGCACGACGAGAACATCTCGCCGGCGCGCGCGAGAGAGATCGTCGGCCCCGCGGCGTCTGAGCTCGAGCGCCTCTCGCTGCATCTGTTCGACGTCGGCAGCGCGAAGGCCGCCGAGGGCGGACTCATCCTCGCCGACACCAAGTTCGAGTTCGGGCGTCGAGGCGACCAGATTATATTGGTGGACGAAGTGATGACTCCGGACAGCTCACGCTTCTGGGAGCGTGAGTCCTACCGCGCCGGGAGCACACCGCCGAGCTTCGACAAGCAGCCTCTTCGCGATTATCTCGAGGGCTTGCGCGAGCGTGGCGGAATGGGACGGCAACGCGCCGGCGCCGCGCGTGCCGGACGAGGTGATCGCGGCGATGACCGCGCGCTATCTCGACGCGTTCAGGCGAATCACGGGCGCCGATCTCCTCGTCGAGGACGCAGCGTGAGCTTCGCTCGAGAGGGATGGCCGTTCATCGGGATCGGCTTCGCACTCGTCATCATCGCGTTCTTCTGCGCCATTCACTTCAGATCGTGGCCGTTGTGGCTTGTCGCGGTCGCAATCACGATCGTTGCGCTCTGGACCGCGTACTTCTTTCGTGATCCGGAGCGCACCGGACCGCGCGGTCCGGGCATCGTCGTCGCACCGGCGGACGGCAAAGTGCTCATGATCACCGAAGTGAACGAGCCGCGCTTCATCGACGGCCCCGCGCGCCGCATCTCGATCTTCATGAACATCTTCAACGTGCACGTCAACCGTTATCCGGTCGATGGGCGCGTTGCTTTCACTTGGTACAACAAGGGGAAATTCCTCAACGCTGCCGCCGAGAAGTCGAGCCTGGAGAACGAGCAGATGTCCGTGGGAGTCGTCACGCCGCCGGCGTGAAGATCCTCATGCGGCAGATCGCCGGTCTCATCGCGCGCCGCATCGTCACGTACAGTAAAGTTGGGGATGAGGCGCACCAGGGCGAGCGGTATGGGATGATCCGCTTCGGCTCGCGAGTCGATGTCTTCGTGCCGACGACGGCGCGCATCGACGTGAAGCTCGGCGACGTCACCACGGCTGGCACCACGGTGGTCGCGGAGCTGAAGCAGTGACGAGTGTTCCGCTCAACGAGGAGCGTCGGCCACGCCGCCGGCGAATTCGCCGCGCCGCGGTGCTCTTCCCGAGCGGGCTCACGCTCGCAAACCTGTTCTTCGGCATCTTCTCGATAGTCGCTGCGTCGCGCGGTGATCTGCAGCAGGCGGCGCTCTACATCGTCCTCGGCGGCGTCGCAGATGCGCTCGATGGACGCGTCGCTCGCGCGACGGGCTCCGGCACCGCGCTTGGCGAGGAGCTCGACTCGCTCGTCGACGTGATCTCGTTCGGACTCGCGCCCGCGATGCTCGTGTACTTCGCGGTGCTCGAATCGGAACGGATGGGACTGGGTCTTCAGCTTCGCGTTCACCGCGGCGGCGGCGCTGCGACTGGCGCGCTTCAACGTGACGCAGGCGGGAACGGCGAAGCGGTATTTCCACGGCCTGCCGAGCCCTGCGGCCGGACTCACGCTGGCAACTTATTACTGGTTCAGCCAGACCCCGCTCTACACCGAGACCAACATCGTAAATCTGCCGTGGCACGCGATGCTACGGTTCCTAATGCTAGGGCTCGGCGCACTGATGGTGAGCGAGGCGTCGTATCCCGCGGTGCCGACCGTCGGGTTTCGCAACGTCAGACAGATGATTGGCTCCGCGATCGTCGTCGCGACCATCGTCGGGGTTTTCTTCGTACCTAAAGAATTCTTTTTCCCCGCTTTGCTCGCGTACGACCTGTGGGGATTGGCGCGTCTCGTATTTTTCGGGTTGATCGGGCGGCGCGAGCTGGCCGAGGATCGCATCATCAAGGAGCCGGTGCGCCGCACGCCGCCCGTCGGGCTGCCGCAAGCGTCGCTCGGCGCATTCGAGAGCTCGAGCGCTGCCGACCTGGCGCGGCGGAAGCGGCGCAGGCGCCGGCGGCGACCCAATGATCGCGGCCCCCGCCCGCAGCCGGATGACGATGCGTCCTGAGTCTTTCTTCTGAGCAAGCATATCACGTGACCACTTTTCGTGTACCGGTACAGATAGTTCCGCGCGAAGGAATCCTCGATCCTCAGGGGAGCGCGGTCGCTGGCGCACTGCGCGCGCTCGGCTTCGATGCGGTTCGCGACATCCGCGTCGGCCGGTTCGTCACGATCGACGTCGATGCGTCGGACGACGAAAGTGCCGCGCGAGAAGGCGCGCGCGATGTGCGATCGCCTTCTCGCGAATCCTGTCACCGAAGATTTCGTGATCGAGACGCCGCAGGTGCGCGCATGAAGTTCGGTATCGTCACCTTCCCCGGCTCCAACTGCGATTACGACGCGTTCCAGGCGGTGACGGAACGATTGGGCGAGGACGCGGTTTACCTGTGGCACAAGGAGCACGAGCTTCGCGGCGCAGACGTCGTCGTGCTGCCCGGCGGCTTCAGCTACGGTGATTACCTCCGCGCCGGCGCGATCGCGCGCTTCAGCCCGATAATGAGCGAGGTCCTTGCCCACGCAAAGCGCGGCGCGCCCGTGCTCGCCATCTGCAACGGCTTCCAGATCGCGTGCGAGGCGGGACTGCTTCCAGGTGCGCTGCTCCGCAACGCGTCGCTCAAGTTCGTGTCGCGCGTCGCGACTCTGCGCGTCGAGAGCTCATCGACACGGCTTCAGCAACGCTTACGACGTCGGTGATGTGCTGCGGATTCCGGTTGCCCACGGCGAAGGGCGTTTCACTGCCGATGCGGCGACGCTAAGCGCGCTCGAGCAGGACGGGCGCGTCGTGTTCAGGTACTGCGACGAGTTCGGCGAACGGACTGAGTGGGACAACCCCAACGGCTCCGCCAACGCGATCGCCGGAATCGTGAGTGATGGCGGCAACGTCCTCGGGATGATGCCGCATCCGGAGCGCGCGATGGACCCACTTCTCGGTAGCGACGACGGTCTCGGCATCTTCGAGTCGCTGCTCGCGCGGATCGCGGCGTGACAACTCGAGGTGCAGCCGCGACCGGGCGATCCCGCGATCACGCCTGAGCTCGTGCGCGAGCACGGGCTCACGCCCAGCGAGTACGAGCAGTGTCGTCGCGATGCTCGGACGCGCGCCGACGTTCACCGAGCTCGGTATCGTCAGCGCGCTGTGGAATGAGCACTGCTCGTACAAGCACTCGCGGAACGTCCTGCGCACTCTTCCGACCGAAGGAGATGCAGTAATGCAGGGCCCGGGCGAGAACGCAGGCGTTGTGAGCATCGGCGACGGCATTGCGGTAGCGTTCAAGATCGAGTCGCACAATCATCCGTCGGCCGTCGAGCCGTATCAGGGCGCCGCGACCGGCGTCGGCGGCATTCTGCGCGACGTTTTCACGATGGGCGCGCGTCCGATCGCGATGCTCAACTCGCTGCGATTCGGCTCGCTCGATTCGGCGCGCAACAGATATCTCTTCGCCGGTGTGGTCCGAGGCGTCGGCGACTACGGCAACTGCGTCGGCGTTCCCACTGTGGCGGGCGAGATCGTCTTCGATCCCGCGTACGACGGCAACCCGCTCGTGAACGCGATGTGCGTCGGGCTCATGCACGAGGACGAGCTGATTCGCGCCGAGGCCGAAGGCGTTGGCAATCCGATCCTCTGCGTCGGCGCGCGCACCGGGCGCGACGGGATTCACGGAGCGTCGTTCGCATCCGAAGATCTTTCGGCGGCGAGCGAAGCGAAGCGGCCGCGCGTCCAGGTCGGCGATCCATTCACCGAGAAGCTGCTCCTCGAAGCGAGCCTCGAGCTGATTCGCAGCGGGCACATCGTCGCGATCCAGGACATGGGCGCGGCCGGGCTGACGTCGTCGTCGGCGGAGATGGCGGCGCGCGGCGACGTGGGCGTCACGATCGACACGAGCCGCGTCCCGGTGCGCGAGACCGGCATGACGCCGTACGAGATCCTGCTGAGCGAATCGCAGGAGCGGATGCTCGTCGTCGCCATCGCGGGCCACGAGGAAGCGGTGCGCGCCGATCCTCGCGAAGTGGGATCTTCACGCTGAAGTGATCGGCGAAGTCATCGCCGAGCCAGTGTATCGCGTGACGGAGGGCGATCGCATCGTCGCGGAGTTTCCTGGCTCCGCGCTCGTCACGCGTTGCCCGCGGTACGACGTCCCCGCCGCTGAAGCACCGGAAGTCGCTCGTCGCCGCGCACTCGACGCCAACGCGATCGCGGAGCGCACGGAGGAGCGCGACCCGATCTGGACGCTTCTGCAGCTGCTCGCAAACCCGACCATCGCCAGCAAGCGTTGGGCGTACCAGCAGTACGACTCGACGGTGCGAACCAACACCGTCATCGGCCCCGGCGGCGACGCGGCGGTGCTTCGCGTGCGCGGTACCGATCGCGCCATCGCAGTGAAGACCGACTGCAACGGCCGCTACGTCTCGCTCGACCCACGCGTGGGCGGCGCGATCGCGGTCGCTGAGGCCGCGCGCAACGTCGCGTGCACCGGCGCGCGCCCGCTTGCCATCACCAACTACCTCAACTTCGGCAATCCGACGCGTCCGGAAGTCTACTTCCAATTTCGCGAAGCGGTCGCCGGGATGCGCGATGCATGCCGCGCACTCGGCACGCCGGTGACCGGCGGCAACGTCTCGTTCTACAACGAGAGCCCGACCGGCAGCGTGCATCCCACGCCGGTGATCGGCATGGTCGGCATGATCGACTCGCTCGCGCACGTCACGCGCGCGCACGTTTCGCGAAGAAGGCGATGCGATCGTTCTGCTCGGCGAGCCGACCGACGAGCTCGGTGCGAGCGAGTATCTCGCGACGCTCCACGGCATCGCCGCCGGCGCGCCGCCGCGCTGCGACCTTGAGCGCGAGCGCGCGCTCATCGACGCCTTGCTCGAAGCGATCAGCGCGGGCTGCGTTGCCTCGGCACACGACTGCAGCGACGGCGGCCTTGCCGTTGCACTCGCCGAGTGCATCATGGCGGATCAGGAGAACCAGTTCGGCGCGGACGCGGATCTCAGCACGTGGGACTCGCTCCCACTTCGCGCGCTGCTATTTGGCGAGGCGCAGGGCCGCGTGATCGTGTCGAGCGCTGATCCAGATCGCGTGCGTCGACATTGCGCTGCAAGCACGGCGTACCGGCTGCACGGATCGGAACCGTTCGCTCCGCCGCGAGCGGACTGGTTCTCAGGACGCGCGGGAGGCAGCTCCGCGCGCCACTCGACGCGCTTGCCGCAGCGTACCATGACGCGATCCCCGCGATAATGGACGGCTCACCGCAAGCAGTAGCAGTCGAGGAGACCGAAGGAGTGGCAGTCTAGATGTGTGGAGTGTTCGGGCTATTCGGAAAGGAGCACGCTGCTGCGCTCACGCAGCTCGGTCTGTACTCGCTGCAGCACCGAGGCCAGGAGTCATGGGGGATAGTGTCGATCGATTCCAACGGCGATCCGCGCGCCGCGCGGTCAATGGGACTCATCTCCGAAGCGACCGAGCGCACGTTCTCCAACGACGCGGACATCGCGATCGGCCACACGCGGTACAGCACAGCCGGCAGCTCCACCATCGAGAACGCGCAGCCGGTCCTCGCGCGTGCGCGCGCCGGCAACATCACGCTCGCGCACAACGGCAACCTCACGAACGCCACCGAGCTCCGGCACGAGCTGGAGGATGAAGGCGCGATCTTCGCCTCGACAACGGATTCCGAAGTCATCGTGCACCGCATCGCGCGCGCGAGCGGCGCGATTCCGTCCGAGCGGCTCGCCGAGGCGCTGCGCGGCGTCGAGGGCGCCTACTCACTCGTCGCGACGTCGGCCACACGCTGCTCGCCGCGCGCGATCCGCGCGGATGGCGTCCGCTCGCGATGGGCACGCTCGGCGATGCGACGGTGTTCGCCTCGGAGACGTGCGCGCTCGACATCATCGGCGCGACCTACGTTCGCGACGTCGAGCCGGGCGAGATCGTCACCGTCGATGACGACGGCACGAGCTCAGTCGTTCCCGTTCGAGCGGAAGGATGGCCGCGCCGCTGCGTCTTCGAGTACGTGTACTTCGCGCGTCCCGACAGCCGCGTCTACGGCGGCTCGGTCGACCGCGCACGCCGCGCGCTCGGACGGCGGCTCGCGCGCGAGGCGCCCGCCGCCGAGCGCGGATCTCGTCTTCGGCGTTCCCGACTCGTCCAACTCCGCCGCGCTCGGCTTCGCCGAAGAGGCGAAGCTCCCGTACGAGCTTGCGCTCATCCGCAACCACTACGTCGGTCGCACCTTCATCCAGCCGAACAATCCGGGCGCGACGCGAAGGTGAAGGTGAAGTACAACCCAGTGCGCGAGGTGCTCGAAGGGAAGCGTGTCGTGATGGTCGACGACTCCATCGTGCGCGGCACGACGACGCGCGGGCTCGTCGCGATGGTGCGCGCGGCGGGCGCGCGTGAGGTGCACATGCGTGTCAGCTCGCCGCCCGTGACCGGTCCGTGCTACTACGGCATCGACACGCCGAATCGCGAAGATCTCATCGCCGCAAACCTCGATTCGATGAGATCGCCGCGCACCTCGGCGTCGACTCGCTCGGGTACCTCTCGCTGGATGGTATGCTCAACGCGGTCCCTGGCGGCCCGCATGGCTTCTGCCACGCGTGCTTCTCGGGCGACTACCCCACTCCACCACCCACCGATCCTGAGAAGCTCCGCTTCGGTTGCGGCTGCTGACCATAATGGCCCAGAAAGTTTTCTTCTTCGGCGGCGGAGCCGCCGAAGGCACGCGCGAGATGAAGGCTGTGCTTGGCGGCAAGGGCGCGAACCTCGCCGAGATGACGAACCTCGGCGTTCCTGTGCCGCCGGGATTCACCATCGCCTGCTCGGAGTGCATCATCGTATCTCGAGCACGGTAAGTACTCCGACGCGCTGCGAGTCGAGGTCGAAGGCAATGTCGCGCGTCTCGAGGCAACCGCTGGCAAGCGATTCGGCGACGCGAGCAATCCGTTGCTCGTGTCGGTGCGCTCGGGCGCGCCGATCTCGATGCCCGGGATGATGGAGACGATCCTCAACCTCGGGCTCAACGACCGCACTGTTCTCGGCCTCGCGCGCGCGAGCGGCAATGCGCGCTTCGCCTACGACTCGTATCGCCGCTTCATCCAGATGTACGCCGACGTCGTGCTCGGCGTCCCGATGCACGACTTCGAGCATCTTCTCACCGCCAAGCGCATGACCGAGGGCGCGCAGACTGACGCGGAGCTCGGCGAGGAGGCGCTGCGCAATCTCGTCGAGGAGTACAAGGCGCTCGTGCAGCGAATCGCACCGGCACGCCCTTCCCGATGCGATCCGACGGAGCAGCTCTGGGGCGCGATCGAGGCGGTCTGGCGATCGTGGACGCTCAAGAAAGCGCGCGACTACCGGCGCGTGAACGGCATCGCCGAGAAGCTCGGCACCGGCGGTCAACGTCGTGTCGATGGTGTTCGGCAATCTCGGTGACGACTCGGGCACCGGTGTCGCGTTCACGCGCGATCCTTCGACCGGCGAGCAGAAGTTCTACGGCGAATTCCTCGTCAACGCGCAGGGCGAGGACGTCGTCGCCGGCATCCGCACGCCGATGCCGATCGAGCGAGATGGCGACGCGGCTTCCCGAGCGCGTACGAGCGAGCTGCTGGAGACGCAGGAGCGGCTCGAGCGGCACTTCGGCGACATGCAGGACATCGAGTTCACCGTGGAGCGCGGGGACGCTCTATCTCCTGCAGACTCGCACGGGCAAGCGCACCGCCGCCGCCGCCGTGCGCATCGCGCGCGACATGGTGGACGAGGGGCTGATCGACGAAGCAGACCGCCGTGCTGCGCGTGCCCGCCGAGCAGCTCGACCAGCTGCTCCACCCGATGATCGATCCGTCGGCGCGCGCGCAAGCCGCTCTGCACCGGCCTCCCGGCGAGCCCCGGCGCCGCGAGCGGCATCGCCGTCTTCGACCCTGACGTCGCCGAAGCAGCGCGCTGCCGCAGGCGATCGCGTGATCCTCGTGCGAGACGAGACCACGCCGGAGGACTTCCACGGCATCGTCGCCGCGCGCGCGGTGCTGACCGCGCGCGGCGGAATGACGAGCCACGCGGCAGTCGTCGCGCGCGGCATGGGCAAGTGCGCCGTCGTCGGCTGCAAGGACATCCACGTCGATCTCGAGCACCGCCGGTTCGTCGTCAATGGAGCGACGGTCAGCGAGGGAGACTGGATCACGCTCGACGGCGCGACCGGCAACGTCTTCGCGGGCGAGCTCCCCACGATCCCGAGCGAGGTCGTCCAGGTCATGCAACGGCACGCTGCCCGAGCGCAGCCGCGCCGCTGTATCAGGCCTTCGCCGAGCTGCTCGGGTGGGCCGACGAGGTGCGGCGTCTCAGGGTGCGCGCCAACGCTGACACGCCGCGACGATGCGCGCATCGCGCGGAATTTCGGCGCCGAAGGCATTGGACTGTGCCGCACCGAGCACATGTTCTTCGAGGGCGACCGGATTCACGCGATGCGCGAGATGATCGTCGCACGCGACGAAGCCGGCCGCCGCCGCGCGCTCGCCAAGCTGCTTCCGATGCAGCGCGCGGATTTCGACGGAATCTTCGAGGCGATGGACGGCTTCCCCGTCACCATCCGCCTGCTCGACCCGCCGCTGCACGAGTTCCTCCCTCACGGCGGCGAGGAGAGCAAGCTCCTTGCGCGCACGCTCGAGATGCCGCGCGCCGAGCTGCAGCGCGCTTGTCGAGTCGTTGCGCGAGACCAACCCGATGCTCGGCCATCGCGGCTGCCGCCTGGGCATCACGTATCCGGAGATCACCGAGATGCAGGGGCGCGCGATCTTCGAGGCCGCCGTCAAGGCGAAGCGTCGCGGCATCGATGTCCGGCCTGAGATCATGGTCCCGCTGGTCGCGACGGTCGCGGAGTTCGACAACCAACGCGCCATCCTCGAGCGCGCCGCCGATCAGGTGCTCGGCGTGATGGGGGAAGCCGTTCCGTACCTGATCGGTACTATGATCGAGTTGCCGCGCGCGGCGCTGACCGCGGACGAGATCGCGGCATCGGCGCAGTTCTTCTCCTTCGGCACCAATGACCTGACTCAGACGACCTTCGGGCTGAGTCGCGACGACGCCGGCCGCTTCCTACCGCATACGTAGAAAGCGGTATTCTTCCCGATGATCCATTCCAGGTGCTGGACCAGCGCGGCGTTGGCAAGTTGATCCAGATCGCTGTTGCGGATGGCCGAAAAGCCCGGCCGGGCATTAAATTGGGCATCTGCGGCGAGCACGGGGGCGAGCCGCGATCGGTGAAGTTTTGCCACGCGATCGGTCTCGACTACGTCTCCTGCTCTCCTTATCGCGTTCCGATCGCCCGCTTAGCCGCAGCGCATGCCGCTCTTGAGGCAGTTCCCGGTAGGTAGCGGCTCTATGGCTGCCACTGCCGCTCCCCGCGATCGGTCTGCCGACGGTGCGCCCCCTGCGCATCGCGCTCGTTACGGAGTACTACTATCCGCACCTCGGCGGCGTCTGCGAGCACGTCCACTTCTTCGCGAAGGAAGCGCGCGAGCGCGGACACCACGTCGACATCATCACGTCGCACATCCCGGGAGCGCGGCACGAGCGCGGAGTCATCCGCATCGGACGCAGCCAGCCGGTCTACGCCAACGGCTCTCAGGCGCGCATCACGGTCGGCATGTCGCTCCGGAAGGAGATGCGGCGAGTCCTCCGCGACGGGCAGTACGACATCGTCCACGTCCATTCCCCGCTCAGCCCTGTCCTCCCGATCCTGGCGATCGAGGAAGCCGACTGTCCCGTCGGTCGGGACGTTCCACACGTACTTCGATCACTCGCTACGGCTACAAGCTTGGCCGGAAGTACTTCCAGCGGCGCCTCGACATGCTCGAGGTTGCGATTGCCGTCTCCCACTGCACCACGATCGCGCTCGAGCGATACTTCGAGGCCGATTGGACAGATCATCCCGAACGGGATCGATACTGAGCTGTTCAACCCGAGCGCGCCGCCGCCGCGCGGAATCAGGCGCGACGTCCCGACGATGCTCTTCCTCGGCCGATTCGATCCGCGAAACGGCCTGACCACGCTCATCGATTCCTTCAAGCGCGTGCGCGGCCGCAACCGCCAGGCCCAGCTCGTCGTCGTCGGCGACGGTCCGCTTCGCGAGCATTACTTCCAGGCAGGCGGGCGGCGATCCCGACATCACCTTCGTCGGCGCTGTGCTCAAGGAACGGCCCAGCTACTACGCGCATAGCTGCGATGTACGCATGCCCGACCACCAAGGCGTCGTTCGGCATCACGCTTCTCGAATCGATGGCGTGCGAGACGCCCGTGGTCTGCTCCGACATCCTCGGCTTCCGCGACGTGGTCGAAGGATGGGCGCGAAGCGCTGATGGTCCCGTGCGGCGACCGGGATGCGTTAGCCGATGCGCTGGTGCGCTCCTCGACGACGAGACGCTGCGCACGCGCTTGGCAACACCGGGCGGCGCGAAGCGGAGCAGTATGCATGGGCCCGCGTCACGGCGCGCGTGCTCGAGCAATACGACACGTTCTGGCAAGGCGTAGAGCCGCTGCATGATCCTGCCGGCCGCCGGCACCGTGGCCGCAGCCATCGGCGCGGCCGCTTACGGCGCCTTCCACCGTAACTCCTCGCTCTTCGGCAGGGTCATCGATCGGCTGCCAGCCGGCACCAACGACATATCGATCACGTTCGACGACGGCCCTAATCCGTACTCGACCCCGCTCATCCTCGACGCGCTGGCCAGAGCGCAGGTCCGCGCGACGTTCTTCTTTCTCGGGCGGCACGTCGAGCGCTGGCCGGAGCTCGTCCTCCGCGCAGCCGGCGAGGGACATCAGATCGGGAATCACGGCTACTTCCACCGGAAGCTGCATTTCAGCAGCGCCGCGTACGTGCGCGACGACATCGGGCGCGGGAAGCGCGCCATCGAGACTGCCGGCGGCGGCATCCCGGGCTTCTTCCGTGCGCCGCATGGCTTCCGCAGCCCGTGGGTCACCTCCATCGCGATGTCGTTTGGAGAGCAGACCGTCGGCTGGTCGCTGGGCGTGTGGGACAGCGATCGACCCGGCGTGGACGCCATAGTGCAGCGCGCCGTCAGCGGAATACGCCCCGGGGGAATCCTGCTCCTGCACGACGGCGATGGCTACGATCCAGTCGGCGACCGCATGCAGACAGCGCAGTCGATCCCACGGATCATCGATGAGCTTCGAGTTCGCGGCTACGGGTTTGCAACGCTGCCCACCGCATGAAGCGCATCCCGATTGGGCGCGTACTGACGGATCCTGCTTTCTCTAGCCATAATCGCGCTCCTGATCGTCTTTGCACGCAAAGTCGATTGGGGCACCGCGTGGGCGGCGATGATCAACGCATCGCGCCCGCTGCTCCTCGCGTCGCTCGCGTTCAATCTGCTCTCGCTCGTCGCACGCGGCTTCCGCTGGTGGATCCTGCTGCGCGCGATTGGCGCGCCGTCGATCGGCCTCGCGATGCGGGCGACGTTCGCCGGCGCCGGCCTCAACAACGTCCTGGTCGCCAACGGCGGTGACGCTGCCCGCGTCGTGTTCATCACACGCTCGAGCGGCGCGTCCACGTCCCGGGTGGTGGCGACCGCGGCACTCGACCGTCTCTTCGACCCGATAGGCTTCGTCGCACTCCTGGCGATCGGCACGGCGACTCTTCGAGCTGCCTCGACAGCTTCAGGAGCTACGCTGGCCAGCACTCGCGCTGATCGTGATCATAGCAATCGGGCTCGTCTGGCTCGCCCGCACGGCGCAGGTTGCCGAGCCGGAGCACGTGCCGGAGCGGCGCGCCAAGCCGCGCGGCTGGCGGTCGGTGACGCGCGCGTGGCTGGCGGACTTCGGAGCCAGCATGCGCGAGCTCGCGACCGGCCCGCGGATCGTGGCGATCCTTCTCTTCACCATCGCGGCGTGGGTGCTCCAGCTCCTGACCTTCTACTACGCCGCGAAGGCCGCACACGCCCACCTGCCGATCGCTGGAACACTCGCCGCGCTCCTCGCGACCAACGTCTCGCTCGTGGTGCGCGCGACGCCTGGGAACGTGGGATTCTTCCAGTTCGCGTACGCTCTCGCGACGGCGCCCTTCGGGCTGAGTGGAAGCGCGGCGGTCGGCATCGCGGTGCTGATCCAGGCGCTGCAGATCATCCCGACGACGATCGTCGGCGTCGCCCTCGCGCCGGAATTCATCTTCCGGCGGCACAAAAAAGAAGTGCCGGAAGCGATCTGACCGCTTCCGGCACTCTCTTGCAAAGTGGAGGCGCGGGGATTCGAACCCCGGTCCGAAGCAAGATTCACCACAGCTTCTACGTGCGTAGCCTTTCGTTCTGTCTCTCCAACCGCGACCGGAAAGGCGCGGCTACGGTTGGACAAGGCTCCTAAAGCTTCGCGTCTCGGGCGGAGCCGCCCCGCGACACTATCCCGAATTTGCGATACCTGGCCGGCGCGTCAGGAGCGCTCCGAACCAGGCAGGTGCAGCAACCGCGAGTTAACGCAGGTTACGCAGCCAGGGCCAAGTTGTCGTTGGCAGTTGTGAAAAATTCCAGAGGTTTAACGAGGGTCCAGAGACCTCGGCACGCTGCCACGGCTTCACTAACCCCGTCGAAGCCGGTCGCCCCCTAACAGTCTCAATATAACCGCTGCGGTCCAGATTTAGAAAGGGCTTTAACTGCGCGCGCCTAACCTATTGCGCTGCAATATTATGCGTGGCCAGTCACGACTCTGTTTCTCCCCGCTCGCTTCGCGGCGTAGAGCGCCCTGTCAGCCACGAGGAAGAGCTGATCTCGGTCTCGTGCGCCCTCCGGGTACGCCGCCACACCGAGCGAGATCGTCACCGTGATCTCGCGACCGCCAACAGTGTGCGGATGGCGAGCGACCGCCTTCCGCAGCCGCTCCGCCAGCTGACACGCGCCTTCGAGATTGGTTTGAGGAAGAAGGATCGCCACTTCCTCACCGCCGTACCGCGCGGCCAGATCGACGGTCCTGATCTCATTCTGAAGCGCAGCGGCCACCCGCTTGAGCACCTGGTCGCCGAACTGGTGACCGAACGTGTCGTTCACGTGCTTGAACCTGTCTATGTCGGCGACGACGAGCGCGCACGATCCTCCGAACCTGTTGGTCTCGGCTACGATGCGCGTGAGACGGTCCTCGAACTGCTGCCTGTTGGCGAGACCCGTGAGCGCGTCGGTTCTGGCGCGGCGGTTGATCTCCTCGATCTCCCAGATCGTCTCGAGCGCCGCTCCTCCGAGCAATCCCGAGGAGCCGGAGGTTCTTCGCGTCGGCCGACGACACTTGCATCGCGCCCTCGCCCTCCGCGCAGAGGGCGCCTATCACGCTCCCCTCGCCGCGAAGTGGGATGATGGTGAGCGATTCCACCGTCCGCTCCGGCTCGTCGCCGCCGTACACGACGCTCGGCTCAGTGGCCGACGCGGCTCTGGCGACTACCCGCGGCTTGTCCTCGACGCATGCGCGGCCGACGAGGCTTTCCGCCGTCACCGGCGCGCCGACCTCCACGATGTGGCCGCGCGTCGCGTAAGCGATCTCGCCGTGGTGCTTGTCGGCCTCCCACCTCACGAGGGAGGCGCGCTTCGAGGCGGTCATCTGCGTGAGCGCGGTGCAGAGCGATGCGCCGAGCGCTTCGACGCTCCTGTTCTCCTGAAGCTGGGTAGCAGTGAGCAGGAGAAGATCCGCGTGGCGCTCGGCGCGCACCGCCGCGCGTTGTGCTTCTACGAGAGCGTGGACGGCAGCGACGTGTCGCGCCATCCGCGGCAGCCAGCGCCTTAGCTCCTCGCGGTCCATTCGAAGCGCGCCACTCGCGGTCGCCACCGCGAGCACGAGCCGCTCGGTGTCGCTTCTGACGACAGGCGTCGCTGCAACGCGCGGCGGGTCGCCGTCCGTGGAGATCTCACCAAGCTGCTGCTGGGCGGCCCACATCACGAGTCCGGCGCCCTTGGAGTCCAGCGGCGCGGGCGGAAGTGATGATGCGGGTCCAGCGTAACCGCAGAGAAGAAGATCCCCGTCCTCGCGCGACGCATCCCAGAGCGAGGCGCTGTCTGCGCCCATGAGGTCGCGCGCGTCAGCGAGAAAGTCCGTGATCGCGCCGCTCATCGCGACGTCGCCGCTATGCCGCTGCGGCGACGGCTGCGTCTGCATCTTCGGCGGTGGTCTGTGAATCGAAGTCAGTGGGAGCGGCGTTCGGATAGGCCGCGAGGTAATCGCCGAAGATCTGCTCGATCTGGGCGACCGACTCCACCGCGTAGAGCTTCTTGCGAAGCTCCGCCGAGCCGGGCAGCCCCTTCACGTACCAGCCGAGATGCTTGCGGAACTCGATCGCGGCGCCGCGCGCGGTCCGGCTCGTAGTCGTCCGCCATCCGCGCGTGCTCCGAGCGCAATGCGCGAAGCGCTCTTCGACCGGTGGCGCCGGCCGCATCGGCGCGGCCGTCGAGCAGATCGCGCGTCTGATCGAAGATCCACGGCTGGCCGAATGATCCGCGCGCGATCATGATGCCGGCGCAAGCCGTCTCACGCCACATGCGGACCGCATCTTCCGGCGGTCTTGATGTCGCCGTTGCCGAGCACCGGGAATCTCGAGCGCCGTCGACGACGGCGGCGATCTCGTCCCAGCGCGCTGCGCCGCGAGTACATCTGCGTGCGCGTGCGCGGATGCAGCGTGAGCGCGCGGGCGCCCGCGTCCTGGCAGCGAAGCGCGATCGTCACCGGGTCGCGCATCTCCTCGTTCCAGCCGCTGCGGATCTTGCACGGTCACCGGCAGCGTGCGTCGCGCGCGAGACCGCGCGGATGACCGCCTCGACGAGGTCCAGGTCCTTGAGGCACCCCGAGCCGCCGTTCCGCTTGACGACCTTCTTGACCGGGCAGCCGAAGTTGATGTCGATGAACTCCGGCTGGAACACGTCGGTGACGAGCGCCGCGGCCTCGCCCATCGCGTCCGGATCGGCGCCGAAGATCTGGACGCCGATCGGGCGCTCGTCGGCGCCGAAGCGCAGCTTGCTGATCGTCGCCGGATTCTCGCGTCGGATCGCCTTCGGCGGACAGGAACTCCGTGACGACGACGTCCGCGCCGAAGCGGCGGCAGAGCCGCCGGAACGGCGACTCCGACACGCCGGCCATGGGCGCGAGGTAGAGCGGAACGTCGGCGCGGAGGTCGGAAACGGAAAGCGGTTCATGCCTGAAGTTAATGTTCAAGGAGTGGCGCGGCAACGCGCATGATTTGACATCTGCCGACTGGGCAACGTACGCTTGCACGGTTCAGTTCGAACACGACCGTTCCCGCCGCGAAAGCAAATGGAACTGCGCGAGTTCTTCTGCGAAGACGCGATCAAGCTCGACCTCGAAGCCGACAACGAAGGACGACATCCTTCGCGAGCTGATCGGCGCTGCTCAAGCTCGACGATAAGTCCGAGGGCATGCTGTTCAAGATGCTCAAGCGCCGCGAGAACCTCGGCTCGACCGGGCATCGGGCGCGGCATCGCGATCCCCCACTGCCGCTCGCTCGTCGTCAACAAGCTGCGCGTCGCGTTCGGCCGCAAGAAGGACGGCGTCGACTTCAAGGCGATCGACGAGAAGCCGGTGCACTTCTTCTTCCTGATCGTCGCGCCGCCGCTCGAGGTCTCCAATCAGTACCTGCCGGTGCTCGGCAAGATCGCCCAGTTCAGCAAGGAGCCCGACGTGCCGGAGCGGCTGCTGGCAGCTCACCGAGCCGTCGCAGTTCATGGCGCTGCTGAAGGAAAAGGGCGTCTGAGCGACTCGGGCGGCGCGACCGGCGCCGGCCTCACTCCCACTCGATCGTCGCCGGCGGCTTGGAGCTGACGTCGTAGACGACGCGGTTCACGCCGCGCACCTCGTTGATGATCCGGTTCGAGATCCGCGCCGAGCACGTCGTGCGGGAAGTGGATACCAGTCGGCGGTCATGCCGTCGCGTGCTCGTCACCGCGCGCAGCGCGAGCACGTTCTCGTAGGTCCGCTCGTCGCCCATCACGCCGACGCTGCGCACGGGCAGCAGCACGGCGAACGCCTGCCAGATCTCGTCGTACAGACCCGCGGCGCGGATCTCCTCGAGATAGATCGCGTCGGCGCGGCGCAGCACCTCGAGCTTCTCGGGCGTCACCGCGCCGAGGACGCGGATCGCCGAGGCCGGGTCCCGGGAACGGATGCCGGCCGACCATCTCCTCCGGCAGCCCGAGCTCGCGACCGACGTTGCGCACCTCGTCCTTGAACAGCTCGCGCAGCGGCTCGATGAGCTCGAACTTCATGTCGCGCTTGAGGCCGCCGACGTTGTGGTGGGTCTTGATCGTTACCGACGGGCCGCCGCGTCGGCGAAGCGGACTCGATCACGTCGGGATAGAGCGTTCCCTGGACGAGGAACTTCGCGTCGCCGCCCGCAGCCGCTCGTCGCTTCCTCGAACACGTCGATGAACGTGTGGCCGATGATCTTCCGCTTCCGCTCCGGATCCTCGACGCCGGCCAGCGCGTCGAGGAAGCGCTCGCCAGCGTCGACCGTGACGAGGTCGATGCCCATGTTGCGCGCGGAAGGTCCGCTCGACCTGTTCGCGCTCGTGAAGCCGCAGCAGCCCGGTGTCGACGAAGATGCAGGTGAGCTGATCGCCGATCGCGCGGTGCACGAGCGCCGCCGCGACGGACGAGTCGACGCCGCCCGACAGCCCGCAGATCACGCGCGAGTCTGCCGACGCGCTCGCGGATCTGCGCGATCTCGCTGCTCGACGAACGACCCGGGCGTCCACGCTCGGCTCGGCGCCGCAGATGTCGAACAGAAAGTTCGCGATCAGCTCGCCGCCGCGCGGCGTGTGCGCGACCTCGGGGTGGAACTGCACGCCGTGGATCGGCCGCGTCTCGTGGCGGATCGCCGCGACCGGATTCGCTCGGCTCGTCGCCGTCACGATGTAGCCCGCCGGCGGCTCGTCGACGTGATCGCCGTGGCTCATCCACGCCGTCAGTGCACTCGCCGGCGCTGAAGCCGGCGAAGAGCCCGTCGGTCGCCGCGCACGCAGAGCTCGGCGCGGCCGTACTCGCGCCGCCCGGCACGTAGCACCGGCGCTCCGAGCAAGTGCGCGACGAGCTGCATCCCGTAGCAGATGCCGAGCACCGGCGCGAGCGACAGCAGCTCGACGTCCGCTGTCGGCACGTCGTCGCCGTACACCGAGTTGGGTCCGCCGCTGAGGATTATGCCTGTCGGCTTCCAGTCGCGCACCCAATCCAGCGCTGCGCGTCGGCGGATGAATCTCGCGAGTAGACGCGCGCCTCGCGCACTCGGCGCGCGATGAGCTGCGTGTACTGCGAGCCGAAGTCGATGATCAGAATGCGCGTCGCGCGCGCTCAGTCATTCGACGCCGTCGAGCGTGATGAAGCTCGACCTGGCGCGCTGCTCGAGATCCAGGACCGCAGCCGTGCACGCGCCGTACAGCCAGCCGCACGCCTCGCCCGGATTCACGATCAGCGTCGTCGCCGCGCGGCTTCATCTCTGCCTGATGCGTGCTGCCGTGAAATACGATGTCGTGATGGCCGAGCGAGCGCTCGTGCACGTCGCCGATGTCGTGCACGAGCAGAATCTGCTTACCGGCGACCTCGAAGCTGTGCGGCGACTCGTACAGCTCGGCGCCGACGCCCTGCGCGCGCGACAGCGCTCAACCCTTCCGGGTCACCGTCGTTGCGGCCGAAGACGCCGAGCAGCGGGATGTTCGCGTCATTCGAACGGCGTGAGCGAGAACGGCGAGCAATAGTCGCCGGCGTGCAGCAGCAGGCTGACGCCCTGCTCCGCCAGCCTCGCGACGAGCGCCGCGATCGCCGGCACGCGGTCGTGCGTGTCAGCAAGGATTCCAACTCGCATCAGCCTTCACTCCACGTTGGTGTGAGCGTCTCGAGACGCGTCAGATCGTCGTACTCTTCGCGCGCGTGATCGACCGCGAACCGGTCCCATCGACCAGCACTTCGGCCGGACGCAGTCGCGAGTTGTAGTTGGACGCCATCGCGTAGCCGTACGCGCCAACGTCGCAGTGCCACGAGAGGTCGCCGGGCTGAGACATCGTCGAGCTCGCGGTCGAGCGCGAAGAAGTCGCCGCTCTCGCACACGGGCCCGACGACGTCGCGCGCAGCCGCGGCGCTGTCGTCGCCGCTCACCAGATCGATGGCGTGGTAGGCGACTCGTAGATGCGACGGGCGGATGAGCTCGTTCATCCCCGCGTCGGTGACGACGTATCTCCTTGCCGCCGCTGCGCTTGCGATACAGCACGCGTGCGAGCAGCACGCCGGCTTCCGCGACGAGGAATCGCCCCGGCTCGATGATCGATCGAGACGCCGGATGTGCGCGCGACCGGCGCGAGCGCCAGCTCGCGAATCGACTGCAGATCCGGACGGCGGCTCCGTGTCGTAGCGCACCCCGAGGCCGCCGCCGACGTCGAGATACCGTGATGCGCCGCGAGCCGCCGAGCTCGCAGATCGCGCTCATCAGACTCGAGCAGAACGCTCGACGCCCGCGCGGTACGGGTCGATGCGCGGAGATCTGCGACCCGATGTGCATGTCGAGCCCGACCAGCCGCACGTTCGGGCATGCGCTGTCGCCTGCCGCGCGACCTCGAGAACTACGATCGTGCGGGATGCCGAACTTCTGCCCGTGCTGCCCGGTCGCGATGTACTCGTGCGGCGTGTCGACGCGTGACTTCCGGATTCACGCGCAGCGAGACCGTCGCGACCACGCCACGCGCAGCGCGCCAGCCGCTCGATCATCCGCGAGCTCCGCCTTCGCTCTCGACGTTGATGCAGCAGCACTCCGGCGTCGAGCGCCTCGCCAGCTCGCGCTCCGTCTTCCCCACGCCGCTGAAGACGATGTCGTCGGCCGACGAAGCCGGCGCGCAGCGCGCGGTGCGAGCTCACCGCCAGACACGACGTCGACGCCCGCGCCGAGCGTCGCGAGCAGCGCGAGCATCGCGAGCGCTCGAGTTCGCCTTGAGCTGTAGTGAATGCGGTGCGGCACCGGCGCGAGCGATCGCGTCGGCGAGCTGCGTCGTACCGCTCGCGGATCGTCGCCGCGCTGTACACGTACGCCGGCGTGCCGACCGTCGCGCGCGATCCGCTCGAGCGGCACGCCGTCGCACCAGAGCGTCGCCGTCGTGCCTGCGTGTAAGCCTGCGTCGGTCAGTACGCCTTCGCCCACAGCGCCTCGGCGACGGACGGCTCGCCGCACTTGAGACAGCGTCGTCGGCGCCTCGGCGATCGGAACTCCTCGTCGGGCAGGACGCGAATCGTCGCCTTCGTCTCCTCCTTGATCGCGTGCCTCGCACGCGTCGGTCGCCGCACCAACCGGCGTAGACGAACGCGCCCTCGCCGTCCATCACCTCACGGAACTCGTCGTAGGTGATCGCGGCCGCGAATGCTGTTCGCCTCGCGCCGCTCGCGCGCGGCGCTGAGCATGTCGTCCTGGATCGCGCAGCAGCATGCTCGTTGACGTCCTCGCCGATCGTGTCGAGCGAGACGGGCGTCTTCTCACGCGTGTCGCGGCGAACGAGAACCGCCTGGTTCGTGTCGAGGTCGCGCGGCCCGAGCTCCATGCGCAGCGGGCACGCCGCGCAGCTCCCACTCGTAGTACTTGGCGCCCGGCTTCATCCCCTCGCGGTCGTCGATGTGGACGCGCAGCCGGTCCGGACTCGCGTCGCTCCCAGTCCGAGCGAGCGTCTGCATCACGCGTTCGCGCCGCCTCGAGCATCGCGCGCGCGCTCCTCGTCGCTGCGGTAGATCGGCACGATCACGAGCTCGATCGGCGCGAGCAGCGGCGGGATGCGCAGTCCGTTGTCGTCGCTGTGAGTCATGACGAGCCCGCCGACCAGTCGCGTCGAGACGCCCCAGCTCGTGTTCCACGCGTACTCGAGGTCTCCCGCGCTCGGCCTGGAACTTGAGGTCGAACGCCTTGGCGAAGTTCTGCCCGAGGTTGTGCGACGTGCCCGCCTGCAGCGCCTTGTTGTCCTGCATCATCGCCTCGCAGGAGTACGTGCGCAGCGCGCCGGCGAACTTCTCGGATTCCGTCTTCTGCCCGGTGATGACCGGCATGGCCATGTAGCCTTCCATGAAATCGCGATAGACGCCGAGCATCCGCCGCGCCTCCTCCTCGGCCTCGTCGTGCGTGGCGTGCGCGGTGTGCCCTTCCTGCCAGAGGAACTCGAGCGTGCGCAGGAACAGGCGCGTGCGCATCTCCCAGCGCACGACGTTCGCCCACTGGTTGATGAGCAGCGGCAGGTCGCGGTAGCTCTGCACCCACTTGGCGAACATCGAGTAGATGATCGTCTCGGAGGTCGGCCGGATGACGAGCGGCTCCTCGAGCTCCTTGCCGCCGCCGTAGGTGACGACGGCCGTCTCCGGCGCGAAGCCCTCGACGTGCTCCGCCTCCTTCTGCAGGAAGCTCTGCGGGATGAGGAGCGGGAAGTACGCGTTGCTGTGCCCCGTCTCCTTGAACATGTCGTCGAGCGCGCGCTGCATCCGCTCCCAGATGCCGTACCCGTTGGGCCGGATGACCATGCAGCCGCGCACGGGCGAGTAATCCGCGAGCTCGGCGCGCAGCACCACCTCGTTGTACCAGGCGCTGAAGTCTGCGGCGCGAGTCGTGAGCTTCTTGTCGTCAGCCATCGTGATTGATGTGAGCCAGTCCGATGCGCGAAGCGACGTTGCACGCTGTCGGCCGGATCTCGACTCGCAGCTCGGCCAGGTGCATCAGTCGGCGCGCGCACGTCGGCGCGCCCGCGCGGCCTTGTGCCGCTTCTGCTTGCACGAGTGCCTGCTCGCGCAGCGCGTATTCGACGCTACGCGCCGCCGGCGCGCAGCCGCTGCGCGCTCGCGCCATCGACCTGCACGAGCTGCACGTCCGGCGTCCGCGACTACCCAGTAGTCGAGCCTGGTCTCGTCGCTGGCAGCAGCCCGCGGTCGCGGAGCAGCTCGGTGAGCACGACGTCGCCCATGCCGAAGCCGAGCGCGGGAAGGTCGACGCCGCCGAGCGCGCCGAGGAGATTGTCGTAGCGGCCGCCGCCGCAGATCGCGCGAAACTCGCCGTTCGCGTCGAACAGCTCGAACACCATTCCGGTGTAGTACGCCAGCCCGCGCACGATCGAGAGATCGATGCGCACCCAGTCATCGCCACACCGAGCGCCTCGAGTGCGGCGAAGTAGCGAAGCGAAGTCGCTCGATCTCGCCGACGAGCGCCGGCGTCGCATCGCCGGAGTTCGCGAGCGCGTCAGCGACGTCGATCCAGTCGACGCGTCTGCGACACGCAGCACACGCTCGATCTGCGCGTCCGTCACGCCATGCCCGCGCGGCAGCTTCTCGCGCGAGACGCTGTCGCGGCTGCCGCTCGAGCTTGTCGACGACGGCGAAGACCGCCGGCATCTGCGTCGTCGCGTGATGCCGAGGGCGTCGAGATAGGCGCGCAGCAGCCGGCGGTCGGACACGCGCGCACGACGACTTCGCGTGCGGTCAGCCCGAACTCGCGCATGATCTCGATGGCGCACGCGAGCAGCTCCGCGTCGGCCGTCGACGCTCGTCTCGCCGACGATGTCGACGTTGAGCTGGAAGTGCTCGCGGAGCCGACCGCGCTGCTGCCGCTCGTAGCGAAAGAGCTGCGGCATCGAGAACCAGCGTATCGGCTTGCGCAGCGCGTTCGCTCTGCGCGCCGACCATCCGCGCGAACGTCGGCGTCATCTCCGGACGCAGCGCGACCTCGCGGCCGCCCTTGTCGGTGAAGTTGTAGAGCTGGCCGACGATCTCGTCGCCGCTCTTTGCGGTGTAGAGATCGAGCGGCTCCAGCGGCGGCCCGTCGTACTCGACGAACGCCGTAGCGGCGCGCCACTTCGCGCCACGCGCGCATGACGTGCGCGCGCTCGGCGAACTGCTCTGGGATAGAAATCGCGAAATCCCGGCAGGGATGTGTGCGCCATCGTCCAAACCTATTAGCTACCGACCCCTGGTGCTACCGCTGCAGCGACGCGGCGTTCCGCTCGCGATCAGCTGCGCGGCTGACGTCCGGCGAGCGGATCGACGCCGAGCAGCTTCATGGCGTCGCCCACTGTGTGGAACGAGCCCGTAACGAGCTTGGTACCCGGAAGCGCTCGAGCGCGGCCGACGCGCGTACGTCGAAATCGACCTCCAGCGTGACGGGAATCTTGAGCGAGTTGGCGTGGGCCGCCGCGGCAATCGGGTCCCACGCGCGCTCGGCAGGCGCGCTCGATGGCTGCGTGATGATGAACCTGTCGACGACAGGCGCCAGCGCGTCGATCACCCCGCGCCAGTCCTTGTCCCTCAGCACGCCCAGCACCGCCGTCAGTGGGCGCGGCGTTGGGCGTGCGGCTATCGTCGCGGCGAGCGCCCGCGCGCCTGGGGCGTTGTGCGCCACGTCGAAGAGCCAGTCGCCGACCCGCTGGAAGCGCCCTGGGAGCTCGATCTCGCCTAGCGCCTTGTTCATCGCGTCGGGCTTGAGCCAGTACTTGTCGCCGGCCGCGCTCAGCGTCGCGAGCGCGGTGAGCGTGTTCTGAACCTGCTGCTCGCCGATGAGCCTGGTCGAGACCTGAAACTTCCCTCGCGGTGTCTGCGCAGTGAACGAGGTCAGCCCGCGAGTGAGTGAGACGGACCAGCCGCGCCAGTCGGTCCGCACCACCGCGATCGGAGCGGCGCCTCGCTCCGCCGCGCGGTCCGCGAGCCGCCGAGCGAGGTCGGTGCGCTGCTCGCCGATGACCGCCGCGCCGTCCGAACTTGAAGATCCCGCCTTTCTCGTCGGCGATTTCCTCGAGGGTGCCGCCGAGGAATTCGATGTGGTCGAGGCCGATGCTCGTCACCGCCGCGACGAGCGGGTCGAGCACGTTCGTGCTGTCGAGCCTGCCGCCGAGCCCGGTCTCGATCACAGCGACGTCGACCTTCGCCGCGGCGAAGTGCGCGAACGCCAACGCGGTCGTGATCTCGAAGAAGGTCGCGTTCGAGCTCGATCGCGAGCGGCTCGATCCGCGCGAGCAGCGCCACGACCTCGTCTTCGGATATCGCCACGCCGTTGACGGCGACGCGCTCACGGAAATCGATGAGATGCGGCGACGTGTACCGTCCAACGCGTCGCCCGCCGGGACGGAGCAGCGCATCGAGCGTCGCGACCGTGCTTCCCTTCCCGTTCGTGCCCGCGATGTGAAGCGACGGGTACGCGCGGTGAGGATCGCCGAGCGCAGCCAGCAGCTTCTCGGTCGTCTCGAGCCCAGGTGCGACGCGGTTGCCTACTCTTTCGAAGAGCCTCGCGAGAGCTCGCGAGTATTCGCTTACGCCGACAGCCATCCCGTCGCCGCTGGCTTTCCGCTCATGTGCCGGAGCAGCCGGCCAACTGTTGGCTTCAGCTCGTTCCGAGGCACGACCATGTCCACCATTCCATGCTCGAGCAGGAACTCGGCCGTCTGGAATCCTTCAGGAAGATCCTGCCCGATTGTCTGCTTGATCACTCGCGGGCCGGCGAACCCGATCACCGCGCCGGGCTCGGCGATGATTGCGTCGCCGAGCATCGCGAAGCTGGCACTCACGCCGCCCGTAGTCGGGTTGGTGAGGATCGACACGTACGGGACGCGGCGCTCCGCGAGCTGCGAGAGCATGGCAGACGCCTTCGCCATCTGCATCAGCGAGAGCACGCCTTCCTGCATTCGCGCGCCGCCCGATGCGCAGACTATGACGAGCGGATGCTTCTTCTCGAGCGAGCGCTGACCGAGCCGCGCGATCTTCTCTCCGACGACGGACCCCATCGATCCGCCCATGAAGGCAAAGTCCATCACGCCGAGATTGACGGGCGACTCGCCGAGCTGCCCCGAAAGCGTGAGAATCGCGTCGCCTTCGCCGGCGTTGATGGTCGCCTTCTTGAGACGCGCAGCGTACTCGGGGAATCCGAGCGGGTCCGTCGATCTGATGTCCACCTCGGTCTCTTCCGCGGTTCCTTCATCGAGAAGAATGTTGGCGTAGTCCCACGCGCGGATGCGGCGGTGGTAGCCGCAGATGGACACACGTTGAGGTTCCTGACGAACTTCTCGGTGATGTCGGTATAGCCGCACTCCTCGCACTTCTCCCACGCGTCCACCGGAATCTCGAGGCGCTCACGACGCGGTCTGCGCGGCTTCTTGTCCTTTCTGAACCAAGCCATGCGCGAAATGTCACCCCGGACGCTAGCTGCGGCAAGCGTAGGACGCGCTTGGGCGGACCGTTTCGCGCGGCGTCACGCCGCCGGATCTCGCTCCGCAAGCCGTGCCTTGAGCTTCTCGGCCGACTCGCGCGAGAAACCCCGGAGCGCGGCGATGTCGTCGACGGGCGCGTCGCGCACGCCCTGTACACTGCCGAACGTCTGCAGGAGAAGCTTGCGCTTCGACGGTCCGACGCCAGGAATGGAGAGCAGCTCCGACGTGACAGTTCTCATCGAGCGACGCTTGCGGTTGAAAGTCACCGCAAATCGGTGGGCCTCGTCACGGATCTGCTGAAGCATCCGCAAGGCCGGCGATCGCCTCGAGAGCCTCAGCGGCTCCGCGCGTCCCCAGATAAAGATTTCTTCTTCACGCTTCGCCAGGCTGATGAGCTGACTGTTGCCGAGTCCCTGCTCCTCGAGCGCGGCGTGCGCAGCGGAGAGCTGACCCTTGCCGCCGTCGATGACGATGAGGTCCGGCAGATGCTTCTCCTCTTCCTTGCGCCGCGCGAAGTAGCGCGACACCACCTCATGCATCGACGCGAAGTCATCGGTGCCGACGACGGTCTTCACTTTGAACTTGCGATACTCGCTGCGCTTGGCGCGGCCGTTCTCGAAGAACACCGCCGACCCGACCGTGTCGGTTCCCTGCGTGGTCGAGATGTCGAAGCAGACCATCGTGCGCGGAAGGTGTTGCAGCCCAACTTCACGCGCGAGCTCGTATACTGGATCTCCAGCACGCGAATCGGACTCGGCCGACGCGAGCTTGAATTCTTCCAGAAGATGCCGCGCGTTCTGCTCGGCGAGCTCGACGAGATCGCGCCGCACTCCGCGCTGCGGAACGTGTATTCGTCCGCCGTCCAGCGATTCTTCGAGCAGCTCACGATCAGGAAAGTCGAACGGCACCAGCAGCTCGCTCGCGCGCTCGGGCATCGCGACGTAATTGCCGGCGAGAAAGACGCGTAGAACATCGGCGTCCTCCTCCCCGTCGATGTTCTCTACGAAACGGTGCTCTCGCGCGAGCAGCTTCCCCTCGCGAATTCGAAGGATGGCCACCACCGCGTCATCGCCGTCGCGCGCATAGCCGATGACGTCACGGTCGCCGCCCTCCACGCGGAGCACGACGGTCGGCTCTTCCATCTTCTCCAGATGGTGCAGAACGTCGCGCATCTCCGCCGCGCGCTCGAAGTCGAGATTGGCCGCGGCGATGTCCATGCGATCGCGGACGCGCGCGACCACTTCGCTGGAGCGCCCGTCGAGAAAGAGGAGAACCTCGTCGATCATCGCGGCGTATTCACCCTGACTCTGTGCGAGGATACACGGCGCCTTGCAGCGCTTGATGTAGTAATCGAGGCACGGGCGCTCCGGCATCTCGCGCGGCATGTCGTAATTGCACGAGCGCACGGTGAAGATGCGCTTCACGACGTTGAGCGAGCGCCGCATCGCACCGACGTCGGTGTACGGACCGAAATACTTGGCGCCGTCGCTCACGAGCCGTCGCGTGACGTAGACTCGCGGGTACGGCTCGTTCACCGTTACCTTGATGTACGGATACGACTTGTCGTCGCGCAGCGCGATGTTGAACTTCGGCCGGTATTCCTTGATGAGGTTCGCTTCGAGGATCAGCGCGTGAGCTTCGGTCGGCACCACGATCGTCTCGAGATCCGCGATCTGGCGCACGAGGTGCTGCGTCTTGACGCTGAATGGATGGTCGCTCGCGAAGTAGCTGCGCACGCGTGAGCGGAGTCTCTTCGCCTTCCCCACGTACAGCACCGTTCCATCGGCGCTCTTCCACAGGTAGACGCCCGGATCTTCGGGAAGATGGGGAAGTTTCTGGGCGACGCGCTCAGGCGTTTCAGGCATGCTCAGTAATACTCGCGCGGCGGTCTCGTGTTGCGCTCGATGCAAGTCCCGGACGCGCGCAATTCACGAGGCCTATGCGACACTCGCGCTGCGCCGCGTCAGCCGACGCTCGACGCGCTGCGTGAGGTCGATCGCGCCCTGGATCTTGAGCGCGCGTGCGATGGCGATGTACGCGACGCCGTACGTCCCGAGCACGATGACGCCGACGATTGTAGCCTGCAGCTTGCCGACCCCTAGCCGCACGATCTCCGCGATGGCGATCGCCGGTAGAGCCGCGGCCCAGAGGCGGATCACGTACGCGGCAGTCAGCCCAGTGCGACCGATGCGGCGCGTGAGCCCACGCCTCAGCAGGATGAACTCGAGCCATCCCGCGACGCCGGCCGACGCCGTGAGCCCAGCGACGCCCCAGCGCGGGTCAATGCCGAGCCAGCGCGGAACGTACAGCAGGCTGACGTAACCGAGCACGGTCGTCAGTGCGATCCGGACGACGGCGAACTTGAGCGGCGTTCGCGTGTCGCGCAGAGCGTAATACGTGGACGAGTCGAGTCGGCCGAGAGTCGACGCGAGAAGTCCGATCGTAGATCCGCCGAGGATCTCCCATACCCAGCGCGCGTCGCTGCCGTGGAATTTCCCCGTCTGGAACAGCGCCGCGGCGATCACGCCGCCGAGAAAGAGAAATGCCGCCACGCACGGCACGACGAAGAACGCGATGGTCCGCATTCCCGCGTTCAGCCGTGCGCGTAGCACCGCCGCCACTTCTTCCTGAGTGCCGAGCGCGCTCGACATCGCGGGGAGCTCGGCCGCGGCCACGGCCTGACCGAACAGGCTCCCCGGAAGCATGTACAACGTCTGCGAATACGTGAGCGCAGTCACTGCTCCCGGCACGAACGAGGCGAGCAGCAGATCGACGAATCCGCTGAGCTGTACCACGCCGCGACCTACGAAGACCGGACCGAAGTTGGCAAAGACGCGCCGCACCGCCGCCGCATGGAAGTGCATGTTCGGACGCACGCGACCAGCGTACCGGATCACGCTCGGCACCTGCACAAGAAATTGCGCGGCGCTCCCGATCACCGATCCCCACGCGAGAAAGAGCGCGAGGCGCGCCGCGGGGCGACCCGGACCGAAGATGAGCAGCGTTGCGATCATCGCGACGTTCCACGCGACCGGCGCAGTGTATGACAGAAGAAACTTTCGGTGACTGTTGAGTATCCCGAGGCACCAGGCGGACAGCACGAGCAACGCTGCGCCGGGAAACAGCACGCGCGTGAGCTGCACCGTGAGCTCATACTTCGCGCCCTCGAAGCCGGGCGCGATCACGCGAACGAGCCACGGCGCGCCAAGCACACCGAGGAGAACCGCTGCCGGCAGCCACAAGCCCAAGTCCGCCGGCGACAGCGCCAGCTAGCTCGCGTGCATGCGGAACGTCATCACGCGCGCGCAGTCCTGCGTACTCCGGGATGAACGACGCCGAGAGCACTCCTTCACCGAACAGGTTCTGCAACATGTTCGGAATCCGGAACGCAACGTTGAACGCGTCGCCGGCGGCCGACACGCCGAAGAAGTGCGCGAAGACCGCGGACCGAAAGAGGCCCAGAACGCGGCTGGAGAAGATCCCGATCGCGACGAGGAACGCCGCGCGGCCTGTGCGCTCCTCAGCCACGCGCGACGATGCGCATCACGTGCTCTCGCGCCGCCGCGCGCACGACATCCACCATGTCGTCCCCGTACCGCGCTAGGAACTCGGCGAAGCTCAGCACACGTTCCTGCGGAACGCCAAACGGGTACAGCGACGCGCGCGCGATGGCCACGGAGCGCAGCGCCACGCTGCCACGTCGCTTCACCTCGGCGGCGAATCTGCGCTCCAGCCTGTGCAACCTGTGCTCCACCCCGGCCCGCATGCTTCCCACCGACCGGCGCAGCGCGTCGCTCATCTCGGTTCCGGTCATCTGCTCCGCAGCCGAGCGTAGCGCGTCCCTCAGCTCCTGCAGCGAGCCGCGCACCGTCGCGGGCATCTCCTCGCGAGCCACGCGGCCTTCGACAGCGTGCGGGATCCGTGAAATCGCCGACAGTGAGTGAGAGCGACTCGAGAATCTCGCTCACTTGCGGCTCGATCAGAGTTCCGCTCCATCGCGGTACGATGCGCGGAGTCGCAAAGCCCAACGCGTCCGCGACGGCGGAGACCTGCGCGAAATATGCGATCTCTCCTGGACCGCCTACGTACGCGATGGTAGGAAGGATCTGTCGCTCGACGACCGGCCGCAGCAGGACGTTCGGGCCGAGCTGCGGCGCGTCCAGCTCGCGTGAGGCGCGCGCCGCATCGCGAACCGGGATTCGCGCTCGCGTTCCATCGGCGTCGTACCCGAAGACGAGCGACAGCGCAGGCACATCCGCCACCTGCGGGTGGAACCCAGCGTCTCGGATCGCTGCGGTGCGCTTGGCGAGAGCGGCGGACATCGGCGCTCGCCGCTTCGAGTGCGCGCCTCAGCGCCGGCGACGCCGCTGCGCGCACCGCGGGGTGCGCCGCGTCGAGCACGGCGACACCGAGCGGCTCGAGCACCGCACGCAGGAGCGAGACGTACGCGGAGCCGACTGTCGCATCGGGCGTGTACGCGTCCGCGAGCATCCGTAGCACCGCCGGGAGCGCGCTCGCACCGCACGCGCGCTCGAGCTCGAGCAGCTGCGAGCTCACGTCGCCGAGCGGGACGGCAGCGACAGCGCGCACTGCCAGCGGCGTCGGCCATCCGTAGCGTGCGCAGCTCCGCTCCGTCCACAACGGTGACGTGATTCGCCTCGGCGATGTCAGCGTCGTCGGTTGCCGCCCAGAAGACCGGCGCGGTTGCGATTCCCGTAGCGTCGGCTGATCGCGTCCGCGAGCTCGAGCGCGGTCAGCGCCTTGTGGATCACATACAGCGGGCCGCCGAACAACCCTGGCTGCTGGCCGGCTGTGACGACCACCCCGCCCTGTGCCGCGCAGCTCGCTATGCGGTCCCCAGCGGCACCTGAGGCCATCAACGCTGGCGCGATCGCGCCGAGCCAGTCGTGGGTTTCGAACTCCGCTGCAAGTGCTGTCGCTGCCCGAGACCAGTCGTCCGCATTGCGAAGTTGCGGTGCGTACCACTGACCGAGCCCGCCAGCCATGGCGCGTCGGGCGAGCTCCGATCCGCCGATGTCGCGTGTGAGCGCGCGGATCATGCGGCGTGCGCGAAGAACACGGCGCGCGGACTGTCCGCGGTGAGCGCGTCTTGGGCGTAGCTCCCGAACTCCTGATCGATTTCGAAACCGGCATCACCAAGCACGCAGCGCAGCTCGTCGGGCTCGAACAGTCGCACGCGTTCCATGTACTCTGTGTCGCACCCGGTCGCGGTGATGAACTTCTCGACGTACTTCCCGTCCGGAGTTATTGCGCGGCGCTGCGTCACCATGCGCGACCCGACGCGTCGCCGGTCCATCGGAACCAGCGAGCTGCGCACCTGGTCGGCGTTCAGGTAATCGAGCACGAACGAAGCGCCGCGCTTGCTGACGCGGTGAACCTCTCGCAACACCTGACGGTTTTCCTCGTCGGTCGCGAAGTACCCGAAGCTCGTGAAAAGATTCACCACGAGATCGAAGCAATCCGTCTCGAACGGCAGCACGCGCATGTCACCACGCACGTACGGGGACGTCGGCGACTCCTCCCGCGCCACGGTCAGGAGCGCCATCGAGAGGTCGAGGCCTACGGTCCACATGTGCCTGCACAGCGCACGGGTGTGACGCCCGGAGCCGCAAGCAAGATCGAGCGCCCGATTTATCTTCCGCGTCGCCGATCGTCGCGCGGACCATCCGCACCACGGCGCGTGCCTCGCGCTCGTCGCGATGCGGGTAGAGATCGAGGTACTCCCTTCCGAACCAGCGCGTGAACCATTCGCTCATTTGTGGTACGGCTCTCCACGCACTATCGACCCCGCACGATAGAGCTGCTCCGCAAGAACGAGCCGCGCGAGATCGTGCGGCAGAGTCCAGCTCGACATCGAGAGAAGCATCCGCGCGTCACGCAGCAGCGAGCCGTCGAGCCCGAATGCGCCGCCGATGACGAACGCGACGTCGGTCGCTTCCTCGCGACATCGCTGCAGCCAGCTCGCGAAGTCCGGCGACGTCATCGTCGATCCGCTTGCGTCGCACGCAACGACGAACGTGCCCGGCGCGATCGCCGACGCGTAGCCGAGCGCCTTCGCGTTCCTTGACGGTCGCGACGGCTACGTTCGCGTCCGCGCGCTCGCTTCTCACTTCGGTCACGCCGAGTGGCCAGTATCGCATCGCGCGGGTCTCATAGTCGCGAATCGCCGCGGCGAGCGCCGCATCTTTCGGGCGCCCGACCGCGGCGATTGTAACGCGCACGTGATGCGCGCGTTACGAGTAGATGCCCCGCAGCCGGTGAACCGTCGCCACCCGGCTGATCGACACCATGTATGCCGCCGTGCGCATGTTCACCTTGTGCTTCTTCGCGATGTCGAGCACGTCCTGGAAGCTGCGGCGCATGATCGCCGTGAGACGATCGTTGACCGTCGCCTCGTCCCAGAAATAGCCGCCGCGATCCTGCACCCACTCGAAGTAGGAGACCGTCACGCCACCAGCGTTGGCGAGAATGTCGGGAATGACGAAGATTCCCTTCTGATCGAGAATCGTGTCGGCCGCCGCCGTCGTCGGGCCGTTGGCGCCTTCGCACACGATCTTCGCGCGGATCTCCGGCGCGTTCTTGGTCGTGATCACGTTCTCGAGCGCCGCCGGCACCAGCACGTCGACGTCGAGCGTGAGCAGGTCGTGGCCGGTGATCGAATCGCCGCCCTTGAAGCCGGTCAGGTTGCGGTTCTTCTTGACGTGCTCGATAGCGTCGTCGATGTTGATGCCGTTCGGGTTATGGAACGCCGCGTCGCGATCGCCGATCGCGACGACCTTGCATCCTTCACGCGCCAGGAGCTGCGCGGTGACCGAGCCGACGTTGCCGAAGCCCTGCACCGCGACCGTGCACCCAGCGGCCTTCATTCCGAGGTGCGCGAGTGCCTCCTTCGTCACGATCATGCAGCCGCGGCCCGTCGCCTCGCGACGACCCAGCGAGCCGCCCATCTCGACCGGCTTTCCGGTCACGACGGAAGTCGTCGTGTGGCCGACGTGCATCGAGTACGTGTCCATCACCCACGCCATCACGCGCTCGTTCGTGTTGACGTCCGGCGCTGGCACGTCCGAGTCAGGACCGAGGGTCTTGATGATGCCCGTCGTGTAACGCCTGGTCAGTCGCTCGAGCTCGCCCGCGCTCATCTGGAGCGGATCGCACACCACGCCGCCCTTTCCGCCGCCGAACGGTATGTTGACCACCGCGCACTTCCACGCCATCCACGCCGCGAGCGCCTTCACTTCCTCGAGCGTGACGTTCAGGTCGAACCGGATTCCACCCTTTGCCGGCCCGCGCGACGTGTTGTAGAGCACCCGGTGGCCGGTGAACACTTCGACTTCGCCGTTGTCGAGAACGATCGGGCACGAGACAGTGATCTGCTTCTCAGGATTCCGCAGAATCTTGTAGATGCCAGGCTCCAGATCCAGCAGCTCGGCCGCGCGGTCGAATCGCGACATCATCGCCTCGAACGGATTCTCTTCGTCGAGGAAATGATCCTTGTCTGGACGGACAATTTTATGAGTCGAAAGGCGAACGTCGGTGCCCATTATCGAACGGTTTGAGGTTGGTGGTGCGCGATGGCTTGCGTCAGCGCAGCGTCGATCACGGACTCACCGTCCACGACGTCGACAGCCTGTGAAACATACCTAAGCTCGGTCGCATTGGCAGGCCAGATGGGTGCCAGCTTGACCCAGTCCTTCTCAGTGGTGATCGCAAGTCTGCTGCCCCGCGACGCGTTGACCAGCCGGTCAACGTCGCGCGCTGCCATAAGCGTGGTGGTCGGGGAACAGCTGCTCATCGGCGACCGCCCCAGCCGCCGCCATCTGCGCAACGAAGCTTCGCGGGTCGCCGATGCCCGCGATGACTGTGACGCGCTCGCCGCGCAGCGCATCCAGCGGCAGCTGCTCGACGCCGTCGCTGCCGCACAGCGCTCGCGCGCGCATCTCCGCCACGCGCGACCGGGCGCTCGAAGCGCTCCGACAACTCGCGCGCGAGCGGAGCGGCGCGCTGCGCGTCCACCGTCTTGCATGTGAGGACGATGACGTCTGCGCGTCGGGCAGACGTCATCGGCTCCCGCAGTGGCCCCGCCGGTAACACGCGGAGATGGTCGCGCCAGCGATCGGCGCGAGACGAGGAGCAGGTCCGCATCGCGCGCCGCTGCCCGGTGCTGGAAGCCGTCGTCGAGCAACGCAACGTCTGCGCCCAGCGCAGCCGCGCGGGCGACGCCTTCCGCTCGGCGCGGCGCGGCGATTGTCTCGATTCGCCGTGTTCAGTCTCCGGTGAAGCGTGACCTCGTCCTCACCGTAGCCACGCATGACTATCGCTGGCGATCGTCCCCAGCTGATCAGCTTCGAGGCGAGAAACGCCGTGAACGGCGTCTTCCCCGTCCCGCCGACGGTCAGGTTCCCGACGCTGATGACCGGTATCGCAGATCGCTCGACTTTCAACCAGCCGCGGTCATAGGCCACGTTGCGCAGCCGCGCGACTGACGCGTACAGCAGCGAAAGCGGCGCGAGCGCGGCGCGCGCCGACGCTCGCGCCCACGCCGTCGCCGTACCAGACGGCATCTGGGGTCATACGCGGCCGTTGCTGGCTGCGGCGACGCTCACGGCGTCATCCAGCGCGCGCTCGTAACGCGCCACCTCGTCGGCGGCGCGGCGCGAGTCCGGCGCCTCCGAGTAGAGCGGGTCGCTGTACGCCACGGTGATCCGCGCGAACGGCTTCGGGATCATGAACGAGTCCCAGCTCCCCGCGTGCCACGCCGACGACGCGGCGATCCCGGCCGCCACGATCGGCGCCCCCGAGCGCTGCGCGGCGATTGCGCTGCCGGCCGCGAACCTCCGCGCCGGCCCGCGCGGCCCGTCAGGCGTCACGGCGATCTCTCCGCCCGCGTCCAGCACGGAGCACATAGCGAGCAGCGCCCGCGCCGCGCCGCGGCTGCTCGATCCGCGAATCGTTCCGAACCCGAGCCGCTCGGCGATCTTCGCGATCAGTTCCCCATCTCTGTGCTCGCTTATCACCACGCGCACTCCCTGGTCGCGGTGATGAGCCAGGAGCGGGAGCATCTGCCCGTGCCACAGCGCGAAGACTATCGGCTTCCGCGCAGCGCGAATCCGCCGCCAGCCGGCGTCGTTCACTACGCGAAACCGCCACGTGCGTGCGAGCGCTCGAATCAGCCCCGGTCCAAGCGCGAGCGCAAGCCGCTGCGTTCGCGTGAGCCGCGAGCGCTCCGGCAGATCCGACGCTTTCACCCTGCAAGCTCGGAAAGCATCGCTGCCACACGCGACGCTGCGCCAGGTGTGCCGAGCTTCCCGCGAACCTCGATCAGCGCTGACCGCTGCGCCTCGCGATAGTGATCGTCCTCCATCAGTCGCGACAGCTCGTCAGCGACACGCCGCGGCTCGAGCGCGCCCTGCACGAACTCCCGCGCCACCTCGCGTCCGGCGACGACGTTGACGAGGCCGATGTACGGAATCTTCACGACGTGCCGCGCGACTGCGTACGAGATGCGGCCAGCACGATACGCCACCGCCATCGCACACTCGCAGATCGCGCTCTCGAGCGTCGTCGTGCCGCTCTTGCACAGCGCTACGTCGGCGGCGCGAAAGAGGTCGAACGAGCTGCCGCGCGCTACCTCGAACGGGACGTCGCCAGCGCCGAGGTTCACCGTCGGCGCGCTCTGCACGAGCACTCGCGCGTCGGGATACCGGCGCTTCATCTCGCGTCCCGTTTCGATGAATGGCACGAGGTGCCGCGCAATCTCCTGCGCGCGGCTGCCGGGAAAGAGCGCGATGACGCGCTCGTCGGCGCCGATGCCAAGCCGCGCTCGTGCCTCCGCGCGCGACGGGAGATCGGTGGCGCGGTCGAGCAACGGATGCCCGACGAACGTCGCGTCGATGCCGTGGCCCCGCAGCAGCGTCTCTTCGAACGGCAGAATGACCGCCGCCTTCGAGATGAGCTTGGCGAGCTTCGGAATGCGCCCAGCGCCCCACGCCCACACTTGCGGCGTCACGTAATACAGCACCGGCACGCCTGCCTCCCGCGCCGCCGCACCGACTTTCATGTTGAATCCGGGATAGTCCACCAGCACGACGGCAGCGACACGTTCCCGCTCGCCATCCGCTCGCGTAGCTCGCGCAGCAGCCGTGCGTGCTTCGGGATATGCTTCACGACCTCCGCGAATCCCATCACCGCGAGCGACGCGTAGTCTCTGACGATCTCCGCGCCCGCACTCACGCAGGTGGCTCCCGCCGACGCCGACCATGCGGAGGTCGGGTCGCGACGCGCGAAGCGCCTGCGCCACGCCACCTGCGTGAAGATCGCCCGACGCTTCGCCAGCGACGAAGATTATCTCACGCACGGAGCGACGGCGCATTGCGCTCTATGTCGCGCACTATGCGAAGCGCCACCGCAAGCGCTCTGCGACCGTCCTCGCCGCTCACCACCACTGGCGCGCTCCCGCTGACCGCCGCGGCGAAGCTCTCGAACTCCAACCGCAGCGGCTCGCCCTCGGGGGCTTCGACTGCGATCCGCTCCACGAAGTCGGTGAGCTCCGGCGTCGATCCGCTCGCCATGATCGCGCGGATGTCGTTGCGCTCCTTGAGCCGGAAGAACTCGCCGTTCCCCGCGGCGAGATCGAGCGACAGATAGCCGTCCGGCTGGAAGATGCGCACCTTGCGCACTCGCTCCCTCGAGATCCTGCTCGCCGTGATGTTCGCGACAGCGCCTGATGTGAACGTGATGCGCGCGTTCGCGATGTCTACCGTCGACGTGAGGATCGGAACTCCGACCGCTGCGATACTGTCCGCGTCGGCCCCGACGAGCGTGAGGATGAGATCGATGTCGTGAATCATCAGATCCAGCACCACCGCGACGTCGGAGCCGCGCAGGTTGAACGGCGCCAGCCTGTCGCTCTCGATGAAGCGTGGGCTGTTGACGAACGGCAAGCGCCGCGCGCACAGCGCGGTTGAACCGCTCGACATGGCCCGTCTGGATCAGCGCGCCGTTCGCGCGAGCGACGTCCAGCAGTTCGTCCGCCTGCTCCACGCGTCGTCGTGATCGGCTTCTCGATCAGCGCGTGCTTGCCTCGCGCGAGCACCGCGCGCGCCACGTCGAAGTGCGCTGGCGTCGGCACCACGATCGTCACGGCGTCCACATCGTCGAGCAGTGTCTCGAGGTCCGCATACGCCGGGACCTCGAGCTCGCGCGCAGACCTGCGCCGCACGCTCCGCGCGTGAGTCGACGAATCCCGACAGCCGGAACTCCGGCATGTCGCGGAGGATACGGACGTGATGGTAGCCAAGCCCCCCGGCCCCTACCACGCCGATCCGGATCGGCTTCAAATCGCGACCCCGCGCTGACTGCTCTCGACGAACTGAACGAGCTGCCTCACCTCCGGAAGCTGATCCACCTCGGCGTTCACGCGCTCGATCGCCTGGCCCAGGTTGAGCTCCGACCTGAACAGCAATCGGTAAGCGCGCTTCAGGGCCGAGATGGTCTCGGGCGAGAACCCGTTGCGCTGCAGACCGATGGAGTTCAGCCCGTACAGCTTCATCGGGTTGCCGACCGCCTTGACGAACGGCGGCACGTCCTTGGATACGCGCGAGCAGCCGCCGACTATCGCGTTGCGGCCGATGCGCGTGAACTGGTGCACCGCCGTCACGCCGGACAGGATCACGCGATCCTCCACTGTGACGTGTCCCGCGAGCTGTACCATGTTCGCCAGCACGACGCCGTCGCCAACGTGGCAGTCGTGCGCGAGATGGACGTACGACATCACGAAGCAGCTACGTCCCGACCGTCGTCTTGAACGATTGCGATGTGCCGCGATTGATCGTGCGTGTATTCGCGGATCACGGTGTCGTCACCGATCTCCACCGTCGTTCGCTCGCCCTTGAACTTGAGGTCCTGCGGGACGCCGCCCAGCACGGTACCGACCCCGATCTTCACGTTGCGTCCGAGCATGCACGTACCGCTCGAGAGTAGCGCGCGCGTCGATGACGCATCCGTCGCCGATCACGCACTCCTCGCCGATGATGCAGAACGGCCCGATCGTCACGTCGTCGCCGATGCTCGCGCTCGGCGATACTATCGCGGTCGGATGGATCATCGCGCGCTCATCGGTCGCGCACCATCGCCGCCATCTCCGCCTCGGCTACGAGTTCTCCGTCTACCTTCGCCACCCCGCGCATCTTGCAAACAGGCCCGCGAATCTGGACGACGTCCAACTCGAAGCGCAGCTGGTCACCCGGCTTGACCGGCTTCCTGAATCGCACGTTGTCGAGCGACATGAAGTAGACGACCTTCTGGTCCTCGGGATCGAAAGTGCCGAGCAGCAGCACTCCACCTACCTGCGCCATCGCTTCGATGATCAGCACGCCCGGCATTACGGGATGACCCGGAAAGTGTCCCTGGAAGAACGGCTCGTTGATCGTGACGTTCTTCACACCGACCACGCGCTTCTTTCCCTCGATCTCGATGATCTTGTCGACCAGTAGAAACGGATATCGGTGCGGCAGCACCTTCATGATCTCTTCGATGGACATGACCGCAGCCATATTCTTCCTCTCGCGCTTTGTTGATTCAGTCAGTTGCCCCGCACGAACCATTTCACGCACCAGCGTCACGGTGCCCGCGATGACTCGGCCGCACCGCGACCACGCGCGCCCTCACGCGCGCACCAGCGAGCGTTAGATCCCCCACGCAGTCGAGCGCCTTATGCCTCACGAACTCGTCGCTCCACCGGAGCTCGTTGTCGACCACGCCGTCGTCGCCGAGCACTATCGCGTTCGCCGTGGTCGCGCCTTGAATCAACCCCTTCGATCTCAGCTCGTCCACCTCTGCCACGAATCCGAACGTGCGAGCGCGCGCCATCTCTCGCCGGTAACTCTCCGGCGATAGCGAGAAGCGCCCGCTCTGGCGTCCAATCGTCGGGTGCGGAAACTCGATGCATACTTCGAGCGACAGATCATCCGCGGGGAAAGCTTCGTATACGGAGTCGCCGTCGATGACGCGGAGTGGCTCTCTCAGCGTGAGAAATTGCGCCGTTCCGCCGATCTCGCAGATGCCTGCCTCGCGTGAGCGCGTCGAAGAAAGGCGCGGAGCTCCCATCTGCGATTGGTGGCTCCGCTGCGTCCATCTCGATCACGAGATCATCGATCTCGAGCGCTCCCACAGCGGAGAGCACGTGCTCGACTGTGTGGATGGCCGCCGGCCCGTGACCGATCTGCGTTCTGCGCTCCGTCGCCGTCACCTGGTCGACGCGCGCTGGTATCGTCGGCGTGCCATCGAGGTCCACGCGGCGGAACGATATCCCAGCGCCTGCTTCCGCCGGCCGAAACGTGAGCGTGCACTCTCGTCCGAGATGCAGTCCGACGCCGGAGACGGATGTGGCGCGAGAGATGGTTCTTCTGCTCACGCGTCGTCCCCGCGTGACGCCAACCTCTCGAGCTTCTGCAGTAAATGCGGAAGCTTGAACAGCGCGGCGTACGCGCGCAGCGATTCCCGATGCGGGCGCGCGGGGTAGCCGGACCAGCTCTCGCCAGCTGGCACGTCACCGAACACCCCAGCCTGGCCAGCGATTCGCGCGCCGTCACCGATGCTCAGATGTCCGCCGATCCCAGCCTGGCCAGCAAGGACGACTCCGTTGCCGACGCGCGTCGAGCCAGAGATTCCAACCTGCGCCATCAGGAGACAACTATCGCCGATTCGCACGTTGTGGCCAATGTGCACCAGGTTGTCGATCTTGGTTCCTGAGCCGATGACGGTGTCGCCAATGCTGCCGCGGTCGATGCAAGTGTTGGCGCCGATCTCCACGTCGTCACCGATGATGACCCGTCCGACGTGTGGAACCTTGTCGTGCCGTCCGTCGCGGAACACGTAGCCAAAGCCGTCGCTGCCGATTCGCGCGCCAGAGTGAACCGTGCATCGCGCGCCGATCTCGGTCCCGTCGTACAGCGTGACATGCGGATAGAGGCGCGTCCCGTCGCCGACCAGGGCGCGATTTCCGATCACGACATAATCATCGATACGCACTCCGGCACCGATCCGCGCCCCCGCACCGATCCGCGCCGTCGCTGCAATGCGCGGCTCTGCGGCACGCAGATCATACAGGAGTGGCAGCACCGCCTGCACCGCCGCGTGCGGATTGTCGACCAGCACCGACGCGGCTGCACCCGATTCCGCGTCTGACAGCTCGCGCGCGATCAGCACGACGCCAGCGCGCGAGTGTCGTAGATCATTCGCGTACTTTCGCGAGGCCAAGAAACTCGCGTGGCGTGGTCCCGCTCGATCGAGCGGCGCCACGCCATCGACTTCCGATCCAGGATCACCGCGCAGATCACCGTCGACGATCTGCGCGATTTCCTGCGCCGTCAGTGCCATTCCGCGGCTATGGTCGCTGCCCCGATATCCCGGCCGGCTTCTGCGTCGGTCCTACCGGGCCTGTCACGCCAGCCTTGGGCGGCCCGAGCTGCTTGAGCCGTGCGAGCACGAGGTCGGTGATGTCGAGCGACTCGTCTGCCGCGACCACCGAGCTCGGATTCGATCCGACGTCGAAGATCATTGCATAGCCGTTCTGCTTCCTGAGATCCTTCAGGACCTGCGTCACCTCGTCGAGCAGCGGCTTCGCCAGATCGGCCTGACGCTGCTGCATCTGGTTGTTGAGATCCTGGGCACGCTGCGAGAACTCCGCCTCGCGATCGCGGATCGCCTTTCCGCGCGCGTCGCGACGCACGCTGTCGAGCGCCGGCGCGTCCTTCTCATATGACGCCACCATCGTCTTCAGCGAATCGTCCATGCGCTGCAATTGCGCACGCGCCGCAGTCACTTCACGATTGTACGTCGACTCCGCCTGCGCGCGCCCTGGCGCCTCGGCGAGAATTCGCTGCGAGTTCACGTACGCGATCTTTACCGGTGCCTGAGCGAATGCTGCGGGCGCGAACGCCAGAGACACAGCTCCGGCCATCGCGGCCATTATCCATTTGTTGGTCATGATGTCCTAGAAGAACTGTCCAAGTTTGAAGTGAACTTTCCACCCTGGGTTACGCACACCGTTTACATCTACGCGGTCGAGACCGTAAGCGATGTCCACTCCGAGTGGCCCCAGCGGGCTTACAACTGCTCCACCAAAGCCGAAGCTGCGGAACAGGCGAAGGGGGTCGAACTCACGTGGCGAATTCCACAGGTTGCCCCCTTCGAAGAACGTATTTAGATACACCGACTGGTTGATTCGGAGCCCGAGCTCCGCAGTGCCGACAAAGAACGCGTTCCCGAACGAGTCGCGTCGCGCCTGCCCGTTGCACGCGGTCGGGTCGTAACCGGCCGGCGTGATCGCGAACTCGCAGTAGCCTCGGAGCGGCTCTCCGTACTGAGTTCCGCCGAGGGCGAACGCCTGCGATGCGAAGAATGGCCCCGGATCGCCCACCACAGCGCCTCCGCGCGCCGACAGCCCGACCACGAAGGTCATTGGCTCTGATCCGGGCTCATTCCCGCCGATATAGGCCAGCGGCGCGTACGACCGCAGCTCTGTCGTGTATTTCTGGAACGACGCAGTCCCGCCCAGCGGGCCGCCGTTGAAGTTCGCACTCACCGTCTGCAGCCCGCCTTGCGTCGCGAACGGCATTCCGAGCCTCGTGTCGTGCTGGAACGAAACTCCCACCGACGACCTGAAGCAGTGACTGCAGTTCGTCACGAGTGTGCTCAGCAGCGTCCCGGAGTTGTCGGCGTACTTCACCGACTCACCACCGTACGAGAGGAAGATGCGGCTGAAGTACGAGTTCGGTACCGGAAAGCCGAACTGCAACTGCCCGCCGACCCGCGTGCTCTGACCGAGGTCCGCGATCGTGTACCGCGCCTTCGTATCGTACGCGGTGGCCGACCCCGAGATCCGTGAATCCCGGATGTTGGGATCGGAGTACGTGAGGCTGAAGTCGTTTAGATATTCGCCGAATTGCCAGTTGAGTTGCGCCCGCTTGCAGCGGCCGAACAGGTTCGGCTGGTCCAGACCGATGAAGCCGCCCAGGCCGGTTCCCTGGCCCATCGACGCGCCAAAGTTCACGTTCCCGGTGCGCTTCTCCTTCACGCGAAAAGTGATGTCGACGTCGCCGTTCTCGTCCGGCTTGACGTCGGGCTCCGGCATCGGTGAGTCGAAGAAATTGAGGTTCGCGATGTTCTGGTAGCTTCGGATCAGGTAGTCGCGCTTGAACACCTGGCCGGGCGCCATCACGATCTGCTCGCGGATGCACGTGTCGTACGTGTAATCGTTGCCGGCGATGTCGATCCTGTTGACGATCGCGGGCGATTTCTCGTCGATCTGCCACCGAAGATTCACCGTGCGCACACTGTCGGTCGAGGGAACGCGCTCTTCCACCGGTTGCACGGAAGCGTAGATGTACCCTTCATTACTGTACGCTTCTTTGACCTTGTCGGTCGCGTCACTCCACCGTGACTCGTCGAACGTCCCTGGCGGGTTCTTGTAGCTGCGACGCAGCATCCCCAGCGCGCCCTCGGCGAGCGACTTGTCCTGCTTGTCGAAAGGGTAGTACCCCTTCAGCTCGTCGGTTGAGAAGTGCTTGTTGCCGAGTATCTCGAAGCTGCCGACCTTGTAGCGCGGCCCTTCCTGGACGCCGAGCTGGATCTCGCCCTTGCCGCGGGTGCGATCGACCACGAGAGTGTCGCGCAACAGTCTGAAGTCAATGAATCCGCGACTGGCGTACATCGTCGGAATGCGGTCGGTGAGGTCACCGGCGAACGTTGCGTCATCGAGCTCGCCGTTCCTGAACCACCAGAAGCCTTCGGGTTTGGTGTCCATGGCGCCCACCACTGCGCTTGCCGGCACGTCTCGGTTGCCCGCCACAGCGATGCCCGAGATGGCGAGCCTTCTCCCTTCCACAACGTTGAAGTGGAGCGAGATCTGGCTTCCGTGGACTGTCGAGTCCACGCGGACGCTGGCCAGGTAATACCCTTCGCTCTCGTACAGCGAGTCAGCGCGCTGGACCGCGCGCGCGACCAGCGCAGGGTCGACGGGCACGCCGAGCGGCAGCTGGAGACGCTCCTTCACGTCCTTCGGTGAGACCTGCTCCACACCCGTGACCGACGTCGCCGCGAGCGTCGGACGCTCCTTCACGCGGACGTCGAGCGTGGCCTTGTTGGCGCTGGCATCGACGGTACACACGACCTTGACGTCGTCGTAGTTGCCGGTCGCGTATAGCGCTTTCACTGCGCGCTGAACGTCGCGATAGTTGAGCGTCGTGTGCGGGACGAGCCCGATGGTACCACGGATAGTGGCCTCATCGACTCGCGAGTTCCCGGTGACGGTTATGGTGTCCGGTGTCGCGCAGCGACCCGAGCCCGGAGTGTTGGTCGCCCCCTGGGCGTGCAAAGGGAGCGCTACCAGCACAGTGGCCAGCAGGCTCCCAATAAACTTGAGCATCCCACGAATATACCACGGCGACGTCCTCGCGCGCACCGGTCGGTACACAGCGAAATCGTTGCTCTGCTCTGCGTTGAGCATTCCTGCCCGCGGAAAATTGCACGCTCGACCTGAGCGGCGCCGCTCAAGTTCTGCGCACTAGTTGGCGAAACCACAGAGTATCTCGCGCAACGCCAACATGTTCCACGCAAAATGGAACTAATGCGCGAGACTCCCCCTAAATTTCTGGCGCGAAGCACCTTCCTACCCTCATACCGCGCTACACGGGCAGACCACCGCCCCGTGTAGCGCGGTTGCCACAACAGGGTGTTGGTAGCCCGCACTGGCTGTCCACCTTTGGACGACAGCGACACAGACGTCGCAGCCCCCCGCTCTCCGGTTCGCGGCCAACCTGTCCCATAGCGGCGGACGGCGCGGCGCACTCTATCACCGGATTGGTCAGTCACGCGCCCTCTGCCCTGTGGCCCCCGCCTTGCTCGATACCGGGCAGATACACGCTCCTTACTCTCTGGCGGGACCTTATGCAAATCACTAGGTACCTTGCGGCCGCGGCCATGGCACTGGCGACGCCAGTGCTTGCTGAGGCGCAGGACATATTTCAGTCAGCGGCCAAGGACACGGCGACGGATGGGCGTTCCCACGCAGCCGCCTACGTCGGAGGCGCTCTTGCAGCCGGCGGCATCTTCGCCGTCTTCACACGCGCGGCAGCCCACGGCTCTAGCTCGGCGTCTAGCTCTCTGTCTGTGATGCCGCCGACGCACCTCTTCCCCACTACCGAGCCTGGGACGCTGTTCGCCGGTCAGCTTGTTCACCCCGCAACCGCCCGCAGGGCCGCCAAGCGACACCGGCGATCCGACAACGGACGGCGACCAAACGCAGAACTCCGGCAGACCAGGCCGGCGGCGGTTCACCACCGACGCCCCCGAGTCCGCCGACGGACAGTCAGACCACTCCGCAGCTCGCAGACGGACAATCCGCCTGCGGGGGCTACCGGTGACGAGCCGTTCACGCAGACTTCTCCTCCGGAACCAGCCGAAGTTTGGTAATCCACCGCTCGAGTTCCTCGCTTCAGTGCCACTCGTGACCACGCCCGAGCCAGGCGGCATGGCGCTCGTGGCAACGGGGCTGGTCGGCCTCCTTCCGCTCGCGCGTCGCAGACGCAGCTGAGTTCGACAGGCGTCGCCTGAATGCAACGAAGGCCCGGGTCGCCCCGGGCCTTCGTTGCATTCAGCGCCAGCGGTTATGCCGCGCTTGCCTTCGTCAACACCTTGAAGTCGAGCTTCTCAGCATCCGGCACTACATCCACTTCGATGTCGTCGCCCTTCGCGAACTCTGCCATCAGGATCTTCTCCGAAAGCGGATCTTCGATGAAGCGCTGGATCGCACGCTTCAGCGGGCGCGCTCCGAACTTGTCGTCGTAGCCGTGCTTCACGAGGAAGTCCGTGGCGGCGCTCGTCAGCTTGAGCGTGAGCTCCTCGTCGCCGAGCCGCTTCTGAACATCCCGCAAGAGCACGCCCACTATCTGGCGTATGTCGTCGCGCGTGAGCGGATGGAATACGATTACGTCGTCGAGCCGGTTCAGGAATTCCGGGTTGAAGGTGTGAGACATCTCTTCCTTCACCTTCTGCACGATGCGCTCGAACGAATCGCGCGTGTCCGAAACCGTGAAGCCGAGCGACCCGCCCTTCGTGATGTCCTTCGCGCCCACGTTCGACGTCATGATGACGACAGTGTTCTTGAAGTCGATCACGCGGCCGTAGTTGTCGGTGAGATGTCCCTCATCGAGAACCTGCAGCAGGATGTTGAAGACATCCGGGTGCGCCTTCTCGATCTCGTCGAGAAGGATCACGCTGTAAGGCTTACGCCTCACTGCCTTCGTTAGAGTTCCGGAATCCTCGTAGCCGACGTATCCTGGCGGCGCACCGATCAGGCGCGACACGGAGAACTTCTCCATGTACTCGCTCATATCGACGCGAATCAGCGCGCTCGGATCGGCGAAGAGGAACTTCGCGAGCGACCGCGCGAGCTCGGTCTTCCCGACGCCCGTCGGTCCCGAGAAGATGAACGAGCCGATGGGACGCATCGGATCCTTCAGCCCTGCGCGGCTACGCCGGATCGAGCGCGACAGCGCCCTGATCGCTTCGTCCTGGCCAATCACAGACGCGTGGAGCTCATCCTCCATGCGGAGCAGACGCGCCGTCTCTGCTTCCTGCAGGCGGCGCACTGGAATTCCAGTCCACCGGCTGACGATGAAGGACACTTCGTCCTCGCCGAGCACAGGCCGGTGCGACTGCCGACGCTTGTCCCAATCTTCCTGCGCGCGCTTGATCTGCGATTGCAGATCGCGCTCCTTGTCGCGGAGGGCGGCAGCGCGCTCGAAGTTCTGGTCGCGAACCGCAGTCTCCTTCTCCGTGTTGACGCCTTCGAGGTCGCCTTTCAGCGCGGCAACCTCGGGCGGCGGGGCCTGCGTCGCCAGCCTCGCACGCGCGCCCGCTTCGTCGATCACATCGATGGCCTTGTCGGGCAGGAACCGATCGGTGATGTAACGCTCGGACATCTTGGCCGCGGCGAGCAACGTCGCGTCGGGGATCGTCACCTTGTGGTGATCCTCGTACTTGCTGCGCAGTCCCTTCAGGATCTCGACCGTGTCGTCCACCGACGGTGGATCGACGACTACCGTTTGGAAGCGCCGCTCCAGCGCGCCATCCTTCTCGATGTACTTGCGGTACTCGTTCAGCGTCGACGCTCCAACGCACTGAAGCTCGCCGCGTGCGAGTGCTGGCTTCAGCATGTTGCTCGCGTCGATCGCGCCTTCGGCAGCACCCGCGCCGACCAGAGTATGGAGCTCGTCGATGAACAGGATGATGTTCTTGTTCTGCGCAATCTCGTTCATCACTGCCTTGAGCCGCTCTTCGAACTGCCCGCGATACTTCGTGCCGGCGATCACCGCCGCCATGTCGAGTGAGAGCACGCGATGCTCGCGTAGAGAGTCGGGGCACTCACCGTTCGCGATGAGCTGTGCGAGTCCCTCGACGATTGCAGTCTTGCCCACACCAGGCTCGCCGATCAGCACCGGGTTGTTCTTCTTGCGGCGAGTGAGGATCTCCATCACGCGCTCGATCTCCTTGCCACGACCGATCGTAGGATCGAGCTGCGCCGTCAGCGGCGAGTTGCGTGAGATCGCGGCAGAAGTGGTCGAGCGCAGGAGTCTTGGACTTCTTCTCTCCCTTCGCTGCAGGCGGAGTGGCCGGAGTCGCTGCCGCCGCCGCTGGCTGCGCTTCCTTGCGGAAGCTCGGTGCCCAGCAGACGCAGTGTCTCCTTGCGCGCCTCTTCGAGATTGATTCCCGCGTCGGTCAGGACCTGCGCCGCGATTCCCTTCTCCTCGCGAAGCAGTCCGAGCAGCAGGTGCTCGGTGCCGACGTATGAATGATTGAGCTCGCGCGCTTCCGCCATCGCCAGCTCGAGCACTTTCTTCGCACGCGACGTGTATGGCAGGTCGGGACCGGTTGCGGTGGCAGCCTTTCCCTTCTTCACCGTCTCTTCGATCTTGCTCTGGATCTCTTCGAGATCCACGCTGAGGTTTTGAAGCACTGCGGCAGCGACGCCCTCGCCTTCACGAATCAGACCGAGCAGGATGTGCTCGGTACCGACGTACTCGTGGTGCAAGCGCGCAGCTTCCTCGCGTGCCATCGCGAGTACCTTCCGTACTCGCTCAGTGAAATTATATCCGTTCATTCGGCAGCCCTTTCCAAAGTGTGCCGCACATAGGCGGCCCGCGCGACGCTTGCATCATCTTCAGTCAGGGTCCGTCCCTCTCGCGCAGAGAGGTGCGCTGACTGCGTAAATACGAGTAGCTCGTTGAGTGTTTGTACACTCAGGCGCTCTATCAGTTTCAGACCGACACCGAGGCGCACACCGCTCAGATAGTTCATTGCCTCCTCGAACGAGAGGCTTCTCGCGTACCTCAGCGTACCGTACGCGCGCCACAGCTTGTCTTCTAGAATATACTCCGCGTCTCTCAAAAGCACCCGCCTCGCTTCCAGCTCTTTTTCAATCACGTGCCGTATGACGCTGTCGATGCGATCCAGTAGGTCATCTTCCGACTTGCCTAGCGTGGTTTGATTCGAGATCTGGAACAGATTCCCGATCACCTCGCTCCCCTCTCCATATAAGCCTCGGTACGTCAATCCCATCTGCTGCAGGCCATTCAGTACGCGTCCGATCTCTTTTGTGAGCACGAGCGCCGGAAGATGGACGAGCACCGATGCTCGCAGTCCAGTACCCACGTTCGTTGCGCAGGCAGTGAGGAAGCCGAACTCGCGATGGTACGCGAAAGGCACTCGCTGGCCGAGCTCGACGTCGATAGTGCGCGCATCAGCGAAGGCACTGTGCAGATCGAGCCCTGATCGCAAAGCCTGGATGCGAAGGTGGTCCTCCTCGTTGACCATTATCGCGTAATTCCGCCCGACGTGCACCGCCGCGCCGCCACGTGGCGACTCTGCGCTGTCGAGGCTCGCCAGCTCGCGGCTCACCACGTGGCGCTCGTGCAGCAGCAGCCTATCCGTTACCCCCAGCTGATCGACCCGTACCAGCGTCCCTTCGGCGACGAACGGGATGACGTCGAGCGCGTCGCGCACCTGCGCGAGCACACGCAGCCGCTCGCCCTCTCTCGCGCGCGGCGAGAACGCATATCCCTCGACGTTTCGCGCGAGCCTCACGCGCGTCGAGAGCACGACGCCCGCCTGCTCACCGCTCCCGTCGATCCACGCAAGACCGCCCGACGGCAGGGTGTTGGGATCGAAGCTCATTCCAGGCTTCTCAACTGATCTCGCAGCGTCGCCGCGAGCTCGAATTCCTCGTTGCGGATTGCGCGCTCCAGACGCTCGCGCAGCCGGTCGGCGGATATCACTGGCTCCGCGGCAAGAGTCGTCGCCGCGCCAGCGTACGCGCGCCCCTTGTGCTGCGCGCTGCCGTGAACCTTACGGAGGAGATCACGCAGGCTCTGTTCGAATGCGGTATAGCAATACGGGCAGCCCACGCGCCCCGTCTGTCGGAAGTCGCGAAGCGTGGATGAGCAGAACGAGCAGCGACCCGCGTCATGCTGGTCAGCGGCAGCCTGCTGCTGCTGCACAGACTGAAGCAGCTCTCCGATCGCGGACTTCGGCGCGGGCCCGGACGTCTGAACGCCGCGCTCCGCGGCGCACGCTTCGCAGAGCCGCACTTGGCGCACCTCGTTCCCGTCGATCTCCGTCAGCGTGATCGCGACGTCGTTCTCCTTGCACACCTCACACAGCATCGTGCCCTCCGACACGCACGATCCGAGACAGTTTCCCTTCTTCCAACTGATACACTCTGTTCGCTCGATCGGCCAGTGACCTGTTATGTGTAACGACGACCATGGCCACCTCGAGGTCCCGCACGACTTCGGCGAGCAATTCGTGAAGAAGCTCGCCATTCCGGTGGTCGAGGTTTCCAGACGGCTCGTCGGCCAGAATCACGCGTGGCTTCGACGCCAGCGCACGTGCCACCGCAGCCCTCTGCTGCTCGCCACCGCTCAGCTCAGACGGGCGATGCGACAGCCGCTGGCCCAGTCCGACACGCTCGAGCAGCTCACGCGCTCGGCGGTCGGCATCGGTGTGTGCCACGCCGGCGATGCGAAGCGGGAGCGAGACGTTCTCGAGCGCGCTGAACTCCCGCAGCAAGTGATGAAACTGAAAGACGAATCCGATCGAACGGTTCCTTACGTCGGCTAGCTCATCGTCCGAGCGCGCCGCTATCGGCGTTCCCGCAATCAGAACCTCGCCGCTCGTCGGCCGGTCGAGTGCGCCGAGGATGTGGAGGAGCGTGCTCTTTCCGGATCCGCTCTCCCCCACGATAGCTACCATTTCGCCGCCGTCAACAGCGAGATCGACGCCCCGAAGAACCTCGAGTGCGCCGCCGTCACCTCCGATGTAGCGCTTCCCGACGTTGCGCCCCTCGATGACAACGCTCATTCGGAGCGAATCGCCTCGACCGGATAAAGCTTGGCCGCCTGGATGGCCGGGTACAGCGTCGCGAGCGCGCCGATCAGAAGGCTCGCGATGACGATCGTGATCACGTCACGCGCCTGCAGACTCACCGGCAGGTGATCGATGAAGTACACCGACGGGTCGAGCTTGATGAACTTGTACCGGTCGAGCGCAAGCGCCCCGGCAAAGCCGAGCAGCAGACCCAGCGCTGTTCCGACTGCGCCGATGACCGTGCCCTGCAAGAAGAAGATGTTGCGGATGGATGACGAGCGCATTCCCATCGCCTTGAGAATCCCGATCTCCCGCGTCTTGTCCGTCACCACCATTGTGAGAGTGCTGACGATGTTGAACGCCGCGACCACGACTATGAGGAGGAGGATGACGCCCATCCCGAGCTTCTCGAGCTTGAGTGCCTGGAATAGCGAATGGTTCTGCTCCTGCCAATCGACGGACCGATACGGAAAGCCGAGCGAGTCCGCGATCTGTTGCCCGATCGCAGCGGCGCTCCAACGGTCAGTCGTCTTCACCTCGATTCCCGTGACCGCTGAGCCAAGGCCCGCGAACTCCTGCGCGGCGGCCAGATCGACGTAGACGTACGCGTTGTCGTACTCGTACATCCCGGTCTCGAAGATTCCCGTTACCTGGTACTGGTACACGCGCGGCACGTAGCCGCCAGTGATTGCGTTCTGCTGCCCGCCCGCGACCGAGATCAGGTTGATCTTGTCGCCGGGCCACACATTGAAGCGCTCGGCGAGCAGCTTGCCGATCACGGCTCCGTGGTCTGTGCCATCCTTGCTCTCGAACGAGAACGAGCCGCGAATCGCGTGCGACTCGATGCTCGTCACCTGCGGCATCGCCGATTTCGGGCCGGGAATGCCGACGACGTAAACGCCGCTCGCGTAGTTACCGCCGGCGTTCATCGCTCCCTCGGTCTGGACGAACGGCGCCGCTGCGACCACACCCGGAAGCCGTCGCACCCGCGGGAGCGCGCTTGCGCCAACCGTCCATCTGCAGATCACTTCCGTACGTCAGTACGCGGACGTCCGGACTGCCGACCAGAATCTTCTCGCGAAGGTCGTGCTGGAGTCCGTTCATCACGCCGATGATGATGATCAGCGCACTCACGCCGATCACCACACCCGCGATTGCGATGACGCTTATGAACGAGAGGAGCTTCGAGCCGCGGCGGCTGCGCAGGTAGCGCCACGCCACGGCAAGCTCTACGCGCGTCATTCCGGGCGCAGCGCTGGGAAGAGAATGACGTCGCGAATGTGCTGCGTACCGGTGAGATACATCAGTAGCCGATCGATCCCGATTCCAACCCCGCCGGTTGGCGGCATGCCATACTCCATCGCACGAAGGTAGTCCTCGTCGACGCCGGCCGCTTCCTCGTCGCCCGCCGCGCGCAGACGCGCCTGCGCCTCGAACCGCGCGCGCTGATCGATCGGGTCGTTGAGCTCGCTGAACGCGTTCGCCATCTCGCGACCGTTCGCGAAGAGCTCGAAGCGCTCGGTGAGCGCCGGATTCCCGCGCTTCGGCTTGGCGAGCGGCGAGAGCTCGACCGGGTAATCGACGACGAACGTCGGTGCGGTAATGCGTGACTCCACATGCGCCTGGAAGAGCTCGTCCAGAAGCTTCGGCTTGCTGAGGGCGTCAGCGTTGTCGGTACCAGCGCGGCGCGCACGCGCTACGAGCTCGTCGCGCTCGAGCGACAACGGATCTTCGCCGAGCGCATTTCCGAGCGCATCCACCCACTTCATGCGCGGAAACGGCGCGGCAAAGTGCGGCGTCACTGATTCGAATGGCGGGACGCGTCGCACGGCGTCCGCGGCGACGACGAGAAGCCGCTCGACCACGTCCATCATCGTCTCGTAATCCGCGTACGCTTCGTAGAACTCGAGCATCGTGAACTCGGGATTGTGCGTGCGATCGATTCCTTCGTTCCTGAAGTCGTGCCCGATTTCGTAGACGCGCTCCATTCCGCCAACGATCAACCGCTTGAGGTAGAGCTCGTCCGCGATTCGCAGGTAGAGCTGCGCGTCGAGCGCGTTGTGATACGTGGTGAACGGGCGCGCCGCGGCTCCGCCGTACAGCGGCTGCAACACCGGCGTCTCGACTTCCAGGTACCCTCTGTCGTCGAGAAAGCCGCGAATTGCGCTGATCATGCGCGCGCGCGCGACGAAGTTCGCGCGCACTTCCGGATGCACCGCGAGGTCCGCGTAGCGCTGTCGGTAGCGCTGCTCCGGGTCGGCGAAGCCCATGTGGCGCACGACAGTCCCGTCCTCGCCGATCTCTTCCTTCCCGTACGGCAGCGGCCGCAACGATTTCGCCAGAAGCTCGAACGCGTCGACGCGTAGCGTGGGCTCGCCCGTGCGTGTCATGAACGGAGTGCCGCGAACACCGATCACGTCGCCGATGTCGAGCAGATTCAGCCGCGAGTACTCCTCGTCGCCAAGCTCGTCCTTCCGGAAATAGAGCTGCACGCGTCCGGTGGCATCCGCGAGGTGCGCGAACGTGGTCTTGCCATGCGCGCGCATCGCGACGAGCCGGCCCGCGAGTGACATCTCCGCCGCAGCTTCGCCGGCGGCGAGCTCTCCGAGAGAGGCGCCCGCGGCGATTGCCTCGCGCGCTGTGTGCGTGCGCGCGTACGAGTATGCGAACGGCTCCATGCCGGCAGCGCGCGCGGCAGCGAGCTTCTCGCGCCGCGCTGCCATTACGAAATTGAGCTCGTCGCTCACGCCGCTTTACCCTCGGACTCCGCCTGCTGCTTGAGGTAGGCCTCGATGAACGGGTCGATCGCGCCGTCCATCACCTTCTGCACGTCAGGGATCTTGAGCTCAGTGCGGTGGTCGTTCACCATCGTGTACGGCTGGAAGACGTAGCTGCGGATCTGGTTGCCGAAGCTCACCGACGTCTTCGACGCGTCGAGCTTTGCCTTCTCTGCTTCGCGCCGCTCCACTTCGGCCTGATACAGCTTGTTCTTCAGCATCTTCATGGCGGTCGCCTTGTTCTTGAATTGCGATCGCTCCTGCTGCGATGCCACGACGATGCCCGACGGAATGTGAGTGAGTCGTACGGCCGAGCTCGTCTTGTTGACGTGCTGGCCGCCCGCGCCGGACGCACGGTAGACATCCATCCGGATGTCCTCTTCGCGGATCTCGATGTTGATCTCGTCGTTCACGACCGCGTAGACGAACACGGAGCCGAAGCTCGTGTGCCTGCGAGCATTGGAGTCGAACGGCGAGATGCGCACGAGCCGATGGACTCCAGCTCTCCGGACGGAGAAAGCCGTACGCGTACTCGCCACGAATCTCGAGCACCGCACCCTTGATCCCCGCTTCCTCGCCCTCGCTCTGGTCGAGGATCTCCACCTGGAACCCGCGTCGCTCCGCCCAGCGGGTATACATCCGCATCAGCATCTCGGCCCAGTCCTGGGCCTCGGTACCCGCCCGCGCCCGCAGTGATCTCCACCTGCGCGTCGCGGAAATCGTCCTCGCCACGCAAGAGAGACCGCAACTCGAAGCTGCCGATCGCCGCATCTACAGACTCGAGCTCGGCATCCAGCTCCGCCTGCATCTCTGAGTCGGGCGACTCTTTGAGCATGTCGTTGAGCTCGGCCGCGCTCTCCACGCGCCGATTGAGCGCGTCGAACGGCTCGAGCCAGCCGCGGCTGAGCTTCGCGTCCTGCACCACCGCCTGCGCGCGCTCCTGGGCATCCCAGAAGCCGGGCGCCGCCATCGCGGCGTCGAGCTCGGTCAGGTGCGCTCGCTTTCCGCCGATGTCAAAGGTACCTCCGCAATTCGGCGAGGCGCTCTACGGCGCGCTCGAGTAAGCGCGCTCTCTCGAAATCTTGCATTTATCTGGATGTGGGTGGCGACTGAACTACTAAAAGAGCTTCTTGCCGCCCGCAAGGACGTCGTTGAGCGCGTCCTGAAAGTGATTTGTGGAGCTCGCGAAATCGCTGCCGACCTGATCGACGTACTCCTCGTAGCTCTTCTTGATCTCGTCGCGGAATAGAGTCTTCAGCGTTCCGTCCCGCAGCCCCTCGGCGTGCCGCGCGGGATGATACGCAACGATATCGGAGACGAGCGCGCGAGCCAGCCTTCGAGCGCGCATGGACGGGTCCCGCGTCAGGAACGGGTTGATCGGCCGCCGGCCGCCGTCGGTGGCCGATGGCGTCGGCTCACGCGTCGGGGCGTTCGACTGAGGCGCAGGAGCACGGCTGCCGTCCGCGGCGTGCGGCTGGCTGCGCCTGCGGTTGCGCCGGTCGCGGTCGGCTGCTGCTCGCTCACTCCCGTTGTCGAGTTGCTTGCTGCGTGGCCGTCCGGAACCCGCGAGCCAATCTCCGGAGTGCCTTGCGACGCTGGCTGCGCAGATTGCCGGCTCCCAGCGCTCTGCGCTGTGCTTGCCGCCGCAGCGGACGGCACCGACGGAGCCGGGTGTTCGCGCGCCGGTTCGTGTGCTAGAGGTGCTGGCGCCTGCGCAGCGCCGCTCCCTGCGCTTGCATCCTGTGCGCGCTCGGCCTCCCGCGGAGGCGGAGGCACCGCGATGACGGCCGAGCATACCGAGCAGCGAGCCCGCACGCCTTCGGCCGGCATCTTCCTCGGGTCGAGCTCGAACTCTGTGCGGCACGAAGAGCACTGCACCATCATTGGCGTCATTGGCGGGCACCTATCTCGGTCAGCTGATGGATCGGCATCTCCGGACGATCGTCGGTGCGTCGATCGATCGCGTAGACCGAGCCCGGGAGCGTCTTCGCGTACGTCTTCATCTCCGTCGCGAGAGCGCTCACCGCCGCCGCGTGCGTGAAGCTCCGGCGCTCGTTCGTCACCACTCCGATCGACAGAGTCATCAAGCGGCACTCGATGTAGCAATCCTCGGCGATCCTTGCCGAAGAAATACCCTGCGCGCCTGTCGTGCTCGGAGTACTGATACGCGACGAGTGTGTCGAAGGTCTGCACTACCTCGCTGCAAACGTCCTTCACCATGTCGCGTGGAATGACGAAGATGAAGTCGTCACCACCGATGTGACCGACGAATCCGGCGTCGCTCGCGAAAGCACGAACGGTGTCGTGCAGCAGCGTCGCAAGCAATCGGATAACGCGGTCGCCCGCGACGTAGCTGTACCGGTCGTTGAATTCCTTGAAGTGATCGAGGTCCGCGTAGCAGACCGCGATCGGCAGCGTGAGGCGCGCCTGAATCGCGCTCTGAATCGCAGGTGCACCAGGCAGCCGCGTCGATGGATGAACGCCGGTGTCGCGATCCGATCTGTCGACCGCAGCGCGAAGACGCGCCTCCGCCTCGCTCGCCGGCATCTGATCCGTCACCACTTCGTCTGCCAGCGACGATAAGCGCCGCAACTGTCGCCGCCGCGTTCGCCGCAGCAACGAAGATGGTCGGCACGACGCCAGTGTACGGATCACGCTTCACCCTCGCGCAGACCGCGAGCGCGCGCTGGCTGTCCGTGCGTCCATCGATCAGCACGAACCGAGGCCGCGCACGCAGCGAGTAGAGCATGACATCCTCGACGGTAGAAACCGTCAGCACGCTCGCTTCGCTCGCTTGCGCCCACGCCGCGACCGGCGCCGGCAGTTGTGCCGGTGCGGGCTGGAAAACCAGCCCGAAAGGTGCGGGGGAGTAATCTGCCATCAGCGCTCGTTGAAGATAACCGCGACGTGGTCGGCCGCGGAGGGGAGCAGTCCCATCACCACAAGTATCGGAGGGAGAAGTACGTAGGTTGCTTCCCATTGTTGCCAGTGAGCCCCGCGTACGTGCGCGCGATGTCGAAGACCAGCTTACCCGATTCCAGCCCCACACCCACCGATCCGCCAGAGCCGTTCCACGGGTCGATGATGTAGCCAGCGCGAACGTGCAGCTTCTGATCGACGACGACGTCCGTACCGACGATGCGTCACGGTGCTGTCGAGCTTCGACGTCGTCACGACACTCGCGGCAGCATGGACCTCGACCCGCGGCGTGTACCGCTCGAGCGCCGTGATCCGGTAGTCTCCGCCTACATCCAACCGCTCGGGATCGTTCGAGCCGCTCGCCATTCCAAGATTACGCGCGGCAGCCGCGATCGTCACGGGCGCGGCCGGCAGCCGGAGCTGGATCCCGACGTCGGCGCCGTTGGAGACCGCGGTAGCCGAGCGGCGAGCTGGTGCAGATCCCAGAGCAACCGACGCGGGATTCCACATGTTTGACCGTCACTCCGAACCGCAAATTCCTTCACAGGGGCGGCCGCATACGTGAGGCCGTATGACACGTCGGTTGGCGTGATGACCCCAATCGTATTCCCCTGGTCGTCGGTCGCCGATTCGCTCCCGAGGTCGAGGACGTTGAGTGACACCCCGAACGTCCCCGCGCGCTTGGTCGGCCAGACGAGCGCCAGCGAGTTTCCCTGCCCGACCACCGTCTCCGAGTGATGGATTGCTACTTCGTGCGGCTGAGCACCTGCGATGGCCGCAGGGTTCCACCAGAGCTCGTCGCTGCCGCCCTGCTGGGCGACGACGGTCTCACCCATCCCGACCGCGCGGGCGCCGACGGGAAGAAGGAGGAATATTCCGTCAGCAGCCGCCTGCGCCGATACGGGCCGGGACAGCGCTGAAAACGAAAGAGCGGCGAGCGCTGCAGCCAGCCCGATTCTCACGCTAGGCAGGTACCGCCTCATCGATCAGCATTATCGGGATCCCGTCGCGGACGGGGTATCGAAGCTTATCGCGGCTGCAGATCAGTGCGTCTTCGGTTTCGCGATATTCGAGTGGACCCTTGCACTTCGGGCATACGAGAATGTCGAGGAGTTGAGGTGCTAGCGGCATGGCAATCACTCCGAGTGAGTATATCCGAAACGCCGAAGCGCCGCGGGATTCTTGCGCCAATTTTGCAACACTTTCACCCAAAGATCGAGGTACACTCTCGCGTCCACGAGTTCCTCTATCTTCACGCGAGCCGAGGTGCCGATCTGCTTTATGCGGCGCCCCTTCTCTCCGATCAGGATGCGCCGCTGGCTATCGCGCTCCACATGCAGCACGGCGCGGATGTAGATCGGATCCCTATCCTCGGCGAACTCCTCGATCTCGCACGCGACGCTGTACGGCACCTCCGCTCCGAGCTGCTCGAGCGCTGTCTCACGGATCAGCTCGCCGACCAGAAAGCGCAACGAGTGGATGCTCACATCCTCCGCCGGGTAGAGGAACGGGCTTTCCGGAAGAAGCGTCTCGAGCCGGGCGATCAGCTGCGGGATCCCCTCGCCCGAGAGTGCCGAGACGAGCAGCGCGTCGGGCACTTCGCGGGCGAGCGCGTCGCGTTCACCCCGCTTGAGCAGGTCGGCCTTGTTGAGCACCGTAACGATCGGTGCCGACGGCGGCCGCTGGAGCGCTGCCGCGGCTTCGAGCGGCACCGGCACCCCGTCGCGCGCATCGGCAACATAGACGATGGCGTCCGCGTCGCCGAGCGCTGCGACGGCCGTGTTACGCATGGCGGTTTGCAGGAGGTACTCGGGTTCGAGCAGGCCCGGCGTATCAGCGAGGATGATCTGGGTGTCGCCTTCAGTGAGTATGCCGACGACGCGGTCGCGCGTGGACTGCGGCTTATCGCTCGTGATGCTGAGCTTCTGGCCGACGAGGCGATTGAGCAGCGTGGACTTCCCTGCGTTGGGCTTCCCCGCGACGGTAACGGTGCCTGCTTTGGTCATGAGCGGTTGAAATGCAAAAGGCCGTCCCTTTTGGGGACGGCCTTTTGAATGAAGTGCCGGCGACGGCCTACTCTCCCGCGATCTCTCGATCGGAGTACCATCGGCGCTGCAGGGCTTAACGCTCGTGTTCGGAACGGGAACGGGTGTGGCCCCTGCGCTCTAGTCGCCAGCGAATGAAGACTGGAAGGGTAGTGATTGTGTGATAGCGGTCTACGAATCGTGAGATCGCAGATCTCCGCTCTGGTCGGAACCTGTTGGTTCCATGGGTATGTGTTTGAGGCATACCCAGATTTGGAGTCAAGCCTCTCGGGCGATATGGACCGCTCCGCTTGGAATAGATTGCTCCACTTCCACGTGCGGCCATTCGACGGGGTAGTCTTCCCCGGCCCTTAAGTCTGCTTAAGCAGAAGGGAGAGTTCATCTTGGGGGGCATTTCCCACTTAGATGCGTTCAGCGGTTCTTGCCACCAGTCATCGCTACCCGGCGCTGCAATTGGCATCACAGCCGGTACACGAGCGGACTGTCCGACTCGGTCCTCTCGTACTAGAGTCCGCGCCCCTCAACTCTCCAACGCCCGCAGCGGATACAGACCAAACTGTCTCACGACGTTTTGAACCCAGCTCATGTACCACTTTAACCGGCGAACAGCCGGACCCTTGGGACCTGCTCCAGCCCCAGGATGTGATAAGCCGACATCGAGGTGCCAAACCGCGCCGTCGATGTGAACTCTCGGGCGCGATAAGCCTGTTATCCCCAGCGTACCTTTTATCCGTTGCGCGATAGCTCGCCCACGCGAGGCTACCGGATCACTACGGCCCACTTTCGTGCCGGTTCGACCCGTCGGTCTCACCGTCAGGCTCCCTTATGCCGTTACACTCTTCAAGCGCGAGTACCGACCGCGCTGAGGGAACCTTCGCGCGCCTCCGTTACTCTTTCGGAGGCGACCGCCCCAGTCAAACTGCCCACCTGCCACGGTCCCAGAATTGGTTTGCAATCCGTGGTGAGGGCGTCGCACAACACAGGGTGGTATTTCACTGGTGACTCCGCCCAAGCTAGCGCCTGGGCCTCAACGTCTCCCACCTATGCTACACAGTGAAGTGCAACGACCAATGGCAAGCTACAGTAAAGGTGCATGGGGTCTTTTTGTCCTGCTGCGGGGACTCGGAATCCTCACCGAGACTGCAATTTCGCCGAGCACGTGGTCGAGACAGTGCTCAAGTCGTTACGCCATTCGTGCAGGTCGGAACTTACCCGACAAGGAATTTCGCTACCTTAGGACCGTTATAGTTACGGCCGCCGTTTACCGGGGCTTCGGCTTAAGGCTTCTCCCTTACGGGATGACCTCTCCCCTTAACCTTCCGGCACCGGGCAGGCGTCAGTGTGTATACGGCGCCTTGTGCGGCTTGGCACACACCTGTGTTTTTGCTAAACAGTCGCTTGAGCCGATTATCTGCGACCTCAAAGAGCCACCACAGTAAATATGATGACCACTCGAGGCATCCCTTCTTCCGAAGTTACGGGATCATTATGCCGAGTTCCTTGACCACGTTTCACTCGTTCACCTTAGGCTACTCGCCTCACCCACCTGTGTCGGTTTACGGTACGGACATCTGACCAACTCCCCAGACCAGCTTTTCTTGCATGTCGACTCCACAGCACTCGACGTTGGGTTGCCCCGCAGTCTCGCCAGCGTGCCTCGGTTTCCCTACGCACGTGAACGGTCAATCCACAAAACCGCTGCCACTTTGTTACACGGTCCCTGGTTGGGTAATAACGTCTGTCAGACGGGGCAGGAATTTTGACCTGCTGTCCATCGGCTACGCCTCTGGGGCCTCGCCTTAGGGTCCGCCTCACCCTGCGCTGATTGCCATGGCGCAGGAATCCTTGGGTTTTCGGTGTCAAAGGTTTTCACTTTGATTTGCGCGTACTCATTCCGGCATCCTCACTTCCCAACGCTCCACGGCACGTTTCCACGACCGCTTCACTGCAGATGGGAACGCTCTCCTACCCCTCATACATAAGTATGAAGACCAAGCTTCGGCGGGCCGCTTAATCCCGACCATTCTCGGCGCACACTCGCTGGACTGGTGAGCTATTACGCACTCTTTGAAGGAATGGCTGCTTCTAAGCCAACCTCCCAGTTGTCAATGCAAATGCACATCCTTCGCTATACTTAGCGGCCACTTTGGGGCCTTAGCTGTGGTTCTGGGTTCTTTCCCTCTCGCCGCTGGACATTATCGCTCAGCGACTGCCTCCCGAGGTACATTAGACAGCCATTCGGAGTTTGGTTGGGCTTGGTACCAGCTTATGCCGGCCCGCACCCATCCAGTCGCTCTACCTGCTGCTAACACTAGCTCGAGGCTCTACCTCAATAGATTTCGGAGAGAACCAGCTATCTCCAGGCTTGATTGGCCTTTCACCCCTACCCACACGTCATCAGAACGGTTTTCAACCCGTACCTGTTCGGGCCTCCACTCAGTGTTACCTGAGCTTCACCCTGCACATGGGTAGATCGCCCTGGCTTCGGGTCTACCCCATGGAACTTTACACGCCCTCGTTACAGGACTCGCTTTCGCTGTGGCTCCGTGCCATAGACACTTAGCCGCGCTCCACAGGAGTAACTCGCCGGATCATAATGCAAAAGGCACGCAGTCAGCCGTCACGCGGGTTGCCCCACGCCAGCCTCCTACCGCTTGTAAGCGTATGGTTTCAGGAACTATTTCACTCCCCGCACTGGGGTACTTTTCACCTGTCCCTCACGGTACTCGTTCACTATCGGTCACACAGGAGTCTTTAGCCTTGGAGGGTGGTCCCCCCAGCTTCACGCCCGGCTCCTCGGCGTCCGGGCGCTACTCAGGAACACTGCTACCCTACCGTCTCAGACTTCACGTACCGGGCTATCACCGTCTATGGCGCGCCGTTCCAGGCGACTTCCGCTGTCATTCAGGTAAGGCGTGTGCAGGTCCTACAACCCCGAAACCCGTAAGGGATTCGGTTTGGGCTGAGTCCATTTCGCTCGCCGCTACTCAGGACATCTCGATTGATTTCTCTTTCCTGCCGGTACTTAGATGTTTCAGTTCCCAGCGTTCGCTCTCCCTAAGGAGTGACCATCATCGCTGATGGCCGGGTTTCCCCATTCGGCAATCCAGGGTTACGGATATGTGCTCCTAGTCCTGGCTTATCGCAGCTTATCGCGGCCTTCATCGCCTCTGTGTGCCCAGGCATCCTCCATACGCTCTCATTCGCTTGACGTCCATAGATGTCAAGCGGAGACACAGGAATGGGCCTTTAAGCCATTCCTGCGTTTGAACGGGCCACGCCCGTTCCTACGCGCGATCTCACGAGTGATGCAATCGTTTGTAAAAACGAAATTGAATCACAATGTAGATTCGTTATCCCACAATCACTACCAACTTCCATTGTCAAAAAGCGAGCTCCCGTTTAGCGCGGGAGCGACGCAAAGCATAAAGTTGAGATTGGATGGGTGTGTCGAGGCCTACGACTACCATTGAGGACTTTCCGGCCGACTCGAGAGTCAGCCTTACTCGTCGCTCCGGTAAGGAGGTGATCCAGCCGCAGGTTCCCCTACGGCTACCTTGTTACGACTTCGCCCCAGTCACCGCGCTCGCCTTCGGCCGCTTGGCCCCTGATTGCTCAGGGATCCGACACGGACTTCGGGCGCTCACAGCTTCCATGGCGTGACGGGCGGTGTGTACAAGGCCCGGGAACGTATTCACCGTGGCGTAGCTGATCCACGATTACTAGCGATTCCAGCTTCATGTGGGCGAGTTGCAGCCCACAATCCGAACTGAGGACGCGTTTGAGGATTGCCTAGCCCTTGCGGGATCGGTCCCTTCTGTCGCGCCCATTGTAGCACGTGTGTGGCCCCAGACGTAAGGACCATGATGACTTGACGTCGTCCCCACCTTCCTCCGGTTTCGCACCGGCAGTCTTCCTAGAGTCCCCGACATTACTCGCTGGCAACTAGGAACGGGGGTTGCGCTCGTTGCGGGACTTAACCCAACATCTCACGACACGAGCTGACGACAGCCATGCAGCACCTGTGCGCAGACTCCGAAGAGCGCCCGGCGTTTCTGCCGAACTTCCTGCGCATGTCAAGCCTGGGTAAGGTTCTTCGCGTTGCGTCGAATTAAACCACATGCTCCACCGCTTGTGCGGGCCCCCGTCAATTCCTTTGAGTTTCAGCCTTGCGGCCGTACTCCCCAGGCGGGGCACTTCCTGCGTTAGCGCCGGCACTCCAGGGGTCGTTCCCCGAAGCACCTAGTGCCCATCGTTTACGGCGTGGACTACCAGGGTATCTAATCCTGTTTGCTCCCCACGCTGTCGCGCCTCAGTGTCAGTAACTGCCCAGCTGGCCGCCTTCGCCACCGGTCTTCTGCCGGATCTCTACGCATTCCACCGCTACACCCGGCATTCTACCAGCCTCTACAGTACTCGAGTCTCGCAGTATCCGCGGCAGACCCGGGGTTGAGCCCCGGGCTTTCACCACAGACTTACAAGACCACCTACGCGCCCTTTACGCCCAGTGATTCCGGACAACGCTCGCACCCCCCGTATTACCGCGGCTGCTGGCACGGAGTTAGCCGGTGCTTCCTCACTCGGTACCGTCACGTCGCCAAAAGGCGCCATTCGTCCCGAGCAACAGAGGTTTACACTCCGAAGAGCTTCATCCCTCACGCGGCGTCGCTGCGTCAGCCGTTAGGCCATTGCGCAAGATTCCCCACTGCTGCCTCCCGTAGGAGTCTGGGCCGTTTCTCAGTCCCAATGTGGCTGGCCATCCTCTCAGACCAGCTACCCGTCGTCGCCTTGGTGAGCCGTTACCTCGCCAACTAGCTGATAGGCCGCAAGCCCCTCTCAATGCCCATTACTGGTTTCATCCCGGAGAGATGCCCCTCCAGGAGCGTATGCGGAATTACCCGGCCGTTAGGCCGGCTATGCCCCACATCGAGGTAGGTCGCTTACGTGTTACGCACCCGTTCGCCGGTTGCCAGTATTGCTACTGACCCCCTTGACTTGCATGTGTTATGCACGCCGCCAGCGTTCGTCCTGAGCCAGGATCAAACTCTCCAATAAGAGAAATTCGATTGCTCTACCGAACGCGGCCATCTACGGACATTTAAGCCCGTAGGCTACCACGTCCGGAATCACGTTTGGATATTTCAGGTCTAAACTCTCCCCGGCACCCTGAATGGTACCGGATCATAGAGCAAGCCTCGCACATCCATCCATCTCAACTTCAGTTGTCAATCAGCGTTTGCCACATTTTCCGTGGCAGCCTTTCAATGTACTCTCGCACTGCTTCGTCCGCAAGTGCCGAGAACCATATTTTTCCGGATCCCACACCGGCGATTTCATCGCCGAGTCATGGTTAAACACCACCGGTACACAAGTGTTCCAGCAGCGGAGATCCGTTCTCAAACAGCGTCCCCAACCTGCGGGGATCACCATCTTAATCGAGTGACTCCCGGATTGGAAGCCCTCATGCCCCCCCTCGGAATCGAACCGAGAACCTACTGATTAAGAGTCAGTTGCTCTAACCAATTGAGCTAGGAGGGCTAGCTCCGCGCCGCAGGTAGCGCCCAATCGCCTCGCGGTGACACTGGCGGCTCGAGCTTCCCCTAGTGGCGCGCCAGGAGGGAATCGAACCCCCGACCCGCAGCTTAGAAGGCTGCTGCTCTATCCAACTGAGCTACTGGCGCCGGACAGCCACACAATTTCACACGGTCAGCGAGCAAATGGAAGGCCCACACCACTGCTCAGACCGCGGTGCATGCCGCGCCAGCGACGCCCGCCGCACGCGGGCGAGGCCCGTCGCCTCGCCGGAAAACCGTCAGGTCGGGGCGGCCGGATTCGAACCGGCGACCTCCTGCTCCCAAAGCAGGCGCGATACCAGGCTACGCTACGCCCCGTGCGAGCAACTTATCGACGCACCCCACAAGAGAGCAACGCCGCCGTCACCGCTTAGTCGGCGCGCTCAGCGCGAGGAAGTCAGCGCGGCAGGTCAGCGAGTAGCGCGCGGAACGCGCGTGCGCGATGGCTTGTGCGCGACTTCTCCGCGGTCGTGGCCTCGCCAAAGGTGCGGCCGAGCTCGGCGGAGTAGAAATAGGGGTCATAGCCGAAGCCGTTCGCGCCCGCGGGCTCGGTCCCTCACCTCGCCGCGAGTTGCGCCCGTGCGGACGATGTTCGCATCAGTGTCTACGTAAGCAGCGGCGCAGACGTAGCCAGCGGCGGCAGGAAGCTGCGCTGCTCGCCGCAACTGGCGAAGCAGCGCGGCATTGTTGGCCTGATCGAGCGCGCTCGCCAGCGAGGTCGGTGCGGCCGGACCACCGCTTACTGCGAACGCCCGGGGCACCATCGAGTGCGTCCACTGCGAGTCCTGAATCGTCGGCGAAGGTGGGAATGCCGCTCCTGCGGAAGAAGTACTGCGCTTTCGCGAGCGCGTTCTCCTCGAACGTGTGCCAGCACTCGATGCCGTCCTCGTCGTCTGCTTCGGTGATCCCGGCCTCATCGAGATCGATAACGTCGAGAGCGTACTCGTCGAACAAGTGGCGAAGCTCGCGCAGCTTGCCAGGATTTCGTGTAGCGAGGAGATAGGTTGTCGTGCTCAGATTCCCAGAGTCGCGCGCTGCTGGCGGTCGAGGGAACGAATGCCGCCTTCAGCAAGGTCCAACAGCGAGTTGAGATCGTCACGACTGAAAGTTCCGTGCTCTCCGGTTCCCTGCACCTCGACGAACCGCCCTTCGGAGCTCATCACCACATTCATGTCGACCTCGGCGCGAACGTCGAGAGCATAATCGAGATCAAGCCGCGGCGCGCCATCGACGATGCCGACGCTGACTGCGGCAACGCGGCGCTTGACGGGCGACGCCGTCAGCCGTCCCGTGGCCACCATCCAGTCGAATGCATCGACGGTCGCAACGGCGGCGCCGGTGATGGCAGCGGTACGAGTTCCGCCATCGGCCTGGAGCACGTCACAATCGAGCTTGAGCGTGTATTCGCCGAACTTGAAATCGTCGAGCATCGCGCGAACCGAGCGGCCGATCAGCCGCTGGATCTCCTGCGTGCGGCCGCCGACCTTGTCGCGCTCGCGCGACGTGCGTGTGCGCGTGGCGCGCGGCAACATCGCGTACTCAGCAGTGAGCCATCCCTCACCGCGCCCGCGTCGCCATCCAGGAACGCCCTCCTCGATGGTAGCGGTGCAGAGAACCTTGGTCATTCCGAACGCGATGAGACAGGAGCCCTCAGCGTACGGCGCGACCGAGCGCTCCATTGTAACGTCTCGCATCGTGTCGCGCGGGCGCGAAGGCTCAGCGTGTGTCACGCAGCGCCTCGATGATCGAAGTCGTGGACTGGCCTGGCGTGAGCGGCACGACGACGACTTCGCCGCCGCGCGCGCGCACTTCGGCCGCGCCGACGATGGTGCTCTCGGAGTAATCGCCGCCTTTCACTATCACGTCCGGGCTGATGTGTCTCACCAGCTCGAGCGGTGTGTCCTGGTCGAAGACGGTGACAGCATCTACCATCTCCAACGCACCGAGAACGTAAACTCTGTCCGCGGCGGTGCGTACTGGACGCGTGGGGCCTTTTAAGCGGCGCACGGACGCGTCCGAGTTGACGCCGACAACGAGGGCGTCACCAGCAGCGCGTGCGGCGCGAAGGATATCGACGTGGCCGGGATGAAGCAGATCGAATACGCCGTTGGTGAAGACAACGCGACCCCAGAAACCGTCGCGCCAATCGCGCAGCGCCGACCACGACATCACCTTCGACGCTGGATCTCGCGGCTCGCTCACAAACCAGCTTCGGTGTCGATGGAGTAATGGACGCTACGACTGTACTTCAGAAGCGACCAGTAGTCGTCGTAGGCGCCGGATATGCGAATTGCTCCCTGCGCGCGCGAGATCGTGAGGTGGTACGCCTCTTCGGGGAGCCCGAGCGAATCAGCGGAGGCCCAGATGCTCCGCATTATGGCATCGTCGGCGCGCACGGAGGCGAACCGCGCTTGCTGTGAGACGACGTCGCTGTAGCGGTAGTACCGGTAGTATGGCTCGCCGACATGAGTGCCAACGTAAGCAACTACCGCGGCGAGGAGAAGCCACGAGAGACAGCCCGAAGAGGCAGCTCCGCGGCGACTCACCATTGCGATTGGACGCCCTCGACAATTGCAGAGACGACCTTATCAACCGCCTGCGCGCGGCCGACTGCTTCCTGTCCTTCGGCGTACGTGCCCTGGACGAGATAATTCTTGCGCGACCAGAGGCTCTTGCCGGTGACCTGATCGATCACGTCGATGTCGAGAACCATCTCGAGCATGCGCTGGACGTTGGTCACGGCGCGTGTGTTCGCCTGGTACCCGACCGGGATTCCGATCTCGTATCGGCGAATCGTGCCGCGCACGATCGCGTTGGCGCGGTTCTGCGCAGCCTCGCGTAGACCGAGCTTGCTCGCGAGACGAGTGCGCAACGAATCAGAGATCTCGCGTTGGACGTCGGCGACGGGAGTCTGGTTATCGAAGGGAATGACGGCGATGGTGTGCACGTGCGACGGCAGCCCGCCACCGTGGAAGCTGTAGAGGCATCCCGTCAGAGCGAGCATGGCGACAAGCGCCAGGAGCTTCCTAGAAACGCCAGATGGATGCATCGAATGGAGGTGCAGGTTGTTGTCCCTCTATGGTTAGGACGAGCGAGCGCCCGCCCGACAACTGGTAATACACGCGACGGCCTGGATCGCGCTCAACCCATTCCACGATCCGGTCGCCTTCGACGCGCTCGACGCGCGTGAGCTGGCCGCCGACAGCGGTCATGCGCCAGCGAACAGGCGAGCCGAGGGACGCGCGAAGGGTATCGCCCGAGACCCTCACAATCGTGTCGGGAACGGGAGGCAGAGCGAGGCGACCAAGTGCTGCCCAAAGCAGCGGCGCAGGGGGGACGAGGCTGACGCCACTCGCCCCGGGCGGAGTGCGTAGAGAATCGCCGACGAGGATAGCGGAGGCACCGCCAAAACCGCCGCCTAAAAAGAGATCCACGCGTGCGCTATCGGGCGGCTCCAGCCGCGCGACGCCATCGCCGCGCGCGACCATCGAGTTGTCGTTGAGCTCCCAGTGGAACGTTATGCGCTGCGGCGAAGCCGGCAACGCAACATCAGGAAGACGCTGAACTGCAGGGGCCACGCCGGTGAGCGGCGCGATGCGCTGGGCACACGCAACCGCGAGCGCAACGCTCGCGGTTGCGAGCGACCGTCTGACCGCGCGCGAAGCAGCCGCGTGTGAGGACAACTTCATCACTGTACGATGGTAACGGAATGAATTGCGTCGCCTTCGACGAGCGAGTCCATCGCAGCAAAGCCTCCGACGACGCGGCCAAAGACAGTGTAATGACCGTCGAGGTGCGGTTGCGGAGTCAGCGTGAGAAAGTACTGGCTGCCGCCGGTATCGGGACCGCTGAGCGCCATTCCGACGGCGCCGCGATCATACGGGAGCAACGTGAGCTCGTCACGAATCGTGTAGCCCGGACCGCCGTTTCCGTCGCCGCGCGGATCGCCGTCCTGCGCAACGAATGCAGGTACGACGCGGTGGAAGCGCGCACCGTCGAAGTAGTGACGCCGCGCCAACGTCATGAAGTTGAGCGACGTGAGCGGAGCGTCGGCGCCCGCGAGTGAGATCGTGATGAGGCCGCGATCGGTAACAATCCGTGCTCGCGGCGCGCGGCGGAGAAGCGTGGGGGCGATGACGTCACGCACCGCGGCGAGATACCAGGAATCGTCGTGATGTTGTGGCGGCTCGTGCTCATGTGACGCCGGAAGGACCACCGCGCGCGCGACGACATCACTGTCCGACGCAGCCGCCGTGAGCGCCGCGCGAACCTCATCGGATCGGCGCGAGGAGTCTCCGCGCACGAGAATCTCGTACGCTACGGCGCGCACGCGGCCATCCGGGTCGCGCGCATGAACCAGCGCAACGCGGGCCGCAGCGGCCGTGTCCGGCGAGCGCCCCCACGCCGCAACGGCAGCGAAGCGGTAACTCCAGACGGGCGAACTGAGCCACACCGAATCGGCGTCGGGCACAACGTCAGCGGCCAGCGCGGATTCGAGCAGTGATCGCCGGAACTTGAGCGACGTGTCGGAACTCCACGCTGACCGCCACGCCACTCCGTCGCGGGCGACGGACGCGGGAAGCGACGCCGCTGCCGTTATCCGCACGTTGGCGTCGGGGTCGCGCAATGCGGGAACGACGAGCGCGGCCGCGCTGTCGCCGAAGGTCGCGGCGGATCTCAGCGCGAGAATGCGCACGTGCGGGTCACTGTCGTGCACCGATTGAGCGAGCCGCGCCAGCGCGTTGTCTCGCAACGAGTCGCCCGCTGCCTGGCGTGTGAGCCCGCGTGCCACCTCAGCGCGAAACTCGGCGTCGCCAGGACCGGCAGCGAGCAGCACACGAACTCCGCCGCGCAGGTGCGGCCGCGCGATCGCGTAGGCAGCGGCCGCACGGAGCGATGCGGAACGCGACGCGAGATACGGTGCGATGACGGCGAGATCGAACTCTCGTCCCTTCGCAGCCGCGAGGAGCAACTCGTGCACGACGGGTGGCGTCAGCCGCGGGACTGTCTCGTACCGCGCCGAGCCGAGCGCGCGCGCAACCGCGGGGCGCGCAGGGAGACCGATCTCGCCCAGAGACCAGGCCGCGGCAGTCGCGACGACGACTGGTCTTTCCAAATCGCGCGCGAGCAGAGGCACGGATGCGCTGTCGCGGACGAGGCCGAGCCCGAAGGTCGCGGCGGCCGCGACATCGCCCTGTGTGTCAGAAGTCAGCGCGCGAAGCCACGGGATCGCGCGCTCGCGATGAGTCGGCGCGAGCTGCGCGAGCGCACGTGCTGCGGTAAGGCGCACATATGGACTGCGCGTTGCGAGCGCTGACGAGAGCGCAACCGAATCGAGCTCGCGCGTGTCAGCCGCGCGAAGGACGCTCGCGACTTTCGCAACGTCGGACGACGTGAGACTCTGCGCGCGAGCACGCGCTCCGAAAAGTGTCACGAGCGCGATGAGCGAGACGGCGCGCTTCACCGACCGGCAGCCATCGTGAGCGCCTCGCGCGCAGCTCGCGGGATCGTCGATCCCCGTGCGTCGCGCGACATGGCAACGAGCACGGTGTATGCCGACGCGAGCTCCGCGCCGTCACTAGCCGCGATGACGTAATCGAACCGAACGACGCGTGAGCGCACTTCGGTGACGGTCGTCGTGACGCGAATGAGGTCGTCATAGCGGGCGGGCCTCATGTATCTCAGATGCGCTTCAACGACCGCTAGCGCGGTACCATCGCGCTCAAGCTGCGCGTAATCGACGCCGAGAGATCGCATGAGGTCAGTGCGGCCAAGCTCGCACCAGATGAGGTAATTGGCGTGGTAAACGACGCCCATCTGATCCGTCTCGCCGTATCTGACGCGCAGCTCTGTCACATGTGGCATTTGTTAAGATACCGATGGTTGGCTAAGCTTGTGGCGTGCTCAACACGCCGTGTCACGTCGTCTCAGATCTTCATCTCGGCATCACCGACGCGCCGACAGAACGGTCGTTCGAAAGATACCTCGCGTCACTCGAAGGGGAAGCGGGATCACTCGTGGTGAACGGTGATCTGTTCGAGTTTTGGTTCGAGTGGAAGACGGTGATCCCGCGGCGTGGATTCCGCACCCTCGCGGCGCTCGCACGGCTGCGTGAAGCAGGTACCGAAGTGCTGTACATCGCTGGGAATCACGACTGTTGGGGCGGCGAAGTGTTGCGCGCCGACGTCGGAGTGGATTACCACGTCGGCGCGTGGAGCGGATCGATCGGCGGCTGGAGCGTATTGATCGAGCACGGCGACGGTTTGCGCGATGTCGAAGATCGCGGCTACCGTCGGGTGAAGCCGATCATGCGGTCGCCACTCGCGATAAAGCTGTTCAGACGGCTGCATCCAGACCTCGCCACGCGTATCGCGACCGGTAGCTCGAATGCGAGCCGTAATTATCGCGCGCGCGACAACGGTGAGGGGCTTCGCGGGATCGCGCACGCGCGGCTGGAGTCGCGACCGGACATCGACGTGATGATATTCGGCCACTCCCACGTGCCGGCCCTCGAGCGCACGGCGACGGGCAAAATCTTTGCGAATGCGGGCTCGTGGTTGGATGCGGCGACTTATCTAGTCATCAACGACGCGCGGATCGAGCTGCGCGAGTGGAACGGATCAGCCGAGAGTGATCGTCTCGACGTTGTCTATCGCTGAGCCAAGGAAGCGCTTCCCCACTCTTCGAAACTGCTCAGGCACGTCCGACGCGATGAAACGAAGGCGAGCTGACTCGCGTGCGTCGCTTCGGTCTTCGGCCTGTATCCCCCGCTGAGCGAGCAGCTCTGCGGTCTCGCGCGCTGTTTCCTCGGCGCTATCGATGAGCGTGATGCCGTCGCCGAGCGCGCGCGCGATCAACGGCTTGAGAAGCGGGTAGTGGGTGCAGCCGAGCACGAGGGTGTCGATATCACTGTCGCGGAGCGGCGCCAGGTATTCGTCGACGACCAGCGCGGTCGCTTCGTGCTCTAGCCACCCCTCCTCTACGAAAGGGACGAAGAGCGGGCAGGCCATTGCAGTGACGTGCGCGGATTCGTCAATCGCATGTATCGCACGCTCGTAGGCGCCGGAGCTGATCGTTCCGGCAGTGCCCACGACGCCGATCCGTCGGGACGCCGAGGCGCGAAGCGCCGCGCGCGCGCCAGGCGCTATGACACCGATGACCGGGAGAGAGAACGACCGTCGGAGCGACTCGATAGCGTGCGCGGTAGCAGTGTTGCACGCAACCACCACCGCCTTCACGCCCTGGTCTTCGAGGAAAGTCGTGATCTCGTGCGCATAACGCGTAACAGTCTCAGGACTCTTGGGACCGTACGGAACGCGTGCGGTGTCGCCGAAGTAAATGACGTCCTCGGCGGGGAGCTGGCGAATGATCTCGCGCACCACGGTGAGACCACCGATCCCCGAATCGAAGACGCCGATTGGTGAGTTGTCGCTCACAGCGCTAGAACTCGAGTGATCCGCTGAGACCGACCGCGCGGGTCGATGGCGAGAGTGAGATATTCGGCTTGAAATCCCACAGGTTGGCTGCCACGTACGCGTCGGCCGCAGATATGACGTGGTTGAAGATTATAGCCGCGAGCCAATCCTCATAATGCGTGTGGCGCGCACCGATGCGCGCGACAAGTCGATTCTGGGTGTAGCCGGTCGCAGTCACGTTGCCGTTCGCGTCAACCGTGAAGCCCGTCGGAATGCTGTCCTTGATCGTCGCCTTGGCCTCACGCAAATCCTGCGCAGACTTGCGCGCCATGCCGAGCGACAGGATCTCGGCGGTAGCGAAGACCATCGACGACGTTGGGCGATTGAGCCGCGCCTGGGCGTAACCCGGGAGCAACAGTGAGTAGAGCATCGCGCGCCTCGGGGCGATGGGCGGCTTCTTGAGCGAATCAGGAATCGTGTCCGAGAGCGCGGCCGGAGCCGGAGCGCGTGCGCGGATTCTGCGCGACGAGCAACGCCGGATGCAGCGCAACCACACTGAACAGCGCGACGACGCAAGCAAGCGTTAGTCGCTGAGCAGTAGCGCGCGGCCGCGCAGGGCGTGGCAGGGTCGCGGTGTGCACAGCGAGCGGGATGCGCTCAGCTCTCGATGGCCACTATCGCGTCGATCTCGACGAGGCCGCCGCGCGGCAACGCGGAGACCTGCACCGTCGAGCGCGCGGGGCGGGCATCGCCCAGCCAGCGACCGTAGACCTCGTTCACGATCGGGAACGCGGCCATGTCGTGCAAGTACACCGTCGTCCTCACGACTCGATCCCAGTCGCCGCCTGCGGCCTTGATAACCGCGGTGAGGTTACGCATCACGATCTCAGCCTGGTCGCGTACGTCGCCCGTGGACATCTGGCCGGTTGCGGGATCGAGCGCAATCTGCCCCGCAGTGAAGAAAAATCCGTTCGCGGCGACGCCCTGAGAATAGGGTCCGATCGCAGCCGGGGCCTGGTCAGTGTGAATTCGCTTGAGTGGCATGCAGAGAAAATAACGTCTTCGCGTTGTCGATGACCGCGCGGGCGAGCTCCTCGAGCGGCACTCCGCGAGCGCGAGCGACGCGGGCCGCGGTGAGCGCGACCCATGCCGGCTCATTCCGCTTGCCACGGTGCGGAACGGGCGCGAGATAGGGAGAGTCGGACTCGACGAGGATGCGGTCCGGCGGAACGAACCGGATGAGGTCGTCGTCGGTCCACCGTTTGAACGTGACGATTCCGCTGAAGGAGATGTACCAGCCCGCCTCGAGCGCTACGGCGGCGAGATCACGGGATCCGGTGAAGCAGTGGAGCACGCCACGGACTCCTTCGGCGCCGGCTTCGCGAACCATAGCGGCGGTGTCGTCCTCCGCATCGCGGGTATGCACGACGACAGGAAGCTCGCGCTGCTTCGCCAGGGCGAGCTGCTTGGCGAAGACGGCACGCTGGACATCGCGCGGCGAGTGGTCGTAGTGGTAATCGAGACCGCACTCGCCGATCGCGACCGCGCCTTCGCCCAGAATCGCCTCGAGGGCGGCCATGTCGCGCGCTGCATCGACGCTTGCAGCATCGTGCGGGTGAATGCCGGCAGTGAACGAGACGAAGCCCGGATTCGCTCGCGCTATCCGGGCCGCGTCCCTGCCCTGGTCAATCGACGCGCCGATGCAGACTATCGCTGCCGCGCCCGCATCGCGGGCGCGTTCGATCACCGCGCCGCAGTCGCCGCTGAACGCCTCGTCGGCGAGGTGGGCGTGGCTGTCGATGAAGGCTTCCATGCTCCCTGAAAGTGAGCCCGCGGATACTTGCGCTCGATCCAGAGCAGAACCGGTCCGGCGATGTAGATCGAGCTGAACGTGCCGGTCACGATTCCGAAGAGCATGACCCACGCGAACGGACGGATTACTTCACCGGCGAAGAGCAACAACGCGAGTGTGGCAGCAGTAGTCGTCGCGTGCGTGAGGATCGACCGCGGCAGCGTCTCGTTGATTGCTCTGTTGAGGGTATCATACAGCGATTCCTTGCGTCCCTTCCGCAGATCCTCGCGTACTCGATCGAAGATGATGATCGTGTCGTTGAGCGAGTATCCGAGCACGGTGAGCAGCGCAGCGACGACCGTGAGCGAGACCTCGAGATGCAGGAGCTTTATGAACGCGATGGTGGTGAAGACGTCGTGGCCGGTGGCGATGATCGCCGCCAAGCCAAAGCGCCACTCGAACCGGATTGCGAGATACACGAGGGTGATGACGAACGAGAGCAACACAGCTATGAGCGCGTTGCGACGCAGCTCGTCGCCGACAGTCGCGGTGATTGCCTCGGTGCGGACAACACTGACGTTGTTCTGACCAAACGCGGCATACAGGACGCTATCGACCTGCTTCGACACGCGCTCGGCGCCGCCTGCCTGAGCGGCGACTTCCTCCGCGCCGCGAAAGCGAAGCGTGAAGTCACGCGGCGACCCGAACTGCTGGATCTCGGCGTCGTGGAATCCGGCGCGATCCATCGCAACACGGATCGGAGCGGCGTCGGTAGGCGACTTGAACGCCAACTGCTTGAGCGTGCCGCCTGTGAACTCGATGCTATAGTTCACTCCCTGCACGGCCAGCGAGCCGATTCCGATAGCGATGAACGCTACGGTGAGGCCGACTGCGACGCGCCACCAGCGAATGAAATCGTACGATGTGTTATGGAATATTCGCAGCATTTATATGCTCAGTGCCTGCTGGTCGGTGTTGCGGGTCAGCCAGATGATGTAGAAGGTCCGGACGACGAAGATCGCGGTGATCATCGAAGCGGCGATACCGGCGAGCAGGGTCACAGCGAATCCGCGGACCGGGCCGGTCCCGAACTGATAGAGCACCGCGGCGGTAAGTGCCGCTGAAACATTGGAGTCGACGATTGCCGGGCAGTGCGTGACGGAAACCCTCGTCGATGGCCAATCGCGTCGACTTGCCGTGATCGAGCTCCTCACGAATACGCTCGAATATCAGCACGTTGGCGTCCACCGCCATACCGATCGACAGGACAAATCCTGCGAGCCCGGGAAGAGTGAGCGTGGCGTCGAATCCGGCGAGTGCAGCGAGCGTGTAGAGTGTGTAAACGGCGAGACCGCAAACCGCCAGAAAGCCGGAGAAGCGGTAGTAGCCGATCATGATTATGACGACGAGCGCGAGCGCGATGGTTCCCGCGTGCAGGCTCTTCTGAATCGAGTCCGCACCCAGACTCGGTCCGATGTTGCGGACTTCGGCGATCTTGAGTGGCACCGGTAGCGCGCCCGCGCGAAGAACGAGTGCGAGGTCCTGAGCAGCCTGCAGGTCGCGACCGCCGAGCGTTATCTGGCCGCGGGTCCCAATCGCGCTCTGAATGACCGCCGCGTTCATGACGAGGCTGTCCAGAACGATCGCCATGTAGTCACCGATATGCTTTGCTGTCTCGTTGCGGAACCGGCGTCCGCCCTCGTTGTTGAGAGTAAACTCGACGATCGTTCCCTCGGTCGGCGACTGGTTGGGCTTTGCGTCCGTGAGATACTCGCCGGTGATGATCGGGCGCGCATCCAGAACGTAGAGCCCGCGATAGATCCGCCCACCAAGTGCGGTTGTGTCGTTCGACCAGCGAAGAACCTTACCAGGAGGGATCGCGCCCTGCACGGCCGGGTTCGCCAGGTAACGTTGCACCGTTGGGACATCGCTCGACGCGACGTAATACTCGCCCGGCAATTGGCCCTTGCTGGATCAGCTTGGAGAAGGCGCCGGTGGTGGACGTTGTGTCGCTCTTCGTCGAGTCGGTCGTCGCAGCCTTCTTCGACGAATCGTGCGCGGCCTTGGACGTGTCCTTGGTGAACAGGCCCTGCAGCGCGTTCTTGGTGCTATCGGCGGCGGTGTTGGCCGGGAGCTTGCCGCCTGTCGCGACTGCGAGAGTCTTGGCTGCTGCGTCGAGTCGCGGGAACGCCTTCTCGAGTGCGTTGGTCTTGTCGGTTATCTGGAACTGAAGGAAGGCCGACTTCTGCACGACGTCCATCGCGCGCTGCGGGTCGTCGATGCCCGGAAGCTCGACGATGATGCGATCATTGCCCGCCTTCTGCACGAGCGGCTCGGACACGCCGAACTGGTCGATGCGCGTGCGAACGACTTTGAGCGCGCGGTCGATGGCTTCGCTCTTGTCGGCGATGGCTCCCTTCGACTCGTCGACCTCGAGGGCCAGGTGCATGCCGCCCTGGAGGTCGAGGCCTCGCTTGAGCGGAACGCGCTTGACGGTGTCGAGAACGAAGGAGCCGTTGCGCTTCACGCGCTCGACAGTGGTACGCGGGAAGAGCGCCCAGACCGACGCGGCGATGAGCGCCAGTATGATGGCGATGCGGTATTTGAGAGACATTATTATCGAGTTTAGCCCTTAAGGTTACCCTGAGCCGCGATTGACGTCAACGCGGAGCGCGCCTCGATCTCGTCGCGCCTGATCTGCTCGACGAGCGCCGCGGGACGTGGCGAAGCGCTCTACGTCGCGCAGGCGCCGGTTGAGGTCGATTCGCACGCGCTGGTCATAGAAGTCTCCGCTCGCGTCGAATAGGAACGCCTCGATGGAGCGCTCGTGGTCGCCGAACGTCGGCCGCGGGCCGAGGTTCATCATGCCGCCATAGACACCGGCTTCCGTCGTCACTGAAACGGCGTAAACGCCGTCCGGTGGAAGAAGCTTCCTCGGCGACGTATGCGAGAGATTGATGGTGGGGAAACCGAGCGACCTTCCGCGCTGATCGCCGTGGACGACAGTCTCCGGCGACGGAATAAGGCCTACCGAGCAGATCGGACGCGAGGTGAAGATCGCCGCCCGCGACGGCGCGACGGATCGCTGTGGACGAGATCCATCGACCGTCGGTTGCGGCGACCGGCTCGACGACCTCGACGGCGAATCCGCGCACCGCGCCGAGCTCGCGAAGAACGGCGGCGTTCCCGGCCCTCTCGCGCCCGAAGCCGTGGTCATGCCCGACAAGAAGTCCACGCATCGCGAGTCGCTCACGGAGAAGCTCGTCGACAAACCGTTCGGCGGAGAGTGTCGATAGCTCGTGGGTGAACGGCAGGATGACGAGATAGTCGAGCTCGGTCGCGGCGAGAACGTCGACCTTCTCGTCACCCACCGTGAGAAGAAGTGGCGCCGCTGCGGGGTTCACGACATCAAGCGGATGAGGCTCGAATGTCACGGCCACACTGGGCAGCCCGAGCGACCGAGCGCGCTCGACGAGACGATGAATGATCTCGAGGTGGCCGCGATGGACGCCGTCGAAAGTTCCGACTGTGATGACAGTCCCCGCGATCTCCCGGCGGAAGCGCGCGCGCCGTTGCGAATCACCCTCATCTGAGAGTCCGTCGCTTCGCTCATCCGACGGTGACAGTGACTGGCAAGTAGCGACGGCGGGATGCTGGTGCGCAGCGCATCGAGCGGCTACAGCTGCCGCAACGTCGAACGGACCGGTGCGAACGCGCCGGAGACTCACAAGGTGAGCAGCGCTGCCGGCGAGGCGGCCGAGGTCCCGCGCGAGAGCGCGCACGTACGTGCCGGCGCCGCAACTGATCACTGCGCGGAGCTCACTGCCGCTGAAGTCACCCACGACCCAGCTATCAACGTGCACCGCGCACGCAGCGAGCTCTACGTCGTGCCCTTCGCGCGCGAGATCGTAAGCGCGGCTGGCCATCGATCTTCTTCGCCGAGTAAGCAGGCGGGATCTGGTCGATGTCGCCGGTGAGTGACTCGATCGCGCGCAGGACGGCGTCCGCATCTGGTAATGGCGCGGTGCGCGTCACGCTGCCCGAGAGGTCATCGGTGCTCGTCTCAGTTCCGAAATGGACGACGGCCTCGTACACCTTCGGCTCGTTGTCGATGAACGTTGCGAGGCGCGTCGCACGACCAAACAGCAGGACGAGCAGTCCAGTCGCAAATGGATCGAGGGTGCCCAGATGCCCGATGCTCCGCTCGGAGTAAGCGCGTCGCGCTACGTCGATGACATCGTGCGATGTGATGCCGGCAGGCTTGTCGATCAGGAGCGCGCCGAAAGCGGCCGCCGGCTCAGGTACCACGTCGCGAGTCGTCGTCCTTGATCTGCGCGAGCAGTGACTCGATGCGTGACGCACGGGCGGGAGTATCATCGAGACGGAAGTCGAGCTCCGGCGCGAGGCGAAGCCGGAGAGCGCGGCCGATGTCACCGCGGATGCGATTGCCCAGATGATTGAGCGCGGCGACGGTCGCCTCGGCGTCGCCGCCGAGTATGCTCACGTAGACGCGCGCCCGACGCAGATCTGGCGTGATGTCCACACCCGTCACCGTCACGAGACCGGTGATGCGCGGATCCCTGGCGCCAGCCGCGAGGTATGAGGCGATCTCCTCGCGGATGGCGGCTGCTACGCGCTCAGCGCGGCGATTGTCGCGGGGCATCAGCGATCCTCACGACGCGGCTGCGCTGGACGCGAGCGTGCGCGCTACCTGCTCCTTCGTGTAGCACTCGATCACGTCACCGAGCTTGATGTCGTTGAAGTTCTCGATCCCGATGCCGCACTCGAAACCTTCGCGCACTTCGCGGACGTCGTCCTTGAAGCGACGTAGGGACGAAAGGACACCGTCGTAGATCTCGACGGCATCGCGAATCACACGCACGCGGCCCTGACGGTTTATGACGCCGCTTCTGACACTGCAACCAGCGATGACGCCGATGCGCGAAACCTTGAACGTCTCTCGCACTTCGGCCTCGCCGAGCACGACCTCGCGCTCTTCGGGACGCAGCATTCCTTCGAGCGCGGATTTGACGTCTTCCACCGCCTCGTAAATGATCTTGTAGAGCTTTACCTCCACGCCCTCGCGCTCTGCAGCCGCGCGCGCGTTGGTGTCCGGCCGCACGTGGAAGCCGACGATGATCGCGCCAGCGGCACGCGCGAGCAGGATGTCGCTCTCGGAGATCGCGCCGACGCCGCGGTGGATGACCTCGACTGTGACTTCGGGCGTGGAGAGCTGAGCGAGCGCGTCGGCGAGTGCTTCCGCCGGACCGCCCTGATCCGCCTTGATGACGATGCGGAGCGCACGTGGCTGACCGTTCGAAGTCTGCGACATGAAGTCTTCGAGCGAGACTGAGCCCTTCATCGTGCGTCTGCTGCGCGCCTCACGGTCGAGGCGCTGCCTACGCTGCGCAATCTCGCGCGACGCAGCGGCGTCCTCGACGGCGAGGAACTGATCGCCGGCCATCGGGACTCCACCGATGCCGAGCACCTGCACTGGAATCGCAGGCCCCGCGAACTTCTGCGCGCGGCCACGCTCATCGAGTAGCGCGCGGACGCGGCCGGAGTACATGCCGCAGATGAAGTCGTCGCCGACGTTGAGCGTTCCGTTCTGGACGAGGACGGTCGCGACCGGTCCCTTGCCCGGGTCGAGCTGCGCCTCGATGACGGAGCCGACGGCGCGGCGATCCGCGTTAGCCTTGAGATCCAGGATCTCCGACTGAAGCACGATCTGATCGAGCAGCGTAGTGACGTTCGCACCCGTCTTCGCAGAGATCTCCGTTCCGAGCGTCGTGCCTCCGAACTCCTCGAGCACGACGCCGTGCTGCAGGAGATCCTGCTTCACCTTCATCGGGTTCGCGCCCGGTAGATCGATCTTGTTGATGGCGACGATCATCGGCACGCCGGCGTTCTTGGCGTGCGAGATCGCCTCGATCGTCTGCGGCATCACCTGGTCGTCGGCGGCGACGACAAGAACGACGATGTCGGTAACCTGCGCGCCGCGGGCGCGCATCGCGGTGAATGCCTGGTGGCCTGGCGTGTCGAGGAAGGTGATGGCGTGACCGTCCGGCAGCGACACGTGGTACGCGCCGATGTGCTGCGTGATACCACCCGACTCACCCGCGACGACGTTCGCCTTGCGGATGTAATCGAGCAGCGAGGTCTTACCGTGGTCGACGTGGCCCATGATCGTGACGACGGGCGGCCGCGACGAGAGATCCTCGACCGCGTCCTGCTCTAGGAGAGCCTCGGTATCAGCGGTGTACTCGTCCTCGCGCACAGCCTGGAAGCCGAACTCGCCAGCGATGAGCTCGATCTGATCGAAGTCGAGGCGCTGGTTGATGGTGACCATGAGCCCGAGGTTCTTGAACGCGAACGCGACGATCTGGGTTGCGGGAACCTTGAGCTGTTGCGCGAGCTCCGAGACCGTGACGAACTCGTTGACGCGAACAGTCTTCCGCTCCTTCTCGACCGCGGCGCGGCGCTGGGCCTCGACCTCCTCGCGCGACACGGCCTCCTCGCGACGAGGCGCGCCCTTGCGGCCACCAGCGCCGCGCATGGACGACATCGTCTTGAAGATGTTGGCGGAGACGGCTTCCTGATCGACGCGGCGGCCATTCGCGCGGCGTCCACCGCGACCGCGATCGTCGGGACGGTCGCGGCGCTGCTCGCCGCCAGCAGGCGCAGGCCTGCCGCTGCGGTTGTCGCGAGCGGGAGCCGGGGGGCCGCCGGGCGATGCGGACGCGACTGGGCGTGGCGGCATCTGGCCCGGACATCCCGGGACGCTGCGGCTGCGTAGGACGGGGGCGCGCTGCGCCGGGCGTGACCGGGCGCGGAGGCGTCGCACTTGCGCGCGGCTGGAGCGGCGGAAGCGGCACCGGACGCGGGCGATCTGACGGGCGCGCCGGTGCGCTGCGCTGACCGGCTTGCGCTGCGGCGGCCGTCGAAGAAACATCGTCGCTGGCCAACCGGGAGCGGCTCGACGGGAATCGCTCCAGCGGCGCTCACCGGCTCGGTGGGCACGGCAGGCTCTGCCGGGGTCGAGACTGCTTCGGCGACGGGCTCCGAGCCCCGAGCGGCGTGCACTTCCTCATCACGCGCAGCGTGATACTCGCGGGACATGTCGCGCTGAATCGGACTCGGCCGACACGTGCTCGAGCTTCGCCGACCGGAGCTTCGGCAACCTCGTCGCGCTCCGGCTCTGGCGGCTGCTCGACCGCGCGGCGACGGCGAACGCCGGCTGCGGGCTCTGCTGGAGCGGGTGCGGGCTCCGGCTGCGCAGCGGCGGTGCTGCGCCGACGGCGCGAGCCCGCTGGCTGCGCGGGCGCGGCGGTGCGAGCGCGCTTCTCACGCTCCCAACGCGCGCGAACTCGCGCTACCTGATCGTCAGCCAATGGAGTGACGTGGCTACGCACGGGGATATCCATCTGACGGAGGAGACCAATCACCTCGTCAGCAGAAATCCCGAACTCACCAGCCAGATCCGTTACACGCAGCTTACTCACTCAGTATCTCCCCTGTGCGCGGCAATTATTCCGCGCGCCAACTTCGCATCCAGAACGCCGACGGCAACCGCCGTCGGACGCCCCACGGCCCTTCCAAGCTCGTCGGCCGGACCCGCTTCAATGATAGTAATACCCCGTGCCGCGAGGAGCGGGACGAGCTTTTCCATGCTGTTCTTTGCAGCGTCAGACGCGACGACAGCGAGCCGTAGCTCGCGTGCGAACGCCGCGTCCCGCACTCTATCCACACCAACCGCGACGAGCCGTCCGCGCTGGCCGAGACCGAGCAAACGGAGGACCTTGGCGGCGCCCATCGGCTACGCCTCCGGAGCGCTCTCCGACGTCGCTTCGGCTGCTTCGGAGCCTTCGCCGACATCGCTTGCGTCGGCGCCCGCAGCCGCATCCTCGTCGGAAGCCTCGGTGGTCAGCTCGTCGATGAAGGCCATGAGCTTGTCGGCATCGTCGAACATGATGCCGGGGAGCTTGAGGAAGTCCTCGCGCTCCAGATCCAGAATGTCGTCGAGGCGCCGGTAACCGGCGTTCTCCAGGATTGCCACGGTCGCAGGCGGAAGACCATCGATCTCGCTCAGACGCGGGTTGGTCGCATCCGCCTCACCCTCGAGCGGCGCGAACGGCAGCGTCTCAGCGGCGCGCTCCATCCACTCGCGGCTCGAATAGAGATCGATCTTCCAGCCGGTGAGCTCCGAGGCGAGGCGGACGTTCTGCCCATTCTTTCCGATGGCGAGCGAGAGCTGATCCTCGTCGACTATCGCCTGAATGGTTCGCGTCGCCGGATCGCTGAACACGCGAGCGACCTTGGCAGGAGCCAGGGCGAGGCGCGCGAAGCGCTCAGGATCGGTCGACCACGGGACGATGTCGATTCGCTCACCGTTCAACTCGTTCACGACGGCCTGCACGCGAGCGCCCTTCACGCCGACGCACGCGCCGACGGGATCGACGGCGTCGTCACGCGAGAAGACGGCGATCTTGGTGCGACTTCCGACTTCGCGCGCCACTGCCCTGATCTCCACGGTGCCAGCCTGAATCTCTGGAACCTCGAGCTTGAACAGCGCCTGCACGAAGAGGCCGTCAGCACGGCTGAGAATGAGCCGCGGCCCCTTGGGAGTCTCCTCCACCTTCTTCAGAACCGCGCGGATCGGCTCGCCCTGATGATAGTGCTCGCGGTGGTTCTGCTCGCGGTAAGGCATCGCAGCCTCCGCCTCGCGGAACCTGTTGAGCATTATCACGAGCTTGCCGCGCTCGATCTGCTGCACCTCGCCGCTCAGAAGCTCGCCGATCCGGGTGACGAACTCGTCGCGGATCTTGGAGCGCTCGCCCTCGCGAACGCGCTGCAGGATTCGCTGTTTGGCCGCCTGGACCGCCGACCGCCCAAACTCGGCGAAGTTCTTCGGCAGCTCCATGATGTCGCCGACCTGGAACTCTGGGTCCTCGTATCGGGCCTCGTCGAGCGAGATCTCACGCGCGGGATCCTGCACCTGCGCGACGACCGTCTTGAGGAGAACGATGCGGATGGCGCCATTGTCCTCGTCGATGTCAACTTCGGCCTGAACCGGGCCGCTCTCCATCTTGGCGAGGGCCGCAAGGATCCCGTCCTGGAGAAGCTCGCGCAGCTCGGAACGGTCCATGGACTTGGAGTTCGTGAGCTCGCGTATCGCCATCAGGATGTCTGCGGATCCAACTGCCATAAAGCTACCTCTTCCAGTTTATCGCGGTCTCGTCGGTAATACCTGGCGATGAGACCTCGAGCGTATAGAAATCGCCCAACTCCTTGTCAGAGTCGAGCCGCTCCTCGATAGCGCGCGAGGCACGGGCGCAATCGCCCGCAGTCACCGCGTTACCGTCGTGCCGCGCGATCCTCACCTCGAGGACGGGACGTGCCCGGGAGCCTCGCTGGCGGATCGCGAAAATATCGAAACCTAGCGGCGCAATCGCTTGTGCAACAACGTCTTGCAAGGCTGGGTTCATGTTGTTTCTGGCCGTCTTTCACGAATAAAAAAATGTGGGGGACTACCCCACATTCGTCCGCCCGCACTGCTGCGGGGCGTGTGTCTAATCTATTGATAGTGACGGAGAAAGCAACTCGCGAGCGGCTCGAAATGCGCGTTGAGCGGTCAGCGTTGGGCGGTCAGGGAAAAGACGAGGCTATGCTGCTCATCGCGCGCACTTGCGGCGCGGCGCGGGCCGCGCCCTGTTCGCTCAACGCGCAGTTGCCGTCCCCCGCGCCAGCGCGACGATGCGCTGCACCTGTTCCTCCTGGGTCAAATACGTCGTGTCGACCAGAATCGCGTCCTTGGCTTGGACGGTGTTGGTCGCGTCGCTTGCGTCGCGCTCCACGAGTTGGCGCGTTTCCTCGGCGATCTCCTCATCCGTAGCTGGGCGGGACAGGCGCTGGTGAAGACGGCGGCGCGCGCGCTCCCACGGATCGGCGACGAGGAAGATTTTGAGCTGGGCGTCCGGAAAGACGATGCTCCCCATGTCACGGCCGTCCACGACGACGTCGGCCAACTCGGCGATGCGCCTCACCTCGGCGTTGACCTCGGCGCGCACGGACGGGATCTGCGCGACCTCGGAGACGGCAGCGGTGACCTGCGGTGATCTGATGTCAGTCACACCGAGGCGCCGCGCGGTCTCGGCGCGGTACAGGGCGCCGGAGTCGATGTGTCGGAATCCAAGTTCCCTCGCGACCCAGGCCGCGGTCGAGGACTTCCCCGCCGCCGCCGGCCCGTCGATGGCTACGACGATCTTACTGCGTGACACGCGACAGGTCCTTCCAGAAATTGGGGTAGGAGACGGCTACGCACGCGGGATCATCGATGACGAGATCATTGCCGCGCAGCGCGCCGAGGATGCCGAACGCCATCGCCAGGCGGTGATCTCCGTGGGTTGTGATCGGTCCGCGGAGGCACCCATCCGCGCCCTCGATGAGGAGTCCGTCAGGGCGCTCCTGCACCTCGACCCCCAGCGACTGGAGGTTGGTCGCGACAGCGGCGAGCCGGTCGCTCTCCTTCACGCGCAGCTCGCGCGCGCCCGAGATCGCCGTCACCCCATGCGCCCGCGCTGCCAGGCAGGCGAGGACGGGGACCTCGTCGATCATCGACGGTATCTCGTCCGGGCCGACGGCGACGCCCCGCAGAGCTCCGGTGGAAAGGACTGTCACATCGCCGCAAAGCTCGCCTGCGCTCACCGCGAGGTTATCGCGCTCGACGCGGGCGCCCATCCGCTCGAGAACATCGATGAAGCCAGTGCGCGTCGGATTCAGGCAGATGTCGGTGACGCGAATCGAGGAACCGGCGGGAAGAAGCGCGGCGAGCGCGAGGAAGAAGGCCGCGGACGACGGATCGCCTGGCACGGTCATGTCACACGGAGGGAGCGACCGCGCCACGCCAATCGACACCGTGGTATGGTCCTGGGTCAGCTCGACTCCGCGCGCGGACAGCATGCGCTCCGTGTGATCGCGCGAGCGGGATGGCTCGGTGACAGCGGCAGGCACCTGGGCGTTCAGCGCTGCAAGAAGAATCGCGCTCTTGACCTGCGCGCTCGCCGAGCGACTGCGCCAACCGATGGAGTGCAGATCCGCGCCGTTCACGGTGAGCGGCAGACCGTCACCATCCTCGAATTCGAAGCTGGCGCCCATCTCGACCAGAGGCTCAGCGACGCGGCGCATGGGCCGTCTGCTCAGACTCGCATCACCGGTGAAGCGGGCAGCGAAAGGATGCGCGGCGACGATGCCGCACATCAAGCGTGTGGTCGTTCCGCTGTTGCCGCAGTCGAGGTCGCTGACCGGCGGGGCGAGGCCACGCAGGCCACGACCGTGAACCGTGACGACGCTGCCGTTGTCCTCGATCGTCGCGCCCAACGCACGCAGGACCGACGCCGTCGATGCAACATCTGCTGAGCGCAGCACGCCGTTGAGCGTGCTGACCCCTGACGCGAGCGCGGAGAGCATGAGCGCGCGGTGCGAGATCGATTTGTCGCCAGGCACTTCGACTGAAGCGTTCACGTTCACCGCAGCGAGTCCTCGAGCGCGGTCGCAGCGTCCGTGCGGTCATCGCGGTACTTCACGATCACCGGAGTGGCGAGCGAGAGATTCTGTCGCCGGCCCCAAGTGCCGGCCACCTGCCGTGCTCCCGGAACGACGACCGCGTTGCGCGGAATCTCGAGTGGCTTGTCAGCGGTCGAGCGATAGATCTCCTCGCGCACGAGGTCGAAGACGGGAGTGCCACGGGTGAGGATCACGCCGGCACCGAGCACTGCGCCGGTGCGGACGACAGTTCCTTCGTAGACTCCGCAGTTTCCGCCGATGACCACATCGCTCTCGATCACGACGGGCGACGCGTTGATGGGCTCGAGCACGCCGCCGAGCTGCGCTGCAGCGCTCAGGTGCACGCGCTGCCCTACCTGCGCGCACGAACCGACGAGCGCGTGCGAATCTATCATGCTCGCTTCGCCGACATAAGCACCGACGTTGACGTACATCGGGGGCATGCAGACGACGCTGCGCGCGAGATAGGCGCCGCGCCTCACCGACGAGCCGCCGGGGACGATACGCACGCCATCACCCGTGCTGAACTGGCGGGGCGGGTACGTGCTCTTGTCGAAGAACGAGAAACGCGCGCCAGCCGTTCCCGCGAGGGACATGTCTTCGGTGGCGCCGATGCGAAAGCCGAGGAGGATTCCGCGCTTGACCCAGACAACCGGCCGCCACGTATTGTCTGTGTCGCACGCTGCAGCGCGAAGCTGGCCCGACTCCAGCAGTGAGAGCAGCGACTCGACCGCGGCCAGCGCGCGCGCTCGGTCCGGCGCCTCGCTCGCGAACAGATCGTCGATCTCGCGCTCGAGCGCGCCGATCGAATCGGAGTCAGCGAGGCTCACGAGCTCAGTGCACCGGCTGCAACGAGCGATGCACGGAGCTTCGGCTCGTGCGAGTCGAGCAGCGGAACCAGTGGGAGACGAAGCGAGTTCTCGAACAGACCCATCATTGCGAGCGCTGCCTTCACTGGGATCGGATTCGACTCGACGAAGGCGGCTTCGGTCCACGCAGCGAGCTTCGACTGGATCGAGCGCGCGGTGGCAAGATCTCCAGCGCGCGCCGCTGCGCACAGTCGCGCCACGAGTGACGGCGTAGCGTTCGACGTGACCGAGATGACTCCATCCCCACCTTCAGCGATTATCGCGAGTGTCAGTGCATCATCTCCTGAGAGAACCGCAAAGCCCGCGGGTCGATTGCGGATGATCTCTGCAACCTGTAGCAGGTTTCCCGACGCTTCCTTTACCGCAACGATGTTGTGATGCTCGGCCAACTCTAGCGTCGTCTCTGCGGCGACATTGCTCCCCGTGCGCCCTGGGACGTTGTACAGAATGATGGGCACGGTCACGACGTCAGCGATCGCTCTGAAGTGGGCGACGATGCCGCGCTGCGGCGGCTTGTTGTACATCGGCGAGACGTGGAGCAGATGCGTGGCACCGGCGTCGGTCATGTGGCGCGAAAGCTCGATCGCCTTGAGCGTGTCGTTCGAGCCTGCGCCAGCGACGATCGCTACACGTCCGCTGGCGACCTCGGCGGTGATCTCGACCACACGCTGCTGTTCTCGCACGGTCATCGTAGCCGCTTCACCTGTCGATCCACAGGGGACAAGGAAGTCGATCCCCTGGTCCAGCTGCCATGCAACGAAATTCCGGAGCGCGCGCTCGTCGATCTCACCCGTCGACGTGAACGGCGTCGCCAGCGCGGTGCCGGCGCCGCTGAGTGGCGCAAGAGTGGTCATGATGATTCTCCTGGTGCGAGAACGTCGTCGAGTGTGAACACACCGTGCCGCCCGACGAGCCAACGCGCGGCAGTCAACGCGCCCTCGGCGAAAACGCGTCTGTCACGCGCCTCGTGCGACACGACAATCTGCTCGAACGGCCCATCGACGACGAGCGAGTGAGTACCGGGGACCGATCCGACGCGCACACTGCTGACAGCGAGCGGACGTCCAGCGGCCCGCTCGAACCGCTCCGCCAGCATGAGCGCCGTGCCGGACGGCGCGTCCTTCTTGGCCGCGTGGTGAGTCTCGACGAGGTGCGCATCGAAGCTGCGCAGATTCCGGACGAGCTCACCAGCAAGAGCGACGAGCCGCGCGAGTGCATGAACGCCGAGAGAGAAGTTCGAGCTCCAGAGCATGGCTCCGTCGTTGGCGTCTACATAGCGCGAGACGTCGGCGAGGCCGGTGTGCCACCCAGTCGTTCCGACGACGACGGGGCAGCGCGCATCGACGCACGCCCTGATGTTCGCTATTACCGCCGCGGGCTCCGTAAACTCGATTGCCACCTGCGCCCCTGCGAGCGATGCGCTGGTGATCGGCGCATCCGGCCCGAGCGTCGCGGCCACATCTACGCCAGTCGCGCGCGCGACGTCGGCAATCGCGGTGCCCATCTTTCCGGGACCAATGATGGCGATCCGCAGTGAGCTCACTGTACGTGCTCGCTCGCAAAGAACTCGTCATGAAGCGCGCTCATCGCCGAATTCATCGTCGAGCCATCCACAACGATGGTCAGGTTGATGCCGCTAGCGCTGAGCGAGATCATATGCACGTGGAGATCGCCGAGGGCGCGGAGCGCGCGGCCCATGCAGTCTCCGTGATCGCCGATCCCGGCGCCGACGATGGCAACTATCGCGCGGTCGCGCTCGATCGAGACGTCGCCGAGTTGGCGGAGATCTATCAGAAGCTCGTCCAGGCGCGCTGCGTCGTCCAGCGTTACGGAAACTGAAACTTCCGACGTCGCGACGACGTCGACCGACGTGCGATGTCGCTCGAAGATCTCGAACACGCGCCGGAGAAATCCTTCCGCGAGCAGCATACGCGGAGCGCTGACCTTGACGATCGTCACGTTCCCCTTGGCGGCGATGGCGGTTACTGCACGCCGCGGCGCGTCGAAGGTGATCCGCGTTCCTGCGCCGTCGGGATTGCGCGAGTTGTATATGAAGACCGGGATTCCGCGCCGCACCGCGGGCGCGATCGTATTCGGGTGCAGCACCTTGGCGCCGAACGAAGCGAGCTCCGACGCCTCGTCGAACCGTATCTGCGTGATCAGCCGCGCACCTGCGACGACCCGTGGGTCCGCCGTGAGCATTCCGTCGACATCGGTCCAGATCTCGATGTCGTCTGCACCGATCGCCGCTCCGATCAGCGAAGCGCTGTAGTCCGACCCGCCGCGGCCGAGCGTCGTCGTTATGCCGTTCTCAGTGGATCCGATGAAGCCGCCCAGCACGGGGACCTTTCCCTCACGCAGCAGCGGCAGAATGTGGTCGCGCGCACGCTCGGCGATCCGATCTGGCCGTGGCTCCGCCTCGGTGAAGTGGTCGCTGGTCACGACCACGTCGCGTGCGTCGAGATGCGCCGCGCAAACGCCGCGAGCACGGAAAGCCTCGGTGACTATAAGAGACGACATCTGCTCGCCGAAAGACGCGACTGCGTCGATGCTGCGCGGAGTGAGATGGCCGAGCGTGGCGAGCGCTTCAGCCAGACTCGCGAGCTCGTCGCACATCGCGGCGATCTCACCGGTCGTGTCGCCGCAAGTCTCACACCCGCCGAGCAGCGACTCGCACATCGCGATATGTCGCTCGCGAATGTGCTCGACGGCGCGTACCGCGCCGATCAGATGGCCGTGCGCAGCCTGCTCGGCCAGGGCGAGCAGCGCGTTGGTAGTTCCGGCGGCCGCCGAGACGAGCACGACCGGCGAGCGCGCAGTGCGGCCCCGCACGATCTCAGTCGCTCGCTCGACTGCAGCGGAGTCGGCGACCGACGTGCCGCCGAACTTCACGACTATCACGGGAGCGCCAGATAGCCGCGCTTCACGAGGAGCTCCGCGTTGAGGATCGCGCCGCCAGCGGCGCCGCGGATCGTGTTGCTGCCCATTGCGACAAGCCGGACATCCAGCAGCGCGTCGCGACGAATGCGGCCTACCGTGACCGTCATCCCACCGCCGCGCGCGACGTCGCGACGTGGCTGCGGGCGATCAGCGGCCCGCGTGACGACCACAGGACGAGCGGGCCGCGACGGGAGGTCGCGTGCGTCGGCGCATCCTTCCCACTCAGCGATGGCGGCGGCCGCCGCATCGGGCGATGCGCGCTGAAGCGAAGCCGACCGACATGCACACAGTGTGTCCGTGCTCGACCGGCACTCGATTGGCGTGCGCGGTCACGGCGACGTCTGCGCTCGCGATCGCTCCGCCGTTCACCGTGCCGAGCAGCTTGGCGATCTCGGCCTCGATCTTCGGCTCCTCGTCAGCGATGTACGGAATGACGTTGCCCAGAATGTCGAGCGAGGCCACGCCGGGATATCCGGCGCCCGAGACCGCCTGCATGGTCGAAACGAAGAGGCGATCGATGACGGAACGCGTCGTGAAGCGGTGCGAGCGCCAGCACCGACGACTGTTGCCGCGCAATTCGCATTGGTGACGAGCGCGCCGGACCAGCCGCGGTTCTTTCTCTGCGCATCTATCACGGCAAGATGCGGCGCGTTCACTTCGGGGATGAGAAGCGGAACATCCGCAAGCATGCGATGGTTCTTCGCGTTGCTGCAGACGAGACGACCGGCGCGCGCGAACGCGATCTCGATGTCGCCAGCGACGGACGAATCGAGCGCCGAGAATACGAGCGCCGACGAGACAGAATCGGGATCGCAGGCGACCACGCGCATGTCGCCCACTTCGCGCGGGAGCTCTCCCTCGAGCCAGTGAGTCGCATCTTCATAGCGCTTGCCCGCGGAGCGCTCCGAAGCTGCCACCTCCGCGACCTCGAACCACGGATGGTTGCGCAGCAGCCTGATGAAGGTCTGGCCGACCGCGCCGGTCGCGCCGAGCACCGCGACCTTGATCTTCGCGCTCATGAGCGAAGCAGCTCGCGGGTCATGTCGACGTAGGTGCCGACGCTCGCACGCAGCTCATCAACCGCGACGAACTCGTCAGGGGTGTGAGCGACGTGGATGGAGCCCGGACCGAAGAGGAGCGGCGTGCCCCAGCGACCGAGCAACGGAATGTCCGATGTGTACGCGACAGCTTCGACCTCGTAGCCGGGAAGAACGTGGAATCGCTGCGCTGGGATCGTCGAGCCCCACTCGATCTCCGCACCGCCCGCTCGTGCCCACGCGGCGACGAGCTGCTTCACCGGCTCGACATCGCTCACGAGTCGCACCATCACCTCGGCGTGGGCGTCCGCGGGGACTATGTTCGCTTCGGTGCCGCCGGAGATCGTTCCGATGTTGACCGTGGTCGCGCCCAGCACCGGATCGTGCGGAAACGGTATGTCGTGAATCGTCGGGAGCAGCCGGATCAGCGGCTCGATGGCGGATCGCCCGAGCTGCGGGTACGCCGAGTGCGCTTCGCGTCCGGTAGTGCGCACAACGAAGCGGAGCGAGCCCTTGCAGCCGCTGGCGAGCTTGCTCTCCGTGGGCTCGCCGTTGATGAGGAAGCGCGTCGTCGCCGCGAGATTGTTCGCAGCGCGTGCGCCGTCGGAATTCTTCTCCTCGCCGACGACGAAGAGGAGATCGACGCGGTCTTCGCCGGTCGAGACGAGCTGGTCGGCAGCGGCGAGCATCGCCGCCGCGATCCCTTTTGCGTCGCACGCGCCGCGGCCATAGAGGCGGTCGCCGACAAGACGCGGCGGATGGAACGGCGGCACCGTGTCGAGGTGCGTCGACATGGCGACTCCGCCACCGGCGCGGGAGGCCCAGACGTTGCCGCGCCCCGGGGACACTTCCTGGATGGAGACATTCCAGCCGCGGTTGACCAGCCAGCGCGCAACGAAGTCGATCACCGCGCCCTCATCGCGCGTGAAGGATTGAATGGCGAGCAGCTCAGCGGCGAGCGCGACGACGTCGATCATGCGGTCAAGTTAAGGCGGTCGTCGTCGCTGAGGGAGCGTCCGCGTCGAGGAGCGCGGGCAGCGGCAAGGCGTCGGTGCGAGCCGACCGGCGCGCGAACCGCGCGGCCGTTCCAGGGTACAAACATCTGCTTGCAAAGATCACTTTTCCACAGCCGGCCCTTGCTTTCAAACACGATCCGCGGTAAGTTTATGACGTGACCGAACAAGCGCCGAAGCTGTCGTCGTAAGTAGTTGAATCCGAAGGACTTGGGACGGGCAATGAAGCGAAGAGTGGGCCGAGCACGACGGCCTGGTAGGCCCGTTCCGGAGCCGGCGGAGGTGAGCTACGAGGCGGAGCCGTTGGACCCGTGGCTGATGTGCGGACCTGACACGTCCGTGCGGGAGCTATGGCGGGTCACCGAGCGACGGGGGCGAGACACGGTGTTTCATCTCGTCTTCTACGATCGGTACGGCTGGTACTGCGAGCATGGTAGTGCTTGCGCCGCCGTTGGCGAGGCGAGGCGTGCTGTTCGGGAAATGAGCGCGAATGCGCCTAGAACCGATAACTCAGGCAGAAGAAGAGAGAGGACGAAGAGATGATCGCACGGCAGGAAAGTTTCAACACACGCGGCGAAGTATGGTCGGCGCTGTCAGCGCCACTCCCGCAGGACGTCATATCGTGGCGTCAGGATGGCAAGCCAGTAGCGAGGGACGGGCGTTACTTCGCGCGGTTCGTGTGCTACATCGAGGCCAACACCGTGCGTGAGCGGCTCGATTCCGTGGTACCGGGCGAGTGGGACATGACGCTGGAGATGCTTCCGCAGCTGAACGGAAATGACGACTCCGACTCAGTCTGCGCGTTCAAGGCGCGCCTCCAGGTACTGGGCGTGATCCGTGAGGACGTCGGGACCGGGCGCGATTACAAGCAGGCGGCGACCGACGCGTTCAAGCGGGCAGCAGTGCGGTTCGGCATCGGCAACGAGCTTTACTCGTACGAGCAGAACTGGGTCGAGGTCGACGGCGACGGCAAGTACGCAAAGCCGGTGGAAGATCCGTCGCAGGCGTACGAGCGTCAGGCATGGCTCAGGGCACAGGCCAGCGCTCGCCGCGGTCGCGACCGATGTAGCCAGCCACAGTCAGACGACGCTCACGGATGTCGATGCAGTGAGCTGCCCGAAGTGTGGCGGCCGGATGTGGGACAACCGACTGACCAAGCGGAACCCCAAAGCACCTGACTACAAGTGCCGCGATCGTAGCTGCGACGGAGTTGTGTGGCCCGCGCGTACGGGCGCCAGCACCGATGAAGCGGCGGAGGCCGCCGCGCCCCTCGCAGTTGCAGTCGAGGAGCCCAAGCCAGCGCGCAAGAGTCGCGCGACAGCCGCGGCCACCGCGACAGACGACATTCCGTTCTAGGAATCGCCGGACGCTAGAAAGACGAAGGCGCGTGGATGATCCACGCGCCTTTTTTCGTACCAAGTTCGCAGCGCCGGCTTCAGCTCTCCGGTGCCGTTTCGATGATGTCGATCTCACTCTCGAGTGCGCGAGTCGGGATTCCGGTTGCCTCATCGACAAAGAGCACGGTGACACCGGTCGGGAGAAGGAGCATCACCTCCTTCACAACGCCGGTCTTTCCGGAGCTGCGGTGTCTCACTCTGTCGCCGAACTGAACCATGAAGCAGCTCCCGTGGTAAGCGGCCAACGTAACGCAACCATGCTCGGAGCCGGATTCGAACCGGCACTCGGTTATCCCGAAAGGGATTTTAAGTCCCTCGCGTCTACCCATTTCGCCATCCGAGCAATGCGTGCTGCGGCGCCGCCCTTTGTCGTGCTGCGTCGATCGTGCACCGCGCGGCGCATTGAACTGCTCGACAGCGCTTGAATATACGCCGCCATGCCGGGCGGCGAGCGCATCAGCCCGGCGAGATGCCCAGCACGCTGACCGCATACCAGGCAGCGTAAGCGACGAGCCCTGAAAGTGCGGCATCACCGCCGTTCGCGAGCGCCATCCCCTTCTCGTCGATCAGCTCTGCCGCGACGCCGCGGTCGAGATCGGCGCGCCTGAGCCAGTCGAGCACTGCAGGTCCATCCGGGCCAACGAGGCGCGCGCACGTCCCTGCCAGCGACTCGCCCCGCTCCGTTACGTCGCCGCGGTCGACGCGACGAACTGTGCGGCGGTAGGTCGAGTCGTCGCGCGACAGCATCGCGTAGAGCGGTAGCCAGTACACGGAACCGACGGGATCATCGCGAAGTGAAACGTTGCCTTCGAGATCCGTTGCGGTCGCGAGGATCCCGCGCGAGCTGTCTGCGTCGGCGGCGAAGTGACGCATGATCGCCGCGCGCACTACCTCACCGCTCACGACACTCTCGGCCGTCTTCTCGTCGAGAGTTTGCTTGAGGACGTCGAGCGCGTTCGCCACGAGCGCGTTGCAGTGGAGCGTGTATCCGAGTGCGCGCGCGGGATCCAGAAGGCTCGCACTCGGTGCGATAGAGCGCGAGCGATGGGTGCTTCTGGATCGCGAGGTCATCACCAGCTGCGTAGAGCGCTTCGGCGATCGCGGCATCCTCGACTATGCGCTCGTCGCCGGTCTGCGCCACGTAGCGGTCCACCGCTACCGGGTACGCGGCGACGGCATCAGTGGACGGACACAACTCGAAGGGCGTGCCGTCGATGTAGTTGACGCCGCGGCCGGGCGCGTAACCGTGCACCTCGCACGTACGAAGCAGAAGCTCACGAGCGAGCGGAGCGTCGCCGAGCTGCACGGCGGGCACTATCCACATGAGCGCGTCGAAGTCGCGAACAGTGACGCCGCGTCCGTTCCATGGTGCGCGGGATCTCATCACGTACCATCTCGCGTCATCAATCGCGCGCGCAGCAGCGTAGAAGTACGCGAAGAGAAGATGACGATTGATGAGACGATCCGCGGCGGCGGAGCCGGTAGCCTGCTGCAGCGCGCCGATCGCCTGCCGCGTGGAGTCGCTCAAGCTGCGGAGTCCGACACCGCGCATGCTCCGCGCCATCGCTATCGCGCCGTCGCGCTCGACAGCGACCGCGCAGTAGAGCGTGACTTCGGCGCGCTCGCCCGGCATGAGCGAGAGGGCGCGCGACAGCGACCATTGCGCAACCGAGTCGCGCGACGGCGAACTCACCGGAACCAGCTGATCGCCGCAGAGTGCGAGCGCGATGCTGCCGAGACCTGGGTCGAAATCCACGGCAACGACGTCATCGTGAACACGCAGCGTGCGCGCTGCCGTCGAGCTGGCGCGGAGTCCGAACGCGAAGTTGCCGATGCGAGACGTTACCGGCAAATCCCGCGCTGACCGAACGCGCCACGTCGCCGCGATTCTCGAGCGAGAGCGCATAGACGAAGCCCGGGAAATCGGCGGCGCGACCCGCGGGCGCGAAGATCGCGCCGCGCACGAGGATGTCGCCTGCAGTAGTGTTGAACGCGGGAAGCCATTCGAGCACGCGCTGCCACGCCATCCGGCCCGCCGCAAGATCGAGCTGCACGCCGTCGATCTCGATGACGGTGCGCAGCAGGGGCGTCCCGGCTGCGTCGAGAAAGTCCGCACCACCCGCCAGCTCGATCGCCGCGCGGACGGCTTGCGAGATCACACCGACCGAGTGAATCGAACCGTCGGCCGGGTGTATACACGGGATCGACAGCCAGTGATTTCCGGTGACTTGCCAGGGTATCACGGGCGGCTCGATCAACGGGCGCTCACTCAGCGTTGGTTGACATGGAGGAGACGAGAATGCTAACGTCCCCGCGACGTATCAACAACGCTCAGTGAATAGATGCCGCAATCGCGCACCATTTTCGTATTGATCATCGCAGCGGCGCTTCTCGGAGCGACACGCGGAGAAGCACAAGCAGTCACAGGCCTGGGCGAGGACGCGACCACCGCGCCGCCGCGAAGCTTGCGGCTCACTCTCGGCGCCCAATGGTCCTACGCCGACGAAGGCTTCCTCAATCTTCCAGGCGCGCAGAGTGGTCAGCTTCGCGCACTCGGCGCGCCGTTCACGATGGACAGCGTAGGAATCGCAAGCTTCCCCGCGCTCAAGCCGCTCCAGGACTCGGTGCGCGCACTGGCCGGCTCGGCGGTCAATCTCTCACTCGGGAAGACCATCGCGCAGGTGTCGGATCGCATAATCAGCGTCCCGATCACCGTCGAAGCAGGCATCTCGCGCTGGCTCTCGATCGGAGTGACAGTGCCGATCGTGCACACGCGCTCGAACGTGTTCTTCGAGTCGAACCCGAAAGGAACAGAGGGAAGTGTCGGAATCAATCCGGCGATCAGCGGAGCAAGCCCGGACGCGTTCGCCGCGGACACGAGCTTCGCGCTACAGATCACGCGCGCGGCGGCGGCCGTGCAGTCCTACTGTTCAGGTGCGGGTTCGGGCTCCGCTCAATGCGCTGGCGCGTCTTCGCTCGTCAGCTCCGCGACATCGTTCGGCAACACGCTCACCGACGTCTACACTAAGAGCGCGCTCGTTCCAACTACGGGAAGCGCCGCGCAAGCCGCGATCAATCAACGCGCACAGTCGATCGTGACGTCGCTGAACGCGTTTGCGGGCGTGTCGGGGTCGGGCGTGCAGACGATAACGGCGACAGGAGTCACGGGCGCCGCCACATCGCTCGCGACGCCCGATTTTCAGGCGGTGCTCACTGATCCCACGTTCGGTCCGGGGCTCGACACCCTACAGACGGTAGAGCGGTCGCATCTCGGCGACATCGAGCTGAACGCGAAGATTACGATCTTCGATACTTTCGCGCTGCGCGGTGAGGACCCACTCACACCGACGGGATTCAACTTGCGCGCGAGCGTCGGCGCGGGGTACCGCTTCCCCACCGGCTCGTTAAGCTCGCCGGACAATCTCACCGACATCGACATCGGAACGCACGTGGGCGCCGTGCTGCTGAGCGGCTACACCGACGTGCTCATGGGATCGCACTTCTTCACATCGGTAGTCGCTCACTTCGCGAAAGCGACGACCGACTCTTACACGGCGCGCTTCGCTGACACGACTGCGTTCCCGCTCGCGAGTACGAAGACTACAGTGTCACGCCAGAGCGGCAATCTCATGGACTTACAGATCACGCCGCGCTGGGCGTTCAATGACTTCTTCGCTCTGGGCGGCCAATACGTCTACAGGCACAAGGGCGCGGACACTTACACTTACGTTCAGTCGCCGACGACGCAGGGGTCCGTCGCTGGGCCGGACATCGCGTTCGCGGAGGCGACATCGGATTTCACTGAGCAGCGCTTCGGCGGCGGCCTGGTGATCTCCAACGCGAGCGCCGTGAAGCGGAAGCAGTCACGCATCCCGTTCGACGTGGCATTCATGCACCTCGAGACTTTGGCCGGACGCGGAGTGCCCAAGTACACGACGGACCAGATCATGATCCGTCTCTACTACGGGCACAGCAGGTACTAGGAGCTAGGCTCCAGCGGCCTGCAGTAGCTCGCGCGCGTGCGCGCGGCTCGCCTTGCTCTCGGGGTCTCCGCCCAACATGCGCGCTATCTCACCAACGCGCGCGGCAGGAGTGAGAACTGCGATGTCCGCCGTGGTCACGCCGCCCTGGGCGCCCTTCGCGACGACGATGTGGTGGTGAGCGCGCGCCGCGATCTGCGGAAGGTGCGAGATGGCGAAGACCTGATGCCGTTCGGCAAGACGCCGCATCGTATCGCCAACCTGTAGCCCGACGCGGCCGCCGATTCCCGCGTCCACTTCATCGAACACGAGCGTGGGGACGCGATCGACGGCAGCGAGCACCGCCTTGACCGCGAGCATCACGCGCGAGAGCTCGCCGCCGGAAGCGACGCGCGCGAGGGGCCGCGGCTCGTATCCAACGTTGAGCGCGACGCGAAACTCGACATCCTCCGCGCCATGAGCGCCAATCTCACTGCGCGGCGCAAGCTCGACGGAGAACCTGCCGCCTTCCATGCCGAGGCCGGGCAGGACTTCAGAGATCGCGTGGGAGATGGACGTCGCGGCGCGCGCGCGAAGCGCTGAGAGCTTGCGCGCCTCGGATTGAAGTCGCTCGCTCGCGTCTGATTCCTGCTTCCGAAGCTGCGCTGCGTCGAAATCGGCGGAGTCGAGCAGCTCGAGCTCGGTTCGCGCCTCTTCACCGGCGGCGATCACTTCAGCGAGCGTTCCGCCATACTTCTTCTTCAACGCGTAGATCAGATCGCGTCGCGCACGTACTTCGGCGAGTCGCTCCGGATCGAGCTCGACGGACGCTGCGTAGTCGCCGGCTGCGCGGGCGAGCTCGTCGAGCGCGTAGAACCCCGTGTCGTAAAGCTCCTGCAGCCGCGCGCCGCTCGGGTCGATGCGCGCAATCTGGCCGAGTGAGCGCTGCGCCGCACCGAGCCGCGCGAGCGCGCCTTCCTCGTCGTCGGTGAGGAGTGACGTCACGCTCTCGGCGAGCGTGCGTAGCTCGTCCGCGTTCTCGAGCACGCGCGCCTCGTCGTCGAGCGAGACATCCTCAGCCGGCTGGAGCCGTGCGTCGCCAATCTCGCGCGATACGTGCCGCAAGTAATCGGCACGGCGCTCGGCGTCGGCGCGGCGCTTCGCGAGATCGGCGATGCGATGTCTCACGTCGTGGAGCACGTCGTGCGCCGCCACGACGTTGGCGACACTCTCCGCGGCGCCTGCGTAGGCGTCGAGGATGCGCCGTTGAGACTCGGGATCCAACAGCGTCTGCGCTTCGTGCTGGCCGTGCAGATTCACGAGCGCACGCCCGACTTCCGCGAGCACCGTTGCGGTCACCGGCGTGCCGTTGATCCACGCGCGGCCACGACCGCTCGCGCTCATCTCGCGCTTGAGGACAAGCGTCTCCTCCTCGATCTCGATGCCGCGCTCATCCGCGAGGCGTTGGACATCGTCAGACCCTTCAAGATCGAAGACTCCCTCGACGCTCGCACGGTCAGCGCCGGGTCTCACAAGATCCGCACTGCCACGCTCGCCTAGCAGGAGGCCGAGCGCGCCGACGATGATCGACTTGCCGGCGCCAGTCTCACCCGAGAGCACATTGAGGCCGCGCTCGAGTGGAAGCGTGACGGAAGCGATGATCGCGAAGTTTCGTATCCGCAGCTCGGTCAGCACTGTTTTGCTTGATCACGCGCGGGGAGGTTCCCCCACCCCAGCTTCATACGCAGCCTGTCGAAGAAGCTGCTCCCGGCGAAGCGCACGATACGTACCGGATGATCCGCGCGGCGAACCATAAGCTTGTCGCCAGGGGCAAATCGTTCTCCCGCCTGCCCATCGACCGTGACGAGCACTTCTTCGGGTCCGTCGACCGGCTCGAGCACGACGTGGGCGCCGGCATGCAGCACTATCGGGCGCAGCGCAAGCGCGTGGGCCGACACGGGCGTGATGATGATCGAGTCGACGTTGGGCGACACGAGCGGACCACCAGCGCTCAGACTGTAAGCCGTCGAGCCGGTCGGCGACGCTACGACAATTCCATCCGCCGTGTATTCGCCAAGCAACTCGTCGTCCACGACGACGCGAACGCTCAGCATGCGCGCAAAGCCGCCCTTGTGAATTACGAAATCGTTGAGCGCCTGCCACGATTCGCCGCCGCTCGCGATCGTGATAGTGGCTCTCGCCGTGGAGCGCCATGCGCTGCTCGACGCCGTAGTCACCAGCGATCACCGACCGCAGCGCGTCGTTGAGCTCCTCGGGCGAGCAGCTCGTGAGGAAGCCGAGCCTGCCAAGGTTGACTCCGAGGATAGGAACGGGCGCGCCGTGAAGGAAGCGGGCGGTTCGGAGCAGCGTGCCGTCACCGCCAAGTGATACCACTACGTCGATCTCGGACGGCGACGTGAGTCGTGAGCCTGCGTGAGCCAGGTCGAAGAGCTCCGTCTCGAAGTAGAGTTCAGCACCGAGGTCGCGCGCTTCTGCGACCATGGAATCGAGAATCGCCGGGAGTTGCGTGTATCCGCGGTGGCCGACCACGCCGATGCGCATCACGTGCGCATCACCCCGCGACCGCTTCCGCCGCCGTGTCGCGCAGTGCGCGCACACGTGCAGCAATCCCGGCGGCGTCGAGACCTGTGATCTGAAGCTGGCGAGCGCGCGACGCCTGCTCGATGAATCGGTCGGGAACTCCGTGCGTATCCACGCGTGCAGCCGGATCGATGCGGCCGATCACGGCACTCATGTACGCTCCGAATCCGTTCACCACGGTTCCTTCCTCCACCACGAGGAAGTACCTGTGGTGAGCGAGCAGTGCCGCGAGTGTGACCTCGTCGTGGGGCTTGAGGAAGCGACAGTTCACGACGGTGACGGAAAGTCCGTCCGCTTCCAACTCGACCGCCGCAGCGACCGACGTGAGCACCATCGTACCGACAGCGAGAATGGCGATGTCGTCGCCGCGGTGCACTACTTCCCACGTACCGTACTGCACTGGAGTGATCTCGCTGATCGGTGGGACGACGTCGGGTGAAGCGTCGCGCGGATACCGTATCGAGAACGGCCCCGAAGTGTGTTGCATCGCCGTCCGGAGCAAGCCCAGCATTTCGGAGCCATTCTTGGGAGCGGTCACGGTCATCGACGGCACGGCGAGCATGTACGCGATGTCGTACAGACCCATGTGAGTCGGACCATCCTCGCCCACCAGCCCCGCACGATCCATCGCGAACACGACTGGCAGGTGCTGAATTGCCGCATCGTGAATGACGTTGTCGTACGCCGCGCTGCAGGAACGTCGAGTATATGGCGCAGACCGGCTTCACTCCCTGCGTCGCCATCCCTGCCGCGAAAGTCACCGCGTGCCCCTCGGCGATGCCGACGTCGAAGAACCGCGACGGGTGCCGCGACGCGAACAGCGCTGTTCCAGTGCCGCTTGGCATCGCCGCGGTGATTGCAACGAGCTTGGGCTCGATGTCGGCTAGCTCCGCAAGTCCCTTCCCGAATACGGCGGTGTAAGCCGCATTCGCTGTCGAGCTCTTGACCTGCTTGCCAGTCGCTGGATCGTGACCCGGCGGAAGCGCGTGCCACTTCTCGATGTGCTCGCCGGCCGGAAACCCCTTTCCCTTCTGTGTGATGACGTGGACGAGCCGCGGTCCATCCATGTCGCGCACCGCGTTCATCGTGTCGAGCAGCGCATCCATGTCGTGGCCATCGATCGGACCGAAGTACCTGAAGCCGAGCTCCTCGAACAACACGCCCGGAGTGAGAAAGGACTTCATGCTCTCCTCCCACTTTCTCACGAGAGTGCTCACCCCATGGAGCGGGGCCGGCATTCCGTCCACGACGCTGCCGATCGCCGAGCGTAGGCGATTGTAGATCGGATTGCGCTGCACCGAGGTGAGATACTTCGACATCGCGCCTACGTTTGGCGCTATCGACATCTCGTTGTCGTTGAGCACGACGACGAAGTCACGGCTCGACGCACCAGCGTTGTTGAGGCCTTCGTAAGAAAGTCCGGATGTGAGCGCGCCATCGCCAAGCACCGAGACGACCTTGAACGTATCGCCGTTCAGATCGCGCGCGGTCGCGATGCCGAAGCCCGCCGAGATCGCCGTCGCTGCGTGTCCGGCACCGAATGCATCGTACTCGCTCTCGCTGCGCTTGAGGAAGCCCGAGATGCCGTGCTCCTGACGCAGCGACTTAAACTCGTCGGCGCGCCCGGTCAGCAGCTTGTGAGGATACCCCTGGTGTCCGACGTCCCACACGATCTGATCGGTGGGCGTGTCGAACGCCGTATGAAGCGCGATCGCGAGCTCGACCACACCGAGCCCCGCGCCGATATGGCCACCAGTGCGCGAGCACGAGTCGATGAGGAACGCGCGCATCTCGTCCGCGAGCGAGCGCAGCTCGTCACGTGAGAGCTTCTTGAGATCGCGTGTCGATTGGAGGTCGGCGAGGATTCCCATCGCTCAGTGCGTGCGAGTTATGACGATGTCCGCGAGGTGGCGAAGCTGCGGCGTGAGAAGTCCCTCGCTCTCGAGCGCCGCGCAACCTTCGCGGACGAGTCCTGACGCCCTGGCCATGGCGCCTTCTACACCAAGCAGCGCGGGATAGGTGCTCTTGCCAAGCTCCGAATCACGTCCGGCTGTCTTGCCGAGCGTCGTCGTCGAAGCGGTGACGTCCAGGACGTCATCGACGATCTGAAACGCCAGCCCAACGTCCGCGCCATACTCGCCGAGCGCAGTCATCGCGGCGCCAGAAGCGCCGGCTGCGATCCCGCCTACGCGCGCGGCTGCAGCCATCAGCGCACCAGTCTTCGCGCGATGGATGAGCTCGAGCTCAGCGGTCGTCGCAGTCACAGTGCTCTCCGCTTCGAGATCTCTGAGCTGTCCTCCGATCATTCCAGATGCACCGGCGCCGCGCATGAGCTCCGCGAGGATGGCCGCGCGCTTCGACGCGCTGAGCGGCATCGGACTGCGCACAACGGCGCGCGCTGCTATCGGAAGCATTGTGACGCCGCCCACGACCGTGGGGCCGACACCGTAGACTCGATGCGTCGTCGGGCGGCCGCGTCTCACATCGTCGTCGTCCATGCAAGGCAGATCATCGTGAACGAGCGAGTAGGCGTGCACCACTTCGACCGCTGCGGCGAGCTCGAAGCACGATCCGTCACCGCCCGCAGCCCTGAACGCGCCGGTCACGAGCATTCCGCGAAAGCGCTTGCCCTGTCCCCGGAGCGCGTATCTGATGACGTCCGGCACTGGAGCGCTGAGCGGCGGCAGATTGTCGCACAGCTCCGCGAGCGACGCGTCGATCTCGCTCCGATCGGCGGCAAGATCAACAGCGAGCCGCTCGTCACTCATCAAGCACCGGCGTCTCGAAGACGCCGTCCGCTCGCTCGACGAGCAGACGTACTCGTCCCTCAGCGACGGTGAGCTCTTCGGTCGCGTTGCGGAGCAGCTCGATCCCCTCCTCGAAGAGGCGCAGTGCATCGTCGAGCGGCAGAGCGCCAGCATCGAGCTCCGCGACGATGTCCTCAAGTCTGCCGAGTCGTTCTTCGTAGCTCATCAATCCTCCGTCGGGCGAGCGCGGATCTCACCGTCGCTCACCGTCAATGAGAATATGGTGGTCGGCGAGAAGTCGGCAACGGAGGAGAGCGTGTGACGGGTCTGGGGATCCCGTGCAACCGCGTACCCGCGCGCGAGAGTCGCGAGTGGGCTCAGCGCGTCGAGTCGGCCGGCGCACGCCGAAACTCTCGCGCGACGCCGCTCGATGTCCAGCCTAGCGCGCTGGACGAGCGATCGCGTCGTGTCAGCGAGCTCGCGACGCGCGCCGGCAATGCGCTCCTCGACAGCCTGTCGCAACTGCGCGGATCGCACGCGAAGATCGTCGATGAGATCCTCGCGCAGCGGCACCGCGGCTTCGGCGGCAGCGGACGGGGTGGCCGCGCGGTGATCTGCTATGAGATCGGCGATGGTGATGTCGATCTCGTGGCCCACAGCCGAGATCACGGGAACCGTAGCGCGCGAGATTGCGCGTGCAACCATCTCCTCATTGAACGCCCAGAGGTCCTCACGCGCGCCGCCACCACGCCCGACGATGAGAACGTCCATGCGCCCCCACCTGCAGATGCGGTCGATGGCATCTGCGATCTCGCGCGGAGCTGACGGACCCTGCACGGACGCACCGCAAAGAGTGATTGCCACATGCGGCGCACGACGATGGATCACCGCTACGACATCGCGCAGCGCAGCGCCGTCTGGGCTCGTCACCACTCCGACGCAACGCGGAGCACGTGGCAGCGCTCGCTTGCGATCAGACGCCAGCAGACCATCGCGCTCGAGTCGCGCGCGAGTTTCCTCGAGCGCTTTTCGCCAGAGCCCATCACCGGTCGCGGCAAGCTGCGTGACGCTGAGCTGCATCTCGCCGCGCGCTGCGTAAATCGTGAGTTGGCCGTACGCCGTCACTTCCATTCCATCGTCCGGAGACGCGGGCATACCGCGCTGTGACCGCGACCAGACGACGCACTTTATCTGCGCGGTGCCGTCGCGCAGACAGAAATACCAGTGGCCGTTGCGATGACGCTTGAAATCGCTGACCTCACCTCGCACCCACAGCGGCGCTAGCGCTCCCTCGATCACTGCCTTCGCTGTCTCGTTGAGCGACGCTACAGGAATCGCCGTCTCCGGAGTCGCGCCGGGGACGTGCACGACGATTGGCTGCACGACGGTCGGCTCGCCGAGCGCGTGAGCCCCGCCCGGCGGCGCGCCGAACAGATCGAAGTTCGAGCCCCCGCTCCAGCTGCCAGATCTGCGGGAGTGTCTCACGCGCCGAGCCTCTGCGCCGCGCGCACCGTATTGCGCAGGAGCATCGCAATGGTCATCGGTCCAACGCCGCCCGGCACCGGCGTAATCCTACCCGCAACGTGCCTGACGCCCTCGAAATCGACGTCACCGACGAGCCGCGACCCGCTCTTGCGCGACGCATCGGCGACGCGAGTGATGCCGACGTCGATCACTGTCGCGCCCGGCTTCACCATGTCGGCGGTGATGAGATGCTGCTTCCCAACGGCAGTGATGAGGATGTCGGCGTGTCTGGTGTGCATGCCGAGGTCTGTCGTGTAGCGGTGGCAGATCGTCACCGTCGCGTTTCCCGCGGGTGCGTCACGAACCATAAGCGCAGCCATCGGCTTGCCGACGATGTTGCTGCGGCCGACGACGACGCAGTTGCGCCCGTGCGTCTGCACGTCCGAAATCCGGAGCAGCTCCTGCACGCCCGCCGGAGTACACGGGACGAAGCCGTCACGGTCGCCTGCGTACAGCTTGCCGACGTTGAGCGGATGGAAGCCATCGACGTCCTTGGACGGATCGATCCGTCGGATCACCGCGTCGGGATCTATCTGCGGCGGGAACGGCGACTGCACGAGCACGCCGTGAACCGCCGGGTCGGCGTTTAAATCGTCGAGCAGGCGCATCAGCTCTTCCTGCGACGTCGTCGCGGGAAGATGAACGGTGCGCTCCGCGATTCCTGCCTCGATGCACGCGCGCCCTTTCGCGCCCGACGTACACCGCGCTCGCCGGATCCTCGCCGATCAGCACGACCACCAGGCCAGGAGTGATCCCGGCCGCGGTCATGCGCGCGACCTCGGCGCTGATCGCAGACCGTTCGCGTGCCGCGATGGCGGTCCCGTCTATTATCTCAGCGGGCAATGCCGACCGCCCTCGTCTCACGAATGAGCACGACCTTTATCTGTCCCGGGTACTGCAGCTCGCGCTCGATGCGGCCCGCAATCTCCTCGGCGAGCTTCTCCATGCCCGGGTCGTCCACCGCGTCGGGTGTCACGATGACGCGCACCTCGCGGCCGGCCTGAATCGCGAAGACTTTCTCGATGCCGCGGTACGACGACGCGATCCGCTCCACTCCCTCGAGTCGCTTCACGTAGGTCTCGAAGGACTCGCGGCGCGCCCCAGGGCGCGCACCGCTGATGGCATCCGCCGCCTGCACCAGCACCGATATCTCACTCTCGTGCGGGACGTCGTCGTGGTGCGCCGCTATCGCGTTCACGACGAGCGGGTGCTCGCCGTACTTGGTCGCCATCTCGACGCCGAGCTGGACGTGAGTCCCTTCGTGCTCGTGAGTGAGAACCTTGCCGACGTCGTGCAGCAGGGCGCCGCGTCGGGCCATCGGAACATCGAGGCCAAGCTCCGCGGCCATGATCCCGGCGAGCCACGCGACTTCCTTGGAGTGATTCAGGATGTTCTGGCCGTAGCTGGTGCGCCACTTCATCCGCCCGATGAGCTTGAGCAGCTCGGGATGCAGGCCGTGGACGCCTGCGTCGTACGCAGCGCGCTCACCGGTCTCGAGGATTGCCTTGTCCACTTCCTCGCGCGACTTGTTGACGACTTCCTCGATCCGACCCGGGTGAATACGCCCATCGGCGACGAGCTTCTCGAGGGCGCTTCGGGCCACCTCGCGGCGCAGCGGCTCGAAGCAGCTCACCACGACCGTGTCGGGCGTGTCGTCGATGATCACGTCGACGCCCGTTGCGAGCTCGAACGCGCGGATGTTGCGCCCCTCGCGTCCGATGATGCGCCCCTTCATCTCGTCATTGGGTAGGGCGACGGTCGACACCGTGGTCTCCACGGTCTGCTCGGCGGCAATCCGCTGGATCGCCAGCGCGATGATCTTCTTCGCCTCGCGCTCCGCGTTCCGGCGGGACTCCTCGCGGATCTCGCGGACGCGATTGGCGGCGTCGGCCTGGGCCTCCTCCTCGAGGCGCTTCACGAGCTCGTTCTTGGCGTCGGCCGCCGACATTCCGGCGAGTCCCTCGAGACGCCGACGCTCTTCGGCGACCAGCCGGTCGAGCTCCTCGTGACGCTCCGCAAGCGACTTCTCGCGCGTGGTCACGTCTGCAGCGAGACGCTTGGTGTCGCGCTCGCGCTGGTCTACCGCGTCGACCTTTCGGTCCAGTGAGGCGGCGCGCTCCTGCAGCCGGCGCTCATCGCGCTCCACATCCTCGCGACGCTTCCGCGCCTCGGCCTCCCACTCCTCCCGGAGCTGAATCAGCTCTTCCTTTCCCGCCAGAACCGCGCTCTTCCGTAGCGATTCCGCCTCGCGCTCGGCGTCGCCGACGATCCGCTTCGCGGTCTGTTCGGCAGAAATGCCCGCGGCAGTCTGCCGCGCAGCTTCGGATGAAACGCCGGATCTACGTCCTACAAAGAAAAAGGCCGCGCTCGCTGCGACCAGGACAAGGATCGCGCCCGCGGCCAGAATAGCCGTGAAGTCCATCAGGAGAACTTAATCGTAACGCTTGGCGGGTGGCAGCCACGGACGGATCGTCTCACTCAGCGCAGCCATCTCCGCGGTGGTCGCTGCGCGCTCAGCACGGAGCTGAGCTATTTCCCCAGCCATCCGGAGGCACGCCATTATGGCTGCCTTGTGCGTCTCGACCACGCTCCCGCCCTGCATTATCTCGCGGATCGAATGATCCACCTGCTTCGCGATGGCCTGAGTCTCCTCGGCGGATGCCTGCGATCGGAGGGTGTACTCGTCGCCGAGGATCGTGACTCTGACGCTGGTCTTTTTCGGAGTGGTCACTGCGCTTCGCCACGCTGCTGTTTGAGGAATCTGATCTTGGCGAGCACCTTGTCGGTGCGCTCGCGGGCGTCGTCGAGGCGCCGGCGGAGCTCGCCATTCTCCCGCTCCAGCTCGACGACGCGCCGTGGATCTGCAGCGCCCATCGCAGCGCGCTGCTCCTCCGCGCTCTTGAGGCGCGCCTCGGCCGACAGCGCGCGCTTGCGATAGCTCGCGAGCTCCTCGCCGAGATGCTTCACGAGCCGGCTCAGCTCTGCGAATTCCGAAGTTTCAGCTTGCACGTGGTCTGACACCGAGCTCCTCGTCGAGGGCGCGAAGGACGCGCGCGCGGCGGCCCTCAATCTCCTTGTCACGTAGGGTGCGCTCCGGATGCCTGAACGTCAAGCGCCACGCGACGCTCCGCTCACCCGCGCCGAGGTCGCCCCCACGAAATTCATCGAACGGAATGAGTGATTCGAGCAGCTCGCCCGACGCCGCGGCGATCGTGCGCCTCACATCGTCTGCGCTCACCGACTCTGGGACGACCAGCGCGAGATCAAACTCGGCCGCCGGGGTCACTGCGAGCGCTCGATAGCGCGGCGGCGCCGCGACCAAACCGAATGCATCGGTGATGTCGATCTCCACACCGAAGACTGGGGATGCCCATACCGGCGCATCGACGTGCACCGGGCCGGCGAAGCCGATCGCGGCGCCGTCACGGACAACCCTCCAGCCGCCGCGCGCGTCGTCAGGTCGCAACGACCAGCCCTCGTCGCCGAACGCTGAGCGCGCAATCACCTCAGCGAGCCACTTCGCATCCCAGAGATCCACCTGCGCGGGACGCGGGTTGGTGAAGTGAGCGGGAGTGCGGTCGCCGCAGATGACCGCGGCTGCAACAGTCCGCTCTCTCGGAAGCTCACTCTCGGACCGGCTAAACACGACGCCGACGTCGAAGAGTCTTACGTTCCGGACCATGTGAGCGAAGTTGTGCTCGACGCGCGCCGCGAGAGTCTGGAGCGCACTCGCTCGCAACATCGACTCACTCGCTGCGAGCGGATTGCGAACGCAGACGCCTGCCTCGCCAGCATCCGCAACGAACGGAAGCGGACGCGCTTCGAGCAGTCCCTGGCCGACGAGCGCGCGAGTAACGCGACGCGTCACCGTATACGATGCCGAATCGACTGCCGTGCCGACGCGGAACGGACGCAGCTCGCTCGAAAAGGAGTCGTAGCCGCGCAGCCGCGCGATCTCCTCGATCAGATCTGCCTCAATCGCGACGTCCGAGCGCCACGCTGGAACGGCTACCGTGAGGATACCATCCCCGCTGTGTGTCACACCGAACCCGACGGTCTCGAGAAGTGCAGTGCATTCCGGTGCGGGCACCGCTTCGCCAAGCAACGTTGCGACGCGCGCAACGCGGAGCTCGACAGGAGGGGCGGGCTCGGGTTGCACACCGACGGCTAACGGCGCGGCGTCGATGCGGCCGCCTGCAACATCTATGATCAGCGCGGCTGCGTAGCGCGCAAGATCTTCTGCGCCGGCGGCGTTCATGGCGCGCTCATATCGATAGCTGGCGTCAGTCGACACGCCAAGCGCCTTGCGGGTACGCCGCACGTCGCGCGGGTCGAAGATCGCGACTTCGAGCAGAAGATCCGTCGTCGAATCAGTGACTTCGCTCTCGCGACCCCCGATGATTCCTGCGATCGCCTGCGCGCGTCGCGCGTCGGCAATAACCGTCATGCGATCAGTCAGCGATCGCTCTGTGCCGTCCAGCGTCACGATTCGCTCCCCGCCGTGCGCGCGCCTGACACGAACCTCTCCGCCTTCCAGGCGCGCCAGATCGAACGCGTGCATCGGTTGCCCGAACCCGTGCAGCATGTAGTTGGTCGCATCGACGACGTTGTTTATCGACCGCGAGCCGACAGCTTGCAGTCGCTCGACCAACCATGCGGGGCTCGGCGCGACTCTGACGCCGCGAATGACGGTCGCGACGTAGAGCGGGCACGCATCGGCGGCCTCGACCGTCACGGTGATTCCGTCAGTCACGCCCGAAGTGCGATGGTGGGTCGCGCGCGCGACACTCGCTTCATCACCATGCCGAGGCCGGCTCAGCGCACGTCCAGTGAACGCTGCGATCTCGCGCGCGATCCCTTCGTGCGAGAGAAGATCGGGTCTGTTCGGCAACACATCGACCACGAGGCGTGTGTCGCCCGCCGGGTACACGTCGAGGAAGCGAGTTCCCGGCGCCGCATCAGTGTCCAATGCCAGAATGCCCTGGTGGTCAGTGCCGAGTCCGAGCTCGCGCGCGGAGCAAAGCATGCCGTTCGAGATGGCGCCGCGGATCTTCCGGCGCTCGAGCTTGAGGCCGCCCGGGAGCGTCGAGCCCGCAGGGGCGAACGGATACTTACTGCCCGCTTTCACATTCGGCGCGCCACAGACGACATCGAGGAGCTCGCCGGTGCCGGCATCCACCTTAGTCACCCAGAGATGATCCGAATCAGGGTGCGGCTTCGCCTCCGCCACCACGCCGACGACTACGTCACCGAGATCGGCCCGCAGGGCGATGACATCCTCGACCGTCGCTGCGCGGGCCGTGAGCAGGTCACGCAACTGCGCCGGAGCGAGATCGAACGGAGTGAAATCCCTGAGCCACTCACACGACGCGTTCACGACGCGACCTGCGCGAGAAACCGCACATCCGAGTCGTACAGCACGCGGATGTCGGGAATCCCATAACGCTGCAGCGCGATGCGCGCGGGGCCCATACCGAATGCCCACCCGGTATAACGCTCGCTGTCCACTCCTGCGGCGTCGAGCACGTTCGGGTGGACCATTCCCGCGCCGAGTATCTCCATCCAGCCAGTGCCCTTACACGCCGGGCAACCGACGCCTCTGCAGAGCTGGCACTCGACGTCCATCTCCGCCGATGGCTCCGTGAACGGGAAGAAGCTCGGCCGAAAGCGCGTGCGCGTCGGGCCGAAGAACCGATTGGCGAAGTGTGCGAGTGTTGCCTTGAGATCGACGAAGCTGACGCCCTCGTCGACTGCAAGCCCTTCGATCTGCGCGAAAACCGGAGCGTGGCTCGCGTCGAACGGGTCGAGGCGATACGCGTTCCCGGGAATCACCACGCGAATCGGTGGAGGCGACGACTGGAGCGTGCGAACCTGCACCGGCGACGTATGCGTGCGCATCACGACGTTGTCGCTCAGGTACATCGTGTCGTGAGCATCGAGCGCCGGATGATCCGGCGGAAAGTTGAGCGCGGTGAAGTTGTACCACTCAGTCTCCGCTTCCGGCCCTGTCGCGACCGTGAAGCCGATCTCGCGGAAGATGCCGACTATCTCCTCGATGACTTTCGTGACCGGATGCTCCGAGCCGACGAACCGAGCGCGCGCGGGCATGGTGAGATCGACGTGCGGCCCGGTACGCGCGCGCGTCGGACTCGAGCACGGCGCGACGTGACGCGAGCGTCTCCTCGAGCTTCGTCTTGAGCTCGTTGAAGATGCGCCCTGCTGGCGCACGCAGCTGCGGCTCGAACGTCGGGATCACGCGCTGAAGATCGAGCAGGCGACCGCTCGAGCGTCCGAGAAACGCGGCGCGCGCGGATTCGAGCTCAGCCTCGGTCGCGGCTGCGGCCATCGCCGCGGACGCTTCCGTGCTTATGGCGTCGGCTGTGCGCTTGAACTCGTCGAGCGACGTTGCGTCAGGCACTGTCTATGTGTGGGTCGGAATGCAGTGAGGGCGGACTCGAAAAGTATCGAGTCCGCCCTCACTGCGCACGGTGTGGTGCAACGCGGTACGCCGTGGCGGAGCGCTACGCCGCGTTGCTGAGCGCCTTGCGCGCCTGCTCGGCCAGCACGCCGAACGCGGCCGCATCGCGCACCGCCAGATCAGCGAGAACCTTGCGGTCGATCTCGACACCGGCCCTAGCGAGTCCGCTGATGAACGTGCTGTACGTCATGTCGTGCGAGTGGCACGCGGCATTGATGCGCACGATCCAGAGACGACGAAACTCGCGCTTCTTGTTCTTGCGGTCGCGGTACGCGTACTTCCAGCCGCGCTCGACGTTTTCCTTCGCTGCCTTCCACAGCTTGCTGCGCGCGCCGAAGCCGCCGCGCGCTGCCTTCATTACCTGCTTCTTGCGCTTGAGCCGCGCTACGTTGGATCTGACTCTTGGCATGAGAGAACCCTCCTGTTTTGATCTATGTTCGGCGTCGCGCGGATCGGTCCGGCGCTACGACGTCAGATACTGAGTGTGTGGCTTACTGAGACTTGGTTCGCTGAGCTCGGGACGTGATCACGCCACCAGAAGGCGCTTGATCATCTTCTCTTCGCCGTGAGTCGCGATGAGTCCGGGACGGCGGAGATTGCGCTTCCGCTTCGGCGACTTCTTGGTCAGGATGTGGCTCTTGTTGGCCTTGTGGCGCCGGACCTTGCCGCTTCCCGTAACCGAGAAGCGCTTCTTCGCGCCCTTGTGGGTCTTCATCTTCGGCATGTCATCTCCTCACTTGGGAGCCAGGATCATTGTCATTGATTTTCCCTCGAACTTCGGATCGGCTTCGATGCGCGAGACCTCTGCGAGATCCTGCGCGACACGAATCACGACCTTCCGTCCCAGCTCCGGGTGGGCTATCTGCCGTCCACGGAACATCAGCGTGACCTTCACCTTGTTCCCCTCGCCAAGAAACTCGCGCGCGTGCCGTACCTTCGTCTGGAAGTCGTGCTCGTCGATGCCGGGCCGGAACTTCACTTCCTTGAGCTCGATGACGTGCTGCTTCTTCTTTGCCTGCCTTGCCATCTTCGCCTGCTCGAACTTGTACTTGCCGAAGTCCATGATGCGGACGACAGGCGGACGAGCCAGCGGTGCAACCTCGACCAGGTCGAGACCCTGCTCCTGCGCACGGTTGAGAGCCGTATCGACATCCATGATGCCAAGCTGGCTGCCATCAGCACCGATGACGCGGAGTGGGGAGAAGCGGATCTGACGATTTACGCGCGGACCTTTGACTTCTGGGGGGATAAGAGAAGACCTCGATGAAGGGAAAGAAAAACGCGGGCCTCCCAAGCAGGAGCCCGCGCCAATCGCACCGTGGCGGTCACGGTGGAATCGATTCGAGACGCCTGCAGCACTCCGACGAGTCGGGGCCAGAGGGTGGGTCGCCAACCAGCAGCGACCGCTTTCCGCGTTGTAGTTAAGTCGAGAAAGTTACCCTTGGATCAGGTGGGACGCAAGCCATATGCCTTGCCGTCATTCACGATCCTTCCCCACGGCACGGTCGCGTCGTGCTCGAAGATCACCGTCCAATCCTCACGCTCCGCACGCGCCAGAAGCGCGCGCTTCGACTCCAGTGTCACGAGCGGCTCGACGTCGTATCCCATGATCCAGGGGAGCGGCAGGTGCGCGTGCGTCGGCACCAGATCGCCAAGGAAGATCGCCGACTCGCCGCCGGACTTGATCAAGACACTCTGGTGATGCGGCGTGTGACCAGGCGTCGGGATCACGCTGATGCCCGCAATGATGTCGGCCGGCCCTTCCAGCAGCTCGAGCTGCCCTGACTCACGTGTCGGCACGTAGTTGCGGTCGAAGTAGCTTGCCGCGGTCCGCTCGTTGGGGTGCGTGGCGTACTCGAACTCACCGCGCTGCACGAAGTAGCGCGCGCGGGCGAACGTCGGCTTCACGCTGCCCGACTCATCGACGAAAGTGTTTCCACCAGCGTGATCGAAATGCAGGTGAGTGCTGATCAGGAACGCGATGTCCTGGGGCCGAACGCCGAGCTGAGCGAGCCCATCCTCCAGCGCAGTGCGGCCACCCGCTCCGGCGTTCTCGATGCCGTAGATGTCGACGAACTTCGCGTTCTCCTTGTTGCCCGCGCCGCTGTCGATCAGCACGAGCCCGCTCGGATGCTCGATGAGCAGGCAGCGCATTCCGAGCTGGATGCGGTTTCGCTCGTCCGCCGGGATTCGGCGCTCCCAGAGCGGCTTTGGAACGACACCGAACATCGCGCCGCCGTCGAGTCGCTGACCGCCAGCCTGGATCGCGTGGACCTGCAGCGCGCCGATCTTACGGCTCTGAACGAGTGGCTGCGGAGGAGTCATGCTGTGCGGTCGTCCAGGGTCGGTGCAGGCATCGCCGAGCGGCGACGACGCCAGCCGCCGCGCGCCGATACCGCACGCTGAAGGTCATCCCACGTGGTATAGCCTCGATCAGCGGCGTCGTCGATGAGCCGAAGGAGGCAGTGCGCGGTCACCACTGCGTCGCCCGCCGCGCTGTGGCGTGACCCGCGCTTGAGCGGATAACCAGCGGCCACATCGCGAACGCCGTAGTGATGCGCGACGTGGTCGAGGGTCTTGCGCGGCAGCTGCGGCAGAAGCGCACGCGCAAGCCTCACCGTGCAGAGCGTGAGTGCTGTCGGTGTCTTCCCCACCGCGCGCTCGAGCTCGGCGCTCACGAAGCGCCAGTCGAACGACGCGTTGTGCGCAACGAACACGTTTCCCACGAGCGACATCACCACGTCGGGTACTATCTCGGCGAAGCGCGGGGCGCCGACCACCATCGCGTTGCTGATACCCGTCAGCTGGGTGATGAACGGCGGGATGTAGCGCTCCGGGTTCACGAGCCGCTCGTACACCTCCACGACGCGTCCATCGCGCACTATCACCGCGGCGAACTCCGTTATGCGGTGGCCGGAACGCGGGCTGCCACCGGTCGTCTCCACGTCCACGACTGCGTAGGACAGCGTGCTCAGATTCATGCTCGACCCATTCACGGCTGATACACCAGTATTCACCAAACGTCCTCGCGCTCTATCGGACACGTCATGCAGCGCGGACCGCCGCCAGCGCGCACCAGCTCGTTTCCTTCGATCGCAATCACTGCGCGCTCATCATCCCCGATCGGTGCTGCCCCGCTGAGGAAATCGGTGCCGAGCACGACCTTGAAGCCCGCGCGCTCCATCTCCGCAAGCGTCGCCTCGTTGCGCGCATACGAGATCACCAATCCAGGCCGGATCGCAACGAAGTTGCAGCCAGAGGACCACTGCTCACGCTCCTGCACTATGCGCCGCTGGCCGCCGCAGACGATAGGATCGAGCTTCATTCCGCACGCCTCGAGCGCCGCGAAGACAGTCGGCGTCTCGCGCAAAGCCGTATCGCCCTTGTGCCAGTGCAAGATCGAGAGTCGCTCCGCGCCGAGAAAGAATGGAGCGTGAACGACGCACTGCCCGCGGTCGATCTGCGTGAACACCATGTCCAGATGGATCGCCGTATTCTCCGCGGGCATGACGACGATGATCACATCGGTCACACGAGTCTGCGCGAAGACGCGCGACACCAGCTCATCGATCGCGGCCGGACTGGATCGCTCGCTGAAGCCGATCATCAGCATGTCCGGGCGCAGCGGATGGATGTCACCGCCCTCGAGCGTGTAGTTGAGTCGCCGCTCCGTCGAGCCGTCGAAGAGAATGCCGTCGTTCGCGAGCAGAGGGTGATGAGCGAACAGTGTCTTCATGATCAGCTCTTCGGGCCAGCGAATCCCGTAGCGCATCGATCCGATCATCACGTGAGTGCCGACGCCCATCGCGGTGTCACGCGTGAAGAAGAGATTCGGGAGCGGCGGCAGCGCGTATCCGCACTCGTTCAGGGTACGCGCGAGCAGCCCCGGCTCCTCTTCCCTCCCCTCGACGAGAATGCGCACGACGTCCTCGGGCGCAGCGGTCGCGAGCGCTTCGGCGACGGGCGCGGATGGAACGATGTCCATCGCCTCACGAATGATGAGGCCTCGCGCATCACGATCGGCAACGGCCTCGGCCAGCAGGTCGCGGACGTAGTGAACCGTTGTGAACCGCTCCAGGACCGCGGCCAACCGGCGGTGCTCCAGCCGTGCCGTATCGACATCGATGATGTCGTCGTAGAGGTAATCCTCGCGCGTGGCGGGCGTGACCGCGAGAAGCTCCGGACCGGGCTCATGGAGCAGCACCGACTTCAGCCGTCCGATCTCGGAGGCGATGTTGACAGGCATGAAATCGTAAGATAGCCCGGCGGTCAACTTGCGATCCGCACGGCGCAGCCGGTAGCTTTGTGAAGAAATTCACAAGCACCTCCGCCCTCTGTGAAACGAGTTCCCGACTCCACCGTCCGCCGTCTCTCGCTGTATCTCGGCTTTCTCGAAGAGCTCGACCAGACCGGCGCGCCCACCGTCTCGAGCGATGTCCTCGCGCGCCTCGGTGGCACGACGTCCGCGCAAGTCAGGAAGGACCTGTCGATCTTCGGCTCGTTCGGAAAGCGAGGGCTCGGCTACTCAGTCCACGAGCTGCTCGGAAGCCTGCGCAAGATCCTCGGTCTTGGCCATGAGTGGCGCGTCTGTGTCGTGGGCGCTGGGCGAATCGGCATTGCACTCGCACAGTACCCGGGCTTCGCCGAGAAGGGCTTCCACGTCACCGCCGCTTACGACTCGTCGCCGGCGAAGATCGGGACGCGATGGGACTCGCTCCTCGTGCGGGACGTGACGCAGCTTCGCGACGACATGGAGCACGAGCATTTCGACATCGGCGTGATAGCCGTGCCGGCGGATGCGGCTCAGCTCGTCGCCGAGCTACTCGTGGCGGCGGGGATCAAAGCGATAATGAATTTCGCGCCCGCTCAGATCACCGTTCCCGCGGACGTGGTGACGCGAACCGTCAACATGGAGCTCGAGTTCGAAGCGCTATCCTTCGCGCTGACCAATCGCCTCAAATAGCGCAACGAATTGCGCCGGTGAGAGCCGCTCTGGTCGCTCGGAAGGGTCGATCGAGACGTTAGCGAGCGCAGCGGCAACGACTTCGTGCTCGCGGGCAAGCGCACCGCGCAGAATCGTGGCGATCTGCTTCCGTCGCTGACTGAACACGGTCTTCACGAAGGATCTGAACCGATCACGGTCCTTGAGTTGAACGAGCGGTACCGCAAGCGGGGTCAGTCGAAGTACTGCCGAATCCACCTTCGGCGGAGGACGAAACGACGTCGGCGATACGCCGAACACGCGCTCCGCAGCGACCAGCACCTGCAGATTCACCGACAGTGCACCGTAACTCCTCGACCCGGGCGGCGCTGCGGCGCGCTCTGCGACTTCCTGCTGCACGAGAAACACCGCACGACGCGGAAGATCGCGCTCGAGAGTGTGGAATAGAATCGGCGTCGTGATGTAGTACGGCACGTTGCCGACGAGGAGATAGTCGCGTCCGACGAGCGACGCTGGATCCGTGTGCAGGAAGTCGCCCTCGACGATCGCGACGTGTGCATCGCCCGCGTAGCGCTCACGCAACAAACCGGCGAGGGCGCGGTCGAGCTCGACTGCGACGAGTCGCTGCACGCGTGGCGCGAGAATGTCGGTGAGCGCGCCGCGTCCTGGACCAATCTCGAGCACTGTGTCGCGCTCGGTCGGATCGAGAGCGTCAGCGATGCGCTCGAGCACAGCCCGATCCGCGAGAAAGTGTTGGCCGAGCCGCTTGAGTGTCGGGGGAAGCCGCTCGCCGTGCCGGCCTCTCAACTACGAAGCACTACGAGCGTGAGGTCGTCGCGCGCGGGGACGTCGCCGGTGAAATCGTGAAGCGCCGCGAAGACACGGTCGACGATCACGCGCGGCTCTTCCCACGATGCGTCGGCGATCGCGTCGAGGACGCGCTGCTCACCCATCACAACGCCGTCGTGGTTCAGCGAATCGGTGATGCCGTCGGTGAACAGAACGAGAAGGTCGTCGCTCGACCAGCCGACAGTGCGTGACCCTGGCGCGTCTTCACTCATGCCGAGCGGCAGGTCGATAGCGCCGAGTCGCTCGGGGCTGGACCCGCGTCGGCAGCAGAACGCGTGCGGATGACCCGCGTTGGCGTACTGGAGCGTTCCCGCGGCACGGTCGACGATGCCGTAGAAGAGCGTGATGAACATCTCCGTGCTGTCGAGCTCTTCGTGCACCGACTGCAGCAGCGCGTGCACCATCGCGGCGGGATCGAGTGTGCTCTGTGCGTGGATCGCCGCCGCACTCATGGTGAGCGCCATGATGAGCGCCGCGCGATAGCCGTGGCTCGAGACGTCGCCGATCATGATTCCGGTCGCAGTCGGCGTGAGACGGAAGAGATGGTAGAAATCGCCTCCGACACTTCCCGCCGGCACTACGCGCGCGGCGGCCTCCGCCTGCGGCGCGACGACGCGCGTGCTCGGAAGAAGCTTCATCTGCAGGTCGTGCGCGAGCTGCATCTCCTGCACCAAGCGCTGCTGCTCGATGGAAGCGCGGACCAGACGCGCGTTCTGGATCGCGCTACCGATCTGGCTCGCGATCGCGGTGACGAGCTTCACGTCGCCGGCACTGAACTCGGCGCCCGTGGTGCGCTGAGTGAGAGCAATCACACCCAACAGCTCGCTGCGGCCTCCCTCGCCGGTCCAGCTGATCGGAACTGCGAGCAGTGCTCCTACGCGGAAGCCGTCGGTGGGGCTCTCGTCTTCTGGGGAGACGACTATCGATCGCCGCTCGCGGAAGGCGCGCGCTGTGAGACGTGCGGGATCGTCGATGCGCAGCGCGGGAACCGTTTCCGCAACACCAGCGCTCGCGATCGGAACGAGGTATTCGCTCGCCTCGTCGCAGACGAGGATCGCGCCGCGCCGCGCCCCGACGGTCTCGAGCACTTCGCGAAGGATTATCGCCGTGGCCTCGTCGAGCGAGACGGTCCGACCGAGTATCTCGCTGATGGTGTAGAGAAGATTTATCTCCTCATACCGCTCGGCGAGCTCGCGCGCGGTGCGCTCGATCTCGACTTCGAGGTCGCGGGTCATCGATTCAGCGTTAAGCGCACCGTATGGCGTGGCTGAGTGATCTGCTCGACGCGATCCATGAGCTTCTGCATCAGGAAGATACCGCGGCCGTCCTCGCGTTCCACATCGTCCTGGGACGACGGATCGTAGCTCACGTCGTTCATGTCGAATCCGCGCCCCTCGTCGGCGACATCGAACACGAGCTGCGTGTCCGACACCGTAGCGAGAAGTCTCACGTGCTTGGCGGGATCTTCGTTGTTCCCGCGCACAATCGCGTTCGACAGTGCTTCGCTCAGCGCCACCGGTATGTTGAGCGAGCACTGGCGCTTGGGGAGGTGAAGCGAGCGGCAGTGCTCCGTGACGAGGTGCACGAGCGGCTCGATCTGGCTGACGTCGCTCGGAATCTCGACGTCTACCGCGACGTATGAGTGCATGGCGGGCGGGCTTGGGAGCTCACCGCCGGCCGGGGCGCCGGCACCGCGCGTCACTTCGTGCGTGTGCCGGCCATGTTCGCCCGCGCCGTCAGAAGCTTTCGAGGGCTCGGTCGCGGGAATCGGAGATCTGGAAGAGGGTATCGAGCTTGGTCAGCTCGAAGAGGGTCTGCAGGTCGTCGTTGAGGTCGGCGAGGCGCAGCTCGCCGCCGTGCTCGCGAATCTTCTTGCTGAGTGACACCAGGACGCCGAGTCCGGAGCTGTCGATGTAGCCGGTCTGGCCGAAGTCGATGAGGAACTTGCGCTCCCCTTTCTCGAGCTCGTCGAGCACCTTCTGCTTCAGCTCCTGCCGGTTTCCGACGATGAGCTGTCCTTCGACCTCGACCACGACGACGTCGCCCTGCTTTCTAAGCGTAAAGCTCATCCGTTCTCCGTTTGTAGCGCCGTTATTGCTGTCACATTGATTATATCGTCCACCGTCGCGCCGCGCGACAGATCGGCGACCGGTCGTGCGATCCCCTGAAGGATCGGACCGATCGCCGCGGCACGAGCGAGCCGCTGGACGAGCTTGTAAGCGATGTTGCCGGCATCGAGTGAAGGGAAGACTAGCACATTGGCGCGCCCCGCCACGGCAGAGCCGGCCGCCTTCCTCTCACCAACGCTGGCTACCAACGCGGCGTCTCCTTGCAATTCTCCGTCCACCGCGAGCTGTGGCCTCCGCTCCCGCACGAGCTCGACTGCCTCGCGCACCAGGTCCACCGAGTGACCCGCCGCGCTCCCCGCGGTGCTGAACGATAGAAACGCTACCACCGGCTCGTCGCCGACGATCCGCGGCCGATCGTCCGCGGCGGCGATCGCGATGTCGGCGAGCTGGCTCGCAGTCGGGTACGGGACGACGGCGCAGTCGGTGAATGTCAGCACGGGCGCGACGGCATCCCAGTCGCGCGACTGCACCATGTAGAAGGCACTCGAGACCGTCGCCACACCCGGGGCGAGCCCCACGATCTTGAGCGCCGCGCGGAGCACGTCGCGAGTCGGGGCGACGGCGCCCGCAACCATCGCATCGACCTCGCCGGACGCGACCATCGACGCGCCGAGCGCGAGCGATTCGGCGCTCTGCGGGATGAGCGTCGGCCGAGCGATACCAAGTCGCTCACAATCGGCAGCTGCCTGCGCGACGCGCGGATCGTCACCCTCGGCGAAGACGACGCGCGGCGTGATGCGCGCCGCACGCGCGCGCACCGTGTCGAGGAAACCGCCCAACTCAGCGGTGCTCGAACTTCGCCGCAAGCGCCGCCGCGACCGGCGGCTGCACCAGACCTTCGAGATTGCCACCGTAGCGCGCAACTTCGCGGACGATGCTCGAGCTGATGTACGTGGTCTCGACCGACGGCACCATGAAGACAGTCTCGATGCGCGGCGCGAGATGTCGGTTCATGAGAGCCATCTGGAACTCGTACTCGAAATCACTGGTCGCACGCAAGCCGCGAATGATGAGCGACGCGCCGATGTCTCGCGCGAAGTCGACGAGGAGCCCGTCGAAGTGCCGTACGCTTATGCCGTCGGCGTCGCCGACGGTCGCGCGGATGAGCTCGACTCGCTCCTCCAGACTGAACAGCGGCTTCTTGGTCGAGTTGGTCGCGACGGCTACGACGAGCTCGTCGACAAATGTCCTGCTGCGGCGGACGAGATCCTCGTGTCCGCGCGTTATCGGGTCGAAGCTACCGGCGTAAACCGCGATGGTCTGCATCAACGGTAGAAAGTAACGCTGCTCCCGCCGTAGCGCCGCGTCTCACCGCCGGCGGGCATCGACGCGTGACTGTCGTGCTCGACGCTCAGCACCATCGCGAATGGCGTGGCGAGCCAGATCTCTGCGAGTGCTCCCGCGGCGTCAGTATCGTAGGGCGGATCTGCGAACGCGAGGTCGAACTCGTCCGCTCTCAACTGCGCGGCGAACTTGACGGCGTCGGCGCGCGTGACGGTCGCGCGATCCACAGCATCGAGCGCGGTGAGATTCTGCGAGACGAATGCGAGGCTCCGCGGTTCTCGATCGACGAACGTCGCGGATTCCGCGCCGCGCGAGAGCGCTTCGATGCCGAGCGCGCCGGAGCCACAGAACAGATCGAGCACGCGTGCGCCCGGAATGTTCGGATGAAGGATGCTCATCCACGCCTCGCGCACGCGGTCGAGCGTGGGCCGCACCGATTTCCCCGCGGGCGCTTGAATGCGTCTCCCGCGCCATTCGCCGGCGATGATCCTCACTTTATGACGACGTCTGCAAGCTTTGCCTGGAGCCGGCTCTCGCCCTGATACTCGTCGCGCTCGAGCCTGAACGCGATGTCGATCCTCGCGCCCGGAATGATGCGCTTGGCGAGCGGCGCCATCCCCCAACCGATCGCGTCGAGCTCGCCGCCGCGGCTACCGGCCACTCTCATGCGCAAGCCGTCGCGGCCGACCACGCGCGGGGGCGCCACTGTAGTCACATCGCGCGCAGCGAAGACGGGCGAGGGGTTCCCGACTCCGAACGGCTCGAAGTGCCTAAGCATCGCCTCGAGCTCGCCCGTCGCGCTCTCGAGCTCCAGCTCGGCGTCCAGCCGGACTTCGGGCGCAAAATCGTCGCGACTGAGCCGCGTCCGCGCAACGTCGTTGAATGCGCGAGCGAAGTCACCGACGCGATCGGTGTGTATAGTGACACCCGCCGCAGACCTGTGGCCGCCGAAGCGAAGCAGGAGATCAGTGCATTCGCCGATTGCCCCATGCAGGTCGAATGCGGGAATCGAACGGCCGCTCCCCTTCCCAGTCTCGCCTTCCAGCGCGATGAGAATCGCGGGCCGACCGAACTCCTCCACGATGCGCGACGCAACGATGCCGACTACTCCTGGGTGCCATCCCTGCTTCGCGAGCACGAGGCCGAACATCTCCTCATCGGGAACCGCCGCCGCCATCGCGCGCGCCTCGTCCAGCGTGGCGCGGTCGAGCGACTGACGCCTCCCGTTCAGCTCCTCGAGCTCGCGCGCGATTGAATTGGCCTCGTGCTGCGAATCAGTTAGCAGGAGCTCGACGCCGCGCAGCGCGTGGCCAAGTCTCCCGGCGGCGTTCAGTCGCGGCGCGAGGGTGAAGCCGACGCGCCCTGCCGTCAGCACCTTGCCTTCCATCCCCGACGCGCGAATCAGTGCGCGAAGGCCGACGTTCTCGGTCTCGGCGAGCATCTTGAGACCGTACCTCACGAGCACGCGATTCTCACCGCGAAGCGGCGCGATGTCCGCAACGGTCGCGAGCGCGACGAGGTCGAGCATGCGCCAGATGAAAGCGTCGCTCACTCCCAATGCCGCTGCGAGCGCGATGGCAAGCTTGAACGCGACGCCCACCGCCGCCATGTCCTTGTCGGGATACTCGCAATCCGAGCGGCGCGGATTCAGCAGCGCGAGCGAGGGCGGTAGCTGCCCACGCGGAAGATGGTGATCGCTTATGACGACGTCGATCCCAGCCGCATTCAGCGCAAGTACGGGATCGAGCGCACTCGTGCCGCAATCGCACGTGACCACGACGCGCGCGCCGCTCTCGATGGCGCGTGAGACGCCAGCCGCGCCAAGATCATATCCGTCGGTGAGACGATGCGGGATGAACGGGAAGACATTACCACCCACGCCGCGAATGGCGCGAACGAGCAGCGTGGTGGAGCAGATTCCGTCAACGTCATAGTCGCCGTGGATCATGATGAGCTCGCCGTCGCGCACCGCGCGCGCGAGTCGCTCCACGGCTGCGGCCAAACCCTTCATCGTGGTCGCATCGTGCAGATGATCGAGTCGCGGCCGGAGAAAGCGCTTCGCTGCTTCCGGGTCGGCGTGGCCGCGCTGCACGAGCAGCGTCGCGATCTCGCGCGATACGCTCAACGCATCGGCGAGAGCGCGTGCCGACTCCGCGTCGCCCGCAGGGGAAGTCACCCAACGTGGTGCCGGCCTGCTCATCGCTGCGGTGTCCTGCGCAGGCCGCCGAGAAGCTTCGCCACACTCTGCGAGCTCCGACTCGACAGTCCTTGCGTCTCCTTCTGGAGTCGCATCTTCTCCCGCGTGAGCTCGGTCTGCTCCTCGTCGGTTGCGAGCGTCATCAACGTGTCGATCTCCGCGAGCCGCGCGTCAATCGCGCGCATCGCCATTGCATTTATCGATGCGGCGATCGTCCGCTCGGGATCCAGCTGAACCTGGTGTTCCTCCAGAATCGCGTTCAGAACCTCCACGTCCACTGCGTCGAGCATCTCGGCGAGCCGCTCGATCGTGAAGTCCTCGCCGAGCGTCAGGAGCGCGCGGAAGATCGCGCGATAATGAGCGTCGCTGAACTGCGTCGGGTCCACCTTCTCGGCGATCGCCGGCGCCCGCGCGGGGTCGTCGAGCACTGCACGCACCAGCTCGCGCTCGGCAGCACTGCCGCGCGATGTATGATCACTGCGCCGCTCGCTCCGACGCGGCGGGTGCACGCCCCGCGGCTGCGGGCGCGCCGGAGCGGTGACGCCTTGCTCCCCACTTCTCCCTTCCACCTCGCGCAGAAGAACGTCCTTCGCGACGCCGGTCTTCTCAGCCGCGCGGCTGATGTAGATGTCACGCAGCAGCGGATCGCGAGTCGCGCGGATGGTAGGAAGCAGCCGATCCAGCGCGCGCCTGCGCTTCTGAAGCTCGATGAACCATCCGCCGCGCTCGAGGATCTGCACCTTGCGCTCGAAGACGTCGACGGCGCTCGCGGCGTGCTGCTCGAGCGCGTCGGCGCCGTTGGCGCGCACGAAGGTGTCGGGGTCCTCGCCTTCCTCCAGCGTGACGACTCGCACGGCGAAGCCATGGCGCAGGAGCTCGTCGCCAGCACGGAACGTCGCCTTCAATCCGGCCTGGTCGCTGTCGTAGACGAGGAAGACGTTCTTCGTGTACCTCGCGAGGAGCTCGGCCTGCGCTTCGGTCAGCGCTGTCCCGAGCGGCGCGACGACTGCATCGATCCCCGCCTGCATCAACCTGATCGCGTCCATGTACCCCTCGACGACGAAGGCACGATCGTTCTTGCGAATTCCGTTCTTGCACCAGCTCAGCGCGTACAAAGTGTGCGACTTGCTGAACACCGGTGTTTCGGGCGAGTTGAGATACTTCGGCTCGAAGTCGCCGAGCGCGCGGCCACCGAAGGCGATGTGACGGCCGGACGCATCGAGGATCGGAAACATGAGCCGATTGCGAAATCGCGGCCGCGGCTCCGAGTTCTCATCGCGACGCGACAGCAGGCCGCCGTCCAGAAGCCGCTCCACGTCGAAGCCGAGCGTCGCCATGTGGTTCCTGAATGTGGCGATATCATCCGGCGCGAAGCCAAGCTCGAACCGCCGCGCATCATCCTCCCTGATCCCCCGCCCGTCGAGATAGGTGCGCGCGGCCGCGCCACGCTCCTCGGTCCAGAGCACGCGCGTGAAGTAGTCGGCGGCAGCGGCGTTCATTTCCCAGAACGGCTCGCGCGGATCGGGGCCGCTGCGCTCGACGCGCTGCGACGGAACCTCGATACCCACCGTTCCCGCGACCTCGCGCAACGCGTCGGGAAAGCTCAGCCCGAGCTGCTTCTGCAGAAACGAGAAGACGTCACCAGACTCGCCGCACTTGAAGCAGTGATACTGTCCGCGGCGCGGCGACACACTGAAGTTCGGATTCTTCCCGCCGTGGAACGGACACGGGCCGCGGTAGTCCCCGCCCGCGCGCTTCAGCTTCACGTGCTCGCCGATGATCTTGACGATGTCAGCCGCCTCACGAACGCGCTCGACGATGGGATCCGAGCTCACGACAGCTCCACTATCGTCACACCTGCACCACCTTCGTTCCACGCGCCGAGCCGGAAGTTCGTGACGCGCGGCTCCTTCTTGAGCATCTCGCCCACGCGCTCGCGCAGCGCACCTGTTCCCTTTCCGTGAATTATTCGCAGCGCCTTGAGGTCCGCGCGCACGGCGTTGTCTACCGCATGCATCACGATGTCGTCGACGTCGCTCACACGCATGCCGCGAAGATCTATCTCGCTCTCGGCGTGGATCTCCGGGACGTCCCCGCGAATCTGCACGGCAAACTGCCGTTGTGGCGCCGCTGCGCGTGTGAGCTCGGTCATCGGAAGCGCGAGCTTGAGCGTTCCGACGGCTACGATTCCGTTCGCCATCACGGATCTCCATCAGCTGCCCGACTCGCCCACCTAGACTGTCCACCGCCACGTGGTCGCCGACCGCTGGCGCCTCGCGCGCACGGTCGTGACCCGGACGCGCCCCTCGCTCGCGCGCGTCGAGACGCTCGAGCGCTTCGGTCTGGCTCTTGGCGAGCTCCTCGACGTGCTTGCGCGCGTCGCGCGCGGCCTCGTCCACGTCAGTGGAATGCTTCAGCGCCTTGATGGTGCTCTCGATCTCGCGCCGCGCTGCGAGCAGATAGCGTCGCGACTCCTGGCGCGCGCGACGCTCCGACTCGCGCTCGCGCACACCCGCGTTGCGCTCGCGCTCGGCGACCCTGCGCGCACGCTCGCGAGCGTCTTCCGCAATCGCTGCCGCCTCGCGCTCGCGCTCGGTCAGCGCAGTCTCGCGCGCCTCGAGATCCATCAGCAGCGCATTGACGTCGCGCTCGCCCGTCGGGAGCCTGCGCTCCGCGCACTCGAGCACATCGTCCGGCACTCCGAGGCGTCGCGCGATGCTCAGTCCGTACGATTGACCCGGGATCCCCTTGATCAGCCGATACGTCGGCGCGAGCGCGGCCGCGTCGAACTGGAGCGACCCGTTGACTATCGCACGGTTCTCGACGGCAAGCTCCTTGAGCGCGCCGAGATGCGTCGTAGCGATCGTGCGCGCGCCGCGCGCCGTGAGTGATTCGAGAACAGCGCCGCCGAGCGCGGCGCCCTCGACAGGATCTGTTCCGGATCCCAGCTCGTCGATCAGTACGAGCGAGCGATCATTGGCGCCGTTCAGGATCTCGCGAAGATTGCGCACGTGCGCGCTGAACGTGGACAGACTGGCTTCGATCGATTGCTCGTCGCCGATGTCGGCGAAGACTTCGTCGTAGACTGGGAGCCGTGTCCCGTCGCCGACTGTCGCAGGAATGCCCGCCTGCGCAGACAGCGACAGCAACGCGATGGTCTTGAGCAACACCGTCTTGCCGCCGGTGTTGGGCCCGGAGATGAGGAACGTGCGCTCCGCCTCGCCGAGCACGAGGTCGAACGGGACGACGCTGATCCCCTGCGCTAGCAGCAGCGGATGGCGACCGGCGGCAATCTGCAGCTCGTCGTGCGGATCGCTGAGCGTCACCGGGACGCACTGAAATCGACAGCGTAGCGCGCGCGCGCGTAGAGCGAGTCGAGCTCCGCGAGAGCATCGTAGCTCGCTGCGAGCGACGCGTGATGCGGCCGAAGCGTCTCGGCGAGCTCGAAGAGAATCCTGTCGATCTCGCGCACTTCGTCGGCGGCGAGCTCTCGCATCCGGTTCCCAGCTTCGACCGCGGCAGGCGGCTCGACGAAGATCGTCCCGCCCGAAGCCGACGTGTCGTGCACGATCCCGCCGAGCTCGGCGCGTCCCTCGCGCCGCACGGGGATCACGAACCGCCCGTTGCGCACGGTGACGGACATGTCGATCGGCCGCACCGACGGATCGAGCCGCGACATGATGCGCTCGAGCAGTGCGATGAGCTCGCCTTCCGCGCCGCGCAGCTCGCGGCGTATCGCGCGGAGCTTGGGCGACGCGTCGTCGCGAACGTCGCCGTCCTCATTGAGAACGCGGTCTATCGAGCTCTCCGCGCGCGGCTCTCTCGTGAGCCGTTCCGTTATCGGTGCGAGCACCGCCTTCGCCGCGAGCGGGAGCCGCGGCTCCGCGAGCGAGTCGAGGGCGCTACGCGCGGCGCGGAGCAGCGCGCGCAGTGCGACGAACTGGTCTGGAGGCAGCACAGCGTTCTCGACGCGCAGACGCTGCAGTGCATCGCCAGCGGACGGGACGCCCGGGATGAGTCCAGCGCACTTCGCCCGAGATGAGCGAGCGCATCGCGAACACCCTGCTCTGCTCGCGCTCCATCCATGCGCGATCCGTCGTCGGCCGCAGCGCGCCCACGCGCGAGCGGCCCTCGGTCGAGACCGCGCGCTCGGCCACAACGCCGAGGACGCGATCGAACTCCAACACGGAGAGCGCATGCGAATTCATGTGATGACTGAATTATACCAATCGGTGCGAAGATTCACCGAACAACGAGGCGTGCGGCGGCTCGAAAGGGATGGCGCGCTTTTCGCCGTCGCCGCGCTCATGCCAGTCGTCCTCCGCACGGTCCTGCTCCTCTGCTGCTCGAACGTCTTCATGACCTTCGCGTGGTACGCGCACCTCAAGAACCTCGAAGACAAGCCGTGGTACATCGCGGCGCTGATAAGCTGGGGAATCGCGCTCTTCGAGTACCTGCTCCAGGTTCCGGCGAACCGCATCGGCTACACCACTCTGTCGCTCGGTCAGCTCAAGATCATCCAGGAAGTGGTGACGCTCAGCGTGTTCGTTCCGTTCGCCTATTTCTACATGGACCAGCCGCTGAAGCTCGACTATCTCTGGGCGGCGCTTTGCGTCGGCGGCGCGGTCTACTTCGTATTTCGCGGCGGCTGAGGGCGGCGGAGACAGAAAAGGCCCGCCGAAGCGAGCCTGGGTGCGCAGCGGAACGACGCGCTACTTGGGAGTCGCTAGCTCTTCCTTGGCGATGCGGCTTATCGCGCTTCCGTCAGCGCGTCCCTTGAACTGCGGGTTCACGCGGCCCATCAGCGGGCCCATCGACGTCGCGCCCGAGGCGATGGCGGCGCGGATCGCGGCTCTGATCTCGTCGTCGCTCACCTGAGCCGGGAGGTATGCTTCGAGCGCGGTCACTTCGGCGCGCTCCTTCGCAGCGAGATCGGGGCGGTTCCCCTTGTCGTACATCTCGACGGACTCGCGACGACGCTTGATCCCTTTGCGGAGAACGTCGACCACATCCTCGTCGCTCGGATCACGCCGCAGCTCGATGCGCTTGTTCTTGACGTCCGAGAGGATGGTCGAGAGCAGCAGCGTGGAGCTCTTGTCCTGCGCCTTGCGTGATGCGTTGAGATCACTCTGCAGGCGTTCGAGCAACGCCGACATTACATCGCGCGATGACGGCGATTCTTGCGCATCGCCGCGTTCATCTTGCGCTTGCGGCGCTCGCTGGGCTTCTCGTAGTGGCGATGCTTGCGCAGATCCGCGAGGATCCCCGCCTTCTCGACCTTCTTCTTGAAGCGCTTGAGCGCCCGCTCGAAGTTCTCGTCTTCCTGAATGATGACTTCTGACAAACTTCTCTAGCCCCTTTTCTCGATCCTGAAGGTTCCGGTTGACGTGCAGCCTTTAATTATAATGTCAGCCCGGCGGCCACGCCATGTGGCGGCCGCCCAGCACGTGAGCGTGGAGATGGTGAACGGTCTGCCCGCTCTCGGCCCCGGTGTTGATCACCGTCCGGTACCCGCGGCCGGCGATCCCCTCCTGCCGCGCGACATCGGCCGCGAGCAGCAGCACGTCGCCGAGGAGCGAGGCGTCGTCGCTCTCGTCGAGCGACGCGCACGTGACGCTTGGGGATCACGAGGACGTGAACCGGCGCCTCGGGCCTCACGTCGCGAAAGGCGAGCGCGGTATCGCTCTCAGCCACGCGCGCGGCGGGGATCTCGCCGGCTACGATGCGGCAGAAGATGCAGTCACTCTGAGCTTCGGGCATGATCCTCGGGATGGTCGACGAGGCCGACATCGAGCATTGTCCGCGCCACGGCCACCGCGGCGACCGCGGCCGTCTCGAACCTCAGGACGGAGCTTCCGATCGCGCAAGGGGCGAAGCCAGCGGACGTGAGCAGCTCCAGCTCGCTGCGCTCGAACCCGCCCTCCGGCCCGATGGCGAGCGTGACCGGGCGCCGAGAATCGACGCGCCGGCGATCGGCGCGCCAGACGCATCCATCACCAGCCGGCACCCCTGCGGCGCGGCGACGAGCGCTCGCTCCGCGCTCGCCTCGGGAAAGATGTCCGGCAGCCACGCCGAGCGAGACTGCAGCAGCGCGGCGATCATGCGCGACCTGCACCTTGCCGCGGAACGTCGGGCCGTCGCCGCGCGGCGCCACGCTCCGCGACCTGTGCCACAACACCGGCCGCCACGTCGCGATGTTCGAGCTCCGCGGCCTTCTCCGCGAGCCACAGCATTCGGTCGCGGTCGGCGACCGGGAGCAGGAGGTGAATCGCCGGCGGAGGTGCGACCTCGCTCGCATCATCGATCTCGACGAGCGCGTGCTTCTTGCCGAGCCGTACCAGCGTGCCCGATGCGACGCCGCCGACGCCATTTCTGATTCCGACGCGCTCACCGACGCCGAGCCGCAGCACGTCGATGTGCCGCGCATCGGCTTCCGAGAGCGCGAGTTGAGCACCGACGGCTGAATTCACCCTCGCGGAAGAACGCCGCACGCTCGGTCACCGGCCTCGGCTCCGCTCGCGCGAGAGCGACGCTCCACCACTCGTCTTCGAAGTCTTCGTCAGTCATGGCCAAGCCTGCGCGCGCTGTCGCTGCAAGCATCATCTCTCGCTCCTCTACGAGGAGCCCGCTCAGCAGCGCCGCACCGTCGCGCGTGAGCGACCGACGCGAGCGTCGGTATGATCTCCATCAGCACCGACGACACGATGTTCGCCAGCACGACTCTCACCGGCGCGACGAGCGACAGGAGCACTGTCGCGTCACCGACGAGATAGCGTCACCGCATCGCCGACACCGTTCGCAGCGATGTTCGCCTCCGCGTTGCTCGCGGCGTCGGCATCGACTTCGATCGCCGACGACGCGCGACGCGCCGAGCTTCGCGGCGGCGATGGAGAGCACGGCGCTACCAGCGCCGAGGTCAGCCACGAGATCGCCGGGACGAATCACGCGTTGCATCAGGCGCAGCATTCCGCGCGTCGTGGCGTGCTCGCCGGTGCCGAACGCCATTGCCGGATCAATAACGATCGTCGATGACGGATCGTGGTCGTGCGCGAGCCACGGCGGTGCGACTACGAGCGATCCCACGACGTGCGCGCCAACGCTTGCGCGCCACTCGCTCCAGTCCACGACGGGCGGCGTCGGTCACGTCGATTGTCGCTGTGGGATCTGCGTCACGCACTCGCGCGACTATCTGATCGATGTCGGCATCGTGAGGAAAGTGGGTGACGATCGCGCCGTGGTCGTCCTGCACGCCCTGTGACCCCGCATCGAAAAGTGCGCCGACCACTGCTTCGGGATCGGCGCACTTCTCAACACGTATGGCGTGCCATGGCTCCGTCACGCGCCCAGAGATTCCTTCACCTTGGCCCAGAATCCACGCTCACGCCGCGCTGGCGCGGTCGGTCTGAGCTGATGCAGCTGATGCAGCAGCTGCGCCTCTTCCTCGGAGATGGTGTCGGGCGTGTAGAGCTGCAGGCGCACGTGCAGATCGCCGCTTCCCGACGCGTTCACGCGCGGAAGCCCGCGTCCACGAAGATGAAGAACCTGGCCGCTCTGAGTCCCCGCCGGGATCGCGCAGCGTGACGGTCGCCGTAACGGTCGGCACTTCGATGTCCGCGCCGAGCGCGAGCTGCGGATACGTGACCAGAATCTCGGTGAGGAGATCCTCACCATCGCGCTCGAAGCGGTCGTCCTCGTCGACCTCGAATACGACGAGGATGTCGCCGCGCGGGCCGCCACGCGGACCCGCATTGCCAACGCCGCGAAGCGTCATGTACTGGCCGGTGGAGACGCCCGCCGGAATCTTGATCTTGACCTGCTCCTCGCCGCGCAGACGTCCCTCGCCGCGACACTTCTTGCACGGCGACGCGACGATCTTTCCGTCGCCCGCGCAGTTGGGACACACGCGACACGCTGACGACACGGGCCGAAGAACGACTGCTGCGCGCGCCGCACCTCGCCAGCGCCCTTGCACGTCGGACACGTCGTGACGCTCGAGCCCGGCTCGGCGCCGGTGCCTTCGCACCTGTCGCACGGATTCAACAGCTTCACCGTGACGGTCTTCTCGACTCCGGTCGCGACCTCGGGAAGCGTCAACGCGACGCTGATCCTGATGTCGGAGCCGGTGCGCGTCTCCGCCGCGCTGGTGCGTCTTCCAAAGATCTCGCTGAAGCCGCCCATGCCGCCGAGGTCGCGCATGAAGATGTTGAGCGCCTCGCTGAGATCGACGTGGTGGAAGCCGCCGAAGCCCGCGCCGCGAAGCCCCGCCTCGCCGTATCGATCGTAGGCCGCGCGCTTGTTGGCGTCGCGCAGCACGTCGTACGCTTCGGTGATCTCCTTGAACCGCTCCTCGGCGTCCTTCGAGCCGTTGTTGCGGTCCGGATGGAACTGCATCGCAAGCTTGCGATACGCTTTCTTGATGTCGTCGTCCGACGCGTCGCGCTGCACGCCGAGTGTTGCGTAGAAGTCTGCCATTGGGCGTGATGCGTTCAGTCGAGCAGCTCGGTGATGAGCTGCGATGTGTGAGTTACGAGTGAGATCACTTTGTCGTACGGCATGCGCGTGGGTCCGATCACGCCGATGACGCCGTTCAACGTTCCGGCGCGGTACTGCGCCGTCACGAGAGTGAACTTATCGAGCGCCGGGTCGCCGTGCTCGCTACCGATCGTGATGCTGACGCCGGAATCCGCGGCGCGTCGGCGCAGCACCTCCGCCAGATAATGCCTCGTCTCGGTCAACGCGACCAGCCGGCGCATGCTGTCGGCGCTCGCGAACTCCGGCTGCTCCGCGAGCACCGATGCCTGGCCCAACACGACGGATTGGCCGCATCCGCCACCTCGTCGAAGATCTGCTCCCCTTCCTCGACGAAGATGTTGATCAGCTCTGCGGTCCCTGGCGCGGTGTCGCGCAGCCGCTCGCTGAGCGAGCTTCGGAGTTGACTGAGCGTCAGGCCGGCCAGCCGCTCGTTGAGCACTCGGGTGACCTCGGCGAGCGCGAGATCCGGCACGTCGCCGCGGGCATCCGACGTAGATCGTACGGACTCCGCCGCCTTGCAGCGAGAGCACCACGAGCAACCGGTCGGAGGCCAACCGCACCAGCTCGACGCGATCGAGAGTGCTGTCGCCGAACCGGGGTCCGAGCGCCACGCCGAGCTCCTGCGTGACCACACCGAGGCTCTGCGCGGCACGCCGGAGGATGTTCTCGACGGCGTTCCCGCCCGCGGTGATCTGCTGCAGCAGAGTCTCGCGTTCCTTCGCCGAGAAGCTGGGCGCGGGGAGGATCGAGTCGACGTACGCGCGATAGGCTGCGTTGGTCGGCACGCGCCCAGCGGAAGTATGAGGGTGGAAGAGATAGCCTTTCTCTTCCAGATCGCTCATGGTATTCCGGACCGTGGCAGGCGACACGCCAAGCCGGAACCGGCGCGCTAGCTGGCGCGAGCCAGCCGGCGAGGCAGTCAGGACGTAGGTTTGAATGACCGCCTCGAGCACTTTCCGCTCGCGGTCGGTCAGATCCGCAAGTGGCATAAGTTCAATAGTATCAATAACTTCCGGCTCTTGTCAAGGTCCCGGCCAGGGCGTCGAGCCTGAGCATCCCCTGAGCGCCGAGAACAATCGTCCTGCCGCGCAGCTCAGCCCATCCTGCCGCGAGCCAATGACGAGCGACATCCAGCTCGGCATCAGTCGCTTCGAGTCCGGCATCGCTTCGCAGTCCCAGATACACCCGCTCTGCCGCGCGGTTCGACTCCGTGAGTAGTTCCTCACCGGCGACGACGGCCTCTCCGCGCGCGAGCCGGCGCTGCCATTCTGCATATGCAGCTGACGTTCCACCATCGGCGCGCCCCATCGAATCCGTGCGCCGAGGGGCCGAGCGCGGCGTATGGCGCGCCCAGCCAGTACGACGAGTTGTGTCGCGATCGCTTTCCCGGCAGCGCGAAGTTCGACACCTCGTAGTGATCGAAGCCGGCGGCCGCGAGCGTGTCGTGCGCGCAGAGGAACTCCTGCTCGTAGCTGTCCTCGCCAGCCTCCGCCGCGTCGCCGCGCGCGACCCAGCGCCCGAGCGGGGTGCCGTGCTCCACGGTCAGACCGTAGAGCGAGACGTGCGCGGGCTCGAGTGCCAGAGCGCGCTCCAGATCGGCGCGCCAGTCGCGATCGAGCGAGCGAGGGAGCGCGAAGATCATGTCGAGCGATACGTTATCGATTCCTGCAGCGCGGAGCGATGCGACAGCGCTCGCGATCTGCGTCGCGTCGTGAGTGCGGTGCATCCATCTCAGAACCGCGTCATCGAACGACTGCGCGCCGAGTGAGACGCGCGTGACGCCGGCAGCGCGCCACGCTGTAGCGATGGAAGGAGTGATGTCGTCCGGATTGGCTTCGAGTGTGATCTCGGCGTCGGACGAAACCGTCGCCGCGCTGCGCACCAGCTCGAGGACGCGCGCGATTCCGTCGGCCCCGAGGCGGGACGGAGTCCCTCCTCCGAGGTAGATGGTGTCCAGCGACCATGCCGACGTGTCCTGCATGCCGAGCTCGGTCGCGAGCGCATCTACGTACTGAGCCACCGGCGTCACACTCCGGACTGCGATCGAGAAGTCGCAGTAGGAGCAGCGGCGCGCGCAGAACGGGACGTGGACGTAGAGGTGCCGCGTGGCAGCGCCGGCGGCAGTCGGGTTCGCGCTCAGCGCCGTCGTATCTCGCCCGCGAGCGTGCACTCGACGAGTCCCTGCACCTCGAGATTGGTGACGGCAACGAGGCAGCGGTTGGCGCCCCAGCCGGTGCGCGCGACGATGTCGTCCGCTGTCGGCGACGAGTCGCGCACGATATCCCAGACCGTCGCTTCGTCCGCGCCGAGCTGCGGCAGAAGATGAGCGGGCGCCGGCGTGACCAGATCGAGGAGCGAGAGCGCATCATCGACGCTGGTGATCACGTTGGCGCCATCGCGGAGAAGGAGGTTCGATCCCGCGCTTGCGGCTGAGTCGATCTGACCGGGAACTGCAGCGACCTTGCGATCGAAATCGAGTGCATAGCCCGCAGTGATGAGCGAGCCGCTCTTCGCTCCGGCTTCGACGACGATGGTGAGCTTCGACAGCCCGGCGATGATCCGGTTCCGTCTCGGAAAACATCCCTTGTAAGGCTGCGTTCCCGCTGCGGACTCCGACAGAACGATCCCCGCGGCTGCGACCTCGCCGTGGAGTCGCCGATGGGCTGCTGGGTACACCACGTCGATGCCCGTGCCAAGGACCGCTGCGGTCGCGCCGCCAGCAGCGAGTGCCGCGCGATGAGCGGCCGCATCGATTCCGAACGCGAGGCCGCTCACGACGCATGCGCCCGCGGACGCGAGCGCGCCTGCGATGTCGCGCGCCACGCGCAGACCGTAGTCGGTCGGGTTCCGACTTCCGACGACCGCGACGCACGGCTTCGCAAGCACAGCCAGGTCGCCGTCGTAGTGAAGCTGTTTCGGCGGCGAGGGGATCGTGCGCAGTGCGTCAGGCCACGCAGCGGATTCGTGGGTGATGACGTCCACGCGACTCAGGGGAGCGCCGCCTCGCTCACCCTTGCGGCTTCGTCGTCGTCGCGCAGCCGCAACAACTCGCTCCACCATGCAGCGAGGAGTTGGGTGAGACCCTCGCGATTGGCGGCGCTTATCGAGAAGATACCGAACGCGCCGGCCGCTTCGATCGGCGGCGCATATTGCTCGCCGAGCAGGTCGAGCTTGGTGAAGATCACACAGTGCGGCTTAGCCGCGAGCTCCGCGCTGTACGCTGAGACTTCGGCGCGCAGCTGATCGTACTCCGCCTGCCAATCGAGAGCGTCGATGGGGATGAGGAGTGCCAGCACCCGCGTCCGTTCGATGTGCCGGAGAAACTGGAGCCCCAACCCCTTCCCTTCGTGCGCGCCCTCGATGATTCCCGGGATGTCGGCAACGACGAAGGTGCGATGATCCGAGAGCTGCACGACGCCGAGATTGGGCGCGAGCGTGGTGAACGGATAGTCGGCGATCTTGGGGCGCGCGGCGGAGATCACCGACAGCAGCGTCGATTTTCCCGCGTTCGGCTGGCCGACGAGCCCGATGTCGGCGATGAGCTTGAGCTCGAGCTCGAGCGTTCGCACCTCGCCTTCCTCGCCCGCCTGCCACTCGCGCGGCGCCTGGTGAGTCGCGGAAACGAAGAACGCGTTTCCCTTCCCACCGCGGCCGCCATGCGCGACGATGAACTCCTCGCCGCTCTGCAGGACTTCCGCGAGCACAGCCCCAGTGTCAGCATCCTTGATGATCGTGCCGGGCGGGACAGGAAGGACAACGTCGGTGCCACCGCGGCCCGTCATGTTGGATCCCATGCCGTGCTCTCCGCGCTGCGCGACCCACGTATCGCGGTAGGTGTAATCGAGCAGCGTCGACAGATTGGAATCGCCGCGGACTATCACGTCGCCGCCGCGACCGCCATCGCCGCCGTCCGGTCCGCCCATCGGGACGCGATGCTCCCGCCTGAACGACGTACAACCGGAACCGCCGGTTCCGGCCTCGACGTGAACTTTCACCTTATCTATGAACATCTCTCACTCCTCCTTCAGCCTGCCGAGCTCGTAACGAGCGATGGCGAGCGCGTCCTGCGAGACAACATCAGCAAGAGCGCTCAGCGTCTCGGCGAGATCTTCGCGCGACGCACCGCAGTTGAGCGCGCCGCGAAGGTGCGACCGAAGCTGCGGAATCTGCTCTGCCGCCACGCATGCAGCGACTATGCACAGCTCGCGATGACCGAGCGACAGCCCTGGACGCGACAACACCTTACCATATCCGTCGCGCACCATCCACGTGTCCAGTGCTGGATGCAGCGCGCGGATGTTCGCTCTCAGCGCGTCGTACTTGGAGCCGTACACCAATCTGCACGCGAGCTCGCCGGCGTCTTCCAGCTCTGCGGTCCGTGCTGAGGACGAAGCCGCATCGGCGCGAGGCGCAGTGGTACCCGAGACCTCGCGCCAGATGGCGACCGCGTTGAGCGTGCGCGGGAAGCCGGCGAAGAGGTAGGACTGGAGCAGCACTTCGTCCACCGCTTGCGGACGTGCCGCGCCGGCCGCATCGCTCATGACTCTCCGCGTCACGGCCGGAGTCGCTGATGCTACAGCCGCGGCGATCCGGACGAGGTGGCGCGTGGCGTCATCGAACATCGGCGCTGGGCTCATGGAGTGAACGATAGTCTGACGCGGGCCAGGTGCCACGCCCAATCCCGGCGTGTCGGATCAGATCGTTGCGCGAACGTAGATCTCGCCCACGACCTCATGACGCGTGTCGCGCACCGGCTTCCGAGCAATCTCCGCAAGTCGTGGCGGAAGCTTCGCAGGGAGCGCGCCGACGTGCTGGAGCAGCGCCAGGAGTGCCGGGTACTGTGCACGCGCCGCGCCGTCCTCGACCTTGAGCGCCACGCCGACGCGCTCCGGGAAGAAAGCAGCGCAGTGGACTCCCTCCGCGCCGACCTTGCAGAGCACCTGCGGCTCCTCTTCCATCAGAATCGTGTCGAACCGCTCGGTGCCGCCCACGAGGAACGGATTCGCCAGCATCGCCTCGGCGATCCGGCTCGACACCTCGTCGCCATCGCGCACGGACGCGGCAAAGCGCGAGTAAGCACGCGCCATCGCATCGAGCGGCAGGCCGAACACGACCACTCCGCACCCATCCACGGCGAGCTTCATTTTCCTGCGCGAGACGCCGGTCCAGTGCTCGACTTCGGCAATCATCCTCTGTTGCACTGGATGATCGCGCCTGTCGTACCCCTCCGTCGGATCACCGCACGCTCGCGCGCGGGCGAGCATCGCGGCGTGCTTGCCGGAGCAGTTGTTGTGGAGACGCGTAGGGCGCGATCCGGACTCACGCAGAATTCGGACTCCGCGCGAGGAGAGTGGCTCGGTGACTCCGCACGCCAGGTCGCCCTCCTCGAGGCCGAGATCCGACAGCATTCGCCTCGGCGATCGCGACGTGCTCTGGCTCGCCGCCGTGCGAGGCGCACGCGAGCGCGAGCTGGTCCTGCTGCCAACCGAGTCGGTCGAGCTGGCCGTCGCGCACGAGCGGCATCGCCTGGAAAGGCTTGGCGCAGGAGCGCCAGTAGGCGAACGTCTGCGGATCGCGCGCGGCGCCGATGACGTCGTCGCCGACTACCACCGCGGCGGAGACGCGGTGCACCGATTCGACGGCATCGCCGCGCGTCACCACCACGTCAAGATCGTACGACGCGCTCACTCCTTAAAATACTTTGACTGCTCCCTTCGTGTAGCGCGAGGGGTTCTTCTTCACGTCGGCCAGAATCTCGTTGAGGTGCATCACCGCCTGCACGAGCTGGTCGTAGAGCTGACTGTCCGTGAACAGCTTCGACGCGGTGCCGTTGCCCTTGCTCATCGTCGTCACGAGTGAATCGGCGCGCGCCGTCACGCTGACGAGGTTCGAGTAAAGCGTGTCATCCGCGAGAAGCTTGCCCGCTGTCCCCTTGCCCGAGTTGATTCGCGTGACGAGCGTGTCGACCTGCGCGATCATCCCGGTGAGATTGTAGTAAAGCTGCAGGGTCGTCGAGCAGTCGCCCGACGCTGCCGTTCGGATTCTGGAGCCGCGCGAGCAGCGCACTCGTCTGGCCGAGCGTACCGTTGAGCCGATCATACAACTCGCGGCTGGTGAGAAGCTGACCGACCGTGCCCTGGCCCTTGACGAGGCCCTGGGTGATTCCGCGCACGTCGTGGGTGAGCCCCACGACCTCGCCGATGGCCGCGGACGCCTGTTGAATCATCATCTCGTAATCGACGGAATTGCCAAGGCGCAGCGTGTCGCCCTCGTGAAGCGGACGGTATTGCGGTGTGCCGGGAGTGATATCGAAGAAGCGATCGCCGAGCAGTCCCTGATTCCGCAGCACGACGCGCGAGTTGAGTCTCACCTGCGGCTTCATGCTCTCGTCGAGCTGCACCGTGATCCGGAGACGCCGTGTGGTGTCGTAGCTGACCGGAAGAAATTCGATCTTCGAGATGGAGCCGGCGAGCTGCCCTGCGACCGTCACCTGCCCTCCCTCGCGAAGTCCGGCAGCGTTGCCGACGAAGGTCACGAGCGTGTAGCGCTGGCTGAACAGGTGCGCCGCGCGGCCGAGCCTTATCACCGCGTACGTGAGGATTGCCAGCGCAATGATCGCGAGCGCGCCGACCCGCAACGCGTCTTTGGTAATGATCGCCGAGCGTCTCATTCAGTAGCCGCCGAGGAAGGTCTGTATGTAAGGGTCGTCGGACGCAGACATATCTTCTGGCGTCCCGAAGAACACGATGTGGCGATCGTGCAGCAGTGCGATCTTGCTCGCCATCCGGAAGGCCGATCGGATGTCGTGAGTGACGACGACGCTCGTGACGTGAAGGTCGCGCTGCAGCTTCATGATGAGATGCGTGATCGTCGCCGTGGTGAGCGGGTCGAGTCCCGAAGTCGGCTCGTCGTACAGCATGATCTCGGGATTCGCGGCGAGTCCGCGCGCGATGCCGACGCGCTTCTGCATTCCGCCGGACAGCTCGGACGGCGCCAGCGGCATCACCTGATCGGGGTCGAGATCGACGATCTGCAGCTTCTCTCGCACGCGCTTCTCGATCTCGTCCTCGTCGAGCCTGGTGTGCTCACGTAGCGGATACGCGACATTGTCGAAGACGGTGAGCGAATCGAAGAGTGCGGCGCTCTGGAAGACCATCCCCATGTATTGCCGGATCTTGAGTGCTTCGTCGTAGCTCAGCTTCTCGATGTCCGTGCCCTTGATCAGAACGATTCCGGCGTCCGCAACGAGGAGACGGAGAATGAGCTTGAGGATCGTCGACTTGCCGGTACCAGATTCGCCGACGACGGCGACAGTCTCGCCGCGCCGCGCCTCGAACGAGACCTTCTCCAGAATCGGTCGCTCGAAGGCGAGCGAGACGTCCTCGAGCGCGACCATGACTTCGGAGTCTTCCGGAACGGTCGCAGCGCCGACGTCCGCGCGGATCTCCTTGCGGATGGCGGCACGAACGCGCTCCGGACGGACTGAGTCCACGTCACGATCCGTGGTGCGCCGATCGGTCGCCCGCCGCTCGCTGTCGGCGCGCAAATCATCGGAGTCCGCCGCTTCCGGCGATTCGGCGTCGCGCGTTTCGATCGATGCGTCCTTGCCGTTCACGGTGCGGGGATCGTCGCGGTCGTCGCTCATGACGGAAGGAGAGCCAGAAGGATCTGCGTGATGAAGTAATCGGAAACGAGAATCAGAATGCTCGCAGTCACGACAGTTCTCGTCGTCGAGATGCCGACTCCTTCCGTTCCGCCCGTCGTGCGAAGCCCGAAATGACACGCCGTCAGCGAGATGATTCCGCCGAAGATGAATGGCTTGAAGAGCCCGTGAACGAAATCGTTGGGGATGAGCCTGAAGAGAAATCCGCCGCTCGATATCTGATCCCAGACCGTTCCCCAGTACAGCGACGAGGGGAGCTTGAGGTAGAAGCGCGCGATGACGTTTCCGCCAAGAATCCCGGCGAGATCATTGATGACGGTGAGCGTGGGAAGCATGAACAGCGCGGCGAGCAGTCGCGGCGTCACGAGCTTCTTGATTGGGTCGGTCCCCATGACGTTGAGCGCGTCGATCTGCTCCGTCACGCGCATCGAGCCGATCTGCGCAGCGATGCCGGAGCCCACGCGGCCCGCGACCATCAGCCCCGCCATCACGGGGCCCAGCTCGCGGATCATGGACGCAGACACGAGGCTTCCGACGTACGTGGTCGCGCCGAAGCGCGCCATCTGCACGGCGGACTGCAACGCCAGCACCATTCCTGTGAAAAAGCCGGTAAGAACGACGATGCCGATGGACTGGACGCCAATCGAGTCCATCGCCTGGATCACGTCCTCCTTGTAGAACGGCCTTACGAATGCAAAACGGATCGCGTTCCCGGCGAGAACGAAAGCCTCTTGCAGTGAAAGAATCTTGTCCTTTGCTGCGGCGTTGATTCGTCCGAGGATTGCCATCCGCGCTCGTGAATGGGCAAGGGACATGCCGAGCGTGAGGGGACACTCGCCACAGTGCCTTTGCCGCCCTCTCGCCACGTCGCTACCTTCGTAGCCATGCTGGAGACACTAACGCGAGACCGGCTGGTCTCGCTGCTCGAGTCCGCGAAAAAATACCACGTCGCGGTCATCGGTGACGCCATGCTCGACGTGTACCTGCGTGGAGACGTGGATCGGATCTCCCCCGAAGCGCCCGTCCCGGTGGTGCGGGTGCGGGAGCGCAAACACGCGCTCGGCGGCGCGGCCAACGTGGCGCAGAACGTCCTCGCGCTCGGTGCGACGTGCAGCATGGTCTGCGCGATAGGACGCGATACGGCTGGGAGCGAGCTGCGCTCGATGCTCCGCGATGGCGGTGCGACCACTGACGGCCTGCACGAGACGTCGCGCCCCACGACCACCAAGACGCGCATCGTCGCACGCGCACAACAGCTCGTGCGCGTGGACGAGGAAGAAGACACGGAGCTGGACGGCAGCGACACGGAGGCCCTGGTCCGCGCGGTACGCGCAGCGGTAAATGTCGCGGACGCGGTGGTGCTCGAGGATTACAACAAGGGAGTACTTACCGCAGCGGTGATCCGCGCAGCCATCGAGGTAGCACGCGAGCGCGGCGCGCCGGTCGTCGTCGATCCCAAGTTCAGGCATTTCTTCGAGTATTCGGGCGCCACAATCTTCAAGCCGAACCGACGCGAGCTCGAGGCAGCGCTCGGCGCAGCGGTCGATCTCGACTCGCCGCGCGCACTTCCAGCGACTTGCGAGCGGCTCGGAGTCGAGCACCTCCTCCTCACGCTAGGCGAGCATGGCATGGTGCTCGTCTCCTGCGACGGCGAGGTAGGACGCATTCCGACGACGGCGCGAGAGGTTTATGACGTCGTCGGCGCTGGCGACACGGTGACGGCGTACCTCGCGACAATGCTCGCTGCGGGCGCGTCGGCCCCCGAAGCCGCAGTGATCGCCAACTTCGCGGCCGGCGTAGAGGTGAAGAAGCTCGGAGCCGCAACGGTCGACACCGACGAGGTGCTCGACGCGTACGACGCCTTCAACGCCCAACAATCGATGGTTTGAGCGCGCGCCGAATCGCGCTCGTCAGCGCGACGCTTGTCCTGGTCACAGCATTGGCGGCACCGCGCGCGGCAAGCGCCCAGGCATCGCTCTACGTTCCGCTCGACGACATCGCCTACCAGTATACCGATGCGCTGATGGCGCGCGGGGAGATGCGCGGACTCTCGTTACTCGAGCGCCCGTACACGGCGCGGCAGCTCGCCGCCGAAGCCGATTCGGCGCTGGCGCACAATCATTCCGCGGTAGTGAAGTCGTACGCCATCGCGCTCCGCACCGCACTTCAGCGCTACGCCACGGACTCGACCGGCGCGACGACCGCGTCGTCCGATTCGCCGAAGTTCTTCGGCAACGCGGACCTGTACGCAACGGCGGAGACGTCTGGCGAGCGCGAGCTGATGCAGGCCGACAGCGACCGCAGCGTCACGGGCGGATTCGGATTTCGCCTTGCGATGGTAGCGGGGCCGTTCGCCGCGATTCTTCATCCGATCATCGACAACAGCCTCAACCACGATCCCGACTTCGCGGGTAGAAAGGACCGCGCGATCGCCGGCCGAACGCAGGATGCGTACGTCAGCGGCCAGTGGGACTACTTCGACCTCTTCCTCGGCAGAATCGCTCGGAACTGGGGCCCGTATTCGCTCCAGGGGCTCCAGCTCGGCAGCGCGCCGTACACGTACGACCATCTCTACATCCGAGCGGGAACCGACGCGGTTCACCTGAGCGCGCTCGCAGCGAAGCTCGATGACGCGTTCGAGCCGAGTGGTGTGTATGCGCGCTACTTCTACACTCACCGGCTGGGCGTGAGATGGCGTGGACTCGAAGCGGCAGCGAGCGAGGGATACATCGCGACCGGCATCGGGCGGAGCTGGGATCTCTCGCTGCTCAACCCGACGAACATCTACGCGCTCTCGTGGCGCAACGAGCGTGTCCAGGGCCATCTGACGCTTGGCGGGGATCTCGGGCTACGCACGTCGCGGTTCGGCAATTACACAGGCGAAGTGCTGCTCGGGAATCGGCAGATCGATGCATGCGGCACGCTCAACTGTCAGGAGCCGGCTTCGTACGGCATCTCGGCCGCTGCCGAAGGCATTCCGCTGATCGGCGACAACAAGCTCTTTGCATCGTACAGCCGGCTGTCCGCGCTCGCGTACAGATCCAAGGATCTCGCCGGTCAATACTCGATTCTGGGCGTCGGCCTCGGGCAGCCATTCAGCGATTACGACGAGCTTCGCGCGGGTGTGGACCTTGCCGCGGTGCCGTACACCACGCTGCGGGTTTACGGCGCGTTCAGGCGACAGGGTCAGGGCGACTACCGGCTGCCGTTCCCGCCGGACACGGCGTTCCCGGTGACCGCGGGCTTCCTGCAGGGCATCGCTGAGCACATCGCCCGCGCCGCAGTATCCGGCGCGACGACCATTGCGCCGGGGCTCGAGCTGACGGCGGACGTCGGGTTCAACCACGAGACGAATGCGGCGCATCTCACGGGAATCACGCAGACGCGCTTCGTCGCTCGCGCGCAGCTCAAGTGGACTACACGCAGTTTGACCTTCTAGCGACTGCATTCTATACTGAGGCTTGGCGGGCCCATAGCTCAGCGGTTAGAGCAGGCGACTCATAATCGCTTGGTCGCAGGTTCGAATCCTGCTGGGCCTATAAGCAAAGAGGGGATACCGCGCCGCGGTATCCCCTCTTTGTGCCTCATGACACGCTATCTCTTGCGGCGGTTCCTCATCATCGGAACTAATCCTACTAGCCCTGTGCCGAGCAACGCGAGGGATGTGGGCTCCGGCGTTGCGATCGTGCCAAACGTCACGTTGTCCATGACAAAATTGACTCCGTCGCCTGACACCGTCACCTCGTCAACGGGTCCGGAATAGCCGCTCGCAAGAAAGGTCGGCGTGGACGTTGTCGCGAGCGTGCCGGACGTGGCGACCAGATTGCCGCCGTTGTAAAGCTGGAAAAAAACGTTCGCAGTTCCGGCGAGATACGCGCCGCTGAACGTTGTCGGCGCGAATGTGAACGTGCCGGAGCTTGTGTTCCCGGCCGCAGCAGTTGAGGTATACACCCGATTCGGCGGCGTCTCCGGGTTGAACGGATCCTGCGCGTAAGCGTAGCATGTGAACTGGTTCTGAAAATTCACTCCGTCGTACACGCCGACGTTTCCATGCGTGTTATCGCAGGGTGTGAAATCCTCGAACGTCAGGACGGTCTGCGCCGAAGCTATCGTCGGCGCAGCGCCGACACCGACCGCGAACAGCACTGCCAGCAACTTCCGCTTCATAAACTACCTCGCAGTAAGGGGAAAGCACCGTGTGGCCGGCTAGGACGATCGACGCAGCGTCGCGTTCGCTCAGCTAGTAGCCGCAATAGGCGCCACCTTGGCAAGTTCGGAACCGCGAAACGCAGCCGCGTTCTCCAAGTGTAAGTGCCTGGTTTACAACGACTTACGTGGACAATCGCGGCCCCGGCATCGACTGTTGTAACATGTTTTGCTTTTGTGATGCCACAAGGTGTGGCGCTACGGCGACAGTGGCGCTCGGCCGGTGCAGCACTCGGCGCTGCACCGGCCGGACGCGCCAGCAGACGAAGCAGGGAGGGCTTCCCTGCGCATGGGGAGTCTTCACGTGCGACGCACGCGTCTCTGCGCCCCTACCCCGCGAGTGGCAGGGGGAATATCTTAAACGGCTCCGGCCAAGCACCGGACCGGTCGCGTAGCTCAGCTGGTTAGAGCGCTGCTTTCACACAGCAGAGGTCCGGGGTTCGAGTCCCTGCGCGACCACTTCACCCGCTTTACTCTCTCACCCCAGAGCATGCGTGCTTTGAACCTCCGGTCACTTCTAGTGGCCGTTGTCGTATATGGGGCTCCCGCTCTCGTGGCAGCCCAGAATCCGACACCGCAGCAAGCGCAGCAGATGCTGCAGAACAATCCGCAACTCCTCGAGCAGCTGAGGCAGCGCATCGCGACGAGCGGACTCACACCGGACCAGGTGCGCGCACGGCTCCGCGCCGAGGGTTATCCCGAGAACCTTCTGGATGCGTACTTGGGAACCGGGAATGGAGGCGCCGACAGCAGCGCGCTGAATCCCAACGTGTTCAACGCGGTGCAGGAACTTGGCCTTGCTGACAGCACCGACATCGATCTAATGCGGTGCGGTGTCAATCCCGACTCGCTCGGTATGAGCGACACGCTCTTCAACGCGCGCTCGACCAACCCATTTGACACGACACGCTCACGGAACGGAGGCCTGGACACTCTGGGCGGAATGCTTCCTGGACAGATGAATGGCCAGTTCCCTTCCCGGATGGGCGGTGCGACGATGGGCGACACGGTGCGCACGAACCGCGAGCGCCGAAACATTCTCACCGCGTGTCGTACGCGACAGGATTCGCTTCGGCGGCCCGACGTGATCGCGCGCGCGCGACGTGACAGCGGATTTACCATCTTCGGTCTGGACTTCTTCCGCAACGCGACCACGCAGTTCAATCCGAACACCGCTGGCCCTGTCGACGCAAGCTATCGGCTCGGCCCGGGCGACCGGCTCGTTCTCGTTCTGACCGGCGACGTCGAAGCATCTTATGCGCTGGACGTGACCCGTGACGGGTTCATAGTGATCCCGACCGTTGGGCAGATCTACGTCAACAACCTCACGCTGGGCCAGCTCGAGGACGTCTTGTATCAGCGATTGGGTCGCGTGTACTCGGGCGTGCGACGAGGCGAGGGAGCGACAACTCACTTCTCGATCACGCCTGCGCGCATCCGCAGCAACCTCGTGTACGTCGTAGGAGATGTGATGAGGCCGGGCGCGTATGAGGTCTCCGCGACCGGAACTTTGCTCTCGGCGTTGTACGCCGCTGGAGGACCCACCGACAACGGGAGTCTCCGGGACCTGCAGCTTCGCCGCAACGGCGTGCTCGTCGACCACATGGACTTTTACGACTATCTGATAAACGGTGACGCGTCGCACGACGTGAGGCTCCAGAATGGAGACATCGTTTTCGTTCCGGTGCACCTCGCGCGCGCCCGCATCGTCGGCGAGGTGGTGCGGCCCGCAACTTACGAGATCAAGCCCACCGAGACGCTCGCGGACGCGCTCAGGTTTGCCGGCGGATTCAAGGCGACTGCCTCACGCCAGCGCGTGCAGATCGAGCGGATAGTTCCGCCGCGCGCAGCGGGCGAACGGACGTGACCGCGTGGTTACGGACGTCGTGTCCGACGCCTTCCTCACAGGGACCGGCCCTTCGGTGCCAGTGATGGACGGCGACGTCATACGCGTATTCCCCGTAACCACACGCATCCGCAACCGCGTGTTCGTGCGCGGCGATGTCAATCAGCCGGGTTCTGTCGGCATCACGCCGGGTATGACCCTGGCTGATGTGATTCGGCTCGCCGGTGGCGTCAAGCCAGACGCGTATCTCGGCGAGGTGCTCGTATCGCGGCTGCAGCCGGACTCCACGCGCATCCAGCTTCGCGCCATGCTGCGCGACACCACCGGCGCAGTCGTGAACGACTTTCCCGATCCACGAGGACGATGACGTGCGCATCTTCTCCGTGACGGAGTTCCGTCCTACACGCTACGTCGCGATGAACGGCGCCGTGCAGGAAGCCGGGACGATACCCGTACCGGGAGGGCATGACGGTGCGCGATCTGGTGCTCGAGGCCGGCGGCCTCGACCAGAGCGCACTGCTCAACGAGGCACGTGTCGCGCGGCTGCCAGAGAACCGCTCGAACGGGACGACGGCGCGCGAGTTCATCGTGCCGCTCGATTCGAGCTACCTCTTCGAGCGCGCGCCCGACGGCCGCTACTTCGGACCGCCGGGACTTCCGGCTCCGCTCGGCCCATCGCCGGACAGTAGCGCTCAGCCCTACGACAATGTGCTCATCCTGCGCCAGCCGGGCTGGGAGCTGCAGCGCACGGTCGCGGTCGACGGCGAGGTCCGCTTCCCAGGCACGTACACTCTCGTCAACAAGAGCGAGCAGATAAGCGACATCATCAAGCGCGCCGGTGGGCTGACGCCCGAGGGTTACGCCAACGGAGTCATGTTCTATCGCAAGCGTGATGGAATCGGCCGCATCGGTATCGAGCTTCCAGACGTGCTGCGCGAGCGCCAGCGCACGCGACAACCTGCTGCTGCAGGACGGGGACTCGATCTACATCCCGCGGTACAGCGCGATCGTGCGCGTGGAAGGAGCGGTGAACTCGCCGGTCGCCGTCACATGGGTTCCCGGGCGCGATATCAATTACTACGTTCGTGCGGCTGGCGGCCCGTCTGTGAAGGCTGATCCCGGGCGCGCGTACGTCACCCAGCCGAACGGGAAGGTCGATGCGACGGCAGAGCCGCTTCCTGGTGCCGGATTATATTCCGCAGCCGCAAGCCTGGAAGCGTGGTGATCGTTCCGCAACAAGATCCGAACGAGATCGTCACGACCCGCTTGCGGCGGCTGGCGCGATCGCGGGAGTGCTGTCGAGTCTCGTCGCGGTACTCGCGATAGTGCACCACTGAGTTCGGTGATCGGCGATGCCTGACGTCGTTCCGCTGCCCGATGGGCGTGAGCAACCGCTCACGCTCGCGCTGTGGACGGCGGGGGTGCTCAATCGCTGGCGGATGGTGCTCGCGACGACCGCCATCGTACTCCTTCTCGCACTCGCCGCGTCTGTCGTTCTCGCGCCGGTGTACCGCGTGACCGTCTCGTTCGCGCCCAACGCTTCGCTCGTCGAGCAAGCTCAGCGGCGCGATGAGCAGTCTGGGCGGCCTTACGGGCGGCCTCGCGGGACTGTCGAGCCAGCTCGGCATCGGGTCAGTCGCCGAGCCGACGGAATCGCCGGCGTTCTACGGCGAGCTGCTCCAGAGCAGAGAGCTGCTCACGCGGCTGTTGCTGACGCGCTTCCGTGATCCGCGGAAGAGCGGCATGACGGACAGTGCGCGGCTCGTCGACATCATGAAGCTCAGGTCCGATGATCCGCGTCGACGCATCGAGCTCGGTGTGAAGCAGCTGCAGAAGTCGCTCGTGACGGAATCGGATGTGCGCACGAATCTGGTCAAGCTGACGGTCAGCGAGCGATACCCGACGCTCGCCGCGAGCGAGGCGAACGCTACGCTCGCGCTCGTGAACCAGTTCAATCTGGAGCAGCGAACGTCGCGCGCGCGCGGAAAGCGAGTGTATCTCGAAGGACGCGTGGCAGCCGCGCAAGGAGGATCTGCTCGCAGCGCAGGCACGCTATCGCGACTTCCTGAGCAGCAACCGGATGTGGCAGTACGTCGCCGGCGCTCGTCGTCCGAGGAAGAGACGCTGCGCCGCAACGAGGACATGGCGTCGCAGCTGTATCTCTCGCTCGAGACGCAGTACGAGGCGGCGCGACTCGACGAGTTCAACGACGCTGCGCTGATCACCGTCGTGGATTCCGCGGTGCCTCCCGTCAAGCCGTACTGGCCGCGCTACTCGCTTCTGATTCCGGGCGCGCTGCTGTTCGGGCTCTTCCTCGGCGTGATGGTCGCTGGAATCGCTGCCGTGTACTCCGACTGGAGCAGACGCGATCCCGCCGCGGCACAACAGCTTGCATCTGCGCTCTCGCGACGGAGACGGATCTCGAAGCCGTCTGTCGCGCGTCGTGCCTGAGTCGAAGTCGCTCGCCGCGCGCGGGCTCCCGCTGCTCACGTGGGGACTCACCTTCCACATCCTGGCGATAGCGGTCCTGTTCGGGCTCTTCCATGTCGCCGAGCCCATCGTGCGCGCCATCGCGGCGTGGAAGGAGATGTTCGGCGTTCTTCTCGTCGTCGCGGTGCTGATCCGCGCCATGCGCGGCGCTGGTGCGCGTTCGGCGATCTCCTACGCCGATCTACTGACCGGCGGGTGGATCGTTCTCGCCGTGATCTTTTTGCTCACCGAGAACACGCTGTGGCGCAACTCCGTGCCGCCCCTCGCCGCGTTCCTCGGCATCCGCGACGCTGCGTTCTTCGTGCTGTTCTACTTCGTGGGTCGCGCGACGCCCGAGATCGCGAACGACGAGCGCGCGTTGAAGCGCTGCTTCGCGGTGCTTCTGGTCGCGTCGGTGGTCGCACTGCTGGAACAGATCTTCGTTACTCCGCAGATGCTCGTCGCTCTCGGAGTCGCATCCTACATCAACGACTTTCTTGGCACGCCGCAAGGAACCGCGGGCAACATCTACGGTCTGCCTGACAACTACTGGAGCATGATGGGCGGGCACCTCGTCAGGCGCTCGGGGTCGGTCTTCCTCTCGGGTCAGGGCTTCGCCATCCCGTTCGTCATCCTGCTGCCTGCCGCATCGGTGTGGGTCTTCTCTCGCGCGAAGAGCCCGACGGTGCGCATGCGCATCGGGTACGCGATCATCTGGGGCGGCCTGCTCGTCTCGTTCACACGCGGCGCGATAGGCGTCGGCGCGCTGCAAACGCTCCTGCTCTTCCTGTATCTGCGCCGACCGACCGGCGCGGCACTTGGCGCCGCGCTCGCGACGTCCGTGCTGCTAGCTGCGATAGTCGTATTCCCCGGAATCGCGTCCTTCATCTTCGAGACGCTCACGTGGCAGAGCGGGAGCAGCACATCACATCTCAAGGACTGGACGTCGGGAGTCACGGCGTTCTTCGAGCGCCCATGGGGATGGGGACTGGGCACGACTGACCAGACTGCGCAGCGCGCTGGACTCGATCCCATTACGTACGACAACCTCTTCCTCAAGTACGCTGTCGAGATGGGCGTGCTCGGCCTCGTCGCGCTCGTCGGCACCCTCATCGCTTTCGGCGCAGCCGGAATCAAGCTCGCACGCACCGGCGCGACGCAGATCCAGCGAAACCTCGGTGTGACAGTAGCGCTCGCCACGCTCGGCATCGCGATCGACGGGATGACCGGCGCGCTCTTCAACAATCCCATAGTTGCCTACCTCTTCTTCTGGTACGCAGGAACAGCCGTCACGCTGGCGCAGCGTGCGCCTGCAGCGGCGACAGCGCCAGCTCCGCGAGTGCCTCTGCCGCGACTCGGACATGCCTGACGTCACGATCGGGGTCGTGCTGCTCAACTGGAACGGCTACGACGATACCGAAGCCGCGTTGGCCTCGCTAGCTGCTGCGTGTCCGCCGCCGTCGTACGTGGTCGTGGTGGACAACGGATCCGATGACGACTCGCCGGCGCGCCTGGAATCGTGGGCGAGCGATTCGCACCTGACAGTGGACACGCGTGGATTCGACGCCGCGGGTGACATCCGCCGCGACACGTGGATCCGCATTCTGCTCGCCGGCGCGAACCGCGGCTTTGCCGGTGGGAACAACATCGGACTGAAGCATCTCGCACACGACACTGACGCTACACATTTCCTGCTGCTCAACAACGACGCGATCGTCGCGAAAGACTTCTTCGCGCGGATAGCGGACGCGCTCCGTGAGCTTCCGGACGCAGGACTCGTAGGGTGCACGATCTTCCACTACCCGGAGACGGAGCGCGTCTGGTTCGCCGGCGGATTCGAGGATCGTGCGCGCGGCGTCGCGCTGCACAGATACGAAGTGCCGCCTGGCACGTCGCCGCAGCCCACCGAGTGGGTCACGGGCTGCGCGATGCTCATCTCACGCGGTCTGTATGACGAGATCGGCGGACTCGCCGAGTGCTATTATCCGATCTACTGCGAGGACTCCGATTATTCGTTCCGTGCGCGCGCAGCCGGACGGTCCGTCGTGCTCGCGCCCGCGGCTCACGTCTATCACAGGGTGGGCGGCACTGTCGGGGTGAGCGAAGTCGTTCCGCGCGTCGCGTACTGGCAGAACCGGCATCGCGTTTTCTACGTGCGTCGCAACTACACCGGCTTCGACAGAGCGCGTGCGCTGACTTATCTCATGATCGCGAAGCCGATGCGGGCGGCGGTACACCTGCTGCGCGGACAGGCGGCAATGGGCGCCGCGGTGATGCGCGGCCTCTATCGTGGCCTCCGCGACGATCCGTCATAGCGCATGCACAGCATGCCGCGGCGTGCGCACTTCCGCGACGCACTGCACTTCGGCGTGGCGATCGCGAGCGAGATCGCGGCGCCTGCGCTACGTCTCGTAGCGCGCACCGTCAGCCGTGGCGCGCCAACCGCGCCAGACGCGTGGCGTCGCGCACTCATCGTCGGCCACGGGCACATCGGTGACGTGCTGTGTCAGACGGTCTCGCTGGAGTCGCTCCATGACGGATTGCCGGAATGCTCCTTCGACTATCTGACCACGCCTCTCGCGGCCGAGGTTCTCGCTGGGAATCCGAACGTGGGCGAGGTATTGCCGTGGAATCACGCTCCGCGCCCGGATGCTGTGGACGAGACGGCGCTGTCGAGACTGCGTGAGCGGCGATACGACGCCGTGATCTGCACCAACGTCGTGCGGCACCACGAAGCGCTGCGCCTCGCGCTGGCGCTGGGAGCTCCCAATCGGGTCGCGTTCATTCACCGCGGACTGTCCGGGCTGGTGACGCTTCCCGTCGCGCTTACTCGACCTGCCACGCCCCCGGAGCAATCGCGCGCGATGGCGCATGCCATCACCGGCCGTGCGGACCGCTCCGAGTTGCGGCCGCGGATGTACCCGACTGCGGCGGACGCAGCGGCGGCGAGCTCGGAGTGGCAGCGTCTCGACCTCGGCGATGTCGAGCCGGTGATAGCTTGCGCGATCACCACTCGACAGACCATCGGGCGCGTGTCGGAGAGCTTCTTCGCCAATGTTCTCGCTGAGCTCCAGCGCATCGCGCCGAGAGCTCGCATCGTGCTCTGCGGCTCGCGCGACGACCGCGCGAATCTCCACACCGTCGCTCGCGCACTTCCGCGTCCGGTCGCAGTGTCCGGAGGGGAGCTGAATCTTCTCGCGTTCCAGTCGTTTCTGTCGCGCTGCAGCGCGTTCTTCGGCATGGACTCCGGGCCACGCCACATCGCCAATTCCGCCGGGATTCCTGTCGTCTTCGTCCGAAATCTGGCAGTGCGTGCCGCAGAGGCCGGCGCCTACTGCCCCACCGAGATCGACGTCGCTCCGGCGGGAGACTTTCTGACACCGCGCGAGATCGAGGGCGTGCTCGCGTCACTCGACGTCAGGGCGATAGCGGAGACCATCGTTGCGCGAGCCACGCGACGCTAGCGTCCGTCCGCGATTTCCGTGTAAACAGCCCGGTAGCGCTCGGCGAACGTGTCGTAGCTGAACTCTCGCGCTGCACGCGCGCGGCCGGCGCGACCCATCCGCGCGCGTAACGTGTCGTCCGATAGCAGCTTGTTGATTGCGTTGGCGAGGGCGTCGCAATCGCGCGGCGGGACGAGCAACCCCGTCTCGCCGTCGCTCACAGTCTCGAGCGCGCCACCATGCGCGGATGCGACCACCGGGATTCCGGCCGCCATGGCTTCCACCACCGTCATCCCGAACGATTCCGGCCTCACGGACGGCTGCACCAGCACATCCATCGCCGCGATCACCGATCCCACGTCTTCGTCGAAATCTCGGATGACCACGTGGTCGCGAACGCCCAAACGCGTCGCGAGAGCTTCGAGTGCGTGCATGTCGGCAATCCTGCCGTCGAGGACTCCACCGACGAGGAGGAACGTCGTCTCGGGATGCGCGCGCAGAATCGCCGGCGCAGCGGCGAGCAGTACCTCCTGCCCCTTCATCGTCCCAACGCGCCCAACCATTCCGACCACGCGCCCGCTCGTCGGCACACCGATGCGCGCGCGCGCCGACGCGACGTCGACTTCACCGACGCGCGACGTGTCAACCGAGTTGTGAATGACGTCGCACTTCGCGCGGATCGCCGGTACTGTCGTGGCCAGATGCTCCCGCACGCTGTGCGAGACGGCGATGACTCGCGTCGCGGAGCGCTCTATCGCACGCGTGAGCATCCAATTCACGATTCGGGGCCGCTCGACGATCTCCGACACGTGCCACACGTGCGGGACGCCGAGTTTTCGCGCGACGAGCGCACCCGTGAGCACCGTAGCGGTGTGTGAGTGCACCGCGACGATGCGTGTTGGATCTACCGCGCCAATCACGGCGCCCACGGAGCCCGACGTGCGGCGAACAAGCCCACCGATTCCCGACGCCGTCATGTAGCGGCGACGCATCACGCCAAGCGGCAGCGACACCACCGGCACACCCATCGCCCGGAGCCGCCCGCTCAGCCTGACATCGTCCCGGAGCTGTGACGCTGAATCTGTCGGAACGATTACGCGCGCGGAGAACTCGGTTCCTTCCAGCGATCTGACGATGTCGTACAGCACCACGTCCGAACCGTACCACTCGTCGGCGCCGTGGACGAAGAGAATCTCCCGCGCCCGCTCGCTCACGCGATCGCTGCGTCGCCCGTCGGCCGCGGCCGCTCGGCGCTCAGCAGAATGCTCGGATGCTTCGTCACGAACCTGAGCATGTTACGCGCGTGCCACACCGTGCGGCGATCGAAGAACGTCTTGTCGGTCACCGCCTGATGCTCGTGCAGCGCGCAGGCGCGCGAAGTCTGCCACACTTCCCATCCCGACGCCCAGGCGCGCCACGCGATGTCCACGTCCTCCACGTACAGCGGCGCAAACGATTCGTCGAATCCGCCGAGCGCGCGCCACGCATCTGCGCGCAGCAGAAGACAGGCACCGAGCGCCCAGTCGATCTCGCGATCGCCGTGTGGCGGCGGAAGATAGTGAGCGCTCCGTGCGACCGCCGTCTCGAAGACGCGTCGGAGCGGCGTGCGGCGCATTATCGTCCCCGCGAGCCTCGGGAAGCGCCGCGCGGAAGGCTGCGGCTCGCCCGACGGAAAGCGAAGCAGCGGTGCAATCATCGCGGCCCGCGGATGCCGCGCGGCAGCCGACATCAGTTGCTCGATGCAGTCGCGCTCGACGATCACGTCGGGATTGAGAATCACGCCGAAGTCGAACTCACGGGCCGCGAGCGCAGCATTGTGATTCTCGGCGAAGCTCCTGCGCTCGTCGTTTCTGATGAGCACGCAATCGAGTTCCGGCGGAAGGGCCTCCGCCGATATCCGCTCGCTGGATCCGTTGTCCACGATCACCACAGTGACCTGCGCGTCCACGCTCTGCCGGGCGATCGATTCGAGGCACGATGCGAGCTTGTCGCCCTCACCCGTGGAGATGACTGAGACCGAGACTCGCGTCAAGCTACCGCGCTCGCCGTGTCCGCCGAGATGAAGACCCGGCGCAGCGAGACGCGCACGATGCGCTTCGCCGCTATCAGCAAGAGTGTCGTATCGAGCGTGACGCGTAGCGTCCATGCGACCGCGGCGCCTGTGATCCCGAACGCGCCGACCAGATACCACGCGAGCGGAACGTGGATCGCGAGCTCAGCGAGGTGAAACTTCGCGGGCACGTCGGGACGTCCCGACGCCTCGAGGAAAGTGTACGGGATGTGCGCGATCGCGTTGATGAGCACACCAACCGCCAGGATCCTGAGTGCGACCGTCCCCGCCGCAGCGTACGCAGGTCCCATCCACACGTTCAGTATCACTGGCGCGAACGCCAGCGCGATCACGGCGGGAACGCTCATGAGCAGCAGTAGTGCGCGCATTGACGACGCGAACAGCCGCTCGATCTGACGTGCAGCGGCGACCACGCCGAGCCCGGTGAGCAGTGGGAAGAGCGCGTTGATGAGACTGTTTGGAATCATCAGCAGTCGCGTGATTCCCTCGTACGGTGCCGTGTAATAGCCGACCGCGACGAGACCGGAGCGCGCACCGAGCGCGAAACGATCGAAGTAGATGAGCATCGGACTGACGACGCCCGACACTGCTACCCATCCACCGAAGCTTATCATCCCTCTGAGCCGCAGCCAATCGCGCGGCGGCTCGATGCGAAAGCCCGCAACGTTCGCGCGGATCGCGATCACGGTCGCGACGCAGACGAGAATCCGCCACGCGAACACCCACAGCAGCATCTCCGGCAACGATCTTCCGAGCCACGCAAGGATTGTCGGGATGATCACAGCCCCCGCCGACGCGGGAATCTTTATCGCGTTGCTGATGTTGAAGCGCTGAGCGCCTTCCAGCACACCGCGCAGCGTCGTCATCGCGAGCACCGCGGGAAGATTCAGTCCCACCACCACGAACAGTCCCGACGCCTCCGCGATGAGCGGCTTGTCGATCTTGAAGACGTGCTCCGCCAGCAGTGGCGCGCACAGCGCAAGCGCGCCGCCAGCGACGACCCCCATCGCGATCTGCACCGCGAGCGACACCGACGTTATCTGCGAGACGTCGCTGGAATCGCGCGCGAGCGAATCCGCGACGTATCTCACCGTCGCCTTGCCCAGGCCGACGTCGAAAAGCGTGAGGTATTCGAGAAAGGCCCAGCTCATCCCGAGCAGGCCGAACCTCGCCGGGCCGAGCGCGCGGGTGAGGAACGGGAGCACGGCCGCGCCCACGACCAGCGGGACGCCCAGTCCTGCGAGGTTGAGCAGCGCGTTGCGCCCGACGCGTGAGCGTAGCGCGCGCAGGATGTCGTTGGTCACACGCGTGCCACGTTGCGAGGCCATGATAGACAGCGATGTGCCCGAGCGCGCCGCAGTGCACGGCGCGCCGCGGTTACATCATTCTGTCTTTCCACGTCGCCGGCACCAGCGGTGAGTCGATCTCGATCGGGAGATGGTACTCGAACGGCTTCGTCCCGTTGGCGCGTACCCAGTCGATGATGCTCTGCAGTCCTTCGCGCAGACTCACCTTGGTCCTGTAATCGAGCAGCCTGCGCGCCTTGTCCGCCGAGCATGTGGCGTAGCGCACCTCGCGCGGCCGCTCGCGCACGAAGATCGGATCCAGCTCGAAGTCGAGCAGCTCGGCGATGACGTGCGCCAGCTCGAGGATCGATATGTATTCCTCGTCGGGGCCGATGTTGATCGTCTCGCCCGAGAGGCCTGGCTGCATCCCCATCTTGATCAGTGGATCGACGCAGTCCTGAACGAACGAGAAGCAGCGCTTCTGCCCTCCGTCGCCGTAGACGATCGGTTGCTTGCCCTGGAGCATCCGGTTGATCATGATGCTGGCGACGTTGCGATACGGATCATCGTACTTCTGCTTCGGCCCGATGATGTTGTGCGGCACGGCTATCACGTACTCGAAGCCGTGGGTATCCGCAACGTTCTTCACCAGCAGCTCGGCGGCGTATTTCGCGATGCCGTACGGGTCTACCGGCTGCGGCCTCAGATCTTCTGTGAACGGAGCCGGCTGGCTTCCGTATCGCGCCATGCTCGAGCAATTGACGAACCGGCCGACGCCGTTCGACGCAGCACCGGCGAGCATTGCCGCGGTATTCTCGTAGACGTGCTTGGCGATCAGCGCGGGGGAGAAGACGCTCAGTCCTTCGGTAGCGATCGCCGCGCAGTGGTAGACGATGTCGCACCCTTTGGTGAGGCGCTTCATCGCGTCCACATCACAACAATCGGCCTCTTCGAACTGAATCCCTTCAGGCAGATTCGAGAGGTCGCCTCCAATCAGATTGTCGCACCCGACGACGTGCGCGCCGCGGTGCACGAAAGACTCGGCCAGATGGCTCCCCAGGAAACCCGCCGCTCCGGAAACAAAAACTTTCATGGGGGAAAGATAGTGGGCCTCCTGGCGGGCCGCGGCTCGTGCTACGGCGCACCGCGCCGCTAATACGCCCCGCTGCGGCTGAAGAGCACCGGGACCGTCTTGCCGATGATCTTGAAGTCGAGCCCGAGTGACCAGTGCTCGATGTACTCGCGGTCGTACCGGACGACTTCCTCGAAGTCCACCACGTCGCTGCGACCGTTGACTTGCCACAGCCCCGTGATGCCCGGCTTCGCGTCGAGGCGACGGAAGTGGTGGTCCTCGTACGACTCGAGATCGGCCTCGAAGAATGGGCGCGGACCGACGAGCGACATGTCGCCGGTGAGGACGTTCCAGCATTGCGGGAGCTCGTCGATGCTCCAGCGCCGCAGCCACGCGCCGAAGCGAGTCACTCGTGGATCGTTCGGAATCTTGAACAGTCGCGCGTCGCCCGTGTGGTTGAGGTGCGCGAGATCCTGCTTCTCGTCGTCAGCGCCCACGCGCATCGTGCGGAGCTTGAGCATCCTGAAGCGCTTGCCGCCCAGGCCAGCGCGATCCTGCCAGAAGAAGACCGGCCCGGGCGAATCGAGCTTGATGAGAACGGCCAGCACCGCCAGGAACGGCGTGAGCAGTACCACTGCCACCGCCGCACCGACGATATCCACGAATCGCTTTATCACCAGCGCCTGCGCCTTGAGAAGCGGAGCGCCGAGCTCGAAGAACGGCTCGTCCTGGTGCCAGACTAGGAGCGGGCGTCGGCCCGCGATCTCTACGGAGCGCGCGGGATAGAGAAACTCGCATCCGGCAGACAGGCTGACGTCGAGCACTTCCCTCACCTGCTCATTGGAGAGATGTGATGCGACTATCACGGCCTCCGCCCCCAACGAGTTGATCGCGTGCGCCAGACGGTGCAGCCCGTCGCGCTCGGCACCGACGCTCGCGATGGCGAGAGTCCCGATCGGCTTGTAGTCCCCGCCGAAGTCGGTGGTCATCTGCTGGAAGTCCCACTGCTCCGCCTCGGCGCGCTCTACGACTATCGCCGGCGTCGCACCGCGCGGCCCTGGCCACACGGCGCGGAGGAACCACTCGGTTCCCTGGCGCGCGACTGCGAGGATGAACCACAAGATCGCCACGACGAGGAGGTAGAGTGGCAGGACGACGCTCAGGTCGCGCGGGCCGAAGAGCGGCCAGAGGAAGACTCCAGCGGCCACTGCGGAGGCTGCGGCGAGACGGACGGCCTGGTAGGGCCGAATGCCGCGGGAATAGTTGCCGGTGACGAGAAGGCTCGCGAGCAACACCGCTGCCGGCGCTGGCCCGAAGGGAGTCGGCAGGCCGCCGACGCTCGCGATCGCACCGGTGTGCACGAGCTCCCAGACGAGCAGCTGGATTCCGAAGACGGCTGCAATGTCGGCAGCGGCCAGGACGATGGTGCGCTTGATCAGTCGCGCTGCATGCCGCCGGACGGCGACGGGGCGGCGCTGGCGTAGAACGCGGAGTGGCCACTCGGACGTCGCCTTGAGAGCGCGACGGCCGGTGACTGTCTTAGGGAGTGAGTGAAGCCGGAGATGCTGCGGTGTGTCTGCTGACGGATCAGGCTTCATGCAGGACCGGGTGAAGACGGTGACGGACGGATGCGTCGCGACCGACGCGCGAGGCGCGCAAGGAGCTTGCCAGCGGACGGCATGGAGCGCGCTCAGCTACTGACGCAATGGACTGTAGGATATTGATATCGAGGTGTTGTGTACGTCGATCTTGGCAGGTCCTTGGCAGCCCGAAATATTTTGAAAATCAAAGTTCAGTCGATTCTCTTCCGACATGTTCGCCGATATGTAGCCGCTTCCGATGTTGTGGGCCACCCTGATCCCGGGCGTTATCGAAACATCGTGGTTGCAGAATCCCAGATAAGGAGGCCAAGTGTGGGTACTCCTCACATCCTCGTTCCATCGAATCCGGCTGAAGGTGAGTCCTGCCGAGCCCGATCGCCAAACTCGATCGAGCGCGAGCCACTGACTCGAGCCGCCCGGGCCGAACGACGCGCCGATGGGGAGGCCGAGTTGAGTATATCCCTGAATTACCCTGCGGCTCGTGTAGAACACTCCCACCGGCACATTCTTAAAATCACTGCTCTGCTCGGTCGTACTGATCTCGGCCTGGATACGAAACGTTGGCTGGTCGAGCGGACCGGGTCTCCGGTATTGGAGACCGAGTGTGTAAGCGTGGGAGTGGGTGGGATCGACAACGAAATCGTGGAACGATGTTGGAAGTTCCGCGCGCGCCCATTCGACGTACGTCTCGAAACCGTCCTCTGGGAAGACCCAGCGACCGAAGAGAGAGAACAGCTGGTCCCGTCCCCCAGGCGTGAGCGACTGGATGCTACGCCGATCGGTGCCGGCCGCCGCCATTGAACACCGAACGTGTAGCCTTGGCTATGGCTAGGGTCGAGCAGGAAATCTCGGAGTGATTTCGGGAACTGTTGGCGGCCCCACTCTGCGTAAAGCTCCACCCCGTCAGAGGGAACTACGAAGCGCCCGAATAGCGAAAGCAGCTGGTCAGCGCCCCCTGGCTGCAGCGCGGAATCAGCCGCCGGCGAGGCCGCAGCTCCTCCGCTGTTGACATGGCCGGTGTGCCTCGTCGACGAAAACACATCAAGTGTATGCCCCAGAACCCCACCGTACCCCGAGGTACTAGCGTACACGACCCGGGCCGCGCCAAGCGTCAGCCCCCGCGAGAAGCTCGGCCGCCATGTCACTGCTGCGGCAGAGAGCGACCGGACGTCGTTGGCCTTCGTCGTATCGAAGTACGCTGATTCGGAAAGTGCGCCAATGAAGGCGACCCAACGAAAGTCGCCGACCGAGGTGCGAATCGGCTTAGCAGTGCGCACTTCGAGACGTGGCACACCGGCCGCGTTGTCGCTCATCAGAAGGGCGTTATACATGCCGGGGCCCCACCACGTGTTTTCGGCAGTGGCACCGACTTGATATGACGAGACCGCGAACCAGACGCCGCTCTGACCGAGATTCAGCCGACCGAACGGTGAGCTGCCGAACCGCCACGGAAGATCAGCCGAGTAAGGACGGACATACCAAACGTCGGCGAATCCATTGCCGTATCGGGTCTCCGGGACGGCAGGAGCGAAGTAGCGGTTGATATCGCGGTCAAAGTCAAATCTGGCGTTGGACGACAAATCGAATTCCGGAGCGACGATGAGCGTCCATCGACCGTCGCCCACGCGCACCCCCGCTCCTTCACGAAAGTTGACGCCGCGTCCAGCCCACAACGCGCCGTCGTTCATTGAGTACGGAATCGCGCTGTTCGTGATCAATTGGACTGCCGGACGGAGCCACTGCCACCGGAGCCCGGCCTTGCTGTCCTGCGACAACTGCAGCGACGGCGACCGCAACAGAAAAGCGTCAGTGTCGAGCGTGTCGCCAGCGAGTTGCCGCAGCCGAGTCATATCCGACGTATACGAAGACGGTAACGCGAGCGGCGCCGACGGCACGGACTGCGCCACAGCGGCCATCGGCGCCAATGCCACAACAACGCCGACGCATCTCGCGCGGCGAGTGAGCGCTTCAGCCACCGTGCCGCCGAGCAAGCCCGTGATCACCATCGCCAGCCAAGCGTAGCGCCGATGTTGAGATTTGCGACGTCGCTGATGTAGTACCGATTCAGCTCATACACAAGCGCCGCGTTGGTCCGCAGGCTCACTCTGCGCCGCTGCACAAGATAGTGGGCGCCCAACGTATACTGAACGTCGGGAGTGCGGCTGGCCGGCGCGGTCACGCTGTCTGCGCCGCCCAGCCCTCGCTGCACCATCTGTGAAGCGTCGACGGTGAACTTACCTGCCGGTCGATACCAATCGATGGCGGTGATCATTCCGGCCCCGCCTCCAGGGCCATGCCGCCCGCGCCGAGAACCTCTCCGAGATACGTGTGACCTTGACGTAGCGGGCTGTGGAGGTAGAAACTCCCTTGGCCCCCCCCGGTGTCCTCCAACGTCGAGGCGCTCGTCAACCCACTCCAACCGGAACGCGGTCATGTGAAGCGAGTCGCGCGATAGCGAGACGTGCCTGAGACCCAGCATGTGACCACCTGTGTGGTCCGGTTCCGATGCCAGGTCCCGCAGATCAAACGGGTGGTCTTCGCGAGCATACTCGCCGTATACCTCGAGGCCGCTATGCGCAAACACCCAGCGGAAGAAAACCGACGCAAGCTGGTTGTCGGCCGCTCCAATGTTCGACTGGAAGTTATCCGATATTCCGCTCGCGAACAGGCCAGCGAACGGAAGGTAGGTTCTCGCCGCGGAGCCCGCTTCGCGAGTACGAGGAATGTGTGAAGCGGTCTCCGCCAAGTTCGAGACCAGGCGTCCACTTCGGCTCGAATACGCCGATGATGCCACTGATAACCTTAGCCGCCCCGGTTCGGCGGCGCTCACGAAGTAGGCGGGACCCGTCACGGACGAGTAGGATGATTGTGCAAGCTGGCCCCACTCGATTCGCGTATGCAGTTTGCCGATGCCGATGCCGATGGGCTTCGACGTGCCAACGAAGGCATGCGGAAAACCTGGCGCGTTGTCGCCAAGTATCATTGGCCATGTCGTCGCGGGGCCCCACCAGTCGTTGGCGGTAGAAAGGCCGGCTGCCAACGAACCCAGGTCAATCCGTATGGTACTCTCACCGCCGAGAAGTCTGGCGAAGTGGCTCGCGCCGAAGGCCTGCGGTCGGTCGATGAACGTCGGATAGGACCCGTCGGCGAAACGCAGCGCGCCTGTCTGCCCGTTCTGCATGAGAGGAAATGTCGCGTTTTGCGACCAGTATAAAACGGGGTCAATGGTGAACGATAGGACGCCCGCACGGCCGGCGAGCCCACCGCTCATGCTGAGTGACGCCGCGCCCGTCCCAAACCCCATGGTTCGTTGTATCCGAAGGGATAGGTGCTGTTGACCGTCACGCCGAGAGAAGCGGGCAGCGCGGCGATTTCCATAGAGTGACCTCGTGCAGCCGTGCTGTCCTTCCAAGGATGGGCGCCGCGCGGCTCAAGCATCGTCGTCTCTTGGGGACCGAACGACCTCAGTGACCAAGGGTACGGCACAACCAGCCCGAGGGTCTGTAGGTAACGCAGATAATCTTCCGCATCACTCCCCACAAAAAGCGGCCGCGTCCAGCCGTCACCTAGCTGGAGCGGGCTCTGAGCGCCAGCGGATGATCCGGCATACAAACCGACGCATAGGAGCACCACCCTCAACGGCGAAGCTCGAACGCGTTGCAAGCACGTGAGGATACGGCTCACGGAGTTAGCACAGCACGGCGCGCAGTGTTCGCACGATGATTCTGATGTCGCCAACCACCGAGTGGCTGGCGACGTAGTCTTGGTAGTACGCGAAGTTTATCGGCAATACCTGCTCGACGTACAGTCGATCGTGTGGATCATCCGCTGATACCAGCATATCGCTCTCGGCGCGAAACGCGACTGCCGCGTTGTCCGTGATGCCCGGACGAACCGAGAGGACACGCGACCGAACTTCATCCGGATAGAATGCGACGTATTTGGGCACTTCCGGCCGTGGACCTACGAGACTCATCTCGCCACGGAGCACGTTTAGAAGTTGTGGAAGTTCGTCGAGCTTGTACCGCCGAAGAACGCGGCCGATCCGCGTGATCCGTCGGTCATTGTGGACTGTGAGCGCGGGACCCTCGGCATTGACCCGCATTGTGCGGAACTTGATGATGCGAAATGGCTGACCGTCTTTGCCAACGCGCTCTTGGAGGAAGAATATCGGACCGGACGAATCTGACTAACCGCTGCCCATTCAGGAAAAACACGGGCGTTAACACGATAACCCCAGCGCGCTGCCCAGCACGTCGAGCGCGCGTTTCAAAGCAAAATCCGGTGCGCCGCGTCAACGACGCGCAATTGATCAGCGCGCGTCATGCGAGTGTAAAGGGGTAAGCTCACGGCACGGCTGTACGCCTCAGTCGCGTTCGGAAAGTCTGACGGGCGAAGGGAGTAGGTGTCTCGCCAGTAAGGCTGCAGATGAAGTGGGATGAAATGTACGCTGCATCCGATCCCCGCCTCGGTCATCCGGACTATCAACTCGTCGCGCCCGACGGACGTGTCCTCGCTGAGGCGAATAATGTAGAGGTGCCACGCGTGCGAATCTTCCGGTAGGGCGTGCGGGGGGAGCTGAATGGGTAATGACTCGAGGTCCCTATCGTACGCAGCGGCCAGTGCCGACCGCTGGACTTGAAAGCGTGCGCTTTGCGCAGCTGGTGGAGGCCGATGGAAGACGCGATGTCCGAGAGATTGTACTTGAATCCGGGCGCGACCACCTCGTAATACCAGGATGGTGTTGTGGCCGTGTAGCGATCGAATGCGTCCCGACTTATCCCATGCAATCGCATGACCCTGCACCGCCCCGCGACATCGGCGCTCGCGCGTCACCACCATGCCGCCCTCCGGTAGTGATGGTCTTAGTCGCGTAAAAACTGAACACCGTCGCGTCGCTATCAAGCGTGCCGACCAGGCGCCCGCGGTAACGCGTAGGTAACGCGTGTGCCCGCGTCTTCAATGACCTTGAGGCCCTGCGCGGCCGCGATGTCGCACAACTTCCTGCATATCTTGCAGGGCAGCCCAGCGAGGTGCTACCGGCACGATAGCGCGTGTGCGGCTTGTGATTGCACGCTCGACGAGATCGGCGTCAATGTTCAGCGTCGTCGGATTGATGTCCACGAACACCGGATGTGCCCCGAGGTACCGAATCACCTCGGCCGTGGCTGTAAACGTGTAAGGCGTTGTGATGACCTCATCACCGGCGCGGACGCCACATGCCTCGAGTGCTAGGTGCAGGCCCGCCGTCGCAGAGTTCACAGCGATGCACTCGAGGCCCTCGTCGCCAAGGAACTCCGCGAATTCGCGCTCGAAGCGACGCGTTTTCGGCCCGGTGGTAATCCAACCCGTGCGAAGCGAATCGACAACCTCGGCGATTTCCTCTTCGCCGATATCGGGCAGAGCGAATGGTAAGAACTGGTGTGTCAATGTTTCCCTATCCACGCGATGCGATGAGTTCTTAGAAAGGAAAGAGGTTGAGGAACCCGTACAGAGCCGGGAAGGAGCGACCGAGCGCACGGCCGATTGGCGGCGCGAGACAACCCGGTGGACGTCGAACCGGCCGTCCGGAAATAGCTTGCGTAGCTCCCGGTCGCGCACGCCCCGAACGTCTGGGTTGCGCGGGTTGTCGATCGCAAAATCGTACCACAGGATTCCGCCGCCGGGCGCAACCCATTCCCACATCTTCCGCGCTAGGATCGCGCGGACCTCGTTCGACAAGATCGAGGAGAATACCGTTGACTGCATTACTATCTCGAACGACTCCAGCGGCAAGCACATGTCGCAAGCATCGCCAACCAACACTTGCAGGCGGATGGCAACCGATTCCGCGCCGCTTCCGCCCGCGTGACAAGTAGCTCGTTTCCAATGAGGCGTTCCGGCGTGAACCCCAGTGCAATGAGTTCGAGTAGATTCGCGCCGCTTCCGCAGCCGACCTCGAGCACCCGGGCGCATCGGACGCGTCCGATTAGGTGCGCCCGCAGCAACCTGGCGATCGAACGATGTCGCTCTTGCAGCGTCATGATCACCTCCGGCCGAAGCGGGTCGTATCGTTCGCCCTCCGTCCGCCGCGCGTAGCGCGCGCGCATTGCCGCCGCCTCAGTATTCGTTGCTTCGCGCACGGCAGGTTGCATCTTCCAGAACGGCAAGAAAACGTTCAGCGAGGACGCCGTAATCCAGCTCACGCAGAACAAACCGGCGGCCGCGTTCACCCATTTCGTTTCTTTCCTCCGCAGGCATCACCGAAAGACGCCTCACTGCGCCCGCGATGGCCCGCGGATCGTCCGGTGGAACAGGGATCCCACATGACGCATCGGTCACAAGGTCGTTCGCCGCGCTCACGGCGTGCACTATTGGTTTGCCAGCTGCCATGTAATCCAGAAGCTTGTTCGGACTAATCCCGAATCGGTAGAGGGAATTCTGTCGCCACGCAAGACACGCGACGTCAATCTGTTGGAGGAAAGCAGGGATCGACGCCTTCGGAATGGGAGGCAGAAAGTGCACGTTGGAAGCTGCCGAACTCTCCGCGAGGACGCGCAGCATGGGCTTTTCAGGGCCGTCCCCAACCAAGACGAAATGGATCTGTTCCGGCGTAACGTAGCGCGCCGCTCGCACTACGGTGTCGAGCGCGTTCGCGAGACCATGAGATCCGGCGTAGCCTACGACCAGACGCGCCCGCTTCCTTATATCGCACATTACCGCCTCATGATGCATCGGCAATGGCTCCGTCTCACGCGTTAACGCGTCCCGCGAGATACCGTTGGGGATCCACGAGAACTTGCTAGCGTGCATACCGCGGGCGACCATGTGTTCCGTCGTAGCGGGCAACAGGGACACGACGCGGTCCGCACACTTGTAGGCGGTCCGCTCCGCGACGGTTAAACTGGCAATGAACGGGTGGTACCGCGTCATCCCACCCAGCTCTACCGGGGTGAGTGGCCACAGGTCGTGGACCTCGAAGACCAAGCCCGCGCGGCTGCTGCCTGCGATCGACCGCGCGGGCCAGATATCCCAAGGGTACGTGGAGGAGGCGATGACGCAGTCCCAGCCTCGCTGACGCTCACTGCGCCACCACGCGTACACGCGTGCGAGGAAGATGGCCATATTCCGCACGCGCCCAGCGCCGTTGCCATGATATTCTGGCGCGAGGAGCCAAATGTAACGGACACCGTCGATCAGCTCCTCTGTCGCGTTGGCAGAAGTGACTGGCTGCCGGCTCCGCAGGTGCGAATAACTCGCGGCAAGGATTGTGACATCGTGTCCGCGCGCGACCCATTCCCGCGCGAGATAGTACGGACGATACTCCATGCCATGTCGGGGCGACCCTGCGTAGTGATTGATCAGCAGAATCCTCATGGAGGTGCGGCCCGGCGGCGGCAACGCACCCAACGATGACACGCTAGGCCTACGGCGCGACAAACGACGGACGCGTTTCCGTTTCCGCAGCGCGAAACTCGCGCAAGTACGCATGAACAACGGCGGCCATCGCTGCAATGAACACGCCTATGAACGCGCCGACGATCGTCAACGTGCCGAGGCGGCGAGAGTCCGGAAAGACAGGTACGTAGGGAGGTGCGACCACGGTAATGACAGGTGTGTCGCGCACGGCGTCAATCTTCGCTTGCTCGTAGTCCTGCAGGAGCGTCGTGTACACCTGCTGCCGGCTGATACTTCCCGCGCGAGCCGGTCCTGGTCCACTGTCAGTCGCGAAGAAGGACGAAATTGCTGGTTCTCCTGAAGAAATTGCTGCTGCGCGTCCTCCGCAGCATTTAGTTGAGCGCGCGCGTCGGCCAGCCGCGCCTCAGTAAATTCACGCTCCGCCTGTGCGGCGGACTTCCGCGTTTCAATGTTGAACGCGTTCACGCGGCTAAGAATGATGCTCGCCAAGTCGTACGCCGTCCTTGGCAGTTCCGCGGTGGCGGAAATTGTAACCACACCAGTTTTGGGCGATGCCGCGGCGGTTATGTGCTTCGCGAGTTCGGTCGCCGTCTCTTCGAGCCGCTGAGCGGCCGGCACCCGCGGAACCCCAAACGCATCAGGGACCGACTGCCGTGTCAACTCGCGACCCCCTCCGGCACTAAGGCTGGTATCTGCAAGCGACCGAAGGAACGCACGGGACTGGACCAAGTCCACGTAGAACTGCGGCGATTCGCTCGCGTCTGAGGCGCTTACCGGCAGCGAAAACTGCGCCGCAATCATCGCGAGTCTCGACGCGTTGTTATGCGTCTGCGGTATGAACTGCGCGCTTGCGGTGTAAGTCCTCGGTCTGAGCAGAGCGAATCCGACCAGCAGCGCCGCGCCAAGGGCCGCGCCGGCGCAAAGCCAAACGGCATAGCGCCGTACGAAGGCGACCAGTTGCCACGCACCGGGCGCTGGCTCGACCGAAACGACGCGCGCAACGGCTGGGTGTGGGTATCGAACGGGTTGGCGTTGGCCGGATTCATCGATGCTGGGCGGGATCGCCGTCTGAAGCGGATGACGGCGGAACGAACCCAATATAATGCGGTGCGGCAGTCCGACGCTTCGCTCGCAGCGTGGACGGACGCCTGCGGCTTAGATTTCAGCACCCCGTTCTCCGGGCGGTCCGATGCTATCGGTTGAACCGTGAACGGAGCGAGAATGGCCGCCAAGCCCCGCACCATAGTCACCTCCCCCACCAGATTGCAGACTGACGTAGCAAGGCCAGGAGGCCGCGTAGCAGCCGGGCACAGAGCGGTACGCGCTGCCTTTGAACAGCGGGTGCCGAAGGGATCGTTTCTCATCACGTCCTTGTACTCGCGTCCGGCACCGCGCTGGCGCAAGCGGTTCCAGTGCTAGTGCTGCCCTTATTGACCCGCCTGTACACGGCGAGCGATTTTGGCGTCTTGGCGCTTTTCACGACTATTACGGGCGTGACGTCCGTCGTCGCAACTGCCAGGTATGAGTTCGCGGTGATGCTACCCCAGACCGAGCGCCGAGCGTTCTCGGTCGTTGCACTCTCCGTCGCAACGGCATGTTTGCTGGGCGCGCTGGCGTTCGCAGCCGCAATCCTCTGGAGTCGCCCGATAGCAATGTTCCTCGGGAATCCGGCTTTTGCGCCATGGCTGTTTGTAGTGCCGCTTTCGATCGTTCTGAACGGGGCGTTTCAGGCGCTTAGCTACTTCGTGAACCGACGCAAGCGCTTCGGGCTGCTCGCGGCGAGTAAGATCGCGCAAACGCTCACGGCCGGCGGCACGAACGTCGTGGCCGGATTTGTCTCACCATCACCAACCGGTCTGATAGGCGGAAACGTCGCTGGTGTGGCAGCAGCCACCGGCACTCTCGCAATTCGCACGCGCGCTCGAAGCCGACGGTACATCAGGTCCTTGTCAATGTCAGAACTCGTGTCGGTCGCCCGCGAATATTCCGATTTTCCTCGATTTTACGCTCCGGGCGCGTTGTGCGACAACGCGTCTGCAGCGCTGCCGATCATTGTTCTAAACCGCGTGTATGACGTGGCACTGAGTGGCTACTTTGGGCTCACGACGCGGATAATCGCGGGGCCCGCTGGCATCATCTCCACGTCAGTTGGACAGGTGTTATTTCAGCGACTTGTCGAGGCCAACAACGCAGGCCACCGTTTGACGCCGCTAATCGTGCAAGCAGCTAAGCGCCTCGCTTTGGTCGCGCTTATACCGCTAATCGTCGTCACCGTTGCAGGCCCGTGGTTGTTCGCGGTCGTTTTTGGCGCCAAGTGGGTTTTCGCGGGCCAGATAGCCCGGATTATGGCCGCCGCCTTCGCAATAAGGTTTGTCGTGTCACCGCTCAGCATCACGTTCACTGTGCTGAACCGCGTTAAACTCGGCTCTGCGTGGCAGGCGGCCTACTTGGCGAGCACCGCCGGCGTGCTGTCCAACGCCACTGTGCTCCCCGTACGTCAACTACTCGGATGGCTCACGGTGAACGAGGTGCTCGCGTATACACTCTATTTCCTGCTCATCCTGAAGGCGGCGCGCGACTCCGAGGTACATAACGAATGTGTGGGATTGCAGGGATGGTCGACAGGTCAGGCCCGCGCGCCGTCCATGCCGTCGTGCGGATGGCACAGCTCTACGCCATCGTGGTCCCGACGATGAAGGGTATGTCGCGTTCGACAGTGCCGTCGGGTCCGTGACGCCACTCGTCGGCCGTGACTCCGCCGTCAGCGGGCCGCCAGCAGAAGCGTTTTCTGAAACTGCCGACGTCTGCTTGGGGCACAGGCGTCTCTCGATCCTCGACTTGTCGCCAGCGGGGCACCAGCCGATGACCACCTCGGACGGGCGGTTTTGGATCGTTTTCAACGGTGAGATCTACAACTTCATCGAGCTTCGCGCCGACCTCGAGCAGCGTGGTCACACGTTCCGAACAGCGTCGGACACAGAGGTCCTCCTCGCAGCCTATAGGGAATGGGGGACGGCGTGTCTCGATAGGCTCAATGGGATGTGGGCGTTCGTGATCTACGATTGCGTAACGCGACAGTTGTTCGGCGCGCGGGACAGATTCGGGGTGAAGCCGCTTTACTACTCCTTTCTCCATAACGGAGCGTTTGCGTTCGCATCTGAGATCAAGGCGCTGTTGACGCTCGATACGCCAGCGGTCAATGATGCGCTGGCGTGGGACTACCTTGCGCTCGGCTACGTCGAGCATTGCGCGGAGACAATGTTTGCGGGAATCGAGAAGCTGCCGCCGGCGCACAGTTTCACGCTGGACGTCACCAGTGGGTCGTTCGCAACCCGTAAGTACTACTCCCTGCCGGCGCACGCGATCGTACTGCATATGGTGCCGAGGCGCTTAGCGATTCCGTCGACCGCGTCCGTTCCTTGGTTGGAGACGCCATCCGACTACGCTTGCGATCTGACGTCGATGTAGGGAGTTGCCTCAGCGGTGGCCTTGACTCGTCGATCGTCGTCGTCGAGGCCAACGCGCTCCGGCGGTCGGAGTGGCATAGTCGGTCGACCGCTCAACGGGTGTTCACGGCGAGCTTTCCAGGTACTGCAGTCGATGAATCGCGGTATGCCCGTGCTGTGGTCGACGCGACCGGAGTGGAGTGGCATCGCACGCATCCGACTCAGCTTGACCTCTGGGAGGATGTACGCGATTTGGTCCGCACCCAAGAGGAGCCGTTCGGGTCAACCTCGATTTACGCGCAGTACCGCGTGATGAAACTTGCGTCGGAAACCGGAACGAAGGTCTTGCTCGACGGACAGGGAGCAGACGAGATCTTCGGCGGGTATGTGCCCTACCTCGGTGTTCATCAGTGGGAGCTACTCCGGAGCGCCCAATGGGTCGCGAGCGCTAGGTTCGCGCGCCAGACGCGTGCTACACAAACAGTCCGGGCTGCGGCGGCGAATGCGCTGCGCGCCGCGGCGTTCGATCTATTACCCGCAGGCGCACTCATGCGTGCGCGGTCACACGCGAAGCCACACTTATTCGGCTCGTTGAGGCCCGAATTTCTCGCCACGTACGCATCGCGCGCGCGGGCCTACAAGGAGCATAACCATACGCGGTCGGTGAACGCGGCGCTTGTCGAGCGGATGACCGGGGTCGGACTTCAGGGGCTGCTCAAGTTCGAGGACCGGAACTCGATGCGCTGGTCAGTTGAAAGCAGGACGCCGTTTGCCGATGACCGTCCGCTGATTGAGTACATGTTCACGCTCCCCGGCGGCGTCAAGCTCCACAACGGCACGACCAAGTATTTGCTTCGACGCGCGTTCGACAGCGTGCTGCCGCGAACAGTTGCCGAGCGGCGCGACAAGATCGGGTTCGCGACCCCCGAACTGTCCTGGCTGACCCAGTCGCGCAGCCAGATTCGCAAGTTGCTCGACGACTGCTCGGCTGATAGTTACGTCGACGTCGAATACTTGCGCAGAAATCTCGATGCGATCTTACAGTCGCGTGGGAATGAGTCGATCACGGACGTTTGGCCCTCACTTAACTTTCTGCTTTGGCGTCAAACTTGGTTCGGGGCGTAATGAAAACGCTTCACGGGCCGATCGCGCGCAACAACCGCCATATCTATCTCGCATACATCGAGTTCCTAAATGGCGTCGACGCTCGCGCGATTACGATCGGGGACCCAGCAAGTCTCAACTCCCACATCCAGGACGACTCATTCCAGGATTTCCTCGCCAAACGCGTAACTTTCATTCCGCGCGGGCCGGCTGCCACGTCGTTTGGACTCTTGAAGACGTTCTTTCGCACGGCCGTCTTGGGCCGCTTCGACGTTGTCCACTTCTACTCACTGTATTCGTTCATCCCGCTTCCGATTGACCTGCGTCTAATGCCGGGCCTGCAGGGTTGGGCGAACGCTGACGTTCCTCTGCTCAGGGCCATCGACCGGCTGCAAGGGGGCTCAGTCCGGGTGTTCTTACACTTCCAAGGATGCGATCTGCGCACCCCTGCGCAGTATGACGGGCTTTACGCGGGAGTGGACACCATGCCACACGTGCCGTAAGCGCCAGACTTACTGCAGCGACGACTACCGGCTCCAGCGCGCGACGCGATTGAGGCGACTGCTTAGCAGCGCGTCCGGAGCTTTGTATCCACGCCGGATCTTCTGCCGCTTCTGCCGACTGCTGCATACTTACCACAACCGTTCTTTTTCGATAGTTGGCCGAGTTTGTCCGAGCCGGAGACGGCGCGAAAATTCGCCCATCCTTCACAGGTTACCGTCGTCCACGCACCCTCAGACGAGGGGCGCAAGGGCACTCTTTATTTGGAGCGCGCAGTAGAGAGGCTCAGAGAGGACGGGCTCCCCATCAACTACCGCAAACTGGTCGGCCTGTCGCGCACGGAACTTCGCGACGTGTTGCGGGCGAGCCATATTATGGTGGATCAGCTGCTTGTCGGATATTATGGCAACGCGCTCATCGAAGCAGTTGCTTCTGGCGCGCTCGGCGTCGTCAACATCAAAGTGCCGCACGACCCTGTTGCGCTCCACGTTGCGAGTGCATCGGCGGGCACGATTGAGGCAGAGTTGCGCACGCTGACCCTTTCTATTCTCAGGGGAAACCCCGCTATCGCCGACCGCGTTCGCGACGCTGCCGCGTTCTTCCGGGAGAAACACGCGCCGGACGCTGTCTTTCGCACGCTTGCCTCAGCGACCTCATGAGTTTGGTCGCGGGCGCGTTTGCGACCGCCTACATCCTAGAGGCGGCGGCTCTCATCGCGTTTTTCCGCGGGCAGCGCATTCGCTTGTTCTCAATGTACGGTTTCGCGCTCGCCACAATCTTCGTTGTGAATTATGTCGGCGGCGCCTTCTTTGCGTCAGCCGCAGTCCGTGAATACTTCTTCGCGACGATGGGTTACCCGTACCCTTCTCTCTCACCGACCCCGAGTACCTCGCGTTTTTCCTATACTCCCAAGCACACCTAGCCGCGTGGGTCGCCGCCGGGCTGGTGATTCGCCATCCGCGAACGGCTAGTCCAGCGTCCGATGCCTCCGTACCCATGGTCGAACCTTCCGCGTTCGACACTATGCTGCTGACCGGGTACGTTCTGTATGGCGTCTACCTGATATCGAAACTAAACATCTACTCGGTCCTTATCGGTTTCAGTGACTACGATCTGTTGCGTGAGCAAGCGTCGCAATCGCTCGGTTACTTCGCATATGCCTACTCTAAGGGCATTGCGCTCTTTCTCTCAATCTACCTGTACCTGATATTCCGCCGCTCGGCCATGCGCGGGCTTATTCTCGCGATCGGCATCCTCGTGGCGTTTGTTACTCTCCAAAAATCAGTGCCGGCGTACTATGCCATCGCGTACGTACTCGTGCTCGCGACGTCTTCGCGTGGTGTCGACCTGCGCCGGGTCAGCGATCGCGGGGTGGTGGCGGCGGCAGCGGCGGGGTTGGGCGTGGCTACGCTCATGTCTTACTTTGCCTACGACGCCGCATTCGGCGACGTCGTGCTTTCAATAGCACGGCGCGTGGCCTTGCTCCCGCACGCTCTCGACTACGATGCGATCTTGATGGTCGACCTCCAATACAAGCATGAACTTTCCATGCTTATGGCGACGTTCCCGACTGTCGAACAATACGTCTTCCACAGTCAGCATTACTACATGGGGAGCTTACTGGAGGACTTCACGTTCGCGAGCGGCGCGCCCAACGCCACCGCGAACAGTTACTACATTACGGCGCTATATCTGGATCTGCGCTACGCCTCGGTTCCGGTGAGCTTCATGCTCGCGGCGCTGTTCGCGGTTGTGGACCGGTGGTACGACAACCGAGCGGCGCTGTCGGATCCGCTCACCAATGCCGCATACGTAGCTGCAGTCCTCGGCGGCGCCAAAGTGTCGTCCAGTCACCTCGGCACGGTGTTCGTTTCGGAAGGGTTACTGTTCATCGCAATAGGGTTCGTGCTGATCAATGCCGGCAAGCGCGCTGAACGTTTGGCGTTCCGGCATACGAGCAGAATGCGCAACGGATCCGATCCCATCCAGTAGCGCGATGTCCTTGGCGCCATAGCGGCCAGAAGGAGCGCTAGTAGTCGAGGGGTAATGCGATGGGACGGCCGTCGCGCGCTGACAGGTAGATCCCGACCAGAAGTTCCAGCGACTTGAGGCCTTCGCGGCCGTCCGTCTCAGCGCGTCCTTCTCCGGTAAGCGTCCGAAGGACATTGTCGTAGTAGAGCGGATGGCCGTGTCCGTACACCGATGTGGTCTCGTAGCTCGCGGTGGCAACTAGATCATCCTCGTCGCGTTTGTCGCTGAACTCCCAGTGCTGTATCTCATTGACCGCCACGCCGCCGACGCGGACGGTGCCGCGCTCGCCAATAATCGTGATCGAGCCCTCGAAATTGCGGGGATAAGTCAGCATAGTGACGCTCATGGAACCTAGGGCGCCAGAACGCCACCGTATATTCACGACGCCGGTATCTTCGACCTGGATATTTCGCGCCAGCGTTGCGGTATATGCGTGCACCGACTCAACCGGACCGATCAACCAATCGAGCAAGTCAACGTAGTGACTAGCTTGGTTCATGAACGCTCCGCCATCGAATTCCCATGTGCCACGCCAATCGGCGCTGTCGTAATAACTCTGCGGGCGGTTCCAGAACACGTTCAGAGTGACCATGTAGATGCGGCCGAAGCGTCCTTCGTCGCAAGCGCGTTTGAGGAGCTGCAACGTCGGATTTCGTCGGTTTTGCTTCACAACGAAGAGTCTCACACCCGCAACGTCGCAGGCAGCCACGAGGTCCTTGGCGTCACCCCAGCGCGTCGCCATAGGCTTCTCCGTCACCACATGGCAGCCTGCCGCAGCAGCAGCGATACCTTGGGCGGCGTGCACGCCGCTCGGTGTGCATAACACTACGACGTCTGGATGCGTGGCTTCGACCGTAGCGTCGAGCGTTCGGAACCCGGGCGCACCGGTCACCTTGACCGCTGCGTTGAGTGCTGCAGGGTCTACATCGCACACTCCTACGAGCTCGGCGCGATCGGAATGGATACGAAGTGCCTCGAAATGGCGTGCTGCAATTCTGCCACAGCCGACGACTGCGAAGCGTATCCGCCGGCCGGTGATCGGTTCAGAGATATTCATATGCGATGGCCGGCGGCGGCTTGACGCCAGTCAGCGGCCGTAGAATTCACGAATTGTGGAGATGACTTGGTCGCGTTGGCCGTCGGTCAGCTCCGGGAACATTGGGATCGATATCGCCTCGGCGGCAGCGCGCTCGCTCTCGGGGAAGTCGCCTTCCTTGTAACCCAAGTAGCTGAAGCACGGCTGCAGGTGCAGCGGGAGCGGATAGTAGACCGAGCTACCGATCTCGCGCTCGCGCAAGAAGCCCTGTAGCTCGTCGCGCCGACGAGCACGAAGCGTATACTGGTTATATATCGACTCGTTCTTGGGATCGATTACCGGCGTCCTGACGCCGTCCAGGTCGGCGAACGCCTTGTTGTAAAGCTCCGCATTCCGCCGCCTTGCCGCGCTCCAGCTCGAGAGGTGCGGCAGCTTGGCCAGGAGCACGGCCGCCTGCAGCGCGTCCAGCCTGCTGTTGTAGCCCACTTCCTCGTGGAAGTAGGTCCGTACGCTTCCGTGCGTTCGCAGCCGCATCAGCCGGGCGCCAAGGGCGTCGTCCTGCGTGACGATCATCCCGCCGTCACCGTAGCCGCCCAGATTCTTCGACGGGAAGAAGGAGAAGGTGCCGATCGTCGCTATTTCGCCGGCCACGACCCACTCGCCCTCGACCTTGCGTCGTGCGCCGATCGATTGCGCGGCGTCTTCGACGATCGGTAGCCCATCGGGGAGTGCTGCAGCGAGGTCATCGATGGCGGCCATCTGGCCAAAGAGGTCGACGGCAATGACGGCCTTGCACCCCTTGGTGCGGCTCACGGCCTCGGCCGCCTCCTGGACGGAGATGTTGAACGTCTCCGGGTCGATATCGGCAAAGACGGGTCTGGCGCCCACGTTGTGAATGGCGCCAGCGGTGGCGAAGAAGGTGAAGGGTGTGGTGACCACCGAGTCGCCGTGGCCGACGTCCAGCGCTCTCAGCGCTAGGAGGATGGCGTCGGTGCCGTTGGCACAGCCGATGGCGTGCTCGGTACGCGATAGCCCGGCTACGGAGCGCTCGAGGCGCTGGACCGGCTCGCCCAATATGAATGTCTGCCCGTCAACAATCGGCATGATCGCATCCAATACCTCGGAGCGTATCGTGGCGTGCTGGGCTTTGAGATCGAGAAGTGGTACGGCCATTCCTTGGATGTTCGGGTAGTCGGCAAAGATCACGCGAGTGAATCCTCGAAGTCAACCCATAGCGGGTGACCGGGTTTGCTCGCGCGCAGGCGGAGTTTCGCATCCGCCGCTCCAGGACGTGTCGGCGTCGATGGTGGCGCTCCAACAGGCGTGGAACCGAGTCGACAAAGCATTGCGGGTGGAGATCCGACCGGGGTGATCGACCGGAGATGCCGGGTTGCGTTCCGCCGCGATCCCAGAGATAATCAGGCGTGCGTAGCAATCGCATAATCACAACTGACGCCGCATTCATCGCGATCGAACGCGAATTGCGGATTGAGCCGCCAAGGGAACGCGTGCCCCGCGATCATGCGAGGCGACCACTTCGCGCGCCACGCATTCAGGCGCACCCACGGTGACGTCTCGTTCGAAGTACTCCCACTGCGGTGACGCAGACTCGCACTCCCAGCAAATGCCTCGCATCACACACGGACCAACTTCATTGCCTCTGCAGTTCACGATACCGTCTGCGCCAGTTCGCGAGTTGTGTCCTCTGCGTGACGCTGTCCCGGTTAAGTAATGCTGATCATGACGCCTCGACCACCGCGAACCGAGTTCGTAGTCGCTCCCTACTCGGCGTTGACGCGGTGGCGCTTATTCTCGCCGCGGCGTGCTCGTACGTGCTGCGGTTTGGCTGGCCACTGCCCGGTGTTGCGATTCGTACGGCGCTCATGTTCATAATTCTGGGCGTGCCGCTGAAGCTGGGGATCTTCGTCGTAGGGGGGCTGTACAGGCGCATCTGGAGCTACGCGAGTGTCGCAGAGGTCGAACGTATCGCCGTCGCTGCCGCGTGGGCTGCTGCATGTTCGATGCTGTTGGGCGGGATAGTTCTCCGCTAACGCATCTCACCTCCGAGCGAGTACCGCTCTCAATCCTCGCGCTTGACGCGCTCCTGACAGCGGTCGTTGTTGTAACGCCGCGCCTCTACTTTCGAATTCGCAACTGGCATGGGCGCAGCCGCCGACGCACCGACGATGTTAGGGCTGTAATCGTCGGAGCGGGCGCGGCGGGTCAGATGATCGCGAAGGAAATGATCACGAATCCTCATCTCAGCATGTATCCTGTGGCGTTCGTGGATGATGATGAGCGAAAGACGCGCCGCCGTCTTCACGAACTTCCCGTCGCTGGGACAATCGCCGATCTCGGCCGCGTTGCGCGCGAGCACGACGCCCGTACCGTCGTGATCGCGATTCCGTCGGCGCCGGGAGTGGTAATTCGGCGAATCGTGAAAGCCGCATCCGACGCCGGCCTCAAACGCGCACCCTCCCGCCGCTCGCGGATATTCTCTCCGGCCGCGCCTCCCCGTCGTCCCTCCGTCCTCGCGGGCCGCGCTCCCCGTCATCCCTTCGCGACGTCCAGATCGAAGACCTTCTGCGCCGCGACCCGATCGAGACCGATCTTGCGGCCGTCCGCAATCTCGCCCACGGCCGCACGATCCTCGTCACTGGCGCCGGCGGCTCGATCGGAAGCGAGCTCTGCCGCCAGATCGCCCAGCTCGGCCCCGCGTGTCTCGCGATCCTCGGTCACGGCGAAAACTCGATCTTCGACATTCAGGCCGAGCTGCGGTCGGCGTACCCTAAGCTGAACGTGACACCGATCATCGCCGACGTTCGCGATCGTCGGCGAATTACGGTCGATCCTCGACGATATACGGCCCTACGCTGTCTTCCACGCGGCAGCGCACAAGCACGTTCCGCTCATGGAAGAGAACGTCGTCGAGGCCATCACGAACAACATCGAAGGCACGCGCAACATGGTCGATGCCGCGATCGCGAGCGGCGTCGAGCACTTCGTGCTCATCTCGACTGACAAGGCAGTCAGACCGACGAGCATCATGGGCGCCACGAAGCGGCTCGCCGAACGCGTCGTGCAACACGCAGCGGTCGAGCACGGCCGCAACTTCGTCTCCGTCCGGTTCGGCAACGTCCTGGGCAGCCGTGGCTCGGTGGTGCCGACGTTCTTCCGTCAGATCCGTGCTGGTGGTCCAGTCACTGTCACGCATCCGGAGATGCGTCGCTACTTCATGACCATCCCCGAAGCAGTGCAGCTCGTCTTACAGGCAGGTACACTCGGTCTTGGCGGCGAGGTATTCGTGCTGGACATGGGCGAGCCGGTGAAGATCGTCGACCTCGCAACCGATCTCATTCGCCTCTGCGGCTACGAGCCGGAGCGTGACATCGAGGTCAAGTTCAGCGGTATTCGCCCGGGCGAGAAGCTGTATGAGGAGATGTTCTTCCACGAGGAGAACGCGCTTCCAACTCATCATCCGAAAGTGCTGCGCGCGAAGAAGGCGGGGATCCCCGAAGGGCTGATGCGGCAGATCGAGCGGCTGATCGGCTTCCGCTACAACTTCGGCCGACGACACCGAGCTCCGCGCGATGCTCATCGCGCTCGTCCCCGACTTCCAGAGCGAGCCCGCAGCGAACGACTACACGCCACGCGACATCATCCAGCTTCGCCGGACGGGCGACTTCCGGCCCAACGCAGCGTCGTAGGCATCACTGACCCATCTTTGCAGAGTGCGAGCGGCGTCCCCGACGGGCGCCGCTCGTTTTATTGCCGCACGCGAAAGCCGTCAGCTGACGTGTGCGCGCTGCGACACGGCGGGGCGAGCTGTTCGCGATCTCGCTGAGACGACAATCTCATCCCCTTCGGTCCGCTGCGAGATGACATCGCCATTTCGGTAAAGCTCCGCCAACGCTTTCCCATCCGAAATCGGCAGTCGAATCTCCACCACTTCATGCCGCGCGCTCACCTGTCTCAAAATCGCCCTCTTCAGCGGCTCCAATCCCCCGTCCGCTTCCGCACTCACGAACACCGCGCCCGGTACGAGATTCATCACTCTCTCCCGTATCCCATCCAGAATCTCAGGCGCGAGCAGATCCGACTTGTTGAACACGTAGATCACCGGCTTCTCGCTCGCACCCAACTCCGCCAGCACTTCGACCACCACCGCCCGGTGCTCCTCCCACAGCGGATCTGCCACGTCGATCACGTGAAGGAGTAGATCCGCTTCCAGCACCTCTTCGAGCGTCGCTCGGAAGCTCGCCACGAGCTGGTGAGGCAGCTTCCGGACGAAGCCTACCGTGTCGGTGAGCAGAATGCGCTCGCCGTCGCCGATGTCCACTTCACGCGTGAGCGGGTCGAGCGTCGCGAAGAGCCGGTTCTCCACGAACACCCTCTCGTCGCCCGCCAGCGCACGCAGGATCGACGATTTGCCAGCGTTGGTATATCCGACCAGGCTCGCCTGGAACGCAGCCTTGCGCGTACCGCGCTGCACCTCGCGCGACCGTCTCACGTCTTCCAGACGACCCTTGAGAGTCTTGATCCGGTGACTGATCAATCGACGGTCAGTCTCGAGCTGCGTCTCGCCAGGCCCGCGCATCCCGATGCCTCCGCGGAACTTCTCCAGGTGCGTCCACATGCGCGTTAGGCGAGGGAGCATGTACTGCGAGCTGCGCGAGCTCGACCTGCATCTTCGCCTCGCTGCTCCGCGCCCGCGTCGCGAAGATGTCGAGGATCAGCTCGGCGCGGTCCATCACGCGGCGGCCGGTGAGGTCCTCGATGTTCTTCGCCTGGCTGGGACTCAGCTCGTCGTCGAAGAGGAGCAGCGTCGCGTCGGTGTCGCCGATCGTCTGCTTGAGCTCCTCGACCTTGCCGCTGCCGAGGTACGTGGCCGGGTTCGGCCGCTCGATCTGCTGCGTGACTTCGCCGACGACTTCGGCGCCAGCGGTGTCGGCGAGCCTAGCGAGCTCCTCTAGATGCTCGGTGGTCGTCTGCTTTGCGGCGCGTCCCTTTCGCGGCGCCCCGACGAGGAGTGCGCGCTCGACCGGGGCGGTAAGATCAATGAGCTCTCGTGACAATAATTTCGCTACCGGCCAGTGCCGCTAAGGGATGAGAATCGCCCAGTCTGGTCGTACGGCCTCGTGAAGTTCCCGATGGGCGTCGCGACCGTGAGGTTGCCAAGGACACGGTACTTGACCGAGCCCGTCTCGCGCAACTGCTTGGCTGCGGTTGCGAGTCCGGCATAGCTCAGCTGCACCGGCAGCGAGACCGTTGTGGAGTCGTGGCTCGGGACCGAGAGCCGCTGCTTGTACTCGCCCTCGCCCACCGACGACGTGTCGACGAGCAGCCGATAAGTGAGCTGTGTAGCGTCCAGCCGGAATCCGTTCGGATTGTAGATGCTGAGGATGACGTCCACAGTGCCGCCCTTCGTCCCGACGCCCTCCACCTGCAGATCGCGGAAGCTCACCGCGGGCTGCCTGAACGCGGCATGTCCGAGCGTTGCACACCCCGCCAGTACGGCCGACCGCGCACATCACAATTGTTTTTTTCATGCCCGTCTCCCCTGCACGGAAAGTGCCGATCGTTTGGACTCCATACCGCCGGACTATAGCTTACCCCGCACAATGCCCACGGATCATCTAAAGGTTCTCGTCGTCGCAGGCGCGAGACCAAACTTCATGAAGATCGCGCCGATCATCCGCGCGCTTAAGGCGGCCGGCCACACCGCAATCCTCGTCCACACAGGCCAACACTACGACGCGTCGATGTCCGACACGTTCTTCGCGGAGCTCGGCATTCCCGAGCCCGATTTCCACCTCGGCGTGGGCACGGCGAGTCACGCTGTGCAGACGGCGAAGATCATGGAAGCGTTCGAGCCAGTGCTACTCAAGGCGCGACCGAATTGGGTGGTGGTCGTCGGCGACGTGAACTCCACGCTCGCTGCATCGCTCGTCGCCGTGAAGCTCAAGGCGGAGACGCACGCGCGTATCGCGCACGTCGAGGCGGGGCTTCGCAGCAACGACTGGCGGATGCCGGAAGAGGTGAATCGCGTGCTGACGGATCGGCTGTCGGATCTCCTGCTCACGCCGTCCGAAGACGCCGAGGCCAATCTGCTCGCGGAAGGAATCCCGCGCGACCGGATACGGTTCGTCGGCAACGTGATGATCGACACGCTGATGGCGCGGCTGCCGGAAGCGCGCGCGACGAACACGCTCGAGCGACTCGGACTTCGACGCCGGCACTACGTCGCGACCACACTGCACCGCCCCTCGAACGTCGATGACAAGCACTCGCTCGAGTGCGTACTCGGCGGCCTCGCACTGGTCGCCGAATCGGTGCCGGTAGTGCTCCCGCTCCATCCCCGCACGCGCAAGAACATCGAGCGCTTTCATCTTCACCACATGCTCGCGCCGATCACGATCCTCGAGCCCCTTGGCTACACGGAGATGCTCGCTCTCACCGACGGCGCGCAGTGCGTGTTGACGGATTCGGGCGGCATCCAGGAAGAGACGACAGCGCTGGGCGTCCCGTGCGTTACGCTGCGCGAGCAGACTGAGCGGCCGATCACTGTCACCGAGGGAACCAACAGACTCGCACACTGGCCGCTCTCGCCACGCGGAATACTCGCAGCCTACGTCGATGCGGTCGCCGCGGTCACAGAGACTGTCCCGCGCAAACCGGCGGGATGGGACGGCCACGCAGCGGACCGGATCGTGACGGCGCTCGCGACGGCGTAGGCGCGCCCTACCGCGCGTTGTCTGCCGGCCCCGCCGCGCTCTCGGGCGATGACTTCGGCGTCCGCGCGCTTCTTGAGCTCGGCCCACCACGCCAACCGCTTCGCGATCTCCTTCTCGAACCCGAACGGCCCCGGCTCGTAGAACACCGACCCGCGCAACTTGTCGGGGAGATATTCCTGCGGGATGTACGCATCCTCGCTGTCGTGCGCGTACTTGTAGCCGTCGTGGTAGCCGAGCTGCTTCATGAGCCGCGTCGGCGCATTGCGAATGTGCAGCGGCGGTCCCTCGCCGGGCGTGGCGCGCGCTGCATCCATCGCGTCGCCGAGCGCGCGGTACGACGAGTTGGATTTGGGAGCGGTAGCGAGGTAGACGAGCATCTCCGCGAGTGGGAGATATCCTTCCGGCGGACCGAGGATGTGATACGCCGTGCGCGCGGCGACCGCGAGCTGCAACGCCTGCGGGTCCGCCACGCCGATGTCTTCGGCCGCCATCGCGATCGAGCGACGAAAGATCGTCATCGGATCCTCGCCCCCTTCGATCATCCGCGCGGCCCAGTAGAGCGCGGCGTTCGGATCGCTCCCGCGCAGACTCTTGTGCAGCGCTGAAAGCAGATTGAAGTGCGCTTCGCCGCTCTTGTCGTGCAACGCGAAGCGCTTCTGCATTGCGTCGCGCACGGCATCCACTGTGATGACGCCCCCGTCGCCTACGTCGATCGCAGCCGCCTCGAGTGCGGTGAGCGCGCGTCGCGCGTCGCCATCGCTCTCGCGCGCCAGCACCGCGCGCGCGTCGTCGTCTATGCTCACGTTGCGCGCGCCGAGTCCGCGCTCGCGGTCCGCGAGTGCGCGGTCGATCACGGCCACAAGGTCACCTTCAGTGAGCGCTTCGAGCACGAAGACGCGCATGCGGGAGAGCAGCGCGCCGTTCACCTCGAACGACGGGTTCTCCGTCGTCGCGCCGATGAGCGTTATCGTCCCCTGCTCCACATGGGGGAGGAATGCGTCCTGCTGCGCGCGGTTGAACCTGTGGATTTCATCTACGAAGAGGATCGTTCCACGTCCAAGAACGAGCCGCTCTTCGGCCTCAACGACGACTTCGCGCACCCGCGGCACACCCTCGGTGACCGCCGAGAACGGTACGAACTCGCTGTCGGTGTACTGCGCGATGAGTCGGCCGAGTGTCGTCTTGCCCGTCCCTGGCGGGCCCCAGAAGATCATCGAGCCGATCGTGCCGCGCTCTATCGCCGTGCGCAGCGGCTTCCCCGGCTGCCAGCAGATGCTCCTGCCCGACGTACTCGTCGAGAGTCCGTGGTCGCATGCGCGCGGCGAGTGGCTGCGTCGCCGACGGTGGCGCGAACAGCGACGGCGCCGGTCTCTCGCGGTGTCGCTTGGGCATCTGCACTAAACCGTGCGCATCAGCGGGACCGCACGCGCGCGGTCCATTGTAGCGGCGCGTAGCGGTACGACCTTGATGACATCTTGCACCGCGATCCCCCCGTCACAATCGCAGGGTCGAGCATAGCACAAATCGACCGTTGAATGAATTCTTCATGAAACAGTGGAGTCGGTGTCGCGTCGAAGGGTTGTGTTGCATTGGTAGCCATACAATCACGCGGGACCACATCCAACAACAGAAAGACCCATGCACGACGAATTGAACGACCCCTCGCGCGCTGACTCTTGCCCACTGTGCAAGAGTGCTTCCCAGCCCACCGCCGCGGTCCTCAACGCGACCTGCGCCCGTCGTCTCTGCTCCCGCGCTCCTCGCAGTCGCCACGCTTGCGCTCCTCGCTGGCTGCTCTGATACTGGGAGAACCGATCTCCTCGCCCCGCCCGCCCCGCCTGTAATCGCAACCGTCGAGCCGCTGCCCAGCTGGCGTCGATGGCGCTCGACGTCACCTTCGCCGACCCGTCCGCCGACTCGATCCGGGCTCGATACGCGTCGGCCGACGGCACCGACGTCGGCGCGACGCCGTGGTTCCCCAGCGGCAAGGGCGCACTGCCGATACTCGGCCTGCGCCCCGCCACGCAGTACACGATCACGCTCGATTCGCGGCGCGGGAGCAGCATAGTCTCCGGCGCGAGCGCGGTCGAGACCACTCCGCCGCTGCCGGCCGGCCTCGCGGGCGTGTCGATGACTACGGTATCTGGAAACACGCCGACTCATGGCTACACGCTCACGGCGCTCATCGCGGGCGATGGCAACGGCTACGCGGTCGCCTTCGACTCCACCGGAGCGCTCCGATGGTACCGCGGCATCGGTGCGCACGACGTCATGGAGACCAAGCAGCAGAAGAATGGCGACTTCACGATCTACGTCGGAAGCAGCAGAGGGTACGACGCACTTCCGGGCGGCTACCTCGAGGTGACGCCGCAAGGTGATTCGGTCCGCATGATCAACGCAACCGGGAGCCCCTACACGGATCCGCACGAGCTCATCATTGCGGTAGATCGGCTCGGCAATCGAACAGCCGACTATCTCTTCGGCTACGACATACGCCCCACCGACCTGACGAGTCGCGGTGGCGCATCCAACGCGCCTTTCGCTGGCCACCAGGTCCTCCGCATCGCAGCGAGCGGCGCGGTCGACACGCTCGTGGATGGGTGGAAGCAGTGGAGCTTGAGCGACTACTCCGATTCCTTCAACAGCGACGATCTGGATCACCCGAACTCCATCACATTCGATCTCGACGGCGGAGTCATAGTCTCCTACCGCAACATGGACGCGATAATCAAGATCGACTCTGCAACTCATGCAGTCGATTGGCAGCTCGGCGGAGTTCGCAATCAGTTCTCCATCCTCGGCGACCCACTTGGTGGCTTCAGCGGACAGCACAGCGTGCGAATGCTTCCAAACGGTCATCTGCTGATGTTCGACAACGGCACGAACCACTCACCGCAAGCATCACGCGTCGTCGAGTACGCGCTGAATGAAGGCCGCGAAGACCGCGACGATGGTGTGGCAGTATCAGCCATCGCCCGCGTTCTTCAATACCTTCACCGGCTCCGCGCAGCGGCTCGCCAATGGCAACACGGTCGTCGCGTGGACGAACTGGGGCCTGGTGGATGAGGTCGATCCGTCATCGAACCTCGTGAGTCGAATGCAGATCTGGAGCGCGCCGGGAGTTCCAGCGAAGAGCATCTATCGCGCAATCCGCATCAACAACCTGTATCGCTACGCGGATCCGTGAGCATGCGTGCGTCACGTCAGCCGGCGAGCAGCAACTGGCCGATGGCGAACGCCACGGCACCGCCGAAGAACGCGAGCGGGAGACGCCAATCCGCGCTTGTGCTGAATCTCTGGAACGAGATTCGACGCCGCAACGTAGAGCGTGACGCCACCCGACAGCGCGAGCCCGTACTCGCTGAGGGGAGCCACGAGCTCGGTCACGAGCGCGCCCACGATCGTCGCGCAGCCGAGCGTCGCCGCGGCGATCAGTGCGCGCGACCTTCCGAAACCTGCCGCGATGCACAGGCTCGACACGGTCGAGCCTTCGGGCAGCTTGTGAAGCACTATCGCGACGACCACGAGCGTCCCCACGGTCGAGCCTGCGCTGAAACCGCTCGCTATCGCGACGCCATCCATGAACATGTGCAGCAGCAGTCCGATGAGCGCGGACATCCCGACGGAAGGCGAGACGTGATGGGTCTCCTCGCCGAAATGGAAGTGCGGGACGAGCGTGTGCTGTGTGAGATGCACAGCGAGGTAGCCCGCGAGCGCGACCCACGCCGCTTCGACACCGTGCGCCCGGAACGCCTCCGGTAGCATGTCGACGAGCGCGACGGCGATCATGAAGCCGCCGGAGAACGCGATCATCACGTCGAGCGCTTCGTGACTCCAGTCGCGCCGCCTCGTAACGAAAAGCGCGCCCGCTACGTTCGCGAGCGCTGCAACCACCGATGCGACGAGTGCGGCGCCGCTCACGGCGCGCTCACTCTTTCCGTTCTAGTCCGAGCCTCTCGGCTGCCGCCGCGATCGCCGACGTCAACACCGGCGCCGCGGCGCGATCCCACGGCTGCCCTCGCCACGGCTTCCCCGCCACCGCGCCGTACTGCTCCAACCCCTTCGCGTGCAGCAGATACAACCACCGATCACTTCGCCCGAACGCGTAGAGATCGAGGTTCGCGGTAAGCGAGAGCTGATCGTCCGGCGTGTAGATGCTGAGGTCGATTCCACCATACGTCGCGAGCGGAATCTTGAGCCGCGCGAGAGCGTCGCGCACGTCGGGAAGCGCTACGTCTGACCCTTCCCACAGCGAATGAGATCTCCTGTCGGCGAGCGTGAGATCCACCGCCGGCGGCAGCTGCTCGCTCAACACGTAGAGAAGGTCCACCGCGCGCTCCGCGTTCGTCGCGATGTGCGCTTCGAAGACACCGCCCTCGTGCTGCTCGAACGTGAAGCCGTCGCTCCCCGATCTGAATCTCTTCCACACCGTCACGGGCTGCTCGCGCGTCCTGAAGATCATGCGCGCTCCTGCGCGAGGCGTAGCAGTGCGTCACGCGTGTTTCGCGACGGATCGTCGATCACGACGTCGAGCAGCGCACGCAGTGACTCGCCCAGTCGCTTCCCCTTGATCCCTATCGCGATTAGATCGTCGCCGCCGACCGCGAGATCCGCGACCTCGACAGGGTCGCGGTACGCAATCGCGATCGCGCGGCGATACACCGACTCCACTCTTTCCCGCGATGGCGCGCGCTGCCCCGCCTCGCGCTCGGCCCACCAGAACGCGTCGGCCACGCGAAGGAGCGGAGCCAGACGCGTACGTCCCGCACGCGCCGCCCATCGTCGCAGCACGGCATCCGAAGGCGGCTCGGCGCGGCTCAATGTCTCTCTCATCTCATGCCCCATTTCATGCCAGCGCTCTACCTGCCCTCCGACCCACGCGACGCTCGCGTTGGAGAAGCGCAATGCCCTGAGACTCGCGAGCGCCGTGCCAGCGCGCGCGGCCGCGAAGAGGGCGGTCAGGCGGTTCGACAGCCGTTGTGGTCGAGTGGGCAGGATCGGCCGGCGAAGATGGTCGAGCGCGCGGAGCTTGAGGTCGGAGACGCCGGCAAGCGACGGAACGAGCGACGCGAACGCCCCCGATTCGCGCCACATCCTGAACGCGACGCTCGGCAGCGCCACCTGCGTCATGGTCTTCTCGATCTCCTGCCGCACCCGCTCGGGCGACAATCTCCCGAGCTCCGGTGCGCTCTGCACTATTGCGCGCCATGTTGCAGCTTCGACTTCGAACTCGAAGCGCGCGGCGAATCGCATTCCACGCAACGCGCGCAATCTGTCCTCTCGCATTCGCGTCGGCGCGTCGCCGACTGCGCGCAGCACTCCTCTGCTCGAGATCGCGTCTCCCCCCGAAGGGATCGCGCAGCTCGTCGCGCGTCGGCGAGTACGCTATCGCGTTGATCGTGAAATCGCGCCTGGCCAGATCGTCGTCGAGCGAGCCTCCGAACCTCACCACTGCGTGCCTTCCGTCGGTCTCGACGTCGCGTCTGAAAGTCGTCACCTCGTGCATCACTCCGTCGTGATCGAGCACGCCGACCGTCCCGAACTCGATGCCCACGGGCACGGTGCGGCGGAAGAGCTTGCGCACTTCTTCCGGTCGCGCGCTCGTCGCCAGATCCCAGTCGAGGTTCGGGATGCCGAGCAGCGCGTCGCGCACGGCGCCGCCGACGCACCAGGCTTCGTGTCCGTCAGCTTCCAGCTTACGCGTTATCTCGATGACCGCGCGTGGTGGCGCAAGCTCGCTCACGGCCACCGTCAATCGGCGAACAGTGCGCGCAGCTCGCCGTCGCCGAGTCCGGCGCCGAGCGCGAGCATGAGATCGATGCGAGCCTGCTGCGATCTTCGCGAGCCCGCCATGATCGCGCCGATGTCCTCCAGCGTGCGACCACCGCCCGGATACGCGTATGTGTGCCCGACGCGCCCGCCGCCGGTGCGAGACGTTATCACCACCGGCTTCCCGACGTCGATGTAGCGCTGGATTCCCGGCACCATCTCGGGCGGGACGTTGCCACGACCCATCGCCGCGATCACCGCGCCCCGCGATTCATCTCGCACCGCGTCGAGCAGCCGCGAGTCGCACCCGGCGCTCGCGAAGAATATGTCCACCGGTGTCGCAGGCTCGCGCGGTTGCAACGGGGCGGGCGCCGGCGGCAGATCACGCCTGAAGATCACCTCGCCTTCGTCGATGTACCCGAGCGGCCCCAGTCCTGGACTCTCGAACGCGTCGAGCAGCTGCGTGTTCGACTTGGTCACGTCGAGCGCGGAGAATATCTGCCCGCTCAGCACGACCATCACGCTGTGATCGCGAGCGGTCGGGCTCGCGGCGACCTGCACCGCCTCGAGCAGATTTGCAGGTCCGTCCCAGCCGAGGTCGCTCTGCGTGCGCATCGCACCTGTGAACACCACCGGCTTGGCGTAGTCCAGCGAGCGCGCCGCAAGGTACGCCGATTCCTCGAGCGTGTCGGTTCCGTGTGTGACGACGACTCCGGATACGTCATCTCGATCGAGATGCTGCGCGATGCGTGTGCGCAGCGCCCACATCCGCGCGACGGTCATGTGCGGACCCGGAAACCGTCCCCAATCCTCGGTTTCCACGCGCGTAGTCGATGTGATCCCCCGCGTCGCTTCGACGATCTCGGCGCCGCTCAACGCGGGCGTGGCGCCGCGCGCCACAGGATCGTTGCGCATCGCGATGGTCCCGCCGGTGAACAGAATGACTATCACGCGGCGGCGTCCGGCGCGGCGAGCGTCGTGCTCAACGCGAGCGCCATCGCCTCCGCGCGCTCGCTGATGTCACCGCCGGCGAAGGCGAGGGCCTGGCACGCATAACTCACCAACGCATCGATCGCGAGCAGCGCGGGCGCGGCCGCCCGGGTGTCGCAGCCTTGGGCGAGAAGAGTGCGCAGCCGCTCCGCTGCACACTCGGTGAGCAGCTCCGGCGCAGCACTCATCGCAGCGCTGCGCCACCCTGACGGCAAGCGCGTCGACGATCAGGCGCCGCAGCTCTCCGTCCACAGATGCGAGCTCGACGTCGAGCCATTCACCAAGTCGCGCGGCATCGCTCACCCGATCTGCTCCGCAACGACCGACGGAGCGCGCGCGATGATCCCGTCGAAAAGCTCCGCGTCCGGCACTCCTCCCTGCGCGAGTTGCGGCTTGCCCGCCGCCGCGCCCGCCGAATTCCTGAGTGAGACTCTTGAGAATTGCGTCCGCGCGCAGACCGCGCTCGCGCGCCGCATCGCCGACCGCAACGATCAGCGCGTTCTTCTCCGGCGTCAGCGATGCGAGCAGCACTATGATTGAATCCGCGCCTCTGTCCCGGGCTGCCTCGGCGAGCTCCAGCAGTGCTTTCTGGTCTGCCGCTGTCACCACTTGCGCGCTTACCTTCGTTCCTTTCACGTCGACCGCGGATCCGAGGATCTCCTGCACCGGGCCACCACTCGCACCGCCGCGCATCAGCTCCGACACCCGCTTCTCGAGCGCGCGCCGCTCATCGACCATCGATTGGACCCGCTTCAGCACGTTCGACAGCGGGCGCCTTCACCAGCTCGCCCAGCTCGGAGAGCATGTGCTCCCGGTCTCGCGCCGCCTCATACGCGCGTGTCCCCGTGATCGCCTCGATCCGACGCACGCCAGCAGCGACGCCCGACTCGCTCACTATGCTGAAGAGCCCGATCTCCGCAGTATTCCGAACATGGGTGCCGCCGCACAGCTCGGTCGAGAGTGATGGAATGTCCACCACGCGCACCACGTCGCCGTACTTCTCGCCGAACAACGCCATCGCACCCGAAGCGATCGCTTCGCGGTATGGCCGCTCCGTGATGCTCACCGGAGTCGCCGCGAGTACCCCGCGGTTGACGATGTCCTCCACTTCCTGAATCTGCGCTCGGGTAAGCGGACCCGTGTGAGTGAAATCGAACCGCAGCCGGTCTGGTGCCACGAGCGAGCCAGCTTGGTGAACGTGCTCGCCGAGCACCGTGCGCAACGCGGCGTGCAGAAGGTGAGTCGCCGTGTGGTTGCGCTCGGTGTCGAGCCTCACGGCGCGCGGCACTGTTGCTCGTCACTCTCCCGACGCGCGCGTCGCCGTGCGCCGTACCGATCGCGACGGGACGCCCCTCGAGCTTCTTCACCTCGTCCACTTCGAGGCGCCACCCGTCGCCAGCTATCTCGCCGCGATCGGAGATCTGACCGCCCGACTCAGCGTAGAACGGCGACTCGCGCAGCAGCACCGCCGCTCGCCCACCGCCGAGATCGCGCACCGCAAGCGCCTCCGTCTCCACCTCACACCGTTCATATCCCACGAACGATGATCCACCGAGCGCCTCCGAAAGCGCGCCGTCGGAAGTCCACGCCGAGGCGTCGCCCAGCTCGCTGCCCTCGACGCTCACACGCTTCGCGCGTCGCTCGTCCTTCGATTGCTGCCGTTGGCCTTCGAGCGCGCGCTCGAAGCCGGGGATGTCAACCGTGTAGCCGCGCTCGCGCGCCATGAGCTCGGTGAGATCGATCGGGAATCCGTAAGTGTCATACAGCTTGAACGCGTCGTCGCCGGCGATCGTGCGTTCCTGCGTCGTGTGCGCAGGCGCCAGCTCGTCGAAGCGCCGCATCCCTCCCTCGATCGTCGCGAGAAAGCGCTCCTCCTCTGCGCGCGTCGTGTCCAGAATGTGCGCCGTCCGCCCCGCGAGCTCCGGGTAAACGCCGCTCATCGTGTCGATCACTCGCTGCACCACGGGCGCGAGCGTCGCTTCCCTCCGACCGAGCAGCCACGCGTATCTCACGGCGCGGCGCAGAATCCGCCGCAGCACGTAGCCGCGTCCGTCGTTCGAAGGATACACGCCGTCGGCGAGCAGGAACGCGATGGCGCGAGCATGGTCTGCAATCACTCGCTTCGCCGCTGTGCGCTCCGCTGCATTCGATCCGGTCGCCGCGCCAAGCTGCGCTTCGACTGCGTCGATCAGCGGCACGAAGACGTCGGTGTCGAAGTTGTTCGACACACCCTGCATCACCGCTGCGATGCGTTCGAGGCCGGCGCCCGTGTCGACCGACGGCCGCGGCAAGGGAACGAGCCGTCCGTCGCTCTGTCGGTCGAACTGCATGAAGACGAGGTTCCAGATCTCGACGAACCGTCCTTCTTCCGCCGCTTCGACGAACTCGTCCGTTGGCATGTCCACCCAGGACGGATCTGTCCATCGCGCGTCGAGTCCGGCCGGAGGCAACCAATCCTGCGCGACGTTCGCCAGATCGACGTAGATCTCACTGCAAGGGCCGCAGGGCCCGGTATCCGCCATCTGCCAGAAATTGTCCTTCTCGCCCAGGCCGTAGATCCGCGCGTCAGGCAGCCCAGAGATCTCGCGCCACAGCGCGCGCGCCTCATCGTCGTCGCGGAACACGGTGACGCGCAGATGTGCAGGCTGCAGCCCCAGCTCGCGCGTCACGAACTCCCACGCGAACGAGATCGCCTCGCGCTTGAAGTAATCGCCAAAGGAGAAGTTGCCCAACATCTCGAAGAAGGTGTGGTGCCGCGCGGTGTGACCGACCTGCTCGAGATCGTTGTGCTTCCCGCCCGCACGCACGCACTTCTGCGCCGTCGCTGCCCGCCGCGTCGCACTCGGCGATTGCTCCGCGCCAAGGAACACCTTCTTGAACTGCACCATCCCCGCGTTGGTGAACAGCAGCGTGGGATCGTCGCGCGGCACGAGCGACGAGCTCGGCAACCGTTCGTGCTGTTGTCGCTCGAAGTACTCCAGGAACCTGCTCACGAATCTCCGACGATCTCATGCCGGGAAATATAGATGGGGCACTGCAGCGCCCGCCGGCGGCGGTAAACTACCGCTTCATCAGCTCGTCGACCACGCTGCGAATCTCATCGAGATCGTATCCCTTGCGCGCGAGAAACGCGTACAGCCGCCGCCTCAGAACGAGCGGCTCGAGATCGCCCATCGTGATGAGCTTCCTGCGCGCCACCCGTCGCACCGTCGCGGCAGTATCCACTTCCTCGTCGATGATGACCTGCTCGACCGCTTCGGTCGCGACCGCCGACTCCACGCCCTTTCGCGCTAGCTCCTGCCGGACGCGCCGCTTCGACGCGCCCGCGCTCACGATCTTCGAGCGCGCGTACGCCAGCGCGTACCTCGAGTCGTCGAGCAGCCCGGCTTCGGTAAGCCTCGTCACAGCTGCCTCGACTTCGTCAGTCGGATACTCTTTCTGGATCAGCTTGCGCCTGAGATCGCGCACGGAATACGGGCGCGCCGCGAGCAGATCAAGCGCGCGATTGTATGCAGATTGCGCCACGCAGCTCACTCAATGGCAAAAGAAAGTCGCCGAGGCAGCACGATTCGCATTAGGCGGGGAGTCCGGGCCCCATCTCCTACAAACCGCACTACCTCGGCGACACATTTGTTTGGAGCGATCCGACGCTCTGGTTAGAGCTCTTCGGCCGTCTCCGCAGCTACGCCCGGCGCTACGCCAGAGATCCCGAGAATCGTCTTGACCTTCTCTTCGACCTCGCTCATCAGAGCCGGATTGTCCTTCAGATAGAGCTTCGCGTTCTCACGTCCCTGCCCGATCCGCTGACTGCCATAACTGTACCACGCACCCGACTTGTCGATGATGTTGTTCTCAGCAGCGATGTCGAGAACCAGCGACGCGTGACTGATGCCCTCGGCGTACATGATATCGAACTCGGCCTGCTTGAAAGGCGGCGCGACCTTGTTCTTTACAACCTTCACACGAACGTGCGAGCCTACCACGTCCTCCTTCTCCTTCACCGGACCGATTCTGCGAATGTCGAGTCGAACTGACGCGTAGAACTTGAGAGCCTTACCACCCGTCGTCGTCTCGGGGTTACCGAACATCACACCGATCTTCTCGCGAAGCTGGTTGATGAAGATCACCGACGTGTTCGACCGCGCTATCGCGCCCGTCAGCTTCCGCAGCGCCTGGCTCATGAGCCGCGCCTGAAGACCGACGTGAGAATCACCCATGTCCCCTTCGATCTCGGCCTTCGGCACCAGTGCCGCGACCGAATCGATCACTATCACATCCACGGCACCGGAGCGAACCAGAATCTCGCAGATCTCGAGGGCCTGCTCACCCGTGTCGGGCTGCGACACGAGAAGGTTCTCGACATCCACTCCCAGCTTCGCCGCGTACTCGGTGTCCAGCGCATGCTCAGCGTCGATGTAAGCCGCGACGCCACCAGCACGCTGCGCATTCGCTACTACATGGAGACACAGCGTCGTCTTACCGCTCGATTCCGGACCGTAGATCTCAGTGACGCGTCCACGCGGGATACCACCCACACCGATCGCTGCATCGAGATTTATCGCGCCCGTCGATATGGAATCCACTTTCACGCGCGAGGATTCCGTTCCCATGCGCATGATCGAACCCTTGCCGCAGTTCTTCTCGATCTGCGCGACTGCAAGGTTCAATGCCTTCTTCTTGTCGTCCTGCATTGCGGAAACGGCCATTGCCTTTGCCCTTTTGCTGACTGTAAAGATAACCCCCCGCGGCACCATCCGGATTCGTGTTTCCAGGCAAGAAAGCCGGGTACACATCCGTTTCTGCACGTCAGGTTGACCCGAATAAAATACGAAATTCAGAGCCGAAAATCAACCGAAACTTCTCAGCCAGAAGGCGTCTGGAACGTACTGAATCAGCACCCTCCCGCCCCCCAAAATCACCCCCACTACGTCGAACCTGTAGCTGTCCCCTGAACGCTTGTTCACCGCCAGCCACGCCCTCGCCGCACGACCCAACTCCTGCTGCTTCCGCCACTGAACGGTCTCGGCAGGCGTCCCCAAGTCCGTCGAGAAGCGCGTCCGCACCTCGACGAATGCCACCAGCCGCCCAGCACCCTCCCACCGGAACGCGACCAGGTCCAGATCGCGGTGCCCGCTCCGGAACCTCCGGTCGAGAATCGCCCACCCGCGCCCCTCCAGCCACCGCGCAGCGATCGCCTCCCCCTTGAGCCCGACTCTCTGCCGCTCAGTGAGCACAAGGCGATCTTACACGCGAACCCCGAGCTCCGCGCAAGCCATTCTCCCTCCCCAAGCACAAATTCAAGCGACCCCGACCGCGCGCGCGACCGATCCAGCGAAGCAGAAAGGGGAGCATAATCAGCCCGTCTGCGCGCAGCGCCTACAGCGACGCAAAGCGTCGCGAGCGCGAGCACAGCTAGGGCTGATTATGCTCCCCTTTCTGCGAAGCGGCACCGCACCATCAGCGTTGGCGCCACTCGCCTAACGCGTCGAGCGTCTCCGGAGAGCACGACACGCGAGCGTCCGACCGGCGCTTTCTGCCCCTACCGAGGCGCTATACGGTCCAGGTCGTCGAGTCCAACCAGCACGTCACGCCCACGAGGCCCGTCCGACTTGCCCAAGACTCCGGCAAGCTCGAGCTGGTCGATGATCCGCGCGGCGCGCCCGTACCCGATCTTGAGCCGACGCTGCAGCAGCGATGTCGATCCGCTCTGGTTCTGCACCACTATCTCCGCAGCGTCGCGGAACAGCTTGTCGCGCTCGCCGTCATCGATGTCGCCGCCATCTCCGCCTGCTTCGGACGCCTCACGCGCCCGCACCGCCTCGAGAATGTCACTCTCGCTCGACTCATCGATCACCGACCCGAGCGCACGCGCCTTCCGCCGGTTATCGAACCAGTCCATGAGACGCTCGGTGTCTTCGCTCGATATGAACGCGCCCTGCAAACGCGCAGGCTCCGATTTCCCCGGCGGGATGAACAGCATGTCGCCGTTCCCGAGCAGCGACTCCGCACCCATCCCGTCGAGAATCGTGCGGCTGTCAACCTGGCTGGCGACACGGAACGCGATCCTGCTCGGGAAGTTCGCCTTGATCAACCCCGTGATCACGTTCACGCTCGGCCGCTGCGTCGCCAGAATGAGATGGATCCCGATCGCGCGCGCCTTCTGCGCAAGCATCGCGAGCGGCGTCTCGACCTCGCCCTGCACGGTCATCATCAGATCTGCGAGCTCGTCGATGATGACGACGATGTACGGGAGCACGCCGTCCCTGTACTCCAGATCCTCGAACGCGACGTTCGGAGTCTTGGGCCGCTTGAGCGGCGCGCCCTCCGTCACCTTGCGGTTGAAATCCTGCAGATTCCGAGCGTTGTTCGCCGCGAGGAGCTCGTAGCGCGACTGCATCTCGTACACCGCCCACTTGAGCACCGCAGCCGCGTCCCGGTTGTCGGTCACGACCTTGTGCCGGAGATGCGGGATCGTGTTGTACACCGATAGCTCCACCATCTTCGGATCCACCATCAGGAACCGAAGCGTCCGCGGCGTGTGCCTGTACAGCAGGCTCGTGATCAGCGTATTCACGCACACCGACTTCCCCGATCCTGTCGCGCCAGCGATCAGCAGGTGCGGCATCTTCGCCAGGTCGGCGATGACCGGACGTCCCGCGAGATCCTTCCCGAGCGCGATTGGAAGCGCCGCACGCGCACCCTGAAAGTCGGCCGACTCGAGCAGCTCACGGAACGCTACCATCTCGGGGACCGGGTTCGGCACTTCGACACCGACCGCTCCCTTCCCGGGAATTGGCGCAACGACGCGGATGCTCTGCGCGCGCATCGCCAGCGCGAGGTCGTTCGCGAGGTTCGCGAAGTGACGAACCTTTACGCCCGCAGCTGGCGCGATCTCGAATTGAGTGACTGCGGGACCCGTGGTGCGCCCCACCAACGTTCCTTCGACGCGGAATGTGCGCAGCGCATCCATCAAGCGCTGTCCCGCAGAATCGAGCTCACGCCGCCCTGCATCCGCGTTCTTCGGCGCCGGTAGTGTCAGAAGCTCCGCTGGCGGGAGATCGGAGTCGTCGAACTGACTTCCTCGGACGTCCGTCGCGTCGATCTCCGCGGCGACGCGCTCGTCAGTCGAGTGCGCCGACATGTCCTTACCGCGTTTCCGGCGCGAGCGGTCCTTCCGAGCTTCGAAGGGCGCGCTGATCATATCGTCGATCACCGGCATCTCCTCCGGCGGCGGCTCCAGCTCCTGAGCGAGAAGCTTGTCGCGCCGGCTGCGCGGTGGCGCGTAATCCTCGTCATCGAGCGCCGCACTCGGTGTCGGCTCGGGTGCGGCGTCTCGGCCAACGAGCATCCGGATCGGATTCCACGAGAGCGTAGCCGCCATCAGTGTGCTCAGCGCGAGCACCACCAGCAGCCACGCGCCGACCATGCCTGCAACCTTCACCGAGTAAAACGCGATGAGTCCGCCGACCACGCCGCACCACGCATTGCTGTCTCGCGTGGCGCCCATGGCCACAGCGGCGGCGAACGGCAGTACGATCACCATGCCGAGCAGGAATGTCAGCCAGGAGCGGTCTCTGCCCCCGCTGAGACGGCCGAACAGTCGAAGCGCGTGGACGCCGAGCGCGATCGGGAGCAACGCTGCACCGAGCCAGCCGAAGACCGTGATGAGCGCTCCCGCCACCGACGCGCCGAGCGCGCCGAATCCTCCCCAAGGTGCAATGCCGCGGATCGCGCCCCAGCCGTGAAGCGCGAGCGCTCCCGCGAGGAAGATCGCGAGCAGGAGAAGCGCGATCGCTTCCACCTCTCGACGTACGGCGTTCGAGGTCACCTCAACGCTCCCTGTGAGGGCCGAGCATCGTTATCTGCCGGTCATTGAACACCGGTACCACATTGAACGCGTCGATGCTCCCGCAGAGCGCGATATCGTCATGGAAGCCCGCATCTGACAGCGCACGTCCGTGCGCGGAGTGAAGGAACGCAGTCGTGACGTCGTCGCCGTAGTTGCGAGCCAGCATCGAGCACGAGTGCGCCGCGTCGTTCATCGCGACCCCTGACATGCGTCGCGTCACGCCACGCACGTAGCGGCCCGCGCAGACGGCGTCTTCCAGCGCATAGTGTCGATCCTGTCCAGCGCACAGGATTGCCACGTCAGTGCCGCCGCGTAGCGCCGCACGGAGCATCGCAGTGACCCCGGCGCTGTTCACGTACGCACCGACGACCACGTCCGCCGCGCCCTGCGTGGCAAGCAGCGCGCGCGTACCGTTCGTCGTCGTCAGAAGCACCGTCTTCGATCCGACCGCAGCGCGCGTGAACTGCGCTGGCGAGTTGCCGAGGTCGAAGCCCGGAATGGGAAGCATGCGTCGCTCGCCGGCGAGCACGACGACGTCACGCTCGAACTGCTTAGCGCGCGCCATGAGCTCGTCGGTGTCTTCGAATGGCAACACCGCACGCGCACCGTTGGCGAGCGCAACGACGATGGTCGTGGACGCGCGCAGTACGTCGATCACGCATACCACGCGTCCGCCAAGCTCACCCGGCGCGAGCTCATCGGGCGTGAGATAGACATCGAGCCGCAAATTGATTCCTACCCGAGTCCTTGAGCGATGGCGGCGCCTTCGCGCTCGAGGAACTTCGTGTCGATCTTGCCGGCCTGGAACGACGGGTTCTGCATGACCCGCGCGAGGAACGGGATCGTGGTGGTCACTCCCTCTACGATGAAGCTCTCGAGCGCGATCTGCATCCGCTTGAGGGCCTCCTCGCGATCGCGTCCCTGGCATATGAGCTTCGCCAGCAGCGAGTCGTAATACGGCGGGACCGTGTAGCCAGCGTACACGTGAGTGTCGAGCCTGACGCCCGGACCGCCTGGTGGGTGGAACACGTCCACGCGCCCTGGCGATGGCTGGAAGTTGCGCGCAGGATCCTCGGCGTTCACGCGGCACTCGATCACGTGGCCGCGGAGTGGCGGAAGCTCACGCACGTCCAGCTCCTCACCCGCTGCGACGCGAATCTGCTCCTTCACGAGATCGACTCCAGTGATCATCTCGGTCACAGGGTGCTCGACCTGGATGCGGGTGTTCATCTCCATGAAGTAGTACGATCCGTCTTCATTGAGTAGCATCTCGATGGTGCCAGCGCCGACGTAGTTGATCGCCTGCGCGCCGCGAACTGCAGCATCGCCCATCGCGGCGCGAAGCTCTGGCGTCATCGCCGGGCTCGGCGCTTCCTCGATCAGCTTCTGGTGTCTGCGCTGCACCGAGCAGTCGCGCTCGCCGAGGTGAATCACGTGTCCGTGCGCGTCGCCCAGAATCTGGAACTCGATGTGCCGTGGCCGCGCGAGATACTTCTCGACGTAGACATCGCCATTGCCGAACGCCGAGAGCGCTTCCGAGCGCGCGAGCTGGAATGCTCGCGCGAAGTCGTCAGGATCTGCAGCGACGCGCATTCCCTTTCCGCCGCCGCCCGCGGCCGCCTTGATGATGACCGGGAATCCAATCTGATTCGCGAACGTCAGCGCGTCGTCGGCGTCCTCCACAGGACCGGGCGAGCCCGGTACGATCGGAACGCCCACATCCTGCATCGCGCGGCGCGCCGCGGCCTTGTCGCCCATCACGCGAATCTGCGCCGCAGTCGGCCCGATGAACGTTATCCCCGACGCCGTACACGTCTCCGCGAACTCCGCGTTCTCCGCCAGGAACCCATAACCTGGGTGGATCGCGTCGGCGCCCGTGATCTCGGCGGCCGCGATGATGCGGGGAATGTTGAGGTACGATTCGCGCGCCGGCGGGGGACCGATGCACACGTCGTCGTCGGCGAAGCGGACGTGGAGCGACTCTCTGTCGGCCTCCGAGTACACCGCGACCGTCTGCACGCCTAGCTCGCGGCAGGCACGGATGACGCGCAGCGCTATCTCGCCCCGGTTGGCGATCAGGACTTTCTTGAACATTGCGAAGCTGTGAGGTGCCGGCGAGGCGCCCTGCTGGATCCGACTCTATGCACCGGCGTTGGTGAAGGCATCCCAGTGGGTATCGCTCGCGCCGGCGACGCCCTGAACGCGGAGCGCGAACTCGCTCGGACTCGTCGCCGCGCGGAGTGCGCTCTCGTAAGTGATAGCGCCACTCGTGTACCACTGCATGAGGCTCTGGTCGAAGCTCTGCATTCCGTACTGCACGGTTCCATCGCGGATGAGCTCGGGAATGTTGAGCGAGGCGGCCGTGTCCCGCACGTTGTCGCGCACCGCGGGAGTGTTGATGAGGACTTCGGTCGCCGGGACGCGACCGGTTCCGTCGGCGCGCGGCACGAGACGCAGTGAGACCACTGCGTGCAGCGCGCTCGACAGCATGAATCTCACCTCGCCTTGTTGGTGCGGCGGGTAGAACGACAGGATGCGGTTGATCGTCTGCGTGGCGTCGGTGGTATGCAGCGTCGAGAACACGAGGTGCCCCGTGTCCGCAGCCTGCAGTGCTACGTCGAGCGTCTCGAGGTCGCGGATCTCACCGACCAGGATGACGTCGGGGTCCTGGCGAAGCACGCGCCGTAACGCCTGCGCGAAATCGGTGGTGTCGGTTCCGACCTCGCGCTGGTTGATGTGCGACTTCACGTCGCGATGCAGGAACTCGATCGGGTCTTCGATCGTGATGACGTTCGACGCGCGGTTGAGATTGATGTGCTGAATCATCGCCGCGAGTGCCGTCGATTTTCCGGAACCGGTGATACCGGTAACAAGCACCAGCCCGCGAGGTGCGAGGGCAATCTTGGCGCACACATCGGGGAGATTGAGCTCCTCGATGGTCTTCGCCTGGAACGGCACTACGCGGAACGCGAACGCGATCGTGCCTCGCTGCTGGTAAGCATTCACGCGGAACCTTCCGATCCCCGGAACGCCGATCGCGTAGTCGCACTCCTTGAACTCGGTGAACTCCTTCATGTTCTTCGGAGTCATCGTCGCTTCTGCGATGGTGCGCGCGTCTTCCGGACGGAGCGGCGGCATATCCAGCGAGGAGAGCTCGCCGTTGATGCGCAGTGTTGGCGGGCGTCCGACCTTGAGGTGAAGATCGGACGCGCTGCTCTGCACCATGCGCTGCAATACCGTTCGGTAATCGAACGGAGCTGCTGGCGGCGCCGCTGCGGCGCCAGTCTGATTCGCTGGCTTGCTATCCACTGTGCTACCCATGTGACCGCCTAGCCGTTTGGATCGACGCGGAAAAGGACCTGACCGTACTCGACCGGTTGCGCGTTGTCCACGAGCACTTCCTTGATCACACCGTCGAACTCCGATTCGATCTCGTTCATGATTTTCATCGCCTCGATGATGCAGAGGATCTCGCCCTTGCCGATCCTGTCGCCAGCAGACACGTACGGCTTCGAGCCCGGCTCTGCGGACGCGTAGAAGGTGCCGACCATCGGCGACTTCACCTCGAGATACGACGCTTTGCCCTCGTCAGCGCGCGCCGCAATTTCGGCTGCCGTCGCCAGCGCAGCGGGCGCCGGCGCAGCGTGCTGCACCGGCATCGGCATCGCCATAGGCGCGGCGACCGACACCGGGCCACGCTGCTGCGGCGTCTTCGAGATCCTGATCTTCATCCCCTTCTCGGTCGAGATCTCGATCGAATCCACCGTGGATTCGTCCAGCATGTCGACGAGCTTCTTGACGTAGCGCAGATCAATCACGCGGAGAGCTCCAGCAGTTCGTGGGTGAAATCTGTGAGAATGCGCGGTCCTCCCGCGCCCAGATATACATCATCCTCGATCCTCACGCCGCCCCACTCGGGCCGGTAGATGCCCGGCTCGATCGTGACGACGGTGTCCGTGGGGAGTTTCGTGTCGGCCGTACGCGCCAGCCGCGGCGCCTCGTGTACCTCGAGCCCGATGCCGTGGCCAAGCGAGTGCCCGAACGCATCGCCGAAGCCGGCCGCGGCAATGTAATCGCGCGCCACCGCGTCGGCCGCAGCGCCGGTCATCCCAGCGTGTACGGCGCTGCACGCGCGCTCGTTGGCCACGCGGACTATCTCGTAGCGACTCCGCGTCTGCTCGTCTGCCTTTCCAACGACGACCGTGCGCGTCACGTCGGAACAGTAGCCGCCCGTCTCTGCACCAAAATCGAGCAGCAGAAGATCGCCGGATTCGATCGTGCGGCCGCCGGCGCGCGCGTGGGGAAGCGCAGACCGCGGCCCGGAGGCGACGATTGTCTCGAATGGATGCGCCTCGCTTCCCTCGTCCCGCAAAGCCTTCTCGAGGATGCCGGCCACTTCGAGCTCGGTCAGCCCCGAACGCACTTGCTGCAGCGTCGTGGCGAGTGCGCGCGTGGCCATCCCTGCCGCTTCGGTGATGAGACCCAGCTCGCCGGCGTCCTTCGACTCGCGCAGCGCTTCGACGATGCCGCCCTGCGGACGCCACTGCCACCGGCCGCCGCCAGCCTCGTCCATCAGTCGCTGAAACTCGAGATGCGTGACGTGAGCGGCCTCGAACCCTATCACCGCGCGTCCCTGAAAGTGGGCGAGCTCCTGCCAGAGACCGTCCCAGAGACTCACTCCCTCGATCCTGATGCGCGCGAAATCACCGACTTCCTCGACGACCTGCGTCTGGTAGCGGAAGTCAGTGATGAGCGTGAGGTCGCGCGCGGTCACGAGCAGCATGCCGCTCGAGCCCGAGAAGCCGGTGAGGTAGCGCACGTTGGAGCGCCCGGTGATGAGCAACGCGTCGAGATGGTGTCGCGTGAGCGCCTCGACGACGAGGGAAGCCCGCGCTTCTCTGTTGTCGCTCATTCGGCGCGCAATCTCTCGGCGAGCGCGCGAAGCGCGGCTTCGTATCCGTAGACGCCAAGCCCGCAGACCACACCCACCGCCTTGGAGGCGAGAACGAGCTTTCTCCGCTCCGGCTCGCGTGCGTGAACGTTCGAGACATGCACCTCGACGAACGGAACCGCTACCGCCGCGAACGCGTCGCGGAGGGCGAGGCTCGAGTGCGAGTACGCACCCGCGTTGACGATCGCTCCGTCGGCCGATCCACGCAGCCGCTGCACAGCGGTGACGAGTTCTCCCTCGCCGTTGTGCTGCTCGAACGTAACTGCGGCGCCTAGCTCCGAAGCGACCCGCGTCAGGTCGCGCTCCACGTCGGCGAGTGTCTTGCGGCCGTAGATGTCGGGCTCACGCGTGCCGAGAAGATTCAGATTGGGCCCGTTGAGGACCGCGATGCGGAGCTGTCTCACGCGGCGTTCAGCGGTCTGGGCGCAGTTCCGGCCGCGGCTCGAAAGCGCCCGCGAGCGCGTCCGCTGCCGCCGTGTCCGCAACATCTGCGTCACGCGAGCCGAAGATCGCTGCGAGCGTGCTCTCGCGCGATTGCGATGATACGACACGCGCTCGCGGTTGAGCCACGCCGATGCGTGCAAAGAACTCGCGAACAGTCTCGGCGGTATTCGTCTGCTCCGTCGTTCGCCGCCGCAAGCGTAGAGGCTCGGAGCTGCAGGCTGCGCAGCGAGCTTTCCGCGCAGCTCCTCGATGCGCGCGCTGACCGCCGGGTTGTCGCCGCGCCGCGCAAGCTGCTCGTATATGTCGAGCGCTTCGGCGTCGAGCCCCTGCTGGTAGTACAAATCCGCCATCGTCTCGGTGACGAACGGCGAATCGTCGACACTCTGCGCGCGATCGTGGCCGGCGTCGTCACCCTTGTCTGGCTCCGGCAGTCGATCCAGTCGCCGCGAACGCGGCCTCACCGTCTCCCTGATCTGCGGCGGCTTCCTCCGCGTCAGAGTGCATGTCGAGTTGCGACAGGGCCACGTCGACGTGGCCCGTGCCGCTGACGTGTGGCCAAGTGACTACTTCGAACGACTCCTCGACGGTTGTCTCCGAGATCAGCGACTCGTCCTCACCCGGTTGCTGTGACTCGGGCTGGTCGTTCCGTTCACTCTGCGCACTGCGATCGACGGGCTCCACTCGTTCCACTCTTTCCAGCCAGCTTCCCGTCGGCGTGGGCTGCGTGCCGCGCGTGGTCTGCCCCGCATTGTGCGCCGGTCCGCCGATCGGCGTGCTCGGTGTGTCGTCCGGCTGCGACACGATGTCGCTCAGCGCGACTGCAGACGGATCGAATTCCGGCTCGGGACGGATCGTGGGCGGCGCTGGACGCTCGGGGCCCTTCGGGCGTTGTTGCGGAGCCGCACTGAGCGCGGCGACGAACGCGGTGATCTCCTCATTCCGCGGATCCAGCTCGAGCACCCGCTCGTACCACTTGATCGCAGCGTCTCGATCGCCCTGATCCTTCGCAATGTCACCGAGGTGGCGAAGCGCAATGATGTTTTCGGGATCGAGACCGAGCGCCTGGTTGAACACTGCGGTCGCCTCGTCCACGAGCCCCGCGTCGTGCAGCGATTGACCGTACACGATGTAGCCACTCATGTGGCTGGGCTGCTGCGGCAGATACGTGCGGCAGAGCTCGATGGCGCGATCTACTTCGCCCGCCTTGCGGTACTCATTGGCGAGCGGCGCAAAGTAGCGGCGCGGATTTTCGTTGAACTTCCTTTCGAGCTCGTGCAGTCTGCCGGCGTCGGCCATCGACTCCCTCTGATTGGGAAACATGCGTTTCGCCGACATGGCGTCAATCGGTCAAGATACCTCCCCAACCTTGATTTTGTCCACTCTGGGGAACAGCTTACCGGGCTATGCTACAGACGATGCGGAGTTCCGCAAAATACATCTGGATATTCGTCACAGCTGCCTTCATCGGTGGCTTCCTCCTATACGAATCCTCCGGGCTTTTCGGCAGCGCGCCCATAACATCCACCACGGCGATCGCCACAGTGAACGGGGAAGACATCCTCGTGACGCAGTGGCAGACGCTCGCGCAGCAGCTCGAGCAGCAGCGCACGCAGGCGAGCGGTGAATCCGTTTCCCTCGACGAGCGCCGCGCGATCGAGGATCAGGCATACAATCAGCTGGTCGACGACGCGCTCCTGCGTCAGGAGATCCGTCGTCGCGGAATCACGGTGACGGACGACGAGATCACGAACGCGGCGAAGTTCAGCCCGCCGCCGCAGTTGCTGCAGGATCCCGAGCTGCAGACGAACGGCCAGTTCGATCTGGCCAAGTATCAGCGCTTCCTGGCGAGCCCGACCGCGCAGCAGAGCGGCCTCCTGTACCAGCTCGAGCAGTACTACCGGGAGAACATCCCCAAGCAGAAGCTCTACGAGCAGGTCACGGCTGGGATCTATCCTTCGGATCAGCTCCTCTGGATGAACTACCGCGACACCCATGACAGCGCGCAGATAAGCTACGCCGCGCTCCGGCCGAGCGATCAGGCGATTGCGCAGGCACACGTCAGCGACGACGAAGTGCGCGCGTACTACGACGCCCACAAGAAGGAGATGGACCGTCCCGGCCACGCCGTGGTGGTGTTCACGCAGATCCCGCGCGTCATCACGGCGGCGGACTCCGCAGCTGTGCGCGCTCATGCGCAAGCGATCCACGACAGGATCGTGAAGGGCGAGAAGTTCGAGGACATCGCCAAGAGCGAGTCAGCTGATTCCGCTTCGGCCGTGAATGGCGGCGATCTCGGCAAGGGCGTCAAGGGACGTTTCGTTCCGCAATTCGAGGCCGCTGTCGCCGCGCTCAAGCCCGGCGAAGTATCAGGTCCAGTGCTGACGCCGTTCGGCTATCACATCATCAGGCTCGACTCGCGTAACGGCGACACCGTCGCTCTGCACCACATCCTGCTCAGGATCGTTCAGAGCGACTCCGATGCCGATCGCACCGACCGCAAGGCCGACTCGCTCTCCAAGCTCGCTGCTAACTCCGAGTCGCCGGCCAAGTTCGACGCGGCGGTGAAGTCGTTAGGGCTGACCAGCACTCGCGCCGAGGTCACCGAGGGCCAGCCGCTGGTCTACCAGGGCGCGCCGGTGCCGAGCGTGTCAGCCTGGGCCTTCGGCGGCGCGAAGCCGGGCGAGACGAGCGATCTGTACGACGACGGCGCCGGCTACTACATGGCGCGGCTCGAGTCGATCACCCCAGGCGGCGTTCCGTCGCTCGACGCGGTGAAGAATGACATCAGGCTGACGCTGGCACGGAAGAAGGCGGTCCAGGCGCTCGTCGATCCAGCGAACAAGCTTGCGATCGCGGCGGCGGGCTCGTCACTTGAGCAAGCCGGCCAGGTGCTCAACACTCCTGTCGTCAAGACGCCGTTCTTCAGCAGGGTGACCGGGATCCCAGGGCTGCCGGACGCCAACCGCATCGTCGGCGCCGCGTTCGCGCTCCCTGTGCACACCGTCAGTGCGCCGATCGCCACCGACGACGCGGTATACGTCATCGTCGTCGACGAGCGGCACGACGCCGATCAGAAAGCGTTCCTCGCGCAGCGTGATGCGCAGCGAAACGACGCGCTGACCGCACTTCAGCGCTCGCGTATCGCCCAGTTCATGACCGACCTCCGCGACGCGGCGAAGATCACCGACAGACGGAAACAGGTTCAGGCGAGTCTGGCGCACGCCAACAGCTAGCGCGAGCATTCAGCCAAGCAAGAAGGGGACGCCGATCGGCGTCCCCTTCTTGCTTTCCCATTGATGTCCGGCAGCCAGCGACCCGCGACGGTGTCTACAGAAGCCGGCGCGGCTCGCGAGTCTCGGTCTCGGGAGTCGTAGGCTGCGCCGAATACGGGCGCTGGAGATCGTCCGACGTGAGGCGAGGCGGCGGGTAATTGGCGTTTGCGCCCGTCACATCGTGCTCGATGTCGTTCATCTGCTTCTTGAACTCCTTGATGCCCTTACCCATCGAGCCGGCGATCTCGGGGATCCGCTTCGCGCCAAACAGAAGCAAGATCACCACCATGATGATCAAGAGTTCCATTACGCTGAAATGCGGCATTTCCATGGCTCCGGGGGATGTTTGGGGCGGTCGCGGCCTGTGGGTTTAAAATAACGAACGAGCGATGAGATATGCCAAGAGTACACCGAGAAGGGCAAGAAGTGACACGTCCATCGCGACCGGTCCGAGCGAGAACTTGAGGATCACGAGGTCCACCGTCAGCGGACCCAGCGACGGCGTCACGCCTCTCGTGAAGAATTCCTTCACAGCGCTGGGCGGCAGGAAGCGCCGGGCGACCTCCGTGAGGAGGCCGCCGGTGATGAAACCGGCGGCGAGCACCAGACCGTGAAATAGCGCACCTCTTCGCGCGGCTCCGCGTGGGGGCATCAGGCGTGTCTCTCCATGACGTAGAAGATAGCGGCGCCGAGCGAGTCGCGAGCCGGCGTTGGCGGAAGCGATTCGAGGATTTCCTGCGCCTGCGCCGCATACTCCTCGCCGCGCCGACGAGCGTAGTCGAGGCCGCCCGCTTCGGCCACGATTGCCGTGATCGCAGCCACGTCAGCGTCGGTCGGCGCAGCGCGCAGCGAAGAAGTCGCTGACGCGTCGTCTGGCGGCGGGCGAGATCACGCGCAGCGCCGCGATCAGCGGAAGCGTGACCTTGTGCTCTCTGAGATCGGAGCCGCTTGGCTTTCCGGTGGTCGCCGTCTCCTCGGTGAAATCGATGAGGTCGTCGGCGATCTGAAACGCCATTCCCAGTGCATCGCCGTAAGCCGCGAGCGCCTCGACGTGGCGTCCGGCGCCACACTGCGCGCCGACGCGGCACGAAGCGGAGATGAGCGACGCGGTCTTCGAGCGAATCAGGAACTCGTAGTCGCTCTCGGAAAAATCGAGCGGCTCGAAGCTGGATAGCTGACGCAGCTCGCCTATCGTCATCTGCGTGGATGCGCTGACGAGCGCGCGAATCGCCGCCATGTCGTTCATCTCGACGAGCCGTGCGAGTGCGGTCGAGTACAGAAAATCGCCGATGATGACCGAGATCTGATCGTTGAAGAGCGAGTTGATCGTCGGCATCCCGCGGCGCAGCTCCGAGTGATCGACCGCGTCGTCGTGCACGAGCGTCGCGAGATGCATGAGCTCGACGACAGCTGCCATCTGGACCGCATCAGCGGTGGGAGTCTCATCGGCCTCGCTCGCGAGCAGCACGAGCGTCGGGCGGAACATCTTCCCCTTCATCGCGAGCAGATGGCTCGCGGCCTGCGCGAGGAGCGGGACCTCGCGCGCAACCGCGTCCTCCATCGCGCGCTTCGCGGCCTCGAGCTTCGCGCGGACGGGTGCCTGGACGTCGGCGAGCGACGATGGACCGCGCGCTTCCAGCGAGCGAACAGCGGCAGCGCTGCTCACGTCTTCCCTTCGGCGCGCTCGAGTCGGACTGCGACGTCGCGAAAGTGAATGTCGGCGGCGAACACGCGGCGGTAATACGATTGCGCCTCTCGCCAGCGCCCGAGGTTCTCCGACGCATATCCGAGGAGGTACAGCACTCCCACGAGTGTGGCGTCGGTGAGCCCGGGCTCGTGCAGCGCGCCATCGAGTGACTCGAGCGCAACGTCGTACTCGCCCTTCTCGATGAAGCTCTGTCCGAGCGACTCGTACGCGCGAACGCGAGACTCCGAATCGGAGGCCGTTCGCAGCACCTTCTGAAACTGTGCGACGGCTTCATCGAACAAGCCCATCTCCATGTACGCAACGCCCAGATCGTAGTGACTCTCGGCGTCGCTATCCTCGACGTTTGCTGCAACACCGGCCTTGAATGTCGCGAGCATGTCGGAGAAGTCGTCCTGCACGTGCCCCGCTTGCTGCTCATCCTCGCCAGTCATTCGCGGATTGCGCGGCGCTTCACCCTCGCGCAGCCACTCGGTCAGATCGACGAAATCGTCATCGCTCCTCGGCGTCGGGCGCTGCACCTCGTCGACAGCTTCGATAGGGAGTATGCCGAGATCAGCCGGGAGGCCTCCTTCGATCGATGCCACTTCCTGCGACAGTGATTCGACGAATCCAGTGACGGCGGCTTCGATCGCGCCCGGTTGATCCGCGCTACGCGTGCGCTCGTCCTCGTGACGGTCGGTCTCGTTGCTATCGACAGACGAGCTGCCCGCAGCAGCGTATGAGGTCGGTTCGAGCTCGAGCGGTTGCGACTCCGCGCCGGCGCCCGCCGCGCTCTCGAATGCCGTCGGCTCGAAATCGGCGAGGCCAGGGCCGGCAGGCGTCGCGGCCAGCGCGACCATTGGGTCTTCGAGCGGCGTCAGACCTGCGAGCGGAGCATTGTCGAGCGTTTTCTCGACATGCTCATCCTGCGGCGCCGGCAACGGTACCTCGTCGAACTTTGCAGCCGACAGCGGCTCGGGCGCGGGGGCGTAATCGAGATCAATGAACACGAGCCCTTCGCGCTTCTCGGGGCGCGTGGACCGTCCGACGGTCGGCTCGAAAGTCGGATCGAGCGCGCGGATCCGCGCGAGCGCCGCCGATGCTTCGGCGGTACGATCCTCGGCCACCATCGTGGAGTGCACGAGCTGCAATTGCTCGATCGCCTCCTCGTTGCGGCCTGCGCGCGCGAGCTGCTCGGCGAGCATGAGTCTCACGTCGTCCTGCCCCGGACACAGGTCCGCGAACTCCTTCAGAGCACGGAACGCCTCAGCGACGTCGCCGGCGCGCTCCATGCGCGATGCATACTCGAGAAAGTTCTGCTTCGCGTCGGAGTTGAAGCCCTTGCGCGCGCTGAGCTTGCCGAGCTTGTAGTAGATGACGTTGCGGCCGGGCGAGTGGCGCAGGACCTTATTGCAGAGCGCGATCGCGTTGTTGAAAAATCCGCCCTCCGCGTACAGATCGACGGCGGACTCGTAATACGTCACCGCCTTGTCGAGATCGCCTGCGCGGAAGTAGAGGTCGCCGACCCGATTGTACAGGGGAATGTCGAGCTCTTCAGGATCGCCCGCCGCAGCCTCGATCGCCTGGACGTAAGTCGCGAGAGCCCGATCGTACTGGCGCTTCTGCTCGAACTCGGCGGCCTTCCTCTTGAGCTGGGCGGACTTTGACATGTCGAGAAGAAGTTAACGGGCGAGCCCGGAGCGGGCCAGCAAAGCGACCGTCATGCTGCGGGTTTCGCCATCACGTCGCGAATCCGCGATAGCCTCAGCGGAGCCTGCGCCTCGCCCCTGCATGCGTAGTAGCATGCGTTACAATCGACTGGTTGGTACTTGCGGAAGTCACGCCAGTGGAAGTCGACCGGAAAGTCCGGACAACGCTTGACGTAGCCCGCCGGATCGAGATGGATCGTGCGAATTCCGGACCGGCACGGCTCGGTCGTGAGGCCTCGAACGTAACGTGGAATCTGCGCGAGGTAATACTCGGAGTTGGTGATTGCCCACCGGTTGGCGCGCTTGATCGACATCAGCTCCGCGATCACCTCATCGAGCTGCGCGAGGTCCGCTGCCCCGATGAGTCCGTCCGGGTTTCCGTTCTTGGCGTCGGTGTAGCAACTGAAGTTCACCCCGATGCCGAGCTCCGACGCCCGCCTGACGATCGCTACGACGTCGCCGAGGTTCGACTTCTTGATGACCGTATTGAAGCGGATGCCGTTGATGCCGCGCGAGCGCATCGCAGGGATGGTGTTCATTATCCGCGACGTGAGTCCCGGAATGCCGCGCGCCTCGTCGTGTCGCTCGTCCAGAAAATCGAGTGAGATGTTGAACTGATCGATACCCGCACGCCACAACGACACGGCGCGGTCGGCGGTCAACATTCCACCGTGAGTGATCAGCGTCGTGTACTTGATGCGTACCGCGCGATCGACTGCCGCGACGAGATCTTCCAGATCGCGACGCAGCGTGGGCTCTCCGCCGGTCCACGTGATCATCATCGGATTGAAGTAGCGCGCTGCGTCCGCAAAACTCTTGAGCTCCGAGTCACGCGTCGACGCGTCTGTCTTCCAGTAATCGCAGAAGCCGCAGCGTGCGTTGCAGCGCAGCGTGACCTCGAAGTGAACGAGGATAGGCATGCGCGTCGCGGTGAGATACGCGTACTTGGCGACGAACACCGGAACGTGCCACGGCCTGAAGCGCGCTGACAGCACTACTTAGGGAACGTCCTGCTGCCGGTAGGTGGGCTTGTCGTAGTTGAACTTCAGGTCCGGCTGGGCCTTGTTCGCGATGAAGAAAGTGAAGTACGAGTTGCCGTTGGGACTTTCGCTGAACGAGAATATCGCTCGCCAGTCGTGGAGGTCGCGCTGCAGAGTGAGGATCTGGCTGGCGAACTGCTTGTGGACCACATCATACGCGGTTCCCCAGCTCGCCGACCACTTCTCGGTGATGTGGAAGCTGCTCTGCGCATTGATGGTCTCTGTCGGCGGAACACGCACGAACACGCCGCCGGCGATCGGGTCGTTGAACGGCAACGTCGTTTGCGGATTTAGAATCGCCTCCTGACGGCACTGGTCGTACACTATCGGATTGGACGTGAACGCGTTGCACGCCGTGGCGGGATCATACGCTATAACGCGCCCACCCGTCGGAGGCCGCTGTCGCTCCTCGGTGAAGGTGATCGACGTCGTCCACGTTCCCACGTCAGGAATCTGATACTGCTGGTCGCGGGCGTAGCTGCCGGCCACAGGCATGGACGACAACCGGTTGGTCATCGCGTCGTCCGCGTTCGGCTGGAGCGACTGCATCTGTGGCGTGGCGCGTTCCACGGGATGACCGAACAGCCGACTCAACGCGCCGAAGATTCCGCTCTGGCCGTTGATCGTGAAGGACGCAGACATACCCGTGTGATACGGCTTGAAGACCGCCGTGTCGCTCTGGATGTCGCCCTGAAAGAGCGAGTAATCGCTTCTGAAATTGAAGCCCGGCAGAAGATCTGACGTCAGGTTGTAGCTGAACGAGTTGGTGTTGAGCGCGGTAGTGTGAAGCACACGAGCCTTCTCGAAATCCCACGTGAGCGGCGAGAAATCGAGCGCGAGGAGCTTGATCTTCTCCCCCTCCCCGCTCGACCCCGTGTCTGAGCGCAGCTTGGCCTCGAAGACCTGCGAGAGCGCGAGAGTCATCTGCTTCTGCTGCAGAGCGCCTATGAAATCGGCAGGCGACTTGTTGAGCGCGGCGAGATACGCTGTCGGCACGCTCGCCTGAGGCGCGTACGAGAACGTGAGACTCGGCGTTATGGAATGTCTTATCCGCGTTACCGGGCCGATGCCGGGAAATAGCGCGAACAGCGTCGGCGTCACACCGAGGGAGAAGCTCGGCCGCTTTGACTGATGCACCCACTCGCCGTTCGAGAACTCCGATTGCACCCAGTACGACCCGCCGTACACGTTGTTGAGTGCGACGGATGGAAGCAGCCGCAGCGTGTTCGGGAAGAAGCTCGGCAACCCAAAGCCGATGTTGAAGTCGGCCTGGTTAGTGATCGACTGCGCGTAGGTCCGCGTCAGACGCCGGCGTTGTGTCGGCGGGATCGATGAACGTGTAAGTGTTGGGGAAATTGAGCGCGTTGCTCGTCTCGTTCACCGACGCGTTGATCTGGAACCCGTGAATGACGAACGGCGTCTGGAGCGACGTCGAGAGATTGGTCTGACTTCCCGCCACACGCGTGCTGTCCTGTACGCCGCCCGCGCCAGTGAAGTACCTGTAAGCGAACGTCCCCGACTGGTCCATGTTCGTCTGCGCGCTGCGTGTGAACTGGAAGTTCGGAGTCCAGTCCAGCCAGTGGGTGATAGGAATCGTCTGACTCGTGAGGCTCACCGTCGGGTAGTTCTCCGCCACCTGAGTGCGCCCCGGGTACTGCGTGCGCGCGCCGCCGACGTCGAGCGAGAACGGCCCGAGCGTGCGTGTGTATCTCGCGTTCGACTGGATGGTGGCGAGCACTGCCTGCGGGTTGACGGTCGTCTGGCGCTGCACGAAGGTGTTCGTGACGAAGTTCACGTCCGTGTAGAGACGGCTCGTGGAGGAGAACTCCTGCGAGTGGAACCACGTGACCGCAGTGTTCCGCGTACCATCATGCTGGTCGAGATAGCTCGCCGAGATGCCGCCCGTGATGAAGCGATCGAGCCAGCGGTACCTGAACTCACCGTTGTAGCGGGAGTAGCCGGGATCTTCAGGCGTGGCGCGCGCGCTGCTTCGCCAGTCGACCCACGCCTCGGCGTCCATGTAGTCACCGAGGTTCGCGTAGTAGCCGAGGTTCTCGACGTGGCGGCGATAGCTGGAGCTGTTACGGACGAACTCGCTGAGACCGAAGCGCGGTGTGAGAATTCCGCTGCGGCGTCCGTTGCGAACATCCTGAAACAGAAACGGGAGCCAGAAGACCGGCACGCCCGCGACGTAGAGCGTGGCTGGACGCGCGACGATGAGACTCTTCGAGACGTACTTGATCTCGTCTGACTTGAAGTAGTAGTCGGGGATGCTGTCGTCGCAGCTCGTGATGATACCGTTGCGGACGTAGTAGGCGCTGTGCTGCGCCTTGGACGTATCGCGCGTGAAGCCGGTGACGCCGCCACTGAGGAAGTAGCGCTCGCCGCTCACGACCGATGTGCTGATGTTGGTGCCCGCCCCTCGCCCGGTCGCGCTGTTGTACGCGAGCCCACCGCGCGCGACGACGTCTGACGTCTGCTGCGAGGGATCGTGCAGGATCACCGTGTCGCCGCGTGCGAGAACGATCTTGGTGGAATCGTCGTACAGCACCGTGTCGCCAATCACGATCGTCTGCTCGCGTCCAACCGCAGCTGGCAGCCCCTGGATCTGGAGCGCCTTGCTCTGCGCGTCGAAGATGACCTCGTTCCCCTGGTAGCGCGTGACACGGAAGCCCGGCCTCTTGAGGAGTTCCTGCGCTACCGAGTCCGAATCCGACCGCCAGGTGACGAGCGGCTTCACGCGTGCGCTATCCGCACGAAGCGAATCTGCAACGACGACGCGGGATGGTATCGCGCCGCGCGACGGTAACGTGAGTGAGGACAGTGTCGGGGCGCCCCTGCGCGCACCGCAGACGTCGCGAGCGTGACGGTGCATGCGAGCGCGGCCGCAATTCCGCGCACCGACCGGGTCACGCCGGCGCTCCGAGGCGTCGCGGCTCATCGCGACGTGGTCCGTCGTCCGAGGGATCTGACGGCGGCTTGACCTCGCCGCTCTCCCGCTCGCGCCACCGGTAGACGAGTCGCGAGAGAACGATGCTGAGCTCGTAGAGACCGTACATCGGCACCGCGATCGCGAACATGGACGTCGGATCGGGGGTGATGAAACCGCCGATGATGAGACCGGCGACCACCGCGTAGCGCCGGTACTTCGCGAGGAACATCGGCGACGTCAGACCGAGCGCCGTGAGTCCCATCATCACGATCGGCATCTCGAAGGCCGCGCCGAAGGCGAGGCACATGTAAATCGCGAAGCCGAAGTACTCCGACGCCGATATCATCGGCTGCAGAGCGCCCGATTCGACGTTGATCAGAAACCGGATGGTGAGCGGCAGGATCAACGTGAACGCGAGCGCGACTCCGCACACGAACAGGACCACGATTCCAGCGAGTACGGGAAGCACGACCTTCTTCTCGTGCGAGTACATCGCCGGCGATACGAATCCCCACAGCTGGTACAGGATCACCGGCGACGCCACGATGAGCGCGAGCGCGAAGCCGGCGTCGAGAACTATCTGGAACGCGTCACCCGGGTGGGTGTAGATCAGCTTGGCGCCGTGAAGATAAGGCGTGATGGGCCGCGCCAGGAACTCGATGACGTCGAAGCCCGGAATCGCCTTGAACAATATGAACGCGACGACTCCGCCGAACGCCACGGCGCCCGCGCAATAGAAAAGGCGCTGCCGGAGCTCCTCGAGGTGATCGAGGAACGACATCTCCGCCATCCCGCTCTGGCTCACGCGTCCCCGGCCGCCATCCGCCATATCTTCCTTCGCGCTACGCTACTTCAGCGATCTGACCCGGTCGCGTGCGAGCGCGGCCTCGTCGGAGCGCGGGTACTTCTTGATCACCTGGTTGAAGAGAGCTCGTGCCTTCTCGGTGTCGCCAGCCGTCTGCGCGAACACGGCGCGCTTGTAGACCGCCGTGGCAGCGCGCGGCGAGGTCGGATACTTGGTGGCGACCCGCGCATACGCCGAATCAGCGGACGACGTGTTGTTCTCCGCGGCGTACGTCTCCGCGATGTAGAACTCGGCGTCGGCCGCCAGGTCGGTCTTCGGGTAACGCGTCAAGAGATCCTGGAACGCCTGCCTCGCCGCAGCGTTGCTCCCCTGCATCATCTGCTCACGCGCAACCTGGAATAGCTGGTCGGGCCCGGGCGCACCCTGCGTCGGCGCAGTGCTGTCACCGGGAGTCGGGCTCGCCGCGGCGGCTCCCTGACGCTCCTCCAGTGACGCGCGCACCTCCTGAAGTCTTCGCTGGCTCTGACCGGCGAGCTCCTGAATCTGGAGGAGCTGCTGATCGACGGATGACAGACTGCTCGTCACATCGGAGCGGAAGTGCATCAGCCGCTGACTCAGCATCGCGATCGAATCGTTCGTGACGCGGAGCGCGGCGAGGGTGCGCTCGACCGACCTGTCAATCTGCACGCGACGCGCGGAGTCGGAGGCGGCCTGCTCGGTGCGCAGGAGCTTGATGTCCCCCTGAAGCACCTGGACGTCCTGCTGTGTCGCGAAGCATCCCGCGAGCGCAACGGCGCTCAGCGGAGCGAGCCAGTGAATCCTCATTGTCCGCTTCCTTCGGTGGTTGGTGCGAATTCGTCGCGCCTGTTCTTCGACCACGCTTCCTCGTTGTCCCCCTGCACTGCCGGCTGCTCGGCGCCCATGCTGCTCGACATCGATCCGCGCGGCCGCGATGCCGTTCGTAACGAGGAACGCCTTCGCCTCGGACGCGCGACGGAGGCCGAGCGCGAGGTTGTACTCCGACGACCCGCGATCGTCGGTATGACCCGTGATGCGAATCCGCATGTTGGGGTTCGCCTGCAGCGCTGGCACCTTGGCCTGCAGCGCCGACTGCGCGGCGTCGGTGAGATTCGCCTTGTCGAAGTCGAAGTAGATGGTCGCCGTTATCACGTTGAGCGAATTTGCATTCGCGGCTGCGGCGCGCTCCTCTGCCTCGCGAACGCGCCGAAGACTGTCGGCTTCGGCCTGCGCCCGTGCGAGCTCTGCGCGTCGCGCGGCATCGGCACGCGCGATCGAGTCGGCTCGCGCGCGATCCAGCGAGTCGCTGTTCACCGGCTTGGGAACGGGCGCGAGCGGAACAGGTGGCTTGGAGCAAGCAGCAAGTATCGAGGCTGCCGCAAATACTGCGAAGCTGCAACGTTTCATGACGATGGATGGCTAAGGTTTCAGCATCGGTGACCACGCGGCGAGGCGCGCACCAGCTGCGTGAGTCAGCTGCCGCATGCGTCCCGATTCGGTGTCGAGTACCCACAGTTGGCGCGGACCGGTCCGCGTCGACGAGAACACCAGGTGCCGCGCGTCCGGCGCCCACGACGGATCCTCATTCACGCCGTCGCTCGTGTACTGCTTCGTCGATCTGTCGCGCAGATCGATCGTCATGATCTGGAAATTGCCGTTGATGCGCGACTCGTACGCGACCATCAACCCGTTGGGCGACCAGTCGGGCGACGCACGGTAGGAGTCCTCTCCGTAAGTGTAATCGGTGAGGAGCTGGACATTGGTCCCGTCGGCGTCCATCGTGTAGACCTCGGGGTTTCCGGCACGTCCGGACATGAAGGCGACCTGTCGCCCGTCGGGACTGAACGCAGGTGATGTGTTGTCGCTGCCATGCCCCACGGTGATCCGGCGCGGCGTTGCGTCGTCCGCTACACCGACGGCCCAGATGTCAGTCCCGCGATCCTGCGCCGTTCGCGAAGTAGATCGACTGGCCGTCGGGCGAATACGTCGGAGTGATGTTGAGCCCGCGGTCGGTCGCGCTCAGCCAGTGCATGTCGCGCGTGATGAAATCGTAGACGGCGAGCTGCGATCCGCGCGCCGTGAACCCGCTGAAGACGAACCGGCGCGCGTTGGGCTCCCACGCTGGAGACATCGCGAGAGTGATGGAAGTGAGCTTGCGCGCGTTCGCGCCGTCGCTGTCGATGACCCAGATCTGCTTGTCACCGCCGCTGAAGAGGATGCGCGTTGACGCCGATCCGCCAGTCCCGAAGATCCAGCGCTCGATCTCATCGCTGGCGCGATGGATCGACATGCGCCACCCCGCAGAGTTGGGCGCATCGCTCACGGGGAAGCTACCGATCTGCACGCGCTTCTTCGATGCGACGTCGTACATCGTCACCGTGATTCCAGTGAGCGATTTCTGCGGCCGCAGGATTGCTACCACGCCGAGCTTCGCGAAGAGCGGGTAGTTGAACTTGTCGCCACTCTTCGGGAGCAGCGCGCGCGCCGCCGTCTCATCCAGTGGAATGACCGTAGCGCGGTCATCGTAATCGATGTCGCGCTGCAGGATGGCTCTGACGGAATCGCCCGCAGTGGTGTCCATCGGCAGCACGAGCACGCCTGGCTTGGTGCCAAGCGCGTAGTTGAGTCCGAGACGGACTCCTTGTGGTTGCTGAACCGGGTTTTGCGCGCGCGCGACAGTCGGCGCAACCGCAGCAGCGGCGCACACGACTACCGCGATCTTCATCGAAAATCGCATTACTGCAGGAATTTGGGATCGAAGCTGAAAACTACGGGGAGGACATCGTCGCCGAAACCTGCAGGCAGCGCGCCGAACGACGCCGAAGCGCGCTCCACTGCACCCTGAGCGGCGAGGTCGAACGTGTAGCCACCAGATCTCGTGATGAATCTGAAGTTGCTCACGGTTCCGTCGCGATGGATGAGAAAGGCCACAGTCGCTGTGAGCGGCGAGTTCGGGTTGGGCGGCTTGAAGTTGAGCGCGATCTGACGGACGATGTTGTTCAGGTACCCCGGGTATGGAAAATCAATTCCTCCCGTCTGCACCGTTGCGACATCGGTTCCCTTTCCGCCGACCGGGCCGCCACCGGCCTTCGGCGCCTTCGTCTGCGGCGGAGCAGCGCTTCGGCTTTCCTTCGACGGGCGTCGCGCGCGTCGGCGGCGCATCGGCGTGCTTCACCGGCGCCGCTGGCTGCGGCGTCGGAGTCTCACGGATCTTCGGCGGCGTGGGCGCTGGCTTCGCTGGCGCCGCGGCGGGCGTCACTTCGCCGATGGCGCGCGGCCCTGGCGGCGCCGCGACGATGTCCACCTTATAGATCGGCGGGAGTACGACGGGCGGCCCTGGCCTGAACGCCCAGAGCGCGGCCGCTATCGCAGCAGCGTGAAGCGCGGTCGAAAGCCCGACCGGGCCGGCGAGGCGCATGTCGCCTCCTCGCATCGTCAGTGTCCCGTGTCCTCTGGATCCGCAACGAGTCCGACGTCAGTCGATCCGCTGGCGCGCATCACCGCAAGAACCTTCACCACCATGCCGTACGGTACACTTTGGTCGGCGCGAAGGTACACGCCGTTCTTGCCACGCTGGGATGCGAGCGCCTTGAACGCAGCGCGGAACTCGTCGTAAGTGAGCTTGTCGTTGTCGACGAAGACGTCGCCGGCACGGTCCACGGTCACCACGAGGCCGCTCTTTGCTTCGAGCGGGCGAGCCTGCGCCTTCGGGAGCGAGACGTCCACCCCGCCCTGCATGATCGGCGCGGTGATCATGAAGATCACCATCAGCAGCATCATCACGTCGATGAGACTCACGACGTTGATCTCTGCATTGAGCGCCAGCCGCTCGCCGCGGCGGCGTCCGCGTCCCGTCACTCAGATCCTTCCTTCGCGAACCAGCAGCGCGATGAGCTCGGTGCCAAAGCCCTCGAGCTCGCTGTCCACGCGATTGAGCCGGTTGGCGAAGATGTTGTAGCCGAACACCGCCGGTATCGCAACGGAGAGCGCAGCCGCGGTCGCAATCAGCGCCTCCGCGACGCCTGGCGCCACCGCGCCGATGTTGCCCGATCCCTTCGACGCTATCCCGATGAATGCCTCGATCACACCGAGCACCGTGCCGAGAAGACCGATGAGCGGGCTGACCGATCCGATCGTGCCGAGCGAAGGGATGTACCTGGCGAGGTTGTCGCGCGCGGAGTTGGTCTCGGCGTCGAGAACGAGCCGCAGCGCCTCGACCTGCGACCCGCTGTACTTGGCGACGCGGCCTGCAGTCGCGCTCATGGCGGGCGTCACTTCACGCAGGAACTCGTTGGCTCGCGCGAGGACGCGCGCGTGCGGGAGGTTGCCGGAGCGGCGCGCCAACTGCGCGGCGTCGTCGAAGGAATCTGAGCGCTCGAACTCGCGGACGAACGAGTCACCGTTGCTCTCGACCGCACGGAACTGCGCCCACTTGCCGAGCATGATCGCCCAGCTGAGCAGCGAGAGCACGCCCAGAATGGCAAGGACGCCCTTGGTGACCGCTGATGAGCTGACGACCATCTCCAGCGGCGTCGTCGGCACAGCGGCCCCGATCTGGGCCAACAGCAATATCTGATTCACTACAGCTCCGTCGGCAAACCGCCAAATCTAAGGCGGCAGCCGCTGTTACGGCATCGTCAGCGTGGCATCTTTGCGGTGAGTCGCGCGGGCATTCCCACACTCACCTGAGGCTGAGTCTGATCGACGATGAGGCCACTTACACCGAGTGGCGTGACGCGCACGATCTTGACCGTCGCCGAAGCGATGGGAGCAGTGTGCGCGATGGCGGCTGCAGGAGCGTCGTAGTACAGCGTGAACTCGTCACCGGGCGCGGCGTACCCGTCGCGGGGCGCCGACAGCACCACGTATGTCTGCACGGATGGCAGCGTTGGCGAGCTCTGGATCCACAACACGTTGGACGTCTCGGCGTAGCCACCGCGCGCCGGTCGCTCGGTCGTGGGCTCGAACTGTGCGGCTTCGGGGAGGACGAGCGCTTCGGGGGCGATGGTGCCGAACTGCTTCACCAGCGTTCCGATCGCAGGGCTGCCGGCGGGTACCGAATCGATCCTGATGATCCCGCGCGGCTCGACCACGCGGCCCACATCGGGGATGTCGGCCACCGCCGCGACGACGACGTACCGATCGCCGCGGCTGAACGCGTGACCTGCGGGCGGAGTGACGTACAGTCTGTCGTAGATCCGGAAGCCGGCGTCAGAGGTCAGGCCGAGTGCCAGGGTCTCAACGGCGCCCAGAATCTTGCCAGCGCCGAGCGGGCGCCGCGAATCCACTACGAAAGGCGCCGCCTCGTACTCGCCTGGGCGAACGGTCAGCGTCGGCTGCCGCGTCCCGATGCGCGAGCATCGACGCGACCCGTCTGTGACTCGTCGCCCGAGAACACCGTCGGCGCGATCGGATGCGTCTCGACCCGACTCACGACGACCGTCGGCGCGGCCGGTTGCGCCGGCGTGAAGCCTGCCGCTGCGGCGATCTCCGGCTTCACCGCGTCTGCGTCTATCAGCAGCACCTGCCCTGGATAGATCCAGTGCGGGTTCTTCACGATGTTCGTATTCGCGTGGAAGACGTCGGGCCAGCGGTGCGGATCCTTCAGATAGTACTTCGCGAGATCCCAGAGCGTGTCGCCACGCTTCACCGTGTGCTTTATCGTGCGTGCGTGCGACCCGGCGGCGATGGGCGCGCTCGTAGTGTCCTGCGCGCGCGCGGCGGAGGGAACAACGGTGGCAGCCGCGATAGCGACGGCTGCAGCGATCACTCTCTGGAGGCTCATTCGCATTGTCTGAAAGACGAGTCGCGAATCTGCCGGCAACAGCGGGAGAGCCGTATGCCGGTCACGCGAGAGGCAAGAAAAAGGGAGCCGGCGACACCGGCTCCCTTTTGCACACCCGCCGGCGGACTCAGAACGGAAGATCGTCGTCTTCGTCCTGAAGCGCCGCGGGAAAATCCTCGAACTCGCCCTGCTGAGGAACCGCCGGCCGCACGCGCCGGAGTACTCGCGCGCGCCGGACGTGATGCGCCACCCTCGCCGTCAAAATCGGAATTGCCGCCGCGACCACTCAACATCACCAGCTCGCGCACGCGAATCTCGGTGGTGTAGCGAGTCTGGTTCTCCTTGTCCTGCCACTGCCGGTATTCGATCGGTCCTTCGACGTAGAGCTTGTCCCCTTTCTTGACGTACTTCTCGACCACGTCGGCGAGGCCCATGCCCTGTCCGCGCCCTGCGTTCCAGACGACGCAGCGGTGCCATTCAGTCTTCTCCTGACGATCGCCCGAAGGCCCGTTCCACGTGCGCGATGTAGCCAGCGAGAACGTCGCCACGCGACCGCCATTCTGCGTCGAGCGGACCTCAGGGTCCTGACCGACGTTACCGATAAGCATCGCCTTGTTTAAGCTCCGGCTCATTTGATCTCCTAGCGAGTGTGTATGCTCGCCGGTGAAAGTACAGGGTCTGACGCATCGTCACTCAACCCGGTGTCAGCTTGCGTTAGCCTATTACTGCGTCCAACCGCGCCGCGCGGCCGGCCTATGATTGCGCGCAGGACGAGTGCGTCCTCGCGCGGCGACTGATAATACTTCTTCCTGCGTCCCGCCGCAGCGAATCCGCGCGACGCGTACAGCGCGCGCGCCGCGATGTTCGACTCGCGCACCTCGAGCCAGACTTCGCGCGCCGCACACGCCGCCAGATGACTCAGCGCGAAATCGAGAAGCATCGCACCGAGCCCACTCCTTCGGCAGGTCGGATCAACCGCGATGTTAAGCACCTCACCGGTGTCGGCAACACAGCGCGCGATGCAGTATCCGACGACGCGTCCATCCAGCGCGGCGACGACGAACGTGTCGGTGCGCTGCCGCAGATGCGCGACGAACATCAGCTCCGTCCACGCATCGTCGAAGCTTGCGCGCTCGATCGCCGCTATCCCAGGCAGATCCCGCGTTGAGGCCGTCCTGAGAACGACACTCATGTCGCGAGCTCGCGCTGGTTCGCTGCCTCCCACTTCACCTGCGCCTCGGGGAGCCTGCCGTACGTCGGCTCCCACGTCTCGAGATCGACTTCACCGCGCGAGATGATTTCTGCGAGATGACCGGCCACGCTGGCAGCCGACGGCAGAGCGTCGGTGTCGTAGCCACGGCCAGCTATCCTGGCGCCCGATGTACTCGCAAGCGCGTCGAGATCGCGCTCGCGGATGACACGCGCATCGCCGAGCATCGTGACGCGATCGCCATCACGCTCGAACTCGCGGACGAAGCACTCGCCGCGACCGGCGTCGATAGCGGCGATGTGCTTGCCATTCGTAATCGCTGCACTCCACGCGATGATCTCGAGCGACGACACGCCGTAGAGCGGCGCGCCGCTCGCGGAGCAGATTCCCTTGGCGATCGCAGCGGCCACGCGAAGACTCGTGAAGCCGCCCGGACCCGCGTCACAGACGACACCAGCCAGGTCGCGCGCACTCAATCCACCGTCGATCAGCACCCGCGCGGCCGCTGGCGCCATTCCCTCCGTGAGCGCGCCGCTGGCTGCGTCGCGAGCGTGGAATGCGCCATGTGCAACCATTGTCTCGTCATCGCTGATGATCGCTACAGAGCACTCGGAAGTCGCCGCCTCGAGAACGAGATACCGTCGCGCCATCAGCCGGCGAGCAGTATGCGACGTGACGGGTCATCCGGATCGTAGTCGAGCGCGATCGGTAGATGGCCGGACGGCAGTTCGGCGCCTGCGCGCTCGGGCCACTCGACTATCACGAGCGCGCGGGCGGCGACCACTTCGCTCCAGCCGATCTGCGTCAGATCGCGCGCGTCATCGAGGCGGTAAAGATCGACGTGATAGACTCGCGAAAGCGGCGCGGAATACTCGTGCACGAGTGCGTAGGTAGGGCTCGTGACCGGAGTCGTCACGCCATAGCCGCGGCAGATCGCCTGCGCGAGGGTGGTCTTCCCCGCGCCGAGCTCACCGGTCAGCGCGATCACGAGCGGAGGCTTGATGTCGCCGCCGAGACGTTCGCCCCACGCGACCATCTCGCTCTCGGTCATCGCGAGGTGGCCGCGCGGCGCGAGCGCTGGGATCACGTGATGGTGAGCTTCCATCACTGCACACGTAGAGATGCGAGCGAGGCGGCGCTGGCGCGCGGCTTCGCGTCGGCGCGGGCCCGAAGCTCGAAGAGCTGATCGCGGAGTCGCGCGGCGGTCTCGAAGTCGAGCTCTCTTGCCGCGACCTTCATCTGCTCTTCGAGATCCTTGATGAGCGACGCGATCTCCTCGGCGCTGCCGTAGCCGGGCGATGCCTCAGCCACACGACGCGCCTGCTCGCCCTCGCGCTCCTGACGCTCGACGCGCGCATCGGCGACGCGCGTGATGAAGCGCACCTGCTCGATGCTCTTCTTGACGCCCTTCGGCACTATTCCGTGCTCGGTGTTGTAAGCCACCTGAATCTCTCGACGGCGCGACGTCTCGTCCATGCATCGCTTCATCGACCCGGTAATTCGATCGGCGTAGAAGATCGCACGACCGCTGACGTGCCGCGCCGCGCGTCCGACGGTCTGGATGAGCGATCTGTCGCTGCGCAGAAAGCCCTCCTGATCAGCATCGAGAATCGCGACGAGCGAGACCTCCGGCATGTCGAGTCCTTCGCGCAACAGGTTGATGCCGATCAGCACGTCGAACTCGCCGAGCCGCAGGCCGCGCACGATCTCCATTCGCTCGATCGCGTCGATGTCGGAGTGCATGTAGCGCACACGCACTCCCATCTGCTGCAAGTAATCCGTGAGGTCCTCGGACATGCGCTTGGTGAGCGTCGTCACCAGCACGCGCTCGTCGCGCCGCTCGCGAAGTCGAATCTCACTCAACAGGTCATCGACCTGACCGCGCACAGGTCGCACCTCGATCTCAGGATCGATGAGGCCGGTGGGCCTGATGATCTGCTCGACCACTGCGCCCTCGGAAAGCTGCAACTCGATGTCGCCGGGTGTGGCCGACACGTTTATTGCGCGCGGCGTGAGCGACAGAAACTCGTCGAATGTGAGAGGGCGATTGTCCAGCGCGCTCGGCAGACGAAACCCGTAATCCACGAGCGTCAACTTGCGCGCACGGTCGCCGTTGAACATCCCGCCGATCTGGGGGAGCGTGACGTGCGACTCGTCGACCACGACGAGAAAGTCGTCGGGAAAATAGTCGAAGAGACACGCCGGGCGCTCACCCGCCTCACGACCGGAGAGATGCCGCGAGTAATTCTCGATCCCCGCGCACGTTCCGATCTCGAGCATCATCTCGATGTCGAAGTTGGTGCGCGACTCCAGGCGCTGCGCCTCGAGCAGCTTCCCCGTGCTCTTGAGCTCGTGAAGGCGCTCGGCGAGCTCGGCCTGGATGCGGCGCACCGCACGCTCGATGGTCGGACGATTGGTGACGAAGTGCTTCGCCGGGTAGATGGCGGCGCGCTCGAGTGTGGCGACGACGTTGCCGGACACCGGATCGAACTTGCTGATGCGCTCGATCTCGTCGCCCCACATCTCGATACGCACACCCTGCTCCTCGTATGCGGGCAGCACCTCGACGGTGTCGCCGCGCACGCGAAACGTTCCGCGCTCGAACGCGACATCGTTGCGCCCGTACTGGATCTTCACGAGCGACCGGAGGATGTCATCGCGCGCCACCTTCTGTCCGCGCTCGAGCGTCACCATCTGCTCGCGATAGGACACCGGATCACCGAGTCCGTAGATGGCCGAGACGGTCGCGACGATGATTACGTCCTCGCGCTCCATGAGACTCGATGTCGCACGCAAGCGGAGCCGGTCGATGTCCTCGTTTATCGAAGCATCCTTCTCGATGTACGTGTCGGTCGTCGGGACGTACGCTTCCGGCTGGTAGTAATCGTAGTACGAGATGAAGTACTCGACTGCGTTGTGCGGGAAGAAGCTCTTGAGCTCACCGTAGAGCTGCGCGGCGAGGGTCTTGTTGTGCGACAGCACGAGCGCAGGCTTGCCGTACGCCTGGATGACGTTAGCCATCGACATCGTCTTGCCCGAGCCGGTGACACCGAGAAGTGTCTGGAACCGGTCACCGCGCTCCAAGCCCCGCGTGAGCTCCGCGATCGCGCGCGGCTGATCGCCGGCCGGCGCAAAAGGCGCCTGTAGATCGAACTTCGCCATTACCGAAATTTAACCGAAGACCGCCCTGAACGCACGTTCAGAAGAGCTCACGCGACGCCCGCGTCGGCGAGCGCCTGCGCGCAATTTATGAGCGCGATGTGGGTGAAGCCCTGCGGAAAATTGCCGAGGAAGGCGCCGGTAGCGGGTTCGAGCTCCTCGCTGTAGAGGCCCACGTGGTTGGCATGCTTGAGCATGCGCTCGAAGATGCGCTCGCCGGCCTGGGCGTCGCCGCTCAGCACGAGTGCCTGCGCCAACCAGAAGGTGCAGATGGAGAATACACCCTCGCCGCCCTCGAGCCCGTCGTCGTTGCGGTAGCGATAGACCAGCTCGCGATCCTCGCTCGTGAGCTCGCGAAGCGTCGCCGCGATGGTTCCACGCACACGCGGATGATCGGGCGGAAGGAAGCCGACCATGCCGATCACGAGATTCGAAGCGTCGAGTGCATCGCTTCCGAAGTATTGAACGAAGCTGTTGCGCTCTTCGCTCCACCCCTTCGTCATGACCTCCCCGTGGACCGCGTCGCGCTCGCGCTTCCATGCGTCGATGTCAGCCGGAAGCGCGAGCTCTTCCGCCATGCGTATTCCCCGGTCGAGCGCCACCCAGCACATGACCTTGCTCATCACGTACTGCTGCGCACCGGCGCGAACTTCCCAGATGCCGCTGTCCGGACGACGCCAGTTGGCCGCGATCCAGTCGACGAGCCGGCGCAGCGAGTACCACGTCCCCTCGCCGACGGTGCTGACACGACTCCAGAGAAATGCGGTCGCGAGGACCTCGCCGTAAACGTCGAGCTGCAGCTGACCGTGAGCGCCGTTCCCGATGCGGACCGGCGCCGACCCGCAGTATCCCTCGAGATTGGGGAGGATGCACTCGGTGAGATCGCGCCTGCCGTCGACGCTGTACATGATCTGCAGATGCGCGTCAGACGCCTTGCGAGTGACGCGTCGCAGGAAGCGCATGAACGCACTCGCCTCGTCGAGCTGACCGAGCACGTGCAGCGCGTCGAGCGTGAACGCTGCATCACGCAGCCAAGTGAAGCGGTAGTCCCAGTTACGTGAGCCACCGAGCTCTTCCGGGAGCGACGTGGTAGGCGCGGCGATGATGGCGCCGGTCGGCTCGTAGCAGAGCAGCTTGAGCGTCAGCGCCGAGCGCTCCACCGCAGCGCGATGCTTGCCGCGATACTTGATGCGCGAGACCCATCTGTCCCAGAACTCGATCGTCTCGCGCAGCCGCGCGTCGCTCTCGTACGCACCGATCGGAAGCACCTCGTCGTCGTCGTAGCGCAGGACGAAGGTCGCGGTATCGTCGCGCGCAAGACGGAGCCGCGTCGTCGCAGCGTCGTCCTCGAGGTGCCACCAGAGGCTTCCCGGCGCAGAGAGCGCGAGCGCCTCGTCGTCATCGTCGGTAGCAATCACGCCGTTGGTGCGCGGAATCAGTCGAGTGCGCGATGAAGCATAGTTCAGCCGCGGCTCGAGCCGCACCACGACATCCATCGTTCCTCGAGTGCAGCGCACCTGCCGGTGGATCTCCGCGAAGATCCCGCGCTTACCATCGTGTCCGACAGGCATGAAGTCGCATACCTCGACAGCACCGCCCGAGTCTCCGTGAAACGTCGTGACGAGAACGTTGGTGGCAGGAAGGTAGCGCTGCTCGCGTGGTGTGATGCTCCGCAGGCGATATCTGGAAGCGCCCCCCGCGCTTGCAATCGAGCAACGCGGCGAAAGTGGAGGGCGATCCGAAATCCGGAAGACAGCACCAGTCGATTGAGCCGCTCAGTCCAACCAGCGCAGCCGTTCGCATGTCGCCGATTATCGCGTACGCGGAGATCGGCGCGTAAGGCGCGGCACCTCCAGACCACGGCGCGATCGGCTCGTGGTACGTCGTCATGCAACCTCGGCCAACGACTCCACGACGGATTGGATCACGCGTCGGACCACTCACTCGATAATGCGCAGCCGTGGGTGCATCGACAGAAGCCACGCGCACGGTGATCGCCGATGGCACCTGCTGTGCGAGAGCGACAAAGGCGTTCTCGTCCGTGACGTCGTCGCCAGCGAAGAAGGCAACCCCGACGGGTGGCTCGCCTAGTACTTCGCGAATCAACCTGAGCGCCGCAACGCCCTTATCGATCGCGATCGGCGGAAGGATGTTGAGCACGCGCTTTCCCGCGCTCGACGCGGAGCGACTCGTCTCGCGCAATGTCCTCGGCGCGCGCCACGAGTCGTGGGACGAGTTCGTGGTCGACATTCCGGAAGTGAAACGAGAGCGAGTATGTCTTGTGCTCGAGCACCGCGCCCGGATAAGCGCACGCGAGTTGAGTGAGCCTGCGCGAAGCCGCCTCGATGGCCGAGGCGTAGGCACTCCACTCCCGCGCGATCTCAGACGCTCCATCTGAGTGTCTGATCTCGATGCCGTGGTTACCGTGGATGTGAAAGCGGCCGTCCCCGACCATGATCGCTGCGTCAGCGACCGACCGTCCCGTAACCAGCGCGACATCGGTACCGGGAGCCTCCGCCAGCGCGGCGAGCGCCCTGCGCGTCTCCGCGCTGACCGCGGCGTCGGCATGGTCCGCAACGATGTCGCACAACGTTCCGTCGATGTCGAACATCAGTAGGCGCTGGCCGATCGCGTTTCAGCATGGATACCAGCTCGGTCGCGGTGATCTCGGCCGTCACACCGCACTCGCGCGGTGTTCAGCGACGGACGCGGCGGCCGACATGACGGCGTCGAGCCAGTCGTCGATCGTCGCGCTGCGGAGATGGTCGCGCATCAACTCCATACGCGTGATGCGCTCATGCTCGGGCATGTCGAGCGCAGCGCAGATCGCGTCCGCGAATGAGTCGATGAAGAATGGATTGACGCGGACCGCTCCATCGAGCTCTTCAGCCGCGCCAGCGAACCTGCTCAATAACAAGACCCCGCTCCGGTCACCGCTGACACGCTATGAACTCCTTTGCGACGAGGTTCATGCCGTCCTGCAGCGACGATACCACGCAGACGTCGGCGGCGACGTACACCGCTGCCAGCAGATCGGCGCTGACGTTCTCCCTCACGAGTACTATCGGTGTCCAAGCCTCGGTACGAAACGCGTCGTTGATTCGCGTCACCGTGGTGACGAGTTCAGTCTCGAGCGCCGAGTAGGCGCGAATGTCGCTGCGCGAGGGTGTGGCGACGATGAGCGCGGTGAAGGTGCCACGTCTGTCGGGCTGATCGGTCCAGACCTGCTCGAGCGCGGTGAGCCGTCGCACGAGCCCCTTGGTGTAATCGATCCTGTCCACGCTCACGATCAGCTTCCGCGTATCGGACGCGTAGCGCGAGCGAAGCGAGCTTGCAACCTCGCGCGTGCGCGGAAGGAGGGCGCGTCTCTCCCATTCGTCCATGTCGATGCTGATCGGGAAAGTCCGCACTGCGATCTGGCGGCCATCGTAGTCTATCGTGCCGGAGTTGTGATCGACGCGACCCGGTGGCAGCATTCGCTCCACGCAATCGAGGAAGTTTCGCGCGTGCTGGTCGGTCTGGAACTCTATGAGATCGCTCCCGAGCATTCCGCTGAGGATCGCGTCGTGCACCGCGATCGGCATCAGCCGGAGTACGTCCGCTGGCGGAAACGGGATGTGCCAGAAGTGGTGAATGAGCGTGTCCGGCGCGCGCTCGCGAACGAGCTGCGCGGCGAGCGCGAAGTGGTAGTCCTGGATCCAGACTTCCGCCTCGGCGCCCACTCGATCGATCTCCTCGCACACAGCATCGGCGAATCGACGGTTCACCGCGCGATAGCTGTCCCAATGTGCAGCGCGCACGTCGAGGTACTGGATGAACATGTGGCACAGCGGCCACAGCGCGCTGTTCGCGAAGCCGAGGTAGTAGCCTTCGACTTCGGCCTCGTTCAGCCACACTCTCCGGAGTGTGTACGACGGGTCGCACGGAGGCACCGCGACTCTCGAGTGCTCGTCCACCACGTCACGATCGGCCGGCCCCGATCCCCACGCGACCCACGTTCCGCCGACGCGTCTCATCATCGGATCGAGTGCGGAGACGAGGCCGCCTGCGGGAGGCGCCGCGTCGAGGTGACCGTCAGCTCGTACGTGTTCGTACGGTTCGCGGTTCGACAGCAGTATGAGCGGCCGGTTGATATCGCGTGGAATCACGGCCACACGAATTGCACGAAGCGTGCACCGACGCTGATCGAGACTACTTCACGCTCACGACTCGGGAACGGGTGCGAGCTGCTCGCGCCGCGCCACTTCGGTCACGCCCTTCACGCGTCGTATGGCCTTGAGCGCCTTGCGAAGATGCGGAAGGTTCTCGACCTCGACCTCGATGACACCGGTGACGCGAGCATCCTTGCTCCTGAGCTCGAAGCTCCGGACGTCCGTCCCACTCTCGCTCACCGCGGACGCGATGTCGGCATAGAGCGCCCTGCGCTCCGTCGCCTCAATGGCGAGCCTGACGAGAAAGCGCTCCCCTTCGACCTCCTGCCAATCGATTTCGAGGCGTCGCTCCGGCTCGTCCTCGAGCAGCATGAGATTCGGGCAGTCCGCGCGATGGATGCTTACCCCGCGCCCGCGGGTGACGTATCCCGAGACGGGGTCACCTGGGACCGGCTGGCAACACTGCGCATACCGGACAAGTAAGCCGTCGGCTCCCTGGATGCGCACTCCCCGGCCGGTGCCGCGGACGCGATCCACCAGCCGCTCGATGGGGCCCGGACGAGGTGGCTCCGACGCGGTGTCGATGTCAGGGTGGAGATTCCTGATGACGTCGGCGCCGCTCACCTCCCCCGAGCCGACTGCGGTGACGAGATGGCCGCCGTCGAAGATCTTGAGATTCTTCGCGGCCCGCTCGATGTCGTCGTCGGTGGGCCGCGCGACGCGGCGCCGCCGTGCTTCCTTCTCGATCATCTCACGGCCGAGCTTGAGAGCGGCCTTCTGCTCTTCGATGCGCAGCCGTTGCCGGATCCGGTGCCGCGCGCGTCCCGTGCGCACGTGCGCGAGCCAATCGCGGTTCGGACGCGCCGTCGGCGACGTGATGATCTCGACGGTGTCGGAGTTCTTCAGCTCGCGCGTCAACGGCGCCATGCGTCCATTGACGCGAGCACCGTAGCAGTGGACTCCGACCTCCGTGTGCACCGCGAAGGCGAAATCGATCGGCGTGGCGCCCTTGGGGAGCTGGATCACGTCGCCAGTGGGCGTGAAGACGAAGATCTCGTCCTGATACAGGTCGAGCTTGAGGAACTCGAGGAACTCGTCCGGCGTCTTCGCGTCGAGCTGCAGCTCGAGCACCTGGCGAAACCACTGGAGGTGCCGGTCCAGCTCATCCGAGTTGCGCGCGTGTTCTTTGAAGCGCCAGTGCGCGGCGATGCCGTATTCCGCGGTGCGGTGCATCTCGCGCGTGCGTATCTGGATCTCGAAGAGCTGCCGCCCCGGCCCGAAGACCGTGGTGTGAAGCGACTGGTAGCCGTTGGACTTCGGCTGAGCGATGTAGTCCTTTATGCGCTCCTGCAGCGGAGTCCAGCCGTCGTGGATCACGCCGAGCGCGTGGTAGCAGTCGGGAACGGAATCGACAAGGACGCGGATCGCGAGGAGGTCGTATATCTCCTCGTACGGCTTGTCCCGCGTCAGCATCTTCTTGTAGATCGACCACAGGTGCTTGGGACGGCCGGTTATCTCCACGTTCTTCATCCCAGCGCGTGCCATCTCCCGCAGAAGCGGCTCGCGCATCCGCGCTATCAGATCATCGCGCTCGGCGCGCTTCTGGGCGACGAGCTTCGCGAGCGAGCGGTACGCATCCGGCTCGAGGTGCTTGAAAGCGAGATCCTCGAGCTCCCATCTCACTCGCGCCATGCCGAACCGGTGAGCCAGCGGCGCGTACAGATCGCGCGTCTCCTGCGCTATCCTGCGCCGCTTCTCCTCGGCCAGCGGCTCGAGCGTGCGCATGTTGTGCAGCCGATCGGCGAGCTTGATGATGATCACGCGTGCGTCTTTCGCGATCGAGAGCAGGAGCTTGCGATAGTTCTCTACCTGCCGGTCGCGCGGCGCGTGTGCTGGAAGGTGCTCGATCTTGGTGAGCCCATCCACTATCGCGGCGACCTCCTTGCCGAACTCGCGCTCGATGTCGGCGAGGGTATATCGCGTGTCCTCGATTACATCGTGTACGAGCCCGCTGACGACCGTGGTGGTGTCGAGTCGAAGCCCGGCGAGTATCTTCGCGACCTCGACACAGTGGAGAACGTAATCCTCTCCGGATCGCCGCTTCTGGCCGCGGTGCGCCTCCTCACTGAACCGGTAAGCGCGCAGCAAGAGGTCGAGATCTACCCGCTCGGGAAGCGGGTCGGTCTCGAAGTTCCAGCCGGGAATGCCGGCCTGGATAGCTTCGTCACCAGCGCGGACGCTGACTGCCATCGGTATCAATATGTGGAGTGAGCCGAGCGGCGGCCACCTGTCGCCTCTTCAAGCTGACCCCTCACATGGCCGCTAGTTCCCTGCCATGCCCACTACGGGCAGAGTCGGCGTTCCGTCAAACCAGCGTCCCGCTCTCCGCGAAGCTCGTGAACCTGCCGCGGCCGATCACCACGTGATCAAGCACTTCGATCCCGACGAGCCTCCCGGCGGCGACGAGCTGTGAGGTCACCAGCCGGTCTTCGTGCGACGGGGTCGGGTCACCGGATGGGTGGTTGTGCACCAGGATCACGGCGTACGCGTTCTCCGCGATGGCCTGTCTGAACACTTCGCGAGGATGCACCAGCGAGGAGTTCAGGATCCCACGAGTGATGAGGATGTCGTGCTCCAGCCTGTGCTGCGCGTCGAGCGTGGCCACGCGGAACTCCTCCACCGGCAGGTCGCTCATCCTGTCTGCGTACGCATTGTAAACGTCCCGCGCCTGCCGCATCGGTGTCCCGTCGCTCCGCTCCTCGGCGACCATCCGCCGGCCGAGCTCCAGAGCAGCGTGAACCGTAATGGCCCTTACCGATCCGACTCCTCTCACGCACCGGAGCGACGCGACCGGCCGGGAGGCCAGCCGTCTGAGCGATCCCTGCGAGACAGCCAACACCTCGCGCGCGAGGTCGATCGTAGAGCGACCGTCGGAACCGGAGCCGAAGAGAATTGCCATTAACTCGGTGGAGCTAAGTGCTTGGGCACCATGCTGTTGTAGCCGCTCCCTCGGGCGCTCTGTCAAGGGTAGCTCGCGTATCGCTGTCGCTGCCATTTCGTCGCTCCGCGCGGTCAGAAGAATTCGGTTCGGTGAGCGACATGTGTAAACGAAGACCGGCCGCTCGAGCCCAAGCAGATTCGAGCGGCCGGCATCCCTTCAGCGGGAGAGGGCGATCAGGCCATCACGGCGCCATGGCACTTCTTGAACTTCTTCCCTGACCCGCATGGGCATGGATCGTTGCGCTTCACGTTGGTCCAGTCCTGTGCAGGAGGCGCCCCCGGCAGACCTGCCTGCGCGGTCGGCGTGAGCGTCTTCTGCCGCCCCAATCCGACTACCGCTGGCTCCGCGCGCGTCGTCGCAGGCGCGTCTCCAGGCGATTCAGCCGGGCCGATATCCATCGTTTCCGCTGTCCCGTGCGCGCTGCTGGCCGTCCGTCTCGACGACGTCTTCGAGAATCCCGAGCGCGTTGAAGCGCCTGGTCGGTCGAGCTGGCTGCGGCGCCGCAGCGCTCCTGGCACCCACGCCGTCGCCGGTTGGTTGGGCACCCTGAGGAGCGCCGTTCGGGTTCTCGAAGACGATCTGCGCGCGCGCAAAACGCTCTGTGAACGTGTGCTGGATGTCCTGCATGAGGTCCACGAACATCGTGTAGGCCTCCTGCTTGTACTCCACCAGCGGATCCTGCTGACCCCATGACCGATAGTGGATCGCGTTCCGGAGCTGATCCAGATCGTACAGGTGGTCCTTCCACTTCTCGTCGAGCACGTTCAGCATCACGAGCGAGAGGAGTTGCCCTGACCACTCGTTGAGCCCCTTCAACTTCGCCACGAATGCCGCAAGGGCGGCGTCGACCGCGGCTTTCCGCGCCGCTGCTACAGTGGTCGGATACTCGCCGGCCTTCTCGAACGCAGGAACGCTCAGCATGTAGTAGAGCATCAGCTCCTGGCGCAGCAGCTCGATGTCGAGCGGCGCGTTGTCCTCCGCGCGCTCCGCCAAGAAGGCGCTCCACGCGCGTCCCGACCGCCGCTTCGATCATCCGCTCCGCTTCGCCGCGGAGCTCCTCGCCGCCGTCGAGCGCGAAGGTACGCAGCGAGTAGATGACCTCACGCTGCTGGTTCATCACGTCGTCGTACTCGAGCAGCCGCTTGCGCGACTGGAAGTGCTGGAGCTCGACGCGCTTCTGGGCCTGCTCGATGGAGCGCGTGATCAGCGGGTGGGTGAGCACCTCACCCTCCTGGGCGCCCATCGCATCCATCAGCTTTGCGATTCGCTCGGAGCCGAACAGACGCATCAGATCGTCTTCGAGCGACAGGAAGAACTGCGACGCGCCAGGATCACCCTGACGACCCGCGCGTCCACGAAGCTGCCGATCGATGCGCCGTGACTCGTGTCGCTCGGAGCCGATGATGTGCAGGCCGCCCGGCTCCATGACATCGACGAGCTTCCCTTCGGCGTCCTTCACCTGCGACGGGGCGGACTGCGTCACGCCCTCGCCGAGCTTGATGTCCGTTCCGCGGCCGGCCATGTTCGTCGCGATCGTCACCGAGCCCCTGTGTCCCGGCTTCCGCGACGATCTCCGCTTCACGCTGATGGTACTTCGCGTTCAGCACGTTGTGCGGAATCCCGGCGCGCTTGAAGAGCTTGGACAGCGTCTCCGACACGTCGACGCTCACCGTGCCCACCAGGACCGGAAAACCGAGCTTGTGCAGACGCATCGTCTCGTCGGCGATCGCGTTGTACTTCTCGCGGCGGGTCTTGAAGACGAGATCGTTGCGGTCGTCGCGGATCACCGGCTTGTTGGTCGGGATCACGGCGACGCCGAGCTTGTAGATCTCGTGGAACTCCGTCTCTTCCGTCTCAGCGGTCCCGGTCATGCCGGCGAGCTTGTCGTACATGCGGAAGTAGTTCTGGATCGTGATCGTGGCGAGGGTCTGCGTCTCGCCCTTCACGCTCACTCCTTCCTTCGCTTCGACGGCCTGGTGCAGCCCTTCCGACCAGCGACGACCGGGCATGGTGCGCCCTGTGAACTCATCGACGATGAGTACCTCGCCTTCCTGCACCACGTAGTTCACGTCGCGCTCGTAAAGCGAGTGCGCACGGAGAAGCTGGTGGATGATGTGCAGCTTCTCCGCCTTCCGCGCGTACTCGACGTTGACCTCGTTGCGACGCGCGATCTTGTCCGCCGGACTGAGATCGGGATCGTGATCTATCGCGTGGACCTGATGCGATATATCCGGGAGGATGAACTCCATGTGGTCGTTCGGCGCCATGAAATCGACGCCGCGATCCGTGAGATGCACCTGATGCCCCTTCTCATCGAGCACGAAGAGAAGATCTTCCTCGATGTCACGAAACTCCTGCTTCGACGCGGGCAATCTCCGATCGCCGATGTGCTTGAGCTCCATCCCCTGGACGAGCTGCTTGACGCCCGGCTCGTTGAGAAGCTTGAGAAGACGCCTGTTCTTAGGCGCGCCGAGCTGAGCCTTGTAGAGCAGAAGCGCGGCGCTCTCGGTGTCGCCTTCGCGTAGCGCGCGCTCGCCGTCGGCCGTGAGCGAGTTCGCCAGCTCGGACTGCATCCGCACCAGGCGCGCTACGCCGCCGTTGTGGATCGCGTATTCCTCGTCGGTCTCGTTGCCGACGGGCCCCGAGATGATGAGCGGCGTACGCGCTTCGTCGATGAGTACCGAATCCACCTCATCGACGATTGCGTAGGCATGCGCCCGCTGAACCTTCTGACCTACCGCGACGACCATGTTGTCGCGCAGGTAGTCGAAGCCGAACTCGTTGTTCGTTCCGTACGTGATGTCGGCTTCGTACGCGGCACGCCGCTCGGCGGTACCCGGCTCGGTGTCGTCGAGACACCCGACCGTGAGTCCCAGATAGGTGTAGAGATGCCCCATCCACTGCGAGTCGCGCCGCGCGAGGTAGGAGTTCACGGTGATGAGGTGAGCCCCCTTTCCGGTCAGCGCGTTCAGATACAGCGGCAGCGTCGCGACGAGCGTCTTCCCCTCGCCCGTCGCCATCTCGGCGATGCGTCCGCGATGCAACTGGTACCCACCGACGAGCTGCACATCGTAGTGGACCATGTTCCACTCGAGCTCGTGGCCCGTGACCATGAAAGTGGTGCCGACGAGCCTGCGCGCGGCCTCGCGAACGGTGGCGAAAGCCTCGGGGAGAATGTCGTCCAGCGTCTCAGCCGTGATGCGGCCGAGCTGATGCTCCAGCCCGCCACGCCCGTCAGGGCCGTTGAGCTCGTTATCGATCTCCTCGCGCTGGCTCGCTTCGCTCGCGGTCCGTTTACGCTCCTTGAGCTCAGCGATGCGAGCTTCGAGCTCGCCGGTGGCCGCGTGGATGCGCGCGCGAAACTTGGCAGTCTGCGCGCGCAGCTCGTCGTCCGAGATGCCCTGGAGCCGCTCGTACTCGGCGTTGATCTGGTCGACGACCGGCTGTACGCGGCGTCGCTCGCGATCGTGTCGAGTTCCGAAGACGGATTTGAATAAGTCTGTTACCATCGATACAAGCCTTCCGATTCAATTATCGCGGCGACCGCATCCTGTACGAATCCGGCTACGGGCTTTCCGGACCGGCACCGCTCGCGGATCTCCGTCGAGGACACCTGGATGACGCGTCCGCGGAACTTGCTGTCGTGTTCGCGAGCGAGCACTTCGATCCGAACGAGCGACCGAAGCCTGTCCGGCTCGCGCCACTCTGCGAAGCGCGCCCAGGCATCCTCGCCGATGAGCAGATAACGCTCCGCGTCTGGATGCTGCTCCGCGAAGGCTTCCGCCGTATAAACTGTGTAAGATAACCCGGGCCGGTCGATTTCGATCCTGCTCGCTTCGAAGCGCGGATCGTACGATGTCGCGGCACGGACCATCGCGTATCGCTGCTCCGCGGTGGCGGCGTGAGGGGTCGCGGTCTTGAGCGGCTGGGTGGCAGCCGGGACCCAGACGACCCTATCGAGCTCGAGCCGCTCCGCGGCGTCTAGCGCTGAGAGGAAGTGCCCGACGTGGGGTGGGTCGAAGCTGCCGCCGAAGATGCCGAGGCGCCGCACTGGCGCATGACCTGTGGATCGTTCGGGTACGTCTTCCCCATGGTGTCGCACAGGTCCCTCGCGTCGTCGGTGTACTTGATCGCGCGGTACGCCTCGAGCAGCCGGAGATAGGCCACGCGCGCCGCTGGCGTGTTCGGGTGCAGCTTTATCACGTCTTTGAGGTAAATGATCGCAGAGTCGTACGCGCCGCGCTTCATGTAGTGAGTGCCGGTGTCGAGATCCTTGGTCGCCAGCATGTTGTCGAGCGTCGCGATCTCCTTCTGAGCATCCTTCACCAGCGGTGAGTCAGGATACAGCGACACGAGCTGCTGCAGTGTCGTCTCCGCGGACAGGCCGTAGGTGGGGTCGAGCTCCGGGCGACGCCACATCATGGCGTACGACATCCCGCTCTCGAGGAGCGAGCGCGGGGCGAGGCTGTCGTCCGGGAACGCTTCAGCGATTCGTCCGAAGCTCTGCGCCGCGAGAAGGTGGTCGCCGTTCTTCTCCTGCGCCTCGCCGAGGTAGTAGTAGGAAAGTGGCAGGAGCGGATCACGCGCGGGGAGATCCCGCGTCAGCTGCTCGAAGCCTTTCGCTGCGTCCTCCCAGTGCTTCTGAGTGAACAGCTTGAGCGAAGCAGCAAACAGTGCGTCCGAGTTGCTGGCGTAGATCTTGGGATCGAACGGCGCATGACAGGCGGCACTCGCGAGCGAGCCGAGCGCCATGGCGAGCACCACGATTGATCGTCGAGCGAATTTCACGCGGCGGTTACCTCGCCGCCCTTCGACGGCCTTCCAATTGAGTGATAGATGAGTCCGAGACTCGACATCTTTTCGGGATCGTAGAGGTTACGTCCATCTACAACCACGGGGCGCTTGAGGGTCCGTTTCACGCGCAGAAAATCGGGATGCCGGTACTCGTTCCAGTCGGTAACAATAACGAGTGCGTCGGCGCCGTCGAGCGCCTCGTAGCTTGTTTCAGCATACGAGATGCTGTCACCGAGCCGGCGGCGAGCTTCGGTCAGCGCTGCGGGATCGTGCGCGGTCACTTCCGCACCGGCGCCAAGGAGCTGCTCGATGAGTACGAGCGCCGGCGACTCCCGCATGTCGTCGGTGCCTGCCTTGAATGCCAGTCCCCAGAGCGCGATTCGCGCGCCCGCGAGGCCTGCCGGGAAGTCGGCTGCAAGCTGCTCGGCTACCACCGCGCTCGAGCTTCTCGAAGAGCCGCCGCTTCTGCCTGTCGTTGGAGCTGTCGACGGCGGTGAGGATCTGGAGCTCGACGCCGCTCGCACAACCGCTGCGAATCAGCGCCTTCACATCCTTCGGGAAGCAGGATCCGCCGAAGCCCGGTCCAGGAAAGAGAAAGCTCGGCCCGATGCGTGTGTCGCTACCGAGACCGCGTCGCACCTGATCGACATCGGCGCCCGTCGCTTCGCACAACGCGGCGATCTCGTTCATGAACGAGATACGCGTCGCAAGCATTCCGTTGGCGGCGTACTTCGTCATCTCCGCAGACGGAACGTCCATGAAGATTACCGGACGCCCGGTGCGAACGAACGGAGCGTACAGGTCGCCCATGACCGTCTGAGCGAAGTCGCTGTCCACGCCGAGCACCACGCGATCCGGCTTGAGGAAGTCGTCGACCGCAGCGCCCTCCTTCAGGAACTCAGGGTTGGAGACGACGTGAAACGGGTACCGTGCCTGACGCGCCACCGCTTCGCGCACCAGCGCGGCGGTTCCCACGGGAACGGTGGACTTCGTGACGACGACAGTCTCGCGCTCGATCGAGGCGCCGATCGTCTCCGCCACCGACAGAACGTGCGAGAGGTCTGCAGAGCCGTCCTCGTCCGGCGGCGTGCCGACGGCGATGAAGACGACTTCTGCACCGCGCACAGCAGCGACGACGTCGGTCGTGAACGAGAGCCGTCCGTCGCTCTGATTACGCTCTACGATGCCATCCAGCCCCGGCTCGAAGATCGGAAGCTCGCTGCGACGAAGCTTTGCGATCTTCGCTTCGTCGCGGTCAGCACAGCAGACTGAGTTCCCGGTCTCCGCCAGGCACGCCCCAGCGACGAGACCGACATATCCAGTCCCGATTACCGCAATGTTCATCGAGTACTAGGCCGTCGCGAGCGCGTGCTCGTGCTGCGACGAGAGCGCCACGATGCGGCCCTTCTTCGACTTCATCCCCTTCGTCGCGTTGCGCGCGTCCACGACGACCGGAGCGAGATCCACGACACGCTGGTAATCGACGTTGTCGTGATCCGTCACGATCACCACCGCGTCGCTGTCGGCAAGAACTTCGTCGGTCAGCTCGACGCCGGTGAACGTGTGCCCGTCCTCGCGGAAGCTCGACACGTAGGAGTCGTGGAACGACACCTTTGCGCCGCGCCCCTCGAGCAGACGCATGACATCCAGCGCCGGGCTCTCGCGCATATCGTCGATGTTCTTCTTGTACGCGACACCGAGCACGAGGACCTTGCTTCCGTTCACCGCCTTACGCTCGTCGTTGAGTGCATCGGCCACCTTGTGCACCACGACGGCCGGCATCTCGGAATTGATCTCGCTTGCGAGATCGATGAAGCGCGTCTTGTAGTTGAGCGTGCGCATCTTCCACGCGAGGTAGTGCGGGTCGAGCGGAATGCAGTGCCCACCGATTCCAGGGCCCGGCGTGAACTTCATGAACCCGAACGGCTTCGTCGCCGCTGCGTCGATGACGTCCCAGACGCTGACACCGAGCTTGTCGCACACGATCGCCATCTCGTTCACGAGTCCGATGTTGACGGAGCGGAATGTATTCTCGAGAAGCTTCACGAGCTCCGCGGTCTCGGTCGACTCGACCGGCACTATCGTATCGAGACAGCTAGCGTAGAGCGCACACGCGACCTGAGTGCAATTCGGCGTGATGCCACCCACTACCTTGGGCGTGTTCTTGGTATGCCATTTCGGATTGCCGGGATCGACGCGCTCGGGGCTGAAGGCGAGGAACACGTCCTCGCCGATCTTGAGGCCGGCGTCCTCGAGCTTGGGCTGCATGAGCTCGCGCGTCGTGCCGGGGTAAGTGGTGCTCTCGAGCACGACGAGCATCCCCGGGTGCGCGAACTTCGTTATGGTCGCAGTGGCGGAGAGCACGTAGCTCATGTCGGGATCACGCGTCTTCGACAGTGGAGTCGGGACAGCGATCGAGACAGCGTCCATCTCGGCGATGCGCGACGGGTCGGCCGTCGCTACGAAGCGTCCGTTCTTCACGAACTCTGCGAGCTCGCTCGTCGGAACGTCGAGGATGTGCGACACGCCGGCTGTTGAGCTGATCAACCGTCCGCTTCGACACATCGAAGCCGATGACCTTGAAGCCCGCCTTGGCGAATTCGACTGCGAGGGGGAGACCGACGTAGCCGAGGCCGACCACGCCGAGCACGGCGGAGCGATCGGCAATCTTGTCGAGAAGACGCTGCTTTGTTGTCATTGATTTTGTTGGTGGCTCAGCGGCCGTAGAATTCACGAATTGTGGAGATGACTTGGTCGCGTTGGCCGTCGGTCAGCTCCGGGAACACCGGGATCGATATCGCCTCAGCGGCAGCGCGCTCGCTCTCGGGGAAGTCGCCTTCCTTGTAACCCAAGTAGCTGAAGCACGGCTGCAGGTGCAGCGGGAGCGGATAGTAGACCGAGCTACCGATCTCGCGCTCGCGCAAGAAGCGCCTGTAGCTCGTCGCGCCGCCGAGCACGAAGCGTATACTGGTTATATATCGACTCGTTCCTGGGATCGATTACCGGCGTTCTGACGCCGTCCAGGTCGGCGAACGCCTTGTTGTAAAGCTCCGCATTCCGCCGCCTTGCCGCGCTCCAGCTCGAGAGGTGCGGCAGCTTGGCCAGAAGCACCGCCGCCTGCAGCGCGTCGAGCCGGCTGTTGTAGCCCACTTCCTCGTGGAAGTACGTCCGTACGCTTCCGTGCGTTCTTAGCCGCATCAGCCGCGCGCCAAGGGCGTCGTCCTGGGTGACGATCATCCCGCCGTCGCCGTAGCCGCCCAGATTCTTCGACGGGAAGAAGGAGAACGTGCCGATCGTCGCTATCTCACCGGCCACGACCCACTGCGCCGTCGACCTTGCGTCGTGCGCCGATCGATTGGGCGGCGTCTTCGACGATCGGTAGCCCGTCGGGGAGTGCCGCAGCGAGGTCGTCGATGGCGGCCATCTGGCCAAAGAGGTCGACGGCAATGACGGCCTTGCACCCCTTGTGCGGCTCACCGCGTCGGCCGCCTCCTGGACGGAGATGTTGAACGTCTCCGGGTCGATATCGGCGAAGACGGGTCTGGCGCCCACGTTGTGAATGGCGCCAGCGGTGGCGAAGAAGGTGAAGGGTGTAGTGACGACCGAGTCGCCGTGGCCCACGTCCAGCGCTCTCAGCGCCAGGAGGATGGCGTCGGTGCCGTTGGCACAGCCGATGGCGTGCTTGGTACGCGATAGCTCGGCTACGGAGCGCTCGAGGCGCTGGACCGGCTCGCCCAATATGAAGGTCTGCCCGTCAACAATCGGCATGATCGCTTCCAATACCTCGGAGCGTATCGTGGCGTGCTGGGCTTTGAGATCGAGAAGTGGTACGGCCATTTTGTGATGTATGTGACTGCGAACGCGCGAAGGTGGCCCGTGCGCGTAGAGCCTTCAAAGATCGCCGGTTCGGCCGCGCTAAGTCAAATTGAATTTCCGCCACAGGCTGGCGAGGAAGGAGGAGATCCACACCCTCTCAGCCCAGCTTCACCCTGGATCCGCTACGCGTTCGATTGGTAGATCGCTTCGATGATCTCGAGCGACTTGCGCCCTTCCGCACCGTCGGTGTCGGGGACTGCCTCGCCCCGGAGTACGGCGAGGACGTTCCGGTAATAGCCTTCGTGCCCGAACCCGTAGACTGTCGGGGGATTGGTCGCGGCGGCGTCGATGAGCTTGTCGTCATCGTCGTAGTCGGCGAAGAGCCATGTCTCCACCTTGTTCACCGCAGTACCGCCGATCTTGACCGAGCCGCGGTCGCCGAGGAGCGTTATCGAGCCTTCGAGGTTCTTCGGGTACGTGAGCATCGTGACGTCGAGCACGCCTATCGCTCCGTTCGCGAAGCGCAACACGGCCGCGCCCGAATCCTCCGCCTCGATCTTCCGCTCCTGGGTGGCGGTTATCGCCACCACGCTCTCCACAGGGCCCGCCAGCCACTGGATCAGGTCTACATAGTGCGACGCCTGGTTCATGAACGCGCCGCCGTCCATGGCCCACGTCCCGCGCCAAGGCGCCTGCTCGTAGTACTCCTGCGGGCGCGACCAGCGCACGGTGCAGTTGGCCGAGTGGATGCGGCCGAAGCGGCCCTTCTCCACCGCACGCTTGAGCAACCTGATCGCGGGGTTTAGCCTGTTCTGCTTGACGACGAACAACCTCACGCCGTTTTCCCGGCACGCCGCAATGAGCCGGTCTGCGCCAGCGAGAGAGATCGCCATCGGCTTCTCGCTCACCACGTGCTTCCCAGCGCTCGCCGCGATGATGCCGTGCTCAGGATGCAACCCTGAAGGCGTTGCGACAGTGACGATGTCGCACTCCACCGCTCCCAGCATCTCCTCCAGCGAGGGGAATGCCGGGACGCCGTATTGCCGCGCCGCAGCTCGTCGCCCGCTCCACGACGATATCAGCGACCGCGGCCAACTCGAGCCCATCGACTCGTGAAAGCGCGTCGAGATGGTTCTTGCTGATGCGCCCGCAGCCAACGAGCGCGACACGAAAGTTCTCAGACACGCCTGAGCTCCGCACCGCTCGTTACGTACTCCTTTCCGCACGCCGCACAAGACGGCTGAGCGCCCGTGGGAAGCCTCTCTCCGCACTCGCACATCCACCCGATCCGGCGCGCCGGCACTCCGACCATGAGAGCGTACGCGGGCACATCGCGCGACACGACAGCGCCCGCACCGATGAAGCAGTAGTTGCCGAGCGTCGAGCCGCACACGATGGTCGCGTTGGCGCCGATCGACGCACCGCGCCTGACGAGCGTCGCGCGGTACTCGTTCTTTCGTGAGACGTGGCTGCGCGGGTTGATCACGTTGGTGAACACCATCGACGGACCGCAGAACACGTCATCCTCGAGCGTCACGCCCTCGTACACGGAGACGTTGTTCTGGATCTTCACGTTGTTGCCGATCCGTGTGCCGTTCATCACGACGACGTTCTGTCCGAGCGAGCAGTCGGTCACCGATGACCGCGCCACCCAGAATGTGGCAGAAGTGCCAGACCTTGGTGCCGTCTCCTATTGTGGCGCCCGTCGTCGACGTAGGCGGACTCGTGGATGAACGCCGAAGAAGACACCATCTTCAGCGCACCGCAGCCGGCTCGAGGCGCGCATGCCATTCCTGGAGCGATGACACCGACAGCGGCCGCGTCTTGATCGAGAGAATCGCGTCGCACGCGGCGTTCGCCGCCGACAGTGTGGTCGTGTAGGGAACATGATGGGCGATGGCTGCCTGCCGCATCGTGTAATCGTCGTGCTGCGCGCGCTTGCCCATCGGGGTGTTTATCAGAAGCTGGATTTCCCTGTTGACGATGAGGTCGATCGCATTCGGCCGTCCTTCGTGCACCTTGAACACGCGCCGAACCGGAATGCCGAGGTTTCGCAGGTGGCGCGCCGTCCCCTCGGTCGCGTGTATCGCGAAGCCCATCTCGTGGAAGCGTCTCACGATCGGCGTGACACTTCGTTTATCCGAATCATTCACCGAGACGAAGATCGCGCCGCTCGACGGAAGTCCGTTGTCAGCCGCAAGCTGCGCCTTGTAGAATGCGCTGCCAAACGACTCCGCCGTGCCCATCACCTCGCCCGTCGAGCGCATCTCCGGCCCGAGAATCGGATCGAACTCGCGGAACTTGTTGAACGGAAACACCGCCTCCTTCACTGCGACGTAAGGCGGTGTCACTTCATCGACGAATCCGATGTCGGCGAGCTTCTCACCAGCCATCACGCGCGCAGCGTAAGCGGCCAGCGGAACTCCGATCGTCTTGGAGACGAACGGAACTGTGCGGCTGCCGCGCGGATTGACTTCGAGCACGTACACCACGCCGTCCTTGATCGCGTACTGCACGTTTATCAGTCCCACCACACCGAGCGCCTCGGCGAGCGCGACTGTGTGAGCGCGCATCATATCCAACTCGGCTGTGCCGATGAGATATGGCGGCAGCACGCACGCCGAATCGCCCGAGTGTATCCCCGCATCCTCGATGTGCTGCATGATTCCGCCGATCACGACACGCTCGCCATCGCAGAGCGCGTCCACGTCGGCCTCGAAGGCGTCCTCGAGGAACTGATCGATGAGCACGGGCCTGTCTTCAGACACGCGCGCCGCACGCTCGAAGTACTCGCGAAGCGACTCCTCGTCGTAGACGATCTCCATCGCGCGGCCGCCAAGAACGTACGACGGGCGCACGAGCACCGGATAACCGATTCGCTCAGCGGCCGTCACGGCTGCGTCGACACTCGTCGCGGTGCCGTTGTTCGGCTGTCTGATGCCAAGCTCGCGCGCGATCGCGTCGAACCGCCGCCGATCTTCAGCGATGTCGATCGCATCGGGAGAAGTACCGAGTATCGTCACTCCCGCCGCCTCGAGGCCGCGCGTCAACTTCAGTGGAGTCTGGCCACCGAGCTGCACTATCACGCCAATCGGCTGCTCGCGCTCGACAATCTCCAGCACGTGCTCGAGCGTGAGCGGCTCGAAGTAGAGCTTGTCCGAGATGTCGAAGTCTGTCGACACCGTCTCGGGATTCGAGTTGATCATGATCGTCTCGAATCCCTGGTCGTGCAGCGCGAGCGACGCGCGCACGCAGCAGTAGTCGAACTCGACTCCCTGACCGATGCGGTTCGGACCGCTCCCCAGGATCACGATCGACTTTCGTTCACTGCGCGGCGCTTCGCTCTCCTCGTCGTACGAGCTGTACAGGTAAGGCGTCGCCGATGGGAACTCGCCGGCGCAGGTGTCGACCATCTTGTACGCCGGCCTCACGTCGAGCGACCAGCGAAGCGCACGCATCTCGCCTTCGGAATCGCCGCGCAGCGCGCCAAGCTGGCGATCGGAGAAGCCCATTCGCTTCATGCGGCGCATCTCACTCCGCGTGATCTCCGGCAGGGCGCGCCACCGCGCCTCGGCCTCGACGAGCTCGGCCATCTGCTCGAGAAACCATGGGTCGATCCACGTCAGCTCGTTGATCTCCGCGACAGACATCCCCATGTGCAACGCGCGCTTCACCTGGAAGATGCGCTCCGGCGTCGGACGCCGCAGTGCAGCGCGCAGCGTGTCCGCCGATTCGTCGGACAGTCGGTCATCGATGGGACGCGCGCCGATCTCCCAGCCGCTCCGCCCGGTCTCCAGCGCGCGAAAGCCCTTCTGGAATGCTTCCTTGAACGTGCGGCCGATCGCCATCGACTCGCCGACTGATTTCATCTGCGTCGTGAGACCCGCGTTCGCGCTGGAGAACTTCTCGAACGCGAAGCGCGGACACTTGACCACTACATAATCGAGCACCGGCTCGAACGACGCCGGTGTGGTCTTCGTGATGTCGTTCGGGATCTCATCGAGTCGATAGCCCACTGCGAGCTTCGCTCCGATGCGCGCGATGGGGAATCCCGTCGCCTTCGATGCCAGTGCAGACGAGCGCGACACGCGCGGATTCATCTCGATCACGATCATCTCACCGTCGGCCGGATTCACCGCGAACTGGATGTTGCATCCGCCAGCGGCGACACCGATCTCACGAATCACCGCGACCGCTGCGTCGCGCATCTTCTGGTACTCGCGGTCGGTGAGCGTCATCGCCGGCGCGGTAGTGATGGAATCGCCAGTGTGAACGCCCATCGGGTCGATGTTCTCGATCGAGCAGACGATGACGACGTTGTCGGCCGCGTCACGCATCACCTCGAGCTCGTACTCCTTCCAGCCGAGGAGGCTGCGCTCGATGAGCACCTGGCTCACCGGCGAAAGATCGAGACCGCGCTTGACGATCTCCTCGAACTCGTCGCGGTTGTACGCGATGCCGCCGCCGCTTCCGCCGAGTGTGAAGGCTGGTCTGATGATGGACGGGAAGCCTGTCGTCTCCGTGACGGCGAAAGCGTCGTCAAGATTGGTCGCGATGGCTCCCTGTGCGACGCGCAGTCCGATGCGGCGCATGGCGTCGTTGAAGAGCGCGCGGTCTTCCGCTGTAGCGATGGCGCGCTCATCGGCTCCGATCAGCTCGACGCCGTACCTCTCCAGAACACCGTTCTTCGACAACGCCATTGCGACGTTGAGCGCGGTCTGACCGCCCATCGTCGGCAGCAGCGCGTCCGGACGCTCCTTCTCGATGACGAGCTCGACGAATTCGGGCGTCACCGGCTCGACGTACGTCGCGTCGGCGAACTCCGGATCGGTCATTATCGTCGCGGGGTTCGAGTTGATGAGAATCACCTCGTACCCGTCTTCCTTGAGCGCCTTCACCGCCTGGGTGCCTGAATAGTCGAACTCTGCTCCCTGCCCGATCACTATCGGGCCGGAGCCGATGACGAGGATGCGCTTGAGATCAGTTCGCTTGGGCATTGCGACGTTTGAAGATACAAAAAAGGGGCGACCGACGAGTCGCCCCGATTTGAGTTACTGAAACCTTCACCGAATCGGTCAGGCGACTGCCTGCCCGCGCGGCGCCCTCACAACCTTACCGGCGGCGAGGCAGCTCGTGCAGACCTTTACCTTCACGATCTTGCCGGCGACTTCGACGCGGGCGACCTGAAGGTTGGGCTTCCACGTGCGGCGCGTTTTGTTGTTCGCATGCGAGACGTTGTTCCCGAAGGCGACGCCCTTACCGCACGCGTAGCACTTGTTGCGCTCGATCTGCTTGGTGCGCTTCTCTGCCAGTTGACTCTTCATGGTCACTCCGCCACGAGCTCGATGCGCGCCATCTCTGCGCCGTCACCCTTGCGGTGGCCGGTCTTGAGAATGCGCGTGTAGCCGCCCGCGCGCGTCGCGAACTTGGGCGCTACTTCCTGGAACAGCTTGTCGTTCACCTTGCGCTGCTGGACGTGCCTCGCTGCAAGACGACGCGAATGGAGGGTTCCCTCCTTCGCCTTCGTGATCAGCTTCTCGACGAACGGACGAAGCTCCTTCGCCTTCGCCTCCGTAGTCTCGATTGCGCCGTGCTGGATCAGCGACTGCGCAAGGTTGCGAAGCAACGCGAGACGCTGCTCTGGTGTGCGGCGAAGCTGACGGCCTGCCTTTTTATGACGCATGGTGATTCTTCCTCGATTCCATTTTCCAAATGACGCGGCCGCTGCCGCGCCAACAGTTCTACAGCTCGTCGTCGTCGCCGACTGCAGCTTCGGCGAGAGCGGCGCGGTTTGGTGGTGTGCCGCGGTCGGTGATGCGAACGCCATCTTCGGTCTGCTCGAACTTCATCCCGAAATTGAGATTCTCGCGCTCGAGCAGCTCCGCGATCTCGTTCAGCGACTTCTTGCCGAAGTTCTTGACGTCGAGGATCTGATCTTCCGTGCGACGGACAAGGTCGCCGAGCGTGCGAACCTCGCTGTTCTTGAGCGAGTTCACCGAGCGAACAGAAAGCTCGAGATCCTCGATCGGCGTCGAGAGAAGCTGCGCGAGCCGCGCAGCATCGTTGCCGCCAAGCTCGGTACCCGCCGCGATTGGCGCGGACGTGTGCGAGCCGAATCCGGCGAAATACTGGAAGTGTGTCTGCGCCAGCGCAGCCGCGTAGCTGACGGCCTCTTCCGGCGTGATCGTTCCATTGGTCTCGACGATGAGCGTGAGACGGTCGTAGTCCGTGCGCTGGCCAACGCGGGTTGCATCGACGCTGAAGTTCACGCGACGCACCGGGTTGTAGATCGAATCGATCCGCACGAGATCGACGGGGAGCGCGCGGTCGATGGGATGCTGGTCCGCCTCGATGTAACCGCGCCCGTGGTTCACGTACAGCTCGAAGCTGATGTCGCGGTCGTCCTGGAGAGTGAAGAGATGGTGCGACGGGTCCAACGCGGTGAGACCGGCCTGGCCCTGGATGTCGCCGGCGGTAACGTCCGCCGGCCCACTCTTCGTCACGCGAACTACAGTGCTCTCAGTCGCGTCGTCGAGGCTGAGCGTGAGCGTCTTGAGGTTCCCGATGATCTGATGGACATCCTCGACCACTCCGGGAATCGTCTGGTGCTCATGCACGACGCCGTCGATGCGGAAGCCCCACACCGCCGAGCCGCGCAGTGACGAGAGCAGCATGCGGCGCATCGCGTTGCCAAGAGTGTGGCCGAAACCGCGCTCGAGCGGCTGAAGCCGGAACTCGGCAACGTTCGGATTATCCTCGCGCTTTGTCGATTCTACAAGCTGCGGGCGTACAAGCCCGCGGAGATCTATTGCGTTAGCCATGTTGTTTGTCTGATCTACCCCTTACCCCGCCCCTAACGCGCGGTAAGCCGGTACGAGGGTTAGGGCCCCGTTGGGCGAGCCGCCTCTGGCGGCCGCCGCGTTCAGCGGTCAGCGTCGAGCGTTCAGGGAAACGACGAAATGTCTTCCCGCAGTTCCCGGAACGCTGACCGCTGAACGCGTAAGTCAGCGCAGAGCGCTGACTTACTTCGAATACAGCTCGACTACCAACTGCTCCTGCGCGGCGATCGGAATGTTCGGGCGCGTCGGGCGCTCGAGCATTCTTCCGCTGAAGGATTCCTTGTCGACGGCGATCCACGAAAGTGGTGCGCCGCGCGAGGACTGGTCCATCGCGACGAGAATGTTGGCCTGCTCGCGCGACTTCACGCGAACGCGAACTTCCTGGCCCGGCTCGACGAGGAAGCTCGGGATATCGACCGCCTTCCCGTTCACCTCGACATGACGGTGCCTCACGAGCTGGCGCGCTGCCTTTCGGCTCGGCGCGAAGCCCATGCGATAAACGATGTTGTCCAACCTGCTCTCGAGAGCGGCGAGAAGGTTGTGTCCGGTGACCCCTGGCAGCGTCGTGACGCGCTCGAAGGTGTTGCGGAACTGCTTCTCGCTAACGCCGTAGATGCGCTTGATCTTCTGCTTCTCGCGGAGCTGCTTGGAGTACTCCGACATCTTCCGGCGACGCACGGCGGTGGCACCATGCTGGCCCGGCGGAGTGGGACGACGCTCGACGGGGCACTTCTCGGTGAAGCACTTGGTCCCCTTGAGGAAGAGCTTGGTCCCCTCGCGGCGGCACTGACGGCAGCTCGGTCCTGTGTAGCGCATCGGTTAAACCCTCCGCCGCTTGGGCGGACGGCATCCGTTGTGTGGAATTGGAGTCACGTCGCGGATCGACTGCACGCGAAGGCCAGCGGTCGCGAGCGCCTGAATGGCGGACTCACGCCCCGAGCCAGGTCCCTGCACGCGTACGTTGACGCGGCGGACGCCGGCACTGAACGCCTCGCGTCCAGCCTGCTCGCCAGCGACGGTCGCCGCGAACGGCGTGGACTTCTTGGATCCCTTGAAGCCCGCCTTTCCGGAGGAGCTCCACGCGATCGCGTTCCCGCGCGTGTCGGTGATCGTGATGGTGGTGTTGTTGAACGTCGCTGCGACGTGGGCGATGCCTTCGGCCTCGACGATCTTCTTTGCTTTCTTTGCGGTTGCCATGTGGTTACTTCGTGACCTTCTTCTTGCCGGCGATCGCGCGGCGCGGCCCCTTCTTGGTGCGGGCGTTGGTGTGCGTGCGCTGTCCGCGGACGGGCAAGCCACGGCGATGACGCGTGCCGCGATACGAGCCGATGTCCATGAGACGCTTGATGTTCATGGCCACCTCGGTTCTGAGCGCGCCCTCGACCTTGAAGTCGCGCTCGATGGCCTGGCGGAGCTTGTTCGTGTCCGCGTCGTTGAGGTCACGCACGCGCTGACCCGAGCTCACTCCCGTCTCTTCGAGAATGCGCTGAGCGGTCTTGCGCCCGATGCCAAAGATGTAGGTAAGCCCGATCTCGAGCTTCTTGTCGCGCGGAAGATCCACGCCGGCGATACGAGCCATCGTTAACCCTGACGCTGTTTATGCTTTGGATTGCGGCTGCAGATGATGCGGATGATTCCCTGTCGCTTTATCACCTTGCAGTGCTCGCAGATCGGCTTGACGCTGCTACGAACTTTCACGAACTGCTCCGAATTTTGGGTCAGCCTTGAAAAATAGTCCGCTCACCCCAGTGACGCAACAGCACGCGCCATCGCTGATTCCGGGTCCGCCGCCGCTGTAACCGTCCGGCCCAGTACCACGTAATCCGCCCCCGCCGCCGCTGCGCCGGCCGGCGACACGACACGGCTCTGATCCCCTGCGGCGTCACCCGGGAGCCTCACTCCGGGCACCAGGAGCTGGAAACCAGCCCCGAAACGACTCCTCAGCGCCGCCGCCTCGTGGCCGCTGCAAACAACGCCGGTCGCTCCCCCGTCCGCGGCGATCCGCGCCAGCCGCTCCGCCTCTTGCGGACACCGACGTGACCTCGCGCCCAAAGACTGTTCCGACTTCGGGAGCGGCTAATGACGTGAGGAGCGTCACGGCAAGAACAGCGCAGCGCCCCGAAGCCGCGTCGACTGCGGCGCGCACCATCCGCTCGCCACCGGACGCGTGGACTGTGACTATGCCGACGTCCAGCGCGGCGGCGGCGGCCACCGCGCCTGCGACCGTGTTGGGGATGTCGTGGAGCTTGAGGTCGAGGAAGACGCGCTTCCCGCGGCGGCGTAGCTCGTGCACCGCTTCCGGGCCCGACGCCGTGAAGAGCTCGCTTCCTACCTTGTAGAAGTCACAGAGTCGCCCCGAGCCGGTCGACCATACCGAGTGCGTCGCGCATCGTCGCGAAGTCGAGTGCGACGATCGGTGTGGTCCTCACGCTGGCCACTCGAGTGCGCCGATGACCGAACGGAGCGATGAGACGCGGTTCTTGCGGCACCATTCGGAAAGCTCGCGGACGATGCGCTCAGGTGCACGCGGATCGCGCAGCATCGCAGTGCCAACGCCGACGAGCGACGCCCCTGCCATCATGTACTGTAGGGCGTCCGCCGCCGACGCGACACCGCCGACGCCGATGATCGGCAGCGTCACCGCCGACCTCACCCGATGCGTGGCGAGGACGCCGACCGGCAGAAGCGCGCTGCCGCTGACCCCGCCGCTGCCGAAGCCGACGCGTGGCCGACGCGTCGCGACATCGATTGAGAGACCGGGGATGGTGTTCACTACGGTGATGCCGTCCGCACCGGCGTCGGCGGCGACGCGAGCCACATCGCCAATAGATTGGAGCAGCTGGCGACAGCTTCACGAAGAGAGCGCGTTTGGTGGCTGCGCGCGCCGACGCAACGACGCTCGTCAGCGATTCGCGATCGGCGCAGAATTCGGCGCCGCCTCGCTTCACGTTGGGGCAGCTCACGTTCAGCTCGTAACCCGAGATCGCTGCGCTGTCGTCAAGGCGCGCGATCACTTCGGCGAAGTCCTCGGCGCGATTCCCCACGACGTTCACCAGCACGCGAGCGCGCTTCACATTGGCGGCGAGCCACGGGAGCTCCGTGCGCTCGACCTCGTCGACGCCTGGGTTCGCGAGTCCGACCGCGTTGAGCATGCCGGAGTCCAGCTCCGCAACGCGCGGAGCAGCGTTGCCGCGCCGCGGCTCGATGCTAACGGCTTTGGTCACGATCGCGCCGAGCGCGTCGAGATCGACGACGCCGTCGATGGCACGCCCGAACGCTGCGGTGCCTGAGGCGAGAACTATCGGATTCTGAAAGTGGAGAGAGGCGGCATCGACCGAGAGGTCGATCACTTACCCGCACCCGCGGCGACGCGCGCGTCGTAGCGGTTGAGATATGCCATCACCGACTTGGCGATCGACCGAGCGATCTCGCGCTGATTGTCGGCGTCGGTGATGAACGCTGCCTCCGACGGATTCGTCCCGAACCCGATCTCGACGAGAACTGCGGGCATGAACGACCCACGAAGGACCGCGAAGTTCGCCTGCTGAACGCCGCGGTCGGGGCCCGGGTGGAACGACCGGAAGCCGGTCTGGATCATCGTCGCGAGGTCGGCGCTCTCGCGCAGATGCTCGTTCTGCGCCATGTCGTTGAGGATGAAGCTGAGCGGATCGCCCTTGTCCGCACTCACGCCCGTCTCGAACTTCACGGCGTCGTTTTCCATGCGCTCGACGCGCTTGGCGTCTTCCGTCTTCGCCTCGGATAGAAAATAAGTCTCGTAGCCGCGATCGCGGACTCCCTCGATGCCGCGTTGTCCCGTCGCGTTCACGTGGATCGAGACGAACACGTCAGCGTGACTGCGGTTCGCGATCGGCCCGCGGTCGTAGAGACCGATGAGGGTGTCAGTGGTACGCGTGAGCAGAACGTCGGCGCCCTGGTCGCGCAGCACTTGCGCCAGGAACTTGGAGACCTGGAGCGTGATGTTCTTCTCGACCACGTGTGGGCCGCCGCCGCCGAGCGGGCCGGTCATGCCGTTGTCCGGACCGCCGTGCCCCGCGTCGACGACTATGAGGCGGTGTCCTGCACGCTTGTGGAAGCCTGGGTCCGAAACTGACTTCGCGACCGCGATGATCCCCTCGGAGCCGCTCGCGACGTCAGTACGATCGGGCGCGTGCGACGCGCCTGACTCGGCTCGCGACGCCGGGTCATCCGTCCGCGCGACCTGATGTGCTTGCTGGTTGAAGCTGCGGACCTCGCGTGTGTCCGGATCGTAGTTGAATCCGGTGAAGAAGCGTGGCACGAGATCCGACACGACGAAGAGCGGCAGATACACGGCGTTGCCGATAACGCGCGGAGGTGCGGGAATCGGGACGATGTCCGAATCATTCGCGGCGAACGGCACGCCGTCGGTGAAGCTTATGTGCGAGTCGCCGACAGTGAGTGCGTAATGAGTTGGCGAGGTCTCACCGAAAGTGCCGCCGAGCGCTGCGGCTAGCTTCTCCGCTGAGACGTAGGCGATGCCTCCGACTGACGTGACTGAGAGTACGATGGCACGCGAGCGAACGCGAACGGTGAGCGCAGCGGTTGCTGCGCCGGCGGAATCGGGGTACGCGCGCACCGGCGGGCTGGCGGCAACCTGAAGCGCGAGCGCCAACGCGGTGAAGATCATGAGCGCCTCATGGCGCGCGCGATATCACGCTCGTCGTCGCGCTTACGCTCATCGGCACGCTTGTCGTGGAGCTTCTTGCCCTTGCCGAGAGCGAGCGCGACCTTGGCGCGTCCGCGCTTGAAGTAGATCTCGAGTGGGACGAGAGTGAGTCCCTGCCGCTCGACGGCGCCGATCATCTTCCTGATCTCCTTCTTGTGGAGAAGGAGCTTGCGCGTGCGAGTCGGCTCGTGGTTGACGTAGCCGCCGCGCTCGTACGGGGAGATGTGGAGATTGAGGAGATAAACTTCGCCATCGCGGACGATGCCATACGCATCGGAGATGTTGGCCTTGCCGTCCCGCAGCGACTTGACTTCGGTCCCTGTCAGCGCGATGCCAGCTTCCCAGGTCTCGAGAAGTTGGTAGTCGTGCGACGCCCTGCGGTTCTTCGCAATAGACTCGCGCGCCGGCTCAGCTGTAACGGCGGGCATGGCGCAAATTAGACGACCGAGCTCGCGTTGCGCCACCCCCGCGGCACGGCTATGTTAGAAGGCTCCGGTAGTTCTTCGAACTCCGGCTACGCGACCGCAGTTCCTCATGGTCGCGCTCGCGGACAGCTCCGCGTTGGCTCGGGTGGTGAAACTGGTATACACGCAGCGCTCAGAACGCTGTGGTCGAGAGGCCGTGCGGGTTCGAGTCCCGCCCCGAGCATGCGGAGCCGCCCGCTCCGCACCGTCACTACGCCAGGACGGGCAACCCCACTCTCTCTCTGACCTGCGGCTCGTCGTGCAGCAGATCGGCGAGATAGACGCTTGCGAGAACGTCGTCGATCTTCTGCTGGAGCATCATCCAGACAGGGCGGATGCTGCAACTGTGCGAGGCGGCGCAGCGATCCTCGCCCACCGGGTGGCTCACGCAGTGGAGGTCGAACGTCTCGAGCTCAGAGGCGTGGATCACGTCACGGATGGTGATCTCCGTCGCGGGCTTGGCGAGCATGTAGCCGCCGCGCGCACCGCGCACGCTCCTGATCACATCGGCTCTGCGGAGACGGAGGAGAATCTGCTCGACATAGTCGGCGGGGAGCTTCTCCTGCGCCGCAATGTCGCGGCCGGTCACGGGGCCATCGTCCGCACGACGCGCGAGATGAAGCGCGCAGATCACTCCATACTCGGCCCATGTCGTGATTCTCATAGCGTCAATATAACCGATCCCGTCGGCGCCCCTCGTCAGCTCGTGGGTCTGCGGACGGCGAGTGCGTAGGAGTAGAGCGAGACCGCGACGAGGTAGAGGATGAAGACCGCGCCGAGCACACGGAAGCCGAGCCGCGAGTCGACGATCGCGGCGCACACGCCCACGAGTCCACACAGTACGAGCCCGTAGCCGCCAGCGCGCTGGGTGCGCCGCCAGACTTCATCGCTGGCGTAAGCCCACGGGACTCGGAACCCGACGAAGGCGTTTCTGCGGGTCACGCGAGGCATGTAGTTGCCGAGCAGCATCGCGAAAATGGAAATCACGATCACCGGCACAATCGACGCTGACGATCCGACCATGCTGAGCGCCGTAGCGAGCGAGAACACGTGCATCGCAAGAAGCAGCGCAAGAACGAGGGAGAAGATCACACCGTAGACAGGCCGCGGGACGGGCGCGTCGGTGAGCTCCTCGTACCTCACGAAGAGGTCGAGCCGAAACCGCGCCGACAGAAACAGGAGCGACCAGATCGCGAGCATTACGACCGGAATGAGGAATGCACCGACGGGCCGCGAGCTGTATCCGTTCGGATGACCCGACAGGTCCCAGTGGGTAGCGAAGCTCGTCGGGAGATGCGGGTACGCCAGAACGGAGGCGACAAAGGCGGCAACGACAAAGACAAAGGGGAGCACGATCGAGTGAGTCTTCATTGGCGCCGCCGTGTTGGCTTTGGTGTTGTCCACGTCGCCACGCGCTGGAGGATATCCTGGAGCACCGTCGTGCTCAGCTCGTAGCGTACGAACTGTCCTTGCCGCGTGGATTCGATGAGCCCCGCGTCCTTGAGGACCGCAAGGTGACGCGAGATGGTCGGCCACGATGAGTCGAACGCTTCGGCGATCTCGCCAGAAGTCCGGGAGCGCTTGCGGAGCAAGTCTAGGATCGCGCGTCGCGTCGGATCCGCGAGCGCCTGAAATGTGTCTCCCATTGCGCGTTCAACGCCGCGCAGCGCGAAGAATGAAGCTGGTGACTTCCGTGACGAGCTTGGGCGCGAGCGGGAGTGCGGGATCGCTGTAGGTCTGCGCCTGCGTGACGGAGCCGCCGACAAGCTTGAGAACATGCGTCATGCCATCGACCACGACCAACGTCGCGCGAGGGTCCGCGTGTTGCAGACGTTGCGCATCAGCAAGAGTGACCTGGATGTCGGCGGTGCCCTGCACTATCAACACGGGAAGCGACAGCCGCGCGATCTCGGTCGCAGGATCGTGGGCGAGCATGGAGATCAGGTAAGGCTGCACGCTCGGCCGGAACAACGCCATGAGCTCCTGCGGCACCGTATCGACGAGTTGACCCGCGCCTCAGCTGCGCGAGGATGCTCGCGGTCTCAGGCGCGAGCGCTGGCGCACGCGCGGCGATCTGCTCGTTGATCACCTCGTCGAACGGACGGCCGGCGCCCTCGAGCGAGACGAAAGCGATCGCGGTGACGTTCGGCTGCTGCAGTGCCATCATGCCGAGCACCGATCCCTCGCTGTGACCAATGACAGCGACTCCGGCGAAGCGGTGATCCGCGTCGAGCTTCCTCAACCATGCCGCCGCGTCGTCCGAGTACGTCGTGAGGCGCAGCTGTGATTCAGGCGGCCCTGCCGCCGCGCTCGCTGCGATTCCTCGCTTGTCATAGCGCACGGAGGCGATGCCATGCGCGGCCAGTGCTTCGGCGAGCAGTCGTAGCGAGTTGTTGGCGCCTGGCAGGGCAGGACTGTTGCCGTCGCGGTCGGTAGGGCCGGAGCCGGCGATGATGAGTGCGACTGGCCAGGGACCGCGCGAGTCTGGAGTGACGAGCGTGCCGTAGATGACCCCGGTCGGCGTCTCGAGCGTGATCGGCTCGGACGGGAACGGCGCGGTCTGGGCTTGCGATGCGGACGACGTGAGCAAGATCGAGGCAGCGGTGACGGCAGCGAGGCGAGCGAGCATGTTGTGCTCCGGTTTACGTACTTAGCTAATATGCTAAGTCACTAAGCGTCGCGCAAGAGGCGCCGCGCAGCCATCGACGGTCAACCGCCCGCAACGCCTCCGTGCGAGCCGCCGGGCACACCGATCTCGGTCATCTTGCGCAGGTCGAGAACGTCGTCGATCTCTGCATCAGGAAGCACGTGCTCGCGCTTCACCAGCTCGCGGATCAGCACACCGTCCTTCACCGATCGCTTGCTGATGTCGGCGGCCCTCGCGTAGCCGATCTGCGGCGCGAGCGCGGTCGCCAGTGCGGCGGAGCGCTCGACCCAATACGCGCACTGCTCCACGTTGGCTTGAATTCCCCGCACGCATCGCTCAGCCAGCGTCCTGCACGAGGTAGCCAGAATGTGCTCGGCGAGCAGGACGTTGTACGCGATCACCGGCATCATGACGTTGAGCTCGAGCTGTCCGTGCTCCGCCGCCGCGGCCACGCATGCGTCGAGGCCGATGACCTGGAAGCAAACCTGGTTCACCATCTCGGCGATCGATGGATTGATCTTGCCGGGCATTATCGAGGAGCCAGGCTGCACGGCGGGAAGAGTGATCTCGTCGAGGCCGGTGCGCGGGCCGCTCACCATGAGGCGCAGGTCGCTCGCAATCTTGCTGAGGTCGAGGGCGAGCACCTTCATCGCAGCACTGAACGCGGCGACGTCGCCCATGCTCTGCATCAACTGAATGCGGTCCTCGCCGGCGCGGAGCCCGCCGCCAAGCATGTCATTCAGATGGCTCACCATGAGCTGCGGGTACTGCGGCTCGACGTTAACCCCAGTACCGACGGCGCTGCCGCCGATTCCGAGGTCGCGCAGATAGTCGGCAGCCTCGTTCACGCGGCGCAGGTTGCGGCGCAGTGTTCCGGCGTAGGCTGTGAACTCCTGGCCAAGCCTGATAGGCATCGCGTCTTGCAGATGCGTGCGGCCGGCCTTGATCACGTCGTCGAACTCATGGCCCTTGGCGTCGAGCTCGCCGATGAGGAGCGTCACGCAGTCTACCAGCTGTGGAAGCTGGGCGATGCATGCGAGCCGGATCGCGGTCGGGAATCACGTCATTGGTGGACTGCGCCATGTTGACGTGGTCGTTGGGATGCACGGGCGTGTACTTCCCACGCTCTGCCGCCGAGTAGCTCGTTCGCGCGGTTTGCGAGAACTTCGTTGACGTTCATGTTGTGTGACGTGCCGGCGCCCGCCTGGTACACATCCACCACGAACTGATCACGCCACTTTCCAGCGAGCACTTCGTCCGCAGCCTGCACGATGGCGTCGGCGAGACGCGCCTCGAGCCGCCCCGTGTCGCGATGGGTGAGGGCGGCCGCCTTCTTGATGCGCACGACCGCGTCGACGAATGCGGGGAGTGGACGAATGCCACTGATCGGAAAGTTCTGTACAGCGCGAAGGGTCTGCACGCCGTAGAGCGCGTCGGCAGGGACGGCTAGCTCGCCGAGAGGATCCTTTTCAACGCGTGTCGCGTTTGACATTCACTGTTCCGTTGAGAAATGGATTGCTGCGGAGCTCCGCTCCGACAGTGGTCGGTTCGCCGTGACCGGGATAGACGACAGTCTCCGGCGGCAGCGACGAGATCAGCTCGAGCGAAGAAACCATCCGCGTCGGGTCAGCGAGCGGAAGATCTGTACGGCCAATCGATCCCGCGAAGAGAAGATCGCCGCCGAGCACTACGCCGTTACCGTAGAAGACGACGTGGCCGGGGCTGTGGCCAGGTGTGTGCAGAACGTCGAACGAGAGATTGCCGACCCGCATCACCTCGCCGTGCGCTACGTCGTGCTCGGCGGGCTCCGGTTGGTCGAAGTCGAGACCGTACGTCGTCTGCGAAGAATGCCTGGCTGTCGTAAACCGAGCGGTCGTCGGCGTGGATGTGCACCGGCACATCGTACTGCTTTCGCACCGCAGTGATTGCACCGATGTGATCAATGTGCGCATGAGTGAGCCAGATCGCGCGCAGCGACGCTCCGCTCTTTCTCACCATCTCGAGCACACGGTCGCCCTCGTCGCCCGGATCGATCAGGACTGCATCGCCCGTGTCATCGTCGATGACGAGATACGTGTTCTCCTGGAAGGGGCCGACCGTGAGCGAGAGGATTCTCACACCGCGTACCCACCGGTCGCGATGACACGCCCTACCCCGGAGTCGCGGAGTGCCGCGAGATATTTCTCGGCTGCGATCGCCGCGGTGGTACCGTCGCCGGCCGCGGTCGTCACCTGACGCGTGAGCTGAGCGCGCACGTCGCCCGCCGCGAAGAGCCCATCGATCGACGTCTCCATGTTCTGATCGGTGAGCAGATAGCCCATCTCGTCGTGCGCTACGTGGCCATCGATGATGCCGGTATTCGGGCGAAAGCCGACGAAGACGAACATCGCAGTGACGGCGAGATCTCGCTCGGCGCCAGAGAGAGTATTGCGAAGTTTGAGGTTGCTGACGAAGCCATCGCCGTCAGCCTCGACGCGCTCGACGACGGAGTCCCAGATGACCTCGATCTTCGGGTTGTCGAAGAGGCGCTTCTGGAGGATCTTCGACGCGCGGAGCTCGCCGCGACGGTGAACCAGGTAGACCTTGTCCGCGTAGCGTGTGAGGAAATCGCTCTCCTCGACTGCTGCGTCACCGCCGCCGACCACCGCTATGGTGTGACCCTTGAAGAACGCGCCGTCACAGATGGCGCAGTACGAAACTCCTTTGCCAGCGTACTCCATCTCACCCGGAACTCCGAGCTTGATCGGCGTACCGCCTGACGTCACGATGACCGTCGGCGCGCGGTAGGTGTCGCCAGAGTCGGTGGCGATCTCGAAGGAATTGTCGTCGAGCTTCCTGACGGTCATCGCCGTCGTCTGCCTGAACTCTGCGCCGAACTTGCGCGCATGGCTCTCGAAGCGCTGGGCCAGATCCCAACCGTCGATGTGCTCGAAGCCAGGATAGTCCTCGATGGTCTCGGTGTTGAGCAGCTCGCCGCCTGGCGCGCCGCGCTCCAGCACGACGGTCTTAAGCATCGAGCGTCCAGCGTAGAGCGCCGCGGTCATTCCCGCCGGCCCCGCGCCGACGACAACAACATCGTATTCGTATCTCTCAGCCATGCGTGTCTATCTGGGTTTCCGCACCCACGTGCAGCACGTTGAAGGCGCCGTGGCAGTGCGACATCGTACCCACCAGGACGTCCGCCTCGGAAGTGCCTGCCGCACGCGCAATGAACTCGTCTCCTGCGAGCACGTCGCGCGTGTCGAACATGCCGACGCCGTATGCTCGGTGGGTACAGTGAAATATAACCGGGCCCGTGAGCGCATCCGTGTCCGTCGAAGTGCGCGCGACGAGCTTCTCAGCCGCCGCCGGCATCGTCCAATCGCGCGTCGATCGCGTGTGAGGACAGATGCGCGGCTCGATGCAGTTGATGGGACACATCCACGTGGCGAAGCTCGCGTAGGCGGTGCCATCTGGAGCGGTCGATTGCCACGGCGTGTCGGGCGCGGCGCGCAGCGGTCGAGTACAGACATCGCGACGTGGCCAGCGCGCGCGCGCGCGGCGCACGAGCCACTCATACATCAGATGCGGCATGAGCGGTGAAGGCACTATGGCGTCGCGACTGTCTCGCGACGCCGCGGTCAAGTAATCGTCGAAGAAATCGTTCCACTCCGCGAGCCTGAAGTCGACGTCCGGACACTCCGAGGCGACGCGGCAATGCTCGTCATGGTCGACGACCGTGATGCGCTCGAGCTCGATGGCGCCAGCACTGCGTGCACGCTGCAATTGCCTGACGTAGTACGAGCCGTAACAACCACCGCCGACGACGATGACCGCGCCGTAATCGCTGCGCTCAGCTCCTGACATCACGGCCGCCATCCACCACCAGCGTGGTGCCGGTGACATAGTCCGCGGAAGCGAGATACAGCACCGCATTCGCAACATCTTCCGGCGAGCCCAGCCGCCGCAATGGCGTCGTACGCGCGAGCCGCTCACGCGATTCGTCATCCCAGTGCTCCGGCAACAGCACCGCGCCGGGCGCCACGGCATTGACGCGCACGTCGGGCGCGAGTGCGTTGGCGAGCGCTCGGGTCATCTGGATGACTCCTGCCTTGGTGATGCCGTGCGGTATGTACGCAGGCCACGTCTCGAGTGCGGCGAGGTCTGCGATGTTCACGATGGATCCGTGCGTCGCGGCGAGCGCCGGAGCGAGTGTCTGGGCGAGGAAGAAAGGCGCTCGAAGATTCAGCGCGAACATGTCATCCCACTGCGACTGGCGTGACGGATCCGACCGGCGTTCGCAGCATAACCGCTGCGGAGTTGACGAGGAGATCGAGCTGCCCGAAATGATCGAGCACACTCTTGGCGAGCGACGCGGGCGCCGAGGCGTCGGTAAGATCCGCCTGAAACTCGCGCGCAGAGTGGCCGTGTGAGCGGAGCTCGGTGACGAGCTCGATCGGCTTCGGTCGCCGACGCGTTGTAGTGCACGGCGACCGCGTAGCCGTCGCGCGCCAGCGCGAGCGAGATCGCCCTCCCTACGCGGTGTGCACCGCCAGTGACAAGCGCGACACGCGATGGCACGTCACGCCACGCGCGTCGCGATCCGGACGTCCTGCCGGTCGAGCCAATCCTCTGGAACGCGCATCACGCCGAGCGCACGATAGCCGTCGGTTGCGCCGTGCCAGTCGGAGCCGCCGCTGGCGACGAGATCGAGCTCAGCCGCGATTCGTCTGAGCCGCGCGGTGTCGGCCGGCGAGTGGCCAGGATGAAGCACTTCGACGCCGTCGAGCCCGAGCGCGGTGAGCCGCTCGATGCGCTCGCGGGTGCCATCGCGGCCCGGATGCGCCCAGATGGCGAGCGCGCCAGCCGAGTGCGCGAGACCGATCGCATCCTCGATTTCGAGACGAGGCTTGGGAACGTACGCGGGCCGCCCGTCGGCGAGAAATCTGTCGAACGCCTCGCGGAAATCGACGACATGTCCGCGCCGGATCAGCACGCGCGCGACGTGGGGCCGGCCGAGCGCGCCACCGGCGGCCTCGGCGATCACCTCTTCCGCGGAAAGCTCGAGACCGAGTGCGAGCAATCGCTCGACGATGAGATTGGCGCGCTCGATTCGGTCGCGCTGGAACGTCTCGAGACTCGGGCGCAGCGCATCCTGATCCGCGATGTGCAGCGCGAGCATGTGAACTTCCGACGGCCCGTCGTGCGCGCTCAGCTCGCACCCCGCGATCACACGCACGTTGAGCCGCGTGCCCGCGCCGACTGCCTCGTCTATCCCGTCGATCGTGTCGTGGTCGGTGAGGGCAATCGCAGCGAGATCGGCGCGCGCCGCGGCTTCGACGACGTCCGATGGACGCAATGCTCCGTCCGATGCGGTCGAATGCGAGTGTAGGTCGACAAACCGCGGTGCTGCACCGGGCTCGCGTCAAGTCAGCGAGCGTAGAATGTCTCGGGCGACGTCGCGCTCGGCTGCGACTCGCTGAAAAGCCTGAGCGAGGTCGGCGTCGGAGAGCTGCGCGAACGACAGCTCGCGCGTGCGAGCGCCCTGCGGCGAGTAGCGCACGACGCGACGCTCGCGCGAGTTCCCCTCGCCGCGTGAGAAGATCAGACTGAACTCATCCTTCGTGTTGACCGTGATCATGCCGGACGGCTGAACGTTCCAGGCGCCGCCGTCAACGCTTATGGTGCGAAATGGCATCGTGTGGGATCTCCACCTGCTCGTAAATGCGGATTGGAAAGAGAATCGAAGTCGGCGCATTCGCCTGCGCGGCCGCGAGAGTCTCGACGTCGTCAGCTTCGGTGAACTCTACGAAAGCTCCTCGCAGCTCGGCGTCCTCGAAGACCCAGAAGCGGCAGCGAGATGCGGTGAAGTGCGCGAGCTTCGTTTGCAACAGCTTCAGATAGCGCGCACGCTCAGCCGACGGGATCACCGTTCGCTGGATGGTGAGCGCCTTCGACACGGCTCAAATCACTCCGCTTTCTGGGAAGCTCTCGACGTTGCGCTTGACCGCGGCGAGGAACTGATCCGCGACTGCGCCGTCGATCACTCGATGATCGAACGAGATCGAGAAGTAAGCGCACGTGCGGATCGCGATAGTGTCCTCGCCATCCGACCCGGTGATCACCTTCGGACGCTTCTCTATCGCGCCGACGCCCATGATGCGCGACCTGCGGCTGATTGATGATCGGCGTCCCCATCAGCGATCCGAACACGCCAGGATTGGTGATTGTGAAAGTTCCGTCCTGCACTTCTTCCGGCGAGAGCTTCTTCGAGCGCGCCCTGTTCGCGAGATCGTTGAGCGAGCGCGTGAGACCGGTGAGCGACAGATCGTCAGCGTTCCTGATCACGGGGACGATGAGCCCCCAGTCGAGCGCTACCGCGATGCCGATGTTGACGGCGCGTCGGAAAATAACGTCGGTCCCCGCGACGGATGAGTTCATGATGGGGAACTCGCGGATCGCGTCGACCGTCGCCTTGATGATGAACGGCATGAAGGAGAGCTTCTCTCCGGTAGCTGCCTCGAACTCGCGCCGCTTTGCCGCGCGCATTCTCGCGACGCGCGTGAAATCGATCTCCATGAACGACGTGACGTGCGCAGACGTACGGCGCGACGCAACCATGTGCTCGCTGATGAGTGCCCGCATCTTCGACATCGGCTCGACGCGATCGCCCTGACGCGGCTCTGGCAGCGGGCCGTGGAAATCGCCCGCGCCACCGGGCGCGTGCATCGACGCACCGGCGCCCGCGCGCGACGGCGGCGACGCGATCTGCTCGAGAAAGTCGCGCTTCGTGACGCGGCCGGCGATCCCCGATCCGTGCATCGCCGAGATGTCCACACCATGCTCGGCGGCCATCTTGCGAACGAGCGGCGACGACTTGGCGCGGAGGCGGCTCTCGAACGAGTTGTCGCCGTTGCCGTTGGCGCTCGAGCTTCCGTTTCCGCTACCGTTCCCCGACGCGCCTGTGCCGGCAGCGGGCGGTTTCGCGACCGAAGCTGCTGCGGGCGCCGGAGCAGACTTCGGCGCGGCGCAGCGCGGAGCGCGGCAGCCGCCGGTGGCGGAGCAGCTGCGCCGGAGGAGGCCGCCGGCGCCGGTGCTGACGCGGCCACCATGGCTCCCTTCTCCGTCTCGATTCGCGCGACGATGGTCTGCACCGGGACGGTCTGGCCCTCGTGTACGACGATCTCCGCGATCGTGCCAGCGGTGGGCGCGGGGATCTCCGCGTCGACCTTGTCGGTGGAGATCTCGAACATCGGCTCGTCACGCTTCACCTCGTCGCCGACTTTCTTGAGCCACTTGGAGAGCGTCCCTTCAGCGATCGACTCGCCCATCTGTGGCATTATCACGTCAATACGGGCCATGCCTTACCTCCGGCCTCTCAGCCGCATTATCGAAACGACGGGTAGAAGAATCCCACCGACAATCATACCCACTAGAGCGTACGAACCCCAGTTGCACGCGGGAAGCCCCTCCGTCGGCTCGCACCCCTGCAGCGAGCCGACGAGCTTGGCGACGAAGACGGCGATCATCCCGCCTCCAAAAAAACCGGCGATCGCCGAGAAGCAGCCAGCGCCGATCATCGCGCCTACGCGCGGACGCGTCTCTTCCTGCGAATCCTGCACCATCAGTACGCCGTCAATCGCCGCAGCGCGCGGACGATGTCGGAGGTCTGCGGCAGAACGTAATCCTCGAGCGGCGGCGAGTAAGGAAGCGGGACGTCGGCGGCGGTGACGCGCAGAATCGGCGCATCCAGCCACTCGAAGGCCGTCTCGCAGATGCGCGCGGCGATCTCGCCCGCGATACCGCCGGTCCGCGTGTCCTCATGCACGACGAGCACGCGATTGGTCTTCTTCACCGTCGCGACTGATCGCGTCGTCGTCCAGCGGCAGCAGGGTGCGAAGATCGATCACTTCGACCGAGACGCCATCCTCGGCCTGCAGCACTTCAGCCGCCTCGAGCGCCTTCCAGAGCGTCGCCGCGTACGTGATGACCGAGACGTCACTTCCTTCGCGCGCGACGCGAGCCTTTCCGATCGGGACGACGTGATCGCCTTGCCGGCATCTCTTCCTTCACACGCCGGTACAGATACTTGTGCTCGAAGAACAACACGCAATCGTCGTCGCGAATCGCGGCCTTGAGCAGGCCTTTGGCGTCCGACGCAGTCGCGGGACTCACGATCTTGAGCCCGGGTGTGTGGAAGAACGCCGCCTCTGGATTCTGCGAGTGGAATGGTCCGCCGCGCACGTAGCCGCCGCTCGGCCCGCGCACGACCATCGGGCAACCGAGGCCGACGCGATAGCGCGCGGTCGCGACGTAATTGGTGAGCATGTCGTACGCGTTGGAGATGAAGTCCATGAACTGCATCTCGCAGACCGGACGCATCCCCATGTGCGCGGCGCCGGCCGCGGCGCCGACGATGGCGATCTCGGAGATGGGCGTGTCGATCACGCGCGACGCACCGAACCTGGCCTGCAATCCTTCGGTGACCTTGAATGCGCCGCCGTACGCGCCGATATCCTCACCCAGCACGAAGACGTTCGCGTCGCGCTGCATCTCCTCGAACAACGCTTCGCGAATCGCCTCGAGGTACGTGACCTCAGCCATTCCAGGTTCCCCACCCTTCAGGCGCGCTCGTGGCTCGCCGACCGCGCTGCGGACCGCTTCGCGAAACCAGAGCGGGCTCGACCATCTCCTCGCCCGCATGCACGCCACGCAATGCTTCGATCGGCTCGGGCATCGGCGACGCCTCGGCGGTGTCTGTCGCATCATCGACCTCAGTGACCACTCGCGCGTCGATCGCGGCGAGCTCGTCTGCACTGACGCCTTCGCCTTGCAGCACGCCGATGAAGCGGTCGATCGGATCGTTCTCCGCGGCCCACTGCTCGATCTCGCCCTCCGGCACGTACGACTGATTGTCGTGCTCCGCGTGACCCTTTCTGCGATAGGTGACGAGCTCGATGAGCGTCACTCCCTCGCCGCGGCGAGCGCGATCGACGGCGCGCTTCGTGACGTCGTAGACAGCGAGCACATCGTTGCCGTCGGCGCGCTCGCCGACAACTCCGTAACCGATCGCCTTGTCCACGAACGAAGCTGCGCGCGGTCTGCCTCGAGATCGGCGTGGAGTACGCGTAGCCGTTGTTCTCGACGATGACGACGAGCGGACAGCGCTGCACGGCGGCGAAGTTGATCCCTTCGTGGAACGCGCCGGTGGAAGTAGCTCCGTCGCCGACGAAGACGAGACCGACGCGGTCCTCGCCGCGCATCTTCGCCGCGAGCGTGACTCCAGCCATCACCGGAACCATGTCTCCCAAGTGCGAGATCTGGCCGATGAAGCCGCGCTCGACGCTGCCGAAGTGGATGTTGAGCTCCTTCCCCTTCGTCGGCGAGTCGCCCTTGGCCATGTACTGGCGAATGACCTCGGTCGGCTCCGCACCGCGCACGAGCATCGCGCCGAGATTGCGGATGAGCGGCGAGAGGATGTCACCCTTCGACTTGTCGAGCGCGTACGCAGCGCCGACCGCGTCGCCCTCCTGGCCCAGCGACCTGAAACAGGCCGCCGATGACCTTCGTCTGGCGGTAGAGATTTACGAGCCGTTCCTCGAGCGTGCGCGTGAGGCGCATGTAGTAATACAGCTCGAGCTTCTGCTCGCGGGAGAGCGCCATCGCGCGCTCCTCAGTACGACGCGGTGAGCCGGTACGACGGGTCTTCGGCACGGTGCAGCTCGACGTAGAACTTCTTCGCGTTGCGGTCGAGCCTGCTCTCTCCGGTCTGGTCTGTGTCGATCTCGACGAACGCGTAGTGTCCGCCTTCCATATTCACGGAGAGGTTGAGCGTGCCTAGCGGTCCTGAGAACGTGCGCGAGCGGGGACCGGGCCTACCGCCGTTCTCGCCGATGCTCGGGAAGAACGAATCGGCGAGTGCGAGAATCTGGTCGGGCTTGAGGTGCGATCGGAAGAAGTGACGCATGTCAGGGTTTTGTCGTGTCAGAGCCGAGCGGCGGCGCAGCGATCACCGTCTGCTGCCAGTCCTGCGTGCGCTCGAGTGTCTTGGTCGAATCGCGACGGAACTGCATGCCGATCGACCAGTCGCCGGATACGGGGAAGCGGATGTGTGCGTAGTAAGTGCCGACTTCCTTTCCCTTCGCGAGCCCGTCGTAGACATTGGCGCGGTCCTCGTTGGTCGCGAAGATGCGCCCCTGCCCGCCATCGATAGGCTGGCCGGTGTTCTTGTCCTGCACCACCACCTTGAAGGTGGCGATCTCCTCAGCGACTGGCGGCAGCGGGGTGACGCTCACGCGAAACGCCATGTCGTTGGTCCACTGACGAATCTCCATCGCGCGGTTCGGCGATCCGCACGACGCGAGCGCGGCGCACGTGGAGAGTGCCAGCGCAAGCCGACGCGAGCGCGTTCCGTTTTCACGACGCGTAGTATTCCAGGCCGAGGTGAGTGATCTGATCCTCGCCCATCAGGTGGCGCAGAGTGTTCTTGAGCTTGGTCTGCTGGATGAAGAGATCGTGCTCTGGCTGTAGCCCCGGCGCGGCCATCGGGCTCTTGTAGTAGAACGAGAGCCATTCCTGGATTCCCTTCATCCCGGCGCGGTGAGCGAAGTCACTGAACAGCGCGAGATCGAGGACGATGGGCGCGGCGAGAATGGAGTCGCGACAGAGGAAGTTGATCTTGATCTGCATCGGGTATCCCATCCACCCGACGATGTCGATGTTGTCCCAGCCTTCCTTGTTGTCACCGCGCGGCGGGTAGTAGTTGATCCGCACGACGTGCGAGAAGTTCTTGTAGAGGGCCGGGATACGTCTCGGGCTGCAGGATCGTGTGCAGCACCGAGAGCTTGGACTCCTCCTTGGTCTTGAACGACGCGGGGTCATCCAGTACCTCGCCGTCGCGGTTCCCGAGGATGTTCGTCGAGTACCAGCCAGCGAGCCCGAGCATGCGCGCCTTGAGGCCGGGCGCGATGACGGTCTTCATCCAGGTCTGGCCGGTCTTGAAGTCCTTGCCCGAGATCGGCACGCCCTTTTGCTGCGCAAGCTGCTGCATTGCTGGGATATCGACGCAAAGGTTGGGCGCGCCGTTCGCAAACGGCACTCCCTCCATGAGCGCGGCGTAGGCGTAGAGCATCGACGGAGCGATCATCTCGTCGTTGTTGTCCATCGCGCGCTCGAACTGCTCGATCGTGGCGTGCTGCGGGCCCGGCCGGATGAAGATCTCCGTGGACGCGCACCAGACGATCACGACGCGGTCGAGCTTGTTCTTCGCCTTGAAGTCGCGGATGTCCTGCCGGAGCTGCTCAGCGAGGTCGCGCTTGGTCTTGCCGCTCTTGACGTTGGTGCCGTGGATACGCGTGACGTAGTGGTTGTCGAACACCGCGGGCATCGGCTTGATGGCGGCGAGAAAGTCCGCGATGGGAGCGATGTCGCTCTCCTCGAGCACGCCGGCCTTTCGCGCCGCTGTGAGCGCGTCGTCCGGGATCGGGTCCCATGCGCCGAAGACGATGTCGTTGAGATCAGCGAGCGGGACGAAGTCCTTGATGAGCGGGGCGCGATTCTCGGTGCGCTTGCCCAACCGGATGGTCGCCATCTGGGTGAGCGAGCCGATCGGCTGGGAGAGGCCGCGACGGACGCTCTCGACGCCGGCCATGAACGTTGTCGCGACGGCGCCCAGACCTGGAGTCAGAATGCCCAGCCGGCCGGTGGCCGGTGCGATGGATGGCGGGGCGGACGAGGCGGCAGCGGAGTTGTTAGGCATTAACTAATGGTTTCTTGGAGGTGGCGCGATGCACGAAGGCGATGCGCTGGACGGCGGTTATCCACGCTGTCACGGAGAGCAGAACGATTATCGCCATCAGCACCCAGCCGTGAAGCGCGAGCCCGAAAAAGGCCTGTGGTACTGATAATAACACGACACGCTCGGGACGCTGCATCACTCCCACCTTGGCATCAATGCCGAGCGCTTCGGCCCTCGCCCGTGTGTAGGAGATGAGGAAGGTGCCGATGATGCCGACGAGGCAGACCACGACCATGTAGATGTTGTGGTAGAGCGGCGACGACGCGTAGAACACCGCGAGTCCCGCCATCACTCCGCCGTCTGCGATGCGGTCGAGGGTGGAGTCGTAGAAGGCGCCGAACACGCTCGACTGGCCGGTCCGCCTGGCGACGGTACCATCCAGCACGTCGAAGAGTGCGGTGAGACCGATGATCCAGCCGGCCGTCATGATGTGGCCGGTCGCGTAAACCACCGCACCTGTCAGCGTGCAGGTGGTCCCGATGGTGGTCAAGACGTTCGGATTGACGTGGCGCCGCGCTAGGAAGTCGGCGACGGGCTCGATCAGCCGAAGATACGCGGCCTTCACCGCTTCCCAGGTAGCCATCATCGGCGTGGAAGCTAGCCACGCACGGGGCAGCCGGCTAGGGCGACGGACTACATCGGAATCAGGGTATCTGCCACTCGTAAAGCGACGTCAGAACGACGTTGTCGCGAGTGTACGAGGCAGACCCGTCGGCAGGAGTCGCGCGCAGCTTCACGGTCGTCCCGGCACCCACGCCTGGAACGTTCATGCTCTCCGCGCTGTTCGCCGCCACCTGCTTGAGAAAGACATCGCTCCCGCCGTTCACCAGATACACGTTGATCGGCTGCGTGAGGTTGTTGGTGACGCGCAGCGTCACCTCGGTCACGGGCTGCGGACCAGTGCTCACGTTCACCTGGCGGGGTCCGCACGCGGTTGTCATCAGGACGAGCGCGAGCGCGGAGAAAAGTGTCTTCATCTCACCTCCAGGAAGTTGCGGAGTTCGTCAGTAGTAGATCAGATACTTGCGGGCACGCTGCCGGAACGCATACACCGCGCCGTAGGTGCTGTCGATCACAGCGTCAGGATCCGCGCCATGCAGGATCGCCTGACGCGCGCGCGGCGAGCCGAAGAGCCTGTCGAAGCGGGTCGTGTCGATCGTGAGCTTCCCGGGATTCACCTGCTCGATAGCCGCGAGCAGCGACGCGCAGAGCCGCGCCGTCTGGAGCTCCATTCGCTCGGTCACCTCGATGCGAAGCCCGTGTACGGTCTGGTTGGGGTACTTGCCATCTCCCGGATCCACGGGCGTGAAATCCTCGACCGTGAAGCGCACACCGCGGACGCGCCGGTCCTTGAGCACGGCGAAGAGCTTTCGAGCGTCGAGCCACGGCGCGCCGATGCGCTCGAACGCGTACGGCGTCCCGCGCCCAACGGAGAGATTCGTGGCTTCAAACGGCACGAGTCCCGTGTAAAGCAACTCTGCGTGGAGCGACTGCAGGTTCGGCGACGGCGCCACGAACGGGAGATCCGTTCTGTCGAACCACACCTCTCGCGACCACCCGCGCGCTGGAATCACATGCAGATCCGCGCCGATCTTGAGCTCGCCGTTGTAGAATCGGGCCAGCTCGCCGAGGGTCATGCCGTGGCGCAACGGAATGGGATAGAGGGCCCAGGCCAGTCCGGGATGGCCCGGCGCGGGATCATCGGCGTTAGAGAGCGACGAGTCGAGCATCGGCCCCTCCACCAGTGAGCCGGTGATCGGATTCGGGCGATCGAGGATTAGCACAGGCTTCCGCGCGCGAGCGGCGGCTCTCATCGTGTAGACCATCGCACCCTCGTACGTCCACGTTCTCGAGCCTACGTCCTGCAGATCGATCAGGACCACGTCCACATTTGCGAGCGCCGACTCGGGTGGAGGAACCGTCTGGTCGGTGTACAGCGAGATCACAGGCAGTCCGCTCGCAGCGTCGGTCCCCGACGTTATTCCGGTGCGATCGAGCTTACCGGTGATGCCGTGCTCTGGAGTGAGAATCTCGACGAGGTGGGCGTTCACGCGAGTTGCGCGCTTGTCAGTCCTCAGAAGATCGATGTCGCGACGGCGCCGCTCGTCGACACCGGTCTGGTTCGTCAGAATCGCTATCCGCTTCCCAGCGATCAGCGAGGAGCTGTCCGACAACAGAACCGAGATACCAGGTCTGACTATCGCCTTCGGGAGCTCGCTCGCGTCATCCACACGGTGATAGACCACCGTGCAAGCGGTTGTCGCCGCGGCGAGGAGTAGCAAGGGGGCGAATAGCTGTCGCGGCATGCCGGTGGTCCGTGCGTGGATAGTTGGCAGTTGATCGGGTACGTAATGGATCGCCTGAGTCGTCATTGTGTAGACAGTGACGTGGCCGGACGGCGGGCGGCGCCGCTCGCGAGAGCGACGTGTGCGAGCTCCCGTGACGACACGCCAGCCCGATTATATTTAGAGCTAACACAGGAGTCTATCACAATGGCCGTTTCCAGCCAGCCTGAGATCGATCTCACCCTCACGCCCGCAGCGTCGGTCGAGGTCAAGAAGTTCATGGAGATGGAGAAGGTCGCGCCCGAAGAGGGCGGCCTTCGCGTAAGCATACAGCCGGGAGGATGCAGCGGCTTCAAGTACTCGCTGCTCATCGAGGACAAGCCCGCCGAAGACGACCTCGTCATCGCGCAGGACGGCTACCGGGTCTTCGTCGACCCGTTCTCGGCGCAGTACGTCAACAACGTCACGATCGACTACGTGACGTCGATGCAGGGATCCGGCTTCACGTTCAAGAACCCGAACGCCACCGGTGGCTGCGGCTGCGGAAGCTCGTTCTCGGCGTAGGCGTTCTTCAGCAGCACATCGAGGGCGGTGAATGAGAAATTCGTTCACCGCCCTCGATCTTATTGTGATCGTTCTGTACCTGGGTGGAACGACGGCGCTCGGTGTATGGCTCGGGCGCGGGCAGAAGGACGCGAAGGATTACTTCGTGGCCGGTCACCGAGATCCCCTGGTGGGCCGTGCTCTTCTCCATCGTAGCGACGGAAACCAGCGCGCTCACGGTCATCTCGATCCCTGGCCTCGCGTACGTCGGGCAACCTCGGCTTCCTCCAGGTTGCGGCCGGCTACATCGTCGGACGGATCGTCGTCGCGTACACGCTGCTCCCGCGCTATTTCGCGGGCGATCTCGTCACCGCATACGCGCTTCTCGAGCGGCGCTTCGGAGTCGCGACGCGGAGGTTCGCGTCGGTGGTGTTCATGGTGACGCGGGCGTTCGCCGATTCGGTCAGACTCTTCGCCACGGCGATCCCGGTCGCGCTGATAATCGGGCCCGCGATTCCAGCGTCGCTTCTGATGCCGAGCGCGATTCTCATACTGGGCGCGCTGACGCTGATCTACACGTACCACGGCGGCGTGAGAGCGGTCGTGTGGACCGACGTCGCGCAGACGTGCGTGTACCTGGTCGGCGGAATCTCTGCCGCGATCATCCTGTCGCACACGCGTCCCGGGCGGCTGGCACACGATCTTTTCGCGCGCCTCCGCGGCTGGCAAGCTCAAGGCGATCGACTTCTACACCGGATTCGATCGGCCGCACACGATCTTCGCCGGGCTGATCGGCGGCGCATTCCTCTCGATGGCGTCGCACGGCGCGGATCAGGTGATAGTGCAGCGCTTGATGGCCGCCTCGTCGCTGCGTGATGCACGTCGCGCTCTCATCGGCAGCGGCTTCGCGGTCTTCTTCCAGTTCGCGCTCTTCCTCATACTCGGCGTCGGTGTGTGGACGGCGTTCGGCGGAGTCCACTTCGATTCGCCAGACAAGATCTTCCCGACGTTCATCGTGACGGCGATGCCGTCCGGACTGCTTGGACTTCTCATCGCGGCAATTCTGGCGGCGACGATGAGCGCGCACTCGGGCGCGATCAACTCGCTCGCCGCAGCGACGGTGCACGACATCTACCTGCCGCTCACTGGCCACGACGCGGGGTCACCGCGCACGCTTCGCATTGCGAAGCTTGCAAGTCTGGCGTGGGGAGTGGTGCTCCTTCTCGCCGCGCTGCTCTACCGTGAACAGGGAACGCCGGTCGTGATCGTCGCGCTCGCGATCGCATCGTTCACCTACGGTGCGCTCCTCGGCGGCTTTGCGCTCGCACTCTTCTGCGAAGCACGCGAGGCAGCGTGACGCGATATTCGGAATGGCGGTCGGAATCATCGTCATGAGCGTCGTGGTGTTCGCCAAGCAGCTCGCGGCGCTGTCGCCAGCATTCGCACCAGTCGCGCCGCTCGGCACGATCGCGTGGCCGTGGTACGTCTTCATCGGAACCACCGTGACTGTCGCGGCCGGGCTTCTCGCAACGCTGCTGCCACGGGGCGGCGCGCCAATGGACTCTTCAACAGCATGATGAACGAAAACGAGATGGTGGTCGGAGTGGATGCGGGCGGTACGAAGACTCGCGTGATTGTCGCGTCCGCGACCGGCGATGTCGTCGCAGAGGCGAGCGGCAGTGGCGCGGCGATGGCGCCGGGGAACGCCGAGCACGCGGCGGACGTGATCGCGGCAGTCGTTCGGGAGGCGCTGAGCTCCGGAGCGGTCGATGCGTCCGCGGTGCGCGTTCTGTGCGCGGGAGTCGCTGGAACCGGCCGCGCCGCCGAGCGTGATGCACTCCTCGACGAGCTCGTTCGTCTCGAGCTCGCGGACGAGGTTGTCGTCGAGACTGACGCGAGTGTCGCATTGAGCGACGCGTTCGCGGACGGCGCGGGCGTGCTGATCATTTCGGGCACGGGCTCGATCGCGTACGGACGTGGGCCAGCGGGGATGCTCGCTCGTTGCGGCGGATGGGGCTTCGCGTTCGGCGACGAGGGGAGCGGAGCATGGATCGGACGACGCGCGTTGAGTGTGGTTGCGGCGGCGCACGACGGCCGCGAGCCGCCGACCGCACTGACCGGTGCGATACTAACCGCCGCGCAGGTGAACGAGGTCGAAGAGCTGATCCCGTGGGCCATCGCCGCTGATCGTGAATCGTTCGCAGCGCTTGCGCCGTCGGTGCTCGCCATGGCAGCACAGGACGACGTTCGCGCCGGCGGAATTGTCGACGTCGCCGTCGAGGAGTTGGTACTGCACGCGCGCGCCCTCGCGCGACGGCTCTTCGTCGATGAGCGCGCTGCGTTCGACATCGCGCTCGGCGGAGGGCTGCTCAGACGCGGCTCGTTGCTGCGCAAGCGGCTCGAGCGGCGACTAAGAACAGCGGTGCCTGGCGCCTCGATTCGAGCTGGCGACGTCGACGGCGCACGCGGCGCAGTGAAGCTCGCGCTTCGCGTTGCCGACGCGCAGACGAGAGGCTGACCGTATGCGCCGCGGCGACAACACCATGCTCTACGCTGAGGTAGTCAGGCCCGGCGGACCGGACGAGCTGCACCTCACCGACGGCCCGATTCCTCACCCGGGACCGGACGACCTCCGCATACATGTCGAGGCGGCGGGCGTAAATCGTGCCGACGTCCACCAGCGTCAGGGAACGTATCCGCCGCCGAGCACTGCCTCGCCAATTCTCGGCCTCGAAGTCGCAGGCTACGTGTCAGCAGTCGGCGAGCGCGCCGCAATGCTCTGGAATGTCGGCGACGAAGTGTGCGCGCTGGTCGATGGTGGCGGCTACGCCACCGAGTGCGTCGCACCCGTCGCGCAATGCCTGCCGATTCCCGACTCGCTCTCGATGGTGCAGGCGGCGGCGCTCCCGGAAGCGATGTTCACGGTGTGGTACAACGTGTTCCAGCGCTGCAAGTTGTCTGTCTCCGAGACGTTCCTCATGCACGGCGGCACGAGCGGCGTGGGTGTCATTGCGATCCAGCTCGCGCGTGCTATCGGCGCACGAGTGTTCGCGACTGCCGGCTCGCCGCGCAAGTGCGAGCTCTGCGTGAGACTCGGCGCCGAAGCCGCCATCGATTACCACGAGGCCGATTTCGTCAGCGTGACGCTCGACCGTACCGGCGGCCGCGGTGTGGACGTCATTCTCGACATGGTCGGTGGCTCATACTTCGAGCGCAACCTCCGCACGCTCGCCACTGAAGGACGCCTGGCTCAGATCGCGTTCATGGATGGGAGCCGCGTCAGCGCTGACATGCTTCCCCTGATGAGCAAGCGGCTCACGCTCACGGGCTCGACGATGCGGCGGCTTCCATCTCAGGAAAAAGGAGTGATTGCGCAGGAGCTGATGCGCCGCGTCTGGCCGCTGGTGGAGCAAGGAAAGATCGTCCCGGTGATAGATGCCACCTTCCCGCTCGCCAACGCCGCCGATGCTCATCGCGCGATGGAAGCATCTCACGTCGGCAAGATCGTTCTCACCAACAATACCTGACGCGCGAGCCCACGCCCGCTGCGCTCACCCGATCGTCGGAGCGAGCGCAGCTGCGGGCTTGGGCGATTCGAGCGCGCCTTCCCAGCGTGCCATCACCGCGCTCGCGAGACAGTTGCCGATCACGTTGATGCTCGTGCGCGCCATGTCCATGAAGGCGTCAACGCCAAGTATTACCGCGACCGCCTGAAGCGGCAGTCCGAACATCGTGAGGGCGCCTGAGAGAATCACGAGCCCCGCACGCGGCACTCCGGCCACGCCCTTGCTCGTGAGCATGAGCGTCAGCATCATCACGATCTGCTGACCGATCGGCATGTGGATTCCGCCCGCCTGCGCGGCGAACACCGAAGCGACCGCGAGATACAGCGTGCTGCCGTCGAGATTGAACGAGTAACCCGCCGGCATGACGAACGCGACGATGCGCGCAGGCACTCCCATCTGCTCCATTCGCTCCATTGCGAGCGGCAGCGCCGCCTCGGATGATGCGGTCGAGAACGCAATGAGCCACGGTTGGCGTGTCGCACGGATGAATCGCCCGACCGGGATTCGCGCGACGACCGCGATCGGTAGAAGCACGAGCAGCGCGAACGCGATGAGCGCGCCGTAGAGCGTGAGCACGAGCTTGCCGAGTCCAACGAGCACGCCGACGCCACTGTGCCCGACCGTGGCAGCGATGGCGGCGCCGATGCCGATCGGCGCGTACATCATCACCAGCGACGTGAACTTGAACATCAACTGTGACAACGCGTCGCACAGCCCGAGGACACGCTCCTTCTGCTCGCCACGCAACTTGGTGAGCGCGACCGCGAAGAGAATCGCCCAGAAGACTATCTGGAGCACTTCGTTGTGCGCTGCCGCGTCGAAGAAGCTCGACGGCACGGTGTGCTCGAGGATTCCGCCGAACGTGACCTTGGTCGCCGCCAGCTTCGCGATGTCCCCAGTCTCCTCGGCGGGGAGCGTCACTCCCGCGCCCGGCTTCACGATGTTCACCGACGCGAGTCCGATCGCGAGCGCCGCGGTCGTCACCAGCTCGAAGTAGATCAGCGACCGTAGTGCGAGCTTTCCCACGCGCGCCATGTCGTCCCCGTGTCCAGCGATCCCGACGACCAGCGTGCTGAAGATGAGCGGCACGATCAACGAGTTGATCATGCGCAGGAAGATCGTGGAGAGCGGCGTCAGCGCCTGCGCGAAGGTCGGCAGGAAGATCCCGAGGAGGATCCCGATGGCAGCGCAGATGAGAATCCATTTGGTGAGCGTGATGCGCCGCAGCGCCGCGAAGGCCGCGCTCACGTCACGCCGTGCCGCTATCGACCGCCGTGCGCGACGGATTGCCGCGCAGCGTGGAGTTACGCACGCCGTAGCCCAGATAGACCGCCATTCCGATCACGAGCCACCAGCCGAATCTCACCCAGGCGAGGCCCGGAAGGCCGAACATCGTGTAGATGCAGAGTGCCGCACCGAGCACGCCGACGACGTGCACGAACGGCACGCGGAACGGACGCTTCCGATCAGGATCGATGTGTCGGAGCGCGATGACCCCGATGCAGACGAGCGTGAACGCGAACAGCGTTCCGATGTTCGTCAGGTCGTACGTCTCGTTGGCGTCACCGATCAGCGACCATAGCGCGACGAATACTCCGGTGATGATCGTCGTCACCCATGGGATTCTCGTGCGGCGCGAAAGCTTCGCGGCCCAGCGCGGCAACAGACCGTCGCGTGCCATCGCGAAGAAGATTCGCGGCTGGCCGTACTGGAAGACGAGCAGCACTGCGGCCATCGAGAACACCGCGCCGAGCGCGACGATCTTCGCGATGCTCGTCATCCCCGTCGCCTTGAGCGCGAACGCGAGCGGATCGGCTGATGCGCCGAGCTGCTGGTACGGAACCATCCCGGTGAGTACAGCGCCGATGATGATGTAGATCACGGTGCAGATCGCGAGTCCGCCCAGAATCCCGATCGGCAGGTTGCGCTGCGGATTCTTCGTCTCTTCCGCCGCAGTCGAGATCGCATCGAAGCCGATGTACGCGAAGAACACTATCGCGGCGCCCTGATGGATGCCGCTGAAGCCGTTCGGCGCGAACGGCTTGTAGTTGGCGGTATGGATGTGCTGCAGTCCCATGATGATGAACAGCGCGAGCACCAGCAGCTTCACTCCGACCATGAAGTTGTTCGCCCTCGCGCTCTCGCGCACGCCCATGAGCAACAACGCCGAGATGAGCGCGACGATTCCGAACGCCGGGATGTTCACCAGAATCGGGACGCCGAGCACGCGCGGCGCGGTCGCGAGCAGACCGTGCACGGCTGGATCGGTGCTCAGCAGCGCGGTACGGTAACCCGTGGTGAGCCACACTGGGAACTCTACCCAGCCGGCGAGCAGCGACTTGAAGTAGTCGCCCCACGAGATAGCGACGGCGACATTTCCCACGGCGTACTCGAGGATGAGATCCCATCCTATGATCCACGCGACGAGCTCGCCGAGCGTCGCGTACGAGTACGCGTACGCGCTGCCGGCCTGTGGGATCATGCTCGCGAGCTCTGCGTAGCACAGTCCCGCGAGGCCGCAGCACGCGCCGAGCAGCACGAAGGAGATGATGAGCGCTGGCCCCGCGCCCAGTCTGATGACGTGCCCCGCGGCGTCCGTCTGGCCCGCGGCGGCGGTGCCGATCGTCCCGAAGATTCCCGCGCCGATCACGGCGCCGATCGCCAGCATGATCAGATCGCCGCCGGTGAGCGCGCGCTTCAACGAGTTGGGGTGCCCCTCCTCGCTGATTAGATCGGCGATCGGCTTGCGGGCGAAGAGCGCCCGCATCTAGATGAACAACGGCGCGAGCACGAGCGTGATCGTGCTGAGCAGCTTGATCAGAACGTGAAGTGAAGGGCCCGCCGTGTCCTTGAACGGATCACCGACCGTGTCGCCCACCACCGCCGCCTTGTGAGCTTCCGAGCGCTTCCCGCCGTATGCGCCGGTCTCGATGTACTTCTTCGCGTTGTCCCACGCGCCGCCGCCGTTGTTGAGGAAGCCGGCCATGAGTATTCCCGCGATGGTTCCGACCATGAGGAACGCGGCGACTGCTTCGGCGCCGATTCCCATCTGCTTGAACACGAGGCCGACCGCCACTGGGAACAGCACCACGAGCGCACCGGGAAGCACCATCGCCTTGAGCGCGCCGACCGTGACGATGTCGACCGCACGCCCGTAATCCGGACTCTCCGTACCCTGCATGATGCCTGGACGCTCGCGGAACTGACGTCTGACTTCAGTGATCACTGACGATGCAGCCTTGCGCACCGCTGTCATCGCGAGCGACGAGAACCAGAACACCAGCATCGCGCCGAGTAGGCCGGCGACGAAGATCTGCGGGCGCGCGAGATTCACTTCGACAGGCGTGCCGCGGTAGTTGCGCACCTCGTCGAGATACGCTGAGAAGAGCAGGAACGCGGCGAGCGCCGCCGAGCCGATCGCGTAGCCCTTCGTCAGCGCCTTGGTCGTGTTGCCGACTGAATCCAGTCGATCGGTGATGTCGCGGATCGACTCCGGCTGGCGCGACATCTCGACGATTCCGCCAGCGTTGTCGGTGATCGGTCCAAAGACGTCCATCGCGAGGATGTAACCAGCGGTGCCGAGCATTCCCATCGTCGCGACAGCGGTTCCGAACAGTCCCGCGCCTTCGATCCCGGTAGTCATCCCCAGGTAGTAGCTCGCGACTATCGCGACGGCGATTGTCAGAACCGGCATCACTGTCGACTCCATGCCGACTGCGATTCCCGCGATGATGTTCGTCGCGGGCCCTGTCTGACTCGCCTCCGCGATGCTGAGCACCGGACGATAGCGGTACTCCGTGTAGTACTGCGTGATGAAGACGAACGCGATCGACGTGGCGATGCCGATCAGTCCGCAACAGAAGAAGTGCCACCACGCGTCGGGGTAGCCAGCCGGGTTGAGCAGCCAGCGCGTCGCGAAGAAGAACGCGACGGTGACCAGCGCGGCGGTAAGGTAGTAGCCGCGGTTGAGTGCCTGCATCGGGTCGGCGTCCTCTCGCGTTCTCACCGTCATCACGCCGATGATCGACGCGATGAGGCCGAGCGCTCCGATGACCAGCGGGAAGAGTATTCCGGCCGTGCCGAACTGCTTGTAGAGAATCACGCCGAGAATCATCGCACCGATGTTCTCCGCCGCAGTGCTCTCGAACAGATCCGCGCCGCGCCCCGCGCAGTCGCCGACGTTGTCACCGACGAGGTCCGCGATCACCGCGGGATTCCGCGGGTCGTCTTCGGGAATTCCCGCTTCGACCTTTCCGACGAGATCCGCTCCGACGTCGGCCGCCTTGGTGTAGATACCACCGCCGAGCTGAGCGAACAGTGCGACGAATGACGCGCCGAAGCCGTAGCCGACGATGAGGTACGGAATGCGCTGCGCCCATTCAGACGGTCGGCAGCCCCGCCGGAACGAAGTTGTTGATCACCGCGAACAGGCCGCCGACGCCGATCAGACTCATCGCGACGGTGAACAGGCCGGAGACCGCGCCTCCGCGCAGCGCGGTCTGCAGGGCGCCGTTGAGCGACGAGGTAGCGGCCGCGGCGACGCGAATGTTCGTGCGGATCGAGATCCACATCCCCATGTATCCCGCGATCCCCGAGCTGAGCGCGCCGAGCAGGAACGACAGCGTGACGTAGGCAGCGAGCACCTTCGCGTTGTTCACCGGGTCGGTTGCGAGCCCGGTCCTGAAGTAGCCGTAACCGACAGCGATGACTATCGCGACCAGCACAGCGAGCATCGCTATCGTCTTGTACTGTCGCGCGAGATACGCTTCAGCGCCCTGCTGGATCGCGTCGGAGATCTTCTGCATGTCCGCGGTACCGCGTCCCCGGGCAAGAACCCAGCGCGCGAGCCAGATCGCGAAAAGCAGCGCGAAGGCGCTGCATCCAAGCACGATCCATAATAGCGGTGTCTGCGAAACAGTCATGTACGTGAAGTGAGGATTACGGTTGTTGGCGGGGTGCTCAGCGAGATTCGATGGCGGCGTTGCCCGCTGCGCCGCGCCAGAAGTAGTAGATAGGAACGCCGATCAGCACAATGACGAGCCCTGAAAGCGCCTGCGCACGCGTCTTCCCCGCGAGGAGCAGGAGCACGGCGATCGCGAGCGCCATCAATACGTATAGCGCCGGAAGCACGGGATATCCGACTGCGCGGTAAGGGCGCTCCACGTTCGGACGCGTGCGCCGAAGAATGAAGAGACCGGTGACCGTCGCCGCGTAGAACAGGAGCTGCGCGAAGATCACGTAATCGAGCAGCTGGCTGTACGTACCGGTGAGGCAGAGAAAGCTGGTCCAGATTCCCTGTATCACGAGAGCAAAAGCCGGGACCTCGCGCGCGCTCAGGATGCCAGCGCGCGCGAAGAACAACCTGTCGCGCGCCATTGCCCAGTACACTCTGGCGCCGGAGAGAATGAGCCCGTTGATGCAGCCAAACGTCGAGATGAGGATGGCAATGGCCACTATCACCCCGCCCGCGGCGCCGAAGATCATCTCGGCCGCCGCGGTGCCCACACGATCCTGCGTCGCGTACTGGATTCCGCGCTGCAGTACCGTTCCCGCACCCGCCACTCCGTGCATCGGAAGGACGGTGAGGTACGCGAGATTCGCGAGGATGTAGAGCACCGTCACCATCCCCGCACCGAGCGCGAGCGCGAGCGGAAGATTCCGGCGCGGATTCTGAACTTCGGCGGCGGCGAACGTGACGTTGTTCCACGAATCGCTCGAGAACAGCGATCCAACCAGCGCAGCGCCGAAGGCGACGACGAACGCGCCCGTGATGTCTACATGCGGCGCGAAATTCCCCGCACCGAAGTTGGCCGCCAGCGCCGTCGCATTTCGGCCGATGGTGAGCCCCAGTATGACGAGGAGCGCGAGGACCGCTGCCTTCACCATCGTGAGCGTCGTCTGGACCAGCTTGCCGTCACGGATGCCGCGAAGGTTGACCCACGTGAGGATCCATACGACCACGAGCGCGACGAGACGTTGCGCTGAGAGTCCGACGTCGATACCGCCGCCCGCCGTCGTGAACGAGACGTGCGGGAACCATGCGTACAGATCCGGCGTCACCGACGGCAGCAGGACGCCGAGGAACTTGCCAAAAGCAACGGCGACGGCGGCGATGGTTCCGGTCTGGATTACGACGAACAGCGTCCAGCCGTAGAGAAAGCCGACGATGCGGCCGAGCGATTCGCGCAGGAAGACGTACTGTCCGCCAGCTCGCGGGAACATCGCCGCGAGCTCGCCATAGGCGAGCGCTCCGAGCAGCGTGATGACGCCGGTGAGAATCCACGCCGCGAGGAGCCAGAACGGGGTGCCGACGGTGCGCGACATGTCGGCCGAGACAATGAAGATGCCGGAACCGATCATGGTTCCGGCAACGAGCATCGTCGCGTCCGTGAGGGTCATCGCCTTGACGAAGCCGGCGTCGGCGACGCGTGTCGCCTCGGCTCCGTCGGGCGTGGGGGCCCCGTCTTTGGTCGTCGGCGTTCCGGTGCCGGAACGGCTGGTATCGTCGATCACCCACGCCCTCCGGGCCCGAGCAGGATCAGCGGGAGCGCAAGCGCTGCGCGCCCGATACGAATTTTGCGCGTGAATGTAACGTTTGGGTGCGAGCGCTGCTAGTGACGTAACGAGGAGGATCGACGCACGGCGCACCATCATTCTTTGTCTACAAAGTACTTGACATAACGCTTCAGCACTTTGCGAACGTTGAGGCAGCCGCACCGACATAACGCTCACCCAACAAGCCGTCACAACGCCATGAACCTCCTCGGCATCTGGCTCCTAGCCGCACTCTCCGGCGCGCTCGGCGCGGCAATCGTCTACGACGCGCTCCCCGGCATCAACTGGCTCATCTGGACAGCGTGCACCACGGCCGGTCTCGTCGCGTGCGTGACACGAGACGCGAGACGGGACGCGGCAACGCTGCGCGCGCTCTCCCTGCCGATCGGGTTTGCCCTCGCACTGGCCGGCGCGGCTGCGGTCACGACCACACCGATCCTTCTTCTCTCGATCATTGCCTTCACGGCGTCGCTGCTCGCGCTCGCGGTCACCATCGCTCACTATCCGACGCGCGCCGCGCGATACGGCGCGCTGGAGATTCTCAGCGCTCCGTTCAGAGCCACAGCGCTCACGGCTCGCGGTCTCGTCGGCTCGCTTGGCGCGACCACCGCACGGATCGGGCGCCAGCGCGTGACACCGCGCGCTCGAGGAGCGATCGTCGCGCTCCCAGTCGTGGTGATCCTGGCGCTCCTCTTCGCCACCGCCGACCCGCTCTTTGCGCGCGGGCGCGACCTCGTCAACGCTGCGCTCAGTACGTGGCCATCGGGACGTCTGATCTTCGGAGTCGGGCTCACGCTTTTCGTCCTCGGCGCGTACACGGCGTCGCGCGAGACCGCGTCGATACCGCAGGCTGCACCACGAGCGTCGCGACCGCCCGCCACGACGGAGTGGAGGATCGTCCTTGCGGCGGCGGCCGCGACGTCCTGGCTCTTCGTCGCGTTCCAGATCTCCTACGCGCTCGGCGGCGGCCCCGCAGCAGCCGGCTCCGGTGTCACGTTCGCGGAGTATGCACACAGTGGCTTCGGAGAGCTGGCGATAGCCGCAACTGGCGCCGCGGCGCTGATCATAATCGCGGAGTCGCGAAGCGGAGATAGGACTGACCGTGCGCCACTCACCATTCCATCGCTCGCGCTACTCGCGGCAGTTGCGTGCATCATCGTCTCCGCGTTCCGCCGCGTCAACCTGTACGAAAGCGCTTACGGATTCACGACGACACGAGTGTACGCGCAGGCTTACATGCTGATGACGCTCGTCGCGGTCGGCGCACTCGCGATTCACGTCGCGCACGGTTTCGACATCGACGCTCTTGCACGGCACGTGATGGTGATCGCGCTCGCTACGCTGACCGTCGTCGCGTACTGGAACGCGGATGCGTGGGTCGCGCAGAAGAACATCGACCGCCTCGCGCAGACCGGCAAGATCGACGTTGCGTATCTCACTCGCGGGCTCTCGCCCGATGCATACCAGGTGCTTGCGGCGTCGCTCCCGCGAGTCGGCGCGACGAACTCAGCCGCAATCGTCGCCGGACTCCGTGAGGACTACAAGCGCCGGAGCGCGTTGCAGTCGGATGCGCGATGGTTCGAGTGGAATGCGAGGCGCTCATCCGCGCGCGAGCGCGCTGATCGCGCTAGGTATAGCAGCCCGCTAGAAGACGAACTCCACGTCTACGGTATCGCGAATCGGCACGCCATCGGGCCGCGTCGCTGGCCGGAACTTCACCGCGAGGAGCGTCTGGCGCAGCTGATCGTTGTAGCCGCGGTCGGGCGAGGGAGTGAACCGGAGCAACGTCGCCTTGCCAGTCGAGTCGACGTCGAACCACGCGACGAGCTTGAACCCGCGCAATTTGCTCGGCGCTGGAAGCGGAGGAAGAAAGAGCTGCTTGGGCGTCGGTGGATAGTTGGTCGCGTTGCCGCCGCCAGTGCCAGGGCCGACGCCGCTTCCCTTGCCGGCCCCCTCGCCCGAGCCGACTCCGCCGCCTGATCCAGGCCCCGCGCCCGCGCCGCCGTTCTTCCCGAAGCCATTCCCCGTTCCGGCGACGGTCGATGTAGCGGCAGGCGCAGTCGGTGGCGCACCGGTGCTCACGACCGGCGGCGCAGTGACCGGCGGCGCGACGGGCGCGGGCGGCGGCGGGACCGGAGGCGCGACGACGGGCGGCTTGGGCGTCGGTCGCGCCGGCGGTGCTGCGGCTGGTGGCGCGACCTGCACGAAGCGGATGCGCGGCGCGCCAGCGTCACCCAGTCCGCCGCCACCTCCGCCCGCGGGCCCGGGCCCGCCCGCGCCGTCGCGATGATGCAACGGCGTGTCGTCGGTGCCTGTGAGCGGCACGAGGATCAACGCCAGCAAAAGCAAATGCGCCAGCAGGGAGAAGAGCCACCCCTGCCAGCGCGATTGCTCCCGCCGCGGTACCCCGACGGGCGGACGATACATGAGCTAAGCCTTTATTGAGTTTCCTTCGGTGTGACACCGAGAACCTTCACACCGTTTCCGCGCGCGATGTCCATCGCCTGGATCACCGCCTGGTACTTAACCGACGGGTCGCCCTTGATGAACATGATCTTGTCTGGGCGTTGATCGAAAGTCTGATGGATCTTCTGAGCAAGCCCCGCAGGTCCCGGAGGCACTGGCTGCTTGTTGATGAGGTAGCTCCCGTCCTTCTGAACCTCGAGCACGATCTGGTCGGGATTCGGTGAAGTGTTGGGCTGCGGCGTCGGGTCTGGAAGCTGGAGATCCAGCGCCTTCCGCGCCGTCGGAACGACGAGCATGAAGATGATCAGCAGCACCAGAAGCACGTCGATCATCGGAGTCAGGTTCGGCTCGGAGTTGTATCCTCCTCCGCCGCCACCAGTCGACATGGCCATTACTTCTTTCCTCCAGATGTCGGCGAGATGTTGTCCGCCGGAATCATGGACGAGGTGCCCGGCCTCTGGTCGGTGACCATCGCCGTCATGCGCACGCCATTGTGCGCGGCGATGTCGAGCGCATCGAGCACCTTGCCGTAATCCAGATTCCGGTCCGCCTTCACGTACAGGATCTTGTCCACGGTGCGTCTCGTGTAAATGTCGTTGAGCGCGGTGCCAAGATCGGCGTTCGGAATCGCCTTACGATTGAGGTAGTACTGTCCGCCAGCATCGATTCCAAGGATCTGGTCCTGGTCTTCCTGCGGATGCGGCGCGATGTTCTGCCCGCTCGGCGGCACGGCGTTCATGCCCGACGTCAGTGCCGGAATGATGATCATGAAGATGATCAGCAGCACGAGCATGACGTCGATCATCGGCGTCACATTCGGCTCCGCGCGAACCGCCGCCTTGCCGCCTCCCACTGACATTGCCATAGCTTCAATCCCCTTGAATGTGGCCGCCTCGCGATCGGGCGGTCCTTACCACGTATGCGTTGCTTTCAGTGCGGAGCGTGACGGAGCGCGAAGCTCCGCCACGCCTGCGACTGCTTACTTCGAGATCGGAGCGTTGCCCGCGGTCGCGGTCGTGTTGAACTCGCGCGTGAAGCGGCTGCGGCCGAACTCGCCCGCAACGTTCTTGATGAGGTAGTCGATCATTTCCTTCGACGTGTACGTCATCTCGGCCGTCAGGTTGTCGATCTTCGTCTGGAAGTAGTTGAAGAGCCACACGGCCGGGATGGCGACGAGAAGACCGAACGCCGTCGTGATGAGTGCCTCGGCGATACCCGCCGAGATCGCGGAGAGACCGCCTGATCCAGACGCCGCCATTCCGGTGAAGGCGTTGACGATACCCATCGTCGTTCCGAGAAGTCCGACGAACGGCGCGGTTGCACCGACCGTCGCGAGAACACCAAGGCCACGCTTGAGGTCGGTGACCGTCATGAGCATCTCGCGCTCGATTGCGCGCTCGGACGAGTTGATGTCAGCGACCGTGACCGAGCCGTCCTGAACGAGGGACCGGGTCTCCTGCAGCGCGCCGGCAAGAACACGAGCGACATGCGACTTCTTGTAGCGCTCGGAGAGATTCGCAGCTTCGGTGAGGTTGTCCTCTTCGAGGAACTGCGAGAACTCAGGCGCAAACTTGCGGGTCTCGCCCTGGGCAGAGCGAAGGTCCCACCACTTCTTGAAGGAAATCGACAGCGACCAGATGGACATGATCGCGAGCACGATCACGATTCCCTTGGCGAAGAGACCCATGGTGCTCCACAGGCCGAGTAGTGAGAGATTCATTTGTTAATTGCTCCGTGGTGAAGTGACTCGGCTCTAGTGCGCGAGACCGAAGGTAAATGGCTGCTGTACCCACTGACGAACCTTGTGACCGCCGACCTCTGCCGGGAAGAACTTGGCGCGCGGAAGTGCATTGCGAACCGCCGCCGTAAAGAGATCGTTGGTCGACTTCAATACTTTCAAGGTGCTCATGTCCGCCCTTCCGGTGGTATCCACGACGAACTGCACGTCCACCTCGCCTTCGACACCGGCGCTCTGAAGCGTTTGCGGATAATCCGGCTTGATGCTGTTGGACTCCGCAGCCTGCTTCTCGACCTGGAAGTCGAAGTACGGCTGGTCGCTGATGACGGGGCCCGTTCCCCCGACAACACCGTGGCCGGAACCACCAGCCACACCCTTGCCGCTGAAGTCAGCCGGCGTCGGTGACCTTCTTGGTGAGATCGATGTCGGGGATCTTCACCGGTACGATCGGGGGCGCCTGAAGAACCGTGAACCCCTTCGGCGGCGGCGGCGCCACGTTCGCATTCTTCGGCGGTGGTGGCGGCTGCTCCTTCGGCGGTGGCGGCTTGTCCTTCGGGACGTTGACGAACTCTACCTTCTCCGCCTTCGGCTTCTCGTTCTTGATCGCTGCGTTTGCAGTCGCCCAAACGGCAAGTGCGATCACGGCCGAGTGGAACACGATGCTCACGACCGTGCCACCCGCGCTGCGCTGCTTCTTGCGCTTGGACTCGATTAGTTGGTTGAACATTGCGGCGTGGGGCTCCTCATGAAGACTGAGGGAAGAATACCCGCGACACATTAAGTCGGAATGGCCGAAAGATTACAATTCAGTTAATTCGCTTAGGGGGAGCGTCACGGTGAACAGCGACCCCTTTCCGAGCCGCGACTGCACGGTGAGCGTGCCGCCGTGCGCCTGCGCGATCCACTGGCTTATTGCGAGACCCAGACCGAAGCCGCCGCGCTCCGCGACGCGCGATCTCGCGCGATCTGCGCGCCAGAATCTCTCGAATACGTGCGGAATGTCCGCCGCGGCGATCCCCGTCCCCGTGTCGCGGACTGCGAAGGTCACGTTGGTCGGATGTCGGCCGAGGCCAAGGTCCACGCGGCCGCCCGCCGGAGTGTACTTGATCGCGTTGGTGACGAGGTTGAGGAAGAGCTGCCGCAGCCGCGTCCTATCTCCCTGCACGGTGACGTCGGCCGTGAACGGGAGGTTCACCTGCACCCCGGCGGCCTCGCCGAGGATGAGCGCGGTCTCGTAAACCTCCTGCGTCAGCTCCCGCAGATCCACAGGCTCCGTCACGATGTCGAAGCGTCCCTCGTCGGCGCGCGCGAGAGTAAGAAGACTCTCGACGAGATCGGCCATCCGCGTCGTCTCGTGCAGCGCCTCTTCGAGCGCGACGAGGCGATCGTCCTTGCGCGTCGTCGCACTCATCGCGCGCTCGACGTCGGCGCGCAGCACCGCGAGCGGCGTCTTCAGCTCGTGGCTCGCGTCGGCGGTGAAGCGCCGGAGCGCCATGAACGACGTCTCGAGTCGCGCGATCATCGCGTTGAGAGTGTCGATCACCGAGGCGATCTCCGGACTCGCGTCGTCGGCCGACAGGCGTCGGTGCAGGCTGCGCCCGTCGGTTATGTCGGCGACCTCGCGCCGCACGCGCTCGACGCGCTTGAACGTCTCGCCGAGAATGATCCACATCCCCCACGACGCGAGCGCGATGACGACCGGAACAACGACGAACAGCGCCGTGAGGATCTCCGGCGACCATTGCTCTTCGGGACGCACTTCCTCGCCGGCGACGATGCGCGACAGACCGATCGCCGTGTCGCGCACAGCATGCGCGACGAAGAGCAGCCGGTCCGGTCCGACGTTGATGACGCCAGCGGGACCGTCGTCCGGAATGTCGGCGACGCCACGCTGCACGGTCGTCCAGTTGCTGTCGCTCAGCGCGCGTACGTCGCGCGATGTGTAAACGACATTCCCCGCCCGATCGATGAGGATGACGTAGCCAGGGACGACACCGAGCAGCGATTCGACGTTCGGTGAGAGCACGACGCGCCGGTTCGGGTCGCTGTGGAGTATGGCGCTGTGGCCGTGACTTGCCTCGGTGACTATCTGAAGCACCAGATCGACGTCGGCGAGAGCCTGGCGCCCGACACCGCCGTAGAGGCCGGCGGTTCGTGACGACGAGACTGCGATCGCGAGCGCAGCGGCAGTGACCAGCATCGCCGCGGCGAATACCAGCGTCAGCTTGACGCGGGTGTGGATCATCCTCTCAGGACGTACCCGACGCCGCGCACGGTCGTGATGAGCTTTCTGTCGTAGTCCGCGTCGACCTTCTTGCGAAGGTGGTTTATCACGACGTCCACGATGTTCGTGCCGGGATCGAAGTGATATCCCCACGCGTACTCGGTGATGAGCGTGCGACTCATCACTCGCCCTTGATGCCGCATCAGGTATTCGAGGACGGTGTATTCCTTTGGAGTGAGCTCGATGTGCTTGCCGCCGCGCTCGACTTCACGGGTGTCGAGGCTCAACTTGAGATCGGCGACCTGCAGCACCGTGGAGAGCATCGCGCGCGGGCGGCGCGCGACGGCCTCGACGCGCGCGAGCAGCTCCTCGAACGCGAACGGCTTCGTGACGTAGTCGTCGGCGCCGGCGCGAAGTGTCTGCACCTTCGCGTCGACCGCGTCCTGCGCGGTGAGCACGAGCACCGGACGCTGCACGCCGCGCGAGCGGAGATCGTGCAACACCTCCAGCCCGGACTTGCCCGGCAACCTCATGTCCAGAATGATGAGGTCGTAATCACCTTCGATCGCGAGGCGCTCGCCGTCGTCACCATTGTCGCACAGATCCACCGTCCAGCGCTGCTCTTCGAGACCGCGCTTGACGAACTGACCGACGGTCGGATCGTCCTCGATGACGAGGATCCTCATGCCTCCGGCCGCGCGCGCGCGAGCTTTCGCTTGCGCGGTCGATTGAAGCCGAACTCGCGCATCTTACGGTACAGCGTCTTCGTCGAAATGCCGAGCGCCTCGGCTGCGCGCCCCTGGTGCCAATTGCATCTCACTAGCATCGCTTCAATATGCAGCCTTTCGAGATCATTGAGCGCGCCGCCCGCGCCCTCGGCGCCGAGCGACCCGGTTGTGAGAAGAATGCGAAGGTCGGAGCTCTCGATACGCTCAGTCTTCGCGAGCAGCGCGGCCCGCGTCGCTACTGCGCACAGCTCACGCACATTCCCCGGCCACGAGTACGCCGCGAGCACGCCTGGCGAATCAGGCGCGAGAGTGCGCTTCGGCCCTTCGAGGCCGCCGAGCACATCGGCTACGATCGCCTCGATGTCTGCCGCCCGCTCGCGCAAAGGCGGGACGCGCAGCTGCGCTATACCGAGCGAGTCGCACGTCGCGCGATTCGCGGCACTCGGCGCGCCACAGAGCACGACGCGTGTCGTGAGCGGAATGCGCTTCGCGCCGCCGATTCGGAGATACTCGCCGTCGCGTACGATGTCGCAGAGCATCGCGAGCGCGTCGATGCTCAACGCCTCGAGATCGATCACCACCGTACCGCGTTCGGCGAGCGACAGGGCACCGACCTCCGCCTGCTCACCCTCGCGGCCCACGAGCGCCGCCGGCGCGAACGAGCGACCGGCGACCGCTTTGACTTCGACGAGCGCATCGCGCGCCCTTCCCGAGAGCGCGTGAATTAGACGCGCGACGTGATTCTTTCCGGTTCCCTTGTCGCCGAGCAGCGCGACCGTGTCACTCGTCGCAGCAACCGCGGGGATCTCGCGCGCCAGCTCCGCCATCGCATCGGACGACGCATCGAGCGCCGCCGGCAGCCGCACGGCACGCGCGCGTAACATCACATTCGCCTTGCCGAGCTCGCGCTTCTCCCATGCGCGTCGGACCATGATGTCGATCTCCGCCATCCGATACGGCTTCGATATGTAGTCGTACGCTCCGAGCTTGATCGCGGTTATTGCCGTATCGATGGTGCCGTTGCCGGTGATGATTATCACTTCGGGCGGGGTGGGCTCCGACTGCAGATTGCGGAGCACCTCCAGGCCGTCCATCTCCGGCATGACGATGTCTATGAGTGCAACGTCGTACGGCGCGGTGCGAAGCGCTTCGAGCGCTGCTTTGCCGTCGCGGCACATCGTCACTGCGTATCCGCGGCCGCGCAGAAAGTGCTCGAGAATCGCGCCGAGATGCTCCTCGTCCTCGGCGATCAGCACTCGAATGCGTGTCATCTCGGAGCGTTGATCCTCGATCACGCTTCCCCCACGGGTAGGATGATGGTGAACGTGCTGCCTGCGCCGAGCTGGCTGGCGACTTCGATACGCCCTCCGTGATCGGTGACGATGCCGTGACAGATCGCGAGACCGAGACCGGTGCCGCGCCCCTGTTCCTTGGTGGAGTAGAACGGCTCGAAGATACGAGCCATCTGCGCGCGTGTCATGCCGCTTCCCTCATCTTCCACCTCGATGACGACCTGACTCTGCGAGCGAGCCAATGTGCGCACGTGGAGCTTTCCATATTGCGGCATTGCGTCAGCCGCATTCATGAGAAGCGCGATCATAACCTGGATGAGCTGCTCCGAGCTCGCGTCGACGAGCGGTAGGTCTTCTGCGAGGCTTGCGTCGACGGCGAGCTGCTTGAAGCGCGCGTGATGCTTGAGGAGAAACAGCGCTCGCTCGACCACGCTGTTGACACTGATCGACTGCCGAACGCGACCGCGCGGCCGGCTGAAGTCGAGCAGCCCGTCGACGATTCGCTTGCACCGCTCGACCTCGCTCTCGATGATCTTGAGATATTCGGGGCCGGCGTCGGCCGGCTGCGCGTGCTGGTCCAGAGCCATGCTCTCTGCGCACGCTGCAATTGTAGCGAGTGGGTTGTTGATCTCGTGCATGATTCCCGCTGCCAGCCGCCCGATCGCTGCCAGCTTCTCGCTCTGCGCAACGGCTTCGCGCGCCTCCACCCAGTCGGTGATGTCCTCACCGATGGTGATGATGTGCGAGACTTCTCCCGCCGCGTCGCGCATCGGGATCTTGGAAAGACGGTAGCTGCGCACCGAGCCGCTCGCTTCCGACTCCGTCTGGAATTGCTGCATCTTGCCCGTCGCGAACACCTCGTCGAATTCGCGCCGAAGCAGATCTGACGGCTGGCGATGGAGTATCTCGAAGATCGTGCGACCGATCGCTTCGCCGCGCGAGAGACCCTGCATCCCCGTCTCGCGCTTCCGGTTCCACGCGGTGATCCTGTAATCCCGATCGATCACGTAGAGACCGAGTGGGAGCATGTCGATGATCATCTCCGTGAAGCGGCGCTGGTGTTCGATCTCGTGCATGCGTACACGAAGGTCGCTCTCGAGCCTCCGGGCGCGCTCGGAATTCGCGACGAACGCCGCCAGCAGGCTTGAGAGCGCTGCGACAAAGCGCGCGCCAGCTTCGCTCAGACCGACATCGGTGCTTACCACCAGCGCGCCAACACGTCGAACGCCGAACCGCATCTGATGAATCGCGGCAGCGCCGCTCAGCTGGCTCGCTCCGCAGCGCGCGGAGAACATCGCGCTGCGGCGGTCTCATGCGTGCCGGCACTCCACGTCCGGGTCAGGCCACTGGCGCCGTCGAGCCACACCGCGCACTCGCTGCAGTCCAGGACTCTGCGCACCGTCTCCACCACATCCTGAGCGACGAGGTCGGTGGCGCGCGCATCCGTGAGGCGCGCGGCGATGTCGGCAAGGGACGCCAGCAGTGCCGCCGCCTCGACGTCATCGGTCACCACGCGCCGCGGTATGCGCCTGGGGGTGACGGGTCCGGCTCTTCGGGCTCACTCGATATCCTCGGCGTTTGGTCGCTGGACGAACATCGCTAGGACATCATGACCGAACAAATGGTAACGGCTGGCGTTTTCCTGCCGTCTAGGCGCGCGTCCTGCCAACCTGGCCACTGGATGGCCGTACTTTCGGCCAAGTTGGCCAACAATACTGGGCGTGCGGGTTGCCATACTCTGGGGTCGGAGCCGGGACGGACCCGGCAACCATAGTGGACAGAGAACACCGAAACGGAGGACACGAGTATGCTTTTCGAGAACACCCTGGTTTCGCCGCCGGTCTTCGGCCTTCGGCGCGAGATGAACCGCCTGTTCGACGACGCCGTCAACCGCTCGATGCCGAGCACCGGATGGATCCCAGCCGTGGACGTGCGCGAGAGCTCGAGCGAGATAACCCTCACCGCAGAGCTCCCCGGGGATCAAGCCCGAGGACGTCGAGCTCACTTTCGACAATGGCGTGCTGAGCATTCGCGGTCAGAAGCACAGCGAGCGCAGTAAGGAAGACGGTGACAGCGCGTACCACCTGGTCGAGCGCAGCTACGGCGCTTTCACGCGCTCGTTCCGACTGCCCAAGGGCGTCGACGAGTCGAAGATCAGCGCCAGCTTCGAGCACGGCGTGCTCGCGGTGCGGATCCCGAAGGCGGCGCTGCCGCAGCCGAAGAAGATCGCGATCGACGTCGGGTCTGCCAGCAACGGCAAGCAGGTGAAGGCCGACGACCAGACGGCGAACGCTGCCTAACCGCGACCTCGCGAGCATCGCAGATGCAAAACGGAGGGCGATCTCTCGCCCTCCGTTCTTGCTTTCAATGTTGTCCGGACACTACATCGACGCGAATAGCTCTTTCAACTGCCTGACCGCCCATTCCAGATCCTCTCGCGCCGTAACGAGCGGTGGTGATAGGCGGATGACGTAGTCGTGCGTCTCCTTGCACAACATTCCGCGATGCATGAGGGATTCGCAGTATTCCCGCGCTGGTCTCCGCACCTGGATGCCGACCATCAGTCCGCGCCCGCGCACATCGACGATGTCTGGATGGTCGATCGACCGGATCTCTTCCAAGAACCACGCGCCGAGGCGGGCTGAGCGCTCGATGAGATTCTCGTCGCGCAGCACGGCGAGCGCAGTGCGTGCGACCGCGCAGCCGAGCGGGTTGCCGCCGAACGTGCTGCCGTGCGAGCCGGCGGTGAGTACGCCGAGCACTTCTGCCGACGACACCACAGCGGAGACTGGATAGAACCCGCCCGCAAGCGCCTTTCCGAGGATGTAGACATCGGGGCGTACGTCCTCGTGGTCGCACGCGAACATGCGGCCGGTACGTCCGAGTCCCGTCTGGATCTCGTCCGCCATCAGAAGCACATTCGCCTCTCGGCAGATCTGCGACGCGGCGCGCAGAAAGCCGGCAGGCGGGATCAGTATCCCTGCCTCGCACTGGATCGGCTCCATGAGCACCGCGCACGTATTCGGTGTGATGGCGTCCTCCAGCGCATCGGCGTCGCCGAAGGGGATGACTCTGAAACCTGGCGTGAACGGCCCGAAGCCAGCGCGGTAGGAAGGTTCCGATGAGAAGCCGATTATGGTGGTCGTGCGGCCGTGGAAGTTGTTCGCGAACACGACGATCTCCGCGCGACCATCGGGAATGCCCTTCTTCTGATAGCCCCAACGCCGCGCTGCTTTGATCGCGGTCTCCACCGCTTCTGCGCCGGTGTTCATGGGGAGCACCATCTCCATGCCGCAGAGCTGCGCTAGCTCCTCGCAGAAGAGGGGGAGCTGTTCGTTACGGAAGGCGCGCGAGGTCAGCGTGACGTTGTGGGCCTGCTCGACGAGTGTCGCGAGAATGCGCGGGTGACAGTGGCCCTGATTGACCGCAGAGTAAGCGCTCAGACAGTCGAGATAGCGCTTTCCATCGACGTCGTAGACCCATGCACCGTTCGCACGCTCAATGACGACATCCAGTGGATGGTAATTGTGCGCGCCCCACTCATCCTCGATGGCTATGAAGTCGGCTGCGGTAGTCGGGGCGGATTGTGTACTGTTGGCAACTGCTGTCATACGGAGTGCGACTGGGGTGGTCTTCCAACTGTAATGTCGCACTGTCGCGGACGTTAGTTAAGTGCATTGCCGCCATGGGTTTACATGCGTAGTAGCCGCATGAGTATGCACCGACCAGATGGATGCGGTCACCGACCGTCCCGAGACGCGCCATCCTTGCAGGCGAAACGGGACAGCATGTAATAAGCGCTGTCCCGCATTGCTGCTTCTGTCCCTAACCCTTCACCGAACGCGACTGACGACGAGCTCGCTCTAGGCCCGCTTCCGTCTTACCATCGGCACTACTGCCGCGAGGCCCGTTACCAGCAACGCCAGCGAGCTTGGCTCGGGTGTGCGTGGTAGTCGACGGGCCGGAGATCGTCGCGCTGCGTGATGATTCCTCGCCGTAGGCAATGCTTATCACTCTAAAGAGCGGAGTTCCCCAACAGAAACGTCGGGGAGCTCGTCGGGCCGGTGAACAGCTGTATTTATGCCATTACCGTTGTTCCACCGTACAAGAAGACCGCCGTAGCCGCCTCCGCCACTGGGGCCCTCAAACTGGATCCCGTTGGCATCGAACCACATAAGACCCACCTCGTTAACGCCGTATAGCCCTCTTGTGTCACGTTCCGCTCAACGGGGTTGACCTCGAAGAAGTTGCTCCCGGAGAAAGCCGGGACCGGGTTCTGCGGAAGCACGAAAGAAAAGGAGAAAGTGGGGCGACCGGGTCTTGCGGACAGTCCGGGGAGCCGCCCACTGAGGGTCGCCAAGCCGAGGCCGGTGCCAGACAGCACGACGTTTTGGGCGGCGAGGGGTGAGCCGATGATTGTTACCGCCGTTGCAAGTGCTGCCGCGGTGAGGCGTAGATGGATTCGTCGTGGGATTCTCAAGGTTTGCATAGGTGTTGTTCTCCAGCCGAGGTGAAGAAGGGACGCAAGCGGGTGCAGGGCCGCCAGTGTGCTGCTTGCGGTCATCCGGCCGCAGCATCCCGCGCTTGGCTGGGCTCACTGCGCACGTTGGCGGCCAATCGTGCCCGATCGTCAGGACGGTAGCGTCAGGGCGTCAAGCTGTTGTGGTGCAACAGCTTAGGCAGGCCACGAACGCGCCCTTGAAGCGGAGATCCCGTCCCTCCGTTCATGGGGCCGTTGCAGCTCGCGTTGTACCGTGCACTTGGGCACACAGATGGTTGCGTCGCCGCAACAATACCCGGCCTGCATCCCGTCTCGCTCAGCGCTCATCGGAAGAACTGGCTTACGCGCCGAGTCGCGGATTCGGGTACTCATCTGTAGCTTCGAAGTGGGCCAATCAATGAGGCGTAGCGATGGGCGTCGAAGGGGATCCAACGCCACACCGGCGCGACTGGAGCATCGCTTCGCGCGAACACTGCGGGCTGGCCATAGGCCGTATCGTGCTGAGAATGGCGGAACGGCTAAACCTGCGCGGGCGATCGCAGTTGATGAGCTGTCAGTGGGGCCGTTACGTGCGGATTGAGCTGCCACTCTTTACGAGCCGCGCCGCGTGCGCCTGATAACGCTCGGAGGCGTTGCGCTGCTCGACGCCTCGGGCGAGGCGCATTCCATGCTGGGGCACAAGCGCGAGCTTGCACTCCTATCGGTCCTTGCTCTCTCCGCGGCTCCCATGAGTCGCGACGCCCTCGTGGAGATGATCTGGCCGGACGATCGGGATCGTCAGTCGCGGCTGCACTCGTTAAGGAGCGCGCTCTCGTTTCTGCGCGGCGTTCTGGGTCGCGACGCGATCGGCACGCAGCGCGCGGAGATCGAGCTGGCGCCACGCGCGCTCGAGGTCGATGCGGTTGAATTGCTCGCGGCGGCGGAGGCGCGTGACTTCGCGCTTGTAATCGATCTCTATCGCGGGCCGTTTCTGGATGGAGTCTCCGTGAGCGGCTCGGGCGCCTTCGATGCCTGGGTGGCGGAGCAGCGCGCTGCGATTGCGGGAGCGGTGATTCGCGCCGCTGAGGTCCGCTGTATGGCCACCGCAGCATCGCGGGAATGGCATGCATGCGCGGCGGCCGCGCGGCGCTGGCTGGACGTGGATGTGAGCTCGCCAGAGGCAGCTCTACACCTTCTCAATTCGGTCCGCGCCACTGGTACGCCGGCGGCCCGGGTAGCAGCACTCGCGGAGTATGACCGGCTTCTGGAACGGCTCTCGAGCGCAGGGAACGCTCTGCCGGACGCGCGCGTTACCGAGCTCGCCAACAGGCTGCAGGCAAGGAACGCGGCCGACCGGTTGGAAACGGAACGCGAGACGCACACGGCTGAGGCGAGCCACAACGTGGCAACCGGTGCGACGCGGAACACGCTCACTGCCGAACCCGTCGTGTCGAGCATCGACACGGGACAGGGCACCGACACCCCGGACGCGCACGTGCCCCAACCGTCTGATGATCGACGGAAAGCTCGGCGTTTCCAGGGTGGAAATCGCGCGATGATGGCACTCGCCGCGACAGCAGTAATTGCAGTTCTCGCCACCGCCCTCGGCTACCGCTCGCTTCGCACGGAGCCGCCCACTCGCGCACGTCCTCTCATTGTTGTCACCGACATCGTGAACGTGCAGGGTGACACCGCATCTGCGTGGCTCGAAGATGGATTGCCACAGATGATCACGGCGGCGCTGTCCCGCAGCTCCGATGTCGAGACGATCGCCCCGGTGCGCGTGCGCTCCACGCGTGAGCGGGCGCGGCAGTCGCCACATGGCGCGCTCAGCGCCGAACAATCCGTCAGCCTTGGCCGCGAGCTCGGCGCTTCGGTAATCGTGCGCGGGGAATTCACACATGGCAACAACCTGTACGTGCTGGACGTCAGCGCGCGCAACGCCGGCAACGGACGCGCCGTGGGAAGCTTCGCGGTAAGCGGGCCCGATCCAATGACGGTCGCTGGATGGGCGGCTGGCCGGATCATGAATCTCGTGACCAGCAGTGGCAAGGGGCCGCGCTTCGCAGACGTGGAGACGACGAACATTGCCGCGTACCAACATTTCGTGCGAGCATTGCAGGCGACAAGCGAAGGGCGCTTCTCCGATTCCAAGCGCGAGCTGGACGCTTCGATTACGCTTGATTCCGGCTTTACGAGCGCGCTCTCGGCGCGGGCCGACATGGCGGCGTCGGAAAGCGACCACGCCACGCTAGATCGCATACACCGGGCAATGGCTCGCGCACGGCTCACCCCATGGGACCTGCTGCGCGAAGCGATCGATTCCGCACGAGCGACGGGTGAGAACAATCGCACTGTACGACTGGCGAACGAGCTGGTTCAGCAATACCCGTATGATCCGCGCGCCTACGCTACCCTCGCGTCGATCTACAATAGCCAGGGCGATTGGGCCAGGGCGGAGTCCACAGCGTGGCGTGGCCTGGCGCTCGACTCGCTCGCCAACGAGGCAGGCGACGGCCCGTGTGCGCCGTGCACCGCGTATGCTGCACTGTCAGAGATCCAGGCGATGCGCGGCGACCTGACAGACGCCGAGCAGACAGCGCGACGCTGGCTCAAATTGCAGCCCGACCTTCCGATGGCGTGGTCGAACCTTGCCGACGTGCTGGGCGACGCAGGCCATTATGAGGCGGCGCTGGACGCCAGTCGCCGAGCCGCGATGCTCGCCGGTGATGAGCCACTGTACGAGATTCGCATCGCGCGCGCCCTCCTCGCGGAACGCAGGCTTGCGGCGGCTGACTCGGTTGTCTCCGCACTCAAGCACAGCGAGCTCAGTACCAGACGCGGCATCGTTGATGTTCAGGTGCTTGCGCTACGCGAACGTGGCGAGCTGCGGGCGTCGAACAGAGTGTTAGCAGATTTCGTAGCCAAGGACAGGACCGATGACGCGTTCCTGTTGGAGGAGATGGACGCGCTCGGGCGCATGGGTGAGTATGCTGCCGCCGCACGGTTCTTCGACGAGCGGATAGGTAACGAGACCACGACGCCGGGCGCCGCAGCAGCGCGCGACCTGCGCGGTGACGCTGCTCGCTGGTTCTGCTGGACGCGAGCGATGGAGGCGAACGCAATCGCCGGTGCCGGTGACACCCTTCGGCTTCACGCAATCGCGGACTCCATTCGCTCGGTGAGCGCGCGGAGCGACTATGCGCGCGACTGGCGCTTGCACCACCACGTACTGGGACTCATAGCCATGCGAGGAAAGCGGTACGCCGACGCCGAGCGTGAGTTCGAACAGGCCCGCTGGGGCGTTGCCGGCTGGACCGAGACAGTGGCGTGGCTGGCACGCGCGCAGCTTGCGCAACATCATGCGCGCGCGGCGGTGGCTACGCTACGGCAAGCGTACGAGGGCCCGCTCGACGGGATGGGACGGTACGAGCCGCACAGCGAGCTCGATTTGCTGATGGCCAGAGCGTTCGAGCAGGCGGGGATGGTCGATAGCGCTTCAGTCTACGCCGGTTACGCGAGGAAAGCGCTCGGTCATACCACCTTGTCGGTTATCGAATAGGCACGCAGCACTCAATCGCCGGCGTTCTGCAGCTCAGCGATCTTCGCGAAGATCTCGGCGTCGTCGCGCTTGCCGCCCGGCGTGTCTTCGACATGAACCCAGCGCAGCACTCCAGCGCGGTCCACAAGGAAGTACGCGCGATTGGTGAAGAAGGCGTCCTGCCACATCACGCCGTAGCGCGGCCCGACCTCGCGCTTGAAATCGGAGAGGAGGTCGGTAGTGAGATCGTACTTGGCCTTGAATTCCTTCAGCGTCGGCACTGAATCGACCGAGATCGGCAGAACGGTCACTCCACGCGCTGTGAACTGGTCGTAATCGTCACGGAAGGAGCAGAGCTCTGCGGTACACGTGCTGGTGAACGCAAGTGGGAAGAACGCGATCAGCACTGCGCTATGTCCGCGCTGCGCAGATAGCGTGACATTCTGGCCAGAGGTCGATGGCAAGGTGAAGTCGGGCGCGGCAGTGCCGACGGCGGGAACAGCGTCATTTGTGACGAGCATTGAGTGGATTGTATCGGAGAGTGATTGATCCCGCGCAGGCGCGGCGCGATTTGTTCGAATGCTACCGCTGGCCGCGGCGCGGCGCCACGTCGGACACACGACGCCGAATGGCGAGTCGGCGATGGCGCGATGCGAAAGAGGCCGCCCGTAGGCGGCCTCCGTCCAAAGGTCAAGAGCTTTGCGTCAGGCCATTCTGCGGTGGCGAATTGCTGGTACCAGGGCGAGAAGGCCGGTGGCAAGGAGCGCGAGCGAAGTCGGCTCTGGCGTCGTGCTGGCTATGACCTGCCCGTTGCGCACTTCGAAGATGTACCTACCGGCGACGCTGCTGTTCAGACTGTTCGTCGAGAGCGCATTAGGTCCACCGTCCAGGAAAGCGCCCACATACGAGCGATCCAGGAAGCTGGAACGAGACGTTGGCGGTGCCGCTCTGACCGTTCGAGTAGCCTGCGGCCGCGCAGTTACCGCCGAGTCCGCCGTTGCCGCCGCTTGCGTCACCGGTCTCCCACTGGATCTGGTTGTAGTTGAACCAGAAGTCGAAGTTTCCGGCGCCGGTGTCACTGCGGTCGATCATCACCAGCTGGAAGGTGTCGAGCTTGTCAGTGTGCGAGTCATAGTATCCGACGGCCGGCCACGTTACACCGAACGCCTGGTAACCGTTGACGGTTCCTGTGCCGTAGCTCGTGAGCCCGCTCCCTTCGCCCCGCGTGTCAACGTCGGCGAAGAACGGCGCGATGATCGCCGTGTTCGTTCCCGACAATCCAAACGGGGTGTAAGTCCCAAGTGGGCCGGTGAACGTGATGTTGCCGTTGTTGTTCACGTAGACCTGACTGGTCATCACACCAAAGAAATCGATGTTGTGACCGAAGCCCATGTCGACGAGGCCAGTCGAGCCGTCGTCGTTGGCCGGAAGCGTACTGCTGTTGAAGCCACTGAGTACTGCCTGTCCTGCGACCACGCCCGGTGTGACGGCGACCACGAGAGCAGCGGCAGCCGACACGAAGAGCATTCGGTGCGTCATAAGCAACGAACTCCTGTTGAAAGGTTGTACCATGGCTACCGTCAAGAATCTTGCCAGCACCGACATCAAGAACGTGATATCAGACGTTTATCAGGGAACAGATGACTGTTTGGATCGACTACGTAAGCACGGCGTGGAACGGGAACGACACACCGCGCCGGTGCGCGTGATGCACGGCGCCCATTGCACGTTGCATGATGAGGCTGCACACTCAAAGCATGAAAGCGCCGACGTGGTTCTGGTTCGTGCTCGCGCTCTGCATGGTCGTCGCGACAGCGACCTTCGCGCTGCATCAGATGGCGGCTGCGGAAGCAGCGCGATACCAGATCGTACCCGGTCGAGACAGCAGCGCCGACGCCATGTTCGACGCTCACGCGCAGCGGTACTGCTACCTCGAGAACGACACGTACTTCTGCGAGGATTTCTCCGTGCCCGCGGTCGTCAGCAGACACGTTCGTGTCGATACGGTCGCGCCGGCGCCGATCGACTTTCGCGGCTTCGACAGCATGACGACTACGCACTGACGCGCGCCGGTACTCACGCGCGCAGAGCTCACACAGGCGTAAACGCGAGAGGAGCCCGCGAACAGTGTTCGCGGGCTCCTCTTCTTCGAGCACTGCTGTGCCGCGCTTCTAGAGCTTGTTGCGCCGGCGGAACACCGGGAGCAGCAGGAGAAACCCTACGCCGAGCAGAGCGACCGACGGCGGCTCGGGCGTCGCGGTGAGCAGTTCCTGCGCGCTGCCGTTCACGTCGGTGAGCAGAACGAACTGGCTGTAGTTCACGTCGTACGGGTGCCCGTTGCAATCGAGGTTACGATTGTAGTTGGCTTCAGCGCACGCCATCCACGCCGTCGCTGCCGAGTTGAACAGGCGCGACGCATCGCCACCGTACTGCGACGGATCGTTGCCGTCGACGATCCGCCAGATCGCATACGCGATGTTGATGGTGTCCTGATTGCTCGCGCCGGGGAAGAACGTGGTGAGATACGCCGCTTCCTGGTAGGCCTGCTGGTTCTTGTAGTACGTCTCGGAAAAGTTTCCGGTCGCGAGGTTCGTCGTGCGTGCGGTCCACACCTCGCCATTGCTCACGTCGTGAAAGAAGTCCACGCAGTTGAGATTGACCGGCGTGCCATCCATGGTGCCGCTGTAGTCGCCAACGTAATAGTGGCCGTCGTCCACGAACCTTCCGGACAGCGAGCCGCCGTTCGTGAAGGTCATGTCGACCGTGGACTGCGCTGCGCTGACGGTCGTGACGCCAGCCAGAAGCGCGAGCGTGGCAATGAGCTTTTTCATCGATACGAGGTCGAGGGTGTGAAGCGGCGCACGAGCACGCTAGTCACATCCATCACGTGACTCGCGCGCCCGCGCTCTCGATCCTTCAGTATCGACCAGTCAATACCGCCGCTTCAAATCGCCAAACGATCTCGCTCGCGGCTCACGCCTCCGCGAGCTCGCCGCGCCCAGACCTCGTCCGCGATTCGTCCATCACGCGCTGCGCCGCCTCGCTGGGCATCTCCTCGTAGCCGTGAAACTGATGCGTGAAAGTCGCGCGTCCGTGCGTTGAGGAGCTCAGGTCGGTCGCGTACAGATGAAGCTCGGCTTCGGGCACTATCGCTCTGACCCGTGTCCTGCCATCGCCCGCGGCGTCCGTGCCAAGTATGTGGCCGCGGCGCGACGAGATATCGCTCATTACGTCGCCGAGGTATCGGTCGGGGGTGATGATCTCGACGGAATGCAGCGGCTCGAGGAGGACAGGGCGACACTTGGGTGCGACCGCCCTGAATGCGAGGATGCCAGCCATCTTGAAGCTCGCCTCGTTCGAGTCGACCGAGTGGTATGAGCCGTCGAACAGCTCGGCCCTGAAATCGGTCAGCGGATAGCCAGCGAGCACGCCGCGCACTGCCGCTTCCTGCATGCCGCGATCGACCGCAGGAATGTAGTGGCGCGGGATTGCGCCACCGACGATCTGGTCGGAAAACTCGTAGCCCGCGCCGCGCTCGCGCGGCATCATGCGCACCCAGCAATCGCCGAACTGCCCACGACCGCCGCTCTGCTTCTTGTGCCGCCCCTGCCCTTCTGCCCTGGCCTTTATCGTCTCGCGATACGGGATGCGCGGGCGGCTGAGCTCCGCACTCACTCCAGTGCGCCGCCGCAAGCGCGCCATGTTGAGCTCGAGGTGACGCTCGCCGATTCCCGAGACGATCGACTCGTGAGTCTCGGGGTTGTAGCCGATCTCGAAGGTAGGATCCTCGTCGTGAAGACGGTGAAGTCCGGACTGGAGCCGCTCCTCGTCGTTGCGCGAGCTGGCGTGCACGGCGAAGTGCACCAGCGGACTCGGAAACTCGATCTGTGGCAGCCGCAGCGGATGCTCACGAGTGGACAGAGTGTCGTTGGTGTGCGTGTTGCGAAGCTTCGCGACGCAGCCGATATCACCGGCGTGGAGTCGCTGCACTTCGATACGGTCCTTGCCGCACGCGACGGAGAGATGATTCATCTTCTCGACGGTGCCGCGTGTCGCGTTGTATACCTCGCCACCCGACACGACACAACCGGAGAAGATTCGGAACATGCTCACGTCGCCGACGTGGGCCTCGCTCTGAGTCTTGAACACGAGCGCTGCGAACGGATTCTCGTCGCTCGCGTGGATCTCGACGGTGCGGTCACCCTCCGCGCCCTTGAAGGCGTGAAGCTCCTCCATCTCGAGCGCGGACGGCATCAGCTGCACGAGCTCGGTGAGGAGTGCGCGCACGCCGAAGGTCAGCTCCGCAGAAACGCAGAAGAGCGGGTACAGTGCTCCGCTCTTCATCGCTTCCTTCATCCCCGCGATTGCCTCGTCGCGACCGATCGCCACGCCGTCCAGGTAGCGCTCGAGCAGCGAGTCGTCAGTCGCGGAGATCGCCTCGATGAGCTCCTGATGATATCGTCGCGACGCGGTCGCTCTCCTCCGGCGGGATCTCGGCTTCATCGTATTCACCCGTCTTGGTTCCCTTCCGGTACATGTAGGCCTTCTTCGCGAAGAGATTGATGATGCCGCGAAAAGTCGGCCCCTCGCCGATCGGGATCTCCACCGGGAACGACCTTCGTCGTGATCTTCGACTTGACGTCCTCGTAGGCGCGGTCGAAGCTGGCGCTCTCCTTGTCCATCTGCGTGACGACGAAGAGCACCGGGTCCTGACGCGTTATGGCGTCGCGGAACATCGTCTCAGTGCCCACTTCTGCGCCGCCGACGGCGCTCACGACGAGCAGCGCGCCGTCCGCAGCGGCGAGCCCTGCGACGGCGTCACCGCGAAAATCGGCGTACCCGGGTGTGTCGATGAGATTGATCTTCGCGTCGAGCCACTCCGCGTACGCGCATCCGATGCTTATGGAGTAGCCACGCTCGATCTCTTCGGGGGCAAAATCAGTAAGCGCGGTCCCGTCCCTGACGGAGCCGCGCCTCTTGCTGGTTCCTGATACGAACGCGAGGGCATCTACCAACGAAGTCTTGCCGCTCGCGCCGTGGCCCACTACGGCCACATTTCTGATGTCGCCACTCTGGTACTCGCGCATATTCGCAACGCCTCTGTTCGCCGGGTTAAACGAAAGGCGGCGGGCTGGCGGTGGCGCAAAGCACGCAGCCGCCCGATCGTCAAAGGAGTCACGCCGCGAGTGTCGTGCCGCGGCGCCGAGGAGACAAAAGCAAATCCCGCCAGCACCGGTAGATGCCAGCGGGATCGCGATTCCTTCTCTCACGAAACGGTGATGGAGAACAGGGGACTCGAACCCCTAACCCCCGCCTTGCAAAGGCGATGCTCTACCAATTGAGCTAGTTCCCCGGACCGCGCCGCCGTAGCGCGCCGGCGCGTCAAGCTAAATCAAATACGCGCGAAATTGCGGGACAAGTATCGCGGCGGCGCCAAGCTACCGGCGAAGTGTCGCGATCCTACTCGTGCGCCGGGAGCGCGTCCATGGTCTTGGGGTTGACTGGCACCTGGATCTCGTCACGGAACGGCGACGTCTGCATGACGATCCGCATGCGCGGGAAGGCATCCATGAATGCGAGATAGCAAAGGCCCCAGATGCCGAGCATTCCGGCTGTGATCGCGAATTCCCACAGACCGAGCGGCAGCGGACCACCGTTCCTCAGGCCATAGATCGACGGGTAGACCTCGTCGTAGCGATGCAGCCACAGGCCGACGACTGAGCACGCAGCGAAGAGAGCCATCGTGGGTAGATACACCTTGGCCGCACGCGACAGCAGACCGAAGAACGGCATGATGAACATCAGGACGACGACGAGGATCGTCACGGTGCTGTACGGCGCGATGAGCCGGAGGCGCGCCCAGTGTGTCTCCTCGCCGAGGTTGCCGTACCAGATGACCAGGTACTGACCGAAGGTGAGGTATCCCCAGAACGCCGTGAAGGCGAAAACCAGCTTGCCCAGATCGTGGAAGTGGCTGGGCGTGATCATGTCCTGCCGTCCGAGCGCCGCGCGCCACGCCATGGTGATGAGCGTCCAGCTCGCGATCGCCGCGACCCACGCGCCCATGAAGAACCAGAATCCGTACAGCGTGCTCTGGAAGTGCAGGTCGAGCGACATGGAAAGATCCCACGACAGCACGATCCAGAAGAGAGCGAACGCGAACGCCAGATAGACGGCGATCCTGCCCTGGATCGAGTGGGTGGAGTGAAGCTCGCGACGCTCGTCGCGATAACCGCGACGCATGCGCTCGCGGATGCCACGCGCCCACGCCGCACCGGCCTCCGGAATGACTCCCACGTCGAGGCGCACCGAGAGGTAAACGAACCAGAGCGACAGCAACGTCATGATCCCGAACATCACCACGTCGCGCGTGATGAGGAACGGAAGGCTCAGGTACTGCCGCTTCTCGAGATTCTCCGGCGGGATGTGGGTCCACGGGAAGATGTGGTTCTTCCCGAAGAAGAGAATGAGCAGCAGGAGCACGAACGCCACGGGGAGAAACGCGACGTAGCCCTCGATGAACCTCACCACTGGACGCGACCAGCGCGCGGTGGTGATTCGCTGCGCGGCGGCGACCATCACGCCGGCGGTCGAGACGCTGCTGAAGAATATCCAGTTGAAGTGAAGCGCCTGCCACGCGCGATCGGAGCCGACTATCACGCCATAGATGAACGTGAGCGTGCCGATGAGCGCCATCGCAATGCACAGCATCCTGACCCACGGCGCGACGGGACGCTGCGTGCCTGCAATGATCTCTTCGCGCGTGATGACATGATGCTCGGCGTGAGCGCTCATCGCTTGGTCACCTCAGGAATGCCATTCTTGTAGATCATCGAATCGAGTAGCGCGGGTCCCACGCGCGGAGCGTTCATGTCGAGCGGCGGCGGCGCACCGCCGTTCGGATACCAGTTCTTCGCGCTCCCCTGTGCGGGAGGAACGAAAGGAGCGGGCCGCGTCGGTGCGGTCTGGGTGTAACCCATCACCCAACGACCGGTGACGCCCGGTGCGGCGAGCGGACCCGTCGGCACAGTCACGCCGGCCTTCCCCTGCAGCGCGCGAACGTAATTGACCACGTCCCACCGGTCCATCTCTTCGATGCGGTTGTACGGCGGCATCGCACCGCGGCCGTTCCGAATCATCCCGAAGATGTAGCCATCAGTACGGTTCTTCGTGATGTCCATCGTGAGATTGATTCCGATCATCCCGTACTGCGTCGCAGGACCGTTGCCGAGTCCCTTCTCGCCGTGACAGACGGCGCAGTTGATCTGGAAGTACTTGCGGCCGTTCTCGAGCGACGCCGGTGTGATGGGCGTCGGGTTCGGAATGTTGGACATCGAGTCGATCGTCGCCGGCAGCGCAGCGTACGAGGTCTCGAAGCCAGCGCGTGCGGTCCCGTAGATGGATACGGAGTTCTGCGGATTGCCGCGCGATGGAATCCTGTCGTCGCAGACGTCGCGGCGCGCATCGCAGTGGATGGGCTCCCACGGCTTGAGCGACGGCTGACGCCTGAAGTCGCTGAACCACTCGCAGGCGGAGAGCGAAAGGGTGAACGGCGCAATGACGAGAAGCGCGCGAATTGCTCTAGCGCTCAATGCGCACCTCCACGGCACCAGCGTCGCGCAGCAACTGCTCGGTCTCCTTCATCTTGTCCGGCGATGGCTCGACCCAGACGCCGAAATCGCCGTGACTGAACCGGCGGTCGTAGCCTACCGTCATCGTGATGCGCGGAATGCGCGCGGTCGCGAACAGACCAGCAACGGTCGCGAGCGATCCGATCAACACCATCACCTCGAAGCCGAACACGGTGTACGGCACCCACGTCGCGATCGCCTTTCCGCCTACGACGAGCGGCCAGTAATCGGATATCCAGATCGCGATCCAGTAGCCGAACGTGACGCCGGCGAGGCCGCCGATGAGCGTGAACTTGCGCACCGCGCTGGGCCCGCGATCTATCGCGTGCTCGAGCTCGTGACGTGGTGTCGGCGAGTAAACGGTGAACTCGCCGAGCCGCCGCTCCTTGAGATCATCGATCGCATCGACGGTAGAGTCGAGATCGCGGAACACTCCGATGACGCCGCGCATCAGTCGAATTCTCCCGGGACGTCGGGCATGAACGGCTCGTGATGCCCGGTCACGTCAACGCCTTGCAGATGCGGATGTCGCAGGCGCGGCTTCACTATCTCCTTGACCTCGGCGATCGCGACTACTGGGAACTGCTTGATGAAGAGCAGGAACCACATCGAGAACCAGCCGAACGATCCGCAGAGAATCGCGTAGTCGATGATGGTCGGCGTGTAAGTCGCCCAGTGCCACGGCTCGTACTCGTGCGACAGCGACGGCACGACGATCACGAAGCGCTCGAACCACATGCCGAGGTTGATGAAGAGCGACAGGATCCAGAGCCATGTGGTGTTGCGCCGCAGGTGTTGCGAGAAGAGCGAGAGCGGCAGCGTGATGTTGCACATGTAGAGGATCGACGACGCCCACCACCAGTGGCCCCAGAGCCGGTTGGCGAAGAACTGCTTCTCCGCCGGGCTGCCGCTGTACCATGCCACGAACCACTCGTTGGCGTAAGACACGCCGACGACGAGCGACGTGAAGAGCGCGAGCTTCGCCGCGGCATCGAGATCGTTGATGGTGATGTAATGCTTGAGCCCGAACCACTTCCTGATCGGGATGATGATCGTGAAGACCATCCCGATGCCGGAGTAGATGGCGCCGGCGACGAAGTACGGCGGGAAAACCGTGGTGTGCCAGCCGGGCACATCCGACATTGCGAAGTCGAACGAAACGACGGAGTGAACCGAGAGAACGAGCGGCGTCGAGAAAGCCGCGAGGAACAGATACGCGCGCGCGAAGTGTCGCCACTCACGGTCGCTGTTGCGCCATCCGAGCGAGAGCTGACCGAAGATGCGCTTCCGGATCGGATTCGTCTCGCGGTCGCGGAGCACCGCGATGTCGGGGACGAGACCGATGTAGAGGAAGGTCGTGGAGACGGTGAGGTACGTGAGGATCGCGAAGACGTCCCACACGAGCGGGCTCTTCATCTGCGGCCAGATGAGCCGCCAGTGCGGATACGGAATGAGCCAGAAGAACTTCCACGGGCGCCCGAGGTGCAGGATCGGGAAGAGTCCGGCGGTCATGACGGCGAACACCGTCATCGCTTCCGCGCACCGATAGATCGTCGTTCTGAATCCGGCTCGGAAGAGATAGAGGATCGCCGAGATCAGCGTTCCGGCGTGTCCGATACCGACCCAGAAGACGAAGGTGATGATGTACACGCCCCACATGATCGGCGGGTTGTAGCCCGCCACGCCGAGGCCGGTGTAGATCTGGTAGCACCACGCCGTCGCACCGACGACGAGGAAGAAGATCGCGACGCCCAGGCCGATGAACCACTGCAGCGTGGGTCGTAACGTTCCCGTGATCTCATCATCGACCTGCTCGTAGTCCTTTACCGCGGGAAGCCTGACATCCGCGGAGGGAATGTTCGGGCGGCGGAGGAGCTCGACGTCGGTGACGGGCTGCGCGACGGTTGCCATGCGCGCTCCTACGCCCGCGCCGGAGCTGTCGCCGGCGACGGGTGCGTGACTTTCTTCAAGTAGACAACCGCGGTAAAGGTGTTGAGCTCTTCGAACACGTGATAAGCGCGCCGGTCCTTGATGATGCGCGTGACCGACCAGTTCGCATCGGCCGCGTCACCAAACGTGATCGCGCGCGACGGGCATGCTTCGGCGCACGCAGTCGTGAATTCATCCGGACGCAGCGGACGATCTTCCAGCTTCGCGCGGCTCTCGGCCGCACGAATGCGCTGAACGCACATCGAGCACTTCTCCATCACGCCCTTGCCGCGCACCGTGACTTCCGGATTCAACTGCCAGTTGAGCGGCTCGGGGAACGCGTACTGCGGACGATGCGGCTCGCCGTAACCGAACCAGTTGAAGTAACGAACCTTGTACGGGCAGTTGTTGGAGCAGTAGCGCGTTCCGACGCAACGGTTGTAAACCTGAACGTTGAGACCGTCGGGCGCGTGATAGGTCGCATAGACAGGGCAGACCGGCTCGCATGGAGCGTTGCCGCAGTGCTGACACAGCATCGGGATGAAGCGCGTCTCGAAATCCGACGTCCCATCCTCGCCGCCTTCGTAGTAGCGCTCGAGACGGATCCAACCCATCTCGCGGCCACGGGTGATGTTGGCGCCGAAGCCCTTGCGGTCAGGAAGGAACTGCGGCACCTGCCACTCAGCGCCGACCGTCGGAATGTTGTTCTCCGCGTAGCACGCGGTAACGCACGCCGAGCATCCGGTGCAGCGAGCGAGGTCGACGGTCATCGCCCATCTGCGCTTGGCCATGTTGCTCCAATGATTCGGGTCATACATCCCCTTGTCCTTGGAGGTCGGATCGCCGAGATCACCCTGCGCGTCGTTCGCGACCGGCGAGCGAAGGCCGGGGAGAAACGCGTGTGACGCGTCGCCCGGCATCAGCTCTTCCTCACTTCCCTTCTCGCGCACTCCTGGCGCCGGATTCTCACCCGGCAGCGTGACCCGATCGAGCTCTTCTGCGGGAATCGCACGCGCGATGTTGCGAAGGTGCTGACGCGCGGAGCCTTCGGTGGACGCGAGGAGAATGCTCCCCGGCGCCTTCGACACGCGAGCGCGCGTGGAGACGAGCGCCAATCCACCACCAGCGTTCTCCGCAACGGGGAGAAGATCGATCGCCTTCTCGCCCGATTTCGCGTAGCGCCCTGCGCCCGTGTGTCCGCGACCGCCGGCGATCGCGATCGTATCCTGCCTTATGCCGAGGTAGAGATACACCGGCGCGACGAGCTTACCCTGCGGTGTCTCGACCGTGACCAGATCGTTGTTGTCGATCCCGAGGCGCAATCCGGTCAGCGGATGCATCTCCACGACAGTCTGCCACGTGATCTTGGTGACCGGATCCGGAAGCTCCTGCAGCCACGGCTTGTTGGCGCCGCGGCCGTCACCGATCACCGGATGGTGATATACGACGAGGTAGAAATCGCCTTCGGTCTTGTCGATCGCTGGCGCAGCAACCGGAGCGACGGCAGGCGCGGCCGCAGTTCGCGCGAGCGATGTCCCAGCGACGATTCCGGTAGGAAGCGCGGTCCGCATTCCCTCACCGCCGCCAGGAACGCGCGCGATGAGCCAGCTGCGGTAATCGGGGAGCGGATACTTGGCTGCGTTCGCGGGATCCATTCTCGCGACGCGAATGAGAACGTCGGACGTCGCGAGCGTGTCGAAGACCGGATCCATCGTCGGCTGCTGCAGCGAGAGCGTACCGCGAATCGGCTCGGCGTCTCCCCATTGCTCGAGCGTGTGATGATCCGGCAGGATCAGATCGCACAGCTCGCTCGTGTCATCCATCACCGAGGAGAAAGACACCTTGAACGGAACCTTCTCGAATGCCGCCGCGAAGCCGCTGCTCTTGGGCATCGAGTAAACGGGATTCGCGCCGCGGACCATCACCATTGGCACCGCGCCCGAGCTCATGCGAGCGACCGCCGCGCGTAATGCGGCCGACGTGGCGACGCCTTCGAAGCCAGTGTAAGCGCCATCGGCGTGGATCGTTGTGCCCACAGCCCCGGCGCTCTTGTTGAGTGCAGCAGCAGCGTTGACGACGTCGCTGCCATTGCCGCCGGCGCCGCCTGCGAGCACGAGCGCGGGCTTGGCAGCGCGGTACTCGGTCACGAGACTCTGCAGACGGTCGGCAGCGACTCCCGCCGCCTGCGCCGCGGCCGCGACGGTCATCTGCCCCGAGAGCGCCTGGATTATCGCGATCTCGGTTCCCGGCTTGCAGTCGATCCACGCGTCGGCGTTGAGGCCGGTGAGCGTGCGGCGCGCACCGACGTAGACCAGTCGCGGCGCACCCGTGAGCTTGGCGCGCGCGTCAGCCCAGTCGAGCTGCTGCGGCACCGAAGCGCCCCAGCCGTCGAGGAAGTCGGCGCCGATCGATACCACGAGCGCAGCGGCGCCGAAGTCGAAGCGCGGCCACGCGACGCCGTAAGCAGCGGTGTGCGCCGCAATTGCCGCGGCGTCCGCCTCCGCGTCGTAGCTGATGTGCGGCGGCATGCCGTAGTTGGCGAGCCATCCGTCAAGGAACGCCGGAAACGAGCCCGACTCGTGCTGATTGATGAAGAGAGCACCAGCCGCCGCGCCGCGCGATCTCACTTCGCCGAGCTTGTCGGCGAACAGCTTGAACGCTTCTGGCCACTTGGCGGCGACGAGCTTCCCGTTCTTCCGAATCATCGGCGAGCGGTAGCGGTCCGGGTTGTAGAGCCCCTGGACCGCGGCCTGCCCACGCGCGCAAAGCGCACCGCGGTTCACCGGGTGCGCTGGATTTCCCTCGAGCTTGGTGGTCCGCCCGTCTATCGTCTCGGCTATCACCCCGCAGCCGGCGGCGCACTCACGACATGTCGTCGCGTAGTACATCGCCGTCTCCGGCACGGTGTTATCAGGCGATACGAGATACGGAAGAAGCTTTGACGCTTTCTCGTTGCTGCAGCCGATGCTCGCGGCGACGGCGGCGCCGCCGCCGATCACCTTGAGGAACTCGCGCCGCTTGATCCCCTTCGATTCTGTTTCCGTGCTCATGCGCGGCTCAATAGTGACAAGTCGCGCAATCGTAGCGCGCCTTGAACGGCGGATTCGACTGACCGGTATGGCAGCTTATGCACCATCCCATGTTCAGCGAAGAGTACTGATAGACCTGAGTCATGTTCTGAATCGGGCCGTGGCAGGTCTGACAGGAGACGCCCGCGTTGACGTGTCGCATGTGCGGGAAGTGGACGTACTCGGGGAGCTTGTGCATGCGGATCCACGGGCACGGGCTCCTTCTTGTTCCAGTACGCCGTGAGCTTCTTGATCTCGGGCTTGTTGGTCGCGACGAGCATGTGACATCCCATGCACGTGCCGACTGCTGGCATGCCGGGATCGGGCGACTTGTTGGCGGAGAAGTGGCAGTACAGACAGTTCATCTTCAGAGTCTGTACGTGCAGCGGGTGCGGGAAATGGACCGGCTGTTCGGGGCTCGCACCTTGCGACGACGACGCGCCGCTGTAGGCCGAGAGCATCGTGGCCGCCGCGGCGATTGCGAAGAACCCCGGCACAGCAAGCCACTTCCTTCTCAACGCCATCCGCTAATCGAGTTAAAAGGCGAGTGAAACGTTCGGCTTTGTGAAATAGTTCACAAGTCGTGCAGACGGCGAATTATCGCGGGGCCGGCCCTACGATGCAAGGCCACGCTTGATGCGATCGATCGTGCGAAGCACCTCGATTGCCATGGCGCGAAGCAGCGCGATCTCGCGTTGGTCCGGCGCAGGAGCGAAACACTATCGAGCGGAAGCTTCGCATGATGTTGTCGTGATGCCGTGTCTTGAAGAATTGAATCGCCTGCAGCGCGCGCTCCGCGTCCGCGAAAAGAAGCTCGTACCCCTCCGACGTGGCCGGCGGCGCGTCGCGCTTGGGCGGTGCGAGGGTGCGCGTCGCGTCGGCGGCGGCGAGGTGAAGCTCGTACAGCGCGAGCAGCACGGCCTGCGCCAGATTGAGCGAGCTGTGGTCGGTAGTCGGGATCGTGACGACAGCGTGGGCGCGGTCCAGTGCTTCGTTGGGCAGTCCGTGGTCCTCCCGGCCGAACAGGAGCGCAGCAGTCCCCTCGGCCGCCGCGTGCGATGACTCGCGGCGCCGCCTCGCGCGCGTCGGCGATCGCGCGCTTTGCGGCGCGCCTGCGCGCGGTGAAGCCGGCGACGAACACGCAGTCCGCGAGCGCGTCATCGAGCGAGTCGAAGTGCCGGATGCGCTCGATGATGTCGGACGGTGCCGTGCGCGATGCCGCTCAGCCGGAACACCGTGTAGTCGCATGGCTTGACGAGCCGCAGCTCGGAGACTCCCATGTTCTTCATCGCGCGCACGGTCCCACCAATGTTCACCGGATCCTGCGGCTCGAAGAGCACTACCGCTACACGGGAGAGGACGGACATGCTGGAAGCTAAGCGGGGAGGGACGGCGACTGCGCGTCGAGCGCGTTCAGCGGCATAGCGTCCTCTTTCCGCTGAACGCGAACGCGAATGCGGAACGCTCAACGCGCAGTCGGCATCGCCCTTCTAAACGACCGGCTTTCTTCCCGTCAGGAGCCGGAATATCACGACGATGATCGCCAGAACGAGGAGCAGATGGATGAGACCGCCCGCAACGTGGAAAACGGCGAAGCCGAGGAGCCAGAGGATGAACAGGATGACCGCGATCGTCCAGAGCATTGAAGTCGCCTCAAGAGTGGTTGAGTGAACCGCTTGGTACGCACCGCGTGAGCGCAACTGTCATACCGCACCGGTGACGTCGGCTGGCGGCGCGATTCCGGGATCGACGTGCGAGTGCTGCTCGTCAGTCGCGTGGGCGAGTTGGCGCCCCGTGAGGATTCTCGTGGCGCGCACGTCATGTCCGATGTCGATGAGCAGAATCGCGAGATCGCCGCTCCCCCAGAGAAGACCGGCGAAGACTACGAGCCGGCTCACCTCTCCGAGCAGCGTCGGCAGTGCGTCGAGCCCGCTCGTGACGAGGCCGGTGATGATCTCCGAGACGAGCAGGAGGATGAGGATCACCGCCATGAGCTTGAAAAGTCTCGAGAGATACTTGAGGCCGATGTAGGGCTCGAGGTCGGCCGCTCTCACCTGCATGCGCGCGCTGCTGGACCGGGCTCGCGCGACCGCTGCTCCGCCGTATCACCACGCTGCGACTCCGTGTTGCGCTCAATCACTCCAGGCATGTCAGTTGTCTCCTGTTCCGACCCAGCGCGCCGGATAGCCGCGGGTGTCAATGTGCACGAACGGCCCGTGCGCGCCGTTCGCGGCGTACACTCCGCAGCCACCTACCAGCGAAGGATGTGCCCGCTCCACTCTGTCCACAGCAGCAAGGATCACGCGAGCGTCGTTGATGTCGATGCGTCCGTCGTGATTGAGGTCGCTCATCTCGCCGCTCCCGGAGTTATCGATGAAGATGTCGGCTGCGTCGCCGTACATGTGCCGGCTCAATCCGGCCCGGCCGCGAGGGTCGCCGCCCGTCTTGTTGTACTGCGGCGTGCGAAAGCCGCTCATCACGTGCACGCCATCGGTATTGACGCCATGCGCCTTGAGATCGGCGAGCACCAATTCCAGCTTGTCCACGAGCTTGAGACTTATCACGACGTACTTGGGCCAGACGTTCGGCTGGTCATGGGTCAGAAAATCGCGGATCCTGAAATGCTCGGACAACCGCGTGTCCTCGTTCTGCGGGGTGACCTCGATGAATCCACTCGGCGGGGCGTAGCTCACTGCCCCGCCCTTCGTCGTCCGCGCGCTCGGCCAGTTCCCGATGTAGTAGAGCCCGATGCGACCGTGCTGCGCGTCGGACGCGGGGCGTGGAGTGATGACGGCGAAGTTCGCCATCGCCTGGATCGTGCCGCCGAGCGAAAGCATGGTGCTGACTATCCCCGGATGATCGCTCGCGCTCGCCAGCGTCGCGCGGAGCGCGCCGCTCTCTCCGGTCGCGGCGCTCCCAACTCTGTGAGCCACCGCGTTGTTCACGGCGTCCGTGACATACGCCGCGTTGGACGCTGACGGGTTGCTGAGGTCGGCGACTACTGAAGCGGTCGCCGGACTGACGGGGTTAACTTTGTCGCGTGCGCGACGCTCGGTCGCGATGGCGAATGCCCATGCAGCCGCCAACACGATCAGAAAGCCGCGCGAGACGTGCTCGAACACGCGTTCCGCACGCTCGGAGAGACCTACGCGGCGGTCCATCACCCTTGCCTCGCTCATCGCGCCCGAATGCATTCGCTAGCGGAGTTCTTCAGCCAACTGCGCGACGTCACCGCGCTCGTCAAAGCAGTCGGCTACGTCGGGATCACGGCGATCATCTTCGCCGAGACGGGGCTGCTGATCGGGTTCTTCCTTCCTGGCGACTCGCTCCTGGTTGCAGCGGGGCTCATCGGCTCGCAGGGACATCTGAGCGTCGCGGCGCTCGGGGTGCTTGTCATGGTCGCCGCGGTCGTTGGCGACACGGTTGGCTACGCCGTCGGCAAGGCGAGTGGCCCTCGTCTCTTCACGCGCGAAGATTCCCTTCTGTTCAATCGCAAACACCTGATCAGAGCTCATGATTTTTACGAGCGGCACGGTGGCAAGACGATCGTCATCGCGCGTTTCATGCCGATCATCCGAACCTTCGCTCCAGTGGTCGCGGGAATGGGTGCGATGCAATACTCGCGCTTCCTCGCCTACAACGTCGTGGGTGGGGTGGCATGGGTATGGTCTATGCTGCTCATCGGGTACTTCCTCGGACGTAACGTCCCGGGAATCGCGACGCACATCGATCTGGTGATCGTGGTGGTCGTCGTACTGTCCATTCTGCCGGCAATCATAGGCCGCTTCAAAACGGAGAAGTAAAGTCATGCCATTCACGCTGCCACCGCTCCCATATGCATTCGATGCGCTGGAGCCGACCATCGACGCGAAGACGATGGAGATCCATCACGACAAGCATCACGGAGCGTACGTGGCGAATCTCAACGCCGCGCTGGAGAAGGCGCCCGAGCTGCAGGCGAAGTCGCTCGACGACCTGCTCCGCCATCTCGATGCGGTGCCGGAGTCGATCCGCACGGCCGTGCGCAACAACGGCGGCGGCCACTGGAACCACTCGATGTTCTGGGAGATCATGGCGCCCAACGGCGGTGGTGAGCCGAAGGGCAAGCTTGCCGACGCGATAAAGTCGTCGTTCGGCGACCTCGAGTCACTCAAGACGCAGATCAACGACGCAGGCGCCAAGCGCTTCGGCTCGGGATGGGCGTGGCTCATAGTCGACGGCAACAAGCTCGTCGGTAACCAGCACGCCCAACCAGGACTCGCCCGTCATGGAAGGAAAGAAGGCGATCATGGGCGTGGACGTCTGGGAGCACGCGTACTACCTCAAGTACCAGAACCGTCGCCCCGACTACCTCAAGGCCTGGTGGAACGTGGTGAACTGGCCTGAGATCTCGCGCCGGTACGACGCGGCGATGGCTTAGGGGCCTGCGACCGCGCGGTAGCCAGCCGCTACCGCGCCGCGTCGCCCTCGAGGTACGTATACCCTTCGAGCCCTGCGACGTACTCGGCGATGAACGTGTTGGCTTCCTCGCGGGTGATGTTCTTCGCCGCGCTCACCTTGCGCCGGAACGTCGTGAGCAGGTCCGGCGCGCGGAACTGCACGTAGTTGAGCACTTCGGTCACCGTGTCGCCGTGCACGAGGTCCGTCACCTCGTAGCCGCGCTCCTTGAGGCGGATGTGCACCGCGTTCGTGTCGCCGAACAGGTTGTGCAGGTCGCCGAGGATCTCCTGGTACGCGCCGGTGAGAAAGATGCCGAGCATGTACGGCTCGCCGTCGCGGAACGCGTGCAGCTCGAGACTCGTGCGCGGTGCGTTGCGCTCGCCGCCGACGAAGCGGTCGATCTTTCCGTCGGAGTCGCACGTGACGTCCTGGATCGTCCCGCGCCGCACCGGCTCCTCGTCCAGCCGGTGGATCGGCATGATCGGGAAGAGCTGGTCGATCGCCCAGCTGTCCGGCAGCGACTGGAAGAGCGAGAAGTTGCAGAAGTACCGGTCGACGAGCGTCGCTTCGAGGTCGGCGATGATGTCCTCGAACTCCTCGCGATCCTTGAGAACCTCGCGCGCCACCGCGTTGACGATCGCGAGGTAAAGCTGCTCTGCGAGCGCGCGCCCACGAAGCGAGAGCACGCCGCTCTCGAACAGCTGCTGCGCGCGCTCCTTGTCGAACGTGGCATCGTGAAAGATCTCACGCGCGCGCTCGATGGTGATTGACTCGAGGTCGGTCGCCATCTCGTGCAGGAGCGGATGATCGTCCTCGCCAAGCTCCGGCGGGACCACTTCGGTCTGCGACTCGACGTCGATCACCTTGAGCAGCAGCAGCGCATGGTGCGCGGTGAGCGCGCGTCCCGACTCGCTGATGATGTGCGGCATCGGAAGATCATCGTTGCGGCAAGCTTCGGCGAGCGTGTACACGACGTCGTTCGCGTACTCCTGAAGCGAGTAGTTCACGCTCGCGTGCGAGGTCGAGGACGTTCCGTCGTAGTCGACGCCGAGCCCGCCGCCGACGTCGACGTGAGTCATGTCGACGCCCGCTTTGCGCAGCTCGAGTAGAAGCGCGCCACCTCCTGCAGCCCCGCCTTGATGTAGCGGATGTCCGTGATCTGCGAGCCGAGATGGAAGTGGAGCAGCTTGAGGACATCGAGCCGACCAGCGCTCGACAGCTTGTCGATGACGCGCACGAGCTGCGACGTGTTGAGCCCGAACTTCGACTTCTCGCCGCCGCTCTTCGCCCAGCGACCTGAGCCTTCCGCGTAAAGCTTTATGCGCACGCCGATGTTCGGCTTGACGCCGAGCTCGTCGGCGACCTGCAGCAGCACGTCGATCTCGCTCAGCTGCTCGATCACGATGAAGACCTGATGGCCGAGCTTCTGGCCCATGAGCGCGAGGCGCATGAACTCCTCGTCCTTGTAGCCGTTGCAGACGATGACGTGCTCCGGTGTCTCGGCGAGACCGAGCACCGCCTGCAGCTCCGGCTTGCTCCCGCACTCGAGGCCGACGCCGTAAGGTTGGCCGAACTCGACGATCTCCTCGACCACGTGGCGCTGCTGGTTGACCTTGATCGGATAGACCGTGGTGTAGCCGCCGTCGTAGTCGAACTCGCGAATCGCGGAGGTGAAGCGCTCGTGGAGCGCCTCGATGCGCGAGCGGAGAATGTCGGAGAAGCGAGCAGCACGGGCATCGCGACGCCCTGCGCCTCGAGGTCCTTGGCGAGCTCGAACAGATCGAGCTCGCGTCCGCGCTCATCCTGATCGGGGCGCACGACGACGTGCCCGCGCGAGTTGATGTCGAAGTAGCCGTCGCCCCAGCCTTCGATGTTGTACAGCGCGCGCGATCTGTCGATCGTCCACGGCTCGGAGCCGGGGATCGCGAATGGCTCGGTAGCGAGTAGAGCTCGTCATGATCGCATTGTAATCAGGGGTACAGCGTCTCGACACGCCATCCGTCGCCGTGGCGCATGTAGAGCGTGCGCTCGTGCAATCTTCCGGGGCGGCCGCACCAGAACTCGATGCTCTCCGGAACGACGCGAAAGCCGGACCAGTACGGCGGCCGCGTCACCGCCACACCCTCGAAGCGAGCCGCGACCTCCGCGAGGCGCCGCTCGAGATCGTCGGGATGAGTCATCGCGCGGCTCTGCTCCGAGGCCCACGCGCCGAGCTGGCTCTCGCGCGCACGCGACGCGAAGTACGCGTCGGCCTCTTCCTCGCCGACGCGCTCCGCCCGTCCCTCGATTCTTATCTGCTCCTCGAGCGGCGGCCAGTGGAAGCAGAGCGCGCAGCGCGGATTGGCGAGGAGCTCGCGTCCCTTGCGCCCCTCGTAGTTGGTGTAGAAGACGAAGCCGCGTCTGTCGAAGGCCTTGAGCAACACGATGCGATTGGATGGCGCACCCGACGCGCTCACGCTCGCAATCGACATCGCGTTCGGCTCCGGGAAGCAGATCTTCGGGAGCTCGGCACGCGCCCTCGCGAACGACGTCGCGAAGCGGTCGAACGGCTCTGCAAGCGGCGCCGTCAAGGCTTCACACCGTGCGCATGGATCGCGGCGACACAAGAGCGCCCGCAGCGTCGCAGCGGTATGCCCGCACGCTCACTGTGCGAAAAGTTCGATGAGGAGTGGTGCACGAATGGCGTCACTGTCGCGAGCACGTTGTCGGGAGCGGTGGTGTTGCCGCTCCGTTAAGATAAGAAGCCGCCGGCACCGCCGCTGGCTGGCAACTTCACCTTCCGCGACCGGATGATATTCCGACGCTTTTTCGATGCTGGACTTGCTCAGGCGAGCTACATGCTCGGCTGCGAGCGGTCGCGCCAGGCAGTCGTCGTCGACCCCAACCTCGACCTCGAGCAGTACGTCGACGCCGCGCGCGCTGAGGGAGTGTCGATCTCGGACGTAACCGAGACTCACATCCACGCCGACTTCGCGTCCGGCGCATGCGCGCTCGCCACACTCACCGGTGCGACGCTGCACGTCTCAGACGAAGGCGGCGCGGATTGGCAGTACGACTTCGCCCACGCGCCGGCAGTGCGACGACTGAGAGACGGCGATCGGATCACTGTCGGCGCAGTCGAGCTCGTGGCGCGGCACACGCCAGGGCATACTCCGGAGCACCTCTCCTTCGTGGTAACGGATACGGCGCGGAGTGATTTGCCAGTCGGCGCGCTGACTGGAGATTTCGTCTTCGTCGGTGATGTCGGGCGACCGGATCTACTCGAGCGCGCGGTGGGACAATCGGGGACGATGCGCGCCGCCGCGGCGCAGCTGTACGCATCCATACGCCGCACCCGCGATCTGCCCGATCATCTGCAGATCTGGCCGGGTCACGGCGCCGGCTCGGCGTGCGGCAAGGCGCTCGGCTCCTCTGCGCAATCGACACTCGGCTACGAGCGCGCAGCGAACTGGGCGTTCGCGCCGATGAGCGAGAGTGAATTCATCGATCGGGTGCTGGAAGGCCAGCCAACGGCGCCCGCTTACTTCGGCGCGATGAAGCTGCGCAACAAACGCGGTGTGATACCACGCGCGTCGGCGCTACCACGTCGCGTCCTGGCCGAGCATCTCGCAAGCGCCGACAGATCGAGCTTGAGCATCATCGACGTTCGCGAGGCCGACGAATGGGCGCGCGGGCACATCGACGGCGCGCAGCACGTTCCGCTTGCTGAACTCGACGCGCATGCCGCCACGATTCCACCTGACACGACGATAGTGGTGCACTGTCAGCGCGGTGCGCGATCGGCGCATTGCGGCAGCGACGCTCGACGCGCGCGGCTTCACAGATGTCCACGAGCTGGCGCGCGGCTTTGCGGCGTGGGAGGAAGCGGGGCTCCCCGTTTCTCGCTGAATGGCTGGCATAGCGCTTCCACCGACGGGAGGTCGCGGCGGCGGCGGTCGCGGCAATCGTCGCCCTCCTGATCCCGCGGAAACGGCGAGCTGGAAGGATCGGCGCGACGCGTTGCGTTATGTGCCGCCGCTCATACGAATGGTCTGGGCGACGAGCCGAGCGTACACCATCGAGATGGTGCTGCTCAGATTCGTTCGCGCGTTCGTCCCCGTCGCGACCTTCTGGGTTGGCAAGCTCATCATCGACGCAGTGATCGCTGCGCGCACCGGCCACGCGAACCTTCCCGAGCTCTGGCGGTACGTCGCGATGGAGCTCGGCATAGTCGCCGCGGGCGAGGTGCTCGCGCGATTGTCAGCGCTTGTCGAGAGCCTGCTCAGCGATCTCTTCTCGAACAAGATGAGCGTGAAGCTCATGGAGCACGCTGCGACCCTCGACCTCGCGCAGTTCGAGAACCCCGACTTCTACGACCATCTCGAGCGCGCTCGCCGCCAGACCGTCGGACGGATCGCGCTGCTCACCCAGCTCTTCGGAATCGCGCAGGACTTCCTCACATTGCTGACGCTCGCCGGCGCGCTCGTGGTGAACAGTCCGTGGCTGCTCGTTCTTCTGGTGCTGGCCATCGTGCCGAGCTTTCTGGGCGAGACGCACTATGCGTCGCTCGGATATTCGCTCCTGTTCAGATGGACGCCGGAGCGACGCCAGCTCGATTATCTGCGCTACGTCGGGGCGAGCGACGTCACCGCGAAGGAAGTGCAGATGTTCGGCCTTGCTGGGTGGCTCACGCGCAAGTACGACGAGCTGTCGGACAGATTCTACGAGGAGAACAAGAAGCTTTCGACGCGCCGCGCCTTCGTCAGCACCTTTCTCTCACTTCTCGGGACGATCGGGTACTACGGAGCGTATGTGATCATCCTGCTGCGCGCGGTGCGCGGCGAGATCACGATCGGCACGCTGACATTTCTCGCCGCTTCGTTCGGACGCGGGCGCGACGTCATCCAGAGCATCCTCATGGCCGCGAGCGGCGTGTACGAGCAGGCGTTGTACCTCCGCGACCTGTTCGAGTTCTTCGACATGGAGCCGACGATCACATCGCGGCCCGCCGCGCCGCCCGTGCCGCAGCCGATCATGAGCGGCTTCGTGTTCGACAATGTGGGCTTCCAGTACCCAGGAAGCGACCGATGGGCGATCCGTGGATTGAATCTCACGCTGAATCCGGGCGAGCGCATCGCGCTGGTCGGAGAGAACGGCGCCGGGAAGACGACGATCACCAAGCTCCTCGCGCGGCTCTACGATCCCAGCGAAGGAATCATCACGCTCGACGGACGCGATCTGCGCGATTACGACCTGCATTCGGTGCGCCAGGCGATCGGCGTGATCTTCCAGGATTTCGTGAGATACGACATGCGCTTCGACGAGAACATCGGCGTCGGCGAGATCAGCGTCGTCGCAACCGAGCTCGACGACGTGAGCCGGCCGGTGCCGAATCTCATCGAGAACGCGGCGGAGAAATCACTCGCTGCGACACTGCTCCCCCGATTCAAGGACGGTTACCGCCAGATGCTCGGCCGCCGCTTCGAGAACGGCGTCGATCTGTCGGGTGGCGAGTGGCAGAAAGTCGCGCTTGGGCGCGCGTACCTTCGCGCTGCGCAGGTTCTGATCCTCGACGAGCCGACCGCCGCGCTCGACGCACGCGCAGAGTACGAGGTGTTCGTAAGGTTCTCCGAGCTCGTCGCGGGAAGGATGGCGGTGCTCATCTCGCATCGCTTCTCCACGGTGCGAATGGCGGATCGCATCCTTGTCCTCCGCCACGGCAAGCTCGAGGAGGAAGGCACTCACGAAGAGCTGGTCGAGCGCGGCGGGCTCTACAGCGAGCTGTTCAACATGCAGGCGGCCGGATATCGCTGATGCAACGCCGGCCTTCCGCAGTTAGCGCTGGATATCCTGGATCGGAATCACTTTCGCTGTCACGACGTCGACGTTGTAGGGAAAGCTCTCGCCGCTGGTGAAGGCTGGCGTGAGCGTCCAGATCAGCGCAAGACGTCCGTTGGTGAGGCGATGCCATGCGAGCACGGCTCGCGCGATCCCGGCGTGCATCCCAGTTTCGCGCGCGATCCCGATCGCGTCGGTCAGCTCCATGAACGGAATCGGGATGATGTCGTCAACGTCCGCACCGCCGCTCGACGGTACGTACTGCCGTCCGGTCGGGAGATCCGCAACGGTGAGCCCCGCGCCATCACGCGGCGAAGCGAAGTTGAACGTTGTGAAGTACCCAGACTGACCCGAGCTCTCCACGGAAATCATCCATAGCTGCGCGTCGGCGCGCCACTTGTGCGCGTCCGCAAGCGCGGACGACGCCTTATCCTCGAGCTTCGACGGAGGATCAGGAACGTCCCCGTTCGGTATGGTCGAATACGGCTGCTGTACGGAGGTGTATGGCGACGGCGCGCGACTGCGCACGTATCCCACGATCGCGATGCCCGCGGCGATCAAGACGACTGCGAGCCATACGACCTTGGGCATGCGAAGACGCTCTCTGGGCGTTCGCGGCTCGCGTGGGAGTGCGGCGCGTTCCTCAACCTCGCGCGCGATGTCTGCGCGACGCATCTCGCGCATGAGCTTGTCGAGAGTGGACTCGAGCCGCGCGACGTCCTCCTTCCAGCGCACGTCGCTCAACTCCATCGCGTTGCGCGTGCTCAGCTCCTGCAAATCGCGCGGAAGCTGAGTCGGTGACGGCATCGTCGCGCCTTGGACGAGCAGTGGGATCACGCGGAGACCGTGCTGAAGACCCGCGACGACCTCGAGCCTCACGAAATCGTTGGGATTGCCGAGGCGCGAGTAACCTGCGTCGTCGTACTGCCAGTGCTTGCCAATGACGACCAGCATGATGCGCGATTTGCCGATCGCTTCATCGAGCACCCTGACGAAATCCTCGCCCGCACCGATGTGATCGATGTCGACGAAGATTCGGCGCGCGCCGTAGTGCGAGGCGAGCGTGTCGTACAGACGGCCCACATGACCGGAGCTATCGTCGCGGCGATAGCTGATGAAGATCATCGGACTCTCGGCCATGCTCCGCTTCTCCGCTGCTAGACGAGCGAGATTGGTTTGAGCCGCACGAACAGCCGCCAGTTCACGACCTCGTCACGAAGGATTCCCGCGGTCTGATCGGCTAGATCGGCGAGTGTGCTCCCGCGCAGCTCGGTATCGGCGATGCGCTCGCGCAGACGCCCCAGCTCGTCACGCATTCTCCGCGACCGCCGCGCGAGGTTCCAGAAATCGCCCTGGCTGATGAATCCGTGCACCGATGCCGCGATCGTCGGGAGCATCACCGCGAGGACGGCCAGCAATCCAATCCCTTGGACGTCATCGCGCGCGCTCCGCGACGCGGCGAGTCTGCTGAGCGCTGGGTCTGCCAGATGGATGACGGCGATCAGCGTCGCCAGAGCGAAGAGCGCTGTCGCGAGAAGATGGAGGCGATGGTGCACTCGATGCATGCGTTGCTCGTTCCGCGTGTGATAGCTGATCTGGTCTGCGACGATCGCATCGAGAATCAGCGATCGGCAGCCGTTGATGTAATCCGCATTCAGTGTTCCGCCGCACACACCGAGCTCACGAACGACCGCGCGACAGTACCATGCGATCCAGGTGAACTCCGATGCTTCTGTCGCGCTCTCACCCTGCAGTCTCAGCGTACGCGTCGGACGGCCGGCGGGCCAGAGGAATACGAGCTGCCTCAGCTGCTCGGCGAGCGACCGATAGTCGATCCAGCGCGAGTGGTACCGATGCCGCGAAGCGAGTGCGTACATCCACAGGATGAGCGAGAGAAGCACCAGCTCTACGCAGGCGATTCCCCACCAGAACCCCGGCGCGCCACGATAGAGCTTGGGGCCGAAATGTGCGAAGAGCGCGGCGAGCACTGCGAACGGCGCCATGAGATAGAGCACGGAGAAGGTGGTGCGGTACAGCGCTGCGTACTCGTTCGCGAGCGCGTTGGCCCAGACGAATGACTCGCGCAGCGACGTGCCGCGCTCACTCCGGAGCGCGGGGACGTACTCTGCTTCGGTCCAGGGGCCGGACAGATCGCGCTCGATCTCGGCCGCCGCGCTACGCGTCGCGGCGCGCCTGAACGGCATCTCGCCGGCCGTGACGCGGACCAGCACATCGAACAGCCCGGTCATGCTCCATCGCATCGGGCGCGTGAAGAGATACTCCGTGAGCGGCGACACGATCGCCTCACTCCCCTCGGGCGCGGGGGACTCCGGTAGGGCGACCAGATCGCGCACGGCGCCACCGAGCGAGTCCCGGCCGTCGAGGGCGAGAGGCGAGCGCTCCGGAAGGATCATCGTATAGGCGCGTGTGTCCGTCGGATTTATCCAGATGACCGGAATCTCGCGCGCCCGCGCGTCGCGAACTATCTCCTCGGTTCCTCCGCGTCCCTTGGCCGGAGTTCCGTCCCATACGGCGATCATGATATCGCAGTGCCACAGCATCGCGTCGCCGACCGCGAGGTACGACCCGGGGCGCTCATCGTCCGACACGCCGCCATCGAGTACCCTCACCGACGCGACACCGTCGCGCGCGATTATATCGTCGAACTGTGCACTCGGATCGGGGCTGGCTGCATCTGCGAGCTGCTCGAAGTTCCGCTTGTAGTCGTCCGGCGCGAACGGAAGAATGACATCGAGCGAGTAGCCAAGCGACAGAGCTTCCTGCGCGACGATCTGATCGGATCCTTCGGCGAGCGGCGACACGATGCGAAGGACCGGCTCGCCGTCCGCGTACACACCAGGATGCCAGGTAGCCGCTTCAGCCACCGCGCGCTTGATCTGCGTCAGCGCATCGCGAATGCGCGTACGCGTCGCCGCCAGATCGCAATCGGCAGCGTAGAGGCGCCGAAGCCGGTGCCCCGTGACGCCCACGCGAAGTGCAGCGTGGGGACGCGGTGGAGTCACACGATCGCTAGCCAAGTGCTCCTCAGGCCAATTGCTCTCGAGCTGATTCGGTTGATTCGAGCGCCGTTCGCTGCGGCCTGCCTGCGCTCAGTGATTCACGTAATGATCGAACCGGTCGAGCACCTCACCGTACCAGAGCGGCTGATTCGCCGGCTCGGTGATGAAGTGCCCTTCATCGCGAAATATGGTGAGCTTGCCCGGCACGTCCGCGTCATTTCCCTGGTGCCGGATACAGCGCATTGAAGAGAAGCTTGAACGCACCGTGCGACTGACTGCGGAAGTTCATCTCCGGCCCATACAGCACGAGCTTGCCGTTCCCCACATGCGCCTGCACGATCGCGGCTGCGTTATCGAGGTATGCCTGGCCCCACGCCCACCCGCTCCGCAGCGGCTTGGGGGAATCGAACCACGCGATGCGTTCCACACCGGCCGCTGCGGCGCCCGGGAGCAGCCTGAACGCCGGACTGTTGTCGAAGATGATGTCGGCGCGCGGCTGCATCCCGCGTGCAACCGAGAAGCTCGTGTCGATGCGGATCGATAGAACCGAGCCAGGGATGTAATACTTGTCGCGCGAAAGCGGCCGCCCAGCGGAATCGGTCGGCGCCTCCGCAACCGGCAGCCCGAGCTGCTCTGCGATGCTCGTCGCGCTTCCGTTCGCGAGAACGACACCACCAGCATCGAGGAACTGACGGATCGCCGGAAGCGTCTTCTCCACTGTCATCCGCCCATAATGCGCTCGGAACTCGGCCGGTATGTCGTCCGGAAGCGGCGCCTCGCCGCGCGCAGCGGTCGAGCCACGCGCTCCAGCTCCGGTGCGTCCGATCACCTCGCCGCTCGGCAGGAAGATCACGTCATACTTCGACTTGAGATCACCGGCATCGAGTTGGGGCGCGTACACCACTTCATACGGAAACTCGAACTGGTCGAGCACGAAGCGCGTCCATCCTGACGCCATCGAGCCGCCGTACACGTCCCACAGCGCGATACGCACCGGACGCACAGCCGTCGCCGATGCAGGCATAGCGGGCGCGGTCGTGACGTTGACGCCCTTCTCCGCCGCAAACGCGCCGAGGATCGCACGCGTCGCTGAGTGTGCGGGCGCATAGAAGTCGCCGCTCGCGTCACGCTCGACGCGCTCCCCCGCCTTCAGCAGCCTGTTCGCACCGATGAACGCGTCGTTCTCAGCGCCGCTCCACGAGTACACACCGCCTGACGCCGGCGCAGCGCTGATCACGCCAGCGACGTGTGCGAAGCCGGGGATCGGCTCGAATGGCCCGTCGAACGCGTCGAGCACACGGTCGAACCGCACTCCCATCTGATATGCGAGGGTCCAACCGGCGTTGTCGTACGGTGGGATCGGCGGGCCACCGGGATAGCTGAAGTCGTTCGGATGATCCTGCGGCTCGAACATGTCGAGCACATGAGGTCTGAACGCCTGCGCGCTCCTCACGATGTACGAGCCCGCGGGATACGTCTTGCCCGCTACGGTGAACTCACGCGTCGCGCGCTGCACGGTGATCCCTGTCTTGATCAGAGCGTTGACGAATTTCGTCGCGGTGGGGAAATCGCTCTGGTCGGCAGGGATGATGTATCCGCGCGCATCGCGCGCTGCCGGATCGTGCAGCAGCGCGATCGCCTGCTCCGCAGTCAGTCTCGTCTTGTGAGCGGCCGCGCGTGTCGAACGCAGTACGCACCTCGGCGACGCGATCCGGATTGATCGTCCAGTTGTCGCGGCTGCCGCGGTCGATCGAGTTCTTCCCCATCCTGTAGATGTTGTACAGGAACTGCTCGCGTTGGCGCGCCGCCAGATCGAGCACTGCTCGATTCGCAGAGATCGAGTACGCCACGGACTGAGCGAAATGCCATACTCCCGGCATCACTGGATCAGGAAGCGACCCGCTCGGCAACAGCCGGTCGGGCACGACGGGAATCTGCATCGGCGTTGGATTGCCGATGGTCTCCGTGAGCAGACCGAGCATGTTGTGGAAGTACACCGTGGTGCGAAGGCCGCCATTCCACCAGGTGGAGAATTCCGATCCCGCGCGGAACGTCACGCCCGCCTTCCCTTCTTCCACGAAGCGCGTGTTCATGGCGCCGCCGATCCAATCGAGCTCGACCGGGATCAGCGGATCGTAGTTGTAGTTGAACGGATCACGATACGGCGGCGCCGCCATCACCGTGCCGGCGGGACCCGCCTGGTGATGGTTGTACATGATCTGTGGATACCACGCGCGGAAGAGAATCGAATCCAGCGCCTGGCTCTCCGGCTGCGAAGCGAGATACAGATCGCGGTTGTCGTCGTGACCGACGTACTTGTTGTACAGGCGCGGGAGCCACTCGAGCGTGCGAGTCTTGGGATCCGCGCGGCGCATGTACCAGTTGCCGACGAACTCGACGCCGTCGGGGTTGGCCGGGACCGCTAGTATGATGCACTCCTTGAGGAAGCGCATCGTCTCGGGATCCGTCTGGCTCGCGAGCTCGTAAACCGTCTCGCCGAGCTGCGTGATCCCGAGCGTCTCAGTCGAGTGAAGTCCGCCATCGATCCACACGACGACGCGTCCGTCGGCGGCGAGCTTGCGAGCTTCGGCGTCGGTGAGCCCGTCGGCGTGCGCTAGCCGCGCGGATATCTTCTGGTACTTGTCGAGCTGCCGCAGGTTGTCAGGTGACGAGATGATCGCCATCATCATCGGGCGTCCTTCGCTCGTCGTGCCGATGCGCACGAGCTTCATCCTGTCGCTCTCACGCGCGAGCTTGTCCCAGTACGACATCAATCCCGTGTAGTTCGGGATCCAGTAGTCATCGCCGAAGTTGTGGCCGAACTGCTGCTGCGGAGTGGTGATCCTACGCTGCGCAGAGAGCAGCGGCGAGAGGCGCGCTGAGCGCGAGTGCTGCTGCAAGGATTGAGAGAGCGGCTTTTCGCATCCGACAAAGCTGGCGAACGAGGCTCGGTTGCACGAGGGGCGGGCGGCGCTTCCGCAATGGCTGCCTTGCTCGCGGCGCGCCTCCGCGCGAGCTTAGAGGTCTCGAGGCAGTTGCCTAACGCAGTTGCTCCGCCCTCAAACTCAAAGGATGACCGCCATGCGATCACTGATAGGATCAGTCGCGCTGTCGCTGTGCGTAGCGACCCCACTCTTCGCGCAGAGCGCCGGAAGCCCAGTCGCGACTGCGCTGCGCACCGACATGGAGCGTGCCCAGCGGAATCTCGTGGGGGCGGCTGACGAGATGCCGGCCGACAAGTACGGCTTCAAACCGACGCCGGGGCACATGAGCTTCGGGCAGCTGGTTCTTCACGTCGCCAGCTCGAACGACTACATGTGCTCCACGATCTCCGGTGAGAAAGCGCCTGAGCGGACCAAGCTCGCGCCGACCGATGCGAAGGACGCTCTCGTCGCCAGGCTGAAGGAGTCATTCGACTTCTGTCACACAGCTCTCGCCAACCTCGACGACTCCTCATTGGGGGCGATGTTGCCGTTCTTCGGCGGTCGCACCGTCTCGCGCGCAGCCGCCGAGCTGGACCTCGACGGCGACTGGTCGGATCACTACAGCGCCGCTGCGACGTACCTCAGGCTGAACGGCCTCCTGCCGCCGACCGCAAGGCGGTAAAGCAAAGGGACGGTGGCCAACGGCCACCGTCCCTTTCTGCTCAGCTACGGCGCTCATCGTTCGACGGAACGACGATCTCCGGAACGGTTACTCCGCTGCGGCGAGCATCTCCGCGGTCGTCCGGTTGGCTGCACGGAGAACCTTGTCGGGATACGAGTGGCAGTTCGGTGTGTTGGAGCCGTGCACGCAGCCATTGTACTTGAGAAGTGCCACGCGCGTATTCGGCGAGTTACGCATGTTGTCCTGCAGGATGCTCGCACCGTGGCAGATGTTGGCCTCGATCGAGAACAGGTTCGCCGAGCCGCAGCCCCACTTTCCGGCGTGCGCTGGCATGACCTGCATCAGGCCGCGCGCGCCGACGTTGCTGCGGGCGGTGGTGTCGAGGGTCGCGTCTTCAGTGAGAAGCACACCGACGAGGAGCGCAGGATCGAGGTTGCGGCGATTGCCTTCGTCCACGATCGCGCCGGCGATACGGTCGGCTGCTGTCTGATCCTTGGTGTACCGTTTGAGCACCGCCGCGATACGCGTGGCTTCCTTGCTCAGCGACGGCGCTTCGATCAGCGCGCCCGCGAGCTTGAGGCCCGCCGCAGGCTGCTGGAACGCCGGATGTTGCTGTTGCACCGTGAAAACGACTCCGGCTGCGAGAAGCACTGCGGCAGCGACGAAGTGACCGGCGGCCTTGAGCTTCCTGCTCCAACGTGGGCGATGCTCTGCAACCACTTCCCTGCGGTCGTTCGATCCTTCCAACTTACCTCCTACTTCAGCGGGACAAGCACTCGTCCCTTGCCATCCTTGAAGGCGCGTCCGAGCCGGTCAGCAAACCGCTCGAGCACCACGACGTCACGTTCTTTTACCGCGTACTGGGCTGCCGTCGTGGGCACCCGGTAAGTCACGGTAGCTGGGCTGTGGCGGCGTCCAAGCTGCTTTCGTCCGCCAACCAGTTCAGCCCCTCTCGATTGCGCGAACTGCCACATCCGTCGACCGATCTGAGAGTTCGTCAGAGGACAGTCGGGATACCGTTCGCGAATCAGCCGAATGAACTGGTCGTTCGTTACTACCGTTCGGCTGTCAACTTTCGATTCAGTCGCGGGGTCCGGCTCCGCGGCTCCGTGCCCATCCTGTACCTCTGGGATCTCCAGAGAGATCCTAACCGTTGCCCCCAACACCTCGGCGACCTGACGCAACAGATCGAGCGAGACGTTGTATGTCTCGTCATGCTCGATGTTGCGAATGGTCGAAGGCGACAGCGACAACTGTGCGGCTACATCTTCCCGGCGCAGTCCACGAAGCTTCCGGAGCCGCTCCAGGTCCCTGCCGATCCATCCGGCCATACTTATTTTGTTAGTGCTGTTACCGTTATACGTATAAAGCTACCCATGTTCACCACATACGTCAAGGCGCGGGGACGGAACGCCCCTTGCCCACAGTCGACCGCATGAAGAGGGACGAAGGGCTCTACCGTGCCCTCAGATTCATCAAGCTCACAGCGCTCGGCCTTGCGTGCATGGCCGTGGCGGTCGTGGTGATCGGCTACATGTTCCTCATGCGCACCGTCGACCCCACGACCGCCTACGGCGATGCGTCGAGGGAGCTTCGAACGACCGTTCTGCACTACGGCGAGCCGGCCGTCCGAATCGCACGAGTGTACCGCCGCCGGCCGACGAACTATTTCCGAGCAGCGAACGGGCTTCTTGTGGCCACTCCGGACAGGTTGCTGTTCGTCGGCGTCGAGCCGCGCGACAAGCTCGCGGGGGAAGACGCCCCGGCTGCTCTGATCACGAGCGAGTTCCGGAACGACACGCTGCTCTCGATCATCCCCGGCCGTGTTTACTCGTTCACGGCGCACGGCGCCACAGTGCGGCGCGGCCGCGTACGCGAGGAGTTCGCGTCGGCGCGCGGCTATGGAGACGAGCTCGACTCGCTCGCAGCGTACGTCCAGCGCAGCCATGTCCTGCAACGTCGCGCGGTTGCAGCAGATCGCGAGCTGCATGCGGAGATCGCGGCGCTCGTGAAGCGGCCGCTGCGCTACGTCGTGAAGCGCGGCGACGCCATCTCGACGATCGCAAACCGGTTCGGCACCACGCCGGCTGACATCCGGACGTGGAACCACATGACCAGTGATCGCGTGCGCATCCGCGACACGCTAACGGTCAAACCTGCTGGCTAGCCTCGCCATGCAGTAGCTCGCCGTACGGCTGGAAGCCCACGTGGCGAACCATCAAGAACCCTATCGCCGCGCCGGCGCATTGGATGATGATGTGCGTGATGTCCATGAATCGATCCGCAACGGCGATCTTCCCGAGCTCCAGCACGATTGACAGATACAGTGCAGGGAAAATCGCGCGAAGCGGCCCGCGCCGCCGCAGCGGCCAGACCGCGAGTAGCGCACCGAGCGGCACGAACAGGATGAACTGGCTGATGACGTCGGTCACCGTGAACAGATCGAAGCGAGCGCCGAGCGCCTTGAGCGGAATGAGGTGCACCGCCGTGAACTGCTCGGCCATCGATGCGGACGAGAAATCGAGCCTGAACGGCCGCCAGCTCCAGACGAGAATCGCAAAGGAATACGCGACGAGCAGAATTGCGGGCCTGGCGCTCCCGTGCACGCGGCGCGAAAAGACCGGAAGCAGCTTGCCGCCGGCGAGCGCGCCGAGCATCGCCGCGACGGCGTGGATGAGCGCGGCGCCGAGGACGATCGGCTCGTTGCCGACGGTGTGAATCACCTCGAGAGCCGGAAAGACGATAAGTGCCGCGATGCTCACGAGTGGCCACGCGACCTCATACGCGACGCCTGCCTCGACGAGCGCGGCAACCGCGAAGACTCCGACTGGGAAGAAGATGATGAAATCCGTCTTCGGAATGGAGAGGATCGATGACGGCTGCATGAGTTTCACCCCGCGCGCGATCCGCTCGAAGAAGCCGCCGCCCAGCTGCGGAAGCAGGTTCTGCCTGAAGAGCGGGACGCACGACTCCATCACCGTCGCGACGCCGTAGGAGACAGCGAAGATCGCGGCGGGTACTCCTACGAAGGATCGCTTCCCACGACGCGACTCGACGAAGGTGAATGCGCCGAATGCGCCAAGCGCGCCGAGCAGGCCGCCGATCGTGTCGGTCGTGACGTCGAGGATGCTCGCCTCGCGGATGGGCGAGAAGAGCTGGAGGGTCTCGATCGCGAAGCTGAAGAAGAACGAGATGAGAGTGACGCGGCGAACGGTGGCCCACGGTCGGCCGAGACGGGAGGTCGCAATCCAGACCGCCCCGAGCCCTGCGAAGAGCACGACATTCCGCGCCCCATCGACGATGTCGCCCATGTGCGGGTGGATGTCGAAGGCACGGTGGAGACGGAACGGCACGTCTGCCATCGAGGCCTGGAAGTGCAGACTCGTCATCGTCGCGATCAGGATTACGGTCGCGTAGCCGATGCGCGCGATACGCGCTCGCGCTGGAGTCATGGCAGATGGGCGCATCGGTGCGAGTACTGTCGCCACTCGCGGCCGAAAACACAATGCCGGCGCGGCTGGGAGCCCGCCGGCGGCTGCGAGGCGTGCCGCAGCGGCCGCCATCGGATCGCGTAACTTTGGCTGCATGCGGATCGCGATTATCGGAGCTGGCGGCGTCGGTGGCTACTTCGCGGCGGTACTCGCGCGCGCCGGCCATGATGTGGCGCTGCTAGCGCGCGGGGAGCATCTGGAGGCGATCCGCGCTCGTGGACTCACTGTCATTCGCGACACCGATTCGTTCAGCTCACCAGTCGGCGCCACGGACAAGCCGGAAGAGCTGCGCGGCGCAGAGGTAGCCATCATCGCCGTGAAGAGCTACTCGCTGCGCGAGATCGCTGCGCTGGCCAGGACGCTTGCACTCGACGGCACTGCGGTGCTTCCGCTGCTCAACGGCGTGCAGGCGGCCGACGACCTCGCGGCGGATGGCGTTCCACGCGGCAACATACTTGGCGGCATCACGATGGTCAGCGCATTCAAGCAGGCGCCTGGTGTCATCAGACGCGTGAGCTGGCGCGAGCAGATCGTACTCGGCGAACTCGACGGAACTCTGTCGGAGCGCGCCACGCGAATCGCCGCGGCGCTGCGCCAGGACCCGATCGAGTCGGTCGCGACGACGAACATCGTGGGCGAGCTGTGGCGCAAGTTCAACATGCTCTGCGCGATGGCAGCGGCGTGCGGGATGGCGCGAAGTGACGTGCACGGCATCCGCGACTCCGAGCTCGGTCATCTCCTGATCACGCGAGCCGTGAATGAGATCGCAACGGTTGGACGCGCGAAAGGCGTCGCAATCCCGCCGGATCAGGAAGCGGAGACGATGAAGCGGATCGATGCGCTGCCGGGCGGGATGAAGCCGAGCTTCCTGCTCGACCTGGAGCGCGGCGGCCCCACCGAGCTCGACGTGTTGAGCGGCGCGGTGTCACGCTTCGGCAAAGAGACGGGCACTCCGACGCCAGTGCACGACACCGCAGCGGCGGTGCTCGCGACGGCGCGCTGAACCGCGATCAGCATCGGCGCGAGTAGAGAGACGGCATGCGTGCTCTCGTAATCGGCGGAACTCGCAACCTCGGCAGAGCGATAGTGGCGGAGCTGCTGACGCGATCGCACGCGGTCACGACGCTGAACCGCGGTGTGACTGCGGACGACCTACCGCGCGACGTCGAGCGACTGCATGCGGATAGGACGGACGAGCGCGCGTTGGCGCATGCGGTGAGCGGTCGCGATTTCGATGCGGTGATCGACATGGCGGTGTACGACGGCGCCGACGCGCGCGGAGCTGTGAGCGTCTTTGCCGGCTCGGCGGGACGGTACGTGTTCATCAGCAGCGGCCAGGTCTATCTGGTGCGTGAGCCGGAGCCGCGCTCACCTGCGCGCGAGCAGGACTACGATGGCGCGCTGGCGCCGCGGCCGCCGCGCGGAAGCCCGTTGCTCGATGGATGGTTGTACGGTGTCGGCAAGCGCGAAGCGGAGGACGTGTTCGCCGCGGCGGCGGCGCGTGGTGCGATGTCGACCGTGTCTCTGCGCCTCCCGATGGTCAACAGCGCACGCGATCACTATCACCGACTCGCCAATTATGTCGCGCGGCTGAGGGACGGCGGACCGCTGCTCGCGCCGCGCGACAATCGTCCTCTGCGCCACGTTTTCGGCGACGACGTCGCACGGATCGTAGCGGGCATCGTCGAGCGCGACAGCGTGCCGAGCCACGCGTACAATCTCTCGCAAGACGAGACGATCACGATCGAAGAGTTCGTGCGCACTGCGAAGGACGTTGTAGGAAGCACCAGCGAGCTTCTCAGAGTACCGCGCGAACAACTGGAAGCTGAGCGCTTGATGCCCGAATGCTCACCGTTCTCGGTGCGCTACATGTCGGTAATCTCGAACTCGCGCAGCAAGCGGGAGCTCGGAGCGACCTACACTCCTGCGAACGAGTATCTCCGCGCGCTCATCCAAGCACTCGCTGCAGCGCCCGATCCGCCAGGTTACGAGCAGCGAGGGAGAGAGCTCGCGCTCGCGCGGACGCTGATCCCCTGACGCGCAGCTAATCGGCTGCGGTCAGCTGCAGACGTGCGCCTCGATACGGGACCACGCGCTTCCTGCGTAGATCTTCTGGCGATCGGGACCATGGTTCGCCTCAGTCTTGACCAGGCGCCCGCCGAGGAACCAGCGAATGCTCTGGACCTGGTAGGTATGCGTCGCGCAGTTGAAGGTCACGCGCGCCTCCGTACGGTCGAACTGGAAGGTCGTCCCACTGATCGTTCCAGCAGCGGCGAGGTCGTCCCTGACGCTCGCGGTCCTGATGGTCCCTTCCCTCACCACCGCCGCGCTATCGATGTACACGGTGATTCCGCGCCCCATGGCGACTTTCACCCAGTCCGGCTGTCCGGTTCGCGAATGGGGCGCTACGAGGGAGAGCAGGAAGAGGAGATGCGTGATCATGAGATTGGCCAGTCGGCGAGAGAGGTCGCGTCAAGCAATCTACGTGGGTGAAACGGTCGCGGACTACCGATGAGCGCGCAAATCAGCTATTAATCCCGACTCGCGTTGTCGGGTATCGAAAAACCAATGCCGGCCGCTCTGACAGCCCCGAATAAACGGGACGGCGAGCCGGTCAACTCATTCTGGTAATTGTCGCTCCGCAATCCGCCGCTCGCAAAATGTCGCTCCAAGGCGTGGTAACGAACCGCGGCATGAGGGCGGCGGCAATCACCGTCGCCGCCCTCGCCGCGGTCGCGGTCGTGGGAGTGATGCTGTGGCAGGGGGCGACCAGCGGCGGCGACCCCGACCCCACGCGCGCTGGCGTTAGCGGTACTGCGGCGATCTTCGACATCGGCGTCCTCGTCTTTCGGAAGGGCCTCGAATGCATCCTCGTGCTCGCGGCGATCACGGCGAGCATGGTCGGCGCCACGAGCGGCTACAAACGGCCGATCGTCGTGGGGGCGGCGGTGGCGTTCATGGCGACGCTGATCACCTGGCGCATCGTCGTCGGAATCATCGATAGCCTCAGCGACAGCATCCCAGCGTTGTATGTGCAGGCGGTCACAGGGCTCGTCGCGGTGCTGGTCCTCGTCATCGTGATGAACTGGTTCTTCCACAAGGTCTACTGGACTGGCTGGATCGCGATGCACACCGAGCGCAAGCGCGAGCTGCTCAAGGGCGCGAAGACGAAACAGAAATCCAAGCTGCGCCTCGCGTGGGGCCTCGCGCTACTGGGCTTCACCTCGCTCTACCGCGAGGGATTCGAGGTAGTGCTCTTTCTGCAGAACTACCGCCTCAAGCTGGGCGGCGCGCCAGTGCTGCGCGGCGTGGTGGTCGGGCTGATCCTGACGAGCATCGTCGGTGTGCTCACCTTCATCGCGCACAAACGACTCCCGTACAAGCGAATGCTGGTACTGACCGGCGTCCTGCTGGGCGTGGTGCTGCTGGTCATGGTCGGCGAGCAAGCGCAGGAGATGCAGCTCGCGCACTGGCTTCCTACGACACCGATACCGGCACTCGAGCGCGTCATTCCGGCGTGGATGGGAGTCTGGTTCTCGGTGTTCCCCACCATCGAGACTCTCGTCGCGCAGTCGATAGCGATGCTGCTCGTGCTCGGCTCCTACGCGATAGTGCACTTCCAGCTCATGACGCGCCGCGTTCGCGCAACGCGCGAACAGACGGCCTGAAGCGCCGCCGCGTAGCGGGGCGCATGGACGATCATCAGCTGCGGGTCGCGATGGTGATCGACGCATTCTTGTGACGACGCCACTGAGCGGCTAGCTTCGACGCGCTCGCCACCTCGAGCGGTCATCGACCACCGTCACACGAACCGTCATCAGGACGAACAGTTGCCGCCAGCATATCTCCAGACGTGCACCATTCCGTGAGATCATCGCGCTACTTGCGGCCCTCGCGCTCGCGGGCGGCAACAGCATCGCCGCCGCGCAGAACCAACCGGGCGGAGCCGGTGCATCGGGTGCCAGCGAAGCATTCGACTCACTCACGTACAGGTACATAGGACCGCCAGGGAACCGAGTGAGCGCCGTGGTGGGCGAGCCGGGAAACGTCGACGTGTTTTACGCCGGCGCAGCGTCCGGCGGAGTCTGGAAATCCACCGACGGCGGATTCCACTGGACACCGATCTTCGACTCGCAGCCTGTGCAATCGATCGGCGCGATAGCTGTGGCCCCGTCGAACCACAGCATCGTGTGGGTCGGCACTGGTGAGAGCTGGATTCGAAGCAACGTCTCGATCGGCAACGGCGTGTACCGCTCGCTCGACGGCGGCAGAACGTGGGAGCACATGGGGCTCGACAAGACGGGTCGCATCTCACGCGTGACTCATCGATCCGTACGACCCGAACATCGTCTACGTCGCGGCGATCGGCACGGGATACGGACCGCAGCAGGAGCGCGGCGTGTTCCGCACGCGTGACGGCGGTCACAGCTGGCAGCGCGTGCTCTTCGTCAACGACAGCACCGGCGTCTCGGACATCACGATGGACCCGCGCGACTCGCACAAGCTCATTGCTGGCACGTGGCAGATCGACATCAAGACGTGGGGACGCAACAGCGGCGGAAACGGCAGTGGTGTATTCGTCACCAACGACGGCGGCGACACATGGACGCGCGTCGTTGGACACGGGCTCCCGGCATCCCCACTCGGCAAGATTGCCGTCGCGATAGCGCCGAGTGACCCCGAGCGTGTTTACGCGCTGATCGAGACTGGCGAGCGCGGCTCGCTGTGGCGATCGGACGACGGCGGCGCGAACTGGCGCGTGGTGAACTACAGCAGGCTGCTCAACGAGCGCCCGCACTACTACACGCGCATCCTCGTGATGCCGGACAACGAGAACGAGGTCTACTTCCCATCCAACGGCATCAGAGTGACGCACGATGGTGGCGCGACGGTCGATGACGCTCACTGGGCTGGCGACAATCACGACATGTGGGCCGACCCGTCGAATCCGAACAGGATGATGATCGGCTCCGACATCGGCGTGCTCACGACGACCGTGCGCGGCAAGCAATGGAACGAGGTTCGGTTGCCGATCGCGCAGATGTATCACGTCGCCACTGACAACCGCGTTCCGTACCGCGTCTTTGGACAGATGCAGGACGGCATGCCGCTCGTGGGGCCGAGCAATTTCACGGGCGGCGGATCGATCCCGGCGTCCGAGTGGACGACGACCGCTGGATGCGAGACCGGTTGGAGCATTCCCGACACCGTGAGCGACGGCATAGTGTGGGGCGGCTGCTACGCTGGCGTCACCGAGAGCTTCGACTCACGCAGCGGCTTCGCGCGATCGGTGAGCGTGTGGCCAGACCGTACGATGGGCGCGAACGCAGGTCAGGTGAAGCTGCGCATGAACTGGACTTACCCGATCGCGATCTCGCCCTTCGATCACAACACCGTGTACGTGGGAAGTCAGTACGTTCACCGCACGACCGACGGCGGAAAGACGTGGACGACGATCAGCCCCGATCTCACGCTGAACGACAAGAGCATGATGGGGAACTCGGGCGGCCTCACCATCGACAACCTCAGCGTGGAGTATGCGGGCGTCGTCTTCGCGATCGAGGAATCCCCCGTGACGCGCGGGCTGATTTGGGCGGGGACGAATGATGGCCAGCTTCAGGTGACGCGCGACGGCGGCGCGCACTGGGACAACGTGACGCGCAACATCACGCGGGCTTCCGCCGAAGATGACGGTAGTGAGTGTCGATCCGTCGCGGTACGACGCGGGAACGTGCTACGTCGCTTTCGATGGGCACCAGGTGGACATCCGCGATCCATATCTCTACCGCACGACGGATTACGGCAGGACGTGGAAGAAGATCACGACAGGCATCCCGCTGTCGCCGATGAGCTACACGAACGTGGTGCGCGAAGATCCCGTGCGACGCGGACTGCTGTACGCTGGAACCGAGAACGCGCTGTACGTCTCGTTCGACGACGGCGACCACTGGTCTCCGCTGCAGCTCAACCTTCCGCACGCCCCGGTTCACTGGATAACGGTTCAGCCGCACTATCATGATCTCGTCGTGGGCACGTACGGGCGCGGCTTCTGGATCCTCGATGACGTGACGCCGCTCGAGCAGATGTCTGATTCGGTGCGCCGCGCGAGCACTTACCTCTTTCCGGTGCGACCCGCGTACAGACTCCGCGCAACCGCGCGCCGCCCGCTCGCGCCGAGCGGCGCTTCGGTCGGGCAGAATCCGCGCTACGGCGCATCCATCAATTACTACCTCGCGGCGCCGTCGCGAGACTCGGTGCGCATCTCCATTCTCGCGCCGGACGGGGCCGTAGTGCGCACCATTCGCGGCACTTCGCACACCGGCGTGAATCGAGTCTGGTGGGATCTGCGCTATCCGCCAACGGTGCCAGTTGCGCTGCGTACGACTCCGCCGGGCAATCCGCACATCTGGGAGGAGAAGCGCTTCGCGGGAAAGGAGACGCGCCCCATCTTCTATTACGGCGTCGGCGGCGAGCCCACCGAAGGGACACTCGTCGCTCCCGGAACGTACACGGTGAGGCTAGGTGTCGGCGCGAACAGCATGACGCAATCGGTCACGGTGCTGAAAGACCCGAACACTCCGGCGAGTGAAGCAGACGCTGCCGCGTCGTCGGCGCTCGCCTACAGCATCTACACCGACGTGAATGCATCGGCGACCGCGATCAACCGCATCGAGTGGACGCGCAAGCAGCTCGACGACACGAAGAAGATCCTCGTGGTCAACCACGCGTCGCGCGCTCTCGATCGATACCGTTGCGTCGCTCGACAGCAAGTTCGCCGCGGTCGAGGAAGCGCTGATGGACAGCACGATCGCCGCAGGGCGACGAGAAATCGTTCCGCGGCCCGCTGGGACTCTACCTCAAGTTCGTGTGGCTCGGCGCCGAAGCCGGCACCGGCGGCGCGGACGTGTCAGGAAACTCGGACTACGCGCCGACGGAGCCGGAGCTGGAAGTGTACGCGATGCTCCATTCACAGCTCACGACCGCGCTGCAACAGATTCGCTCGCTGGAAGAATCCGACGTCGCAGCGCTCAACCGGAGTCTCGCGTCGCAGAACGTGCTACGGATCGTTCCGGTCCCGTCGCCCGGCGGCGCAAGGCAGTAATCCGGTGGCCGCGATTCGCGAGCGGGGAGCCGACAGCGCTGTCGGCTCCCCGCGTCGACGTCCACGCTGCGTATCGACCTACGCGAGCAGCTCGGCGGGTCGAGCTGCGGTCATGCCGCGATGGTTGAACATGTCCACCAGCGCTGCGTCGGGCGATAGCAGGCTCGCGGTCGTCCAGCGGAGCTGCCCCGGCGAATCCTTCCCGACGTCCGCCACGAGAAGTCTGTCATGCGCGAGGAGTGCGCCTGCGGCTCGCTCGTAAACCCAGTTGAGGTCGTGGTCCGTCGCGACTATCCAGGCGCCGCATAGCAGCTTCACGGCGCCGATGTCTGCCATGGCCTCGAGGAGCTGCGGATAGTCGTTGTGTGGGGCGTTGGCGATGTCGTAGCAGATGAGGTACATCATGGATCGCTCCCAGGTTGGATGGCCCAACATAGCCCTTTCAACCGTACGATGCATCAGGTGGGCCCGGCGGCCCTCATCACAAAAAGGAAAGGCCGGCAATTGCTTGCCGGCCGGTAGCTAGCTCGTTAGGTGCTGCTATGAAGATGCTTTTTAAAGTGCTGCCGAAAGTGCGTCGAAAAGTGCTCGCAAGTTGCGTCTACAAGGTGCGGCCGAGAGGTCCTTCACAAAGTGCGACCAGAACGTACGTACACAAATGCGTGCTGCGATGCTTGTTGCACTACACGAAAATTGCTGCCAACCCATTAGCTCCGCTCGCTCACATGACTTGGGAGAGCGCGTAACGTAACCCAGCACTATCGCGCATCAAAGTGTCATCGCGCGTCCAGTCTGCGGCCGGCGTCGAGGTTGTCGAAGTTGAGGATCGCGTTGAAGACGAGCGGGTAGCTGCCGACCGTTTCGCCACGGTAGATCGGGTTGTTCGCAAAGAGCACTATGTGGCCCTTCGCGACCGGGAGATCCACCACTGCCGCGCGCTGAGCAATGTCGCTGCCGCCGTCGAGAAGCCCCGACACCAGCAGGTCGCGTTGATCCGCGAACCGAAGTGCGACGCGCGGACGCTGGTCGGGCGGGATGATGTTGATGGGATTGCGAAGCTGCTCGTCCGTGGGCGGTGTTGCCTGCCAGGGCTCGACGGTCGGACGCTTGGGCGCTTCGTTTTCCGGCGCCAGCTGTGGTCTACCCTGCGGGACGTCGGGATCGTCGACGGTGCCCCGCCCAGTCGCGCGATTGGCGCCGGTCGCCTCGCTGAATCGCCCGCCGAAGCCGCCGCCGCGTGAGTCGCTGACGCTGAAGCTCTCGCCGTCCTCGCTGTAGACGGCGAGATTGTCGCGCACGCCATAGGTGAGCGGGCTCGCGTCGTCCACCAGCTTCGTGCGCAGCAGACTTCCTACGACGTGACCGCGCGCCGCGTGGTTCGGCGAGACGCCACTCGCCAGTCCGTACGTCACCGCGAAATCAGCGGTGGTCGAGACAGTGACGAGCAATCCACCGCGCTCCACAAAATCCTGGAGATTGCGTATTCCTTCCCAGCCCAGCCCGGGGCGGACGTCATCCGTCTGCGCCCACGTCCCGATGTTGGGCGTGAGCGGAGTGTTCTTCCACGGCATCGGATTACGCCACATCGGAAGCCCCTGCACTATCGACTGCGGGCTTCCGCCGCCCGGCGGAAAGAGGATCACGTCGTACTTCGCGTTCAGGTTGGGATTCTTCGCTGCATCCTGGACGCTGATGTAGTCGTACGGAACGTGCAGGTTGTCGAAGGCGAGCCGCCACCAGCCTTCGGTTTGCGTCCCAGTCCACGTATGCAGAATCGCAATACGCGCTGCGCGCACCGGGTGCATCTTCACCGTCGGGGCCGATGCCAGCGCGTACGCCTTCACGCCGAGCTCGCGCGTCACGCGATCGAGCTCGGGAGCGCTCACGCCTCGCACGATGAACGAGCCCCGCGCGAAGTGGACTCCGGCCGCGTCGAACGGATCTTCGGCCGCATCCATCGTTGCCGCGCGCAGCGTGTAGCGCAGCGTGACGAGACCGTCGTCTCCATTCGCGTTGATCGCGTAGGCCGAGCCCGACCCCGTTACGCCGCCCGGCGCCTTGATGTCTTCGGTCACTGCGGTCATGGGCGCGTCGAGGACGTGCGGATCGACGACCCTCACGGCCTGCACGGCGAAGTTCTCAGGAAATGTCCAACCGGTATCGTCATACGGCGACTTCTGGGGGTCGGTCGGACTCCAGTACTGGTAGTCGAGCAGCGCGTCGGCGATGCGCGAGTACGGCTGGTCCATCCTCACGACGTAGCTACCGGCGGGAAACTGCCGCGTCGTCGTCGAAGCGGCGCCCGTATCGGCAGATGTCGACGCGCGCGCAGGCCGAGCGCGGTGCGACGGCAAGGTCACGGTGAACGGAGCCGTAGCGCGGGAGATCTCCACATGCTGCAGTTGCAGAATGCGTAGCAGCTCCGCCTGCGCACCGGGACGCGGATCGTCCGCTGGGAGAACGTACGCGGCCGGCCCTTCGTTGTGTGCTTTGAGAATGGAGCGCTTGCTCTTCTCGTAGAAGTTCTCGAGGAACAGGTGTCGATTGTTGGCGAAGTAGCTGAGCGAGACGAGCAGCCCCGTCTCCTCGTAGTTGTTGTTGTCACGCAGCGACCACTTCACGTGTGGAAGGGGCGGATTCTGGCGATACCAGGTCCGCGACGTCTGACTCGGCGATAGAGTTCGGTCCAGCGTCTCCGCTGTGCCGCCGTTGCCGAAAGTCTCGTACAGTCTGCTGATCCCGTTGTGTGTGGCGGCCATGAACATCAGGTAGCCCGGCGACCACGTATCGAAGTCACCGTGCGCATATACGCCCGGCATCCCGAACCTGGTCATCTCCTGCACGTTGTTCCAGCCGATCATCTGCCATTCGTTCGACAGCAGCGGATCGAGCCACGCGTTGTAAGGGCCGTCACCGATGGTGTTGTCGTAGAGGAATGGCTCGGACTCATGCAGATCGTGCAGCACCTGCGCGTGCCAGCTCAGGTACGTGTTGAGAACATTGCGCGAGAGATCGAGGGTGAGCGCCATCGCGTCACGGTTATTGTCGTGCGCGACGTAATGCCCCCAGTAGATCAGGTTAGGATACGTGTCGTCGGGATGCGCCATGTGCCAGTGGAAGAGATCCACTTCGCGGTCGCGACCATCGACCTCGACGATCGGCGTGATGAGCGTTATGAGATGATCGCGGATGTTGCGCACGTACGGCGCGTCATCCACCGCGAGGCGATACGCGAGCTCCATCAGCGCGGTCGGCGCACCGGACTCGGTCGAGTGAATCGTGCCCGTTATGTAGTAGACGGGCGTCGTCGCGTCCACGAGCTTCGCCGCCACCGAATCGTTCATCCCGATAGTGCGTGGATCGCCGAGCCGCGCAAGGTTGGCGGCGTTCTGATCGAGCCTCGTCAGCAATGATTCGGACGCGACTGCCACCGCTATCATCTCGCGCCCCTCCTCCGTGCGTCCGATGGAATAGACGCGGACGCGCGGACTCGCCTTCGCGAGCAGCCGCATGTAAGCGTAGACGTCCTTCGAGTACGGAAGATTGTTGCGTGCGCCGGCGATGTCGCCGAGCACTGCGGCAGGCGTCGGAACAGTGGGAGATGCCGGGAGGTAGTCAACGAGAGGTGATAGGAAAAAGGGCTCGGTGGTGTACTCGTGAATCTTCGCTGTGTAGGCAGAGTCGATCGGCTGGCGCGGGTCGCGGCCGGGCGGCGCCTGCGCAAGATCCGTCGCGGCTTGTGATGTCGCACTCCGCGCCGCTTCGCCCTGTGCGCTTACCGCTCGCGGCGCGCTAGAGGCGATCAGGAGCGACGAAGCGACGAAACCCGCGACCAGGACTTTATTGCTCATGACCTACCTCTTGGCGGTTAATTTGAGCCGGAGCAAGCATTCCGGCGCGCGGCGAAGCTACATCGCGCGCACTGGCGGAGCAACACGCACCAGCTCGTGGATGCTGGAGCGTCGCCGCACCGCTCTTATGCGAGCGAACGAGACGCGGCGTTGAGCACCCGCAGATGGCAACGAGCGAACCCTGGAACGGGCGTTCCGAGCGCAATACCATACTTGCCGAGCGCGAGCGTTACCAGCGAGTACGCTCACCAACAGTAGCGAGAGCAGAACCGTAGCAAATTGAGGATGGGAGAGGGCCAACCTTTCAGCGTTGGCGTGCGTCTAACTGCCGATTCAACACTTCTTCTTGGAACCGCGACGATAATGGACAATGTCCGGGAGCTTGTTGCCGGAGCACTTGGCGATTCGTTCCGGATCGAGGACGAGCTTACCGGCGGCGGGATGTCGCGCGTGTTCGTCGCGCGCGATCTCGCGCTCGGTCGCCGCATCGTCGCAAAAGTCCTCCCACCCGAGCTCGCGGCCACAGTCTCCGCTGACCGCTTCAGGCGAGAGATCCTGCTCGCCGCTGCTCTGCAGAATCCGCACATCGTTGGCGTGCTGAGTGCGGGCGAGGTCGGCGGGCTCCCGTACTTCACCATGCCTTACGTCGATGGCGAGTCGCTGGCGACGAGGCTGAGACGTGTTGGCAAGCTCAGCGCGCGCGAGACGGTCGCGATAGTTCGCGACGTCGCGCGCGCGCTTGCCTTCGCTCATGCGCGGGGAGTAGTCCACCGCGACATCAAGCCGGGCAACATCCTCATATCGTCCGGCTCGGCCACCGTCACGGACTTCGGCGTCGCCAAGGCGCTCTCGTCATCCCAGCGGTTCGGCGCGGAGCCGCACACCGGCCACTCCGTGCTCACCGGCACCGGCACCTCGCTCGGCACGCTGCTCTACATGGCGCCGGAGCAGGCAGCCGGCGACCCGGACATCGACGCGCGCGCAGACATCTACTCACTCGGCGTGACGGCGTACGAGATGCTCACCGGGGCTCCGCCGTTCGCAGAGCTCGCGCCGCGCGCGATGCTCACGGCGCGCCTCAGTGGCAGCGTCCCGCCGCTCGAAGGGATCGATGCCCCGCCCGCGCTGATCGCGCTCATCAAAGCGTGCCTCGCGGTCGATCCCGCGCAGCGGCCGGCCAGCGGCGCCGAGGTGTGCGACGCGCTCGATGGCGTGCGCCTGTCCAGCGAGGGACCAGCGATCGCCGCCACCTCGTCCGATGCGGCGGAGGCACAAGGCGCTCATCACCGGTGCGGCGATGGCGCTCGTCGCCGTCGGAGGACTCGCAGCGCGGCACGTAGCTGACGACGCGCTTCGCCAGGCGCGACGCCGCGCGCGCCGGTGCTGGGAACGCGCGCGCAGAATGGCGTACTCGCGGTGATACCGTTCGCCGATCTCGATCCTGATTCGAGCACGGCGTATCTGGCTTCCGGAGTCACCAACGCAGTGGCCGGCACGCTTGTTCGCGCGGGCCACCTCAGAGTCGTCGCGCCGACCGGCGCGGCAGCGAAAGCGACCGACAATCCGATCGACATCGGGCGCCGCCTCCACGCCACGCTCCTGCTCGAGGGCACCGTGCAGAGCGTGGGAACCAAGCTCCGCGTGACTGCGCGACTGACGCGAATCTCCGACGGCGTAGTCGAGTGGGCTGAGGTGTACGACCGCGACACGAAGGATCTCTTCGCGGTCCAGGACAACATCGCATCCGCGATAGTGTCAGCGGTGACGCGTGCCGACGCGTCGGCGTCGATTGCCGCCGCATCTGATGCTCACGCTCTGCCACCTGATATCTACGACGCGTTCCTGCGCGGACAGTACGATCTCTCACGCCGCAATGAGGCGTCGCTCGGGCGCGCAGTCGCCAACTTCAGACGCGTGACGCAGAGCGCGCCGCAGTTCGCGCCGGGATGGAGCTCGCTCGCCGAGGCGTACGCGCTCGGTCCGGAATACGGCTATCACGACACCGGGACGCTGCCCAAGCTCGCAGTCGAGGCGGCGCAGAAGGCTGTCGTACTCGATCCCGACGCGGGTGAGGTGTACGCTGCGCGCGCGCTCGCCTACAACTCTCAGTGGCGCTGGGAAGATGCGGAGAAGGATTTCGTGAAGGCGATAAGCCTGTCACCGCGCAGCGCGGCGATCCACGAGTGGTACGGCGAGCAGCTGCTGGTGCGCGGCAAGCTCGCGCAGGCGATAGTGCAGCTCTCGCGCGCCGCGCAGCTCAACCCGACGTCGGCGAGAATCCAGGGCACTCTCGCCGTTGCGTTCGCGCGCGGTGGGCTGGCGAAGGATGCCCGACAGGCCGCTGACGAGGCGCTGCTGCTCGACCCAACTCTGCCAGCGGTGAACGTCATGCGCGGCGCGGCGTTGTTGATGACGCGCGATACCAAAGGGGCGGTTGCGCAGCTCGAGCGCGCGCTGGTGCTGGACTCCTCGTCCGTTGGTGCGATGGGACTGGCAGGATATGCGTACTCCCTCGACGGGAACGCACCGCGTGCCAAGCAGATGCTTTCGCGAGTCGAGAGTCTGACGCCCGAGAGCGGCAAGGATATCGCGATCGCGCGCATCAAACTCGGACTCGGCGACAAGACCGGTGCGCTCGACGCACTGGAGCACGCGCTTGCCATCCGCGATCCGTTCTTCTACACGGAATCGCTCAAGGCGCCGCCGTTCGCCGCACTGATCGGAGACCGGCGCTACGCGGCGATGATGGCCGCCGTGGGCCTCGACAGCGTGTGAGCGCTTAGCCCGTTTCGTTCGGGCTATCTTTCGCGCTCGCCACATCGCGCAGCCGCGGTGTCGCACCAGTCACCAGCGCGGAGCGCGATGGCAGCCGGATCCGAGACGAGGGTGGTCGTAATCGGCGGGGCGAACGTAGATACCAAGTACCGCCTGCTTGCCGACGCGGCTCTCGGCACGAGCAATCCAGCATTGACGTCGAGCACGCTCGGCGGCGTTGCACGCAACATCGCAGAGAACCTCGCACGTCTGGGCGTCGCGACTACGCTCATCACGCCGCTCGGCCGCGATGCGAGCGGCGAGCGAATCATCTCGGAGTCTTGCCGCGTCGGAATCGACATGACGCCAAGCGGTTCGCACCGATGCTCCGACGGGCGAGTACGCCGCGATTCTCGCGCAGAGTGGAGAGCTCGTGATCGCGGTCGCCGCGATGGAGGCGATGAGCGAGCTGACTTCCGCTGCGGTCGACGAGCGTCGCGCCGTGATCGAAGGAGCGCGCATGCTCGTGCTGGACTGCAATCTCGACGCATCCGCATTGCGACGCGCCGCTGAGATCGCGGCGAGCGCGGGCGTCGAAGTTGTGGTGGATCCAGTGAGTGTGGCGAAGAGCGCGCGGCTTGCGCCGGTCCTCGAGGCGAAGGTCGCGCTTCACACCATCACGCCGAACGTCTCGGAACTCGGTGCGATCGTCGGCACGACACTGCGCGATGACGCGGAGGTGATCGCCGCGACGCGCGATCTGCACTCACGCAGAGTGACGAACGTGTGGGTGAGACTCGGCTCGCAAGGGAGCCTGCTGAGCAGCAGCGACGGCGACGATGTCGTAGTCACTCGCATTCCCGCGATGAACGCCGAAGTGGTTGACGTCACCGGAGCGGGCGACGCGATGACTGCTGGGTACGTCTGCGCGCTGGTGAAGGGTTACAGCACCGTGGCAGCCTGCGCATATGGCCATGCGGCCGCAGCGCTGACGATCGCTACGGGCGCATCAGTGGCAACCGAGCTATCGTGGGATGCGCTCAGTTGCATGGTCGAGAGGTCGTCGGCCGTCATGTCACCGGAGGTGATCGCTTGATGAAGATGCCTGGAGTGCGGCCGGCCGTGGTGCTCGGCGACGAGGTACGTCAGGCGCTCAGGGACGGCTCACCGATCGTGGCGCTCGAAAGCACCATCATCAGTCACGGAATGCCCTATCCGCGCAACGTCGAGACTGCACGAAGGGTGGAACAGATCATCCGCGACTGTGGCGCGACGCCGGCGACGATCGCCGTTCTCGGTGGGACGCCGCGCGCAGGGCTCGATGACGCGCAGATCGAGCATCTCGCGACGAGCGGCGAAATCGCGAAGGTCAGCACGAGAGATCTTCCCATCGTCGTCGCGATGAAGCGCGACGGCGCCACGACTGTCGCCGCGACGATGCGGATCGCTTCGATGGCGGGTATCTCTGTGTTCGCAACGGGCGGCACGGGCGGAGTGCATCGCGGCGGAGCGCAGAGTCTGGACGTGAGTGCGGACCTCGTCGAGCTCGCGCACACGAACGTCGCAGTGGTGAGCGCTGGCGTGAAGAGCATTCTCGACATCGGCCTCACGCTCGAGACGCTCGAGACGCTTGGCGTTCCGGTCATCGCGTACGGCACGCGCGTCTTCCCAGCGTTCTATTCGCGCGAGAGCGGCTTTGACGCACCGCTGTCACTCGACTCGCCGCACGACATCGCGGCGGTGATGCGCGCGAAACGTGAGCTCGGGATGGACGGAGGCATCCTGATCGCCAATCCGATCCCGCATGACGCGGAGATCCCGCGAGCCGAGATGGAGCCGATAATCAACGACGCGATCGGTCGAGATGGAATCGCGCGGGATCGCCGGCAGAGACGCGACGCCATTCCTGCTCGCGCGCATAGTCGAGATGACCAGCGGACGCAGTCTCGAGGCAAACATCGCACTCGTCGAGAACAACGCGCGGCTCGCCGCGGCGATCGCTCGTGAGATGCTCACTGCTGACGACGCGACCCCGCGATGAAGTGACAGGGCGCCCTTGACGAGGCGCCCTGTCACTTCATCGCGCGGGGATCACCAGATGCTCGGCACGCTGCCCGCCGGCCTGACCATCGGGTCGCCTTCCTTGCAGCCGAAGGCGCGAGCGAAGGCGGGCATGTTGGAGACAGGACCGTTCACACGCCACTCGGCCGGCGCGTGAGGATCGACGGTGATGCGCGAGGTGAGCTCTTCTGGCCGATCGTGCTCGCGCCATGTCTGCGCGTACGCAATGAAGAAGCGCTGCTCCGGAGTGTAGCCATCGATCACCTCGCGCTTCCCCGATCTGTCGAGCGCGCGCTCCATCGCGTCATAGGCGGTGAGCAGTCCACCGTAGTCGGCGATGTTCTCGCCGAGGGTGAGCCGTCCGTTGACGTGGAGAGTGTCAACCTGCAGATAGCCGGAGAACTGGTCCGCCATGCGGGTAGCCTGTTCGTTGAACTTCACCGAATCCGATGGCGCCCACCAGTCGCGAAGATTCCCCGCCGCGTCGTAGTGTCGCCCCTCGTCATCGAAGCCATGCGTCAGTTCATGGCCCGCCCAACTCCCGCCGAGCGCGCCGTAGTTGGCCGCGACATCACCTGTCGCGTCGAACGTCGGTGGTGCAAGCGCGCCAGCCGGGAAGACCATCTCGTTGACGGATGGATCGTAGTACGCGTTCACCGTCGGCACGGTCATTCCCCACTCCGTCTTGTCAACCGGTTGTCCCGGCCGGTTGACGACACGATTCCACTCGAACTCGTTCGCGCTGAAGAGATTGGACACGAACGCTCCGTCGCTCACGTGGAGAGCGGTGTAATCGCGCCAACGATCGGGGTAGCCGACCTTCTCGCCCATCACTGCCAGCTTCTGGAGCGCGTACTGGCGCGTCGAATCCGACATCCATGTGAGCTTGCGCAGCCGGTCACCGAACGACGAGCGGATGTCGTCTATCAGCTGCTTCGCCTCCGCCTTGGCCTGGGGCGAGAAGGTCTTCGCGACGTAGGCCTGTCCGAGCGCCTCGCCGAGCTCGCGGTCGGTCACGCGGAGGCACCGCTTCCAGCGCGGCAGCATCTGCTTGGCTCCGCTGAAGAGCGAGCTGTAAGCGAACGACTCGTTCGCGAACGGTGTGCTGAGCCACGGGGAGGCTGTGCTGATGAGGTGATAGGCGAGATAAGCGCGCCACTGCTCGAGCGGCGCGCTCGCGACTAGCTGATTGGCTCGCACGACGTAGTCAGGCTGCGCGACGTTGACGAACGAGATCGGTTGCTTCATCCCGACGGTTGCGAAGTACGATCGCCACCGTAGCGCCGGGCTCGTGTTCTCCAGCGACGCGAGCGATGTCTTGTGGTAGATCGCGTTGGGATCGCGCATCGCAACGCGCGTCATCGATGCTCGCGCGAGCTCGGTCTCGAGCGACATCACGCGTGATGCGTCTAACGCCGCGTCGGCCGGACGCTCGCCGGCAAGCTCGAGCGAGCGAGCGACGTGCGCGACGTACTTGGCGCGGAGACTGTCGGCGGCCGGCCCCTGCTTCGTGTAGTAATCGCGATCCGGCATGCCGAGTCCGCCCTGACTGATCCAGGCGATGTAGTGCGACGCATCCTTCGGATCGGCGGCGGGGCTATAGTCGAAGAGCGCGTTGACGCCCATCGTCTGAAGTCGCGCTATCTCGGACGTCAGTGCGTCTCTCGAGCGTATGTCGCGGATCCGGGTGAGCTCCGTCGCTATTGGGCGCACGCCCTCCGAATTGGCGCGCGACGAATCCATGCAGCTCGCGTAGAATGTGCCGAGCTTTGCCTCCGTCGCGCTGCGCGGAAGGCGCGAGCGAGCGGCCATTGCTTCGTCGAGGACGGAGCGGACCACGAGCTCGTTCCTGTCGGTCATCTCACGCGCCACACCGGACGATGAGAAGGCGGCTGGGATGGTGTCGTGCGCCAGCCAAGCTCCGTTGGCGTAGGCAAAGAAGTCGCGGCACGCGTGAGCGGCGGTGTCCACGTAAGCCGGCTCGAAAACGTGCAGGGTTCCCGGCACGGAGACGAGTGTCCCGCTCTGCGCTGCGGCAGACGACGATACGAGCACGAGCGCGGCTGCAAGATGGCGCCAGAGACGTGTCATGATCAGAGGATTGGTGAGGGCTATTGATGACGACAGCCAATCCTAACATCGCGAGCGCCGCATCGCACTTGCTTGTTACAACGCAAAGACCCCATGCCGTAGCATGGGGTCGTCCTGCATCGTGCGTCCGCAATGTGCTTCCAACCACCGGTTGCATCACCCATGCAGCCGGCTTCCAAAGAGTCTCGACGCCGCGGTAAACGGACTTTACGTCGGAACGGCCGTTCTACCAGACCGTGGTACGGGTATAGCGCGGCCTGACGTACCAAAACCTTGACGGGTGGCCGGCTGTTTATGAGCCACGCACGGCAGTAGTGTTATGAAGACAGCAGGGTCGTGGCGGACGGGGAGGGCCTTCAGTGAAGGAAGTGGCTGAGACTGAGGTATCGCTCGAGCTTCTTGCGGCGCGGGTGAAGCGTGAGCTCGAGCGCGCGGCAGACGCTCGCGCGGCGGACATTGCGAGTGATCCCGATCTGGTGCGCGCCGTCGATCTGATCCGTGCGCGCAGGGCAGACGCACGCCGCCGGGAGGGCGAGAGCCTCGAGTCGGTCGTCAAGACGCGCCTCGACGAAGAGAAGATCCACGAGCTCTCGCGCCGCGCGTCGGTGTTTCTCGAGATCGGGATTCCCGAATGCGCGACACCGGTGGCGCGCGCGAACTGGTCCTGGATCGCCGTCGCACTGGGACGCCGGCGCGCGGCGCGCGGCGCGTGGATGCTCGACCGGACGTGGTGGTCGGCCTCGATGCGGACGCTCGTCATCGATTCCGGCGGCGCGCTCTGCACGTTCCGCTTTCTGTCGCGGATCGCCATCGCGAAGTACGTGTCGCTCGTCCTTCTGGCGCTCCTTCTGGCGGCGCAGTACTTCACCGTTTACGGGATTCCGGCGGACATCGAATCGTCGTCGTTCACGTACACATCGATCGCCGTGATGTCGCTGCTGTGGCTCTCGGTCGGGCTGCAGGGATCGCGCGCGGTGATCGGGCTCAAGCACTTCACTCCGCGTGACGCGCAGGAAGCGCGGACGACGCTGCGGATTCTGGAGTATGTGCTCGCGAAGGTCGATGACGTGATCCATGGCGCCGGGCTTGGACGCGACGCAGTGACACGCGCGAACTCCTGCGCGTGACACGGCGCGGCGTCCGGGCTCCGCACGCCGCCACGGTGTGACCACTCCACGCTTCGCTGCTCGTCCTCGCGACGCTGGCGTTACTGACATCGCCGCTTGCGGCACGCGCGCAAAGCGACAGTGCGCGCGTTCGCACTGCGCGCGCCGACACGACTCGTCGCAGACACGACCTGGCGCCCGCTGACCGAGCACGACAGGACGCAACGCTTCTTCGACCACACTTTCGCGCCGCGAGTCTTCCTCAACGATGGACTTGGCGCCGGCCTCGCGCAGCTTCATCACTCGCCGCCGGAGTGGGGAACGGGAATCAGCGGCTACGGCCGGCGGTACGCGGCTGGATTCGGCGCGGGCGTGGTGCGCAACGGCGCGGAGCTCGCCGCGGGCTCGCGTGCTACACGAGGATCCGCGATACGAGAGATCCAATCGCAGCGGCTTCGGCCCGCGGCTCGACGACGTGGTTCACAACACGCTCTTCATCCGGACCGATGATGGCGGACATCGCCTGGCGATCTCGCGCTTCATCGGCGCCGTCACCACCGGATTCGTCACCACGAGCTGGGAGCCGCGGCGCCTCCGCAACTCACGGCACGCGCTCACGCTCTCGCTCGCCGGCCTCGCGAGCTATTTCACCGCCGACTTCACGGAGGAATTCGAGCCGGACGTCAGGCAGTACGTCCGGGAGCACCTGCGAGGTCGTTGACGTACGTGAGCCAGCCGTGGCAATCCTCGGATTCGCCGCGCGCGATCGCAAGGAAGCGCTCCTGCAATCGCTTCGTCACCTCACCAGGCTTCCCTGCGCCCACCTGAAGCCGATCGACGCTGCGCACCGGCGTCACTTCCGCGGCGGTGCCGGTGAGAAAGACCTCGTCGGCGGTGTAGAGAACTTCGCGCGGAAGTGGCCCCTCGCGCACCTCGTAGCCCTCGTCACGCGCGAGCGCGATGATGCTCGCGCGCGTGATTCCGGGAAGGAGTGTTCCGTCAATCGGCGGAGTGAAGATCACGCCGCCAGACACGACGAAGAGGTTCTGACCTGATCCCTCACTCAGCATCCCGTCAGGGCCCAACGCGATTGCTTCGGCGAAGCCGTTCGCGAGCGCTTCCATCTTGATGAGCTGACCGCCGAGGTAGTTGCCGGCGACCTTCGCGATGGCGGGAATCGTGTTCGGCGCGACACGATGCCAGGTCGAGACGCAAGCGTCGACTCCGTTCTCGAGCGCGCCCTCGCCCAGATACGCGCCCCATGGCCAGCACGGCAGGTACACCTCGACCGGACTCGCGTGAGGGACCATGCCGGCCGCGCCGTAGCCGCGCAGCACCATCGGCCTGATGTAGCACGCGGGAAGATTGTTCTTCAGCGACGAGCTCACAGCACGCTGCCGCGAGATCATCGACGCTGTAACGGTGCTCCATGCGATAGATCTTGCACGAGTTGGCGAGCCGCTGGAGATGCTCGCGGAGCCGGAAGATCGCGGGGCCGCGCGGAGTGGAGTAACAGCGAATTCCCTCGAAGGCGGAGGAGCCGAACTGCATCGAGTGGCTGAGTACGTGCACGTGAGCATCTGCCCACCGGATGAATTCGCCCGTCGTGCCATATCCATTCGGTCTCGGTGATCTGGTACATCGTCGGTCAGGTTGGTTGCGTGAGAGTGTCGTGGATCGCCGCGCGGCGCGCAATGGCGTCGCACGTAATACGGATTCGACGCAGCAGCGTTGCCGCGTCGCCCGCGCGTCCGCATTGCAGGTGAGACGGCGGGTGTTTCAGTCTCTGCGGCGATAGGATGACTCGTCACAGCGGTTCGATCCACCAGCGCCGCGACTGCGCGACAACGTGCCGCCGTCGCCTTGGCGAGCTCATCGGCGTCGAGAGCCTCGGCATCGCCGCCGCTCGCGCAGGGTGCACCGCGCACACGGCGAGCTGCCGCACCGCGTACGCGAGCTGAACCGATTCCGTCATCACTTCCGCGGCATCGCTGCGCACGATGGGAAACGACCAGCCCTCCAGCGGGCGCACGGCGTTGCGCAGCTCCTGCAGCGCATGGTCCATTCTCCGAACTTCCGCGACGAGCGACGCGTCCGCACTATCGCTCGTGCCGCTCAGCGCTACAGCGACCGCCGACGCGGCGCCGCGCAGGACGTCGGCGAGGACGAGCTCGAGCTTGGCTGAGCTGCGCGAGGGGAGCACGAGCATCGCCACGACCACACCGATCGTCGCGCCAGCGAGAGTCTCGATGAACCTCATGTACATCAGCGTGGGATCGTACCGCCCGAGCAACACGTAGAGCAGCGCGAGATCGACAGTGATGCACGCGATCATGATCGTGTACGACGAGCGCGAGCAATAATACGCGCCGAATACGCCAACGAAGAGCACTGCAAGCGACGCTTCGGGATACGACCCGACCAACGCGGCGATCACGAGTCCCGCGGTCACTCCGATGACGGTGCCGGCGACGCGCTCCCACGCGCGCGACGCCGTCTCTCCCATCGTCGTCGACCGCACGTACACGACGTACGACGCGATCACGGCCCAGTACCAGCGCTCCTCGGAGATCATGTGCCCGATGATGATCGCGATCGTTCCGGAAATCGCAGCCTCGATCGCGAGCCTGAGCGGGCGCGCGAGCGACGATGCACGCGGGTCGCGATCGCTGTACGCGAGCTCCGGCTCGGCGACGCCACCTTCGGCCGTCGTGGCGCGCGGCGACGGAAGACGGTCGGGTCGCCACGGCGCCCGATCGCCGATGACATCGAGTGCCCATCGAACGCGCGACCTCACGATGTCCGCGCCGACGTCGCTGAGCGGCGCACGCAACGACTGCACCGCGCCAGCTTCGTCAAGTGTTGCGGCGCGCAAGTCGCGCGCAACCGCCGCGAGCGCCGCAGTCGTCGGACGCTCCGCAACTTCACCCACAGCCGATTCGGCGACGTCGGCGATCGCTCCGATCGCTGCTTCTATGGTCAACACGTCGCTGGTCCACTGCCGCGCAGTCGGCGTCAGCGCGTGACTCGCCGACCTCCTCTTCCATAGCCAGCGCAGACTCGTTCAGCGCGGCGAGCCGCGCGTGAACACGACGCCAGCCGCGCGCGCTGCGGCGAGTCGCCGGCGTGCTTGATAGGGCGACCGCGCGCACGATCGCGCCGAGCGCGGAGGACGCGCGCGCGCGAAAAGCCTCGATGCTCTCCGCCAGAATCGCGCGCGGATGATCCGGAAGCACGACGAAGCGGACGACATACGTCACCGCCGCGCCGAGCACGACGGAGGCGAGAACTATCGGCAGCTCGGCGATCGGCGCGTGAAAGAAGACGGCGAAGAAGTACGTCATGAAAGCGATCATCCCGAGCGCCGTTCCACGCTGGCGGAAGGTGCGCGCGTAAACTGCACAGAAGATCACGATCGCGAAACCGATGGTGTTGGCGACGCGTGACGGCGCAAGCACAGTTCCGATTGTCGCCATGACGACGGCGACGACCGGAACGAGCGCGAACGTGATCTTCTGATCGCGGCTCGAGGGGTCCGTGATGAGTACTGCGCCCATCATTGGGATGATGATGCCGAGCAACGCGTCCGACGGCGGCAGGCCGACGAGCCGTGCGCATTCGTAAAGCACGGCAGTGGATGCTGCGGCCGATAGCGACGCGCGAAGGCCGAGTCGGAGGCGAGTGAAGCCGGGATCGAACGCGAGCATGAGGTCGCGCGCACGAGCAGCCGCGCCTCGTGCCATCGGCGTCAGCTCGCGCTTACGGCGCGCGAGAAATCGACGGCGGTCGTGTTGGCGCCGCAGACGACCACACCGACGCGCTCGCCGCGAGAGGGGCGATACACGCCCGAGCGCAGCGCGGCGAACGCCGCGGCGCCGCCAGGCTCCGCGACTACGCGGAAATCGTCCCAGAGTGAGCGCTGCGCATCGATGATCGCGTCGTCGCTCACCAGCGCGACCTGCTCGACGTACTGCTTGGCGATGGGAAAGACGAGCTCGCCGACGCGACGCGGTGCGAGCGAATCCGCAGCCACGCCGCCCGCTTCGGCATCGACCGGATGACCCGCCTCGAGCGCGCGCGTGAGCGTTGGCGCGCGCTCCGGCTCGACACCGATCACGCGCGCTGGCGCCGGCGTACCAGGACGCAATTCCCGCAACGAGACCGCCGCCGCCGACTGCGACGAGCACGGTGTCGAGCTGCGGTGCCTGCTCCTCCAGCTCGAGCGCGACGGTTCCCTGCCCCGCAAGCGTCTCGAGCTGATCGTAAGCGTGGATCGGCAGTGCTCCTGACTGCTGCGCCCATCGCTCGCTTGCCTCGAGCGCGTCGGCGTAACGGTCGCCGCCCGACGACGAGCTCTGCACCGTAGCTCCGGATGCGATCGATCTTGGCGTGCGACGAAACGCTCGGCACGAAGATGGTCGCGCGGACGCCGAGCTCGCGCGCAGCGTACGCGACCGCGGCGCCGTGGTTCCCGCCGGATGCTGCGACAACTCCGGCAGGGGGAACGGTGCGCGTGAGAAGATTGGTGAACGCGCCGCGCGCCTTGAACGAGCCGGTGTGCTGCAGACATTCCAGCTTGAGCACGACTTCGCTCGCGGCGACGCCGAGCTGTGCGCCACTCGCGCGCACCACGGGCGTGAGTCTCACGCGATCAGCGATGACTCGGTGGGCGCTCTGAATGTCTTGACGCGTTAGCATGGTCTGATCGAGGGAGCAAGCGATGCCGCGACGCCGCAATGCCACGATGTGCGGCCGGCCGTTCCGAAAATCTAAAGCGCCGAGCTCTCTGGAGAGCTCGGCGCTTAGATGAGCGACCGGTTCGGTGCGCGCTAGTGGCGCGATCGTGCGGCGGCGCCATGCGCGGCGGCGGCGCGATCCTCGTAGCGTGCGGCGTCACGACGCGTGGCGGCGCTGGAAGCGTCTTACCGCTCGAGCTGCCGCGGTAGCCGACCCAGTGGCGCGGCGCATAGGTCCGCGTGCCTACGTAGCCGTAGGGGATTCCTGCGTAGCCGTACGAGTACGGGTAGCCGTACAGACCGCCATACGCCGGCCCGAGCGGGACGCCGTCCGCGGAGTAGAGCAGACCGTTGTACGCGTACGGGCTGAAGGGATAGCCGTAGTAGCCGTAGCCGATCGGCTCCATCATCGTGTAGACCGTGGCGGGAGCCACGCCTTCGTCGATTCCGGTTCCTCGGTAGCATCCGACCGTGGCGAGTCCCGCAAGCGCGATGGCGGCGGCCGCGACCCCGAGCTTTCTGATTCCGTGTGTCATAAAAAATCCCGCGAGAAGCTTTGGATCTTTCTGTTACACCGATCGCGCGATAAGGATCGCGATTCGAAGCCCAGATACATTATAGCATCTTGCACACCGTCAACGCTGACTGATCGATGAAATCCTGGGAACGAGTTGCGGTCGGCATCGTGCTGGGCGGAGTAATCGGCGCGATCCTGACTGACCTGTTAGTCGACACGCTCGACGACCTGGCGCATCGCGGTGTGCATCGTTGCGGCGGCACTTGGTGCGCTGACGTACATTCGCGCGCCGCGCAGCATGTGGACTGTGCTCGCGCTGAGCTGCGCGCCGTGGATCGTCGTCGCGAAGACGACAGTAGCGCAGATTGCTTCGCGCGGGCTGGTGCGATCCGACAGCGTTCCGGCGCATGTGAGCGCGGTCGTAGCACTCTCAGGGTCGGTGACCGCTGACGGAATGTTGACCAGCGAAGCGCTCGACAGATTCCTCGCGGCGATGGCGCTCGTGCGACGCGGCGTCGCGAGCAAGCTCGTCGCAACGCAACCGAATCCACTCCGTAGTGCTCCGAAGGTCACGCCGGAAGCGGACCAGCGGCGGCTCTTCGCGCTGCTCCCTGACGGAGATACCCTCATCATCACTCGCCGCACCACGAGCACGCGCACCGAAGCCATCAACGTCGCGCGAATTCTGCCGCCGCGCACAACGCAGCGAATCGCCGTAGTCACGTCGCCGCTTCACACGCGACGCGCGTGCAGCGTGTTCGAGGATGTTGGCTTCAGGGTCGTGTGCGTCCCAGCCGAGTCGCGCGACATCGCGGTGCACAATGTTCGCAGGGCGAGCGATCGGCTCGCGATGTTTCGGGCTGCGCTGTATGAGCGCATAGCGTGGCTGGAGTACGAGCTGCGCGGATGGGTCGCGTGACGGCGATCGTGAGCAACGATGAGTCGCGGCTGGCTGACAGCTCGGCGACTCGAGACTAGCACCCGCAAGCTAGCGCGAGGTTACGCGTCCCTCGACGAGCTGGACGAGCTGCGCGTCGGTCATGCGATACCAGTCGTCGGGGAACGTTCGCAGACGTCTGATCACTCCTTCATCCTCGGCGATGAGCGACCTGCTCTCAGAGCTGTCACCGCCGCTGGGCGCGCCATGCTCGACCTCGTAGAGACACCACTTTCTTCCGGTGGCATCGACGATGCGGCGCTCCGGGACGTCGCGGCGGCGCTTGAGCGCGCTGGGACGCCCTGCGGGTACGGTGGTGCCTCTGTCGTTTCCGCTCACGTCCATCATTCTCCGTCCACATCGGGTGGCGAGGGGTAATCCCCCACGCTTCTCACAGTTGCACGGACCAGCACCGCATGCGGCCTCGGACCGTCTTCAACGCCGGTGCAGCCAGCAGACCGATACCGACGTTCGGACGGTCACAAAGCAGCCGCCTCGCTGAACGTGTGTCCGAAAAGTGGCCGCATCGCCAATCCCGGATGAGTGTGCACATTGTACGCCAGCGCCCAGAGTGCGGCGCGCACGGTTCCTGCCCCGTCGCGCGACCAAATGCCATCGTTCGATGCGATTGTGGTTGGGTCCGGTCCAAACGGGCTCGCCGCGGCTATCGTCCTGGCTCGCGCGGGACTTTCCGTACTCGTCGTCGAGGGCGCGAGCATCATCGGCGGCGGCATGCGCACGGAGCAGCTCACGCTCCCAGGGTTCGCTCACGACGTGTGCTCTGCGGTCCACCCGCTCGCCGCAGGCTCGCCATTCTTCAACACGCTGCCGCTCCACAAGTACGGTCTCGAGTGGATCTCGCCGCGCGTGCAACTCGCGCATCCATTCGACGGCGGCGACGCGGCATTGCTCACCGCCGATATCCGTCGAGACTGCAGACACCCTTGGCGCCGATCGCGATGACTATCATCTCGCTCGTGCGGCCGCTCGTGCGGCGGTGGGATGACCTGCTCCCCGACATTCTCGCGCCGATGCGGCTGCCGCGGCATCCGCTCATCGAGGCGCGCTTTGGCATGAGCGCAATCCAGCCTGTCGAGCTGCTCGCGCACAGGTTCAAAGGCGACCACGCACGTGCGTTGCTCGCTGGCGTCGGCGCTCACTCGATGCAACCGCTCGATGCAGCGGGAACTTCGGCGATCGGACTCGTGCTCATGGCGGCAGCGCATCGACCTGGCTGGCCCATACCACGCGGCGGATCGCGGTCGATAGCGAACGCGCTCGCGGCGTACTTGCTCGACCTGGGCGGCACGATCGAGACCGACGTCCCGGTCGCCTCTCTCGACGCGCTGCCGCAAGCGCGCGCGGTGCTGCTGGACATTTCGCCGAATCAAGTAGCTGCGATCGCCCGCGACCAGTTGCCGGCGAGATACCGTCGCGCGCTGGAGAGCTTCGAGTACGGTCCGGGCGTGTTCAAGGTGGATTGGGCGCTCTCCGAACCAGTTCCGTGGACATCGCCGCGCTGCCGCGAGGCCGGGACGCTTCACCTCGGCGCTTCCCTCGACGAGATCGTTCGCGGCGAGCGCGAAGCGTGCGACGGCGTGCTGCCTCGCACACCGATGGTACTGGTGGCGCAGCCGAGTGTGTTCGATGACAGCAGAGCACCAGCGGGAAAGCACACACTGTGGGGATACTGTCACGTGCCGTCCGGATCGACGGTGAGCATGCTGGACCGCATCGAAGCACAGATCGAGCGCTTCGCGCCGGGCTTCAGAGATGTCGTTCTCGCGCGGCACGTGATGAACACCGCGGATCTCGAAGCACGCAATCCGAACATCGTCGGCGGTGACATCGGCCAGGGAGCGAACACGCTCAGGCAGCTCTTCTTCCGCCCCACCGTCAGACTGAATCCTCACTCGACTCCCGTGCGAGGACTCTACCTGTGCTCGTCCTCGACGCCACCGGGCGGTGGCGTGCACGGCATGTGCGGGCTTCACGCGGCGCGATCGGCGCTGCGTGATGTCTTCGGCGTCGCTACCGACGACGTCGGTCGCGTGCGGGTCGCCTGACGGCCCGAGCTCTCAGCCGGCGTGCGCGGGCTCGGCGAACGCCTCACGCACCGCCTGGAGCCTGAGCGTCTCCATGCGCACCTGCTGGTCCTCGCCACGCTGGATCAGGCGCTGGTAGTCGATGCCCTGGAGACTCCGGGCACGTCGGAGGCGACACTGGCGAGTCCGCGCCAGAGCGCGCTCTTTCCCGCGAGCGCAAGACAGATCGCCTCGACGGCCTCGAGATGTCTCAGCGCGCCGTCGGTGGGATCGTCGACGCGCAGCTTGACGACCATTGCCTTCTCCGCGATCCACGCCGTGGCCTTGCGCACCGCGCTCGAGCTCACAGGAACACGATGGACGAGGAGCTGGAGCTCGTCGCGGTCGGCGGTGACGTCGGCGCGAATCTGAGCAACCTGCTCACCGGCGGGCGTCCCAGCGCAGTCGTCGCAGATGTGATCCAGCAGCTCGATCGCCGCGACCGAGCCAGCGAGGTGATCGCCCAGATATGTGGCAAGAAGATCGGTGTTCATGCGAAGCGTCTCGGTGGGATGAAGAGAGATCGCTTTCTTGCAAGCGCCACGCCTCGCGCAGCCGCGGAGCGCGGGAGACACTGGCTGACCGTTTGAGGCCGTGCGCGCGGCGCGGCTTGGTCCGTGCAATATCGAGGCGCATGACGAACGATTCACAGACCACGAGCTTCATATTCGCGACGGGGATCGAGAACAGCTATCCGACCATCCAGCATGGCAAGGTGAGGGTGGACGAGATGAAGAGCTGCGGCCATTACGACCGCTGGCAGGAGGACTTCGATCTCGCGGAATCGATTGGTGTGACTCATCTGCGCTACGGACCGCCGCTATACCGCGACTGGCTCGCGCCCGGACAAGTACGACTGGTCATTCGCCGACAAGACGTTCGGCCAGCTCGATCCGCGCCCTCTCTCGCCGATCGCGGACCTGTGTCACTTCGGCGTTCCCGACTGGATCGGCAACTTTCAGAATCCTGACTTCCCGGATCTCTTCGCGAAGTACGCAAAGGCGTTCGCGATGCGCTTTCCGTGGGTTCAGCTCTACACTCCAGTGAACGAGATGTATGTCTGCGCGCTGTTCTCGGCGAAGTTCGGATGGTGGAACGAGCAGATGACGACGGACCGCGCATTCGTAACCGCGATAAAGAATCTGGTGAAGGCGAACGTGCTCGCGATGGAAGCGATCCTCGAGGTTCGTCCGGACGCGATCTTCGTGCAGAGCGAATCGACGGAATACTTCCATGCAAAGAATCCGAAAGCGATCGCGCCTGCTGAGCTGATGAACGACCTGCGATTTCTCTCGCTCGATCTCAATTACGGAAGGCGAGTCGGATCGGAGATGTACGAGTACCTGATGGACAACGGGATGACGCGCGACGAGTACCACTTCTTTCTCGGCAATGGCCTCAAGCGCCACTGCGTGATGGGAAATGACTACTACGTCACGAACGAGCATATTGTGAACGATGACGGCAGCACGCAGGCGTCGGGTGAGATCTTCGGCTACTACGTCATCACGCGTCAGTACTACAAGCGCTACGCGATTCCGGTGATGCACACCGAGACGAACTATCGGCAGGGGCCGCAGGGGAACGAAGCCGTCACGTGGCTGCACAAGGAGTGGGCGAACGTCATGCGCGTCCGCAACGACGGCGTTCCGATCGTGGGCTTCACGTGGTACAGTCTCACCGATCAAGTCGACTGGGACAGCGCGTTGCGCGAGCAGAACGGCCACGTCGATCCGCTCGGCCTGTTCGATCTCGACAGGAAGATCAGACCGGTCGGCGAGGCTTACAAGTGTCTCATCGCGGAGTGGAAGGGAGTGTTGCCGAGCCAGAGCGTGGTGCTGTCGCTGCCGCTCACGCCGGAGCATTCTTCGATCGAGGATGGTGCCGAGGCGAAGTTCACGCAGCGGCGCCGGCCAGCCGCGCTCGCCCGGCCCGACACCCGACGTTGGGGGCTCCAACGGCTCGCCTGCAGCGAGCGCTGAAGCTGCGCAGAAGACACGCGCGGTTGCAACACCACACGAAACGGCGGCAAGATGAACAGATTCGAGGGAAAGAGCGTCATCGTGACGGGAGCGGCGAGCGGAATCGGGCTCGCGACAGCAACACGATTCGGCAGCGAGAAGGCGAAGGTCGTGCTCGCGGACATCGACGTATCCAAAGCGTCGGCGGCTGCCGAGGCGGTGAAGCAGGCGGGCGCCGAAGACGCGATCGGCTTCGCGTGTGACGTGAGCGATGAGAACCAGGTCGCGAGCTGCGTGAAGGCCGCGACCGACCGGTTCGGTTCGCTGGACGTCGTCGTGAACAACGCGGGTCTCATGACGTTCAAGGCGCTCGTCGATCTCACGGGCGACGACTGGATCAGGGTGTTGCGCGTCGACCTGCTCGGCGCGTTCTACTTCATCAAGCGCGCGTTCGACGTGATGAAGCCGGGAAGCGCGATAGTGAACGTCGCGAGCATTCACGCGATCGAGACGGAGCCGATGGTCGCGCCTTACGCCGCGGCCAAGGCGGCAGTCGTGTCGCTGACGAGATCGGCGGCGATCGAAGGGCGGCCGCGCGGAATACGCGTGAACGCGGTGCTCCCTGGCGCAGTCGACACTCCGATGCTGTGGGACAACCCGAACGTGAAATCGGGCGTCGAGAAGATCGATCGGACGCACAGTCGGCAAGCCGGAGGATCTCGCTGCAGCGATCGCGTTCCTGGCGTCGGATGACGCGCGCTTCGTGCAGGGCGCGAGCCTCGTCGTGGACGGCGGACGACTCGATCGCCTCTGACGCCGCGCGAATGAACGACACGCTAGCGCAGCTTTCCGGCACGTCGCACCGCAGACTCAACGTACTCACCGGCGACTGGCTGCTCGTCTCACCGCACCGCGCGCAGCGACCGTGGCTCGGACAGGTCGAATCCAGCGCGCCGTCGTCGCGCCCTGCGTACGACCCTTCGTGCTATCTCTGTCCGGGCAACGAGCGCGCTGGTGGAGTGCGCAACCCGAACTACACCGGGACGTTCGTCTTCGACAACGACTATCCCGCGCTCAAGCAGGATGCGCCGAGGCATCAGCTTCGATCGCGACGGGTTACTCGTCGCGCGCGGAGAATCCGGAATCTGTCGCGTGGTGTGCTTCTCACCGCGGCACGACATCGCGCTATCTGGAATGAAGACTCCGGCCATCCGCGCCGTAGTTGACGAGTGGGCGAATCAGTACACGACGCTCGGCGCGCGCGACGACATCGGGCACGTGCAGATCTTCGAGAACCACGGAGCGATGATGGGTGCGAGCAATCCGCACCCGCACTGCCAGATCTGGGCTCAGCGATCCGTGCCGCTCGAGCCGGCGCGCGAGGGCGCGCGCTTCAGCGAGCACCACGATCGTACCGGACGCACCCTGCTGACCGATTACGTCGCGCTGGAGCGCGAGATCCGCGACCGGATCGTCGTCGAGAACGCTGCATTCGTAGTGCTCGTACCGTTCTGGGCTGTGTGGCCGTTCGAGACACTGATAGTGAGCCGACGGCCCGCGCAGTCACTCGATCAGCTCGAAGACGAGGAGCGAGACGCGCTCGCAGCGGTGCTCAAGGAGCTGACGATGCGCTACGACGCCGTGTTCAACGCTCCCTTCCCTTACTCCGCCGGAATACATCAGGCGCCGACCGACGGCGCGCCGCATCCCGAGTGGCATCTCCACATGCACTTCTATCCGCCGCTGCTGCGCTCGGCGACGGTGCGCAAGTTTCTCGTTGGCTACGAGATGCTCGCCGAGCCGCAGCGGGATCTCACCGCGGAGACCGCAGCGGCGCGGCTGCGTGACGTGAGCATCGCCGCGCCGTAGACGTACCCGCGCCGATCACATGCCGGCGTTCGGCAGCTTGCCGAGCACCTTGTCGATCGCGGTGCGAACCTGCGTCGCGTACTGCTGCGGGTTGTCGGAGACTTCGCTGCGCCCGCTGCCACGCCAGACGAGACGGTTGGTGTGCCTGTCGATGACGTCCACCACGACGGTTCCCTGCGTTACCGGCACGACTTCCTGGCGATCGCCCCACCACCACGGCCGGTACGGATATCCGTAATTGACGTTGGTTACATCGAGCGTCTGCCGCGCCGCTGCGTAGAACGCGACGCCGACATCTGCGTTCGCGCCGCCGGGCCTGTAGCCGCGCGCCTCGAGATCTCGTCTGATCTCGGCGCGAATCGCCTGGTTGGTGATCGAATTGTCGAGCATCGGATCATCCTGCGTGGCTGGATTGCCGCCGTTCATGTGCGGCGTGAGGATGGTGAAGGTGCGGTACGTTCCGAAGCTGGCCTGCGGGGCCACCTGGGTGCGCACGTTCACGCCGCCGGATGCGCAGGCTACGCTGAGCAGTGCGGTGATCGCGAGCACGAGGGAAGTGTGGACGCGGGCGCGCTCGAACGCGAGAGTTGTGTGATTGGCATGGGACGGGAGGCTGGATTGGCGTAGTGACTCTGACGGGCGTGCGTGGTCGCAGGCAGCGTGCCCGCATTCCGCGCGAGCGCGTAGTGCAACCAGCTCGACGCCCGGGACGTCGCGGTAGAATCCGCGTCGACGTCGGCAGGTCGATGAGCTCGGCGTGAGGCGCAGACCAGCGTTGCAGCGGCTCGGCACGGTCGGCCCGCGGAAACGGGGTGATTCCGGGCGCTGATCGGGTGCGCCACGAGGGCGGGGAGTATCCGAAACGGGCGTCGGCGGCACAGGATTCGCCTCGGAGGGTATGCAGACTAGGGAATCGCGACGCCTACCGGCTCGCCCCCGCAATGGGCCCGAGAGAAAGAGAGAGCGACCGACGCGGCCCGCGCACTTTTCCACCACCCGCAATCCGAGGTTGACCGACAATGGTGACGATACGCAATCTGATCTCGACCGCATCGTGCGTGGCGGCGCTGTGCATCCCGCTAGCGGCGCACGCGCAGCGACCGCAGAGAGTACAGACGCTATGTAACGACGGCACGGTGTACACCAACGCGGACCACCGCGCGTGCGACCGGCATGGTGGCATTAGGTCGACCACGACCATCAACGGCCGCGTCGACGACCGCATCGGGGGCAAGGTGCTTCCGGGTCAGCCGAACGGCAATGTGATCGTCCCCGGCGGCGTGATGAATAACGGGGCCCGCGACCGAGTCTATCAGGGCATGGGGCGCGGCGGGCGTGACATCGCACTCCTTCGCAGGGAGAACGGCATCGACCAGACGCGCAATCACGCAGCCGCGCAATGCAACGACGGGTACTACTATCACGGCCCGCGCACCAGACGTGCGTGCATGTACGACGACGGCGTCGCGCGCTGGTTCTAAGAACGGTAGCATTCGCGGCGCGCTCACGGCATCGTGCAGCGCGAGGCGATCAGATGAGTAAGAGAGGGTTGGCAATCGCCAACCCTCTCTTGCGTCAGGGATCGTGGGCAGCGTGCGCTAGGGACGCAGACTCCGAGCGCTAGCTCTCACGCGCGAGCGGGGGGCCGACGAACTCATTGCCGAAACGTTCAGCAACGGTCTTCAGGTACGGAATATCCGGCGCCGACGGAGGCGGGAGCGTGAGACTGTCGGCGGGTGAGCCGCCAGCCGCGAAGAAGGCCTCGCCGCCGCCAGGCGTCAGCAGCGTGAGCAAGTGGGCTGGCGTGTCCCCATCGACACGGTACGTGTGTGGCACGCCACGCGGTAGGAACGCATACGAGCCCGCTGGCGCGTGATACGTCTCACCGCCGCACAAGATGGTAACCGAGCCCTCGAGTACCCAGAACGCCTCGTCCTCGCGTTGATGAATGTGCAACGGAGGCGACGAGCCGGGCCGAACGAGCGATTCGATCAGGCCGAAAGCACCGTTGGTCGTCTCAGCGGTGGCCTTGAAGACCATGAGGTTGCCGAGGAACCAGATCGCGCGCCCCTCGCCCGGGCCTACCACCGCGGCTCTGGCGCTCGTGCGCGGTTCGGCATCGGGAATCGTGCGCGCGGCCGTATCACTTTCCATCCAGATCACCTCCGAGTTGTTCCGGTCATCGGCGCCTCCGCGCGGGCGAGACGCCGATGTTGCACCTGTTTGGAATTATTGCACTGAGGTGTGCAGACGCAAGGGATGCGCGGTACCGGCCCCAGTCGGCGACGCATCTGCTGCCCCGCGAGTCTGCCACGCGCGCTTGTAGCAACCGTCCGCGTGCGCAGCACCGCTTGGGTCCAAAGTCTGCTTAGCATCAGCGCCGAACCCGAACCACAACGGAGACATCATGAATACTCGCACCGTCATCTCGCGTATCGGCGCGGCCGCACTCACACTCGTTGCCGCCCACCGGGCCGGGGCGCAGCAGACCCAACTCGACCTGCACGGGGATTTCGCGCACGCCACATCGTCCGGCTCCAATTCGTGGGGCGCTGGGGTCGCGCTCCCGCTCACGTGGGGTGCCAAGAGCGCCCCGATCCGAATCGCTACCTCGCCAGGATTTGACTGGACGAAACAGACGGGCGGCGGATCCTCGCAGGAGAGCCTCTCGCTGGACGTCACCGCTCAGCCGGGTGGCAACAGCACGGTCACGCCCTACGCCGGTGGGAGCGTCGGCTCCAACTGGAGCAGCGGCACCGGTCAGCAGTGGCAGGGCGCACGCCTGGGCCTTGAGGCACTGGCGGGGCTGCAGATGACGCTGCAGCAGAACAAGCTCTCCGCCAAGGTCGAGGAGCGGTATGGCTTCATCCGCGGTAACGATCACATGTGGACCACCCGCGCGGGCGTCCTCATCAGCCTGTGGTATCGGTACCTCGCCGGGATTTGACTGGACGAAACAGACCGGCGGCGGACCGTCGCAGGAGAGCCTCTCGCTCGACGTCACCGCCCAGCCGGGCGGCAACAGCACAGTCACGCCGTACGCCGGTGGAAGCGTCGGTTCCAACTGGAGCAGTGGTACGGCTCAGCAGTGGCAGGGCGCACGCCTAGGCCTTGAGGCACTGGCGGGGCTGCAGGTGACGCTGCAGCAGAACAAGCTCTCCGCCAAAGTCGAGGAGCGCTACGGCTTCATCCGCGGGAACGACCACATGTGGACCACCCGCGCCGGCGTGCTCATCAGCCTCTGAACCGCCGTCTGCCACGGCGCGCAGGTTTGTGCTGGTGGCCGCAGAGCAAGGCAGACCACGCGTTATTGCGGAAGCGGCGAAGTTTGAAAAGCCGGGTTACTCGACACCGGTAAGGCGGGCGGGAAAACAAAGCCTCGACGGCTAAGCCGTCGAGGCTTTGACACAACCATCGGGATGGCGGGATTTGAACCCGCGACCCCCTGAACCCCATTCAGGTGCGCTACCGAGCTGCGCTACATCCCGTACGCGAATACCGCTCGCGCCTGCCGGAACGATAACGCTGAGCGGCGACCGCGGCAATGCGCGTCGCTCACATCACTCTATCCCAGCACCTCGTCGAGTGCGCCGCTCTTTCCCACCCAGAACTGACCGAACTCCGCATACGCGGCGCTTGCCTCGTCGAATCTCATCTCGCTCACGAGCTTCTTGAAGTCGAGTGGGTCGCCGGCGAAGAGCGTCACTCCCCACTCCCATGCGTCGAAGCCTATCGCACCCGTGATTATCTGCTGCACGCGACCGGCGTAGCGCCGGCCGGTGAGGCCGTGCTCGTGCATCATCCTGCTGCGCTCCTCGATCGGAAGCGCGTACCAGTTCTGCCCCGTCTCGCGCCGCTTCGACATCGGATAGAACGACACGTACGGCATTCCGTCCGGCCGCTCGGGGTAGAGTCTGCGCTTCACGTAGACGTTGTCGCGCTCCTTCGACGCGCGCTCCTTCGCCGCAGCCTGGTAATCGGCGTCGCCGATCTTGCCACCGCGCTCCTCCGCAGCACGCGCCAGATCCGCGGTCATGTGGTACAATCCGGCCTCGGTGACGCTAAGAAACGAGTAAGTCGGAACGAGCGAGCTCATCCAGGGCGCACGCTCCAGCGTTCGTTGCGCATCGCCAAGCTCGTCCAAGGTCGGGCGGAAATGGATGAACATCACGTCCGCCGTCGAGCCGATGAGTCGCACTGCCTCACTCCACCCGTCGCTCCCCTCACCGCCCCGCTCGAAGAGCCCGGAGCCAGAAGTCGGCGAGGAGATGGGCTTCTCGCGATCTATCCTGAATATCTGATGAAGCGCGTACCATCCCTCGAGCGTCTCGGGTGGCGCGCTGGTTGCCTGTGGCATGTCGTATCCTCCAACCGGAGAATTTAAGGCGGAGCTGCGCGACGAGACGCGCCACGCTCCGCCGCGAGCGCGATAGCTTTCTCCCGCCAACGCAGCACACCGCGATGGATTCGGCCGGGCGACTGCCCGGCGCCCCGCTCCCCCGATATGCCTACTCCGCTCACGCGGCTGAAGCGCCTCCTCGTCGGCCGGCCGCTCGCTACCGAGCGACTCGAGCACGAACGACTCACCAAGAAAACAGCGCTCGCTGTCCTGTCGTCCGACGCAATCTCGTCGGTCGCATACGCAACTGATCAGATCCTCTTCGTCGTCGGCGGCGTCATTGGCGTGGCCGCGATCGGGTACGTCGTACCGATCTCCGCGGTCATCGTCGGACTCCTCCTCCTGGTCGGCCTGTCTTACCGGCAGACGATCTTCGCGTATCCGAACGGCGGCGGGTCCTACACCGTCGCCAAGGAAAACCTCGGCGTCATGCCGGGCCTCATCGCGGCCGCGGCACTGCTCACGGATTACATCCTTACCGTCGCGGTATCGATCTCTTCGGGCGTCGCTGCCATGACCTCGGCGTACTCGGGACTCGTTCCGCACACCGTGGCCATCTGCATCGTATCGACGGTGCTTCTGATGGTGGTCAACCTGCGCGGCGTGCGCGAATCGGGCGCGGTGTTCAGCGCGCCGACGTACGCGTTCATCATCATGATGGCGGCGCTCATCGCCGTGGGCGCGTGGCGCGCGTGGACTGGACACGAGATTCCGATCTCCGCCAGCACCGCTGCGCTCGGTGCGCGCCGCATGCACGCCGCGGCGAGTCCGCTCGCGGGCTTCGCGTTGTTCTATCTGCTGCTCCGCGGATTCGCCGAAGGATGCTCGGCCATGACAGGGACCGAAGCAATCTCCAATGGCATTCAGGCGTTCAAGCATCCGGCCCAACGCAATGCCGCGATGACGCTCGCAGCGATGGTGCTCATACTCGGCACCTTCTTCGCCGGCGTCGCTCTGCTGGATCACCACTACAAGCTGCTCTACAGTGCGCAGGAGACGGTGCTCTCGCAGCTGGGCCACAGGATCTTCGGCGACAACATCTTCTACTTCCTCCTGCAGTACTCGACCTTCGCGGTGCTGGTGCTAGCGGCGAATACGGCGTTCGCCGATTTTCCACGTTTGGCCGGGATCCTCGCGAACGACAGATTCATGCCGCGCCAGTTCTCCGCGCGCGGCGACAGGCTCGCGTTCTCCAACGGCATCATAGTCCTGTCGATCGTCGCGATGATCCTCATCGTGATCTTCAAGGGCGACACGACAGCGCTGGTACCGCTGTACGCGATCGGCGTGTTCGTGTGCTTCACGCTCTCACAGGCCGGGATGGTGCTCCACTGGTTGAACACACGTGGTCCCGGCTGGCGCTGGCGGGCCGCGCTGAATGGACTCGGCGCGCTCGCGACGGGGATCGTGTCGGTCGTGCAGGTTGCCACGAAGTTCACGGCGGGTGGCTGGATAGTGGTGCTCATCATCCCGCTCATCATCTGGCTGCTCAAGACGATTCACGATCACTACGAGAGCTTCTCGCGCGAGGTGATGTTCGACGGTCAGTCGCCGATAACTCCGCTACACCACACTGTGGTGTGCCCGGTCGCTGGCATCACGAAGGCGGTCGCAGGTGCGCTCGCGTACGCCATCGCGATCTCGGACGACGTGCGCGCCGTGGCGGTGGACGTCGAGACCGACAAGACGGCGCAGCTCCGCACGGCATGGGAAGAGTGGGACATCGGCATCGATCTCCTGGTCCTCGAGTCGCCCTACCGCTCGATCGTGCGCCCGCTGGTCGATTACGTCGATTCGCTCTCACGCGACGAGCCTGGCGAGCTCGTCACGGTGGTGGTTCCGGAGATTGTTCCGCGGCGCTGGTGGGAGCACCTGCTGCACAACAAGACAGCGCTCTACATCCGCACGGCGTTTCTCTTCAAGTCCAATGTCGTTGTAACTTCAGTACCGTATCATCTTGGACACGCCATGAGACTGAGAGACATCCTCAACCACGACGAGCTCCTCGACGAGGAGAGCGCGGCTGCGACCTCCGCGGCGCCGTAGCGCGTAGTGGCAGAGCCAGCACGAATCACGACGCCCGTCGAGCCGGCGCCGGCGCACCCGGCGTCGACGTCACGCTCGCGCCTGCTCAAGATGTCGCTCCTCGCCCTGGGCGTGGTGTACGGCGACATCGGGACGAGCCCGCTGTACGCGTTCAAGGAAACGTTCAGGCCGATGTACGGTCTCGAACGCACGCCTGAGAACGTCTACGGCGTGCTCTCGCTCATACTCTGGGCGCTCGTCCTGACGGTGAGCATCAAGTACATCATCTTCATCATGCGGGCCGACAACCGCGGCGAGGGTGGCATCCTCGCGCTGCTCGCGCTCCTCGTACGCGAGAAGGCTGAGCGTCGCACGCGGTGGGCGGGAGTGCTCATCGCACTCGGCCTGATCGGCGCGGCCCTGCTCTACGGCGACGGCGTGATCACGCCCGCGATCACCGTGCTCGGCGCGGTCGAAGGGCTCGAGATCGTCACGCCCGAGCTCGCGCGTGTAGTTGTGCCGGTGTCGGTCGTGATCATCATCGTGCTGTTCATCTTCCAGAAGCGAGGGACGGCGAGCATCGGCAAGCTGTTCGGCCCCGTCATGATGCTCTGGTTCGTCACGATCGCCGTGCTGGGAGTGCTGCAGATCCTGCGCACGCCGTCGGTGCTCGCGGCGGTGAATCCGTGGTACGGCGTTCGTCTCTTCGCGCGTCATGGACGCACCGCGCTGCCGCTGCTTGGCGCAGTGGTGCTCGCGCTCACCGGCGCCGAAGCGCTTTACGCGGACATGGGCCACTTCGGGCGCCGGCCGATTCGCGCAGCATGGTTCACACTCGTTCTGCCGTCGCTGCTGCTCAACTATCTGGGTCAGGGCGCGCTCGTGATCGAATCCGCGCGCGGCGCGGAGAACCCGTTCTATCTGCTCGCACCGCGCGTGCTGCTGTATCCGCTCATCGCGCTTGCGACGGCGGCGGCGATCATCGCGTCGCAGGCGCTCATCTCGGGCGCCTTCTCGCTCACGCAGCAATGCATCCAGCTCGGCTACAGCCCTCGCTTCAACATCGTACATACATCTGAGGAGACCGAGGGGCAGATCTACCTGCCCGAGGTCAACAGCGCGCTGCTCATAGGATGCGTGGTGATGGTCCTTGGCTTCAGATCGTCCGACGCCCTCAGCGCGGCGTACGGAATAGCGGTCACCGGAACGATGGTGATCACGACGCTGCTGTTCACGGAGCTCGCGCGCGTGAAGTTCAAGTGGCCGCCGATAGCCTACATCACGTTCGCCGTGATCTTCCTCGCCATCGACATCGCGTTCTTCGCCGCGAACGCGCTCAAGATCGTTCACGGCGGCTGGGTGCCACTCGCGATTGGCGCGGCCATCTTCGCGATGATGACCACGTGGCACCGAGGCCGCGCCATCACCCGGTCGATGCTGACCAGCGCGAGCCTTCCGATGGAAGACGTGCTCGCGAGCATCGAGAAGCACGGCATTCCGCGCGTGCCGGGGACCGCCGTGTTCATGACCGTAGACCGTTTCGGGCGCGCCCACAGTGCTTCTTCACCATCTGAAGCACAACAAAGTGCTGCATCGTGAAGCCATCCTGCTCAGTGTTCGCGAGCGCGGAGTGCCGCGCGTCGCCGAAGATGAGCGCATCAAGGTCACCGACCTTCAACACGGTGTGTGGCGCATCGTGGCGGAATACGGCTTCATGGAAACCCCGAACGTTCCGGACGTCATAAGCGCCGCCAAGAAGATCGCGCCGCTGCGCGCTGCACCGCTCGAGACGACGTATTACCTGGGCCGCGAGCTCATTCTTCCTGATGGGAAGGCGCCGCTCGCACACTGGCGCAAGCGGCTGTACGCATTCATGGCGCGGAACGCGCGGTCAGCAACCGAATTCTTCTCGCTGCCGCCTAATCGCGTCGTGGAGCTCGGAGCGCAGCTGGAGCTCTGAGCGAGCGGCTCAACGCACGCGCGCCGTCGAGCTCACTATCGCGCCGTTGGAGACGTGCATGCTGATGCGCACCATCATCCCGGGCTTGAGCGGCTCGGTGGTGCCGACGAGCATGAGGTGATACGACCCTGGCTCGAGCTGTACCGTCGCTTGGAGTCTACCGCGATCGAGGGAAGCATGGTCATGCGCGCTTCTCCGCTCGACCCTACATGCGTCTCATGCAGCTCGGTCGTGCGCGATGCGTCGCTTTCGAAGCCGGAGACGACCACCTTGTCGGGAAGCCCGTTCACGAACCGCATGTAGGCAGCGGTAGTGGTGCCTGTGTCAGGATCGGCGCGCACCCACGCGTCACGAATCTCGAAGTCAGTCGCGTGCTCGGCTTCGGCGCTCGGGCGGCTACACGCGAGCGTCAGGAGCGACAGTGCGAGCAATGATTCGTCGTAGCATCAATTCCTCAGTAGCTCGCGGACGTCTGCGGCGATGTCCGACGGGGGTGTGCCAACGCTGTAGAGGAGCCGCAGCTTCCCGTCCCTGCCAATCACGAAAGTGTGCGATGAATGAACGACGTCGTAACCGTTGGCAGAGCCGTTGTTTTCCTTCGCGGAAGTGACGTGAAAGGCAGATTCGATGGCGGCGATGTGTGAGGAATCGCCGGTGATCCCGACGAAGCGCAGGATCGAAGCCGCTCACATAGCGCTGCAACGTCACAGGATCGTCGCGCGCGGGATCGACCGAGACGAAGACCCAGCGCGTGCGCTCGGCGTCCCGACCGAGTGCGGCTCGGGCGCGGTGCCAGTCCGCAAGCGTGGTGGGACAGAGATCGGGACAGTGGGTGTAGCCAAAGTAGAGCAGCACGACCGAGCCACGCTGCGCGGCGAGGGAGAAGGGCGATCCGTCAGCGCGAGATAGCGCGAGAGGCGGCGCCGGTTCGGGCGGGTCGTATGCCGTGCCATGATAGGTGACGGGCTTGCACGCAGCGAGCAACAGGGCGAGCGCGGCACCGTGTGATGCGTGACGGAACAGTCGCGTGAGGTCGGCTCGCATATCGGTAGGTGAAGTATTATTTACTCCCCATGGACCAACCTGACAACGTCGATGTAGTCATCATCGGCGCCGGCGCGGCCGGTCTCGCCGCCGCGCGAGACCTCAGAGCAGCTGAAAAGAGCTTCGTCGTGCTGGAAGCGCGCGGGCGCGTCGGAGGGCGGATCTACACGTACCGCGATCGCGCCGCGACGGTTCCGATCGAGCTGGGCGCCGAGTTCCTGCACGGGCAGACGCCGGAAACCGACGGCATTCTTGACGAGGCCGGACTGACGGCGGTCGAAGTGGTGGGTGAGCACTGGCGAGCGGAGCACGGACACTTCAGCAATGCCAGCGATTTCTGGGAGAGCATCGACAGCGTCCTCGGCAAGCTGGACGAGAAGCGGAACCCGGACCGCAGCTTCTCGCAGTTCCTCGAGGAGCGCGCGGCGCACACGACGAAGAAGCGCGCGAAACAGGCTCGTGCGCGGCGCCTCGCACTCGAGTTCGTTCAGGGATTCCACGCGGCTGACCCGGATCTGGTGAGCGAGCGCTGGCTCGCAGTCGGCGGCGATCCAGGCGAAGACCCCGACGAGGAGCGGATGGGACGCGTGCTCGAAGGCTACGATCGGGTCACGGCGTGGCTCGCTGGCGACCTGTTCGACGCCATAGAGCTGAACACTGTGGTCGAGCGCGTGGATTGGGAGCCGGGACGCGTCTCCGTCACAACCCGTGGCAGTGATCAATCGACACGGCGATTCGACGCTCAGGCGGTGATCGTAACCGTGCCTGTCGGCGTTCTCAAGGCGTCGCGCCCGGACCCCGGTGCGATAGCGTTCGAGCCGGAGATCAACGACGTGCGCGTCGCACTCACCGGCGTCACGATGGGCACAGTGGTCAGGACGGTCTTCGCGTTCACCGAGCGGTTCTGGGAACACGGGCTCCGGCGCGCTCCAAAGGCGCGCGGACTGACGTCGCTCAGCTTCATCCACAGCCCGGGAAGCGCCTTCCCCGTCTGGTGGACGCTCTTCCCGCTGCGTACGCCAGTGCTGGTCGGCTGGACGGGCGGGCCGCCCGCAGCGGACCTTGCCGCATTTCCCGAAGAGGAGATCGAGCGGCGCGCGCTGAGAGACCTGGCGCGCCACATCGGGACGACGTACGAGCGGCTGGCCGGCCTGGTACGTGGAAGCTGGTCGCACAACTGGCTCCGTGACCCGTTCTCACGCGGGGCTTACAGCTACGCCGTGGTGGGCGGAAGCGGCGCGGCGCGGACGCTCGCGAAACCCGTCGCGGATACGATTTTCTTCGCGGGAGAGGCGACCGACACCGAGGGTCGGACAGGAACCGTTGAAGGGGCGCTCGCAACAGGTCGCCGTGCGGCACGCGGAGTGCTCCAGATCATCGCGTGAAAGATCCCCTCCCTGGACACGGAGCTTCCTTGGTACGTATCGCGCTTCTCTCCGCGCTCGCAGCCGCGGCGCTGGTCGCGGCACCGCTCGCGGCGCAAACCACGCATCGTCGCACAACACCCGTACGCCGCGCTGCACCCTCTTCGGGCCTGGCAGGAGCATGGCACAGCGTCTACACCGACCCCACAGTCTCCGTCGCGATCGACACGACGCAGACGCAACGACTCGGCAACGGCACGTTCAAGACGCGTCTGCGCTGGCGTTACACATCGAGCCAGCCGATCGGACGCCACGAATCCTACCGCACGCTGGTGGAGCGCAAGCTGATCGATTGCAAGTCGCTCGGTGTGAAGCCGGTCGCCGCAATCACTTATGACGCTGCCGGCCGCCCGGTCTCATCGTACAACACGCCAGACAGCGAAGTAGCGGTGATGGACTGGGCGCGACGCGATGTCGGCTCGAGCGCAGCGAAGGCGTATCAGGCGATGTGCGGGATGTTGCGGTGAGCGGCGCGCCGCCCTCATAGCGGCCCGCTCACTCATCGTCGGCCGCCCACGGCGCGGCGCTGTCCGCCATCATCGCATCGCGCAGCGATTGGGCGGCGCGGACGCCGGTCTCTGGGTCGAGGCGCAGCTCGCCGCTCGCGTCGTCGTACGCAAACAGCTCGGCGTAGCGGCCCCAGTCGACTACCGTCTCGAATTGTCGACGCGCTTCTCCGCCGGAGAACGCCTCTTCCAGCTCCTCCATCAACCGGTCGGACTCGAGTGTGTGAGATGGCGATGCGTCGAGCTCGCGCACGATGTGGCGCAGCAGGGACACGTGCGCGAGTGCGTATCGCCTGAACATCGCCTTCTCGGCGTCGAGATCGGCGTCGGCGAAATCGACACCTGGCGGGCTGAGCACTACAGCGCGGTCCTGCAGGTCCGCGAAGCCGAGCAGATCACTCGCTTCCACGATCGCGAGAACGTCGTCGGTGCGAAGCTGAAGGTCACGTGCGAGATCGTGCACGTTGGCGCGGCCACCGATGCTCGATAGATACTGCACGAAGCCAGTGAGATCGTCGATCCCGACATCGGGGAGCACCTGGTAGCGTCGCGGGCGCTCAGTGCGTGCCGGCGGCGCGGGACGCTGCTCCACGAGCGCCGCTGCATCCTCCGTGGGATTCGTCATCACACGGTAGATCGCGTCAACCAGTCGCTGGCGCGCGGGACCGTGATGATTGCGCTCGTGAAGCGGCAGACCGGGAAGCTCGATCCTGATATGGCCAGGATTCGCGCCGAATACGAGCACGCGATCGGCGAGCGCGACCGCTTCCTCGATGTTGTGCGTCACGAGCAGCACAGCCTTCGTCGGCATCGAGCGCGAGCTCCACAGCTCCTGCAGCTCCGAGCGGAGTGTCTCGCCCGTGAGCACGTCGAGCGCCGAGAACGGCTCGTCCATGAAGAGCACTTCCGGCTGGACCACTAGAGCGCGCGCGAAGCCGACGCGCTGCTTCATTCCGCCGGAGAGCTCTTTCGGGAACGCTTCCTCATAACCATCGAGTCCGATGAGGTCGATCGCCTTCACCGCGCGCTCGCGCCGCTCCTCGGGTGGAACACCGAGCGCGAGCAAGCCGAGCTCCACGTTCTGCAGCACGGTGAGCCACGGGAAAAGCGCGAAGCTCTGGAATACTATCGCAACCTGCGGATTCACACCCGTGAGCGGCTTTCCGTGCGAGAGCACTTCGCCCGACGACGGCGGCATGAGGCCCGCGAGCAACCGCAGCAGCGTCGATTTACCCGATCCCGACGGACCGAGCAGCGCGACGAACTCGCCGGCACGAAGTGCGACGCTCACATTGTCGAGCACCGGAGTGCGGTCGTCGCCGTAATACTTGTCGACACCGCGCGCTTCGAGGATCACCTCTCCCGGAGCTGCGCTGTTGGGCGCCACGTGCGCGATCGTTGCTGTCACTGTCGTGTCCTCAGCCGAGCCTGTAGCGCGATTCGGCGAGCCGGTAAAGGCGGCGCCAGACGAGACGATTTCCCGCGATCACCACTGCCGCCATCACGAGTGTCGAAGCCAGCAGAAGCGGGAAGTTCTGATCATCCGCAGCGCGCGCTATGAGCGCGCCGAGTCCCACGGTGCTGAACTTGTGATTCGCGAAAGTGACGTACTCCGAGACGATGCTCGCGTTCCACGCGCCCCCCGTCGCGGTGATGAGCCCCGTCACGAGGTAAGGAAAGATCGCCGGAATGATCAACAGGCGCCATTTCTTCCACCGGCTCAATCCATAAACCGACGCCGCTTCCTTGAGATCTGATGGGATCGCCATCGCGCCCGCGATGACGTTGAAGAGCACGTACCACTGCGTCCCGAGAATCATGAGCGCGACAGCGGCGATGTTGAGTCCACCAGGAAGATCGAGCAGGCCGAACATCAGGATCGGGAAAAGCGCAGTCGCGGGGACGGACGCGATCACCTGCACCACCGGCTGCAGTCTGCGCGACCAGGTGGGATTCATCCCGATCTTCACGCCGAGCGGCACGGTCCAGATCGCGGCGAGCACGAGCGCAGCGAGGGTGCGCGCGAAGGTCGCGAGCGTGGAGATGAAGATCACTCCCCATGTGTGTCCTCGGATCCCAGCGACCGTGTGGAACGCCGCGACCGCGCCCCACACGGCGAGCGCGGCGCAGATCAGCCCCGTGACTGCGCCGACGATTCTGCCGATGTGAAGCTCGCGTCGCGCGCCTGGATCGAGATCAGAGTGCGGCGCTGGGCGGGGGATCTTCTTGAGTGGCGCCGCCAGCGCGTGTCCGACCCACTCGATGAGCGCGGAATTGCGGAGCACGTCGAGCACCCACGACTCTGGCGCGTCGCCGCCCGATTGCTCGAACTTGAACTTGTCCGACCACGCGACGAGAGGCCGCCAGAGCAGTTGGTCGAGCAACACGATCACCAGCACGAGTGCGAGAACTCCGAACACTATCGCTGCCGTGTCGCCGCTGTCCGCAGCAGCGGCGAGGTACGAGCCGAGGCCGGGGAGCCGCAGGTTGTTCGCGCCAAGCACGAACTGCTCGGACGCCATGAGAAAGAACCAGCCGCCGGCCCAGCTCATCATGCTGTTCTGGATGAGCGGCGATTGCACCGAACGGAAGCTCCAGACGCGTGAAGCGCCGCCACGGACCCAGTCTGTAAACGTCCGCGGCCTCGGACAGCTCCGGAGGGATCGTCACGAGCGATTGATGGAAGCTGAACGCGAGGTTCCACGCCTGGCTCGTGAAGATGAGAATTATCGCCGCCAGCTCGAGCCCGATGGTGCGGCCTGGGAATGCGGCGGCGAGAGCGAGCACGACGCCTGGCATGAACGACAGGATCGGAACGCTCTGCAGAATGTCGAGGATCGGGAGCATCACGCGCTCGCCGGTCTTCGAGCTTGCTGCGGCACGAGCGTAAACGAGGCTGAAGACGAGCGAGATGACGTAAGCGACGGCCATGCGCAGCGTCGAGAGGCCGGCGTACATCGGCAGCAGCTTCACCGAGAGGTTGATCTTCACGTTCGGCGACAGCGGGGTGCTCCAGTTCGCCGCCGCGCGCGCTACACCGTAACCGATGGCGCAGACCATCGATACGAGCAGCACGTCGAGCCACCACGGCGTGCGTCGCACGCCGCCAGGTCGCTCGGCGACTGACACCTGCTGAGTGGGGACTGGAAGAGGCTGGAGCATCGCGGTTACCGAAGGAGCGGGAGAATACCCTGGCACCGGAGCGCGGGTCAAGCCGCTGGACGAACTCGCGCAACATCGGGCGATGCGGACACGCTTGCAAACCTTTTCAGGCGTCTCGCTGTCTCATTCACACGCGGCGGAGACACAACCGCGGATTGGGCGTGATCGGAGGAAGAGATGTCGTGGAAGTCAGGAATGACGGGACGAGCGAGTGACGTCGTCAGAAGCGTGAGGAGCCAAAGCAGCCGCCGGCCAGAATGCGTCGCGAGCTTGGAGATCCTTCGGTCGATCGACCGTGAGGGAGCATCGCTCGCGCGAGGAATCTTCACTGCATTGGGTGTGAGTATCGCCGATGTCGCAGATCGCGCCGCATGGCTCGCGCGGCGACGCAGCGGCGATGCGACGATGCTGCAGCTCGTCGGGCTTCCTGCTTCGCTCGAAGTGATCGAGCGGCGCGCAGCGGAGGAAGCAGAGCTGCTCGGTCACTCGCTGGTTGGAACCGAGCATTTGCTGCTCGCGATTCTCTCGCTGCACGACGATCCTGCCTCCTGCGCGATGCGCACGGCATCAGTCACTCAGGACAGCGTGCGCGGTACGCTGCGCAGACTACTCCTTGCGTGGACCGACGAAGGGCGTCCGATTCCGCAGAGCGCAGCCTGAGCTTCTATGGCACCGCTTCGCCCTAGCCGCGAAGCGATGCTGTAGATCAAGAAGAGCGAATCGGGTCGCGCCGCACGAAGCGCCATGAGCCGCTTCGTTTGCTGAATACGTAGTCGTACGTTCCACGGCTCGTTATCCACGTGTCCGGCTCGAAGGGCGCGCTCATCAACATCACATGAGCCGTGTCGCCATCGATGTGTATCGGAGCAGCGAGCGCGACGATGGATGTGTTGACAGAGGGGCGCGACTCCGCGTAGCGATCGTCCACGAGCGCGAGTGTATCGCGCCACTCCGCGCGCAGACCAGCGCGTAACGCCTCGAGTGTGCTGTGAGTCACTGCATCTGGCGCATCCGGATCCGGCGAGCCGTGAAGAGCTGCCGGCACGATCCGCGGCACCAGGATCACATGCGGCAGCAGCGAGCCGCGCAGGTGCTCGCCCGCTGCCAGCGCGACCGCACCGACGTCGCTTCCAACGGCGCTCGCTCCTGGCGAGGTTGCGCTGCTCGCACCGAAGTCAGCGAAAGTCGCGAGTCCGCCGCCAGCGTTGAGCCACGCGCCGCCGCTCCGCGAGAACCGGTACCGCATGGGGTGCGACCAGAGCGGAGTCTGCCCTTCATTCTCCTGCCAGATGTACTCGATCGTCGCCGTATCGCGCGCGAAGGCTACGCTGCGCACGGTGAAGACGAGCACACGCCCACGCAGCGTGCGAAGCGTCGCCTCGCTCTGCACGAGCGCGGGGACTCGTGCGGCGAGCACCGCTGCAAGGCGTGATGTCCACGGCTGCGCTCCGTTCACGAGCACGACGTGAAGGAACGGAGAGTGGTTCATGTCGTAGTTGGGATCGCGGTCACTCGGATTGATGACTTCGGTGACGAGCGTATTGACGATCGCCGTGCTGTCGTCAGCGCTCACCGGCTCGACCGCGGCAGCCACAGCGGCGTTGCGCACCGCACTTCCTTGCGCGCTCGCGACACTCGCCACGCACGCGCATGCGAGAGGAGTGACCAGGGCGAGTGACAAGCGCACTGCAGCGCTTCGAGCTCGTACGATCCGCATCTTTGACGGGTGAAGGGAGAGAGGGCCGCACACTCGCGCCCATCCTAACATAAGGATCGGCGCGACTGTGAAGAAGCTCGGAGCTCCCCGCCGCCATCCGGCGCGAGCTACGTTACCGCCCTACGGCTCGTTGAGCAGCTCGCAATCCTCGCGCGAGAGAGCCAGTCCAGCGGCAGCCACGTTCTCCTCCAGATGTGCCACGGACGAAGTGCCAGGGATCACCAGCATCGACGGCGAGCGGCCGAGCAGCCAGGCGATGGCGATAGCCATCGGGGGCACCGAGCGTCGTCTGGCGACGGTCGCGAGAGCACCTCCCTGATTTGCGAGTGCGCCCGAGCCGAGCGGGCGCCCAGGGGAGAAAGGCGATCATTTCGCGGTCGCAGTAGCTCACCACGTCCTCGGCGGCACGGTCGAGCACGTTGTACCGATTCTGGACGGAGACGACGTTCACTACCTTGCGCGCCCTCTCGATCTCGGCGACGCTGACCTCGGAGAGGCCGACGTGCCTCACCTTTCCTTCTCGCTGGAACTCTGCGAGCACGGCGAACTGCTCGTCTTCCGGCACGCGCGGGTCGATCCGGTGAAGCTGGTAGAGGTCGATCTGCTCGAGCTTGAGCCGCCTGAGGCTTCCATCCAACTCGCGCCTGAGCGCATCCGGCCGCGCATTTATCACCCACTTGCCCGGGTGCCGGCCGCTCGAACCCGCCCTTCGTCGCTATCACCAGCGATTCCGGATACGGATGGAGGGCGCGCGCGATCAGCTCCTCGGAGACGTTGGGCCCGTACGAGTTGGCCGTGTCGATGAGATTGACGCCCAGTGCGACGGCGCGCTGTAGGACGCGAATCGCTTCGTGCCGTGTCGCGCGGAGGGCCCCACGTACCCTCGCCAGTGATTCGCATGGCGCCGAAGCCCATGCGGTTGACAGGAAGGTCGCCGCCAAGAAGGAGCGAGCCTGCGGCGCTCGCTGGGCCGGTCGGCGCGGAGTAGGCCGGTGCGTTCGTTTCGGTCTGATTCATTGCATCCTCGTTTGCGTTCTCGCGTCAGAGTTGCAAGGTTGTTACCGCGCGCGGCGCTTTGTGGCGGCAGATCGCGCGCCGCGACGAAGCTGCACTGCGCGGCGTGGCAGCGCCCGAATATCTTACCGTCACGCGCGGCGATTCCCTCAGCAAGCATGGAGCTAGTGGTGAGACTCTCGAAGGTGATCCAGGCTGTCGATGCGCACGCGTGTGGCGAGCCGGGACGCGTGATAGTGGGTGGCGTGCTCGATGTCCCGGGCGACACGATGTTCGCGAAGATGCAGCACCTCTCGGAGCACGGCGACGACCTCCGGCTTCGGATGCTACGCGAGCCGCGCGGCTACCCCGCGGCAAATTGCAATCTCATTCTTCCTCCAACGCGGCCAGAAGCTGACGCGGGCTTCGTCATCATGGAGCAGGTCGAGTACCCCGGAATGTCGGGGACGAACACGATGTGTGTCGTCACCGTTCTGCTCGAGACCGGAATGATCGAGATGCGCGAGCCAGTGACCGATCTCACGCTCGAGACGCCGGCCGGGCTCATCCGGGTGCGCGCCGATTGCGGAGATGGAAAGGTCGAGCGCGTCACGTTCGAGAACGTGCCGGCGTTCGCTACACATCTCGATGCACCGGTCGAAGTCCCGCAACTCGGCACCGTCCAAGTGGACGTCGCGTACGGCGGAATGTTCTACGTGATTGCCGACGCGACACGATTCGGGTTGCGGCTCACGCCCGACGAAGGCCGCGACATCGTGCGCATCAGCGAGATGATAAAGGCAGCGGCAGCGGAGCAGCTTCCGGTCACACATCCCGACCAACCGGGGTTCACTGGCATCACCATCGCTCAGCTCTCGGCGCCGCCAATGGCGCCAGGCGCGACTATGAAAAACGCGGTCACAGTGTCCACCGGCAAGCTGGACTGGGAGAAGCCTTCAACGTGGACCGGGGTGCTCGACCGCTCACCGTGCGGCACCGGCACCTCCGCGCGCATGGCAACGCTCCACGCGCGTGGCAGACTCGCGCTCGGCGAGGATTTTCATCACGAGGGAGTGCTCGGCACGATCTTTACCGGACGACTCGTGCGCGAGACGAAGATCGGGAATTACAACGCCGTCGTACCGACGATAAGCGGGCAGGCGTGGATCACAGGGATGGCGAGCTACGTCGTCGATCCGGACGATCCGTTTCCGAATGGATATACGGTCGGCGACATCTGGTGAAGTGTAGAGTGCGCTAGCTCAATCCGTCGCGACCGATCTCTGCGCCGCACTTCGGATCGTCGTATGTTGGCCGGACACTTTCGCAAACGGAGCCAACGTGTCGCAGTATATCCCTCGCAGGCATCGCGTGCTCAACTGGCAGTCGCTCATGTTGGCGATAGGCACGTCGGCGATATGCGTTGCTACATCGCTGCCAGCTCAAGCTTCCGCGCCCACGCCGCTGGTGATACCGGCTCTCCGCGCTGGCCTGCACGTGCACATCCGGACATCCATGGACGAGTACACTGGCGTCGTGACATCGACGCTTGGCAGCGATCGTCCAATATTGCCAATCACTACATGTCATGCGTGCGAATCGATCGACGTGCCGACTGACTCCATTGTCGAACTTGATACGCTAATGATCCATAGTCGCGGTAGTGCTAGCGCGATCGGCGCGCTGCTTGGGCGCGCTTGTTGGTGCCGTCGCTGGTGCCAGCTACGGGTCAAACAAAGCGCTATCGCCCGGCGGCAATCCACAAACCAGCAGCGCCAGTACGTTCGACGGCATCGAGGGCGCTCTCGTCGGCGGGGTTGCCGGAGCAGTCGTGGGAGCGCTGTTGCCACCGTGGAAAAGAGTGGATCAGTGTGCCAATCCGAACGGCAGCAGCATCGCGCGTGAAACGCTGAGTCCTATGATGCGGGAGACGGACAACACAACGACAGACTCGCGCTGCCCTTAGTTACCGACATGTCGTGAAGTTGCGACGAGCCCGCTAGCCGCACGCGAAACGTTCCTGATGTGGGATTGCGCCGCCGCGCCATCGCCACCCGGATCGATCGAGCGGTGAGCGTGTGCGCGGCGTCATCCCATTGGAAGCGCGTCTCAAGATAAGCACCATGCCGGTAGCCGAAGCTTATTCCGTCATCTTCGTACAGCGTGAAGTCTCCGTCCGCGCCGGGGTACACGACTATCTCGATGGGCTCATCGATTCGCTCGCTCGTGTATTGCTTGACGGGGCCGAGGGGAATTATCGCCCCAGCACGAACATAGAGCGGCATGGTCGCGAGATCGACGGCGCGATCGATAACGCGACTCGCCAGCCGTGCTCATCTCCGTCCACATGTCGAACCACTCACCGCGCGGAAGATACAGTGACCGCGCTGTTGCGCCCTTCTCCGTGACAGGCGCGACGAGTATGTCGCGCCCCCAGAGATACTCGTCGCCGCGCGTGACGGACTGTGGATCATCGGGATAGTGAAGCCATAACGCTCGGATGATCGGCGCTCCCGTGACGTGGCCTTCGCGCACGACAGAGTAGGTATAAGGGAGCAATCGATATCGTAACTCGAGATACTTCCTGCAGATTGGCTCGATCTCAGGATTGTGCAGCTCGGCGGGATCTGGAAGCATCGCGGCACTGGAGTGTGCTGCGTCATCGGGGACGACGCTTCCCTCGTTCCACGCCCACGGCAGATGCAGCCGCCACGTGCGGCCGTGCGACCGAAACAGCGGGCAGAACGCACTGAACTGAAACCAGCGCGCATAAAGCTCGCCTGTGAATTCCTTCGTCGTGACGAAGCCGCCCGTATCCGTTCCCCAATACGGAATACCGCTCAGTCCGGAGTTGATCGCAATAGGAACCTGATTGCTGAGCGTCTCCCAGCGCGAATCGACATCGCCCGACCAGAGAAATGCGGCGTAGCGCTGCATCCCAGCGTAGCCGTTGCGGTGCAGGGCGTAAGGGCGCTCGTTCGGCTTGTCGATCTGCGGCCCCTCCCAGTACATGCGGTTGCGTGTGAGGCGGGAGGCTGCGTCGAGGTCGTCGCCCTCGTCGGGCCACCAGGCGTCTGCACCTTCCGCGGCGACCTTGCGATGCATGTCCCAGTAGCATCCCGCCTCGTTCTCGTCGAACCGCGTAAGATCACATGCGTCGCGCGCACGACCCTTGAGCGTCGCGCGACAGGATCACAGCGTGGAGCACCACACGAAAATGCTCCGAGTGGAGCTCGGCGATCATCCGCTCCGGATCGGGAAATACTCGCGGATTGAAATCGAATGAGCCGTTGGCGTCGTTCCACCCGACCGGTGCGAAACCAGTGCCGAGATAGATGAGCGCGTCGCACGGAAGCTTCTTGTCGCGGAAAGCCTTCGCGACACCCAGAATCTCGTCGCGGCTCGCGAGTGTGCGGTGCGATTGCTGATATCCGAGCGACCACATCGGCGGCATCTCGGGAAAACCGGTGAGCAGAGCGTACTCGCGCATGATCTGAAACGGATCTCTCGACGCGACGACGAAAAGATCAAGCGGAACGTCGGCCGCGGCATCACGTGGTGCGAAGACGCCATCGCTCCCGCGCAGATCGAACGCGCCGGCCGGCGCATGGACGAACATCGCCCACCCGGAAGCTCCGACGAGCCACGGAATCGGAACGCGCGACCCGTGGGTGTTCAGCTCGAAACCGCCCGAGCCGCTTATCATCCTGTCGAGGTTGCCGCGGCGATCGAATTGCGGACCGCCCTCGCCGAGCCCGAAGAGAGCTTCGTTACCGATGCGGAACGTGAGCGCACCGCTCGTCGAATCGAATCGGAGAGTCTGCACGTTCGCTCCCGTCCTGCTCTTGATGTCGATCGCGAGCGGATCCTCGGAGCCGATTCCGACATCGAAGCCGCCGATTGTCACGGTGCGCGCCGAGCCCACCGCAACTCGTGCTGCACGCTGCAGCGGTCTCTCATCAACGAGCGACCCATCCGCCGGCACGGAGGTGCGACCGGCTTCGCGGAACAGCGTGACGCGAATCGTGTGCGGCGTCACGGGCGTGAGCACGATTTCCGCGACGCCGGCTCGTGACGCGTGAGCGGGCGGTGCCGCGGCACCTACAGCAGTGCGCGGCGCGCTGCGAGCGCCGAGCAAGGCGCCGGCGCCCGCGCATCCGAGTGATTTCAGTACGTCGCGACGCGAAAGCGCGTCGGTCACTTCCCCGACCGTACGCTCACGTGACCTTCCAGTAAATCCCGTATCGCTCATCGAAGAGCGTGTTGAAGGGGATGAAGGTCACATCCTGCTGTTGTCCGACCGTACGGAACGTCAGCTTCTCACCGGCGACTGGCTCGATCCAGTCGGTCACGTCAGACCCGCTTGCCTTGAGCGACGGCGCGGTCGTCGCCGCGTCTTTCGGGAACTCCGGAACCATGCGCGGTTTGGTCGGCCCCGCACGCAGATTCTCCGCGCGTCAGTCCCTCGGTGCCAAGCCGCCCCGCGAGCACGATCGGCCCATACGTGAACGCCTGCACTGTCGCGTCATCAGGCGTCGGCTCGGCGGTCAATCGCATTGGAAGCGTGAGCTGCACTGTGTCGCCATCGCGCCAAGTTCTATCGAGCACGAAGTAGCTGCTCGGTGACGCGAAGCCGTCTTCGCGACGACCGTTGAGTGACACCTCACCGCCCTGCCTCGCCCAGTATGGAATGCGAAGCCGGAGCGCCATGCGGGTTGGCTTGGCGCTACCGCACCGTGAAGCGCATCGTATCCTCGTACGGGAACTGTGTGTCCTGAACGAGCTTCACTCCCTTCTCCTTCCAATCGAGCTCCGAAGGGATGAAGAGATTGACGAACACGCCGTCGGCGTCGTGAAAGTAGATGCTGTCGGTGAACTTGCTGAACGATTCGGCGCCAGTGCCCGTGCAACACCAGAAGTCGTGCAGCGGTGTTCCGAACAACTTCCAGTAGCCCGACGCGAGCGGCACGTAGTACAGCTTGTCGCCGTCCGATGGGTGCTGGGTTCCCATGATGCCGCTGAACAGCGCGCGCTCGTAGTAATCCGCAGCGCGCGGATCGCCCGTCCACGTGTAGACGTGCCGCGTGAGCTTGAGCATGTTGTACGTGGGGCAGCACTCCTCGGTGTAGCCACCCAAGTCGGTCGAGATGATACCGGGGTCCCCCTTCCAATCCTCGTCGTTGCTCGTGCCTCCGGTGCAGTACGATCTTCGTCCCGTGACTTCTGCCCAGAAGTAGTGCGCGACGTTGCGATAGCGCGGATCGGCAGTGAGCTCGTAGCGGCGCGCTGCTCCGATGATCTTGGGAATCGTCGTGTTGACGTGTACGCCCTTGAGCTCGTCCCGCCCCATTGCGAGCGGCGCGAAGATGCGCTCATGATCGAACCTGTGCGCAGTGGCCTCGAAGGAACGGTCGCCAGTGATCGCGGCGAGATTGTAGAGCACCTCGTTCATTCCGCCGTACTCGCGCTCGAGGATGCGCGCCATCTCCTCCGAGCCGAGCGGACCCGTCCATCCCGCGGTCCATCGCGCCATGCCAGTTGCGACGTCGAGCGCCTGCCTGTCACCGCTGTACGTGTACGTGTCGAGCAAACCGGCCATGATCTTGTGGAGGGTGTAGAACGGCGCCCACACCCCACGCCCAGCGCGCAATCTGTCGAAGAATTCTTCCGGGAACGCGCTGACGTAGCCGTTGCCGAATGTCTTCTGACACTTGGCGAGCTCGCCGGCGATGTAGACGCCGCGATCTCGCACCTGCGTGTCACCGAGCGTCGCGCCCATGATCGCGCACGCGGAGAGGTAGTGCCCGACGAAGTGGCCGCGCAGCTCGTTGTCCGGCGCTTCCCACCCGCCCAGCGGCTCCGCCGATGACGGCAGTCCGGCAGTCACGCGGAACATGTGCAGGAGCCGGTCCGCGTCGAGGCCGAGCAGATATCGGCGGTTGACGTCAGTGGCGTCGAGGAACGGTCCCGGACGCAATCTCACATCGCCAAGCGCGAACGGAAGCACGGCGTACGGGAATCTCACTGAGCGGAGCGCGCGGCGCGCGAGATCCGGGAGGCGCAGCTGCGGCTTCGCGCGCGAGCGCTGGAATCGCAGCGACCGCAACCGTAGCGGCCCCACTCTTCGCGATGAACTCGCGTCTCGAAATACGCTTCATACCGATTCCTCCTGCGGGCCTCGGGTGCACGCGCGTTAGCGTGAGCGTGCACCACCGTGATTTTACTCTCCGCGCGGCTTCATCACGGCCGGTGCAGCGGCCGCTTCCGCTCCAGCGGGCGCGTTCGGCGGAAGATTGGTCATCAGGTAGCGTGTGAGCAGCGAGTAGACGTGGAGCGTCGTCCCCGTCCCCTCGCAGATGCAGTGCGATCTATTGGGATATACCATGAGATCGAACGGCTTGTCGAGCGAGACGAGCTTGTTGACGAGACGCTCGGTGCCCTGATAGTGAACGTTGTCATCGCCGGAACCGTGAACTATGAGCAGCTTGCCCTTCAGTCCGGCTGCGAAGTTGATGGGCGACCCGACTTCGTAGCCCTGCGGATTCGTCTGCGGCAGACCGACGTAGCGCTCCTCGTAGATCGAATCGTAAAGATGTTGATCGGCGACAGGCGCGACGGCCATCCCGACCTTGTAGACGTCAGGGTAGCGGAACATCGCGTTGAGCGTGCTCGAGCCTCCGCCGCTCCATCCCCAGATCGCAACGCGCGTACTGTCCATGAAGCTGTTCTGCCGCGCAGCCGCCCGCACTGCGTCCGCGACCTCGTGGCTGGATATCGGCCCAATCGCGCCGTAGATCACCTTGCGCCACGCGCGTCCCTTGGGCGCCGGAGTGCCGCGCGGATCGAAGCTGGCGATGACGTACCCCTGATCCGCCAACATGCGGTGCCAGAGCATTCCAGTGCCGCCCCACCGATCGACGACGGTCTGCGATGCAGGCTCGCCGTAAACCTGAATGAGCACCGGATACTTGCGCGCTGGATCGAAGTTAGCCGGCTTGATGATCCAGCCATCTAGCGTGGTGCCATCACTCACAGGCACATGAATGAACTCGACTGGTGTGCGCGCAATCTGTGCCGCGGTAGCAGCCTTGAGCGCGGCGTTGCTCGCGAGCGTGCGCACAGCCGCGTGCGACGGAAGCCTGACGAGCTCGGTGACGGGCGGCGTATCGAACGTCGAGTAAGTGTGGAACGCCCACGCGCCGGTGGGCGACATCTCATACGAGTGAGTGCCGGTCTCGCCAGCGGGCGTGACGCGCTGCGGAGCGCTGGGATGCGTGAGTGAGACGCGGTAGAGATAGCGCTGAGTGGCATTCTCCGGTGACGCGATCACATAGAGATTACCGCCGCGCTCATCGACTCCTGCAATCGAGAGAACGTCGTAGTCGCCAGGCGTGGCGAGCGCCAATGTGCCGGAATCGCGCGAGCCGATGTAGACGTGACGCCAGCCGTCGCGCTCACTGACCCAGACGAAGTGGCGGCCGCCATCCAGCCAGCGGAAGTCCTCGACGACGTTCACCCACGTGGAATCCTGATCGGTGAGGAGCTTGTGTGGCGCGCCGGTGGCCGCGTCGAACAGGATGAGATCGTTGTGGTTCTGCAGCCTGTTCATGTGCTGCACCGCAACCTGCGTCGGAGTTGCCCACTCCATCCAGGGCACGTAATCCTGACGGGGGTCGCCGCCGAGCTGGGCCCATGTCACCGGACCACCGCTCACGCTCACGACGCCGACGCGTACGGCCGAGTTGGTCTGGCCGGCCTTGGGGTATTGAATGAGCTTCGTCGATGGATAGAGCGAATCAGTGTCGTTGATGAGCGTGAAATCCGGCACGCCCGACATGTCGAACTGCCAGAATGCGATGTGCCTCGAATCGGGACTCCAGCGGAAGCCATCGCGAAGACCGAATTCCTCCTCGTACACCCAATCGCTCATGCCATTAACGAGAGTCTTGGTCGCGTCCCTCGTGAGCCGCGTGGCGGCACCGCCGGTTGCGGGCTCGACGTAGAGATCGCCGTTCCGGACGTACGCCACGCTCGAGCCGTCGGGCGCGAACTTCGCGAACATGATCGGCGTCGTGACGCCACCGCTCGCTGCGACCTGATGCAGCTTCCCGCTCGCGACGTCCAGCACCCAGAAATCGCCACGCGTGTTCTGCCGCCAGACGCGTTGACCATTAGTGAAGATCAGCAGATCGCGGCCGTCCGGCAGACCACGTGTAGTTCTCGATCCGCAGTGGCGCAGATGCTCCTGCCGGCCGCAGCGCAGCCGCCGGAACGAGCACTCTGCGAGCGCCCGTGGCGGCGTCGTACACGACGATGTCGCTGCCGCCCGCTCCGCCAGCCGCCGGCTCGACGGTCGTGTAATGAGCGCCGTCCGGAAGCCACCGCATCTGAGGCACCCTATCGCCCGCGTAAGTCCTGCTCGCGAAGATCTCGTGAAGCGAAGAGTCCACAGCTGCCGGTAACTGAGCGGCAGCGACGCTCGTCGATCCGAGCGCAGCCGCCAGCGCGATTGTGCTCATCTTCATTACCGACGTGATTCTCGATCTGGCCATGCGTGGTTTATCCGATTGGTTGGTGTTGCGCGCGACTCTAACATGCACCCGCGCGCAGCCTCGACACAACGATCCCGGTGACATTGGCAATGTCACCGGGATCGTGATCGTATCAGGAACAGGTTGGCGCGTTCTGCGGTGCGGTGTCCCAGTACACTCTGGTCGCGAAGTTGTCTGGGCCCTGCCTCGCGATCGCCGCGTCGAGATTGGCACCGTTGGTCGACTGCTCCGTGATGGAGTAGTAGAACCTGCGCGGGACGTAAGGCACGATCGTGCTCGGCCCCGGCGCGACGGTCGACGGCTGACACGTACGCCGCCACTCGAACCACGCCTGACCGCCATCCGTATACAGCGCGATCCACTTCTGTACAGCGATCTGCTTGAGCCCCGCAACACCGCCCTGGTACGCAACCGAAGGCTGCGCCAGGAAGTTGCCGATCACGGTCGGATCGCTGACTCCCCATTGGTTCATCGACGCAGTGATCGCTGCATTGTAGTCCGCAGCGGCCTCACCGGATGAAAGTCCGCCCAGCCCGCGCGCCGCCGCCTCGGCCTTGATGAACATCAGCTCCGCGTACGTCATGAGGTACGAGGGCGTCCTTGCGCCGGCCGCGGTTCCGAACGTTCCGTAAGACGTCGTTCCGGAATAGAAGATCGTTCCCGGGCGCGACGCGAGCCTGAACCACTTGCCTGCGGAGTCCTGCGACAGTCCGTTGGGCATGCCGCCGTAGCCGTTGGGATAGAGCGTCGAGTCGACCACTGGCTGCGCGTACACCGGAACGCGCGGGTCGTCCTCGGGCACCATGATGTTCATCAGCGTGCGCGACATGCGGCGATCGTCACGCGTCTGCAGCGTCACCGACCATGGATTGTTCGACACGCCGTCGCCTGGCCACACGAGCTTTGCGTTGTCGGAATTCGACGTGAACACGCCGCCCGGTGCGGTGAACGCCGCCTTGAGCTGCGCGTCGGCCGTCGCCTGATCCACGTTCACGAGCCGCAACGCCAATCTCGCGTGCAGCGAGTTCGAGAATTTCTGCCATTCCCCGAGATCGCCGCCGTAGATGGGATCTGCGCCGCCAAGTCCCTGATCGGTCTGGCGGATCGGCAGCCATCGCGGCTGACGCTGATGTGAGCGTCGTGAAAAATCCCGCGTAGATGCTCTTCTGCGGATCGTACTGTGGAGTCACGATGCCTGAGTCGGCCTTCGCCGCCTGCGAGTACGGAACATCGCCGAACGTGTCCGTGAGATAGTCGAACTCCCACGTCTCCATCACCTGCGCGGGTCCGTACACGCCCGGCTGCTTCGACGCGATTCCGTTCTGGATGACCTTGCCGTAGTTCACGATGTCGGTCGTGTACGAGGCATCGAACCATGTGCTGGTACGGTCAGCCTGCAGATTCACGTACTCGTCTTCCTGCGGATAAGTCGTCTCGGCGAGCTGCTGAGAGACAATCTCCGTCTGGCCGAAATCGTACCCTCCCAGCCATCGTCCGACCGATGCGGATACGGCGCCGGTGAACAGCGCGCCCGGCTGGTGCGGTGGTCGGGCTGTTCGGGTTGCGGTTCGCGTTCGTGATGTTGTCGGTGTTACACGCCGCCGCTCCAACGAGGAGCGTGAGACTGGCGACGCTGATCAGCCTAGTCTTCGTCATTGATCCCTCGAAAGTATGCTGTGGCATTTACGGCGTGACCTGCACTGTGAAGCCGATGCTCTTGGACGTCGGCATCTCGGCGAACTCCATTCCCTGCGAGTTGCCGGTGCTGTAGGTGAACTCCGGATCCACGTTCGGTACGGTCGAATGCGTCCACAGATTGCGTCCGACGAGCGAGATGTTCACCGCCTGCGCGTCGAGCCGTCCCGCGAATGACGGCGACAGGTCGTAGCCGAGCCGCAGCTCGCGGAGCTTGATGTAGCTGTCATCGTAGATGTACTGCGAGTGGATCAGCCAGAGACTCTGGAAGTATTCCTCCGACGTCACGTTCACCGTGTTCGGCTGGTGCGTGTTGACGTCTATGCCCTTCACGACGATTCCGGGATTGTTCCAATCCACCTGGCGTCCGACCAGAGTGCTCGCGCAGGTGCCGGACTGCTGGCACATCATGTTGGTGATGCTGAAGATCTGACCGCCCTTGTGAATGTCGAGCAGGGCGTTGAGCGTGAAGCGGTGGAACTTGAACTCGTTGTTCCAGCCACCGACCCACTTCGGATTGACGTTGCCCAGAACTACCTGCTTCGATCCGCGGATCGGCAGACCGTTCTCGGTGAGGATGTTGCCGGCGCTGTCGCGCTGGAACGTGTAGCCGACGATCGAGCCGTACGGTAGCCCCTGTCGCGCCTCGACCGTCGCGCTCCACTGCCCACCGAGCACGACGGTCGGAAGTCCGTTCGTGAGCGAGACGACCTTGCTGCGGTTCGCGCCGTAGTTGAACGTGCTCGTCCAGTTGAAGCCGCCGTTGTCGGATCTGATCGGCGTGAAGCCGATCTGCATCTCGGTACCGGCATTGCGAATCTCACCCGCGTTGATCGATTGCGAGAGGAAGCCGGACGACGGCGGGATTGTCAGATTGATCAGCTGGTTCTTGGTGAGCTTGTTGTAGTAGCTACCGTCGAACGTCACGCGGTTGTTCAGGAACGCCAGCTCTAGCCCGGCCTCGGCGCTCGTCGTGAGCTCTGGCTTGAGGTCCGCGTTCGCAAGGTTGCTGCTGATCGCGAACCGCGGGAGCGAGCCGAACTTGTTGGAGTTCCCGACGTACGTAGTGAGAAGCTGATACGGTGTCGCGTCGTTGCCGACACGCGCGTACGCGCCGCGCACCTTCGCATACGACAGGAAGTCGCTCTTCAGTCGAGGCAGGGCGTCGGTGAGCACCATCGACGTATTGACGCCCGGATAGAAGTACGAGTTGGCGCCCTTCGGAAGAGTCGATGACCAGTCGGTGCGTCCCGTTCCCTCGACCGTCCACCAGTTGTTCCAGGTGAGATCGGCGGACTCGTAGATGCTGTTGACCTTCTGCAGCGAGGCGTTCTGAACGATCGTGGGCGAGATTGCCGCATTCGATGCGTTGTAGATGCCGGGCACCGAGATACCCGAGGTATAGATCGTCGAGTTGTTGCCGCTGGTGTTACGCAGGGTCCCGCCGAGCAGGCCGTTGAACGCGAGGTGCGAGTTCAGCTGCTTCACCGCGTTCAAGAGCAGATCGACGTTCGTCTCGGAGTTGTACTGCGTCGCGTCGTTGAACGAGCCGGCGTAGTTGGGTGAAGCGTACTGGATGTTGCCGGCCGCGAAGTCGCGGTCCATCGCCCAGTTGTAGTAGTCCTCGCCACCGCGCAGGGTGGCTTTGAGCCAACTTGCTACGCTGTACGTGCCCTGCACGCTCGAGATGACCCGATCACGTTGATCGTATTCCGGATTCTCGTACTGCAGCCAGTAGGGATTGTTGTGGAAGTTGAGGTTCCAGTTGTACAGGTTGCCGCTCGGATCGTACATCTGCTTGAGCTCGGGCGTGTTGACCTGACGTCCGTACCAGATGAACTGCTCGAGAATGCTGGTGTCGTAGCCTTCCTGCGGCCGATTGTGCGCCTCTGCGCGGATGTACTCCACCGACCCGGAGGTCTGCAGCTTTCCGAGCTGGAACTGTCCGGCGAGCGATCCAGTCAGGTTGCGGAACGTGTTGTTCGGAATGATTCCCTCGATCTGGGTATCACCCACGGAAAACCGGCCGTTGGCTGTCTCGGTGCCGCCGGACACAGCGTACGTGTTGAGGAACTGGTGGCCGGTGTTGAAGAAATCGGTGACGTTGTTCGGATGTGCGATGAACGGCGTCGCCTGACGCACGCCGTTGATCACCGGGCTGTCGAACTGCGGGATGAGCTGACCGTTGAGTCGCGGTCCGTAGCTCTGATCGTAACCGTCGTTCACACCGCCGCCCTTTCCGTCCACGTACGCGAACTGTCCGGCCGATCCCTGGCCGTACTCGTTCTGCCAGTCCATGTAGATGGATGGCGTGTCCCACGTGTACGTACTGGAGAGCTGCGAGCGAAGCTTCGAGCCGCTGGCTGCGCCTTTCTTGGTAGTGATGAGGATGACGCCGTTCGCCGCGCGCGATCCGTACAGTGCTGCCGCGTTGGGTCCCTTGAGCACCGAGACCGACTCGATGTCGTCCGGATTGATGTCGTTGATGACGTCACCGAAGTCGACGCCGCCGCCTGCGATGGATCCACCGCCCGGCGATGCGCCGATGTCGTTGCTCGACACCGGGACTCCATCGACGACGAAGAGCGGATTGTTGTTGCCGTTGATCGAGTTCGACCCGCGGATGGTGATCTTGGTCGATGCGCCTGGCGTGCCCGATCCAGTCACGTCCATGCCGGCGACCTTGCCGGCGAGCTGATCGACGAAGTTCTGCGCGCGCGTCGTGTTGAGCTCGGCGGCCGACACGGTCTGCTGCGCGGTTCCCAGCTGGCTCTTCTCGCGCTCGACGCCGAGCGCCGTGGTGACGACGCCCTGGAGCTGGTTGGGGACCGGCTGTAGCTGGAAGTCGAGCGTTACGCTCGCGCCGAGCTTGGGCGTGACTGCGACGCTGCGCGCGAGGTAGCCGATGCGTCGTGCCATGACGGTCACGCTGCCGCCGGTGACGCGTGCAGCGGGGATGTCGATGGTGTAGCGGCCGTTGTCGTCGGTGAGGGCGCCGACGCCCGCGATCGCGGGTACGGTGATGGTGGCTGCGGGGAGGCCTGCGCCGGTCTCGTTAGTGACGCGGCCTGTGATCACGCCGCCGCTCTGAGCTCGGGCGGCAGGCGCAGCCGCGGCGAGCCCGGTTAGAGCGGCGAGTACTACTAGCATTCGCTTCATTCGTGGTCCTCCAGAGGGGACTGACACAAGTTGGCTGTGGGGCGATAGCGGAACGCGTGGCGCTGGTGACGGAGAGCGTGCGCGAGTGGTGGACTCGCGAGGCGCGGCGTCACGGAGGTGGATGTGCGCGCGTGCCCGACGGCTGGGGCGAGCCAGATCGGGCGCCGTTGGAGAATGGCATTATTGGATACAATATCCTCTTGGAACGGATATAATATCCGCACAGCAATGCGCAAGAGAGGCCCTGCCCCCTCCGACCGCTAAGAATTCAGACTGATGCCGTCGCGCCGCTCATAGAGCCGCTCGTCGCCCGGCCCATCGGACGCGTCGTCGCCCGGCTCGAGACCCCTGGCCGGCGTGACATGCTATCGCGCAGAAGCGCCAGCGCCGACTCACGCTCCGCCCCCACCAGCTCCAGTCGCGGCGGACGCACCCGCGACGAGCCACACCCCAGCTCCTCCTGTACCAGCTTGATCAGCTGCACGAACTTGGGAACGGTGTCCAGACGCAGCATCGGGAGGAACCAGTTGTAGAGCTCGCGCGCTTCCTTCATCTTCCCGGCCTTCGCGAGCGCTACCAGCTCGACCGACTCCGCCGGCAATGCGTTGACCAGACCGGCGATCCATCCGCTCGCGCCCATCGCGATGCTCTCGACGATCATGTCGTCCATCCCGGCGAACACCTGCAACCGGTCGCCCAGGAGCTCGAGCACCGCTGTAACGCGCCGCACGTCGCCGCTCGACTCCTTCACGGCGTGAAGATTCTCATGCCTGCACAGCTCCCGCAGCTCGTGCGGTAGCACGTCCGTGCCGTACGCGATCGGATTGTTGTACAGCATGCACGACAGATCGGTCGCTGTGATGACGGCGCTGAAGTGCGCCTCCGACTCGCGCCAATCGCCCTTGTACACGTACGGCGGAAGCGCCATCAATCCCTCGCACCCAGCGTCTTCGGCGCGGCGGGCCAGTGCGACGCACTCCTCAGTGCTCAGTCCGGAAATCGCCGCCACCACTGGCACTCTGTCGCCGACCGCGTTCACGCAGCTGCGAAATATCTCGACCTTCTCGTCGAAGACCACCGTCGCGCCCTCGCCGAGCGAGCCGAGCGCCACGATGCCGGTGCAGCCGTGATCGACGAGCCACGTCACGTGCCGGGCGAGGAAGTCGTGATCGACTGAGAGATCCTCGCGGAACGGGGTCGTGATGGCTGGGAAGACGCCGGTCCATTGCTGCTTGTTCATCGGAGTGAATCTCCTGATTCGGATTGAGGTTCGGATTGAGTTGAGGCGGGCGGCGCGACATCTGCCGCCACGTCCATCGAGAGTGTCGAGACGAGTGCCGGCTCGACGGGCGATCTGACGGTGTCGGGCTGCCATCCGAGAAGGAACTGCAGCGAGGCACCGCAGACGCGCCCCTGACATGCGCCCATTCCGGCGCGAGTATAAAGCTTTGCCTGACGCGATGATGCATTGGTGCAGAGCGCACCGTAAGTAACGTCCTCGCAGCGACACACCACGGTGGCGGGCGTGACCACCGATCGCAGCTCCGGTCGCGGAGCGAACGCCACCGCCATGCGCTCTGCGTCAGCGCGCAGCCTGTCGCGCCGCTTCATGAGCGCCGGCGTGGCGAGTGCGATGCTCGCCGCCGCGAGTCCCGCGATCTCGCCTTCCGCGATCGCAAGCGGCGCGCCGCCGATCCCTGTCGTTTCGCCGCACGCGAGGATGTTGTCGGCAGTGGTGCGCTGCGCTGCATCCACTCGCACGCATCCGTTCTCGAGCCCACAACCCGCGAGCCGCGCGAGCTCGGTGCTCGGGACGAGACCGTAGCCGGTGCAGACGAGCTCCACATCCTCCGACCACGTCTCCCTTCCGTTACTGAGCGTGACGCTCCGAACGTGGTCATCGCCGCTCGCCGCCACGACCCACGTTCCCGTGCGATACGGTGTGAGCGCGAACGCAGCGCGATAGCGCGCGGCCTGCGCGAGAAGCCCTGGCGTGCTCCAGAGCGACGCCGCGAACTTACGAACGCTCTCACCGCGCGATTGCTCCGCTACCAGCACCAACCTGGCGCCCGCGCGTGCGAGCGACGCGGCTACCGGCAGCATGAGTGGACCCGATCCGACGATCACCGCGCGCTTTCCACGCACCGAAGCGCCAGACTTGAGCAGTGCCTGCGCACCGCCGATCCCCATCACACCGGGCAGCGTCCATCCTGGGAACGGAATCCAGAGCTCGCGCGCGCCGGTCGCGAGGACGACCTTGGGTGCGCTCACTGCGACGAGCGCCCCGTCGCGCTCCGCAACGACTACGTGGCCGTGCGCGGCGCCGCTTCTCCGCACGTCGATCACCGAAACTCCGCTCAGCACTCGCGCACTGGAGTGCGCGAGGCGGTTGAGCCATTCGCGTGCAGCGCGCGGCGGCTCGTGCCCGTTCCGCTGCCGCCAGATCTGGCCACCCGCGGCGAATCCTTCGTCGACGAGTACCGTGCGCGCGCCGGCGCCCGATGCGCGAACCGCGGCCGCAATTCCGGCGGGTCCCGCGCCGACGACCACGACGTCGGCTGCGATGAGCTCGGTATCCGGAACGGTGTGGTCCATCACGTGCCGCTCGACGGTGCGGTGATCACGCGCATGCCATCTGCCACTCGAACCATGCACGCGCGCCGATGAGCGATCCCATCGACCGTCACGCGACACTCGAAGCAGATGCCCATTCCGCAGAGCGGCGCGCGCGCCGTGCCACTTACCGATTCACGAAATGCCCAGACGCCCGCGTTGAGAAGCGCGGCCGCGAGACTCACTCCGCGCTCCGCGCTCACCGGCGCGTCGTCTACGACCAGCTCTACCGCTGCGGCTCGCGGAGACATCAGTGAGCCGCAGCGAGTGAGTGTACACGCGCACGGCGCGTACGGCGCAGCGTCGATCGCCGGCTCGCGTCCGACGACGAGATCCGCGAGCAGCTGCGCAGTACCGAGCGACGTCGTGATGCCAAGCCCTTCGTGTCCGGCCGCGATCCAGAGACCCGGAACGTCCTCCCACTGGCCGATGAGCGGAAGCTTGTCCGGAGTTGCCGGACGGAATCCAGTCCACGTGCGGATCGCGGAAACTCCAGCGAGCGACGGCATGAAGTCGAGCGCGCGGTCCAGCATCTTGCGCACGATGCGCGGATTGATCGAAGAGTCCCATCCTACGAGCTCGCGCGACGAGCCGATGAGGATCTGTCCGGTCGCGCGCGGCTGCACGTTGAACGCTACCGATTCCGCCGTCATCGTGTGCGCGCTGGTGAGGTAGCCCAGCTCGACTATCTGATGCGTGCAGAAGTGCGGATAACGATCGGTGATGACGAGATGTCCCTTTCGCGGCACTATCGGAATGCCCGGCGTGATGCGCGGAGCCTCCGCGCCAGCCGCGTTGACGATCACATCCGCCTCGATCCGCTCGCCGTTACACGTCACTGCGTGCGCCGACAGCGCGGTGACGCGCGAGCCGTCGCGCAGCTGCGCACCACTCTCGCACGCTGTGCGAAGCAGGGCCAACGCACTGCCGATGGGATACACGACGTCATCGTCGGGAACGAGCAGCGCGCCCGCCAGCCCGGGCCGCAGCTGCGGCTCCGCTTCGGCGACCTCCGCCGCCGTGAGCACGCGCGAGCTCACGCCATGCTCCGAGTAGAGAGCGTGCTTCGCGTGCACGGCCTCGAGCTGCTCGTCGTCCTCCGCCACCCAGAGCGTGCCGCAATGCTCGAGCTCGGCGCTGTGCGGAAGCTCCGGCGCCAGCTCGTTCCAGAGCCGCTCGGAGTACGCTGTCAGCGCGAGCTGCGCCGGCGAATCGTCCATGACGACGATGTGTCCCATCCCCGCCGCGGTGGTGCCGCCTGCGGGAAAGCTGGCCTCGAGAATGAGGACGCGCATTCCTTCGCGCGTGAGTGCTGCGGCGCACGCGGCACCGACGATCCCCGCACCCACGACTATCGCGTCAGGACGCGTGCTCACGCGCGACGCAACGCCAGCGACACTTGCGACGCGTAGCTGATCACGCAGCCGGAATTCCAGCGGCGAACGGATCCGATGGATCGAACCTCAGCGTCGCCTCAGCAGTGATGTGCGCGGTTCCGCGAATGTGAGGAATGAGCTCACCGCCGGGACCCTCCGTCAGCCAACCAGTGAAGAGGCTCCCCGTAATGCTCTCCTGCCTCCACGGCTCGCCGAAGGGAAGCTCACCACGCGCGTGAAGAATCGTCATCTTCGCCGAAGTGCCGGTGCCGCACGGCGAGCGGTCGTACTCGCCGCCCGAGCACAGCACGAAGTTCCTGCAATCGGCGTCTGCACGCGACGGATCAGCAGAGATCTCGATGTGATCGATCGCCTCGCCGTCGGCGCCGGTGATCCCGGCGGCGTTGATCGCATCCTGGATCTGCTGAGTGACGCGGGTCAGCTCGCGAACATTCGATGGCGACACCGCGACCGGCGTATCGTGCGTGATGAAGAACCAGTTGCCGGCCCACGCGACGTCACCGACGACGCGCCCGATCCCGGGCACGTTCACCTCGACGTCACGCGTGTAGCAGTATGACGGGAACGTTCTCGAGCGTTACCGATCCATCGGCGCCGAGCTCGGCGGAGACCGTGCCGACGGGCGTGTCGATGCGGACCACTCCGGGCTGAATGAGCGACAGATACTCGAGCGTGCGAACGACGCCGATGAGTCCGTGCCCGCACATCCCGAGATAGGTTCCGTTGTTGAAGAAGATCACTCCCGCGATCGACCCCTCGTTCACCGGCGGCGTGAGGAGCGCACCGACAATGGCGTCGTGGCCGCGCGGCTCGCATACGGCCGCTCTGCGAAGGTGGTCGTAGCGCGCGCGCATGTCGTCGCGACGCGCAGCCATCGTCGCGCCGCGCGGCTGCGGCCATCCATCCACGATGACGCGCGTCGGCTCGCCTTCGGTGTGCGAGTCGATGACGCGCATCGCGGGCGGTATCTCGTGCGACGCGACCTGAGTGTCGCTCGCTGCGGGTGAGTCGATCGTACTGTTTGTCACGGGTTTATCTGGACTGTCTTGGTCTCGGTGTAGAACTCGCGCGCTGCGGGCCCTTGCTCGCGGCTTCCCGAGCTCGATCCCTTCATCCCGCCAAACGGCGCATGAGGGTCGACGCCAGTGGTGTCACCGTTGACGCGAACGAGCCCTGCGTGGATGCGTGGGATATAGTTGAGCGCGGTGCGAATATCGCGCGTGAAGATCGTGGCGCTCAGGCCGTATTGAGTGTTGTTCGCGAGCGTGAGCGCGTGATCCACGTCATCGGCGGTGAACGCCGCGAGCACCGGTCCGAAGATCTCGCGTTGCGCGAGCAATCCGTCCGGATCGCCGCCGCGTACCACGCGCGGAGCAACGAAGTATCCGTTGTCGAAATTGTCACCGGACGGCACGTCGCACGCGAAGATCGTCTCCGCGTCTGCGTCGGCAAGGGCGCGCGCAATGGAGTCACGCGACGCACGACTGATCACAGGACCGACGGCCGACGACCCTTCCGTCACGGGGCCGAGGGAGAGCGACTCGACCTGCTGCTTGAGCTTCGCCATGAAGTCGCGCTCGACATCGCGCGCGACCACGACGCGGCTCGTCGCTGTGCACTTCTGGCCGGCGTATCGCATCGCACCTGCTGCGGTGAGCGAGGCGGCGAGCGCGAGGTCCGCGTCCGGCATCACTATCGCCACGTTCTTTCCGCCCATCTCGGTCTGGTAGCGGATGTTGCGCGCGGCGGCGGTCGCGGCGACGCGAGCGCCTACCGCACTGGAGCCGGTGAACGAGACCGCGCGCACTTCCGGCGCCGCGATGAGCGCGGAGCCGACGCTCGCGCCTGACCCGAAGACGACGTTGAACACTCCCGCTGGAAGCTTTGCCGCACTCGCCGTCTCCGCGAGGACCTTCGCGACGTACGATGAGCTCTCCGCCGGCTTGAGCACGACAGTGTTGCCGAAGGCGATCGCCGGAGCTGCTTTCCAGAGTGGAATGGCGAGTGGGAAATTCCACGGCGTGATCAGCCCCACTACGCCGAGCGGCTCCCGCAGCGAGAACTGCAGCGCTCCCGGCGCCTGCGCGGGAATCACGTCGCCCATGTTGCGTACCGCCTCGCCCGCGTAGTAGCGCAGGATCACCACGCAGCGCCCGACCTCGCCGCGCGACTCGCCGATCGGCTTACCGACCTCGCGCGCGACTGCCTGCGCGAGCTCCTCGGCGCGATCGCCGATCGCCGCGGCCCAGCGATAGAGATGCTCCGACCGCGTCGGGCCCGGGAGCGCGCGCCACGTCGGGAACGCGGTCGCGGCTGCTTCGACCGCGGCCCGAACGTCGCTCGCCGCGCCTTCAGGAACGCGCGCTACGATGTCGCGCTCGTCCGACGGGTTGAAGTCGTCGAGCCACTGATCCGACTCGCTCGCGCGCCACTCGTTGGCGATGAAGTTGTCGAGCTTTGGTGCAACTGCTGTCATTTCCTGCTCTCCCTTGCGTTACGTGCACGATCTTCCTCGCGCTCTGCTCGCACGAAGCCAACCAGCAGACGCCCCGCGCCGAGTATGTGCTGGCGCATGAGCAGGCAGGCGCGCTTCACGTCCTTCGCGCGCACCGCGGTGAGCACCGCACGATGCTCCTCGCTCGCGCGATGCTCGCCGTGCGTGAGCGAGAGCTGCATGCGGAGATATCTGTCGCTGTGCTGGTGAAGCCGCTGGATCACCGACATGGTGAACGGGCGGTTGGCCGGAGCGTAGAGCGTGGAGTGGAACTGCCAGTTGAGCTCGCCCCATGCTGAGATCTCGCCCGCGCGAAACGCGGCGTCGTACGCATTCAGAATGTCGCGGGCCCGCGCTATGTCCTCGCTCGTGACATTCGGGATGGCGCGCCGGATGAGATCGCTCTCGATCTGCGCACGCAGCTCGAACAGCTCCTCGATCTCGTCGAGCGAGAGGGATGACACGACTGCACCGCGGTGCGGGTTGAAGACGACGAGCCCTTCGGCCTCGAGCTGGCGGAGCGCTTCTCTGACCGGTATGCGGCTCACTCCCAGTTCAGCGGCGAGCGCGTCCTGACGCAGCGGCGTGTCGTCAGGATACCCGCCGCGTATGATACGCTCACGGAGCGCATCGACGGTCTGGCGCGTGACGGTCTTGCGCGTGATCGGGAACACCGTCTCTGGCGCGAGGGCAGGCGCTGCTCGCTGCTGCGTTCGGGGAGTTCGAGCCATCAGTCGTTTCTCCGGTTGGCGGTTGTTCCCAGAATGCTAGCGAAATGGGGCGCGTGACGTCGGCCGGCGGCGCTGGGCGGTGCGTCGTCGGCCGTATTGGAGGCGCGGCGCACAGCGTGGCGGCGGGCCACGGCCGCGCCGGCCGTAATGCTTGGATACAATATCCGATTATCCGGTCCGCTGCAAGCTCGCCGCATTGACGCGGGCCCCGCCGTCGAATACTGTATCCCGCGCCGCGGTACTTAGCCGTACCATAAATCGAGTCGAGGAAGCCACGAATGAACCTGCCGGCCGCACCTTCGGCGGCGACACCAGCCGCCTTGCACGCCGCAACCAGTGCGAGCCAGCAGCCGAGCCCCCACCACAGCCAGCATACCACCCACCCGCTCGACGCGATCTCACCCGGCAAGATCGTTCAGCTCCGCGAGCGACTCCTCGTCGCGGCGAGTGAAGGCAAGACTGTCTTCAGATTCGAATCCGGCGATCCCAGCTTCGCACCCGCTCCCCACGTGATCGACGCGATAGTCGCCGCCGCGAACGCCAGCAAGACTCACTACGTCCCCAACAACGGCATCCCGCAGCTGCGCGCCGCACTCGCCCAAAAGGTGGCGCTGCTCAACGGACTCCACGGCGTCGACGCCGACGACGTCTTCGTCACCAACGGTGCGATGCACGCGCTCTTCGCAACCTTCGGCGCTCTGCTCTCGCCCGGCGACGAGGTGATCCTGCCAGATCCTATGTGGCCGGAGGTCGCCGAGAACGTCAGACTCGCGCGCGCGCAAGATCGTGCGCGTGAAGCTCACGTCGGAGCACGACTTCGCCTATCGCGCCGCCGACGTCGAGGCAGCGATAACGCCGCGCACGAGAGCGATCTTCATCAATACTCCCAACAATCCGACCGGCGCAGTGCTGAGCGCCGAGCAGATCTGCGAGCTGATCGAAGTCGCGCGACGACACGATTTGTGGATCGTGTCGGACGAGGCCTACGAGGACGTCGTATACGCGCCGCAGATCCACTATTCGGTGGCGGCGCTCGCGGGAGACTACGCTGCACGCGTCGTCAGCATCTTCTCCTGCTCCAAGAGCTACGCGATGGCTGGTCTCCGAACCGGCTACATCGTCACCACTGCGCGGCTGCTGCGTGACCGGCTCCCCAAGCTTCTCCGCTGCAGCATCAACGGCGTGAACAGTCTGGCGCAGTGGGGAGCGCTCGCCGCGGTCAACGGCCCGCGCTATCCGATCGCATCCATGCGCACGGAGTACCGCGCCCGCCGTGACATCATGTTCCAGGCGCTCGACGGAATCTCAGGCGTGCGCGCGTTCCTTCCGCGCGGCGCATTCTTCATCTGGGCGGAGCTCGATCCGGCGCTCTACGAGCGACTCGAGGTCGCGGACGCCGACGAGCTCGCAGATCAGCTCGCGCGCGAAGGAATCGGCAGCGCTCCCGGAAGCGCGTTCGGAAAAACCTGCCGCGACGCACTGCGATTTTCCTTCAGCTGCGACACCGACATAGTGCGTCGCGGTGCAGCACGACTGAGAGAGGTGCTGTCATGAAACCCGTTGCTACGCATCACACTGCGACTGTAATTATCCTGCCGCTCCTCTTCGCGACGCTCGCCCCGACACTCGGCGCGCAGACATCTCTGCCGCGTGCACCAGGTGCACGAGTCGTCGACGTCTCGCCGCTCGACGAGCACGGCAGCGAGCCTGGGATCGCGCTCAACCCGCGCGATCCGAGTCAGATCGTTGCGGTGTACCAGGGGAACTCGCGCGTGGCGTTCTCGACGGACTCGGGACGCACCTTCACACTCGCTCAGGGAACGGCCCCGACCGGGTGGAGAGTGGGCGGCGACGTGTCGACTACCTTCGACAACAAGGGACACGCCTTTCTCTCGTTCCTCGCCTTCGACGCGCTCGGCACAACGTCATACTGGGCGCACGGCGCGAAGCGTAACGGAATCTTCGTGCGCCGATCGCTCGACGGCGGCAAGACGTGGGAACCGAACGCCGTCGCGGTCAAGGCTTACATGTCGAGCGACGAGCCGAACATACAGTGGGAGGACATGCCGCGAATCTTCGCTGACAACATGCCCCGCAGCCCATACGCCGGGAATCTTTACGAGGGTTGGATCGAGTGGCAGATCGACAAGTCGATCATGCTGTTCGCGCGCTCGACCGACGACGGCCGGACGTGGTCCACGCCGATCCGGATAAGCACCCACGCCGGCCTGCCGCGCGATGACAACGGCGCACTCGTCGGCTTCACGGCGACCGTCGGCCCCGACGGCGAGATCTACGCCATCTGGCACGACGGCAACGAGATCACTCTCGCGACGTCGCGCGACGGCGGCAGGACATTCGCGCCATCGCGCGCGATAATCACTACTGCGCCACCTTACTTCAACGTCCCCGGCGTCTCGCGCGTGATGGGCTTCCCGCAGATCGGCATCGATCCGCGCAGCGGCCTGCTGCACGTCACTTGGAGTGATTACCGCAACGGCGACGTCGATGTGTTCGCATCTCGCTCTGCCGACCACGGCCGAACGTGGTCGCCGCCGCTGCGCGTGAACGACGATCCCAAGCACGATGGGAACGACCAGTTCTTCCAGTGGATGGCTGTCGATCCGAAGAACGGCGACGTGTACGTGCAGTTCTATGACCGTCGTGGAGATCCCGCGAACCGAGAGACGCGGATGACGCTCGCACGCTCGATCGGACGGCGGACGCAGCTTCACGAATTACGCCTGGACCGACACGCCCTTCACGGGCCAGCAGGCATTCCTGGGCGACTACACGTGGCTGGTCGCCTACGACGGCCGTGTCTACGGCGCGTGGGCTGAAGCACGTCCGCTTCCCGCGTCTGCGGGCGCGACGACGATGCGCCCGCGCGAGACGACCGTGGTGCGCGTCGGAACTGCGGACTTCAGAGCGTCGCGCTAGCGGGCTCGCCTTCCACGTCGCTCTTCGTCCCCCCGACTCGCGGATCGGAGGCGACGAGGTCGGTCAGCTCGTCGATCGACAACCGTCCCGTGTTCGCGATCATGTCGTAGAGCAACGGATCCTGGATCTCCACGCGGAACTGCCGTCGCACGTACGCATGGCGTCCCTGATCCATCCTTCGTATCTCGCTCGCCGCGACGGTGCGGCTCACTCCGTCGCGCGCGCAGATCCTGTCGACGCGCGATTCCATCGGTGCGACGAGCCTGATGTGGAACGTGTTCGCACGGTCGTGAAACATCGCCTGCGCGCCGTGGCCGACAATTATCACCGGCGGATTCGCGCTGGCCTGCTTCATCGATGCCTTCGCCGCGTCCGCAATCGCGTCTGGGCTCAAGACGTCGGCGGTCTCGACCATGAGCGGCATCTCGATCGGCGCGATCATCAGTGATGACGATATCCGCTGCATCAGACTCGGCGGATGCTCGTCCATCGCCTCGACAGTGCGGGGATCGAGACGTAGCCGCTGCGCGACGTCGGCCACGATCTCGCGGTCGAGCACTCGCCAGCCGAGGCGCGCGCCGAGTCTGCGCGCGAAATCACTTCCACCGGCGCCGTACTCGCGCGAGATGGTGATCATGTCAACGTGCTGGTCAGCCATGCGCAGCTCCAGTTGTCTAGTGCGCGTCCACCGCCGCCGCTCCCGCCTTCGGCTTGCGCAGGAAGATTATCGCCGGCGCAGCCACCACGAACGACAGAAGAATCAGGATCCACGCATCGTTGTATGCCAGCATCGCAGCCTGCTGCGAGATGAGCCCGTTCATGACGGCGTACGCCTTCTCCGTTGCAACCGCAGCCGGCGTGCCAGCCGCGATCAGACCGTGCACCAGCGCCTGCATCCGCTGCGCGAACGCCGGGTTGGAAGCGTAGGTGTTGGCGACGAGATCGACGCGGTGCGTCTGGATGTGAGTGGTGACATAGGTGCTCAGGATCGCGATGCCGAACGAGCCGCCGAGCTGTCTCGAAAGATTGATGAGCCCCGACGCCTGCTGCGCGATGCTCGGCTCGAGATTGCCGTACGCGACCTGGTTGATGGGAGTGAAGAGGAAGCCGAGCGCGACGCCGCGAATGATGAGCGGCCAGCGCGCATCATTCTCGCCCGCCGCTGTGGTGAGGTGCCCGAGCTTCCACATCGCCACCACGAACAGGCTGATGCCGATGTAGATGAGCACTCGTGCGTCTACCAGCGGCTTGGCGCCGTTCAGAAGCTTTCCGCAGAGAAGCGCCGCGCACGCGGTCGCGATTCCGCCCGGCAGAAGCGTGAGCCCGGTCTCGGTTGGCGTGAAGCCGAGTATGTCCTGCGTGAAGAGCGGGAAGATGAAGGTCCCGCCGTAGAGGCCGAACCCCAGCGCGACGAAAAGGAAGATCGACGCCGCCAGCTCACGGTTCTTGAGCACCCGAAAGTTCACGACCGGCTGCGCGTTGCGTGACGACAGCTCCCACCAGAGCATCGTCGCGAGGCACAGACCGGAGAGCACCGCGAGCCGCGTGATGGTCGCGTCCTGGAACCAGTCGTACCTGTTCCCCTCTTCGAGAACGTACTGGAGACAGCCGACGCCCGCGGTGAGCAGACTGATGCCGAGCCAATCGACCGGTCCCGTGCGACGCTCGTGCCCTGGCGGGTCGTGCAGGAAGGTCGATACGAGGAACGCCGACACTATCCCGATCGGGATGTTGATGAAGAAGCACCAGTTCCACTGGTAGTTGTCGGTTATCCAGCCACCAAGCGTCGGCCCCAGGGTCGGGGCGACGATGATGCCGAGCAGGAAGATCGCCTGCACCATTCCCTGCTGCTCGCGCGGGAAGATCTGCCGGATCGTCGCCTGAGCAGTGGAGAGCAGGGCCGCGCCGCCGGCGCCCTGCACGATGCGCCACATCACCAGCTCGCTGAGCGAGCTCGACGTGCCGCAGAGGAACGATGCGACGACGAAGATGATGATCGAGGCGGTGAGGTAGTTCCTGCGGCCGAAGGTCGCCGTGAAGAACGCCGTCATCGGGAGCACGACGACGTTCGAAAGGATGTAGCCTGTCGCTACCCACCCGATCTCCTCCTGGGTCGCGCCGAGGTTTCCCGCCATCTGCGGCAGCGCCACGTTGACGATGGTGGTGTCGAGCACTTCCATGATCGCCGCCGTGATGAGCCCGAGGAGGATCAGCCAGCGGAATACATTGACGTCACTCTCTCCCGAAAGCCGCGCCGGGAGCTGCGCCGCGGCGGCCGAATTGTTCGCCATTAGGTGTCGGTATCAGTTCTGGGTGGCTTGCGGCACGAGCGCGCCGGAAGGGGCCCACTCTTCATGGAGCGCGCCACGATCGCGAGCGCCGCAGGTCGCTGACAAAAGTATATCGACGCGGGGTTCGTCAGCGGCCTTCCCCGGGTCCGATAGCGCACAGTGCTTCATCGGGGATGTAAGGCTTCCGAGACTTGCTGGGATGCGGCTCTCGGAGCGCGGAGTCACGCTCCGCGTGACGGCGCGACGCCGCCAGACCCTCGTGATGACCTCCCTCATTCAGCTCATCAAGTCGCTCGATCCTTTCCGACGCCGCCGGCGCTCGCGCCGGCGTCGCGCGGCAGCGCCGACTCGGCGCTGCGCGACCGTGAGGCGAGGCTCACACTCGTGATGCAGCAGATTCCGGCGGTACTATGGGCAACTGACCGGCGCGCACGCTTCAGCTCCGTCGTGGGCGCTGGCCTGGAGCAACTCGGACTTCAGGGTGACTCGCTGGTCGGACAGGACGTCAGGGAGTACTTCGCGGGCGAGGTGGACGCGTCGCCAGCCAGCGCAACCGAAGCAGCGCTCCGTGGTCGCTCCGCATCGTTCGAGTTCGAGTGGAAGGGACGCAGCTTCGCGTGCAAGGTCGAGCCGCTCCGCTCACCCGACGGGCACATTGAAGGGACGCTCGCCCTCGCCGCGGACATCACCGAGCGCAAGATTCTGGAGACGCAGCTCACGTACCGAGCGTTCCACGATCCGCTGACGGGACTCGCCAACCGCGCGCTGTTCCGCGATCGGGTGACCCACGCGCTTCACCACGTGACACGCGGCGAGCGCGTCGCAGTCGCCTTCCTCGACCTCGACGACTTCAAGACCGTCAACGACAGCTTCGGACACGACGAGGGCGACAGGCTACTCCAGACCGTCGCCGCGCGCCTCGCTGGAGCGGTTCGCGGCCACGACACCGTCGCGCGACTCGGCGGCGACGAGTTCGCGATTCTCTTCGAGCGACTCGATCAGGACGCCGAAGCGATGGAGATCCTGCAACGCGTCGAGGCAGTTCTTCAGCCGCCGGTGACGCTGCACGGGCGGCCGATGCGAGTTGGCGCGAGTGTCGGACTCGCCCACGCCGCCCCTGGTGAGACTGCCGACGACCTGCTCCGGAACGCCGATCTGGCGATGTATCGCGCGAAGGAAAGCGACGCGCCGCGGCTTGCGGTGTTCGAGCCGCGCATGCACGCCGACGTTGTGGCGCGACTCGAGCTCGAGGCCGATCTTCGACTCGCGGTGGAGCGCGGCGAGCTCACGCTCGCGTATCAGCCTGTCATCGCGCTAAACGGCGGCGAGATCCAGGGATTCGAGGCGCTCGTACGCTGGACCCATCCAGTTCGCGGCGTACTTGCTCCCCTCGACTTCATTCCGCTCGCGGAGGAGTCAGGGCTCATCGTCGAGCTTGGCCGCTGGGTCATCGAGGAAGCATGCAGGCAGCTTCGCGCCTGGCACGACCTCGCCGCCGCGGGCGCGGTCGGCATGACGCGCGACTTACGCATGGGCATCAACGTGTCGGGGCACCAGATCCGGTCCGATGCGTTCTGCTCACACGCGAAGGGAGCTCTCGAGGCCAGCGGTGTGATCGCGGATCGCGTGGTGCTCGAGATCACCGAGGGAACGCTCATGGCGCGGACCGAAGACACCCTCGCGCGCCTTCACGCACTGAAGCGTCTCGGGATCCAGCTCGCGATCGACGACTTCGGCACGGGATACTCGTCGCTGAGCTATCTGCAGCGCTTCCCAATCGACGTGATGAAGATCGACAAGAGCTTCGTGGACGGTGTCACGGCAAACGGGAGCGACACCGCGCTCACGCGCACCATCCTCACTCTCGGCGAGATGCTTCATCTGCGCACGCTCGCCGAAGGAGTCGAGACGGCGGAGCAGTGCGAAGCGCTACGCGAGCTCGGCTGCCGATTCGCGCAAGGCTTCTACTTCGCCAGCCCGATGCCTGCGCGGGACGTGATACCGTGGGCGCGCGAGCATTCCGCCGGATACGGCGCACGACAGCGCGACGCAGCGACGCGACGCCGCGCGCTGGCGACACACAGGTAAGGCGCGCGAGCGGCGGTCACAGCACTACGAAAACGCGCTCCTCGCCGCAGCGGGCGCATTCACCACTCGTCAAATCGAGCTGGGAGCCGCAACGCAGACAGCGCGCGACACCGTAAGCACGCAGAGTGCGCCGCACTCTCGGATGCGCGTGGCGCCGCATCGAGTGGCGTAGATCCATGTAGAGAGCCGCCGCGGTCGCCGCCGCGGCAACGATTACTACCAGGTCAGTGATGTTCACACGAATGCCTGATGGGAGCGATTGCTACCCGCCGCGCACGGTCAACAGTGCGACGGGTACGATCCACAGGTTCTTCGGAACGTGCAGGGCATTCAATAAGCGCCTTTCTTGAAGATCATGACGGGTAGGGTGCGGGCCATGATCTTCAAGTCTTCGATCAGGGACTGGCGCTCCAGGTACTCCAGATCGAACTGTACCTTGCTCCTCACGTCATCGATCGAGGAATCATACGCCTGATTGATCTGGGCCCAGCCCGTGATCCCGGGCCTCGCGCGCTGTCTCAAGGGATAGGCCTCGATGTTCTCCCTAAGCTGAGCGAAGATGCTAGGACGCTCGGGCCTGGGGCCCACGATGTTCATGTCCCCTCTAATGACGTTGAAGAGCTGCGGCAGCTCGTCGAGCCTCATCTTGCGTAAGACGCCGCCCACGCTCGTCACCCTGGGATCGTTCTCACGAGCCCAGACGGCACCTGTCTTCTGCTCAGCATCGGCGGTCATGGAGCGGAACTTTATGATCCTGAAGATCCGTCCTCCCATGTCCGACTGCCTGCGATCGAATACGGCCGTGGCACTCCTACGCCTACGGTCCTGACCCACTCGCGTCTGGACGTAGAAGACAGGGCCAGGGCTCGAAAGCTTGACCGCAAGCGCTATCAAGAGCATCACCGGCGCCAGTAATACCAACGCTACGGCTGCGATGAGAACGTTGACCACGCGCGCCGCAGTCTCGGGCCGCTCGTCCGCCGGAAGTGCGCGCGCGGAGGCGGTTTGGAGCGGTTTCCGTCGCGAGACTCGCGTCAGCGAGTGATGACGCCAGCAGCGGCGCGCCAAGACTATCGTCAGGACGCAGCAAGCGGAGCGATCCGAGGTTTCCAATCGGGACCTCGACGTCGCTGAGTCTGGCGGCGATCGGGCTCGCCGCCGAAGTGTCGCCCGAGAGCGTGCCAAAAGAAACGAGAGCGGCCGCTTCCATCGGATCTGCCGAGCTTTGGGCCTGAAGTGCCATCAGAGTGAGCCGGTATTAAGGTGCGGTTAAGGGGCTGTCTTTCCCTTCCACAGGATTCGGCCGCGCCAGCGGTCACCACCGCAGCCCCATTCCCTGCAGCTTCACTAAGCAGTCTCCGTGCCGTAGTCACCTGTTTTGCCGCTAACGAAGCGTTGATATCGCGAACGAGTCCGGCCGCTCCCCGCTCCGCGAGGTCATCGCGAGTGATGGCCCGCTCCAGCAGACAGCACGTCGGCCGCTTGCAGCCGCGCGTTTCGCGTCGCACTATTGCATGAGCTTCCCACCCGCCCACAGGATTACGGTGAAAATGATGACAGGTACGCGCGGCAGCGGACGCCACACGCTCCGTATCGCGGTGATGGCTATCGGCGCGGCGGCAGGGCAGCTGTCGCGACGGTCATGCTTCCATCAGCCGCGTCGGCGCAAGGGCCACAGAAGTTCCAGAATCTGCAGGTATTCCCGAAAGACATCCCGCGCGACACGCTGCTGAACATCATGCGCGGCTTCACCGAAGCGCTCGGCGTGCGATGCACCTTCTGCCACGTCTCCGAGCCAGGCGCGAACGGTCAGGAGCGGATGAACTTCGCGTCCGACGACAAGGTGATGAAGAAGAAGGCGCGGTTCATGTTGCGGATGGTGGATACGCTGAACCACTTCACGCTCGCCAATCTTCCCGATCGTCATGACCCGCCGATCGTCATCACCTGCGTGACGTGTCACCGGGGCCTCTCCGTCCCCACCACGCTCGAGAACGTTCTGGCGGAGGACATCACGAAGTTCGGGACTGACAGCGCGATCAAGCACTACGCAGATCTGCGTGGCGACATGACCTCCGGCCGCTACGACTTCAGCGAATCGTCGGTAGACGACCTCGCACGGCGCCTCGCGGATCAGGGGAAGGTCGCGGACGCCATCACGATGCTGCAGATGAATCAGCATTACTACCCGAACTCTTCGGACATCGACGACCAGCTCGGCGAGCTATACCTCAAGCAGGGCGACAAGGAACGCGCGATAGTCAGCTTCCGCGCGGCGCTCACCAAGCGCCCGACCGATCAGCGCGCCAAGCAACGTCTGACCGAGCTCGGCGCCTCCTAGCGCGGCAGCGGAGGCACGGGGTCAACTGGAGGGCGCACCTGCAAGGGTGCGCCCTCTCGTGCGTCCGGCCGAGCGACATCGCGTGAACGGGGCACGTCGGTTGCTCGTGACGGGCGCATGAGCGAGAGCTTCGGCGAGTCCGCCGCGAGGCGGCTGAGATGGCTTTTCGCGCCGCGGGTAGGCGAGCCACACTGGCTCGTCGCGCGCTGGATCTTTCTGCGCGCGCTCGGCCTCATCTTCTTCTCCGCGTTCTACTCGCTCGTGTTCCAGATGCGAGGGCTGGTTGGTACGCGAGGGATTCTCCCAGCCACGAATTATTTGGCATCGATCGCCGCGAGCGCCGCCGCGCCTCTGCGCTGGTGGCTGGCGCCCACACTCTTCTGGCTGCGCGCCGACAACGCCGCGCTCATGCTTGGAATCGTTGCTGGGGATCATCGCATCGCTCCTGCTCGTCGCGAACGTCGCTCCGCGCTGGTCGGTCGCGATCTGCACGCTGCTCTACATGTCATGCATCGCCGTGCTGCAGGACTTCTCGTCGTACCAGTCGGATGGAATGCTGCTCGAAGCAGGCTTCATCTCGATCTTCTTCGCACCTGCCGGGCTGTGGCCGGGACTCGGAGCGGCGCATCCTCCATCGCGTGCGAGTCTCTTCATGCTCCAGTGGGAATGGTTCAGGATCTACTTCGAGTCCGGCGTCGCGAAGCTGGCGAGCGGCGACCCGACCTGGCGCAATCTCACGGCGATGGACCACTACTACGAGAATGCGCCCGTTCCCGACGTGGATCGGATGGTACGCGCAGCACCTCCCTCACGCCTTTCACGCGGCGAGCGCGGCATTCACTCTCGTCACCGAGCTGCTGATAGTCTGGTGCCTCTTCCTTCCGCGCAGGTTTCGTGTGGCGTGCTTCGTCATCGTCACGCTGCTTCAGATCGGGATCATAGCAACGGGGAACTACGCGTTTCTCAATTATCTGGTCCTCGTGCTGGGCTTCTTGCTTCTCGACGACGACGTCATCGCTTCGCTGAGCGGACTCGCGCGCTCGCGCCTCGAAGCGCTTCGCGCGATCGCGCCCGCATCTCGCGCACTATGGCGCGTCGCTGTGGCAGCAGTCGCGCTCACTTGGGTGTTCGTCGCGACGCTGGCGACCCTCCTTCCGTTCGCGTCGCCAGCAGTGCTCGCGGCTCCGGCGGTTGCGCTCGAACCGCTGCGCATCGCTAACGGCTACGGCCTCTTCGCGGTGATGACGCCGGAGCGCGACGAGATCGAATTTCAGGGCACCACCGACGGCGCGACGTGGACGCCCTATCCGTTCCGGTATCAGCCGCAGAGCGTGAGCGTGCGTCCTCCGATCTTCGCACCGTATCAGCCGCGCTTCGACTGGAATCTGTGGTTCGCGTCGCTGGAGCCGTGGCGGGCATCGCCGTGGGTGGTGCTCGCGCAGGAACGCCTTCTCGAGCAGAGTCCTGACGTGCTCGCGCTGTTCGCCGCGAACCCGTTTGCGTCGAAGCCGCCGATCGCGGTACGAACGGTGCTCTGGCGCTACCATTTCGCCGACGAGACCACGAAGCGCGCGACCGGAGCATGGTGGTCACGGGAAGAGCTGGGAATCTTTTCGGGAGTGGTATCGCGCTCGCCGACGGGCGAGTACATGTTGTCACAGACACCACCGTGAGGTTCGATCCAGATGGCGAGCTCCAGCGCGGCTGAACTATCCGTCCCAACTCGCGATGCCGCACGACTCGCCGTGGCGATGCTTCCACCGCCAACGAGCCACGCAGAGCGCGTTGCCGCACTCCACTCGCGCCTCGCGGAATTCCCGGCGGAGCTCTTCCAGTTCGACCCGCGTATGATGGAAGGATGGTACACCGATCGCTACTTCCTGCGCACCGCCGCGACGCTCGCCCACGTCGGCAGCGATCCGGTCGTGCGCATCCAGATCTTTGCGAAGAAGCACGGTGTGCTCGCTGGAGTCTACGAGGTGCTGCGGATGCTGCAGACTCAGCTAGCCGAGGATCGGGTGTCGGATCGAGTGATCGACCCGCGCGAGCTCGTGATCGAGACGCTGCTCGAGGGCGACGCGATCACGCCGTGGGAGCCAGTGATGCACATCACCGGACCGTACCTCGCCTTCGCTCACCTCGAGACGCCAATGCTCGGAGTCCTGGCGCGACGCACTCTGGTCGCGAGCAACGTGCGGCGCGTGATGCAGGCAGCGAATGGTAAGCAGGTGATCTTCATGGCCGCGCGGCATGACGACTGGCGCGTGCAGACTCCCGACGGCTACGCTGCGATGGTGGGCGGCGCCGGAAGTGTGTCTAGCGCAGCGGGCGGGGCGTGGTGGGGACTCAATGCAGTGGGGACGATGCCGCATTCGCTCATCGCCGCGCTTGGCGGCGATGTCGTGACGGCGACGATCGCGTTCACTGACTACGTCCGCGCGTCGGAGCCAGGAGTTCAGATCGTCAGTCTCGTCGATTATCGCAATGACGTCGTGGCAGATTCGCTCGCCGTGGCGCGCGCGATGCGCGACCGCTTTGGCGACGGCGCGCTGGCGGCGGTGCGCGTCGATACCAGCGAAGCGATCGCCGACGCGTCGATGGCGAACATCGCCATGGATGAGTTCCTCCTCGGGCGAGACGCAGAACGGAGTGAACTCCGTGCTGGTGCGAAGACTGCGCGCGGCGCTGGACGCGGAAGGCTTCGAGCATGTCGGCATCTTCGTTTCGGGAGGGTTCGTGCCCGCGAAGATGAAGCTGTTCGAGGATGCCGGGGTTCCAGTCACCGGCTACGGCATCGGCTCTTCGACGCTCGGACACAATCGCGGCGAGGTCGACGGGCTCGTCACGAGCTTCGATTTCACTGCCGACATCGTGTCGGTGAACGGTCGCGACGAGAGCAAGACCGGGCGCGCGCGCCGCGCCAACCCACTCTTTGTCCGCGTCGACTTCGATCGTGCCGCGAGCGTCGGTGAGTCGCTCGGCCGTTAGCCGCGATCCAGCGGAACGGCGCGTCACGATGCGTCACTCCCGGATGACGCGCACGCCGGTCCTAATCGTCGGCGCGGGCCCCACCGGGCTCGTACTCGCGCTCTGGCTCGCGGAGCTCGGCGTTGCCGTACGCATCATCGACAAGCTCGACACACCGGCGCCGTTCTCACGCGCGCTAGGTGTTCACGCTCGCACGCTCGAGTTCTACCGGCAGATCGGCTTGGCAGACTCGGTCGTCCAGAGCGGTGTGATCGCTGGAGCGATCAACCTCTGGCTGCGTGGCAGACCTGTTGCACGCCTCGGATTCGAGAACATCGGGACGGGCTTGAGCCCTTATCCTTTCATCCTCGATCTCGCGCAGAACGAGCACGAGCGACTTCTCACCGCGGAGCTCCGCTCACGCGGCGTCGAGGTCGAGCGCCCGACGGAGCTCGTCGGCATCGAGCAAACGCACGGCGAAGCGCGCGCGACGCTCAGACACGCCGACGGCTCCGAAGAGATCTGCGTTGCACGCTACCTCGCCGGATGCGACGGTGCGCACTCTGCGGTGCGCGAGCAGCAGGCGGTCGGATTTCCCGGTGGCACCTACTCTCACCTCTTCTACGTAGCGGACATCGACGCGCGTGGGCCGGCCACGAACGGTGAGCTGCACGTCGATCTCGACGAGGCCGACCTGCTTGCGGTTTTCCCCATGAAGGGAGCTGGCCACGTTCGACTCGTTGGCACTGTCCGCGACGATGCGGCACGAGCCGGTGGAGAGCTGTCCTTCGCCGATGTGGGACAGCGCGTCATACATCAGCTAGGGCTCACTGTCGAGACGATCAACTGGTTCTCACCATACCGTGTCCACCATCGCGTGGCCGCGAGCTTCCGCAGCGGCAACACGTTTCTACTCGGTGATGCGGCGCACATCCACAGTCCGGTCGGCGCACAGGGGATGAACACCGGAATCGGCGACGCCGTGAACCTCGCGTGGAAGCTCGCTGCGGTGCTGCGCGGATCGGCGCCGGAGAGTCTGCTTGACACGTACGAGCCCGAGCGGATGGCCTTCGCGCGTCGTCTGGTCGCGACCACGGATCGCGCATTCACGATAGTCACGAAGTCAGGCGGCGTCGCGAGCTACGTTCGTAGAGAGGTGGTACCGGTCATCGCGCCGCTACTGATGCGGCTCCGCGCGGTCCGCAGGCTCGTCTTCCGGACCGTCTCACAGATCAGCGTCAACTATCGTCGCAGCTCGTTGAGCGCGGGCAGGGCCGCGCACGGGAACGCGCGCCCCGGCGACCGTCTACCGTGGGTCCGGAGTGGGGACGGACTCGACAACTTCGGACTAGACAACTTCGCGCCACTCCGCTCGCTGGCGTGGCAGGCGCACGTGTATGGCGCTGTCGCAAGCCCGATATCGGAGACTTGCGATGCGCTTCGGCTGCCGCTGCACCGCTTCGCTTGGAACGATGGGATGCAGACTGTTGGGCTCGCGCGAGACGCGCTCTACGTTATCCGTCCGGACGCGTACATCGCCATGATCGATCCCACGCCGGATGCGCGGCGACTGCAAGACTACTTTGTTACACGAGGGTTGCGCGCGGAGGCCACTCGCTAGTCATGCGCGCAGCGATCGATAACCGATCAGGTCGTTGCTCGTACGTCATCGCTGCGGACGAACATCGCGAAGAGCTGATCGAGCTCGCGCTGCGGATCGGCGCAGATGCCTTCGTGCACCGACCCGGCCTGAATGACGTCTGAGCGCGGAGCGGTGAGCCAGTGAAAACGCTCGGATGGAGCGCCGAGTGCGAGTGGGCCTGCGGATGTGTCGGCGGAGACCGCCGCGCGATAAGCCTCGAGATACCGCGCGAGCAACTCGACGTCCACGTCTGCGGCGATGCTCCGGAGCGCGGCTCGATCTTCGACCGTGCGCAGTCCGACGAACTGCTCGGTCGGAGCGTGTAGAATTACTCCGATTGGGATCGCCGAGCCGATGTGCACGTGAGGAACCACACGCAGGATCGCGAAGCTGTAGGGAATGGTGCGGTCGCTCAGCTGATCACTCCGTCGCTCAACGGCGCGCCGTGCGGCGCACTGGGCGCTCGATGCGTCTCTCGCCGCGAGCTTCGGATGCTGCCGCGGCAATGTCGTGCGAGGCCGCGAGACGCGCGGTGAGGTAGGAGGCATACCGCTCGCGCGCGACGGCTGGTGTGACGCCGTCGGCGCGGTACGCCTCGTCGATCAATAGCTCGTCAGGCACCGCCGCTACGACTTCTGTGATGCTGTCGCGATCGAGCCGAGCGGACATTTCGGCATCCACGGACAGTGGGTCGTCACCCGCGACGAGAAGCACATGATCGCGTATGAGCGCGAACGGCAGCCGTGCGCGATCCTCGCGCAGCGACGCCCAGTCGTGGTGCGAATAGAGCGCCGCGCCGTGGTCGATGAGCCACGCCGCACGCTGCCAGACGAGCATGTTGGTATTCCGCGCGGTCCGGTCGGGGTTGGTCGTCAGCGCATCCAACCAGACGATGCGCGCCATGACGTCCGGCGGGACGACGCCACGCGCAGCGGTCGCATCGTAGTTGAACGCACCGTCGAGGTAACGCAGCCCGACGTTCGTACCGTGACTCTTGCGCAGCACGTCGCGTATTTCGGAGTCCGGCTCGTTGCGTCCGAACGACTCGGGGACGTCGATGAGCGCGAGATCGGGGACCGGCAGGTCCAGCCGCTGCGCGAGCAAGCCGACGATCAGCTCCGCGACGAGCGCCTTTGCTCCCTGCCCCGCGCCGCGAAACTTGACTACGAACAGACCGCCCTCGGTGTCCACGATCGCCGGGAGCGACCCGCCTTCGCGCAACGGCTGCACATATCGGAGCGCTGTGAGCGCGGGGAGGGCGAGCGACTGCGGCATGCGCGAATATAGCGCCCGACGTCCGCGACAGTCACGAGCGCCGACTTCGCGAGACGCTACGGGCTCCGTGCGGCAATTGACCGTGTCGCGAACGACGTGGAACGAATGATGCTTGGCAATCGCGCGAATTGAATCGCGGTATCCGCACTTCGAGAGAGCGACTGCGTGGCGCGCTCGGAGGCGGTCGCGCGCAACGTGGCAACGCCTCGCTGTCCGGGACGACCCTTCAGGGGACTCGTGCGAATCACTCGAGAGATGTTTCGATCGCAAGCGCGCGATATCGGTGCTCTCGCAGCGATTCTATGCGGGTCAGCCGCGATCCTTCTCAGCTCATGTGAGCGCAGCGAAGGGGCCGTGCCGCCCGCCTCATACGCGCCGGCTGATGCGAGCATCCATGCGCTGATGAGCGACGCGCGAGCTTGGCCTTCATACGGGCGCGATTACACCAACCAGCGCTACTCGCCACTGCAGCAGGTGACGACGGCGAACGTGGCCCAGCTTCGGCTGGCGTGGCACTTCACCACCGGCATCGCGAAGTCATTCGAGACGAGCCCACTCGTGGTCGGGCGCACGATGTACCTCACCACGCCACTGAACCATGTCATCGCTCTCGACGCGGCGACGGGACGTCAGGCGCTGGGAGTACGTGCATCCGCTCACGATGACGGTGATGTGTTGCGGCCCTGTGAACCGCGGTGTCGCCTTCTACGATGGTCACGTCTACATGGCGACGCTCGACGGCAAGCTCGTCGCGCTCGACACCGCGACGGGCGACGTCGCGTGGCAGACTCAGGTCGTCGACAACACGCTCGGTTACAGCCTCACCCACGCGCCACTCGCAGTAGCCGGCAAGATCATCGTAGGCGCGAGCGGCGCAGAGTACGGCATTCGCGGGCGCCTCAGCGCCTACGACGCAGCTACTGGTAAGCTTGTCTGGCGCTGGTACAGCATACCGAGTCCTGACGAAGGAGGGTGGTGGGGAAAGTGGGTAACCACTGATCCCTTCGGCACTCCCTTGAACCGCGACATCGCTCAGGAGAAACGCGACTCCGCCAAGTACGCCGACGCTTGGAAGACGGGCGGCGGATCGATCTGGCAGACTCCAGCAGTCGACCTGCAGCGCAATCTCATCATCCTGGGAGTCGATAACGCGAGCCCAGACATGGATGGCGCGATACGGCCGGGCGACAATCTCTACACCAACTCCATCGTCGCGCTCGATCTCTCGACCGGTAAGCTCAAGTGGTACTTGCAGGAGGTGGCTCACGACACGTGGGATTACGACGCAATCAGTCCGCCGGTGCTGTTCGACACGAAGGACTCGACGGGCGCAACAGTTCCAGCGGTCGCGCAGGCGGGAAAAACAGGTTGGGTCTACGTGATGAACCGAGCGACGGGAGCACCAATCCGTCGCTCGGTTCCGTTTGTGAAGCAGGAGAACATGTTCGCGCGGCCGACGCGTGAGGGCGTGCTCGTCATGCCGGGCGGGAACGGCGGGAGCGAGTGGTCGCCGACCGCGTACAGCCCGCAGACGGGTTACATGTACGTCCTCGGGCTCAACGAGCACAACATCTTCAAGCTTCGCCCGGAGGTGCGGCATCCGCCCGCAAGCTGGTTGGGCGGCGTGTGGTACTCCGCATCACCAAACACACTCGACAACGGCACGTTCACTGCCGTCGATCTGCAGACCGGGCGCATCGTGTGGCAGGACACGCTGCCGGATCCGATGGTCGGCGGCGCGCTCGCGACTGCGGGCGGATTGGTCTTCGTCGGGACCAAAGATCGGCGCTTCATCGCTTACGACGCGCGAAGCGGGCGCAAGCTGTGGACGTACACCGCGAGCGCGGGAGTGAACGCTCCGCCAGTATCGTACGAGATCGACGGCCGACAGTACATCGCAGTCGCCGCAGGCGGCAACTTCCAGATCAACGCTCCGCGCGGTGACGAGTTGCTCGTCTTCGCACTTCCCGCCGCGGGCGAAGCGAGCTCGGTGACGGCGGTGCCCGCAAGCCCGGGCTCGGCGACCGCACACAACTCTGTCGAGTCGCTGAGATGTCACGCGCAGCAACCTTCGCTCTGCTCGCTGTGCTGATGCCGATTGGATGCCGCGCGACGGACATCAACCCCGCGGCTGGGAAGAGCGAAGTGCGAGCGCAGGCAGCGCGGTACGACGAGGACGCACCGTCACGCTTCATCCCGCCCGACATCGACGAGCGCACTGACAGCGCAAGCCTTACACTCGCGCACCACGTGTATCGACACCGACGAGGAGCCGCAGGGCGACTCGCTCCCGACGCTTCCGTTCGGCATGACCGTCGACATGATCCGCGACGGAGACAGACTCTTCCATGGCCAGGGCGGGTGCTACAACTGCCACGGGATGGAAGCCGAAGGGATGGCCGCGCGCGGCAAGACGCTCACGCAGGGACTCAGGTTCGTGCCCGACGGCGACTGGAACGCGATCGATTCGCTCATAAGCGTGGGCATGCCCGATGGCACGACGCGCACACCGATCGCGATGCCGCCGCGTGGACAGTTCAGCGATCTCGAGCGCCGAGGAGATGCGGCACGTGGCTGCGTACGTCTGGGCGATAAGCCAGGTGAAGGGCGAGCCGTGGCCGGGTGGGCACGTATTTCATGCGCAGCACGATTGGCGCGCCTCCGCGAGGACGAGCATCCCATGACGTCACTCATTCTGCGCGCAGGTCGCGCATGGTCTACGACCGCAATCCGAGTGTCTTCTCGCCCGCCGGACCGTACGCGCACCGGCTCGCAGTGCTCGGCATTGCGATGGCTGTGATCGCGGCAATCATCTTCGTCGGCGTGCTTGCGATCCTCATCATCGGGCTACGTCGCGGGCCGTCGCACTCGGATGCCGACGACGGTCCTCCGCCCGCAGTGAGCGCGAGGCTTGGGTGCTCGGCGGCGGGATGCTGATGCCGGCGATCGTGCTCGCCGCAGTTTTCTTCGCCACCGTCGCCACGCTCGGCGCGTCTGACCACGAAGAGCATCCCGCATTCGACGTGGATGTGATCGGACATCAGTGGTGGTGGGAAGTTCGCTACCCGAGCTATGGCCTCGTCACCGCGAACGAGATTCACATTCCGGTCGGGCGACCGGTGCGCATCAAGCTGCGCTCGGCGGACGTCATCCACAGCTTCTGGCTTCCGCAACTGAACGGCAAGACGGATCTCATCCCGGGACTCGAGAACCTCATGTTCATCCAGGCGAGCACGCCCGGCTCGTTCCGCGGCGAGTGCGCGGAATACTGCGGCAGGCAGCACGCGAACATGGCGTTCAGCGTCGTCGCCGAGGATGATGGCGCGTTTGGTAAATGGGTCGCAAACGAGCATCAGCTTGCGGTCCCTCCGCTCGATTCGGTGCAGGCAGCGGGGCTGCAGGCATTCCAGCAACATGATTGCGAGTTCTGCCACACCATTCGCGGCACTCACGCGAGCGGCAATGTCGCGCCAGATCTCACGCACGTCGGATCGCGCCTGACGATCGCGGGTGGAATGCTGGCCAACACTCCGGGGAACATGGGCGGATGGATCGAGAATCCCGATCGCATCAAGCCGGGAACCAAGATGCCGGCGGTGGAGATGTCGGGCGCCGAGCTCAATGCGTTGGTTCAGTACCTGGAGAATCTCAAATGAGCGTTGCTGACGCGCGCCGGAGGGCAAGTGGCAACCGCCGTTGAGCAGGTAGAGCTACCGCGGCTCGCAGACCATCTCGAGCACGAGTGGGAGACCGAGCCGACCGTGTACGGCTGGTTCGGGACCGTCGATCACAAGAAGATCGGACTGCGCTATCTCGTCACCGCGTTCGCCTTCCTCTGTCTCGGCGGAATCGAAGCGTCGCTCATGCGAGCGCAGCTCATGCGTCCCGAAGCGCGCATCCTGAGTCCCGAAGCTTACGACCAGCTGTTCACGATGCACGGCACGACGATGATCTTCTGGTACGCGTCGCCGATCCTGTCGGGCTTCGGGAATTATCTCCTTCCGCTGATGCTCGGCTCGCGTGACATGGCGTTCCCGCGACTGAACGCGTTCAGCTACTGGACATTTCTGCTGTCCGGCCTGCTCCTCTACTCGAGCTTCCTGCTCGGCGCCGCGCCGCACGGCGGATGGTTCGCGTACGTGCCGTACACCGGGCCGCAGTACTCGCCCGGGCTGAACATGGACTTCTACGTCTTCGCGCTGCTCTTCCTGACCATCTCCACCACTGCGGGCGCGATCAACTTCATCGTCACGATCTTCAAGCATCGCTGTCCGGGGATGTCGATAAGCCGGATGCCGCTCATGGGTTGGAGCACGCTCACGGCGTCGGTCTCGATAGTGTTCGGCCTTCCGCCGCTCACCGCGGCGCTCGTCTTCCTCGAGCTCGACCGGCGCTACGGCACGCACTTCTTCGATCCTAACGGCGGTGGGCAGCCGCTGCTCTGGCAGCACCTCTTCTGGGTCTTCGGTCATCCGTGGGTCTACATCATCATCCTGCCGGCCACGGGAATGGCATCGATGATGATTCCGACCTTCTGCCGCCGCCCGATCGTGGGACACACTCTGGTCGCGCTGGCGACGGTGTCAACCGGCATACTCGGTTTTGGAGTGTGGGTGCATCACATGTTCGCGACCGGCATGCCGCGGCTGTCGACGACGTTCTTCAGCGCGGGGAGCATGGCGGTCTCGATACCGAGCGGCATGCAGATCTTCGCGTGGCTCGCGACGATCTGGGCAGCGCGGCGGCACGTATTCGCGACCGCCTTTCTCTTCCTGCTCGGCTTCATCGTCCTATTCGTCATCGGCGGGATGAGCGGCGTGATGACTGCGTCGGTGCCGTTCGACTGGCAGGCTCATGACACGTATTTCGTCGTCGCTCACCTCCACTACGTGCTGGTCGGGATCAACCTCTTCCCGGTCATGGCCGGCTTCTACTACTGGCTTCCGAAGATGAAGGGCCGCATGCTCAACGAGACGCTCGGTAAGTGGAACTTCTGGATCATGTTCATCGGGATGAACATCGCGTTCTTCCCGATGCATCTCGTCGGGCTGGCGGGAATGCCGCGACGCGTCTACACCTATCCCGGCGCAGATGGGATGGGACTCGTACAACGCGGTGGAGACGATCGGCGCGCTCATCTTCGTCGTCGGCGTCATCCTGTTCCTCATCAACGTGTGGTGGAGCTTGCGATACGGCGAGGTCGCGCCCGCGAATCCGTGGGGCGCATCGAGTCTCGAGTGGGCGACCAGCTCGCCACCGCCATCGTACAACTTCGCGATTCTCCCGACTGTAGTGAGTCGTGAGCCGCTCTGGGACTCGCAGGACGTCATCACGGGCATTCACACGATTCCAGACGCACAGCAACCACAGCCGCGAAGCGCGGCGCGCTACAACGAGCTGTCAGCCGAAGAGCATCACCGCGAGCATGACGAATCGATAGTCGTGCCGAAGTTCCGCGTGCTGGAAGATGGCAAGGAAGTGCTCGACACGTCGATGCTCGATGGCACGCCGGAGGGCATCGTCCACGCGTCTACCGACACGCTGTGGCCGCTCGCGTTGTCGCTCGCGCTCACATGGCTCTTCGCCGGCCTGCTGTTCAAGAGTCCGCTGTTCAGCGCGACGGGCGCGCTCGTCGTGCTCGCTGCAATCGCCGGCTGGCAGTGGCCCAAAGCGGAGTTCTTCGCATGAGCGCCGCGCTGCCGTACGAGCTTCCGCGTGAGCCCCTTCCTACCAAGCTCTCGGGGAGTCACGCGCCCGACTGGTGGGGAATGGTCTGGTTCTGCGCCACCGAAGGGATGCTCTTCGCATGCTTCTTCGCTTCGTACCTGTACCTGCACGGCAGCATCGAGGCATTCGGCGCTGAGGGAGGCAAGTATCCTTCACTGCTCTATCCGATACCGATGACGATCGTGCTGCTCTCGAGCAGCGTCTCGATGTGGTGGGGCGAGCGAGGCATCAAGCGCGGCGACCAGATGCAGCTTCGCATAGGTCTGGCGATCACCTTCGTACTCGGCGTGATCTTCCTCGTGTTGCAGACGCTCGAGTACAGCTCCAAGGAGCTGGGGCCGACGGTGAGCGCGTACGATTCCATCTTCTACACGACGACCAGCTTCCACGGCGCACACGTCGCTGTCGGCCTGCTCATGAATCTCTTCGTTCAGGTCCGCGCGTGGCTCGGGCACTTCAATGCGGAGCGACATGGCGCCGTAGAGAACACAGGGCTGTACTGGCATTTCGTTGATGCGGTATGGATCGCGATCCTAACCATCCTCTATCTCTCGCCGCGCCTATGGTGAGCGACAGTGAGCGCATGAGCCATCATCCGGGCTCGGTTGACTCGGACTTCCCCGCTGCACGCAATTCGCTGCTGTGGTTCGCGGTGCTCGGCGGTCCCGCTGCTTGGAGCGTCGATCATCTCGTCTCCTTCTTCCTGCACCAGAGCTATTGCGCCGCGGTCACGAGCCACCAGCTCATACCGTTCCGCGCGCCGCGGCTCTGGATGCTCCTCGTCGGCATCGTCACTGGCGCGGTAGCGGTGCTCGCCGCACTCGCCGCATTGCGTGCGATGCGGGCAGTCGGTAGCGACTCAGGTCGCGATGGGACGAGTCTCGATCGTCGCAGATTCATGGCGCACGCCGGCCTCATAATGAGCGTGTTGTTCCTCTACGGAATCGTGCTCATTACGAGTGGCATCGCGTTCGTGGACCCCTCAGTCTGCACGCTCGGATCATGATCGCCGCGCGCCAGGATCTGTGGTCGCAGTGGAGCGCGACACCGACGCATCGTGCTCCCGCTGCTCTTGGGGGCGTGCTGGTACGCACGCGGATGGCTGCGTCTCCGGCGGCTCACACATCGGGCAGCGAGGCGACACGACCGCGAGGCGGCGTGCTTCGCGGCTGGTCTCCTGGTAGTCGCGCTCGCGCTTCTCTCTCCGATGGACGCCATCGCGGACGACCTCTTCTCCGTGCACATGGCGCAGCATCTGCTCCTGATCGTCGTTGCAGCTCCGCTGTTCGTGCTCGCGTCGCCGGCGGCAGCGCTCTGGTGGGGATTGCCTTTGATTCTGCGCCAGCGGCTCGCGCGCTGGTGGCGTGGCGCGCGCGTACTGGGCGCGGCATGGCACATCATCACGCTCGCCAGCGAGCGCGTTCGTGTTGCAGATGGCCGCGCTCTGGTTCTGGCATTTCCCGGGTCCGTATCAGGCCGCACTCAACAGCGAACGGATCCACGCGCTCGAGCACACCAGCTTCCTGGTCACCGCAATCCTGCTCTGGTGGGTGATCCTGCAACCGACCGGGCATCGCAGACTCAGCCATGCGGCTGCGATCCCATATCTCGTCGCGACCATGGCACAGAGCGGCGCACTCGGAGCGCTACTGATGCTCTCGCCGTTCCCGTGGTATCCGGCGCACGCCCAAGGGACGCAGCTCTGGGGCTCGACGCTGCTCGCGGATCAACAGCGCGCCGGGCTCATCATGTGGATTCCCGCGGCGCTGGCGTACGTGACTGCTGCCGTCTGGCTCTTCGTCCGATGGATGGCGGACGACGAGCGTGCGACGGCGCGCGCCGACGCGCTGCGACTCGCCACGCGTGTCGCGCCGCTGATCGTCGTCACCGTGCTCGTCACTGTCTCATGCGCTGACGCTGCCGCGCACGAGCCTGATCACTTCGTCACCGGGGGCAGCGTCGCGCGCGGGCAGATCGCGATACAGCGCTACGGCTGCGGCTCATGCCACATGATACCGGGGATCAGGGACGCTGGCGGAATGGTCGGACCGCCGCTCATTCACTGGTCGCAGCGTCGCATCATCGCCGGCGAGGTGCCGAACGATCCCGAGCACCTCGTCACATGGATCACGATGCCTCAGGCGGTCGAGCCCGGAACCGCGATGCCGAACATGGGTGTGTCCGATGGCGAGGCGCGCGACATGGCGGCCTACCTGTACTCCATCAAGTAGCACCATGTCGTCGCCCTCACTTGCCGCCCATCTCGACGCCGCACCGTACGCAACGATCGCGGCGTGCATACTGCTGTTGAGCGCAACTGCGTGCGCGCGCGGCGATGGCGCCGCTCTCCCCGATGATAATGGCAACGCTGACTCGACACTGCGCGCCGAGATTGCCGCGCCGGACAACTGGGCAACTCACGGCCACGACTTCACCAATCAGCGCTACTCACCGCTGACGCAGATCAACACCACGAACGTCGACAGCTTGCAGCTCGCATGGACCTATCACACGGGAATCGCCAAAGCGTTCGAGTCGACGCCGGTCGTCGTGGACGGAACGTTGTATCTGACGACGCCGCTCGACCACGTGATCGCGCTCGACGCCGCCACCGGCGCGCGTCGCTGGGAGTACGTCCACGATCTCCGCACCACCGATCATTGCTGCGGTCCCGTGAATCGCGGAGTCGCCGTGTACGGCGGCCGCGTCTTCCTCGGCACGCTCGACGCGCGACTGGTCGCGCTCGATGCGCGCACTGGCCATCGTCTCTGGGACGCGAAGGTCGGTGATGACGAGACCGGCTACAGCATCACGGCGGCGCCACTCGCCGTGAGGGGACTCGTCATCACTGGAATAAGTGGTGGTGAATACGGGATTCGCGGCTACATGAGCGCCTACGACGCAGCTACTGGTAAGCTTGTCTGGCGCTGGTACAGCATACCGAGTCCTGACGAAGGAGGGTGGTGGGGAAAGTGGGTAACCACTGATCCCTTTGGCACTCCCTTGAACCGCGACATCGCTCAGGAGAAACGCGACTCCGCCAAGTACGCCGACGCTTGGAAGACTGGCGGCGGATCGATCTGGCAGACTCCAGCAGTCGACCTGCAGCGCAACCTGCTGATCTTCTCGACAGGCAATGTCTCGCCAGATCTCGACGGCAGCATGCGGCCCGGTGACAATCTCTACGGCAACTCGATCGTCGCGCTCGATCTCTCGACGCGGCAAGCTCAAGTGGTACATGCAGGAAGTACCTCACGACCAATGGGACTACGACGCCGCAAGCCCTGTGATCCTCACGGACGTCACGGATCAGAGCGGCAAGACAGTTCCCGCAGCCGCCGAGGCGAGCAAGACGGGCTGGATTTACGTCGTCAATCGCGAGACCGGTCAGCCGATTCGCAAGACCGACGCGTTCGTGATGCAGCAGCACATGTTCACACCGCCGAACGAAGTCGGATCCCGCGCGCAGGCTGGAGCGTTTGGCGGCTCGGAGTGGTCACCGGCCGCTTACAGTCCGCAGACAGGCTACATGTACGTGCTCGGCTCACAGGAGCCGATCGTGTACAAGCTGCGACATGAGAAGCGCGTTCCAGGTGCGTGGTGGGTCGGAGGAGCGTACTATGCGGCGCGCTCCAAGAATCAGGGAACGTTCTCGGCGGTCGATCTCAACACTGGACGCATCGCGTGGCAGCAGCAGTTCCCCAAGCAGATGGTCGGTGGCGCGCTCGCGACGGCGGGTGGCATCGTGATGACCGGAACAGCCGACAAGGAAGTCGTCGCTTATGATGCACGCAGTGGTGCGCAACGCTGGCGCTTTCTGGCGAACGGTGGAGTGAATGCGCCGCCCATGACGTACAGTGTCAACGCTCGCCAGTACATCGCGGTCGCGGCTGGCGGTAACTGGATCATCGACAGTCCGCGCAGCGACGAGCTCCTCGTCTTCACGCTCGGCAGACCCCAAACCACCGAGCCGGGCGCGACGCCGACCCCAAGCTCGCGGACCACGAGGCATTGATGCGCTCCATCACGACGCTCGGAGCCGCCGGCGTAGCACTCGCCGCCGCACTCGGTGCGCGTCACGTTGGCTACGCGTCGATCGCGCAATCGTTCGTGCGCGCAGCGCAAGGACGACACGTTGACACTGTTCCTACTGAGCGCGGTCGTCCGCTAGTCCCGCCAGCGTTGCCGCCAGCGAACGGCGCCCGCGGAGCCTCAGGAGTTCCCATTGCGCAGCCACCTGCTGGCTCGCCAGGCGCTCAGCCTGCGTTCGCCGCGTATCAGACCGCGGCAGAGTTCTCGCCGACGGATGAAGAAGCGCAGCCTGACACGCTTCCCACGCTCCCTGCCGGAATGACGATCGACATGCTCGTCACCGGCGATCAGATCTTCCATGGAAAGGGCGGATGCGCCGTGTGTCACGGAATGGAGGGCGAGGGTCAGGTCAAGGCGGGTGCGGCCATCACCACTGGCCTGTTGTTCGTAGACGCGACGAACTGGGGCCAGATCGATTCGCTGGTGCGTGTTGGAATCCCCGACGGCGTCACGCGCGCGCCGATCGCGATGCCCGCGCGCGGCGCGAAGGGAAATCTCACGCAGGACGAAGTCGCGCGCGTCGCTGCGTACGTGTGGGCAATCTCGCAAACGCGCGGTGAGCCGTGGACGGGCGGCCACCGCTGGCACTCGAGCTTCGGTCCGCCGCTCCGTCCACGCACCACTGGGCCGTGAGCGATGCGCACTGATCGCCGCAATTCCATTCACCTCCACGCGGCTCGTCGCCTTGCGCGCACCTGTCGTTGTCGCCGCCGCACTTCTCGTTTGCGCAGCGTGCAACGATCGCGGCGGCCGTCCCGTCGGTCTCTCGCGCACTCAGCTCGTCGATACGGGCGAAGTCCGCGCGTCCCCGAACAATTCCGTCGCGCCGGCTCCTCCCGGGCCCGCGGTGTCGCCCGCGCTCAGTGATGCCAACATCGTCGCGCTGCTCACGCTCGGCAATCAGGACGAGATCGCCGCGGGGACCGCCGCGCGTGCGCATGCTGCTTCCCCCGACGTGCGCGACTTCGCAGCGCAGCTCGTGCGCGATCACGTCGAGCTGCAGCACGGTCTCGACTCTGCAGCCGCGCTGCGGCACATCACTGCGGTCCCTCCTGCATCGGCCGAGACGCTCGCGACGCGGATGCAGCACGTTCGCGACAGCGTCGGCCGCCTGAGTGGCGACGAGTTCGATCGGGCTTTCATCATGTCCCAGGTAGCCAGTCATGAGAAGACCGTTGACGACCTCAATCACTTCGCGTCGCTGGTGACTGATACGCTTCTGCACGGGACGCTCGTTGACGCGGACCACCGCGTTCACGCACATCTCGATCGCGCCAAGAACCTGCTCGGCGAAGTTGGCGCACCGTACACACCTTCTGCGCGCGCTGCCGGCGGTCGCGCGGTGCGCTACTGACGCTGCACATGCAAGTGCACCCTTCTCGCCTCGTATCGTGACTGCGCGCGCAACTGCGGCGGCGATCGTCTGCGTCGTCCTTGCGGCGTGCTCGCGCGGGCCGGCGACCGATCAGAACGTGCCGCTGAGCCGCGACTCGCTCGCTGCCGCACCCGCCCTCGCGTCGCCGAGCGACACGACGCCTCCTGGCAAGCCGGTGACTCCGGCCCCGGCACCGGGCGCGCCTCCGCCCGCTCCGCTGCCAGCGACCGGCGCGACCGTCGAGGTGCACATGATCGCCGACGCCCGCGGTTACAGGTTCGATCCGCAGAGCGTTGCCGCTAAGCAGAACGACGCGGTTCGGTGGATCCTCGTCTCTGGCGCGCCGCAGAACATCACCTTCTGGCCCACGGAGATGCCCGGCGGTGCCGCGCCCCAGCTTGCCGCCAACATGCCGGCTACGACGACCAAGCTCGTCGGTCCGGTCCTCACGGCCCAGGGCGCCACGTACACCATCTCGCTCTCCGGCGTGCCGCCGGGCCGGTACCAGTACTACTCCGCCCCGCATCTGCAGGAAGGGATGATCGGCGAGATAGTGGTTCATTGAGCCCAACGCGGCGCGCACCGCGCGATGCGCGCCGCGTTGCAGGCGGTGAGATCGAGATCGCTGCGCGGCTTATATTAGAGCGTCACTCATAACACACGATCGGTCTGGCGTACCTCGCCGGGACTTTCGTTGATCGTCGCTGTCCAGGTCGCTCGTGGACACGCCCGAGGGAGATCCGGAAAGACGTCGCAGCACACTCAGCGTCCGCACCGCGCGCTGCGTGAGCGATGTCGCCCACTGTTGTCCCTATCCTGCGTGGCCTCGTAGCGACTGTGGCGCGGCGCACCGCCCCCACTGCCGGCTCGAAATTTCTGATGTCGCATAGTCGCTCGGCGAGTCATCGCCAGCTGCACATATCCTCACGCGTGAGTGCAATCGCTTGCGCCGCGCTCGGCGCTCTGGCATGCTCCAAGCCAGCAGCGCCTCCAACGCCTCCGCCATCGCAGGTGACGGTGCTCACCGTCACTCCGCGCACGGTTGAAGACAAGCTGCAGTTCACCGGACAGGTCCAGGCGTTCCGGAGTGTCCAGGTCCGCGCACAGGCAACCGGTGTAATTCTCGCGCGCACCTTTGTCGAAGGATCGGAGGTGCACCCTGGCGAAGTTCTCTATCGCATCGATCCGACGACCGCCGACGCTGAATGGAGAAGCGCCAAGGCGCGATTGGCATCGGCCGAAGTTGCGCTCGCTAACGCACAGACCACAGCATCGCGTCTCGCTGCGCTTCTGCCCGGCAACGCGGTCGCACGCCAGGACGTTGATAACGCAGAAGCGCAGGCGAAGTCTGCCCGCGCAGCGGTGGACGACGCACGCGGAAGCGTCGATGCTGCGCAGAAGAACCTCAGCGAGACGATAGTTCGCGCGCAAATCGCCGGCCGCATCGAGCGCACACTCCTTGACGTCGGAGCGCGCGTCACCGGTCCTGCGGATTTGCTCACGACGATCGATGTGCTCGATCCCATCTACGTGACGTTTCGCCCCTCTGCAGACCAGCAGACCGAGTGGCGCAGCAATCCAGAGTACGCTCGCGCGCTCTCGCCTGGCGGCTCTGCGCGAGTGCAGGCGACGCTGCCCGACGGCACGATATTCCCCACCGAGGGACGCATCGGTTACATCGACCCGGTCGTCGATCCGCAGACAGGGACGCAGGAGTACCGCGCACAGTTCGCGAATCCTCAGCGCATAATGCTTCCAGGCGAGTTCGTGCAGGTCACCCTGCACGGTCTCTACCGGCGGAATGCGATCGTTGTCCCGCAGCGCGCGGTGCTCCAGCAGATGGGTCGGCAGATCGTCTACGTCGTCGGGGCCGACAACAAGGCTGCCGCGCGCGAAGTCAGGGCTACTGCATGGACCGGTAGTGATTGGCTTATTTCGAGCGGGCTCAGCGCCGGTGACCGCGTCGTGGTCGATGGCGTGCAGAAGATCGGCCCCGGCGCACCGGTGCGTCCGTCCCACTCGTCGATTCCACACACGCAGCCGGCGTCCCCGCGTCGAATACCGCGGCCGTCACCAAGCCGGCGCCATGAGCGTGCCGACGCACGGTGCTGCCGCGCAGACGGCAGCACCTGATGAGCGGCGATACTTCTTTGTCCATCGCCCTGTTCTTGCCGGCGTGATCTCGATCGTGATCGTCCTGCTCGGGATGTTCGCGATGCTGTCGCTCCCCATCAACCGCTATCCGCAGATCACGCCGCCGTCCGTGCAGGTCACGGCGGTCTATCCCGGCGCGAGCGCGCAGGACGTTGCGACGTCGGTCGCCGCTCCGATCGAGCAGCAGCTCTCCGGCCTGGCTGGATCTGCTCTACTACAAGTCCACCAACTCGAGCGACGGGACGATGAATCTCGCGCTCACGTTCGACATCTCGCGCGACCAGGATCTCGCAGCGGTCGACGTGCAGAACGCCGTCAACCTCGCGATGCCCCAGCTGCCGGCTGCGGTCAGGCAACTTGGCGTCACCATCACCAAGGCGAATCCGGACATCCTCGCTCGTAGCGACGCTCTCGTCGAGCGATCCGCGCTACGACGCGTCGTACCTGAGCAACTACGCCAAGCTCTACATCGAAGATGAGATAAAGCGCATTCCCGGCGTCGGCTCCGCGCGCACTTTCGGTAGTCTCGACTTCGCGATGCTGCTCGAGTCTCGATCCCGAGAAGATGGCGCAGCTAGGCATCACGGTCGACGACGTCGTCGGCTGCGGTCGCGGCGCAGAACTCCACCAAGCCTGCCGGCCGCCTCGGCCGTGAGCCGGCGCCGGCCGGCACTCAGCTCACGCTCCCGGTCACCGCCGAAGGGCGGCTCACCACGCCAGCGGAGTTCGCGAACATCGTAGTTCGCGCGCGTCCCGACGGATCCGTCGTGCACCTCGGCGACATCGCTAACGTGCACCTCGGCTCGCAGGGCTACGACGCGGTCGGCCGCGTCAACGGAGCGCCGACCGCCCTCATCATCGTCTACGCACGCCCCGGCGCGAACGACCTCGACGTCAAGAAGCTCGTCGCGGCGCGCCTCGCCGAGCTCGCCAAGTCGCTGCCGGCCGGCGTGCACGCCACGATCCCGTTCGACACCACGCCGTTCATCACGCGAGTCGATCAAGGAAGTCGTGATCACGCTCGCCGAGGCGATGGTGCTCGTCACGCTCGTGGTGTTCATCTTCCTGCAGAGCTGGCGCGCGACGCTCATCCCGATGCTCGCGGTTCCCGTCAGCATCATCGGTACGTTCCTCGGCCTGCAGTTCCTCGGCTTCACGATCAACGTGCTCACGCTCTTCGCGATCGTGCTCGCGATCGGCATCGTCGTTGACGACGCGATCGTCGTGATCGAGAACGTCGAGCGGATCATGGCGACGAGCACGTCTCGCCGCGCGTCGCCGCCGACAAGGCGATGCACCAGGTGAGCGGAGCGCTCGTCGCCATCGTGCTCGTGCTCTGCTCGGTCTTCATTCCGGTCGCGCTCGTCGGCGGCGATCACTGGAGCGATGTACAAGCAGTTCGCGATGACGATCGTGATCTCGGTCGTCCTCTCGGGCATCGTCGCGCTCACGCTCACTCCCGCGCTCTGCGCCATCCTGCTCCAGAAGCCGCCGGAGGAAACCGACAATCGTTTCTTCGGCGCGTTCAATCGCGGCTTCGGCCGCGTGACGCATCGATATGTCGGCGCAGCAGGCCGAATCATCGATGGACGCAAGCTGTGGTTCGGCGTCTTCATCGGCCTTGTCGCTGTGCTCGTCATCCTCTGGCGAGTCGTGCCGAGCAGCTTCCTTCCGACCGAAGACAAGGGCTACTTCGCGATCTCGGTGCAATTGCCGGACGCTGCCTCGCTGCAGCGCACCCAGGCGGTCGTCGAGCGCATCGAGGGGATGCTACACAAGGAGCCGGCGGTCAAGAACATCGTCGTGCTCGTGGGATTGGATATCATCTCACAGGCCTCGCAGACGAACTCGGCGACGATGTTCGTCAGTCTCAAGCCGTGGTCGGAGCGAGGATCATCCGACGGCGTCGATGCAATTCTGCAACGCGATGAACGGCAAGCTCTTCATGATGAGCGACGCGATCGCGTTCGGCTTCAATCTTCCGGAGATTCCCGGTCTCGGAACCACCGCGGGAATCGAGGTCAATCTTCAGGAGAGATCTGGCACAGACTACGAGCAGTTTGCGGCAACTGCACGCGACTTCGCTGCCGACCTCAAGAAGGTCCCTTCGCTCGGGACGCCCAACCTCAACATCCGCACTGATGTTCCGGAAGTGTTCGTGCACGTCGATGAGGACGCGGTCGAATCGCGCGGCGTCAGCAGCGCCAGCATCTTCTCGACGCTGCAGACGATGTTGTCGACCCTGTACATCAACGATTTCAATCTCTACGGCAGCACTTATCGCGTGCAGGCGGAAGCGCAGCCGCAGTTCCGTCAGCGTCCCGAGGACATCGGACGCTTCTACGTGCGCAGCACCAGCGGCAGACATGGTCCCGCTTTCCGCGTTGACCACGACTGAGATCCGCGGCGCGCCGAGCGTGCTCACGCGCTTCAATGGGTTCCCGTCCGCGATGATCACGGCGCCCGTCAGTCCGGGGCACAGCTCCGGCGAGGCACTCGACGCCATAGACAAGCTGGTTCGGACAAGTACGCGCCGCAGGGCATCGGCTACGCCTACAGCGGTCAGTCGTACCAGGAGCGCGCATCCGCAGGACGGGGCGGATTGGTGCTCGCGCTCGGGCTCGTGATCGTCTTTCTGGTGCTCGCCGCACAGTACGAGAGCTGGGCGATTCCGTTCGCGGTCATTCTTGCGCTTCCGTTCGGCATACTCGGATCGTACCTCGGGATCTGGCTGCGAGGCTTGCCGAACGACATCTACTTTCAGGTTGCGCTGCTCGCTGTGCTCGGACTCGCGGCGAAGAACGCGATTCTCATCGTGGAATTCGCTACTGAGCTGCGGCGCTCCGGAATGCCGATTCGTGAAGCAGCCGTCGAGGCTGCGCGCGAGCGCTTCCGGCCGATCCTCATGACGTCGTTCGCGTTCATCCTCGGCGTCGCGCCACTCGTCATGCTGGCGGCGCTGGCGCTGCGAGCCGCCATTCGATCGGCACTGGCGTCTTCGCGGGAATGCTGATCGCCACTTCGATCGGCATCTTCTTCATTCCGTTGTTCTTCGCCGCGATCGAGGGCTTCGCGACGCGCAAGGCGAATCGGCACACCGAGCATGTCGTCGCGGCCGCGCCGACGCGTCCGGAGCTCGGTTGATGATGCTCCGCAGACGTCTCACTTCGGCCGCCCTCGCTGCGTCGTGCCTCACGGGCGGTGCGTGCATGGTCGGCCCTTCCACTGCCGTGAATCCGGTCGTCGCCTCGGTTTCGCATCCCGACGACAACGCTGTGCCGCCAGCGGCGCGTCAGTTCTTTGACTCGCTCACCGCTGCGCGCGCCGCTGACGGGCGCGATTCGGCGCCCCAGTCTCTGGTGACGCCGAACCCTGCCGCGGTGCCCGCGCCGGTGCCTCTCGAGCTCTCTCCCGGTCGCGATTTGTCGTGGGCAGAGATCGTACGCGACAGCACACTGATGTCGCTCATTCAGACCGCGCTCGCCAACAACGCCAACGTGCGCCTCGCTGAAGCTCGCATACGCGAGTATCGCGCGCTGCGCGGCGCTTCGATCGGTCCACTCTTCCCGCAGATCAGCGCCAACGCTGCGTCGAGCAAGAACAAGGTGTCGTTCGCTGGATCGCCGCCGATCAAGTACGACGCCAACAGCCTGACCGGCAATCTGTCGTGGGAGATCGACTTCTGGGGACGCATTCGGCGCGGAGTCGAGGCTGCCAACTTCGATCTGCTCGGCCGCGAAGAGGACGCGCGCGCGACCGAGCTCACGCTCGTGAGCGACGTGGCGACTGCGTATCTGCAGCTTCGCGAGCTGGACGAGAGCATGCGCATCGCCGAAGCGACACGCGCGGCTGGCGAGGCGGTGCTCGAGCTCGCGCGGCGGCGTTTTGGCGAGGGGCAGATATCGGAGCTCGACGTACGCCAGTTCGAAGCGCAGGTCGCCGATCCAGCTGCGCGTCTCGCGCAGTTCGCGTTGCAGCGCAGGCAGCAGGAAGACGCGCTCTCGCTTCTGCTCGGTGAGCCGCCCGGAAGCATTCCGCGCGGCCGTCCGTTGCAGGAAGTCATTCAATCCGTGACCGTTCCCGACTCGCTCCCGGGCGCGCTGATCGCGCGACGTCCCGACGTCCTGCGCGCCCAGCGTGACTTGCAGGCTGCACTTGCGCGCGTGGGCGTCGCAGAGGCGAGCAGATTTCCCACGATCAGCATCACCAGTCAGTACGGCGCGCAATCGCCCGTGCTGCACGACCTCACGGCCGGCAACACTGGCATCTACTCGGTGCAGGCGGGGCTGTCGTTTCCACTCTTCACCGGCGGGACCCTTCTGAACGAGCAGCGCGCCGCACGCGCGCGCGCGGATGAGAGCAGAGCGCAGTACGATCAGACTGTGCTCACCGCGCTGCGTGAGGCCGCCGACGCATTGGCTGGCGTGCGGCTCGGCCGCGATCAGCTCGTCGCTCAGCAGACGCAGGCACGCGCACTATCCATCGCCGCCTCGATCGCCGAGCGGCGCTACGCCAGCGGCGTGTCGAGCTATCTCGAGGTGTTGAACGCGGAGCAGAGTCTGTTCACCGCGCAGCTCAACCTCGTTCAGGTGGAGCAGCAATACCTCGCTGCAACGGTGCAGCTGTACAACGCGCTGGGCGGGAGCTGGGTAGCAGAGACGCGGTAAGCGACGCAGCGTGATCCGGACGCTCGCGGTGTATGCGAGGTCAAAACAGAAGGGCTCCTGCTACGCTAAGCAGGAGCCCTTCTTGGCCTCGGATCCGGCGCAAAGCGGGTGATGGGGTTCGAACCCACGCCACCAAGCTTGGGAATTGGCAACCGCTCACGCGTGGTACGTGGCGCCGCGATCGCGTGAGACCGCTCACTCAGCTGTTAGCGTGAATTGGCGTGCCGGAGTTCCGTGATTCAGCCCGTGAGCTCCACGATGCCCTGACCCGCATCTGGACTGATGACAACAGAAAATTTGTCGTCCGGCATGACACCAAAATTCGCGTGATTGGTTGCGCGCGAGAACGGCTCGTCCGCGGCAATCGCCTGTCCGGCATGCCGCCGCCGCACCTGTGAGGATTCGAGGAACTACTGATCATCTGGCTCACCGCGGCGTCGCCTGCATAACCCAGATGTCGCTCTCCAGATCGGCGATCTGGAAATACATCCGACCACCGCCAACACTCCACTCGGGGCGATACGACGGCCGGTCGGGATCATCCAGCCGCACGAGCAGCGTCGGTGTGCCGCCGGTCACCGGGATCGACCAGAACTCCGCGTTGCCCTTCGCATCATGGCTCTTGAAGTACAGGGTGCGGCTGTCGTCACTCCATACGGGGTACTCGGCGCTCATCGCACTCTTCGCGGAATCGAGCACGGTACGCGGTGCACCGGAGTCGGGATTGACGATGAGCAGCGATCCACCCGCAAACGCGTTGACGTAAGCAATCCAGTGTCCGTCGGGAGACCACGTCGGCCACGAGCTGAACCTCGCGAGCCCCCCGGTCAGCCCGGTGCGTTCGACCGGCTTGCCCCAGCGCCCGTCCGCGCCCTGCCGCACGACATAGACGCCGCCGCCGCCGTACAACGTGTAAGTGATCGCGTTGCCGTCTGGCGACCACCGCGGCTTGTACTCCTGCAACGGCGATGCGGTGACGGTCTGCACCGGGCCGCCGTTGAGCGGCAGGACGTATATGTCGCGCGAGCCGGAACGCCACGAGTGGAACGCGACACGCGTACCGTTGGGCGACGGCATGGGAGCGAAATCGTCGGTGCTGTCGAAAGTGAGCTGCTCCGGTTGCCCGCGCGGAACGTGCATGCGGTAGAGTTCCGACGTCCCGCTCACGTGCGAGTCGTAGTACAGCCACTTGCCGTCCTGCGACGGGGCGACTTCGTTCACCGCTTGCGAGCCAGTCGTCACTGGTGTCGCACTGGCCTCCGTCGCACCGTGCGGCGGAAACGGGAGCGACCAGACATTCGACGTCTCGACGTAGCGGTCGTAGGCGAAGTGTGCACCGTCCGCCGACGTCGTGATCGAGTGCGCGTCGAGCCCGGTGGTCAGTCGCACCGGCTGGCCATCAGGATGGCCGTCATCGCCGATCCGCAGTGCGTAGATATCGCTCGGGCCGAGTCGGTTGGAGAGGTAGTACAGCCAGCTTCCGTCGCGCGACCACGCCGGGCTCTGGTTGATGGACGTGCTGTCAGTCACTGGTATCACGGAGCCATCGCGCACGCGTATCAGCATCACGCGACTGGGTGACGCGTTGCCGAAGAAGCGGCCCACGCGCGAGTAATATGCGTTTCCCGACGCGCAGGCGATGAACGCCCCGGCCGGCGCCCAGCGGCAGAGCGCGGCCTCAGGAATGCGCGCCAGCAGCCGCGCGTATCCCGCCGGCGTGCGTATAAACACGGAATCACCGATCGCGTACACGATGCTCTGTCCGTCTGGCGACCACGCGGCGGAGACGACGGCGTTGCGCGGGGGTGGAGGAACCTCCGGTCGCACGCTCCCGCCCGACGCCGGCGCACTGAAGACGCCACCACCGGAGAGGAACAGGATGCGCGCACCGTCCGGCGACCACTGTGGGTCCGTCTGTACATCCAGCGAATCGTCCGTGAGCGCGAGTGCGCGTCCGCCACTCACCTGACGCACGAATATCCGCATGCGCGTCGTGTTGCCCGCCGCGTACGCCACCGCGCGTCCGTCGGGCGAGAGTGCCGGCGCGATCTCGAGTCCGGGGTCCCAGGTCACCTTCGTCGTGCGGCCGAAGCTGGCGATCGGCGGAACTGCCGCTGCGTTGCGGTGTCGCGCGAGGAGTGCAGTGGCGACCGCAAGCGATGCCGCCAGCGCGAGGAGCGGCAGGAGCCAGGTGGGCCGGCGCTGCAGCCGGCCATGCGCCAGCCGATGCGGGTAGCGGCGCGTGCTGCCGCTTCGGCCTGCGGCTTCGTCGGATTGCAGGCAAGCGGCGAATTCCGCGGCACTTCCGAAGCGATCGGCCGGGAGCTTCTCCAGCGCGGTGAGAACGGCATTCTCGACAAACTCCGGAACGCTGCGCCGCTGCGGCACCAGCGCGCGCGGCTCCTCCGTGATCACGCGCGAGATGATGGCCTGTGCCGTCGGTCCGGTGAACGGCGGCTGGCCGGCGAGCATCTCGTACGTGATGGCCCCGAGCGAGTAGATGTCGGTTCGCGCCGAGATCTCACGCTCGCCCATCGCCTGTTCGGGACTCATGTACTGCGGGGTGCCGAGCGACAGGCCAGCCTGCGTCATTCGTGCGCCGCCCGCCTGCTCGATCGCGAGTGCAATCCCGAAGTCGGCGACGAGCGCCTGCCCATCCTGCAGCAGGATATTCTCCGGCTTCACGTCGCGATGTACCACGCCATGGCGGTGCGCGTAATCCAACGCGCTGGCCACTTCGCTCGCGACGCGAATCGCGTCCGCGACTGGAAGCTGGCGTTCCCGTTCGAGCCGGCGCCGCAGCGTCTCGCCCTCGACATACGGCATCACATAGTACAGCAAGCCATTCGCATTCCCGCTATCGAAGAGCGGGAGGATGTGCGGATGCTGCAGATTGGCCGTGAGCTCGATCTCCTTCAGGAAGCGCTCGGGCCCCAGCACGGCCGAGAGCTCCGGGTGCAGGACCTTGATCGCCACCTTGCGATGGTGCTTGAGATCCTCCGCCAGGTACACCGTCGCCATACCGCCAGCGCCAATCTCGCGCTCGATTGCGTACCGCTCACCGAGTGCGCTCCGGAGCGGATCCGTGGTGGACGTCATCGGTGCATCGGCATGACGACACTGGACAGATGTGAACGCTCACGCGGGGCATGAGCGCGGTGAAGCAAGGAGCGGCTCTCTGGGCCAACGCAGCCGTTGGCGATCGTTGGCCCGGCGAGGTCCCACCCGGGTGAACCGCCACACGTGTTTATCGCATAAGAACATGGCGCTTTCGCACGGCATCTGCAACAGTACGGCGTTGCACGCGTGCCGTGCGGCGCACGCCGCGTCCGTCGAACGACTCCACTGCGTCCCCCACGCTATCTGCATCAGCCCACCAGTCCTTACCTGCGGACCGCATCTCGGTTTGGATGGAATCTCTCCCCCGCCCAAAAAACCGGTGCGCCGTCCGTCGAGAGAGAGGACAGTACCGCAACGAGCGGGCAGCGACAGCACTGCCACGCCGAGGGAGTAGCGCGTTACTGCGCCAACACCTCCACGAGCCGCGCGAGTGAGTTCAGATCGCGCAAATCCAGCACTTCGGCTGGAGAGTGGCTGTACCGGCCAGGCCAACCCAACTGCGCTGCGATCACTCCTTGCGCCAGAAACGGATCGGCGTCGGTCGCGCCCTTAGTCGTGCCGACCTGTAGCGGAATGTGATTGTCGCGCGCGATTGCCATGATGCGCTCGCGCTCCGGCGCTGAGATGATCATGCCGTCGTCCGAAGCGCGCAGCACTGGACCGTCGCCTAGAGGCGCAAATGCGAACGTCGGCGACTCCAGCGGTGTGTCGGATGACACGAACGTGTCGATCGCGTATGCGTGATGCACCGACGTCCCGAACTCGCGCGCAGCAGCGGCTGCACCGAAAAGCCCGATCTCTTCCCGCGTGGACCAGACGAAGATGACCTTGTGGCGCAGTTTCGCGGGATCGATACCCGCGAGCGCCATGAGCAGCGCCGCGTCACCAGCGCGATCGTCGAGCGCGCGCGCAGTGTAGCGCATGGACGCAAGCCGCTCGCCCCGCTTGTAAGCGACGACCGCCGCTCCCGCGCCAACGCCGCGCGCGGCGAGTGCAGCCGAGTCCATGCCGAACCATGCACGCAGCGCATCGGGACGGCGTAGCGTTGCTCGCTCACGCGGAACGAACACGCCAGGAATTCCTGCGGGAAGTGCGGAGCTGGCGTCGGCACTGCGCGCTGATGTTGCGTCCGGATACAGCAGCGCAGGCTGACCTTCCCACGCCACGGCGTTGAAACCACCCTGTGGTGTCAACGTCACGATCCCGCTCGCGTCGATCGAGCCGACGGTGTAACCAACCTCGTCCATGTGCGCGACGAATACGGACGTGTCGCGATCCGGGCCCATCGCCAGGATGAGATTGCCCGCGGTGTCCTGAACGATCTGCTTCCGTGCCCACTCGGGTAGCATGTGACGGACGCCGTTCTGCATCCAGACTTCGCGATCAGCTACCGCGGGCAGCGCGACGAGACGTGTGAGGATATCCGCGGCTGCCGATAGCGTGTCGCTGACAGCCACACCCGACGTGCTTGGCGGCCCGGCTAGTGGCAACCAAGGCGTCGTCGCGCGTGGCATTCCGGCCGCCGTTCGCACAGCGGCGATCAGCGAATCGAGATCGCTCCCGTTCACGCTTTCGACCAGCGAGCCCGCGAAACGCGCACGCACCGCGATGCGCGTTATGGAATCGGTGAATATGTTCGGCGTGCCACGCGCACGCCGCGCGAGCGTCGCACGCAACACGGGGACGGTCTCCTCGTGCGCGGGGCTCGCCGCTGTGATGACCGTTGCATCGTCGAACTGTTCCGAGCCGCGCGACCGCGCCTTCGAGACCGCGCCACGAGAAGCTGCTCAACGCCGACAGCACGAACACTGTTTGGCCGCTACTGACGCCGCCGCGCCCCGCGGCGTGTGCAACGGCAGCCACTGCCGCGCATCCAGCGCGTCCGCTCGCATCGGCGCCCGCAACGTGACCGACGTACATCCACGGCGGGAGATCCCGCACGACCGGATCGATCAGCGCAACGCCAAGGTCGGCAACTTCCTGCCGCGACCGCGCGCCGACGTCCACCCAGAGTTGGTCCACATTCACGACGGCAGTGTCGGCACGGTGCTCCGCCGCGAAGTGCGCGTTATCGATGGCGACCACTCCAGGAAGAGAGCCGCCGCGCATCGTGAGCAGCCGCACCTGTTGTCCCTGAAAGAACTGATCCCACAGCGGATGCGTCGGCGCGGTTCCGGCGCGGTGCAACCGGATATACCCGTCGTCGGTGATCGCGCTCACGATGAAACCCGTGTGATCGAGTCCACACGCTACGAGCCGGCGCGGATGCCCCGTCCCAACAGTCATGATCAGGTTGCCGAGGTCATCACGACGCCAATGGTTGTCGGCCGCGATGATCGCGTCGGTGATGCGCGATTCCTCGCCCGGCGGCGCATCGTACGCAAGCCAGGACGCCACAGTTGGGAGCGGAGACGTTGCAGTACGTGCTTGTGCACGGGCTTCAGACGCCAGAGCGATTGTCGCGATGCACGCGACGACGGCGAGTGTATGACGTAGGGCGAATCGGTTCATGTTGGGTTAGAGTACTTTCCGATTGACAGGGATCAGCTGAGGACTGGGTAGCAGATGATCGGGTAAGCGATCTCGATCGCGAGCATGACCAGCGGCGCGATCAGCTGCACCGCCTTGACCACGCTGCCATGTCGGTTCGCCAAGATGCAGCAGAGGTGCGCCAACGCATACGCACTGGTGCGCGTGCATCCGTTGCTTCGCGGAACCCAACTGGGGGAAGTGCCCAAGACGATTCCGTCCGCGTCGCAGACCTGTCGGAGCATATCCGCCTCGCCATCGCGCAACATCTCGCGAGCGAGCAAAACGGTGGAGAGAAGTAGGTTCCGAAGCGCCGTGTGGGCACCGGTGTGGGCACCTCGCGCAAAACGCTCGGGATCGCGAGTGCCTGGGCGTCCTACTTTTGCGACATTCTCCTGCGAAACTTGCTAAAGCGGGTGATGGGGTTCGAACCCACGACATCCAGCTTGGGAAGCTGGCGCTCTACCAACTGAGCTACACCCGCGAGGTGTTGCGTCGTAAAGCTAGTGCGCGCGCAACCCGAACTCGCAAAGCCGCTTCCAAATCCTGCAGCGCGGGCAGAGCTTCGTAAGCGCTTGATCTGGTTGCATTCACAGAGCCACAGATCGGGATTGAACCGATGACCGCCCGATTACGAATCGGGTGCTCTACCACTGAGCTACTGTGGCGATTGTCGCCAAAACCGCAAATGCCCTGACGCGGACTCGAACCGCGACGCCTTTCGGCACCACCCCCTCAAGATGGCGTGTCTACCAATTTCACCACCAGGGCATTGACGCGGCTCCAGCCGCGCCGACCAACATTCATCACAAGCTTCACATATCACAACCTTCACACAACTACGGGGCCGACGGGGTTCGAACCCGCGACCTCTCGAGTGACAGTCGAGTGCTCTAACCAAGCTGAGCTACGGCCCCTTTCCAACTGCCGTCATGTCGCGACGGCCCTACCCCCACGCTGGCTCGATAGCCCCAAGGGGAATCGAACCCCTCTCTGCACCGTGAAAGGGTGCCGTCCTAACCGATAGACGATGGGGCCAACTGACGTTCCAAGAAACTCCTCCGCTCGAGCTGATCCTGCCGCTGCAAGTAGCGCTAACGGGATTCGAACCCGTGTTTGGGCCTTGAGAGGGCCCCGTCCTAGTCCCCTAGACGATAGCGCCGCGAGTACCACATAGCACCGTGACCAGCGGTTTCCCTGACCCCGCACAGGCCCGGCAGGAATCGAACCTGCAACCCCCGGTTTTGGAGACCGGTGCTCTACCAATTGAGCTACGGACCTTCACCGCTCGATCCTCGCCGGACATACGCCCAACGCTGTACCGTTGTACGCCGGAACCGACTGGATGATGCGGGCCCCCTCGCAGGGAGGGGTGGCTGACGGGAATTGAACCCGCAACCCCCGGAACCACAATCCGGTGCTCTAACCGATTGAGCTACAGCCACCGTCCGGGCCTGTTCGACCCGAGCCTTTCATCTTAATTGCGCCACTCCCCGCGAGCAATGGCGGTGGTGGCTGGCGGAGCCGCTCCGCGCGATGCGGGCGAACGCTACTTCGCCCGATCCATGTATTCACCGGTCGTCGGGTTCACCCGAACCTTTTCACCGGTCGACACGAACTCGGGGACGTTGATCGTCACGCCGTTCTCGAGCTTTGCAGGCTTCGTCGATGCCGTCTTGGTCGCGGTCTTCATCACCGGTGCGGTATCGACGATCTCGAGGACCATCGAGTTGGGAAGCTGGATGCCGATCGGCCTGCCGTCATAGTACTCGGCCTGGATCTTCATTCCAGGTTGCATCCACTGCGCGGCGTCGCCCAGTGCTTCCTCGTCCATCTCGAGCTGATCGTAGTTCTCGGTGTTCATGAAGTGGTATGTGTCACCACCCTGATACATGAACTCCAGATCGTGCGTCTCCATCGACGCCTTCTCGATGGAATCTGCCGCACGGAAGCGGTGCTCGAAGCTGGAGCCCGTGCGTATGTTCTTGAGCTTCGCCTGCACCATGGCGCGTAGATTGCCCGGCGTATGATGGCGAAACTCCACGACGCGACACGGCTCGCCCTCGAAGACGAGCACCATCCCGCGCCGAATCTGCGTGGCTGGCATAGCCAATTTGATATCCTCTCTAGATCGGGTGCAGCCTTGAAGGATAGTCGCGCCCCGTGACGCGGGCAAGACGAGCCAACGCTCAGCGGTCAGCGTTCAGGGAACTGCTGTCAGCACGGATGGTCGGGTACAATGCGCGCCACACGGTCTCCGCCACTATCTGCTCACCGCGCACGTTGGGATGAACGCCGTCCGCCTGGTTGAGCGCTGCATTGCCAGCGACACCGGCGAGCAGAAAGGGGATGAGTGTCGCGCCCTTCTCCCGCGCGAGATCGCCGTACATCGCGTGGAATGCACGCGTGTACGCCGGCCCCAGATTTGGCGGGGCCTCCATCTGCACGAGGAAGATCTTCGCGTGCGGCTTGGCCTTCTTCACACTGTCCAGAATGGCCGCGATGTTGGCGCGCGCCGCTGCAACGGGAAGCGCGCGCAAGCCATCATTCGCGCCCGTCTCGATCACGACGATGTCAGCGGGCGAGCGCAGCACCCAGTCGATCCGATGCAGCGCGCCCGCCGATGTCTCACCACTCACACCGGCGTTTATCGCTCGGATAGGAACGCCCGCGGAATCCGCCTTCTGCTCGACGAGCGCTGGATACGCCTGCGATGGATCGAGCCCCAGGCCGGCCGTCAGACTGGTGCCGATGAACAGCACCGCTTTCGCGCCGGCGTGAGCCGCCACTACCGCGCCACCGGGCGAGGATGCGGCCGGCACATCGGCGCTCTGCGCCTGCACGGTCTTATCTTTCGCCGCGGGGCTGCACGCCACGACGCCCATTCCCGCCGCGACGCTCGTCCGAAGCACGAGCGCAACATCAAATATCTCTCTCTTCATGCTGATTGCAGAGTCGTTGACGAAGGAGTACAGGAGCGGAGATCGCCCGCTCGCAGTGCTGCGCAACGTATCCTTCGTGATCCAACGCGGCGAGTTCGTCGCAATCACCGGGCCTTCCGGGAGCGGCAAGACCACGTTGCTCGGCCTGCTCGCAGGATTGGATACACCCAGCACCGGACGCGTGATCCTCGACGGCGCCGACATCTCGCGCATGACGGAGGACGAGCGCGCGCGCGTGAGATCCGAGAAAGTAGGCTTCGTCTTCCAGAGCTTTCAGCTCATCCCTACCCTCACCGCAGCCGAGAATGTGCAGGTGCCGCTCGAGCTGCGCGGCGAATCGCGGGCACGCGCACGCGCTTCAGAGCTGCTCGAGCGCGTCGGGCTCGCCGAACGCGCCACCCACTTTCCCATGCAGCTCTCCGGCGGCGAGCAGCAGCGCGTCGCGATCGCTCGCGCCTTCGCCAACCGTCCAGCCATCCTCTTCGCTGACGAGCCGACTGGCAACCTCGACGCGGGCACCGGCGGTCGCGTCGTTCAGCTGCTCGACGAGCTCAACCACGATGGCCACTCGACGGTGGTGTTGGTGACCCACGACGCCGAGCTCGCTGCTCGCGCACACCGTCAGATCCGACTCGCCGATGGCGAGGTGATCGAAGACACCGGAGCGACGGGCAGAGCCGCGTGACGGCTTCGACGCTGCATCTCATCGGCCTCGCGTGGCGCGAGAGCCGTACCGCGCGCAGCCGCCTCTTCCTCTACATGTCCACCATCGCCATCGGCGTGGCGGCACTCGTTGCGATCGATTCGTTCGCGCGCAACGTCACGCGGTCGGTGCACGAGCAGTCGCGCGAGCTGTTGGGCGGTGATGTGCAGCTCAGCTCGCGTCGCCCTTTCCCGAAGGACGTCGCCACGCTGCTCGACTCGCTCGCGCGCGCCGGCATTCCCAACGCGCGAGCGACGACGTTCCCGTCGATGGCGGTCGTTCCACGCACCGGCGGCACGCGGCTCGCGCAGATAAAGGGCGTCGACGCCGCGTATCCGTTCTACGGGTCGATCACCACGACACCTGCAGGGCAGTACCAGCGTCTGCAGGACGGCCCGAACGCGCTCGTCGATCCATCGCTGCTCATAGCGACGAGCGCGCGCGTTGGAGATACGCTGCGAATCGGCTACGGCACGTTCGTCATTCGCGGAACATTGAAAGACGTCCCCGGCACCACGGGAATCTCGAGCGCGTTCGGGCCACGCGTGTACATCCCGCAGCGTTACCTGCCGGAAACGCAACTCCTCGTCTTCGGGAGCACGGCCGACTACACGGCGCTGCTCAAGCTTCCGACTGCCGCCGATCCCGACGCGTTCGCCGCACGCTTTCGAGCGCGTCTGCAACACAGCGAAGTGAGCATCCGCACAGTGACGGAGACGGAGCAATCGGCGCAGCGCGCCACGGAGACTCTCGCGACTTTTATCGGGATCGTCGGACTCGCTGCACTGCTGCTTGGCGGGATCGGCGTTGCGAGTGGTGTGCGCGCATTCGTCGCGCGCAAGATCGACACTGTGGCAGTCCTGCGCTGTCTCGGTGCGTCTGGCAACCAGGTCCTCGCGATGTACGTGGTGCAGGCCGCCATCATGGGGCTTGCGGGCGCGGCAATTGGAGCGCTCATCGGTTTGATCGTTCAGTTCCTTCTTCCGCTCGCGTTCGCCGGCCTTCTCCCTGTCGATGTTCACGTGACGGCGGAGCCGATCGCGCTGCTGACTGGGCTGCTGACTGGAACGTGGATAGCGCTGGTGTTCGCCATGCGGCCGCTCCTCGCACTGCGGCATGTATCGCCGCTCCAGACGCTTCGCCGCGACGCGGATTCCGACGTGCTGCGCATGCGCTGGAATGACGTTCCCAGACTCGTGGTCAACGCCGCGCTCGTGGCAAGCGTCGCCGGAGTTGCGGTCGGCCGCGCGCAGACCGTGCGTCAGGGTGTGCAGCTCGCGGTCGCCGTCGGTGCCGCACTCGTGATTCTCACGCTCGTAGCGATGGCACTGGCGTGGTGCGCACGCCGATTCATCCGTGAGGGATGGCCGTACGTCGTGAGACAGGGCGTCGCGAACATCTACCGTCCCGCCAATCAGACGCGTTCGGTGATGATCTCGCTCGGCTTCGGAGCCTTCCTCGTCACCACGCTCTACCTCGTTCAGGCGAACGTAGTGCGCGACCTCGCTTCCAGCGCGGCTTCTTCAGGCGCGAACTTTCTCATGTTCGACGTGCAGGACGATCAGGCCGCACCGATTGATTCGGTGATCCGGGCACGCGGCTTCACCGTCGTGCAGCAGTCGCCGGTGGTTCCGATGCGCATCGCAGCGATAAATGGCCGAACCACCGACCAGATCGTCGCCGATTCAGCGCATGGCCGTCGTGGTGGATGGGCTGTGAGGCGCGAGTACCGCTCCACGTATCGCGACAGCGTCACGTCCGGCGAACACATCACGAGCGGACACTGGTTCACGCCATCGTCAACAGCGTACGTGCCGGGCGACACAGGCGAGGTCTCGCTCGACGACGGCGTCGCGCACGAGCTACGCGTGAAGCTCGGCGACGTGATCACATGGAACGTCGAGGGCGTTCCCATCATCACACGCGTCACCAGTTTCCGCGAAGTGAAGTGGGCTCGCTTCGAGCCAAACTTCTTCGCTGTGTTTCCATCACGCGTCCTGAAGGAAGCGCCGCATCAGTACACGGTGCTCGCAAGCGTCCCCGGAGCGACCAACGTCGCGATCCTCCAACGCGATCTCGTTCGCCGCTTCCCGAACGTGTCGAGCATAGACCTGTCGCTCGTCACCGACACCATCGCGCGTATCATCGGAAAGGTCGCGACGGCCGTGCGCTTCATGGCGCTCTTCGCTGTAGTGATGGGCATCCCCGTACTCTTCAGCGCCGTCTCGTCAACGCGGCGCGAGCGCATTCGGGAGAGCGTGCTTCTCAAGACGCTCGGCGCAACGCGACCACAGATCCTCAAGATCCTCATCACCGAGTACGCGACACTTGGCATTCTCGGCTCGCTCACCGGGCTCGTGCTCGCCATAGGGGGAGCCTGGGGGCTGGTGCATTTCTTCTTCGACGTCCCGTTCCATCCGACCTTCGGCCCTGCGATCGCGATCGCCGCGCTCATGACGCTTGTAGCCGTGGCGATCGGCGCGATCGCCGGACGCGACGTGTTCGGCGAGACCGCGATGACGGCGCTCCGCGACGTCTGAACGCAACAGAGGGCAGCCCCATGACGGAGCTGCCCTCTCTGCCACAGCAACAGAGACGTTACTGCGTTCGGATGATGAAGACGCGTCCGTTGGGATCGGCGGACGGGTTTCCGCTCGCGTCGGTGATGCGAATCGTCCGCGCACCTCCGTTCGTGAGTGATGTGAGGAAGTAGCTCGCCGACGACGACGGCACGCTCGCCTGAATGGTCGAGCTTCCGCTCCCGATTGCGTGAATCGGGAGATAGGTCGATTGAGTCTCGTCGCCTATCAACGTTCCGCTGATGAGATCGCGGAACGTGTAGCTCTTGTAATTGTAGACCGGATTGAGACCGGTGATCCCGGTGTGATCTGTGTACAGCGTCAACGTCCAGCGCGCGAGAATCGTGTCGATCGGCACACCGGTGGCAGTCCGGATGTTGACCGTGCCGGTGTCCGGACCTGCGGCGAGCTTGCGCGTCAGCGTGCGCGGATCGCCGCCGGTGTTGAACCAGTCGGCGAGGTAGCGCAGCATCGACCAGGCAGCGCCGCGCGTCGCCAGGTTAGCGGCCGCCTTCGAGTGGCTGGCGATCGGACCCGCGGTGTCCGGACGCTCGACGTAGTACTTGGCACGCGCGAAGTTCTGCAGGAAGAACGCCGACAGCATGTTCTGATCGAGACCATTCACCGCGGTGTAATCGGCGGTGTACGTGTCCCCCCACCCCGCTTCCGCACGCCCGACCGCATCTTCGGCGAAGTGCGCGAGCCCTTCGTCGAGCCACGTAGCTTCGAAGTTCACCACGTTGGGCGAGACGTACCGGTTGCCCGAGTTTATCATGTGCTGAAACTCGTGAGCGACGGTGCCACGTGTCACCTGTCTCACGAAGTCGGTCGCGAACTGATTGCCGTAGACGCCGCTGGGATCGGGTGCAAGGAGATAGAAGATCTCGCCGTGATTGCTCGACGCGCAGCTGTTGGCGCCCGTGGTCGGATACAGATCGCCTGCGAAGAAGAAGCCGCCGATGTAGCCGGTGATCGCCGCCTGACCCGCAGGCGTCAGCTTGTTGACCGCGGGCGTGTAGTAGATGATGATGTGCCCGTTGTTGTCGATGTCCGTCGGCGTTCCGAAGTAGCCGACGTCAGTCGGGTAGATGAGCGTGTCGAACTCGTTGGCGATCGACTGGTAATCAGCCGCAGTGAAGCCGCCCGATGGCGCCGTCGCATCGGTGACGATGATCGCGTACTGGCTCACCGCCTGGACGATGCCCGTCGTCGTGGTGTAGCCCGCGGTCGTGCAGTTGGTGCTGTTCTCACCGTTGAAGCCAGCGGGCGTGAGCACCTTTATCGAGAGCGACTGCCCGACCGAGGGAACCGTTGCATGCACCCCCGTTGGGGTGAGTCGGTCGGCCGCAGCTATCGAGCTCGCCGTGTTTCCGCCTGGACGCGGCAGCGACGTGCGCTCGAACGCGCGCAGCGAAGCCTCGAATTCCTCACCGCGCAGATTGGGATGGTTGGCGCGGAAGGAGTGGTCAGCCGGCGGGAAGTAGTCGGCGACTGGTCCGGTCGCCTGAAGCGAGAGCCAGTCTCCGCGAACCGAGTAGTTCGAGACCGCTCCGCCGCTATTGACGTTGTCGTTGCTCAGTACGATGAGGTACTGCGCGGTAGAGAGACTCGCCGGGATCTGGAGCCCTCCCGACGCTGCGGAGAACGTGAGCGTTCTCTCATCGCCGGTGTTCATGGTGCCCAGGTTTGACGCCGTTGCGTCGGGCGTTCCGACAGCAGGCGAAGTCGAGTCGCCGCATGCGCCGAGCGCCGCGATGACCACGAGGGCTACGAGTGATGCTTTCACGCGAATTTCCTTTGGTGGAGAGCGCTCGAGCCGCAGCCGGCCCGATTCGGCGAGCCGACGGTCCGGCGACGCGTCAGGAGTGCGCCGAGACCTGCGCGGCGCACGCAAGGAACAGTGCGACCGTAAACGCAAGAAACGCGCGCTGCGCGAGCGGGCGCCGCGCGAAAAATGCTATCAAGTCTTCCATTTATAGTTGGATCGGGAGTAACGAGGGTGAGGCTGAAAGACGCGCCGGCTCCCCCGATCGTTTCACGTCGCCGAAGCACGAGCGAGTTGAGCTGAGACGAAGAGGTCGGCGACTTGCTGGCGCCGACGGCCACTGTTGGTTGGCGCCAGCGGCTTGCGGCCGTCCGAGCGGGTGAGCACTTATGTGACATACGGACTCCGCAGATTGTTGCGGCTCGCTGTCACCCGTTTGTCGCCGCGCATCATACGCCGCGCGACAGCGAGTGTTCCTGACGTCGAACCTTATGGATTGACCGTGCGAACGACGTCGCTTGTGACGGGGCGCTGGCGCCCCTGCGCGGAGTGGCCCTTTCGCCGCTGCGCGGGTAACATACAACGGTCACAAGGTTCCACCTCAAGGAGGCGCTGATGGCAGCCACCGCGACCCACGACGCAGTAGAATCGCAGCCGGGTCTCACGACGACCAGGGCGCCGTTCATAGAAGCAGCGAAAGCGCACGGCGAGCTCTACATCGAGCAGCCTTACGAGCTGTACAGCGCCGAGAATCACGACGCGTGGAGGCGACTTTTCGCGCGCATGGGCGACAGGTGGCAGAAGTACGCCAATCCGCGCTTCCTGCAGGGAGTCGAGACGCTCTGCCTGAACCCGGACGCGGTGCCGCGCCTCGAGGACGTGAATAGGTTCATGGCGCCACGGACTGGCTTCAAGGCGAAGGCGGTGAGTGGGTACGTCCCCGCTTTCCTCTTCTTCGACTCGTTGCGGAAGCGCGAGTTCCCGACGACGATCACGATCCGCGACGGCAAGCAGCTCGATTACCTTCCCGAGCCGGACATCTTCCACGACATCGCCGGCCACGTGCCGATGCACACCGACCCCGCGTTCGCTGACGCGCTGGTGCGCTTCGGTGATGCTGCCGCGACCGCGGTCGAGATCGTTCGCGGGATCAGGGACGAGAAGGAGCAGGTGCGGCGAACGACGAGCATAATGAAGGCGATGGCTCGCTTCTTCTGGTTCACCATCGAGTTCGGTCTGATGCGCGCTCCGGATGGCAAGGGAGTGAAGGCGTACGGCAGCGGACTGCTGTCGTCGTACGGTGAGCTCGCTCACAGCGTGGACTCGCCAGAGGTGCAGCGATATCCGATCCAGCTCGAATGGGTGATCAATCAATACTTCGAGATCGATCACTATCAACCGCTTCTCTTCATCGTAGAGTCGTTCGAGCATCTCTTCGAGCTGGTGGGCGAGCTGGAAGATTGGATGAAGCGCGGCAGGCTCGACAACGTCTCGCCGGGCGAGCCCGCGCTTTCGGACGCTGACGTTCGCAGCTTCATCGACGCCTCGGCGTGACGCGAAGCCGCGTCCGCAACGCGAGCGCGCTCTTCGTCGCAACGTCAGTAGCAGCCGCGTGCGCGACCACGCCCCGTCCTGCAACGGCTCCCGCGCCCGCGAGCTCGCACGCGGCTGTGGCTGCGCCGGAAAACGTAGCCACCGCCGTCACCTTAGTACCTGCTGATCCCGCATCCGTCGGGATGGCGTCGTGGCTGAGGCCGCGCATCGATTCGATCGCCAATGCCGCGATAGCCGATCACGCGGCGCCAGCTATCTCGCTCGCAATTGGCAGGTACGGACACCTCGTTTACCTGCACTCGTACGGGCGACTGACGTATGCCGACACTGCGGCGCGCACCGACGAGCACACGCGCTTCGATCTCGCATCGCTCACGAAGGTCATCGCGACCACCACTGAAGCGATGATGCTCGAGGAGCAAGGGAAGCTGGACATCAGTCGCACTGTGGCGTCTTACCTTCCCGAGTTCAATGCGCCGGACAAGCAGGCGATCACGGTGAAGATGATCCTGACGCACCGTGGAGGACTTGAAGCGTTCGCGCCGCTGTGGATGACGACTCACGGCCGCGCGGAATATCTCCGCGCGATCAATGCGCGCCCGCTCGCATACGCGCCTGGAACGAAGATGGTGTACAGCGACTGGGACTTCGTGCTCATGCAGGCGATAGTGGAGCGGTTGAGCGGAGAGACTCTCGACGATTTCACGGAGCACCGCATCTTCGCGCCACTCGGCATGATGGAGACGGGATTCCTTCCCGACACGGTTGATAAGCGCCACATCGCGCCTACGGAGATCGATACTTCTCGCGGCGGGATTATCTGGGGGAAGGTTCACGACGAGAACGCAAACGCGATCGGTGGTGTGTCGGGACACGCCGGTCTGTTCTCGACGTCGCATGATCTCGCCATCTTCATGCAGATGCTCGCTAACGGCGGAGCGTACGGCGGCGTGCGTCTCCTGAAGCAGGAAACGATCGCCCGCTGGACCGCCATGCAGGATCCCGGATCCAGTCGGGCACTGGGCTGGGACACGCCGTCAGGCCGCTCGAGCGCAGGCCACTATTTCTCACCGCGAAGCTTCGGCCACACCGGCTTCACGGGCACATCGGTGTGGAGCGACCCGGAACGCGGTGTGTGGGTAGTGCTTCTCACCAACCGCGTTTACCCAACGCGCAACAATGAGAAAGCCGGTCCACTTCGCCGCGCCATTGCGGACGCGGTGCAGCAGTCGATCCTCGACGCACCGCTCATCGACTGGGAAGCGACGCGCCAGCCCTGATTACAGAGGCCGGCCGAGGTCGATGCCGACGTAGAAGGTGCGTCCGGCCGCTGGCTCGAAGTATCGCCCGAGCGCTGCGTTGATGGTCACCGATGTGTTGTACTTGACGCCCATCACGTTGCCGATACCGCCGAACACTCCCCACTTCTGGACGCGAGTCTGCGCGCGCACATCTGTCACGACGTAGGCCGGGGACCGCGCGCTGTTGAGGTCGTTCACCGGCGTCGAAGATTCAGCGCGCTCTTCGAGTGAAACGAAATTCGCGTGCGGATCGCCGAGCTGGAGCGCAACCGTCGCAATGTTCGGAGCGATTCCCGGGATGCGCCGGCCCGCGTACGACGTGTCACCCGACGCGTAATTCACATAACGCGCGTCCGTGTACGAATAAGAGCCCCGAATCAGAACGTCGTGAGCAACGTCCGCGCGAACGTCGAGCTCAGCACCATGATGCCGCGCAGATCCGGCATTGCGATAGAACGACCGGCCCGGCGTCGACGGCACCTCGAAGGGAATGAGCTCTCCGTCGATGCGCATATCGTACAGCGCAGCGTCGTAAGCGAATGGGCCCGCCTTCCCCTTCAGTCCACCCTCGTGAGAATGGGTGTGCTCCGGCTGCAGGTAGGGATTGAACCCGCCAGCGCCACTCGGCTGGTTTGCAAGCTCGGTAGTCGTCGGCGTCTCGAAGCCGGTCGCGACGTTGGCGTATGCGTTGAGCAGTGGCGAGAAGGAGTAAGTGAGACCAAGTGACGGGCTCACGGCGGACATCCGCCTGATTCCCGAATCGTCCGGGTTCGTGGCGGTTATCAAATGATCCGCAGCAGAGAACCTGTAGCTGTCGTAACGCAGTCCGCCCAGCAGCGTTGCGCCGCCCCAGGTGCCGCTGAGCTGCGCAAATGGTGAAGCGCTATTCACTCGCTCGCGCTGATCGAGCGTCAGCGCGCCGCGCGAGCCCGCGACGTTTACCCAGTTGCGCCGGTCGTCGCGCTGTAGATCTGTCTCCGCACCTACAGTGAGCACCGCGTTGCGCTCATCGTCGCCTTCGGTGAGCGAGTACGCTGCGCGTGCCCCGCCAGCCGCGCGGCCGATCGCGATGATGCGCGGCGGAATCGGGATTGGTGACGGTGCGCGTGAGACCGTACACCGAGAGCTTGAGCAGTCCCGCCGGAAGTGATACGTCGGCAGCGCCGCCGAGCTGGTTCTGCTTTCCGCGCTCGCCGGTCTGTTGAATGACGTTGTTCGGCGACAGCCATGCGGCGGTTGATGCTAAGCATCGAGTCCGAGAGCGCGCCGGGATTCTGCGCGTCGTACTGCACGGCGTTCGCGACCAGTCTGAGCGCGACGCGATCGAACGCCCACGTCTCCACACTGTTGAAGTGGGCGTTGCGCGCGCTGCTGAAGGCGCGGTAACCGGTGTAATCGAGTCGTCCCGCGTCGATGACGTACGTTCCGTTGCCTTCCGTGCCCGCGGCGCCGAACTGTACGCGGCGAAGGCCATCGCTTCCGCTCATGACACGCATAGATGGCGCGAAGGGCACTGGCGGCGCGGGCGCGGTGATGAACGATACCACTCCGCCGGACGCGTTTCCGTAGAGCGCTGACGACGGTCCACGAATCACCTCGACGGCGCCGAGCGAGCCGAGATCGATGTTGTTGACCGCCGACTGACCGTCGGCGAGCGTCGCGGGAATTCCGTCCACGAGGAGCCGAATTCCGCGCACACCGAACTGCGCGCGCGCGCCGACGCCGCGGATCGCGATGCGCTCGCCGAGCGCGAAGTTGAGTCGGTTATCGACCTGAATGCCGGCCAGCGCGCCGAGCGCTTCCTGCAGGGAGAAGCCGGGACGCGCCACTGAGGCGTCACGCGCACCGACCGACGTGACGTCCACAGGAGCGTTGCGCGTGTCGAACGGTGTGCGCAGTACAGTGACCTTCACGGTCGCAAGCGTGTCGCGCGGAGAGCGCGCCGTATCCGACGTCTGCGCGCTGAGCCGTTGCGCAGTGAAAGCGAGCAGCGAGAGCAGTGCGAGCGTGAGCGACGCGACGCTCATCCATCGATGGATGAGGCGAGTGAGCGTCGTGCGAACCGTCGGCGCAGCCAGCCGGGATCGGCGGTCTTCATTGCGTATTGAAGGTAATTCATCCGCCGGCCGGCCCCGCGTCGTGGCGCGCACGACGCATGGATCGTGGCGCCGCGCGGCGATAGCTTCAACCGAATGAGCCAAGCAAGCGAGAGAAGCGCCGGCATACACGCTGCGCCGAATGCGTACGGCATCGTCGAGCTCGATCGCGAAGAGTGCATGGCGATCCTCGACAGGCAGCGCCTCTGTATCATCGCGATGGTCGACGAGGGCGAGCCGTACTCCGTGCCTGTCTTCTACGGCGTCGATTCAGAAAGCGGTGCGATGTATGTCGGCCTCGCGGAGGGGCGCAAGACGCGCGTGCTGGACCGGAACCAGAGAGTCTGCGTGGTCGTTACCGAAGTCGGTCCGGGGAACGCCTGGCGCTCAGTGATGATCTCGGGCCGCGCTGATCCGGTGGAAGGCGCGACTGCACGAGCCGCAGCTGTCGAGGTGATGATGAATCACAATCGCCGCCCCGATCGGCCGTGGTCAGCGGCGATGGCTCAAGCCGCTTCTGCGAACACTCCTCGCCGGCACGCTGGCGGGAGGATCGTGAGGATCGTCGAGGCGACGATCACAGGACGCGCCAAGGACTAGCGGGCGCCCGTACGCAGGTCGCCGCAGAGGGATGCCAGATAGCTGTCGGAGAGCGCCGACCACTCCGGCGGATAGACCCAGATCCTGCGCCTCACCTCGCCACACTCCGCTATCAGGCAGCGCGGCTGCGGCGCATTGGGGACGTGGCGCGCATCCATCTCGTAAACCTTCCACCGTGTTCCGTTTCCGGTGACGACCTCTCGGCTCAATCCAGGCTGATTGGGCAACCGCCTCTTCCTCCACGTTGGGGGTGCTTGCTCCGCATGCAGGCGCCGCTAGGTCGCGACGAGAACGCGCGGTGTGCTCCAATATCGAGTGCGCTTCCTGAACGCGACAGAGGGAGCGCGCTCAAGGGAGAGCCGGATCTGCTATGGCTCCGAGATCGTCCGCGCGATGACCTGCCTCGATCGCCTCGTCCTGGAGCCGGGCGATGGCGGGGAGCGTGTGGAGCACCGCTCCAACCGCGGCGGCGCTCTCGAGCATCAGCCTCACGTCCTTCCGTGCGGCCGACAGCTCGAACTGAGGGATGTAATCTCCTTCCGCCATTCGCTTGCCGCGTCCCTTGACCTGCGTCCCCGGATCGAAGTCGTCGAACAGAGTGTGTGCCTCGACCGGATCGATGCCGAGTCCACGGGCAAGTGAATACACGTCCGCGATACCGGCCGTGACGAACATGATCATCATGTTGCCGAACAGCTTGTACGCGGCGGCGAGGTCCGGACGCTCACCCAGATATCTCACCTTCCCCGTCATCGGAGCAAGGATGGGCGCCAGCGAGTCGTAAAGCTCGCGAGGTCCGGACGCGATCATGAGTCCCGTGGCCGCAAGCGCGTTGGAAGGGCCCATGAACACAGGTGCGTGAAGAAAGCTCACTCCGCTCTTGCGTCAGCCGTTGTGCCCGCCAGGCTGTGGGCGCGGGCGCAGTCGTCGAGTGGTCGATGATCGGCGCGGTGCTCTCCAGCGCAGGGACGACGTCGTCGAGCACCGCGTCGACTACCGCGTCGTCCAGCAGCGAGAAATGGACGCGTGATGCGCCGCGCACCGCTTCCGCGGGTGAGTCCGCGACCGTGGCTCCGTACGAAGCAAGCGCCTTCGCCTTGGCCGACGTTCTATTCCACACCGTCACCGACTCGCCGCGCGCGAGCATGGCGCGCACGAAGCCCGTCCCCATCAATCCAGTGCCAATGAATGCGATCATCGTGGTAGTGTAGTCACTGCTTCATGGTGCGTGGCAGGACCGCGCACTCGCGCCGGAATATTCCACGCGTCGCCGCGAGTCGGAGGTGCCGCTCGCCTCATCCCATCAACCGAACTCGACCCCGCGGCGCTCGCGGCCGAGCGCTGCAACGATCGCGCCCAGCACGAACACTGTGAGCGCGGCGAACGCCATCGCGCGCGCGTAGCTCGTGTGAGCCGCGAACCGCGCCTCGATGTACGCGACGGAGCTCGCGAGGAGCACTCCGCACTGGTATGCAAACCCCGGCAGAAAGCCGCGCACCGAATCCGGCGACAGCTCGGCGATGTGCGCCGGAATCACCCCCCACGCGCCCTGCACCATGAACTGCATCAGGAACGCGCCCGCAAAGAGCAGCGGCGTGCTCGGCGCGAACGCCCAGAGCGGGATGATGAGCACGGCGAGCACGAGCCCGATAACGATTGCGCGTCGTCTTCCGATGCGGTCGGAGAACATGCCGAAGAGCACTCCACCCGCGATCGCCCCAATCATCGAGAAAGCCGTGATGACTGCGCGCGCTTGGGGAGAGAAGCCCCAATCGCGCTGCAGGAAGGTCGGGTACATGTCCTGGGTGCCGTGCGACACCGAGTTCATCATCCACATCAAAAGGGTGAGGTAGAGGAAGAGCTTCCAGTTGGAGACGATGGAGCGGCCGAGCCCGCGCCAGTCTGCCTCGCGTGTGCGCTCCCACACCGCGGACTCGGTCACGTTCGACCTCACGTAGATCGCGAGCAGTGCCGGGAGGCCGCCGAGGAAGAACATCGGGCGCCATCCCCATCTCGGGAAGATGAAGAAGTAGCACACCGCCGCGAGCAGGTAGCCGGCAGCGTAGCCTTCCTGCAGCAGCCCGGAGAGGACTCCGCGGAGCCGCGTCGGCGCCTTCTCCATCGCGAGCGAGGCGCCGACTCCCCACTCGCCACCCATGCCGACACCGAAGAGCGCGCGGAGGATGAGGAACGTCGTGAAGTTGGGAGCGAGCCCCGACAGGACCTCGATCACCGAGAAGAAGACGAGATCGACCATGAGCGGGATCCGGCGTCCGTACCGGTCCGCCATGAGGCCGAAGATGAGCGCCCCGACCGGCCTGAACGCGAGCGTGAGCGTGAGCGCCAGCGCGACCTGCGCATCGCTCTTGCCGAACTCCTTCCCGATCGACGTGAGCGCGAACACGACGAGGAAGAAGTCGAACGCGTCGAGCGTCCAGCCGAGGAATCCGGCGAAGACCGCTGCGCGATGATCGCTGGGCGGCGAGGTGGTGGTGGTTTCCATTCTGGTCGGGAGCGGCGGCGATTAGCGGCGCTGGGACTTGTCTCAGTGCGGCCCGAAGATACTCAAAGCGCGGCGCAGTGATAGGCGTCCGGTGGGAGCGCGCCGCCGCCGGAAACGGCTATTTTCCGCTCTCACAAAGATGTTCTGTGCTCGCGGCAGCTGCGCGGCAGGATCGGCGCGGCCGCGAATTTACAACGGATGCACGCCCTCGCATGTATTGCATTGCGAGGGGAGCAATGTTTGGCCGCTCGCCCCTAAACCGGCCGCCTGCCGGCGCGCTTTGCGCGCTCGTGGGCGGCGCGACCTACCAATACCTCGTAATCGAAAGGCATGCACATTCATACTACTTTGGCTTCCGGATGCGGCTCGTGAGCGTGGCGCGTCGCAGCGTGGCGCTCCCGAGTGCAGCGCTGGCCAGCTCGGTCACGGATGCTCGCTGTCGCAACGGCCGCGATATGCTGCGCTGCGATTGCGTCGCCCGTGCTGGCGCAGACCACCACCGTCGATTCCGTCTCGGCTGGTACGCGTCCGATAACGCTGGCGCAGGCCGTTGCCATGGCGCAGCAGAACTCGCCGAACACGATCAGCGCGCGCGGCCTCGAGCGCAGCAACCGCGCGGAGCTGCGCGCGTCGTACGGCGCGTTCATTCCGTCGATCACGGCGAGCGCCGGCGCACTGCGCACCTTCGTCGGCCAGGGATCGCTCACTCGAGTGAACAGTCAGGGTGAGACGGTCACCATCTCCGGCAACAACTGGTCGTACAGCAACGGGCTCTCGTTCAACGCGGTGCTCTTCAACGCAGCGAACTTCCCGAATGTGCGCGCGGCGAAAGCAGACGTCGCGACTGCGCAGCAGAGCATAGTAGTCCAGACGTTCAACATCGGCTCTGAGCGTCGAGGAGCAGTTCTACAACGCCATCGCGGCGAAAGAGAGCGAGGATGCGGCGCGGGTGCAGCTTGCCAGCGCGCAGCAGCAGCTCTCAGCGAGCCGCAAGCAGGTCGTCGTAGGCGCCGCGACGGCCTCCGATTCGCTCACCGCCGTGACCCTGATCGCAACGGCGGAGGTCGCGTTGATCCAGGCGCAGGCGGCCCGGCGCGATGCGAACGCGGCGATAACGAGGCTGACCGGCTCCGACGTCCCGCTGTCAGCGGACATCGCCGATCCCACCATCATCGCTCTCGACACGCTCCACGTCGACAGCACAACGGTCGTCAATCTTGCTGCGCGCGGCCCGACCGTCGGGCAGGCGGAGGCGCAACTCGCTGCCGCGCATGCGAGAGTGCAGGCGGCGCACGCGGCGTACATCCCGACGGTGAGCGCCAACTACTCGCGCACCGGCAGCGGCACGGGCGATTACGGATTCGGCCCCAACCCGTTCCCCTATCAGGGACAGCTCTCGCTCTCTCTCAACGTTCCAATTTTCAACGGATTCTCACGCGAGCAGCAGGTCGCCGTCGCGACCGTCAACGAGACCAACGCCGCTGCGACGCTCCGTGACACGCAACTCGCTGCGCGACAGCTCGCCCTGCAGTATCTCGACGCCCTCCGCGTCGGACAGCAGCAGGTCGCGCTTCAGCGCGCTTCAATCCTGGCGGCGCAGGAGAATCTTCGCGTCGTTCAGCAGCGATATGACTTGGGGCTCGCAACCATCGTGGACCTACTCACCGCCCAGACAACCTTGAACCAGGCACAGGCAAACCTCATCGCGGCGCACAATGCGGTTCGATTGGCGACCGCCGAAATTGAAGCTCTCGTCGCGCAGCCCGTGCGCACACTCACCCCAGGATCAGCGGGAATCGTACGATGAGACATCCGAAGCTTTCTGCCGCCATCATCGCGGCGCTGACTCTCGTCGCCTGCAATCGCGGCAACAAGAACGCGTTCCAGGTCCAGACGGCAACCATTGGACGCCGCGACATCGTGGTGACCGCACAGGCGACAGGTACGGTCACGCCTGTCGACACCGTCCCGGTCAAGGCGCAGGCGTCGGGCATCGTGATGAAGATGCCAGTCGACGTCGGCTCGCAGGTCAAGCCGGGCGATCTGCTGGTGCAGCTCGACACGCGTCTCTCACAGTATGATTACGACCGCACGGTAGCGGCGGAGCGCGCGCGGCTGCTTCGAACCTGGCGGTGACGACGGCCGCGCTGAAGCGCGCCGATCAGCTCTACGCCGCCAAGGTAATCACCGCGGACGAGCACGAGACCGCGGTGACCAACCAGGCCAACGCGCTGTCGGCTCTCACCGCCGCGCAGACCAACCTGAAGACGTCAGCACAGAATCTCCAGTTCGCCACGGTGAGATCGGAGGTGAGCGGCACGGTCATCAGCAAGACGGCGGCAGTCGGCACGGTCGTCGCATCCGCCACGACGAACGTCGGCGGTGGCAGCACGATCCTCACGATCGCGGATCTTCACAACGTGCGGATGGATGCGCTCGTGAACGAGACCGACGTGGGCAATGTCACGCGTCGGAATGCCTGTCACGGTAACTATCGACGCGTTCCCCAATCGCACTTTCGCTGGCACTGTCGAGAAGGTCCAGCCGCAGGCGATCATCCAGAACAGCGTTACCATGTTCCCGGTACTGGTCTCGATCCCCAACACCGACCTCTCGCTGCTGCCGGGAATGAACGGCGAGGTGTCGATCGTCACGCAGCAGCGGCACAATGTGCTCGCTGTCCCGAACGACGCGGTGCGCAGCGCGAAGGATATGATGACGGCGGCCAGCGTGCTCGGTCTCGACCCTGATTCGCTCAGGCAGATGATGCATGTCGGGCGGTCGCGGCGGTCGCGGGGGCGCGGGTGGGGGCCGTGCGGCAGGAGGCGCTCCTGGCGCAGGAAGCGCTGCCGGCGCGCCCGGCTCGGCGGCGGACAAAGCGGACAGGGCGGTGCAGGCGGCGGCAGCGCGCCGATACGTCAGCGACGCGACGTGCAAGGCAGTCGCCAGCGCAATCGCCAAGACTCCAGGCGCGCAGGCTGAGCTTGACTCGATCCGCGCAGCGATGCGGGCGAACGGACCCGACTCGACCATGCGCGGCAAGATCATGTCGATTTACCAGCGCGCTCACGTGAACGCAGACACGGCACGGGCCTGCACTCGTCGCGCAAACAGTGGCGGCGCAGGTGGTGCGGCTGGCGCAGCTGGCGCGGCTTTCGCAGCTGGAGGATCGACACCGATGGGCTCGATGCAGACGTTCGTATTCGTCAAGCAGGGCACTTCGTGGGTCCCACGTCGGGTTCGCGTCGGAGCGAGCGACTTCGATTACAGCGAGGTCCTCAGCGGGCTCAACGAGGGTGACGTAGTCGCGCTCCTCGGTACCGTGGTGCAGCAGGGACAACGTGACCAGGCAGCGAACCGCGCACGCAACATGACGAGCACCGGGCTTCCTGGAACAGGCAGCACTAGCAGTAGCAGTAGCGCGCGGCCGGCGGCCGGCGGCGGAGGAGGTGGCGGCAGATGATGCCGGTTGGCGAAACGGTCGGAATCGCACTAAACGCGCTGCGCGCGAACAAGCTGCGGTCGGTACTCACGATGCTCGGCGTCGTCATCGGCGTCGCCGCGGTCATCGCGATGGTTGCCATCGGACGGGGTGCGCAAGAGTCGGTTAATGCGCGCATCTCGGCCCTCGGCACGACGCTCGTCACGATCAACCCCGGCCAGATTTTCGGGCGCGGCGTCGCGTCTGGAACCGACCGCGCCGTGCTCAAGATCGAGGATGCACAGGCGCTCGCCGATCGCGGTACGTACATCGCCGAGGTCGAGCCCGAGATGAGCCGTCAGGCTCAGGTTCAGTATCTGAACAAGAACGCGAGCACGTCGATCATCGGCGCGACTGCCAACTATCCCGAGGTGAGGAAATACGACATCCAGGCTGGGCGCATGTTCACCCAGGCAGAGGATCAGGGAAGCAGGCTGGTCGCCGTGGTTGGCGCGACGGTGCTCACAAACCTCGGCGTCACCAACGCGCAGACGTCTGATCGGCCAGCCGATCCGCATCCAGGGCATCCAGTTCACGGTAATCGGAGCGTTCGCGCCCAAAGGCCAGGGCGCGTCGTTCGGAGATCCTGATGACGAGATCGTGATCCCGCTGACGACGGCACGCTATCGCATCGTCGGGCGCGACCAGCTGCGCAGCATCAACGTCCTCGCCCCTTCGGACAGCGAGGTCACGCAGACGATGGCCGACGCAGAGAAGATCCTGCGCCGCTCCCAACGTCTCCGCCCTGGACAGGACGACGACTTCCGCATCCAGAGCCAGTCTGACTTCCTCAGCACGCTCGGCGAGACGACCGCAACGTTCACCTACCTTCTCGCCGGCATCGCCGCAGTCAGTCTGGTAGTCGGCGGCATCGGCATCATGAACATCATGCTGGTCTCGGTCACCGAGCGTACGCGTGAGATCGGCGTCCGCAAGGCGCTCGGCGCCACGCGTCTCAACATTCTATTGCAGTTCCTCATCGAGGCTGTCGTGCTCTGCATGCTGGGCGGCGTCGGTGGGATCGTGCTGGGTGGCGGAGGCGCGATATTGATGACTCACATCGCGAACTGGAACGCCTCGGTGTCGATCGGCGCCGTCATCGTTGCATTCGCGTTCTCTGCCGGCGTGGGCGTGCTCTTCGGAGTGTGGCCAGCCCGCCGAGCTGCCGCGCTCAACCCGATCGAAGCTCTGCGCTACGAGTAAGCGCGAGCCGGTTGCATGTGAACAAAGCGCCCCGCCGGAACTCCGGCGGGGCGCTTTGTTTCGCGGCGTTGGCCTTCGGTCAGCGAGCACCGGCCGAGCTGTACGTCACGCGCCAAACGCGCCCGGCCTTGTCATCGGTGATGTAGAGTGCACCGTCGGGACCCTGCGCCAGCCCCACCGGGCGGTGTGCCGCGCGATCTGGCTGCTTGATTGCGCCCGCGAATCCGTCAGCGAAAACCTCGTGCTGGCTGGCACCGGACGGAGCGCCGTTGCTGAACGGGACGAAAGTGACGTTGTAACCCTCCTGCGGGCCCGGCGCGCGGTTCCACGAGCCGTGGAACGCGATGAACGCGCCGCCACGATAGTGCTGCGGGAACTGCGAACCAGTATAGAACATGAGCCCGTCGGGCGCCCAGTGCGCCGGGAAGAACGCAACCGGAGCGATCTTCGATGCGCACTCGCCAACGGTCTTTCCGCCGTCACCGCCATACTCCGGGCGCGAGAACGAGCTTGCCCTGGGCGCCATCGAAGTAGCACTCCGGCCAGCCGTAGTCACCGCCGGCCTGGATGTGGAGCAGCTCCTCCGCCGGAAGCTCCTGGCCCTGAGCCGGCGTGTAGAGCTTCGGCCAATTCTCCGCGAGCTGATCGCGGCCGTGCTGCGTCGAGTAGAGCTGAGCCATCCGGTGCGAACGCGATGCCGACCGCGTTCCGGATCCCCGTCGCGTATCGCTGCGCGGACGAGAATGGTTGATTCGGTCTTGTTCGCGTCGTACTTCCAGATCCCCGCGCGCGTCGCGAGCTCGCGTGCACGGCTTGTTGCCCGGAACTTCGAGCGTGCGATTCTTCGATTGGCACGAGTTCGTTGCGGAGCCGAGATCGATGTACAGTGCGCCGCTCGTCGTGTCGATCGCGATCGGGTGCATCGGATGATCGCCGGTGAGTGGGAGACCGCTCACCACCGTCTGCGCAGTGCCAGATGGCGCGCCTCCGCCCGAAGGGAGCTGGTACTTCACGATCCGCGGCCCATCCTCGGCGTAAAGCCAGCCCTTGTAGATCGCGATGCCCGTGCCGCCCGTTCCGCCAGCCGCCTGCGTGGGGCCGAACCGGGTAATGACCGACGCACGGCCGCTGTGGGAGGTGTCTCTGAGCATCACAAGAAACCCGCCAGCGGGCACTGGGCCGTTTCCGTAGTAACGCCCGCTCCACGTGTTCACGTACACGTCGCCATTCGCAGCGACGGCGATGTGGCGAGCGTGGCCGATGCTGTCTGCGAAAACAGTCGCGCAGAAGCCGGCGGGCAGTTGCAGGCCGCCGTTGTCGCCGGGGCAGCTTCCTTCCGGCGGCGCCGCAGTCGCCGCGCTCGTGGTCGATGTCGACGTGGTGGTAGTCGTCGCATTGTCACTTCTTCCACGACATCCAGCGAGTGCCAGGGCGGCGATGCCCGCGCACAGGTACACACCGGCACCCGCTGCTTCAGTCAAACGCATGTGCAATCCCATGTGAGGAGTGTTCGAGCGTCGAGTCGATGTTGGACCTGACGCGTTGCGCTGATCGCAAAACTGCAGCCGTCACCGCTCGCGCGATAGGCGGCGCTTCGGCGCGGGCGTTGCACACTCGCTGACTTACCGCGCGCCACTGGCCGCGCAACGACGAACGCAATCGGAGGATCGATGAAGAAGGAAAGGAACGAGGGCGAGACGTCCAACGATGAAGGGATGGAAGCGTCATCGGGGACCGCCGCGCCTCGCAACAAGCAATCGCAGCCGACGCAGCAGTACCGCAGCATCCAGCGCGAGACCGACGTAAAGGATCAGTCCAAGGGAAAGAAGCAGGACGAGTCCGAGAAGAAATCTGCCCCGCAGACCGCCGCGCGTCCTGAGCCCACACCGCCGCTCCCTGAGCAACATCACCCGAAGCCCGGTCTCGAATCGCAGGTCACTCCTCGCCCCCGCTTCGAAGCGCCGACGTACAAAGGCTCCGACAAGCTCAAGGACATGGTCGCACTCATAACCGGCGGCGACTCCGGCATCGGTCGCGCGGTCGCGGTGCTCTTCGCGCGCGAGGGCGCCGATGTAGCGATCGTCTATCTCGACGTCGAGCAGAGCGACGCGGAGGAGACGCGCGACGCTGTGAAGAAGGAAGGGCGTGAGTGCATCCTCATTCCGGGCGACGTCTCGGATTACGGCTTCTGCCGCAGCGCTGTGGAGCGCACTCTCAGTGAGCTCGGCCACCTCGACATTCTCGTGAACAACGCCGCTTTCCAGGAGCACGCGGACAACATCGAAGACATCACGATCGAGCATTTCGACCGCACGCTCAAGACCAATCTGTACGGCTATTTCTACATGGCGAAGGCGGCCGTGCCGCATCTCAAGAGTGGTGGCTCGATAATCAACACGGGATCCGTGACCGGCCTGGAGGGAAACAAGAATCTGCTCGATTACTCGATGACGAAGGGCGGCATCCACGCCTTCACGCGCTCTCTCTCCGAGAATCTTGTGCAGAAGGGAATCAGAGTGAACGCAGTTGCGCCGGGGCCAGTGTGGACCCCGCTCAATCCTGCTGATCAGACGCCGGAGAAGGTCGCGAAGTTCGGTCAGGACACTCCGATGTCACGTCCGGCGCAGCCTGAAGAGCTGTCGCCGATTTACGTCTTCCTCGCTGCGCCAAGCTGCTCGAGCTACATTACCGGGGAAGTCTTCCCTGTCGTCGGCGGTCACGAAGGACGCTGATCGAACGCGGAGAGTGACATGCGCTCGCGATTGCGGATCGGTGCTGCCGCGTCGCGAGCGCGCTTGCTTTACGCGCCAAGTGCGGCATCGCAACCTTCTCCAACCTCGAGCTGCAAGATGGTCGCTGAAGAGCCGATCTTCACGCTCGCCGGCGTGACGCAGGAGCGCGGAGGACGCACCACCCTCGACGACATCGATCTCGCGATTCCGCGCGGCAAGACCACCGCGCTCATCGGTCCGTCGGGCGCGGGAAAAACGTCGCTCCTCCGTCTTCTCAACCGGCTGGATGATCCCGCGCGCGGGCAGGTGAAGTTCGACGGCGCGCCGATCATCGCGCGCCCGGTACGCGAGCTACGTCGGAATGTGGGCTTCGTCTTCCAGCGTCCCACGATGTTTCAGGGCACCGTCGAACACAATCTTCGCGCGGCCCTGGAGCTTGGCGCACCCCGCGGTGCCACGCGCGCTGAGCTGGCGTCAGTGCTCGCGAGCGCCGGACTCGACGAGTCGTACATGGACCGAGACGCGAGCGCGCTGTCTGGCGGCGAGCAACAGCGCGTCAGCATCGCGCGTGCACTCGTCGTCGAGCCGCAGGCGCTCCTGCTCGACGAGCCTACCTCCGCGCTGGATCCGGAAGTCGCGGAGCGACTCATCGCGACCATCGCTGCGCTCAACCGGGATCGTGGGATGACCATCGTGATGGTGACTCACAGACTCGGCGAAGCGCGCAGCGCTAGCACGTTCACTGTGATGCTGGAGGCGGGCCGCGTGATCGAGAGCGGGGCCACGCGTGACCTCTTCGGCGGCGCGCGCGAAGCACGGACGCGCGACTACCTGCGCTCAGAGAGCTCTGCATGATCATCGTCGACACTACGCTTCGGGCTGTCGCCGACACCGTCGTCGCCACGCACGGCGCGATAGATGTCAGCGTCGGAGAGCTTGCGATCGCATTCGGGCTCGTCGCGATAGCGATAGCGCTCGCGGCGTGGCAGCGCATCGGTCTTGCGCGCGGCTTCCTCATTGGCGCCATACGCGCGGTCGTGCAGCTCACCATCGTCGGCTACGTGTTGGTGTATCTCTTCGCCGTGAGGCGCTGGTACCTCGTGTTGCTCGCGATGCTCGTGATGCTCGTCGTCGCGACCAAGACCGCGACCGATCGGCAGCGAGCGAAGCGGCGCGAGGTCTTCGTCATCGCTGGTGTGGCGATGCTCGTCGGCGCAGGACTCACGTTGGCCTATGTCGACATGCTCGTCGTGCGGGCCCGCCCGTGGTACGATCCGCAGTATCTCATTCCACTCTTCGGGATGATCATCGGAAACTCCATGAACGGCGCGGCGCTCGTCGCGGAGCGACTCACCAGCGAGATCGCCGCGCGCAGGCCTGAGATAGAGGCGTACCTGGCGCTCGGCGCGACGTCTGCACGTGCGGCGCGAAGCGCGACACGCGCCGCGCTCACCGCGTCGCTCATTCCCGCAGTGAATGGGTTGATGGTCGTCGGACTCGTCGCGCTGCCAGGAATGATGACCGGTCAGATCCTCGCTGGCTCGTCGCCACTACTCGCCATCCGCTATCAGATCGTAGTCGCATTCATGCTCGCTGGTGCGGTGGCGGTCACCGTCACGATCGTCGCGATCTGGTATCGCTCGACGTTCTTCAATAGCTCCGAGCAGCTCATCGATCGCGTAGCAGTTTGAACCGCGCGCCCGCGCTCAGGTGTGACTGTGCTGCGAGAACGCAACTGCAGCCGCCACGATTAGCACGCCGCCGACCAGCGCGAGCGGGCCGAGCGATTCGTGGAGAATCGAGACACCGAGTATCGTTCCGACCACCGGCTCCAGATTGATGAAGATCCCCGCTCGCCACGCTGGCACGTGCGAGAGTCCCCAGTTCCACAACACCGTCGTCGCTGCAGTGGCGAGCACTCCCTGCGCTATGAGCGCCACCCACGCTTCAGTGGAGAACGACACCGACGGAACTCCGCCTACGGCGAACACGTACGCCGCGAGCATGACGGTGCCCGCGAGGAGTATGTAGATGCTCGCCACCGTCGGCGAATACCCTTCCCTTCCGTGCATCAGGCGCTTGCTGATGAGCACCCACCCGACTGACGCAAGCAACGAGACCAGCACCAGCAGATCGCCAATCAGCGTCGCGCCCGATCGTCCGCTCCCGCTCGCACTCGGATGAAAGACTATGAGTGCCGTGCCGATCGTCGACACCGTGAGGATTGCCCATCCCTTGCGGCCAAGATGCTCGTCCCCGAACATCACCGCGCCCAGCGCGAGAAGAATTGGGAGCGTTCCGACCATCAGCGACGCGTGCGACACCGTCGTGCGCGCGAGGCCTTCGAACTGGATGAGAAACTGCAGCGGAACATAGAGCGCGCCCGCCACGCAGAACGCAGGGACGTCCGAGAGCCGCGGCATCGGAATGTGGCTGACCACCGCAACTGGGATGAGCGCTACGCACGCGATGGCGAACCGGTAGAGAACCATGTCTCCGACGCTCATCTCGCGTAGGGCGATCTTGCCGAAGAGGAAGCCTGTTCCCCAGAGACATCCGGCTATCGCGAGAGCCGCATACGCTGCCGCTCGTCGGTCATCCGGCGCCGTATGCGTTGCGGGCGATTCGCCCGCACCCAAGGCGTCACGAGTGCCCGCTGTCGTCATTTCGAACGCTTCGGTGTCGTTGGTCACGTGCTGTAGCGTAAGCGAGCCAGGGCACTATTGCCATCCGACTCTTGCTCACGCGGACGTTACGATTGGGAACGCATGGCCCATGCGTTTCGGGCGGCATCGTGGCACCTTCCGTGCGCTGATGGACTGTCCACCGGCCAGCTAACGCTCGTGCCGGCGGAGGAGCACCTTAACCGCGGAGGCGCAATGGAGGATGTTTCGCATTGGGGTGATCACGTGTCGCCCCAGCCGAGCGTGGCAGAGCTACGCAGCACATCGACGATGTCCCACGTGTTCGAATCGTACCTGTGCCACACGATGGGTTTCGAGGAGATGCGATCGCGTCTCTCGACTGCGTGTAGAGCTCTCCGAAAGTCCGGCCAGTCCTCCGATTCGATAGCGCGGTTCATGCGGGGCGCGCTGGACCGCGGTGCAGCGCGTGCGCTGCCCACGGAGAATGTCCACAGGTTCAACGCCATCCACGACGAGCTCGGCTTCTGGGTGAGCGCGATGTGCACCAACTGCTCCGGCGACGACATCATCCATGACGTCCCGCTCGCTGACGCACCGCCGCGCGAGTCACTGCACGAGCTGGGGATCTGACCGCGGCGCGCAGGGCAGTCAGCGCGATCCCGTAAGACTGAAGAGGGCCATCCGACTTGGATGGCCCTCTCGCTTGCCCCGCCACAACTGTTGCGCAGTTACGACAACGACGGGATGAAGAACGGCTGTACGATTGCCACCACCTGCGCCATTGTGAGTGGCTCATCGAACGCTTCGGTCGCGGCGTTGGCTACTGTAAAGTTGCTGGTCGGCATGTTGGGCAACGCCGTGACGTCGACCCCGCCCTGCATCGTGTTGTCCTCGCCCGCGTAGATCAGTCCCAACGCCGTGACGGCTCCAGCCGCGGGATTCGACACGTTTCCCGCGCCAGCCGCTGCAGCACCGCCTCCGGTAATCGTACCGCTGTACTTGACCGTCGTCGCGCCCGTCATGCGACGGAGTCGGCGGATCTTCGACGCGTGCCGCGCTTCGACGGAGTGAATGCGCAGCGCCGCCTCCAGCACCGCGGCGTTCCCCATCAGGTTTGGTGCCTGACCCTTGTACGCACGCACGCCCGTGTCTTCCGCGCCCTGCGCGGTGAGCAGGAGAAAGTTCACGTCCGTCGTCGCCTGCGCGAATGGCCCGGTACCCGACCCGCGCCCGCCGGTGAAATCGAAGCTCGTCGCGCTCAGATTGAGAGTGTTCGCCGCGCCTGCTGCGAGCAGGAACGCAACGTGGGCGGCCTCGTGCTTCTGAATCTGCTGCAGTGCGGGAAGCGCGGTAGCCGGCACCGATGCACGCACACTCGCGAACGCGCTGTTCTGCGCCGATGCCGAGCTCGTGCCGAGCACTGCCTTGTAGAACTCGTTCTCGAATATCTCGAGCATGAGCGCGAAGTTGAGTACCGTCTGCACTGATGACGGCGACTGCGCGTAAGCTTCCTTCGAGAGCGCTGCGAATGCGACCGGCATCGATGCCATCGCCAGCCCGGCGGCGACTGCGGAGCTCACCGTGGCGCCCTTGCGAATTGCTTCGCGTCGTGTGACGAGTCGTTCGGCGATCTCCGGCTCGACCGAGCCGAGTATCGTATCAGTATGGTTCATTGAGTTGTCTCCGTTTGTCGCGGTCAGGGAGTGGGCGATGGTGGGCCGGCGTCGGGCGTTGCGCTCCCCGCGGGCTGCGTCGAGATCGAGATGGTGGTGCTTACGAACCCGCTGCTCCCAACGCGCGAGAGAACGCTGCTCGGCTCGAGCTTGACGTCGAGACCTGCGCTCGAGCCGCTCGCCGCCACTACGTCGTCGCCAGCGAAGCTGGTTCCTGTGGCAGTGCTGCCGCGAACTCCGAGTGCATCGCGAATGTCACGAATTGCCCCGGCATGCCGCGCTTCGACCGAGACGATCTTCCCGGCGAGGGTAAGGTTCGTAGCGCTAGTGAGATACTTGCCGGCGCCGTTGTAGGCGGAAACACCAAGGTCCTCGAACGTCTGCGCTGTCTGCAGAATCGTGGCGCTCGAAGCGAGCGACGCTGTGACCGTGCTCTGGTTGAGCGACAGTGAGCCGATTGCGCTGGCGCCGAGTGCTGCTTTGAGGAACTCGCGATGAATCACCTCATGGTTGCGCAGATCGGTGAACACTTCCTGCTGCTCGGCGTTGAGTCCGCCGAACGCCGCTGATGCGACGACGGCGGTGTAGAACGCCGCCTCGAGCTGCTCCAGTGCGTAGGCGTAGTTGAGTATTCCCGTGTCATTGCTGAGGTTGAGCGCGACCGACCCGCTCGCGCCGCCAGAGACGGGGGCTGTCGGCACCGCAGTGCCGTCGCACGCCTCGAATACCGTAGGTAGCAGCACTACCGTCCCGCCGATCCCGAGCAGCTTGAGAAAGCCTCGACGAGTCGATCGGTGCCAAAGCTGATCGGTGCTCCCGATCACCATGGTCCTGCCTGTCTCTGCCATGTAGCGACGCCTCCCCCGGCCAGATCGCGCGCGCCTCGGCCGGAGCGAGAGCGCGCCGCAGCTCGGAAGACGTGAGTGAGTCCATGCCTCGGGAGCCAGTAAAGTCGCAGGTCGTGCGGAGATCGCCATCCGCCCCTGTTCCATCTGGCGGCCACAAGATGCACGTACCGCGCCATCTGCTCAGTTTTTGTGTATCAGTTTGCCAATTAGCGCGATACTGGCGCGCAATTCGCCGCAGAGGCGTGCTCCGCTTCCCGTGCGTTGAGCACCGGGACGGCGTCGAAGCGGCTCATTCGGCCGCTCCCGATGCACTGTCGCAAACACCGGTACCCGGCTTGTTTTATCGCATGATGGCACCATGGGTGGGCGCACCCGCGCCGCTGGCGAGGTAGATGACCGCTACGGCTGAGGAGATCGTCGAGATCCTTCGCGGGCGCGTTCTGCGTGGCATTCAGTCGGAGACGCTGCGCGCTGGTGACCGATTGCCCAGCGGCCGCGATCTCGCCGTCGAGTTCGGCGCGGACCATCGCGTCATCCTCGCAGCCTACCGGCAGCTGGGCGACGAGGGGCTGGTGGAGATGCGCGAGCGCGGCGGCGTGTATGTCGCCGACCGACCGTCGCCGATCGGTGGAGTGCCACCGCTCCCCGAAGCCTGGTTCTCCGAGATCCTCACGCAGGCGCTCGCGCGCGAGATTCCCGCACCCGAGCTGCACGAGTGGCTGCGTCGCTCGACCGAAACACTGAGGCTGCGCGCCGTCGTGGTCGCGGCGACGCCCGATCAGGTAGCGGGACTCTGCCGCGAGCTGCGCGACGACTTCGGACTCGAGGTAGACGCCATCCTCGCAGGTGAGCTCAGCGGCGGCGCGACACCACTTCCCCTCCGTCGCGCAGATCTCATCATCACCACAGCATCGCAGGCCGAGGCGATGGCGCACGCTTGCCAGCGAGCTTCGAAAGGAGATCATCGTCATCGACGTGCGACCGGACCTCATCACTGGCGAATGGGCAATGCTGTTGCGCCGGCCGGTTTACGCGATAGTAGCGAGCGAGCAGTTCGGTGACATGCTCCGAAAGTTCTTCCAGGGAGTTGACGGCGTCGAGAATCTCCGCATCGTGGTGCTCGGCCGCGACGACGTCTCGGTCATCCCCGACGGCGCCCCGACGTACGTGACACAGGGCGCGCGCGCAAGCCTCGGCGGGTTGCGCATCGCAGGAAGAATTCTCCCGGCAGCGCGCACCATCTCAACAAGCTCTGCGCGCAGGATTTTCGACTTCATCGTTCGCTCCAACATCGAAGCGATGACGCGCGTCGGACGCGGCTGACTGCGCCGCCGCGAGGTCAGGCCTCGCAGAGCGTGGCGGAGATGATCGAAGCGGCTGCGTGAAGGATGCCGAGCTCGCCGCGCGGCGCGATTCGCGGCCTCGCATCGAAGTGGCAGAGCGTGCCGTAGATGCACCCGCTCGCCTGTCGAACCGGAACTCCGACGTACGAGACCACCGACGACCGCGCGACATGCGCTGCGACGCGCGAGTCGTGGGTCGAGTCGGCGATCGTGAGCGAGCTGCCTGTCGCCGCGACGATCGAGCAGTACGTGTCGTCGAGCATGCTGATGTCGCCGCCCACACAGAGCGTCGGGTTCTCGCGATCGAAGAGACTCACGTTTCGCAGAACCGGTGCATCGACGCGGTAGAAGCCGGTGAACCTGAAGCGCGTGCGAAGGTTCAGGAGCTCGAGCGCGCCGAGTATCCCGGGCACACGCAAGCGCGTCGCGAACTCGCGCGCGAAAGCACAGGGCGTCGTGCTCCGCAATGACACCGCTGTCGCCGATCGCGAGAGTTGGCTCGCTTCCGACTAGCTGGCTCCGCGAGCTGATCACGCAACCGCCGTGCGCCGTCGCGACGCCGACCACCGCTCGTAGCCGCGCTCGATCAGGAGCGGGACGACCACAGTCGCCGCGGTCACTGCAACGTAGCGCAGGAGCGGGTTCGGGATGACGCGGCTGAGCTTCTTTACCGCTCGCCGCGTCAGCAGCGCGGAAGCGACTGAGCGAAAGACTGGCATGCGTTCCTCGGGAAACGTGTACCCCGTGACATGGCAAGCACCGTTCCGCTCACGTGGTCGCGCCGCTTCCCTCCTGACGCCGCCTCAGTGCCTGTTCGCCACCACGTCGATGTACTTCAGCCCGGACCCTGTGTTGAACAGAACGATGCGGTCGCTCGTCCTTCAAGAAGCCCGAATCAATCAGCTTGCGATATCCGACCAGCGTCGCAGCGCCCTCCGGTGCAGCGAAGATCCCTTCTGTCGAGGCCCACTCCGACACCGCATCGAGGATCTCCGAGTCGGTCGCCGCGACCGCCGCGCCGCCGCTCTTGTCCAAGATGTCCATGATGATGTAGTCAGCATACGACTTCGGAACTCGAAGCCCCGCCGCGATGGTGTGAGCGTCGTTCCAGAACTCGGTGACCGGCTTGTGCTCCTTCCACGCTTTGGGAACGGGAGCGCATCCTTCCGCCTGCACTGCGATCATCTTGGGCCGCTCACTCCCGATCCAGCCAAGCTCCTCCATCTCGTCGAACGCTTTCCACATCCCGATCATTCCCACACCGCCGCCAGTGGGATAGAAGATCGCGTCCGGCAGCTTCCAATCGAGCTGCTCGGCCACCTCGTAGCCCATCGTCTTCTTTCCCTCGACCCGGAATGGCTCCTTGAGCGTCGAGATGTCGAACCACCCTTCCTCGGCCTTGCGCTCACCCACCATTCTCGCGCAATCGCTGATCAGTCCGTCGACCAGCGTCACCTTCGCGCCGTACTGCTGGCACTCCACTCTGTTGGCGAGCGGTACGTCCACCGGCATGAAGATGTGAGCTTCGATTCCCGCCGCGGCGGAGTAAGCGGCGAGCGCGCTCGCTGCGTTTCCAGCTGACGGGATCGCCACCTTCTTGATTCCGTACGCGCGGCACATCGTCACGGCGGCGCACAGCCCACGCGCCTTGAACGACCCGGTCGGATTGAGCCCCTCGTCCTTGATGAAGACGTTCGGGTTGTGCCGGCTCTGGATCATCGGCGTAAATCCCTCGCCGAGCGAGACTGGCTCGACGTCGGGAAGCACTTCGGCGTACCGCCACATGGTCGCGACACGTCCAGCGAGTGATGCGGGTGTGAATTTCCCGCGGTACGGAGCGAGGTCGTAGCGAACGTACAACGACCCTCCGTCGTTCGGGCAGACCGTGCGAGGGACATCGGGAGTGAAATGCTCGCCGCACTTCGTGCACTCGAGATATGCTATGCGTGCCATCTATGATTCGTGAGGAGTGAGTTCGCTACAGAACCAGTACGCGCAGCTGCGCGATTCCACTGACGCATGCTCGCGCTGTAAGCTAGCGTGGTCAGCGGATCGGTCGTAAGCGCGCACGGCTCGCGCCCCACAGAACGTGATCGCGGAGCTGGATCGCGGTCGCAGTGCTCGTCACGCCGTCGTGCGGCGATCAGCGCTGACGCATCGGCTGCATTGCCTCGGTCCACTTCAGCAGCTCGTTGAGCATCGCGACGCCCGCATCCTCCTGTGTCTTGCCGGGATTGAACGCGCCGGTCGCCTTGTCGATGTGTTGCGCGAAGAACGGGACCGACACCGCTTCCACCATTGGCATCATCTTGAGCGTGGTGACGATCTGCTTGATCATCTGCACCGCGCGCGTGCCGCCAGAAACGCCCCCATACGATACGAATCCGACTGGCTTGTACGCCCATTCATGATTCAGATAGTCGAGCGCGTTGACGAGTGACGGCGGCGCGCCGAAGTTGTACTCCGGCGTGACGAAGACGAATGCGTCGGCGCGCTCGACTATCGCGCTCCACGCCTTGGTGTGCTCATGCTCATACGTCTTGAAGCGCGGGTGCGCTGGCTCGTCGAGCAAGGGGAGATTTACCGCGGCCAGATCGACCGGCTCGACGTCGAATCGTCCGTGGCGCTGGGCGACACCGAGAAACCAGGACGCGACCGTGGGGCCCTGGCGCTTCTCGCGGGTGCTGACGGTGATGATCTCTAAATGCAGCATGTGATGGAGTCTGAGTGGCGGAGTGTGCAGCGTTGCAGCGGAAGAAACGGGCCGGATGACCCGTTCGCACGCGCAATCGGCCTCGCCCGGCTCCCGGGCACGCCACCTGCTAAACAATCGGCGTCAGCGCAGAGTCGACTCTCCCACCCGGACACCAGCCATGACCCCTCGCATCCACATTCTGACGGCAGCGGCACTCATCTCAGCCGCGGCGTGCGGTGGCCACAGTAACACTGCCACCACGACGCAGACCGACACCAACAGCACGACCACGGTAGCTCAGACGGCGCCGCCTGCAGCGACGGTGGACACGACGACCTATCACCACCACAGCGCGCTCGCGGGCGCCGCCGTCGGTGCGGCTGCCGGCCACATGATGGGCGGCCACGCAGTGCTCGGCGCCGCAGCAGGGGCGCTCGTCCAGCACGAGCGCAACAAGCACCAGCACCCGTAACACCGAGCATGAGCTGCTTCCTCCGAAACTATCGACGCTCGGCGCGAGTTTCGGAGGAAGCAGGTACAGTCAGAAGCCGGGCGGACGCTCTCCCGCGACGTTGAGCGATCGCTCGAGGGCGAGACCGGCGCGAGCGATCGTCCCTTCGTCGAACAGACGGCCAATGAGTGTGACGCCGTGGGGAACGCGCCGCGGCGGTGAGAACTTCGGAAGCGGATGCGCAGGATCCGGCGCCCAGTCGCTCCGCGCCTCCGAGACGTTGACGAATCCGGTGCGCAGTGTCAGCTGATGGGTGCCCCGTGTTGTTGGAGATCACGAGCATCTCGTCACGCAACGACGGAACGAGGAGCAGGTCCACCTGCGACATGACGCGCTCCATCTCCTGCGCCACCAACCTGCGCAGCCGATCGGCCTGAACGAAGTCGACGGCAGACAGAAAGCGCGCCTCGCGAAACTGATTGGGCCAGGCGTCGGGTACCTGCTCCTTGCAGCTCGTCTGCGCGTCCGCTCAACGTCAGCTCCTCGAATGCCGCTGCCGCCTCGGCGAAGAGAATGAGGTTGAGCGAATCGTAGGGCCAGTTCGGGAGTGACACAGGCGTCGCGACCATGCCGAGCTTGCTGCACTCATCGAGCGTAGCGCGATCGACGTCGGTGGCTGGAGCTTCCTTCATCCACGCCGGCACATATCCGACGCGCAATCCCTTCACACCTTCGTTCGCGTCGAAGTCGAGATGGCTTGGCAGACTCGCGACGTCGCCGGCGTCGGGGCCGGTGATGGCGCGCAGGACGAGCATCGTGTCTTCGACGCGGCGCGCCATCGGACCGAGCTTGTCGAGTGACCAGCAGAGCGTCATCGCGCCGGTGCGCGGCACGCGCCCATAAGTCGGGCGCAGCCCCGTGATCCCACACCTCATGCTCGGGCTCACGATGCTTCCACCTGTCTCGCTCCCTATCGCGAACGCGACGAGGCCTGCCGCCGTCGCGGCCCCCGGCCCCGCGCTCGATCCCGACGATCCCTCCTCGAGCAGCCACGGGTTCATCGTCTGGCCGCCGAACCAGATGTCGTTGAGCGCGAGCGCGCCCATGCTCAGCTTCGCGAGCAGCACGCCGCCTGCGTTGCGCAGCCGCGCCACCACGACGGAGTCTGTCGTGGGAACGCGATTGCGAAATGGCTCGGCGCCATAAGTCGTGGCGATGTTCGCAGTGTCGAGCAGATCCTTGACGCCGTACGGAATGCCGTGGAGCGCGCCGCGATACCGTCCCGACGCAATCTCCGCGTCGGCCTGCTTTGCCTGCGCGAGCGCGACCTGAGGTGTGAGCGTGATCACGCAGCGCAGCTTCGGGTTGAAGCGCGTGAGTCGATCGAGATAGATCTGCGTCAGCCGCTCCGATGTGAGCTTGCGCGACTCGATCCAGCGCGACAGCGACGTGACCGGCGCGAAGGCGATGTCCTCGTCGCTCGCCGGCAATGGGCCCGGATCCGCGGTGCTGCGGACGAAGCGATCGGCGGCGGGCCCACTCGTTTCCCCCGGGATTACAGGATTCCAGACTGTGGCCGGCGCGAGCGTCGGATCGAGGGCGATCTTGCGCGGCCCGGTGCGCCGCTCGAGCAGCGGCGCCATCGATGTGCGCCAACTGTCGGCCGCCATGCGCCGCTGCGCCGCGGTCAGCGTCACCTGCTCGAGCTTCTCCGCTTCTGCGAACGTAGCCGGCGTCACTGGAGGACCGGCTGGCGCGCCGGTGTTGAAGGCGGGCGGCGCGCCGGGCGTCGTGTCGGCTGCCGCAGGCTGCGAGGCGGCGCCCGGACGCTTTTCGTCAGCCCGACACGCAGCCGCGGTGGCGATGAGACCAAGCGGGGCTCTGATGAGAAACTGCCGGCGAGAGTTCACTGGCCTGACGCGAGAGGGAGAAATGTGCTGATCGATGTAGCGCGGAACTGCGCGCAAAGATATGCACCGCAAACGCCGACTCATCAAGCAGACGATGTCGCTGCTTCGCCACACAGTGTCGCGAGTGCCCCGCACAATCGTGCTGCGGGCCCGCGAGGGCGACGCTGTAAGTCGTTATTCAGCAACGACTTCTGCGATGGAGAAAACGGCTGTAGCGTGGCCCGGGCCCTGCATTCGCATCGGGGAGTATTTTACGCGCCGCACCTCCTCACCCGCGAGCACCTGCCATGAAACGTTCCTGCTCTTGCGACTGCACTGTTAGCTGCAGTCACGCTCTACGCCGTGCCCGCACACGCGCAGTTCCCGGATGCCTGCGGCGGTACGGATTTCTTCTCCTGCTTCAACGTCGTAGTGAGCGCCAGCAACGGCGGGAAGACCGAGACGTTCACCTTCACCAACCTCTCGAACACCGCGCCGGCGAACAACCCGAGCAGCGTGTTCAAGCTTCTCGGACTTGGGAGCAGCAGCAGCGTCGTCCCGCTGTCGATCAGCACGGCGAGCAGCAACTTCACGACCACCTGCAGCGGCAATTACACGGGTTGTGACTTCGACTCACGCGAATCGCGAACTCAGTTCAATGGAGCGGGGTTCACGCCGAATGATTTCTTCGGCCTGTACGCCGACTCGCCGGCGCCGACGAACGGACTCAAGGACGGTCAGTCAGTCGCGTTCTCGTTGATCTTCAACAGCGCTGCCAACGCCACGAGCTTCCTGACCGGAGTCGAGTACGCATTCCAGGACATCGGTGGTCCGGGAAGCTGCGGCTCGAGCAAGGCGGCCTTTACCGCCAATGGCACCGCGGTGACGGCGAGTGCTCGCCGTCCAATTGGCGGACGTGCAACGGCACCACGACTAGCACTCCCGAGCCGTCGTCGCTGGCGCTGCTCGGCACTGGGCTCGTCGGACTCGTCCCCGTATTTCGTCTCCGCAAGAAGTAGCGTACTCAGCATGATGAAACAGAAAGGGCCACCAATATTGGTGGCCCTTTCTGTTTGCTGCAAATGTCTGAAACGAGCCGCGTGGACGCTGCTAGACGCGGGTGTTCCCCGGCGGGTTGGTCGTGTTCGGATCGCGGTACGTGGTGGTGCGGTCCACTACTTCGCGCGTGGGATGCCGCATCCCCATGAGACCGAAGAGGCCGAGTAGTCCGAGGATTCCCCATGGAAAGCCATGGCCCGTGCCGGTCGCGGCGGTCGTGTCGGTCGTGGTCGTTGTTTGCGCCGTTGTGGTTGGGGCAGCGGTCGCCCCTGACATCGCGCTGTCATTCGTGGTCGCCGTGGCGCCCGGTGTCGTCGCCGTCCCTGGCGTAGTGGAACCCTGAGCGGTTGTCGCGGGCGTGCCGGTCGTCGTCTGGCCGGCCGTCGTCTGACCGGCCGTGGTGCCCCCGCGTGTGGCTGGCGTCGTGCCTTGCGGGGTGCTGCCCGTCGCCGGCGTCGTGCCCTGGGCGAAGAGGGGGCGGCGCAGAGCGCCATGAGAAGCACTAGTGATGCGCCGACCTTGCCGGCCCGTGCTCGGTGATCGATTCGATGTGACTGAGTCATGACTCCTCTCGCGTGATGGTTGCGTCCGCGCACCGCGGCGGCGGCGACGCCGGATGTGTAGGCATACCACGCGCCATCCGATGTACAAGCGTTCAAGACAGCCGCACGCCCCACTTCAAATTTTGTTGCAACTGTAACAAAACGTCAGTACGGATTGGACGTCGAACGTGATGCCGTTTCATGCCGTAAGTCGTTGGTATACAAATACTTATGGATTGGCAAGCCCCTTGCACAGGATGTTTGCAGTCGAGGGCCGCACACCCTGTTGCGTGAAGGAGGCTACGTGTACCAGCGAGCATTGAAGTCGCGAGAATTCTCACCCGAGCCGCGAGAGCTGCCGCCCACTGCCGGAGTTGGTGCGTGTGGAGGCACCGGGCAACAGTGCGGCAGCGACGGCGGCTGTCAGGCTCGTGTCGGCGCCGGACGGGCGCAAGTGGTCGATTCAGGAGCGCGAGCGCTCGTCGCGGCATCTTCTGGTCGCCGCTTGGGAGCACGTCACACGTAGCCTCAAGAGCTACCCAGCCGACTGGGCGACACTGAGCGATACGAATCTGTTCGGGCTCTTCGAGCGGCCAATCGGCGCGGGTCACCTCGATGTGCCAGATGAGTGGGTCTCGCCGCACGTCGACGCAGCGTTCCTCCGTCACACGACGCGTCGCCCGGAGCCGACGCAGGTCAAGCGAGCATCACTGGAGCGCTATCGCGAGGAATAGCGACCGCCGGCGCCTGCTGCACAGATCACGACAAGAACCCCGGCGACGTTGTGAATTCACAACGTCGCCGGGGTTTTGCTATGGGCCTGGGTAGAGTTGAACTACCGACCTCACGCTTATCAGGCGTGCGCTCTAACCACCTGAGCTACAGGCCCGCGCTTCTCCCGCTCGGGAGAGTCGAGCCCTGCAAAGTAAACTCGCGCAGCACACCGATCAAGCAGCGCGCAGCTGCGGTCCGCGGTCAGAGGCGCATCCCCTCGCGCCTCAGCACCCGCACGATCACGTCCCACGCCGCATCGATGTCGGCCATCACGTCCTCCTCCGACCGGTCACGCGGCGCCATCGACGATACACGGTTCTCGGCCAGCAACATGAGCAGCTCGACCGCTCCGTCGATCTGCGGTGCGCTGCAACCTGCGCGCGACAGCCGATTGACGTAGCTCTCGACGAGCTGCCTCACACGAGGGCCCAGTCTGGCTGCGCGATGGGTCAGCCAGAGTGCGCCCGGGCCTTCCCTCCCTCACACGCTCGCCGTCATTCGCGACAGGCGCCAGCGGGTGCGAGTCTCCGGATATGAGCCACTCGGTGTCCACGCCCAATATCCTCGCGAGTCGTGCGAGCACCACCGGGTCCTTCGGGAGCATTCCGCCGTTCTCCCATCGGCTCACCGTGTTCCGCTCGACGCCGACCGCGGTGGCGAGCGATTTCTGCGTCCAGCGCTGCCCGTCGGTGGTGCGCGACCGGGTACGGGCGCTGCGCAGCCGCTGCGCGAAGCTCTCGTTCTCGCGCGCTCCGTGTCGTATCATCTCGTCCTTGACGCGCTACGTTCGGGTATCATATTCAACGGCGCGCGCCCCGCGTGATACGTCTAACCGTTAGAAAAACAACGTCGAGGATGGCAAGAATGGCGATGACGCCCGTCGAGCGCAAGGCGGCCTTCAAGGCCACCGTCACGCTGCGTGAGATGACGATGGCGGAGGCCGCCAGCCAGCTCGGCGTCTCGTACAACCACCTCACCCTCGTGCTGCGGGGCGACCGGATCGGCAGCAAGCGGCTCGAGGACGCGATCGCCAAGTTCATCGGCCGCGGCGCGGCGCAGGTGTTCGGAGACTCCAGGAAGTAGCATCGAGCGCGGCGACGACAGACGAAAAAAGGACGGCCGCGCTGGCCGTCCTTTTCGTTCTTGCGATCAAGCGGTGAGCTAGGCGCTCAGATCGGCGTCGCCGAAATCCGCATCTTCCGCGTCGTCGTCGAACTCCTCGTCCTCGTCGAGATCGTCGTCGAATCCCTCGTCGTCATCCTCATCATCGTCGTCGAAGTCGTCGTCATCCTCGTCGATGTCGTCGTCATCGAGATCGTCGTCATCATCTTCTTCGTCATCATCGAACTCGTCGTCGAGCTCGTCATCATCTTCGTCGTCGACGTCGTCTTCGATGTCCTCGTCCTCCGGGTCGTCATCGAACGCACGCGCAGTGACGACATCTGTGACGACCTCGGTCCTGATCGGGAGCGTCGCGTCGGCGGTCGCGTCCAGCTCATCCAACAGCATGTCTTGCGTCTCCATCTGGTTCGAACTGGGTTTACACCGAATCTAATTCAGCAGCACTCGCACACCACAACGTTACAACCGACTCCACGATCAGGAAGCGGCGACGCGCTCCCGTTTCGCTTCGCGCGACATCTTCTTGCGATCGCTCGTACCGAGATGACGCTTGCGCAAGCGAATCGCCTCGGGCGTAACCTCGATGAGCTCGTCTTCCTCGATGTATTCCAGTGCGCTCTCGAGTGTCAGTACACGCGGCGGCTCCAACTGGATGTTCTCATCGGTGGACTTCGAGCGCATGTTGGTGAGCTTCTTCTCGCGTGTCGGATTGACGTCCATGTCACCCGGCCGCGAGTTCTCGCCCACGATCATCCCCTCGTACACCGGATCGCCCGGCTGCACGAAGAGCGTCGCGCGCTCCGCAAGGTTGGCGAGGGCAAATGCAACGATCACGCCGTTCTCCATCGAAACAAGCGTGCCGCGCGAGCGGCCAGCGAGCGGGCCGGCCCACGGTCCGTACTCGAGGAATCGATGGTGAAGAATGCCGGTACCGCGCGTGTCAGTGAGAAACTCGGAGCGATAGCCGAACAGACCGCGCGACGGAATGCGATACGTCAGTCGGGTCATCCCCTGCCCCGGGTTCTTCATCTCGATCATCTCGCCGCGCCGCGGGCCGAGCTTCTCGATGACTGCGCCGAGGAATTCCTCAGGGACGTCGATCGAGAGCTCCTCGTATGGCTCCAGGCGCTCACCGTCGGCGCCCTCGCGCGTGATCACGCGCGGACGCGACACCTGAAACTCGAAGCCCTCACGTCTCATCGTTTCCATGAGAATGGTGAGGTGGAGCTCGCCGCGGCCCGACACGGTCCACGTATCGGTAGCAGGAGTGTCCTCCACACGCAGCGCGACATTGCGCTCGAGCTCGCGATAAAGTCTGTCGCGGAGCTGCCGCGAGGTGACGAACTTCCCTTCCTTGCCAGCGAACGGAGAGTTGTTGACGAGGAAATCGACGGAGATCGTCGGCTCCTCGACGGAGATGCCGGCGAGACGCTCCGGTGCGCTGATGTCGGTGACGGTGAGGCCAATCTCGACGCCTTCGAGTCCAGCGAGCGCCACGATGTCACCAGCCGAAACGCTCTCGGCCTCGATCCTGTCGAGACCGTCGTAAGTGAAGAGCTTGGTCACGCGCGACTGCTCGGCGGTCGCGTTGGGATCCATCGACAGCAGCGCGACATTCTCACCGACGCGTACCGTGCCGCGCTCGATGCGCCCGATCGCGAGCCTGCCGAGATACGGCGAATAGTCGATGGTCGAGCAGAGCATCTGGAACGGGCCGCTCACCTCCATCGGCGGAGGGGGCACCTTGTCGACGATGGTCTCGAAGAGCGGCACCAGATCGACCGGCGTCACATCGAGATCCATCGTTGCGACGCCGTCACGACCGGAAGCGTACACGACGGGCGCGTCGAGCTGAGCCTCGTCCGCCTCGAGCTCGATGAAGAGATCGAGCACTTCGTCGTGAACGCGCATCGGATCCGCACCAGGGCGATCGATCTTGTTGATGACGACGATCGGAGTGCGGCCCAATGCGAGCGCCTTGCCGAGCACGAAGCGTGTCTGAGGCATGGGGCCGTCGAAGGCATCGACGACGAGCAGAACGCCATCGACCATGCGCAGAATGCGCTCGACCTCGCCACCGAAGTCGGCGTGACCGGGCGTATCGACGATGTTTATCTTGGTGCCGCGCCAGTTGACGGCAGTATTCTTCGCAAGGATCGTGATCCCCCGCTCGCGCTCGAGCGGGTTCGAATCCATGACGCGGTCGACCACCAGCTGGTTGTCGCGGAACGCGCCAGCCTGACGGAGCATCTTGTCGACGAGGGTGGTCTTGCCGTGATCTACGTGAGCGATGATTGCGATATTTCTGATTTGCTGCTTCTCGGGCATAGCATGGAAATTTAATCAGCGAGCCGCCTGCGGCGGCTCGCTGAGCGTTCAGAGCCCGCAGGGCGCGTATCTTTCTCCCGTGCTCATTCGAATCGCAGTAGTCCTGCTGCTCGTCGTGGTCAACGCGTTCTTCGTAGCGGCGGAGTTCGCGCTCGTGAGGGCGCGGCGGACGCGGCTCGAGGCGATGGCGCGGGTCGGGGACCCGCTGGCCAGGATCGCGCTGCGCGCGACCAACAACCTCGCGGCCGCGCTGTCGGCCAGTCAGCTAGGTGTCACGCTGTCGAGTTTGGGCCTCGGATGGGTCGCGGAATCGACGCTCGTGTCGTCGTTCGCGGCCGAGTTCGCGCGGCTTCCACTCGGCATTGCGGTGCCGCTGCAGATCACGATCGCGACGGTGATAGGGTTCGCGTTCGTAACGTATCTCACCGTCGTCTTCGGCGAGCTGACTCCGAAGACTCTCGCGCTCAACAACCCGGAGAAGTGGGCGCGCTACCTCGTTCCACCGCTGATGGGATTCGCGTGGATCGCGAAACCGTTCACATGGCTGCTCAACCACTCGGCCAAATCCGTGATGCGCATCATCGGGCAGCGTGCGGCTCCCACCGAAGAATCAGTCCATTCGCCTGAAGAGCTGCGCATGCTCGTGGAGCAATCAGAGGAGGGTGGCGCCATCGAAGAGCAGGATGCCGCGCTGCTCGACGCAGTATTCGAGTTCTCGGAGAAGAACGCGCGCGAAGTGATGACACCGCGGACCGACATCGTTGCGCTGGACGCGACGGCATCGCTCGACGAAGTGATCGCGACGGTGAGCGAGAGCGGACTGTCGCGCTTCCCTGTCTTTGATGGGACGATCGATGAGATCGTCGGCCTCGTGCTCGCCAAGGATCTGATCGCAGTGCTCGCGCATGGTGCGAGCGCAGACTTCTCGCTCCGGCCGCTGATGCGACCAGTGTACTTCATCCCTGGCTCGCGCAACGTCGAGGATGTGCTGGCCGACTTCAAGCGACGGAAGGAGCACATGGCGGTCGTGCTGGACGAGTACGGCGGCACCGCCGGCGTCGTGACCATGGAAGATCTTCTCGAAGAGATCGTCGGCGAGATCATGGACGAGTACGACGTCGCCGAAGAGATGGACATGCGCACCACGACGTCGGGCGAGACGATCATCGCGGGCACCACCAACGTGAGCGAGCTCAACGAGGCCTTCGGCACCACGATACCCGAAGAGGGCTACACGACTATTGGCGGAGTGGTATTCGGCGCACTGGGCCGCTTACCGGTAATCGGCGATCGCATCTCGACCGGCGGCGCGACGTTCATCGTGCGCGAGATGAGCGGCCGTAGGATCGAGTCGCTCGCGATGGAGATCGACGAGCCTAGCGGCGCGAGCGAATCCGATTCACGATCAGACAGCAGAGTCGAGTCGCAGCGATGAAGCTGGTCGCGCTGGCGATCCCCTTGCCGGCGATGTCGAGCGCGGTGCCATGGTCGGGTGATGTGCGCGGGAACGGAAGGCCGAGTGTGACGTTCACCGCCTCACCGAACGAGGCAACCTTGATGGCGGTCATACCGACGTCGTGGTAGGGAGCTATCACCGCGTCGAACTCTCCGCGCAGCGCGCGCACGAAGACCGTATCCGCCGGAAACGGTCCGAGCAGCCCTGATGCGCGCGCCGCTGGCGTGAGCAGCACATCGTCCTCATCGCCGAAGCGACCAGCGTCGCCTGCATGAGGATTGAGTGCGCAGAGCGCGATGCGCGGCTCAGCGATCGCGAACCAATCCTGGAGTCCTGCGCGGGTCACGCGCGCGGCGCGCGCGATCGAATCGGCAGTGAGTGCGCATGGCACATCGCGCAGCGCGACGTGAGTCGTGGCGAGCACCACCCGCAGCCGATCCGACGCGAGCATCATGGCGACGTCGGAGCCGGTGAGCTCGGCCAACATCTCAGTGTGACCGGGATAGTCGTAACCGCCGGCGAGAAGCGCGGACTTGTCGATCGGTGCGGTGACGATGCCGTCCACGTCACCCGCACGCGCGAGTTCCACGGCGCGAACTATAGCGTCGCCGCTCGCCTTGCCTGCTTCCGCCTTTGTGCCCGCCGGCGTCCAATTCCCGACGGGCACGTCGACCGCGATCCCCGCGTTCGCAGGACCGACGGTGATCAGCTCGCAGTCGTCGCGCAGCGACTCGTCGCGGAGTGCGGCCGCGACTATCTCAGGGCCGATTCCGCGCGGATCACCGAGCGTTACGGCGAGGCGCGGGCGATCACCGCGCGACATCGCCGCTACAGCCGCAAGGAGACGTAAGTGTGCTTGCGCAGATCGTCGAGCAGCTCGCGCGCCTGCTTCTCACTCGCGAGCTCGCCGCGAATCAGATTGCGTTCCTCGGCGAGTGAATATTCGCCGGGCGCGGTGCGAGTGATCACCTGGATCACCGCGTACTTCGTCGTTCCGTTCGCCGATTGAAGCGGGAACGGTGCGGAGACCTGATCGGGCCCGAGACCTTCGATCGCGGTGCGATATGAAGGAGGGAGCGAATCCACGACCCACGGTGTCAGCACAGCCTTCTCTTCCGCCGGATCGTGATACTTCGCTACGAGCGAATCGAAGTTGGCGCCCTTCCGCCAAAGCTGCGCGACCGTATCCGCGCGGAGCAGCGCGATGTGAACGTCGTTGGAATCGATTACCGGCGCGATGAGGATGTGCCGCGCCTTCACTTCCGCCGGCTGCACGCGATCGACGCGAATGATGTGGTAGCCGAACGATGTCTTGACGATCGGGCTGAGCTGGCCTGGACGCAACGCGAACATGACAGCTTCGAATTGCGGGACGAGTCCGGAGCCACGGCGATTCCAGCCGAGGTCGCCACCGAGATTCTTGGTGCCGGGGTCCATCGACTCGCGCTTCGCCATCTCCTCGAAGTCAGCGCCCTTGTGAAGCTCGACGAGGAGTGACTCTGCTTTGGCGAGTGCCGCTGAGTCCGCTGCCTTCGATGCGACTGGCGCGACGACGATCTGTCGGAAGGTTATGTAAGCCGGACGCTGCTGAAGCTGACCCTTCACCTTGTCGAACGCCGCGGTGACCTCGTCCTCGCTCACGCTCGCGGGCTTTGCGGTCTTCTGAAGCGCCGCGAACGTCTGCTGCTGGATGAGTGAGCGGCGCACCTGGTCGGCGAGCGAGCGGCGGTACTCTTCCGGAGTACCGAAGCCGGCGTTCTTGAGCTCTGCGCGATACTCCGCGTCACTCTGAAAGTGCGAGCGGATCTCGCGGAGCCTCCGATCGACCTGCGTCGATACGTCGCTTTCGGAGACGTCCACCTTCATGTCTGGCGCCTTCTGGAGCAGGATCTCCTCGTCGACGAGGCCGCTCAGAATCTGACGCGCGATCGCGAGCTGGCCCGCGGAATCAGGAGGAAGCTGCAGACCGGCCGCGCGCTGCTGGTTGACGGCAGTCGCGAGATCGCTCCACGTGATCACGGAATCTCCGACTACCGCGACGATACGATCTACCGTATCGGTGCCCGACTTGAGGGGAACCGGCACCGAGCTCGCCGGCTGCTGCGTCTGTTGAGCAGCAGCGGCGAGTGGTGTGAGAACTAACGCGAACTTCAGAAGGGATTTGAGAGACATCTTCGACTGCTATTGCTGCGGAGTTCCTGACGGCGGAGGCGTGGGAGCCTGAGTAGCCGGAGCCCCATTGGGTGTAGGCGCACTTCCCGGCATCGGAACCGCGGTCGGCGGCTGCGCGGCGTGACGGCTCGAATCGGAGGCCGCCTTGTCCTTCACCGCGCGCTCTACCGCGCGATCGATTCCGGCGGAGTTGACGCTTGCCTGTGATTTGTCGCGGAGGACGCGCGAGATCGGCTCGGCGACCTGAACGAACTGTGCCTGACCGCTCACCAGCCGGTCCATGTACTGATCGATCTTCGCGGACGCGAAACGGACGCGGTCCGACGAGTTCTTGACGCTGTCCGAGATGGTCTTTGGATCGATACCGAGCTGCTGCCAGGCCGCTGCGCGCGCCTGAACGAAGCCGGCCTCGAGCTGCTTGATGTCGTCCGGGGTCGGTCCGACGTGCGCGCTATCGGCCGCCTTCAGCACGAGATCGTTCGAGACGAAGTTCTTCACGAACATGTTGACCACCGAGTCAGGCGCGGTCTGAAGCTGCGCGCGCTGCTGCGCGAGTGCGACCGGCGGGACCGTCTGCAGCCAACGCGCGAGCTCACCGGCGGTGAACGTACCGGCGGTCGATGTAGCGACGGTGCTGTTGTCCTTGATGTGCGCGTCGGGATCGGCCATGACGACGCGCGCAGTCGCGGCGGCATCCGAGCGGATCTGGATGTTGCCCTTCGCCTGCATGTTGGCGACGAAGGTGCTCTCGGCGGTCTGCGCCGACTTCGCCTTGGACGCTTCGATGAGCTGCCCCTTCACCTCGTCGAAAGTGGGACGACGGATGATGTGGTAGCCGTACTCCGTCTCGATGACGGGCGAGATCTCGCCCGGCTTGAGCGCGAGGAGCGCCTTCTCGAAATCGGGCACCATCGCGCCGCGACGGAAGAGACCGAGTGAGCCGCCGCGCGCAGCACTCGCTGGATCCTCGCTGTTGGTCTTGGCGAGCGCCGCGAAGTTGGATGCATTGGCCTGCGAGCGGAGCGCGTTGGCCTTCGCCTTCGCCTTCGCTTTCACGTCAGGAGTCGCGCCCTTGGTGAGCAGGAGGATGTGCGATGCCGCGAGAATGTCGCCGCTGTCGTACATCTGCCGCGCTGCAGCGGTGTCGGCGACTCCCCAGTTCTTGGAAACGAGCTCGTAGTACTTGCGCGCCTTGATCGCCGCTATCGGCGCCCAGAGCGCGTCCTGCATCTCCTTCGGAGAGACGGTCGTATCACCCGTCGCCGCGGCCTGAGCGAGGAGCTGGTAATCGACCCATGCGTTGGCGATCGCGTTGGCGACGTCCTTGCGCGGGGGAACTGTAGCTTCGTTGAGGAGCTTGGCGAGGCGGTCGACTGACAGCTCTTCCGAGCCAGCGCGTGCGGCCGTATCAACGTGAGCGGTCATCGCTTCCTTGAGGCCTTCGCACGCGGTCGCGGACACTGCAAGCGCCGCCGCGGCGGCCAGGGCAAACGAAACTGCTTTCATCGGGTCGATTGAGTGGGTTGAATCGAGGTGAGTGCGTGCACGAGGCCATCGAGAATTGACGCACCACCGAGCCGCGTCAGCTTGAGCGACAAAGGATGAGCGCGCCGGACCTCGGCCTGGAATTGTACCTCGTGAAAGGCAGCGGAGATCCCTTTCATAGAAGGGACCGCCGAGCCTCTAAAGGTAATACGCGCGTCATTTCCCCGCACGGAGATTGTTTCGATACCGAGCCTGCCGCCGAGCACGCGGAGGAGCGCCTGGAGGAAGAAGGTAGATGCTTCGGGCGGGAGCGGACCGAAGCGGTCGCGCACCTCGTCGCGCAGCGCGGCGATACCGTCCGGGTCCGTGAGCGCTGTGAGACGCCGGTAGACGTCCAGCTTGGCGTCCTGCGACGCGATGTAGTCGTCGGGGATGTACGACGCGAGATCGAGCGACACGTCCGACGGCTGCAGCTTGGGCGCATCGTCGCCGCGCATCACGCGTGTCACGGTCTCGTCGAGCATGCGCAGATAGAGATCGAAGCCGACTGCGTGCACAAAGCCGGACTGCTCCGGGCCAAGCAGATTCCCCGCGCCGCGCAGCTCCATGTCCTTGAGCGCGATTCGGTAGCCCGAGCCGAGCTCGGTGTGGTGCTCGAGGATCTTGAGCCGCCGCTCGGAGTCTTCGTCGACCGAATCGGGCACCATCAGATAGCAGTAAGCGCGGCGGTGCGACCGCCCGACGCGTCCGCGAAGCTGGTAGAGCTGCGCGAGGCCCATCGTGTCGGCGCGATTCACGAACATCGTATTCGCGTTCGGGACGTCGAGTCCGGACTCGACTATGAGCGTCGAGACGAGCACGTCGATCTCTCCCTCGACGAACGCGCGCATCACCTTCTCCAGCTCGTGCTCACGCATCTGGCCGTGACCCACTGCGACTCTGGCGCGCGGGATCAGGCGCTGCACGTGCTGCGCGATCGCGTCGATGGTCTCGATGCGGTTGTGAACGAAGAAGACCTGGCCGCCGCGGTCCAGCTCACGCGCGATCCCTTCCTCGATGAGTCCGTCGTCCCACGGCTCGAGGTACGTGAGCACCGGCGAGCGGTCGCGCGGCGGCGTCTGCATGAGCGTCATGTCGCGCAGGCCAGCGAGCGACTGGTGCAGCGTGCGCGGTATCGGCGTCGCTGTGAGCGTTAGCACGTCGGTCTCGAGCCGAAGCTGCTTGAGCCGCTCCTTGTGTCTCACGCCGAATCGATGCTCCTCATCGATGATGATGAGACCGAGCTCGCCGAAGACGACGTCAGGACTGAGAAGCCGGTGCGTACCGATGATCACGTCCACCTTCTTCGCCGCGACCTCCTCGAGGATCGCCGCCTGCTCCTTCGCAGTCTGGAATCTGCTGATGACACGAACTACGAGTGGAAAATCCGCGAATCTGTCACCGAAGGTGCGCGCGTGCTGGTCGGCGAGAATCGTTGTTGGGACGAGCACTGCAACCTGCCGTCCCGACTGCACGGCCTTGAACGCGGCTCTGACCGCGATCTCAGTCTTGCCGTAGCCGACGTCGCCGACGAGGAGACGGTCCATCGGCTTGGGGCGCTCCATGTCAGTCTTCACGTCGATGGTCGCCTTGCGCTGATCGGCGGTATCCTCGAACAGGAACGAAGACTCGAGCTGCCGCTGCCACGCGGTGTCGGGCATCGCGGGCGCGCGCGTCGCGACCGATCTGCGCGCGTACAGATCGAGCAGCTCGCTGGTCATCTCTTGAATCGCAGCACGGGTCTTGTCACGCTGCTGCGCCCAGCGCTTGCCACCAAGCCGATGCAGTCGCGGTGGCGGCGACTCCGCGCTGAAGTCGCTCGCAGAGCGATAGCGCTCGATCTGGTCGATGCGATAGAGCGGAACGTTGAGCCGGTCGCCACCCTCGTACTCGATGACGGCGACCTCGACCGTGGTGGCGCCGACGAACATGCGCTCGATGCCGCGGTAGATGCCGACGCCTTGCTCGAGGTGAACGACGTAGTCGCCAGGCGTGATGGCGCCGAGCGATTCGATTCCGGCGCCGGCGACGTACTTGCGTGCGCGCCTGATGCGCCGCTCGCGTCTGAAGATCTCGTGGTCGGTGAGGATGCGCAGCCCCGGATCGTTCCCACGAGGCGGCAGAAGAAAGCCACCGGCGAGCACTCCGAGTGCGAGCGACGCGGGGACCGTGTCGCGCTCGCTACGAGTGAGCAGCTCCTCGAGGCGCTCGATCTGGCCGGCGTTATCGCACAGGATGATCGTCGGAATACCATCGCGCACGATGCGATTGAGGAGCTTTATGTCGCGGTTGATCGTCTCGGGCGCGCGAAACGGAAATGCGACGTCCGGCTCGCGCTCCGGTGACGCCGCGAGTGAGATGGTCCCGAAACCGCGCAGGGTCTTGACGGCGACGTCGGGAGCGACGTAGAGCACATCGCGCTTGGGAGCGTCCTCGCCGCGGCGCAACGCGAGCTGAAGATGGTGCTGCGCTTCGTCCCAGGTGCGCTGGAACTCCGGCGCGACGTGACTGTCCGACGGGACCACCACGATGGTGTCGGCAGCCCACAGCTCAGTGATCGACACACGCTGCGACGACCCGGCAGACGGGTGTCGAGTGTCGCCAGCGACGCCATCCGCTGGAAGGATCAGCGCGACGTCCGCGTCACGAGTCGATCGTTGCGTGGTGAGATCGAAGTGGCGAAGCTCGGAGATCTCGTCGCCCCAGAACTCCATACGCACCGGATCGGCCATGCCGAAGCCGTACACGTCGAAGATCCCGCCGCGCATAGAGAACTGCCCAACGTCGTCCACCATATCGACGCGCTCGAAGCCTATCGCCTCGAGATGAGTTGCAAGATCAGACGGGCGATGCACGTCACCCCGGCGCAGCTCGAGCTTACCCGTTTCGAGTGCGAACGGAAGACGCGTCTTCTCGAGGATTGCGCGCGCTGTCGTGATGAGAATTCTCACGTCGCCTCGCGCAGCTCGCTCAAGCGTCTCGACGCGTTCACCGGCGACCTCGGCGTGCGGCTCGGCTTCGCCGAAGCTCTCGCGCGGCGGATAGAACGCAACGCGCGACGAGTCACCGAGCGCATCCAGATCGGCGAGCCATCTCTCGGCGTCGGCGACGTTCTCAGCAACCACGACGAAGAAGCGGCGCTCGAGCCTGCGTGCGAGCGCAGCGACCATCGCGCTCGCACTGGACCCGTGCAGGCCGCCGATGGTGCGGCTCTCGCCAGCGGACGGCACGGTATTGAGAACTCGCGCGAACGCCGGAAGAGCCTCGATCGCGTCGAGAATTGTTGGTAAGGCCATCAGCCTGCTCTTGGTGATTCGGGACAGGGCGCCCTGGAACCGTCGAGCGCCCTGCAACATAATTCGGGCGAAGACCCGGAGGAGACGGAAACGATGCGAGTCATCCGCGTGGCCCGGAGATCGATAGCGATGGCGGTGATGGTGACCGCTCCAGCCGTTGCGGCGCAGCGCGCGCCGAGCGTGGACGTCTGGTTCGAGCACGGCAACCAGCTCGAGCGTGGCGCCAGCGCGCCGCTGCGGTACGCGACCGACGGCGGCGATTACGTCACGATCGTCCGGATCGACACTGACGGACGGATGAGCGTCCTCGCACCCGCAGTGCCGGGCGCACCGACACGCTTCCGCGGCGGCCGCGACGGCGCCGTGGTCCCGTTCCGCGCCGATGCGGCTGATGGCGTCGGCTACGTCTTCGCGATCGCGTCGAGCACGCCGTTCGATTTCCGAAGCTATCGCGGCCGGGGAAATTACTGGCAGACCGGATCGCTGTCAGAGCGCGGAGGAGTGGACCCGTTCGAGGCGGTGGACCGCTTCGCCCGTACCGTCGCGGGACGGCGCGGCTACAACATCGCCTACGTTCCGTACGAAATCGGCGGCTCGCTCGCGGGCACTCACCACGCGGTGCACGAGGGAGACGGGAATTATTACGGCTACGACGGGGCGTATGGCGCGCCCGGGGCCGCGGCTTACGGCTTCGGGCGCGGCGGGTACTACGATGGCCGCTGGTCCGACTCTCCGTACGCGCGCCGCTACAGCGATTATCGCTACTCGCCGTACCCGACCGATCCGCGCGCGCAGTACTACCGTCATTGCCCGGATGGCACGCTTGCGCGGTACACGCAGCCATGCGGACCGTCGCTCGGCGCGCGCGAAGGAAGCCGCAACGATGCGAGCGGAGCTACGCCCCGAGGGACGCGACCACGCGGTCACGACCAACCGTGATGGCTGGCTGACCACCGGCGAGTCCCGATCGGCAACGCTCACGCAGCGCAGCGCAGTCAGAGGGGCCGACGCACTTCCGATATATTTCAGGGCTCTCCCGGAATCACCTCGGCTCCCCTGAATGAACCTCGAGCACATCCGCAATTTCTGCATCGTCGCGCACATAGATCACGGCAAATCGACGCTGGCCGACCGTCTCATCGAGGCGACCGGCACGCTGCAGCGACGTGAGATGAAGGCGCAGGTGCTCGACACGCTCGATCTGGAGCGCGAGCGCGGGATCACGATCAAGCTGAACGCGGTCAGGATGAGCTACGACGCACCCGACGGCCGGTCGTATGAGCTCAACCTGATCGACACGCCGGGACACGTGGACTTCACGTACGAAGTCTCGCGTTCGCTCGCCGCGTGCGAGGGTGCGATTCTCGTCGTCGATGCGTCACAGGGAATCCAGGCGCAGACACTGTCGAATCTCTTCCTCGCGATGGACGCGGGGCTCGAGATACTTCCGGTGCTCAACAAGATCGATCTGCCGGGCGCGGAGCCGGAGCGCAGGCGTCAGGAGATCGTCGATCTGCTCGGCGTCGATCCCGACCGCATCCTCAGTGTCAGCGCGAAGGAAGGCATCGGCATTCCCGCGCTGCTCGAAGAAGTGATAGCGCGTGTTCCACCGCCCGCGGGGGACGTCAACGCTCCGCTTCGTGCGCTGATCTTCGACTCCTACTACGACAGATATCGCGGCGCGATTCCGAGTGTGCGCGTCGTCGACGGCTCGCTCGCGCCCGGGATGCGCATCAAGTTCGGGAGCGAGGGCGAGATCTACGACGTCGAGGAAGTCGGCTACTACCAGCTTCGTCAGGTGAAGACCGACGCGCTTCGCCCGGGCGAGGTCGGTTACGTCGTCGCGAACGTGCGACACGTGAAGGAGACGCGCGTCGGTGACACCGTGTTCGACGCGGAGCATCTCGACGCCGAGCCGCTTCCTGGGTATCAGGACGTCCACTCGATGGTGTTCGCGGGCATCTATCCCACGGACACCACTCAGTACGAGACACTGCGCGACGCGCTCGACAAGCTGCAGCTCAACGATGCATCGCTGCATTACGAGCCCGAGACCTCGACGGCACTCGGCTTCGGCTTTCGCTGCGGATTCCTCGGGCTGCTGCACATGGAGATCGTGCAGGAGCGACTGGAGCGCGAATTCAATCTCGATCTCGTCACGACCGTACCGAGCGTCGAGTACCGCGTTTACAAGACGGACGGCACGATGGAGCTCATAGAGAATCCGTCGCTGATGCCGTCGGGAGCGGTCGTCGATTGGATCGAGGAGCCGTACGTGAAGGCGCGCATCGTGTCGCCGAGCGATTACATCGGGCCGATCATGACACTCGGCACGGAACGCCGCGGCGTGTACAAGAACATGTCGTACATCGATCAGGCGCGCGTGGAGTTCGACTGGGAGTTTCCGCTCGGCGAGATCATCCTCGACTTCTTCGACAGACTCAAGACGATAAGTCGCGGCTACGCGTCGCTCGATTACGAGATGCTCGAGTACAGACGCAGCGATCTCGTGAGACTCGACATGCTCATCAACGGCGATCCGATCGACGCGTTCTCGGTGATCATTCACCGCGACAAGGCATACGATTGGGGACGCAAGATCTCGGACAAGCTCAAGGACCTCATCCCGCGCCAGCTGTTCGAGGTCGCAATCCAGGCGGCGATCGGCGGGAAGATCATCGCGCGCACGACGGTCAAGGCGCTGCGCAAGGACGTGCTCGCCAAGTGCTACGGCGGCGACATCACGCGCAAGCGCAAGCTCCTCGAGAAGCAGAAGGAAGGAAAGAAGCGCATGAAGCAGGTCGGCGCCGTCGAGATCCCACAGGAGGCATTCCTCGCCGTGCTGCAGGTGGAGTGACGGATGAAGCTCGTTGTGCAGACGAGCTTCATCGGTGACGTCATCCTGACCACGCCGCTGATCATGCGGCTCGCGCAGGATGACGATGTTCACGTCGTCACCACCGTGATCGGCGCGACCGTGCTCCGCGGACATCCATCGGTCGCGAGACTCACGGTGTACGACAAGCGTGGCAGCGACAGGGGCGCGATCGGCTTCACGCGAACGGCGCGCGCGATCCGCGGCGCAGCGGTCGCGTATCTGTGTCAGGGCTCGTCGCGCAGCGCAGTGCTCGCGCTGGCCGCCGGCTGCGGCGCGCGAATCGGCTTCGACACTTCGGATGGACGCTGGCTGTACACCGACCGGGTCACGTATCGCGACGATTGGCATCACTCACGCCGTCTGCTCTCGTTGGGCGACATGACAGCCGCGTCGTCGACCGCGATCGTGGCACCGCGGCTCTATCCAGGTGATGGAGACGTAGCTCAGGTCGATGAGCTTCTCGAGGGGGTCGCGCGACCGCTGGTAGCCTTGGCGCCCGGATCAGTATGGAAGACCAAGCGGTGGCCTCGCTACGCGGAGCTCGCGCGCCTTCTGGCCGAGGACCACGACATCGCGATCGTGGGTGGTGAGGCAGATGCTTCGCACGCGGTCGAGATCGCGCGCGGCCTCCGGTCCGAGCGCGTCGTCGATGCGACGGGTAAGTTGTCGCTGCTTGGATCCGCAGAACTGGTGAGGCGCGCGGTCGCGCTCGTGACCAACGACTCGGCGGCCGAACATCTCGCGTCGGCGGTCGGCACGCCAACAATCGCTATCTTCGGACCGACAGTACCTTCATTCGGGTTCGGACCGCTCGCGCCGCGGTCGGCCACAGCCGGGATCGATTCGCTCGAGTGCCGCCCATGCGATCGGCACGGACCGCGGGCGTGTCCGCTCAAGCACTGGCGCTGCATGACAGAGCTCTCCGCGATGCAGATTCACGAGATGGTGAGAAACGTCATAGCAAAGGAGACGGCCAGTTGACGCGCGAGCAATTCATCATCGGAGTCGATCTCGGCGGGACGAATGTCGTAGTCGGCGCGATGCCGCTCGACGGCGCGAGAGAGATCGGGATGCGCACACTCCCCACGCACGCCGAGCTCGGTGCAGATGGCGTCGTGGATCGGATCGCGGCGATGATCGAGGATGTAGCACGAGACGTCGAGCGCGAGACGGGCGCGCAACGGGACGACATCATCGGCGTCGGCATCGGCTCGCCGGGCCCGCTCGACCGCGAGCGCGGCGTCGTGATCGTCACGCCAAACCTCGGCTGGCGAAACTTCCCGCTGCGCGATGAGATATCGCGTCGCGTGAATCTCCGCGCGACGCTCGACAACGACGCCAACTGCGCGACGCTCGGCGAGTACTGGCGCGGCGCTGCTCGCGGCGGGAAGAACGTCGTAGGAATGACGCTCGGCACCGGCATCGGGGGCGGGCTCGTTCTCGACGGTAAGCTGTTCCACGGCGCGTCTGATGCGGCGGGCGAGATCGGGCACACGTCGATCGAGTCGAACGGCCGCAGGTGCAAGTGCGGCAACTACGGCTGCCTCGAGGCGTACTGCAGCGGCCCCGCGATCGCCGAGCGCGCACGTGAGGCGATGGAGAGCGAGCCGAGCCATGGGATCGACGCGCTCGTGGGCGGGGACATGTCGAAGGTGACCGCGCATGTCGTGTACGAAGCGGCGCGACAGGGCGACCTCGTTGCGCGTGAGGTCGTGCGCGACACTGCGCGCTTTCTCGGCACCGGGATCTCCAATCTGATCAACATCTTCAACCCGGACACCGTGGTGCTCGCCGGCGGAGTAACCCAAGCTGGCGACACGCTGATGCTCCCGCTCCGCGCGGAAGTGAGCCGTCGCGCGTTCAAGCCGTCGGTGGAAGCGTGTCGCATAGTGCTCGGCGCGTTACCAGTTTCCGCCGGAGTAGTGGGCGCAGTCGCAACGTTCAAGCAGCAGGTGCTGGGCTCGATCTGATGGCTGGGCAGGAGCGGCGCGTGGGGGTGATCGGGACCTTCGTGTGGGACGAGATCCACGGACGCGACCCGTCGCAGGCGCCGATAGAGGAGTGGGGCGGCATCACCTACGCGCTAGCCGGCATGGACGCCGCGCTAAGCGACGAATGGAAGATCGTGCCACTCATAAAGGTAGGGAGCGATCTCGCGCAGAGAGCGCAAGAGTACCTTCGCACGCTGCGCCATCTCGCGCCCGACGCTGCGGCGATCGAGGTGCCGTACCGCAACAACCGTGTCGTGCTGCGCTATACGAGCGCCGAGCGGCGGTCCGAGCAGCTCAGCGGCGGAATTCCGGCGTGGCACTGGCTCGGGCTCAAGCCTCTTCTCAGCGGCCTCGATGCGCTGTACGTGAACCTGGTGAGCGGATTCGAGCTGACGCTCGAGGTCGCCCAGCTCATCCGGCAGACTTTCACGGGTCCGATTTACTGCGACATCCACGCTCTCGTGCTCGCGGTGAACGCAGAGGGGTACAGGGTACCGCAGCGCATCCCCGACATTGCCGCGTGGCTGGCGTGCTTCGACCTCGTGCAGATGAACGAGGACGAGGTGAATCTCGTGGCGAGCGACGGTATGGCAGCTCGCCGCGACCGCGCTGGCGCAGGGAGTCTCGGTGCTCAACATCACGCTCGGGCCGCGCGGCGCGGCGTACTTCGCGTCGCCAGGCTTCGAACGTCTGTCCGATCTGAGGCCAGCGCCGCTACCTGCTGCTGGGGCTCTAGGCGGGGCGATCCGGACCGAGCGCGTGGCGGCGGTGGCGGCCCGAGGGCCGGCGCCCGGCGACCCCACCGGGTGCGGAGATGTTTGGGGCGCTACCTATTTCGCCCGCATGCTCGCAGGTGATAAGTTAGGCGACGCGACTGCCGCGGCGATGCTTGCCGCGGCGCGCAACGTGGATCATCGCGGGGCTACCGGTCTCGCCAACTTTCTGCGAGGAGAGCTCGCTCTAACGTGACCAACGTCATCGCCGTTCCTCCCTCGCTAGATGACGCCACGTTCGAGCAGATCCTCGAGCCGCTCTCGCGGCTCCGTCCCGATGACAAGCTTCTGATAGATGCGCGACACGCGCGCTGGGCATCGCCCTACGGGCTCACTGCGCTGCTCTCGCTCGCGCAGACTCGCCTGACGAAGCCGAGCCTCGCGGTGCCCGAGGCTGACGACACCGCGTCGTACTGGGCGCGGACGGCTTTCTTCAAGTACGCTGCGGAGCTGTACGATCTGGTGGGGAGCGTGCCGCGGACGCGACAGGCAGAGTCGAGCGTGCTGCTCGAGATCACACCGGTGGCAGCGAGCGACGATGTTCACACCGTGGTCGACAAGGTGCAGCATCGCGCGCAGGCGATTCTGGTGAACGAGCTCAAGCTCGATGCGGCGGCGACGATGCGGTTCACCATGGCGCTGTCGGAGACGTGCCAGAACATCGTGGAGCACGCGGGACGCGGCGGCTGGGTCGCGGTGCAGACTTACAAGTGGCAGCGCAGGCTTGGCAGGCGTGTGGTGGTGATAGCAGTGTGCGACGCTGGCGTGGGTTTCCGCCGCTCGCTGGAGTCGGCTACCGGACGGCCGCGGTCGGACCGGTGGGACGACGGGATGGCGCTCGAGGAAGCTGTGATGCGCGGAGTGAGCCGCTTTCGCGATACGGGTCGCGGACGCGGGCTCGCCGGGGTGCGCAGGTTCATCTCGAAGTGGGACGGGAAGTTCTCGGTGCGAAGCGGCACTGCGCGGCTCGCGATAGTGCCCGCGTGGGACGACGACGTTCCGCTGCGCGAGAATCTTCCAGAGTTCCCAGGCTCGCAGATCCAGGTCACGATACCGGAGCGCATCGAGCGATGATGAAGCAACACATCGATATCGGCAGTGTACTGCACCAGGCAGTGTCAGAGAGCTACTCCAACCTGGTCACACGTCCCACCGGGGCCGCCGTGCGTGCGTACATCGAGGCGCAGATCGGGCGGCGCGACGTCGCGGGCGACGAGCTGGTCACGGTGATCGACTTCTCGCGCGTTGGGATGATGGACTTCTCGTGCGCCGACGAGATAGTCGCCAAGCTCGTGCTGCAGCACGAGCGCAACGCACCGTCGTTCGTGTTCTGCGGGCTCAGCGAATCGCACATCGAAGCGATAGACGTCGTGCTCGAGCGGCATGGGATGTCGCTCGTGTCGCACGAAGCCGATACGAACTCGTACATCGCGGCGGCTCACTGAAGCGATGAGGTTCTTTCGCTCGTCCTCGGGGGCGCCGCTCATCGAGAGCTTTCAGCCCGAGCTACGCGTCGTGGAGCATGAAGCGACGCGACGCGACGCCACCGAACGCGGCCCCCGCGTCAGACTGTGCGCGGCCGACGCGCGCATCCGCATGCTCACCGACGGCGAGCTGGTGTGGGTGCGCGGGCAGCGCGGGCAGCAGCTCGCGGAGCTCACCATAGACGACACGATCGCGCCTTTCACGTGCGCGCTGCGCGACTTGCCCGGTGTCGTGGTCTCCGAATCGGTCACCGTAATGAAGCCGGATCTCGATACACCCACGCGGACTACAGCATGAAGCGGCCCACGATACCAGTTCACGGCGGCGGCGAACATCCCGCTCCCGGCGATCCTGTCGTCACGCCAATCACGCAGTCAGTGAGCTTCGTCCAGGCGCCTGGAACGGGCGAGGGGCTCAAGTACACGCGCTACGGCAACACTCCCAACGTGACGCTCGTCGAGCGGCGGCTCGCGATGCTCGAAGGGTCAGAGGCGGCAGTAGCGATGTCGAGCGGGATGGGTGCGACGGCGTGCGCGATGCTCGCGCTGCTCCGCCCCGGGGACCATCTCCTTTCGAGCTCGTGGATCTACGGCGGCACGCACAAGCTCTTCACGAGCGAGCTGCGCGACATGGGCATCGAAGTGACGCTGGTCGATCCGATGGCGCCGCGGATGTGGCGACGCGCGCTCAAGCAGACGACGCGCGCGATCTTCGTGGAGTCGCCGGTGAACCCGACGTGCCGCGTGCTCGACCTGAGCTTCCTCGCCAACCTCGCCAAGGACGAGGGCGTCGCGCTCGTGGTGGACTCGACGTTCGCGAGTCCGATCAACTTCCGGCCGCTCGAACACGGCGCTGACGTCGTCATCCATTCCACGACGAAGTACCTGAACGGGCACCACGACATACTCGGCGGCGCGGTAATGGGGACGCAATCGTACGTCGACGAGGTTCGGCGCAAGATGATGGTGTGGGGACAGGCGCCTGACCCGTTCGCCGTCTGGCTGCTCGAGCGCGGAATGAAAACGCTCGACGTGCGAGTGAAGCGACAGAACGAGAACGCGATGGCGCTCGCGGAATGGTGTGAGTCGCGCCCGGAGTTCGCGCGCGTGCACTACCCTGGCCTCGCGTCGCACCCCGATCACGCCGTAGCCGAGCAGTGCCTGGATGGGTTCGGCGGGATGATGGCGATCGAGATGGCGGGCGGTGGCGACGCGACGGAGGGTTTCCTCTCGAAGCTTCAGCTCGTCACCCATGCGCCGAGCCTCGGCGGGGTGGATACGCTGGTGAGCGAGCCGCGCTACACGTCGCACGCTCACATGACGCCAGAGGAGCGCGCGTCGATCGGAATACCCGACGGCTTCCTACGTTTCAGCGTCGGCATCGAGGACGTCAGCGATCTCATCGGCGACTTCGAGCAGGCATTGCGGTGAGCATTCGAGAGTGAGTCTTGTAAGGTTTCTCAACGTCGCGAAGGAATACGCGCGCGGCGTGGCGCTCAGCCACGTGTCGTTCCAGCTGAGCAAGGGCGAATTCGCATTTCTGACCGGGCCGAGCGGCGCCGGCAAGTCGACGATCCTCAAGATGATCTACATGGAGGAGCGTCCGACCGCAGGCGATGTGTGGGTGAGCGGCTTGAGCGCGCGCGAAGCACGTCCAAAGCGAGGTCGCCCTGGTGCGGCGCCACCTCGGCATCGTCTTCCAGGACTTCCGGCTGCTCGAGGATCGCACCGCAGAAGCAGAACGTCGCGTTCGCGCTCGAGGTCACCGGCACGCCGCGCGATCGGCGATCGTGCCACGGGTGTCGCGCGCGCTGACGCAGGTGGGGCTCGCGTCGAAGGGGACCGCGTACCCGCGCGAGCTCTCGGGCGGCGAGCAGCAGCGAGTCGCGATTGCGCGAGCGCTGGTGAACGACCCCTTCGTCCTCATCGCTGACGAGCCGACCGGCAACCTCGACGAGCGTGCGACGCGCGGCATGTTCCAACTGCTGCGCGACATCAACGCGGCTGGAACCGCCGTGATCATGGCGACGCACGACCTCGACCTGGTTCGTCGCACGGAGCATCGCACGATCGAGCTCAATCACGGACGCATAGTGTTCGACAGTGCTCGCCGACGACCGCCGCAACGAGCGAGACGCGCAGACCAATGATGGCGCTCCGCGAGGCGCTCGCGACCTTCAGGCGCGCGCCGCTGCTCAGCACACTCGGCATCGTCACGATCGCGTTCTCCCTCTTCGCGTTCGGGCTGTTCGGGCTCGTCGCGCTCAACATTCGCGACGCGCTGCGGTCGGTCGAGGACCGCGTCGAGATCCGCGCGTTCATCGCTGACGGGACTCCCGTAGAGGCGGCGAGTGCAGCGATGGGCGACATCCACGCGTTTCCGGAAGTCGCGAGCGTATCGTACGTCTCGCAGGACGATGCGCTCATCCGCGCGCGCAAGGAGCTCGGCGAATTCAGTGACGTGTTCGAGCCCGGTGTACTGCCGGCGTCGATCGACATCAAGCTCAAGCCGGGCTACCGCGATCCGACGACGGTCGCTGCAGTCGCGAACCGCGTCCGCTCCTACGACTTCGTCGATGACGTGCGGTATGGCGAGGATTGGGTCGCCAAGCTCTACCGTCTGCGCAACATCGCGACGCTCGTGGGTACCGGGCTCGGACTCGCGTTCGCGGCCGTCGCGGTGATCATAATCGGCGCGACGATCCGGATCATGGTGCTCGCGCGCGCCGAAGAGATCTCGATCATGCGACTCGTCGGCGCGACGAACGGGTTCATCCGACTTCCGTTCCTCCTCGAGGGATTCATCCAGGGGATACTTGGCGGCTTGCTCGCGCTCGGACTCACGTGGGCGACCAACGATGCGATCAACAAGTCGATCATGCGGACGGAGTTCTTCGATCCGCAGCTCGCGACGCTCGGCGTGATCTGCGGCGCGCTCATAGGACTGCTCGGGAGCGCATTCGCGGTGGGAAGGCACCTGCGCCGCCTGTGAGATTCACCGCAGTCGCGCTGCACGGCGATGCTCGCTCTCGCCGCGTCGCTCGGAGCGCAGAGCACGGACGTGAGGCTCAAGAACAATCGCGAAGAGCTGGACAGAATACGCCAGGAGCGGCTCGACCTGCAGAAGCGGATGAAGACGCTGCAGTCGAGCGCGCACGACATCTCCGACGAGATCCAGAACCTGAACAAGCAGCAGGACGTCACGCAGCGCGCCGTACACTCGCTGCAGCAGCAGCTCGGCTACATCAACGACCAGGTGAAGCAGACCACGGCGAGCCTGGTGCGCGCTCAGGACGAAGCGACAGTGAAGCGCGCCGTGCTCGGCACCGGCTCATCGAGATCTACAAGCGCGGCCCACTGTTCGACTTTCAGGCGCTGCTCTCGGCGCGACTCTTTCGGCGAGCTGGTGGCGCGCTACAAGTACCTGCACGAGATCGCCCTGCGCGACCGCGCGCTGGTGACTCGCGTGGACGATCTGCAGACGACGATCCGCTCACGCCGAACTCAGCTCGTCTCGCTGCAGGGCGACATCAAGGACAATCAGACCGAGAAGCAGCAGGAAGAAGCGCGGCTCGCCGCGCTCGAGCACTCAGCGGCAACAGAGTCTCCAGCGAGTGCAGGCCGACACGCGGAAGACGCAGGAGCGTCTCGTGCAGATCTACGAGAGCGAGAGCCGACTCAACAGCATCATCGCCGACATCGAATCGGCGCGTCGTCGCGGCACTACGAAGTCGAGCGCCGTCGCGCGCGGCGCGAGCTCGATCAAGACGTCGGACTACGGCAAGCTCGACTGGCCAGTAGACGGCAACATCCTCTACAACTTCGGCCGCGTCGTCAGGCCAGACAACACGACGCTGCGCTGGAACGGCGTCGGCATCGCAGCGGCGCCGGGTACGCCGGTGCACGCCGTCGCGTCAGGTGACGTGCGTGCTTGCCTCGCCGCTCGGCACGTACGGGCAGACGGTGATCATCGAGCACGGCGGCGGCGACTACTCGGTGTACGGATCGCTCGGCAAGATAAGCGTGACCAAAGGCGCTCATGTGAACGAAGGGCGACGTGATCGGATCGGTGGGAACTTCCGATCCGGATCTGCCGCCGCATCTGCACTTCGAGATCAGGCACGGCGGGCCCGCGGTCGATCCGACGAGCTGGCTGCGCGGCAACCGCTGACCGCGATGTCGCGGTAACGCTCCTCTGCTCGGCGCGCACGTCTCCACCGCGGGCGGCCTCCAGACTGCGCCGCCGCGCGCCAAGGCGATCGGCGGTACCGCGATGCAGATCTTCACCAAGCAGGCAAGCCAGTGGCGCGAGCGTGAGTGCGACGAGAGCGAGTGCGGCGAGTTCCGCCGCCGCGCTCGCGCGATACGGAAGTTACCGTCGTCGCGGCGCACGACAGCTATCTGATTAACCTCGCGTCGCCCGAAGAGGATCTGCGCGCCAAGTCGATCGCGTCGTTCACGACCGAGCTCAGACGCTCCAACGCGCTCGGGCTCCATTACGTCGTGTCGCACCCGGGCAATTACATGGACGAGCGCGAGGCCGGGATCGCGCGCAACGCGGATGCGATCTCGGAGTCGCTCGCCGCGGCTCCGGGCGAGGTGATGCTCTTACTCGAGACCACCGCGGGAAGCGGCACCGCGCTCGGCGCGACGTTCGAGGAGCTGGCGCAGATCATCGAGCGAGTCGCCGCGGAGCATCGCACGCGCCTCGGCATCTGCCTCGACACCTGCCACGTGTACGCCGCCGGCTATGACGTCGTCACGGACTACGACGGTGTGATGGCGCGGCTCGACGACACCATAGGCCTCGAGCGGCTGCGGATGATGCATCTCAACGACTCCAAGCACGGGCTCGGCACTCGCAAGGACAGGCACGAGCTCATCGGCGAAGGAGCGCTCGGCGAGGTTCCGTTCCGCCGAATCATGACGGACGAGCGCCTGGCAGCAGTCGCGAAGGTGATCGAGACGCCAAAAGGCGACGACGCGGAGAGCATGGACAGAAAGATGCTCAACCGCCTGCGCAGCTACGCCGCGTAAGCACGACGAGAGCCATGCGCACCGGAACGTTGCGCCGTTCCGAAACGTAAGAGCTGTTGTACAGTCATTTCCTACAGATAGCCGGTGCGAGACCATTTCGCGTCGGCACGGTAAGCCATTGAAGTCAGCAGTCACGCACAGCGGAATGAGATCGTTCCTTCGATCAGCTCGTCTTTCGGTACCGGCGCTGTTCCTCGCGCTCGGCTCGTCCGGACATCGCTCGCACATGCCGTTCGCGTCGGACAGCGTGACGTCGGACACCGCCCCGCCGCCCATCGAGCGCGAATTTCGCGGCGTGTGGATCGCGACCGTCGGGAACATGGACTGGCCATCGCGGCCGGGGCTGAGCACCTGGCAGCAGCAGGCCGAGATCGTGGACATGCTGAATCGCGTCCAGGCCATGCACATGAACGCGATCATCTTCCAGGTGAGGCCGGAGGCGGACGCGCTGTACCAATCGAAGCTCGAGCCGTGGTCGCCGTTCCTCACCGGCGAGATGGGACGCGCGCCGGAGCCGTACTACGATCCGCTCGCGTTCATCGTCCGCGAAGCTCACGCTCGCGGCATCGAAGTTCACGCGTGGTTCAATCCATATCGTGCGAAGTATTCATCGAGCCCGGGTGAGCTGTCGCCGTCTCACGTGGCGCGCGCAGATCCGTCGCTCGTACGAAAGTACGGCGACTACCTGTGGATGGATCCCGGGAATCCGGAGGTGGTCGAACGCTCGGTGCGCGCGATCCTAGACGTCGTGCACCGATACGACATCGACGGCATCCACATAGACGACTATTTCTATCCCTACCTAGAGACCGACCGGCACGGGCGGACGATAGACTTCCCCGACGCGGCGGAGTACAAGCGTTACAGGAAACACGGCGGCAGATTGTCGCGCGGCGACTGGCGCCGCGACAACGTGAACAAGTTCGTGGAGCGGATCGGCGGGGAGATTCACGCCGTGAAACCGTGGGTGCGCTTCGGCATCAGTCCGTTTGGGATCTGGCGTCCTGGCTACCCTGCTTCCGTGCGCGGGCTCGATTCGTATTCGGAGATATTCGCCGACTCGCGCAAGTGGCTCGAGTCCGGATGGGTGGATTATCTCGCGCCGCAGCTCTACTGGCCGGTGGATCGTCCGCAGCAGAGCTACACCGAGCTGCTGTCATGGTGGGTCGCGCAGAACCATTACGGTCGCCACATCTGGCCCGGGCTCAACGCGTCGCTCGCGCGGCCGAGCGAAGGTGACGGGCGCGGCGCGGCCGAGCTCATCGATCAGATCCGACTCACGCGCGCGCAGCCTGGTGCGAGCGGCGAGGTGTTCTTCAGCATGAAGGTGTTGGACCAGGACCCCGACAGTATCGCCGAGAAGCTGACGGATGGGAGCTACTCACAGGAGGCGCTCGTTCCAGCGACGCCGTGGCTCGACAAGCGCACACCGCCGGCGCCGGTAGCTCGCGAGCGGATCGATGACGACAGCGGCGATCTCGTGGTGGATCTCGCGCCGCCGACCGGCGAGCAGCGGCCGTGGCTATGGGTGGTGCAGTCGCGGCTCGTCGACCGCTGGACGACTCAGATAATTCCGGGGAGCGAGGTGACGCACGTGCTCGCCGCTAGCGGCGCAGCGCCACCGCTCGACGTGAGAGTGTACGCGGTGGGGCGCACTGGCAATCAGTCTGCCGCGGTGAAGCTTCCCATCGAACCGATCGACCCGTTCGGCGCCAGCGTCAGAATCGGCGGCCGGTGACGAGCTCGATCACGCGGCGATCCTAGACGCCGCGTGACATTGGGACGCTCGCGCCAAAGTTCACTCGCCTGTAGCGACTGCGCGATGTCGACTTGCCGTCGCTGCGCGGTGGGGATGACCCCACCGCGCAACGCGATCAGACGGCGAGGTGGTCGCCCTCGCGCGCGGCGAGCGCGTAGAGGCCAGGCATCAGGAAGACGCTGATCAGGAGCCGCGAGAAGAGGCCGCCGACTATCACCATCGCGAACGGCCGCTGCGAGTCGGAGCCGACACCTGTAGCGAGCGCGGCAGGCAGCAGACCGAGCGCAGCGACGAGCGCAGTCATCATGATCGGTCGCAATCGTAGCAACGCCGCCTCGCGAGTCGCCGCGGCGATCCCCAAGCCGCCGATGCGCAGCTCGTTGGCGTACGAGATGTACACGACGGCCGTCTGCACCGAGACACCGAACAGCGCTATGAAGCCGATGCCTGACGACACCGAGAACGGAGTGCCGGTGAGCCAGAGCGCGAGAATTCCGCCGAGCGGGCCGGAGAGGAGCACGCCGGCGAGCGTTATGAACGGGAACTTGAAGTTTCCGTAAAGCGCGAACAGCAGCACGAAGATCACCGCGAACGTGATCGGGAGAACTATCTGAAGCTGGCGACGCGACGCGGTGTATTCCTCGAACTCGCCGCCCCAGACGGCGTTGTAGCCGACCGGAAGCTTCACCTGAGCCGCCACCTTTGCGCGCGCCTCGTTGACCGCACTCGCCAGATCGCGTCCCTGCACCGAATACTGTATGCCGATGTAACGCGCGTTGTCCTGCCGGTAGATGAACGACGCGCCGTTGGTGATCTGGAGCGTCGCGACGTCGCGCAATGGAACCTGGCCACCGCCCGGCGTGGCCATCAGAATGTTGCCGATCTCGTCCGCGGTCTCGCGGAACTGTGGCTGTAACCTCACCACGAGATCGTAGAGCCGCTCGCCCTGCACCACCTGCGTCGTAGCAGTTCCGCCGACGGCAGCGTTGATGAGACCGTTCACATCATCGACGTTGAGACCGAAGCGCGCGATCTTCGCGCGGTCGATGGTGACTGTGAGCGCCGGTTGTCCAAGCTCCTGTACCAGCGTGATCGCCGTGATGCCAGGAACCGTCGAGAGCACCTGCTTCATCTCGGTGCCCTTCGCCTGCAGCACGCCGAGATCGCTGCCGAACAGCTTCACGTCGAGCGAGCTCTTGAGTCCAGTCTCAGCTTCGTCGACGGCGTCTTCGGCAGGCTGCGTGTAGTTGAACTGGATGCCCGGGAACGACGAGAGCTTCTTGTCGATCGCCGCGATCAGCTCCGGCTTCGTGTCGGTACTTGCCGTTCCATTCGTCGTACGGCTTCAGCCCAACGTAGAACTCGGCGTTGAAGAAGCCGGTCGGATCGGTGCCGTCGTCGGGCCGCCCGTGCTCGTCAGCGACAGTGGTGACTTCCGGAAACGAAGCGAGAATCTGACGGATCTGCGGGGTGATCTTGGACGATTCCTCGAACGAGATCGTGTACGGCATCGTCGCGCGTACCCAGAGCGCGCCCTCGTCCAGCTTGGGCATGAACTCTCCGCCGATCTGCGTCATCAGTAGCAGACCGACGGCAGTGAGCGCGCATGAGATGATCACGGTCGCCCATGCGTGCTCCAGGCTCCAGTCGAGCCCCGTGCGGTAGCGGTCGAGCGTCCACTCGAAGATCTTGTTCCGCCGCTCGCGCACTCCGTTCCGCAGCACTATCGCACAGAGCACTGGCACGATGGTGAGCGTCGCGATGAGCGATCCGATCAGCGCAAAGATGGTCGTGTCTGCCATCGGGCGGAACAGCAGCCCCGACGGCCCCGATAGCACGTAGATCGGCAGAAAGCCCGCCACGATCACCGCGATCGCGTACACGATCGGTCGGTCCACCTCGGCGGCTGCTTCGATAATGACGTCCTTCACGTTGTACGTCGTTCCGTGTCGGCGCGCCAGCTGGCGGTAGATGTTCTCCACCATCACGACCGCGCCATCGACGAGTATCCCGAAGTCGATCGCACCGATCGACAGCAGGTTCGCGGGGATGTGGCGCAGATCGAGGCAGATGAACGCGAACAGCAGCGCGAACGGAATCGACGCCGCGACGATCAGCCCGGACCTGATGTCGTACAGGAAGAAGATCAGTATGACGATGACGAGCAGAATGCCGTGGAGGAGATTGTCCTCCACGGTCTTGCGTCGTGAGCTTGATGAGATCGCTGCGGTCGTAGAACGGAAGGATCTTCACGTCCTTCGGCAGCACGTGCGCGTTGAGCTCAGCGGTCTTCGCCTCCACGCGCTTCAGCACCGTCTGCGCCTGCTCGCCGGTGAGCATCAGGATCACGCCTTCGACGTCGTCGTTCTGCTTGTTGAAGCCGAACTGACCGAGCCGCGGAGCGTAGCCGATGACCACCTGCCCGACGTCCTTCACGAGCACCGGCGTGCCGTTCTTCACCGTGAGCACGACGTTCTCGATGTCTTGCGGCGTCCTGAGCAGGCCGATGCCGCGCACGTAGAAGAACTGTCCGCCCTCCGAGTAGAAGCCGCCGCCGGCATTGCTGTTGTTAGCGCCGAGCGACGTGGCTACCTGCGCGATGCTCAGGCCGGCGCCGGCGAGCTTGGTCGGATCGATGAGCACCTGGTACTGCATCGTCTCGCCGCCGAGCGCTGACATGTCCGCGACACCAGGCACCGCGCGGTACGCCTTGTCGAGCACCCAGTCGTTGATGTTCTTGCAGCTCCATCGCCGACCGATCAGGGCTCTGAAGCACGTATCGGTACACGAGTCCCGACGGGGACGACAGCGGCGACATCGACGGAGTCACGCCAGACGGAAGCGTGATGTCCGGAATGCGCTCGAACGCCTGCTCGCGCGCGAAATAGTTGTCGGTCCCGTCGTCGAACGTCATGATCACGTCCGACAGGCCGTACAGCGAGATCGATCTCATCACGCGAAGGTTCGGGACACCGTTCATCCCGTTCTCGATCGGCACTGTCACCTGCCGCTCGACTTCCTCGGTTGCGTGACCGGGCCATTGCGTGATCATCTCCACCATCGGTGGCGACAGATCCGGGTATGCGTCGACTGGAAGACGTGTGAACGACCAGATGCCGACGCCGACGACCACCGCGCCGACCAGTCCGGTGAGAAGCGGCTGCGCGAGCGCCGCGCCGACCACCCTGTTCGCGAACGACGGCTTCGCGTTGAGCTCGGCTTCGCCGCTTGCTTCGGCAGCGGCGATATCTCCATCAGCGCGATCCGCTGGAGGATCCGATCGCATCACTGGCTCTCCGCGAATTGGAGAAAGAGCGCGCCTTCGGCGACAACCTTGTCGCCCGCGGTGAGCCCGGTCGGGATCTCGTAGCTGTCACCGACCTGCGCGCCAAGTGTCACCCTGCGGCGCGCGAATCCGGACGACGGCGTCGGGCCTGCCTGCACGAAGACGAAGGGGAGGTTCTCGTCGTCGCGCAGTATCGACGCTGAAGGCACGAGGATTCCGCTGTGCTGACGGTTGCTCTGGATCGAGACGTGAACGAACATGTCGCGCTTGAGGAGGTCGCCGCGGTTGGGCACGACGATGCGCACCGACGTAGCACGAGTCGCGGTATCCACCAGCGCGCCGATGTAATCGACGGTCCCGCTGAACGGCGTCTTTGTGGCGTCGGTGGTGATCGTGGCACGCTCGCCGCGCGCGACGTTGGCGAGGTTGTCACCGAAGACGTTGGCCAGCACCCACATCGTCGAGAGATTCGCGACGGTGAAGGCTGGTGTCGTGCCCGCGCTGAGTAACTCACCCGGTGTGATGAGACGCTCCACCACGGTGCCGGCGATCGGAGACCGTATCGCCGCCGGCACCGTTGTGGTCGTCGGGTGGCTCCGGATCTGCTCGATGGTGGCGGCGTCTATGCCGAGCGAGCTCAACGCCTGCAGCGCTGCCTCACGGTCAGCGATCGCTGTCGACGCGTCGGTCTGCGCCTGGTCGAGATCGCGGCGCGCGATCGCGTCTACCTTGAACAGCTGAACGTCCTGGTCGGCGATGCGCTGGAGATTCGCAGCGGTCGCGACTGCCTTGCTGTACGTCGCGATCGCGGTTGCAAAGTCGGGCGACGACACCGTTGCGAGCACGCTTCCCTTGCTCACCGGCGTCCCAACATCTGCGACGATCCGCGTGACGGGGCCGGAGACGGGCGATAGCACCGACGTGGAGATGTCGCCGTCGAAGGCGACGGTACCGGTCGTCTCGACGGTCGGGATAGAACGGCGAGCTCTGGACCGTGAGTATGTGAAGCCGCGCTTGCTGCGCCGGAGTGACGGTGAAGTTGGTCGGAGTCGTCGACGCGGCCGGCTTTGTACTGTCGTCGCTCGCCGCACCGCGGTTGCATGCGCTGATGGCGATTGCGGCAATCAGGAAGCTGATCTTATTGGCCACTTGGTGCTCCGAGAGGAATTGAGGCAAGAGGAACTGCGACTGCGCGCTCGAGGTCCGAGCGCGACGTGTTTGCATTGGCGAGGGCATCCGAGTACTGGCTTTCGGCATCCAGGAGAGTGCGCCGCGCATCTATCACCTCGAAGGCCGATGAGCCTCCGATCGCGTAGCTGGCGGCAGTGGAGTTGTAGGCCGCCACGGCGGACGGCAGGAGTTGATCACGTATGTAGATGGCCTGCTCGAGCGCGGTGCTCGCGGCGGCGTAGCTGTTTCGAACGTCCTGGCTCACCTGCGCCTCGAGGTCGCGGTACGACGCCGCGAGCTCGCGCTCGTGGTGCGCCGCCTGGCTGATCTCGCCGCGCGTGTGCTGCCAGAAGAAGACCGGCAGCGGAAAGGCGAGGCCTGTCGAGAAGTAGCCGGGACCACCGCCCGCCTGGACGTCGCGCGTGAAGCCGAAGGTGAAGTCTGGAATCCAGAACTCCCGCGCGAGCGACGTCGCCGAGCTGGCCGCCTTGCGCTCCGCCATGAGCCCCGCGAGCTCTGGCCGCGCGTTGAGCGCAGCCTGCTCCAGCGCGGGGAGCGCGGGGAGCGGCGCCGGAACTCCGAGGGTGTCGGCTGGCACTATCGCCAGACCGAGCGGTCGGCCGATGAGGCGGTCGAGCGCAGCCTGCGCGTTCACTATGAGACGGCGGTTGGCGATCACCGCGTTGGTTCCGGCTGCGACGTCCACCTGCGCCCGAATCACGTCAAGGCGCGGCGCGGTGCCTGCCTCGAAGCGCGCCTGCGTGCGCGTCAGGAAATCCTGCGAGAGCTTGAGCGACTCCTTGAGATCGACGTCGTGCCTCATCGCGACGAGGAGCGAGTCGTACTGCTCGGCTGTCTGGGCCGATATCTGTTGATCGAGCGCGGTGTACGCTGCCTCGGCGTTCCTGACGTCGCCGAGCGCGACGTTGCTGCGGAGTCGGAACTTGTCCGGGAAGGGAACCTGCAGCGTCGCGCCTATGTTGCGTTGTCCGCTTGGCGCAGCCTGGAAGAAGCCTGGCTGCTGGTCGAGCGACGCGGTCGCCGCGGGATCAGGAATCGCGACCGCCTGAACGCGAGCAGCGCGAAACTCCGCGATCTGCTCGCGAGCTACTTCAAGCTGCGGGTTCCGCTGTCGCGCGAGCTGAACCGCGGCGGCGCGGGTCAGCGTCAGCGTGTCCTGCTGTTGGGCGGATGCCACGCTCGCGCATAACGCGACCGCGTAGATCCAAATGCACCGATGCATCAAGGCTCTCCAATGTGAGTCTCACGTAGCTGTAGCGCCGGCGCGCGATGCGCCGGCTGAGATCACACGGAGGCGGGAGGTGCCCTGGAAGAGGCCGCGCGAGGTGGAGGGCGCGGGACCGAGCGTTGGAGAGTGGCGACGGCAACCTGGCGAGCGGGCGCCTGCCCGAGCACTACCGACTGCCGCGGCGGGACGACGATCGTGAGTGCCAGAACCGTGCAGGCCGGGCACGAGGCCTCGTCGTGGCTGTAGTGGGCTGAAGTCCCCGCGGCCTCGACATGCGCCGGCGCGCCGAAGCCGCGACCCTCCGACAGCGGAGCGATCGCGACCCAGAATTGTGCGACGCAGGCAAGCGCAGTGGCAAATCGCCAGTACAGCGAGCGGCGGCGCGAGGCCGTTAGAGCGGGACGAGTCAAGCTTGTTGGTTCTTGGATCAATCTATATACGCACTGAGGCGCAAAGATGCTAACAGGGTGGCGCCGCGGGCCCTGTGCATGCGATCTTACGAAGCTTCTGATGAAACGCCAAGACGCCCTCGACTACCACGCCCTCGGGCGGCCCGGCAAGATCGCGGTCGTTCCCACCAAGCCGCTGACCAATCAGCGCGACCTCGCGCTCGCATACTCGCCGGGAGTCGCCGAGCCCTGCCTCGAGATCGCGAAGAATCCTGACGACGCCTGGCGCTACACCGCGCAAGGGCAACCTCGTCGCCGTCGTCACGAACGGCACGGCGGTGCTCGGACTCGGCAACATCGGCGCGCTCGCGGGCAAGCCGGTCATGGAGGGCAAGGGCAACCTCTTCAAGCAGTTCGCCGACATCGACGTCTTCGATCTCGAGGTAGGCTCGGAGGATCCCGACGACGTCATCACGTTCTGCCAGCTGCTCGAGCCCACCGTCGGCGGCATCAATCTCGAGGACATCCGCGCGCCGGACTGCTTCTACATCGAAGAGACGCTGCGGAAGACGATGAAGATCCCCGTCTTCCACGACGACCAGCACGGCACCGCGATCATCTCCGGCGCCGCGCTGCTCAACGCGCTCGAGATCGTCCAAAAGGACATCACGCAGGTGAAGGTCGTCTTCTCCGGCGCCGGCGCGGCGGCGATCTCCACGGCCGAGCACTACGTGAGGCTGGGTGTACGCCGCGAGAACATCATCATGTGCGATCGCGTCGGCGTGATCTACGCGGGGCGCAGTGGCGAGATGGATCCGTACAAGGCGCGCTTCGCCAACGACACGCCAGCGCGCACGCTCGCCGAGGCGCTCGTCGACGCCGACGTGTTCGTCGGACTTTCGGTAGCGCGCGCAGTGACCGGCGAGATGATCGCGTCGATGGGCCCGCGGCCGATCGTCTTCGCGCTCGCCAATCCGGTGCCCGAGATCCTTCCCGACGAAGTGCGAGCGGTGCGATCCGACGCGATCATCGCGACCGGGCGCAGCGACTATCCGAACCAGGTCAACAACGTCCTCGGCTTCCCGTTCATCTTCCGCGGCGCGCTCGACGTTCGCGCGACAGAAGTCAACGAGGAGATGAAGATGGCGGCGACGCGCGCGCTGGCGCAGCTCGCCAAGGAAGACGTCCCGGAGAGTGTTGCGCGGCTGTACGGTCTCAACAGCGTCACGTTCGGCCCCGATTACCTCATTCCCTTCCCTTTCGATCCGCGCGTGCTGCTCTGGGTCGCGCCGGCGGTGGCGTGGGCGGCGGTCGCGAGCGGCGCGACGCACGACTTCGTCGACCTCGACGAGTATCGCGACGACCTCGAGAGCCGCCTCGGGCGCGCGCGCGGGATCATGCGCGGCTTGATGAACCGCGCGCAGCGCGATCCCAAGCGCGTCGTGTTCACCGAAGGCGACGAGCCGAAGATCATCCGCGCCGCGCAGCATCTCGTCGAGGAGGGGATCTGCGAGCCGATCCTGCTCGGCAACGAGCACGACATCGCGCGACATCGCCAAGCGGCACGGCATCCCGCTCAACGACATCGTGGTCGAGGACCCGGGCCGCTCGTCCTCGCGCGACAAGTACGCGACGTACCTGTGGCGGCGGCGCCAGCGCAAGGGACTGAGCCTGGACGAGGCGCACCAGCAGCTGTACAACGCGAACTACTTCGGGATGTGCATGGTAGCGTGCGGCGACGCCGACGCGCTGCTCTCCGGCGTCAACATGCACTATCCCGAGACGATGCGTCCGGCGCTCGAGGTCATCGGCGCGCATCCCAAGGCGGGACGCGTCAGCGGCATGTACATGCTGGTGTTCGAGAAGCAGGTGGTCTTCTGCGCCGACACGACGGTCAACATCGAGCCGACGGCCGAGCAGCTGGCGCAGATCGCGAGCTCGGCTGCGCGTGTCGTCAGGACGTTCGGAATCGAGCCGCGCATCGCGATGCTCTCGTTCTCGAACTTCGGCTCGGTCAAGCATCCCGCCGCGCAGAAGGTGGCTGAAGCGGTCGCGATCCTGCGCGAGCGCAACCCGTCGCTCATGGTCGACGGCGAGATGCAGGCCGACACCGCGGTGGACGAGACCATCCTGAGCATGACTACCCGTTCAGCACGCTGAAGGAGCCGGCGAACGTGCTGATCTTTCCCGATCTTGAGCGCCGGCAACATCGCCTACAAGCTGCTGAACCACCTTGGCGGAGCGACGGCGATCGGTCCCATTCTCGTTGGCATGGACAAGCCGGTGCACGTGCTCGAGCAGGGCGCCGACGTGCAGGACATCGTGAACATGGCGGCGGTAGCCGTAGTCGATGCACAGCAGCGCGAGCAGCGGCCACAGGCCGAGCTCGGGTTGTGACACACATCACTTTCAATTTCGAGACTTCCTGATATGTCGGTCGATTCACTGAAGGACCAGGGCATCACCCCGAGCGGCAAGGTTCACTTCAACCTCGTGCCGCCGGAACTCTACGATGCAGCCGCGCGGCGCCAGGAGGGTGAGTTCGCCGACATGGGACCGTTCGTCGCAGTCACCACGCCGCACACCGGCCGCTCGCCGAAAGACAAGTTCATCGTGAAGGAGCCGTCGTCCGAGAAGGACGTCGACTGGGGCATGGTGAACCAGCCGATGTCCGAGCGCACTTCGAGACGCTGCTCGGCCGACGTGCAGGCTTACCTCGGCAAGCAGCCAGAGCTGTTCGTGCAGGATCTCTACTGCGGCGCGGATCCGGATTACCGCCTGTCGGTCAGGTACGTGTCGCCCAACGCGTGGCACATGGCGTTCGTTCGGAACATGTTCATCCGACCCGAGCGCGCGTCGCTGGCGACATTCGCGCCGAACTTCACCGTGCTCCACGCGCCGGAGATGCAGGCAGATCCAGCGCGGCACGGGACGCGCACCGGAACGTTCATCGCTGTGAACATCGGCAAGCGCATGATCCTCATCGGCGGAACGCGCTACGCCGGCGAGCTGAAGAAGTCGATGTTCACGGTCATGAACTACATGATGCCGAAGCAGAACGTGCTGTCGATGCACTGCTCGGCCAACGTCGGCAAGGCGGGCGACACCGCGCTCTTCTTCGGCCTCTCCGGGACCGGCAAGACGACGCTCTCAGCCGACCCGTCGCGCAACCTGATCGGCGACGACGAGCACGGCTGGAGCAGCGATGGCGTGTTCAACTTCGAGGGCGGCTGCTACGCCAAGGTCATCCACCTCTCGCCCGAGACGCGAACCGGACATCTACCGCACGACGCAGATGTTCGGGACGATTCTCGAGAACGTGGTGCTCGACGAGAACAAGCGCGTCAAGTTCGACGACCAGTCGATCACCGAGAACACGCGTGCGTCGTACCCGATCAACTACATCCCGAACATCGTCGAGAGCGGGCGCGGCGGCCACCCGAAGAACGTCGTCCTGCTCACCGCCGACGCGTTCGGCGTGCTGCCACCCATCGCGCGCCTCACGCCAGAGCAGGCGCTGTACTATTTCCTCTCGGGCTACACCGCGAAGCTCGCCGGCACGGAGCGCGGAGTGAAGGAGCCGCAGGCGACGTTCAGCGCCTGCTTCGGCGCGGTGTTCCTCGTGTGGCCCGCTCAGAAGTACGCCGAGATGCTCGGGCGAGCTGCTCAGAGAGCACGGCTCCAAGGTGTGGCTCCTCAACACCGGCTGGAGCGGCGGCCCGTACGGCATCGGCAAGCGCATGAAGCTGTCGCACACGCGCGCGATGGTGGACGCCATTCTGCACGGCGCGCTCGACAACGCGCAGACCACCACCGATCCAGTCTTCGGGCTACACGTGCCGCAATCGGTGCCGAACGTGCCGAACGAGGTGCTCAATCCGCGCAACACGTGGCACGACGGGGTGGCCTACGACGCGCAGGCGAAGAAGCTGGCCGAGATGTTCCGCAACAACTTCGCGAAGCTGGGTGTCGATGACGCAGCGGTCGCGGGAGCCGGCCCGCGGTAGGGGAACGCTCCTACCGCGCGCTACCTGAATGGAGATCATCCGCGACCCGATCTGGAACAACATTCGTGTCGATGAGATCGCGCTCGCGCTCGTGGATACGCCAGTCTTCCAGCGTCTTCGATATGTAAGACAGCTCGGACTGGCGTATCTGGTCTATCCAGGCGCCACGCACACTCGCTTCGAGCACGCGCTCGGCGCGTACCATCTCTCCAAGGTAGCGATCGCGCTTCTGCGCGAGCGCGATGGACTGAGCGACGTCTGCGACGAGGAGTGCACGGTCGTCACGCTCGCGGCGCTGCTCCACGACGTTGGGCACTATCCGTTCTCCCACGCACTCGAGGAGATCGGCGCCACTCACCATGAAGAAGTCGCACGCAAGCTGATAACGACGGGCGTCGTCGCCGAGGTCCTCCGCGCACGCGTGGCGACCGACGCACCGGAGCGAATCGTCGCACTCATTCGCGGCGAGTCGCACTCCCCCTTGCAGGGGCTCATCTCCGGCTCGCTCGACCTCGACAAGATCGAGTACCTCAAGCGTGACGCGCACATGTGCGGCGTATCGTACGGTGAGATCGACGTCGATCGGTTGATGAACTCGATGGTGCTGGTGAGCGGTGAGAGCGAATCTGGCCCGACTGTCGGAGTTGCCGACAAGGGTCTTTCAGCACTCGAGTCACTGCTGTTCGCGAAGTACCAGATGTACCGCAATGTGTACTGGCATCACGCGGTGCGCAGCGCGACTGCGATGTACAAGCGCATCGTCGAGGATGCCTGCGCGTCGGGCGCGGTGAGCGCTGAATCCCTCGTCAGCTTCACCGACGAGGGATTGCTCAACCGAATCGGCGAGCGTGAACCGTCACGAATGCTCGACGCGCTACTGTCGCGCCGACTGTACAAGCGAGCGGCGGAATGGCCGGCGTCGGAGCTGGGCGACGGCTTCGGAGAGTGGATCGGATACGATCGCGCGCGCACGCGAGCGGCCGAGGACAGGCTGAGTGCCCTGCTGGATCTTCCGCGTGGCGACGTGCTGCTCGATTTCCCGGAGAAGACCCAGATGCTCGGCCTCGACATCCCCGTGCTCCGGCGTGACGGATCCGTCGAGCAGCTGAGCGGAGCCGGGGTGATTGTGGGAATGAATCTCCCTGCTCTCTCCGAAGAGCTTTACCGATCGGCGCGTTGGCTGCGCGTCTTCACCGCGTCGCGCACGGCCGTCGATGCGGGCATGGTGATCGACGCGATCGCGGCGTCGTGACGACACCGCCGCAGTGACGAGCTTCTTTACACTTCCGGACAATTCGCTAAGGATGCGCTAAGACCGGCGGGACCGCCCGTTCGGTGCGTTAACGCCCCGCTGCCTCGCTCGTCGAAGAGTGTGACCGCGGCACAGTGCCGGGTCTGGAGTGCGCGAAGCACGCACACAACACACACTAGCATTGGCGCGGAGCATCTAGATGCAGAGTCGTTCGGTAATCACCGGAATCGCAGCGGCGATGGTTGCCGCCGGCATGGTCGCATGCGGAAGCAGTGACGCAACGTCACCCACAGGCTCGATCACCTCATCAGCTTCGTTCCAGTCCGAGGTCACGCCTGACCTGGCGCCAAGCGCTGGCGCTGACATCGCGTCGGACTATCAGTTCTTCTCCGGCGCAGACAACACCGGCGGCGGCGGATCGTTCTCCGTCAACACTCTGGGCGTGCGCCTCGTGCCGTCGAACGGCGTGGCGGGCTCGCTGATGACGCCGGTCAACGGTACCGTCGCCTCTGCGACCTGGATCAGCCCCTCGTGCACGTTCAGCAGCTCGACACAGCGTTTCGCGTGTCCGGCCGTCACGAAGAACGGGCAGACCTACACGACCTCGTATCAGCTCTTCGATGTGAGCGGTAGCATCGACTCGGTGTTCAGCAGGAACGTAGCGTCGATCAACTTCATAGTCGCCGACACGGGCGCCACGTCGCTGACGGACAATGGTAACACCTTCGCCGACACGACTTACCGCCTTCACAACCGCACCGTCGTCGGGCTCTACGCGCCTGACACCGTCCACACGTGGAACGGCAACGGAACCGGGATGATTCACTCGTGGCGGACAGGGCAGATCAGCAAGGTCTACGAGTTCGCTGCCACAGACACCGCGACCAACGTAGCGTTCAAGCAGCCGCGCGACATCAACCCATACCCGCTGAGCGGCCAGTTCGTCCGCAACTACATCGTGACGCGTCTGCGTGAGGCGAGCGACACGACCACGCACACTGCAACACGCCGCGTCGTGGTGACGTTCAACGGAACCGCGAACGTGCCAGTGACGATCGACACCGCGCAGTACATGCTCAACCTCGACACGCGGAAGATGACCAAGCAGTAAGCAACACGGCACTTACGACCCACAAACGCTGCGGGCTCGGCCACCATGGCCGAGCCCGCTTGCTATTGCCGATAGAACGCGGTCAGTCGAGCGCGCCGTTAGCGACGAGCGCGCGGTATTCGTCGAGCGAGCCGGGATTCGCGAGTGCCTCGGTGTTGCTGATCGGCCGCCCGTGAATGGTCTCGCGCACGGCGATCTCGGTGATCTTCCCGCTGATGGTGCGCGGGATGTCGGATACCTGAAGGATCACCTTCGGGACGTGCAGCGCGCTCGTGTTGTCGCGAATCTGCCGCTTGATGCGATCGACGAGCGCCTGCGTCGAGCGTGACGCCCTTCGCGCAGCTTCACGAACAACACGATCCTGACGTCGCCGTGCGCATCTCCGCCAATCTCCTGACCTACAGCGACGCTCTCGACCACTTCGGACAGCTGCTCCACCTGGCGGTAGATCTCCGCAGTGCCGATCCGCACGCCGCCAGGGTTGAGCGTCGCGTCGCTCCGGCCGTAGATGATCATCCCATCGTGAGCCGTGAGCTCTGCCCAATCGCCGTGACGCCACACGTTGGGAAACTGATCGAAGTACGCCGCGCGATATTTCGCGCCGTCGGGGTCGCCCCAGAACCGGATCGGCATGCTCGGGAACGGCTTCGTGCACACCAGCTCGCCGGGAGTTTCGAGCAGCGCGTTCGCTTCGGCGTCGAACACTTCGACAGCCATGCCAAGTCCGCGGCACTGGATCTCGCCACGATACACCGGCGCCGTAGGATTGCCGAGCGCGAAGCAGGAGATGATGTCGGTGCCGCCCGAGATGCTGGCGAGGTGGACGTCGCTCTTCACGTCGCGGTACACGTAGTCGTAGCTGTGCGACGCGAGCGGGCTTCCGGTCGAGAGTATGGCGCGCAATGCGGTGAGATCATGACTGTGCGGCGCGGAACCACGCCACCCTTCTCCGAGAGCGCGAGGAACTTCGCACTCGTGCCGAAGACCGTAACGCGCTCGCGCGAGACGACGTCCCACAGAATCGAAGCGTGCGGCTGTAGCGGCGCGCCGTCGTAGAGCACGACCGTCGCACCCACCGCGAGCGAGCTCACCATCCAGTTCCACATCATCCACCCGCACGTGGTGAAGTAGAACATGCGGTCCGACCGACGCAGGTCCACGTGAAGCTCGAGCTCCTTCAGGTGCTGCAGCAGCGTTCCGCCAGCGCCGTGCACCATGCACTTCGGAAGACCGGTGGTCCCCGACGAGTACATGATGTAGAGCGGGTGGTCGAACGGCATCCGCGCGAAGGTGAGCTCCGCGTCGCCGACGCGCCGCAGACAATCCCACCTCACTGCGTTCGGGATTCCGGCGAGCGACACTGACGCATTGCGGTACGGAACGACTATCACGCGACTTGATCGATTCGATTCGCGACGCGATCTGACGCACGCGGTCGAGTGAATCGATCTCCTTCCCGGCGTACACGTAGCCGTCGGCGCAGACGAGAACCTTCGGCTCGATCTGGCCAAAGCGATCGAGCACTCCCTGCACTCCGAAGTCCGGTGAGCAGGAGCTCCACACCGCGCCGAGCGACGTGGCGGCGAGCATCGCGATGATGGTCTCGGGTATGTTCGGCAGGAAGCCCGCTACGCGATCACCCGGTCCAACTCCCATGTCGCGCAGCGCTGTCGCGATGCGCGCTACCTCTCCGCGCAGCTCGGCGAACGTGAGCGTTTGCTGCCTGCCGCTCTCGCTCCACGAGATGATCGCAGGACGATCATCAGCATAGCGGAGAAGGTTCTCCGCGAAGTTGAGGCGTGCACCCTCGAACCACAGCGGGCCGTGCTTGCGCGTCTGGCGGCGCCATGCGATCGAGTCCCACACAGCGGCTCTCGTCGAGCGACTCGGCGATGACACCACTGTACGCAGCTACAGCCCGCCAGAACTTCTCGCGATGAGTGATCGACCACTCGTGCAGCAGTGCGTAGCTGAGCAGCACGTCGTCGCGACCGGCCGGAAGCTCGCCACGCGCGCGCAGGAAGGCCGTGAACCGCGTGAGGTTGGCGGCGCGCACGCGCTCGGACGACGGACGCCACATCACTTCGGCGGAGTCCGTGCTGTCGCTCATGACCGCAATGCCAACGCGGCCGGTGTCGCTGACACCGGCCGCGCATCATTCACTTCCCGAATCAAGAAGTGGGCGGCGAGAACGCAACCTGCTGATGCTGCGTGTCGATCCACGACTTGTGATAGTTGGGATCCTCGAAGTCGAGCGCCTGCTTCGCGACTTTGAGCGGTCGGAACGTGTCCATCATCACCGCGAGCTCGTTCGTCTCCTTCGCGCCGATCGACGCTTCGGCGCGGCCCGGATGCGGGCCGTGCGGCAGACCCGTCGGGGTGATGAGTGATGGAGCCGAACTCGATCCCCTTTCGCGACATGAACTCGCACGACGCGTAGTACAGGACTTCGTCCGAGTCGACGTTGGTGTGGTTGTACGGCGCCGGAACGGCGTTCGGATCGAAGTCGTACGGACGCGGACAGAACGAGCAGACGACGAACCCGTCGCCCTGAAACGTCTGGTGCACCGGCGGCGGCTGGTGAACGCGGCCGACGATCGGCTCGAAATCCATGATGTTGAACGCCCACGGATAGAAGTATCCGTCCCAGCCGACGACGTCGAACGGATGGTGATCGAGAATCAGCTCGTTGATCCCGTCGTACTGCTTGACGAACACCGGGAAATCGCCCATCTCGTCGTGGGTGTCGAGCTGCTGCGGGCGTCGGATGTCGCGCTCCGAGTACGGCGCGCCCTCCTTGAGCTGGCCGAACTCGTTGCGGTAGCGCTTGGGCCAGCGAATGTGCCCGCGGCTCTCCATGATGAGCAGCTTGGGCGCGTCGCCGTGTCGTTGTCGAAGCGGTACCGATGCAGGATGCCGCGATGGATCACGAGATAGTCGCCTTCGCCGAAACGGCAGCTCGCCGAACACCGACTCGAGCACGCCACTTCCCTTGCTCGACGTACACCAGCTCGTCAGCCTGCGCGTTGCGATAGAAGTGCTCGTCCTCCTTGTCGGGCTCGACGTAGAGCATCGCGACGTCCTGATTGAACAGGAGCGGAATGCGATCGAGCGTCGGACTGCCACCCTTCTTCGTGCGCGACGTGAGGAAATGCCGATGGCGGAGCGTCTGATCCTCGTCCGCTTCGAACTTCATCTCCTTGACGCGCCGCACCGACTTCACCGTCGTCGGCGGATACACGTGATACAGCAGCGACGACGTACCGGTGAACCCTTCGTGCCCCATCAGCTCCTCGGCGTAGATGCCGCCGTCCGGCTTGCGGAACGCGGTGTGCCGCTTGCGCGGGATCGAGCCGAGTGTGTGATAGATCGGCATGGAAGAGAGCGTTCAGCGTTGAGTGTTCCGCGAACGACGGACGTAATCACGTCGCGATTCGAAATCTCGTGCGGCGCGGCGCGCTGCGGGGCCGTGCCTGAACGCACGACCCGCGCGTCGTCACAGGTTTCCGCGCAGCTCCTGCTCGCGCTCGATCGCCTCGAACAGCGCCTTGAAGTTGCCCTCGCCGAAGCTCCGCGCTCCTTTGCGCTGGATGATCTCGTAGAAGAGCGTCGGCCGATCCTCCACCGGCTTGGTGAAGATCTGCAGCAGATAGCCGTCCGGATCGCGGTCGACGAGTACGCCGAGCTCCGCGAGCTGGTCGATCGGCTCGTCGATCTTGCCGACGCGGCTCTGCAGATCGTCGTAGTACGTCGTGGGCGCCGAGAGGAACTCGACGCCGCGGTCGCGCAGCTCGGTCACCGTCTTGATGATGTCGTCGGTCGCGAGCGCCAGGTGCTGCACGCCCGGCCCGCCGTAGTACTCGAGGTACTCGTCGATCTGCGACTTCTTCTTCCCCGACGCCGGCTCGTTGATCGGGAACTTGATGCGCTCGTTGCCGTTCGCCATCACCTTCGACATCAGCGACGAGTACTCGGTGCTTATCGTCTTGTCGTCGAACGAGAGGAGATTCCGGAAGCCCATGACGTTCGCGTAGAAATCCACCCACACGTTCATCTTGCCGAGCTCTACGTTGCCGACGCAGTGGTCGACGTACTTGAGACCCGTCGATGGCGGATTGTAGCGTGACGTGACCGCGCGGAATCCTGGAAGGAACAGACCGCGGTAGTTGCGACGCTCGACGAGCGAATGGATCGTGTCGCCGTAGATCGAAACGCCGCGATCACCACTTCGCCGTCATCGTCGCGCGTGACGCGCGGCTCGTGCACCGGAATTCGCACCGCGCTCGACCGCCTTCGTGTACGCGTCGCGCGCATCGTCCACCCACAACGCGAGATCGCGCACGCCGTCGCCGTGCTTGTAGATGTGATCCGCGATCTCCTTTGCCTCGGAGCTCAGGTCGGGCCGGATCGCCGTCGTCAGCACGAAGCGGATCTTGTCCTGCTGCACCACATAGCTGGCGCGGTCGCGGATGCCCGTCTCGGGGCCGCGGTAGGCGACGAGCTTAAACCCGAACGCGCTCTGATAGTAGTGAGCCGCCTGCTTCGCGTTCCCTACGTAGAACTCGATGTAGTCGGTCCCGTTGATCGGAAACGTGTCCTTGACGATCGTTTCCTGCTCGGGAAGTGTCGCAGTCGCCATCTTTCCTCCGTTACGATTTCAGATTCGATTCAGGTGCCGCTCGCCTATCGCTGTCCGATCACCCACGGCGCTTGGCGGCGCCGTGCGCTTCGGCCAGCTTGCGCGCGATTCCGCGGTAGAACGCCGCATCGGGCTCCTTGCCCTGTCCTTCCAGCGAAATGGACGCCAGCTCGAGCGCGTAGAGAATGTTACCGAGATAAAGCTCCGCCAGTTGCCCGACGGTCTCCGAACGCCTGTCCTGGGTCGCTGTCAGCCACCAATGCCGGCCCCGGGCGCTGGCGTCGGATGTGTTCCCGTAGTCATCGCCGAAGACGAGTGCACCCGAACCACGACGACGGTGATGTTATCTACCCCGCCACGCGCATTTGCTTCCGAGATCATCGCGTCCACCATGCGCGCTGGAGTCACACGCGAGGATAGCAGCTGCTGCAGCCGCCAGTCCTCCACCATTCCGGTAAGACCGTCGCTCGCGAGGAGGAAGATGTCGCCCTGTCGCACATCGCCGTCGCTGATGTCCGGCTCGACGTCCCATCCCATCCCGACGCACCGCGTGATCACGTTGCTCTGCCTGTGCCGCTTGGCCTCCTCCCGCGTGAGCAGCCCCGCATCGATCTGCTCCTGCACGACCGAGTGATCGTGAGTTAGCTGTCTCATCTCACCGTCGCGAAGGAGATAGATCCTCGAATCGCCCAGGTGCCCGATGATGAAGCGCTCGTCCGCGAGCACCAGCACCGACGCCGTGCTCCCCATCCCCATCTTCTCACGCTCCGCGGCGCTACGCTCGAACACGGCGCGGTTCGCGTGACGCAGCGAGGTGGACACCATCTCGAGCGCGGTCAGCGCTCTCGAGGTCGCGCAGATTCTCCAGATCGGCCGACACGACCTCGACAGCCATCTGGCTCGCCACCTCGCCCGCGGCGTGGCCGCCCATCCCGTCGGCGACTATGAAGAGGCCACGATACTCGTTGGCATCCGCGAAGAAGTTGTCTTCGTTCCCCTTCCGTACGCGCCCGACATCGCTTCCGGCGGCTACCGCGAAATGCACTAACGGCTCACAAAGGTGGGTGTGGAAAAGGTTGTTGTTCTAAATCTGTAAGCGCCACAGGCGCGCGTACAGCCCACCGAGCTGCAAAAGCTCGGCGTGGGTGCCGCGCTCGACCGCTTCGCCATGGTGCATGACGATGATCAGATCGGCGTTCACTATCGTACTCAGACGGTGAGCGATGGCGATCGTCGTGCGGCCGGCGAGGAGAACGCTCAGCGCATGCTGGATCTCGGCTTCGACCTCGCTGTCGACGGCGCTCGTCGCCTCGTCCAGGATGAGCAGCGCGGGATCGGCGGCGACGGCTCGTGCGAAGGACAGAAGCTGCCGCTCACCGACGCTTATCGACGCGCCGCGCTCGCCGAGGACCTGGTGATAGCCCGCTGGCAGCTTCGCGATGACGCGATCGGCACCGACCTGCTCCGCGGCCCTCGCGACGTCCTCGTCGCTTATCTCGGCCGACAGTCTGATGTTCGTCGCGACGTCGCCGGCGAAGAGGAAGATGTCCTGCTGCACGTAGCCGATGAGCGCGCGGAGCTCCTCGACCGGCATGTCGCGTATGTCGATTCCGTTCACGAGAATCCGCCCGCGCTGCGGGTCGTAGAATCTCATGAGCAGACTGACGATCGTGGTCTTTCCCGCTCCGGTGTGACCCACGATCGCGACGGTCTCGCCCGGGCGAGCGGCGAAGCTCACGCCGCGGAGCACCCACTCCGGCTCAGCCTCGGTCTCGGCGTCGGTGCTGCCGATGCGGGTGTAGGTGAACCAGACATCCTGGAACTCGACCGACACGTGCCGCGGAAGCTCGGATCGCGGCTTGGGCTCCGGAACCTTGTCGAGATCTGGCTCGGTGTCGAGCAAGGTGAAGATGCGCTCCGAGCTCGCCATCGCGGTCTGGAGAGTGTTGTACTTGTCGGAGAGATCCTGCAGCGGCTGGAAGAAGCGGCGCACGAGCTGAAGGAACGCTGCGACAGTTCCAACCGTGAGCGTCGCCGCGGCCACGCGCGAAGCACCCGCGACTATGAGGCTGGCCAGCGCAACCGATGTGAGGATCTCGATCGCCGGGAAATACAGCGCGTAGATGGTGATGGAGCGCAGATGCGCATCGAGGTGCGACTCGTTGAGCGCGTCGAAGCGCTCGGCCTCGTGCTTCTCGCGTCCGAAGAGCTGCACCACGCGCATGCCTGCGATGCGCTCCTGGAGGAACGCGTTGATCCGCGCTAGGCGCGTGCGGATGTCGCGATAGGCCTGCCGAACGCGGGTGCGAAACCAGTGCGAGACGAGCAGCACGAGCGGGATCACCGCGAACGCCGCCAGCGACAGCTTCCAGTCGGTGACGAGCATCGCGACGCTGATGGCGGCGAGGGTGAAGAGATCGCCGAGTCCGCTCACCACGCCGGCGGTGAAGAGGTCGTTGAGCGTCTCGACGTCCGACGTCACGCGCGTGATGAGGCGGCCGGCCGGATTGCGGTCGAAGAACGCGATCGGAAGCCGCTGGAGGTGCGCGAAGAGCTGCAGTCTCAGATCGCGCATGACGTTCTGGCCGAGCAGCGCGGTGAACCACGTCTCGCCGTAGGACGCGCTGAACTCGATGAGGAGCGACGCAGCGTAGAGGATCGCCGCTACGCGCACGATGTGCAGGTCGTGCCGCGGAATCGCGACGTCGATCACTCGCTGGGTGAGAAACGGCCCGACGAGCTGGAGCGCTCCCTCGATCATGAGGAAGAAGAGCGCGGTGATGATGAGCGCACGGTAAGGCGCAGCGAAGCGCAGGAGCCGTCGCATGAGACGGCCGTCGTATGCCTTGCCGAGCGCCTCCTCCTCGTGGAACGAGGCAGTGGCTGGCGCTGTCATGGAGGAAGGAATCTAATGGTACGCTCGTTGCTTTCTTATTCTGCCGCGAATCGACCTCACTCACTGTTTCGGAGGAAATCATGAGTATCCTCGCATGGATCATCCTCGGCCTGCTGGCCGGCGCAATCGCGAAGGCGATAGCGCCAGGGCCGGAGCCGGGTGGAATCATCATCACGATGATCATCGGCATCGTCGGCGCCTTCATCGGCGGATGGATCGGCGGCATGATCACCGGCAACGGGCTGAACGGCTTCTCGCTGTGGAGCCTCCTGCTCGCGATCGTCGGAGCACTCGTGCTCCTCTGGATCTACAGGATCAGCGTCCGCGGAAGAACGAATACCGTGTAGCGGCCTTCGGCCGCTGCGACCGTAGCGGCCACGCCGCTACGGTCTTTCTTCGCCCCGCGAGGTTATCTTTATAAGGTGAAGGATTCACTGGTCGTTCGTGGGGCTCGGCAGCACAATCTCAAGGGATTCGATCTCGAAATTCCGCGGCGAAGCTACACCGTCATCACCGGGCCGTCGGGGTCCGGAAAATCGTCGCTCGCGTTCGACACCATCTACGCTGAAGGCCAGCGGAGATACGTCGAATCACTCTCGTCGTACGCGCGGCAATTCCTCGAGCGAATGGAGAAGCCGTCGGTCGATTCGATCGAAGGGCTCTCGCCGGCGGTGGCGATCGAGCAGAAGAACCCGACCAAGACTTCGCGCTCCACCGTCGGCACGGCCACCGAGATCTACGACTACATGCGCCTGATGTGGGCGCGGATCGGACGCACTTTCTGCCCCAAGTGCGGGCGCGAGATGAAGCCCGACACGGTGCAGTCGGTGACCGACACGATCCTCTCGCTCCCGGAAGGGACGCGCTTCGCCGTCGCGTTCCCGCTCCATCTCTCGGCGAAAGTCACTCACGCGGTCGTGATCGAGAACCTGCGTGCGCAGGGATTCATCCGCGTTTCGGTGGATGGAGTCATAAGCACGCTCGACGAGCTCGACGAGCGCACCGATCTGGCGAGAGCGCGCGAGCTGCTCGTCGTCGTAGATCGCCTGGCGGTGAGCAGCGAGATCGCGAACCGGCTGGCGGACGCGATCGGCACTTCGTTCCGCGAAGGGGACGGCGATGTCGTCGCCCTCCTCCCTTCGCCCGTACGTTCGCCGATCGATGGCGCCGAGACTACGCGGCTCCGCTTCACGGACAGGTTCGAGTGCGCCAACGACGGCACACGCGCACCGCAGCCGTCACCGCAGCTGTTCTCGTTCAACAACCCGCGGGGCGCATGTCCGCGCTGCAACGGCTTCGGCGCAATCCTCGAGTACGACGTCTCGCTGGTCGTTCCGTATCCCGAGCGCAGTCTGCGCGACGGCGCGATAGATCCGTGGACCAAGCCGCGCTACGACAACAAGCGGCGGCTCCTGGCGGAGTTCGCGCGCAAGCATGGGATTCCGATGGACGAGCCATGGTCGGAGCTCAGCCAAGCGCAGCGCGACCTGCTGCTGCACACTGATGCGCGGCGCGGCTATGTGGGTGTGCTGCCATTCCTTCGCGATCTCGAGGAGAAGCGCTACAAGCAGTACATCCGCGTCTTCCTGCGCCAGTATCAGACCGCGCAGACGTGTCCCGAATGTCACGGCGCCAAGCTGCAGCCCGACTCGCTGAACGTGCGCATCGCCGGAAAGAACATCGCGCAGGTCGCCGAGCTACCGATCGACGAGCTGGCGACGTGGATCGAATCTCTCGAGCTCACGGATTTCGAGTTCGCAATCGCGGAGATGATCCTGCGCGAAGCGCGAGATCGCGTGAGGTTTCTGCGCGACGTCGGACTCGACTATCTCACGCTCAATCGCGCCACGCGCACGCTCTCGGGCGGCGAAGCACAGCGCATCGGGCTCGCGAACAGCCTGGGCTCGCGGCTGGTCGACACGCTCTACGTTCTGGACGAGCCGTCGGTCGGGCTGCACCCGCGCGACATGGACCGCCTGCTGACTCTGCTGCGCAGACTTCGCGACGCGGGGAACACGGTGATCGTCGTCGAGCACGACCCTGCGGCGATCGAGGTCGCAGATTACATGGTCGAGCTGGGACCGGGAAGCGGAGCGAGAGGAGGCGAGATAGTCTTCGCCGGACCGATGTCACGCGTCAGTGAGAGCCCGCTCACGGGGAAGTATCTCAGCGGAGAGCTGTCAGTACCGACTCCCGAGGAGCGGCGACGCGTCGGACCGCGTTGGATCACTCTCACCGGCGCGCGCGAGCACAACCTTCACGGCGTCGATGTGAAGATTCCGGTCGGCGCGCTCACGGTGGTCACGGGCGTATCGGGATCAGGCAAGAGCACTCTCATCCATGACGTGCTCTTCCACGCACTCGAGACCCATCTACAGGGCGAGCACTCCGCCAAGCGACATCTCGGCGAGAGCGTCGGAAGCTACGAGAGCATCAGCGGCGTCGAAGCGATCGACGACGTCGTCCTCATCGACCAGAGCCCGATCGGTCGCTCGCCACGCTCCAATCCGGTCACGTACATCAAGGCGATGGACGAGATACGGAGCATCTTCGCCGACGCTCCGCTGTCACGTCAGCGCAAGTACACCGCTGGAACGTTCAGCTTCAACGTCGAGGGCGGCCGCTGCCCCAAGTGCGAGGGCGCGGGCTACCTCGAGGTCGAGATGGTGTTCATGGCCGACGTGTTCGTGCCATGCGACGAGTGCGGCGGCAAGCGATTCAAGCCCGCGGTGCTCGAAGTACGCGTCAACGGGAAGAACATCAACGAAGTGCTCGATCTCACCGTCGATCAGGCAATCAGGTTCTTCGCGCGTGACGAGAAGATCGGCCAGGCGTTGTGGCACCTTCAGCAGGTCGGCCTCGGATATCTACAACTTGGCCAGCCAGCGACGACGCTGTCCGGCGGCGAAGCGCAGCGGATAAAGATCGCGCGCGAGCTCGCGCTCTCGAGCAGGAAGAGCGGACGCAAGCTCTACATCATGGACGAGCCGACGACTGGTCTTCACCTCGACGATATCCGCAAGCTCGTGCTCGTGATGGATCGGCTCGTAGCGGCCGGTCACACGCTCGTTCTGATCGAGCACAACCTCGACGTCATCAAGCTCGCCGACTGGATCATCGACATGGGGCCGGAGGGCGGAATCAACGGCGGACACCTCGTCGCGATGGGCCGGCCGGAAGAGATCGTGACCGTGCCGACGTCGCACACCGGGAAGTGGCTCGCGCCACTTCTTGCTAGCGATGCTCCTGCGCGTGTCGGGCGATCTTCGTCACAAGGCGACGCGGAGCCAGTCGCGTCGCGAACGCGCCGAGCCGGTTGATGAAGCCGGGAATCGCAACGCGCCTTCCGCTCATCATCGCGCGGTAGCCGAACTCCGCGACGTCGCGCGCGGACATCACGAACGCAGAGTTGAAGAGCCGTGACGTGCGCATGTCGGCGACTGCGGCGAACTTTGTGTGCGTGGGTCCGGGGCACAGTGCAGTGACGGTGACGCCGCTGTCGCGCAGCTCCTCCGCCACCGCCTGAGTGAACGAGAGCACGTAGGCCTTGGACGCGTAATAGACCGCCATGAGCGGCCCCGGCTGGAACGCCGCGGTCGAGGCGACGTTCATGATCCGTCCGTGCCCGCGCCGAATCATCCCGCGCTACGAACAGCTTGGTGAGCTCCGTTAGCGCGGCGATGTTGAGCTGGATCATGTCGAGCTCGCGCTTGAGCGCAGTCTCCTCGAATGCACCCGCAACGCCGAAGCCAGCGTTGTTGATGAGGATCTCGACGGTGATGCCGCGCGATTCGACGAGCTCGAGCAGCCGCCGCGGCGCGACCGGATCGATGAGGTCAGCGGCAATCGTCTCCGCGACTATCCCATGTGACCGCGTGAGGTCGGAGGCAATGCTCGCGAGCTCGTCGCCGGAGCGGGCGACCAGGAGCAGATCATGGCCGTGCGCCGCGAGGACGCGCGCCAGCTCGAGGCCGATGCCTGCCGAAGCGCCGGTTACGAGCGCGACGGGGCGGCTGCCACCGATTTGGGAGCGCGGTTGAGCATCACTCATCCGCTAGGTAAATTATTCGGTCTCCGCACGAATGACGCCCGTCGCGCGGCCATTCCCCAGTAGCTCAGTTGGTTAGAGCATTCGACTGTTAATCGAAGGGTCGTAGGTTCAAGTCCTACCTGGGGAGCCTTCCACACAGCACGCGAGCAGCAGCACATAAAGGGGAAGCCGGCAATTCCGGCTTCCCCTTTTGCGTTGGTCGTCGGTGAGGCGGGCCGGCCGCGAGACCAACCGCTCAAGGCGCTTTGAGCGTGAGAGGAACCGTCCATCCGAGCTGCGTCGCTCCGTCGGGAGCGCGCTGCAGGATTGTCGATGCGACGATCGATTTCGCCGTGCTACGGTCGCTGTTCCAGTGGGCTCGCCCCTCGACGGTGAGTCCGCTCCAACTTCCGATCGCTACGGCAAGCGGGAGGTCGCTCACCCAGTGGACGTGCTCGTACAGCCGTGACAGGGCGACCGCTCCAGCGGCGGAGTACGCAAGCGGTCCCACGTAGCGGTCGAAGCCCAAGTGGCACTCGTCAGCTTCGCCCGTGAGCGCCGCCGCCATCGCGAACGCTGCTGCGGTGTGCCCTGACGGGAACGCGACGAAGTCGCCGTTGTTGTCGTGGAATCCACGCCCCCACGAGAAGCTGTCCGACGTCCTGACGCCGGGGAGTGCGCGGCCGGCCATTCCCTTCCCGACGCCGTCTATGGCAGCCGCAAGGACGACGGCTTCGGTGACGTGAATCCCTGCCGCCGTCATCGCTGGCGCCCCGGCTACCGTACCGGCGACGAAGAAGCCGGCGCCGACGAGGAATGGACCCGGGCCGCCGGCGAACGAAAGTGCGCCGGCGCTGCTGTGGAGAAGCTCGTTGTCCTGCCAGTGCGGCGTCTGCAGCTCGCTCGCGACCGGATGGTCGAGCGGGGATACGGCGACGGTGAGCATTGCCGCCACCACAGCCGCCCTGAGCTCGCGCTGGGTGAAGAGCGGCGGACGGCGAGCGGAATCGGTGGCAGCCGGCAGCAAACGCGCGACAGACGCGCTGTCGACGCCAATCATCTGGGCACGGGCGGGCGACGACGTGGCCACCGTGGCGATCACCGGGAGGGCGAGCAGCGCGGCACGCACAGCAAAGCGACGCGACGTCATGTCGGCGTCCCACGAGAGGTTGAGATCGAAGCGATTCCTGGCACCGCGGTGAAAGATACGGGCACGCGCGTCCAGCCGGGGCGCGGCCGCGGCCCACGGTGCGCCTCTTGCCTTCAACCACTAGTTTATTGCGGGCGTGCGCCGGGTGCAGCGAGAGCTGCCCTGGATCACGACGCGAGACGGCGTGTGATACACCGCCGCTCGAAGCGCAACCGTACAGGGAGATTGTCTTTCTTGCTCGACTCGCAACACTCGAACGCCGGCGGAGCGGCAAGCGATGATTCGGCGGGCACGTCACACCGCGGCGCTGCCCTCGTGCTCGTCGTCGAGCGCGATCCGCAAGTACGCGACCTCGAGTCGTTCTTCCTGAACGAGGCCGGCTTCAACGTCAAGTTTGCCGCCGATGGCATCGAGGCGCTCGCGAGGGCGCGCGAGGAGCGGCCAGAAATCATAGTCACCGAGATACTGGTGCCGCGACTCGACGGCTTGTCGCTCTGTCGCGCCGTGAAGAGCGACCCCGAGCTGAGCGAGACGGCGGTGTTGGTATTCAGCATCCTCGCAGCGCAGCAGCGTGCGCGCGAAGCGGGGGCGGACGCGTTTCTGCTCAAGCCACTCGCTGAGCGGCGTCTGGTCGAGACCGTTCGTGCGCTCCTCACCGAGCGGCGCGCGCAGCAATCTGTGAATCCATGATCACGCCACCGATCCTATTGCAGTCCAACGGCGGCCCGCAGGCGGACCCGTTTCCGCGGGTCAGCACAGGAAACGCGCAGGCGGATGAGATCCTCCACGGTGGCTTCCCGGCAAACTCCATAAACATCATCATGGGACAGCCGGGGAGCGGGAAGACGATTTTCGCTGAGGAGATTCTCTTTCATAACGTCTCGGCCGAGCGCCCGCTCATGTACTTCAGCACGCTCTCTGAGCCGATGTCGAAAGTGGTGAGCTACGCGCAGCGGCAGGACTTCTTCAAGGTCGACGCGATCGGCACGCAGCTCATCTACGATGATCTCTCGCCTGATCTGGCGACCGGAGGACCGGCCGCCGTCATTCCGCGGATGACCGACGCGATAAAGACGCTGTCACCCGCGATAATCGTCATCGACTCGTTCAAGGCGATACACGACCTGTCGGAATCGACTCAGCAGTCACGGCACGTCGTAGCCACCCTCGCAGCGGTCCTCTCCGCCTACGATGTGACAGCGTTTCTGCTGGGCGAGTACACCCACGACAACATCGAGTTGTTCCCCGAGTTCGCGATCGCCGACTCAATCCTCCAGCTGGAGCGCCATGTGCTGGGGACGCGCGATGAGCGGTATCTCCGCGTGCTCAAGCTTCGCGGAAGCGGATACCAGGAAGGGCAGCACGCGTTCCAGATCACGAGCGACGGGCTCAGGATCTATCCCCGTCTGGTGACGCCGGATTTCGCGGATTACATCCCGACGCTCGAGCGCCGGCGAATGGGCGTCCCCGGTCTCGACCCGATGCTCGGCGGCGGCGCGTGGGCGGGAAGCACTTCGCTGCTCGTGGGCCCGACTGGCGGCGGCAAGACGACGATGGCACTGCAGTTCGTGCTCGAGGGGGTGCGGGCCGGCGTACCGTCGCTGTACGTGAACTTTCAGGAGAACCCCTCACAGGTGCGGCGCATGATCGCCGCGCTGGGCGCCGACCCGGACGAAGTGGTTCGTGCCGGATTCCACCACATCTATCGCTCGCCCGTAGAGTTGCAGATCGACAGCGTGATAGTCGAGATCTTCGACCTCATCCGCACCGCGGGGATCAAGCGCATCGCCATCGATGCGGTGGGGGATCTTGCGATGGCGGCGAACGATGCGCAACGACTGCACGACTACCTGTATTCGCTCACCCAGCACTTCACCGTCCGCAACGCCACGAGCATGCTCACGTTCGAGTCCGTGCTCGGCATCACAGGCATTAGCGCGCTGCAAGAGCGGATCAGCTACATGTCCGATAATGTGTTGGTCGTGACCGCTGCAGACGACGTGAGCGGCGAGCGGACCATACGAGTGGTGAAGTCGCGCAACAGTGCGCACGACGTCCATCCGCGGCCATTGCGGATCGGCGCCGGCGGGGTGGAGATTGGCCCGCACTGAGCCGGTGTGGGAGAGCGACGAATCGCCGGCGTCACGCGACAGCGCCGACGTCCGCGATGAGCGCACGCGACGTGTGACAGCAATTAGCCGCGCGTTCACCTACGCGACGTCGGTGGACGAGATACTGACGCTCGCGACGGATCAGGCGGCTGCGATTCTGCACGCGGAAAAGGCGGTGCTGTTGCTCGCTGATGCAGACGGCATGCTGCAGGTACACGCGTCGCGCGGGATCGATGAGAATCGGGTCACCGCGTTCAGAGAGACGCTCGACGAATCGCTCTCGACGCGCATCAGAAGACTCGTCTCATCGGATGCTCGCGAGAGCTTCATCGGCGTGCCGATAGTGACGAAGGGGCTGGTAGTGGGTCTGCTCGCCGTGATCCGCTCTGACGATCGCCCGATCACCGACGAGGACGAGTGGCTGCTCTCGTCGCTCGCGGATCAGACCGCCGCACCGCTCGAGAACGCAAGACTCGCGCGCGAGCTCGAGCAGGCGAACCTCGTCAACGACAACGTCAGACTGCTCGAGTCGGAACGTGCCGCGCGCAAGGCGGCGGAAGAAGCGAGAGCGCGCGCCGAAGACGCTTCGCGCCAAGCCGAGGCAGCGCGCGACGTCGCGATCGTGGCCGATCGGAGCAAGACAGCGTTCCTTGCGGCGATGAGTCACGAGCTTCGCACCCCGCTCAACGCTATCGGTGGCTATGTCGATCTGCTGGAGATGGGACTTCGTGGTCCGCTCACACCCGCGCAGCTGACGGATCTGCAGCGTATCAAGACCAATCAGCGTCATCTGCTCGGGCTCATCTCCGACGTATTGGAGTTCGCGCGCATCGGCGCGGGGCAGACCGAGTACAACATCACCGAGCTTCACCTTGCCGTGACTCTCGACGACATCGAGGTGATGGTCGAGCCGCAACTGGTGCTGAGGTCGGTGAAGTACGAGTTCGAGCGCTGTGATCCGGAGATCGTCGTGCTGGCAGACGCCACCAAGCTCAGACAGATTGTTCTCAACCTCGTCTCCAACGCGATCAAGTTCACGCCGGCCGGCGGATCGGTGCGCGTTCGGTGCCTGCCACGGCCGGCGGCGGGCGACGAGGCCGCCGCGGGTGCGAACATGGTCGCGATCGAAGTAGCAGACACCGGCGTCGGGATCCCGGCCGACAAGCTCGACGCGATCTGGCATCCGTTCGTGCAGGTCGATCGGCAGCTCAATCAACCGGCCGAGGGCGTGGGGCTCGGGTTGGCGATCAGCAGGAACTTCGCTCGCGGAATGGGCGGCGACATCACAGTGAGAAGCATTCACGGCTCCGGATCGACTTTCGTCCTCACGATCCCCCGGGCTGGCTGAGCCACGCGCGGACGAACCCCGCCTGAGCGTGCGCCATAACCGGCGCGCTGGACTCTTTAGCACGATTGTCGCATCGTAAAGATCCTGTAGTCCTCAGCGTTGCGCGTTCGCGCGGCGCTGTTGGTGGCGACCGGGTATGCCGATGCAGACCAGCCATTGTCGTAGGTTCACCGCGATCGCGTTGAGCACGATGGCGTTTCTCTCGTTCGCGTCGCTGGCGCGAGCGCAGGGGCGTATCGCTGGGGTCGTGCGCGATAGCGCCGGAAACGGGATTGCAAGCGCAGAAGTCGCCGTTGCCGGCACCGCCCTGCGCACCGAGAGCGGAGATGATGGGCGCTTTACCTTGGCGGATGTGCCGCTCGGCGCCGTGGTGCTGCGCGTCCGTCGACTGGGTTTCCGACCGGCATCGAGCGATGTCGCGGTGCAGAGTGGCGCGACGTCGCGCGTGTCGGTGACCGTCGCGGCTGTCGCGCAACAGCTGGCGCCGGTGATCGTTCGCTCTGACGCAGAACGGAGCTATAGCGGATACCTGGCGGACTTCTACAGGCGCCGCGATCGCGGGAACGGACGCTTCATCACGCAAGACCAGATCGCGAAGCGCGCGCCGCAACAGCTCACCGACATGTTTCGCACCATCCCCGGCATGACGATAACCTCCCCGAGCATCGGCGACTCGAAGCTGCGCATACGTGGGAACATGTGCGCGCCTGCCGTATGGCTCGACGGAATGCCCGCAATCGCGAGCGAGTTCGATCTCGACACCATCTCACCCGAGGACGTCGCGGGGATCGAGATCTACTCCGGTGCGTCAACGGTTCCGGTGCAGTTCGTCGTGCCTTTCGGGCCGACGGCGTGCGGCACCGTCGTGATCTGGACGCGCCACGGCGAGCCCGCTTCGCGCCAGTCACGACTCTCGATGGCGGAGCTCGACACGCTGATGGCGAGACGGCACGTGTACACCGCGGACGAGGTTGACCGGCCAGCTCAGCTCGACACCGCGGCGGCAGCCGTCACCCCGACCTACCCCGATTCGATGTACAGGGCTGCGACACCGGGGCGAGTCGTCATTCAGTGCGTTGTGGACACGACAGGGCGCATCGAGCCCAACACGCTGCAGATCATCTCATCCACAAACCAACTCCTCACGAGCGCCGTACTCGAGGCGTTTGTAGGAGCGAAGTTCAAGCCCGCGACTATCGGAACGATGAGAGTGCGTCAGCTCGTGCAGGTTCCCTTCGCGTTCGTAGTTCCGGCGCGCGGGGCGGTCGCCAGCCACCTGGACTAGGCCGGCTGGATTCACGGGCATCGCACGACGATCGCGCGCACGGCCTTGACAATCGCACCAGTGTGTTGAAATTTCACCACGGCTGATTTTTCAGCAGCAGAACCGTATCTCATTTCACGCTACCAGCCATGCCCAGCAAACGCGACAGGAAAACGCACGCCGTACCCGCCTTCACCAGACGGGAGCGGCAGGTCATGGACATCCTCCATCGCCGCGGTGAAGCGACGGTGGCCGAGATCATGAGCGAGCTTCCCGACCCGCCGACTTATTCCGCGGTGCGCTCGGTACTCCGGATACTGGGCGAGAAGGATGTTGTCCGCTTCAAGGAAGACGGGCCGCGGTACGTCTACTTCCCCGCTGAGCCTGTAGAGCACGCAAGGGAGCATGTGCTGGCACACGTCGTCAAGACTTACTTCGGTGGCTCGCCGGAGCAGGCTCTCACTGCACTCCTGCGCATGTCCGACGCTGACATGAGCGAGGCGGAGATCACGAGACATCGCGAAGCGATTCGGCGCGCACGCGTCGACGGGAGATAGATGATGCTCACATCGATACTATCGCAGTCGGCAGTGGCGTACGCGATCTCGCTGCCATTCGCCCTGCTGCTCGTGAAGGCGACGATAATTCTGGTCGCAGCACTCGCTGTCACGCTCGCGATGCGTAGCATGGCGGCCGGCGCGCGCCATCTCATCTGGCTCGTCACACTCGGCGCGCTGCTGCTCGTTCCGGTGCTCGGCGCGTGGTCGCCGATCAGGATCGCCGTAGTTCCGATGATTGACGCGACGACTTCGCCGTCCACACAGGTACCGGCCGCAGCTCCCCTGCAGGCACCGAGCGTACGCGCTGACGGTCATAATGCTGTGAGCGGCGCGCTGCCTCGGACATCGCACAGCTATGTACCGGCGAGCGCTCCGGAAACGACGAAGATTCGGGCTGTGAGCGCAGTCGAGATCGCGCTCGTCGGTTGGGGTGCCATCGCACTTGCGATACTCGCCTCGCTGGCTGGGGCTACACTCTCGCTTCGGCGAATCGTTGGAGGCAGCGAGCCACTCGCCGACGAAGCGTGGCTACGAATGCTGTGGGATGTGTCGGACCGGCTCGGGCTAGCGGAGCCGCCGCGGCTACTACGCAGCGCGGAGGCGCGCATGCCGTTCGCGTGCGGGCTGCTGCATCCGACAATCGTGCTCCCGGCGGAGTGCGACGAGTGGACTGTCGACCGGAGGCGCGCTGTGCTGCTGCACGAGCTGGCGCACGTGAAGAGGCGCGACCTCATTGGGCACACAGTTGGACGTATTGCGTGCGCGCTCTACTGGTTCCATCCACTGGTATGGACCGCTGCGAAGCGCTTGCGTGCGGAGAGCGAGCGGGCGTGCGACGATCTCGCCCTGTCGTGCGGAACACGTGCAGCCGACTACGCCGAGCACCTTCTGGATATTGTCACGTCGCTGACGCGCGAGCGTACTCCGTCCGTGGCGCTGGCGATGGCGCGCAAGCGCGAGTTCGAAGGACGAATGCTCGCGATCCTCGATCCGGAGCTGAGCCGGTCCACGCCGAGGCGGTGGAAGCTCGTAGCGCTGGCCGGGTCACTCGGCGCGCTGTCTGTCGTCGTTGGCGCTGCCACGCCAACCGCTCGAGTTGAGCCACACACGCTGATGGCTCGTGACGCAGCGACGGCGAGCGATCATTCGCAAGCTGCGCGCTACGCGCAAGCGACGACGGAGAATCCGGCGCCGACGCCTGCCCTGCGCGGCATCGCGACGAGCGCTACGCGATCGGTGCTCGGAGCATCGGTTCAGCGCGTCGTGAGAATCGTGACATCCGCGGTGGCCACACAGAGTGCGACGTCCGCTGATCCGGGTGACAGGCCGGCGCTCCTCGCCCAAGTGCTGCGCACCGACACCAGCGCGAAGCTACGCCGCGTGGCGGCATGGGGGCTGGCGCGCTACTGGGAATCGCCGCTCGCGGCGCCGGCGCTCGTTGCTGCACTGAGCCACGATGCCGATGGAACCGTTCGGGAGATGGCCGCGTGGGCGCTCGCCAACAATTGGAACGCGTCGCCAGACGTCGCCACCGCTCTGACCTCTGCGCTTCGTGGCGATGCCGACGCGAAGGTTCGCGCGACTGCGGCGTGGGCACTCGGCACCGAGCGCGCGGCTGGATCCAGTACGGCACTCATCGCCGCGTTGAACGATCCCGATGCCGACGTCGCCATGCGCGCCGAATGGGCGCTGGGAAACGCCCAGCTCAACCAGGCAGCGCCGGCGCTCGTCGCCAAGCTGAGTGATCACGACAGGAATGTGCGCGAGCTGACGGCGTGGGTACTGTTCCGCATCCATGATCCCGCGACCATTCCTGCGATCGAGAGCGCGCTGCGCGTCGAGACCGACAGCGATGTACAGGTCGCAGACATCCGCGCGCTTGGCGCGATGGGCGACAACTCCGTCGCGGCACTGCGCCAGCTGCTCGAATCGCCGAACGCGAGGCTTCGCTCCGTCGCGGTGGACGCTCTGGCCGGCAACCGTGCCCGCGGTCCATGGCCGTGGCCATGGCCACAGCCGCGGCCCTTCCCGTAACGGCGACGTAGCGCGCAGCATCAATGCGCGCTGCGCTTTGTCCATTGGTGCTGATTTTTCACCATCCAACCCGGGCCTGCTCATGGCCGCGAGTACAGGAGTCACCATGCTACGAGTAATTGCAGTGATCGGCGCTGCTGCGCTGCTCTCCACGAGCGCCGCGAAGCACGAGTCAAACGCCGGAGCGCCGAACGTTGACGCGGCGCCCATCGATGTGACCGCGTTGCTCGCTGCCGCGCACGGCGCGCCGCCGATGATATGCGCGCTCGCTGCTCAATCTGTCCGGAACATGGGCGGCTATGGCGGGCACGATGCTCCTGCTCCGCCGCTCGGTCGCCCTCTCAACGACAACAGCGCTGGATCATTCGACGCGCTTCCCGCACGCGCGGTCGGCGAGCTGCTCGATTCCCTCTCGTCGGCCGACGCGTGCGTACGCGAGTTGGCGGTCAGAGTGATCGGACGACAGGACAGCGCAGTAGTCGCCGCACCGCTCGTCGCAAAGCTCGGAGCGAGTGATGAGAAGCTCAGGTCGGTAGCGGCGCTCGGCCTCGGCTTGGTATATCCCGCGTCCGCAGTGAATGCGCTCGTTCACGTGACTCGCGACGCGAGCGCGGACGTGCGCGCCAACGCGGTCTGGGCGCTGGGACGAATCGATGATGGCCGCGCTCTCGGTACGATCACGTCGCTCCTCGGGGATCAGTCACCGATCGTGCGCGAAGCGGCGGTGATCGCCACCGGAAGAATCGATTCGGTGACGAGCTCTGCAGCGCTCGCGAACGTGCTTGGAGCATGACGACGTGGCTTCCGTCCGCAGGGCAGCGGCGTGGGCGCTGGGACGACTTGACTCGCGTCAGAGCACGAGCGCGCTCGCTGCGGCGCTCGCGCACGACTCGGATGCAGAGGTGCGTGAGATGTCGGCGTGGGCGCTCGGGAGCATGGAATCGCAGGATGGCGTGAGCGCGTTGCAGCAGGCGCTCAGCCACGATGACAACGAGGCCGTGCGGGAGACGTCGGCGTGGGCCCTCGCGCGAAGTGACAACGAGTCTTCGACGGACGCTCTCGCCGCCGCCGCGGAGAGCGACCGCAGCGCACGCGTCCGTGGCACAGCTGCATGGGCCATCGGCAGCCTGGGACATGACGATGAGCGCGCACGGGCGAGTCTCGTTCATCTACTCGCCGACCCCGACCACGACGCGCGGCTCAAGGCTGCGTGGGCACTTGGTCAGATCGGCGACAGCGCCGCGGTTACGCAGATAAGCAACGCACTCGCACGCGAGAAGAACGCCGACGTCCAGCGCGCACTGCTCCGCGCGCTGACCAAGTCTGGTGGCGCATCGACCCAGGCGATGAGTGAGATGGTCGAATCGCGCGATCCGTCGGTGCGGGAAGCCGCCGTGCGAGCATTGGCAGGCGCGCGCTCATTCAACCCGTGGCCATGGCCATGGCCGCGCCCGCGTCCGTGGCCCTAAGCTGAACGACACCGAACGAGTCTGCGCGACGAGCAACCATTCCGCTGTTGCGACCATCTAATCACCCGGTTGCAGCATGCTCGTTACTACATCAATGCACGATAATGAACTCATATGCCTCGCTCGTAGCGCTAGCTGCGCTCGCGATTCCGTTCGGTCTCCACGCGCAGGACACTGGGAAGTCGTCGATTCACCCACGCACGCCGCCTGTCGCAGTAGCTGCGCGACGCAACGGCCCGATAGTACTCGACGGGAAGCTCGACGACGCGGCGTGGGCGGCCGCAAAGCCAATCACGGAGTTCAGGCAATCTCAGCCTAACGAGGGTGCGCCGGCCACGCAGCGCACCGAAGTGCGTATCCTCTACGATGACGAGGCGATCTACATCGGCGCACGGATGTACGACTCGCTCGGCGCGAAGGGCATTCGCGCACCGCTCGCGAGACGCGATCAACTGCTCGACGCCAACGGCAACAACGGCTCGTTCAACTCGCTCACGACCGACAAGATCATCGTCGTGCTCGACCCGTACCACAACCACATCGACCAGGCATGGTTCGAGGTGAATCCCGCGGGCGCCAAGGGCGATCAGTTCAACGGCGACCCTTCATGGGATCCTGTCTGGGAAGCCGCGACCCACATCGATTCACTTGGCTGGACGGCGGAGATCCGCATTCCCTACTCGCAGCTTCGCTTCTCGCGCGACAGCGCGCAGACGTGGGGAATGCAGATCTGGCGCTACGCGGACCGTCTGAACGAGCACGACATGTGGGCGTTCTGGCGCGCGAATGAATCCGGCGGCCCTGCATTCTACGGACATCTCACAGGCATGGTCGTTGGCCCGCAGCCGCGCTCGTTCGAGCTGCTACCGTACGCACTCACGGGTGCGCAATACAAGTACGCACCGAGCGAGGATCCATTCCACTCGAACAAGTCGAGCAATCTGTCCGCGGGAATGGATCTCAAGTACCTCCTCACGTCGAACCTCACGCTCGACGCGACGATAAACCCTGACTTCGGGCAGGTGGAGGTCGATCCGGCCACGATCAACCTCAGTGCATACGAGACGTACTACGACGAGAAGCGACCGTTCTTCGTCGCTGGCAACAGCGCGTTCAGCTTCGGTGGAATGAACTGCATGTTCTGCAGCAACGTGTCGTCGCTCGACGTGTTCTACTCACGCCGGATCGGACGTGTGCCGCAGCTCAACGGGTATGTCGACGGTCTCGGCGCGTACGACGACAACCCTGACAAGACGTCGATAGCCGGTGCGGCCAAGATTACCGGCCGCACTGCGGGCGGCTACACCGTCGGCATTCTCGACGCGCTCACCGATCGCGAGACCGGACGATACGTGACCGCTGCAGGCACTTCGCCGATCGACCAGGAAGTCGAGCCCCTCACGAACTATTTCGTCGGGCGCGTGAGGAAGGACTTCGATCAGGGTACGACGACGATCGGCGGCGTGCTCACGTCGACCATCAGGCAGATGGATGACACGGTCGTGAGCGACAGGCTGCGCAGTCACGCGGAGGTAGCCGGATTGGATTTCGACCATTACTGGGGTCACCGCGACTACCGATGGATGGGATCACTCGCAGCGTCGAACGTGGCTGGGTCGCCCGCGGCAATCGATCTGACGGAGCAGTCGAGCGCTCACTACTTCCAGCGTCCGGACCGGCGCGTCACGAGCGACGGACTGTTCAGCACGCGCTACGACAGCAACGCCACGTCGCTGCAGGGCTACGGATTCTACACGAGGCTCGCCAAGCAGAACGGCGACTGGCTGTGGGAGACGGCGCAGAACTGGAGAAGTCCCGGCTTCGAGGTGAACGACCTCGCTTATCTCGATCGCGCCGACTACAAGTGGATGAACTTCAACGTCGCGAGACAGTGGACCACGCCTGGCAGCTGGTACCGGAACATCTTCACGTCGATCGGCGGGCAGCAGCAGTTCAACTACGATGGCGACCGCACTGACGAGCAGGGGCAGTTCTACTACGGGTTCGAGCTTCCCAACTACTGGAATGTGAGATCGTTCTACATCTACCATCCAGAGGTGCTCGACGACCGGCTCACACGCGGCGGCCCGGTCGTAGAACGCTCGGGATATTCGTTCGGCCACTTCGAGGTCTCGACCGATGCGCGCGCCGTCGCGGTATTCGATCTCGCGGTGGAAGGCGGCCCGAGCGTCGGTGCGCGTGGACACCAGTTCAACCTCCTGCCCGGAGTCGCGCTCAAGCCAGCGTCCAACATCTTCATAAGCCTCACGCCGTCGTACAACTCGTCCGAGAACGACGCACAGTACGTCACGACCGTCGCTGATCCGACCGCGATCAGGTTCTACGGCAACAGATATGTCTTCGCCTACCTGCATGCGAGAACGCTGTCGCTCGACACGCGAGTGAACTGGACCTTCACGCCCAACCTCACGCTTCAGCTCTACGCGCAGCCGTACTTCTCGACCGGCGACTACTCGTCGTTCCGGGAGTTCGCCGCACCGCGCGGCATCGCGAAGGTGGTTTACGGAAAGGATGCCGGGACGATCACGCGGACGCCGGCGAGCGCGACGTCTGCCGCGTACTACACGGTCGATCCTGACGGAGCGGGACCGGCGCAGCCATTCACCTTCGCCGACCCGAACTTCGCTTACAGGTCGCTGATCGGGAATGCTGTGCTGCGATGGGAATACCGCCCCGGAAGCACGGTGTTCTTCGTATGGACGCAGAACAGGTACGACACGGGCACCGAGGGCAACTTCGATCTGGCCCGCGACCGCGTCGCACTCTTCCGCGACCGGCCGACGAACGTGTTCCAGGTAAAGGTGAACTACTGGATCGGGAGATAGCGCGCATCGCCGCACGCGGCGGCGGCGAGCATTGCCGAAAACGCGGTGAAGATCTTCTGCATCTGCACCCGCTTGTAAGGAAACACGTCTGCAGAGTCCATGGCGTGCACGATCATCCCGGTGCCCGCCTCGAAGACGAGGAGCTTGCCGTCCGCCGTCTCCGCGCAATCGATGCAGAAGTAATCCAGGCCGACCCGCGCGGCGATGACCGCTAGCGCCTTCGCATGGCGCGTGGCGAAGTCATCTTCGAACGCGGCCATGCAACGCGCCTCCTCGTCACGCTTCGCGCTGTCGTCGTGCATCCCCGCGTTGAGGTAATGCACCATCCACTCTGACGAGATCGCGAGGTGCAGCGAGGTAAGGTGCGCCGGCGATGAACGCGATGCGGTACTTCCGAAAGCGTCCGTCATGACTGCGGTAATCCATGAATGGCGCGACATAGAACGCCTCGCACGTCGAAGCGGCCATGTACTCTCCTAACGCAGCTGCGTCAGCGATCCGTGCGAGCCCGCGGCCAGCGTGCGAATCGAGCGGCCGCGCGATGATCGGATAGCTCTCACCTGGAAGCAATGTGTCGAGCGACGACGCTCCTGTCGCTACACGCTCGAGATCGTCGCGCGTAGCACGCGCGTTGCGAGGCACGACGATGTCGCTCGTCATCGGTGAACAGATCGGGCAGTGTGTCGCGCGCGAGTGCGGCGATTCGCGGCGTGTGACGGTTGATTGTTCCGACGCGCCACGCGTTCGTCACGCTGCTGAGCGCTGCGAGTACTGGCGTGTTCGGCTCGGACTCCGCGATGCAGACGACGGCCGCATCGTGCTCCGGCAGTTGCGACGGTACGAGCTCGGTGTCGGATGAGAACGCGTAGTACACGGTGACGTCCGAGCCGTCGAGCAGGAAATCGAGCGGCGTGTTCGCCATGAAGTCGCCCGGCGCACAGAGCGCGAGCAGGCGGATTCCGCTTCCACCGCCGTGAACGCACCGATACACTCGCGCGAGCCCGAGTGCGTGAGCCTGGATCGCAAGCCCCTGGTCGCGCTCGCCGGTAAGCTGCACCACGGTCGAGAGATCCATCAGCGCGGCCGCGTCGTCGGGATCGCTCGCCGCGCGCGATGTCAGCGACGAGAGGATCGGCGCGCGATCGACGCCCTGATAGATCATGTGAGCCAGCGTCGCGAGGCCAACCATGGTGGGCACGCGTAACGGAGCATCGAGCCGACCGCGTCGGCGCTCGATTCGCTGCCGGTCATACGACGCGCGCTCCGTCGTCGCCCGCACGGCCGAGCCGCAGCACACCGTTCACGAGTGCGTCGATATCGCGCTGCTCGGTACGGTGATTGACGATCGCAGCGCGGATCGCGACGTCGCCGCGGATCTTCGTGAGCGACGGAGCCACGATACCACCCTCCTGCAGTGCGGTCAACGATCCGCGTATTGAGCGCGTTGGCGTCGCTCGCGCGGTAGCGGAAGCAGACGATGTTGAGCGTGACCGGCGCGAGAAGCTCGAGCTCCGGCGTCTCCTCGACCACGCGCGCGAGCCCCGCGGCGAGCTCGCACGTGCGGGATATCGCAGCACCGATCGCGTCAGTGCCGAGCACCTTGAGCGTGAACCACGTCTTGAGCGCGCGGAAGCCGCGCGACAGGTCGGGGCCGTAATCGCACGGCCACCAGTCCCCAGCCGCCATGCCGGCTCCGCTCGTGCGTGAGGTACGCCGCCTGCGACACGAAGGTCTGTCGCTGCACGTCGCCGTCGCGAACCATCACGAAGCCTGCGTCGTACGGGACCTGTCCCCACTTGTGAAAGTCGAACGCGAGCGAATCGGCGCGCTCGATACCACGCAGACGCGGCGCAATGTCGGGGGCCAACAGCCCGAGCGCGCCGTACGCGCCGTCGATGTGCAGCCAGATCTGTTCGCGCTCGGCAACGTCGGCGAGTGCGGTGAGATCGTCGATGGCGCCGATGTCCACCGTCCCGGCGGACCCAGCGATGAGAAACGGAACGTGTCCTGCCTCGCGGTCCCTCGCTATCGCGCTGCGCAGCTCGGCGATGTCGATCTCGTCGCGCTCGTTCACCGCGATCGTGCGCAGCGAGTCGCTGCCCAGCCCGGACATGTCTATTGCACGTCGTATCGAGCCGTGGCTCGCGGCCGAGGTGTACGCCGTGAGCTTACCCGCGGTGACGCCGGTTCGCCTCACGCTCGCACCGAGTGCGTGGGTGCGCGCCACCAGCACTCCGATGAAATTCGCCATCGATGTGCCAGTGACGAAGATTCCCTCCGCGCTCTCCGGGAACCCAACGAGCGTGCGCAGCCACCGGAGTATCTGCCGCTCGACTTCGATCGGTGCGTGATCGCGCCCGCCAAGATTGCCGTTGAGTCCTGCCGCGAGCATGTCTGCGACGATGCCGATAGGAGTCCCGCCCCCCTGCACCCATCCCATGAATCCCGGATGCGGGTTGCCGCCAGCGTATGGAAGAATGTCTTCCATGAAGCGGCGGTGAACCTCAGCGAGCTCCTGCGGCGCGCGCGGGATCGGCTCGTCGAAGCCGGCGCGCACTTCCGGCGGCATGGGCTGCCACAACGCGTGCTCGCGAAGGTCGCGAACGTAGCGGAGGATGTCGTCGAGCATCGCGTGGGCATCGCGAGTGAACGACGCCCAATCTTCCGGGTCGAGACTGTGGCTCAAGCGCGGTATCTAGATGTGTGAAGAGCGGGGCGGCCAAAGTGGCCGCCCCGCGTTAAAGCTGCTGACTGCGCGCGCTGGTGCTAGGGGTGATCGCTGTCGTCGTCCGTCTGATCTCCGAACGACGTGTCCTCACCGACACCAGGCATACGCACCACTCGCGCGGTCTGACGGTACGACTGGCCGTTGACGATCATCGTGACGAGATAGTCGCCGGTCTCAACCATGGGAGCCTGACGGCGTCCGGCTGGTGGATAGAGGCTACCAGGACGTCTCACGAGGTCAGCGACCACGCTGAACAGCGACGGATCGATCGGCGCCTCGCCCGCGGCCGCGCCGCCTCGACCACCGGCGCCCTGCGCGCCAGCGACCGCGCCAGCTCCGGCGCGACCGGCAGTGGTATCTGCACCGCGTCCACCACGCCGCGCCCCAGCGCCACCGCCGCGCGGAGCGGGCGATTCACCCGGCCGCTCTACGAACGGAGCGCCTGCGATGAGCGCGCCACCTCCAAACCCGCCGCCGCCGAAGCCGCGGCCGCCACTCAGGAACATCGTACGCAGCCGCTCGAGGCCTGCGCGATCACCGCCGGCTGCGATCATCGAATCGACGACGAAGTTCACACGGTGAGCCATCGCCAGACTATCACGTCGCTGCGCTGGCGTCAGCACTACATCCTTGGGCCGCTCGCGCATGTCCCAGGTGATGTGGTTGATCCCGGGACGACCCATCGCGCTCAGCGTACGGATCGTGTCGCCAGCAGCACCGGTGATGACGAAGCGCACCGAGTCGCGCGCGCCAGCCGGAAGCCGGTACGCGATCGACACTCCGTACGGCTCGTTGGCGCCCTGGAAGCTCTGCTGACCGGTCTCCTCACCACCGACCGGCGGCCCGCCGAACTCGTACGCCGTAGTCGGCGTAAACAGGTACGTCGCCCCGCGCGCCGCTGGGTTGCTCATCTGCTCGAGCGGTGCGATGTCCGCGATCCAGATGCTGCGGCCGTGGGTGCCGGCGATGATCTCGTGGTCACGCGGCTGGATCTTGAGATCGTGCACCGGGACCGTTGGCATTCCGCTCATGAACCGCTGCCATGACGCGCCGCGATCGATCGAGACGTACGCGGCGATGTCAGTGCCGACGAAGAGCAGATCGCGGTTGTACGGATCTTCGCGAACCACGTGAACGTAGTCGATCCCGTTCGACGGAAGATTGTTCACGATCGACCTGAACGTTCTGCCGAAATCGTTCGTGACGAACAGATATGGCTTGAAGTCGTTGCGCTCGTGATTGTCGAACGCGATGTAGAACGTCGAGCTGTCGAACGCCGACGGCTCGATTCGGCTCACGTACGTGCCCTTCGGAACGCCTGTGAAGTGGCTCGTGATGTTCTCCCACGTTCCGCCATCGTTGCGCGTGAGCCACACGTTGCCGTCATCCGTCCCCGCGTACAGCAGCCCGGGGCGAATCGGCGACTCGGCCAACGATACGATCGTGCCGAAAGTCTCGGCGCCAGTTACGTCCGGCGTCACGCCGCCCGTGGTGTGGGTGCTGATGTAGATCTTGGCGCTGTCACGCGTGGAGAGATCGGGCGAGATCACCATGAGATGATCGCCGCGGTCCGTCGACTTGAGCACGCGATTGCCGCCGATGTACAGCGTTGACGGCGCGTGTGGGGAGATGAAGTAAGGCGTTTCCCAGTTGAAGCGCATGTCTTCGGTGATCGAGTCCGACACCTGCCGTGCGCGAATCGCCGCCAACCTGCGCGTCAGCTCCGGCGTGGCAGGCTGCGTCGTGTCGCCGCGCGCCACTACCATCGAGTCTTCGTACATCCCGTAACGCTCGCGGAACGACGGCTTGCGCAGCGAGACACGCTCGCCAGTCGCGTAGTTCAGTCGTCCGATCGCGCCGCCCTGCGATTCCGCGTAGATGATGTTCGGGTCGGTCGGATCCTGCGCGGTGTAAAAGCCGTCTCCACCGCCGACGACGAACCACATGTGGTTGTTGATGTTCCCCTGCCGCACCCTGCTCGGCCCGCACCACGATCCGTTGTCCTGCAGGCCGCCGCACACGCGGTACGGAATTCCCATATCGAAGCTGACGTCGTAGAACTGACCGATCGGGAAGGTGTTGATGAAGTCGTAGTTGCCGCCGCGGTCCCACGTCTGCGACACGCCACCGTCGTCACCGACGATGAAATGGTTGGGATCGTTCGGATCTATCCACATCGCGTGGTGATCGACGTGGATGCCGACGGTCGCGTTGCGCACCGTCTTGCCGCCGTCGTCGGAGAAATTCACCGGGGTCGATGACCAGTAGACCCGGTTCGGATCCTTGGGATCGACGCGCACCTGCGAGTAGTAGAACGGACGCACATCGTTGCTGTTCATGTGACTCCACGTCGCGCCGCCATCTGCGGAGCGGTAGAGGCCACTCGGTCTCACCTGACGACCCGTTGCGCTCTTGTTCTTCACAGGATTGCGCGCGGTATCCGCTTCCACCAGCGCGTAGACGATGCGCGGATCGCTCGGCGCATATCTCACGCTGATGCGTCCCTTGGTCGTCGTGGGGAAGCCGCCACCGTTGATCTCGGTCCACGTTGCGCCGCCGTCGGTGGTCTTCCACAGACCGCTGCCCGGGCCGCCGCTCTCGAGCGAGTAAGGCGTGCGATACGCTTCCCAGCTCGATGCGAGCAGCGTGTTGTGGTCCGCCGGATCCATCTGGATGTCGATGAAGCCGGTGTGATCGTTGATGAACTTCACGAGCGTCCACGTGTTGCCACCGTCGGTGGTCTTGTAGACGCCGCGCTCCTTGTTGGGTCCCCATGCGTGACCGAACGCTGCAACGTAGACGACGTTCGCGTTCGTGGGATCGATCGCGATGCGGCCGATCTGCTGCACGTCGCGCAAGCCCCATGTAGTTCCAGGTGCGTCCGCCGTCGGTGGTCTTGTAGATGCCGCCGCCCGGAGAGATGGAGTTGCGCAGGTTGGTCTCGCCCGTTCCCGCGTATACGGTATTCGTGTCGGACGGCGCGATCTCGATATCGCCCATCGACACGACGTCCTCGTGCTCGAACACCGGCCTGAACGATGTTCCGGCGTTGGTAGTCTTCCAGATTCCGCCGCCGGCGGCCGCGACGTAGAACGTTCGTGATGGCGATGGAATGCCGCTGATGGACGCCACGCGTCCGCCCATGTTCGCTGGTCCGATCGATCGCCAGCGGAACGCGGAGAGAGTTGCCGAGTCGAGCTGCGTTCCCTGTGCGGAAGCGCTCGTCTGTGCCGTTACCGTCGCGGCTGCCAGAGCGGCGACGATCGGCGCTAGCCGAAGTCTGACTGTTTGACGCATCAGTCCGATGTGGTGAGAGAATCGCGGCCAGGTGTTCACGGGGCCACGCAGCTATCATACGCGCGCCTCGTTCACACCGCTACGTCACCGCCATCCTGGCTGGCGGCGTTAGATTCGCGCGATGACAGGCGGAGCTGGAACCGACACCCGCAGCGGGGCCCGCGGGCGGCGCTCACGAGGGCGCCTGGGCGACGGTGAGACGGTCGCTCAGCGGCGCGAGGTACGACTACACCTCGGGCGACATCGGCAGGGCGATCATCCTTCTCGCCATCCCCATGGTGCTCGAGGTCGTTCTCGAGAGCGTCTTCGCGGTCACCGACATCTTCTTCGTCGGGAGACTGGGCGCGCGCGCGGTGGCGACGGTGGGGCTCACCGAGTCGGTCCTCTCCATAGTCTACGCCATCGCGATGGGGCTCTCGGTCGCGGTGACGGCGACCGTCGCGCGGCGGATCGGCGAGCGCGACGACGCCGGCGCCTCGCACGCCGCAGCGCAGGGCATCGTCATCGGGCTCGGGCTGGCCGCTGTCCTCGGCGTCGCCGGCGGTTTGCTCGCTCCCAGCATCCTCGTCCTCCTCGGCGCAGCGCCCGATGTGGTCGCCACGGGGAGCAACTACGCGCGGATAATGCTCGGCGGCGAGGTGAGCGTCATCCTCCTCTTTCTCGCCAACGCAATCTTCCGCGGCGCCGGCGACGCGGCGATAGCGATGCGCGTGCTCTGGTTCGCCAACGGGATCAACATCCTCCTCGGCCCGTGCCTGATCTTCGGCCTCGGTCCCTTCCCGCGCCTGGGAGTCACCGGCGCCGCCATAGCGACGACGATTGGCCGCGGCAGCGGAGCGCTCTTCGCGCTGTCGCGGCTGGTCCGCGGCAACGGACGCGTGAGGATCACGCTCGCGACCGCGCGGCTCGATCTCTCGCTCGTGCGACGGATGCTCGCGCTCTCCGGCTCTGCGATGGTACAGATGCTGATCGGCACTGCGAGCTGGGTCGGGCTGGTACGCATAGTAGCGCAGTTCGGCGACGCGGCACTTGCCGGCTATACCATCGGGATCCGCGGGATCATCTTCGCGCTGCTTCCCGCATTCGGCGTCAGCAACGCTGCTGCGACCATGGTCGGCCAATCACTCGGCGCTGGCGATCCGGCGCGCGCCGAGCGGGCGGTCTGGAAGGCCGCGCTCTACTGCACGATCTTCCTCGGCGTCATCGGAGTGCTGTACACGGTCTTCGCGGGGGGAATCGCCGGAATCTTCACCAACGACATCACGGTGCGCATCTACGCCACCGACTGTCTGCGAATGATCTCGTACGGGTTCGTGATCTACGCGAGCGGCATGGTGCTGACGCAGGCGTTCAACGGTGCGGGCGACACGTGGACGCCGACGTATCTCAACATTGCGGTGTTCTGGGCCTTCGAGATTCCGCTCGCTTACTTTCTCGCTGACAAGATCGAACTCGGTCCGCGCGGAGTCTTCATCGCGATTCCGGTCGCATTCTCCGCACTGAGCGTCGCGAGCGCGCTGATCTTCCGCTTGGGGAGATGGAAGGCGCGCGTAGTCTAGCTGTGCTGCGGCTCCGTCGTGGCAGCGTTGCGCGCCACTCGCAGCTCGTAAGCGTTGAGGATGTGACTGCGCGTTATGAGACCAGCGAGCTCGCCGTCGCCGTCGGTCACCGGAAGCGCGGCGGCGCCGTGGATTCCCATGCGGCGGATCGCCTCGAGCAGCGAATCGTCGAGCGACGACCATCTCGCTCTCGCGCATGACATCGGCGGCGAGCAACAGCTCGGTGGGATAGTCGCCGCTCACCACGCGCGCGATGTCGGGCGCGGTCACTACACCCGCGACCTTTCCCTCGGCGTCCACCACTGGGAAATAATTCTGATCGCCGCGCAACAGAAGCTCGATGAGGTTCTGTGCGCCCATGTCCTCGTTCACGACGATCGGCGCGGGATCGAACGCGTCGCGCACGCGAAGCCCGGAGAGAATGTCCTTGTCCTCACCGTGCTCGATCGACTCGCCACGACGACGCAGCCAGCCGCTGTACAGCGAGTCGCCCTCCACGCGACGTGCGACGACGTTGCAGATGACCACCGCAAGCATGAGCGGGATCACCAGCGCGTAGTCGTTCGTCATCTCGAAGACGAGAAGGATTCCAGTGATCGGTGCGTTGGTCGCGCCCGCGACGAGTGCTCCCATTCCCACGAGCGCATAAGCCTCCGGGTGAAAGCCGAACGCCGGAAAGACCTTGCGAGAGCGCCACGCCCACCGCACCGCCGGTCGCGGCGCCGATGAACAGTGAGGGCGTGAAGACGCCGCCCGAGCCGCCGAAGTTGAGCGTCATGCACGTGATCAGGATCTTGCCGAGCGCCAGCGCGAGGAGTGCGTACCACGCCATGCGGCCAAAAACGTCGAGCTGCACCGCAAGGTGGCCGAATCCGACGAGCCTGCCGCCCGACAGGAACACGATCACGCCGATCACCACGCCGCCGAGCACCGGGACCGCTGCGCGCGGCAGACGCAGCTTGCGTTCTAATGTTGCCGCTCCGAAGTAGCAACGGACGTAGACCGCCGACATGAGTCCAGCGACGACGCCAAGAAATGGATATCCCCAGAGCAGCTCACTGACTCGCACGTAACCGTATTCAGTCGGAATCGGGAATGCCGGGTGATTGCCGAAGACACTCCGCGACACTACCGCTGCGACTACGCTCGCTACTACGACCGGTGGAAACGAAGCGCCCGCCAGTGTCCCGACGATCTCTTCCAGCGCGAAGAACGCACCCGCGAGCGGTGCATTGAAGGCCGCGCTTATCGCCGCGCCGCTCGCGCACGCGACGAGCACCGTGACACGGTTTGGTGAGAACCTGAAAGTGCGGCCAAGCCACGAGCCGATCGCTGCGCCGAGGACGACCACTGGTCCTTCGCTTCCGGCCGATCCGCCCGAGCCAATCGTTATCGCGCTCGCGATGGTGCGAGCTATTGCCGGTCGCGCTGGGAGATCACCACCGCGCTTCACTACCGCTAGCTGCACATCGGGAACATTCATCCCGTCGTATGCGCGTCCGAGCCGCTGCATGATCCACCACGCGATCGTGAGGCCGACCGCCGTGACGAGCGGGCGGTACGCGAGGATGCTGATGTGAGGAAGGTGAGCGCCCGGCAGCCTGTAGAACAGCGCGAACGCGAGATCTATGCTCTTGTAGAACGCGATGACACCCAGCGCGCTCGTAATACCAATCACCACGGCGAACGTGAGGAGAACCGCGTTCTCGCTCAGATTCCGGGTGTTGAACCAGCCGGTGAACGCGTCCCACCGCAGCTCGATGGATTCGGTGACGGAGCGTCGCGGCGCGGCGCCCGCGGTCATCTACGACTGCGCCGGAACGAAGCCCTGCTCAGTAGCACGCGCGAGGGCGCTCCGCACCGCGAAAGCGAGATCGTCTGCGGCGAACGGCTTCTCCAGCACGTTTATCCCGAGCTCCAGCACGCGATGCTGCAGGATCGTGTCCTCGGTGTAGCCCGACATGAAGAGCACGCGCAGCCATGGGTACACCGGCAGCATTCGCTCCACGAGCTCGCGTCCGCTCATTCCCGGCATCACGATGTCGGTGAGGAGAAGGTCCACGCGCGAGTGTAGCGTCGCCATGAGGTGTATCGCGTCCTGACCGCCCGGCGCGTCGAACACGGTGTAGCCACGCGATTCGAGGATGCGACGCGTGAGTCGGCGCAGGGCATCCTCGTCTTCCACGAGCAGAATGGTCTCGCGTCCGCGCATCGTGTTGGGGAGCGATGCGGCTGCGGGAGTGAGCACCGCATCGTCGTCGATTCGCGGGAAGTAAAGCTTGAACTCGGTGCCCACTTCGACCTGGCTCGACACCACGATGTCGCCGCCGAACTGCTTCACGATCCCGTACACGGTCGAGAGACCGAGTCCCGTTCCTCTTCCCTGCTCCTTGGTGGTGAAGAAGGGCTCGAAGATCCGCGCGCGTGTCTCGTCGTCCATGCCGATGCCAGTGTCCGACACCGCGAGCGTGACGAACTCGCCAGCAACGCTTCCGCGACTCGCTTCGTGAGACGAGTCGACGCGCTCGTTGCTCGTCCGCACTCTCACCACGCCGCCGCCAGGCATCGCGTCGCGCGCGTTCACTACGAGGTTCACCACGATCTGCTCGAGCTGGCCGCGGTCGAGCCTTATCACTCCGACGTCGTCGGCGAACTGAGTGTTGAGCGACACGTCCTCACCGATCAGGCGCTGCAGCATCGTCTCCATCTCTGCGACCACTGCGTTGATGTCGAGGAGCTGCGGCTGGACGAGCTGGCGTCTGCTGAACGCCAGGAGCTGCCGCGTGAGCGACGCGGCGCGATCAGCCGCTCGCTTGATCTCGTGAATGTCCTGCACGATCTCGGTCGGACTGCCCTTGAGGTCGTACATGAGGAAGTCGCTCGACGCGCCGATCACCGTGAGCAGATTGTTGAAGTCGTGAGCGATACCGCCTGCGAGCCGACCAACCGCTTCCATCTTCTGCGCCTGACGAAACTCCGCTTCGAGCTGGCGCTGACGCGAGACGTCACGGAGGATGGCGGTGAAGATTCCTTCGCGCCCGCTACGCGTGTAAGCCATCGACAGCTCGACGGGGATCTCGGTCGCATCACGCCGCGTCAGCGTCGTATCGCGGATCTCCGGGCTCGGCACGCGCGAGTGCGCGGCGCGGCGCGCTGAGATCATGCTCTCCTCGAACGATTGCGCGCTGCGCGCGGGCACGAAGTCGAGCACCGATTGTCCCTCGAGCTTCTCGCCTTCGGCGCAAAGCAGTCGATCGGCCGCCGCATTCGAGTAGATGATGCGCTGCTCGTCGTCGAACGACACTATCGCGTCGGTCGCCGAGCCGAGGATGCCGGCCAGCCGTGCCTCGCTGAGCTCCGCCTCTACCGACTGCTCCACGAGCTCGCGCGTGGCATTCTCCAGCTCCGTGTTGGTGAGCTGCAGCTCACCTGCCTGGATCTGGAGCTGATACGACTGGTTCTCCATCTCCTCCGTCACACGTGCGCGCTCACGCATCGTGCGCACGTAGAGACTGTGGATGAACAGCGCGAGCGCCACCGCTACCGCCGCTGCGATCGACGCTCCGAGCACTGTCAGAAGCTCTTCGGCAGTGGACGATGCGATGCCGCCCGCGCCGTGTCGCTCGACCGCACTCTCGACACTCGTGAGCAGTCCGGAGATCTGCGCGACCGGCTCCGACGCCCGCTCCGATCTCACCACGTCGATCGCGGGACCGGTGCCGACGTCGCGCTGCAACCGCATCGTCTGCTCGAGCTCGCCCAGCTCCAGGCCGACGAAATAACCGAGCGAATCGACCCGCGCGTCGACGGCGGGATACGCTGATACCGCGCCGCGAAGCCGCGACATCGCGTTGCGCGCTCCCTCCACCGAGGCGCGATATGACCCGAGATATCGGTCGTCGCCCGTGAGCAAGAAGCCGCGCTGGTTCGAGACCGCATCGCGCAGTCGGTCCCCAACCTCGTGCACCGCCGCGACCACGCGCGCCGTCTGCGTCAGCTCGGCGTGTGCATCCGTCGCGCTCTGCGCCGTCTCGTACGCCAGCCAGCCGACCGCGCACACGAGCAGGGCGAGGAGGTATCCGGCGACCACACTCTGCCGGAGCGAAAGGCGAAACATGAAAGTGATCTTAGCGAGTGCGCTGGGAGCGCGCTACACGCGGCGCAGCGTCACCCTGCTACCGCGACGTTCTCGACCACGCCGCCGAAGCGACGCTCGCGTGAGCGGAACTCCCGCACGGCGGCCTGCAGATCGGCCGGGCTGAACTCGGGCCACATCCTGTCGGTGAAGTAGAGCTCGGCGTACGCGCACTCCCAGAGGAGGAAGTCGCTGAGACGCTGCTCGCCGCCAGTGCGTACCAGGAGATCGACGTCGCGCGGCGCGCCGGCGTGGGTGACATCCGCCATGAGTCGCGCGAACGCCTCGCGGGTGAGCGGCCGCCCGCCGCTGCGCTCCGCAGCCATGAGCATCGCATCGCGCGCCGAGTAGTCGAGCGCGATGCGTAGCTCCAGCCGACGGCCGTGTCTCGTCGCTGCCTCGGCGACCTCCGCGGCGCGCCTCACCTCCGCCGGAATGCGGTCGCGTCTTCCTATAATCTTCATCCTCACGCTGTTCTGAATGCAGCGGTCGGTCTCCGAGATCAGGTAGCGCCTGAAGAGTCGCATGAGCATCGCGACCTCGCGCGACGGACGCTTCCAGTTGTCCGCCGAGAAGGCGTAGAGCGTGAGAGTGCCGATACCCGCATCTTCGGCCGACTCGACGATCGTCCGCACTGTACGCGCGCCAACGACGTGCCCCGCGGTGCGCGGCCTTCCGCGCGCCGTCGCCCAGCGTCCGTTGCCATCCATGATGATGGCGACGTGGAGACGATCTTCGAGCCGCTCCGACCGGGCGTCCGGAGGGATGTGTGACTGTTGCGTGGGCTTCATCACTTAGCGCTCGCGAGTGGCGCGGATGAGCGCCTCCATGTGATCGAGGTAACTCGCCAGTGCGGCCCGACCGAGCGGAGCGAGGGAGTACTGAGTATGAGGCACACGTCCTTCGAAGGTCTTGGTGCAGGTGATGTAGCGCGCTTCCTCGAGCTTGCGCGCGTGAACGCTGAGGTTGCCGTCACTCGTGTCGAGAAGCTGCTTGAGCTCGTTGAAGCTGAGCACGTCGTTGACGGCGAGCGCACTGACGATCCCGAGCCGTAGGCGCTCGTGGATCAGTCGGTCGAAATCGGACGACAGTGACGCAGCGCGGCCGCTCACCGGAGCGAGCTCTGGCGTCGGCGGCGAGGAGAGGCGACGCGGCGCGGGCGGCGTACTCGCCGGCGCGGCGCCCTTGGAGCGTGCGCGATTCGGCTTACCCACCGTACCTCCGCGCAATCGGAATCCCGAATGCAATGTGAAATCCACCAAATGCGAAGCCGAGTATCCAGTCACTCCAGGACATCGGCGTGAAGAGTGCGAGTGCGCCAGCGGCGAGGAAGCAGAGCCCCATCACCGGAACGATCTCTACCGAGAATGCGCCGCCGGCTGCAACTGCGGCGCCGTAAAGGAGCAGCCAGAGGCCCGGGAGGAGCGGCGCCATCCCGGCGTGATGCAAGACGACGGTCAGGATCGCGCCCGCCATGAGCGGTGGCGAGACTGCGAGCACGAACTTGCGTCCCGGCCCGGAGAGGAGCGGGATGCCAGAGGCGCGAGCCTTGGCGAGCATCGCCCAGAGTTGGATGACTATTCCCGCCACCGCGAGGGCAAGCCAGATGTCGAGCCAGCGCGCCCTGGTTGGCTGCGCCGCGGCGACGAGCGAGGCGCCAATCGCGAGGAAGCCGACCATGACCATTCCCCAGCCGGAGACAGCGGTGAAAGCCCCCGCGTGCTCCATCGCGTTCCTGATGAACGCGAGGTTGTCCATCGCCCTGTCGTGCAGCGCTGGCGGCTCGGCTGAGCGGTCGTCTCGGAGTGGAAGGATCTTGGCCACAGTGAATCAATTATCGCCGGTTCGGGCTAGCCGGTCAAGTACTTTTTCACGTAAAGCCGAGCGGCACAAATCAGGACAGACGCGTCCCCGCCACTCTTCTAGATCGATGATGGACCGGGCGCCGGATCGCTCGCTGGAAAGCTCTCCTCGATCGTCTCGTCGACCGAGCGCTCCGCTGACCGCTCCTCCAACGCGCCTGCAATCGATGACACCAGAGTCGAGCAGAATGCGGGCAGGTCGTCCGGCTTCCTGCTCGTCACGAGCTTCTGGTCGGTGAAGACCATCCGGTCCACCCAGTCGCCGCCCGCGTTCCGGATATCAGTCTGCAGACTGGGCCACGAGGTCACGGTGCGCCCACGCAGATCGCCCGACTCCACCAACGTCCACGGACCATGGCAGATGGCGCCCACCGGCTTGTCCGCGGCCATGAAGTCGTGCGCGAAGCTCACCGCGCCCTTGTCCATTCGTAAGCGTGTCGGGGTTCTTGACGCCGCCCGGCAGAACGAGCGCGTCGTAATCGTCGGCGGAGACCTGCGACACGAGCTTGTCCACCTTGAACGGATGCCCCGGCTTCCCCTTGCTCTCCGACTGGATCTCGCCCGGCTTGAGCGACACGATCTCGACGGTGGCGCCGGCGTTCTTCAGCGCCTCGAGCGGCTTACCGAGCTCGGATTCCTCGACGCCGTCCGTAGCGAGGATGGCGATCCTGCGGCCGGTGAGAGTCTTGTCGGCCATGTTGATACCTCGTGATCAGGGATGTCGGAGTGACCGCACCTCGACGGCGCGCGTCGCACCGACCAATCCGCACGCGCCGTGCCGACGCCGATCGGCGCACCGCAGTGAATGCCGGCCGCGCGTGCCATATTTCGCGCATGCCGATAGTCCAGCTATTCGGGCACGAGGAAGAGCGCCGCCGACTCAGGAGGATGGCGGAGGCCGGCACGCTCCCAGCCTCGATCCTGTTCTCGGGTGCGCGCGGGATAGGCAAGCAGCGACTCGCGCTCTGGCTCGCCCAGTTTCTGATCTGCGAGCACGACGACCGGCCGTGCGGAATCTGCAAGTCCTGCCGCTACGTCAGCGAGCTGCGACATCCCGACGTCTATTGGTTCTACCCGCGACCAAGCCTGCGCGACACCACGGCCACGAGCGACGACGTGATGGAGGATTTCGAGGAGTCGCACGCGGAGCGGCGCGCGAGTCACGGGCTCTACGCGCGGCCGTCCGGGAGCGAAGCGATCTTCCTCACGACGATACGAACGCTGGTGCAGAAGGCGGCGATCTCACCCGCCATGGGACGGCGCAAGATCTTCATAGTCGGGGACGCGGAGCGCATGGTCGCGCAGGAAGGATCCGACCAGGCCGCGAACGCATTCCTCAAGCTGCTCGAGGAGCCGCCGCCCGACACGACGATCATCCTCACCTCGAGCGAGCCTGGCGCGCTGCTTCCGACGATCCAGTCGCGCGTCGTAGCGTTCCGCTGCGCGCCGCTCTCCGACGACGAGGTGCTCGCGTTCGTGCGCGACCCGCTGGCGAAAGCTGCGCTCGATGCGCTCGATCTGCCGCGCGGCGACGCGGAGCGTGTGAGCATCGCGCGTGGTGCGCCTGGAGACCTGCTGTCAGCGCAGGGGCGCGGCGTTGCGCGCGCAGCAGCGCGGCGCATGCTCACGGGATCGCGCAGCCGTGGTGCAGACCGCTACGCGATGGCGCTCGCGCAGGGCGCGGCGAGTGCCCGCGGCTCCTTCAGCGATGCGCTCGACGAGCTCGGCGTGATGCTGCGCGACGTGGCGCAGCACGCGCTCGCTCGTGACGACTCGCGCGGCGCATATGCCGCGAGCAAGGCGATCACAGCTGTATGCGAGGCTCAGACGCGCGCCGACGGAAACGTGAGCCCGCAGCTCATCACCGCGGCGCTGGCGCGCGCGCTCGAGGACGTGCCGGGTGAGTGATGACGGCCGCGGCCTGACCCACGTCGACGCACGCGGCGAAGCGCACATGGTCGACGTGAGCGGAAAGAGTGAGACGCTGCGCAGCGCGACCGCGAGCGGCGTCATCACGATGAGCGCGGACGCGCTCGACGCGATCCGATCGAACTCGATTGCGAAAGGCGACGTGCTCGCGACCGCGCGCATCGCCGGAATCATGGCGGCCAAGCGCACTCCCGATCTCATTCCACTGTGTCACGGCATCGCGCTCACGAGCGTCGATGTCGCGCTCATGGTCGATGCGCGCGCGCGCTGCATTCGCGCCGAGGCTACTGCGACGACGGTCGGGCGCACCGGGGTCGAGATGGAAGCGGTGATCGCGGTCTCCATCGCGCTCGCCACCGTGTACGACATGGCGAAGAGCATCGATCGCGGAATGACGATCGGCGACATCAAGCTCCTGAGGAAGTCGGGCGGCCGATCGGGAAATTACGAGGCGCCGCACTCCGGTTGAGATCCGCGGCGTGTCACTACCGCTGACTGGCGCGTCGCGGCCGCGGCCGATAGTGGCGCGCGCGACGCTGGGAATCACACTCGTTCTCGCTACCGCGCTCGCCTGGGCAGCGATCGCCGAGCTTCGCGCCGCCCGTCGCACAACGGAGCGGATCTCCGCCGACTATCTCGCGCTCGCAGGCCGCGAGCGCGTGGACGCGGCAGCGAACACGCTCCGCGCGGTGATAACAGCCGCACTCGGCGAAGCGACCACGCACACGATGGCCTCGGTGTACGACCAGCTTCCCGCGCCCGACACGAGCGCCGTTGCGAGCCGCGCGCTCGCGTGCGCGGCGAATGCGCGCGGTGGAAGACTCCCGGTCTGGTATTTCCGCGATGACTTCCGCGACGGTAGCATCACAGCTGTAGGCGGCGATCCTCAGGACATGCGCGATGGCGCGCGACGCATCGGCCCCGGCACGATCAGGCCTCTGCCCGCCGGCGCGTACCAGGCGCTCTCGTTCGAGCTTGACGGCGTCGATCGTGTGATCGTCTACGGCGTGGAATACGCGCCATTCGAAGCGCCGGCGGCGGCGTACGGCATAGTCACCTGTCGAGCCGCGATCGCTTCGCTGCTCGCGCGCAGTGACGCCGCGAACCCAGCTGCGCAGCTCGTCACGCTCTCCGCGACGCTGGACAGAGACACGCTGCTCGCTGCGTCGCGCGCACCGCAGGACACGGCCGTAGCACGCGCCAGCGTCGCCGGTATCGCGCTCTCCGCATACCCGTCGCCGACTCGCCGGATGGCGGGAGTGATAGTGGAGCGTGACGTAGTTCCGCCCTACGTCCTTGCGCTGATGCTCGCAGCCACTGTCGGACTCGGCGCACTCGCCGTGATGCAGCTCGTGCGCGAGCGTGCCGCGGTGCGTGCGCAGGCGAATCTCGTGACCACGATCTCGCACGAGCTGCGCACGCCCCTCGCGCAGATCCTTCTCTACGCTGAGACGCTCGCACTCGGCAGGACACGCACCGAAGAAGACCGCGCAAACGCTGCGCGCGTCATCGCCGCCGAAGCGCGTCGGCTCGCCGACATCGTCAATAATGTCGTGAGCCTCGCGCGCGGCGACCGGCGCGCGCAGCCAGCGACACTCGTCGAGCCCGTGCTACGGTCGGTGATCGACGGCGCGATGGCTCTCGCACCGGCTCGCTCGACGGCAAGCGTGAGGGTGAGCGGCGCGGTCGCTGCGCGCATCTCCGAGATCGACCTCGCGTCAGGTACTGACAAATCTCATCGACAATGCGTTCAAGTTCGGGCCTGATGGGCAGACGGTGGACGTGAGCGCCGAGCAGCATGATGGCATCGTGAAGATCAGCGTGTCGGATCATGGGCCGGGAATCGCGCCGGAGCTTCGCGACCGCGTGTGGCAGATGTACGTGCGCGGCGACAGCGACGCCGTGCGGCGCGGGAATCGGCCTTGCAGTAGTGCGCCGCACAGTGACGGCCGCTGGCGGAAGCGTGGTGATCGGTAAGTCCGACGAGCATGGCACCGAGTTCGTCGTCGAGCTTCCGGCAGCAAGGAATGGCGCATGAGCCGGATACTTCTCGTCGAAGACAACGCCGGGCTCGCTGCCGGCCTGCGCCAGAACCTCGAGTTCGATGGCTACGAGGTCGCAACTGCGACCGACGTGTCATCAGCGCTCGCCGAGCTCGCGGTGGCTCGCCCCGATCTCGTCATCCTCGATGTGATGCTACCGGACGGCAACGGCTACGACCTGCTGCGTCGTATTCGCGAGCACGACAGCACCACGCCCGTACTCGTGCTCACTGCGCTGTCGGATGAAGCGCACAAGCTGCGCGGGTTCCGGCTCGGCGCGGACGACTACGTGACGAAGCCTTTCGGTGTCCTCGAGCTCCTCGCGCGCGTCGAAGCGTTGCTCCGCCGCACGGCCAGCGGCACGTTCGCCGTAGTCCGAATACCAGTTGTGAGATTCGGCGACGTCGAGGTGGATCGCGAGAGTCACTCGGTGAGGCGCGCGGGGCGTGCGGTGCAACTCACGCCCATGGAGTACGCGCTGCTCATCGCGCTCATCGCGCGGAATGGTGGAATCGTCACGCGCGAGGAGCTGCTGCGCGAGGTTTGGGGGTACGAGCCAGATGTCATGAGTCGCACTGTCGACACCCACCTCGCCGAGCTGCGGCGCAAGCTGGAGCCCGATCCGCGCGCGCCGCGCTACATCATCACATTACCGCGGCAAGGATATCGACTCGATCTCATGCAGCGCTGAGGCGCACCCGTCGCGACGACGATCACTTGATCTTGCCGATCGCCGCGGTCCACTGCGCGATGTCCTGCGCCGTCATGCCGCCGAGTGGCGCGAGCCGCGCGTCCTCGTAACCCCACTCGAGAGTGTCCGGGAGATACTGCTCGCGCGAGATGACAGTGCCCTGACAGAGTCGGCCGGCAGGTGAGTCGGTGACGAGCTCTCCGTTCAGCCGCGAGAGCAGATCGGTCATCAGCCACGCGGGAATGCGCGAGCGTTCGCCAGGGTAGACGAAGCCGAACATGACGAGATGGCCGAGCAGCACGCGCCATCTCGTGCCAAACCTCGTGCGTATTCGCTCCCAATCGAGTCGCTCCGCGCCCGAGCGAATGATGTGGATCACGTCGGCCCCGTCGTACCGCTCGCGCTCCATGATGAACGCCTTGGACCAGAGCAGCTCTTCAGGCGCGACGGTGAGCACGCGCACGCCGAGCACGTGCGCTCGATCGCGTGGGTGAACCACTCCTCGTCGACCGGGGTGATCCCGTTCCCCGAGTTGAAGATGATGTCGACGAAGTCGCGGCGCAGGAACGCCTTGCCGAGCCAGTGCGGAAACGTGAGCTCGGTGCGCAGACCGGCGCGCGCAAGAGTGTCGAGTGCGCGCATGCCATCGTCGTGACGGACGAAGATGTCGAAGTCTTTTGTGGAGCGGTCGATCCCGGTGTACGGCGTGAATGCGTAAGCGCCGCCCACCAGAAAGTCGATTCCACCCTGCGTGAGCGTCGTCATCACGCGGTGGTAAAAACGTTGCGCTGCCGGCGAGGCGAGCTCGCGCAGCTGCGACCGACGCTGGCGGATTCGCCGCTCGGTCACACCTGCGTTCGCTGGAGCGCGTGAGTTCGGTGTCTTGTTACTGGTTGAGGCCACGCGGAACGGTTGTTGAAGTCGGTTGGGTCGGATATTGCAATTGCTGGGCTCGGACATCGGACCATCCTTCCGTCGCACCACATGGCTCAACCATCCACTCAGCGTCCAGACACCGTTCGCATCGCCGCGGTCGGCGACGTCCACTGCGGAAAGGACTCCACCGGTCTGCTGCAGCCGATCTTCGCCGAAGCAGCGCGACTCGCCGACGTGCTGGTGCTGTGCGGCGACCTCACCGACTACGGACTTCCTGATGAAGCGCGCATCCTCGCCAAGGAGTTGAGCGGTGTGCGGATCCCGGTGGTTGGCGTCCTAGGCAATCACGATTTCGAGTCGGGCAAGGAGCGCGAAGTGCGCGACATTCTGGTCGAGGGCGGCGCACACATCCTCGATGGTGAGTCGTACGAGCTGCTCGGCGTTGGCTTCGCCGGCACCAAGGGCTTCGCGGGCGGCTTCGGCAAGGCGACACTCGGCGCGTGGGGCGAGCCGGGGATCAAGAGCTTTGTTGCGGAAGCGGTGCAGGAAGAGCTCAAGCTCGAGACCGCGCTGGCGCGCATCCGCAGCGCGCCGCGCGTCGCGGTCCTGCACTACTCGCCAGTCAGATCGACGGTGATCGGCGAGGATCCTGAGATATTCCCGTTCCTCGGCTGCGGAAGGTTGGAGGAGCCGCTCACGCGTTACCCGGTGAAGTGCGTGGTGCACGGCCACGCGCACGGCGGAACAGTCGTCGGTGCGACGGCAGCGGGGACCCCCGTCTACAACGTGTCGATGCCGCTGCTCCGCAAGACATATCCAGATTCGCTGCCGGTGAAGATCATCGAGGTGAGCGTGACGCCCGCTGACGTCGCCGAGACCACGCCGGCGTACACCGGTCCGGAACGCCGCTCGCAGCCTGCGCCGACGCTACGCGCGAGCTGATCTGGTCCAGAGATGGGCTGCGCTAATCGCTCGTCGAGAGCTCGAAGCGGCGCAGGACCACCAGAGTGAGGTAGGTGAGAACGGCAACGAGCACCGCGAGCTCCAGCTGACCGAAGCCAACCGCGGCTCCTATCGCGCTCGTCGCCCAGATTCCGGCCGCGGTCGCAGTACCACGCACGCGCTCCTGGTCCTTGATGATGGCGCCGCCGCCGATGAAACCTACCGCTGTCACGAGCCCCTGGAGCACCCTCGAGTAATCGGCGGAGCTCGCCCCGAATATTCCGATCGCGAGCAGCACGTAGGCGCAGGAAGCGAGCGAGACGAGTGGAAACGTCCGCAGCCCCGCGCTGTGCGAGTCGCGGCCGCGCTCCTGCCCGATCAGCACCGTCAGCAGGTACGCTATCAGCAGCCGCTCGCCCAGCGCGAGCAAGTACCGCCAGTCGAAGCTGAGCGCCCACGTAGGCGACATGAGTTGCTGCATGCGCCGAATATAAGTCGCGCGTGAAGGTCGGCCAGAATGGTGTGCGGCGCGCGGCCCGCTTGTAGCTTCAGGTCATGACCACTCCGCAGGTTATCGAGCCGATCGTCAAGGCCAACGCGGGTCGCGAGCCGCGGCTCGTCGCACGCAAGCTCGCCGCGATGCGCGCGGGTGAGTTCCAGTTCTTTCGCGGGACGTGCGAGCTGTTTTACCGACAGTGGCAGCGCGACGACCTGCTCGACTCTTCGCCCGCCGCGTGGGTATGCGGCGATCTGCATGTCGAGAATTTCGGGAGCTACAAGGGCGACAACCGCCTCACGTATTTCGACCTCAACGATTTTGATGAGAGCGCCAGAGCGCCCGCGGCGTGGGACACTGCGCGCCTGCTCGCGAGTGTGCTGGTGAGCGCACCGTCGATCGGTCTCACCGAGCAGGAGGCCGCTGGACTCACTTCCCTCGCGCTCGACGCGTACGTCACCGAGCTCCGCGCAGGGAAGCCGCGCTGGATCGAGCGTGAGACCGCGCGCGGGATCGTGAGCCGATTGCTGTCGCAAGTCGGACGTCGCGGACGCCCCGAGCTGCTCGACCACTACAGCAAGGTGACCAGACACGGTAAGACGCGAAAGCTCGTTCCCGATGGCGAGCACATTCTCCCCGTGACCGACACCGAGCGAGAGCGCGCGGCGAGTATCATCGGAGCGGTCTCCAACGCATCTCCCGAGCCGGGCTTCTTCAACGTCATCGATGTCGCACGTCGTGTGGCCGGAACGGGAAGTCTTGGTGTCGAGCGGTTCGTCGTGCTCGTCGAGGGACGCGGATCACCCGACCGGAATCTTCTCATCGACGTGAAACAGCAGGTTGCGTCCTCCCTCGCAGCGTGGTCGCCGCTCGCTCAACGTGACTGGCCGAGCGAGGGTGATAGAGTGTGCGCGGTACAGCATCGCGCGCAGGCAGTCTCGCCTGCTCTGCTGCGGCCCGTCAGTGCACGCGGTCTGTCGTACGTAGTGAAGGAGCTGCAACCGATCGCCGATCGAATCAATCTCGCATCTTGGTCAACAAAGCCGCACAAGCTTGCGACCGCGATCCAGACCTTCGCACGGCTCGCCGCGTGGGCGCAGCTGCGCACAGTCGGGTGGCACCACGGCGCGACTGCCGACGAATGGTGCGAATTCGCCGCGAGAGACGATTGGCAGGTCCGCCTGCTCGACAGGGCGCTCGACGCGGCAGGGCGAAACGCCAGTGACTACTCAGCCTACTGTGACGCCTACGACGCTGGCGCGTTCGCGGAGCTCACGGCGCCGCGGGCAGCCTGACCGGCGCACATCGCGTCTTAATTGTTTCTTCGGGGCCGCGGGCCGTGACGCGTCCATCACTCGCTGGTCAAATGTTGTAAGCGTGTGGAGCGAGCGCCACGAAGGAGCGCCGCAAGCATGCACCATCGTCGTGCGCCGAACCGCATCAACCTGAGAGACAGATGTCGATAACACCAGCAAGCTCCACCACCATTAACCCGTTTCTCATCTCCACCGATCCGTCGCAGATTCTCGGCGCGGACCTGTCCACGTCGGACTCTACGTCGACGGATTCCACGTCCGGATTGAGCTCCGCACAGCTGAGTCAACCCGCCCAGCTGTTCAGCAAGCTGCAGGAGCTTCTCGCGACAAATCCTACCGAAGCGACCAGTATCCTGTCCCAGTTGTCGCAACAGCTGCAGGCGACCGCGCAATCGTCCAGCGATCCGCAGGCGGCGAAGGTGCTGAGCTCACTCGCAGCAAAGTTCGCCACGGCAGCGCAGACCGGAGATCTCTCGGTGCTGCAGCCGCCATCGTCGCGCGGCTCGCAGAGCCCTGCAGATGCCTATTCCCAGGCGCAGGACAGCAGCAGCGCATCGCAGGCGCTCGTGCACGGCCATCATCACCATGGCCACCACCACGCGAGCAGCGCGAGCGATTCCAGTCAGAGCGGCAGCTCGAGCGAGAGCAGCAACAGCGACAGCAGCGATAGCAGTGGCAGCACGCTCGCTGAAGATCTCCAGAACTTCATCGCTGGCGCGCTCTCGACGGTGGAATCAGCGACCAACTCCATCAACACCACTGGCGTGACCGCTTAAGCTCTCGGCGTTTCGGCATACAGAACGCGGCTCGCTTCCCAGCTGGGAAGCGAGCCGCGTTCTGTATCACAGTGACCCGAGCGGGTCTCGAACCCGCGACCTACGGATTAACCTGCCACTTCGACTTTCGCCGCCGCTCTCTCGAGCGTTCGTGGTCTGGACTCTGCCTTGACCGCCGCGGGTCAGCACGTGGAGTCTGCTGAACGCGGTACGGTCCGCTCCGTCGAGTCTCTACACCTTCCGGTAATCCGGCTTGGCTCGGCGTTGGGACGGTATCGCTACCACACCGTTCACCGATTTTGAAGCGATTCAGCCGCAGCGTTTCCACTGCGCTGCTCCGTGTGAAGTCCGTTGCTCTACCAACTGAGCTATCGGGTCAGAGGCGTCATCGCCTCGTTACGCATAAATAATCCGCTTTCATGCGCCTGCGCCACCCTGCCATCATTGCGCGGCGCGGACGCACGTCAACACAGTAGCGCGCTTCAATCCTTGCACAGATCGCGTGTAAACGGCGTCGAGGAAGGAGCGCGGCTTGATCGGGTGAGGCGATTCCTTCGATTCGGGAATCGTGAGCGTGGCCTCCCCGCGCAGGTAGTAGTACACGGTGGGCACCTCGACCGTGTGCTTGCTGCAATCGAACACATTGAGTCCGACCACCGTGTCGAAGGCGATGGTGTCCTTCACGATGACCACTCGCTTGGGCTCCGGATCCACTGACTCGAGCCACACTTTGCGGATATGCCCGTCGCGCACGATGCTCGTGGTATCCATGAACATCGCAGTGCTACCGATCGCGCCCACACCAGTCCACTGACCCTGCGCGACGACCGCGGAAGGCCTGAACGACACGAGCGTGGCGAACATGACAACCAACATCGCTCGACTGGGCATCACTTCCCTCGCGAGCAGACGAAGGTCAGCACCGAATCGAACGCGCTGTGAGGTCTGATCGGAATGTCGCTCGTTCCAGGATTGCTGAACTGCTGCCGCCCCTTGTAGTAGCCGGTGAAGGTGCCAAGCGTGAATCTGCGCGCCGAACACGCTACGGAGTCCATCGTCGTGGACTCGTCGTATGTGGCGCCAAGTGATTGCTTCGGCGCCGTTTCGACCGCTACGAGGTTGAACGCGCGCGAGTCGCCGCTCGCACGCAGCGTGGCGGTATCGACGTAGAACCGTTCGCCGTTTCCGCCCGTGGCGACGTAGTGAAGCGTCGATCCTGCCGATGACGGAACGGCGGTAGCAGCGGCGGCCGGCGCGGCGCTCGTGCCATCGCGCGTCCCGTCCGGCGTCGACCGGTCGCGCGAGCATGCGACGCTCCACGGCGCGACGCTGAGCAGCGATCGCCGCGTACCGCGCTGCACTGCGCCAGTCTTCTGAGAGCTTCGCACCGTTCATCAGGCCGGATAACCTCCGTGAGCGTTCTGAGCGAAAGCTAGTCGCGCCTGTCGATGGCGTTCTGCCCGCGCGACGGTTGCCGGGCAGCCATCTGTGTACGGCCGGCCGGCGCACGGCTGCGGCGGTTGCCGCATATTATCTCTCCCACAACGGATGGAATAACCATGCGCGCGTTCGTCCCGCTCATCGCTCTGGCCGCTCTTGGCGTCGCAGTCGCTGTCTCGCAAACGGGCAGCGCACACGCCGCGGCGAGTGTCGCACCACCAGTACCGCCGGATACCGGTCTCGCTCGCGTCGCCGTGCTCGCCGGAGTCTGGCGCTCCGCCGACACCGCGTTCACGACGCCGTACAGCAAGGCGGGACACGACACTACCACGCTGCACAACGACTGCTGGCGCAACGGGCCGTACTTCGCCTGTGATCAGATAGTGCGGGGAGTGCCGCAAGGGATGATCGTATTCACGGCGTCCAGAAACCCCGACGAGTTCAATCAGTACGCCCTCCCGCCGCGCGGTGGTCTGCCGTACGCCGGCAGACTCACGATCTCGGGGGCCACGTGGACGTATGGCGACGCCCTCACCGACAGCTCCGCACGCGCCAGCAATCGACCGCGCTTCCGTACGGTGAATCTGTTCATGACGTCGAGCGAGATCCGCTTCCGCATCGAGTTCACCCGCGATGGACAACACTGGACCGTGATGCGCGAAGGAGTCGAGCGGAAGCAGCGCTGAGATCCAGCACGGCGCCGACGCGCGGCGCGAACGCGCTACCGCAGCGCTTCGAACGCCGCGCGTACCGCTGACCTCGTTTCGTCGAGCGTGGCGTCGTCGTGCGCGGTCGAGACGAACGCCGCCTCGAACTGCGACGGAGCGACGTACACTCCGCGCTCGAGCAATGCGTGAAACAGCCGCGCGTAGAGCGCGGTGTCGGCTCGCTTGGCAGTCGTGAAATCGGTCACGCGCTCGTCGGTGAGGAAGAAGCCCCACATCGATCCGGCGGTCGCCGTCGTGATCGCGATGCCGCATCGCTCTGCCGCATCCGCGAACGCCGAGGCGACACTGCTCGCAGCTCTCGCAAGCCTGTCGTACACGCCGGGCCGCGCGAGCGCTGTGAGCGTCGCGTTGCCCGCCGCGATCGCGAGCGGATTGCCCGATAGCGTCCCCGCCTGGTAAACCGGCCCCACCGGCGCGACCTGCTCCATGATCCAGCGCGCCCCACCGTACGCGGCCGCCGGCAGCCCTCCGCCGATCACCTTGCCCAGGCAGGTGAGGTCGGGCGTGATGTCATAAGTCTGCTGCGCACCGCCGAACGCGACGCGGAAGCCGGTCATCACTTCGTCGAAGATGAGAAGCGCGCCATGCTCGTGGGTCACTCTGCGGAGTCCGGCAAGGAAGCCATCCTCGCGGAAGAACCAGTCCCATGTTCCCCGCGACCGGCTCGACTATCACCGCAGCGATGTCGTCTCCGCTCGCTCTGAACACATCTTCCACGGCATCGAGATCGTTGTAAGCAACGGTGATTGTGTCAGCTGCGGCGCCCGCGGTCACGCCTGGACTGTCGGGCAGACCGAGCGTCGCCACACCTGACCCTGCACGCACGAGCAGCGGGTCCGCGTGCCCATGATAGCAGCCGATGAACTTGACGATCTTCGCCCGCCCTGTTGCGGCGCGCGCAAGCCGCAGGGCGCTCATCGTCACTTCGGTTCCGGACGACGCGAACCTCACCATCTCGACCGACGGGACCGCGGCGATTATCCGCTCGGCGAGCTCTGTCTCGCCCTCAGTCGGAGCGCCGAACGAGGTGCCGCGCTTCGCCTGCTCGCATACTGCTTCGACGATCTCCGGCGACGCGTGGCCGAGTATGAGCGGGCCCCACGACAACACGTAGTCGATGTAGCTGTTGCCATCCACGTCTTCGATGCGCGCGCCGCTTCCGCTGCGGATGAAGATCGGCGTTCCGCCCACGCCGCGGAATGCGCGCACCGGCGAATTGACGCCGCCGGGGAGCACGCGAGATGCTTCGGCAAATAACTCGGCGGAGCGCGCGTACCGTGCGCGCTCCTGCACCAGCTCGTGCGCCGCGTCAGTCATCGTCACGCAGCCATTGCGCGAGCTCGTGCGCGTAGTACGTGATGATGATGTCGGCACCGGCGCGTCTCATCGCTATCGCGCTCTCCAGCACCGCGCGCCGCTCGTCGAGCCAGCCGCGCTCCGCCGCTGCCTTGAGCATCGCGTATTCGCCACTCACCTGGTATGCCGCCAGCGGTGCGTGAGTGCGCTCGCGAACCGCGCGAATCACGTCGAGGTATGCGCCGGCCGGCTTCACCATCACCATGTCGGCGCCTTCGGCAATGTCGAGATCGATCTCGCGCAGCGCCTCGCGAAGGTTCGCCGGATCCATCTGGTACGAGCGCCTGTCGCCGACCGAGGGCGCCGATTCCGCCGCGACCCGGAACGGCCCGTAGAACGCCGATGCGTACTTCACCGAGTACGCCATGATCGCGGTGTCGTCGTGCGCGCTCTGGTCGAGCGCGGACCGTATCGCGCGGACCTGACCGTCCATCATCGCACTCGGTGCGACGATGTCGGCCCCCGCATCGGCGTACGCGACGGCGGCGCGCGCCGAGCAGCGGGAGCGTCGCGTCGTTATCGACCGTCGCGCGCGCGTGGTCGAGGATGCCACAGTGTCCGTGCGTCATGTACTCACACAGACACACATCCGCGATCACCGTGATCTCTGGCGCGAGTCGCTTGATCTCGCGGATGGCGCGCGGCACCGGACCTGACGGATCGCGCGCTGCGTCGCCGGTCTCATCCTTCGCCGACGGTATGCCGAAGAGCAGCACCGATCTGATCCCCGCTCGCCGCACGCGCTCGATCTCGCGCTCGAGCATGTCCACCGAGCGCTGAAACTGCCCTGGCATCGGCTGGATGGCGTGCTCGATGCCGCTTGCCGTCCACGACGAAGAGCGGATACACGAGATCGCGCGCGCTGAGGCGATGCTCGCGCACGAGGCCGCGCAGCGAGTCGCTGCGAAGGCGGCGCGGTCTGCTGGTCGGTAGCGGCGTGGTCGAGTCGGTAGTCATGTCACATCCAAAGCTAGCTAGCCTGCGCCGCGCGAGAGAGCGTGCTCGCGACGGCCTGGGCGAGCCCATCGAGATCGCTGGTCCTGGCAACCGACGCCACTTGCAATCCAGCGCACCGTGAAGCGTTGGCCGATGAGTCGCCGATGCACACGATGAGCGCGCGCTCGAGCCGCGCACGCAGCGTCCGCACGCGATCTTGCCCGTCGCGCAGGCGAGCCCGCGCGCTGCGGAGCCGCTCGCAACGGTGATTGCGTCTATGGCGCCTGCCGCGATTGCGCGCGCCAGCTCCGAGCGCAGCATCGTCCGGGGTCACGGTCCGGTACGCTTCCACCTCGCGGACGTCGGCTCCGGCTTCGCGGAGCGCACGCGGAAGCGCGGGGTCAGCGATGTCCGAGCGCGGGAGCAGGATGCGCGCTCCTCGCACATCTCCGAGCAGCGCTGGAAGCTCGCGCGATTCCTGGCGCGCGGGCACTGCTACCACACGCAAGCCAGCGGCGACGGCAACGTCGGCAGTCGTGTTTCCAACCGCCGCGACGCTGCACGCACTGCGCGCTGACCGAGGGAGAGCCACTCGATCCAGCGCCTCTGCCACCGCGGCCGCAGCGTTCTTGCTCGTGAGGACGAGCCAGCGGAAATCGGCCAGTGATCTCACCGCGTCGTCGAGCACGCGCGGGTCGCGCGGCGGCGCTATCTCGATCATCGGGCACTCGATGACTTCGGCGCCCATCGCAACGAGCGAAGCGACGAGCCTCTCCTGACTGCCGCGCGCTCCGGTCACCATCACCCGCCTGCCGCGCAGCTTCGCTCCGTGACTCGCTCACCCTTCGCGGCGCGCGAGAGCGCCTCGCGCGACGAGCTCCGCACCGCCGTGCGCGAGCATCGTCGCCGCGAGCTCGCGCGCGATGCTGCTCGCCGCCGCGTCGCGGGCCGCGCGCGCTGTCACGCACCATGTGCCCGTCGACGTCCCCGACCATCGCCGTGATGCTCAGCTCGTCGTCAGTCACCTCAGCGTATGCGCCAACCGCTGAGTCGCACGTCCCGCCGACCGACGCGAGGAACTCGCGCTCCGCGCTCACCGCGTCGGCGGTTCGCTGATCGTTTATACGGCCGATGATCTCGGTGCAGAGCGTCCGCGTCGCGGCGCGTCTCGATCGCGATTGCCCCCTGCCCCGGTGACGAAAGCATGATGTCCATCGGCAGCGGACGAATGCGCTCGTCAGCGATCCCCAGCCGGCGAGCCCCGCCGCGGCGAGAATGAGCGCGTCGTATTCGCCCGCATCCAGCTTGCGCAGCCGCGTATCGACGTTGCCACGGACGTCGCGAATGTCGAGGTCGTCCCTGATTGCGCGAAGCTGGCATGCGCGACGTGGGCTGCTCGTGCCGACCTTCGCACCCGCCGGAAGCTCGGCGATGCTCGCGCACTCGCTCACGAGCACGTCACGCGCGTCCGCACGCTGGAGGAACGCTGGCAGCGCCATGTCGTCCGCGAGCGTCGACGGGAGATCCTTGGCGCTGTGCACCGCGATGTCGGCAGTGCCATCGCGCAACGCGTTCTCGATGTCGGTGACGAAAACACCTCGCCCACCTATCGCCGCGAGCGGCCGATCGGTCACGCGATCGCCGACGGTCGTGAGATGGATGATCTCTATTCGCGCCTCGGGCGCCACGCGCGAGAGCGCCGCCGCGACCATCTCAGTCTGCCGCAGCGCGAGCGCGCTTCGTCGCGTGCCGATACGGATCAGTCGCGGTTGCTCGGCCATCAGATCACTGCGCAGCCTCGCTCGCGACTATCGCCTCGAGCACGTCGATGAATGCATCCGAGCAATTCGGGAGCGCCGTGCGCTCGAGCGTCATGCCGAGCTCGGCTGCCTTCTCCCGCGCCTCGTGATCGATGTCCCAGAGAATCTCCAGGTGATCGCACACGAAGCCGATCGGGACCATGAGGACGTTGCGCACGCCCTCCGCGTGCAGCGTCTCGAGGTAGTCGAGAATGTCGGGACCGATCCACGGCTCGCCAGTCGCGCCCGCGCTCTGCCACGCGAAGCGCCAATCCGCGAGTCCAACCCTCTTCGCCACCAACTCGCTGCTCGCGAGCAGCTCGCGCTCGTATGGATCATCCCACTCACGAATGCGCTGAGGTAGACTGTGAGCGCTGAAGACCACGCACACGTCTTCACGCTCGCTCGCGTCAAAGCGTGCAAGCCCGTCGCGAACGAGCTTGGCCATCATCGTGATGAACTCTTCGCGCTCGTACCAGCGCTCCACGAAGGAGATCTCCATCGCGCCGCCGAGCTCGTCACGAGCGGCTTCGACGGACTTGCGGTAGCCACCCACGCTCATGCGCGAGTAATGTGGCGCGAGTACCACCGCCGTGACGCGCTCGATGCCGTCGCGCGCCATCTCGCTCATCGTTTCGGCGATGTACGGATGCCAGTGCTTCATTCCGACGTACACGCGTCGCGGCGACGCTGCGGTCGTCATTCAGCCTGCTCTCGAGCGCGCTCGCGGCGCTGCGCGTGATCGTCGGTGAGCGGCGTGCGGCCGCCGACCAGCTCGTATTTCTCTCGCAGCCTGGCGACGAGCTCGGGCGACGGCGTGCGGCCGCCACGGATGTGAGTGTAGTACGCTTCCACCTCGTCCGGCGTCTCCGGCGTGCCGTACGCCATGAGCAGCACGGCCTCCTTCACTTCTCGCACGCGCTGTCGCTCACGCGGTCGCTTCGACCGGTGCGCGACGCTCGCTCAGCTCGCGCACCAACTCGACTGCGCGCTTCACGTTTCCGAGCGGAGTGCGCGGCAGAAGCCCGTGGCCGAGATTGAAGATGTGGCCGGTGCCGGCCATTGGCGCGACGCAGCACGTCGGCGATCCGTGTGCGGATGTAATCAGGCGGCCCGAGCAGCACGGCTGGGTCGAGATTGCCCTGCACTCCGCGCTCGTGACCGATGATCCGCCATCCTTCGTCGAGCGGCACACGCCAGTCGAGACCGATGATGTCTCGCTCCGTCGTCCCGCATCAGCGGAAGCAACGTCGCGGTGTTCACGCCGAAGTGGATCAGCGGGATATCCAGCGCGCGGAGCGCGGAGAATATGCGCTGCGTGTACGGCTGCACGAACTCCGCGTAGTCGTCCGGCGAGAGCGCGCCGACCCACGAATCGAAGAGCTGCAGCACGTCCGCGCCCGCTTCGGCCTGCGCTCGCAGGAACGTCGTGCAGATGTCGCTCAGTCGCGCCATGAGATCGTGCCAGAGATCCGGCGCGCCGTACATCATCGACTTCACCATTGCGAAGTCGCGCGACGGCTTCCCCTCGACCAGGTACGCGGCGAGCGTGAACGGCGCTCCGGAGAAGCCGATCAGCGGAACGCTGTCGCCGAGCTCGCGCTTGATCAGCCGAACCGAATCGAGCACGAACTGGATGTCGCGCGCCGGCTCGAGCGGCGCGAATCGTATCGAGCGCCGCGCGCTCGCGCACCGGGTTCGCTATCACCGGACCCACGTCATCGACTATTCGGAGATCCACTCCCACGGCGATCAGCGGGAGCATGATGTCGGAGAATAGGATTGCAGCGTCGGTGCCGAGCTGCTCGACGGGCTGCAGCGTCACCTCCGCGCACAGCTCCGGGTCGCGGCAGATCTCCACCAGCGAGTACCGCTCACGGATCGCGCGATAATCGGGGAGGATGCGTCCAGCCTGGCGCATGAACCAGACTGGCGTACGCTCCACGGGCTTCATCCGCGCCGCCCGCATGAGAACCGTCTCGGATAGGGTCACTGCATATCGGTTGATGATTCAGCCGCCGACAGACGAGCGGCGGCGCGCCTACGCGTGCGGAGCGTGAGGCGGAGCGTGCGCCTGATCCGCGACGTGTTGCGACGAGCGCGCCCGTGACGATGCCTCGACGTCGAGATCGAAGAGCGTCCTCACCACCTGCGCCATGTTGTCGCCGTCAGCGCTCTGCTTCATCACACTGATCGGGCCATGAAGCAGCTTCTGCACGAGCTTGCTCGCGAACGCGATGATGAGCTGCTCGTCACGCTCGGCGAGCCCCGGCATGCGCGCGAGAAGCTTCTCGAGCTCCGCGTCGCGCAGTCTGCCGCTCGCGTCGAGCAGCGCGGTGATCGTCGGCGCGAGACGTCTCGCGTCCCACCACTCCATGAAGCGCTCGGTCTCCGCATCCACTATCAGCTCGCCAGCGCGGAACTCGCCAGCGCGCAGCGCGCGGTTCGCATCGCAGATCGCTTGGAGCGCATCGACGTCCCAGAGCCGGACGAAAGGAATCGCCGCGACCGAAGGCTCTACGTCGCGTGGCACTGCCAGATCGAAGACGAAGAGCGGACGTGCTTCGCGCCCCCGCATCGCTTCCGCGACTACGTCGGACGTGAAGATCACGTCCGGACTGCTGGTGCAGCTTATCACCAGGTCAGCAGCACGCACCGCACTGCCGAGCGCGTCCCACGGTGCCGTCCTGGCCGCGACTGCGCCAGCGACCACCGCGACGCGATCGTCGCGGCGGCCAGTCACGGTGATCGAAGCCGGCCCGTGCGCGCCGAGGTGCTTCAGCGTGAGCTCGGCGGTCGCGCCAGCGCCGACGATGAGGACGTGCGTGTTCGACAGCGAGCCGAGCGCCTCCCGCGCCGCGTGGCATGCCACCGAGACCACCGAGAGCGGATGCCGCGACAGCCCGGTCTTCGCACGGACCCTCTTGCCAGCCGCGAGCGCAGCGGCCCCCAGCTTGCGCGTCGTGGCGCCGAGCATTCCCTCGCGTGAAGCGGCGTCCAGCGCGGCCTTCACCTGGCCGACGATCTGGTCCTCGCCCGGCACCATCGACTCCATTCCGGCCGCCACACGGAACAGGTGCCTCACCGCCTCACGGTGCGAGTAGACGTTGAGCGACTCGCCCAGGTCGTCACTGTCGAGTCCGCTCCCCGCGAACAGAAGGTCCGACAGAAATGCACGCCCCGATTCTGCGTGGCCGACGATGCCGTAGTACTCCGTGCGGTTGCAGGTCGATATGACGAACCCCTCGACGCCGCGCTCCCTGTAGCGCGACGCCGCAGCGGCGAGAGCATCGGCGCCAAGCGCCACGCGCTCACGGAGCGCGAGCGGAGCCGTGTGGTGATCCAAGCCTACCGCGAGAAGTTGCATCTATGTTGTGGCGCCGCTCGAGGCGGCGACGCTTGAGCACGAAAGTGATGCCGGCTGTCGGCATCTGGATAGATTCGATATATAGCGGCGCTGCCGGACTACTGGAAGCACCGCGGCACGTCCGTGAGCACGTATCATCCTCATGGCGAGTCCGGCTGGTCCGGCCGCGTCGAATCCGCCGACGGCTGGGACCCTGGGAACAGCCAGTGCAAGATTCGCCTCATCGGCGACACGTCGCGCCGTCGCGCTGCGGCGGCTGTCGTCGGGACGAGGTTCATCCCCTTCCGCTCGAGCTTACCCCAACCCACGACGTGCCCGCGCATCGCGGCGCCCATTGACCGCAGCACCACCCAGTACATCGTCTGCCGGAAGACGAAGCGCTGGATGAGTATCAGCCACGTCAGCGCCAATTCCTCGCCCGGCTCCATCACGAACGCGATCACCGCCGCGAGCCAATCGACGATCAGGAAGACCGAGTACAGCACGAGCACGTCGCGCAGATTGGTCATCCCGTACGTCGCGCCGTGCGCTCGCCACGCGAGCCACACCGACACCAGACTCCACGCAAAGAGCAGATCGGCGAGCGGAGAGATCGCAGTATAGAACAGCTGGAAGAGCCAGACGTTGGGCATCGCGATGAGCCCCAACGCGCCGTACTTCGGCCGCAGGAAGATGTGCCTGTGCTTGCGCGCGCACTGCAGAGTGCCGAAGGACCACCGGAACCGCTGCCTGATGAGCGAGCTGAGCGTATCGGGCGCCTCGGTGTACGCGATGGCGTCGTCTGCGTACGTCACCTTCACTCCTTCCTCGCCCAGCGCCCACGTGAGGTCCTGATCCTCTGCGAGCGTGTCGTCGCTGAAGCCTCCGACCGCCTGCACGTACGCTTTGCGCCAGGCGCCCACGGCGCCTGGAACGATAGTGATCGCGTTGAGCACTGCGAACGCACGGCGCTCGAGGTTCTGGCTCGTCACATACTCCAGCGCTTGCCAGCGTGTAACGAGATTGTGCCTGTTCCCGACCTTGGCGTTCCCAGCGACAGCTCCCACGTTGGGGTCGTGCAGCGGCGCGACGAGCCGCGCCACGGTGCTCGGCGTGAACTGAGTATCAGCGTCCAGACAGACCACGATCTCGCCGCGCGCGCGCGCTATGCCGAAGTTGAGAGCGCTCGCCTTCCCGCCGTTCTCCTTACGATAGGCAGTGACGCGTGGATCATCACCGAACTCGCGAGTTACCACGGCGAACGTGTCGTCCGGCGAGCCGTCATCCACCACGAGGATGTCGAACTCTCCGTCGTAGACCTGGTTAAGGAGACTGTGAAGCGTCGAGCTGATCACACGCTCTTCGTTGTACGCCGGCACTATTATCGTGACGTGCGGAAAGTACGCCGGCGCCGGTGCGCGCTTTGAGAAGCGCTGGTACAGCGCGAGCGCGATGATGATCGCGAGCCTCACCGCGCCGACGACCACGGCGACGAAGAAGAGCCAGTACAAGCGTCCACTCCACCACGCTGATGAGCGAGAAACCGGCGAGCTCGACGTCGCGCGTGAAAGCGCTGCGCGGCGGAAGTCCGGGCATCGCGTCTTCACGCGAGATTCCTGCGAGCTCCGACAGCGGCACAATCGTGTCGTCGTGAGCGCGAAGCGAGTCGATCAGCGTGCCGAGTGCGGCGACGGTCGCGGTCCGATCACCGCCGCTGTCGTGCAGCAGGATGACGTTGCCCGTCTCGGTCACGGGCCGACCGGTGAGCAGGCCGCCGTGGTAGCGCTGATCCATCACGTTGGCGATGATCTGCGCCGGAGTGATTCCTGCCGTCCAGTCTTCCGCATCGATGTTGAGGCCAACTGTGACGTAGCCGCGCTTGCTCGCGATATCCACGGGCACCAGCTCGTCGTTGGTCGTCGGATTGGCGTCGCCGAGGTACGGCGGCCGGAAGAAGAACGAGCGGCGGTCGAGCACTGCCTCGAGCAGACGTTGATTGGCGTCGAGCTCGAGCCCCGTCATGAACGATCCCTCGAGCGCGAAGTTCGGGTGCGTGAAGGTGTGATTCCCGAACAGATGGCCTTCGCGCACGATCCTGCGCATCAGCGGAATGTGCGCTTCCACATTCCGCCCGATCACGAAGAACGTCGCTGGAGCGTTGCGCGACCGGAGCGTGTCGAGTATCGATGGCGTCCAGCGCGGATCGGGACCGTCGTCGAAGGTGAGCGCAACCTTGTGCGCGAGGTGCCCGTACTTGCGCACGATGTATGGTGACGGGTACGCGGTGATTCGCTCGCCGACGATGAGTCCGCTCGTCGTGTCGACGGTGCCCACTCTTATTCCGCTCCGTGGCGACGCGACGACCTGCAGTATCTCGCCCTCGCCCAGGAACTCCACCTCGTAACCGGGGGGATCTCGGCGAACGCACTGTTCGCGTCGTTCACGTTGTCGGCCGCGATCATGTGCCAGAACGCAGGGTCTTCCGCGCCGAGCCGCCACACCGCGTAGCCCGCCGCACCGAGCTTCAGCGTTGCCTGTACCTGATTGTACGCGGTCGCGCCGTCGAGATACCAGACGAGGTGATCGGTCGAGTCCGGGTCGGTCCACGTCATGTATGGATTCAGCGACGCACGGTCGAAGCTCATCTTCGAGCTGCCCGGATTGTCGCGTCCCTTGGCGAGAACTTCCTGGAACGTGTACTCGCTGCCCGATGATTCCGGCCCCGCATCATTCCAGTCGTAGCCGTACGCGCCGAACGCGACTATCGCCTTTGCCGCGGGAACACTGCGCAGCATCTCGCGCGTGTGCTCGACGAACCACGACTGGCTCGCGATCGGACCCGGCGTTCCCTTGCCGTAGTGCTCGTCGTACACCATCAGGAACATGTAATCGTCGAGCGGCGCGAACCGCTTGAGATCGTCCGGGTCGGTGCCGACAGCGAACGTCTGCGTGAGTATCAGCCCGCGCGAGTGCAGCTCAGCACCGAGCTCGTCCTGGAACGTCGCGAAGTTCGCCATCGCTCCCGGCGGCACTCCTTCGAAGTCGATCGTCACTCCGGCGAGCCGGTACTGCACCGCAGCGTTGATGATGTCCTTCTCGACGCGCGCGCGGTTCGCTGCGCTCGACAGCATCTGCACGAGCGCGACGTTGTCGAAAAGCTGAGTCTTTCGATTGAAGTTGTTGACCAGCAGGAAGACCTTGGGCTTCGTGGCAAGCGAGTCGTAGACTCCGAAGAAGCTCGTGTCCTGTCTGATGGCGAAGTCGACGTCCTGCCCGGTGGGGCTCAGATATCCCCACTCGCACACGATCCAGTCTATGTCGTCGTGGTTGCGCTGAAACGACGCCAGCGAGTTGTCCGCCCACCACACGTAGAACGCCGCGCGGATCGGTTTGCGCCCCGGCACTCCAGTTCCAGCGATCTCTCGCCCGATCGCCGCCGCCGCATCGCGGATCGAGCTCGCAGTGCGACGCACTTCGAGCGCGGCGTAAAGCTGCTCACGCTTGGCGCGCCGCAGTCGCACCATTCGCGACGTGGAGAATCGCGAAGCGATCGCAGGTTGCGCCGGCCGGAAGTCAGGGAGAAGGGGCGGCACGAGCACCCAGGTTGCCGCGAATGCGATCATGAGGATCGTCACCGCGCCGCCGACGATCACGAAGCCGCGCCTTATCCGCGGCCAGCGTCTTCCCGTCCGGTCGAGAAAGATCGGCGCCGAAGGTTCCTCATCCTCGATGAAGTGGTCCGTCACCGCGCCTTCACGATGTCGAGCGCCACTGCGCGCACTCCATCCATGATGAATTGCACGCCGATCACCATCACCAGGAGTCCCATCAGCCGCGTCATCACGTTCATTCCGGTTCTGCCGACGCGTTGTGCGATGAACGGTGCTATCGCGAGCACAATCCACGACACGCCCATCACCGCAGCTATCGCTCCGTAAAGTCCGATGAGCTCGAGCCGCGTGTCGGCCTGCGCCGTCAGTGTGATGACTGTCGTGATGGATCCTGGACCGGCGAGCGTCGGGATTCCGAGCGGGATGATGCCCACCTCCTGCTTCTGCTCTGCCTCTTCGGCCTCGCCGCGCGTCGTCCTGTCGCGCGATCGACGCGCCTTCAGCATGTCGTTGCCGATGCCGAGGAAGATGAGCCCTCCGGCAATCCTGAATGCGTACGTCGTGATGCCGAAGAAGCGCAGGATGAACGTCCCGGCTACACCGAACGCGACGAGCGCGACCACGCCGGTCGCCACAGCTATCCGCAACGTCGATGCGCGTTGTCTGGGCGACAGCTCCGAGGTCGCCGTGACGTAAAGCGGCACCGCGCTCAGCGGATTCACTATCGCGAGCAGCGAAGTGAACGCGAGCGTCGTGAACGCGACGGTCGAGTTGCCTATCATCTGATGTCGCTACGCTAGAGCAAGAACCGCACGCAACGCGGCGACACGGTCGCCAAGCTCCGCCGCGGTACGCGACCTGATGGTGATGTGCCCCAGCTTGCGTCCAGGACGCGCGCTCTTCCCATACTGGTGAACGTGAACGTCCGGCACCGACAACACGCGTCCGACGTCGGGATGGGTGCCGATGATGTTGAACATCGCCGAGTGACCGACGGCCTCGCACGCGCCGATAGGAAGCCCGCACACCGCGCGCATGTGGTTCTCGAACTGGCTCGTCTCCGCCCCTTCGATCGTCCAGTGTCCCGAGTTGTGCACGCGCGGCGCCATCTCGTTGGCGACGAGTCCGTCTTCGGTGTCGAACATCTCGAGCGCCATCACGCCGACGTAGTCGAGCTGCTGCATGATCGCGCGCGCGTAGGCGGTGATGGTGTCGCGCTTTCGCTCGCTGAGCGACGCCGCCGGCGCGAGCGCCTCGCGCAGAATTCCGCCGCGCTGCCTCGTCTCGACGATCGGGTAGCACCCCATCTCACCGTGCCGCCCTCGCACAGCGAGCACAGCGAGCTCCCGCTCGAACGGCACGAGCCCCTCATAAATCAACGGAACTCCGCCAAGCTCCGCCCACGCGCGCACGAGATCACTCCTCTCGTTCACGCGCCACTGCCCTTTGCCGTCGTAGCCGAACCGACGCGTCTTCAGAATGCCGGGCGCACCGAGCGTCGCTACCGCATCGCGCAAGCCCCTCGAGCGAATCCACGAGCTTGTACGGCGCGGTCGCGATCCCGAGCGCGCTGAACAGCCGCTTCTCTTCGGCACGGTCCTGCGCAGCGAGCAGCGCGGAGCGCGGCGGCCAGACGCTCGCGACTTTCGAGGCAAGATCTACCGCAGCGACCGGCACGTTCTCGAACTCGTAGGTGACCACATCTACTGATTTGGCGAATCTCAGCAGCTCGCGTCGGTCGTCGTAGCGCGCCACTGTCACTTCGCCAACCGCGGACGCCGGAACGCTTGGCACATCCGAGTAGAACTTGAAGCGCATGCCGAGTGGAATTCCAGCGAGTGCGAGCATGCGGCCAAGCTGCCCGGCGCCCAGCACGCCAACCAGCAACCCCGGCGGCGCCGTGCGCAGCTCGTGAAGCTCAGGCATTCGGCCGCGGATCGGGTGCGTCGAGAACGTCCTGCGTCTGCGTCGCGCGAAACCGCGCGATGGCGTCGCGATACTCCGCGTGCCTGTTCGCGACGATCGCCGCCGCGAGCAGCGCCGCGTTCGTGGCGCCCGGCCTTCCCGATGGCGAGTGTACCGACCGGTACTCCCGCAGGCATCTGGACGATGGAGAGAAGCGAGTCGAGCCCGTTCAACGCCTTGGATTGGATCGGCACTCCCAGCACGGGAAGCGGCGTCTTCGACGCGCACATGCCGGGAAGATGCGCCGCGCCGCCCGCGCCGGCGATGATCACCTCGACGCCGCGCGCTTCGGCACTGCTCGCGTACTCGAACAGCAGATCCGGCGTGCGATGCGCGCTCACCACGCGCGTCTCGAACGGAATACCGAGCAGCTCGAGGATCGCGATCGACTGGGACATCGTGTCCCAGTCGGACCGCGACCCCATTATCACTCCGACGAGTGGAACTGTAGCTGGCACTGGACTACCGGAGAGAAGCTCTTTCTGTGATGCACCGTGGGCCCGACGGCGCCGAGCGCGGTGAGATGCGCAGGAGTGCTGTACCCAGCATTGCGCTCCCAAAAATACCCCGGATGCCGTCTCCCGAGCGAGACCATCAGCCGATCGCGCGTGACCTTGGCCACAATCGATGCGCAAGCGATGCTGTAGCACGTCGCGTCGCCACCGACGATCGCGCGGTGCTCGACACCGAGAGCGCGGATCGGCTTGCCATCGATGAGCACGTGATGAGGCTGCAGCTTGAGTCTCATCAGCGCGCGTCGGATTGCCAGCGTGCTCGCGTGGTAGATGTTGAGTCGGTCGATCTCCCTGACCGACGCGGCGCCGAGCGCGATGCCGAGCGCGCGAGCGACGATCTTTCGCTCGAGCGCGACCCGCTGCTCAGGCGTGAGCGCCTTGGAATCGGCGACGCCGTTGATGGTGGGCGCATTCGGGTCCATGACGATGGCACATGCGACAACGGGGCCCGCTAGAGGGCCCCGTCCGACTTCATCAACTCCGGCAAGCAGCAGCCCACCAGCGGAGCGCAGTTCACGCTCCACCGGCCCCCAGCGCATCAGGCTTCCGCGCTCTGGGTCGTCGGATGCTTCACCTTGCGCTCCTTGATGCGCGTGGCCTTGCCCGTGAGGCTGCGGAGATAGAACAGCTTCGCGCGGCGAACGCGACCGCGCCTCACTACGGAGACGTCGGCGAGCATCGGCGAGTGGAGCGGAAAGATGCGCTCGACACCGACGCCGTTGGAGACCTTGCGCACCGTGAACGTCGCTGAAACACCCGCACCACGGCGTGCAATGCAAACTCCCTCGAACGCCTGCACACGCTCCTTGTCGCCTTCCTTGACCCGAACATTCACGCGAACGGTGTCACCAGCCCGAAACGGGGGGACGTCGTTGCGGAGCCACTCTTTCTGGGTTTCGATGAAGGGATGCATGGATGAGTCTCGTGTTTTGGGACAGTCTGGGAAAATAGTGGATCGTCAGCCCCGTCCGCAATCCCGCACCTCGCACCCCGCGGTCCGATCCGGCACCGCTACCGCTCCTCCCCTCGACGCCACGCCGCGATCTTGGCGTGATCGCCGGAAAGCAGAATCTCCGGCACCGCGTGGCCGCGGTATTCCGGCGGCCGCGTGTAGCTCGGCGCGGAGATCCCACGCCCCGAGTAGAACGAGTCGCCGTACGCGCTCTCGTGGTCCGACATCGCGCCGGGCAGTAGTCTGACTGTCGCATCGATCATCGCCAGAGCAGCTGGCTCCCCGCCGGAAAGCACGAAATCGCCGAGCGATAGCTCTTCGGTCGCAAGGTGATCGGCGACGCGCTGGTCTACGTCCTTGTAGTGACCGCAGAGGAGCGTGAGCTCGGTTCCGGCTGCGAAGCGCACTGCATCATTCTGCGCGAAGCGACGACCGCGCGGCGAGAGGAGCACTATCGGCGACACCGCACCGAGCGACTCGACCGCCTCGAAGAACGGCCCCGGCTTCATCACCATTCCCGGGCCGCCGCCGTAGGGATAATCATCCACGGTGCGGTGACGATCGTGCGTGAAGTCGCGCAGATCGACCACGTTGTACCGCACCGATCCGGCCGCCGCGGCGCGCGATGGAATGCTAAGCGCGAGTGGCGTCGTGAAGAAATCCGGAAAGATCGTCACCACGTTTATCGTGAGCACCCGCTGCTCCGGCGCCGACCCCTCACTCACTCGAAGAGTCCCGATTCAGAGTCCACCGTGATCACTCGCGCGTCGAGGTCTACCTCCCGCACTACCTCGGGGCGATACGGCACCAGAACGTTGCTTCCGCCGCGAGCGAGCTTCACGTCGAGGGTGAGACCCTGAGGAAGCTCGTACAGCGCCGCCACGGCGCCCACGTCCGCGCCGTCGTCGCTCTTCACCGCCATCCCGATCAGATCGTGCGCGAAGACCTCGTCGTTCGCGAGCGGAGTAAGCTCCTCGGCAGGCACGAGGAGATAGCGCCCGCGCCACTGCTCGGCGGCGGTCCGGTCGGGTACGGCGTCGAACTTCACGACGAGCCCACCACGGAACGGGAAGGCCGACTGAACCCTCAGCTCATGTCTGCTCTCGGGATTGCGCCGATCGCTCGGATGCGCGGCAGGAGTGCCCTCGACGGTCCCGGCGAACACTCTCGCGCCAGGAGCGAACAATCGCTCGGGCTCGGCGGTGAGCAGCTCGACGGTCATCTCTCCCGCAATGCCGTGCGGCTTTCTGATGCGGCCGATTATTGCAAGTTCGTGCGTTTCTGCCATGACATAAAAAGTAAGGGCGGCCGATCCGGCCGCCCTGAGTGCTACACCGACGCCGACGCGGCTCACGCCTCGCTGGCTTCCGGAGTGCTCTCGCCGATCGGGATGACGTTCGAGAGATCCGGCTGCTCCTCGACCGCCGGCGCGCTTGCCACGCGACCACTACGAGCCTCGTGCCGGCGCTTCAGCACGCCCGCCTTGCGCAGCAGCGACCTGACGGTGTCGCTCGGCTGAGCCCCAACGCTCATCCAGTAGTTGGCGCGCTCCTCGTTCACGGCCAGACCACCCTCGGCCGAGCGCGGCGCGTACTGGCCGATGATCTCGATGAACTTTCCGTCGCGCGGACTCTGCGAATCGGCGACGACGATGCGATAGACCGGCGCTTTCTTGCGTCCGATGCGACGGAGACGAATACGAACCATGCTCTGCTCCCCTTGAGGGTGGCGGGTGTGACACCGGACTCCTCGCGCTCACGGAGTTTCCGCGGCGCATCCGGCACAGCCTGAAGAATTTAACGGCGACCGAACATTCCTGGCAGTGCCGGCATGCGACCGCCGCCCTGCGCGCCGCCGACCTTCTTCATCATCTTCTGCATCTCCCGGAACTGCTCCAGCAGGCGGTTCACCTCCTGCACCGTCCGACCCGAGCCGCGCGCGATCCGTGAGCGGCGCGAGCCGTTGAGCAGCGACGGATCCCTGCGCTCGGCGGGAGTCATCGAGAGAATCATCGCCTCGACATGCTTCAGCCGCTTCGGATCGGTCTTGGCCTGCTTGAGCATCTTCGAGTTGACGCCCGGCAGCATCTTCAGAATCCCTTCCAGCGGCCCGAGCTTCTCGATCTGCTTCATCGCCGTGAGGAAGTCGCCGAGGTCCATTCCTTCCTTCCGAACCTTCTTCTCGAGCTTCTTCGCCTCGGCTTCGTCGAATGCCGACTGCGCTTTCTCGACGAGCGACAGCACGTCGCCCTGCTGAAGGATCCGGCCGGCCATGCGGTCGGGATAGAAATCCTCGAGCGCATCTACCTTCTCACCAACGCCGATGTACTTGATCGGCTTGTGGGTCACGCCGTAGATGGAGAGCGCCGCGCCACCGCGTGCGTCGCCGTCCATCTTTGTCAGGATCACTCCGGTGACGTTGAGCGCTTTGTCGAAGCCCTCGGCGATGCGCACCGCGTCCTGACCGGTCATTCCGTCGGCGACGAGGAGGATCTCGGTGGGCGAGACGTCACGCTTCAGGTTCTGGAGCTCCGCCATCATCGACTCGTCGATCTGCAACCGGCCGGCGGTATCGACGATCACGACGCGGTCGCGCTCTCGCTTGGCCTGCTCGATCCCCGCTCGCACGATGCGCGCGACGTCCGTCGTGCCGCGGTCGGAGTAGACGGGAACGTCGAGCTGCTTGCCCAGCGTCTCGAGCTGATCGATCGCCGCAGGACGATAGACGTCGGCCGCGATGAGACGAGTCTGGCGGCCTTCCTTCTTCAACTTGAGCGCTAGCTTGGCCGCGGTGGTAGTCTTGCCTGAGCCCTGCAATCCCACGAGCATCACGACGGTCGGGGGAATCGACGACAGCTTGAGCGGCTCCCGTCGCTCGCCGAGCATCGCGGTGAGCTCCTCGTAGACGACGCGGACGAGCTGCTGCGCCGGCGAGACGGTCTTGAGCTGGTTTATCCCAACCGCCTTCTTCTCCACGCGCTCGAGGAACTCGCGCGTGAGCGAGAAAGACACGTCGGCCTCGAGGAGGACGCGCCTAACTTCGCGCAGCCCTTCCTTGATGTCTGATTCGGTGAGGACGCCGCGCCCGCGGAGCTTGGCGAAGGCGTTTTCGAGCTTGTCGGAGAGTTCTTCGAACATGGGGGAAAGTTAACCGCGCGCTGAGCGGAGGGCCGCTTCGCCGCCCGATCGCTACCCGAACTGCGCGAAGCCGACGACGTTGCCTCCGGGCTCGCGGACGTAGAGCTCGGTGCTGCCGTAGAACGTCGCGTGGCGCGGCTTGACGATCGGAGCGCCGACGAGTGCTTGTTCGATGGCGTCGAGGTTGTCCACCGCGATGAAGAGAGCGATGGAATGACCGTCGAGGTCGCGCCGCGGCTGCCGAGCCGTCGGCGAGGACACTTGCCCGCGTCTGATACATGATCTCGACGTCTCCACTCGCGACGCTCGCGAAGACCAGCTTGCCGTCTTCGCCGGGGACCTCGTTGGCCTTCGCGAAACCGAGCCTGTCCACCCAGAATGCGACGCATGGCTCTACCGCTTCGACGATGAGAACGGGCGTAAGCTTGGTGACGCGCGGATTCGGAGTTTGCGACATGGCGACAGTTCCCTGGTTGGAGTCGGCGATGCGAGATCGGCTCGATTATACCGAACACAGGCCGAAACGCAAGGCGGCGATTAACAGCAAACGCGTCGAATCTTAGATTCCGGCCATGGCAAAACCGCAACGCAAGGAGGAGATCCTCCGCTCCGAAGTTCCGCCGACGCTGCCGCTCATGGCGCTGCGCTCGACCATCGTCTATCCGCTCGGCACTATCGCGGTACAGATGGGAGCTCCGGAGAATCTCGCGCTGCTCAAGGCGCACGAAGAGCCTGGGCTCATCGTCGCGCTCGTCGTCGCCAGCGGTGACCACGACACTGACGCCGAGCTCGGGAGATTCGTCGGACGCGTGGGCGTCGCGGCACGCATCCACGAGCGCATCAACCTTCCCGGCGACACGGTTCAGATCACGATGCAGGGACTGCGGCGCATCGTCATCGAGGACATCGTTCAGACGGAGCCGTACCCGATCGCGAACGTGAAGCCGGCGCGCGAGGTCCTTCCCGATGCGGCTGAGATCGACGACCTGGTGACGCGCGTGGTGTCGTCATCGGAGACGCTGGCGGAGCTCATCGATCGCATTCCAGATGAAGTGCCCGCGATCCTGAAGATGAACATCTCGGATCCCGGCCGCTTTGCGGATCTCGCGGCGACCAACATGAACTTCCGGATCGCCGACAAGGACGAAGTTCTGCAACGTCTCGACATCGGCCAGCGGCTGCGCTTCATCCTCACGCGGCTGGAACGAGAAGTTGCGCGCGCACGAGTGGTGGAGGACGTCAAGCGCCAGACGGAGATCAAGATCGAGCAGCACCAGCGCGAGTTCTATCTTCGCCAGCAGCTTCGCGCGATCCAGGCGGAGCTCGGCGAGACAGATCCCGGCGAGAAGGAATCGGTGCAGCTACTTCGTCGCGTCGAAGAAGCGAATCTCCCGGAGCGCGCACTCGCGGAAGCGAAGCGCGAGACTGAGCGACTGCGCATGCTGTCGCCGGCATCAAGCGAGTATCAGGTCATACGCACGTATCTCGACTGGATCCTGTCGCTGCCATGGCACGCGTGTACTGGCGCCGAGAGCATCGAGCTCAAGAGTGTGGAGGATGCACTCGACAAGGGACACTACGGTCTCAGTGACGCGAAGGAGCGCATCATCGAGTACCTCGCGGTGCGCAAGCTCCGGGGAGGCGAGCAGCACGGGCCGATTCTCTGCTTCGTTGGGCCGCCGGGAACCGGAAAGACGTCGCTCGGCGAGGCGATAGCGCACTCGATCGGGCGACAGTTCTATCGCATCTCGGTGGGCGGAGTGCGCGATGAAGCGGAGATTCGCGGGCACCGTCGGACATACGTCGGAGCGATGCCCGGACTGATCATCCAGGCGCTGCGACGCGTGCAGGTGCGCGATCCAGTTCTGATGATCGACGAGATCGACAAGATGACTCACGGCGGTCCGTCAGGTGATCCGACCGCCGCGATGCTCGAAGTGCTCGATCCCGCGCAGAACAAGACGTTCGTCGATCACTATCTGAACCTTCCGTTCGACTTGTCGTCGGTGCTGTTCATCTGCACCGCGAATAATCTCTTCGACATCCCGCCCGCGCTGCGGGACCGAATGGAAGTGATCAAGGTGTCTGGCTACACCGTCGAGGAGAAGGTCGAGATAGCGTGGCGCTATCTGCTGCCTCGCCTGCTCGAGGAGCACGGCATCAGCGACAAGGACATTCAGTTCACCGATGAAGTACTCGGGTTCATCGCGAACCGCTACTCGCGCGAAGCCGGGCTGCGCAACTTCGAGCGCAATCTCGCCGCGATCATGCGCAAGCGGGCGCGACGCAAAGCAGAAGGCGAGGAGGGCGCGTGGGTGGTCGACCTCGCGATGGTGAACGACGTGCTCGGTGTTCCGCGCTACACCATGGAAGAAGCGGAGATGGAGCCCGAGATCGGTGCGGTGACTGGGCTAGCGTGGACGGCGACCGGCGGCGATCTGATGCAGATCGAAGCGCTGCGCATGCCGGGAAGTGGACGTCTCATCGTCACCGGCCAGCTCGGCGACGTCATGCGCGAATCGGTCGATGCGGCTTACTCGTACGTGCGCGCGCGCGGACGCGAGCTCGGCGTCGACGCGGAAGAGTTTAAGGACACTGACGTTCACATTCACTTTCCCGCCGGCGCGATCCCGAAGGATGGCCCGAGTGCCGGCGCCGCTGTGACGCTGGCGATCGCGAGTGTGCTCAGCCGTCGTCCGGTGCGTCGCGATCTCGCGATGACGGGCGAGGTGACGCTGCGGGGCAAGGTGCTGGAGATCGGCGGCGTGAAGGAGAAGGTGCTCGCCGCCTACCGCGCCGGTCTGCGTCGCGTCATGATGCCGAAGTCGAACGAGAAGGATCTCCGCGACATTCCGGAAGAAGTGCGCAACGCGATGACATTCATCTTCGTCGCGTCCATGGAAGAGGTGCTCGCCATCGCATTGCTGCCGGCGCCCGAGGCTCCGGTAGTAGACGCACTCACCGAGCCGGATGCTGCAGACGACGAGATCGATCGAGAGCTTCCCGCGGACGTCGCCGCCGAGGTCGCCCCTGAAGCTGGAGTCTGACCTCGCCTACGCGCGCGTCAGCGCGTAGAGCAGCAGTCCGACGAGACCGCCGACGATCGTTCCGTTGATCCTCACGAACTGAAGATCGCGTCCGATCTGCAGCTCGATCTTGCGCGACGTCTCGTTCGGATCCCACGCTGCGACGGTGCTCGATATGAGCTGCGCTACTTCGGGGCGCGACGCGTGCACTATCGCGACGATCGCGCTGTCGACCCAGGCGTTCACCTTGTCAGAGAGGACGGGATCATCAGCGACGCTGCGCGCGAGTGCGGAGATCGCATCCTCCAGCTTGCCCGGTGGCTCATCGTCCGGACGAGCGGCGTACTCACCGAGCTTGCGCTTCACGTCGTCCCAGATCGTGATGATGAACTCACGCGTCGCGGCGTTCGACAGCATCTCATCCTTCAGTGCCTCGGCGCGCGCGATAGTCTCCGGCGATGACTGAAGACGCTCGATGAACTGCTCGACCGCGTCGTCGAACTTGTGTCGCAGCGGGTGATCCGGATCCGCGCTCACCTCGGCAAGCGTTCTGCTGATGCTGTCGACGACGCGGTCCGAGATCTTGGAGTCGATCATATTCGGAACCCACCACGGCGTCTGCTCACGAACCTTTTCGCGAATGACATCGTCGTTCGCTTCGGTCGCGCGCGAGGCGAGGCGCAACGCGTCGTCGAGCAGCTCCTGATGGCGTCCGCCAGCCGTTAGAAGACGCAGCATCCGCCCGAGCAGCGGCGCGACCTTCACGTTACGCAGTCTGTCGCCGGCTGTGCGAACGAGGAACGCCTTGACGTCGTCGTCGCGCAAAACCGTCGTGCCTGCAGTGAGTGCGTGAGCCGCCGCGCGAGTGAGGCCGCGTGCGTTCACCGGATCAGCGAGCCACCGCGCGCCGCGATCACCGAGGCGCAGCCCCGAGAGCTTGCGTTGCACGGCTTCGCGTCCGAGAAAGTTCTGCTGTACGAAGTTTCCGAGCGCGCGGCCGATGCGATCCTTGCGAGCCGGGATAATCGCGGTGTGCGGGATCGGGATACCGAGCGGGTGCCTGAAGAGCGCCGTCACCGCGAACCAGTCGGCGATGCCGCCAACTACCGACGCTTCTGCCGCGGCGCGGACGTAGCCGAGCCAGGGGAAGCGTCGCTCGAGGATCGAGGCTACGACGAACACGATCACCGCGACGACGAGGAGCAGGAGCGCAAATCGCTTCATGCTCACCAGCCGCGCGCGCTTCTCCTCCTCGTCGGCGATCGGCGGGAGCGCGAGAGTCGACGCTAGCCCGTTCGGGCTCCGGTCAGTGTCGTCGGGCGGCACCAGCGAATGTTAATCTCCGCCGCTTCCGCCCGCCGCTCGCTACTCGCTCGACGCTCCGATCTCCTGCTCCATCATCTGCGCCTCCACGCCGTCGGCGTCGGCATCGCCGTCGGCCAGCGCCTGGGCGAGGTGCTCTTCCTGCTCCTGCGTGAGCTCCGGCGGAAGCGGCGGCACGTCTGCGTTGGTTATCGCGTTGATGACCACCGGCCGGTCGGCCGTGAGTGCTTCGCGCCACACTTGCTCGACGTCGCCGGGATCATCGACGCGAATGCCGCGCAGCCCGAGGCTCTCCGCGTAGCGCGCATAGTCGAAGTCAGGGAGCGTCTGCGATTTCTCGAACTTCGGCTCGCCCTCCATCACGCGCTGCTCCCACGACACGTAGTTGAGATCGCGGTTGTTGAGCACGAGTATCACGAAGCGTGGATCCTTCCACTTGCGCCAGTACTTGCTCACGTCGATGAGCGACGCGAGCCCGCTCATCTGCATCGCGCCATCGCCCTGCGTGCCGACGACTGGGCGATCCGGAAATGCGATCTTCGCGGCGAGTGCGTACGGGATGCCGCCGCCCATCGTCGCGAGGCTTCCCGACAGGGAGAACTTCATTCCGCGGCGAATCTTGAGGTGTCGCGCGATCCAGACGGTGGATGACCCGCAATCAGCCGAGACGAGCGCGTTGTCGGGAATCTGTCGCGACAGCTCCCAGAACAGCAGCTGCGGATTCAACGGCTCCGCGGGCGAGTGTGCGTGCTTGTCCAGCTTTGCCCACCACTTCGACACGAGCTGCTCGACGTGATCGCGCCACGACCTGTCGGTCTTCTGCTTGAGTAGCGGGATCAGTGCGCGCAGTGTTTCCGCTGCGTCTCCCGCGAGCGCGACTTCCATCGGATAGCGAAGCCCGAGCTTGCCAGGAAGGATGTCGATCTGAACGCCGCGCGCCTGCCCTTCCTTGGGGAGGTACTCGGTGTATGGGCACGACGATCCTATCATGAAGAGCGTGTCGCATTCCTTCATCATCGTGTTGCTGGCAGCAGTGCCGAGCCAGCCGACGGAGCCCGTGACGAAGGGGAGATCGTCTGGTAGCGCTGCCTTGCCGAGCAGGGCTTTTGCGACTCCAGCGCCGAGCAGCTCGGCGGCTCGAATGACTTCGTCGGTCGCGCCCAGAGCGCCGGCGCCGACGAGGATGGCGACTCGCTGGCCGGCGTTGAGGACATCGGCGGCCTTACGCAGCTCCTCATCGCGCGGCATCATCCGAGGCGGCACGTAGCCGCGTGACGAGTGCTCCATGCCATGCTTGTGCGGCGGAGCTTCCGTCGCCTTCGCGCGCTGAACGTCGTGAGGAAGGATGATGCAGCTCACTCCGCGTCGTCCAATGGCAGTGCGGATCGCCCGGTCGACGACGAACCTGACCTGCTCCGGCTTGGCGATCATCTCGACGTACTCCGACACGTTTTCCAGGAGTGCGCGGAGGTCGATCTCCTGCTGCGAGTCTCCGCCGAGCCCGAAGAGAGGCTGCTGGCCGACAATGGCGAGCACTGGCTGGTGATCGAGCTTCGCGTCGTACAGACCGTTGAGCATATGGACCGCGCCGGGGCCGCTGGTACAGATGCAGACGCCGAGCTCGCCAGTGTACTTGGAGTGGGCGCACGCCATGAGACCCGCGAGCTCCTCGTGCGCAACCTGAACGAAGTCGTACCGATCACCCGCGCGTCGGAGCGCACCCATGAGCCCGTTGATGCCGTCGCCCGGGTATCCGAACATGCGGCTGACGCCCCACTCGCCGAGGCGCTCGAGAATCTGGTCGCTGACGTTTTTTTCGTTTGGCATGTCGGCGGAACGGGGCACGTTCCATTCCCCGGCGAGCGCGCGCACGCGACCAGATCACTCGCAGAACAGCGCCGTTCGATGTGAAACTGACGGCGTTCGCGAGTGTATCACAATTCTTGACGGCGATTCACGCAGCATTCGTCGTCACGCCCGATGCCGCGCACGAACGCTCGCAGATTGCGGCACTTGTCGAGTATGTGTGCGTGGCAAAGCGTTTGCACGCAAAACCGCGCGATGCCACGCGAGCTCGTGCGTGATGGACCGATTCCGCTCACCTGAAGGCCGAATGTCCGAAGTTCTCGTTCAGTTCGACGAACCGCAGCGCACGCCGGATGGAAGAGTTTTTGTCGCCCAGGTACACGGACAGCGCACGGCGGACGGGCTTTGGGAGGCGTGGATCGAATTCACTCCGCGCGACGGCGGCGACCCGATCCGCACTGCGGGAGCGACCGAGCAGCTCACGCGCGGCGACCTGCGGTACTGGGCCGCCGGGCTCACGCGCGCCGATGTCGCCGCGGCGCTCGCGAGCGCGTTACCACTCGACGCGCCGCCAATTCCTCGCACTCTCCTGATACCCGAGCTGCCAGCCGCTGACCCGACTCACACGTCGTTGCAGATCTCGGCCGGCGCGCTGACGGTCGCTGAATCGCGGCCGCCGCTCGATCCGCTCGCGCTCTACGCGGAGTTCGGCGAGTATCAGCTGCGGCAGGAGCTACGATTGCTCGACGCGCGCGAGCTGCGCGATATCATCGTCGCTCACGACATTCCCGAGATCGAGCTCGCCGATCTCGCACGCACGTTCGAGGACGCGCTCGCGGAGCGAATTGTAGTAAGTGTGCAACAACGCGCGCGCGCGACAGCAACAGCTTACGAAGGGTAACCACTCACCGCAGCATAGGGCCGTGCTCGACCCGTGCTCGACCCGTGCTCGACCCGTGCTCCAAAGAACGGACGTTTTCCACAATCTCGGCTCGCCAACGATCGGCGCGATCTACTTCTTCGCGCCGATTCTCACGTTCGCGAGCGTGACAACCTTCGGACCGTCGCCGGCTGGAACATCTACCCAGAGCACCACCGGACGTCCGTTGATCTGACCAGTGCTCACGGTGATGGTGCGCCCCGCGCGCTTCCGGAGATCCGAGACGCGCTGAGCGAGCGCGTAGTAGTTGGCAGCCGCATCGCCGGCATCCCACACTATTGCCCATGCGATACCGTGCCCGTGCGCGGTGTCAAATAGCACATAGCGGTCGCCGTTCCATCCCGTTGCGCCGCTCACCGCGTCGTCCTGCTTGTTGATGAACTGATACAGAAAAAGCCGCGTCTCGAACTCGCCGAGATCGTTGGAATACGCCGGCTTGAGTCCCGAAGGTAGCGCGAACGAGACTGGCGTCGGGTTGTCGCGCGTGTTGAAGTACTCGTAGCTGTGGATGATCTGCGCCGTCGACACCGGCATGTCGGCGTAGTTCACGTCGTGATGCTCGCGGTTCCTGTAGGTGCGCACGAACTCCGCACCGCTCAGGTACGGAAAGAGAAGCGTCTCCTGAATGAGGAGCGGAGCGCTGGAATAGACTGGCATCTCCGCCCTGTTGTCGCGAATCGACTCGCGCACGCGGTCCCATCCGCCTGGCAGCGTCACGGCGAGATCTTCCTTGCCGAGCTGCGCCGTGAGGCCATCGAACATCGCCTGGCCCTCGAACACGGACTGCTTCGCGGTCTCGCCGTCGTTGTCGCCGAGCTGCTTCTGGATCGAATCGAGGTTGACGTACTGATCCTGCAGTGCGTGCACGAGCTCGTGATAGACGACCGTGCGAATCTCGTCGGGCGAGCTTCCGCTCACTATGTACAGCAGCTTGGTGTGCGGATCGTAGAATCCCACCACCTGCTCGGAGAGCAGATCGGTGAGCAGCTTGGTGAGGTCCAGAGTGTCCGGCAGCATCCCGAGCAGCTTGTACGCGCTCTCCTTCCCCGCGATGTCACGCTTCGTCGCGGTATCCGAGAGCTGTGCGAGCACGTACGATCTCACCTGGCTCTTGCTCCGGATGGCGTAGCGCGGCGGCGTCTTGAAGCGCAGTCCCACGACACGCTCGATCGCCGGGGTCGCCTCGCCGACTATCGCTCCGTACTGATCTGCGGCCGATTTCCGCTCGCGGCAGCCGGATGCGACGAGGGCGAGTGCCGCAGCGACGGCAGCGAGTGCTGTCGCGCGCCGCGTCAACCGGCCACGAACCTCGTGATGTACCATTGAATGATCTCGTTTCCGAAGAAGAGCGCGACCACCGCGCCCGGCGCCAGAAAGACGCCGAACGGGACGAGCGGAAGCTCGTGCTCGCCCTCCGCGCTGTCCCGCCGGTGCGCCGCGAGTCGCGAAGCCGGAATCACTACCAGCACGAAGATTACCACGCCGATCGCAGCGCCGATGAAGATCGTCAGGATCGCGCGCTGCGGGCCGAGCGCGGCGCCCGCGACCGCCATCAGCGTCGCATCGCCGAAGCCCATGGCTTCCTTTCGCAGGATCACCTCACCTATCCAGCCGGTGATCGCGATTGCACCAGCACCGACGCACGCGCCAAAGATCGCGTCGTACGGTCCGGCGAACGGCGAAGCGGATGGGAGGAACAGCGCCGCGAAGCACGTGACGATCACCCACGCGAGGCCGAAGACGGTAAAGCCGTCGGGGATGACGTAGTGCTTCGCGTCGGTGATCGAGACACCGAGCATGATCGTCGCGAATACGGCGACGCGCAGCGCGGTGAGGCCGGGGCCGAAGATCATCACCGAGAAGAGCCACACGACGGCGACAAGCAGCTCCACGAGTGGATACTGCGCGGAGATTGGCATCGCGCACCCAGCGCAGCGGCCGCGGAGCGCGACCCAGCCGAGGATCGGAACGTTCTCGCGCGCCCGGATAGGGCGCTCGCAGCCGGGGCACCGTGATGGCGGTGAGACGACGGAGAGTCCCGCCGGCCAGCGCGACACGCAGACGTTGAGGAAGGACCCTACGCAGGCTCCGATGACGAACGCGAAGATGTCGGGAAGTGGTGAGATCATGCCTTGCGGAGCGCGTAGAGTAGGATTCCCGTGGCGACAGCAACGTTGAGCGATTCGACGCCGGTCATCGGGATCGAGATTGTCCGGCGCGCCATCGCCGCAACCTCGCGCGACACGCCGCTTCCCTCGTTCCCTACGACGATCGCGAGCCGCGCAGGGGTACTCATCGACGCTGAGATTGGCTCGCCGGCGGCCGATGCATTCCAAAGCTCGACGTCCCGCTCGTTGGCGAACTGACGCAGCTCTGCGGGAGTGGCCGCGATGGCGGGGTGTCTGAAGATCGAGCCCATCGCCCCGCGCACCACCTTCGGGTTCCACAGATCGACCGTGCCAGGAAGAGCGACCGTGGCGAGCACGCCCATGGCCTCGGCGGTTCGGATCATGGATCCGACGTTCCCTGGATCCTGGATCCCATCGAGGACGAGTATCCGGTCGCCGGTGCCGGGCTCGAGCGCGCCGAGGGTATGCTCCGGGCGCTCCGCGATCACAATCACGCCCTGAGGTGTATCTGTATCCGAAGCGCTGGCCAGCTCCGCGTCGGTCACCTCGACCACGCTCGGCGTGGCTCGGGAGAGCCGCTCGCGGAGCTCATCGCCGCGCGAAGTGCGCGCGAGCATCGGCGAGACCAGCGCGCCGCGCGTCGTGAGCTGCGAAGCGAGCAGCTCCTCGACTGCGCGGACGCCCTCGACGAGGACGAGCGATGTTCGCTCGCGCGCGCGTCGGCGCTTGAGGTCGCGCGCTGTGGCGAGAAGTCTCAAGCCGCCAGCGGCTGGTACTTCACGATGATCATAGGATAGCTTTGGCCTGAAGGAACGGGAAATCTACAGAGAGCTGTGATGAAACGAATCTTGATGCTCGCGGCCGCGGTCGCGCTCGGCGGATGCGCCGTGAGCCAGCAGCAGGAAGTGCAGATGGGACAGCAGTACTCCGCGCAGATCGCGCAGCAGCTGCCGCTCATCAATGATCCTGAGGTCGTGCGCTACATCAACGTGCTCGGCGACTCCATCGCGCATCTGACGTCGCGCGGTGATCTCGACTGGCACTTCTACGTCGTCGATGCGCCAGACGTGAATGCGTTCGCGGTTCCCGGCGGCTACGTGTACGTGAACCGCGGCCTCATCGAGCGCGCCGACAAGATGGACGAGCTCGCCGGAGTGCTGGGCCACGAAATCGGCCACGTCGTCCGGCGTCACACCGTGAAGCAGATGCAGCAACAGCAGGGTGCCAACATCGGCGTCACACTGGCGTGCGTCCTCACCAGCGTCTGCGAGACTGGCGCGGGAAGCGCTGCGATCCAGGTCGGCGGGAGTGCGCTCTTCGCGAAGTTCAGCCGCGCGGATGAAGCGCAGGCCGACGAGGAAGGGTTCAAGAACGTCATGCGCGCAGGTATTTCGCCCGAAGGGCTCGTCACCATGTTCCAGAAGCTTCTCGACGAGCGCAAGACGCAGCCTACGGCAGTGGACGCGTGGTTCGCGTCGCACCCGCTCGAGGAGAGCCGGATCGCCGACGTTCAGCGACTGATCAACACCGTCCCACCGGACGAGCTTGCCAAGCTCACGCAGGACACGCCGAACTTCCACAAGTTCAAGGAGCGGCTGATGTCGCTCCCGCACGTCGCGCCACAGCGTGGGTCCTGAGGCCGGAACGCCGGCCGGTGATCGAAAGCGAATAGCGCTGACGATCGCCGGCTCGGATTCCGGTGGTGGTGCGGGAATTCAGGGAGACCTGAAGACCTTCGAGCGGTGGGGAGTGTTCGGAACGTCGGTGATCACAGCGATCACAGCGCAGAACACTCTCGCAGTAACCGCGTGGGAGCCCGTTTCCACGTCACTGGTCGCGGCTCAACTGGGCGCGGTGCTCGACGATCTCGCTCCAGACGCGATCAAGACGGGAATGCTCGGAACCGCCGACACAGTGCGCGCCGTCGCGTGGATGCTCCGCGATGTCAACCCGCGACGTCTGGTCGTCGATCCGGTGATGATCGCCACATCCGGTGACTCACTGATCCAGGAAGATGCGGTCGCGGCGATGCGCGACGAGCTTTTCCCGCTTGCGCGGCTCATCACACCCAACCGCGACGAGGCGTCGACACTGAGCGGCCGCGCCATCCGCTCCACCGACGACGCGTGCGCCGCCGCGCGCGACATCTACAGTGCGACTGGTGCAGGAGCCGTGCTTGTCAAAGGCGGTCACGATTCCGGTAATGAAGTGTGCGACGTCCTCTACGACGGCGATTGGACGCTCTTCAGACACCCGCGAATCACGTCGGCGAGCACTCACGGAACAGGCTGCGCCCTCTCGGCCGCGATAGCCGCTCAGCTCGCACTCGGCGCAGAGCTCCGAGAGAGCATCGACTGCGCGACCGCCTACGTCAGCCGAGCGATCGCGTCTGCGCCGGGGCTCGGCGCTGGGCACGGCCCGCTGAATCACTCAGCTTGACATCGCAGACACGGCTGCGATGACCAACCCGCCTATTTCAGAGTAGCGACGAAGGCGCGGACGAGCGCCTGGAATCGTGCCGCAACACGATGCGTGGTCTCGATCACCTCAGCGTGATCGAGAGGTGTCTGCTCGATTCCGGCCGCGAGATTGGTAATGCAGCTCACACCAGCGACGCGCATCCCGAGCATGCGCGCCATGATCACCTCGGGAACGGTCGACATCCCGACTGCGTCTGCACCGAGCGTGCGCAACATGCGCACTTCGGCGGGAGTCTCGTAGGCAGGGCCATGCAGCGCTGCGTAAACTCCAGCGCGGAGCGAGAAGCCGCTCGCATTCGCAACGCCGTGCAGCGCATCTCGCAACGCGAGGTCATAGGCATTCGACATGTCCGGGAAGCGCGTCTCGCCAGCGTCGGACTTTCCGATTAGCGGCGAGCTGAACATGAGATTGAGGTGATCCTCGATCACCATGAGGTCGCCCGGCAGAAATCCCGTGTTGACGCCGCCCGCGGCGTTGGAGACGAAAAGAACTTCGGCGCCGAGCGCGTGAGCGATGCGGACAGGAAACGCAGTGAGCTGAAGCGGATGCCCCTCGTACGCATGAAACCGTCCGGCAAACACTACGACGGGCACGCCTGACAGCTCGCCCGTGATGAGCTTGCCGGCATGTCCCTGCACCGTCACGCCGGGGAGCGGCGGAATCTCGCCGTACGGGACCGAGGCTGCGCCGGTGACGTCGTCGACGAGCCCACCGAGGCCGGAGCCAAGTATGATCGCGACGCGCGGGATGCGATCGCGCAACCGGCGCTTGACCACCGCCGCGCTCTCGCGAGCGGCGGCAGCGTCGTAGGCCGTCACGAGCGGAGTCCCCAGTCGCGCTCGAGCTCAGCACGCACGGAGTCGATGAGCTTGACCCGCTCCGGGTACGCGAGGAACGAAGCCTCGCAACCGTTGAGCACGCAACGCGCTAGATCAGCCGTATCAAAGCCGAGCTCGTTGCGCAGCCGCGCGAACTCATCCGTAAGAGTCAGACCGCTCACCAGCCTGTTGTCAGTATTGATGGTCACCATCACACCGTCGTCGAGAAAGCGCTTGATCGGGTGGTCGGCGAACCGCTCGACAGCGTGAGTCTGCTCATTGCTCGTCGGACATAGCTCGAGCGGGATTCGTCTATCTCGAATGTAGTCGAGGAGCGCGGGATCCTCGCCAGCGCGGACGCCGTGTCCGATACGATTCGCGTTGCAACCGAAAAGCGCATCCTTCACCGACTCCGGCCCCGCGGCTTCGCCAGCGTGACAGGTCACGCCGAGGAAGTGAGTGCGCGCATACTGGAATGCGGCGGCGTGCGCAGACGAGTCGAAGCCAACTTCAGGGCCCGCCATGTCGAAGCCTACGACACCGGCGTCCTTGTGGCGCACGGCGACCTGTGCAGCATCGACTGACACCGACGGATCCCAGTGCTTCAGGGAGCAGACGATGAAGCGCGCAACGGTGCCAGTCTCGCGCTCGGCTCGCGCGAGTCCGCGGAGAGTCGCCTCGACGACCTGATCTGGCGTCATGCCGGCGCGCGTGTTGAGGTGCGGCGCGTTGCGCACCTCGATGTAGCGTACGCCATCGGCGTGAGCGTCGAGCCCGAGCTCGTAGGACGTGCGCTCGATCGCTTCGGGAGTCTGCAACACGGAGATCGTCGCCTCGAAGCGCGCAAGGTATGCGTCGAGATCGGTGACGTCATCGGCGCGCATGTAGTCGGTGAGGGACTCGAGTGAATCGGCGGGCAGCTTCACGCGCTGCTCATGAGCGAGGTCGAGCATCGTGGCGGGGCGAAGTGAGCCGTCGAGGTGGCAGTGGAGCTCGACTTTCGGCATCGCCCTGAGCGCCGCGGCGCCGGGGACTGAACGTGAGTGACTCAATTAATGTTGTGTTCGGCGTTCGGTGACGTCACGCTTCGCTGTCATCGCGCTGCTCACGTAGTGATCGCGCACTCACCACGCGAAAGATTGCGCCGGCGTAGGCGGGAGAATCCGGCGATATCGGAAGGCCGCGACTGTCGGTGAGCGCGCGCGCGCCTGCTCGCAACGACGCGGCGACGTCGGCGTTCCACTGCTGCAAAGCTTCTATCACCGACTGGCCGGTGCGTGCTTCGATGGGCGCACCATCGACGAAGATACGGAATGGGTCCGGCATCAGCGGCTGTCGTGGGGGACGAACCCCCAGTTGTCGTCGAAGTAGTCGGATTTTCTGATCACACCCTTCCGCCTCACCTCGTCGATGAGCAGCTGCCGAATCTCCTGCTGCTGGTCGTATACCACCGGAGCTCCCTGCAGCATCGTGTAGCCTCCGCCACCGGTCTGCCGGTAGTTGTTGACGGCGAGCGTGAACGAGTCGGTGGGAGCGACCGGCCTGCCGTGAAATGTGAGTGAGACGACGCGGCTCCCGAGCGGGCGCGTGAGGTCGAGCCTGTAATCGACACCACCCACGATGTCGAAGTTGTAGCCGGCGACCGCAGGGTCCACCACGAACGCACCCGTAGGCGAAGTGACGTAATAGCGGCTGGCCTGCTCGATGTAGGCGCGCAGCTGAGCGCCGCTGATCTTCACCGCACGTAGCGTATTCTCGTACGGATATAACTGCGCGATCTCGGCGACAGTGATCGGGCCGGGACCAAAATGCGCGCGCAGATCGAACGCCGACGCCGACGCGAGCTCTGCATGCGTGACGTTCTGCTGCACGCGAATGATGAAGTCAATGATCTGAGTGTCCTTACGGCGCGCGGAATCAGCGAGCCATGTGTCCGGCGTCGTCCCAATGCTCGACGCCGCGTAGGCGACAGCTTCGGAGTGGGCGCGCGCCGTCACGCGCAGCATCGCGGGATCTTCCGCGTGACCGCGCACCCTTATGACTGTTCCGGTCGCGGGCGAGGCCGACCATGCGCCCGACGCGCCGCACGCCAGCTTCACTGTCGCCACCGCGACACTCGAAGCCCAGTTCTTGGGTTGGATGAGGAGTGTCGAGCCGATGCGCGTGCCGGGGTTCTCCCTGTGAGAATGTCCGTAGACGACTACCTCGATTCCGGGAACCTCTGCCGCGACGCGCGCTGCGACATCCTCGCTCGCGACGCCCGTGGACACCGTGTCGTAAGTCGAGGGCCCGTCGAGTCCGGAGTGCAGCACGACCACTACAACGTCCGCGCCCTCCTGGCGGGCACGCTCAACGCCGCGCCGCACCGCGGGAACGATGTCGCCCACGGTAAGGCCTGCGGCGTGCAGATTGGCCTGATCCCAGACATCCGAGCCTGGCGTCGTGGCGCCAACTATACCGACCGTGATATCGCCACGCTTGACGAGCACGACGGCCCTGAACGCGGGAGTCGAGTCGCGGCGGTACACGTTGCCCGCGAGGAAAGGGAAGCGCGCCTGCGAGACTGCGCTGTCGAGATACGGAACGCCGTAGTTGAATTCGTGGTTGCCGACAACGGCGGCATCGTACCGGAGCTCGTTCATCGCGGCGATGACCGGACTCGTGCGAGTGTGCGACACGCGCGCCGCGACGTACGTGAACGGATTCCCCTGCAACAGATCACCCGCATCAACTAGCACGACGCGCCCGGGGTTTGCGGCACGCACCGAGTCGATGATAGTAGCTGCACGCGTGAGGCCGACGGCGGAGTCCGGGCGAGAGGCATAGTAATCCCAGCCGCGGATTCGCCCATGCACGTCGGTGGTCGCGACGATCTCGAGCTCGCGCGCCTCACCCGCGTTGCAGTGCGTCGACGCGACGACCGGGTGCGCGTGCCGACCGGACGCAGTCGCGGCGAGCGAGACCATAGTGGCCAGAGCGGCGAGCGTTGGTCTCAACATCCACGTAAGTTATTCGGGACCGGAAGTCACGGTAGCTCGCCGCGGCCCGACTTCGATACGCGATCGTGACACAGAACGACTCGACCGAACCGTACGGGTGCGTCAACTTTCGAGGCGAGAATGAACTCCGCTGCGTCCGCCCCAGTTCCCTCGAGCGAGCGAATACTCGTCGTCGACGACGAGCCAGACATCACAGCGCTAGTCGCTTATCACCTCGCTCGCGCCGGGTATCGTGTATCGACCGCCGCCAACGGCGCGGACGCGCTCGCCCAGGCGCGCGCCGAACATCCATCGCTCATCGTACTCGATCTCATGCTCCCGGGCATGTCCGGCTTCGAGGTGGCCGAGAGGCTTCGCGCGGATCCTGATACTGCGGGCGTCGCGGTACTCATGCTCACAGCGCGGCGCGAGGAATCCGACCGCGTTCGCGGACTCACGCTCGGCGCGGACGACTACCTCACCAAGCCGTTCTCACCGCAGGAGCTCACGCTACGCGTCGCAGCGATTCTCCGCCGTCTGCGAGCGCCGGCCGCCACCCAGGCGGACGTCGTACGCATTGCCAACATTACGATCGATCGAGCTGCGCACAGCGTGACGGCGAGCGGCCACGAAGTGGAGCTGACGCCGACGGAGTACAGGCTGCTGCTCACCCTCGCCGAGCGAAGAGGACGCGTGCTGGCGCGCACGCATCTCCTCGAAACCGTATGGGACGCAGCGCCGGACATCCAGACTCGGACGGTCGACATGCACGTGCAGCGGCTGCGCTCCAAGCTGGGCGACGCGGGTGATCTGATCGAAACGGTGCGTGGCTTCGGCTATCGTATCAACCCGGGAGCGCCGCGCAGTGTGTAGAACAAGACATCGCGCGTGAGACTCGCTTACAGACTGCTGCTCTCGTCGCTCGCAGTGATTGTCGCGCTCACAGGCGGTGTCAGCATCATACTGGATCGCGAGCTCAGACAGCGCACGGCGCAACAGACGATCGATGAGCTGACACGCGAAGCGCACTTCGTCGCCGCGGAATGGACCGCCGAGGCTGACCCGCTCCGGCTTGCGCACCGCGCGGGTGCTGCCTTGGGCCATCGCGTGACGCTGATCCGTCGGGACGGCGTCGTCGTGGGCGACTCGCAGTTCGACTCAGCCGGGCTTCGGGCACTGCAGAATCATGCGACGCGTCCCGAGGTGCGCCGGGCACTCCATGGAGCGGTCGGCAGCTCACGACGAACGAGTCCGTCGGAAGGCGATGACGAGATGTACGTCGCCGTCCCCGCCAGCCTCGGCGCGGCGCGCGTATCGGAGAACATCGCGGCGGCTGACGCCGCGTTCGATCAGGCGCTCCGCGACGTGCTCGTCGCAGGCGCAGCGGCGTCGCTGATGGCACTCTTGCTCGCAGCGCTGTTCGCGCGCTCAGTCTCGCGACCGGTGGTCGAGCTGCGCGATGTGGCGCGTGCCATCGCGGACGGCGATCTCGCGCGCCGCCCAGCCATTTCCGCGCCTGCAGAGATCGGTGACCTCGCCAACGCGCTCTATCGCCTCGCCGAGCAGCTGGGCGCGCGACTGAGCGCGCTCGAGCACGATGAGGCACTCGTGTCCGCAGTGGTAGAGTCGCTGAACGAGGGCGTGCTCGCGCTCAGTCAGCGCGGTACAGTGCTGCGGATCAATGCAGCCGGCCGTCGCATGTTCGGCCTCCGTGAATCCACGCCATTCTCGATCGACACTCTTCCGCGTGACCGGGTGCTTCGCGACGCCATAGCCGAGGCCCTGCGTGGCGTTCCGACGGAGAGCGCAGAGCTCTCGATCGGCGGCCGCACGCTCGTCCTCACGGCGCGCCCGCTCAGTGACGAAGGCGCCGTGCTCGCAGTGTCGGACGTCACGAAGACACGCCGCCTCGAGGCGATGCGCCGCGATTTCGTGGCGAACGTGTCGCACGAGCTCCGAACTCCGCTCACGGTGATCGGGGGCTTTGCAGAGACGCTGGCTGACACATTCGGTCGATGAGAGCGACCGCACGCGGTTCGTCAACGCGATCGTCGGCAACACGCGTCGCATGCAGCGCATCGTCGACGAGCTTCTCGATCTCTCACGGATCGAGTCGGGCGGCTGGGTGCCGCGCCCTACCAACGTGGACGTGGCCGAAGTCGCGACGGAGGTAGTGCGCGCAAGCACCGAGACTGCACGCGAGCGAGAGGTGATCCTCGAAGCGCACGTGTCTCCTAACGCGCGCTGGGTGTACGCGGACCGTACCGCGCTCAGACAGATCATCGGCAATCTCGTCGAGAACGCCGTGCGCCACACTTCCGCCGGCTCAGTCACGGTGTTCGCGCACCGCGATCCCGACGGCAGTGTCCGGGTAGGCGTGCGGGACTCCGGCGGGGGTATTCCTGCGGCGCATCTTCCACGAATCTTCGAGCGCTTTTACCGAGCCGACCCCGCGCGAGCGCGCGACAGCGGCGGTATCGGGCTCGGGCTCGCCATTGTAAAACACCTCGTCGAAGCGCACGGTGGTACCGTCCACGCCGAGAGCGTGGTCAGCAGGGGAACGACGGTGAGCGCGTCCTTTCCGCCGCCCGTCACTGCCACGCTGGAGAGTTAGCGTCAGGCTCGCGCATCTTGACGGAGACGTTACGCAGTCGCGGCGAGATCTTGACGGACGGCAGCAATCCTTACGGGCGGCACAATCGAGCCGCACTACAATGAGCATACTTCATCCGCAACTTCACCGACCACATGACTAGTAGATCGCTGTTCGCCGTACTCCTGGCTCTTCCGGCAACGCTCCTCGCGCAGCACGGATCGAGCTTTCGCGCGCCGCCTGCGACACGCGCTTCGACGAGTGCGGACTCCGTCACAGCGGCATCGCACGCGCAGACGGATACGCTCGGCCCCGCTACCCTGGCGTACAAAGGTGTTACGCTCACCCCCATCGGCTTCTTCGCGATGGAAGCGCTGTACCGCCAGCGTAACGAGACCGCTGACGTCGGATCCTCGTTCAACGCGATTCCGTTCAATGGAAGCACCAACGGCCAGCTGAGCGAGTTCCGCATGTCGGCGCGCCAGTCGCGCCTCGGGCTGCTCGCACAGGGACAACTCGATTCGCGTCGCGCTCAGCGGCTACTGGGAGTCGGACTTTCTCTCGGCTGGTGTGACGTCCAACTCGAACGAGAGCAACAGCTACACATTGCGCGTGCGGCAGTTCTTTGGCCAGGCAGCGTTCACGAGCGGGCTGACCATCGACGGCGGGCAGATGTGGAGCTTGATCACGCCGAGCAAGGTAGGTGCGCTGCCACGGTCCGAGTACACCCCGTCAACGATCGACGCACAGTATCGCTGTAGGATTCAACTGGGCGCGCCAGGCGGGGTTTCGGATCTCTCAGAAGATGAACAACGCGTCGTGTCCGTCGCAGCATCGCTGGAAGAGCCGCAGATGACGTACGCGGCGCGCAACGCTCCTTCTGACTTCGTGATAGGGAACACCGGCGGAAGTCTTCTCAACTCCACCACCAACTACTCGACCGATCTTCTCCCGGATGTCATCGCGAAGATCGCGTTCGACGCGAGGGGTATTGGTCACTTCGAGATCAAGGGAGTTGGAAGCGCGTTCCGCGAGCGCATCGTCGATCCGACCAACGCTTTCGGTGGCACGCGCAACAACACCACGTACGGCGGCGGCATCGGTGCTTCGGCGTTCATCGCTCCGACGAAGCTCTTCGATCTCGGCATCAACGGACTCTGGGGCCGCGGCATCGGACGTTACGGCACTTCGCAGCTCCCTGACGTCACGGTGCGCACCGACGGCACGCTCGTGCCGATCCAGGCAGCGCAGGGCCTGGTCACACTCGACATCCACGCATCACCCAACCTCGACGTGTACGGCTACGGCGGAGCCGAGTACGCAAACCGTACGGCGGACGTGAACTCCGCCGGCAAGGGCGTCGGCTATGGCTCACCGCTCCTCACCAACGCGGGCTGCGACGCCGAGTACCCGCCCACCGGACCTTATGCGGCTGGAGCGCCCGGCGGAAGCAACGCCGCGTGCAACGCGGATACGCGCGCGGTCTATCAGGGGAACATCGGGTTCTGGTACCGTTTCTATCGCGGGCCGGCTGGTACGTTCCAGTGGGGCGCGCAGTACTCGTACACCGCGCGCAGTGCGTGGAGCGGCGCGGGATACCAACCCAAGGCCACAGACAACATGGCGTTCACGTCTGTGCGATACTACCTGCCGTAGCCACACGACCAGGTGACCTCGAGGAGGGAGCGAGGCAAGCGTGCCTTGCTCCCTCTTCAGTACGTCCCCGCCCCCGTCGCGTATCTCAGCACTGCCTTCTGCAGCGCCATGTTCGTCACCGCCTGCTCGCGCAGCGCGCGCGCCTGGGTGAGCGCTGTCTGCGCGGTGAGCACGTCCACGAATGAGGCGAGGCCGACATCGTAGCGTCCCTGCACCGCGTCGTAAGCCTGCTCCGCTGATGCGAGACCCGCAGCGGTTGCGACGAGCTTCTGCGCGGCCGCGCGGTAGTCGCCGATGGCTTGTTGCACCTCGCCCGCGATCCGGATGCGTAGATCTTCGGTCGCGAGTCTGTCACGGTTCTCTGCCACATCCGCACGCTCGATGTCGAGCCGCGCTCGGTAGCCATCGAACAGGTTCCACGACATTCCAAGCGAGAGCATCGTGAAGCGCTGGTCCATGAGCTGCTGCCCGACCGATCGCTGTGCGACGTCGAGCTGGTCCTTCCCGTCCGTGATCTCGCGCCCGAAGACTCGTCCGCTGCCGATGTAATCGAACCCTAGCGAGAGCTGCGGCATCAGCTCGCCGCGCGCCGCCTTTATCTCGTGCGCGTCCGCCGCTTCCTTGTCGCGCGCCGCGGCAAGGTCCGGACGCGCATCGACCGCCCGCGCGACCAGCGGCTCGAGCTTGAGCGAGTCGTCCGGAATGAGCGTCGTGTCGATTGCCGGCTCCGCTATGCTGTACGGCTTGGTCGCGTCGATACGCAACCGTGCGAGGAGCTCCGTCTCATCGTTCCGCACTCTGTTCTCGGCGTCGATCACGGCGACCTCATCCGCGCGTGTCTGCGCCTGCTGGCGGTACAGATCGGGCGGCGCCTTGGTGCCAATTCTCACCTGCTCCGACAATTGATTCTGCCGCGCCTGCGAGAGCGCGAGGTTCGCCGCTGCGACTCCACTCAGGCGGCGATCGAGCACCACCTGGTAGAAGGCCTGCGACACATCGAACGCCACCTGCTGCTTCGCGCGGCCGAGTGTATTGAGCGCAGCGTCGCGTGTCACGACGCTCGCGCGCATGTGTTCGCGGTCCCTGAACCCGTTGAACAGGTTGAGCGACGCCTGCAGCTCGTAGTTCATCCCATAGAACTGCGCATTCGATGGAACGAGCGAGGTGCTGGAGAGGAGGCTGATCCCGCTCTGATTGTACGTTCCGACTGTGGTCGTGACGTTGGGTAGGAAGCGGCCGTATGACTCGAGCAGCGCGATTCCGCTCAGCTTGAGTGTGTCGTTGCGCAGCTGGATCGGCGTCGCATTCTGGAGCGCGAGCGCGATGCTGCGACCGAGATCGAGCCTGAGCGTATCCGACGCGCTCGGCGCGGCAGCCGGGCCCTGCGCACGCACTCCGGGCGCCGCCGCGCAGAAGATGATCGTGACGATTCCAAATGCTGCTTTCGACATCCGTGCGCTCACTTCGAGGCTGGCCCGGCTGACGTCGCGCTGCTTCCGCCAGCGGCCGTATCGACCTGTACGGGAGCGCCCTCGGCTACCGCGCTCCCGATGCTGAGCGCCAGCTTCTGCCCTGGCGCCACGCCGTTGCTGAACATGACTGACTTTCCGTCGTTGCTTGCGACGGTCACGGGTGCGAAATGAACGCGATTGCTTTCATCCACCACTGCGACGAACGTCTTCCCTCCACGTACGACCAGCGCCTCCGCCGGCGCTTGTGGCAGCGCTGGCGCAGAAACGTCGATCTGCACCTGAACGAAGCTCCCGGGCACGATGACGCCGTCGCGATCGTCGACGTCGACTTCGGCGAGCATCTTACGCGTCTTGGGGTCGAGCTCGCCGCTCATGCGCGCAACCGGTGCGGCGATGTGCACGTCGGGGCGCTCGGTGAGCGTCACCGTCGCCGGAGTGCCCGGATGAACGAGCGCTGCGTCCTCCTGATCCAGATACGCGAGCACGCGTAGCCTGCCAATCTGCGAGACGGTCACCACGGGCAGCGCGCTCGTCTGAGACGTCGCCGCGCTCTGCACGAGCGCCCCGGGATCTGCGTAGCGCGCAGTCACGGTTCCCGCGAATGGTGCGCGCAGCGTCTCGTAGCCCTGCTCCTCGCGCAAGCGCCGCGAGCTTCTCCCCCGCGATCGCAGCATCGGTGCGCGCCTGATCCGCTTCCTGCGGCGACACGAGCTTTCGAGCCAACAGTTGCTGCACACGTGACGACGTGAGCTCCTTGTTGTCGTAGTCCGCTTTCGCCGCCAGCAACGCGCGATCGGTTTCCGGAGACTCGATGGTTGCGAGTACGCTTCCATCGCCGACACGATCGCCCACATCGACCGGCACCGACTTCAGGTAGCCACCCACCTTCGCGTACAACGTCACCGTAGCGAACGGACGCGCCTCGCCGATGAGGTCGAGATGGCGCACCGGCGCTGACGGCGCCACAGTGATCACGCGCACCTGCGTCCCTCGCGCCACGTCGACGCGAAGATGATCCGTCTCCGTCGCTGCACTAGCGCTGCGCCGCGCCCACAGCAGACCGACGCCGCCCAGCGCGACGACGGTGAGCGCCACGCTGCCGATCACGAGCGATCTGCTCCGCGCGCTGCCCCTCGGGGTGCTTGGCGGAGTAACCGGTGGTTCGCCCGGCTCTACGCGCATGTACTCGCTGCCGTGTAGCGCATGCTCATCAGTGTGGGTCGAATGCCGATGGTTGTTGTCGTGTGACATCGTCATGCTGCGTTTGAGAAGTGTCTGCCTTCAGATTCGGCGCGGAATCGCTGCTCGAGCAAGTGCTTCATCGGTGGCTTCTGCCGGAGCGCGGCGTACACCGCTGGAACGACGAGCAGGGTGACTATCGTCGCCATCACGAGGCCGCCGATGACCGCGCGGCCAAGCGGCGCATTCTGCTCACCACCCTCGCCGGTGCCGAGTGCCATTGGGATCATGCCGAGTATCATCGCGAGCGCGGTCATGAGCACGGGGCGGAGTCGCGCGCGTCCAGCTTCGACGGCCGCTGTCACAGCGTCGCTTCCCTGCTCCACTCGCTGATCGTTGGCGTAGTTCACGAGCAGGATCGAGTTCGACACCGCGATGCCGACCGCCATGATCGAGCCCATCAACGACACGACGTTGATCGTCGTTCCGGTGAGCGCGAGCGCCCACAGGATGCCGACGAAGGCGCCCGGCACAGCCACCATGATGATGAGCGGATCGAGCCACGACTGGAACATCACCACCATCAGGAGATAGACGAGGAGTACCGCGACTATCAACCCGAGGCCCAGGCTGCTGAACGCCTGATGCATCACCTCGCCCTGGCCGCGCACGGAGATCGACATTCCGGCGGGCAGCTTGCCGAGCTCGTCGATCTTGGACTGGATGCCGCTCACCACCGAGCCGAGATCGCGCCCCTCGACGTTCGCATCCACGTCGAGCACGCGTTGCACGGTGTAGTGATCGATCTCATTCGGGACGGTGCGATTGGAGAGCGCCGCCATGTTGCCCAGCGTTTCCGTGGGAGCATGAGGAACGTCCGATGGCGATCCTCCCCCGCCGTTCTCGACCATCGACGCGGGCGCCGTGATCGGCATGTTCATGAGACTCTGCACCGAGTTGATCTGCGCCAGCGGCTCCTTCACCGCGACGAGATAGTTGACGTCGTTGCTCGGATTGATGTAGTACGACGGCGCGACGAGCGCACTCGACGAAAGCGAGACGAGCATGCCGTTGGCGACGTCGCGCTGACTCAGCCCCATCTCGGACGCGCGCTGACGGTCCACGTCCAGCCGCAGCGTGGGATAGTCGAGCACCTGCTTGACGTGGACGTCGGCGGCGCCCGGAACGGTGCGCATCATGTCGCGCAGCTTAGTCGCGTACGCGTACCCCTCGTCGAGCTTGGAGTCCTGGATCTGTACGTCGATCGGCGACGAGAGACCGAAGTTCAGCACCTGGCTCACGATGTCGGCGGTCTGGAAGTACGTCGTCGCGCCGGGAAACGACTTCGCCAGATCGGCGCGGATGAGCGACATGTAGTGCTGCGTCGGCTTGTGCCCCGGCTTGAGCGCCACGAGAATCTCGGCGTCCATCCCGCTCGCGTTGTCGGTCGGAACGAATGCAATGCTGAGCGACGAAGGCACGCCGATCATCGAGTTGATCGTGCCGAGCTCGGCAGCCGGAACGATCCTGCGGATGTGATCTTCCACCTGCGCGACGTACTGCTCGGTACGCTCGATGCGAGTGCCCGACGGCGCGCGAAAGTGCAGCTTCATCAATCCCGCATCGGTCGACGGGAAGAAGTCCTCCCCGATCACGGGAAGCAGCGCGAACGTGACCAGCGCGAACGCGCCGGCCGCGATGATGGTGATGCGACGGTTGTCGACCAGAATGGCCAGAGCGCGCGTGTATGAATCCTGGAACCGCCCGAAGATCCGGTCCCGCGCGTGGTTGAACCGGCGCGAGAATCGGTTGATCGCCGTCTGCTCGCTCTCGGGGATCGGCGCGTCGTGCCCATGCGCGCGCTCGCCTGCGAGCAACATCCGCGACAGCGTCTTCACCAGAGTTCGCGAGAGTACGTACGACGCGAGCATCGCCACGACCACCGCGAGCGCCATCGGCACGAACAGGAATCGCGCAGGCCCGTTCAGCAGCAGTACCGGGAAGAACACGATGCAGATCGCGAGCGTCGCCATTATCACGGGGAGCGAGATCTGCGCTGCACCGTCGAGAATGGCGACCGTGAGCGGCTTCCCCATCGCACGATTGCGGTGGATGTTCTCGACCGTGATCGTCGCGTTGTCCACCAGCAGCCCTATCGATAGCGACAGCCCGCCGAGGGTCATGATGTTGAACGTGTTGCCGGTGAGCTTGAGGCCGATGATCGCGCACGAGATGGCGAGCGGAATGGACGTGATCGCGACCAGCACGCTGCGCCAGCTGCCGAGGAAGACGAGGATCATGAGAGACACGAGAACGGCCGCTATGAGCCCCTCGCGCACCACGCTCGCGACCGCCGCGCGCACGAACACCGACTGATCGAAGTCGAGTCTCACGTCGAGACCCTTCGGAGCGATTGCACGAATGCTCGGCAGCAGCTCCTTCGTCGCATCGACCACGGCGAGCGTGGACGCATCCGACTTCTTGAGGATGGAGAGGTACGCCGCGCGCTTCCCGTTCACGCTCACGATGTTCGTCTGATCGGCGTAGCCGTCCGCGACGGTCGCGACGTCGCCGACGGTGACGGGCGCGCCGTTGACTACCTTCACCGGAATCGTCGCGAAGTCGGACACGGCCGACGGACTCGAGTTCAGGCTGACGTTGTACTCGCGCTCGCCCATCCGCGCCGTCCCTGCCGGGATGAACACGTTCGAGTTGTTCACCGCCGTCACGCACATCGTTGGCCGACAATCCCTTTGCGGCGAGCTTGTGCGGGTCCACATCTATCGTGATCTCGCGCGTCTTGCCGCCGTACGGCGCCGGTGTCGAGAGTCCCGGCACCGTGAAGAGCCGCAGCCGCAGGAAGTTCTGCCCGTAGTCGGAGATCTTCTCCTCCGGCATCGTGCTGCTCGTCATGGTGAGCTGCGCGACGGGGACGTTCGACGCGTTCGACTGGATGATGTACGGCGGCTGGATGCCGCGCGGCATGCGTCGAAGCGAAGTCGAGGACGACGACGTTATCTGCGCGATCGCGTTGCCGATGTTCGTGCCCGGCTGGAAGTACACCTTGAGCATGCCGATGCCCGGGGATCGACTCGGACTCGATTCGCTGAATTCCATCCACGACCGAGGACAGCCCGCGCTCGCTCATCAGAACGACGCGCTTCTCCATGTCCTCGGCGGAAAGGCCGGGATAGGTCCACACCACCGCGACGACCGGGATGTCGATCGCGGGGAAGATGTCGACCAGCATGCTTCGCATGGCGAGCACGCCCATGAGCAGGATGACAGCTGCGGCCACCGCGACAGTGTATGGCTGACGCAGCGCCAATCGGACGATCCACATGACGGTCGTCTCTCGGATTCTAGGATGTGTGATTGCCGCCAGACCCACCCAACGACGTGAGCAGGCCGAGGGATCGGCTAGCGGGCCCCCGAGGACAGCGAATAATCATTCACACCAATCGGCGCATAACGCAAATAGATTCTTCTAGCATCTACCGCTCAAAAAACTTATGGCCCTCAACCTCCACCTTCTCAGGCTCTTCACGGCCGTCGTCGAGCGCGGCGGGGTCGCTGCGGCCGGACGCGCACTCAACCTGAGCCAGCCAGCAATTTCGCGCGCCATTCGCGAGCTGGAGCGGCAGACCGGCGTGCGGCTCCTGGAGCGGAGCTCGCGCGGCGTGAGACTCACCTCCGAAGGCGCCGACGTCTACGCCCACGCTCGCGGCGTCTTCGCGGCCGAGCGCGCGGTGGAGGAAGGGATCGCGAGCCTCAAGGGAGTGCAGCGAGGGACGCTGCACCTTGGCGCGAGCACTACGATCGCGACGTACGTCCTGCCGCCGCTGATCGCGCACTTCTCACGGACGCATCCCGGCATCGAGCTGGTGCTGAGCGCCGTTCACACGCGCATGCTGGTGCAGCTGATGAAGACCTACGATCTCGACATCGCCCTGGCCGAAGCGCCTGTCGCAGACCCGCGCATCCGCGTCTCGCGCTGGCGACTCGATCACATGGTGATGATCTGCGCCGCGGACCACCCCCTCGCCGCGGCGGAGCGCGTACACGCCGCCGATCTCGCCGAACGAGCTCTTCCTCCTCCGCGAGCCGGAATCAGGAACTCGGACAATCGTGCTGCGGGCGCTCGCGGCGGCCGGGATCGAGCCGCAGAGGTCGATGGCTGTCGACAGCACCGAAGTCATCAAGCAACTCGTCGCCGGCGGACTCGGCGTCGGAGTCGTATCGCGTTATTCGGTGAAGGATCAGCTCGCACTGGGCCGGCTGAAGGAGCTCGATGTAGTCGGTCTCGAAGTGACGCGTCCATTCAATCGCCTGTCGATGCACGGGCGACAGCCCAGCACTGCAGCGCGCGCATTTCTCGCGATCCTGTCGCACGCTCCGCGCAGTGTCTGACGCATTGCCGGCGCACGTAACGGTCTCGTGACAATGCCGTTACAGCGAAGTCGCCGGCAGTAGCGCGGTCGCTCCTAGCTTTGGTGAAGCAACACATCACTTCACACGGAGCTACAAGAGAATGCGACTTTCCGCACTGGCCGTCGCCGCCGCCACACTACTCGGCGCGTGCAAGGCGAGTAGCGAGCACGGAGCTGATTCGACGCACGCGACTGCTGGCTCGGGCGTCGCTCTGACAGGCGCCGGCGCCACGTTCCCCAATCCGATCTACTCCAAGTGGTTTGCGGAGTATGCCGCGAGCACGGGCGTGAAGATCAATTATCAGTCGATTGGCTCGGGTGCCGGGATCCGGCAGCTCAGCGAGCAGACTGTCGATTTCGGCGCATCCGACGCGCCTATGACCGATGCAGAGCTGTCACAGGCCAAAGGCGGCCGCATCCTTCATTTCCCCACAGTGCTCGGCGCGGTTGTCATCACCTACAACGTTCCCGGCGTCTCGGCGCCTCTGCGACTGACCGGGTCTCTGATTGCGGACATCTTCGCAGGAAAGATTCAGAAGTGGAACGCGGCAGGCATCCAGAGTGTGAATCCGGGCGTTTCGCTTCCGGGCACCGATATCTTGGTCGTCCACCGGTCGGACGGAAGCGGGACGTCCTTCATCTTCACGAGTTATCTCTCTGCCGTCAGCGGCGCGTGGAAGGCGTCGCCTGGCGCCGGTAAGGAAGTCGCGTGGCCGGTCGGACTCGGCGCCAAAGGAAACGAGGGCGTGGCCGGCCAGGTGAAGCAGACGCCGGGCGCGATCGGATACGTGGAGCTCGCATACGCCCGGCAAAACGGTCTTCCGTTCGCCACGCTGCAGAATGCTTCGGGGAATTGGGTCGCGCCTTCGATCGCCTCGGTCACCGCTGACGCATCAGGCGTGGCGGACACACTGCCAGCTTCGAGCGACTATCGCGTCTCGGTCATCAACGCGAGCGGCCCGGATTCATATCCCATCTCCTCCATGACGTGGTTGCTCGTCTACCAGAGTCAGACGAGCGCGTCGAAGGCCAGGGCGCTCATAGCATTCATGCGCTGGATGTATCAGGTGGGATACTCCGACGCGGAGTCGCTCGACTACGCACCGCTGCCGCCGAAGATGCGTGCAGCGCTGACCGCGCGACTCGACTCGATCCACGTACCGGCGACGTCGTGATCGGCCCTTCGGCGTCGCCGGTGGCTGAAGCTTCGCGGGTTGAACGGGACGACGCCCGCGCGGCACGAGCGGCGATCGCTGGCTCGAACATCGGCGACGGTGTGTACGACGCGCTCACGACGCTCTTCGCACTCTGTATCCCGGTTCTTCTTCTTTTCATCGGGATAGAAGTGGGGACCGCAGCGTGGCCCGCGCTTCACAGATTTGGCCTGTCGTTCCTCACGTCCAGCGAGTGGAACGTTCCCGCTGGCAGATTCGGCGCTGCACCGGCGATCTTCGGCACGATAGTGTCGTCACTGTTGGCGCTCGTCATCGCAACGCCGCTCGCGCTCGGTGTCGCGATCTTCCTCAGCGAGCTCGCGCCGCGCTGGCTGCAGCAGCCGGTCGGCTTCCTCGTCGATCTGCTCGCCGCCATCCCGAGCGTGATCTACGGGCTGTGGGGGATCTTCGTGCTCATCCCGGTGCTGCGCGATGTCGTGATGCCATTTCTGCGCGACACGCTTCACCTCGGCACGACGCCTTTCTTCTCAGGCCCGGCGTACGGGCCGAGCATGCTCGCGGGCGGAATCATCCTCGCGATAATGGCGCTGCCGTACATTGCTGCCGTATCGCGCGAGGTGCTGCGTGCGGTTCCGCGCGCGCAGCGCGAGGCCGCGCTCGCGCTCGGCGCGACGCGCTGGGAGACGATTCGAGACGCGGTGATTCCCAGCGCGCGCTCGGGGATCGTCGGCGGAATCATCCTCGGTCTCGGCCGTGCACTCGGTGAGACGATGGCTGTAACGATGGTGATCGGAAATCGAGCCGAGATTTCTGCGTCGCTTTTCGCTCCCGGCTATACCATGGCCTCGTTGATCGCGAACGAGTTCAGCGAAGCGACGAGCGATCTGCATCTTTCCGCGCTGATGGCGGTTGGCGGCGTGCTCTTCGTGATCACAGTAATCGTGAACGCGATGGCGCGCTGGCTCGTGTGGAGCGTGGGACGGCGCGGAGCTGAAGCGTGACCGCGACAGCAGCGCGGGGAGCGCCGGGAGCGCGCGGGAGCCCGATGTCGCGCCGCAGACGCCGCGCGACGAGCAGGGTGATGGTCGCTCTCACCTACATGGCCGCGGTGGTTGCCACAATGCCACTCCTCTTCATCCTCGTGCACGTCGCGCGCGAGGGAGCGGGCGCGCTGAGCCTGTCGTTCTTCACGCGCATGCCCAGGCCTGTCGGCGAGAGTGGCGGCGGAATGGCGAACGCGATCGTTGGCACACTCATACTCATCGCCGTTGCCACGCTCGTCGGCCTTCCCGTGGGAATGGGAGCCGGACTGTACCTCGCCGACAAGAAGACGACAGCGCTCGCGAACACTGTCCGCTTTCTCTCGGACGTGCTGAACGGCCTCCCGTCGATCGTGATGGGTATCTTCGCGTGGCAGCTCCTCGTCCGTCCGATCGGCCATTTCTCCGCGCTTGCGGGAGGGATCGCGCTCGGGGCGATGATGACCCCACTCGTTACACGCACCACCGAGGAGCTGATCCGCACGGTTCCAGGCTCGCTGCGCGAGGCGGCCCTGGCGCTCGGATACCAGCGTTGGCGCACATCTCTAGTAATCGTGCTGCGCACGGCACTGCCCGGAATAGTCACCGGCGCTCTCGTCGCAGTCGCGCGAGTCGCTGGCGAGACCGCGCCACTGCTGTTCACCGCTTTCGGCAATCAGTTCTGGTCGACGACCCTTACGCAGCCAATCGCTGCGCTTCCGCTGCAGATCTTCACGTACGCCATCAGTCCCTACGACGAATGGCATACGCTGGCGTGGGCCGGCGCCCTCGTTCTCATCGGAATCGTGACGCTCATCAGCGTCGCCGCGCGCATCACCACTCGCGCGCGATTCGGCGCTTCAGTGGACTGACATGGACCAACTCACAACTTTCGATCGAGAGCCATACCCGTCGCGCGGTTTCCTCGCCGGTCTTCCGCGGCCAAGGCAGTGGCCGCTAGAGAAGGACGTTTCGCGGGCGAAGCTGGCGGAGCCGTCACCGTGCCTTCGCACCGACCGCCTGTCGGCGTACTTTGGCCGTGTCGCTGCAGTGCGTGACGTGGACCTCGCATTCGATGAGCGTCGTGTGACGGCGATCATCGGACCGTCGGGATGCGGTAAATCCACGCTGCTGCGATGCCTCAACCGAATGCACGAGACCGTCCCGAGCGCGAGCGTGAGCGGCAGCGTCACCCTCGACGGCATTGCCATCTATGGCGACGGCACCAGCCCAATCGAGATTCGCCGCCACATCGGGATGGTGTTCCAGCGACCCACGCCGTTCCCGACGATGTCGATCCGCGACAATGTGGCTGCTGGCTTGAGCGTCCGCGGACTGTCCCGAACGTCGCGACGAGATACAGATGAGATTGTCGAGCGCGCGCTTCGTGCGTCGGGCCTCTGGGATGAAGTGCGCGACAGGTTGCGTCAGAGCGCGCTCTCGCTTTCGGGCGGCCAGCAGCAACGGCTATGCATCGCACGAGCGCTTGCGACGCGACCCCGCGTTCTGCTTCTGGACGAGCCGACGGCGTCGCTCGATCCAGCGAGCAGCCAGAAGGTCGAGGAGCTGATCTACGAGCTGCGCTCCTCGATGACCATCGGCATCGTGACGCACAACCTGCAGCAAGCTGCGCGCGTGTCAGACCGCACCGCCTTCTTGCTGGACGGCCAGCTCGTCGAGGTCGCGCCCACCAACATGCTCTTCACCACTCCGCGGGACCCACGCACGGAAGCGTACATCACCGGGAGATTCGGGTGACCACACCCGCCACGCTGAGCGCATCCATCGCCGCAGATGAGACGGGCCACATCGAGGCGCGTTCGTTCTCGTTCCATTACGGAAGAACGCAGGCTCTGTGGAACGTGTCGCTCGATGTGAAGCCGCGCGAAGTGATGGCGCTCATCGGACCTTCTGGGTGCGGGAAGTCTACCTTCCTCCGCTCGATCAATCGGATGAACGACCTCGTCCCTTCGACGCGTCACGACGGTAAGATGCTCCTCGACGCCGACGACGTCTACGCTCCGGGCACGGACGTCGTGACACTGCGGCAACGGGTGGGGATGGTCTTTCAGCGATGGAATCCGTTTCCGAAATCGATCTACGACAACGTCACGTACGGACCGCGCATCAACGGCGTCACGCGCCGGCCGGATCTCGACGAGATCGCCGAGGACGCGCTGCGACGTGCCGCGCTCTGGGATGAGGTGAAGGACCGCCTGCGCTGCAGTGCCCTCGGACTCTCCGGTGGGCAGCAGCAGCGGCTCTGCATCGCGCGAGCGCTCGCCAACCGTCCCGAAGTCCTGCTCCTCGATGAGCCTGCAAGCGCCCTTGATCCGATTGCAACCCAGAAGATCGAGCAGCTCCTGTACGAGTTGAAGTCGGAGCTTACGATAGTCATCGTGACGCACAACCTGCAGCAGGCGGCGCGGATCTCCGACCGTACAGCATTCTTTCTGCTCGGCCGCCTGATCGAGACGGATATGACCGACCGCATCTTCACGCGACCGCGCGACGAGCGGACGGAAGCATACATCACCGGGAGATTCGGATGACGTCAGTGCAGGACGCGCAGAGCGGTTTCCGCCACTTTCACGATGAGTTGGACGAGCTGAAAGCTCGTCTGCTAACCATGTCAGCGCGCGCCGAGCAGCTGGTCGAGCAGTCGGTGGACGCACTTCTCAACCGCGATCGTGGCATAGCGGAGATGGTAATTGCCGCCGACAAGGAGCTGAACGACCTCGAGATCGAAGTGGAAGCGCGCGCCATAGCGCTACTCGCACTGCAACAACCGATGGCGCGCGATCTGAGATTCATCGTCGGCGCCATCAGGATCTCGAGCGGACTCGAGCGCATCGGAGATCACGCCGTGAACATCGCTGAGTCCGCGATGCGGCTCATTCAGCAGCAAGCTACAATCACGGCAGATCCCGAGATTGAGGACATGGCGCGGCGTGCTCGTATGATGCTCGCGGACGCGCTGGACGCGTTCATCCGTGGCGACGGGGCGCTCGGCCGCCACGTGTGCCGGGCCGACGATGGCGTGGATGCGCTTCACAACTCGGTCTTCCGCATCCTGCTCACTCACATGATGGAGGATGCGCGCACCATCACCCCGTCGCTCGAGCTCCTGCTCGTGAGCCGCAACCTCGAGCGCGTCGCCGACTTGGCTACCAATATTGGTGAGGACGCGGTCTATCTGGCGGAGGGGAAGCAGATCAAGCACCACTTTGAGGATTGACGCGTACCGATGGAACTCGCGCGTTGATCGCGCTAGCTTCCGCTCTTGACCATCGCACCATCTACATCCATCCGCTCGAGCTCGACGCCCGCTGACCGCCCGGTCAGAATCGCCGCGATAGACATCGGCTCCAACTCCATCCGGCAAATCGTCGCCGACGTGTCGCCCGACGGCGCCATCCGCATCATCGACGAGATGAAATCCGCGCCGCGCATCGGTCAGGGGGTCGCGGAGACCGGCCGCATAAGTGACGCCTCGATGCGCAACGCGATCGATTCACTTCTGCGCATGTCGCTGCTCGGCCGCCAGCTGGGCGCCGCGCGCAGCGAAGCGGTCGCGACCAGCGCGGTGCGCGACGCGGAGAACCGCGCCGACTTCCTCGCGGCCGTGAAGGACGTCACTGGACTCGACGTCAGGCTGCTCGATGGTGAGGAGGAAGCGCTCCTCTCCTATCGCAGCGCCCTCGCGCACTTCGATCTCGGCGCCGGACGCGCGGTGGTGATGGACATCGGCGGCGGCTCACTCGAGCTCGCGCTCAGCGCCGACGGGCTTCTCGACGGGCTGTTCTCGTTTCCCTTTGGAGCGATACGGCTGACCGAGCAGTTCCTCACCGCTGCGCCTGATCGCGATGCGCTCGCGAGCTTGCGAAGGTTCGTGCGACGCGGTCTCCGCGAGCGCATATCGCGCCGCGACTGGCACGGCGCACAGTTGATCGGGTCCGGCGGCACCTTTACCAACCTCGCCGCCATGATCCTCGCGCGTCAGGGGATGGGACGGACGCCGAGCGTACACGGCACCGTCATCACGCGTGCTGAGATGGAGCATGTGCTGGATCTCCTCGAGGGAATGTCGCCTGCGGAACGGCAGGTAGTTCCGGGACTCAGCCCTGCGCGCGCCGACATAATCGTCGCCGGCATCGCGACCGCCGCCGAAGTGATGGCGCGCATCGAGGCGCGCGACGTCGTGGTTTCGGCCTACGGCATTCGCGAAGGCCTGTTGCTCGAGGCTGCGCGCGTGACGCCCGTCGTCGCAGATCCTGGCGAGGCGCGCGTGCGCTCCGTGCTGCAGCTCGCCGAACGGTCGCACTACGAGGCGCCGCACTCACAGCAGGTCCAGCGCCTGGCGCTCAGACTGTTCGACGCGGTGGCGCGAAAGCTTCACCTCGGACCGCGCGGACAGACGCGTGCTCGCCGATGCCGCGCTCCTCCACGACATCGGCTACCACATCAACTTCGAGGCGCACCACAAGCACTCGTATCATCTCATCGTGCACGCCGATCTGCTCGGCATGACTCCGCTCGAGCGCGTGATGGTGGCGAACGTCGCGCGTTACCACCGCGGCGCAACGCCAAGCAGGAGCCAGCGCAGCTATGCGTCACTCGATCGCACGGTGAGACGGAGGATCAAGCGCCTCGCGGCAATTCTTCGCGTCGCGGACGGTCTCGATCGCGGTCACTCCGCCGCGGTCGGCGATCTCGTAGTGAAGCTCACGCGCGGCTCGCTCGACATCGAAGCTATTCCGGCTCCGGAAGCTCACGATCTCCGACTCGAGCTCTGGGGCGCGACTCGCAAGGGCCATCTACTGGCCGACGTCCTCGGCGTCCCGGTGAACATCACCGCGCGCGACTGAGAGCGGCGGCGCGGCGCCGTATATTTCAGGGGTGAAGAAACGAAACATCGTCAGAAGAGTTCGGTCCGGTCGATCGGGTCGGACTCGAAGAGCGCGTCGCCAAGTTCACGACGCGCAGCATAAAGAAGTCGGCGAAGCTCTGGGGCCTGACCACCGCGGTGTCGATGATCGACCTCACGACGCTCGAGGGAAAGGACACCCCCGGAAAGGTCGCGTCGCTCTGTCGCAAGGCGCTCAACCCGAGCGACTGACCGCTCGATACCGCCGGTCGCCGCCGTGTGCATCTATCCCGCGCTCATCAAGGAAGCGCGCCGCCAGCTCGCCGATTCGCCCATCAAGATCGCATCCGTGGCAACCGCGTTTCCTGCAGGCCAGAGCTCGCTCAAGATACGGTTACAGGAAGTGAAGTACGCCGTGAACGCAGGCGCCGACGAGATCGACATGGTGATCAACCGCGGACTCTTCCTCGCCGGCGAGTACGAGGCGCTGCAGGACGAGATCGCCGCGGTGGTCGACGCTTGCGGCGACGCCACGCTCAAGGTCATCCTCGAGGTCGGCGAGCTCGAGACGTACGACAACATCCGCGCGGCGTCCTTCATCGCGATGCAGGTGCTGCGTCCCGGCGATTTCATCAAGACGAGCACTGGCAAGGTCGGCACGAGCGCAACTCTCGCCAACACGCAGGTGATGATCGAGGCGATCCGCGACTTCTACCTGCAGACCGGAGTTCCGATCGGGATGAAGCCCGCGGGCGGCATCCGCAACGCGAAGCAGGCGCTTCACTACCTCGTCGCGGTCAAGGAAACGCTCGGCGACGCGTGGCTCAACTCGTCACGTTATCGCTTTGGTGCAAGCTCGTTGCTCAACGACCTGCTCCGCCAGATTCACAAGGAGAAGAGCGGCGCGTACCAGGCGCCGTATTACTTCTCCGAAGCCGCAGAGAGCTACTGATAATGGCAACCACCCTGGATGGCTCGGAGCGCGCGAGCGATGCAAAGGATTCGCGCAAGAAGAGCTCACGACGACACAGCGTTCCCGAGCTCATCTTCGGAGATCTGTGGGAATACGATCCGGCACCGGAAACCGCGAGTCCCGAACATTCGCTCGCGCTACGACCTCTTCATCGGCGGCCGCTTCGTCGCTCCGCAGAGCGGCGATTACTTCGCATCGATAAACCCGGCGACCGAGGAGCGTGTAGCCGAGATCGCGCTCGCGACCAGCGCTGATGTCGATGCGGCGTACATGGCTGCGCAGCTCGCGTTCGAGACGACGTGGCGCGACATGCCGGGGCGTGAGCGCGGCAAGTACATCTATCGCATCGCGCGACTGCTGCAGGACCGCGCGCGTGAGTTCGCGGTGGCCGAAACGATCGACGGTGGCAAGCCGATCCGCGAATCGCGCGACTTCGACGTGCCGATGGCGGCAGCGCACTTCTTCTATCACGCCGGCTGGGCGGACAAGCTCGCGTACGTCGCGCCTGGCCGCACACCGCAGCCGCTGGGCGTCGTTGGCCAGGTGATTCCGTGGAACTTCCCGCTCCTCATGCTCGCGTGGAAGATCGCGCCGGCGCTCGCGGCGGGTAACTGCGTCGTCCTCAAGCCGGCGGAGACGACGTCGGTCACGGCGATGAAATTCGCTGAGCTGCTCGCAGGAGGCCGGCCTGCCGGACGGCGTCGTCAACATCGTCACCGGCGCCGGGGAGACCGGCGCTGCAGTGGTCGGCCATCCGGCGGCGAAGAAGATCGCGTTCACCGGATCGACCGAAGTAGGCAAGATCATCATGCGACAGCTCGCCGAGCGCGGCACGAAGATGACGATGGAGCTCGGCGGAAAGGCGGCGAACATCGTGTTCGAGGACTCGCCGATGGATCAGGCGGTCGAAGGGGTGATCAACGGCATCTTCTTCAATCAGGGGCACGTCTGCTGCGCGGGAAGTCGCCTTCTCGTCCAGGAATCCATCGCCGATTCGTTCGTCACCAAGCTGCAGCAACGGATGGAGACTCTGCGCGTCGGGAATCCTCTCGACAAGAACACCGACGTCGGCGCGATCAACTCGCGCGAGCAGCTCGATCGCATCTGCGAGCTCGTCGAGAGCGGCGTGAGCGAGGGCGCGACGCTCTACCAGTCTTCGTGCTCGCTTCCGTCGCGCGGCTTCTTCTACCGACCGACGCTCTTCACGGGCGTCACGCAGAGCCACCGCATCGCGCGCGAGGAGATCTTCGGGCCGGTGCTGAGCATCCTGACCTTCCGCACCATGGATGAGGCGATCGAGAAGGCGAACAACACGATGTACGGCCTATCTGCAGGCGTGTGGACCGACAAGGGATCACGCATTCTGCGCATGGCCGCCGAGCTCAAAGCGGGCGTCGTCTGGGCGAACACGTTCAACAAGTTCGATCCTGCGTCGCCGTTCGGTGGCTACAAGGAATCGGGCTTCGGTCGCGAGGGCGGCCGGCAGGGGCTGCTCGATTACGTGGAGCTCACGTGAGCGAGCGCATCCCGGTCACCAAGACTCCCAAGGTTTACGTAGGCGGCGCGTTCATCCGCTCCGAGAGCGGGCGCACGTTCCCTGTGCGCGACACCGCCGGCAACTTCGTCGCGAACGTTCCGCAGTGCACGCGGAAGGATCTGCGCAACGCCGTCGAGGCCGCAGCCAAGGCCGGCCCCGCATGGTCCGCACGCACTCCGTACAATCGCGGGCAGATAGTGTATCGTCTGGCGGAGATGCTCGAGTCGCGCGCAGACGAGCTCGCCGCGGTGCTGCGTCAGTTCGTTCCCGGGCTCCGAGCGCGCGAACGATGAAGTTGCGCTCACGGTCGATCGCCTGGTGCATTACGCTGGCTGGGCCGACAAGTACGAGCAGGTGCTTGGCAGCGCGAATCCAGTCGCCGCGCCGTACTTCAACTTCACGCTCACCGAGCCGATGGGAGTGATAGGAATCATCGCGTCCGACGCTCATCCGCTGCTCGGTCTCGTGAGTCCGATCGCGTCCGCGATAGTGAGCGGCAACACGACCGTCGCGCTCGCTTCCGAGAAGACGCCCTATCCCGCTGTCGCACTCGGCGAGATGCTCGCGACATCTGATCTGCCTGGCGGCGTCGTCAACATCATCACCGGCCAACGTGCGGAGCTGATCCCGACGTTCGCATCTCACACTCACATCCGCGCGCTCGACGCCGCTGCGGCCGGTGAGGAGGCGACCACGCTGCGACGCGGTGCAGCGGACAGCGTGAAGCGGGTGAAGGTTCGCGCGCCGGACATCGATTGGAGCTCCGAGCGCGTCGAAGGCGTTTACGAGATCCGCGACTTCATCGAGTTCAAGACCGTGTGGCACCCGATCGGGGCGTGAGAGAACAGGCTCGCGCCCTCTCGGCGCGACCTTATATTCTTGCCCAACCATAATCCGGGGAAATTCGGTGACGTCAGTTCGCGTCCTGGTTGGTACGCGCAAAGGCGCATTCATTCTCTCGTCGGACGAGAGTCGCGAGAAGTGGGACGTGAGCGGACCGCACTTCGCGGGCTGGGAGATCTATCACATGAAGGGATCGCCAGTCGATTCCGACCGCATCTACGCCTCGCAATCCAGCGGATGGTTCGGTCAGGTGATGCAGCGCTCCAGCGACGGCGGGAAGAGCTGGGAGGCCGTCGGCAACCAGTTCGAGTATGCGGGCGTGCCGGGCACGCATCAGTGGTACGACGGCACGGCGCACCCGTGGGCGTTCAAGCGCGTGTGGCACGTCGAGCCGTCGCTCACTGACGCAGACACTGTCTACGCCGGTATCGAGGACGCCGCGCTCTTCCGCTCGACCGACGCTGGCGCGTCGTGGCAAGAGCTCCCTGGGCTCCGCGAGCATGGCTCCGGTCCGCGGTGGCAACCGGGCGCCGGCGGCATGTGCCTCCACACCATTCTGCTCGATCCTGTCGATCCCAAGCGAATGTTCATCGCCATCTCGGCCGCGGGCGCGTTCCGCACCGACGACGGTGGCGCAACGTGGAAGCCGATCAACCGCGGGCTCAGCTCACAGTACATCCCTGATCCGACCGCCGAAGTCGGACACTGCGTGCACCGCATCGCGCAGCATCCGTGCCCGCCCGAATGTCCTCTTCATGCAGAAGCACTGGGACGTGATGCGCAGCGACGACGCCGGTGACTCGTGGCACGAGATAAGTGGCAATCTCCCCACCGACTTCGGCTTCGTCGTGGACATCCACGCCCACGAGCCGAATACGGTATTCGTAGTCCCGATCAAGAGCGACTCGGAGCACTTTCCCCCCGACGGCAAGCTGCGCGTGTATCGCAGCACGGTCGGTGGCGACGAGTGGGAGCCGCTCACGAACGGGCTGCCTCAACGTGACTGCTACGTGAACGTCCTACGTGACGCGATGGCGGTCGATTCGTGCGACTCGTGCGGAGTGTACTTCGGAACTACCGGCGGTCAGGTGTACGCATCGCACGATGGAGGCGACAATTGGGCGCCGATCGTGCGCGATCTTCCCGCAGTTCTCTCGGTCGAGGTCCAGACGCTCGCGTGATTCACGTCGAGATTCCGCAGCCGCTGCGCCGGCTCGCCCGCATTGATGGTGACGTCGTTCTCGCCGTGCGCGGGCAGGCCACTCACCGGTCATTGCTCGACGCACTCGAATCGACTTACCCGACGCTGCGCGGGACGATTCGTGATCAGCAGACGCAGCAACGGCGCGCATTCGTGCGCTTCTTCGCATGCGGCGAGGATCTCTCGCACGAGCCACTCGACGCGCCGCTCCCCGACGCAGTCGCTGCCGGCACGGAGCCGTATCTCATTGTGGGAGCGATAGCGGGCGGTTGACGCTACGCTGGGGAGCCGAGACCGATCAGCTACACCGTCGAGGGCGAACACAACGGCTAGTCCGCGACTCAACGTTCCGTGCTCGCGCCGCTCGTCGCGCTCTCGTGGTGCGAATCCATCCTTCCCCACGGCTCCTTCAGAAAAGTCTCCTGCGCGGCGTGCACCGGACCGCCGTACGGATCGCGCTGCACATACTGCCCGCTCGGCTTGAGCTCCCACGCTTCGCGGTTGTCGATCAGGCACGTGTGAAGCAGCGATCGGAGCGGCTCGTGTAACGCCTTGTCCAGCACCGGCGCTACCGCTTCCACGCGCCGGTCGAAGTTTCGCGGCATCCAGTCCGGCGAGCCGATGTAGTACTCGTTGTCGCCAGCGTTGTCGAAGAACCACACGCGCGAGTGCTCCAGGAACCGTCCGATGATGCTGATCACGCGGATGTTCTCGCTCACTCCCGCGACTCCGGGTCGCAGACAGCAGGTTCCGCGCACTATCAGATCGACGTCCACCCCTGCGCGCGACGCATCGTACAGCGCATCGACCACCTGCTCGTCGACCAGCGCGTTCATCTTCGCGATGATTCGGGCGCGCTTTCCGGATCTGGCGTTGTTTGCCTCACGCTTTATAAGATCGAGAAACCTGTCGCGCATGTTCGCAGGAGCGACGAGAAGCTGCCGGTAGAGCCGTTGCCGTGAGAAGCCCGTCAGCGCGTTGAACAGATCTGTGACGTCTGCGCCGATCGACCTTCCGGCGGTGAACAGTCCGATGTCCGTGTAGAGTCGCGCAGTCTTCGAGTTGTAATTTCCGGTCCCGATGTGCACGTAGCGCCGGATGCCGTCCGCCTCGCGCCTCACCACCAGCGTCGTCTTCGCGTGCGTCTTGAGTCCCGGCAGTCCGTACGCCACGTGCACGCCGTAATCCTCGAGCGTGCGCGCCCACGTGATGTTGTTCGCCTCGTCGAATCGCGCCTGCAGCTCCACGAGCACCGCGACCTGCTTCCCACCCTCTGCGGCTTCGGTGAGCGCGCGCACTATCGCAGTATCGCCCGACGTCCGGTACAGCGTCATCTTTATCGCGAGCACGTCCGGATCCACCGCGGCGGCCTGCACGAATTGCTCTACGCTCGCCGTGAACGATTCGTACGGATGATGCACCAGTAGATCGCGCTCGCGTATCACGTCGAAGATCGAACGTGACGTGTCGCGCAACCGCACCGGAGTGATCGGCGCGAATGGCGGGTCACGCAGCTCGGGGATGTCGAGCGTCGCCAGCGACATGAGATCGCCCAGCTCGAGCAAGCTTCCAGCGTCGATCATGTCGTCCGGCGTCAGCGCGTACTCCCGCGTCTGCTCCTCGCGCAGCTCGTCCACGAGGATTGCTCGCAGATCATCGGGCATTCCGGTCTGCACCTCGAGTCGCATCACTTCGGCGAAGCGCCGCTGGAATACCTGCTCCTCGATCGCCGCGAGCAGATCTTCCGTTTCGTCGGACGCCTTCACTTCCAGATCGGAGTACCGCGTCACTCGGAACGCCCAGCTCCCCAGAATCTCCATCCCTGGAAAGAGCGCTCCGAGGTTCGCGCTTATCACCTGCTCGAGCGGAACGAACTGATATGGTCTTCCAACCGACACCCACCGCGGCAGACTCTTCGGCACCTTCACTCGCGCGAAGCGCTCGATCTTGTTGTCGGGATCGTACAGCTGGACCGCGAGTGACAGCGAGAGATTCGAGATGTACGGAAATGGGTGCGTGGGGTCCACGCCGAGCGGCGTGAGCACCGGAAACACGTCCGCCTCGAAGTAATCATCCACTATCTGCCACTCGGCCGCCGACAGCTCCGCCATGGTGAGCAGTTTGACACCCTGTCGCGCGAGGCCTGGCAGGAGCTGATCGTGGAGACATCGCTGCGCCTGCTCCACGTGGTCGAGGATGCGCAGCTTGGTCTGCGCGAGGACCTCTGCTGGAGGAAGTCCGTCCGGCCCGAGCGGGGTGCTCACGCCCGCGAGCACCTGCCGCCGCAATCCCGCGACGCGCACCATGTAGAACTCGTCCAGGTTGGTGCTGAAGATCGCCAGAAACTTGAGGCGCTCGAGGAGCGGGTTGCGCTCGTCGAACGCCTCGTGAAGCACCCGCCAGTTGAATGCGAGCCAGCTAAGCTCGCGCGTGATGAAGAGCTCCCTGTCGTCGCTCATACTACAATCTGACGATGAACGCGAGGATGCGGTACGCCACCGCGGCCATCATTCCCGCCGCGGGAATGGTGAGCAGCCACGCCCATGCTATGCGCCCCGCCAATCCCCATCTCACTGCGCGCAGCCGCGCCGTCGCACCGACCCCGACTATCGATCCGGTGATCGTGTGCGTCGTGCTCACCGGAATGCCGAACCGAGTGGCACCGAGTATCGCGATCGCCCCCGCAGTCTCGGCTGCGAATCCGCCCACGGGACGCAGCCGCGTTATCCGGCGCCCCATCGTCGCGACTATGCGCCAGCCGCCGGAGAGCGTGCCGAGCGAGATCGCCGTGTACGCGATCACCTCGACCCACGTCGGCACACCGTTGGCATCCGCGACGTAGAGGTGGTGCAGTATCCCCGTCTGATGCACCGTCAGTGCGCGCACCGAGACGAGAAGCCCAACGATGATGCCCATCGTCTTCTGTGCGTCGTTGCCACCGTGCGCGAGCGAGAGCAGCGCGGAGCTTCCGAGCTGCATCACGCGGAAGATGCGATCGACTCGCCCCGGCTTGAAGTGTTGAAACGTCCAGTAGATCGCCGTCATGAGCGCGAGCCCGACGATGAGCCCGACGATCGGCGAGATGACGATGAAGGAGAGCGTCTCGATCCACTTCGCACCCCACATGATCGCCGCCCAACCCGCTTTCGCGACCGCCGAGCCTGCATAGCCACCGATGAGAGCGTGCGACGAGCTCGACGGAATGCCGTAGTACCACGTGATGAGATTCCACGCGATCGCGCCGATGAGTCCAGCCAACACCACGTTCGGATCGACTATCGAGACGTCGATCATCCCGCTGCCGATCGCCTTCGCTACCGCCGTTCCGACGGTGAACAGCGCAAGGAAGTTGAAGAACGCCGCCCACACGACTGCCGCCGCGGGACTCAGCACGCGCGTTCCGACAATCGTCGCTATCGAGTTCGCGGAGTCGTGGAAGCCGTTGGTGAAATCGAAGATGAAGGCGACGATGATTATCGCCACGACGTACGCGATCACAGCTACGCGTTCTTGAGGGCGATCGACTGGAGCACGTTCGTCACGTCCTCCGCCTCGTCCAGTGCGTCCTCGACCTTGTCGTAAAGATCCTTCCACTTGATGACGGTGAGCGCGTCGCCGCCCTGCGCGAACAGCGCTCCCATCGACTCGTGATAGATGGCGTCGCCTTCCTCTTCGAGACGCTTGAGCTCCATCGCCTTGATGTTGACGATCTTGGCGTCACGCATCCCACGCACCGCCGCCTCGACCTCACCTGCGGCGCGCACCATCACTTCGGAGAGGCGCACCGCCGCCGGCTGTACCGCTGTGATCCCGAAGATCTCGAAGCGGCGCGCGGCGCCGTCCAGTAGATCCACCACCTCGTCCAGCTTCGATGCGAGCGCGTGGATGTCTTCCCGGTCGAACGGAGTGATGAAGGTGCGATCGAGCTTGTCGATGATGTCGTGAGTTATCCCGTCCGCTTCGTGCTCGGCGTTCTTGATCGCCTGCACATGGTCACGCCGACGCTCGGGCTCCTCGAAGAGCTGGTGGAGGAGCTCGGCGGCGTGCTTGAGACATCCCGCGAGCTGAGTGAAGAGGTCGTAGAACTGTTCGTCGCGGGGGATGAGCCGCACTCGTGCTCCGACTGAAGGGCGTGAATCTCCAGGGAAACCGGCCCCGGCATCAAGACATGAACTTAGCGCCTCTAGCGGTACCGAGCCACGCCGCCGGATTGCGCGAAGAACTTTATCAGCACTATTCCAGCGATGAATCCGCCGACGTGCGCCCACACCGCCACGCCGCCCGAAACCTGGTTGGTCATCGGGCCGAGCTGCGCCAATCCCTCGAACAGTTGCAGAAGGAACCAGTAGATCAGCACCATCCATGCCCTGATCTCGGCGAAGAAGATGAAGAAGAACATCCTCACCCGCACCGTCGGATAGAGCAGCAGAAATGCGCCCATCACTCCCGAGATCGCGCCAGACGCGCCCACCGTAGGCACCGGCGAGGCAGGGCTCGACACCACCTGCGCAGCGGCCGCCACAAGCCCGCAGATGAGATAGAAGGCGAGATAACGGCCGTGCCCCATCGCATCCTCGATGTTCCCGCCGAACACCCAGAGGAAGAGCATGTTGCCGAGTATGTGGCTCCAGCTCCCGTGGAGGAACATGGAGATGATCGGCGTGAGCCAGTTGATGGCGTCATTGTCGACGACGCACGCCATTCCGGCGCCGAGCGGCACACCGGTGCCTACCGGAGCGAGGTGCGTGAGCTCGCCGGGCACCATCCCGAGATCGCAGACCGTGGTCGCGAGTCGCACCATGTCCGTGCCGGCGCCCTGCACGAGCACCCAGACGGCGATGGTCACCGCGATGATGAGATAATTCATCACCGGCCAGCGGCGCGTGGGGAGATCAGTGCCTAGAGGGATCATCGTTGGGCGTGCTTCGTTGGGCGTGTCGCGCTTTCACGCGGCTCGTTCCCCACACGCAAGAAAGGGTGCCGATCGCTCGGCACCCTGGATCCACCACGGCTGTGCCACTTTGGCAGACAATTCCGGCACCGTGGTTGCTACCACTATGCTGCACGCGGCGCGCAGTCGGCGTCGCACGCTGTGCAGCGGCCGCCTTCACCGGCGCGCCGATTCCTCGAACCGAAGATCCACTCATGGCAGAAAAAGTCATCGGCATCGACCTCGGCACTACCAACTCCGTGGTCGCGGTCATGGAAGGTGGCGACCCCGTAGTCATTCCCAACGCGGAAGGCGGGCGCACCACCCCATCAGTCGTCGCGTTCACCAAGGACGGCGAGCGCCTCGTCGGCCAGATCGCCAAGCGTCAAGCCGTAACCAACCCACAGAACACCATCTTCTCCATCAAGCGCTTCATGGGGCGCAAGATGAGCGAAGTCGCGCAGGAGATGACCCGCGTCCCGTACAAGGTCGTCGCGGGCCAGAACGATCTCGCCTCGGTCGAGGTCCAGGGCAAGCGCTACACGCCGCCCGAGATCTCTGCGATGATCCTCCAGAAGATGCGGCAGACCGCCGAGGACTACCTCGGCCAGAAAGTCACGAAGGCAGTCGTCACCGTCCCGGCGTACTTCAACGACTCGCAGCGCCAGGCCACCAAGGACGCAGGCAAGATCGCCGGCCTCGACGTGCTCCGCATCATCAACGAGCCGACGGCCGCCGCACTCGCCTACGGCCTCGACAAGAAGAAGGACGAGAAGGTCGCCGTCTTCGACCTCGGCGGCGGCACGTACGACATCTCAGTGCTCGAGCTCTACGACGTCGAAGGCTCGCGCCAGTTCGAGGTCAAGTCCACCAACGGTGACACCCACCTCGGCGGCGACGACTTCGACCAGCGCATCATCGACTGGCTCGTTGCCGAGTTCAAGCGCGACCAGGGCATCGACCTTTCCAAGGATCCGATGGCGCTCCAGCGCCTTAAGGAAGCGGCTGAGAAGGCCAAGATGGAGCTGTCGACGACTCAGTCGACCGACATCAACCTTCCCTTCATCACCGCGGACCAGACCGGTCCGAAGCACCTCAACTACACGCTGACTCGCGCCAAATTCGAGCAGCTTGTCGACGACCTCATCAAGCGCGTCATCCCGCCGATGCAGCAGGCGCTCAAGGATGCCGGCCTGCAGCCGAACGAGATCGACGAGATCCTCCTCGTCGGCGGCTCGACGCGCATTCCCAAGATCCAGGAAGAGGTCAAGAAGTTCTTCGGCAAGGAGCCGAACAAGGGCGTCAATCCTGACGAGGTCGTCGCGATCGGCGCCGCGGTTCAGGGAGCCGTCCTCACCGGTGAGCAGAAGGACGTACTACTTCTCGACGTCACCCCGCTCTCGCTCGGCATCGAGACGCTCGGCGGCGTGATGACGGTGCTCATTCCACGCAACACGACGATTCCGACGAAGAAGTCGGAGACGTTCTCGACGGCCGACGACAATCAATCGACGGTCGAGATTCACGTGCTGCAGGGAGAGCGCGAGCTCGCGACTTACAACAAGACCATCGGCAAGTTCCAGCTCACCGGAATCCCACCCGCACCGCGCGGCGTGCCACAGGTCGAGGTCACCTTCGACATCGACGCGAACGGCATCCTCAACGTGACGGCGAAGGACAAGGCGACCGGCAAGGAGCAGAAGATCCGCATCGAAGCGTCGAGCGGCCTGAGCGACGCCGAGATCGATCGGATGGTCAAGGACGCCGAAAAGAACGCGTCGGAGGATAAGTCGCGCCGCGAGCAGATCGACGCTCGCAACCGGCTCGACTCACTCGCCTACGAGGTGGAGAAGAACTCGAAGGAGTGGGGCGACAAGGTTCCCGAAGGCGTGCGGCAGCGGCTCGACGCATCGGTCGAGAAGGCGCGCACCGCTCTTCGTGGCGACGACATGAACGCGATCAAGGAGGCCACCGACGAGCTGCAGCGCGTTTACAGCGAAGCCGGCCAGGCGTTCTACCAGGCGCAGAACCAGACGTCGCAGCCAGGCAATGATGGCGCTCAAGCTGGCGAGCAGCGCTCGCGGCCAGCCGAAGACAACGTCGAAGAGGCAGATTACGAGATCGTCGACGAAGCAAAGAAGTAAGCGGATCCACTGAAGAAGGGGTGCTTCGAGCGGCAGTAACAGCTCGGAGCACCTCTCTTTTTCGTTCGTTTCCGGAAATTCGCAGCGCTAGACTGCGACCCGCTTGATGCGCGCCGCGAGCATCTCCGCCAACCCGAGCGCGGCGACGCCGACCAGCAGGTGGAGCGCCTGGACTACCCAGTGGCGAGCTCCCGACCATCATGCTGCGCCTGACTCATTCCGAAGAGGAGCGTTACGATCCCCCAGATCGCCACGCCGCCACGAGCCCGCGCCCGCGTGGACACGCGGCCGCGATGAGGGCCAGCACCCACAGGCGCGATCGACCAGTATAAGCCCGACCAGCATGTGGATCGGGATGAGGTTCGGGTAGTAGCCAAACCAGAAGAGCAGGCCAAGCACCAGCAGAATCAGGAACGCTATCCGGATCACGGCCATGGTGATTCTCATCGTGCGCAGCTCCCGCGGTTGAGCCCGTCTCGCCGAGCTGACGAGATGTCTTGCCCATCTCCCCTCCATTGTTGGATGCCGGTGGAAGCAACCATTGGCGGCGCGCCGCCGCTAGTGGCGGACCGCGGCTGGCGACGGCCGCCGGTGGCGGCGTTGCGAGCACGTGTAACCGGCTCGAACGGCGCGGCTGCGATGGTCTCGCGAACGAGCGCGGCGCTGATGATGCAAGACACGTTGGCCGCGCGCGTCTTACGAAACCTATAGTACTTTCTTGGGGTTTCATTGATAGGGAAAAGCACAGCTTTTCCCATCACTCTCACAACTCATCAGCTTCAGCAGCACTATGGCAACCACTTCATCTCGCGCCCGCTGGGGAATCGCGGTCGCAGTCGCAGTCGCCTTCGCGGGCGGCGTTCTGCTCGCGTCCGGCATGGACTGGACGAAGCACGGCTTCGCGCAGGCATCCTACTCAAACGCAGCGGCCCTTCCCGGCGGCGCGGATGGCTTCGCCGCCATCGCCGATCGAGTCACGCCAGCCGTCGTCTCGATCACGGTCGATACCAAAACGCGCAATCCGTCCGGAGCGAATGGCCGCGTTCGCGGGATGCAAGTCCCGCGTGGAATGCTTCCGCCCGGCATGGATCAGTTCTTCGACATGACACCGCAGCGGCCGCCGGTGCAGGAAGCGAGCGGCTCGGGCTTCCTCGTCACTCGTGACGGCTACATCCTCACCAACAACCACGTCATCACCAACGCCGATCACACCACCGTCGCCGATCGGGTCACCGTGAAGACGATGGACGGCAAGATCTACACGGCCAAAGTCATCGGCAACGATCCGACTACCGACGTTGCGGTCCTCAAGATCGATGGCAACAACTTCCCCACCATTCCGCTCGGCGACGACACCAAGGCTCGCGTCGGCGAGTGGGTAATCGCGATCGGCAACCCGCTCGGCGTGCTCGACTTCACCGTCACGGCGGGAATCGTCAGCGCCAAGGATCGCTCGCTCCCAGGGCTCCTCGGCAACGACAAGTACGCGATCTCGGATCTGATCCAGACGGACGCCGCGATCAATCCTGGCAACTCCGGCGGTCCGCTCGTGAATGCGTTCGGACAGGTTATCGGCATCAATAACGCGATCGCCAGCGAGACGGGCTACTACGCAGGCTACGGCTTCGCAGTCCCGATTACTCTCGCGAAGAAGGTTATGGATGACATCATCCAGCACGGCCACGTTCGCTTCGGCGTGCTTGGGTGTTGCGATCACCGACGTCGATGCTGACGCTGCGGCGGTCGCCAAGCTCGATAAGGTCGCCGGCGTGCTCGTCCAGGGCTTCAACCCTGACGACGCCTCGAATCCGGCACGGCTCGCGGGAATCCAGGAAGGCGACGTGATCGTCGCGGCAGATGGCCAGCCGGTGGATCGCGTCAGCGAGCTGCAGCGCATGGTGCGCAATCACGCGCCGGGTGAGACGATCCACCTCGAGATCGTTCGGTACGGCAAGCACATGTCCGTGGATGTGAAGCTTGGCTCCGCGTCCGACGGATTCGACGACGATCGTCCCGGTATCCAACACTCATGGAAACATGATGCCGGGAAGCGTATCGACCGGCGCGAAGCTCGGCGTCACGTTGGCGCCGATCGAGAGCATTCCTGCGGACCAGCGCCCGAGCGGGACTTCCTGCTCATGGCGCGCTGGTCGCCGATGTCACGGCGCTCGGCCCATCATATCAGAAGCTCGCGCCGGGAATGGTCATCACCGAAGTTCTCTATCCGAAGCACGTCGCGATCAATTCGCCCGCTGACTTGCAGAACGTTCTCGCAGGGATGAAGGCAGGCGACTACATCAGCCTGAACGCGATGTCGCCGGCGGCGACAGCTGCACCGCAGAGCGAGGTCATCAACATCCGTCTCGGCCAGTAGCACCGGCAGCGGACGGCAAGCATGAAGAGGGAGCGCTCAATCGAGCGCTCCCTTAGTTTTAAGCTCCTGCGGGGATGGCGAAACTGGTAGACGCGCCAGTCTTAGGAGCTGGTGGTTCACACCGTGGGGGTTCGAGTCCCCCTCCTCGCATTGCCGGCCCCTTCTGCTTCTCACGCGATGCGCGACTGCATCCACCGCGCCGTTAGATTTCGCGTATGGAGATTCAGATAACGCCAAAGAACACGACCGGCGTCGAGCGCGCCGTCGAGGTGTCGGTTCCCGCTGCGGAAGTCGCGGCAGCGGAAGACCGCACTACCAAGCGCTACGCCTCATCCGTGAGACTGCCCGGCTTCCGTCCGGGAAAGGCGCCGCCGGCAGTCGTGCGCAAGCGCTTCGCGGAGCAGATCCGCAACGAGACCATCGAGACAGTGGTCCGCGAGGCGTACAAGGAGATCATCGAGAAGGACAACCTCCAGATCGCATCACAACCGCACGTCCACGATCTCAAATTCGAGGATGGCGCACCGCTCACCTTCGAGTTCCACTTCGAGGTGAGACCCACCGTCGAGCTCGCGCGCACCAACGGCTTCCGCGTGCAGAAGGGAAGCACTGCGGTCAGCGACGAGCAGCTTCAGGAGCAGCTCGATCGGCTGCGCGACGAACGCGCCACTTGGGCGCCGGTCGATGAGAAGCCGATCGAAGGCGACATGGTGAGCGCGGCGCTCGCAGTCTCGGACGAGAACGGCGACATCGGCGAGCAGCGCGACGTCTCGATCGTGCTCGGCGACGGCAAGGCGATTCCAGGGATCGAGGAGATCATCATGGAAGCAGCGCCGGGCGAGACGATCGAGCGCGCGGTGCGCTGGCCCGACGATTTCCCCGATGAAGCGCAGCGCGGTCAGTCCAAGACCGTGCGCATGACGCTGCAACGAAGTGAAGCGAAAGCAACTGCCAGTGCTCGACGATGCGTTCGCCGCCGAAGTCGGCGACTTCGATTCCGCCGACGCGCTTCGCGCCGCGGTGCGCGACGACATGACGAAGTACGCCGAGCGCGAGTCGGAAGGCGAAGTGAGGCAGCGTCTCATCGACGAGATCATCAACGCCAACCCGTTCGATGTTCCGCGCAGTTGGGTCGCGCAGCTCGTGAAGAACTACGCCGAGGCGTATCGCATCCCCGACGACGCACGCGCGCAATTCGACGGCGAGTTCACGAACGTCGCCGAGCGGCAGGTGAAGCGCGATCTCATCATCGACACGATCGCCGAGAAGGAAGGACTCATCGCGACAGAGCGTGACCTCGACGACAGGATCGCCGAGCAGGCTGCATCGCGCAACATGGAGCCAGGCCAGTTGTACGCCGCGCTGGAGAAGGGCGGCAGGCTGAAGGACCTCGAGCGAACAATCACTGAGGACAAGGTGTTCCAGTGGCTCACAGCACGTAACGATATCGTCACCGGGAGCTGAACGAACAATGCCATCGATCTACGCACCATACATCATCGAGCGGTCGTCACGCGGCGAGCGCACGTACGACATCTTCTCACGTCTGCTGATGGATCGCATCATCTTCCTCGGCACTCCGGTGACCGACGATGTCGCGAACATCATCATCGCACAGCTCCTGTTTCTGGACGCCGACAATCCGGAGCGCGACATCCACATGTACATCAACTCGCCGGGCGGCTCGGTCTCGGCCGGCTTGGCGATCTACGACACGATGCAGTTTCTCAAGAGTCCGGTGAACACGATCTGCATGGGGATGGCGGCGAGCATGGGTTCGTTCCTTCTTGCAGCAGGCGCGAAGGGACGTCGCTCCGCGCTGCCGCATTCGCGAATCATGATCCACCAGCCGTCGCAGAACGGCGGCGGCGGCACCGCGTCGGACATCGAGATCCAGGCAAAGGAAATCCTCTATCTGCGCGAGCGGCTCAACGCGCTGATGGCGAAGCACACTGGCCGGCCCGTCGAGCAGATCGAGCGCGACACCGACCGCGACCGTTTCATGTCGGCGCAGGAAGCGAAGGATTACGGTCTGATCGACTACGTCGTAACGCATCGCGGCGAAGTGATCGAGGCCTCGAATCAGCCGACGGTGACGGCGTAGCCGTTGGGCGCGACGCTTGTGAATTCATTCACAAGCCCGATACCGTATAAGAATGGTTGACCCCGTCCGCCACCGGTATTTGCTTTCAGAGAGCCATGTCAACAGATAAACACCTCCGCTGCTCATTCTGCGGCAAGTCGAAAGACTCGGTTCGGAAGTTCATCTCCGGACCGTCGGTCTACATCTGCAATGAGTGCATCGCCCTCTGCAACGAGATCCTGCAGGAGGACGAGGAGCGCGAGGTCGCTGACGCCATTACCCAGGTCCCGTCTCCACAGGAGATCAAGGACGTTCTGGATCAGTACGTCATCGGTCAGGAACAGGCGAAGAAGGCTCTCGCGGTATCGGTCTACAATCATTACAAGCGCATCAACGCCACGTCGGTAAAGGACGAGGATGTCGAGCTGGACAAGTCGAACATTCTCCTCATCGGTCCCACGGGAACCGGCAAGACGCTCCTGGCGCGCACGCTCGCCCGGATCCTCGACGTCCCGTTCACGATCGCCGACGCTACCACGCTCACCGAAGCCGGCTACGTCGGCGAGGACGTGGAGAACATTCTCGTCCGGCTGCTCCAGGCTGGCGACTTCAACGTCAACGACTGCGAGCGCGGCATCGTCTACATCGACGAGATCGACAAGATCGCGCGCAAGTCCGAGAACCCCAGCATCACTCGCGACGTCTCCGGCGAGGGCGTGCAGCAGGCGCTCCTCAAGATCATCGAAGGCACCGTAGCGTCGGTCCCGCCGCAGGGCGGGCGCAAGCATCCGCAGCAGGAATACATCCAGATCAACACCAAGGACATCCTGTTCATCTGCGGCGGCGCATTCGACGGTCTCGAGAAGATCATCGAGTCACGCACGGGTCGCCGTCAGATCGGGTTCGGCGGAAGCGAGGCCAAGAAGGCGGCGGCGAAGAATCTGTTCGCCGAAGTCGAGCCGGACGATCTGCTGCGCTTCGGCCTGATCCCTGAGCTCGTCGGACGACTCCCGGTAACGGTCGCACTCGAGGCGCTCGATGAGGACGCGCTGGTTCGCATCCTCAAGGAGCCCAAGAACGCGCTCACCAAGCAGTACACGCGTCTCTTCGCGCTCGAGGATGTGAAGATCTCCTTCGAGGAGAACGCCCTCGCCGCAATAGCGCGCAAGGCGCTCAAGCGCGGCACCGGCGCGCGTGGACTGCGCGCGATAGTCGAGGAAGCGCTGATGGATATCATGTTCGACATTCCTGCGCGCGAGGACGTCGTCGAAGTGCGCGTCACTGAGTCGTGCATCGAGAACGGCACGCCGCCGCTGCTCGAGCTCAACCCGGTCCGTCGGAAGAAGGAAGCGTAGCCCTCGACAGGGCGGCCGCCGAAGCGCTCGCTACCGGCGGCTTGCCAACAGGGTAACTAGCTTTACCCTGATGCCGCCGACCACAGCTCCATCGGATCTCCTCACGCTCCCGGTGCTCCCGCTCCGGGACGTTGTCTTTTTCCCCCACGTCGTGATGCCGCTCGTGATCGGGCGGAAGTCATCGCTCGCGTCGCTGGACGCAACGGTAGACGGCGATGTGTTCGTGGTCGCACAGTGCGATCCGGCAGTCGAGGAGCCATCGTCGCGCGAGCTGTACCGGGTGGGCGCGGTGGCGAGGGTGCTCCAGCTCACTCGTCTTCCCAACGGAAGCGCGAAGGTCCTGCTCGAAGCGAAGCAGCGCGGACGAGTCACTCGCTACACCGGCAAGCAGGGCGCTCCGCTGCGCGCGCAGCTGCGACCGTTTCCGCTCGTCGATACGGAGCAGCAGACACCGATGGCGGACGCGACCGCGCGGCGCGCCATCGCGCTCTTCGAGGAGTACGTGGAGCTGCAGCGGCGCATTCCGTCCGAAGTGATCTCGCTCGTGCAGGGAGCCGCGAACCGCGAGCGCCAGGCATACGCCATCGCAGCGCACGTCCCTGCCCCGCTCGAGGTCCGTCAGGACATCCTCGAGGCGCGCACGCTCGAGGATGCCTTCGCCGCGCTTGGGCGCGGTGCTCTCGGGTGAGATCGAGGTCCTCCGCCTCGAGCGTAAGCTCGACGACGACACGCGCGGCGCGCTCTACCAGACGCAGCGCGAATTCTACCTGCAGGAGCAGCTCAAGCTCATCCACCGCGAGCTTGGCCAGGACGATGCCGACGACGCGGGTGAGCTCGAAGCGCAGCTGCGCGCGAAGCCGCTCCCCGAAGAAGTCCGCGCAAGGGTGCAGCGTGAGATGCGCAAGCTGCGGCGCCTGTCGCCTACATCGCCGGAGCACACCGTGTCGCGCAACTTCCTCGACTGGATAGTCGCGCTGCCGTGGGAGGAGCGCACCACCGACGCGCTGGACGTCGCGAACGCGCGCGCAGTGCTCGACGCCGACCACTACGGCCTCGAGGATGTGAAGGACCGCATCCTCGACTTCATCGCGGTGCTCTCGCTGGTGGGCCGAATCGAGGGGCCGATTCTCTGCCTCGTAGGGCCGCCGGGAGTCGGCAAGACATCACTCGGCCGCTCGATCGCACGCGCGCTGGGACGCAAGTTCGTGCGCATGTCGCTTGGCGGAGTGAGAGATGAAGCGGAGATCCGCGGCCACCGGCGTACGTACATCGGGTCGATGCCGGGTCGCATCATTCAGGCGATGCGGCGGGCGGAAGTAGTCAATCCGGTGATCCTTCTCGACGAAGTGGACAAGCTCGGTCAGGATTACCGCGGTGATCCCGCGGCGGCGCTGCTCGAAGTGCTCGACCCCGAGCAGAACTTCGCGTTCAACGATCACTACCTTGAGCTCGACTACGACGTCTCGCAAGCGCTCTTCATCACGACTGCGAATTCGCTCGCGGCAATCCCCGAAGCGCTGCGTGACCGGATGGAGATCATTCGCATCCCCGGTTACCTGGATCAGGAGAAGCTCGCGATCGCGGAGCGCTATCTCGTTCCGCGGCAGCTCGAGGCAAACGGGCTGGAGCTCGACCAGGTGTCGCTCGCGAAGGATGTGCTGCCCGCGACTCATGCGCGGTTACACGCGTGAGGCGGGCGTGCGCGAGCTGGAGCGGCAGATCGCCAAGCTCGCGCGCAAGCTAGCGCGTCGCGCAGGCGGAGTCGGGCGACGATCGGTCTGCACCGCAGCGCGTTCGCGCCCGCGATCTGGCAAAGCTCATCGGGAGCGCGCCGCACGACAGCGACATCGCACCGCTGGAAGACAACGTCGGGGTCGCGCGCGGGCTGGCGTACACCAACGCCGGTGGCGAGACGCTCGACATCGAAGTGAGCGTGGTGCGCGGCCGCGGCAAGATCTCGCTCACCGGCACGCTCGGCGACGTGATGAAGGAGTCCGCGTCGGCCGCGATGAGCTACGTGCGCGCTCGTGCCTCGCAGCTCGGCATCGCGGAAGATTTCCATCGTAATCGCGACATCCACATCCACATCCCCGACGGCGCAACGCCCAAGGATGGGCCCAGTGCCGGAATCGCGATCGCGACGGCAATCGCAAGTGCGTTGACGGGAACGCCGGTGCGCGGCGATCTCGCGATGACCGGCGAGATCACGCTGCGCGGACGCGTTCTGCCGATCGGTGGGCTCAAGGAGAAGGCAGTGGCGGCGCACCGGAACCGCGTTCGCGACGTGATCATCCCGCACGGGAACGAGCGCGAGATCGAGGAGCTGCCGCGAGAGGTGAGAGACGAGGTGAGGTTCCATGCGGTCAAGTCGATGGACGAGGTGCTCAGGCTCGCGCTGCGCCCGGTGAAGAGTGTTGCGAAAAGCCGGGGCCGAGGTGAGCAGCCGATTGCTGCGGCGCCGCTTTGAGCAACGTGCAGCCACCGATGGGTGAGTCGGCGGTGACGCAAGATCCACTGGTGATACGGTCGCTCGAATTCATCGGCGGGCTCGCGACTGTGGGCGGCTGGCGTCCAGAGACGGAGCTGCCCGAGATCGCGTTTGCCGGCCGGTCGAACGTCGGGAAGTCGTCGCTGCTCAACCGTCTGGTGAAGCGCAAGGCATTCGCGCGCGTGAGCAAGACTCCCGGGCGCACGCGCGAGATCAACTTCTTCAGGGTGAACGACTCGTTCATCCTCGCCGATCTGCCGGGATACGGGTACGCGAAGGTATCCAAGAGCAAGTCCGCCGAATGGGGACCCATGATCGAGTCGTACCTGCGACACACACCGCGACTTCGCGGCGTCGTGCAGCTTCTCGACGTACGGCACGAGCCGACGGACGATGACATGAAGATGCTCGAGTTCATTGCCGACATTGGCGTCCCCGCGCTCTTCGTCGCGACAAAGGCCGACAAGCTCTCGCGCGCGGCCGTCGCGCAGCGCACGCAGCAGCTCGCGCGAGCACTCGGCGTGGATGTGGATCAGGTGATCCCGTTCAGCGCGTTGAGCGGCTCTGGTCGCGACGAGCTCGCCGGTGCGGTCGCCTCACTCCTCACCGCCGACCTCGACCGAGGGCCTACGACGTGAGGCCGCTGCGCGGCTCGCTGGTCGTCGTGGGCGATGTTGGGCGCGGCGAGCATCTGCGCGCCGGCAATCGCAACGCGAAGCGCGAGCGCGCAGACGGGGGCTCCGGGATCACCGACGTCGCCACAGAACGACACGTCGGGGCTCGCGCTGCTGCCACCGGGATACGGATCGCTGCGGCAGGACGACATCTCGCTACACATCGACGTCGGAACCGTGCTCATTCGCGCGCTGCCGCTCGATGAAGCGATCATACGACTGCTCACTCCCGATTCATACCGTGCGATCCACGGGCTCCGCGAGGGTAGCGCGCGTGCGATAGACGCGATCGCGCGGCGCTACGGCGGCAAGCCGGTCTCAGTCTGGCTCATCTCATTCTACGGCGTCGAGCCGGATGCGCGCTTCACGCCGGGCGACATGATCATCACGAGCGGCGGCCGCGACTTCACCCCGTACGACGTGCTGCCACTCACAGTCGGCTTCGGCGAGAACAGACTGAAGCAGCGCGAGACGCAGAGCGCACTCTACATCTTCGACGGCGACGTGCAGGTGCAGCAGCCGCTCACGCTGAGCTACGAGGGCGCGTCGGATGCGAGCTGGGACCAGACGCTGCAGCGTATCGAGAGCGAGCGAGCGATGGTGAGCGCGCGAGCGAGCAGACACGACTAATACGACGAGTCACAACGACCCATGGCGATTCTTCCACTGAGAAAGCTCGGCGACGCGCCGAGCGAGCGCGTCGCACGGGATTTCCTGGCGGAGGTAGAAAGTGCGCTGGACGGCGGCGCTGACAGCGTACGAGCTGTGCCGCAAGGTGCTGTGCTCGATCATCTATCCGGAATACGCGGCGTCGTGGGACACGGCAATCAACGATGCCAAGCTGGGCGTCGGCACCAGGCTCGCGTTGATGGCGCTCGACCCTCACAACGTCACTCTCGAGCCAGAGTACTACTCCGAGTGCGACGACGAGGCTTTCGCGCGCACCAAGCCGCTGCTGTGGCTCTGGTACTCCTTCGACCGCACCGCGGTCGGCGGCCAGAACGTCGATCTTGGAGTGAGGCTGAGGCGAATTCTCGCGCAACGGATCTTCAAGCGCTGTGGCGAGAACTTCAAGGCGTTCCAGAACGTCGAGCTGTCATTCGGATACAACATGGAGGTCGGTGACGACGTCGTCATCCATCGCAACGTGTTGCTCGACGACCGCGGCGGGATCGTGCTGGGGAACCGTGTCTCGATCAGCGACTACGCCAACATCTACAGCCATACCCACAGCATCGTGGACCAGCGCGACGTCACCGACGCGGTGACGCGGATCGACGACGACGTGCGGATCACGTACCACGCGACCGTGCTCGCGGGCGTGCACGTAGGTGAGAATGGAATGGTGGGAGCGGGCGCGATCGCGACGAAGGACGTCCGTCCGTACCATGTGCACGTCGGCATACCGGCCAAGAGCATCCGCGTGAAGCCCAACGCGCCGCACGACGTGATGCACCTGACCTCCATCAAGAAGCCCAAGCAATGATGGATCGTAGCCGCTTCGAGTCGGCGCAGACATTCACGCAGTTCGTGGAGAGTGCGACCAATCTCGCTGAGCTGTGGCACATTGGCGCAAAGCGCGCTGAGATCGAGGCGCGGATCGTTTGTGATCTCGAGAAGGTCAGTCGCCGCATCAACATCGCCATCCTGAACGAGGACTGGTGCCTCGATGCGGTGGGATCAGTGCCGTACATCGCCAAGCTCGCCGATCTGATCGCGCCGCTCGAAGTGCGGCTGCTCGGGCGCGAGGCGAATCCGGATCTGATGGACAGCCATCTCACCAACGGTGGTCGGTCGATCCCGCTCGCGATCGTGTACGACGAGGATTGGCGCGAGATCGGGACGTGGGGACCGCGACCCGCCCCGCTGCAGGAGTGGGTGCGCAGCACGGGGCTCGGACTCGCGCCGGCTGAGAAGTACCATCACGTCCGTCAGTGGTACGCCCGCGACCACGGCAAGACTTCCATTCGCGAGCTCGTGAAAGTGGTGTGGCCGGAGATCTTCGCGTCGGCGGCAGCGTGATGATGTGAGCGGTGCGCGGCTTGGTCGCGGCCGCTCACTCCGAACCATGTTGGCGCGCGGAGGAAGTCGAGATGCACGACAGCGCCATCACTCGCTCGGTGAACGATTCGTGGCTCGCGCCACTTCTCAAGGAGCTCCACCCAAAGGTCGACCTCGCGTTGGAAGTGGAGCGCGACGGAAGCTACTGGCGTGCCGCGGTCTCGCGCGGGATAGTAACCGACGAGACACTACTGGGTGTCGTCGCGGCGCGAAGCCGCGTCGGCGTAGCGGCGAGTCTCAAGTCCACACCGCAGGCACGAGCGCGCGTGCCGGAGCAGCTTGCGCGGAGGTTCGCGGTTCTTCCACTCGCGGTGTCAGGCACGACGCTCGACGTCGCGACCGCCAATCCCTACGATCTCGATTGCGAGCAGACACTCGCTTTCGTGTCGGGAAAGCGCGTGCGCATGTCGCTGGCGGCGCCGGCACGGATCGCAGAGCGCCTCGATGAGGTGTATCGCGCCGGAATCGGCTGTGGACAGGATTCTCGCGTCGATCCCCAAGGTCGCTGTCGAGAGCGTGCCCGACATCGCTGAAGACGTCACTGCGGAGCAGCTCCTCGACCGCGCGTCGGAGCGTCCAGTCGTGCGACTGGTCGATCACATCGTAGCGCAGGGGATCGCGGCGCGCGCAAGCGACATACACCTCGAAGCGCAGGAAGAGAGTGTGGTGGTGCGCCTTCGTGTCGATGGCGTGCTGCGTCACGCGATGTCGCTCCCTCGCGCGATCGGGCTGCCGCTCGTGTCACGCGTGAAGATCATGTCAGGGATGGACATCGCCGACAGACTGCGGCCGCAGGGTGGCCGCGCGATGGTGAAGATCGACGGCGAGCGCATCGACCTTCGTGTCTCGACACTTCCCTCGGCGCACGGCGAAAAAGTGGTGATCCGCATTCTCGACTCGCGCGGCGCTGTGAAGTCGCTAGACGCATTGGGCTTCGCGACCGACGATCTCGACCGGTTGAAGCGGCTGCTCGAGACGCGCGAAGGTCTCATTCTCGTCACCGGCCCGACCGGCTCAGGCAAGACGACGACGCTCTACGCCGCGCTGCACCAGATGCTCGAGCGAGGGCTCAACGTCATCACGGTCGAGGATCCAGTAGAGTATCGCATTGCCGGAATCGTACAGTCGCAGGTGAACGAGAAGGCGGGGCTCACGTTCGCCGCGGCGCTGCGCTCGATCCTGCGGCAGGATCCGGACGTGATCCTCGTTGGCGAGATCAGGGATCAGGAGACCGCGTCCATCGCGATCCAGGCGTCGCTGACCGGCCACCTCGTCTTCGCGACGCTTCATACTATCGACGCAGCGAGCAGTATCGCACGGCTTCACGACCTTGGCGTCGAGCCGGCCAAGGTCGCGGCTGCGCTCAAGGGCGTCGTTGCGCAGCGCCTCCTGCGCCGGACGTGCAATGCGTGTGCTGCGCCAACGTGCGCGCCGATCCCGTCATCGCTGTGGGGAGTGGTGCCGAGCGGCGCGCGACTGTGGAGCGGAAAAGGGTGCGCGCTGTGTGCGGGTACCGGCTTTCAGGGACGACTGGCCGTCGTGGAGCTGTTGTCGATGACGGCGTCCATCAGCAAGCTCATCGCCGCTGCGCGGCCCGCGGCGACGATCGCGACAGCGGCGCGAGCTGAAGGGATGCGCTCACTGTGGAGCGGCGGCGTCGCGCGGGTGCTCGATGGTGACACGACGCCCGACGAGGTCTCGCGAGTGCTCGACTCCGAGACCGACGATCAGAGCGCGAGCGATCCGCGTGATCTCGAGCTCGGCGAATACTTGTCTCCGGCGAGATCGGACGGCGCGCGCGCGGTTGCGGAGACATATTCAAGCCGTGACGGCGCGACTCTAATCGACATGGACGATGGAAGTGAGGGCGTGACGCAGAGCGGCACACGGATGCGTGTCGGAGTCGTGGACGTGTACGTGATCGACCCGTCGCGCGAGCCATGGCGAGTGCTTACGCTGCGACGCTCGACGTCGACCCGATGCCCTGGCGCGTGGGAAGCAATTCACGGGCACATCGAAGCGGATGAGCGACCCGAAGACGCGGCGTTGCGCGAGTTGCGCGAGGAGACCGGACTCGATGCGCAGCGGCTCTACAACGTCACCGTTCACGCCTTCTACCTGCACAGCATCTCGACTGTAGAGCTCGCCGTCGTGTTCTGCGCATTCGCGGACAGCCTCAACCGCGTGACGCTCGGCAGCGAACATGACGCGTACGAGTGGCTGCCGATCGACGAGGCGCCGGCACGCCTCATCTGGCCGCGCGCTACTCAGGCGCTGGGCGAGATCAGGAAACTCCTCGCGTCCGGCGACGCCGGCGCTGCAGAGGATGTATTGCGCGTGCGGTGAGTCGTCGCGCTCAGAGCACGCGCCAGAAGGTGGGACTCACATCAACGTTGAACGTCCAGCGTCCGTCGATGAGACCGCGGGCCACGTCGAACCTGAGCAGGTCGAAGATCGTGAGCACGCCGAGGCCGACGCTCGGATGCCACCCCGCCCCATCGATCCACGCGTCGTGAATGTACGGCGCGGCGGTGAGCGTGGCGGGCGCGGTGCCCCACGCGCCGAGTGGCACCCCGATGAATGGCACTCTGAAACGCCACTCCGCGTGCATCGCCAGCGCGCGCGTACCGGCAAACTGGTGCATGTCGTAGCCAGGCGCTGTCACCGGTCCGCCTATGAGCGCGAGGTGCTGAGCAGGGATCACTGACGCGCCAGTAAGCGAGGTCGCGATCCCCGAGAGCACCAGCGAGCTGCTGGAGTACTGTCGCGTGGCGTCGACAAGAACCGTCGCTCGGCCGAAGGTCTCGACATTCCCGCCGCCCGCGAGTCGATCGCGCATTCCCTGCAGCGAGAGCGATGCGGAGCCGGCGAAGCTGTCGATGGTGAACGATGGCGCAGCTACGCCGAACGTCGCGCGCAACTCCGAGAGAGGAGTGGCAGGAAGGCCCGGGCGGAAGTGCCCGGAAGCGGGCGTCGCGTGCACACCGACACTGTCCTGAGTCTCAGCGGCGAGCTCGAGCGACGGTCTGAGCGTCGCGCGAGGGAGCGCGAGCGTCAGCGAAGCGCCGGAATTACGGTAGAGATCCGTATAATCGCTCGCGAACTCCTGCGCGGCGAGGCTGTTGATGACGCCCGAGCGCTCCGGTACGATCGACGCATCAGCGAGCGTGTGGTATGCACGCGCCGCGACCGTGGCACCATTCTGTCCAGTCCAGCTGACGGATCCGTGAGGCTCCAGCTCGTGAAGCGAGAACGCGTAGCTGGCGCCGACGCCGAGCGCGACCTGCGGTGCGGGTCGGATCGTCGCCGCGCCGCCTGCGGCGATGCCCTCGACTCGATTGAACCGGATGAAATCGGAGACGCCATGCGCGGCGAGCGCGAGCTGTTGCGTGCGCGCGAGCGCACTGGCGGACACGAGATCGCTGACTTCGCTGCGGAGCTTGGCTACGTCCGCACTTGCGAAAGCACCGACGTCGGGCGGAAGCGAATCGAGAATGTTGCCGGTGAACTTGAAGCCCGGCGAAGTCACGACTCCTTCACGCGGCGCGCGACCGCCCGGAGCGAGCTCGATCTCCGGCCCGCTGTCGAACACCCAGTCGACCGGCACGTTGACGTCGTAGTCTGATATCTCCCAGCGGCCGCGGATGATTCCGCGCGCGGGATAATCGAGCCATGTGCCGGTACGGCGTATCTCGATCTCCTGGGACCGCGGGAGCCAGTAGCGCCCGTCGATGAGTCCGTTGACCAGAATGACCGACAAGTCCTCGAGCTCGGGATCACGCAGCGCGGCGCGCGTGAAGCCGATCGACATCTGCACGACCGCGCCGGTTTCCCTGTCGATGTACACCGACCCGACGGCGCGCGGCGCGTGAGGATCCTTGGGCTTGTAGCGAAGCTGCAGCACGTCGAGCGTGCGCGGTCCGATGCGGATCTGGAGCGAATCGGCAATGGCAAAGTCGTACAGCGCCAACCCTTGAGCCGACAGCGGATGCGGCACATCCGACACCTCGTCGCCGTCGCCAACCCGGATGATGCTTGGAAAATTGTTCTGGACGATGCCCAGATGGTCGCGGTGGTAGCGGATGTCGGTCGGGAGAAGCAGAGTGTCGCGGCGGCCCTTCACCAGCTGCTTGCTCGAGCTCGGCGCGCGCCAATAAACGTCGGATGCTATCTCATCGGATCGGACTATCTTTGGGGGCTCGGGGAAGCCCTGTCCGAACTGGGCGAGGAACGTCAGGTATCCGTGAGCTTCAGCTTTGTAGCTCGTGAGACCGCCCGGACCCAGCTGCGCCGCTCTCACTTCGGTCGCGTGTCGAGCGATTGCGAGGGCACGGTCGGAATTCCATTCCTGGGCCCTCAAGGCAATGGGTGCCAGGAGGAGCAAGGCACCCGTTGTCACCGTACGCTTCATCCCTCAACTTAACTCATGGATTTCGAGCGCTTCAGGGAGCTCGCCGCGCAATTCGGACTCGTTCCAGTGTGGCGCGACGTCCTTCTGGATACCGACACGCCGGTCTCAGCGTTCGCGAAGCTGCGACGCGGTGACTTCGCGTTTCTGCTCGAATCCGCTCCGGCAGGCGGAGAGACCTGGTCCCGCTACACGTTCATGGGAACGGAGCCGCGCGCTGCATGGCGCCTGCGCGACGGGATCGTCGAGAGCTGGACGGAGCGGCGCGGCTGGCACGACCCACGCCGCAGCGACGATCCCCTGGCCGAGCTCGAGAAGCTCGTCACGGCGCGCATGCCGGCTCCCGTCCCCGAGCTTGGCGCGTTCTGGGGCGGCGCGGTAGGGTATCTCGGCTACGACATCGTCCGAGCGATCGAATCGCTTCCGAGCCCGCCGCCGCGCGCACTCGATCTTCCGGACGCGTTGTTCGTGCTCACGCGTGCGGTCGTGGTCATGGACAACCTCCGCGCTCACGCACGCATCGTCATCTCCGTCGAGATCGATGACGCGAGCGAGCAGGCGCTGCAGCGCCTGTACGATGACGCGCAGGGCGAGCTGGATGAGATCGCGGAAAGACTGCGCGGGCCTGCACAGCTTGCACCGCTCGATCTCGACCCGGCGGCGCCCCCGGCGGGGGGCGTCTCGAGTTACACGCGCGACGCTTTCATCCGCGACGTGGAGCGCATCAAGGAATACATCCGCGCGGGCGACTGCTTCCAGACGCTCCTCGCACGCCGCATCGCGGTGCCGTTCGATTTCGATTCGAGCGATCTGTATCGCGCGCTGCGGGTGCTCAACCCATCGCCTTACATGTACCACCTCGCGCTGGACGGCACGGAGCTCGTCGGCAGCTCACCGGAGCTGCTGGTGAGGGTTGACGAGCGGCACGTGACGGTGAGGCCCATCGCAGGGACGCGCCCGCGTGGTGCGACGACTGCGGAGGACGAGCGACTGTCGGCCGAGCTGCTGGCCGACGAGAAGGAGCGCGCGGAACACGTGATGCTCGTCGATCTCGGGCGCAACGACATTGGGCGAATCGCCGAGTACGGGAGCGTGGAGGTGAGCGACTTCATGTGCGTCGAGAAGTATTCGCACGTGCTCCACATCGTGAGTCAGGTCGACGGCCGACTGCGCGAGGGCTTGTCGGTTGCGGCGGTGTTGCGCGGAGTCTTTCCAGCCGGGACGATGACCGGCGCGCCAAAGGTTCGCGCGATGGAGATCATCGATGAGCTCGAGCCGGAGCGGCGCGGCGCGTATGCGGGCGCGGTGGGCTACGTCGCTTGGGGCGGCACGCGGATGGATCTCGCGATAACTATCCGCACGTGCGTGATTGCCGATGGCGTGGCGTCGGTCCAGGCAGGTGCGGGGATCGTCGCGGACTCGGTCGCCGCGAGCGAATGGGCCGAGACCGAGAACAAGGCGCGCGCGGTTCTCACCGCCATCGGCCGCGTACGTGCGGCGTCGCAGCGCGACGCGGTGTGCGCATGACCAACGTCGTGCCGATCACCGGCTACGAGCACGTGGTCACGGACCGTGGAAGCGTGCTGGCCGCGAAATCCATCGCGCCATTCGTGCGCGAAGTGATGGCGTCGCAGACGCTCTACGACTACGCGTCGCACGTGCCCGATGCGCTGCCGTTTCGTGGCCGCACGAGCGTTTACGCGATCACGGTGCCGGGACAGGACGGACGAGTCGTGGTGAGGCACGTCATGCGCGGCGGCTTCACGGGTCGCTTCCTCCACGACCGCTTCCTCCCGCCAACGCGCGTAGCACGCGAGCTCGCCGCTGCGTTCCGACTGCGGCTCGGCGGCGTGCCGACCCCGGAGGTGCTCGCTGTCGCAACGTATCCGGCCGGCTGGCTGTTTCGCCGCGCTGACGTCATCACGCGATACGTCGATGGCGGTGCGGATCTCTCCGCAGTCTTCAGCGATGCGCGCAACGATGCGCAGCGCCGCCCAATCCTGGACGCTGTGGCGCGGCTCCTCGCGCGGCTGACAGCGAGCGGTGCTCAGCATCCGGATCTCAATCTCAGAAACGTTCTCATCACCAGCGCGGAAAGCGGCTACGTGGCGTACGTGCTCGACGTGGATCGCGTCCATTTCCACGTCCCGAGCGATCCGCTCGTAGCGCGCGCCAATCTCGACAGACTGGTGAGATCGTTGCGACAATGGCGCTCGCGTCGCGAGACGCGGAGCAACGCCCTCTCCGAGCAGGACATCAACTACCTCTCGCTCGCAGCGGCGGCTCAACCTGCGTGAGTAGCGCCGACATCAGTCTGAACCGCGTCGGCATCATGCTGATGTCGGCGGTGGGTGACGTGGTGCACGCGCTTCCGCTTGCATGCGCGATCAAGCGGTTCAATCCCTCCGCGCGCATCACCTGGGTGCTCCAACCCGTTCCCGCGACGCTCGTGCGCGGCCATCCGTGCGTGGATGAGATCGTCGAGTTTCACCGATCGCGCGGGCGCGCGCGCATTCGTCGACATCCATCGTGCGATGCGTGGCCACGAGCTGGACCTACTGATCGACTTGCAGGTCTATTTCAAGGCCGGGATCGTCACTGCGCTCACCGATGCTCGCGTGAAGCTGGGCTTCGATCGGCGTCGCGCGCGTGATCTGAACTGGCTCTTCACCAACCGCAAGATCCCGCCACACGCGATCCAGCACGTGCAGGATCAGTACTTCGAGTTCCTCGACTACCTCGGCGTTCCGCGCGATCCGATCCAGTGGAGACTCGGTCCCTGGGGCCACGAGCGCGAATGGCAGCGCGGCTGGCTCGCAACGTTCGATCGGCCGATTGCGTCGGTCGTAGTGGCGACGAGCAAGCCGGCGAAGGATTGGCTGCCGGAGCGCTGGGCAGCGGTGTGCGACGCGCTCTACAACGACTACGGGTTGCAGCCGGTGCTCGTCGGCGGTCGATCGGCGCGCGAGCTCGACGCGGAGCGGATCATCACGCAGCGTGCGACAGTTCCGATTCGCTCGGAGCTCGGAAGCGGTATGCGCAAGCTCGTGAGCATCCTCGACGGCTCCGCGCTGGTCCTCGCACCCGATACCGGTCCGCTTCACATCGCGGTCGCGCTGGACCGTCCCGCCATCTCGCTGCTCGGCTACACCAACCCCAAGCGCACAGGGCCGTACAGGTTCCGCGATCTGATGATCGACGCATATCGTGATCCGGGCGAGGATTACGTGGCGACGATGGAGAATCGGCCCGACCGGATGCAGCGAATAACGGTGGATGACGTGCTGACCATGATCGAGCGCTGGAAGCGCGTGTACTCGCGTCGCGAGCTCAGCACGGGCTGACGGGACGTTCTGAAGCGAAAGAGGCGCAGCCGTTGACGGCTGCGCCTCTTTCATCTCACTGCTTGCGCGCGTCAGCGGTCAGGTCCGCCGCCGCGACGCCCACCGCCGCCCAATCCTCCGAACGCTGGCGGATTCTTCACACTGTCCGGCACCTTCGCCCATTGCGCTGGTGTGAGGATCGTCTTCACCTGAGCCATCGCGTCTGCGAGATCCTTGCGTCCCTGCGTGATCTGCGGACGGATGGAGCTCATGATCGCCTGCGGGTTGCTGCCGCCGTTCTTCTGCACCTGAGCGCGGATGACCGCCGCGATCGCCTTGGTCTGCGACGCGAGAGTATCCGACACGACGTTCAGCTTTGCGACCTGATCGTCGGTGAGACCCAGCGTGTCGCGCATCTGAATCACCTGCGCGACGGGGTTCTGCACCGCCGCAGCGTTGGTTGCGCTCGTGTCCGTGCGCGCCGCAAAGATCTGACGGAAGCGGTCGCGCGGATCCGGACCGAGCACCAGGCGCGCCTGCAGTGACAGCACGAACGGCTGACGATAGACGAGCGTCGTAGCGTTGTTCTGGCCGAACCTGCCGTTGACGTCGTAGATGAATTCGTTCTTCACCGGATCGAAGCCCTTCACGTAGAGCAGCGTCGGGTCCGTGCGGTTGAACTGCCCCCAGCCGCGGAGGTTGCTGCCGTGGAGCATCTGATCGAGGCCCGCGAGAACGTTCGACGCAACGAGCGAGAACGTCATGTGGTGGTGCATTCCCCATCCGTCAGGATGGAAGTTGGCCTGCATGTCGAGCGACGGCGTCCATGGCCCGCGGCAGCTGTTGCGCGCCGCGACTTCGCCGAGCTGCGATGTGAGACAGTCTCTGATGCGCGCCGGAGCCCCGTCGATGAGCGCCTTCATCGCGGACGCGACGGCAGGATCGGCCGTCGTCGCCGGATTGAAGATGAACGCGCGGTCGTTGCGCGAGCCGTCGCCATTGATGTCGCCCGAGACGAGCGGCGTGAACGGCGTACCCGACGTGAGTCGACCGTTCGCGGTGATCTCCATCCACGAATTGATCGGCTTCGTCATGTATCCCTGAATCGAGTGACGCATATCCATGTCACCCGGTCCCCACTCCGTGACGTTCGGGTTTCCGGCAGTCGTCGGCGAGGAGAAGCCCAACGCGGCCGATCCGTTTGCGAACGACGAGTTGTCGAGCGTGCGCTGCAGCGTGTACGCGAGGAAGAACGTCGTACCGCCCGCTGTCGATCCAGTCATCGACAGCGTGAGCTGGCGCGTGTCGCTGTGGAGACCCGAAGTGAGCTCGTACACCGGACCAAACTCCGGATGCAGGCGCGACGCGTTCGAGCTCGTCTGGCCCGTTCCCGGGACGATCGTGTTCGGCGGCACGTACACCGGCCTGTTGTTCTCGTCGGCGAGCGTGAATGCCGGAGTGGTGTTGAGGTTCAGATCACGCACTCCGTACAGTGAGACACCGCGTGCATAGCTGAGATCCGCCGACCCTGTCACGTTCGCCCAGAGCCGATGTTGCAGGCCGAGCGAGCCGCGCCACGAGCGCGGAGCCTCGAAGTCAGGATCGAAGACTGTGACAGCTGTGCGTGCTGCACCAAAGCCCGGAGGCGCGCTCACGTCCGGAAGACACGCGGTCGGCGCGGATGTCGGATTGTCGTAATAGCTCGCCCAGTCGGGCGTCGGGACCTGCGGTCCGATGCACGTGAGCTGCTGCTGCGTGTTGGGAAGTCCGGTTCCGGCCTGCGCAGACGTGTACAATCCCGTCGGCGTCTTGGCGCGGAACTCGCCAATGCCGCCGCGCAGCACGAATGCCGGTTGGAACTGCGCGAATGGATCGTTCGGGTCGGGATGCGAGAGATTCGCGGTGAAGCCAACGCGTGGGCTTACGTGAATCTCCGACGGAAAGAGATTGGTGCGGAAGCCAAACGTCTGCTGCACCGCGGGATTGAGCGCAGGCGGATCGCCGACGTGAGTGCCTTCGGCGCGCAGGCCGTACACAAGCTGCATCCCCTGCCGCGGCCGCCATGTATCACCGAGATAGATCGCGCCTGCGGTAGTTGCACCGAGGCGGTCCTGCGGATTCAGCGTGCGCGTGTAGCTGTCAGGAGTGTCGTTGAGGAACGACTCGAGCGAGTTGTAGGTGAACGTGCCGAGCTGATTGGTAGTCGCGCTCTGCGTGAACCTGCTGATGTCGAGCAGCGTGCCGAACCTCACGCGGTGAGCGCGATCCTTCGACAGGTACGACACTTCGTCTGCCGCCTCGAGCAGTGAGGTGTGGCCGTTCTGCGGGAAGCCGGCGTTTCCACCGAAGCTCACCGTATTGATGCCCTGCGTGCCGTCAGCGAGCAACGTGTTGATCCTCACGCGGCCACTGGGCAGGTACAGGTATGGGCTGAGATCGTTCTTGTCGCCGGTGTAGTAGGCGCGCAGCTCATTGATGATTCCGCCTTCGGTGAGCGACGTCAGCGTCGCCGCCAGGCCGGCGCCTTCCGTCTCACTCAGCCCGGTATTGCTCGGCAACGCGTAAGGGCTGTTGCGCGACGGATCCTGCGAGCTGGAGCGATAGTCGCCGCGCAGCGTGAGAGTGTTGGCGTCGTTGATCAGCCAGTCGGTGCGAACGAGTCCGACGGTGTTGTCGCCGATCCTGCGATCAGGAACGAACGACGGGGTCGGAAGGCCGAGCGCGTTCACGTGCTGCTCGAAGGTCGACACCGAGTCGGGATTGAGGCCGAGCGTCGAGAGTGTAGTGGGGCTCGTCGCGAGCAGCGACTGGAACGGGATCACTTCTGCGTCGGAACTGTCCCGAAGCGAAGATGAAGAGCTTGTCCTTGATGATGGGGCCGCCGAGACCGGCGCTTATCTGATCCTGCAGGTACGTCGGCGCGACAGCAGCGGAGTCGTCACCCTCGAACTCGAGCGTGGGATCACGACGCGAGTACGTGAAGCCGCCCGTGATCTCATCCGTCCCGCCGCGCGTCGTGGATGCGATCTCGCCGCCGCTGAACTGGCCGCGCGCTGGATCGTAAGTGTTGGTGATGACGCGCGTGCTCCGGAGACCTTCAGCCGGCACTGAGAAGCTGCCGAACGAGAGGCCGTCGAGCGTCGTGTTGTTGAGCGTCGAGCGCTGTCCCGCGACCGAGAACGCAGCCGACGTGGAGTCCGTCCCGGCCACGGGCACGACGCCTGGCGCGAGTGCGGCGACCGCGGACATGTCGCTCGCGTCCACTGGCAGTCGCGCGAGCTGATCAGCGGTCAGCGTACGCGCCGTCTCGCCAGGAGTGTTCTGCTGGCCATTGCCGCGAGGCGTCCTGCGCCCTCTGACGTTCACCGCGGAGAGCTGTGTCGCAACCTGCTGGCCGATGGTCACGTTCACTTCGAGGCGATCTTCGTCGGCCTGACGCGCGATGTTGCGCTGCGTCGGCGCGAAGCCGATCGCGCGGAACTCGACACGGTACTGGCCGCCGCCATCCGGGAACAGAATCGTGTAGCGTCCGTCCGCACCGGTGCGCTTAGTGCGCGTGATCCCCGTCTCCGCCGACTGCGCGGCGACGGTCACGTTCTCGAGCGGCTTGCCGTCCGGACCGAGCACGCGACCTGTGATGATGTCGGTCGTGGTACCGACCTGCGCGTGCGCCGGACGTGATACAACGCTGACGAGCGCGAGCAACAACGTCGATACAAAAAGAATCTGTCTCTTCATGCGAGTCATTCCCGGAGAACGAGCGTTGGACTGCTGTCTCATGTATGTGATAACGGCGCGCGTCCGAATCGATAACGCACACCGAGCTTCTCCATCAGCTGCATCAGCCTGACAATCGACAGGCCCATGACGGCGAAGAAGTCGCCGTCGATCCGGCGGACGATCGCGGCTCCGTAACCCTGAATGCCGTACGATCCCGCCTTGTCGAGTGGCTCACCGGTCGAGACGTAGTCGCGAATCTCGTCGTCGGTGAGCTCTCTGAAAGTCACATCGACATCCTCTACGGCTGACTCCGTGCGGCCGTTGAGCACGCACGCCATTCCGGTGACTACCGTGTGAGTGCGACCACTGAGCAGGCGAAGCGTATCCTCCGCCGCCGCGGCGCTCGCGGGCTTTCCGATGATTCGTCCGTCGATGACTACCACCGTGTCAGCCGCGATCACGAGCGTGTCACTCGGATCGCTCACCTTGCTCGCGTTCGCAGCGACCACGCGGGCCTTCTCGCGCGCGAGACGCTCGACGTGCGCGCACGGATCCTCGTCGCCCACGATCGATTCATCGATGCGCGAAGGACTCACCGTGTGCTCGATACCGATGAGCGTGAGAAGCTCGCGGCGGCGCGGTGACTCTGACGCAAGGATTACCCGGATCGAACGTGTCGTCATCGTAAGAAGATCACTACGTGAGGTGCCCTGAGGATGTTGACGCTTCAGTCGAGACGGCACTCGAGCGCTCCAGCACGAGCGTGACCGGACCATCGTTGACCAATGCGACCTCCATGTCAGCTCCGAACTCGCCCGACGCGACACGGATTCCCGCTTCGCGCAGCATTGCAATGAACATCTCGTACAACGGGATCGCCGTCTCGGGTCGCGCCGCGTCGACGAACGACGGGCGTTTCCCTCTCCGTGCGTCACCGTAAAGAGTGAACTGCGACACCACCAGCACCGCACCGCCTACGTCGGCGAGCGAGAGGTTCATCTTCCCCTCCGCGTCGTTGAATACACGGAGGCCAGCCACTTTGTCGGCCATCCAGCGGCAGTCGTCGGCTCTGTCCGAGTGGGTGAAGCCGACGAGGAGTACGAATCCCACTCCGATCGACCCCACGACGCAGCCATCGATGGTGACGCTCGCGCTCGACGCTCGCTGGAGGACGACGATCACCGCGCCGACTCCAGCCGTCTGCATTCCCGCCAACCGTGCTTGCCTCATATAGCCCCCGGGGGTATATTCTCATCACTCATTCAGACCATCGGCCACATCGTCAAATGAAGACCATCAAGCTCGATATAACTGGGATGAACTGCTCCCACTGCGTCGCCGCGGTCGCCAAGGCGCTGACCGAGGCTGGCGCTGGTCCGGTCCAGGTCGAGATCGGTTCGGCGACCGTCTCGTACGACCCAGCAAGAACGTCGCCCCAGACGCTCGTGGATGCCGTTCTGGACGCGGGGTACAGTGCAAGCCTTGCAGCGAGCTGAGCTCGACCCGCCTTTAACGGGCACGCCTACCGCAGCGATCGAGCACGTGCTCATCCCTGTCACAGGGATGACCTGCGCGGCGTGCCAGTCGCGTGTGCAGCGTACGCTCGCCAAGCAGCCCGGCGTGAGCGACGCGACGGTGAACCTCATGATGCGGAGCGCGGCGGTTAGCTTCGACCCTTCCCTGATCACCGCAGCGGACCTGGTCAACGTCATCCATGACAGCGGGTACGGCGCCGAGCTCCCCGTCGCGGCGCTATCGCCACTCGCGGAGCAGAGTGATCGCGACGCGGCAGAGACGCACGAGTTCGAAGAGCTGCGGCTCAAAGCGATAGTGAGCGCCGTTGTCGCTGTGCTCGCGATGATCCTCTCGATGCCGCTCATGACACGCAGCGCGCGTGGCGCACAGTCGATCGATCCGTTCATGCGCTGGGTGATGACGTCGCTCGACCCCCTGGCGCGCGCGGCGCTGCCGTGGGTGTACGACATCGAGCCACGTATCATCTCGTATTCGCTTCTCATCGCGACTGCAGCAGTGATGTCGTGGGCTGGGCGCCGCTTCTACATGCGCGCCTGGAGCGCTCTGCGACACCGCGCGGCCGACATGAACACGCTCGTAGCGCTGGGGACCGGCGCTGCCTTCATCTATTCCGCTGCCGCAACCCTCGCGCCCGGGTTCTTCGTGGCGAATGGCGTCGCGCCCGACGTCTATTACGAGGCGGTGGCGTTCATCATCGCGCTCATCCTCAGTGGCAACGCGTTAGAGGCGCGCGCGAAGGCACGCACCGCTGTCGCGCTCAGATCGCTGGCGAGCCTCCAGCCAGATGAGGCCCGAGTGCTGCGTGTCGACGCCGCGGTTGCGCGCGAGATCGACGTACCGGTGGAGAGCGTCAGGCGCGGCGACGTCGTAGTCGTGCGGCCGGGAGAGCGCCTTCCGGTCGATGGCGAGATCGAGAGTGGCGACGGCTTCGTCGACGAGTCGATGATCACCGGAGAATCGGTGCCGGTGCTCCGCCGCGCAGGCGATCGGGTGATCGGCGGTACGATCAACACGAGCGGGAGCTTCCGCTACCGCGCCACGACGCTCGGCACGGACAGTGTGCTCGCTGGCATCGTGAGGTTGATGCGCGACGCGCAGAGCTCCCGCGCCCCGATCCAGCGCCTTGCCGATACCGTGAGCGCCATCTTCGTTCCGATAGTCGTCGCAATTGCCGTCATCACGTTCATCCTCTGGGTAATTGCGCTTCATGTGAGCGGTGCATCTGCACCGGAAGTGCGAGCCTTTGCCGCTGCGGTCGCGGTGCTCATCATCGCGTGCCCGTGCGCGATGGGTCTCGCGGTGCCTGACGGCAGTGATGGTCGCTACTGGACGCGGCGCGCAGATGGGAGTGCTCGTGAAGGGCGGCGCCGCGCTGCAGCGTGCAGGCGACGTCTCGGTTGTCGTGCTCGACAAGACGGGGACCGTCACGCAAGGAAAGCCAGCGGTGACCGACGTCATCCTCGCGCCCGCTTCCGTCACCGCGCCCGACGAGCTGCTCCGGCTCACTGCTTCGCTCGAAGCCTCATCCGAGCACCCCGTTCGGCGCCGCGATCGTGCGAGCCGTCCACGATCGCGGCGCGAAGCTCAGCACGGCGACTGACTTCTCGAATGTCGCCGGCCACGGCGTCTCCGGCACCGTCGACGGAGTCCACGTCCTCGCCGGAAACGAAGCTTTCATGCGCGATTCGTCCATCGCGACCGAATCTCTGGCGCCGCAGGCTCACGCGCTTGCCGCGAGCGGACGCACTCCAGTCTTCGTTGCTCTCGACGGGACGATTGCGGCAGTTATCGGAGTCGCCGATCCGATCAAGCCGACTTCCGCTGCGGCAGTCGCGCGACTTCGCGCAGCTCGGGCTCGACGTCGTCATGCTGAGCGGTGACATCGAGCCGACAGCGCGCGCGGTCGCGCGCGAGGCAGGGATCACGCGCGTGGTCGCGGGAGTCCGACCCGAAGGCAAGGTCGCGGAAGTGGCACGGCTCCAGTCGGAGGGCGCAGTGGTCGCGATGGTCGGCGATGGGATCAACGACGCCCCGGCGCTCGCGCAATCCGATGTCGGGATCGCGATCGGAACCGGGACCGACGTCGCGATGGACGCCGCGGACATCGTGCTCATGCGCGGTGATCTGCGCGGAGTGTCAGACGCGATATCACTGTCGCGTCGCACAATGCGCACCATGAAGCAGAATCTCTTCTGGGCACTTGGCTACAACGTGCTCGGAATCCCGATCGCCGCAGGCATACTGTACCCGATGTTCGGACTCCTTTTGAGCCCTATCATCGCGAGCGCCGCGATGGCGTTCAGCTCAGTGAGTGTAGTGAGCAACAGCCTGCGTCTGCGCACAGCGACGCTCGGATAACCGAATGATCAATCACGGAGAACGCCGCATGACGAAGCACAGCGAGCTGGACGCAACTCAACCACACAGTGACGCTGCGACACACGATTCGCCAGCTTCGTCCGGCAACAACGGGCAGCGAAAGGCGGTCGGCACCGATCCTGACATCAAGACGCGGAACCTGAAGCGTCTACGTCGGATCGAGGGACAGGTGCGTGGGCTACAGAAGATGGTCGACGAGGACCGCTACTGCGCGGACATCATGACGCAGATATCATCGGTGCACGAGGCGCTGCGCGCGGTTGGCCGCGAGCTGATGCGCAACCATCTCAAGCACTGCGCGAGCGCGGCGATCAGATCTGGAGAGCCGGAGGCCGCACGCGATGTACGACGAGCTCGTGGAGATGATGTACAAGCACAGCCGGTGACGTGATGGGCGACTTCACTTCGTGGCTGCCGCTGAAGCTCATGCGTGCAGGCGACGTGTGGCAAGCGCCTGTTGAGCTTCGCGTCGGCACGCATCACATCAATGTCAGCATTGATGGCGGCCCGTGGCGCGCACCGCGTGGCCTTCCGGTGACTAACGATGGCTTTGGTGGAGAGAATGGCGTGCTCGTCGTGCAGTGAGCGCCGTCGTTCTACTCCACCGTCACCGACTTCGCCAGGTTCCTCGGCTGATCCACGTTCGATCCGCGCTTCACCGCGATGAAGTAAGCGAGAAGCTGGAGCGGCACTGACGCGAGAATTGGCGTGACGAGATCGAGCGTCTCTGGGATCCGGAACTCGTAATCGATCTTTCCCTCGAGCGCTGGCTCGAAGCGGCTGGTGATCGCGATCACCTTCCCCTTGCGCGCCTTCACTTCCTGCACGTTCGAGACGACTTTGTCGAACACCGAATCGTGCGGCGCGATGAACACCACCGGCATCATCTCGTCGATCAACGCGATCGGCCCGTGCTTCATCTCAGCGGCGGGATAGCCCTCCGCGTGGATGTAGCTGATCTCCTTGAGCTTGAGTGCGCCTTCGAGCGCGGTCGGGAAATTGTAGCCGCGACCGAGGTACAGGAAGTTCGATGCGCGCTTGAACTCTTCCGCCACCGCCTCGATCTCGTCGGCGCGGTCGAGAACGTTCTGCACCTGACCCGGCAGAGCGTGAAGCGCCTGCGCGATCTCGCGTCCGCGCACTGGCGACAGCGCGCGAAGGCGCGCGAGCTTGAGCGTGAAGAGCAGCAGCGCAGTCACCTGGCTCGAGAACGCCTTGGTCGACGCGACGCCGATCTCGGGGCCGGCGTGGATGTACGTGCCACCGTCCGATTCTCGCGCGATGGTCGATCCCACCACGTTCACGATGCCGAGCGTCCGCGCGCCGCGATGCTTCGCCTCACGCATCGCCGCAAGGGTGTCAGCCGTCTCGCCCGATTGCGAGATGACTATGCACAGCGTGCGATTGGTGACGACAGGGTTGCGGTACCTGAACTCCGACGCGTACTCGACCTTGGTCGGAATGCGCGCGAGATCCTCGAGCATCATGCCCCCGATCAGCGCCGAGTGCCAGCTCGTTCCACACGCCGTCAGTACGACGTTGTCGAACTCGAGCAGCTCGGCGTCGGTGAGATTGAGTCCACCGAGCTTCGCGGTCCCGTCATCGTCGATGAGCCGTCCGCGCATCGTGTTCTGGATCGTCTCCGGCTGCTCGAAGATCTCCTTGAGCATGAAGTGCGCGAATCCGCCGCGCTCGATCTGGCCGAGATCCCAATCGACCTTGCTTACCGTACGGCGCATCTCGCTCGCGCTCTTGTCGAGGATGCGATAGCCGTTGCGGTCGAGCACGGCGATGTCGCCGTCGTCGAGATAGACGACTTGCCGCGTGTGCGCGAGGATCGCTGAAACGTCGCTGGCGACGTAGTACTCACCGTCGCCCAGCCCTACGAGGAGTGGGCTCCCCTGGCGTGCGGCGACGAGCTTGTTGGGATCGCGGCTCGACACGACGGCGATGCCGTACGTCCCCTCGATCTGCGCCAGCGCGTCGATGACCGCCTGCTCGAGCGAATCCTCGAACGCTTCCTGAATGAGGTGAGCGATCACCTCGGTATCGGTGTCGGATACGAAGCTGTAGCCGAGCGCCTCGAGCTTCTGCCGCAGCGCGACGAAGTTCTCGATGATGCCGTTGTGAACCACGGCGACGGTTCCGTCAGCCGAGACGTGAGGATGCGCGTTGCACTCGGTCGGCGCGCCGTGAGTGGCCCAGCGGGTGTGCGCGATTCCGAGAGTGCCATCGATCGGATTGGCGTTCATCGCGGTCTCGAGCCGGGAGATCTTCCCCGCCGCCTTACGCGTCTCGACGCCCTTCCCGTTCATGATCGCGACGCCGGCAGAGTCGTATCCGCGGTACTCGAGGCGCTTCAGCCCCTCGAGGAGCAGAGGGGTGGCGCCCTTGTCACCTATGTATCCGACGATCCCGCACATTTAATGACCCATCTCCTATCGCGAATGAGCTGACTCACCGGAGTGAGCAGAAGTGGTCGGACGCGACGTAGAGCCGCGGCCGGTCCCGGTACAAAGATAGTACAGACATTCGGATTACCGGCCGCAGCCGGCTCTCCACCGCATAAGACGACTGAGCCTGCCGCTCGGTCGGAATGGCCTGAGCCGAGCCGGTCAGTGCCCTTTCTGAGTGTTCGCCGGCGGCGGGGTGGTGGCGGTGGCGCGATGTGGACCACCGGCGCTGGCGCGGGTGGCGCGATGCGCATTGGCGCGGGAGCCGGCGCTGCTACGCGCATAGGAGGTGGCGCGATGCGCACGGGCTCCGGATTGGGCGCGAGGCGTGGCGAAGGCGCCAGTTGCGGCGGGGGCGCGAGCCGTGGCGGCGGCGACAGACACCGGCGCCCGCCCGACGATCTCGCCCGGCTGCGCGCGCTCGGCGGAATGCTGCTCCCGCCATGGCATCTCGCGCCGGCGCGTCTCGTCGATGGTGAGCTGCGAGGCGGACCTTCCCGTCGCACGCGCTGACGGCGCGTTCGGCTGGGTCGGAGCGGCGGTCAGCGCGGCTCGCGTGGCTGGCTGCGTGGCGTTCGGATTGGTCGGCAGCCGCTTCGACACCGATGATCGTCGGCAGAACCGTGGGCGGCGGCGGGGCGCCTATGTTCTTCGAAGGCACGCCCGACGGAACTATTGGCCGCGCGGGAACGCCGCCTGCGAACCTGCGACCGTAGCCCGGCGCGTAGAACAGCACCCGCTCACCTGGGCATCCCGAGAACGGGTAGTTCCATGGCACCTGCGATGGTCCAGCCGCCCAGGCAGTCCAGATTACGGATCGCGCCGTAGTAATCCGACTCGAGATCATCGTACGCGAGAGGCGCGACGCTTCCATCGTAATACGCGTACTGCGACGCCGCGCCGTAAAGCGTGTACACGTCGGAGTCCCACGAGTCATCGCCGCCGACGGCGATCGCATGGCTCACTATCGCGTCGATGGTGCTGTCGCTGTCGAGCGAGCGCGCGGCGTCCTGGCCGATCGCACCCTGGAGCGCGGTGGGATGATGGACGTATTGCGCGACATCCAGTGGATTGCGCGACGCAACCACGTACAGATAGCGCGGGCCTGGAGTGGCGCCTGCGAGCACGACCCTGTACGCATCGTTGTCGAATGAGACGCCGAGGAGCGGATCGCTGTGGTAGCCAGCCGATTGAAGCCGCTCCGCGCCCGTCGTGGTGGGATAGATGAGTCGCACACCGGCGCCGGGATAGACTATGAACGCCGCGACGTATGCAGGCTCGCTCAGAGTGTACCTGAGCGGCTCCTGGGTTTGCGGCGAGGGAGGCAGGACCTTCACCACGAGCTGCCGCCCAGTCGCGGCGGCCGGCTCCTGCGCATGAAGTGCCGGGGCTGCGAGCTCAACGCAAGTCCAGCGAGCGAGACCGCGGCTATGCGCGTGAATGATTTCAGCATCGCGCTGTTCCTCCCTTCGGCGCCGCCCGCTCGCCACTCGACGCGGAAAGGCAGCGTGAGCTGTTGCGGTATGGCGCGCATCATCATTCTACTACACCGTCGGGATAGAAAGGTACCTCGCGTGGCGCAGGGATGACGCCGGTTAGCCGCCGAGTGCTTCGACTCCGTGGCGGCCGGCACGGATCAGATCCTGGGCCTCGCGTTGTGATGGCGCTTCGGCGATGACACGAACTATCGGCTCCGTCCCGGATGGGCGTACGTGCACCCAGCGGTCGCTCCACGCGAGGCGCATTCCGTCCTGCGTGTCGACCGCGGCGCCGGGAAGTGCGCGCTCGAGCGAGGAGTATACCGCGTCGAGCGGCGCGGCTGGACGCGCGAGCTTGTCCTTCACGATCGCGTAGCGCGGATACTCAGCGACGATCTGCGACAGCGTCGATCCTGATTCGTGGAGGAGTTGCAGAATGAGCGCAGCGCCTACTGGTGCATCGCGTCCGAGGTGAAGCTCGGTCAGGATGACGCCGCCATTTCCCTCGCCACCGATCGGCGCTCCTTCCGTCCTCATGCGTGTCGCGACGTTGACTTCGCCGACGGGCGCGCGGACGACCGTCGCGTCCAGCTCGCTGGGCGACGTCGTCCACGATTCTGCTCGTCGAGAGGTTGGTGACGACCGGGCCGTCGCGGTGAGCGAGCACGACACGCGCTGCGAGCGCGAGCGTGTAATCCTCACCGATCGCGCGTCCTTCGTCCGAGATGAGCGCCAGGCGGTCCACATCTGGATCGACCACGAATCCGACGCACGCACCGGTTCGCTTCACCAACGCTTCGACCTCACCGAGGTTCTCGGCGATCGGCTCCGGTGCGCGCGGGAATCGTCCGTCGGGCTCGAGATTGATCGCCGCTACCGTGCAGCCGAGCCGGTCGAGGAGGCGCGGCATGAAGAGCCCGCCCGCGCCGCGCACGCAGTCGAGTGCGACGTGGTAGTGGTGCGACCGAATCCCATCGACGTCGATGAACGGAAGCGCGAGCACCGCGTCGATGTGGCGCTCGATCGCCTCGGCGTCGCTCTCGACGGTTCCGATGCGGTCCCAGGATGCGCGCGGGATCTCGCCTTCCACGGCCTGCGCGCATCTCTCGTCCCTCGTCGCCGTCGAGGAAGAGTCCGGACGGCCCGATGAACTTGAGCGCGTTCCATTCGATCGGGTTGTGGCTTGCGGTGATGGCGAGGCCGCCCGCTGCGTGGTGGTGCTCGACCGCGAGCTGAATGGTGGGCGTTGGCGCGATTCCGACGTCGATCACTCGCGCGCCGACACTCTGGAGCGCAGCGATCGACCGCGCGGTGGAACATCGGCCCGCTCACGCGACTGTCGCGTCCAACGACTATCGCGTCGCTCGAGCCGCGCGCAAGCGCCCACGCACCGAATCCTGCGGCGAAGCGTGCGATGATCTCGGGAGTCAGCGCTTCGCCGACGCGCCCGCGCACGCCCGAAACGCTCACCATCAAGCCAGGATAGTCCATAGTCAGCGCGAGCTCCGGATCTCCTTCACGAATGCAGCTGCAAGCTCGGGATCGAACTGGGTTCCTGCGCAGCGCTCGATCTCCGCGAGCGCATCATCTACCGACATGAATCGGCCGCGGCGATACGCGCGACCACTCGTCATCGCGTCGAACGCATCGGCGACTCCGGCGATTCGCGCCTCGAGTGGAATCGCCGCGCCCGCGAGCTTGTCGGGAATTCCGCGGCCGTCGAAGCGCTCGTGGTGGGACTTCACGACGTTGAGCGCCTTCGGTGCATCGCCCAGGAGCGGCGAGAGAATCTGCCAGCCAACCACCGGGTGAGTCATGATGTGCTGATACTCTTCCTCGGTGAGCGGACCTTCCTTGTTCAACACCGACTCTCGCACACCGATCTTGCCGATGTCGTGCACATGTCCGCCCAGCTCGATCTGACGCACGTCGCGCTTCACTCACGCCCACCGCGCGCGCCAACCTGCAGGAGTACTCGCTCACGCGAATCGAGTGGCCGCGAGTGTACTGATCCTTTACCTCGAGCGCCTGGACGAGCGCCTGCACGCCGCCAAGGAAGAGCTCCTCGAGTCGCCGCGCCTGAGTCGCGACGAGGCGCTCGAGACCCTTCTGGTACGAGCGATTCTCCAGGATGAGCTGCGCGCTTCTCCATCGCCTGACCCACCCTCGCCCTGACCTCTTCGAGGTGGAAGGGCTTGGTCAGATAGTCCATCGCGCCGCGTGCCAGACAGTCGAGCGCGACCTCGACATCGGCGACTGCGGTGATGAGGATCACCGCGAGGTCGGGATACTTGGCCCTCGCCTCCTTGAGCACCTCGATGCCGTCCATCTTCGGCATGCGCAGATCCGTGAGCAGAAGCTGCGCGGGGACCTTGTCCAGCTGCTGCGATCGCCTCCTCGCCGTTTCCGGCTTCGAGGCAGGTGAAGCCGTCACTGGTCATCAGCCGGACCAGAACCTGGCGAAGCCTCGGCTCGTCGTCGGCGACGACGCAATAGCGCGGGGTGGTCGCCGTCAATTCGCTATCTCACTCATATTTACGATCTGGAATACTAGCCACCGTACCTACCCCTTGCCATGACGAAGATCTTCGACGACGACCTGGACGCAGCATTCGGGACGCGAGCCATCCACGCGGGCCAGCGCCCCGACCCGATGTCGGGCGCCATCATGACGCCGATCTACCAGACGTCGACGTACGTCCAGGATGCACTCGGCGTAAACAAGGGATATGAGTACGCGCGGGGCCGCAATCCAACACGCGAAGCGCTCGAGCGCAACGTCGCCTCGCTCGAAGGAGGGAGACACGGCTTCGCGTTCTCCAGCGGCATGGGATGCATCGACTCCATAATGAAGCTATTCAAGCGCGGCGACCACTTCGTCGTCGGCGAGAACGTCTACGGCGGTACCTTCCGCCTCTTCGACAAGATCCTGCAGAACTTCGGGCTCGAGTTCACCTACGTCGACACACGCGACGCGAACCTGATCGCTGAAGCGTGCACAGCGCGAACCGCGCGGTGCTCGTCGAGACGCCCACCAACCCGCTCATGAGAATCACCGATCTCGCCGCAGCCGCCGACGCGGCGCACGCGGTCGGAGCGCTTCTCATCGTGGACAACACCTTCGCGACGCCTTACTTCCAGCGACCATTCGACTTTGGCGCCGACATCGTGTGGCATTCCGCAACCAAGTACCTCAACGGACACAGCGACCTGGTCGGCGGCATCGCGATCGTGAAGGACGACGACATCGCGACGCGCCTGCAGTTCATTCTCAACGCCTCGGGCGCCGTCCCAGGGCCGATGGATGCGTGGCTCGTGCTGCGCGGGACCAAGACGCTGCACCTTCGCATGGAGCGTCACGACTCCAACGGCCGCGCGATCGCCGCGTGGCTCGTCGACAAGGTCGGCGCGGAGAACGTCTTCTATCCCGGCCTCGAATCTCATCCGCAGCACGAGCTTGCGAAGCGGCAGATGAGTGGCTTCGGTGGGATGATCTCGGTCGAGATGGGGAGCCGGGAGCGCGCCGCGCAGGTGCTCGGCCGCGTCAGAGTCTTCTCGCTCGCAGAGTCGCTCGGCGGCGTCGAGAGTCTCATCAGCCAACCTGCAAGCATGACCCACGCGTCAGTCGAGCCCGACCGCCGCGCTGCACTCGGCATCACCGATGGCCTCATCCGCCTGTCATGCGGAGTCGAGGACGTAGGCGACCTCATCGCTGACCTCGACCAGGCATTCGCATGACCGACTCACTACCAACGATCGCGCCGTTTCATCGGCGCAAGCTCACAGGGATCGCGCCGGTAGCGTGGGAGCACCCGGCCGATCGCGCAGCGCTTCAGACTCTCCGCGCGGTTCCTGGACTCGATGAGGTCACGCGCAAGGTCATGAGCTTCCTCGGCGAGCGCGGCGTGCGACAGCTCTTCACCGCTGACGCCGTACGTATCTCATCGCGCCAGCGACCGAAGCTCGATCAGCTCTACGCTGAAGTGCTCGATACGATGGATTGCGCCGAGCGTCCGGATCTGTTCGTCACGCAGACGCCGTTCGTGAACGCGATGGCGGTCGGCTTCGACAAGCCGTTCATCGTCGTGCACACCGGTGCACTCGACCTGCTCGAGGACGAGCAGCGACGCGTCCTGCTCGGTCACGAGATCGGCCACGTGTTGAGTGGACATGCGACGTACACGACGCTCGCGATGCTCTTTCTCACCATCGGGTTCAGCAACATCCCAGGACTCGGCATCATCGCCCTTCCGGTGCAGCTCGCGCTGCTCGAGTGGTACCGCAAGGCCGAGTTCTCGTGCGACCGCGCTGCGCTGCTCGCATCGCAGCAGCCGCTCGAAGCGATGAGGATGTTCCTTCTCTTCGCTGGCGGGATGGGCGGCGGCGACACGATAAACCTGGACGAGTTCCTCGCGCAGGCGAGCGAGTACGAAGGTGGCGGCAGCGCGATCGACGCACTGTTCAAGCTGATGAACGTCGCGAACAGAACTCACCCGTTCAACACCGTGCGCGCTGCGGAGCTGCAGCGGTGGATTCAGACTGGCGAGTACGACAGGATAATCTCGGGCGACTATCCGCGACGCGGAACCGAAGAATCTGACCGGCCGCTGCGCGACGACTACGCCGACGCGATGGGCTATTATGGCGACAAGGTGCGTGGCGTGATGAACCAGATGTCGAACGCCGCGAAGCGTGCCAGCGACGCTTTCGGCGGACCGCCGCGCAACCGCGACAGTTGAGAAGGGAGTGAAGACTCTCGTCATCGGCGGCGGTGGACGCGAGCACGCGCTCGTGTGGAAGCTTCTGCAGGACGATCCGTCGATGGAGATCATCGCCGCGCCGGGAAATCCGGGTATCGCTACGCTCGCGCGGTGCATCCAGATGCGCGCTGACGACGTGCAGGGCCTCGTCGCATTCGCGCGCGCTGAGCGCCCGGATCTCACCATCGTCGGGCCCGAGGCGCCGCTCGCCGCTGGTGTGGTGGACATGTTCCGCGCGGAGGGGCTCGCGATCTTCGGACCTACCAGACACGCGGCGCGCATTGAGACGTCGAAACGATTCGCGAAGGAGCTGATGGAGCGAGCCGGCGTGCCGACTGCTCGCGCCAGTCATCACACCGAAGTTGAAACCGCGCTGCGCGCAGCGGCGGAAATGGGCGCGCCGCTCGTCGTGAAAGCATCAGGACTCGCAGCGGGAAAGGGAGTCGTGGTCGCCGCTACGCTCGCGGAAGCGGAGCGTGCAATTCGCGAGATGCTCGAGCACGGCGCGCATGGCGACGCCGGCCGCGAGATCCTCATCGAGGAGTACATGGAGGGCGAGGAGCTCTCGCTGTTCGCGCTGTGCGATGGATCGAGCGCACTGCTGATGCGAGGCGCGCAGGATCACAAGCGTCTGCTGGACGGCGATCACGGCGCGAACACCGGCGGCATGGGAGCTTACGCTCCCGTCTCTCTCGATACACCGCAGCTTCGCGCCGACGCGATGAGTCGCATCTTCAGCCCGACGCTCGATGCGCTGCGCGAGTCGGGCGATCCGTTCACGGGACTGCTCTACGCCGGCCTGATGCTCACCGTCGGACGGACCGCGGGTGGTGGAGTTCAACTGCAGGTTCGGCGATCCGGAGACCGAGACACTTCTCCCGCTGATGGCGAGCTCACTCCTGGACCCAATGCTCGCCATCGCGCGCGGCGAATCGATAGCGACGCACGTCGCAGCTCGAGTGGCGCGACGCCGCGAGCGCCACAACCGTGCTCGCCGCCGCCGGCTACCCGCACCGCGCGCGCACCGGCGATCGAATCAGCTTCCCCGCGCCGCGCGACGACGTGTACGTCTTCCACGCAGGGACCGCACTCGCTGACTCCTCGCACGCTTCCATCGGTGACCCGCCCGTCGTCACGGCCGGCGGCCGCGTTCTCGCGATCACCGCCGTGGCCGACTCCCTCGCCGACGCTGCGCGGCTCAGCCGCGAGTACGCAGCGAGCGTGGACTTCGCGGGCAAGCAGATGCGGAGCGACATCGGCATGGCGCGAGCTTGCGCGGACGCCGCGAGCGAGCGAAGCGGCGGGACATGCCTGAGCTCCCCGAAGTCGAGACCATTGCGCGCGGCGTGAACGCCGCGGCCGCGGGTCGGACGGTCGAGCGTGTGAGCGTGCCGCGGCCGGACGTTCTGCGCGAGGCGACGCCGCGACAGTTCACGCGTCGCGTCACCGGCACTACCGATCCTCGGCGCAGCCCGCCGCGCCAAGCACATCGTCATCACGCTGTCTAGTGGCGACTCGCTGGTCGTGCAGCCGCGCTTCACGGGCGCCGTTCTGGTCAAGCTCGCAACAGAGCTCACTGACTACGATCGGACTTACACCGCGGTGCGGCTCGACCTCGACCGCGGCTTCGTCCTCGTCTACCGCGACGTCAGGAGGCTCGGCACGGTCGCGCTGATGAGCGCCGACCGGCTCGAAGAGTACTTCGGCCAGCTCGGCCAGGAGCCGCTCGAAGAGGGATTTACGGGCGAGACGCTATCGGGTATTCTTCGGGCGTCGCGGCAGCCGGTGAAGAAGGTCATCATGGATCAGTACAAGGTCGTGGGTGTCGGGAACATCTACGCCAACGAAGCGCTGTGGCGCGCCGGGATCGACCCGTCGCGCGCCGCGGACAAGGTCACGCCGAGCGAGGCGGCGCGACTGCGCGATGAGATCGTGTCGGTGCTGCGCGAGGCGATCGCGGCGGGCGGCTCGAGCATTCGTGACTACCGAAACGCTGGTGGTGAGCCGGGCGAGTTCGTGAAGCATCTGGACGCGTACGGCCGCGCCGGCGAGCGATGCAACCGCTGCGGCGCGAAGATGGTCGCCACTCACGCGATCGATGGACGCCAGACGGTGCTCTGCACCCACTGCCAGCACTGACTTGGCTAGAGCACGAGCGTACACCTTCAAGGAGCCGACTAGCGACGAGCAGCTTGCGACGATGCGCGCCATCGTGCGCGAGAGCGCGACGCAACCTCCCCGGTGTGTACCGCATGCTCAGCGACGACGGCGAGATAGTCTACGTCGGGAAGTCGAAGCAGATCCGGTCTCGATTGCTCAGCTACTTCCGCGCAGCGTACCCCGAAGAGAAGGGTGCGCGCATCCTGCGCGACGCAACGCGCATCGAGTGGGATTACGAGCCGAGTGAGTTCGCGGCGCTGCTGCGCGAGCTGCGACTGATCAAGCAGTATCGCCCTCGATTCAATGTGGCCATGAAGCGCGACGCGCGACACTACTCGTTCGTGAAGCTCACTCGTGGCCACGCACCCAAGCTCGTCGTGGTGCGCGGCGCTGGCCCCGACGACGCGTCCATCTACTACGGACCCTTCGTCGGAGCGCGCCGCATCGCCGAGGCGGTGCGGGAGCTGAGCGACGCACTCGGCTTGCGCGATTGCCGCGCCGACCAGGCAGTGTACTTCGCCGACCAGCGCGAGCTGTTCCAGCTCACGCCACGCACTCCGGGATGCATCAGACACGAGATCAGGAAGTGTCTCGGTCCGTGCGCTGGCGCATGCACCGTCGCGGAGTACGCGCGGCAGGTCGCGATGGCGCGCGCCTTTCTCGACGGATCGGACAACGGCGCGGCGGACATCCTGCGGCGACAGATGGAAGCGGCGAGCGAGGCGCTCGAGTTCGAGCGAGCGGGTGTCTTCCGCGACAAGCTCTCGCGACTGGACGCGCTGCGCGAGCAGTTCGACCGGCTCCGCTTCGCGGTCGAGAGTCTCTCGTTCGTCTACAACGTCCCGGGCAGCGGCGGCCCCGACCGCACCTACGTCATCCGCCGCGGCGTCGTGCGCGCAGAGCTGGACAAGCCGCGCACGCGTGCCCAGCGCAGCGCGCTCAAGCGCCTCGCCGAGGACATCTTCGGGGAATCCGCGCCTACCGGCGCCGCGATCCCGACGCACGAGATCGACGAGCTGTTGCTCCTGTCCAGCTGGTTCCGGAGGTTCCCGGAAGAGATGAAGCGCGCAGCACGCCCTCAGGCGGCTGCGTAGACCGCGCGGCGCCTCACAGCTGCTTGGGAGCGAACGCGACCAGGACGAGAGTCGCGATGGGACCGAAGAGGAGCGAGAGCAGGAACCAGTTCATCCCGCTACGGTTCTTGCCTTGCGCGATTCCAGCGTTGATCAGGGCAAGCGTGCCCCAACCGGTGACGTAGCCGCTCGAGTGCATTGCGGAGCTCGCGAGTGAGTTCGCGCATTTGACACGGCAAGCGGGCGCGGCGTTGCCACTCGAGTGCGCATCGCCACGCCCGCCGCGGACTACCGCTCCGCCGTTGGTCGCGCGAGGGTCCGGGTTTCCCGTCTTCGAGTCCAGCACCGCCTCGGTCGAGTCGGGCGATGTCATCCCGCTCCCGATCTCCTTGTCACCGAACCGCTCCACGCGCTCTTCGTGCGCCGACTCGCGGCCGCTCCCCTTGTTGCCACCCGCTTTCGAACCGCTCATGCTCCGCTCTTCCCCGTGCTCTTCTGGTTCTTGTCGGTCATCGAATCCTCTGATCGGTGGACGGATTACTTTCACACCGTATGCCTCGCATCCATCGTGCCCTGGGCGACGCGGCGTGAGATCGCTGTGGAGCGATACTGACCGCGCGGAGCTGGTCGCACGGCTAGGGAGCTTGCGCGAGGAAGCCGTGCCGCGATGGGGACGCATGAGCGCCCCGCTCATGGTCGCGCACTGCGCCGCCGCGGTGCGCATGGCCACGGGAGATCTCCGCGTGCGCACGCGCACGCTGCCAATCAGCTACCCCCCGCTCAACCAGCTCATCGTCTACGCGTTCCCGTTCCCCAGGAACGCGGCAACCGCTCCCGAGCTCATCGCCGACCCGTCCGGAGACTTCGACGGCGACAAGCGCGCACTCGTCGCGCTCATGCAGGACGCGGCGGCGCGCCCGGCCGATGCGGCGTGGCCACACGCACCCGATCCTCGGGCGACTGTCACACCGAGCGTGGGGTGCGCTCGGGTACAAGCACTTCGACCACCACTTGCGGCAGTTCGGAGTCTGATCAGCTAGTCGGCGGCTTGGCCGTCCGAGCCCCACCGCCTCGTAAGTCGCTGCTCGACGCCGAGCTGGTCCAGGATGCGCGCCACGACGAAGTCGACCAGCTCGGCGACGCTGCTGGGGCGGTGGTAGAAGCCTGGCGAAGCGGGGAGAATCACGACGCCCTCGCGGCTCAACTTGAGCATGTTCTCGAGATGAATGCTCGACAGCGGCGACTCGCGCGGAACGAGAATCAGCTTGCGTCGCTCCTTGAGCGTCACGTCGGCCGCGCGCTCGATGAGCGATCGCGATGCGCCGACTGCGATCGCGCTCAGGGTGCCCATCGAGCATGGACACACTACCATCCCAGCGCTGCGCGCAGAGCCCGACGCGGGCGCGGCTCCGCGGTCCGAGTCGTCGAACGTAGTCACGTGCGCGTCCCACCGGGCCGCACCGATGCTGTCACGCAGATCCTCGAGACTTCCGAAATCCGTCTCGGTGGCGAGAAGCCTGCGTCCGTGCGACGACACAATCAGCGACACGCTGCGCTCCGCGGCGACCAGCTGCTCGAGCAGACGCGCTGCGTAAGGCGCGCCCGAGGCGCCCGTGATCGCGAAGACTATAGGTCCTTGATCGTGGCTCATCTCGACACGCTCATGTTGACACGCTCATCTCACCACGCGCTCGGCGAACACGAAGCCGAAATAGACGATGCTGATTATCCCGTTCATGGTGAAGAACGCCGCATCGAGACGCGTGAGGTCGCCGGGCCGAACGAGACTGTGCTCATAGAGCAGGAGGGCCGCGGCTACAGCGACGCCTATCGCGTAGATGATTCCAGCGTGCACAGCGATTCCCACCGCTGCGAGGCACAGCACAGTGATCGCATGAAGCACGCGCGCGATCTGCAGTGCGGATCTCTCGCCTGCCTTCACCGGGATCGAGTGCAGCGCATTGGCGCGGTCGAACTCCACGTCCTGCATCGCGTAGAGAATGTCGAAGCCGCCGACCCACGTCGCCACCGCGATCGCGAGCAGACAGAGCATCCACCACGGATCGCTCCACGCTCCGGTGACGGCTAGATAGCCGCCGACGGGCGCGATCGAGAGGCCGAGGCCCAGCACGAGGTGCGACCATCGAGTGAAGCGCTTGGTGTAGCTGTAGAAGAAGACCCACGCGAGCGCCACCGGTGCGAGCTCCAGACACACTCGGTTGAGCGACCAGGCAGCGAGGAGAAAGATCACGCACGCGACGGCGACAGCGACGCAGGCCTCGACTACCGCGAGTGAGCCGGACGGAATCTCGCGCATTCGCGTGCGAGGATTGCGCGCATCGATCTCGCGGTCGGCGATGCGATTGAAGCCCATCGCCGCGAAGCGCGCGGCGGTGAAAGCGAGTATCACCCACCCCACTTCCGCAACCGTCACGCGCGCGACGTAGCTCGCGAGCACGACTCCGACGAGCGCGAATGGGAGCGCGAAGAGCGTGTGTGGAAGCTTCACCAGGTTCGCGTAGCGTACAGCGCGCGACACGCCGGTAAATGTCTGACCTTCACGCACCGTCATAAGCCGAGCTCGCTCCACATCGCGTCCACCGATGCCTTGGTTGCAGCATCCATCTCGATCAGGCGAGGCCAGTTGCGCGTGAAGCCTTCTTCCGGAAACTTCCGCGTCGCGTCGATTCCCATCTTCGATCCGTAGGTGAACGCCCGACTCGAATGATCGAGCACGTCCACGGGCCCCATCGTGAAGTGAGTGTCGCGCTGCGGGTCGATGTTGTTGAGCGTGACCCACCACGCCTCGAACGGATCGCCAACGTTCACGTCCTTGTCGAGCACCACGATCACCTTCGCGAGCGACATCAACCCCTGCCCCCACAGCGCGTTCATCACCTTGTACGCCTGTCCCGGATACTGCTTGTCGATCGAGACGAACACCAGGTTGTGGAACACTCCCTCGGCGGGCATGTGGTAATCCACGATCTCGGGGACGGTGAGCTTGAGGAGCGGCAGGAAGATTCGCTCTGTCGCGTGACCGAGGTAATAGTCTTCCATCGGAGGCACGCCCACTATCGTCGTCGAGTAGATCGCGTCACGACGGCTGGTGATGGCGGTCACGTGAACGCGCGGATAGTAATCCGCCTCGCTGTAGAAGCCGGTGTGATCGCCGAAAGGTCCCTCGATCACGAGATCTTCGCCCGGATCGATGTATCCTTCGATCACGAAGTCCGCCTCCGCGGGTACTTCCAGGTCGCACGTGAGCGCCTTGGCGAGCGTCACCGGCGCCTTGCGCAGGAATCCCGCGAAGATGAATTCGTCGACCGCTGGAGGCAGCGGCGCCGACGCCGCATAGATCGATGCAGGATCAGCGCCTATCGCTATGCACACCGGCATTCGCTCGCCGCGCTCCGCCATCTCGCGCCAGTGCGCGGCGCCGACCTTGTGGCGCTGCCAGTGCATCTTGAGCGTCGTCGGCGATTCGTACTGAACGCGGTACATCCCGACGTTGCGGATGCCGCGCTTGGGGTCCTTGGAGATCACCATCGGGAGCGTGATGTACGGACCGCCATCTTCCGGCCAGCAGGTGATGATCGGTAGCTCGCGAAGATCGACCTCCCCGCCCCGTTTCACCACCGCCTGCGACGGTACGTCGCCGCTTCGCATTCGCGGCGGAAACTTCGCGACCTCCATCAGGCGCGGAAGAAGCTGTAGCTTGCCCGCCAGCCCTTCGGGCACCTTGAGATCCATCAGACGCGTGATTCGCTCACCGATGTCGTCGAGGTTCGTCGCGCCAAGAGCGAGCGCCATGCGGCGCATCGATCCGAAGAGGTTGATCGCAACGGGATAGCGCGAGCGTGTGCCGTCGTCGAGGACGACGTTCTCGAAGAGGAGCGCCTTGCCGCCGCCCGGTTGCTTCATCACACGATCGGATATCTCGCACAGCTCGAGTCGCGCGCGCACCGGGTGAGTGATCCTCACGACTTCGCCTGCAGCATCGAGCGCGGCGACGAACTGTCGGAGATTGTCGAGGCTCATCGCTTACGCCTTCTCACCAACGTGAAGCGCGACGACACCGAATGTGTACGACTGCCAACGCACTGATCGTGAAGCCAGCGTCGCTCATGCGGCGCGCGAGCTCCTGCCTCGCGCGGAAAGTTGGCGACCGATTTCGGAAGGTAGTTGTACGCGGAACCATGATGCGCCACGGCGTTGCCGATGAGCGGGCAGAGGTTGTCGAAGTAGAGCCTGTAAAGCCAGCCTACGAGCGGGTTCTGAGTAACGCCGAACTCCAGAATCACGAAACGCGAGCCAGGGGTGAGGACGCGGAACACCTCGCGCAGCGCCGTATCCAGGTCGACGACGTTTCTGATGCCGAAAACGACTATCGCCCCGTCGGCGAATCGGCTCCTGAACGGGAGCGCTAGAGCATCGGCGGTGACCGGCGCCACACGCCCGGCGGACACCTTCTTCATGCCATGACGCAGCATCGGCTCAGCGAAATCAGCGGCGATCACCGAGCCGGTGAACCCCGGAAGCCGCTCGATCTGCGCCGCGATGTCCATCGTCCCAGCGCACAGGTCGAGGTAGGTCCCTGCTGGTTTTCGCGCGACGTTGAGCTGCTTGATCGCGGCTCTGCGCCATATCTGGTCCAACCGGAAGCTGATGATCCGATTGACCCGATCGTAAGTCGGCGCTATGTCGCTGAACATCTGTTTGACATAGCTCCGCTTCACTGCGGCACCGGCCGCGGCTGCGTCGGCGGTCGCGCGTTCGGTGTCGTGCGCTGTCATGGAACGAAAGTTGACCGGCACCTGATGTCGAAGCAAGCAGAGATGACCACATCGCTGCACAGCATCGCCGGAAGAGTCGCGACTCCAGCCCTCCCAATTTCGAATGAAGCTCGTCATCGGCGGCCGCGACGTCGCAGTCCTCGCGAAGAAGGTGCTGAGCGAGATCCTCGCTGACAACATCCTCGGCATGAGCGCAGCGTCCGCGTACTCGCTCTTCTTCGGGATCTTTCCGACCTTCCTCTTCGCCGCGCCCGTGCTCAGCACGTTCGGCAACAAACGCCAGCTACTCGACGTTCTGCTCAATCACGCCGCGCAGTGGCTCCCGCCCGATGCACTAACGCTGCGTGCGTGGAGTGCTCACCGACGTGATCTTCGCCAAGAGTGCGCCCGGTATAATGTCCACCGGCGCCATTCTCGCGCTGTACGCCGGAACGACGATGTTCACGACTCTCATGACGGCGCTCAACGCCGCCTACGAGGTCCACGACACGCGGCCGTGGTGGAAGCAGGAGCTCATCGCCATGGCGGTGATGATCGGATCCGTGATCGGGATGAGTCTCGCCACCCTGCTCTTCATGGGAGGCGAGCAGCTACTCGACTCCGTCGCGCGCGCACTAGGTCTCGGCGAGGTCGGGATCGTTGGCACGGGGATCGTGCAGTATGTGCTCGCCTTCGTGCTGCTCACCGGCTCGATCTGGACCATGTACATGGTCCTCCCCGACGTCAAGAAGCAGAACAAGCTGCAGAGTCTCGTGGGCGCGGTGTTCGCGGCTGCGCTGTGGATGATCCTCACGACGCTCTTCCGCCTGTACGTGACCAACTACAGCTCGTACAACAAGACGTACGGCACCGTGGGCGCGGTGATCATCCTGCTCACGTGGATGTACTGGTCGGTGTTCACCGTGCTGGCCGGAGGCGAGCTCAACTCCGAGCTGCGCCGCGGGACCGGAACCGCGGCGCTCAAGTCGCAGGGGCTTTCTGCTACTTCGGGGCTCGAGTCACGCGTCGCCACCCACGAGGGCGGCGCGCAGCCTTCCACTCAGCTCGGTTAGCGCACGGCCAGCGCCGGACGAGGGCTCGGCGATCACGATCGGCTTGCCGCGATCGCCGCCAGTCATGACCTGCGGATAGAGCGGGATCTCCGCCAGCAGAGGGATGCCGAGCTGGTCGGCGAGCTTGCGTCCTCCGCCGGAGCCGAAGAGCGCAGTCGGCTTGCCGCAGTGCGGGCACTCGAAGTACGACATGTTCTCGACCACACCGAGCACTGGCACGCCGACGCGCTCGAACATCTTGGCGCCGCGGAGCGCATCGCCGGTAGCCACGTCCTGCGGCGTCGTGACTATCACCGCGCCGTGGACCTGGGTCGCCTGGACCAGCGAGAGTTGCGCGTCGCCCGTCCCGGGCGGCATGTCGACGATCAGATAGTCGAGATGTCCCCACGCGACGTCGCGGAGGAACTGCGTGATGACCTTCATGATGATCGGCCCGCGCCAGATGGCCGGCTGATCAGCTGGCACGAGGAAGCCCAGCGAGACGACGCGCACACCGTAGGCCTGGTGCGGGATTATGCGATCCTCGTTGTCCACGCGCGGCGCGCCGTCGAGGCCGAGCATCCGGGGGACGTTGGGGCCGTAGATGTCGGCATCCATTATCCCGACGCGAGCACCCGCGGCGGCGAGTGCGACCGCGAGGTTCACGGCGACCGTGGACTTACCGACCCCGCCCTTCCCGCTCGAGACCGCGATGATCTTGCCGAGGTCGGGAAACGCTACGGGCGTCGGCGCCGGAACCGCTTTCGGCGTCGGCTGCTGATTCATGACCGGGAGCGCGCGCCCCGGATTGGTTGTCTCTGGCATGGAGACAAGATAAGCGGCGCGGCATCGGGGTCGGGGCTGGCCCTTGACCATGGGGCCGAGGCGAATATCTTCGGGGTAGCGATATATCGGCCGATATATCATGCTATATCTTCGGAGGTCGGTATGCTTGGTGAAGGATGCTGGGGTGACGGGATGCGGCGTGCGATGTGGAATCGCGGCTGGGGCTTCGAGGGAAATGGCCCGTTCGGGTTCGGCGGCGCGCCGTGGCGCACGCGCGGCGGCGGTGGCGGCCGCGCCGGCAGAGTGTTCGAGCAGGGAGACCTGAAGTACGTGATCCTGCAGCTGCTGGCCGAGAAGCCGCGGCATGGCTATGAGATCATCAAGGCGATCGAGGAGCGGTTCGGCGGAGCCTATTCCCCGAGCCCCGGAACTGTGTACCCGACGCTGACCATGCTCGAGGACATGGGCTACGCGAAGGTCTCGCCCGAAGAGAACGGCAAGAAGGTCTACGAGATCACCGAGGAAGGGCGCAAGTACCTCGAGCAGAACCGTTCCGCGGTGGACGACATCCTTTCGCGCATGAGCGAATTCGCGCAGAGCATCTTCGGTGAGCCGATGATGCAGGTTCATCGTGCGATGAAGGACGTCGGGCGCGCGGTCTACGCTACGACGCAGAAGCGCGACGCGGTGCAGCTGCGCAAGATCGCAGAGATCCTCGAGCGCGCCGCGAAGGAGATCGACGCGGCATAGCCTCGCCACACCCCACGCGCCGCGACGACGGCCCCGTCACGGCGCGGCCCCGCCGCGCCCGTCCATCGGCATTTCCGCAGCGCCGTACGACCGCCGTCGTAGGTGCGCACTCTGCGTCCTTCGCATTTCCCGATCGATCACCGACGCCACTCGGATCGGCGTCGGTCGAGCGAACCGGCACCGTGCGAACCGCGTCGGCCCAACATACCGGTGGATCAACGACACCGAGCGGGCCGGCTACGACGACGTGCCGGTGTTGGAGCGCGCATCGCGTGGCGGGCGCGGCAGGGGCCGCGCCTACGGGATTTCGAATCGCGCCGTGAATGACGGTGGGCGCCGTTTAAGCGTACGAGATTTCGAATCGCGACCGGATTACGGCGCGCCGTTTACGCGCTCAAGAACTCCCGCGCCGCCGCGATCACGCGCTTCTGCACGTCCGCCAATGATCCCTCGATCACCGCGCCGGACGCCTTCACGTGCCCTCCGCCGCCGAACTTCCGCGCGAACTCGTTCGCGTCAACTCCGCGCGAAGTGCGGAACGAGATCTTGACCCGATCGTGTCCAAGGTCGCGGAAGAATATCGCCATGCGCGTCCCCGCGATCGACCGTGCGTTCTCCGCGATGCCGTCGAGGTCCTCGGAGCGCACGCCGTGCTGCTCGAGCGCGCCGTTCGGCACCGAGATCCACGTGAGTCCGTAAGCAGGGTCAACTTCTAGCGTCGCGAGCGCCTCGCGGAGGAGTGTGAGACGTCCCACAGGCATCGAGGCGTAGATGCGCTGATACATGTCCTCCGGATCGACGCCTGCTGCGAGAAGCTGTGCCGCGACCGCGTGACAACGCGGTGTCGTATTGCTGAACCTGAAGCCGCCTGTGTCGGTGACGAGCGCGACGTAGAGCGAGTTCGCAATCTCGGGAGTGATGTCGAGGCCGAGCACCTGCGCGAAGTCGAATACCAGCTCGCCGGTCGCGCACGCCGTAGTGTCGGAGAAGATCTCCTCGCTCGGCGGATCATCGGTCGGTACGTGATGATCGATCACGAGCTTGGGCGCCTTGATCGCACGCACGACGTCGGCGAGCTTGCCGAGTCTCCGCACGTCCGAGATGTCGAGCACTATTACGACATCGGCAGCGCGGAGCGCGGCGATTCCCGCCGGACCCGCATCTGCTATGGTGATGTCGTCTGCGCGCAGGAAGTCGTACATCACCGGCCATGGCGTCGGATTGACGATGGTGGTCGTCATCCCCATCTGCGCCAACATGCGCGCAAGCGCCGTCTCCGAGCCACAGCCGTCGCCATCGGCGTTGATGTGGGTCGATAAAGCGGCAGAGCGTCCCGCGCGCAGTTCGCGCGCGAGACGCTCGATTGCCATTCGGCGGTGAGCCGGAACGGTCAGCAGATCACGCACCGACGTTTTCGGCGCGAGCGATCTTCGAGTGAGTCCGGCTGTAGAAGAAGTAGATCAGGAGCCCGATGATGAGCCACACGAACAATCTGATCCAGGTCGCCAGCGGAAGTGCACTCATCATGTAACCGCAGACGAGGATGCCGAGAATCGGCACGACGGGCACGAACGGAGTCCGGAAAGGGCGCTCGAGGTTCGGGCTCCTGTAGCGAAGCACGATGACGCCAGCGCACACGATCACGAATGCGAGCAGCGTCCCGATGCTGACCAGCTCGCCAAGAGTTCCTACATCGAAGAGCGCCGAGACGATCGCGGCGATGATGCCTGTGAGGATCGTCGTGACGTATGGTGTGCGGAAGCGCGGGTGCACTTTCGCGAACACTGGCGGGAGAAGCCCGTCGTGCGACATGGAGAAGAAGACCCGGGGCTGACCCATCAGCATCACGAGCACTACGGAAGCGAGCCCGGCAATCGCGCCGATGTTGACGATGGGGCGCATCCATGCGAGTCCTGGTCCGGCTGCTTCGATCGCGACGAACACCGGGTGCGGAACGTTGAGCGTGGTGTAGTTCGCCAGTCCCGTCATGACGAGCGCCATGAGGATGTACAGCACCGTGCAGATCGCGAGCGATCCCAGGATGCCGATGGGCATGTCGCGCTGCGGATTCTTTGCCTCCTGCGCGGCGGTGGACACCGCGTCGAATCCGATGTAGGAGAAGAAGACCACGGCAGCGCCGCGCACTATACCGCTGAACCCGAAGTGACCGTACTCGCCAGTGTTGGCGGGAAGGAACGGATGCCAGTTCGCGCGGTTGACGTAGGCAAAGCCGAAGCCGATCACCAATATCACGATGCAGACTTTGAGGATGACGATGCCGTTGTTGAAGCCGGCCGACTCCTTGATTCCGACGACGAGTAGCGCTGTCATGAGTCCGACCAGCACCATCGCAGGAATGTTCAGCGCAGCGCCTGTCTGAACGAATCCGACATGATCCACATACTTGAGTGGCGCGCTGCTCCACGCGGTCGGGATCGTGATCCCGATCTCGTTCATGAAAGCGGTGAAGTATCCGCTCCAACCGACGGCCACAGTCGCCGCGCCGAAGAGATACTCGAGTATGAGATCCCAGCCGATGATCCACGCGATGAACTCACCGAGCGTTGCGTAGCCGTAAGTGTACGCGCTGCCGGCGATCGGTATCATTGCCGCGAACTCCGCGTAACACAATCCCGCGAAGAGGCAGCCAATGCCCGCGAGCACGAACGAGAACACGATGCCGGGGCCAGCGTATTGCGCGGCAGCCGTGCCGGTGAGTACGAAAATGCCTGCACCGATGATCGCGCCGATGCCGAGCGTCGTCAGATTGAGCGCACCCAGCGCGCGACGGAGGGTCGTTGCTTCGCCCTCTCCAGCCGCCTCCGCTTGGAGTTGCGCGACGCTCTTGGTTGACCACAGTCCCATGTAAGTCCTCGACAGGTTCCGGCGTCCGTCAGTCCACGCGCGAACGAACGCGGCGCACTACGGATCGTGTGTGACGCTGCTAAGCGAGCATAGATTGTAACTGACTACGTGGTGGAAACGGTCCACGTTGGAGCGATCCCTGACGTATCTCTGACCTGCCCTGACATGCAACACGACGCGGGTCACGCATCTGTGGCCCGCGTCACATCGAGTGCGAGTGCTACACCGAGTAGTTCGGCGCCTCGCGCGTGATCACGACGTCGTGAGGATGCGACTCGCGCAGCCCGGCCGCCGTGATGCGAACAAATTCAGTCCTGGTTCGGAGTTCGTCAATAGTCGCGCATCCCGTGTAGCCCATCCCTGCGCGCAAGCCGCCCACCATCTGGAACAGCACGTCGGCTGCGGGTCCCTTGTAGGGCACCCGTCCCTCGATCCCTTCAGGCACGAGCTTCTTCGCCGACATCTCGCCTTCCTGGAAGTAGCGATCGGCGCTCCCATCCTGCATGGCGGACAAGCTTCCCATCCCGCGGATCATCTTGAAGCGACGTCCCTCGAGCAGGATCGACTCACCGGGACTCTCTTCGGTTCCAGCGAGCATAGATCCCATCATCACCGACGATGCTCCCGCCGCGAGAGCCTTCACGATGTCGCCCGAGTACTTGATGCCGCCGTCGGCGATGACCGGAGCGTCCCCTGCTCCCTCCACTGCGTCGATGATCGCCGTGAGCTGCGGAACGCCGATCCCAGTCACGACGCGCGTCGTGCAGATGGAGCCCGGTCCCACTCCCACCTTCACTGCATCGACGCCGCGCTCAACGAGCGCGCTCGCGCCAGCACGCGTCGCCACATTTCCAGCGACGAGCTGAACGTCGGGGAAGCGCTGTCTGATGTCCGCCGTCGCGTCCAGCACGCCTGACGCGTGACCGTGAGCAGTGTCGATGATGATGACGTCCACACCAGCGTCGACGAGCGCGGCCGCACGCGTAGCGTAATTAGTCGCGCCGATCGCGGCCGCCACGCGCAGCCGCCCATGTTGATCCTTGTTCGCGTTGGGAAACTCGCGGCGCTTGTGGATGTCCTTCACCGTGATGAGCCCGCGCAGCACTCCCTGCTCGTCCACCACGGGGAGCTTCTCGATGCGATGCTTGCCGAGTATGCGCTCGGCTTCATCGAGCGTCGTCCCGATCGGCGCGGTGACGAGTCTGTCGCGCGTCATCGCCTCGTGCAGCGGACGGTCGAGGTCGGTCTCGAACTGTAGGTCGCGATTCGTGATGATTCCGAGTAACCGGCCAGTCGTGTCGACGACCGGGACGCCCGAGATCTTGAATCTCCCCATGAGCGCGACTGCTTCGCGAAGCGAAGCGGCTGGCGAGAGCGTGATCGGATTCAGGATCATTCCGCTCTCCGACCGCTTCACCCTGTCGACTTCCGCCGCCTGCCGATCGATCGACATGTTCTTGTGGATCACGCCGATGCCGCCTGCGCGCGCCATCACTATCGCCATCTCCGATTCGGTGACGGTGTCCATCGCGGCCGACGCGAACGGAAGATTGAGCGTGATCCCGCGAGTGAAGCGCGATCGCGTGACGACGTCGCGCGGATGCACGACGGAATGAGCCGGCAGCAGCAGGACGTCGTCGAACGTCAGCGCGGGCTCGGCGCGGATGCGCGACTGCCCGCTCGCGTTGCTGCTCGTATTGCCGCTCTGCGCGGCGTCTGGATCGCCCTTAGACGAAGGCCCGCTGCCGGCGGGAGCCGGTACAGCGGGCCTGAAATTCGGTGCTGAAGATATCGCCATGGAGAAAAGTATCACACACGGCCGATCGTCCGCAAACGTCTCCTCATGCTGCGTGGCAGGAAGAAAGTGGCGGCAGCGAGCGAGCGCTCGAGATCGAGACGCGCGAGAGCTTCGGGCTCGCCCATCCAGTGATCCAGCAGCACCTCGTCGTCGGCGTTCCGCAGCAAGCGGCGCAGCGCGAACACGAGTATGAACACATCGTCGATCTCGCCCAGAAATGGGATCGAGTCCGGAATGATGTCCATCGGCAGAATCACGTATCCGATCGCGGCGCCGACGAGGATCTTGTCGCCGACATCGACGCGCGGGTCGGTCATCAGACCGTAGAGAAGACGAAGGAAGTTCGGGAGATCGCCGAGCGCGCCGAGCACACTGTTGCGTGCGCCCCTGCGCGGGCGCCCGGCCGGGTGCTCAGCGACATCGTGGTCGCGGCTCGGATGCGAGCCGTGCTGCGAGCTGGAGCGCTTTCGCGTGCCCCGGGTGCGTCGTGTGCGTGAGGTGGTTGGCATCGCGCCGATCACATGCGAGAGCTGTGCCGGAGGCGCGGCACGGCTCAGCGGCACGGCTCAGTAGATGTAAACCACCGTCCCGACCGGGACGAGCGGGTACAGCGCCATGATGTCCTCGTTTCGCAGCCTCACGCAGCCGTGACTCGCCGAGTGCCCTATGGACTCCGGCTCATCGGTCCCATGAATTCCGTAGCCGTCGCCCAGGTCGAGTCTGCGCGGACCGAGCGTGCCGACGTAGCGTCGCTGATTGGTGCCGAACGGCGGAACGAGAATGTTGCCGTTCACCACCAGCTCGTGCCCTTCCTTGGGCGCGGGGACCGGGCTGCCATTCGGGGCGATGACGTCGTTCCCTTCCACGTGATAGCCATCGTAGCTCTGGCCGCGCATCAGGTGAACCAGCCCGAGGCCCCGCTTCTGCGCCTGCTCCACGTAGTGCCAGTCGGGAGGAACCCACGCCGGATTCGGTATCCTTGGCCTGGACCGTGAGCCGGCCGCGCGGCGTCTCGAAGCGCCAGTGCTGGTCGCTCCCGTCGCCGACGAGCTCCTTGCCGCTCGCGGTGGCCACCGGCGCGGTGAAGATCACGCTGTCGCCCTGCTTGTACCACAACGTGTGGTCTGCGATGCTGACGACGATGTAGGGCGCATTCGCCGACGCGTTCGGCGACTCGGCGAGCGACCTCATGCTGTCGGACTCGAGCCCCGTTTGCGCACGGATCGCGTTCAGCTCATCGACGTTGTCGTTGAACACCATACGCGTCACGTCGCGGTCGAAGCGCAGCTCGGCGGTATCCTGCAGAAGCTTGACGCTGAGCCCGATCGCGATGATGATCCCGAGGATCAGCAGCCACGCGATCGCGCCGCCATGCCTGAAGAATTTGAACATCAGTAGAGATACACGCGCGTTCCGGGAGTGATGTCCGGAATTATCGCTTTGAGGTCGTCACTGTTCGCCCGCACGTTGCCCGCCGCGACCGCGCCAGAGTCGGCGCCCGCCGTAGATCCGCTGATCGCCGTCGAGGATGAGTGCCGGCTGGTCTCCATCTACCACCTGCTGCACCGTGCGCTCTCCGCGCGGGAGCGCCGCGCTCCCGGTGTCTCCCTTCACCCCGGGAACGGCCGTCGGCGCGACCTTGACCTGCATCACGCGAAGGATCGCGCCGTCCCGCTCGAGGTACATGACGCCGCTATCGACAGCGATAGTGAGGTGAAGATGGCTGTCGAGATGAGCCTGACGCTTCGCCAGCTCGAAGGCGAGGCGCACCTTGTCCTGCTGCGACTCGGTGATTGCGTCGGCCTTTCTGCGCTCCGATTCGCTCATACCGGCGCGCAGCCGCGACATCTCGGCGCCGTACGCGTAGCGCCGATAGCCGAGCCACATGTCGCCCGCGACGAGGAGAAGGAAGAGCAATCCGGTGATCTTGAGGAACGTCGGGTACGCGCCGCGGAACGCGCTCCACGCTTCGCGTCTTCGGTCGCGTCCGCGGCTCACTCCGCGTCGGTCCTGGGGGCTTTCCTGCTCGCTCATTTGGCTATGCGGATTGATTGGAGATCGAGGATCGGGATGCCGACGGGCTCGCTGTGGCCGTCCCTCACCCGAGCGACGACCGTGATCGACGTAAGCGGCTGAATCGCACGTGCCGTGCCTAGCAACGAGGGTGGAACGACGAGATAGAGCAGAGCGTTCTCACCTTCAGGGCCCTGTGCGAGCATGTACGGCTCCTCATCCGCGAGGCCCTGGCGCAGTGGGTCGGCCGTCTGCAGCGCGAGAAACTTCACCGTCCACCGCACCATCTTCCCGCGCGCCGCTGCGGGGTCCGCGCGAATGTCGGCGGCGCTCAGGTGCTCCCGGAACGCGGTGTCGGCTGGCGTGAGATCACGCTCCTGCACCCATCCCTCCGTCCTGACACGCACCCAGCCGCGATCGCGCGCAACGATCTGCACCGACGCGCCGGGTCGCAGTTGCCCGGTGACGATCGCGTCCGGCGCAGTGCGAACATCGGTGGCACGCACGACGTTGTACTGATCACCCTGATCCGCAGTCGCGGCGGTGGTCTGAGCTCCGGGAGCGGGTGGAGAAGTGCTTGTCTGTGCCTGAATCCGTGGCGAAATGAGGACCAGCAGCGCGAGCGACACCGTCGCTGCAGCGGTCCGGCCACGCTGTCGCACATACGCAGCTCCGTCGAGTCTGTGCCGGGTCGGTTGGAGGTGACTCATGGGTGGGGGTCGCGTAGATTAGACGGTTTCCAAGCTACTTCCTTTCTACACACAACGGGCAAGCATGGCACAGTCCGGTGGGCCCGTCGCGCTCATCGTCCTCGACGGCTGGGGATATCGCCCCGAGCGAGCGGGGAACGCAATAGCTCTCGCCCGCACGCCAACGTGGGACAGGCTCGCAAGCCTGCGCTCACGCTCGCTGCTTGAGGCTTCGGGCCTCCGCGTCGGACTTCCGGCCGGTCAGATGGGCAACAGCGAGGTCGGACACCTCAACCTCGGCGCTGGACGCGTGGTCCTGCAGGATCTGGTGCGGATCACCGCGTCGATCGAGGACGGATCGTTCTTCGCGAATCCTGCACTCCTTGGAGCCTGCGACCACGTCAAGCGGAGCGGCGGAACGCTTCACCTGCTCGGCCTGCTTGGCGATGGCGGCGTCCACGCGATCGATACTCACCTCTACGCGCTGATCGATCTCGCGGAGCGCGCCGGGGTACAGCGCGTCGCGATGCATCTTCTCACCGACGGTCGCGACACACTGCCGAAGTCAGCGCTGGGGTACATGCGCGCTCTGCTCGACTACGCTCACGGGCGCGCGGTGGTCGCGAGCGTCGGCGGGCGCTATTACGGAATGGACCGCGACAAGCGATGGCAGCGCACCGAGCTCTTCTACCGCGCAGCAGTGGACGGCGTCGGGCCGGCCTTCGAGGATCCCATAGCGGTGATCGAGAGCGCGTATGACTCCGGCGTCACCGACGAGTTCATCGTCCCCGCGGTCATCCAGCGCGACGGGTGCGCCGTCGCGCCGATGCGTGACGGCGATGCGGTGATCTGCTTCAACTATCGCTCCGACCGGATGCGCCAGATGGTGAGAGCGATGACCGATCCCGCCTTCGACGGCTTCGACGTATCACACCGCCCGAAGCTGCACGTCGTGACGCTCACGGAGTACGACGCGACGTTCGACGTGCCGGTGGCGTTCGCGCAGTTCTCGATGGCGCGCATCGTCGCGGAAGTCGTCTCGGAGGCCGGCAAGACGATGCTCAAGACCGCAGAGACCGAGAAGTACCCTCACGTCACTTACTTCTTCAACGGCGGCCGTGAGCCGCCGTATCCCGGCGAGGAGCGCCGACTTGTTCCGAGCCAGAAGGTCGCCACGTACGATCTCGCGCCAGAGATGAGCGCGGCAGGTATCACCGACGTGCTCTGCGCCTCGCTTGATGCGCGCGAGCATGACTTCACGCTCTGCAACTTCGCCAACGCGGACATGGTGGGCCACACGGGATCCATGGACGCGACGATCCGCGCAGTCGAGACGATCGACAGATCCCTCACGCGGATCGTGGAAAGTGCTCGGCGCTCGGGAACGCGTCTCCTCATCACGGCGGATCACGGGAACGCGGAGATGATGATAGATCCCGCGACCGGCGGACCACACACCGCTCACACCAGCAATCCGGTACCTATCATCTTCATGGATCCCGACGGGCGCGAACCCGAGCTTCGTGGCGGTGGCGCGCTCTGCGATGTGGGCCCGACAGTGCTCACGATGCTCGGCGTCGAAACGCCGCCCGAAATGACTGGAATCGATCTGTTCAACCTGCGTCCGTGAACGGCGCTAGACTTCTCTCAATGTCAAAGACCCATCACGCTGCCGCGGCAGCGGTAGCAGCTCTCTTGTTCTCTGCCACGGCCAGCGCGCAGGTCGTCGGTTATCCGCCTCCGAACAGTCCCTACATCGACGTCAGGACTGGTCAGGATCTCACCGTCTTCGCCGGCTACTTCAGGATGCAGAAGGATGAGATCGGTGCGACGCCGCGGAGTGGACCGAGCTTCGGTCTGCGCTACAGCGTTCCGGTCGGTGGACCGGCGGAATTTTTCGTCCGCGCGCAGGGTGTCAGCTCGTACCGCGAGTCTTTCAATCCGCTCGCTCCCGTCACGACGCGCGACCTCGGCCGTCAGTCGCTCACCCTGTTGATGGGCGATCTCGGCTTCGCGCTCAACACAACCGGCGCGAAAAGCTGGCATCACCTCATCCCGGTCGTGGATGCAGGGTTCGGCGTAGTGACCGGCGGCGGATCCTCGACCAAGGATCCGTATTCGTTCGGCACTCAGTTCGCGATCAACTCGGACGCTGGGCTGCGAATCGTTCCGGGCAAGTCAGGTTGGGAGCTGCGGCTGACGGTCGGCAACAGTCTGTTCCAGAGCCACTACCCGACCGCGTACTTCACCACGCCGCCGAGCGGTGGCTCGCCGTTGCTTCCCACGAGCACCGCACGCAGCGGCTTTCGCACCAACTGGACGTACAACGGCGGCCTGTCAATTCCGATCTTCCGCTGAGCCGCGGGGCACTCGCCTTGCACGGTGAGCTGCCAGGAGGCTCATCATGGAACGCGATTTCGAAGACGTATTCGACACTGAGGACATGGACGCGGGCGAGCTGCGGAGGCTCGTGCGCGAGACTCTTCGTGACAACCGCTCGATCGACCCGCGCGACGTGAACGTGCACGTTCGCGGCAGCAAGGTCATTCTCACCGGGCGCGTCGGCACTGACGAAGAGAAGCGCATCGCCGAGCGTGTGGTGGGCGACAGGATCGGGCTGGTGAACGTGGAGAGCCAACTGCTGGTCGACCCACTCCGGCGCGCGCAGAGTCCCGAAGCGGTCGATGAGCACCTGAGCGATGAGGAGGACCACGAAGGGCTCCTGCTCGGCGAGCGCCCAACATCGCACTCTGACGAGAGCCGCCACCTCGAGCGCGACGACGACGCGGAGTATCTCGGAACAGTCGATCGGATGGAGTCGATCGAGGAGGGCGTGCCGTGGATACCGCCGGAGACGCCAACGCCGGAAGGAACCGACGAGAAGAGCTACCCGCACGACGCGGAGCTCGATTCGTTTTGAGGCGGCGGAGAGTGCAGATTTGATGGCGTATGCCATCATGCACTCTCACGCGCCGCGTCCACTTTGCCGCCGCGCACCGCTACAGCCGCGCCGATTGGAGCGCGGAGAAGAACGACGCGACATTCGGCCGTTGCGCGTGGCCCAACTATCACGGCCACAGCTACAAGTGCGACGTCACCGTGGCCGGCGATGTCGATCCGCAAACAGGGTTCGTCGTCGATCTCGCGCTACTCGACGCGGTCCTGCGTCGCGAGGTGATCGACAGGTTCGATCATCGCAACATCAATCTCGACATTCCCGCGTTCGGCGACGGCGGTCTCATCCCTTCCGGAGAGAACGTCGCGCGCTTCATCTTCGAGCACGTTCAGAACGCGCTCGGTGCAGTGGCGCGCGTGCAATCCGTACGCATCGCCGAAGATGACACTCTAAGCGCAACCTATGCTGCTGATTGACGCCCGGAGGCCGCGGCTGCTCGCAGTCGCGCTGGCTACGACCATTGTCGCGTGCGCACCGCCGACCTCGATCGGGACGGCTGCGTCGCCGCGTCGCGGCTCCCCGCGCGCGCTGCTCGCTCACGAGATCGACTCGTTGCTCGACGCGCCAATGTTCAGAACCGCGGAATGGGCCGTTCTCGTGGTCGACCCGCAGCTTGCAGATACGATCTATGCCCACAACGCGCAGCTGCTCATGGTCCCGGCGTCGAACATGAAGATCGTGACGTCGAGCGTCGCGCTCACGCAGCTCGGTGGGCAGTTCAGGTACACGACGACTTTCGCAGCACACGGTCCCGTCGAGAACGGTGTGCTTCACGGCGATCTAGTCGTCACCGGCCGCGGCGATCCTACGATGAGCGACCACGTGCGCGGAAGCGCGCGCGCGGCGCTCGACTCGCTTGCAGACTCGATCGCAGCGCACGGAATCCATTCGATCACCGGAAAGATCTACGCGGGCGCCGACAACTTTCCCGGCGCGCCGGTTGGCGAGGGTTGGTCGTGGAACGACCTGCGCTATGACTACGGCGCGGGTGTCGGCGCTCTCATGTTCAACGAGGGCATGTCCACTCTCACCCCTCGTCCGCCGGGCGATACGTCACATCGCGCGATCCCGGCGCCGGATCCCACTCGCGACTATCTCGCCGAGCTGTCGAACGCGCTCGTGCGCCGCGGCGTGACCGTGAGCGGCGAGGTAGGCGACAACGTCGTTCCACAGGACGGTGTCAAGCTCGACACGCTGTTCGTCACCCAGTCGCTTCCGCTCGTGCAGATCCTGCCGTATCTGCTCAAGCCGTCGCAGAACCAGATCGCCGAAGTGCTGATGCGCACCGTCGGTCTGGAGAAGACAGGCGTCGGCACCGCTGACAGCGGCATCGCTGTCGCCAAGCGTCAGCTTACCGAGTGGGGAGTTCCGCGCGACGGATACGTGATCGAGGATGGCAGTGGTCTCTCACGCGCCGACTTGCTCTCGCCGGAAACCATCGTGCGCGTCTTCGACCGCATGCAATCGAACCCGGACTTCGCGGCGTACTACGCGGCTCTGCCCATCGCTGGCGTGGACGGCACGATCAAGAGCCGGATGCGCGGAACGCCGGCCGCAAACAACGTTCACGCGAAGACCGGCTCACTCGGATGGGTGCGATCGCTGTCCGGATACGTCACCGACGCCGATGGACGCAGGCTCATCTTCAGCATTCTCGCGAACAAGTGGACCACGCGATCAATCGACGTGACGAGCACCGCCGATTCTATCGCGGCGCATCTGGCGGCGTACCGACAGTGATCGCGCGCTGGCTGATAGCCATAACCTCTTTGCGCACACAGCCTGAGCGTGACGCGTAATGCCGGTGGCGAGACGCACTCACCTTTCAGAGTGAGTGCGTCGGAAGCGTCATCGCTCATCCTGGATCACATCTCGCCGCTGTCGAGCGAGACAGTGCCACTCCAGACGGCGCTTGGCGCTGTGGTAGCGGCGCCAGTTACAGCGAGCATCGATCTTCCGCGTTGGGCAAACTGCTCGATGGATGGCTACGCAGTGCGCGCGGACGATCTCGCGAGCCCTCCACGGACGTTGAGGGTCGTCGACGACGTTCAGGCAGGCATGCGAGCACGGCTGCCGGTCGGCGCAGGCGAAGCGATCCGGGTCATGACCGGCGCGCCGCTTCCGAATGGCGCGGATACGGTGATCCGCATCGAGGACACTGACGGCGGCACGACCGCAGTCACCGTCAACGACTCGCGCGACGCGCGCCGCAATGTGCGACGGCAGGGCGAGGATTACGAGCGCGGCGACGTTCTCGCGGACGTCGGGGACGTCGTGAATCCCGCGCTGATCGGCGTGCTCGCGTCTAGCGGAATCCAGACGCTCTCGGTGTACCGCACTCCACGCGTCGCGATCATCGCTTCGGGTGACGAGCTCGTCGGGCTCGACCGGTTCGACGAAGTGCTGGCCGGTGAGCGCATTGTATCCTCGAGCAGCTACTCGCTTCCGGCACTCGTCCGCACCGCCGGCGCTGCGCCAATCGATCTTGGCATCGCACCCGACTCGCGTGAAGCACTCCGCGCTCGCGTGGAGGCAGCCATAGGCAGCGATCTGATCATCACCGTTGGCGGAGTGTCGGTCGGAGATTCGGATCACACCCGCGCGGTGATGGAGGAGCTCGGCGCACAGCTCACATTCTGGCGCGCTCGAATCAGACCTGGCGGTCCGCTTGCCTTCGGAATCGTTCACGACACGCCATGGCTCGGCCTTCCGGGCAACCCAGTGTCGAGCGGAGTCACATTCGAGCTCTTCGTACGGCCAGCGCTTCTCAAGATGCGTGGACACACGCGGCTCTTTCCAGCCACGGTGCGCGTGAAGCTGGCGGAGGCAGTGACGGGCAGTACTGGACTGACGAGCTTCCTTCGCGTGAATCTCGCAGCGCGCGACGGAGCGCTGCACGCACATCTTACCGGCACCCAGAGCTCTGGCGCGCTGACTTCGCTCGCGCGCGCGGACGCACTCCTCATCGCGCCCGAAGGACGCACCGAATACGCCGCTGGTGAGGAGCTCGACGCGATCCCGCTCGGCGGTGCACTCCGAGCCACGACGTTCCCGGCACCGTGACCCTGCTCAGCGGGGACGCACTCGTCGCGGATCTCGAGCGACGCTTCGTCACAGTCAACGACGATGTCCGTGTCGGAGAGCGGAGCATCAACGTGCTCCGTCCACGCAGCGCGGAAGACCTGATCAGTGAGGACGACTTCGATCGCGATGAGCGGCTTCCCTATTGGGCCGAGCTCTGGCCATCGTCTACAGTGCTCGCCGGTTTCGTCGCGGCTGATTCGCGGCCGCGCTGTAGCGCGATCGAGCTGGGCGCTGGAATCGGGTTGGTCAGCATCGCCGCGACGATCGCCGGACACCATGTCACCGCGACGGATTACTACGCCGACGCGCTCGACTTCACCCGCGCCAACTCCTATCGGAACTTGGGGCGCGAGATCGACGTCGAGCTAGTCGACTGGCGCGCGGTCTCGCCCGCGCTCCCGCGCTTCGATCTCGTACTCGCGTCCGACGTGCTTTACGAGCCACGGTACGCGCCGCTCGTCGCCGGTGTGATAGATCGCTTCCTCGCGGCGCACGGACACGCTTACGTCGCCGACCCAGGTCGCGTCGCGGCCGAGGCGTTCGTGGACGCGTGCCGCGAGCGCACCCTCGGCATCACGACCGCCGCGACGCGTCAGTATCTCGCCGGAAAGGTGCGACAGACCATCACGGTGTACGACGTAACGCGCTGACCGCGACGAGTGCGCTCACGCTCAGCTCAGGCGCTGAGCGACTACCTCGGATATGTCGTACACAGGTACTTCCGAGCCCTTGGCGGTGATGCCGTCGCGAATCATGGTCATGCAGAACGGACACGCCACCGCAAGCGCATCCGCACCCGTCGCGAGTAGCTCTTCGGTGCGCTCGATGTTGATGCGCTTTCCTTCACGCTCCTCCATCCACATGCGTCCGCCACCCGCCCCGCAGCAGAGGCCGCGGCTGCGATTGCGCACCGGCTCGAGCAGCGTGACTACCGGCAACGCGCGCTTCAGCGTCTCACGCGGCGCATCGTACACATCGTTGTAACGCCCGAGATAGCACGAGTCGTGGTACGCGATCGTCAGATGACTCGCATCAGCGGTGAGCGGAACGCGACCATCCTCTAGCAGCTTCTCGATGTAAGTGGAGTGATGGATGACGTCATAGTTGCCGCCGAGCTGCGGGTATTCGTTGCCGATCTGGTGGAAGCAGTGCGGACAGCTAGTGACGACGGTCTTGACGCCGTATCGATCCAGCGTCTCGATGTTCTCGCGAGCGAGCATCTGATACAGATACTCGTTCCCCATCCGACGTGCGGGATCGCCATTGCATTTCTCTTCCTGGCCGAGTATCGCGAACTTGACGCCGGATGCCTTGAGAATGCGCGCGAACGCTACTGCTATCTTCTTCGCGCGGTCGTCGAACGATCCCATACACCCGACCCAGAACAGCACTTCCGGATTCTCGCCACGCTCCACCATCTCGGCCATCGTCGGGATCTCGAGTCCTTCCGCCCACTTCGCGCGGTCGCCTGGATCGAAGGACCACGGCGAGCCGTTGCGCTCCAGCGCCTCGAACGCCGGTTGGATCTCCGGCGGAAAGCGCGACTCCATCAACACCAGATTGCGGCGCAGATCGTTGATGATGTCGAGATGATCGATCGACACTGGACACTCCTGGATGCACGCGCGGCAGCTCGTGCACGCCCACAGCTCCTCCTCGGTGATGTAATTGTCGAGCAGCCTGTTGTCGATCACCGAAGCGACGCTCGGGCCATCGACGCCCGCATCGCGGGCGTCGGCTCCCTCACCTGCATCGAGGTGTGGATGTACGAACTCGCCGAAGTCGCCCGTCGCAAGCGGTGCGAGCTCCATGAGCCGCTGACGCGTGTTGATGATGATCTTGCGCGGGCTCAACACCTTGCCGGTGAGATTCGCCGGACACGCGGCCGTGCAGCGACCGCATTCCGTGCACGAGTATCCGTCCAGAAGATTCTTCCAGCGCAGGTGCGTCACGTCCGCCGCTCCGAACTGCTCGGCGTTCTCGGCCTCGAGATCCATGTAGCGCATCGCTCCCTTCACACCCGGCCCGCTCGTGTTTGAAAGGTATGTGTTGGGAAGCGACGTGATCACATGCAGATGCTTCGAGTATGGCAGGTAATTGAGGAAGACGAGAATGAGCAGCGCGTGGAACCACCAGCTCGTATCGCGCCCTACCGTCAGGGAGTGGTCCGACATCCCAGCTGAGGGCGTGCGACACCGCAAAGGACACCGGCTTGAACATCGTCGCGGCGTCGGGGCTGAGCGCGAACTGGAACGCACCGAGTGAGATGAGACTCAGCATGAGCGCGCCGATCATCGAGAGAATCAGGATCGCATCACCCGAGTGTACCTTGTCTCCCTGCAGACGCTTGGGATGCACGATCACGCGCCTGTAGAGCAGCGCCGCGACCGCAGCGAGCACGAGCAGCGCGAACAGCTCCTGCGAGAGGATGTAGAAACCGTACAGCGGAGCCGGAAGCACGGCCGCGTAGCTGAAGCCCGGGAAGAGACCGCCCGCGATTATCTCCGCCGTGCCGATCGTGAGCACGACGAATCCCCAGAACACCGACGCGTGAAGCGCACCCGCGATCGGATCGCGGAGGATCTTCGCCTGACCGATGCCGATCACGACGAGATTGCGGATCCGTGTGAGCGGATGGCCGGTGCGATCGTCGGGCAAGCCCACCGACAACATGTAGCGCACCAACCGCTGTGCATTGTACGAGAAGAACGACAGCGCGAGTACGACTATCGCGATGAAGATGATGTGTCCGGGCGTCAACGAGCCTCCGGTGCTCGTGATGTCAGAGCGCTCACCCGCGCGCTTTCGCTTCCTTCACTGCCGCCGTCAGCGCTGGCACCACCTCGAACACATCTCCGACTATCCCGTAGTCGGCGATCTTGAAGATGGGCGCTTCCTTGTCCTTGTTGATGGCAACGATGGTCTTCGACGTGCGCATCCCCGCGAGGTGTTGAATCGCCCCGGAGATGCCGACCGCGACGTACAGCTGCGGGCTCACCAGGCGTCCCGTCTGACCGATCTGATCGCTGTGCGGCCGCCACCCATCGTCGGTGACGGCGCGTGTCGCGCCGACCGCGGCGTTTCCGAATGCCGCCGCGAGATCCTCTACCAGCTTGAAGTTCTCTGCTGCCTTGAGCCCGCGGCCGCCGCTCACGATCACCGGCGCTTCGCCGAGATCGAGCTTCGCGCCACCACCGAGCTTCACTTCCTTCACCTTCACGCGCGACGCAGCCGGATCGCCCACCGGCTCGATCTTCTCGACCGTTCCCGCCTTTGCCGTTTCCTTAGGCGTGAACGTGTTCGCTCTTATCGCCACGAGCGCAGGGTTGGATGTGATGCGCACCGTCGAGACGACCTTGCCGATGTTCACCGGATGCTTCACGACGATCGCGTCGCCCTGAACGCTTATCGCAGTGACGTCGGTGACGAGCCCCACACCGAGCTTGGCGGCGACGCGCGGCGCCAGATCACTTCCCAGCGCCGACGTCGGAAAGATCGACGACGCGATATCCGCCACGCTTGATGAGCTCGGCGATTGTGCTCGCGAGCGACTCGGGATTGTACTTGCCGAGTGCCGGCGTGCTCCACCACGACGACCCTGTCGGCGCCGTGCTGCGCCGAGCTGAGACGCGGTCGATGCGACTCCCGGGAGCACCAGCGACGAACGCGTCGACGCTTCCTCCGATGTTGTCCGCGACTTCGCGCGCGGCAGTCACCGCCTCGAGCGCGATCTTGCGGAGCTCGCCGTTACGCGTCTCCGCGAATGCAAGAACGTTCGCCATTGTTCAGAGTACCTTTGCTTCGGTCTGCAGCAAGCGCACGAGCTCCGGCACCGCTGCCGCTCCCTCACCGATGATCCGTCCCGCCGCGCGCTCGGGCGGAAGCTCCATCGCCGAGACCTTCACGGTCTCCGCGCCAAGTTGCGCCGGCTTGACCTCGAGTGGCTTCTTCTTCGCCGCCATGATTCCCTTGAGCGACGGATAGCGCGCGACGGTCAGTCCCTGATCGATGGTCAGCACCGCTGGGAGCGGAAACTCGATGAACTCCTGGCCGCCTTCTATCTCGCGCTTCGCTGTGCCCGTCTGACCGCTGATGTCGAGCTTCGAGATCGCTGTGACGACAGGGAGACCGAGCAGTTCACCCACCATCGCGCCGACGACTGCCGTTCGCGGAATCTGCCGACTGCTTGCCGAAGAGGATGAGATCGTACGCGCCGCCCTTCAGCTCCGCGGCGAGCGCCGTCGCGATCGCGAATCCGTCGAACGGAATCGTCGCGCTCTTGAGTTCGACGCCACGATCGGCGCCCATCGCCAGCGCCTTGCGGATCGTCTCCTGCACCGCGTCCGGGCCGAGCGAGATCACCACGACCTCGGTGGATGCGTCCTTGTCCTTCAGCTGCAGCGCAGCTTCGACGGCCCACGAGTCGAAGTCGTTCATGTCGAACTTGAGGCCTGTCTCATCGATCGACGAGCCAGAGGCCGCGATCCGGAAGCGCACGTCCATGTCCGGAACGCGCTTGATGCACACGGCGATCTTCACCGCGGGATATCTCCTGAAGAAATTTGGTGTCGTTCAGCCGGCCCGACGGCCACTGGTAATGTAACCGCGCCATAGTCACGAGGTCGACCCATCGCAGCCGCATGGGCATTGCCGACGCAAAAAACCCCGCCTCCTTGTGGAAGCGGGGTCTTTAATCGAGCGCGCGCCGAGCTAGGTGGTGACGCCGCTCAAGCTACGGGTTGTTGAGTCGCTCCACATCCGGGAGCGGTAGGCATCGGTTGCTGCCGTAGCTGCCGCCCTTGCCGTACGGAGTGCCAGCGGCCGGCACGAGTGGGAGCCGGAACTTCTGCGCGAGTCATAAGCGTGCTCGCCCTGCAGGTACAGCTCCCTGCTCCGCTCCTGGATCACCTGCGCCTGAATCGTTGCCGGATCGCTGCTCTGGAAGTCGCCCGGGAGGCCTGCCGCGACGCGGAGGTTGTTGATGATGTTCACCGCGATCTGGCCGCCTTCGGCCTCAGCGATTATCAGCTGCGCTTCCGGTAGCTCGCGATCGGGTATCGGTGTGTTTGCCGACGGATACTTGAGTATTGATGATGAGCGGCGTCGATGCTGTCGCTCGCGGCCTTGCCCGCTGCCGAGTCGCGAACCCGCGTGTCGGGCACCTGCGTCCCGTTCGGACCCTGTACCGTGAGGTCCCTGGTACGCTGCGGGCACCGACACGACGTGGCCGTTGAACTGCGCGTACACGCGATTCAGTCGCACGGAGTTCGCTCGCGTCAGCCGTCGCGTACGCGACGAAGCCCGCGGGGACCTGATGTGCATCGGCATCCGCGCCAGTGAGATTTCCCTGATCTCGTCGAGCTCGCGCTCGACCGGCGTACGCGAACGCTATGAGCTGCTGATCGCCCGCCGCCTGCGCCGCCGCGAGTCCGGCGGTGAACTTCGCTTCCGCGAGTGCGAAGACCTGCGCAGGAGTGAGCTCCGGCCCGAGCGCTATGTGCCGTCGAGCAGAACAGCTCGCCGAGCATGATGCGATCGTAGCCACCGTAGATGTCGGCTTTCGCGAGCAGATCCTGCCGGTTCGCCACCTGTGTGTCGGTCCAGCTGGCGAGAAGCGAGGCGACTGTATCTGCGTCGAAGCGCGCTGTCTGGATCGGCGTGTACACGCCGAGCGCGTCGCACGTGCCACTCGAGTAGAAGCTCTCGTTCGACTGGAGATCGCGTCTGTCGATCGTCCACCGCGCAGCGGTCGGCGACGCGTCTGCAGCTCACCGCTCATCAGCGCGCCGTCTACGACGAACGCGCCGTACGCGCACTCGAAGTCACCTACCGCACTGTTCACGAGCAGCGTGGCGTAAGCTGGACCTGACAGCTCCTTCGCGCTTATCTGGTCAGGAGCCGTGACGTTCAGTGCGTCGTGGATGTTGTTGCACGCCGCGATTGGTCCGGCGATGGCGATCGCGGCGAGCCAGCCCGTCGCGGCGTCGCCGCCCTTGCCGCCATGTGTGGGAATGATGTCTTCATGGTCAGAACGAGAGGTTGAAGGTCGTGACGTACTGGCGCAGCTGAGGCAGCACCGCCTGCTCCCACTGTGCCGGCGCCACGCGTCCCACCCTCGAACGACGCTTCGGGCTCGAGTCCCGGATACTTCGTCCAAGTGTGAAGGTTGCGTCCGGCGAACGTGATCGACGCGCCGTGCGACATTCATATGTCTGACGAGGGTTTGCGGAACGGTCCATGTCAGCGACAACTCACGCAGCTTGACGAAGCTGGCGTCCTGAATCGATGTCGCTGATACCGCCAGTACCGAGCGCGATCGAGCCGAGCGTCGCGGGCGATGCCTTCGTGACGTCGTAGTTGTCGAGGCACTGGAGTAGATGTGGCAGCGCACGCGCTCGTCACCATTGAGCTTCTTGTAGCCGCTCTTGAAATCGAGCATGCCCGCGATGCGGAAGTTCGTGAGGAACCTGCACGCCGGTCTGGAATGATCCCTTCGACGTTCGGAAGCGAGCGGCCGAGATACACGTCTGGCGCACTCGCGCACGCCACCATGCCGCCCTTGCCGTCGGAGCACATTGGGTTCGTCACCTTGTTGTGCACCGTATCGACCGTCGCGGTCAGACACCTGACGCCCGAACCAGGAGTACAGAGGATACCCGATGCGGTTCTCGATGTATGTCGATGCCACGAGGAACTGGTTACCCCCCAGGTAATCGACCTTTGTGTTGTTGGTCGAGAAGTTGTACGTCATGTCCCACGAAGTGGTAGCCGTCTGGATGGGCGTCGCACGCAGCGTCATCTCGATTCCGTGGCGCAGAATGCGGCCGGCATTCACGTACTGCGTGCTCACGCCGAACCCGGTCGAAGGCGCGACTGGGATCTGGAGAATCTCATTGCGCGTCCCGCCGTTGTAATACGTGAACTCAATGCCGGCGCGATCGTGGAGGAATCCGGCGTCGAACCCGAGCTCCGTCTCATAGCCTCTCTCGGGCTCGAGGTTCGGATTACCGATCGTGTAAGGCGTGACGCCCGTCGCGGTCGCCTGGTATGACTGAACGCTGACGAACGGCGGTGGTGCCTCGCCGGACTGTCCATAAGCGCCGCGAAGCTTGAGTGCGGAAAAGAAAGGGACGCGGTCCGCGAAGAACGGCTCGTCGCTGAGGACCCACGACAGCGACACGTGTGGGTACACCACGTTCTTGAAGTTCGACCCGAACGAGCTGTGCTGGTCGCTTCGCATGCCGAACTGCGCGTACACACGCTCCCGCCACGCTAGCTCTTCCTGGCCGAAGATCCCAAGCGAGTTGTTGTCGCGTGAATACTCGTAGCCGCTCTTGCCGGCCGTCGTCGAGCTGAGTGCAGTGAGGCCCGGCGCCGGAAAGTCCGAGCCGCTGCCACCGGAGTATCGCGTATTGTTGAGGTAATAGTCGCTGCCTATGACCGTCGTCGACTTGAGGGAGCTGGTCGGCGATGCGGTGACCGTCGCGTGATACGTGAACGTGTTGAGAGTGTTGTCGCGGTAGTTCACGTTCTTGTAGCCCGAATCGGCATCGCTTCCGAAGAAGTACGACAGGTCGTGGTGAACCCCAGCGAGCTCGTCGTCCTGCTCGTGCCCGAAGTCGGTGCCGATGGTGAGCTGGTGGCTGAACCAGCTCGACGGCGTGTGTGTAATCATCACGCTTCCGGTGAACCGGTTGAAGAGCTGGTCGAGCTTATACTCTTCCCAGTACGCTTCGGGAGTCCCGCTGCGGAAGCCGGCGCTCGGCGTACCCAACTTGGTCGGCGTCGCGTAGAAGCCGCTGTACATCGTGCCGCCGTACCCGCTTTCCACACTCAGATCAGTGATGCCACGAACGTATCCCGCGCTCGTTGCGATCTGAACAGTGCTCGATGGGTTGAATAGAATGTTTCCACGCGATCCGTACTGCGTCTGCCAGTTTGTCGGCTCGACACCCTGGTCGCTCTTCGAGTCGCCACTCACGCGGTACTGAAGATTCTGCGCGCCGCCGCTCACGGCGAGGGTGTTGTCGTTGATGCGCCCGCTCCGGAACATCGGCTTCCCCGAATCCTCGCGTATCTGCGCGATGTTCTCGCTTTCGAGTACGCCGTTGACCATCGCGTAGTTTGTCGGAAAGCGCGACACATAATTGGCGAACGAGCTCTCACCCTGTCTGCTCGTCAGATCCCAGCGGGCCTTTCCCGCCGAGCCCTTCTTCGTGATTATTTGCACGACTCCGTTCACCGCGTCGGTGCCGTACAGCGCCGTCGCTGCCGGGCCCTTCACGATCTCGATGCTCTGGATGTCATCGGGATCGAAGTCGTTCCAGCGGGTCGTCGTGCTCGCTCCGAACGACTGGTTCGGTGGCCCGGTTCCCTGCGCGTTGTCCACGCGCACGCCGTCCACATAGATGAGCGGTTGGTTCGACAGCGACAAGCTCGATCCGCCGCGAATTCGTATCGTCGCGCCGGAGCCTACGACACCTGAGTTCTCCAGCACGGTCACGCCAGGCGCGCGTCCATTGATGAGCCCCTGCACGTCCTGCACCGGCTGGGTACGCACTACGTCAGCTGCCTGCACCCGGTCGACCGACACGCCGAGCTCGCGTTGCGATACCGCGCCAGGCGTACCTGTGACGACGATGTTGTTGAGCTCGACGGCGCGCTCGCGCATCCTCAGCGCGATATTCATGTTGCCGACCGCGACGGTGCGCTGAATCGGCGAGTAGCCGAGGCGTCGCACGACTATCGTCACGCTGTCGCCGCTCAGCCCGTTGATGCGAAAGTGCCCGGAGACATCGCTGCTCGCCCCGCGCGTACCGGCGCCGATCTGCACTCCCGGTAGCGGCGCGCCGCTGCTTTCCACTATGACGGTTCCGGCGATCGATCCGCCGCCCTGCGCGAGCATCAACTGCGGTGTCAGAAAAGCAATGAGCGCGCCGATTCCCAACCGCTGCCATCGCGATCGTGAGCGCGCAGCCTCCGAACCAGTGAACAATCGCATCCCAGCGCCTCCTCAGTTATGGCGGCCGCGCTTTTGATCCCTCATCGGCAGCGGGCCGAAATCCGGACGCGAAAAAATGCGAGCTAATGGGATGAAACGCTAGTATCGCCGCTGAATACCGGATACAAGAACGGCAGCCGGCCCCGGCCGCCGCGCGCGCAGCTACTTGAACGCCCCGATTCCCGTCACCGCCTGGCCGATTATCAGAGTGTGCACGTCATGAGTCCCTTCGTACGTGTACACGCTCTCCAGGTTCTCCATGTGGCGCATCGCACCATACTCGGCGAGGATGCCGTTGCCGCCGAGGAGGCGGCGCGCCTCGCGCGCGATGTCGCACGCCGCGCTCACGTTGTTCCGCTTTGCGAGAGATACCTGCTGCGGCGTCAGCTTCCCGGCGTCCTTCAATCTCCCCAAGTGCATCACGAGAAGCCGCCCCTTCACTATCTCGGTCACCATCTCGGCGAGCCGAGCCTGTTGGAGCTGGAATCCCGCGATAGGTCGGTCGAACATTATCCTGTTCCCGGCGTACGCGAGCGCTTCCTCGTAGCAGTACATCGCAGCACCCATCGCTCCCCACGCAATGCCGTAGCGCGCCTGCGTCAGACACATCAGCGGACTCTTGAGACCGCCCGACTTGGGGAGTACCGCATCTGCCGGCACATGCACGTCCTGTAGCACCAGCTCCGAAGTGTCGGACGCGCGCAGCGACAGCTTCCCCTTCTGGTTCTTCGCCGTGAAGCCCTGCGTGGACGTGGGCACGACGAAGCCGCGAATCGAATGACCGTCGTTGTCGTTGTCTTCCGTCTTCGCCCAGATGATCGCCACGTGCGACATGGATCCATTCGTGATCCACATCTTTGCGCCGCTGATCACCCACGAGCCATCGCTCTGCGCGCGCGCGCGCGTGATCATTCCCGCCGGGTTCGAGCCATAATCGGGCTCCGTCAGACCGAAGCAGCCGATCGTCTCGCCGCGCGCCATCGATGGAAGAAGTCTGCGCTTCTGATCGTCTGATCCGAACGCGAAGATCGGATACATCACGAGCGCGCCCTGAACCGAAGCGAAAGATCTCACACCAGAGTCGCCGCGCTCCAGCTCCTGCATGATGAGCCCGTACGCTACGTTGTTGAGTCCGGCGCACCCGAACTCCTCGGGAAGATTAGCACCGTACACTCCGAGCTCCGCCATCGCGGGGATCAGCTCGGTCGGGAATTTCCCTTCGACGTAAGCGTTCCCGATGATTGGAAGCACTCTGTCGTTGACGAAGGCGCGCACAGAATCGCGCACCGCACGCTCGTCCTCGGACAGGAGCGAGTCTATGTCGTAGAGATCATGAGGGGTCGGCATCCACGAAAGATACCGACCCCGAAGTTGCAATGCCTGGCGCGCATCGTAGCGCGTCTGTGTCCGCCTAGCGCGCGTCCAGCAGGTCGCCGCCGCTCACGTGCCGCTCCTCGCCGATGTCGGGTCTGCTGCCGGTCACCATCCCCTTCGCGACCTCGAACAGGATCATCGGCCGCGACTTGTTGACGACGAGATACTCCACCGAATCAGCATCGACGAGAAGAAGCGCGATGCGTGGATCATCAGGACCGGTCAGCTCGCCATCTTCGGCAGCGAACCACGCCTTCCAGTCCGGACTGTAGAGCTCCTTGATCTTCTTGCGATCCTTCGACACGCGTGCCGTGCCTGCGACCGATACCCATTCGTTGCGGCCTGCGCGATAGTACGCAACGTTCACGTGTCTGTCGAAGTCGAGATCGCGCAGCTTCGGCGAATCGGCTTCCGTCACGAAGTACAGGTCCGCGCCATTCGTGCGCTTTTGCGTCGCCATCGGGCGACTGACGAGCGAGCCATCCACTCTTCGCGTCGTCAGCATTCCAATTTCGATTCCTTCGATGAGCCTGTACAGCTCGTCGATCTTCTTGTCGGCGCTTGTCATGGCTTCGGGCGGTGCATGGCGCGTGCCGCGAGGCGCGGTCTCGCCTCGGGATCTGCTGGCCGCGTCGCTCGCGCGCTTATCCCGACGGCGCGCGCCTTGCGCCTGAACGATTCGCCGTGATCGAGCTGCAGCGCGTTCTCGTCCTGCCACTGATGAACCATCTCGTGAACGAGCGTGTGGAGCACGTCGTCCCATGGATCGCGCTCGATGTGGCGCGCCGATATTGCGATCTCAGCCGGAAGCCCGTTTCCGGCCACCATGTAATGTCCCAGCCGGTGCTTCATGCGTCGAGAGATCCGTATCACCACGTCCTTCAGCTCGCTGTCGAACAAGGCGAAGTTGTACTCTGCGTGCGCGCCGCGCAGACGCTCGAGCATCTCCCGGTCTTCCGCGCGAGATCGATGCACGCGCCGCTTCGTGCTCGATACCGTCACAGGTCGCGGCGGTGCCGGCCTCGCTGCTTCGGCGCGCTGCTCCGGAGTCGCTTGCTCGCGCGCGCGTGGCTCCGCGAAGTCGAAGAGATCGCACTGCATCCACAACTGCCGCAGCTTCTCCAGCCGCAGTCTATCCCTCAGCGATCGAAGCAACGCCGAGGCCCTGGTATGAACTCGCCTTCTCCGTCCCATATACGTGTCACTACCGAGATACTGTTCTTGTCGATGTCGATGACGTTGTACGACGATGGCCGGCCACCACGTGATCGGCTCGACACTGTTCCTGCGGTTGAGACAATCACGCCACCAGCACCCACTTCCACGTAATTCACCGCTTCCTGATGGTCGTGACCGCACAACACCAGCTCCACGCCCATTTCAGCGAACGTTCGAAGTAGCCGCGGCGTGTGCTTGAGACCGTACCGTTGCGACAGCTCGCCCGCCACCGGATTGTGGTGCATCACGACTACCTTCACCGCGCCGGCTGGGGCGCCCGCGAGCTTCGCCCTTAGCTCCTCGAGCTGCGACGGTCTGAGGTCGCCGATGATTGATATGTCGCGCGGATTCCACGTCAGTGTGTGAGCCGTCACGCCGTGAGCGGTGTTCAGCCCCACCAGGTAGGCGCCGGGCACCTCGAGCGTCGGCTCCAGTACCGGTGATATGAACTTCTCGTAGTTCTCGTAAACCCTGGTCCGGTCGCCCACGCCAACGGGTGCGAACCACCACGCCACGTCGTGGTTTCCTGGCACGGTGATCACGGGACAGTGCCGCCGCGCATCGCGCAGAAAGATCGCCGCACGCTGGAACTCGCCGGCGCGTGCGCGCTGCGAGAAGTCGCCCGATGCCGCCACGACGTCGAATTCATCGCACGCTATCGCGCGGTCGATCGCGTCGATCTGCTCCAGCACCGCCGGTCGCCCGAAATGCAGGTCCGACACGTGAAGGATCCGCGTCACGAGCGGGCTCTGCTCAACTCGATGGAGCGATGATGATGTCGGCGAGTCTCGAGGCGAGGTCGGCCGCGATTGCGGGCGAGAAGTTCGCGACGCGCTCGCCCTGGATGTCGCCTGCCCACGCCACCTGATACAATCTCGTATCGATGATGACGACGTGCATCGTCGCATACCCATTGCCGTTCGCGCCGTGCATGGTCACCTCGACGGGGAACAGTACGTACCGCGCGTCGGTCATCGCCACCAGCGTTCTGAGCTCCGAGCCGAGTGGCTCGGGGAGCGACGCGTCCGCCATCTTGCGCCCCGCTCGCAGCTCGCCCGCGGCGAGCGCGTGAGGATCAGCGACGAATCCAGGATTGTGCGCCGCCGCACGCGTCGCGTCATCAGCGAATTTCCAGCGCCCTTTGAGGCCGCGCTCGCTGAGGGCGAAAGTGATCTCATCGTCGAGCGACGCCAGGTACTCGCGGGTCGCGGGTGCGCGGTTGACCCAACCCAACGAGTCGGCGAACACCAGATACTGCACGGGGAGCACGAGGATCGGCTCTGCCACCAGCCGGTCGAGCGGACGGCGCGACGCCGCCGCACTGCGCTGCGCCAGCGCCGGAGATGCAGCGAGTGTGCATGCGACCAGTAGAGAGGCAAACCGCATTGCAGAAAAGCTAATCTGTGGCCAATTTCACCGCCGCCCGTTCACCTTTCCATCACGACCCATGCGTCGCATCGGATCCATAGTGCTCTGGGTCGCTGTAGCCGTACTCGGCGCGGCGGCGTTCGCGCGGCTCGCGCTCTCGCGCGGCGAGACCATCAGCGCCGCTTGGCTCCTCACCGCCGCGCTCGCCACCTACGCTGTCGCGTACAGGTTCTACAGCCGCTTCATCGCAGCGCGCATCTTCGCGCTCGACGACTCGCGCATAACGCCGGCCCACCGGCTCGCTGACGGGCGCGATTACGTTCCGACCAACAAGTGGATCACCTTCGGCCACCACTTCGCCGCCATCGCGGGCCCAGGCCCCCTCGTCGGTCCCACGCTAGCCGCACAATTCGGCTATCTGCCGAGCGCGTTGTGGATAATCATCGGCGTAGTCCTCGGCGGCGCGGTCCAGGATTTCGTCATACTGTGCGCCTCGGTCCGCCGCGATGGAAAATCGCTGGGGCAGATGGCAGCCGAGGAGATAGGTCCCGCCGCAGGGAACATCGCTCTCGTCGCGATCCTCGGCATCATGGTGATCCTGATCTCGGTCCTCGCACTCGTGATCGTGAACGCGCTCAAGGCGAGCCCCTGGGGCGTCGTGACGATCGGTCTTACGATTCCGATCGCGCTGTTCATGGGGGTCTATCTCCGATTCATTCGCCCGGCGCGCGTGCTCGAGACGAGCGCGATAGGCGTCGTGCTCCTGGTCGCCGCTCTCTTCGCGGGACGTTGGGTCGCCGCGACGCCAGAGCTCGCCAGTATCTTCACGCTCAGTGCGGGAACGCTCGCGGCGTGCGTGATGGCGTATGGTTTCCTCGCGTCGGTTACCCCGGTCTGGCTCCTGCTCGCACCGCGCGATTATCTCTCCGCATTCGTCAAGATCGGAGTGCTCGCCGCGCTCGCGATAGGCATCGGTATCACGCTCCCGCCGCTTCGCATGCCTGCCGTCACGCGCTTCGTCGCGCTTGGCGACGGACCCGTGTTCGCCGGGAAGCTCTTTCCATTCGTCTTCATCACCATCGCGTGCGGCGCGGTCTCCGGATTCCACGCGCTAGTGGCATCAGGAACGACGCCGAAGCTCCTCGATAAGGAGACAGATGCGCGCATGATCGGCTACGGCGGGATGCTGACGGAATCCTTCGTCGCGATCATGGCTCTCATCGCCGCGTGTCTCCTCACGCCGGGCGTTTACTTCGCGATAAACGCTCCCGCCTCGGCGATCGGCACTACCGCGGAGTCTGCGGCGAGAGCGGTTCAGCAGTGGGGCTTCACGCTCTCGCCCGGTCAGATGCATGACCTCGCACGCCAGGTAGGCGAGACCACGCTACTGTCGCGCACCGGCGGGGCGCCAAGTCTGGCGGTCGGAATGGCGAGTCTGTTTTCGCATGTGATCGGCGGTGATACCGCGCTCGCGCTCTGGTACCACTTCGCGATAATGTTCGAGGCGCTCTTCATTCTCACCACGCTCGACGCAGGCACGCGCGTCGGCCGATTCCTTCTGCAGGATCTCGGCAAGCGCGCGTGGCCGCGCTTCGGCGAGGTGTCGTGGTATCCGGCGACTCTTCTCAGCAGCGCAATCTTCGTCGCCATGTGGGGATACTTTCTCTACGGCGGAATCCGCGATCCACTCGGCGGCATTAACTCGCTCTGGCCGCTCTTCGGCATCTCGAACCAGCTTCTTGCCGCGATCGCGCTGTGCGTGGGGACCACTGTCATCATCAACCGCGGCAAGCAGCGCTTCGCGTTCATCACCCTCGTTCCGCTCGCGTGGCTCGTCGTAGTAACGATGTCCGCTGGCGTCGAGAAGATCTTCGCCACGGATCCGAAACTCGGCTTCCTCGCTCACGCGCGCGTTCTCTCAGCGGCCGCTGCGAGCGGATCGCTTCCACCGGGTGTCGCGAGCATCGTCGCTGCGTCGCGCGTTGCGTGGAATGACAGGCTCGACGCGGCAGTCACAGCATTCTTCCTGATTTCCGTCATAGCGATTCTCATCGCTTCGCTCAATCGCTGGTCACGAACTCAACATGCGTAATCCATTCCTGTCCATCGTCGCACTCACTCTCGCCGCACCGCTCGCGCAGTTGCACGCGCAGTCGGCGCCCACCGCGCCGTTCGACCTGAGCATCAAGAACATCATGCGCGGCCCTGAGCTCTACGGCACTCCGCCGACGGATGTGACCTGGACGCCGGACAGTCGCTGGATCTACTTCCAGTGGGTCGCACCGGGAAGTGACTGGCGGACGACGCCGTCGCACTACCGCGTTCGCGCAGTAGCTGGCGCGAAGCCGGAAAAGCTCACCCTGGCGCAGTACGATTCCGCTGGTCCGTCGCTCGCGGAACCGACCTTCGCACGCGATCGCGAGCACGCCGCGGTCGAGTACGGCGGCGACATCTTCGTCGTCAACTACCGCGACGGCTCGGTGCGCCGCATCACTCACACCGACGCGCGGGAGTCGAATCCAGTACTCGGTGCCGACGGCAAGAACGTCTACTTCTCGCGCGACGGCAACGCCTACGCGTTCGATCTCGCCGATGGGCTCGTGACACAACTGACGGACCTTCGCACGGGCGTCGAGCCGGTCGATACGACCAGGCCGCACTCGCCGCAGAAGATCCGGCTCGCTCAGGAAGAGACCGCACTCTTTCAGTCCGTGCGCGATGAGATCGCCGCCGACAGCGCGTCGAAGCACAATCGCTCGTTGCTCGACTCGCTTCGCTCACCCAAGCCGATCTACATCGGTCGCGACCGATCCATTCAGTCGATAGAAGTCTCGCCGGACGGACGCGGTGCAGTGTCGCTCCTGCGGACGACCGCGCGCGGCACCCCAGTCGAGATCCCGTTCTGGGTCACGCGTAGCGGCTACACCGAGCCGCGGCCGGGCCGCACTCTGGTCGGCGATGTTCAGCCACACTCCGAGCTTATGTACGTGTCGTTCGCGTCGGCGACCGCATCGCGACCGAAGCTGCTCGCGAGCGATTCTCTTCCCAGCTACATCGCGTTTGATGGCTGGAGCCCCTCCGGAAGCGATGCGCTCTTCTTCGCTTATAGCCCTGACAACAAGGAGCGCATTCTCTACACGTTGTCGGAGACCGACGGCGCGCTTCACACTGTCGAGGCGCTCCGTGACACTGCCTGGGTCGGCGGTCCGTGCTCGTCGTGCGCTGGATGGCTCCCCGACGGCTCGCGCGTGTGGTACGTCTCCGAGGCAACCGGGTTCGCGCACCTCTACACTGCCGCACCGCATGGCGGTGATGTGCGGCAGCTCACTAGCGGCAAGTGGGAAGTCAGGTCGGTGGAGTTGTCGCGCGACGGATCGCACTTCGATCTCGTGACCAACGAGCCGTCGCCGTTCGAGGAGCAGTACTACACGCTGCCAGCGGCCGGCGGAGCGCTCACTCGGATCACCACGACGTCGGGGCGCCACGCCGTCACGGTTTCTCCCAACGGCCGCCTCGTCGCCGATGTGTACTCGTACGTCAATCGGCCGCCGGATCTTCACTCTGATGGAGAATCGAGCGGGAGCGGCCGAGTCGCAGCTCACGCTGTCGCCAAGTGCGGAGTGGTTGAGCGAGAAGTGGATCGCACCGCGCATAGTCATGGTTCCGGCGTCAGATGGAGTTCAGGTTCCCGCCCACATCTATCTCCCGTCCGACGTAGGCGCGCAGCCGAATGGCGCAGCGGTGATCTTCGTGCACGGCGCCGGCTATCTGCACAACGTCGGTAATTTCTGGTCGGAGTACCCGCGCGAGTACATGTTCAACCAGTTCCTCGCTGCGCACGGCTACGTCGTCATCGACGAGGATTATCGCGGCTCTGATGGTTACGGCCGCGACTGGCGCACCGCGATCTACCGATGGATGGGAGGACGCGATCTTCAGGATGAGGTCGATGCGTCGCGCTACATCACGGCGACGTACCACATACCGCCGACGAAGATAGGAATCTACGGCGGCAGTTACGGTGGCTTCATGACACTCATGGCTCTCTTCACCGCGCCTGATTACTTCGGCGCCGGCGCTGCGCTACGCAGTGTCACCGATTGGTCGCACTACAATCACGGTTACACATCGGCGATCCTCAACGAGCCGCAGAGCGACACTCTCGCGTACCATCGCTCCTCGCCCATCTACTTCGCGGACGGTCTGCGCGCGCCGCTCCTCATGGCGCACGGCATGGTCGACACCAACGTGAACTTCGAGGACATCGTCCGTCTCGAAGAGCGCCTCATCGAGCTAGGCAAGACCAACTGGCAGCTCGCGACCTATCCGGTCGAAGATCACGGATTTCGCCGTCCCTCATCATGGACCGACGAGTACACGCGCATCTTCAACCTCTTCGAGTCCACCATCAACAAGCACTGACGAGTCATGTCCATCATCAGAGCGTTAGCGGCGACGCTACGCCGCATCATCGGCGCCCCTGACTATTCACTCTATGTCGCGCACATGGCGACGCATCATCCCGACGTTGCATGCCGCTCAGCGAGCACGATTTCGTCCGCCAGCGACTCGAAGCACGCTACAACCGCCCCGGTTCCCGCTGCTGTTGACGCTGAACGCTGAACGCGCAGCCGTCGCCCTCCTCACGCCCTCCGCGGCTTTGCCCTCACTTCCGAGTGATCGCCGACCGTGAGCTGCCCATCGACGCCGTCCACCACGGAGTGGCTTCCGATCAGAGACTTGTTCAGCGTAGCGCGCGTGATCACAGCATCAGTCTCCACGATGCAGTCGGTCAGCGTCGAGCCATCCACTTTGCTCCCCGCGCCGATCGAGACGTTGGGCCCGACGATGGAGTTCGTGATCGAAGCGCCATCTTCGATGTACACCGGCTCGACGATCGTCGAGTTTGAGATGTTGTCAGGCACGTGCGATCTTCCGCGCTCCAGCATCGCACGGTTCGTGTCGAGCAACGTCTCGAGCTTCCCTGCGTCGTACCATCCTTCCACGTCGATCACCTTGAGCTTCGCTCCGTGGTCGATCATGTACTGGAAGGCATCGGTGAGATACCACTCGCCCCTGTTCGAAGGAAGCTTGAGAACGTGGTCGATGCCCTCGTACAGCAGTCGCCAGTTCCTGACGTAGTACAGCCCGATGTTCGCTCGTCGCGAGATAGGAGTGGATGGCTTCTCCACGATCTTCGTCATGAAGCCGCTGTCGTCCGTCACCACCACGCCGAATCGCTGATAATCGTCGACTTCCTTGGTCCAGATTATCCCGTCGGCGTCGCTCGACTCTATGATCGATAGATCGGCGTCGAAGATCGTGTCGACGAAGATGATGAGCACGGGCGAGTCGATGTGCTCACGGGCCAGCGCCACCGCGCCCGCGGTGCCGTCCTGCACCTTCTGCTCGACGAACACCGCCGGCGCCCTCACGGACTTGCGGACGTACTCCTCGACCTTCTCCTTGAGGTGCCCCGTGATGTAGATGATCTCGTCGACGTTCTTCAGCTTCATCACGTCGTCGAGCACGTACTGCATCACGGGCTTCCCTGCCACACGCAGCATCGGCTTGGGCGTGACGTGCGTGTGCGGCCTGAGGCGCGTCCCTTTGCCGGCGAGTGGAATGATGACCTTCACGGCTCTCCTCGTTCAGTTGTACTCAGTTGCCGTTGGCGAGAATCGTTCCGCGCACCGGTTTTCTCCGCCGAACGTCGGGCCCTAGGGCGCGCTCGTACCCTCGCGACCGTACCGGTCGCTCAGTCTGACGACGTCGTCGAGATGCGGAGTCGATGCTTCCAGAACATCGCAATCCGTCACGGCTTCCATTTGGTGCACGAGCCCCGGCTCGTTGCGGAACGACTCTCCCGCCCGCAACACCACCTCTCGCAACGCCTCGCCAGCTTTGTCGGCGACGCGGTAAGTCATCTCGCCGCTCAGCAGGTAGATCGTCTCGTCCTTCTTGTCATGGTACTGCACCGACAGCGCATGGCCGGCCTTGATGTGCAGGATCTTACCGACGTAGAGCGGCGTCGCAGCCCAGATGATCTCGTGCCCCCACGGCTTCTCGACGCGCCGCACCCCCTGCGTTCCGCTCATCGCTCTAGTGTGCGGCGCGCATTCGCTGCGCGAGACGGCTCAGCCGCCTGCTCACCGATCCGTCCATCACCTCGTCGCCGATCTTCACGATCACGCCGCCCATTATCGCCGGATCAACCGCGACATGGGGAACCACAGTCTTGCCCAGCGCCCTCGACAGCTGCCCTGCGAGGTCGCGCGCTTCCGTGTCGCCGAGCGGCCGCGCCACTATCACGTCAGCGTGCACCCGCCCTTCGGCAGCGTCGAGCAGATTCGAGTACTCGGTCGCGATCGCCGGTATCAGCATCTGCCGCCGATTGTGAACCATCGTCTGAAGGAAGCGCAGGAACACGCGCGGCACGCGGTCGGCGAATGCCTTCGACAGAACCGCGTTCTTCTCCTCGTACGATACGCGCGGCGACTCGAGAAACCGACGCACGTTCTGATCGGTGTTGATCGCGTTGGCGACGTCGCGGATCATCGCGCCGAATCCCTCGCGGTTGTCGGCCTTGGTCGCGAGCGAGAGCAACGCCTCGGCGTAATTGCGCGAGACCGGATTCGAGTGCTCCATGCTCAGACGCCAGCCTTTGGCGCGATCGCCTGGTTCGGTATCGAAGCGAGGAAGCTCTCGACGAGCTGGCGATTCGTCGTGTCGTCGAGGTTCTTTCCGATCACTCGCGAGGCGCCAGCGATCGCGAGATCCACCGCTTCGCGGCGCAGATCTGCTATTGCGCGATCACGCTCGGCGTCGATCTCTCGCCGCGCGCGATCCAGCAGCTCCGCCGTCTCGGCGTGCGTCGAGTCGATCAGCTTCGTGCGCACCTGCTCTGCCGCAGCATGAGCACTGGCGATGATCTTCTGAGCCTCGTCGCGTGCAGCATTGATCTGATCGCGTTGATCCTCCAGCAGCCGCGACGCTTCGTCACGGTCGCGCTGCGCAGCGTCGATCGCTTCCTGCAGCGCGTGCTCCCGATCCTCCACAGCCTTCGTGATCGGCTTGAAAGCGTACTTCGAGAGAATGAAGAGCAGTACCAGGAAGATTACGAGAGTCCAGACCATCACGCCCGTGTTGGGCGAGAGAAGGTCGGTCTTTCCCGCTTCCTCGGATGACTGCCGGACGATTTCCTGAAGGATGAAGAGATGCATTTGCGATGCTTTGGCAGGTGGACCCGGCGGCCGCGGCTGAGATCAGCGCGCGACCGCCGGATCTATCTAGTTGACTGCTCCCGTCAGTAGCGACGGGATTGTTGCTTGCTGCTATCTAAGTGCGTACTGCGGATTGCGAATGAGCGAATCAGGCGAACTTGCCCTGAATGAGGAACGAGACGACGATCGCGAACAGCGCGACGCCTTCGACGAGCGCTGCGAAGATCAGCGCGCCAGTCTGGATCTGTCCCGCGCGCTCAGGCTGACGCGCCATTCCGTCCATCGCCTGTCCGGCGAGCCGGCCGATGCCGATGCCGGCGCCGATCACTGCGAGCCCTGCGCCGATGCCAGCACCCGCCATCGCCCACGCGCCCATGTACTCGCGCGTTGCGCCCGCAACTGCCGCCTGGAGCATTGGAAGAATCATCATGTTGTTATCCCATGCGAGCGAAGTACGCTCGCCCTTGAACGTTTCGCCGGATTCGACGCGCTCCGGTCATGCGCTACCCGTCAACGGGAACAGTCCCAACGGGCTTCCCCGGATCACCCAGGATCCGGGTACGATCTCAGCACGACGATTCCGCGCCCTAGTGCGCGGCCGTCCTTATCTGCCCAATGAACACCGCCGACAGCAGCGCGAAGATGAACGCCTGCAGCAGCGCGACGAAAAGCTCGAGGATCGATATTCCCACCGCCAACGCCAACGGCCCGATGGCGACGAAGTAGCTCCCGAAAGTGAAGATCAGCCCGATGAGCGCGAGCAGCACCACGTGCCCCGCGATCATGTTCGCGAACAGACGGATCGCCAGCGCGAACGGCTTGGTGAACTTTCCGAAGATCTCGATGGGCGTCATGATGATCGTCATCAGACTCTTCGTGACGATGTTGAGATCGTGCGGCCAGTAGATCAGCGTGTTGATGTACGCCTTCCCCTGCGCGCGCATTCCCGCCACTTCGACCACGACGAAAGTGATGATCGCCAGCGTCGCCGTCACCGCAATGTTCCCCGTCGCAGTCGATCCATACGGAATGAGACCGCACAGATTCGCGAAGAGGATGAAGAAGAAGAGCGTGAGAATGAACGGTGTGAACTTGTCGCCGTTAGGGCCGACGTTGGGGATCACCACCTCGTTCCGCAGCGCGAGAACGAACGCTTCCATCCCGTTGGCGAAGCCAGTCGGAGCCCTGTGCCCGCTCGCCACCGTCCGGGCGTGAGCGCGCGCAGCCGACAGCAGTGTGATCAGACACAGGATCGCGGCGATGCCGAGCCACACGACGTTCTTCGTCGGTGACAGATCGAGCAGATGGCTGCCGATGTGGATCGGTGCCCAACGCGGGAGTTGAAGCTCGCAGACGAACCCCGGATGGAGGCACGGATAATCCACAGAGTGGGCATCCGTGATGTGCGGGGTGATGATGTCGGGGCCAACAGCGAGAAGCATCTATTTGGTCAACAATAAGGGTTCCACCAGCGTCGTCACGAACAACAGCACCACGAGCGAGAGCAGCGCCGGCCCCAGCGGAAGCCGCAGTGCAGGAACGATCGCCCAGCCGTACACGAAGAGCGCGAGAAGCCGCAGCAACGCGCCGATCCCCCACCCGGTCAGAACCCGCTCACGCCCGAACGAGCGGAGAATCAGCACCGACATTATCTGTACCACCACCGCCACGCCGACCGACGTCCAGATCGCACGAACGGACTCGTGGGTCATTGCCCGCCCTTGCCGTCCTCGCGCCGCTGCGCCGCCGTCACTTTTCTGTACATACTGTAGAAAGCGCCAGCGGCCCCGACGAAGACTCCGACTAGCACGAACACCGGACTGGTACCAAGACGCCGGTCCAGCCACTGGCCGACGAAGAGAAAGAAGACCACCGAGATCGCGAACTGAGCCCCGATTCCGGCCAGCTCAGCCGCCCCTCCCCCCTCGTCTTTTCGCTTCACAGCACTTGAATTTAGCGAGCTTGTGAAAAAAGTTGCAAGGGTTGGGATAGCTCGCGCGGCCTCGGACTGACAGCGGATTCGTGATGCCGGCGTAAATGACGACCCGCCAATCAGTTACCGTGACGGGTCACTTGCCCGCTCGTCTTACCGTTGATAACTTTGTCCCACGCGACGCCACCCCCTTCTTGACGCCGCCTGCCGTTCCCAGCATGGAAAATCGCCTCGTAATCACCACTCTCTGCGCCGCAGCGCTCGTGTACGCCTGCGGGCCATGGATCCACTCACAGAGTGTGTCGAGCGCAGCGAGTGAGCCCCAGCCACAACTGACGACGCACTCTGCGTTGCAAGCGAGATCGCATCCGTCCGTCGCGACGACAGTAGACGTGATGCGCAGCGGCTCCGAGATCAATTTCGCGATCCGCGTCACCAACAACACGCCAAAGACGGTCGAGCTGCGCTTCCCCAACGCGCGCACCCACGACTTCGCCGTTCTCGACTCGACCGGACGCACCGTGTGGCGCGCGAGCGCGGGACGGCTCTACACTCAGACGATGCAGGCGATGGCGGTCAAGTCGCGCGACACGCTCACGCTTGAGGACAGCTGGGATGCGCGCGGAGCTCATGGTTCGTACACTGCCGTCGCGTTGCTCGCGACCGACACACATCCTGTAGAACGCCGCGTAGAATTCACACTTCCGTGAAGTCGTACCGTGCGGCGCTTCGCGGCGCCGCACTGCTCCTCCTCTTTTCTTCCGCCGCGGCCTGCGTGCGCAATTCGGTGAACAACGGACCCGAAGGCGCGACCACCGTTCAGCAAATCAAGAGCGCCGGCGAGACGCGCACCTACCGCCTTCATCTCCCCGCTCACTACGACACCATCCGCCGCGCTCCACTGGTCATAATCCTGCACGGTCACGGCGAGACAGCGGAGAACTTCGAGAAGTACACTGGCATGAGTGACAAGGCCGACGCCGAGGGGTTCATCGCTGTTTATCCCCAAGCACTCGGCGACCCGAGCGACTGGCACACTGCGGTCGATGGCCCTCGAAAGCGCGATGACATCAGGTTCATTCGCGACATCATCGACCTTCTCGAGACGCGCTACAGAATCGATCCGCGACGCATTTACGCTGCCGGCCACTCGAACGGCGGCTTCATGACTTACCGACTCGCTTCGGCGCTCTCCGATCGCCTTGCCGCCATCGGCGTAACCGCCGGCTCGATCGGTATGGTGAATGATCAAGGCGACACCGTTCGTATAGCCCCTCCCGCACATCCGGTGTCGGTCATCCACTTTCACGGTATGGCGGATCCGTCGGTTCCCTACGACGGCGGCAAGGAATCCGACGGCCCCAACAACATCGTCTCCGTCGCGAATACCATTCAGTTCTGGACGAGCGCCGACAAGTGCCCGAGCGTCCCGACAGCCCGGTCCGTGTCGGAGAACAAGAACGTCATCATCGACACCTATTCGCCGTGCGCCAGCGGAACCGCGGTGGTGCTCTACACGATCGTCGACGGCACCCATCGCTGGCCTGGCGATGAGGTCCCCTGGTACACGTTTCCCGGGCGTGACATCACTGATGTCAACGCCACCGACGTGATGTGGACCTTCTTCGCGGCCCATCCCAAGGCTGACTGACCGGCACGCTCTTCTCGCCATCGCCGGCCTGCTCGCCCGCTGTTTGCGTATGGTTACTCCCAGACTCACTCACGACTCTGGGAACTATGACTGAACAACACCGCAAACATCTCGAGAAGCGCCTGCTCGAAGAACGGCAGCGCGCGATAGAGGTGCTGGGCCGCTATGCCACTCAGCACGAAGACACCGAGAGCCAGCAGGACGAGGCCGGTGACCTAACGAAGATGCCGCTCCACATGGCCGATCAGGGCACCGACACCATGCAGCAGGAGCTCGATGCCGTGATGGTCGATCGTGAATCCCGCAACCTCAACGAGATCGACGCGGCATTGGAGCGCTTGTATCACAACCCGGAACGCTTCGGTCTTTGCGAGAAGACCGGTAAGCCGATCCCCTTCGAGCGTCTCGATATAGTTCCATGGGCGCGTACCTGCTGATTCCGCCAGACGTTCCTGAATGCGCTGCAACGATTCGCACCAGCGCGCGCTCATTGGCTACGACAAAATTGCTCTGCGGAGCCTATCCTCCGCGCTCGGTTGATCATGTGAGTTAGTTTTCTCACGGTTATGAATCCACCGTAAGCTGCGCCGCGGATCGCTATGATCCGCGGCGCAGTCGCTTCCTCCACAGGAGAGCAGACGCTTGGTCGTGCTTCATGCCCTGGGTCAGTGCGCAATTCGCACGGCCGTCACCACGATCAACCCGCGCGCGCACCTCGGCTTCTCACTCGCGATCTATCTCATTGCTGAGCGCGGCAAGCGCATCGCTAGAAGTGAGCTCATGCGCTTCTTCTGGCCGCGAAAGACGAGATCTGAGGCGGCACATCATCTCAGTGGCGCTCTTCACAAGCTGAGCAACAAGGGATTCCCGCTTCGGCGTCACGGTCCGACCGAGGTCTCCATGCTGCGCTACGCAGCTACCACCGACGTCGAACGCCTCGCCACGTGCTCACCGGCCGAGGTCGCAGCGCACGATCTGTCGCTTCTTCCAGGTTATGAGCCGCGCGCATCCGGCAGCTTCAGAGACTGGCTCGACGATTGGGTCACGGAGACGCACAGAAGTCTCTCGCACACCCTCATCTGCGCTATGCACAAGGCAGCGAACGAGCGGGATGTAAGGACGGCGCTTGCTCTCGCTGACCGTCTGCTCGACGTCGATCCTGATTCCACGCACGCGATGCTCGGCGCCCCGTCTGCCTCGCTGCTTCCGCCGTACGTGGCAGCGCCTGGGCATGCGCCGCTCGTGTTGTGGCCGACCGTCCCTCCGCGCACTTGGATCGCGGAGCCGCCGCCTCGGCAAGCGAAGCCGGCGCCGCACTTGCCAGCCGCCGCAGTTCAATCGCCAGAGCTCGCTGTCATCACGTCGATGCTCGATCGCGCACGGGAACTCGAACCGTCGCTGGTTCACGTATCGGGAAGCGCTGGCATCGGCAAGCGTGTCCTCGCCCGAGACGCGGTTGCGACCGCGGCGGAGCGCGGCTTCGTGTCCGCCGCCGTGATGCTCACTGCAGACGACATCGAGGAGCCGCTCACGACGTTCGTCCCGCTGGTTGCGCGCCTGCGCAAGCTCCCGGGCGCGGCCGGCAGCGCTCCCGAGCTCGTCCGTCACCTCGAAGAGATTGCCGGCCCGCCCACCCAGAACGGCTTCACCTGCTGCGAGACAGCCGCGCGTGAGCGCGCCGTCATCGATCTCATCGATGCGATCTGCGATGAACAGCCCCTCCTGCTGGTCATCGAGAACGCGCAGTGGATGGACACCACGTCGAGGCGACTGGTCCACCGACTTGCGAGCGACTCGGCACGACGTGCGCTGGCGGTCGTGTTGACCTCGCACGTCGACACTCTCCCAGACGCGCCGCACGATTGCGGCAACGCCTGACGAAATTCTCGCTGCAACGCCTCAAACGGTAACGGCGACGCAGATCTCTGCGTCGCCGTCGGTATTCGGGAGTGGCCGAAGCGCTAATCGGTCATTGTGTGCCAGCGAGGCGCAGGCGCGGCACTTCCTGAGTGTGAGGGAGCGACTGGTGCGACGAGTACTTGAACAGCTCCTCGTATCGCTTGCTACTCAGGATCGCGTCGCAGATGGCTGGATCGAACTGACGACCGCGGTACTTGATGAGCTCCGAGCGTACGGCATCGGGGTCCAGAGCCTTTCTGTACGGACGGTCCGACGTCATCGCGTCGATCGTGTCGGCGAAGATGATGATCCGAGATGCGAGTGGTATACGCTCGCCCGCGAGACCGTCCGGATAGCCCGTGCCGTCCCAGTTCTCATGATGGTGTCGGACCGCGGGCACGACGTCACGCAGCTGCGAGACCTTCGCGACAAGCTCCTCACTCTTGATCGGGTGAGTCTGCATTATCGCGTTCTCTTCTTCCGTCAGCCGTCCCGGCTTCTGCAGGATTGGAGCGAACACCTCATGAATCTTTCCGACGTCGTGGAGCAGCGCGGCGATCTCTACGCGCTTCGCCGTGGAAGCGCGAAGCCCGATCATCTGCGCGATGACCTTGGCGTGCTCCGAGACGCGGCGTGAATGGCCCGACGTGTATGGATCTCGCGCTTCGATTGCCGCGACCATCAGTTCGAGCAACTCCTGGTTCACCTTGTCGAGCTGAAGATTGACGCGATATAGCTCACGCAATCCGAGCAGCGACGCCGCTACCACCAGACCGCCAGGAACACCGTACTTGGTGTAAACCCAGGCGAGGCACGCGATGAGCGGGAGCGCGAGCACATCGTAGGCGATGGTCCCGACGGTGTTCTGCCGCCACACATCCCGGACCGAGCGGCCTTCGCTGATGGCAACCACTCCGCCGACCGAAAGCGAGTTGACCGCCGAGAACGTCACGAAGAGTGCGCCGAGCGCGACGTAGTAGCGCGCCGCCGGCGGGGACACTTCCGCCGCGAAACGCGACGCCAGTATCGCCAGCGCTGTTGAGAGTGTGTGTTGCGAAAGGTTGAACAGCACCTTCGGCGCGGGGAGGCGGCGCGTGACCTGTACGATCAGCGAGACGCATATGACACCGGCGACTGTGGCCCAAGTCGGCGATATGGTGGCTGCGGCCAGGAAGGGGACGAAGGCGACGGAGCCGTCGACGGTGCGCGTGAGCTTGTGGCCGGTGAGGTGCGCACCGAGCGCGATCAGGCTCAGCGTCACTATCGCGCGTATGCTCTCTGAGCTTATCGCCGGAGCAAGCCGCGCCAGTACCCCGAGGGCAACCGCCGCGGACAACATGACAAAAATGATATACGACCGAACAGTCGCTTTCATAGAAAAAGGAGGACCCCCGTCCACGGCACTACACCCAATCCTGCATTCCACCACCACTCGCCAGCATCGCGACAAAGGCTGCGAAGAGCGTCATTTTGCGTCACCCCCCTTTTTTAGTAGTCGCACACTTTCGCATGCGCTAAGAACAACAAGGTTGGCTCCGCTCGTCCTACCGAACTAACGTTGGTCCGACTCTCGACTCCGCTAGACGGGGACGGGGGTTTTCTTCCGCTTGGCTATAAGGTCATCTCTCTAGTTGGGTTCGATTGCGCGTTCACGCACCATACTCCAACCAACGATTTGTAGCGTCGAGCACCGCGAGAACTGCTGCCGTTTCTGCGCTGTCACTGACTTCGCAGGTTCCCGCGAGCAGGCGAACATTTCTGCCATACCTCACGGTGACGCCCACAAAGATGAATCTCCTGTCGAAGGCGTCGAACAGCCTGACACCCTCCAGCCCAAACTGCCTATCCTTGGCGTCCGCATCACCGATCGCGAGACACGCCGCCCTGGCCGCGAGCTCCAGTCGAGCGCGATCTCCGTCGACTCCGCGCGCTTCTCCAACGAACGACGTCCCGTCCTTCACGAGTGAGACCCGGCACGACACGCCACGCGCGCGTGAACCGCGAACCTCGACGTCCTCGAAGTAGATTCGGCGCCGTGGCCCTTCGAGTCCCGGCTGCGGCGTGTAAACGCCCATTCCCTCAGTATCGGCATCACCGCTCGATCGGCCAGCGCCAGAGTTCGCGCTCGGAGCAACGGGCGACGGTGTGGAGGTTGGAGGGCGCTGCGATGCGGGCGCGGCTGGCGTCTCGCTCGCGGCGGCCACCGAGACCCGCCGGTGGTCGATGCGCAGACCGAGGTGCGCAAACAGCGCGCTTTCCACATTCCGGACAGTCTGCTTGGCTGGGATCTCGGAGGTGGTGAGGATGTGGACCTCCTGAATCGAACCTTCCCCATTGTCCACCACTCTGACGGAGACCACGCCTGGCAGCGTGCGGATCAACTCTTCGGCCTGTTCACCCAGCCGAGCGGGAGTCACAAATGTAGTCACAATGCGAAGGTGCGACCGACGAATGGCGGGCTGACAATAGCCAGCGCGCCGTCGACGGTCTCCGGGAAAAGGCGAGTTCCGCGTTACCGGCGTCCAAACTGGAACGCTGGCTGCGGCCCACCCAAAGTGGGGGTACAAGGACGTTTAGGCAAGAGTCGCGTAGCCGTCGGGGATGTCATATTCGCGCAGCTTACGGTACAGCGTACGCTCGCCAATTCCGAACAGTTCAGCCGCGCGGCGGCGGTTCCCGTCGGTCTCGCGCAAGCGCGGCTTCGATCGCCCCCCTCTCGATCGCGGCCATGGTCATTCCAGGAGTCACTGTAAACGTGTTGGGCGGCGGCGGGGCGGGAGGCGCGAGCGCCCCCACATCGGACATGTGAAGGCACCACCGGCTGCGCGCTCGCGCGATCCGAACGGACCGCGGAGTCATCGACGCGTCGGCGCAAGTCATCGACTTGAAGCCTCAGGTCGACGAGAGTCCTCACGATGAATTCGAGCTCGCGGCCGGAAGCGGTCGCCTGCCCGCCATGGACTGCGATCGGCGGGACGTGAACGGGGAGTAGATGCGCGACGCCTTCGCTGACCTCGGCCGGGATGTCCGCGGCGGTGATCTCACGGCCGGGCGCAAGGACCACCATGCTCTCTATAAGGTTGCGCAGCTGACGGACGTTGCCCGGCCACGGGTACTCCACGAGCATCTGCATCGCGTCTGCCGAGATGCCATGAAAGCGGCGGTCGTGCTGCGCGGCGAACTGCCGGACGAACCTGCGCACGAGTAGCGGGACGTCCTCGCGCCGCTCGCGGAGCGGCGGAAGGTAGATGTTGAGAACGTTCAGTCGGTAGTACAGATCCGATCTGAACAGACCACGCTCGACGAGATCGCGCAGCGGCTGGTTCGTGGCCGCGACCACGCGCACGTTGACAGGGATGGGCGCCGTGCCGCCGACCCGGGTGACTTCCCGCTCCTCGAGCACACGCAGGAGCTTCACCTGGGTGGCGGGCGGGATGTCCCCGATCTCATCCAGGAAGAGCGTGCCCGTGTCAGCGAGCTCGAACCGTCCTATGCGCCGCTCGGCTGCCCCAGTGAACGCACCCTTCTCATGACCGAAGAGCTCGCTCTCCAGAAGCGTCTCTGGCAGCGCACTGACGTTCACAGCGATGAATGGGCGGCCGCGGCGCGGGCTCAACTGATGGATCGCGCGCGCCACGAGTTCCTTGCCGGTGCCGCTCTCTCCCTGGATCAGCACTGTGCTCGAGACCGGCGCCATCTGCTCGATCCTCACGAGCACTTCCCGAATCGCATCCGACTGCCCGACGAGTCCAGTCGACTCTGCGAGTCGGTGACGCTCGAGTACGCGCTTGACCGCGTCGAGAAGATCGTCCGGAGCGATCGGCTTGGTGTAAACGTCCACGAACCCGATGCGGCGCAGGCGCTCGGTGAGCTGCGGATCGGCGACGTCCGCGAGGCCGATCACAGCGGTGCCTTCCCACAACTGATCGCGAACGATCTGGAGCACCGCGGGATCCGCGATGTTTCCCGTCAATACGATGAGCTCTGGATGTGCGCGATGGATCTCGGACGCAAGATTGTCGAGCGGCGACACGAGCGACGTTGTGATGCCGGCGTTCTCGAGCAGCGCGTTCAGACGGACAGCCGGCTCGACATCCGCGAGCGTGACGAGAACCGTAGCGTTACTCGTGCGTGCCATGACTCGGCTCGTGCGATGTCACTCTTCCGCGCAGTATGTCGCACGCATGATCGATCACCGGCTCCAGCGCCGCGAGTCCGTCGCGCACGCCGCCTGAGGAGCCGGGCAGATTGACGATCAGACTCGCTCCTCGCGTTCCCGCGACGGCGCGCGACAGCGCCGCGCGGGGAAATGCATCCAGCTGTCGCACTCGCATGAGCTCGACGATTCCGTCCGCTTCACGGTCGATGACCGCACGGGTAGCCTCTGGCGTAACATCACGCGGAGCGAGGCCCGTTCCGCCGGTTGTCAGCACCAACTCGGCGTCGAGCTCGTCGGTCGCAGCGAGCAGTGCGCGGACGATCTCCACAGTATCATCGCTGACGGCGATACGTGACACGACTGTGTGACCTCGCGTCGCGCACCACGACGCGATCGAATCGCCGGACTCGTCGGCGCGCGCTCCCGCGCACGACGGAGTCAGAGACAGTGACAATCGAGATTCTCAACGATGTGATGCGTTCTTGTAGAACGGCGCTTTCTGCACCGTAGCCGGAATGCGCTTGCCGCGGATCTCGACCTCGAAGAGCTGTCCCTTCCTTCGCGGCGTCGGCGGGGAGATACGCAGTACCGATCGGAATGCCGAGCGACGGACTCATCGTGCCGCTGCGCACTTCTCCGCTCGACGCGCCATTGAAGAACACCGGATACCCATGCCGAGGAAAAGCGCGGTCGCTCATCGTGAAGCCGACGAGCTTGCGCGGAACTCCAGCAGCCTTCTGGCGCTCGAGCGCTTCCTTTCCGACAAAGTCTCCTTTCTTCATCTTCACGAGCCATGCGAGGCCGGCTTCGTACGGCGTGGTCGTATCGTCGATGTCATTGCCGTAGAGCGCCATGCCCATCTCGAGACGCAGCGTGTCGCGCGCTCCGAGGCCGGCCGGGGTGACGCGCGAATCGCCAACGAGTGCGGTCCAAACTTCGGCGGCGCGCGCCGCGTCGAGATAAAGCTCGAAGCCATCCTCTCCGGTATAGCCGGTACGCGACACTATCACATCTGGAACGCCGGCGACTTCAGCAACAACGAAGTGATAGTATCCAATTTCGTCGAGCTTAGCGGCGGTGTGCCGCGCGAGTGACTCCTGCGCGAGCGGGCCTTGCAGCGCCAGCAATGCGATTCCGTCGCTGACATCCTCGATCGTGCAATCGAATCGGTCGCGCCAGGAGCTGATGTGGGCGAGGTCCTTCTCCCTGTTCGACGCGTTGACGACCATCATGAGATGGTCATCAAAGCGATACACGAGGCAATCGTCGACGATCGTCCCGCCTTCGTTGAGGATCGTCGAGTAATGAGCTTGACCGACCTCGAGCGCAGCGACGTCGTTGGTGGTGACGTAGCTTGCGAAGTCGATCGCACCGGGCCCACGGATGATGAACTCGCCCATGTGGCTTACATCGAAGAGGCCGATGCTCTCTCGCACTGCGCGGTGTTCCGCAGTAATGCCTGTAGGATACTGCACCGGCATCTCGAATCCGGCGAACGGCACCATCTTGGCGCCGAGTGCGACGTGAATGTCGTGGAGCGGAGTCCGCTGCATCAGAGTTGCTCGCCTCCCATTAGTGCCGCCATTATTGCCTTCTGTATGTGGAGTCTGTTCTCGGCCTCATCCCAGACTCTGCTCTGCGGTCCGTCGATCACGTCGGCGGTGACCTCCTCGCCACGGTGCGCTGGGAGGCAGTGTAGAAAGATCGCATCAGGTGCTGCGATCTTCATGAGCGCGCTGTCCACGACGAACCCACGGAACGCAGCAGCACGCTGCGCCTGCTCTTCTTCCTGCCCCATCGACGCCCAGACGTCAGTGGTGACGACGCTCGCGCCCCTTGCCGCTTCGCGCGGATCGCGCACGAGCTCGATGCTGGCGCGCGTGCGTGCACGGGCTAGGATGGCGGAATCGGGGTCGTAGCCTTCGGGACACGCGAGCGCGAGGTCGAAGCCCAAAACATACGCGGCGTTGATCCACGAATTCGCCATGTTGTTGCCGTCGCCGATCCACGCAACCTTGCGTCCATCGATGCCACCGAGCTGCTGACGCACCGTGAGGATATCGGCGAGGACCTGGCACGGGTGCAGCAGATCGGTGAGACCGTTGATGACCGGGACCGACGCGTCGCGTGCGAGCGCCTCGACTTCGTCGTGCGAGAAAGTACGTATCATGATGCCATCGACGTACCGCGACAGAACCTTCGCCGTGTCTGCAATCGGCTCGCCGCGGCCGAGCTGTACATCACGCGGTGAGAGGAAGAGCGCGTGTCCGCCGAGCTGATACGTACCGACCTCGAACGAAACGCGCGTGCGCGTCGACGCCTTCATGAAGATCATCGCCAGGGAGAGGCCCGCGAGCGGCTTCTTGTCGTATCCCCCTGTGCGCATGGATTCGGCTAGATCGAACAGCGACTCGAGCTCCGAGCGCGATAGATCTGGTATTGCGAGGAAATCGGGATGGGATGGCATGATGGACGGGTGTTGTCTGAAAATTGCGCGGCCGCCATGCCGCCGGCCTAAAGTATATACCTTCGCAAGTCTTCGTCTTCCATCACCGATTTCAGGCGAGCACGGACCATGTCGGCATCGACCGTGACCGCTTCCTTGCCGCGGTCCGGCAGCTCGTAGAGAATCTCCTCGAGCAGCGTCGTCATCACCGTATGAAGCCGGCGTGCGCCGATGTTCTCCATGCGGTCGTTGGCCTGGGCAGCAGTGCGGGCGATCTCGGCGATGCCGTCCTGAGTGAAGTGAAGCGACGCACCTTCCGTCTCGACCAGCGCGGCATACTGCTTGGTGAGCGCGTTCTCCGGCTCCGTCATGATGCGAACGAAATCCGCTTCGGTGAGCGGAGTGAGCTCGACGCGGATCGGGAAGCGGCCCTGCAGCTCGGGGATGAGATCGCTCGGTTTCGACACATGGAACGCACCCGCAGCAATGAACAGCACGTGATCAGTCTTGACGTTGCCGTACTTGGTCGAGACCGTAGAGCCCTCGACGATGGGAAGGAGGTCGCGCTGCACTCCCTCACGCGAAACGTCCGGACCGCCGCCCTCCGAGCGCTGGCCGGCGATCTTGTCGATCTCGTCGAGGAAGATGATACCGAGCTGCTCGACACGCTCGAGCGCGTCGCTGACTAGCTCATCCTGATCGATCAGCTTGTCGAGCTCCTCGTCGAGGAGAATGCGGCGCGCTTCGGGAAGCTTCACCGTGCGCTTCTTCGAGCGCTTCGGCATCATCTCGCGCAGCATCTCGGAGAAATTCTCCATCCCTTCGGGCGCGCCCTGCGGCACCATCATGTCGAACATGGGCGCGTGCTCTCGCACGTCGATCTCCACTTCGCGCCCGTCGAGCTGGCCAGAGACGAGAAGAAGCTTGAGCTTCTCGCGGGTGCGGTGGTAACGGTCCTGGGCCAACTCGTTGTCCTTCGTGACGCTGCCGCTTCCCGAGACGAAGAAAACCGAGTCTTCCTTGGACTCTGCCTGAGCGGGCTCCTTCACTTTGCCATCCTCCGGCAATGGAAGAAGCAGATCGAGGAGTCGCTCATCGACGCGCTCGTTGGCGAGAACCTCGACTTCGGTCTCGCGCTCGTCGCGGACCATGTTGATCGCGGCCTCGACGAGATCGCGGACCATGGACTCGACATCGCGCCCTACGTAGCCGACCTCGGTGAACTTCGAGGCCTCGACCTTCACGAACGGCGCGCCGGCGAGCTTGGCGAGCCGGCGCGCGATCTCGGTCTTCCCTACTCCGGTGGGACCGACGAGGATGATGTTGTTCGGCGATATCTCGTCGCGAATCCGCTCGGGTGCGCGCTGCCTGCGCCAGCGATTGCGGAGGGCGATGGCCACGGACCGTTTGGCGTCGCCCTGGCCGACTATGTACCGATCGAGCTCGTGAGCGATCTGACGCGGTGTCAGATCGGCCAGCCGCGCGAGAGCCTGCTGAGTGCGAGGTGATGCCATTATTGCGCGCTTGGCTCTATGACTGTGATGTTGGTATTGGTGTAGACACAGATCTCCCCGGCGATGGTGAGCGCGCGGCTTACCACGTCGCGCGGCGGGAGATCGGTGCTCGCGACGAGGGCGCGCGCGGCCGCGAGCGCGTACGAGCCGCCGGAGCCGATCGCGAGGATGCCATCGTCCGGCTCGATGATATCGCCGGTGCCCGAGATCACGAACCCATGATCACGAGATGCCACCACGAGGAGAGCCTCGAGCCGGCGAAGCACGCGGTCGCTCCGCCAATCCTTTGCGAGCTCGACCGCGGCGCGCGGGAGATTTTCAGGGTAGCGCTGGAGCTTCTCCTCGAACTTCTCGAACAGCGTGAAAGCGTCGGCAGCAGCACCGGCGAAGCCCGCCAGAAGCTTGCCGTTCTGGAGCGTCCTCACCTTCTGGGCGTTCGACTTCATCACCGTCTCGCCGACCGTCACCTGGCCATCGCCGCCGAGCGCGACCTGGCCGTTTCGGCGCACGGCCAGAATGGTGGTAGCCCAGATCGTGGGGAGCTTGGCGCTGTGCATACCAGTAGAAATAGCGTGGTGCGGCTCTTTTTGCACAGACAACGGGCGACAGCGCTGCAAGGCGCGAAGTGAGCCCGGAGGGGTCGTGCGAGTCGAAGATATTCCCATCGTCGTTGGCGTATTGGTGGCGCTGCTTGGCGCGGCGCTCATCCGTGACGCGGTGATTCCGTCTTCCGCGGGACCGTTGCGCGATCGCCGGCGGCGGACACGCGCCGCGGTGAGCGAGCGCGGCGAGGCCTTCGCGGGCGCCGGGATCCTGGCGCTCGGCGCCGCGCTGATCGGACGCGATTGGCGCTACGAGACGCTGACGGTGCTCGGGGGAGTTCTACTCCTCGCTGTAGGCGCTGTGCTGAGCCGCGCGTACATCAAGGAAATGCTGTTTTACCGCGGCGCAGCGCGGCGCGGATTGCCACACGACGACGACAAATCCAAATCGCTTCGAATTCGCTGATTTCCAGCCTGCGGCCCGCGAATGCAGAAACCGGCAAGCTGTTTGCTTCAACAGGGTGCATGACGACCTATTCGCAGAACCTCCTGCTCGCCGCACTTCCGGGTGAGAGTATCCGATCGCTCTCCACGCACATGTCGATTGTCTCAATTCCGACCCGTGGAGAGCTCTTCGCCCCTGGCGATCAGGTCGATCGGATCTATTTCCCGCTCACCGGCGTGGCGTCTATTACGAGCCGCGTCAGTGGAACGCAGGGCGAGGTTGCGACGGTCGGCATGGAAGGGTTGGTGGGGCTCCCCGTGATCTGGGGGACGAACGTCGCAGTGATGCGCATATTCATGCAGGTCGGTGGAGACGTGGTGACGATCCCAGCCGCACAGTTTGCGATCGCCCTCGAGGAGGACGTGACACTACGGTCGCTGGTGCTGCGCTATTCGCAGGCGCTCTTCATCCAGGTTGGCCAGTCGGTGGTGTGCAACCAGCGTCACTCGCTGCGTCAGCGATGTGCACGGTGGCTGCTCATGACGCATGACCGAATGCCGAGCGACGAATTCCACCTGACACACGAATTCCTCGCCGTCATGCTGGGCGTGCGGCGAGCTGGTGTCACGGTCGCGGCCGGTCAGCTGCAATCGGCTGGGCTCATCCAGTATCATCGCGGGACGATCACGATCCTCAACAGGGCCGGGCTGGAGCGCGTCGCGTGCGAGTGCTACAGATTCGTCTGCGACGCGTATACGCATCTGATAGGTGCGGAGCCGCAGGCGCCGAAGTACGAGCACGCGTCGCGCGCCGCGGAGCCGCACGCACTCGCTGCGTTCTAGCGCGCACCCAAGCGCGGCGCGGCATCAATCGGGAGGATCGGACGTCGATGCGTGCCACGCCATCTCTTCAGGATCGGGCGGACGCACCAGAAGGTCGGCGGCGAGCCAGATCAGGCGCGATATCGGATAGAGCGCGATCGGTGCTGTGATCATCGCCACGATCATGGTGTACTCGAGCGCATCCCAGCGTACGTTCGGCCACATCGCCACGAGCAGGAGAGTGAGCATCACGCCGAAGATCGTCTCGGAGATCATGATGTTGACGAAGACGCCGCCGAGGTAGTAGTCGTCGCTCTCGCCACGCTCGAGGCGGATTCCGCAGACTGGGCACCGGTCGCGGAACTTGAACCACGATCTCACAGCGCGAGCGCGACCGCAGTTGGGGCAACGGAGCCGCACGGCACGCCATGTGTAAATCGCGACGTCGCGCATTCGCGGCATGGTGAGCTCGACGCGACTCTGCATCTCGCCTGGCACGGCAGCGCGGATCACTTCTGCGTTGCGCCACACTGATTCGAGCAAGCGCGGCGGCGGATCGAGTGGAAAATCCTCGGCGATTTCGTTCCGGCGCAGCTCGCCGGCAGCGTCCGAGAAGAAGAGGTACAATCTGCGCTCGCTGGGCCGACGCGCGAGCATGAGCTGTGTCATCTCGTGGCGTCGCTCCACGGACCAAGTCCTGCCATTCACCACGAGGTAAAGCGACACTACTTCACTCCGAGCTACCTCACGCGCGTGGATGAGCGGCGCGGTACGCCTGCTTGAGACGCTCCACACTGGTGTGTGTGTAAATCTGAGTCGTCTGCACCGATGCGTGACCCAGTAGCTCCTGAACCGCACGCAGGTCCGCGCCAGCGTCCAGAAGATGAGTTGCGAAAGTGTGACGGAGCGAGTGCGTCGAGAGATCGGCGCCCTCGCTCACGAGATCGAGCATGGAAGTGACCGCCTTCTGCAACCCGCGCGTGCTGATGCGCGTCCCACGACTCGAGAGAAAGAACGCAGTTCTGTCGCCCGCCGCGCCTACCGCGCGAAGCAGCTCGTCGCGCTTCGCTTCGTAGTTACGCAGGGCGAGCGAGGCCCTGTCTCCCAGCGGCACGATACGCTCCTTGCGTCCCTTCCCGCGCACCTTTACGAGATTCGCGACGAGGTCGATCGAGCCGCGATTGATTCCTCTCAGCTCGGAAAGTCTCAGTCCGGCAGAATAGAACAGCTCGAGCGCCGCGAGATTGCGCACGTCGGCGAAGCGTCCTTCATGCGCTCTCGTGGCGGCGGCGGTGAGCAGCTTCGACATCTGCGCGAGATCCAGATATTGCGGCAGATGAGCCTCTCGCTTCGGTGACCCGACCGCGCGGGCCGGATTCGCCTCGACCACTTCGTTCCGATCGAGGTATCTGAAGAAGGACCGCACCGCCGATAGCGCACGCGCCATGCTCCGCTTCGACATCCCACGACGCGCGAGGTGCGCGAGGAATCCCCGAATCGCGAGCCGATCTATGCCCTGCCATGTCCACGCGCCGATCCCGTAGTACGAGGAGAGGAAGCCCGTCAGCTCGTGCAGATCGCGGTCGTACGCCTTGAGAGTGTTCGGCGATACGTCGCGCTCCTTCGTCAGGTGCTCGAGAAACTCCGCTACGCGATCTGGTTCGTCGCTCACGGCTGCGTCACGCTGCGGTGGCGCCTGACGTAGCGATCTCTCCGACATCGCCAAACTGCGCGGACCATAACGCCATGTCGACGAGCGCACGCTCCGCCATGCGCTCGCGCTTCACCATCTTGTCGCGCACCGGCACCGGCAGATCGTCGATGAGTCCGAAGTTCGCGTTCATGGGCTGGAAGCTACGCGGATCTGCTTCGCGCAGGTAGCGCCACAACGCTCCGATCATCGTCGTTGTCGGGGGCAGCACCATCTCGAGTCCGTCCAACGAGCGCGAGAGATTCAGCGCCGCGAGCAGACCGCTGGCGACGCTCTCGGTGTACCCTTCGACGCCGGTGAGTTGGCCGGCGATGAACACTCTCTCGTCATCACGCAGCGTGACGAAGCGGAGAGAGCGACGCCGGCGTGTTGACGTACGAGTTGCGATGAATTGAGCCGAACCGAAGAAACTCGGCGTCTGCGAGCCCCGGAATCTGCCTGAAGACGCGCTCCTGTTCTGGGATACGCAGGCGCGTCTGGAACCCGACGAGATTCCACATGCGACCAGCGCGATCCTCGCGTCGGAGTTGGACCACCGCGTACGGCGCGCGGTCAGTCCGCGGATCCGTCAGGCCTACGGGCTTGAGCGGACCGAATCTGAGGCTCTCACGGCCGCGTGCAGCCATCTCTTCGATGGGCATGCAGCCATCGAAGTACGGCACCTCGTCGAAGTCGTGGCCGTGAAACTGGTCCGCGCTGACGAGCGCGTCGACGAACGCCTCGTATTCCAAAGCGGTCAGCGGACAGTTGAGATAGGCGCCGTCCTCGACGCCGTCCATCGTCTCCTTGCCGTAGCGCGATGCGACGAACGCGATCGAATCATCGATGGAGTCGCGCGACACTACAGGAGCGATCGCATCATAGAACGCGAGCGAATCCTCGCCAAGTCGCTCTCGTAGCGACCGCGCGAGTGAGTCAGCGGTGAGCGGCCCCGTTGCGATGATCGCCGGCCCCTCCGGCACGCCAGCCACTTCCTCGCGGACCACGGTAATACCGGGACACGATTCGATGCGAGCGGTCACTGCCGCGGCGAACGCGTCGCGGTCAACTGCGAGCGCAGTCCCAGCCGGCACACGTGCGTCATCCGCGCACTCGAGAATCATCGAGCCGAGCAGCCTCAACTCCGCTTTCAACAGCCCGTGAGCGGTCGCGCTGATCGTGCTCTTGAAAGTGTTCGAGCAGACGAGCTCGGCCAGTCTGTCAGTGCGATGCGCGGCGGTCGCACGCACCGGCCGCATCTCGTACAGAGTTACCGCGTGTCCACGCCGCGCGAGCTGCCAGGCGGCCTCGCAACCTGCAAGACCGCCGCCGACAACGCTGACGCGATCGTCATGCAACTACCGCCTCCACGGCGGGCTGCCGCATCCCACTCGTTATGGCACTTCAGGCAGCGACGATACTCGCCGCGCGTCTTGCTCGATTTCGCCTCGGCGCCCGGATACCCGCAATCCGGGCACACATCCGGGACTGGCTTGTCCCAGACCACGAAATCGCAATTCGGGTAGTTGGAGCATCCGTAGAACGCCTTACCGCGCTTCTTCGACCGCCTCACGGCAATGTCGCCGCTGCACTGCGGGCACTTGACGCCCGTAGGCATCGAGCGCGTGCCGCGGCACTTGGGGAACTTGCTACATCCGAGAAAGTCGCCGCTGCGGCCAGTACGAATCACCATCGGCGCACCGCACTCGTGACAGATCTCATCTGTCGGGCGCGCTGCCTTTCTGTCGCCGCGAAGTGGGCGCGTGTACTTGCAGCTCTTCGGGTGATTCTCACACGCCATGAACGGTCCGAAGAAGCCGCCGCGCGGGACGAGCTTGCCGCCGCAATCCGGACACTTCTCGCCCGCGAACTGCGACAGGTCGTGTGCCGATGCGATTAATCCCTCCAGATCCGCGTGCTTGAGCTTGTTCGCGAATGGCTCGTAGAAATCACGAAGCATCTCGCGCCAGTCGATCGATCCCTCCTCGACCTTGTCGAGATCGCTCTCCATGTGCGAAGTGAACTGCACGTTGAAGACGTCGGGAAGACTCTTCACCATCACCCGCTCGACCTGCTCACCGAGCTCGGTGGGGGTGAATCTGCGCTGCTCGAGCGTGACGTAGCGCCGATCGGTGAGTGTAGAGATGATCGAAGCGTAAGTCGACGGCCGTCCGATGCCGAGTCGCTCGAGCTCCTTCACCAGACTCGCTTCGGAGAAGCGCGGCGGCGGCTCAGTGAAGTGTTGTGACGGCTCGATCTTCCTGACCGGTACGTTTTCGCCTTCGCTGAGCGCTGGCAACGCCTGCTCGTCCTCGAGCGCCTTCGCGTCGCCCTGCTCGCGGGTCTCCTGATACAGCGCCTGATACCCGGCGAACTTCATGACACTTCCGGTCGATCGGAAAAGATATCGACCCATGTCGAAGTTGACGGTGGTCGTATCGAAGATTGCTGCTGCCATCTGCGAGGCCATGAACCTGCGCCATATCAGCTCGTACAGCTTGAACTGATCGGCGCTCAGATGACGCTTGATCGCGTCGGGGCGGCGTGTCGGATCGGTAGGGCGCACTGCTTCGTGCGCGTCCTGCGCGCCTTTCGCCTTCCCATCCCCGTAAAGTTGCGCCGAGCTCGCGAGATATTCCGCGCCGAACAGTGTGCGGAGGTAGTCGCGTGCACTCGTCGCCGCCGACTCAGCGACACGTGTCGAGTCCGTGCGCATATAGGTTATGAGACCTACCGCGCCCTCGCTCCCCACGTCGATGCCTTCGTAGAGATCCTGCGCGAGTCGCATCGTCCGCTTCGACCCAAAGCCCAACTTCTTCGCCGCTTCCTGCTGAAGCGTGCTCGTCGTGAACGGCGCGTATGGATTCTTCCGTCGCTCGCGACGTTTCACCTCGGTGACCGGGAACGTGCGCGCGCCGGCGAGATCGCTCACGACTCGGTTCGCCTGATCGGCGTTGGCTATCTCAGGCTTTTTTCCGTCGATGTGGTGGAGCTTCGCGATGAACTGCTGTCCCGCCTTCTCGAGCAGCGCCTCGATGGTCCAGTACTCCACAGGCCTTGAACGCGCGGATCTCCCGCTCGCGCTCGACGATCAGTCGGAGCGCGACGGTCTGCACTCGTCCGGCCGAGACACCCTTCTTGACTGTCTTCCACAGCACTGGGCTGGCCTTGTAACCGACCAGTCTGTCCAGCACGCGCCGCGCCTGCTGCGCCTCGACGAGACTCTCGTTGATCTCACCGGCGTGATCGATCGCGCCCCTGACTGCGTCGCGCGTGATCTCGTGGAATAGGACGCGCTTGATTGGGGCTCCCCCCTTCCGCCTGATCTGCGACGCTACGTGCCAGGCAATCGCCTCTCCCTCGCGGTCAGGGTCTGTAGCCAGAAAGATCTCGCGCGCGTCGCGGGCAGCGCTCTTCAGCTCCGCCAGAGTCTTTTCCTTCCCCGGGATCGTGACGTACTCCGGCTCGAAGCCGTTATCGACGTCGATCCCCATCTTCTTCTCAGGGAGATCGCGCACGTGGCCGACAGTCGCGCGAACCTTGTAGCCGCGGCCGAGGTACTTGCCGATCGTCTTCGCCTTGGCGGGCGACTCCACGATCACGAGCGACTGTGCGCCGCCATGCCCGGAGACGCCGTCATCATGCGCATCCTCGAACGCGTCGTCTGCGGCAGGCGCGCGTCGGCGCGCCGCCTTCTTCGCCGTGGCCTTCTTCGCAGTGGCCTTCTTCGCCACTTTGGGCACGGCGCTCTTCGAGGCCGCCTTTCTTGTTGCCATATTGCCGTTCTCTATGTTGGGCCGGAAGGATCCGGCGCTCAGTGCACTGTTATCGAAGACTCAGGGCCGCCGGCCTCGCCAGCGTTGTCACCCAACGCCATCCGCAAGTCCGAGAGTCCGATGCGACCGTCGAAGTGCGCCAGCACGCGCTCGATCACATGCTCGAGCTCGACCGGATCAAGCACCCCGGACCTGCTCAGGGTCACCAGATATCCCCAAGCGTCAGGCGCGAAGCGTGACCGCTCGTGAGGCCCCAGTACCCTGATAGGGCGCGGAAAGTTGTACCCTTCTATTCCTTCGGTCATAGCTGAGTCCCTTGAATTCGCTCGGCAGCTCTCACCGACTCGACGATGGCATCGACGACCTCGTCGCGCGTCAGCCGCGACGTGTCGATCACTATGTCGGCACACGCCTCGTAGATCGGTCCGCGCCGCTCCGCGAGGTCCGCCATACGAGCTGCGGCGTCTCCCGCGACCAGCAACGGCCGCAGCGCAACCCTCCGACCCATTCGGTCGAGGGCCACTTGGCCGTCTACTCTAAGGTATATGATACGACCTCGGCCGTGCAAATGTGCCCGCGCCAGCGAGTTGGTCGCCCAGCCGCCCCCCGGTGCGACGACAGCCGGCGGCTCGGCGGCGATGGCGAGCGACGCGCGCGCCTCGTACTCCCTGAACGCTTCTTCGCCCTCCGACTGAAAGATTTCCGCGACTTTCTTCCCGATCGTTCGTTCGATCTCGATGTCAAGATCGACGAAATTGCGGCGGAGCCGCTTCGCGACGCGGCGCCCGACGGTCGTCTTTCCCGAGCCCGGCAGGCCGACGAGAATCACGTGAGCCATCGGCGGCTCCGCTCAGCCTACCGAATCGCGGCTGCGCAGGTATCCGAGATACCCCTCGTAGTTGCGGCGAAGCTCGTTGAGTGAGTCGCCGCCGAACTTTTCGAGGACAGCCTCGGCGAGGACGATCGCCGTCATGGCCTCCGCAATCACGCCCATCGCCGGCACAGCGGTGACGTCACTCCGCTCGACCGTCGAAACGGCCGCCTCACGCGTCGGCACTTCTACCGAAGCGAGTGGTCGCATGAGCGTGCTTATCGGCTTCATGGCGACGCGAAGCACGACAGGCTCACCTGTCGTGATGCCGCCCTCCACGCCGCCTGCGTTGTTGGTGGCGCGGCGGAACCGACCGCGCGTTGCGGCGCTCTCATCGGCGTGAATCTCGTCATGCACGCGCGAGCCGTGACGCCGGGCCGCCTCAAACCCAATGCCGATCTCCACGCCTTTTACCGCCGGGATGGACATCAGGGCGGCGGCGAGCCGACCGTCGAGCTTTCTGTCCCAGCTCACGTGCGACCCCAGGCCGACCGGAAGACCACTCGCGATCACCTCACAGACGCCACCAAGCGTATCGCCATTTCGCTTGGCCTCGTCGATGAGTGCCACCATCCGTTCACCAGCATCGTTGTCGAGCGTGCGAACCGGTGACTCGTCAGCGGCCGAGTTCAGGTCATCGGGAATCGATGCCGGGTGCGCGACGATACCGCCGATCTCGGTCACGTGGCTCCCCAGCGTTACTCCGAGCTGATTGAGGAGCACGCGGCAGACGGCGCCCGCCGCGACGCGAGCTGTCGTCTCGCGCGCCGACGCGCGCTCGAGGATGTCACGCGCATCCGCGCGGTCGTACTTCAACATGCCCGCGAGGTCCGCGTGGCCGGGGCGTGGGCGAGTTACCGCACGCTTTCGCGGCGCCGGATCGCCCTGCGCCGGCGCCGTATCCATGATTTCCTGCCAGTTTCGCCAGTCTGCATTCTGGATCACCATCGCTATGGGTGAGCCGATGGTCTCACCCGCTCGTACGCCGCTCAGAATCTCAGCCCGATCGGTCTCGATCTGCATGCGTCTGCCGCGGCCGTAACCCTGCTGCCGACGCGCGAGCTGCGCGTTGACGTCAGCGGCGAGCAACGGTACGCCGGCGGGCATTCCTTCGAGGATCGAAACGAGCGCTGCGCCGTGCGACTCACCCGCGGTCGTAAGTCTCAACATAGAGGGTCAATTATAACGACTCGCCACGCGCTAACCACCAAACCGACGACCGCTCGCCTCGCCCTTCACACGCGCCATATCGCGCGGACGCGGTGCCTCGGACGCACAAACGCGAAGGCCACGCTTGTAATCGGTGGCCTTCGCGTTTGCCGGTCAGCCAGCGAGCTGCCGCCCGCCGTCCGTCAGAACTAGATCACTGCGGACAGCTGTTGTAAGTGTTTGGAAGCGTGACTATCACAACCCCCTGCGCCGTTGCACCAACCAGAATTATCTGGCCGCTCGGCCGTAGCGAGGCTTTGATCGGACCGATGATCGGCGACTTGACTGGAATCGTCGTCACCCTCTGATAGTAGTGGTTCTCATACACTTCGATGATCGGCTGCGTGGACGCTGCGAAGACATAGCACGATGTTCGAGCGGTGCCGATCCCGTTCCCCGCGTTCGCCGGGTGGAAGTCGAAGCCGGCGTTTGCCGACGACGATGTCTGGAGCGTACCCTGCAGCCTGAGCGTCGTGTCCAGCAGGTAGATCGAGTCAGCTCTCACCGCGCTGAGCGCACCGTCGAAATTGATCCCGACGCCGCCGACGCGTGCATTGGTGTTGGCGATGAAGCTCGAGACTGCCTCCGCCGGTGTAACGCCGCTGTCGATCACCGGTACGAATCCGGCGCTGTCGAGGTTGACGAGTCGCGATGTGTGCTGGTTCGAGAAAAGCGCACTCCTCATCATTCCGGGCAACGCGTCGTAACCGATGACGCGGCTCCCGTAAACCGGTCCGCCCTCGCCCATCACGGCGCGACGGAAGTTGCCTGAGTTTCGAACGTAGGTCGTATCGCGGAATGCAAGCTTGGTGATATCGACTACGACCGAGTAGGCCAGTGTGTCGAGGGTTGTGAGCGTGTCCGCCGGTCCTGCAGGAACGTGAGGTACGATAACCTGCTGGCGTGGTGGAACGAGTACCGAGTCGCTACCGATGCACGTGCTGCCGGTCGGCGTGTCGGAGCACGCGGCGAATCTGTCGACTTCGAGCGTGTCGGAACGACCAGCGCTCTGCCCCATGGCCTGCTCGAAGAAGAAGTGGGACGTGCGCGCTGACAGATCCTCCCACCGCACCGTACCGTCGTTCGGGAATGGGCTCGACTGACCCGCGGTCGGAGTAGTCGAGTAGACGAGCATCACGTCGCCGCACTGCGTCGGACTCACTGGCGACGCTCCGCACGTAGCCGCGACGAATTGCGGGCGGGAGCTCATGTCGTAGCGAGTGCGCTGAGCGATCAGCCCACCGCCAGTGGTGGATGCAACGGTCGTCACCGTGTAAGGAACGAGATTCGGCAGCGGATATGCCCAGACCTCGCGTCCTTCCGGCGATGTACCGATCACACCCTGCGCGCCAGGGCTGATGTCGATGTAGCCGATCGACGTGCCACCTGAGTACGCGACCAGCAGCGTGTCGCCATAGGACGTGTACGCGCTGCCGTTGCGATCGTGAGGCCAGACCGTGATGCCCCACGGCCGTGACCCTGTCGAGATCGCAGGCTTGAATGTCGAATCAGACAGGCTGAACACATCCAGCTCGTCGCGCAGGATGTTCGTGAGGTAGAGTCTGTCGTGGGCTGGATGATAGAATGCGTCTGCTACGAGTCCGCCGTTCGGCAGGACACGCGTCACGCCTGCCACAACGGTGAGCGTATCCATCCGATCGATACCGCTCGAGAGCTTCGCGTATCCCTGCGCGCCGTTCGCAGTCGTCGCGTAAGTCTTCACGTAGATCGTTAGCGGGAACGGCGGCACGAGAGTGGACGGGATCGCGAGGTTGAACGTGTGCTGTTGCGTCGTGAACTGCGGATTCGACGGCACCGAATTGGAGAGAACGACCGGGCCAGTGGGCGATGTGCGGATCTCATAGCCGAGTGACGCGATGCCTGACCCGGTGGTATCTGTCGCACTCACGAACAACGTGTCATTGACCTCGACACGCTTGTCGGAGCCGAAGTTGACCGTTGGCGCGACCTTGGCGCCTGTCGCCGCCTGGACCTTGAGCGTGATCGGAGAGCCCACGCCGCGGTTGCCGAGCGAATCACGAAGGAACGGCGTTATCGTGAGCGTCCCGGCGGGTGCGGTCGATGGGATCGCGAGCGTGTCGAGTACTGTCGTGGAATCCTTGAGCGGACTTGAGAAGCTCACTGAGTCGGTGTGTGCGAATGAGCCCGTGGTCTGGAGTCCGAGCCACTGCACCTTCACCTTGCTCGTGCCGCTTATCGATACGACGATGGACTTGCCGATGACGGCTGCAGATCCGCTCGCCGGACTGGTGATCACCACCGAGGCAGGAGCGAGATTCCCCGTCGCGAGTTGAAGCGTATCCGGCGTTGAGCGGTTCCCCGCGGCGTCGTACGCTGTCCCGACGACCGTCACTGGCGTGCCAGGCGGCACGCTCCGCGGCACCGAAAGCGAGAACGTTATCGCAGCAGACGTCGCGACTGTCGTGAAGACCGAGTCGAACGACGCCGTGACGCCGCCCGACGCATCGATGTGAACGCGCTTGATGGCGAGATTGTCGCTCACGTTCGCGGTGAACGCTATCACTGAATCTACCGAGCTCGACCCATTGGCGAGAGTCAGCTTCGGCGGCGTGGTGTCGGGGACGACGTTGCCAACTGTCTGATCGCTGCAGGCCGCAGCCAGCGCGAAGGCGGCGAGAAGTCCCGCCGCCAGCGTAAGGTGCTTAGGCATGACTAGCGCCCTCCAGGTCCGTTGACACGCTCGCCGTCATCGATGACGTGCGGCGTGATGAGGATGAGCAGATCGCGCTTCTCTTCGGAGCGGCCTGTCACGCCGAACAGCTTCCCGACGAGCGGGAGATCGACGAGAATGGGAATCCCGCTCTTGGTCTGCGTGACGTTGGTTACCGTGAGGCCGCCGATGACTGCCGTCTCACCGTCAGCGACGAGGAGCCGGTTGTCCGCAGCCTGCGTGTTGAATATGTACCCGACGTCGGAGCTCGCGAGCTGTGCATCCGAGTTCTCGGCGTGCACGTCCAGAAGGATCTGGCGATTGTTCGTGATGTGCGGCGTCACCTGAAGAATGATGCCGACGTCCTTGGTGGTTACGGTGGCGCGTGGGATCGCCGATGCGCCTGCGCCGCCGACCGAGGTCGCGCTTGCATCGAGTGTACGGAGCGGCACCTGCTGCCCCACCTGGATCCGCGCTTCGTGATTGTCCACCGTCACGATGCTGGGCTCGGCCTGCAAGTCAGCGAGACTCGCTTCCTTGAGAGCGTCGAGGAAGCTCGTGAGCGAGAACTTGCCGAGCGCCGCTGAGTAGACGAGCTGCAACGCCGGGTTCGCGATGCGGTTATTGGCGTTCGCGATTCCAGAAAGCGTGTTGCCGCCGATGAGGATCTGATTCGTGGTGTACGGAGTGCCGCCGCCGTACGCGTTCGGCAAGCCGCTGCCGTTGGTGCTGATCGGCTGAAGTGTGCTCGGATCGATGCGCTGAACCAGATTGGTGAAGAACTGGTTCTGCGTACCGAGATCATACGAAAGCCCGAGGTTCTCGATGTCTGTGCGGTCGACGAAGATGATCTTGGCCTTGATCGAGACCTGCGGCGTGCGGATGTCGAGGCGCTGGATGTAATCGATGATGCCAGCGATCCGTGACGGCGCCTCGGTGACGATCAGCGTGTTAGTGGCCGGATTGGAAGCGACGCCACCGCGCGTGATGCACGTGAGGCCGAAGCCCGCCGAACCCTGTGCCGAATTGCTGCTGCCCGACGACTGCGAAGCACTTGCAGCATTGGCCCCTGGAGTGCTGGTGCAGTCGCGCGCAAGCAGGCTCTTCACGATGGGAACTAGAGAGTCCGCCTTGGCGTAGTTGATCGGAATGAGCTGTGTGACGAGGGGCTCGAGCGCCTGTCGTGCCTGGACGTTCGCGTAGCTGTCCACCGAGATGATGCCGGAGGCGGGATCTTCTGTCGCCGCGAGCCCCTGGCCCTGCAGGATGGCGCGGAGCGCAACATCCCACGGTTGGTTCCGAATGTCAGCCGTGACTGTGCCCGTCACATCCTTCCCGACGATGATCGTGCGCCCCGCGAAGGTTGCGAGCGCAGCGATGACGTCGTGGATGTCCGCATCCTGGTAAGTCACCGTGATCCGCGGCTGCACCGACGGCTGCGCAGCCACATACGATGGTTGCGACAGCACGGTCGCGCGCGGGCTGCGGGCCGATGGGACCGCCTGCGACTTCTGCTCCGCATCCGCATCGTCACGCGACTGTGCGACGGCACCGCCGCTCCAGGACGCGAACGCGGTTGTCGAGCCAGCTACGGAGACGCGGATATCGTTGGCTTCTTGCTTGACCTCATATTGATGTGCGCCGTCGAGCTGCAGGACGAGCCGCACGATGTTGCTGCGAAACTGCGATACGCGGATATCGGTTATACCGCCGCGCGTTACGCGGTCGTATGCGGCCGGTGAGTTGGCGAGCGTCGCGCCCTTGAGATCGACGACGATACGGTACGGCCCATCGAGAGTGAAATCCTGGACTTCGACCGGCGCCTGGATGCCGACTATGACATCCGCGTGACCGGCGGCCGGAACGAGGGTCACTCCCGTGACTGAGCCAGCGTCAGCCCGCGTGCACGCAACGGCGCAGTCAGCGCCCGACGCGTGGAGTTGGGCTGGCGCGTGCCCATACGCCGTAACAAGCGCGGCGAAGGCAAGTAATGGGAGCTTCATGGCATCCTCGTATGTGTTGAATCACTCATCGATACAGTCTCCTGCCTGCTGAAGCCGAACTCTTCCAGTGCGAAGGTCACCGACTTCTGGTCGATCCTGACGACGCGCATGCGTCCCAGTGGGGTGCCGATCTTGACACGGTACTGTTCCTTGGTGCCGACGTCGCGTAGAACGGCGACAGAGTTCGCGCCCGTTGGATCGAGCGCGACTGTGGTGAGCCGGAGATCCGTGATCGTAGGGCGCAGCTCACTGCTGCGCACGAGCGACACAAACGGATCTCTGCGTCCAGCCGGATCGTACTGGAAAACCTCACGGTTGACACTGACGACGTGCGCCGTATCAGCCACGCTCGTGCGTCCGCGGGACTGCGCAGACGCGTCACGTGCCGCGAGAACGAACGCCAGGGTTGAGAGAAGCGCGGCGACCTGCGTCGCTCGTAGCGTGCGGGTCATCTCGTCTCCTTGCCGAGCACGAGCGGCGACGTGCGCGCTACGTAGGTCTGCAGCTGAAAGGTCGCGTCGAGTAGTGACTCGCCGTCCTTGGTCTGCAGCTTCGACTTGTCTCCGGTATGTAGCTTGAGGTCCAGCCCGAGCGGAGCCATGATGCGGTCGAGTGATCCGACATTCGTCAGGAACTCCGCCAATTCATGGTAGCCACCCATCACCGACACCTTGTACCGGTACGTGTCGAACTGATCACCCTCGATCACCGGCACAGGCTCGACCGACGCGATGTCAAGTCCGACGCGGCGAGCGGCCGTCGATACGTTCGCGAGAAGCGCCGGCACTTCGTTAGTCGTTGGAACGAGCTCGCGCATCACCTGGAGGTTTTTTTCATACGATGCTTCCTCGGACTGCAGCTGCTCAGCTGAGCCGCGCGCCAGATCCACACGTGCCTGGCGATTGGTGGTCTCCACCGAGTCGACATGCGCGCTGTACGCCGCAAGCGTTGTGGCCTTCGGGTTGTAGACGAACCACCAGAAGGCGGCAGCCGCGAGGACACCGATCAGGCCGACACCGGCGAGGAGTTGCTCGCGCTGAGTCATGTTCGCGCCTATCGCCATGTCAGTGCACCTCGATGTCGAGAGGAACTGTCCGGATCAGGTGCGCTGGAGGCACCTGACTCTGTGCCTCGAGCTGGAACTCGGTGACGGGTTTGTTGTCCGCATTGACGAGATCCGAGCGCGTAAGCTGGACGTTCTTGATGAAGGGCGATGCCTCGAGGTTCTTCATGAACTGGGTGAGCGCCTGAACGTCGACAGTCTGGCCGACGATCCGGAAGTTGATGACGTTCGACGCACCGTTGAACAACGAGTCCGAGCGTTCTCTCTGGGCGCGCGCAAGCGCGGCAGCGCCAGTGAGCTTTCCGGCCTTTCGCGCGCTGTCCGCCTTGGCCTTGCCGGCCGCAGTCGTGTCAGCGCGTGCCGCCGCGGTTACCACCGGACTAGTCTGCGTGACCTCGGTCAGCCAGGTGTACTGCGGCACCGCGAGATTGATCTCCTCGAGGAGGTGCGGCCAGATGAAGCGGCTGTCGTCGATCGACTTGATGATTGCGAGCTGTTGATAAACCGAATCGCGGGTGCTTGCAGCGCGGGCACGCGCCTTCAGCACGGCGGAGAAGCGCGCCGAGTCTGCCGCCGCTGCCGATTCGCGAGCATCGAGCGAGGTCTGGAGGCGTGTCTGCGAGAGGTACATGAACGCCATAGCCGCGATTCCAGCGGCGAGTCCCAGCGTTCCGAAGATGAGGTACTTGTCGGTGAAGCGTGCGCCCACGCCAGCGAACACTGCGCGGGCGTCGAAGCTCACCGCGCGACCACGCGCGGAGCGCTGAGCGCCGGGGAGAAGATTGATCTCGATCACGCTACCTGCCGCAGCCCAAGTCCGACGGGCAACATGAGCAGTGGCGCGATGTCGTCAGTGTTGAACGAACCGAGCGCGCCTTCGCGCACGTGAAGATTGGCGAGAGGGTTGGCGTACTCGACTTTGAGGTGAAGTCTCTGGCCCAGTACGTCGGCGAGGCCTGGCACTCGTGAGCCACCGCCGCAGATGTACACCGCTCGCACTTGCGGCGCGTTACGCGCCGACGTGGCGAGGAACGCCGCAGCGCGCTCGACACCGCTCGCGATCTCGTCGCCACGCACCTGGAGCACGGCGTCGAGCTGCGGAGTGCGATCGAAGCCCCGCACTGTGCGCTCCGCTTCTACGGCCGAGAGTGCATGCTGGCGCTGAAGGTCTTCTTGGAGTCTGCGCGTTCCGACCGCGAGGTCGCGCGTGAGAATCGGCACGCCCTCGTCGAGCACATTGACGTTGGTGATCTCATTACCGACGTTCACGAGCGCAACGACGCCGCGCATCGCTTCGGGGTGGTTGAGCTCGAATGCGTTGTGCAGAGCGAACGCATCTACGTCCATGATGCTAGCGGAGAGACCGGCATCCGAGAGAATGCGGAGCTTAGCATCAACCAGCTCGCGCTTGGCGGCGACGAGCAACACGCTCATCTCTTCGGCGGCAGCATCGGACGTGGTGCCATCGAGAATCTGGAAATCGAGCTCGACCGATTCGACGTCGGGTACGTGCTGCTCGGCTTCCCACCTCATGAGCTCCCGCGCCTGCTGCTCTTTGACACGCTCGGTCTGCAGACGCTTGATGATGACGTCGCGTCCGCCGACAGCTGTAACCACGTGGCTCGACTTCGCTTCAGCCGACGCCATGGCTTGATTGATGGCATCGGAAACGAGGCCCGGATCCATCACCTCTCCCTCGACGATTGCGTCAGGGAGAAGCGGCGAGACCGACACCTTCACCAGCTCCGGTACACCACGGGCGTGATCTACTACCACGACCTTGATCAATCCGGAACCGACGTCCAATCCCACCGTCATCTTGTTGCGGCCGAAGAGAGGCATGCGGCTCCAAACAATGAGTTCGGACATGACGTCCGAGTCGGATATCATGTCGTGGTCAATACGACTGGTACTGCGAAAAGGTCACGCTAGAACAACTCCACCCACGCGCGCTCCGCGAGTGGTAACGGAGTCGATGTCGGATGACGCGCGTCAATCGTCAGCGACACGCCGAGTCGATGGCGGGCGGAGAGGACGCCGTCAGTTGCTGTCGCCGCTGACGTTATCCACACATGATCGTCAGAGACGCGCGTCGTGACGACAAGGACGCTCACACTCGAACGCGTGACGTTCCGCGTGGTCGACGCGCCGATCGGATTGTTCCTCACTGATGCGGCGGCTGCAACGGCGTTCAACAACTCCGCTTCCGACGCGACGAAAGCGCGCCTGCGCAACGACGCATAGCGTGCGGCAACTGCCTCTGCGCTTGCGCGGTACTGTGCCGCCATCATCAGTGCGATCGCCAACACCATGACTACCAACACGGTGACGAGGGCGAAGCCACGTCTCGGTTGCTCAGTCATTCCCGGTTCCGGATCGCGGCGCTAACCGTGACCGAGTCGCGATACGGCGCGGCGCGCGCACCGCGCAAGCTGGAGGTCGCACGTCCGACGACGCGTGAGACGATATCGACCCGCGCAAGCGCGCCGATTGTGGCGCCCGTTATACGCGTCCCCGACGTATCGAAGTAGCGAAAGCTCAATGGAGTGCCGCCTGCGGCGCCTGCAAACGGACCGCTGAGCGGCTGCACGCCGCCGCAGCCGGCACGACCGCAGCGGCGGTAGCCGAGATACCAGTTGCCATCACCTGCGCGGTAGACATCGTACTTCACCCGTCTCAGCAAACGGAGCGGCGCGCCCGCTGTGATCGTGCTTCGCGCGGACTCGAGGGTGATCTGATACGACCTGACACCAGCAGCGACGTCCGCTGCGGTGGTCAGGCCCAAGGATGGCGGGCACGCAGCCGCTGTGGAGGCAGTTGCAACGCTCGCGATACGCTGGTTCTCCCAAGAACGGATCGGATGGTCGGCGGTGGAATCGACGACCACGGCGACGACGTCGTCAGAGTCAGGAATGCTCACCCACGACGAGAGGATGCGACCACCGGTGAGACTGTCGGGCGGAATGATGATTCGCCCGGGCGTGGCAGCGCACACGGTGGAGGCCCCGATGACTGAGCCGAATTCGATCGACGTGTCCGCCACGATCTTTACTGAGTCGATCGCCGGGGACATGCTGCGCAGGTCCAGGGCCATGAGCTCGCCGGCCTCATTGAGCCGTGCGCGCGCCGATGTGACATCCCGCTGCGCAGCGTCGGCGCGGATGTGCCGACTGACCAGCGCGAGCGGCGGCGCGATCACGATCATACAGATCACCAGCGCGACGATCATCTCCGGCAGCGTGAAGCCGAAACGACTGGCCCGGCGCGTCAGCGGCACAGGGCAACCGCGTCGTACGCATCGAGCGTCCGCGAGCCACCGGCCAGATAGTCAGTCGTCTGCGATACCGTGATGTGCGAGCCGGCGAGCGATGCCGACCAGCGCGCCTGCACGCCGTTCGCGGAATCGACTCCTGCGCCGGCTGCACAGACGGCGAACGCTCTTTCGCGTTGGAGCTCCGAGAGCCGCGCCGTGCGCCCTTCGCGATCGCTCCGTGCGAGCGAGCGCAGCGTAAACGCGAGCGACCCCTCCAGCGCCAGGACCACGACAGTCGCGACGACCATGGCGACCATCGCTTCGATGAGCGTGAATCCCGCCCGGTGTGACGTCATCATGGCGCGAAGCTACGTGCAACCGGGCGAGTTCCGCTGGAGCGCGAGGCGTCGGTCGCGGGCGAATTGCTGCACGGGACAAAAAGAAACGGCGGCCAGTTGGCCGCCGTTTCTGAATCAACTCTCTCGAGCCAGATCGCTTACGGGTCGCAGGCAGGCGCCGCGTCCGTCATTCCAGCAGGAGCACCAGAGGGCGCCGTCGCGTTGCCGACGAAGATGTAGCACTTCTTCGCCGTATTCGTGCTGTTGGAAGTCGCGCTCCAACCAGCCGGCGGTCCCACGACTGCAGTCGCGGCGATGCTCACGCCAGCTGATGGCGCATAGCCGCTGGTCGTATCGGTAGCACTGGTCCAGGTGTGGGTCAGGTACGCGCCGTTGTTGTTCGACGCATAGCCTTCCTGCGCCGTGGCGAGGTTCTTAAGGTCTGTCTTCATGGTGGCGAGGTACGCCTTTTCCTTTGTCGCTGCGAACTTCGGGATCGCGATGGCGGCAAGAATGCCGATGATCACGACGACGATCAACAACTCGATCAGTGTGAAACCCTTGGTATTACGCTTCATCTCATCCTCTCCTCAATGGGGACTCTTTGCGCCAGGTGGTGCACCGCTGCATCTGGCAACGCTCGCGCCAGAAGTGCCTTGCGCTCTAAGTAGTTGGCTTGACATCAGTTACAACGCCGTATCGTAACTCTACACCGTGATTCCGTGCTGCATTCTGCAATTTCCATTGCGTTTCGCGCTGTTCGTTCATACTACACCACGGCGGCACCGGCGACCTGCGATCACGCCGCTGACTCGATCTTCGACAGCTTGCGGTGGAGTGTCGAGGGGTCGATTCCGAGCACGTCAGCCGCGCGCGTCTTGTTGCCGCCTTGCGACTCGAGCACCCACTTGATGTAAGCCCGCTCGATTACATCGAGAGTGGGCTCCGAGTGCTCGATCTCGCGCACAAGCCTCTCACCGCTGCGAGTCACGACGCGCTCAGGGAGCGCGTTCGGCTCGATCACGCTGCCTGACGTCACTATCATCGCTCGCTCGAGCGCATTCTCGAGCTCACGCACGTTGCCGGGCCACGAATACTCGCAGAGCACAGCCATGGCGTCCGGACTGACCGTCTTGGGTCCGTCGCCGCGCGAGAGGAATGCCTCGATCAGCAGAGGGATGTCGTCGCGGCGGTCCCGGAGCGGGGGAAGATGAATCGCGATCACGTTCAGGCGGTAGAAAAGGTCGCTGCGGAACTGACCTGTCTTCACGTCGCGCTCGAGATCGCGGTTGGTCGCGGCTATCACTCGCGCGTCGACGGGGATCGCTTCGGTGGCGCCGACAGGCAACACCTCACGCTGCTGCAACGTTCGCAGCAGCTTCACCTGAGTAGCTGGCGTCATCTCGCCAACTTCGTCGAGGAAGAACGTGCCGCCGCCTGCCGCGGCGAACAATCCCGTCTTGTCCTTCACGGCGCCCGTGAACGACCCCTTCATGTGCCCGAACAGCTCGCTCTCGAGAAGGCTCTCGGGAAGCGCACCGCAGTTGATCGAGAGGAACTGACCGGCGGAGCGTGCGGACATTTCGTGGACGTAACGCGCTACCACTTCCTTCCCCGTGCCGGACTCGCCTTGCAGGAGCACAGTCGAATCCGTCGGCGCCACTGTTTCGGCCAGTCGCAGAACGTCGAGCCAGCGTGAGCTCGCGCCGATCGGCCGTCGGTCACGATCGCGCTTCCGAATCTCCTGCTTGAGGGTGCGATTCTCCGCGCGGAGCTCACGCTGCTCAGCAGCGCGATTCACTATCGCGAGCAGGTCGTCGTTGCGGAACGGCTTCTGGATGTAGTAGAAGGCTCCCTCGTTGACGGCGTGCATCGCGGACTGAAGCGACGCTTGCGCCGTCATCAGGATGACCGGCGTCTCTGGATCACTCGCTCGCACCGTAGAAAGGATCTCTGTCCCCGGCACGTCTGGCATGCGGATGTCGGTGATCACTATGTCTGGCTTAACTGCTTCGATCTGTTCGAGGCCGGCGCGGCCGCCGCGCGCGGTGAACGGCGTGAAGCCATTGTTGGTGAGCAGAATCCTTATGACATCGAGGATTCCCTGCTCGTCGTCGATCACCAGAACTCGTGGTGCGGAGGCTGCGCTCATGTGCGTGGGAGTAGGACGGTGAATCGTGAACCGTTGCGGTCGCTGTCGACCACTACCACGCCGCGGTGCGACTCGACGGCGCGGTGGACTATCGCGAGCCCGAGCCCGCTGCCACCCTGCTTGGTGGTAAAGAAGGGATGGAAAAGCTTGGACCGAGCATCTTCCGGTATGCCGGGACCGCGATCTATGATGCGCACGGCGAACGCGCCACCCTCGAATGCGGCTGCACGCCGATCCAACTGCTGCGGGAGAAGCGATGCGGCCTCAACACGCACGACGCCGTCGGTGGGCGACGCCTGGAGCGCGTTCAGAATAAGGTTGAAGAACGTGCGGTGGAGCATGTCCTCGTCACCGCTGATCTCAATCCCTCCGCGCGGAAAAGCAAACTCGACGCGCGATCCCTGCGCACGGCCTGGGTGCGAAGCAGCGAGGTCGGCGGCGTTGCGCACGACACCGAGCAGATCGAGGCGGCGCACGCATGGCACATCCACGTGCGAGAAATCGAGAAAGCCGGTGAGGAGGCGCGACAATCGATCCGACTCGCGCACGACGAGTGTGGAGAGAAGGCGGTCATCGTCGGACGTGCGCGGTGACATGGACAGCTGCTCGACCGCACTGCGGATCGAAGCAAGCGGGTTCTTGATCTCGTGAGCCATCGAAGCGCCGAGCTCGGCGACCGCCTCGAGCCGCTCTGCGCGCAGATGCAGTCGCTCGACATCCGTCTCGCGCAGGCGGAACCGCGCGAGCTCTTCCGCAAGCGCCTCACGTCCCTCGCTCTGCTCGCGCAAACGAGACGCGATGAAGCCGCTGCCTAGCGCGACAACGGCGAAGACGACGAGCTGCAGCGCGATGCCTACGCCACCAGCGTCGTGGTGAATCACCACCGCTTCGGCAGCGTAGAGGAGGATCGCGAGGGTGGAGACGAGAGTGACACCACGCGCGGGAAGAAGCAGCGCGTTGGCCGCGATGACGAGAATGTAGAGCGGCGCGAACTGCGAGGACGTCGTGTCCCAGGTCAACTGCACCATCGCGGTGACGAGGACGACGTCGAAGATCGCCTGCGCGTACATGACTGCCGGAGCGAGCGAGCGGCGATACACGTGGGTGTACAATCGCCGATCCGGCAGTGAACAGCATTGCGGCGGCGAAGAGCAGCGAGGCGAGAAGCGTATCGCCGCGCGAGGCGTACTCCCATGCGAAAACTGCAGCGAGGAACATCGCCGACGCGGCAGCAAGGCGCGCCGCGTAAACCCACCAGAGGATCCGGCGAACTGGAAAGTGGAGCGAGCCAGTCGCGCGCGCAGCTGCCGGGACTGTCAGAGGGGTCCGGTATTGCATTTTGCAATACCGGGACGACGACCGCGCGGCGTCGGCAACGGTGCGAAGGGCGTGGTAGAAGCGGTCCATCACGGAACAGCCGTTCCGAAATAACCCCGGCGGCTGCGGATGCCGGTAGATTTCACGGTCAGATGTTGACCGAAGCTCAGAACGCAGTATTGGGGACGGCCGCGGCACGGGGGGCAGTCATCGTCGTCCTGGTCGCAGCGAATGCCGTCCTCGTGGGAGTGGAAGCTGTGTTGACGCTCCCCTCGTCCGACAAGGAGGAGCGCGGCCGGCTCACTCCTGCCGTGGCGATCCTGAGCTCGCTCGCAACGGTCGGAGTCGGAGCGGTGGCCGGCGAAGGATGGTTCGTTCTGGCTGCGATCCTTCATATAGTATTGGGCGACCTCGTCCCCAGAACGGTCGCTCGGGAGCACGCCGGATGCGACGCGAAGGTTCGTGCTTCCGCTCGTGCGTGCCGCGGCAACCGTCCTGACGCCGCTCTCGGTCGCGGTGAGCGCAGTATCGAATGCTGTCGTCCGCCTGTTCGGAGTGCAGGAGATCGACGACGACGCGCCGGCGCACTCGTCCGAAGAGCTGCGAACGCTCGTGATGCACTCGCACGCGGAGGGCGAGCTCGAGGAATCTGACCGGGCGATGCTTGCCGGAGTCTTCGATTTCAAGCAGAAGCAGGCGCACGACGTGATGCGACCGCGGACGGAGCTCGTCGCAATCGAGATCGACGCGACGGAAGCGGAGGTGTGGGACATCCTCCGGAGCGAGCGGTACTCGCGGTATCCGGTTTACCGCGGAACACTCGACGACGTGGTCGGGATATTCATCGCGAAGGATCTGTTCCTTCGCACGGGCGATGAACCGTTCGAGCTGGCCAAGGTTCTGCGGGAGCCGTTGTACGTTCCCGACAGCAGACCGGCGGAGCGCGTGCTCGAAGACCTGCGGCGCACCCGAGCGTACATGGCGGTGGTGCTGGACGAGTACGGCGGGACAGCGGGGATCGTGACTGTAGAAGATCTCGTCGAAGAGGTGATGGGCGACATCGCCGACGAGTACGATCTGGCGGCGCGCACATCGCTCGAGATGGACGGCGTACTGGAGATCGCCGGAACCGTGTCGCTGATTGATGCGCGGTCGGACTACGGACTCGACGTTCCCGAAGGCGACTGGTCCACGCTCGGCGGATTCGTCTTCTCGCGCCTGGGACGGCTTCCGAAAGTTGGAGATCGCGTGCGGATCGCACATGCTGCGCTCGAGGTGGTGGCGATGGACGGCAGGCGAGTGGCGGCGCTGCGTGTGCTGCGTGACGCGAAGGAAGGAATGCCGGCGGCGCACAGCTAAGCCCATCTCATGAGCCGCGCTGCTTCAGGTCGCGCTCGCTCACGCGAAGCTCGACGACTGCCTCGCTCGCGGCAAACGGAGTGACCGATACCGCGGCCCTGCGCGAGAAGATTCGGCGGCAGCGACGCCTGATCGACGAACAGCACGATCGGCGCCATGGGAGCAGCATCGGCGAAGAAGAAGTTTCCATCGGAATCGGTCTCCACCACCGTGTCGCCGATATGAACTCTCACATCCGCAAGACATTCGAGCAGCGCGTCGCGCATCGGCACGGTGTCGCGATCGATGCAGACGCGCCCTCGAACGGTAGCGCGACCCAGTGCAGTGTCACGCCGCGCGAGAATGGCATGGTCCCGAGCAGAGTAGATGACAGCGCCACTGATCGTGTGACTCGCGATGTGAGTGTAGCGATCGCTCACGAAGAGACCACGATACGTTGCCGCAGCGGTCGCGCGGGTAAGAGACAGCGTGAGCAACGGCGGTCGTGCACGCGCCCATGACACTTCGGCGTCCGCATGAAGGAAGCGACCCAGCGGGACGGCGAGTGCGGCGCGGAAGGTCTCAGTGGAATTGGCGGGGAGCGCGAGCGGCGAGCCTGCCAAATGCGCCAACGCGGGCAAGCGGAAGAGGAGCGAGCAGATCGGCGCGCAGCTGGTCACGGGCGTGCGATTGCTCAGTGCTCCTGTGGGCGACGGCGTGGATGCCGCACTGAACCGCGGACACGGCGGTCCACGCGCCGCCACGCAGCTCGTCCACCTGCTCTCCACGCTCCCGTCGCGAGGTAATGGACGCATCCATGGTGAACGGCAGCGCCGCGACGACCGGAGCTGTGAGCAGCCCTAATGCGTTACGCGATGACACCGAAACGTCGGCGAAGAATCGCGACGGCGGTAGCGTACGTAAAGGTCGCGCTGCTGATCGGATCATCTCCGACACTTGCCGTCGCGCTGAGGCCGGAGGTCAGACGCGCGGTGAGAACCAGCGCGTTTCGGAATCCGATGGCGTGATCGGAGCCGGGCGCAGCCATCGACACACCGGCGGTGAGACGTGACGCGACGCCGCGTCGGATGGTGATTGCTGCGCGCGGATGACATGCACCCTGGTCGACGCACGTCGTCAGCGAGACGGAGTAGTGTGTCACTCCGCGACCAAGGAGTGCTGGTGAGATGTTGACTACTCGATGCACTACGTGATCCGACTCCATCCCCGAGGTGCTCGATCAGATGCAGGTCGTTGACTCCATAGTGGAGCGGCACCGACACGTGATGACGCCCATCGCTGCGTGACGAATCGGCCGCGACGAGATCATCACCGCTCAGAACCTCGACGTCTGTGACGTCAGATGAATCCAACGTGACGTCCATCGCGTCGAACACGCTCACGCTCGACAGAATGTCATTACCGATGCTGATACTGGGAGCCAGCCTGCGATCGCGCGCACCGAGTGTTGACTGAATTCGCAACACCGGGGCATTCGCGAGCGAAACCGAGGGCACGCGACGCCGCGAGCGCAGTAACAGAGCGGGCAGCGCTGAACGTGATCGCGCCGCCGGTCACGGGAAGCGCGAGGTCGAACCGCGCATCGATCCCGACGAAGACCCGTTGCGGATGAGACGGCATAGTCAATCGATGGAGCTGGAGTTCGGTCGACGGACGTCAACATCTTGGCAGACATATCGGCGTTCTGTCGCCTTCGCAGCGCTTCGCGCGCGTGCGCGCGAGCACCGGCCGCAACTATCGGAAGGCCAAACGACGGTGAGATGTCAGCAGTGAGATCTTCCCAATCGATGACGAGCGGCGTGTGAATGATGAGGGCAATTGAGTCGACGGCGACGAAAGCATCGTCACCGGCGCGGCGCGGAGAGCCGACTAGCGTGAGCACATCGCGCAGGCGAAGCGCACCTGAGCTTCCGCGGCGGACCGCGTCGACTGTAGACGACGCCATGTCTCCTACCCGCAACTCGAGGACTACTCGTTGGCCCGCGCCGGAGGCGACGCTGCGTTGCGCGGCAAGGAGGGTTGGCGGCAACGACAACATGGTCGACGCGCAGGCGACATGCCGGAGGAAATAACCGAGACGATGCATCGGCCGAGCAATGTTGCGGCAATCGTAACGCGCAAGGTGAGCCACTGGCGGCGCGGATCATCGTAATGCGCGCGTCCGCCACGCATCCAACAGTCGCCTTACCGGCCGCGGCCGCTGCGGACTTGCAGGACCGCTTAGTTTGATCCTGATGGCCGTGACGGAGCCGAGGCACGATCCCTATCAGGCGCTCAGGCATCGGGATTACCGGCTGTTCATCGCCGGTCGGCTGCTCGCGCTGATGGGCGTCTTGATGCAGGACGTCGCGGTCGGCTGGCAACTCTACGATCGCACGCACTCGGCGTTCGCGCTCGGTCTGACAGGGCTCGCGTCGGTTACACCCACCATACTGTTCGCGCTTCCTGCCGGAACGATGGCCGACAGGTTCGACCGGCGACACTCTGGTGCGCGTCGGGCGGCTACTCGCCGGCTTGATGTCGGTGTGGCTAGCGATAATCTCGGCGACGCGCGGCCCGGTCTGGATGATCTACGTGGCACTGCTCGTCGGCGGATGCGGCTTCGCGATCGTGTCGCCGGCACAGTCTGCGATAATATCGCAGGTGCTTCCCGAAGAGGCATTCGCCAACGGGATCACGTGGAACAGCACGGCGTTCGAGGTGGCCGCGGTAGTTGGACCAGCGCTCTCCGGCGCGCTGATCGCGCTCGAGGGAACGGCTACGCTCGTGTACGTGACGTGCGCGGTGATGGCGGTGATCTACGTCATCGTGTTCACTCTGGTGCGGCCGCGGGAACAGAAGCGAGATCGCGAGCCGGTGACTCTCCGCACGCTCGCTGCCGGGATAAGGTTCGTGTTCGCGGAAGATCTGATACTCGGCGCGATCACACTGGATCTGTTCGCGGTGCTCTTCGGCGGCGCGACGACGCTTCTCCCGATCTACGCGAAGGACATTCTCAGGGTCGGTCCAGCCGGACTCGGCTGGCTGCGCGCAGCGCCGAGCGCCGGAGCGATGCTCACCGCGCTGTGGATCGCTCATCGCGGACCGCTGCGGCGGGCGGGACAGGTTGCTGCTCACGGCCGTAACCGGGTTCGGTATCGCGACGGTCGTGTTCGCACTCTCCAAGTCGTTCACCGTCTCGATGATCGCGCTGTTCTTCGTCGGCGCATTCGATTCGATAAGCGTGATCATCAGATCGTCACTGCTGCAGCTTCGCACACCAGACTCGCTGCGCGGACGCGTGAACGCGGTCAACGGGATCTTCGTCGATCTCTCGAACGAGCTTGGCGGCTTCGAGTCAGGCTCGGTAGCGGCGCTGATCGGGCCGGTGGGCGTCGGTGTTCGTCGGCGGCGTCGGGACACTGGTGGTGGTCGCCACGGTCGCGACTAGATGGCGATCGCTGCGACAGCTCGACGAGCTTCACACTCCATTGGAATAGCTCTTGCCCGGCCATCGGAACATGCGGATGAATGCAGCGTTCCTGACAGCGATCTCGCTAGTCGCGTGCAGCGGGATCTCGCAGGATCAGGAGCGGCAGGTGGGCGCGCAGGACGCAGCGTGGATCAACTCGCAGCTTCCGCTCATCCAGGACACCACGGTCACCGACTACATCGTCGCGTTGGGCCGGCGCATGGCGGCGACGACGAGTAGAGCCGACCTCGACTGGCACTTCTACGTGGTGAACAGCGCCGACGCGAACGCATTCGCATTGCCGGGTGGCTACGTGTACGTGAACCGCGGGTTGATCGATCTCACTCAGAACGAAGCCGAGCTAGCGGGCGCGATGGGGCACGAGATCGGGCACGTCGTCGAGCGGCATGCGATCAAGCAGATGGAGCAGCAGCAAGGCGCGAACGTTGGCATCAGTGCGCTCTGCAGTCTCACCAACCTCTGCAGCAACGGCACCGGCCGCGCAGTGCTGGCAGTGGGCGGAAGCGCAGCCTTCGCGCACTACTCGCGGAAGGATGAATCGGAGGCGGACTCTGAGGCAATAGTGAACACGATACGTGCAGGTATCGATCCGCGCGGCGTGCCATCGCTCTTCCAGCGACTACTGCAGATGCGGCAGACGAGTCCGACGCTCGTCGACAACTGGTTCGCCGATCACCCGCTCGAAGAAGCGCGCATCAGACACACCGACGGTCTCATAGCCGCGTTGAATCCGTCGCAGCTCCAGGGACTGGAGCGCGACTCGCCAGCGTACCACGCAATGAAGCAGAGCCTCGACGCGATGCCGCCTCCACCAACGCCTCACCCGGCAGACAGCGCAGGCGACAGCGGCACCATCAATCGACAACAGTGGATCGGCAGATGAACACACCACGCACACGGCACCGCGCAGCAAAGTCACCACTCATCGCTACGGCGGTGGCCGGCGCTGCGGGATTCGCAACAGTATCCACGCTCGTAGCAAAGCACAGGACCGCGAGCTTCGACGCGAAGGTGCGAAAGCGCTTCGCCACAAATCACCCACGCTCCGCGAAAGCCGCGGCGCGCGTCTTCGGATACAGCGGCAAGCCATGGATACACGGTCCGATCGCTGCCGCTATCGCCAATTATGTCGAGAGTCGTGGCTCGCTCGAAGGATCGCGTGCGATCAATCTTGCGTCGTCACTATCCGCGACGGTGAGCAAGACGTTCGACTGGACACTCAAACACAGACAGTCACCCCCGGGACGTCACTCGACCAAGGAGCAGAGCTTTCCGAGTGGCCACACGCTCGAGACTGCGGCGGTCGCGCTGGTTTCTGCTTACGTGCTGTGGCGAGAAGGAGTCGCTGACGCGCGCGTCGCCTTCCCGCTGGCTGCGGCGATCCCGATAGCAGAAGGTGCCGGCCGAATGTATCTCGACCGGCACTGGGCGACTGATGTGCTCGCAGGACTGCTCGGCGGGATCACACTCGCGGCGGTCTGCGCAGTTGGCTACGAGGGGCGCGTCAGCGCACGGCGCCGCTGACGCAACGGTCAGGAAGCGATGCTAGACCGCGTCGCTCAAGCTCGTGAATGTGAAGTCGCGCACTTTGAGCGGAGGCATGATGATGGCCTGCCCCGGGCTGCTGTCCTCGCTCGCGCTCACGCGCACCGGAGCACCGAGCGCGTCGAGATTGTTGAGCATGAAGATTGGCGACTCGTTGTAGCGGAAGTTCTTTATCGGATGCGTGATCTTGCCATTCTCGATGAGGAACGTGCCGTCGCGCGTGAGTCCGGTGAAGAGGATCGTGCGTGGGTCAACCGGCCGGATGTACCAGAACCGAGTGACGAGAACACCGCGATCGGTATTCGCTATCATCTGCGGAATCGATGAGTCGCCGCCGCTGAGGCGGAGCGCGCCGAAGGGAGCAGCGGTGGGCTGTTGTCCCTGCTTCGATGCCCAGTAACGATCGTAGTTGAGGTTCTTGAGAATCCCGCTCTCGATCCACGTCACGCCGTGCGTCGGCTGACCATCGGCATCGAACGCGGTGCCGAGATTGTCGGCGGGATCGGACACGAGCGTGACACGCTCGTCGGCCACCTTCATGCCGAGCTTGTTGCCGCCGCCAGGCTTCGAGAAGAATGATCTTCCCTCATCGGCGGAACGCGCCTGCGCAGAGAACGCGATCAGCGGAATGAGATTCCCGACCGCTGTCGGCTCGAGAACGACGGTGTACCGACCTGGCTCGATCGCGACCGGATTGCGCGAGCTCGATGCCTTCTCCGTGGCAGCGACGCCAACCGCCGTAGCATCGATTCCCGACCAATCGTTCGCGTTTGCACCGCCCCAGCCCGATCCCGTGCCATCAGGAGTGCGAACCGTCGCGGTGAGACTCGCGCCACCAGTCTGATCGAACGCGAAGAGTCCGCGCGAGTTTGCCAGCGCGCGCGTTCCAGCGCGAGCCTCGATGTAACCCGTCGCGACGAAGCCGGCGGCGCGCGCGCGGTCGGTGATCGCCTTCACAGCCGCTGCGCGGTCTGCGGGTGACGGAAGCGATGGCGCCGGTCGCGCGATCGCGGCATACGATTGCGGACCGAGATCTGGCATGTACTCGGGATTCTCGGGCGAGAGCCGCGCGAGATCCTCCGCGTTCTTCACCGTCGCCGCGATCGTCGCGTCGTCGCTCTTGTTGGTCGTGACGCTCGCCGAGCGCTTTCCGAAAGAGCTCCGGATGGTGATGGTGGAATCCACGTCATCGCCTGCGGTGGAAACCTGATTCACCGCGAATCGCGTGTTGCCGCGCGCGGTGCTGTTTATCACAACCTGCGTCTCATCGGCCTTCGCGAACGACAGCACCCGCTTCGCGAGTGCTTCCGCGTCGGCGCGCGACATGACACTGACAGGCTCAGATCCGAACAACGAAGCGGGGCGACTCACGCCTTTCTCCCGGTGTTGATGACGTTGATGTTGCGGAACCGGCTCGGCACGCAGCCATGGCTCACCGCATTCGATTGGCTCGGTTGTCCCTTGCCGTCATTGAACGCGCCGCCGAGCATGTAAGACTTCTGCCCGCCGATCATGTCCATCGATCCCCAGAAGTCGGGAGTGCGCATCTGGTACGCAACGTCCTTGAGCATCCCGGTGATCTTGCCGCCTCTGATCTCGTAGAAGAGCTGGCCGCCGAACTGCGCGTTGTAACGCTGCTGATCGATCGAGAACGATCCATCGCCCATGATCGCGATGCCGCGGTCGGTAGCCGCGATGATGTCATCCCAGCCGATGTCCTTTGCACCTGGGAGGAGCGACACGTTCGGCATGCGCTGGAACTGCACATCCTGCCACGATTGCGCGTACGAGCAACCGTGCGAGCGCGTCGGCTTCCCCTGCTGCTTGTACCACCACGCGAGCTGAGTTGCCTGCTCGCGCGTCGTCTGATAATCCTGGACGATGCCGTTCTTGATGATCATGAACGTGTCGGGCACGACACCTTCGTCATCCCAGCCGCACGCGGAGAGTGAGCCGTGCTGCTCGCGATCTCCCTGCACGTTCATCAACTCGGAGCCGTACTTGAGCTTGCCGAGAACCTTCTCGGGCGGAGCGACGAAGCTCGTGCCGGCGTAATTCGCCTCGAAGCCTTCGGCACGGTCGAGCTCGGTCGGGTGCGCGACTGATTCGTGGAGCGTGAGCCAGAGATGCGTCGGATGAAGCACCAGATCGTAGCGTCCGACATCCACTGATCTCGCGCCGAGCTTCTCCACCGCCTGCGATGCCCAGAGCGCCGCGTTCTCAGCCAGCCGCGAGTTGGTCACGTGCTCGTAGCCGAGACCGCGCGGCGCGATGTCGGTGGACTGACGCGTCTGGAAATCGCTCATGTCCGGCGACACGGCGGTGATGTTCATGCTCGGCTGCGTGCGGTAGATCGTCTGCACGACGAACGTGCCGTCGCTCGTCGCGAGCGTCTTCTCCTCGCGGAGGAAGAACATGTTCGACGTCACGAAGCGCGCGCCCTTCACGTTGAGCGCTGCAGCGTTGGCGTCGAGGAGAAGACCGACCTTGTCGGCGATGGGCACGGTGAACGGATCGACTTCGATCGGACTCTTCCACTCGCCGTTCGGGGTGGGAGTGACCGGCGCCAGCACGACGGGGCGGAGCTGGATCGCGCTGTTGGCGCGCGCCATCGCAGCCGCCTGACGCGTGACACGCGCAACCTCGTCGCGGGTGAGAACGTTGCTCGCCGCGAATCCCCACGCACCGTTGACGAGCGTGCGGACGCCGAAGCCGAAGGTGTCGCTGTCATTGACGTTCTGGAGACGGTGCTCGCGAGTGCTGATTGCCTGCGAGCGCCGCGCAGATATGCGGACGTCGGCGTAGGTAGCGCCGGCGGTGCGCGCCGTGTCGAGCGCGACCTGGGTGAGATCGCGGTATGCCGGATCACCGGGCGACGGCCGGGCGCCGCCGAGGATGCTGTCGATGGCGCCGACGCGTCGGCTGCCAAGGGCACCGGTAGCGGCAACGGCCGAGACGGTCTTGATGAAGTCGCGGCGAGAGTGGGTCATTGGCGGGTGTGAGTGGCTGAACGCGGTTGGTGGCGCGCGGTATCGTAGCTACGGGCCGCCCGGTCAGCGTGTTGAGAGAGTCGCTGCACGAATCTCCGCGCGAAAATCAGAGACTCAGGATGAGAAACTCGCCGTTGTCAGTGGTCGCTGATATGCCGCGGCCGTAGCGTGCCGGCTCCCAGACGAGAGGTGCGCGCGGCGTGGCGCCGCGCGGAGGCGCGCCGTGCCGCTCTGCCGCGAGACGTGCCAGCTCTTCGGTTCTGAACTCGCCCACCCGGTATGGTGGCCGTGCGAGCGGCGTGAAAGTGACGACGTAGCGCACGTCTGCTGGAGTGTACGGTTGGGACGGTTCCGCACCAAGATAGAGGCGCGGCGACCGCACCGCGAGGTCCGGATGCCGACGACGTGGTGCCACTGAGCGGCGTCCCGTGTGGCATGTCGTATGCCCTGGTGTAGGCGGTTGCCGTCGGCGCGATCCGTCGGACGGCGCCCTTTTCTTCTACAAACCTCCCGGAGCTGAAGTTATGACGACACCCAACCACGACACCACCGCCGGCACAGACTCGACTCGCAACACATCGGGGATGGGGACGACTTCGAACGCGGGCTCGGCGACCGGACTGAATACCGGATCGGCGGGCGGATCTGGCGGCAGCTCGAGCAGCGACTCGAACTGGCAGCGCAGCTCGACCGACGACGTCTCGCTCGGGCGTGGGTCCTCCAGCAACTCGGGTGATAGCGCGCTCGATACGGCGAAGGACACCATGAGCCGTGGAGTGGACGCCGCGCAGGACGCGCTCGGGACGCTGCAATCGAAGGCGAGCGAGCTGACGTCGCGCCTCATCGACAACATCGACGTCGATGACCTGACGCAGAAGCTCGAAGCGCAGGTTCGCGACCATCCGACCCGCACGCTGCTCCTGGCTGTTGGCGCTGGCTTCCTTCTCGGCCGCACAGCAAAGAGGTAGCGATGGCAGCGCCAGTCGGGCAGCTTGCCGATCGCTCGATCGGCGAGCTGCTCCACGATCTCTCCGAAGGCACTTCGCGGCTCGTGAGGCAGGAGATTCGCCTCGCGAAGACGGAGAGCGTGGAGTCGATTCTCGAATTGAAGCACGGATCGGTGATGCTGGCGATGGGGGGCGCACTCGCGCTCTGCGCCGGCGGGGCCGCGGTGGCCTGCCTGATCCTCGTGCTCGCTGAGTATGTGTTCGCCGGCCGCAGCTGGCTGGCAGCACTGGTTGTAGCGGTAGTGCTCGGAGTCATCGGACTCATCGTGATCAAGCGCGGCGTGGGCGCCATCGGCGCCGCGCATCTCGCGCCGCGCGAAACCGCAACGTCAATCAAGGAAACCGCCGAATGGCTGAAACATCCCACGAAATCCGCCGCGAGCTAGAATCGACGCGTGAGACCATCGGGAACACCATCGCAGCGCTGGAGCGAAAGGTGAACCCGCGGCACGTTCTCGACGAGCATCCGATCGCCGCAGTGGGATTGGCGTTCGGCACCGGAGTGCTTCTCGGGACCACGGGCGCGGCGGGCCGCGCAGCGGGCCAGATCCGTGACGGCATCGAGAGCGGTGCCGGCAAGCTGAACGACGGCGCGAGCGACACCCTTGACCGGCTGCTCCAGTCGGTGCTCGCGGCGGCGAGCAAGGCGATCGTGAGCAAGGTCAACATCCTGCTGGAGGACGTCGTTGCGCCAGCCAGCAACAGGACCGCGAGGACGAGCAGGCCAGCGCGCGCTGCGTAGCGGCGTATGACGAGCAGCCCTGAGAGCGGGCCGCCGCCAGCGCCGGACATTCCGCGCAGCATTCGCTTCACCACGCTGCAGCGCGTGGGCATTCCGATTCTCTTCGGCATCCCGATCCTCGCGCTGTTCGGGGTGCTCGGAGAGCATTACCGCACCGCGCGCGCAAGTGGCGAGAATGTCAGCGTGCGATTCGAGTATCCCGACCGCATCCACTACCGTCAGCAGCTCTCGATGAATCTCGAGGTGCGCAACAATTCGCCGTACCTGGTGGACACGCTGATGGTGTCGCTGGATCCGAGCTTCATGCGCGCGTTCACGGCGACCGAATTCTCGCCTCCGGTCATCACTGCGTTCAGCGTCCCGCTCATCCACGTGGGGCCGGGCGAGACGCGCGTGATCGCCGCCGAGATTTCGGGCGACGATTACGGATCTCACGCGGGATGGCTGCGAGTCCGTAGTCCGACAGGCGAGCTCAAGATGCCGATCTCGACCTTCGTCTTCCCGTAGGCAGCGCATGGCAACCGTCGTCAGGGTCGCGATCGTCTTCGTCGTCATCTGGGCGTCGTTCCGCGTGCTCGGAAAGCGCGAGCTCAGCCGGATGTCGCCGCTCGAGCTCGTGTTCCTGCTCTTCATCCCGCAACTGTTCTCGCGCGCTCTGACGCGGCAGGACTACTCGATGACGAACGCGATCATCGGCTCGTGCACGATGCTCGCGCTGGTATATCTCTCATCGTCGCTGACGTTTCGCGTGAAGGCGATCGGCAAAGTTCTCGTCCCGCGACCGACCGTGCTGGTCGAGAATGGGCGGTTCATCGCACGCACGATGGATGAGGAGAGGCTGACCACTCAGGACGTCTACGACGCGATCCAAAAAGCCGGACTGGCGTCCGTGCGAGAAGTGCGCTGGGCAGTGCTGCAGGCAGACGGCGCGATAGGGATCATTCCGGTGGATCCGCAACGCGCACCGATACCGAAGCAGGCGATAGAGCACGGGCAGTGAACGACGACTGCGCGGCGGTCATCTTATCACCATGTCGAAGCGGGGCGCATCGGGCACGACGAAAGCAAAGTGCCACCATTCGTCGTCGTAGGGAACGAATCCAGCGCGCGCCATCGCGTCGCGGAGAATGAGGCGATTCGCAAGCTGGTGGCCAGTCGCAGTGTAAGTGTGCGCGGCCTTCGAGAAGGTGTCGAAGCCTGTCCCCATGTCGAGCTCGCGTCCGGTTGAGTCGACGAGTGTGCAGTCGACGGCCAAGCCAAGATTGTGGCGGCTCCGCGATGCGATGTAACCATCGCGTAGAAGATCGGTGCGTCCGGTACGCTGCGTCCACGTTACCATTGCGTCGGTCGCTCTCACCGGCCGGTAAGCATCCCACACCTCGAGGCGGTATCCGCGGCGGAGGAGAGCGGCAGAAGCGCGTTGGAACGCAGCGGCAGCTTCGCGACGAAGAAAGGCACGGTTCGCCTCGTAACCTGGAATCGGGGCGCCGGTGAAGTTGTTTGCCGTCGCGTAGCGCATCGCGACGATGGGTGGCGGCGACAGCGTCGAGAGATCTACGAGGAGCGTATCCGCCGCGGAGTTGGGCGCAACGACGGTCGAAGTTGCGTTCGGCGGAAGCTGCGATGCGGCGCCGTGGTGACAACCAACGCCGAGCAGCACCGAGGCCGCAACGTAAAGGACGGAGGCATTGAGCCTCCGTCCTTTGGTGTTCACTGCAGTCATGGGTGAGACTACAGTCGGTGTGTCGTATCCCTGGTACTTGCCTTGATGTCGCGGCCTGTCGCCTGAGCGGCCTTGTGTGCGTCGCTTCCAGCATCGTGCACAGCGGATTTGGTGCTGCGGCCGACGCCCTTGAAGGCGTTGCTCACCTTGTCAGCCGCGCCCTGCACTCCACCCGGCTTACGATGGTTCTTCGGGGACGTGTCACCGACGACCTTGTCGGCGGTCGACTTGATGTTGCGGCCGGCGTGCTTGAGCCCGTGGTGAATGGCGCTGCCGGCAGACTTGACGCCCGACTTCGCCGTCCGACCCACGCCCTTGACCGTGCCACTCACGTCGCGGGCGGCTCCATTGACGCCGCCGTGGGTAGTGTCCTGCGCTCCAGCCGGCATCGCTATCAGCGCGCCAGCCAGAGTCACCATTGTCGCAAATGTCGCAATTCGAAGCATATAGAGCTCACCTCAGAAGGGTTTCATTCGTTGATACCCCTTCGAGTTTGCAAAAGCCGGGCTAGCTGCGAAGTGAACGACTGTACCGATTCGCTGACTTGGCCGAGTCCGCCGGCGAAGCACCGGCTACCGATGCTCGAACGCATGTTCGAACAGTCGCGGCGTCCCGTGCCCACCGGACGTGCCGGGGACCGCTGCTTGCGGGAGTGTTCGTGGCGCAGCATCGTCCGGGCATGCCGTCCTCCAACCCGCTCATCCTCCTTCTTGCCGTTGCGACGCTCGGCGGAGTCGTGACGTCGCGTCGAGCAAGCTCACAGCAGGTGCAGCAGGTGCCACGCGATTCCCTCATGACGCCGGGAATCTCGCGAGAGCTCGCGCAGTACCGAGCCGCGCGGATTCACGACGTGAGCTACGACATCTCGCTCGACGTCACCGCGCGTGACACGGCTCGTGGCCACGCGACGCTCACGTTCAGCAACACTGGAACCGGCGACGTCATAATCGATTTTCGCGGCCCATCGCTGTCGCACCTCAATGTCAACGGATCCGACGCCGCGGACGTCGTCAACAACGGGATGCACCTGAGAATCCCCGCGCGCTTTCTCAAGCGCGGGGTGAACGTCGTCTCCGCCGACTTCACCGCGCTCATCGCGCCAGCGGGAGCGAGCATCATCAGATTCCACGACGCGACCGATGGCGCGACGTATCTGTACACTCTGCTCGTTCCATCGGACGCCAACCAGCTCTTCCCGTGCTTCGATCAGCCCGACATCAAGGCACGGACTGCGCTCACGCTGACGATTCCGCAAGCGTGGAACGCGGTAGCGAACGGTGTCGTGGAGCGCACGTCCACGAGCGCCGGCAACACGACGCTCACGTTCGCGCGAACCAGGCCGATGAGCACGTACCTCATCGCGTTCGCAGCCGGACCGTGGGCTCGAGTGACGCGCGACATCGACGGCCACGCCATAACGATGTACGTCAGAGCATCGCGCGCGAAGGAAGCAGAAGGCGACACCCTCGTCGCAACGAACGCCCGCGCTGAGAAATGGTTTGCGGAATACTTCGGCGTACCGTTTCCGTGGCCCAAGCTCGACTTCGTCCTGGCTCCAGCGTTTCCGTTCGGTGGAATGGAGCACCCGGGCGCGATCTTCTACAACGAGAACTCGTTCATCTTCCGCGAGCGCCCGACGCGCACTCAGTTGCTGGGCCGCGAAGCAACCATCTATCACGAGGTGGCACATCAGTGGTTCGGCGATCTCGTGACCATGAAATGGTTCGACGACCTCTGGCTGAAGGAAGGCTTCGCGACGTACATGGCGGCGAAGATGCAGGCAGCGACCGAGCCGCAATCGAACGCCTGGGAGACGTTCTATCTCCGCAACAAGCCGCTCGCGTACGGCGTGGACCGCACCGAGGGGACGACGCCGGTGTGGCAGGACCTCGCGAACCTCGATCAGGCGAAGAGCAACTACGGCGCGATCGTCTACAACAAAGCGCCGGGAGTTCTCAAGCAGCTCAACTATCTGGTGGGCGACTCAGCATTCCGTGCGGGGCTACACTCGTTCCTCACGCGGCACGCCTATGCCAACGCCACGTGGCGTGACCTGCTCACGTCCGTCGGCACTTCAGCGCACATGTCGCTCGAGAAGTGGGGGCGTGCGTACATTCTCCGGCCGGGCATGCCAGTGATCGAGCAGCACGTCATCACTCGCGACGGCACGCTCGAGTCGATCTCGCTCGCGCAACATCCGGCGGGCGCGATCTCGGGAGCAGGCCCCTGGCCTATCCGCACGCAGGTTCTTCTGCGCTATCCGGGCGGCCGCACCGATGAGATGCCGATCAGCCTCACTGCGGACAGCACCGTCGCGCGCTTCTCGGGATCCGTGCCGGTTCCGGATTTCGTGTACGCCAACTACGGCGACAATGCCTACGCTCTGGTAATTCCCGATACGGCGAGCGCGCGGTGGCTCGCGTCGAATGTCGGCACCATTCAAGACCCGCTCACGCGGGCAATGTCCTGGGACGCGTTGTGGGAGCTGGTTCGACGGCGGAGCATGCTACCGTCACAGTTCATCGCGATCGCCGAGCGCGACCTTCCGCATGAGCGCGACGATCAGATCTTCGCGGCGCAGCTCGGCCATGTGAGTCGCGCGGCGCGCGCTTACCTGTCCGACGCCGAGCAGCAGCGCGACGTTCCGGCGCTCGAGAGCATGCTGCGCATGCTCGTCACCGACACGTCGCGAGCTTACGGAATTCGGAAGCCGAGTCTCGATGCGCTCATTCGCATCGCGCGCGATCCGGAATCGCTCGGCTACATCAACTCGCTTCTCGACAGTGCTTCGGTAGCGCACATGCCCCTCGGGCCGCCGACGAGATGGGCGATAGTGACGCGGCTTCTCGCTCGCTCATATCAGACCGCGCAGACGAGGTACGCAGCCGAGATGGCGCGCGATTCGACGAGCGAGGGACGGAGGTACGCGTTCATCGCGGGCGCGGCAGTCCCGGACTCGAGCGTGAAGCAGCGCTACTTCAGCCGCTATCTGAGCGATCCCACGCTGAACGAAGACTGGGCGACGGCGAGTCTTGGCGCGTTCAACGACATCGACCAGCAGGCGCTCACGCTGCAGTTTCTCCGGCCCGCGCTGGACACGCTTCCGTGGCTGCAGCGCAACCGACGCATCTTCTTCATCGGCTCATGGCTGGGCGGCTTCATCGACGGACAGACGAGCGCGGCCGCGCTGGGCGTGGTCAAGGATTATCTCGCCAGCCACCCGGAGCTGAGCACTGATCTGCGCGACAAGGTCCTGCAGGCGATGGATGAGCTGCAGACCACCGTCGCAATCAGAGCGGCGCAGGGCGCGGCGAGCGCCGCGCCAGTGGCTCGAAGCGACGGCGGCAACGCCTGCCGTCATCGCCCTGAGCGTCAGCCGCTACTTGCCGAAGAGCGAGGCGAACTTGCGCGTAGCCTTCAGCGCGCAGGCTGTCGGCAGGAATGAAGCGCATCGCCGCGGAGTTCATGCAGTAGCGCAGCCCGGTGGGCGCAGGACCGTCGGTGAAGACGTGGCCGAGGTGCGAATTGGCGTGCGCCGATCTCACCTCTACGCGCGGCTCGATCAGCTCGTGGTCCGCGTGCGTCACGATGTTCGACGCGACGAGCGGTCTGGTGAAGCTCGGCCATCCCGTGTGCGAATCGAACTTGTCGGTGGAGCTGAACAGTGGCTCGCCAGACACTACGTCGACGTAGATGCCGGGACGGTGGTTGTCCCAGTACGCGTTGTGAAACGGCGCCTCGGTAGCCGCGTGCTGGGTCACCTCGTACTGCTCGGCGGTGAGCTTGTGCTTGAGCTGCATGCTGTCAGGCCGCGTCGAGCCGGGAACATGCTGCGCGCCGAGCGGCATCTGCAGCGCCGCTGTCACCGCGAAAGCACCCACCAGCACCGCTGCCGCACGCGCCATGCGGCCCCAGACCGATCCTCTATCGCTCGCAAATCGCATCGTGTCGAATCCTCCTGTGGTAATACGCCGCAAGAACGTGTCCGGTTCTACAACGTGCTCGGACAGCGGCTCATTCCATCACTGCGTGAGCGCCGCCCGCGCCTCTGGTCTGACGGATGAGGAAGAGCAGCGGGATGAGCGCAAGGATGATCAGCGCGCTGAGCATGTAGATCCTGGAGTAGGATATCACACTGGCCTGCGCCGTGGTCTGCATGTCCATGATCGCGAGAGCTTGCTTGCGCGCGGTCCACGCGTCGGCGCCGCGCGCGATCATCCCCTGCGTGATCATGTTCAGCCGCGACATCGTGGCCGGCTCGCCGAGGGAGATGTGCTCGACCAGCCCGGCACGAAGCTGGGTGGTGTAGCGCGCGAGCAGCGTGGCGATCGCCGCGATTCCGAATGAGCCGCCGAGCTGCCGGAAGAAGTTGTAGAGCCCGGTCCCCTGCGGCAGCTCCTGTGGCGTGAGCTCCGCCATCGTGACGGTGGTGACCGGAACGAACATGAAGCCGAGTCCCACTCCGCGCAGGATGAGCGGCCAGAAGAAATCGCCGGAGCCGCTGGCGCTCGTGATCTGCGAGAGCTGGTACGCCGCGACGGCGAACGTGATCGCGCCGAGCCCGATGAGAATTCGCGGATCGAACTTGTTGGTGAGCCGACCGACGACGGCCATCGAGACCGCGGTCGCTATCGCGCCCGGGAGCATCACGATTCCCGTCTGCTCGGCGGTCATGCGCAAATCGCCCTGTAGAAAGACGGGAAGTGTGAACGACATCGCATACAACCCGATCCCCATCACCACGCCCAGGATCGTGCCGACGGCCATCTGGCGATGCTTGAGGATCCTGAAGTCGATCACTGGATTCTTGGCCGTGAGCTCGCGCCAGAGGAGCGCGATTCCGCCGACGACGCCGACTATCGCGAGCCAGATGTTGGTGGTCGAGTCGAACCAGTCGTCACGCTGACCGTGCTCCAGCAGATACTGCAGTGCGCCCACACTGACAGCGAGCAAACCGATTCCCATGTAGTCGATGGTCGGCGGCCGCTTCTGATCGACCGGATCGTGGACGTAGCCGGAGATCATGACCGCGGCGAGGACTCCGACGGGAAGATTGATGTAGAAGATCCAGGGCCACCCGTAATTGTCCGTGAGCCAGCCGCCGAGCGTCGGACCGATGGTCGGTCCAACCATCACGCCGAGGCCGAAGAGCGCCATCGCCATGCCGGCCTCTTCCTTCGGGAAGGACTCAAAGAGCACGGCTTGGGAGACGGTCATTAGCGCGCCGCCGCCGAGGCCCTGCACGACGCGCCAGAACACGAGCGCGCCGAGTGAGTGCGACGCTCCGCAGAAGAAGCTCGCTGTGGTGAAAAGAATGATCGAGCCGACGAAGTAGCGCTTGCGACCGAGCATCGCGCCGAGCCATCCAGTGAGCGGGATGACGATGACGCTCGCGAGGATGTATCCGGTGGAGACCCATGCGATCTCGTCGAGACTTGCGCCGAGGTTTCCCATCATGTCGGGGAGCGCGACGTTCACAATCGAGCTGTCGATGACCTGCATCACCGCCGCGAGCACCACTGCGAACGCGATGATGTACTTGTGCTCGGCGCCATACTCCGGCGACGCGAGCGGCTCGGTCTCGAGCCCGTAACCGGGTGTGGAGGACTCGTCGTCGCGCGGCGGTGCATGGACCGCGATGGAGCGTGCTGCGGTGGACATCGTAAGAGTGCTACTTGCTAGATGGCGCGGCGGCGCGGTGCGGACGCGGCTTGCGCGCAGATTGGAGCGGGAGCCGCGACTGATGCCCGTCGTGCCGCGCCGACCACTGGGCGAGCGCATCCTCGACGCGGGCGAGCACGAAGTCGTGAACGTTGTCGATGTAGCTGAAGCGATCGCGAACCACAGCCGGTTGCTGCGGCGAGCCGGCACTCATATCGACGACGAGATCATGGATCAGCGACCAGCGATCGAGCCGGTCGCGGATGATCACCGTGAAGAAATCGGGGGCGAGCTGGTAGTAGTCGCGCCTGTCGCCGGGCAGTCCGACGCGCTCGACGATGCCACGCTGGATGAGGCGGCGCCCGTCGGTGCTGACGCTGGCCTTGCTGACGCCGAGTCGCGCGGCCAGCTGGTCGAGCGAGAGCGGATCGCTACTGAGGAGCAGCTCGCCGAAGAGGCGTCCGGCGATGCGCGACAGCCCGTCGCTCTCGGCGGCGAGTCCCATGCGCTCGACGAAGGCTCGGCGCCGCGCGTCAGGCGATTTCGGTCTTGGCATGGTGGATGTCCGGCGGGTGGTTCTGGTTGGCGGCGTCGATCGAGGGGCGTGAGCCGAATGCGCGGGAGCTGCACCGGTATTCGATACATTCAGTATAAACTGAACGATCATCATCCGCGAGAGGTAACTCACGTCTGGCAGATGGTACGCTCGCTGACCGACCAATCTCGCCAGCCACTGCGACCGCCGCCGGCGCAGCGCCCTTCTCCACACCGTGACGACGCCGTACTTTTTCCTCCCGTCCGCACCCGCGCAACGCTTCAAACTCAGTCGATCAGAGCCAACCATGCCCACGCCCACCGATCGCCGCTCCTTCCTCAACGCTTGCGCCATGCTCGGCGTGAGCTCGACCCTGTTTCCGGGAGTGCTCTGGGCCAAGATCGCGAGCGGCGCGGACATCACCGTGCAGACGATCGCCGACGCGGAACAGATCGCCGACGTGAGCTTCGATCCAGCCGAGCGCGAAATGATCCTCCAGTCGCTCAAGGGGCAGGAAGCGCAGATCGAAGCGCTGCACAAGATTCCGCTCGATAACTCGATCCCACCGGCGGTGGTGTTCATGCCGGTTCTGCCGAATCGCACGGTTCCGATCGGCCCACGACGCGCGCCGGTGATAGTGCGCGGTGCGACACCGAGCGTGTCATCCGACATCAACGAGCTGGCGTTTCTTCCGGTGACCGAGCTGTCCGAGCTCGTGCGGACGCGCAAGGTCACCGCCACGCAGCTCACCGACATGTATCTCACGCGGCTGAAGAAGTACGATCCGGTGCTCAAGTGCGTGATAACGCTCACCGAGGACCGCGCGCGCAAGCAGGCGGCTGCCGCTGACGCCGAGATCGCACGGGGCAAGTACCGCGGCCCGCTTCACGGCATTCCGTGGGGCGCGAAGGACCTGCTCGCCGTGCGAGGCTATCGCACGACGTGGGGCGCGGGACCGTACAAGGATCAGGTGATCGACAGCGACGCGACAGTCGTGCAGCGACTCGACGCGGCGGGTGCGATCCTGGTCGCCAAGCTCACGCTCGGCGAGCTCGCGCAGGGCGACGTGTGGTTCGGCAATGGGCCTACCGATGCAGGTCCGGATGAGAAGACTCGCACGGGACAGCGGACTCGCAATCCGTGGAAGCCGGACCAGGGCTCGAGCGGATCGTCAGCGGGGCCGGCGTCGGCGACGTCGGCAGGACTGGTCGGCTTCGCAATCGGGACCGAGACGCTGGGCTCGATCTCGTCGCCATCGACGCGCTGCGGAGTCACAGGACTGCGGCCCACCTTCGGCCGCGTGCCGCGCACCGGCGCGATGGCGCTGTCATGGACGATGGACAAGCTCGGGCCGATCTGCAGAAGCGCGCAGGACTGCGCGCTCGTGCTCGACGCGATCTACGGACCCGACGGACAGGATCCGTCAGCAATCGGCGCGGAATACCACTGGGATGCGCGTGTCCCGTTGAAGTCGCTGCGCGTCGGCTACGTCAAATCGGCGTTCGACATGCCGGCGACGGATCCCAGCGATCCCAAGCGCTATCAGCATCCCACAAAGCAATTCGATGACGACGCACTCGCCGCCATCCGCGCGCTCGGCGTCGATCCCGCGCCCGTGACGCTGCCTGACGAGCCTTACGATGCGATCCGACTGGTGCTGACAGCAGAAGGCGCGGCGGCGTTCGACGAGCTCACGCGGTCAGGGCGCGACAAGCTACTCGTGCAGCAGGGACGCGCCGATTGGGCGAACACGTTCCGCACCGCGAGGTTCATCCCAGCTGTGGATTACATCAACGCGATGCGCGTGCGAACGATTGCGATGCGCGCGTGGGACGACCTGATGGCGAACTACGACGTCATCGTAACGCCGACGGGCGCGGCGAATCTACCGCAGCTCACCGCCACCAATCTCACGGGACACCCGGCGGTGATCGTGCCGAGTGGCTTCAGAGAGGATGGCACTCCGGTGTCGATAACGTTCCTCGGTCCGCTCTTCGGCGAAGCAAAGATGCTCGTTCTCGCGAATGCGTATCAGCAGGCGACCGGATTCCAGCTCAAGCACCCGCCCGCATTCACATAGCGCGGAGAGTGTCGTTACTGGCGATCAAGCGCCAGCGACGGTGCCGACATCGGGTGGCGGCGACGCGTCGTCCGCGCGTCCCGCCATCGCGCGCTGCCATTCCATGAACCCGGCGACGCATAGGGCGAAGAAGACGACGTACAGCCCGGACGACAGCTTGAGTCCCTTGAGCCAGAACACGACGACGTAGCCCACGTCTGCGAGCATCCAGAGCACCCAGTTGTCGATGAGCTTGCGCGCGAGAAGCCAATTGGCGACGAGGCTCGTGGTGGAGAGTGTTGCGTCCGTGTACGGGAAGGCGGCGTCGGTCCAGCGGCGGAGCGCGCTGCCGATCGCGGCGGCGCACACACCAGTGGCGATGACCACCGCGGCCCGCGCAACCGGCGAGAGTGTGCCGACTGGGCGCTCATCGTTGTCGTTGCCGCCGTGAAGCCAGTACCACCAGCCGTAGGCGTTCTGCGCGAGAAACACTATCTGCAGCGTAGCGTCGGCGTACAGCTTGTTCTGCACGAAGACGACGAGGTATGCTGCGACGCCGAGTATCCCAGTGGGCCAGCAGCCGATGTGCCGGCGCACAGTGAGCACCACGCTCGCGAGACTCATGATCACCGCGAAGATCTCGAGTGGCGTCATCAGGCAGAAAGGAGTTGGGCGTGACAGCTACACAGTGGCGAAGGTGATAACTTACGCGCTCATCTCTCGTTCGCCGAACTCGAGTTTGCCGAGCCAATGATTCAGACGAAAACGCTTCCGGTCACCTACGAGGACGTGGAGCGTGCCGCCGCCACTCTCGCCGGCGTCGCGCACCGCACACCGGTACTCACGTCACAGCGCGCTGACGAGATCGCGGGCGCGCGAGTGTACTTCAAGTGCGAGAGCTTCCAACGTGTTGGCGCTTTCAAGTTTCGCGGCGCGTACAACGCGATCAGCCAGCTGAGTAGCGAGGAGCGAAAGCGGGGCGTCGTGGCATTCTCGTCCGGGAACCACGCACAGGCAATCGCCCTCGCTTCGCGGATGCTCGGCGCCAGAGCGACGGTGGTGATGCCAGCAGACGCGCCGGCACTCAAGCTCGCCGCGACACGCGGATACGGCGCCGAGGTAGTGCTTTACGACCGCACCGGTGAGAGCCGCGAAGAGATCGCCGCGCGCCTCGTGAACGAGCGCGGAATGACCCTCATTCCACCGTACGACCATCGCGATGTGATCGCGGGACAGGGGACGGTTGCGAAGGAGCTATTCGATGAAGTTGGGCCGCTGGATTTTCTCTTCGTGCCGGTGGGAGGCGGAGGATTGGTCTCCGGCAGCGCTGCTGCTGCGGAGCGATTGTCACCGGAGTGCGCGGTGATAGGTGTCGAGCCAGAAGCCGGCAATGACGCGCAGCAATCGCTGCGCTCCGGCGAGATAGTACACATCGCGGTGCCCGACACCATCGCAGACGGCGCACGCACGCAATACATCGGCAAGCTCACCTTCCCCATCATGCGCGAGCTGGTTCGCGAGGTGGTGACGGTGAGCGATGACGATCTGCGCAGTACGATGCGATTCTTTGCCGAGCGAATGAAGATCGTCGTCGAGCCGACGGGATGCCTCGGAGCTGCGGCCGTACTGCGGCGTGCCGTGGATGTGAGCGGAGCGCGCGTCGGCGTGATCATCAGCGGGGGCAACGTGGATGCGCGCACGTTCGGCGCGCTCATCGCGGACGCTGCGCCGCTCGGCGAACAATGAAGCTCATCGAGACCAACGCGGCGCCGCTTCCCGCCGGCCACTACTCGCAGGCCGTGGTCGCGGGTGGCCTGATCTTCGTCGCCGGACTGCTTCCTATCATTCCGAACACCAATCGGGAGATCCCCGATGGGCTCGTCGCTCAGACGGAGCAGGTGTTCAACAATCTGCGCGCGATTCTGGCGGCGGCGGGTGTCGGGCTCGATGCGCTGGCGAGCGTGCAGATCTTCGTCCCGAGCATCGAGTCGTGGAGCGAGCTCAACTCGGTCTACGTTCGCGAGCTCGGCACGCACAAGCCGGCGCGCACCGTGATTCCCTGCGGTCCGCTTCACTACGGCGTTCTGCTCGAGATGAACGCAGTAGCCGTCGCGGCTGGCTGAAGATCAATCGATAAGGCGTGCGACTGTCTTCGTCACGCTGGCGCCGAGTGCGCGTGACGTAGTCCACTTCCCACCGAAGACGCTTACCAGCCGTCCGTTCACTTCGATCTCCGAGCCGCGTCGCTGAGCGTGAGCGGAGCGCCCCGAATCGACGAGAGGCCTGATTCCCGCGAACGTGCCGACGATCTCGTCGCTTCGCAATGGCTCAGAAAAGAATTCGTCGAACGCAGTGACGAGGTAATCGCGCTCCGCTTCGCTGCACGCGATCGGGTCAGCAAGCGATTGGCGTACCTCGGTGGTTCCTACGAGCAACGCGCCCTTGTATGGCAAGGCGAACACGAGTCGTCCGTCCGACGGCAACTGCAGCGCGAAGCCCGCTGAAGCGCTGCGCGCGACGACGAGATGAGAGCCGCGGACGATGTCGAGGGTCATGTGCGACTCGACTCCGCTGCGGTCGAGTAATTCCCGCGCCCACGGACCGGCGACGTTCACTACGGCGTCGTACTGCTCCGTGCCGCGCGTGGAGCTCACGGTTCCGTCAGCCCCGATACGCGTGACTTCCGTGTGCTCATGGATCTCGACTCCGGCATCGCGCGCGCGGTCGGCTGCCCACAGACCCAACGCATGGTCGTCCATCGCGCCGTCGAAGAACGAGAACGCGCCGATGAGCCGGCGCGTCGAGAGCGAACGCGCCGCCAGCGGGAGCTCATGTGCAGCCCACCACCGATGCCGTCCGAGCCCAGCGCGTCCCGCGAGGAGATCATATGCAGCCAGCCCGGCGCCGACGATGATGCGTCCGCGCGGCGAACTCTCGTAGATCGGAAGGAATAGCTCGACAGGTCGCGCGAGCGCGGGCGCTTGGGTGAGCCACCATGCACGCTCGTGAAGCCCCTCGAAGACGAGGCGCACGTCGCCCTGCTCGAGATACCGCAAGCCACCGTGCAGCAGCTTGCTCGACGCGCTGCTCGTCGCGCCCATCAACGTGTCGCGCTCGAAGAGCTCGACGCCGTAACCACGCTCGCGCAGCTGCCAGGCGGTCATCACTCCGTTGATGCCGCCGCCGATCACCGCCACTCGTAATGAGCTCACCGGACCGCCGAGTGTGCGCGCGCTTGTCACTCGGTCAGGACGAGGGAGGCGGATGGCGGAGCGACGCGTCCACCGTCCGCACGAAATCATCGGGCGCGACGCTTCCATGACCCCAGTGCCCGTCGAACGCGGCGGCGGGACGCGCCGCGATCACCTCCGTCGTCGACGCATGCCTCGCTTGCATCGCGCGAACCGTATCGCGCACCGAGGTCAGCATCGCTACGTAGTCGTCGAGTCGAGCGTGCGACATGACCGGCCCACGCGCCGGAATGAAGCGCGACGAGGCTGGGAACGACTTGAAGAACGTCATCGACTTCACGAGCCCGTCGATGCTTCCCCCGTTCGTCGTGTCGATCACGGGGTACCCGCCGTCGCCAAGTGATTCGCCGAGGTAAACGACGTCATCACCCTCGAAGTGCACAGACACGTCCGCGCTCGAGTAGCCTGGCGGCTGGTGCACGGCGTGAATCTCAGTTGCTCCAACGTTGAGCTGCAGGACTTCCGTGAAGCCGAGCTCCGGACGCAGCGCTCCAGCACGTGGCTTGGTCACGGCGTAGCGCAGATTCTTCCTGCGCGGCAACGACGGTGCCCCTCGCACGCCAGCCGCCATCGCCGTAGGTATCCGCATGCGGTCCGTTGGTGGCGACGACGAATCGCGGACTCGAGACCCCGTGCGCCATGAGCACACTCTCGGCGACGGCCACGAGCGGCGGCGACTGGAGCCCGGCGACAAAGCCGGTGCCGCCTCCGACCCACGCCGCCGCATTGCCGTCGGCTGATCGTATGAGAAAAAGATGCGCGGTGAGCGAGTCCACGCCTTCCACCGCGCGCGCGCCGGCTTGCACAGTGGTTCGCGAGTTTGCCTGCGCAGGCGTGCTCGCCGGCGAAAGAGCTGAAGCGAGCGCGGCGATGCCGCAGAGTAGCTGGCGCAGCATCTATCTCGATTTCCGGTCGCGGGAGAGCATCGGAATAACGTACATGCGGCGTCCGCAACTACCAGATCGGCATCATAGATCCGAATCACGCAATTCGGTTATCGCGTTATAGAACAGCCGTACGAACTCTGCATGGCTATTTGGTGGATGACCGGATGTTCACCCAGTCGTCTCTTCTGCGTGCCATGGCTGTCCGTCGCGCCACGTTTTCGTCACGGTTCTTGCTCTTCCATTAGCGGCATACGAAAAGCTGCCCCCTCCGACCCAAGGACACGATGAGACCGATCATTCTCATATCGACAGCAGGATTGCTTCTCACGGCCGCCGCATGCAAGAAGGCGCCGTCCAACACTGCCAGCACCGATTCGCTGCTCCTATCGACGCAGCAGACTCGCGCGATGGACTCCATCTCGGCGGTCGAGCAGACTCACAGCGCGACAGCGGCGACGACTACAACCACAGCGGCGCGAGGAGCGGCAGAGCCGACTCATACGGTGGTGCATCACCATGAGTATTCCTCGTCGGGCGGCTCCTATGCCGCGCCGGCACCGGCGCCCACCACGACGGTAAGGAACACCAAGCGTGATGCCGCAATCGGCGCTGGCGCCGGGGCGATCGTCGGTGCTCTCTCGAGCAAGAATAAGCTCAAGGGCGGCATCATCGGCGGCCTCGCGGGCGGCATACTCGGCGGTGTGGTAGGCAACAACGTCGATACCAAGAAGACCGGCCACTGACGTCGGGGCACTGAACGAAAGAGCGCGCGGTGAGATATCTCACCGCGCGCTCTTTGTATCACTGACTTTGGGCGCCGTTACGGAGTGATCGGGAACGGAGCGTGACTGAGGACTTCCGCCTCGGTCTTCCAACCGCCGCGCGGGGCCTGCTGCTGCACGGGCATCTGGCGCGGCAGCGCGGGGCCCTGAGCCACGGGCGAAGGCGTCTGCGGCACCGGCGCTGGCGTCCGGTCCGCGACTGTGGCGACCACCGGGGCCTGTGTCGGCGCCGGCGCCGCTAGCACGGGCGCCTGGACAGCCGGCTGGTCCCGTCGCACGAAGTGAGCTGCAGGAGACGACCTGCGCGGAGCCGGACGGCCGTCAGGAGCGCGCTCGATGGCCGAGACGACGCTGGTGCCCGAGCCGTTGGGCGTGAGCGCGAGGGCTGGCGCGTCCGCCGAGGCGGCGTCCAGATCCTTGCTCAGCGAGCTCGTCGGCGCAGCCGGCTTGCTGCATGCCGCTGCGAACAGCGTCAGCGCGGCCGCCGAGGCGGCTATCGATTGGGCACGTCTCATCTGTCCATCTCCTCGCGGGTGATACGTCCATAACATTAGACGCCCGACCGGCCGAAATGTGAAGGGCGCCGTATCGGATCATTGAAGCTAATGCCTGTATACCCGCGAGACAGGAATCTTGCCAAAGGCGCCGCGCGTGGTGCGCTCAGATCGGCCCAGCCGAGCCCCGCGCCGCTGGGCAAACATGCGAGCCGAATTGGGCCACTTCTTGCCAATAAAGGAGACGGGAGGGTGCCTGACCGGCGTTTCGGCGCTGAGTCGTGCGCCTCGCCACGAGCACTTTACCGTCGCCAGCAAACCACCAACCCGCATCACCATTCTTATGCCGAATTCATTCGTTAGTCGGAGCCGGAAGGCTCGTCGCTCAGCTTTTCTCGCGGTCGCTGCAGCCGTTCTCGGCATCGTCGCTTGCGGCGGTGGCAGTGACACGACTGGGCCCGGAAACGGCAGTGGCGGCGGAAACGTCACGCTGACGCTCACATCGATCGGATTGAGCGCGAGCACCGTCTCAGTGCAGGTCGGCGCGACCACGACGCTGACGGCGACACCGAAAGATCAGAACGGCAACGCGATGACTGGCGTCTCGGTCAGCTGGTCGAGCAGCGACACGACGGTCGCGACGGTCTCGAGCTCAGGCGTGGTTACGGGCAAGAGGCGTTGGCACGGCGACGGTGACCGCTTCGTCGGGAACCGTCTCGTCCCAGGCGACCGTGACCGTCACACCGATTCCGGTAGCCACCGTGACGCTTGCGCCAACGTCGGACTCGCTTCTGGTCGGCGTGGTTGACTCGACCGATCTCGGCATGGTCACGTTGACGCCGACAGCGAAGGACGCGAACGGCAACGTGCTCTCAGGACGCGCCGTCACATGGGGCACGTCCAACAGCGCCGTCGCAACGGTGAGTTCGACGGGCGTCGTGAAGGCGGTCGGCCCCGGGACGGCGACTATCACAGCAACAGTCGGCGGCCAGAGCGCTACATCGGCGATCACCGTGGTCCGGGCAATCGGAACCCAGATCGCCGTAACGCCGTTGTCGAGTACGATCGCAGTGGGGGCCAGCGAGACGCTCACGGTGATAGTGGAGGACGCTGCTGGTCACGCACTCTTGCCTGCTGGGTACCTCGTCGGGGTCGGTAACAACACTCCGAATTTGATCAGCGTCAATGTCTACACCGTGACGGGAACCGCTGCCGGAGCGGCGTCGATCACCTTCTACTTGGGCGGAACTCCCGTGACCACCGCACACATCACGGTGACACCGTAACGCTCCTCATGCTGCGGGACCAACGCTGGTCGACGCGACCAGCGTTGGTCCCGCAGCACGCTTGGAGGACACATGAAGTCAGAACGCTGCACGCATCTCGATCAGGTCCGCGACGTACAACCGCGCACACCCGACGGATGCGAGGAATGCCTCGCGATGCACAGCGGTTGGGTGCACCTCAGACTCTGTCTCGAGTGCGGCCACGTCGGCTGCTGCGACAGCTCGCCGCACAAGCACGCGACGAAGCACTTCCACAAGACCGGACACCCGATAATTCGCAGCTTCGAGCCAGGCGAGGATTGGGGATGGTGTTACGTGGACGAGGTCACCTTCGAGCCGGCGCCGCACGCACTCTGACGGCGCAAGCGTGAGTGAGACGGAAGGTCTCTCGTGGCCCGGGCTAGGCAGATTCTCGCTCATGATCGGGCGAGCGATGCTACTGCGCTGCCCCAACTGCGGCGGCCGCCCTGTGCTTCGCAACTGGTTCCATCTCCGCGAGCGCTGCCCCAAATGCGGCATCAGGCTCGAGCGAGGTGAGCAGGAAGACTACTACGTCGGCGGGATGATGCTGAACATCATCCTCTGCTTCGTCATCTTCGGCGTCGCGTTCTGGGGAGCGCTGATACTGACCTACCCCGCGGTGCCGTGGACATTCCTCGAGTACGGCCTCGTTGCGGCGATGGTGATTCTTCCCATTCTGCTCTATCCGATGTCGCGCATCGTCTGGCTCGCCGCCGACCTGGCCCTCAGGCCGCACACGGACAGAGACCCCGGCTCGCGGTGAGTGTACCATTCTAGAAGCGAGTCGGGAATGAGCGTCACGAGGGAGACGGCATGGGAGTGAGCAAGGACGAGATGTTCGACAGCGGCGAAGGCGAGCAACTCGCCACCGCAGGAAGCTATGGCGAGCGGCCACGCGGGTTCAGGCTTCCCGAGCGCACGCGTCTCGGACACGTCACACTCCAGATCGCCGACCTGGACCGGTCGATCGCGTTCTACCGCGACGTGCTCGGCCTTCGCGTAATCGAGCGCGATGCTACGACCGCGCTGCTCGGAACGCATGGCCATGACACTCCGCTCGTCGAGTTGCGCGCAAGGGAAGGAGCGCGTGCAGCGCCGCAGCGCGGCCAGCTCGGGCTGTACCACTTTGCGATCCTGCTGCCCGACCGCGCGCTCGCTCGGCGCTTTTTTGCGACATCTCGCAGAAACCGGCGCGCGGGCTGGCGCGGCGGACCATCTCGTGAGCGAAGCACTGTATCTACAGGACCCGGACAACCTCGGCATCGAGGTGTACGTGGACAGACCGCGCGAGGAATGGAAGCGTGTCGGGCGCGAGCTGGTGATGGCCACCGATCCGCTCGACGCCGCAGGGCTCCTCGCAGCCGCGCAGGACACGCCGTGGCGGGGGATGCCAGCGGGAACCACGGTCGGGCACGTTCATCTTCACGTGGGCGACGTCACTGAAGCAGCGTCGTTCTACTCGGACGCGCTGGGCTTCGATCGAATGGTCTGGCGCTACCCCGGAGCGTTGTTTCTCGCCGCGGGCGGTTATCACCACAACCTGGGGACCAACGTGTGGGCAGGTCGCGACGCGCGGCCGCCCAGCGCAACCGACGCGCAGCTGCTCGAGTGGATCATCGAGCTCCCTGAGGATTCCGACCTCACGTCCGCGCACGCCAGTCTCACGTCTGCCGGGTATCCGGCTGAGCGCTCAGGTGACGCTGGCGACGTTCTCACGCGAGATCCGTGGGGGACCGCGCTGCGGATTGCCCTCGCTACGAAGGATCGCCCGAAGGAGTGACTGCGGCGCCTCGCAGAGTCGTGGCGCGCCGCGCTGCCAACCGCCTGCGTAGCTGACGCGCTATCTTCGTTGCTGCTCGCGCGCGACTATGCGGAGGGCAGAACCTTCATCAATCCAAATTGCTTCTGACAGCAGTGATGACGGCGCTTCTCGCCGCGTCGCCGGCGCCTGTTTTGCCCGCCGACTCGACGCGCGTCTACAGCGGCCGTCAGCGCCAGCTCGATGTGCGCCCACCACGACTCGATGGCGAGGTCGTGATAGACGGTGTTCTGGACGAGCCGCAATGGGCGAAGAGCGCGCTGCTCACCGGGTTCTCGCAGTACGCCCCATCCGACGGCGCCCCCGCAGCCGACTCCACGCAGGTGCTCGTCTGGTACTCCGCGACCGCCATCTATTTCGGCGTGCGAGCCTACGAGTCGCACGGTGCGGTCCGACCAAACCTCGCGGATCGCGACCACATCGACGCAGAGGATCGCGTCGAGTTCCTGCTCAGCACCTTCAACGATGGACGCCAGGCCCTGGTCTTCCAGGTGAATCCGCTCGGTATCCAGGCCGACGGAACTCTGGTGGAAAGCGGCAAGACCTCGTCGACCTCGACTTCATCCAGTGGTAACGCCGCCGGACGTGAAGCACCCGACCTGAGTGCCGATTTCGTCTTCCAATCGAAGGGAAGAGTCACGAGCTACGGTTACGAAGTCGAAGTACGCATACCGTTCAGCAGCATCCGGTATCAGAACAGAGATCCGCAGACGTGGGGCTTCAACGTCACGCGGCACGTTCAACACTCCGGGTACGACGACAGTTGGGCGCCCGCGCGACGCGACGCAGCTTCGTTCCTCGCGCAGTCCGGCTCGCTCACAGGACTCACGCATATCTCGCACGGTCTCGTGCTCGACGTGAACCCTGAGATCACGCAGAGCGTCGCCGGCTCACCCACGGCAGCGAGTGGATGGCAGTACCGGGCGGATCACACGAACCTCGGCGGAAACGTGCGCTGGGGCGTGACCAACGATCTCACGCTCAACGCAACGGTGAAGCCCGACTTCTCGCAGGTCGAAGCCGACGCCGACCAGGTGACGTACGACCCGCGACAGGCGCTGTTCTACCCAGAGCGGCGGCCGTTCTTCCTCGACGGCATCGAGCAGTTCGCTGTTCCGAACAACCTCATCTACACGCGCACCATCGTGCAGCCCACCGCGGCCGGCAAGCTCACCGGAAGTGTCGCCGGCACGGCCGTCGCGCTACTAACTGCGGCTGACGACCCTTCGACGTCGGTGAGCGGCAACGATCACCCACTGTTCAACATTCTCCGCGCGCAACGCGATCTTGGAAACGGCTCCAGGATAGGCGCGTTGCTGACGGATCGCGAGGACGGCAGCGACTACAATCGCGTCGGCGGTCTCGATGCACGGCTCGTCCGCGGGATCTACACGATTCAGCTGCAAGGCGTCGCGAGCGCTACTGACACTTCACGCGTCCCGTTCAGCGGGCCGCTCTGGGCCGCGCAGATTCAGCGGCAGGGACGAACTTTTTCGCTCGACTACAACATCACAGGTATATCGCCGAGCTTCGTGACGCAGAGCGGCTTCGTGAGCCGAAACGGTATAGTCGTGGCGAACCTGATTCATCGACTCACCTATCTCGGCACGCCCGAATCGCTCCTCGAGAATCTCACTGGAGCCGTCTCACTCATCGGAGATTGGCAGTACGCGACCTTCATGCGGCATGGCGATTTCGAGGACAAGAAGCTGCACTTCGACATCAACGCGTCGTTCCGCGGAGGATGGAGCGCGGGAGCCGGGCTTTACACGGAGGTATTCGGCTACGACCCGACGATCTACGCCGACTACCGAATACTGGCGCCGCCGCTGGCGTCCGGGCTCTCGCCCGACACACTTCCATACACCGGCACGCGGCGGATCCCGAATCACGACTACATCCTTTCGTTCGCCACTCCAAACTGGTCGCAGTTCTCCGCGAACGGATTTTTCCTGTTCGGACAGGATGAGAATTTCTTCGAGTGGGCGCAGGCATCGATTTACCTGGTGAATTACAGCATGGACTGGCGCCCGACTCCGCAGGTGCGTCTCAACGCGACTTACATTCGCCAGCAGTATGATCGGCGCACCGACGGGAGCGTGGTCGGGCTGCGCCAGATTCCCCGCGTGAAGTTGGAGTATCAGGTCTCGCGTCCTGTGTTCCTGCGGCTCGTTGCGCAGTATGACTCGCAACATCAGGCGACGCTGCGCGACGAGACGCGCACGGACTACCCGATACTCCTCTACGATCCGTCGACGGGGACATACTCGCCAGCATCCGCGTTCGTGAACAACAGCATCAGCACTCAGGCGCTGTTCGCGTATCAGCCGGCTCCAGGCACCGTCTTCTTCGTCGGCTACGGATCGCTGCTAGCCGAGCCGCAGACATTTCGGCTCGACCACCTCGACCGACAGAGCGACGGCTTCTTCGTGAAGATGAGCTACGTGTTCAGGGCGCACTGAGGGTAGCGGAGCTCTCCCCTCTACGGCGCAACAGTTGGCGCGACCTACAGCTGATCCAGCTCCTCGATCCTCCGTACGTGCCTTCCGCCCTCGAATGGCGTATCCAGCCACGTCTCGAGGATCTGTATCGCCATCGCCTCGTCCATCATGCGTGCACCGATCGAGAGCGCGTTGGCGTCGTTGTGCGCGCGGCCGAGTCGCGCGGACTCGACGTTCCAGGCGAGAGCGCATCTCACGGTCTTCACACGATTGGCGGTCATCGCCTCTCCGTTCCCGGAGCCCCCGATCACTATCCCGCGATCCACCGCTCCGCTCGCAACGGCGGCCGCCACCGGATGGCAGAAGATCGGGTAATCCACCGGCTCCTCGGAGTTGGTGCCGAAATCGGTGACGGTGTGACCGAGCTTGGTGAGGTGTGCCTTGTACATCTCCTTGTAACGGAAGCCCGCGTGGTCCGAGCCGATGCCGATGTGCATGTGCTTTAGCTGTTGGTTGTTTCGGTTGGCAGTTTCCGAGAGGGCACGTTCCACGGCCGTCTGCTTAACTATATCATGAGCGGCGTCGCGCGGATGCATGGGTCGTGCGATTATTAGCCTCATGCCGATCCACACTGACCTCTTCTACATCATTGCTGCGCTCCTGCTTGGCGCCGTTGCCGGAATGCGGACGATGCTCGCGCCAGCGGCCGTCGCGCTCACACTCTGGCGCAGACCAGAGCTCGCTCCGCGCGTGGCGCCCGGAAGCTGGCTCGCCCTGCCATTCGTCGCGGTGCTCCTCATCATCGCGGCGCTCGCCGAGCTGGTGGGCGACAAGCTGCCGCGCACTCCCAACCGCACGGCGCTCGCGCCTTTTCTCGCGCGCGTGATCAGCGGCGGCGTAGTCGGCGCGGTCGTCATGCAGACTGGACACATGCACGCATGGCTCGGTGCGCTCGCCGGCGTCGTTGGCGCCGTGGTGAGCACGATCGGCATGTTCAACGCCCGTCGGGCATTCGGAGCGCGAACGGGCATCGCAGACCCATACGTCGGCGCGCTCGAGGACGTGATCGCCCTCGCGATCGCGGCGACGGTGCTCGCGATGCTGGTGGGAGCCTAGAGCTCCACCGCGCCGAGCGCTGGCGAGTGGGTGAATGCCCACCATGAGTAGCCGAGCATGAATAGCGCCATACCGCACAGCGCCCATTCCACGCCGATCCCCTTCGCGAGCGCGCCGACGATGAACGATCCGATCGGAACGAGTCCGACGTAGACGAAGACGTACGCAGACACGACGCGGCCGCGCAGCTCGTCCGGCGAGATCGCCTGCATGAGACCGTTTGCGAGGGAGCCATTGAGCAGCATCGCGAATCCTACGACTGCGAGCACCGCGCTCGCCGGCACCATCGCGTGCACGAACGTGAATACCACTATCGCGATCGCAAAGATGTACGTCGACCAGATGAAGAGCTTTCCGCGCGAGTGTCGCTCACTGAGCGCCGCCATCGACAGGGCCCCCGCAAACGCGCCCACGCCCACGAAAGTCATCAGAACGCCGTAGCCCGTCGCGCCGGTGTGAATCACGTTGCGCGCGACCACCGGCATCATCGCGAGGTACGCGAGCCCAAAGATCGCCGTCACGCCGACCACTCGCACGAGCACGTTCACCAGGGGCGTGTCGCGCATGTACCTGAAGCCTTCGAGCATCCCTTCGATGGACGACCCAAGCTCGTCCGGCCGCTTCCAGGGCGCTACGCGAATGGTGAACAGGCTCGCGAGCACCGCGAAGTAACTGAGCGCGTTCAGTGCGAAGCACCACGCTAGCCCGAGCGTGCCGATCACGAGCGCAGCGACCATCGGACCGATCACGCGCGCGAGGTTGAAGGCCCCGGAGTTGAGCGCGATCGCTTCGACGAGGTCGTCGCGCTGCACCAGCTCGACGATGAAGCTCTGCCGCGCGGGAATCTCGAACGCGCTTATCAGACCGTTCAGGGTGGAGAGGATGATGAGCCAGTCTATCGTGAGTCGCTTCGATACCGTGAACCACCACAGCAGCGCGGCCTGCACCAGCAGCAGCACCTGCGCGATCTTCACGAGTCTCAGCTTGTCGTGCCGGTCGGCCACGACGCCGCCGTAGAGCGAGAGCACGAGAACCGGAAACGACTGCGCCGCGCTGACCACGCCCACGAGAAACGCGCTGTTCGACAGCTCGAGCGCGAGCCACCCCTGCGCCACGGTCTGCATCCACGTTCCCACCAGCGACAGCGTCTGCCCGGCGAGGAAGATCCGGAAGTTCCGGTGCGCGATGAGCGTGCGAAACGGGTTGGCGGAGCGAGCTGGTGGCACGTCGAGAAATGTATTCGTGCCGAGGTGTATAATTCACATATGCGGTTCCACACCTACTCCAAGTTCAGCCCGGAGATGGCCGACGCGGTCGATCTTCAGGCGCTCCTGGACAAGATGGCCGACTTCCTCCTTCAGTCGGGCTTCGCCGGTGGCGAGCACTTCCACCCGTACTGGGGTGAGACTGGCGAGGAAGCCGACCGCTCGCTCGACGCGCTGCGCGACGCGATCCTGCAGGCGATGATCGAGAGTGGTCAGTTCACGCCCGAGATGCTCGACGCGCTCCGCGGAAATGGCGACGAGGATGCCCAGGCGAAGCTCGCCGACTTTCTCGACAAGCTCGTCGCGCGACTCACCGAGGAAGGCTACCTCAACGTTCAGGCGCCTCCACAGATGCCCGCCGGCCACCAGGCCGTGCTCGGCAAGGGAAGCATCTCGCACGCCGCCTCCAAGTCGGTCCAGTTCAATCTCACCGACAAGGGAATCGATTTCCTCGGCTACAAGTCGCTGCGCGACATCATGAGCTCGCTCGGCAAGTCGAGCTTCGGGAGTCACGACACTCCGTACCTCGCGACCGGCATCGAGTCTGACGGGTGGAGCAAGGAGTACGAGTTCGGAGACGTTCTCAACCTGGACGTCAACGCGACCCTGACGAGGTCGATGGCGCGCACCGGCTCGATAGGCGTGCCGATGGATCTCGATTACGGCGACCTGATGGTGCATCAGGCCGAGTATCGCTCGTCATGCGCGACCGTGCTCATGCTCGACACCTCGCACTCGATGATCCTCTACGGCGAGGATCGCTTCACTCCGGCGAAGAAGGTCGCGCTCGCGCTCACGCATCTCATTCGCACGCAGTTCCCTGGCGACACGATTCGCGTCGTGCTGTTTCACGACTCCGCCGAGGAGATCCCGATCGCAACGCTCGCACATGCGCAGGTCGGTCCATACCACACCAACACGGCGGAAGGGCTGAAGCTCGCGCGCCGCATTCTCATGTCGCAGAAGAAAGACATGAGACAGATCGTGATGATCACCGACGGGAAGCCGAGTGCGCTGACGCTCCCGAACGGTCAGATCTACAAGAACTCGATGGGGCTGGACATGAGCGTCGTTGCGCAGACGTTGCGCGAGGTGGCGGACTGCAGACGCTCGGGCATCGTGATCAACACCTTCATGCTCGCGCGCGACCGCGCGCTCGTGGAATTCGTCAAGCGCGTTTCGGCAATCGCTCGCGGAAAGGCGTACTTCACCAACACGATGACGCTCGGCCAATTCATCCTCATGGACTTCCTGAGGAAGAAGACGCGCACGGTTTCGTAGCGGCGCGAGCCCCGTAAGCTCACGATGGGTTTGCTCAAGTCCGAGAGATCGCACCCCGCCGTAGTCGCGGTGGAAGCGTGCGTCTCGCTCATCGGGCTCAGCGTGATTGCAGCGGTATTCGGAATCACGCACTGGCTCGCTCCGATGCTCCTCACTCACTACGAGCACGCGCCCGAGCTCGCGCCGCTCCCCAAGGTCACCACCAATGCGAAGCATCGCACGGGTGATCCGATCAACTTCGCGATCGTCGGCTCACTCCCCGAGATCGAGCAGGCGATGCATGCCGCGGGGTGGGACGTCGCCGATTCTTTGAGTCGGAGCGCGGACATCGCGATTGCGAAGAGCGTGCTGTTCAACCGCCCCGATTCCACCGCGCCCGTCAGCCCGCTCTACCTCTTCGGTCGCGCGCAAGATATAGCGTTCGAGCGCGAGGTCGGACGCAGCGCACGCCGACGACACCACGTACGGCTGTGGCTGGCGAAGGGAGTCACGCACGATGGACGTCAGGTCTGGATCGGTGACGCACTCTTCGATCTTCGAGCTGGAATCAGCCACCGTGGCTTTCATCCGACCCATCACATCGCACCCGACATCGATGAGGAGCGCGACACACTCGTGAGCAACCTCATCTCGACTCACCGCGTGGCACAGCTGTTCGACGTGACCGGACTCGGCCTGCGGGTCGACGCGCACAACGCCGAAGGCGATCGCTACGACACCGACGGAGAGACCAAGGTCATCGTGCTCGCAGCCGGTGGCGCGGATGCGGCAAAGGTGGATACGCTCCCTGACCCGCCGCTCGTGAGTCTCAAGAACTCACTCTGGTCGTTCGCTCACCACGCGCACTAGCGAGCACCGCAGGAGGATCGAGCGCGCTCGTTGAGCAGTGCGAGCGGCTTCGGCACGGCGTGTGCCGCAGAGCGGGTGTCACACTCAACAAAGAGAATCAGAGATGCCGACACGCAAGGCAAACGCTGTATGGGAGAAGGGACTCAAGAATGGGAACGGATCATTCCGCGGCGAGAGCGGCGTGATCAATGGCAAGTATTCGTTCGGGACCCGGTTCGGCGAAGAGCGCGGCTCGAATCCTGAAGAACTGCTCGCGGCAGCCGAGGCGGCTTGCTACTCGATGGCGCTGAGCCTCGGACTCGAGACAAACGGTACTCCGCCCGAGCAGGTCACTACCGACGCATCATGCAGCATCGAGCAGTCGGGGAGCGGATTCAAGATCACGACCATGAAGCTCGACGTGCGCGCAAAGGTTCCCGGGCTCGACGACGCCAAGTTCCAGCAGATCGCGAACGCGACCAAGGACGGCTGCCCTGTGTCGCAGGCGCTCAAGGGAAACGTCGACATCCAGCTGCACGCGCAGCTCATCTGACTCCGGTCGACGCTGGCGGCAAGACGACGAGGCGGAAGTCGCGAATGCGACTTCCGCCTCGTGTTCATTCATACAGCAGCGGCGTGCGCGTCAGCGCCCTACAGCGCGGACGGCCCTTCGGAGTAGCGCCGCGCGTACGCCCCGATGATCGGCACTTCCCACTCCTCGCCACTGAAGGCCTTGAACATCAGGACCAGCCAGAGCAGGAACGCACCGAGGCCGAGGACCAGATGCCCTATTACAGCGATTATCCAGCCGACGAACGGGAAGACGGCAAAGATGCTTATTACGATCGACAGTGCGACGAACACTACGCTCACGAGAATGCTCTGCATCGCGTGGAATCTCACGAAGCGATTGTCGCGCTCCAGCATGTAGAAGATTATGCCGGTGACAAATCCGAGAAAGTACGCCAGCGCGGCCGCGACATTCGGAGCCAGGCCGGTAGTGCCGGTGGCGCCCGCGGAAGGTCCGGTCATCGTCCCCCCTTGTAAAGTTGGAATAGCCCGGTGGATATGCCACCGGGCCCAGACCGTGTCAAGAACGAGGACGCGGCTCGGGAGCGGGCAACATCACGGCGAACGCCGTCTACGCTGGCTTCCTCAACTCGTCCGGGACAGTGACCAACATCGAGTCGAGCGCGATCCACGTTAACCCCAATTACACGGGAAGCGTGATCGATCCGAACGACATTGCCATCATTCACCTCAGCCGGGTCGCTGACCCGTGGATGACTCGGTACGGGCTCTACACTCAAGACCCGCTGTTTCAGCCGACTCTCTTTGTTGGCTTTGGCCTGACTGGCAACGGGAACACGGGCGGCGTGATTAACACGCTCTTCAACGACCTTCTCGACACCGGCGAACCCATACGGCGGCTCGGTCTGAACAGCTGGGATTCGTCGCTGCTTGGTAACTACCTGTACGATCAGCCCGTCAGTCCGATCCTTCTCTCCGACTTCGATGATGGCTCCGCGGCGAACAATACGATCTGCCAGTTCTGGGGCGGGAGCGTGCCGGCCGGAGTCAATCCCGGCGTGTGCAGCACTGGTTTCGGACTCTATGAGGTAGGAACCGCGTCAGGAGATTCTGGCGGCCCTGGCTTCATCTGGGATCCCGCGACGCAGCAGTGGGAGATTGCGGGGGTGACCTCCTTTGGTAGCGAGCGGTGCTATGACCCAAGCACCGGCGACGCCACCGATCCGAGCGCGAACGGTACCTGCCCAGCCGGATACCAGCTCAACACAGGCTACTTCGGTGCGTACGCAGGAGAGGTGGACCCTGCAATGGGCGGCAACCTCGCGTTCATCTACGGCGTGACGCCCGAGCCATCGTCCTTCGCTCTCATCGGGACTGGCCTGCTGGTAATTGTTCCCATGATCAGGCGGCGTCGGCGCGCCTAGCCGGCAGCGGCGGTGGGCAATGGGTGGCGCCGGAGTTGCCTGCGTCAGCCTGCTGCGGCTACGCTCACGGCGCATCGCCGTGGGCAATCACATCGTCACCGGCCACGCCCGCGGGCGTGGCCGGTCCTGACCGCCACTATTTCGAGCTGACGTTCACGGTCTGCTTGAACTGGCGCTCGCCATAGCCTGTGTAGATCTGGCGCGGCCGGGCGATCTTCTGCTCCTTGTCGAGGAGCATCTCTTCCCACTGCGACATCCACCCAGACATGCGCGCGATCGCGAAGAGCACGGTGAAGTACTCTGTCGGGAATCCCATCGAGCGGTAGATGAGCCCTGTGTAGAAGTCCACGTTCGGATACAGCTTACGCGAGACGAAGTAGTCGTCCGCCAGGGCGATCCTCTCGAGCTCGAGGGCGATCTCGAGGCCGCGATCGACGCCGGTGATCTTGAAGACGCTGTCGGCAAGCTGCTTCACTATCTTCGCGCGCGGATCGTAGCTCTTGTACACGCGGTGGCCGAAGCCCATGAGACGCCCGCTGCCGTTCTTCACGCTCTCGATGAACTTGGGCACGTTGTCGATGGTCCCGATCTCCTCGATCATACGGAGCACCTGCTCGTTCGCGCCGCCGTGCAGCGGACCGAACAGTGCGGCGATACCGGCTGACATCGCTGAGAATGGGTCCACGTGCGAAGACCCTACAGCGCGCACCGCGTTGGTCGAGCAGTTCTGCTCGTGGTCGGCGTGGAGGATGAACAGCACTTCGAGCGCGCGGACGAAGATCGGGTTCGCCTCGTAGCGCGGCTCGGTCATGCGCTTGATCATCGACAGGAAGTTCTCGACGTACGACAGCGAGTTGTCGGGATACACCACCGGCAGCCCCTTCGAGTGCCGGTACGAGAACGCCGCGATCGTCGGCGTCTTCGCCAGAAGCCTGATGAACGAGATGTTGCGCTGCTCGACGTCGAAGATGTTGCGCGCTTCAGGGTAGAACGACGACAGCGCCGCTACCATGCTCTGGAGCATCGACATCGGGTGAGCATCGTACCTGAAGCCGTGCAGCAGCGTGCGAACGTTCTCGTGAACGTACGTGTGGTACGTGATGTCGTGGACGAATTCGTCGTACTCCTTCTGGCTCGGCAGCTCACCGTGACGCAGCAGCCAGGCGACCTCGAGAAACGACGCACTCTGCGCAAGCTGCTCGATCGGGTAACCGCGATACCTGAGAATTCCCTTGTCGCCGTCGATGAACGTGATCGCGCTGCGACACGAAGCCGTGTTCATGAACGCCGGATCGTACGAGACGATGCCGGTGTCGTTCGGATCGTTCGTCTTTATCGGCTTGAGGTCCGACGCCCTGATGGCGCCATCGGCGATCGGAAGCTGGTAGTTCTTGTTGGTACGCTTATCGGTGACGTCGAGCGTGCCAGCAGGGGAGTCGGTTGGCTGCGTATAGCCGGGGTTCGTCATCTCGGATGTGCCGTTTCTTGTATGGGTACGCATGAAATCTAGCGGGTGAGGGGTACGCCGAAAACGTCGGCGACACTTCACTCGGGTTCTCATCCGAGTGCGGCGTCGCCGGGTCCGTCGCTCCGGCAGAGGCCCGCTGCGCGATCTCCGGAAACGCATATCTTCAACATCATGAGCGAGATCGACGCACTCCTCCAGGAAGACAGAGTCTTTCCTCCGCCGCGCGACTTCGCGGCGCACGCAGTGGTGAGTGACCCCGGGATCTATGAGCAAGCCGCGCGCGATCCCGAGGGCTACTGGGCCGGCCAGGCAGCAAAGCTCGACTGGATCGAGCCGTGGTCCACGGTGCTCGAGTGGAATCCGCCACACGCGAAGTGGTTCGTAGGCGGCAAGCTCAACGTTTCGGCGAACTGTGTCGACCGACACGCGCTCGGCAAGCGCCGCAACAAGGCCGCGATCATCTGGGAAGGCGAGCCCGGCGATCGTCGCGTCCTCACCTACTGGGACCTCTACCGCGAAGTGAACCACTTCGCGCTCGTGCTCGACCGGCTTGGTGTCAAGCGGGGCGACCGCGTCGCGATCTATCTGCCGATGATCCCCGAAGCGGCGGTCGCGATGCTGGCGTGCGCGCGAATCGGGGCGGTGCATTCGGTGGTCTTCGGCGGATTCTCGCCGGAGTCGGTCCGCGATCGCATCAACGATGCTGGGGCGAAGCTGCTCATCACTGCCGACGGCGGCTACCGCCGCGGCCAGGTGATCCCGCTCAAGCGCAATTGCGACAGAGCACTGGAGGACTGCCCGACGCATCGAGAATGTCGTCGTGGTGCAGCGTCGCCCCGGATCGTCAGGCGACGAGGCGTTCGCGCAGATGAGCGCAGGGCGCGACCACTGGTGGCACGATCTCATGCGCGGAGTGAGCGGTACCCGTGCGCCCGAAGCGATGGACGCGGAAGATCTTCTCTACATCCTCTACACGTCGGGCACCACCGGAAAGCCGAAGGGAATCGTTCACACCACGGGCGGTTATCTCACGGGCGCTGCGACGACCACGCGTGAGGTGTTCGACCTGCGCGACGAGGACGTCTACTGGTGCACGGCTGACATCGGCTGGGTGACGGGGCACTCGTACATCGTCTACGGACCGCTCGCCAACGGCGCGACGTGCGTGATGTACGAGGGCGCACCGGACTGGCCGGACAAGGACCGCATGTGGGAGATCTGCGAGCGCTACGGCGTCACGATCTTCTACACGGCACCGACGGCGATCCGCGCGTTCATGAAGTGGGGGACCGAGTGGCCAGACCGGCACGATCTCTCGCAACTTCGCCTCCTTGGGTCGGTCGGCGAGCCGATAAATCCGGAAGCGTGGATGTGGTACCAGGAGCACATCGGCCACGACCGCTGCCCGATCGTCGACACCTGGTGGCAGACCGAGACGGGCGCGATCATGATCTCGCCGCTCCCGGGGATCACGGCGACCAAGCCCGGCTCGGCGACGATACCGCTCCCTGGCGTCGCGGCGGTGCTGCTCGATTCGGATGCGAACGAGATTCGGATCGGAGGCGGCCTTCTCGCCCTCACGCACCCATGGCCATCGATGCTGCGCACCATCTGGGGCGATGATGACCGGTACGTGCAGACGTATTTCTCCAAGTGGCCGGGCCGCCTCGATCTCTACTTCGCGGGCGACGGCGCGAAGCGCGACGAGGACGGCTACTTCTGGATCCTTGGCCGCGTAGACGACGTGCTGAACGTCGCTGGCCACCGAATCGGCACGATGGAAGTCGAGAGCGCGCTGGTCGATCACCCGTCAGTGGCGGAGGCCGCCGTCGTCGGCAAGCATCACGAGTTGAAGGGCCAGGCGCTGGCGGCGTTCGTGACACTGCGCGCCGGAAGTCACCCGAGCAGCGAGCTTCGCGACGAATTACGGGACCATGTGGCCGAAAAAATCGGCGCGATCGCGCGGCCGGACGATATTCTATTCACGGCCGATCTTCCGAAGACTCGCTCGGGTAAAATCATGCGCCGATTATTGCGTGACATAGCCGAAGGGCGGGCGCTCGGCGACACGACAACGCTCGCGGACCCGGCGGTGGTCGCCGGTCTCAAGGACCAATACGAATCGCAGGAATCATGATCTTCAGATCTCTTTTCCCCGAGTCCCTTTTTGGCCGCAAGCTGCATCCAAACGCGGAGCGCCGGCTGCGTCTGGCGCAGGCGCGAGCCGACGAGACGATCATCCGCGCGCACGTCGACAACGCTCTGATGTTCGTCGATACGCTGGCCGAAGACCTATCGTTCGACCGTGCGATCGACACGTACATCCGCGTGATGTCCATCCCGGAGCCGCTCGCGAGCGCGGTAGCGACGCGCGCGCTGGTCACCCTGGGGCGCGACTTGGTGCCGTTCCGCCGCCGCGCACGGGAGGAAGGCGAGGAAGAGATCGAGACGAAGCCACGCGTCCGCCTCGACGACGCCGCAGCCCGCCAGCGCGCGATCCGACGCGCCTAGCCGCGACGGATCGCGACGGGGCCGCGCCCTACGGGATTTCGAATCGCGCCGCGATTACAGTCGGCGACGCGATCCGTCGTGCCGCCCGAACGCAGAACGCGCCCCACGCAAATCCCACGCGCTCACGACGAATATCACCGTCACCAGCACCGCCGACGCAACGCAATATCTGCAGATCGCGTGGATCACGAACAGCTCGAGATACGTGAGCCACGCCGAGAAGATCACGCCGACCAGCGACATCGCCGCTATGGCGATCGCCGGCTCGGGTCGCGCGGACCACGATGGCGAAGTTCCCACCACCGCGGTAACGAGCACCATCAGGTAGAACAACATCCCCCACGCCGCGACAGGCATACCGAGCAGGCGCGACCACTTACTCGTGTTCACCAGCTCGCACGAACCGAAGCCGCACGCCAGGTGTCCGATCACGCCGATCTTGTAAAGCGTGAGATATAGCGCGAGAAAGACCCCGCACAACGCGAGCGCCGCAACCGTCATTCGTCGCATTCCGAGTGCTACTACTTCGCGGTGTCAGTGTGCGCGCCGCTCGCCGCCGCTGCGGCATCGACCTGCGCCTTGAGCGCGTCGAACGGGAGCGCACCTGCTGGCTGCGCTGGCTTGCCGTTCACGTAGAACGTCGGAGTCTCGTTGATGTGCCGACGGAAGCCCTCTGCAAGATTTGCATTGACGCGTGACTGATACTTGTGCGCGTCGAAGCACTGCTCCCACTGTTTCGTGTTCAGCCCGATCTGTGCGGCGTAGCCGAGGAAGATCGACTTGGGATTGTTCGTGACCTCGGTCGCTCCGCCGGTGCTCTCGTCGAGCCCCCAGGAAGGTTGGCCCTCGAAGAGTGCGTCGTGCATCTGCCAGAACTTTCCCTGCTCGTCTGCGCACGCCGCCGCGTTCGACGCGGCCTGTGAGTTCTTGTGCTGCGGCAATGGGAAGTCGTAGTACTTGTAGTACGCTTCGCCTGTGTCGATCAGCCGCTGGCGGACGTCCGGTTCCGTGATCGTCGAGAACCTTCCGCACTGCGGGCACTCGTAGTCGGCGAACTCCTCGATCAGCACTGGCGCTTTCGGATTCCCGAGGACGTAAGGCTGCGCCGGGCCGGCGCTCGCGTAGTTCCGTTGTAGCGCCGCGTAAGCGGCGTCGGCTTCGGCGCCGCCGTCGCTCACAGTCGGGCTCTTGATGAAGTACAGGATCGCTCCGATCCCTATCACCGCTATCGCGATGAGCACCGCGTAGAAAGCGGTGCGATTTCCGCCCTGGCGTGGTGCGCCGGTTCTTGCGTTCCTGGGATTATTATTCGCCATTCCGTGAATTTACCTCGCGATGCAAGCTGACGTTCTGCGTGTTCCGGCTGGTCCTGGCGCCGTCCATGTCGAGCGATATGGCCACGGTGGGACTCCGATAGTTCTGCTTCACGGCTTCGGAACTTGCGCCTTCCTGTGGCGCTACGTCGCTCCATTGCTAGCAGAAGCGGGACACACCGCATACGCGATCGACCTGTTCGGGCATGGCGAGTCGGATCGTGCGCCGGACGCAGACTTCGGGATCGCCGCGCAAGCGGAGTATCTCGACGCGGCGATGACAGCGCTGCGGCTTGCCCACGCCGTTGTGGTTGGAGTCGACCTCGGCGGTGACGTCGCGCTCCGGCTCGCCGCGACCCGCTCCGACCGCGTGGACAAGCTCGTCCTCGTCAACGTCCCCGCATACGATGAGCTGCCCGCACGCGACATCACGACACTCCAGCGCAGCACCGCCAAGTTCGCGGTACGGGTCACCCGTGGCGTGCTCGGCGCGGCGACGCTGATCGAGGCAATCCTCCACGGCGGCGTCACGTCGACTCAACACATGCCGCCGCGGCTCGTGGCTCGCTATCTCGCGCCGTTCGCCGGCTTCGATGGAGTGCACCATCTCCTCACACTCGGCGCGGCCATCAGGCGCTCCGAGCTTCGAAGATCTCGAGCTCAGCGACGTCACCATCCCCACGCTCGTGATCCGCAGCGACAAGGATGAGTGGATAAGCCGCGACGTCGCAGAGCGGCTTGCCAAGGACATTCCCGGCGCGCGCCTCATCAGGCTTCCTGGCGTCGCGCGTCTCGTGCCCGAGGAGGCGCCCGACCGGCTCGTCGAGATCATCCTCGACTTCGTCGGCGGCCCGCGCGCTGCCAGCAGCGGAGAAACAGTCGCCGCCACTACTAAATGACTCGAAAATCAGTTAAATTTCAGCTGTGAATTTCAGACTTTTTCAATGGGTGTAATGGCCAAGAAGCAAACCAATCAGCGATATCAAACTCAGGGTTCGGCGACCGCGGGACACAAGAGCCCGATAGATGAGGCACGCGATGAGTTGTTCCAGCACATCATGCGCTGCGGTGTCATAGGCGCTGAGGCTGAAGACCAGAAGGAATGGTTCGATGCGACGCTGGCATACTTTGCAGAGAGATATCCAGAGCTGAATCAGCTCGAGATCGCGCAGTTGAGGACTCAGGGCGAGCGATTCGCCCAGCCACTGAAGACGGTCAGGCAGGCAGTCTAGGAAAGCAACGGGCGCCCACAAGGCGCCCGTCTGATTTTCACCCTCCCGGCTGCGGCGAAAGCGCCGCTTACGCCGCCAGGACTACCGCTTCGGAGCCCATCGGAGCGTGATGCCGAGCCTCACTCCTCCGCCGATCCCGAGCTCCACGCCTGGCGCGATCGTGCCGGTGCTCGGACCGTTAGCGCCGATGAAGGCGAGCAGATAAGTACGCGTGTTGTAGCCACCAGCATCGTTGCGCACCGTGACGCCGCCGCCCACATACGGCTCCCACTCGTACTGATGGTACGGGTCGAGCGAGAACTGGCCGAAGCCGTCCACGCGTCCGCTGAAGCCGCTCGAGCTCACTCCGCCGCCGACGTTCCCGCCGACGCTGAAGTAATTGCTGAACGGGAACGCGATTCCGGCACCCACCTGGAGCGCCGTGGGCTTTCCGCCGAGCAGGTCCAATCGAACGGTGGGGATGTAGGACACCGCGACCTGCTGGGTCTGCGCCCCCGCGCTGGCAGCCAGTAGAAGAGTCGCTGCTGCGGCGAGCAGACCACGTCGGATTGCCACGTCATTACCTCGAATTTCGTTTCGTCAGACGGCGCGATCTCACTATCGTGCGCGAGCGCGCCAGAGCGCCAATGTATAATCGAAGATCGACATCGCTGACAAGAGGCCGATCGCGACGATCAGCCCCGTGGTGGCAGCCGGATGAAGCAGCACCGCCATCAGCGTCGCGAGCTGGAGGACGGTCACCGATTTGCCGAGCAGCCGCGCGCGAAACTTCACTGGCCGCAGCCAGGGGATGATCCGCGCGACGATGAAGCCGATGGCGGTGGCCAGATCGCGCGAGATGAAGATGAAGTACTGCCCGGTCGTGAAGAGCCCGTCGCACGAGGTACGCCGAGACGGCGACGAGGACGAACACCCTGTCCGCGATCGGATCGATCAGCGCGCCGGCGACGCTCCGCTGATTGGCGACCCGCGCCACGAACCCGTCGAGGAAATCGGTGAGCGCCGCAATCGCCACGAGAACGATCCGCGATCGCGAGTCGCTCATCACCACGAAAACGACTGCGAGCGCGGGGCGTGAAAGCGAGATGACGTTGGGTACGTTCCACAACCGCGTACTTCGTGGCATGGCGAATTGTACCGGCGTGGTATGCGGCGTGGAAGCGCGCGGAATCTGGACAGCGCAGGACTCGCTCGCGCATCTCAGGCCGCACATCCCTCCATGGCTGCAGTTGCCGCGGCACGCCCCTCGCTCTAGCTTCGGCGCGATGGTGCCATCCTACCGCGCACAGCTCGCCGCGTATTTCGCTCTCGCCGCGGCGATCGTGATCTGGGACATCGCCGCGGCGGGGCGCATCGTCCAGAGCCGCCGCGCGACCCCGATCTTCACCGGCGCGACCGCGCTCGGCGCGCTCCTCCTCGTCCCCGCGCTCGTAGTAGCGGTCTCCGACACCTCCCTCGTCTACGGGCGCACGACGGAGCCGGTCGCGTGGCTCTGGCCAGTGGTCACCATCCTGTTCGCGGTGCAGGCGTTGAGCGCACTCGTTCGCGGACAGGTGAACCCGGTGCTCGGCGTTCCGATCCTCGTCTATGACATCGTCGTCGCCCTCGTCGCGAGCACGCGCTACCTCGACGCGATCGGACGAACGCCGGCGAGCTTCATGCTCGTGCTCTCCGCCGCGCAGGCGAACGCACTGGGCGTGATCGCCGGATCGGCAGCGCTGTCGCACGCTGCATGGGTGTTCATCCCGATGTTCTCGCCCGCGATGCCTTCGCGCTCGCGCTGGCGAGTCACGATCCGCGTTGCGCTCGCCACTGCTGTCACCGTTGCGGTCGCGATAGTCCTCGTCCAGCTTCCCGCCGCCGTCGAAGCGATCGGGAGCTATGAGCGGTACCGCGGCGACGTTCTCACCGCGCGCCCGGACGATTTCGAATTCGGACTCAAGGTGCTCCCCGACCTTCGGTCGCCGCCGCCGCCGTTCGCGATCGTCAGTGATCTGCAGCTCGCGGATTCGCTCAACATGGACGCGATCGCAGTCGTCGTCGATCCGGAAGCTGCACGCGGCCGCGCGCTCGATTCTCTGGCACACGTGATAGACAACGCACGCGAGGACAGCACGACCGTCATCGTCACGCTCGGATACTCGCGCGACGCGCGCGCGCAGCTTCGCAAGGCGCCCGCCGCGTACTTCGACCGACCGACTCGCCGACGTGAATCGACTCACGCGCGCGCTGCGTCCGACGATCTTCGTTCCTGCGTACGAGCCTTACGGCGAGGGTGCGCGAGTGCTCGGCACACGCGACCCGTCGTTCTGGACCGATTTCGTCACGCGCGCTGCAGCGGTCGCGCACCATGTCAACCCGAACATTCGAGTCGCCGTGGCGGCATCGAGCTATGGTACGCGCGACAGCACGCTGTACGCGTGGGCCGCGGAGCCGCATTCGCCCGTCGATATCATCGGGCTTCTCGCTGATGCCCGGTTTTGACGGCGCGACGTCGCTCGACACTCACATGCGAATCGCGCAACGCTGGATGCGCGCGTACGCGCGCCCAAAGGTCCACTGGGTGCTCGCCTCTGGCGGCTACCCCATCATCCACGGAGAGGAGAGTCAGGCGCTCGCGCTGAAAGGCGTGCTTGCCTGGGCGACCGCGCAGCCCGCGATTCAGGGCATCGTCGTCACCGACGCCGGCGACTACGACGCGCAGCGTGGCCTGCGCGCTCCGGGCGGCCGCCTGAGAGCCGCATTGTCCGAGCTGAGCCGCGCGATGGCCGCGGAGCGCGAGTCATCGACTCAGTGAATGAGACCAACCGTACGTAACGACAACGAACGAGCACTAGCCAACATGACCCGCAACTCGCTGCGCGCGCTTTCGCTCGCGCTCCTCTCGTCGCTGCCAATCTCCGGCTGCGCGATCATGGGCGCACTCCCCGAACGTTCGCACGTCTATGCGTTGCCATCGGCGGGCGAGCAGCGAGAATACATCCTGCACGTGCCGCGCTCGTATCACGCCGGCAATCCGACGGCATTGATCATCATGCTGCACGGACACGGTGCCCGCGCGAAGACGTTCGAGAGCTCCACCGGAATGAGCCGCAAGGCCGACAGGGAAGGCTTCATCGTCGCCTACCCGCAGGCGCTCGGCTCGCCGAGTGTGTGGCACACCGCGGTGGACGGGAGCAGCCGCATCGACGATGTAGCGTTCATCCGCAACCTGATCGACTCGGTGTCGCACAGGTATTCGATTGATCCGGCGCGCATCTATGTCGCAGGACATTCCAATGGCGCGTTCATGGCGTACCGCGTCGGGTCCGTGTTGTCGAATCGGATCGCCGCGATTGGGATCTCAGCGGGGTCGATCGGTCGCATCACGCGCAGCGGCGATACGTTGAGGATCAAGGACCCAGCGTCGCCGGTCGCGGTGATCGCGTTCCACGGCGAAGCGGATCGCGCGGTTCCCTACAACGGCGGAAAGGAGTCGGACGGCCCCAATCACATAGTGCCCGCTCCCGCAATCCATCGACTTCTGGGTACGCGCCGACGGCTGTTCGCCGCGCGCTGACGACGGACACCTCGCATAAGGGCAACATCATTCGCGAAGACTTCACCGGATGTCGCGACGGAACCGAAGTCCTGTTCTACACCATCGTCGACGGCACTCACAAGTGGCCCGGCGACGAGACGCCGTGGTGGAAGTTTGCTGGCGCAGCGACTCACGACGTCTCGGCCACCGACGAGATGTGGAAGTTCTTCCAGGCGCATCCCAAGCTCGCACACTGAGCTCATCGCCGTGGAGCGAGCGCGGAGGCGCTACTTCCCGCGCACCACTCCGCTCGCGACGCGGCGCTCGTCGAACCAGGCGCGCGACACTCGAGCGACGTCGTCAGCACTCACGCCCTCGATGTGCGCGCGGTACTCATCGAGCTCGGACAGAGACGCTCCGAACAGCCACGCATCGATCATCTCACCGAGCAGTGCGTCACCGCGCTCCTGCCGAATGTCGTGCATGCCGACCAGATAGCGCTTGGCACGCGCGAGCTCATCTTCAGTGACGCCTTGACCGCGTAGCGCCGCGAATTCGGCAAGAAGGCCGGCACGAGCGCGCTCTTCCTTATCGGGCGACGTCGCGATGTAGGCGACGAACATCCCGGCCAGTCGGTGCTCCGATGCGAACGCGTGAACAGTGTAGGCGAGCGACTGCCTGTCGCGCAGCTCTTCGAAGAAGCGTCCGCCCAGCCCACTCGCTATCGATGCGACTACGTGCGCTGTGTGGCGTCGTGGATCCGTTCGCGACGCTGACGGGAACGCGATGGCGAGTGCGGTCTGGGCCTTGTCTCGCGCCGCGTCGCACTCGCGCTGTGTCTCGGGCCACTGTGGGACCGGGACGGCCGGTCGCTCCGCCATCTCGAGCTCCGTGAAGCGCGACGCCACCTCGGACGCGACGTCGGCCGGATCGACGTCGCCGACGATCCCGATGACGAACGGCGCGCGCAGTAGCTGCTCGCGATACCACTCGAGTATCTCCTCGCGCGACAGCCCACGGAGCGACTCCTCAGTGCCGCCGGCGGGGATCGAGTAGGGATGATCGCCGTACGCAGCCTCGCGCACGAGCAGCATCGGGAAGCGATACATGTCGTCCCGCGCGCGCGCGACGTCGGCAAGCATCGCCGCACGTTCCGTCTCCAAGGCTTCGGCCGGCAGCGTCGCGTGTTGCACCACGTCTGCGAGAAGATCGAGTGCAGCTACGGTATTCTGAGACGGCACCGAGAACGACCATCCCATCGTCTCAGATGCCGCGAACGTCGCTATGCCGCCGCCGAGCAGCTCGGATTCTTCCGCGATCTGGAGCGACGTGCGCGTCGCGGTGGCGCGGCTCGTCGTCCGCGCTGCGAGTGCGGTGATTCCAGCGCGATCGCGTGGCTCGAATACGGCGCCAGTCGCTGCATACACGCCGATGTGAGTGATCGCGGCGCCGGCTGCGCTTACGCACCAGCACCGGAATTCCTCGCTCGGTGCGGAATACCAACACGCCTGCTTCCTCGCGCTCGAGCTCTGGCGCGTTGCTTGCGCGCCGCGGCGTCAGGCGTGCGCACCGCTCCTGGCATCAACCGCTCTGGCGTGCCGGCGTCGAGCAGCGCGCGGAACGCTGCCGCGTCGCTCGCGAGCTGCGGCGCCCGAGCAGGCCGGTAAACGACCGCAGCGGCTCGATCGGGAGTGAGATACCGCTGCGCCACGGTCGTGACGTCAGCTGCACCAAGCGCCATGAAGGCCGTGCGGTAATCGTCGCCCTTGTGCCAGTCGCCGAGAGCCTCCCACTCCGCGAGGTACGCAGCCTGGCCCTCCACCGTCTCGAGGTGACGCGCCCAACGAGAGTCGAACAACTTCTGCGCGCGCTCGACGTCTGCGCTCGACACGTCACCGTCGCGCAGCAACGCGACCTGGCCCCACAATCCGCGCGCAGCATCTGGCGCCTTTGCAGGATCCCCCTCGGATGAAACGACGAAGACTCCTACATCGCCCGCAGAGTAGTTGTAGGCGCCGATGGAACCTGCGAGCCTCCTGTCGCGCACCGCGCGGTACAGTCGCGACGCGCGCCCAGAGCCGAGCACACTCGCCGTCAAGTCTAGCGCAACGCTGTCGGGGTTGAGCAGCGGTACCGTGCGCCATCCGATCTCGACGTGCGTCTGCTCGACGTCACCGCAGAGCTCCGCGTACCGGAACTCCGCGCGCTCGTGCTCCACGGGCCCGGGCGAGCGCACCGGCTCGCGCGCAGGGATCGATCCGTACAGCTCGCTCACTTCATCGAGCACGCGATCGGTGTCGACGTCTCCCGCTATGGCGACCACCGTATTCGATGGCGTGTAGAAGTTCTTGTAGAACGCGAGCAGCCGGTCGCGGCGCAGCTCGCGCAGCTCGGCGGGCCGCCCGATGCGCCATCTGCGAATGCGATGCTCATCGTGCAGCAGTGCGTACAGCGTCTCGGTCGTCACCGCGCCGGGATTGTCTTCCTTTCGCATCGCTTCCTGGATGATCACCTCCAGCTCGCGCGAGAGCTCGCCGGCGTCGATCACCGAGTTCGCGTACGCATCCGCCTGGATCGCCAATCCCTCGTCGAAGCCGCTCGACGGGAGAACCGCGTAATAGCTCGTGTGATCGTAGATCGTGTGGGCATTGAGGTAGCCGCCCGACGCCTTCGTTGCCTTCGCGATCTCACCGACTCCACGCTTCGCCGTTCCCTTGAAGAACATGTGCTCCAGCACGTGAGCGATGCCGACCACGTCGTCGGTCTCATCGAAGTATCCGGCCTTCACGAAGGTGTTCACCGCTACGACCGGCGCCGCGGAGTTCCGGTAAACGATGACGGTGAGTCCGTTCGGTAGAACTACGCGCGAGACGAGTGACGGGTCGATCGATGGTTTCATTATTCGCTACTGCGTGTTTGCGTGCTGTAGCACACGGGCGGTTGTAGAAAAAAACCTCGGAGCACCGGAATGCCCCGAGGAGGACGGCGATGCGATGGTCGGTGGTCAGTGACTGAGCGGCGCTTGACCGGCGACTTGTGGCGATGCCGCGGGCGGCGGCGTAGCGCTGCACGAGCTCCAGCTCCCTGTCCCCGCGCGAGCGAGGAACGGTTGCGCTTCTGCGCTCCGGTTCAGCTTCACCAGCGCACAACCAAGATAGCCCTGGGCCGCGGCGTCGCTCGTATCGGCCTGAACGGCGCGCACCAGAAACGAGCGCGCGAGGTTGAGGCTGTTCTGCGTGTTCTGCGCGATGAGGAGGATTCCCATCTCGCGCAGCGCGCGCTCGTCGCCAGGGTCGGTCTTGATCGCGGTGACGAGCTCGTCGCGCGCGGAATTGAGGTCACCGTCTTCGCGCGCGAGCCGCGACATGAAGACGTGCGGATCGGCCTTGTCGGGATGCTGTCTCGCGATCGAGCTGAAGGCAGCGCGCGCCGCTTCGTTCTTGCCGCTCTGCATCAGCGCTATCGCGCTTGCCATGTCGCGGTCGTACGATGACTGGCCGAACGCGAAATAGAGCGCGCCTCCGATCACGGCCAACAGCACCACCGCAGCGGCGATTATCACCGGCAACGGCAGACGCGGCCTCCGACGGACGGGCGTCGATGATTGCGGGGCGGCGCGGTCGCCTGCGCGGCAGGCGCTGCCGGCAGCCGGCTTCGCGCCTGACGCACTGCCGCTTCCCGCTCCCGCGGCTCCGATGCGCGCGCCTGGCGGCGCGAACGGCGATGCTGCGGCGTCCGTGGTCGCAGTCGGCGCGGGAGTCTCGGTGATCGCGCGCCCGAGCTCGTTGTAGCCCGATCGCGCGTAGCCGATGTCGGTGAGAGTTGGCTTGTAGCCGACGTCGTCAACGCGCGTTCGTGCGTCCCAGAAGCTGGCGAGTGCGTTCGCCTGCTCCAGATCGAGCATCCCGCGCTGCCGCAGCTCGCGGACGAGCGCCTGCCCCGAGAGCGTCGAGCCGCCGATCATCGCTCGCATCGCGGACTCCGACGCGGCCCAGAGATCCATTATGTCCGCGGCGGCGTCTTCCGGGCCCCGAAGCTGGTCGAGGCGCCCGTAGACGCCTCGACCATCGTTGAATGCCGCTTGTGCCGCTGCTCTGTCGGCAGCGGTCATCGGTCGATTCGGAGCAACCCCGCGGTAGCGCTTCCGCGGATGAAGCTTTCCGCGTCACGCGATGGAATCTCCACGCCGGTCATTCCGTAGCCACGGCGCGCTTCCTTCGCCATGTACTGCTCCAGCGGCAATCCGGCGGCCTTGCGATCGCGCATCTGCTCCACGATCTCATCCCACGTCCCTTCGTAAGCAGCGTCGCCGCTCACTATCCGGTGCACCGTGTCGCCCGCCTCGTCCGCGACCGGCTCCGCCTCATCCACGAGCGAGTTGAGCAGCGCGCCGAAGAGCTCCAGCTGTCCGCGCGCCGCCTCCTGATCGTTCTCCATGGCGCGCGCTTCGATCTCGGCGAGCATCTCGTCGATGTCGTCTGGCTCGCCGGCGAGCTCGCGGACGCGCTCCTCCCATGGCTTGAGCTCAGGGTCGCCGTCGCGGAGCTTGAAGATCGACTTCTTCAGCTCTATGAGCCGCCAGATGCCGAGCTCATCCCAGTGGTCGTCGGGGTTCGACTTGTCGAGGTGATAGAGCGCAGCCTCGTAGTCGCCGCGGTCGTAGAGGATGTTGCCGAGATAGATCCGCGCCTCGACGTGATCAGGATCGAGCCGCAGCGCTGTGCGCAGCGTCGCGACTGCCTCGTCGTCCTCGCCGAGTCTGTGCTGCGCGTATCCCACGCACGAGATCGCCTCGGCGCTCTCCGGAGCGTTCTGGACGGAGATGTCGAAGAACTCGCGCGCTTCGGCTATCATCGCCTCACGAAACAGCGCGCGTCCGATCTGGAGCATCAGATCCTGATCGTCGGCGTACCCGAGCTCGAGTGTGCGGTGGAAGCAATTCAGCGCAGCGTCGCGCTGCCCGAACTTCAGCAGCGTCTCGCCCAGTCCGGCCAGGGCGTCCTCATGGTCCGGATCGAGCACCAGCGCCTCCTCGAAGGCGCGCCGGGCCCAGGCGAAATCTTCCCGGGCGTTGTGGGCGTATCCAACGCCGATGTGCAGCTCGACGGCGCTGGGGTAGAGCGTGAGACCTTCCCGAAGTATCGCTAGAGCCTGATCGTATTCACCCTCGTTGTAGAGTTGGTGCGCGCGCTCGTCATATTCTTCTGACGAAAGGAACGGGCTTGGCATCCGGCACACCTCCACTCGTTCGGATACACTGCTAACGTATTCTACTCGCGGTTTCGCTCTTTGTTCAAGAACTTGACTCTGCCAATTCTACACAAAGCACGGACCGCGCCAGCACGTCGCTGCACACTCCACCAACGGTCGCGCGACCCACTGCTCCGTGCCCGTTCACTCCTTGCCGCAAGCGTGTTATTATTAGAATCTCGGCCTGAGCGCGAAAGTGATAACTCGCGTCGGGCCGCTCGTGTTTTCGACCCTTTCGGCTCCCTCAAACAATACGGACGAGCTGCGGTCACGTCACTACCGCGGCAGCGGCGCCCGCGACGAAATCGCGCCACGCGCCGCGCTCCAGACATTCGCCTATCGCGTCGATGAAGGTCTCCAGCTCGTCGTCGCGCGTGTAGAAGTGAGGCGCGACGCGGATCCCCGCACCCACCCTGTAGTCGATGATGATGTCGCGCGACAGCAGGTACTGCGCTACTTCACGTCCGTGCGGCACGTCGATCGCGACTGTGCCCCCTCGCCGCTCCGGGTCGCGCGGCGCGTGCACGCGATAGCCGCGTGACTCCGCCGCACGCACCAACCATTCCGTCTGGCGCATCGACTTTCGCCGTATCGCTTCGATGCCCGCGCGCTTGATGATCTCGGGACCGGCGGTTGCGGCGAAGAGCGCGGGGATCGACGGGGTGCCAGTGAGCCAGCGTGCGGCGCCGCCAGCGTATTCCATCTCGTCGGTGAACGCGAACGGATGGGCGTGCGCCTGCCATCCCGTCAGCGATGGCTCGAGCATGTCGCCGACTCGCGGCGATACGTAGAGAAAGGCAGCGCCAGGGCCGCCGCAGAGCCACTTGAGCACGCCGCCAGTCATGAAATCCACGCCGGATCTCGCCACATCGACCGGCATGATGCCGACGCTGTGATATGCGTCGAGCGCGACGAGCGCACCCATGCTGTGAGCATGCTCGCAGATCGCGTCCGCGTCCATGATGAACGCGGACTTGAACAGCACGTGCGAGATGGAGACGAGACGCGTTCGCTCGTCGACCGCCGCTTTGAGCCGCTCGACGTCTATCGTGAGACCGTCATCCGACGGGACCACCACGACTCGCGCGCCGAGTCTCCGAGCAAGCCCCTTGTATGCGTAGATCACCGAAGGGAAATCGAGCTCGGTCATCACGACGGTGTCGCGATCGCCGCTGAAGTCGAGCGACGACAGCAACACTGACTGCGCGATCGACACGCTGGGCTGCATCGACACGGTACCCGCTCCCGCATTGAGCAGAGGCGCGATCACGTCGCCGACCCGTAGCGGCATGTCCCACCACCCCTGAGCCCACGCGCGAACTCCCCGCTCGGTCCACTCCTGCGCGTACTCCGCGAGCCGCGCAGGCACCACGCGCGGCATCGCACCGAGCGAGTTCGAGACGAGGTACGTGGTGCGCTCGAGGATCGGGAACTCGCTCCGGAACGCTAGAAGATCATCTTGCACTCAGTGCCTTCTCGCGCATCGAGCGGAACTCGGCGTCTCTGTTCCACGTCGGCGGCGTGCTGGTGTTCGCGAGCTCATTGCCGAAGTTGTAGATGATGTCGGCGAGCTGAACGGTCCCGGTGAGTGGCCAGCTTGGATCGTACTGATCCGACGGCTGGTGATAACGGTGCGCGACGAAATCCTCCTCGTGCGCCTTTCCCCACCCTGCGGGCTTGCCGACGAAATCAGTCCCCGCTCCGATCGACACCGACGGAATCCCGACGCGGGCGAGCGAGAAGTGATCCGAGCGGTAGAAGGCTCCAGCCTCGGGGTGCGCTTCCGGAGTGAGCGTCATCCCTTGCGGCTTGATGAGCGCGGCGAGCATCGGGCCGAGCGAGCTCTTGTTGTCGCCGAGCACGTTGAGGTCGCGCACCGGCCCATCGACGTTCGCTTCGTCGACGTTCAGATCGGCGATGATGTCGCGCGCCGGAACTGGCGGATGCTCGCCGAAATACTGCGAGCCGAGCAGACCTGCTTCCTCAGCGGTGACGAACGCGAAGAGCTGCGAGCGCTTCGGCTTCGACGGGTCGCGCGCGATCGCGTGTGCCACCGCGAGGATCGTCGCGACACCCGACGCGTTGTCGTAGGCACCGTTGTAGATGGAGTCGCCGTTTATCGCCGGGCCGATGCCGAAGTGATCCCAGTGTGCGCTGTAGACGACGTACTGATTCTTGAGCTTTGGATCGCTTCCTTCTACGAGCCCGACGACATTGTCGGCGATGACATGGGACATCGTGTTCGTGAAGGACATGTCCACCGTGATGCCCGTCGGCACGGGGCGGAACGAGCGCGTGTCCGCCTGCTTGGTGAGCTGCGCGAGGTCGAGTCCCGCCTGCTTGAGCAGATTGGCGGCAACGTCGTGTTGGATCCAGCCGCGCACTCCGATTGGCGCGGGCGCGTCGGACGGGCGCGGGAGCAGCCGGTGCTCGTTGATGTTCGACGACACGACCACCTGCCACGGATAACCCGCTTCGTAAGTGGTGTGGATGATCAGCATTCCTGCTGCACCCTGCCGCTCCGCCTCCTCGTACTTGTACGTCCAGCGGCCGTAGTACGTCATCGCCCTGCCGCCGAACAGGTTGGGCTCAGCGGGAGTCGCCGGCGGATCGTTGACGAGGACGAGCAGGATCTTCCCCTTGAGGTTCATCCCCTTGAAGTCGTCCCACTTGTACTCCGGCGCTTTCACGCCGTAACCGACGAAGACAAGCTCACCGCGCGCTTCGCTCTTCGGTGTGGCCGAGCCCGCCCAGACGACGACGTCATTGGGCATGGTGAGTGTTGCGGACGCCTTTCCGGATGCGGTGACTCGGATCGTATTGCGCTCCGACTTCACGACATCGATCGGGACGCGTTGGAAGTATGAGCCGTTCGCGCCAGGCTTCACGCCATACGACTCGAGTTGCGTTGCGATGTACTGCTCCGCCAGCTCGCCGCCCCGCGTTCCCGGCGCGCGCCCCTCCAGCAGGTCCGACGAGAGAAATCGCAGGTTGGCGTCGATCTCGCCGCGCTCGATGTGCGGCGAGCCGGGTGCTTGAGCGGCAAGGCTGGCAGCGGTCAGCGCCAGTGCTGCGGCGAGCAAGCTGAATCTTGAGTACACGTTGGTGACTCGGGTTGGGGTCGGCAACTCTTCTCGTAGTCAATAACTTATCCGCAGCCGAGCAACCCGAAATGCCGCCCTCACCGACCCGAGCCGGAAGTACCGGCGCCGCCGGAGCAGTAACTCTCGCTGCGCTCGGCCTCGGCGCGCTCCTCGTCGTGCTCGCCGCATCGCCCTTCAAGGCTTTCGAGCTTGACAGGTTCTTCGTACCGAAGGAGCTGGCGCTGCACGCCACAGCGCTCGTCGCCGGGATCGCGTGTCTGGTTCGCGCTCGCTCACTCGCGCTCGACCGCGTGGACGCGTTGCTGCTCATCTTTGCGTGCGTTTCCGTACTCTCCGCGATCCTCGCTCCGAACCATTGGCTGTCGAGCAGAAGCGTCGCGATAACGATCTCCGGACTCGTCGTGTTCTGGTGCTCACGCGCGCTCGCCAACGCTGGAATGCGAAGGCCACTCGCCGCGCTGCTCCTGCTTGCGATCGTCGCGGGAACAGCCAGTGCGCTCGCTCAGGCGTACGGCGTGGAGTCGGAGTACTTCACCCTGAGCAGAGCTCCCGGCGGCCTTTCGGGAAACCGCAACTTCATGGCTCACCTAGCGGCGATCGGCGCGCCGCTGCTCATCTGGTACGCTGTGACCGCACGCCGCTTGATCGCGGTAGTGCTCAGCGCGCTCGGTGCCGTCATCATCGCGGCCGGACTCGTGATGTCCCGGTCGCGCGCGGCATGGCTCGCCATGCTCATCGTCGGCGTCATCCTCGCAGTGCCGATGTGGCGCGCCGCCAGGAAGGTGCCCCATGCTGACGCTGGCCGGCGCCTCGTCGTGCTGGGAGCGTTTGCGGTCGTGGGCGCAGTGCTCGCTCTCGCTTTGCCGAACAGGCTGAACTGGAAGAGTGAGTCGCCGTATCTCGATTCCGTGCGCAGCGTCGCCGATTACAACAGCGGGAGCGGACGCGGGCGCGTCATTCAGTACCGGAACTCGCTCGCGATAGCGAAGGCGCATCCAGTGCTGGGTGTTGGTCCGGGCAACTGGCCAGTCTACTATCCACACTTCGCCCAACCCAACGACCCGTCGCTCGTGCGCGGGGAGGGGACGACCGCGAATCCGTGGCCGAGCAGCGACTGGGTGACCTTCATCAGCGAGCGCGGTGTGTTCGCCGTGATCGTGCTTCTCGTCGCATTCGTCGGGATCATCGCAAACGCATTTCAGTCCACGCGCGGAAGCACCGCGAACAATCCCGCGGCGCGCGATCCATTCGTCGCGGTCGCAGTCACCGCGATGATTCTGATCACCATCGCCGTCGGTATGTTCGATGCCGTACTATCACTCGCCACGCCGTCGTTTATAGTGTGGGGCTCGCTCGGGGCGATGAGCGGCGGCGGCCGCACGCGGCACGAGTGGAACCCACGGTCGCGTGCGTGGCGCCGCGCGCTCATCGCGGCGTCGGTGCTGCTGCTCGCGTTCACTGTGCGAAGCGCGGCGGCGACGGTCGGCATGAAGGTGTATGGCGCCGGCGACCGCTATGCCGCCGTGCAGCGTGCGTCGTACTGGGATCCCGGCAGCTACCGCATCACCGCGCGGCTTGCGGAGCTGGCGCTTGGCGAGCGAGGCTGTGCCGCTGCGCGAAGCCCTGCGGAGCGCGCGTCCAGAATGCTCCCCACAGCGACGGTGCCGCGTGAGATCCTGCGCCGCTGCGGGGTACGGACGCGCTGAGGCCCGCGAGCGTAGCACCGAGTGACGGTCAGGCTCACACTCGCTGCTACGCTGGATGCGTCGTGACTTCGACTACGTTCCGAGCTGTTGCTGGATCGCAGTCGCTTCGTCCAGATGCGCCTGCACCTTCGGAATCGCTGCGGCGATCAGACTGTGAACGCGGGTGTCCTTTGCCTGATCGAGCGCAGCTTTGAGCAGCGCCAGCGTCCTCTTGTGCGCATCCACCTGCTGGTTGATGTACAGCGCGTCGAAGGCCGGCCCGCTCGGCGTGTTCTGCAGCTGAGTGAGCGCAGCGTTGTCCATGCGGCGCATCGTGAGCGTCACGTCCGCGCTGTCGGATGAAATGAAGTCCGGGTTCGACGCCAGATTGCGGTCCTGCGTCTGCATCTGCCCGTGATCGGCAATCATCTGCTGCGCGAACGCGCGCACGCGCGGGCTCGACGCGCGGCTCCGCGCGAGGGTAGCGGCGGAGATCTCATCCGTGTTCGCGACGTCGATCGCACTGACTATCCTGGCGTCACTGCCGATGTTGTTGATCGTGTTCCCCGGGATTACCGACGCGCCCGACGACTGGCCGGTGAGACCGCCGGTGAGCGTCCCTGACGATTGTCCCGTACCGACGGCAGAGCCTCCCGGCGGGGACATCATGCCGGATGGCATCCCACCCGCGGCCGCGCCGGCGTTGGTCGCGCTGCCGCCAGCGTAGCCTGGCATAGACCCAGTCGCGCCGCCAGTGTTCGACGCGCCCGCGGTAGTTCCTGGTGTCGCCCCGCTCGTCGCGCCGCCAGTTCCGGACGCGCACGCGCCAACCATCGCCAGCGCGCCCGCCACACCTGCGGCGATCGTCAATCTCGTCTGTCTCATCGTACACCTCCTGTTGCGTGAATGGGACAGCTCCGAGCAAGTGGCATGCACCGGCGCGCTTAAGCACGTACTGTTCGGCGGGCAAGCGCGGGTCGGCCCGTTCGCAAATCGAATCATGTAGATTTGGAATAGCCTGTTCGGACCGTAAGACCGACTCCGGGCAGTGGCTCCGCTTCCCACCGCGCACCGCCGCAAGCCGGCGCAGCCCGCGCGGCCGTGCGCGACCGCACCAAGGACCACAACATGACGCACCCGAACTCGTTCGGCTCGCGCGCGACGCTGACCGTCGCGGGACGCGACTACACGATCTTTCGTCTCGACGCCCTGAAATCCGCGTCAGGAGGAAGCTCCGAACGTCTGCCGGTCAGTCTCAAGATTCTCCTCGAAAACCTGCTCCGGAACGAGGACGGAGCATTCGTCAAAGCGGACGACGTGCTCGCGCTGGCGAAATGGGATGTGCGCGCAAAGGCAGAGAAGGAGATCGCGTTTCGTACCGCGCGCGTGCTGCTCCAGGACTTCACCGGAGTCCCGGCAGTCGTCGATCTCGCCGCCATGCGCGATGCGCTCGCCAAGCTCGGTGGCGATCCGACACGGATCAACCCGCTCCAGCCGGTCGATCTGGTGATCGACCATTCCGTTCAGGTCGACGAGTACGGCTCCGAGGCGGCGTTCCTGCTCAATGCGGACCTCGAGTTCCAGCGCAACCGTGAGCGCTACGCGTTCCTCCGCTGGGGTCAGACTGCGTTCGACAACTTCCGCGTCGTTCCGCCGGACACGGGAATCGTGCACCAGGTGAACCTCGAATACCTCGCCAGCTGCGTCTTCACCAACGAGGAGAACGGCGAGACCACCGCTTACCCCGACTCACTGGTCGGTACCGATTCGCACACCACGATGGTGAACGGACTCGGCGTCCTCGGTTGGGGAGTCGGCGGCATCGAAGCGGAAGCAGCGATGCTCGGCCAGCCGGTATCGATGCTCATCCCCGAAGTCGTAGGATTCAAGGTTCACGGCAAGCTCCCGCCCGGCGCTACAGCGACGGATCTCGTCCTCACCGTCACCGAGATGCTGCGCAAGAAGAAGGTGGTCGGAAAGTTCGTCGAGTTCTATGGCAGCGGCCTCTCGTCGCTTTCGCTAGCGGACCGCGCGACCATCGCCAACATGGCGCCGGAGTACGGTGCGACGATGGGATTCTTTCCTGTCGACGACGAGACGGTGCGCTACCTGCGCTTCACCGGACGCGACGAGCAGCGAGCAGCCTTGGTCGAGGCGTACTGCAAGGCGCAGGGGATGTTCCGCACCGACGACATGCCTGACCCCGTCTTCACCGACACCATCGAGCTGGACCTCGCGACGGTCGAGCCGAGCATCGCCGGACCGAAGCGCCCGCAGGATCGCGTTCCCCTCCGCGCGGCCAAGCAGATGTTCGCGGAAGCACTCTCCGCCGATCTCGAGCGCGCATCGCCCGCAGGTGCGGCGGCCCTTCTCAAGCAGGCGAATGCGGTGAGTGCGCAGAATCAGCTTTCTGCTGCAGTCGTGGCTGACGATCCGGCGCAGGCGCGCGCTCATGACCCGGCGCAGGTCACGATGAATGGCCAGACGTTCACGCTCGACCATGGCTCTGTCGTGATCGCTGCGATAACGAGCTGCACCAACACGAGCAATCCCAGCGTGATGCTCGCAGCCGGACTTCTCGCGCGGAACGCGGTAGCGAAGGGATTGAAGACCAAGCCGTGGGTGAAGACGAGTCTCGCTCCGGGCTCGAAGGTCGTCACCGATTACTTCAACGCCGCAAAGGTCACCGTCGCACTCGACGCACTCGGCTTCAATACTGTCGGCTACGGCTGCACCACGTGCATCGGGAACTCCGGGCCCCTCCCACAGCCCGTCGCTGACGCCATCGAGTCGAACAAGCTCGTCGTCGCATCGGTGTTGTCGGGCAACCGCAACTTCGAGGGGCGTATCAACCCCTTGACGCGATTCAACTATCTCGCGTCGCCGCCGCTCGTCGTCGCGTACGCGCTCGCGGGCCGGATGGACATCGATCTGAACACGGAGCCTGTTGGAATCGGCAATGACGGCCCCGTCTTTCTGCGCGAGATCTGGCCGTCTCCAAAGGATGTGCAGGACGAGATCCTTCGCAGCGTCAAGGCGGACATGTTCAGGCATCAGTACTCCAACGTCTTCCAGGGCGACGAGCACTGGGCGGCGCTCGACTTCCCGGAAGGCGCGCTGTACGCGTGGGATGAGCAGTCCACGTACGTCAAGAACCCGCCGTACTTCCAGGATATGACGATGACGCCGCCGGGCATCACGCCCGTCACCGGCGCGCGCGCGCTTGCAATGCTCGGCGATTCAATCACCACCGACCACATTTCACCAGCGGGCTCCATTCCGGCTGCGAGTCCCGCTGGCAAGTGGCTGATCGCTCACGGCGTCTCGACCAAGGACTTCAACTCGTACGGGTCACGCCGCGGTAATCATGAAGTCATGATGCGTGGCACCTTCGCCAACATTCGACTGCGCAACGAGCTCGCACCGGGTACCGAAGGAGGATGGACTGCAACTGCTCCCGGCGCGAATCCAACGAGCATCTACGATGCGTCGATGGAGTACCAGAAGAATGGGACTCCGCTCGTCATCATAGCTGGCAAGGAGTACGGCACAGGATCATCGCGCGATTGGGCGGCGAAAGGGACGTTGCTGCTCGGTGTTCGCGCCGTGATCGCAGAATCATTCGAGCGTATTCACCGCTCGAATCTCGTCGGAATGGGAGTCATCCCGCTCGAGTTCAGCAACGGCGAAACACGTCAGTCGTTGGGGCTCACTGGCTTCGAGACTTTCGACATCGACGGCATGACGGCTGAGATGAAGCCGCGCGCCATGCTCACCGTGCGTGCGACCTCATCCGATGGCAAGTCACGCACATTCAAGGTGCAGTCGCGCATCGACACGCCCGAGGAGATGCAGTATTACCGCAACGGCGGCATCCTGCCGTACGTGCTCCGCCAGTTGGTGAGGAAGTAGCGTCTCTACACCAGCGTGGTGCCATCACTGATGGCACCACGCTGGTGCGCGCGCGCAAACCTTTGTTCCGGTCCGCGGCTTGCGAAGCATCTGATTCATCTCATCACCACTGGAGACGATCGATGCTTTCCCTTCCATCTTTGAAGTCCTACCTGGGCGCCTCGGCTGCAGCGATGCTCATCTTCGCGAGCATCGCGCGAGCGCAGGACGCGAGCGAGTACCGCGTGATAGTCGATTCGGTCGCCGTCGGTACCGCGACCGGCGTCGCCAATCTTCCGGTCGAGCACACGCATCTCTCGCAGAGCACTGACCCGACTGTGCCCGCGCGGCAGACAGTTGCTGGCCACCAGGAGAGCGTCGTGGTCACCACACGCGATCCGGCGCTCACCACACTGATGCGGGCCTGGATGGGCGCCAATAACTCCGGCACTAAGAACACCGTGCAGCCAAAGACTGTCGAGATCGACCACGTGGTCCCGTCCGGCGGCCCATTCCGCTACATCCTGCACGACGCATGGCCGAGCAGCGTGGATGCCGGCGTGATCACCATCGTTTATCAGCGCATGGAAGTGCTGCACTGAGCCAGCTACGCTGCGATGCTAAGCTGAGGGCGTCACCAGTGACATAGCTGGCTGTTGCTGCGAGAGACAGTGAAGAGTGCCGAGTCCCCACACCAGATCGACGGCGTGAATTCCTACCACACGTCGATCTGGAAAGCATTCAGCGATGATCGCGAGCGCGACGCGGTCGTTCTCATCGTTGAACGTCGGCACCATCACGACGCCGTTCGCGACGTAGAAATTCGCGTAGCTCGCTGGTAGCCGGACCCCGTCCATCATCACGGGCCGCGGATACGGAAGCAGTACGACGTTCAGTGGCTGCTTCTCCGCCGCCGCTCGCAGACGGCGCAGGTTGTCGACCGATGACGCATGGTTGACGTCCGACGGATCTTCCTCGTATGCGAGCAGCACGGTGTCGAAGCTCACGAACCGCGCGATGTCGTCCACGTGACCGTGAGTGTCATCGCCGGCGCAGCCGTCGCCGAGCCAGATGGTACTCGGACAGCCGAGGTACGCGTCGAATACCGCTTCGTAATCGGCGCGGGTCATACCGGGATTGCGAACCTGTTGATCGCTAAGCAGCCACTCTTCGGTGACCATGATCCGTCCCTGCCCGTTCACCTCGATCCCGCCGCCTTCGAGTACCAGGCGCGTCTCACGGTGTGGCCGTAGCGCGCGCGTCAATGGAAGACCGGTCAGCTCCTGCACCACATTGGGAACGTTCCTGTCGTGATGATAGTTCTCATACTTCGCCCACGCGTTGAAATCCCACGCGATCATTTCGACTTCGCCGTTCGCGTTCCAGACGAACGTCGGCCCCGAGTCGCGCAGCCAGACGCGGTCTGTGCTGTGCGATCGGCAGATTCACCCGCTGCATCGTCGCGCCGTGCGCCCGCAGCATCGACGCCGCGCGGTCGCGCGTGCTCTCGTCATTGCAGAGTATCTCAACGCGCTCGTGCCGCGACAGCACTCGTACGATCTCGGCGTACGCCCATCGCACTGCTTCCAGCTTGCCGGGCCAGTCGGGTTCATGGTGAGGCCACGCGATCCATGTCGCGTCATGGCGCTCCCACTCCGCCGGCATGCGCCAAACGCTCAACCGATATACCTGTTGAGAATCGGCGAGTAGGCATCGATCCGGCGGTCGCGCAGGAACGGCCAGTTTCTTCGCGTCTCCTCGATGAGTGCCGGATCGCACTCTGCGACGAGGATCGCGGGCTCGGTCCCGGCCTCCGCGATGACGCGCCCGAAAGGATCGGAGATGAACGAGTGGCCGAAGAACTCGATGCCGTCCGTCCCCTTCTCCTCCTCGAATCCAACCCTGTTCGGCGAGGCGACGTAGACGCCGTTCGCGATCGCGTGCGCGCGCTGAGCAGTGCGCCATGCGTCAACCTGCGCATCGCCGAAAGTCGCCTTCTCGCTGGGATGCCAACCGATCGCTGTAGGATAGAAGATCACTTCGGCGCCAAGCAGTGCGGTGATCCGCGCTGCTTCGGGATACCACTGGTCCCAACAGATCAGGACGCCGACATTGGCGTAGCGCGTCTTCCACACGCGGAACCCGTTCGCACCCGGATGCTCTTCGTCATCGTACTTGTGGTGCGAGTCGCCAGGCGTGAAGTAGTACTTCTCGTAGTACAGCGGATCATCGGGGATGTGCATCTTGTGATACACGCCCAGCAGCTCGCCGTCGGCGTCTATCACAGCCGCCGAGTTGCGGTAGATGCCGGCGGCCTGCCGCTCGAACATCGGCACCACAATTACCACCTCGAGCTCGCGCGCCAGCGCCTGCATCCGATCGGTGACCGGCCCTGGAATCGGCTCGGCGATGTCGAATCGCTCGCAACTCTGCTGCTTGCAGAAGTAGTGCGAGTTGAACATCTCCTGGAGCGACACTATCTGCGCGCCGCGCGACGCTGCCTCTCTGATCTTCGCCACCGCGCGATCGACGGTCGCCTCGGCGGTCGCTGCGACGGCATCCTGGATGATTCCGATCTTGAACGGACTGCGTTTGCTCATCTCGTAAAGTTAACCGCGCCCAACCCTGCGCTTACGTCTCGCTCGTTCCGTCCGTCGGCGATCGAGCCTGCCGAGACTCCGAGCTGCCACATCGGAAGCGCGCGGAGCGCCCACCGGCATTACCCGGCCATCGGCGCCCGCGGAAGCGTGACAACAGTCGTTTCGTATCGTCATCGTTGTGATGAGCCAATTTGTGCGCCGACGTTCAACGCTCCCCTTCTTCGCGGCCACGCGCTGGGTCGCGATCGCGCTCGTTGTCGCAATCACGGGCGCCTGCTCGCGCCGTCCTTCTGAGTACGTCGTCGGCGCGGTGGGCCCACAGAAGCTCGCGTATGGCGTGCAGCAGCAGCGCGGCATCGACCTCGCCGTCGATGAGATCAATCGCGGCGGAGGAATCAATGGAGTGCCGCTGCGTGTCATTGCGCGTGACGACAATGGCCGCGGAGCGGACGCCGCGCGCATCGCCGCCGAATTCGTCGGCAACCAGCGCATCGTCGCGGTGATCGGTCACGCCGGCAGCGCCGCCGAAGTCGCGGCTGCACGAGTGTATGACGCAGGCAAGCTCACCGCGCTGGGCACAGTCCCTTCGTCACCTGACCTATCCGGCATATCGCCGTGGGTGTTTCGCATGATCACCAGTGACTCGGTGAACGGCGTTACGCTCGCGCGCTTCGCCTCCTCGCTCGGCGCGTCGCTCCACCGCGCACCACGTGTAGCGATACTCTACCAGAACGACGCGTACGGGCGCGGACTCACCGACGCGTTCCTGCACAGCTTCAACGGGCAGGTCGTGAGCGCGGATCCGCTCTCGATGGACATTGACCCCGAGCCGTACATCACCTTCGTGCGTCAGACGAAGCCCGATCTCGTCTTCGTCGCGAGTGACGAGGATCTCGGCCTTCGCATTCTGCGCGAGGCGCGCCGCCAGCACGTGACGAGCAGCTTTCTCGGCGGAGACGGCTGGCAGGGACTCGTCACTGATTCTGCTTCGCGTGGCGTCTTTATCGGAACACCCTTCACGACCGAAACGACCGATACTGCCGGACGCCGCTTCGTAGCGGAGTTCCGCGCACGGTACGGCACCGATCCCGACGCTACTGCGGCGCTCGCCTACGACGCGACACGGCTGATCGGCCGTGCGCTCGCGCACGCCGGTGCAAGTCGCGCGGGAGTGAGAAGCTATCTCGCGAGCCTGTCGTCGCGGTCATCGTTCCCGTCCCTCTCCGGCCCGATGTGGTTCGCGTCGAACAACGACCCGGCTGGCGACACGTTCCGCATGACGCGCGCGACGAACGGCGTGCTCACACCGCTGGCGACACAATGAGCATCCGCGAGAGCCTGCAGCTCGACAGTATCCGCGACACACTCATCGTGGGCTTCGGCGCGCTCGTCCTCTGCCTGGTCGGCGCGGGCGCAATCGGTTGGATTGCTGTTCGCGCTGGGTCGCGCGACGTCACCGACGAGCTCGAGAGTGTTCTCTCGGCCTCGCAGCAGACGTCCGGTTACGCGACGATAATCACTCGTGAGATTCAGGCGGCGTCGAGCTATCTCGCCAATCACGACTCCACGTCGCTGCGTGACTTTCAACATCTCGGTCTCGAAGCGCACCGGCTGCAACGGCGCTTCGACAGTGAGCAGAAGAGCAGCCCCGCAGAGCTCGCCGCCATCGCCGCTGTCGACAACCGCCTCTCGGATTTCGAGAATACATACGCGCTCGCGCACCGCCTCAACGATCTCGGCCGTAAGGACGAGGCGCGAGTGCAGGCGGAGCGGGCGCGTGTAATAGTCGCTCACCTTCTGGACGACCTCGCGCGTTTCGACGCGGCGAAGACTACGGAAGTCGCGAATACAACCGCGCATCTCGACTATCTAGCGCGGTGGCGCGCCACCGCTGTCCTCGGGGCCGCGGCTATCGCAGCGCTGCTCGCGCTCTTTATCGCGATGCGAGCAACGCGCGCGATCGAGCGGCCGCTCGGATCGCTTACCGATCATGCGCGCAGACTGAGCGAGGGCGACCTCACGATCCGCAGTCACAGCGATGGACTCCCGGGGGAGTTCGAGACGCTCGCCGCGGCAATGAACCACGCCGCTGAGTCGCTCGCTCGATTCGTCGATGTCGCAACCAGAACTGCCGACGACGTCACGCATTCGGCCAGTGATCTCGCGAGCGCGTCGCAACAGATCTCCGACACAGCGAACCAGGTCTCGGAGGCTGTGACCCAGGTGTCGGCGGGAGCCGAAGCGCAGGTCCAGCAGATTCACATGGTCACCAGCTCGCTCGATACGATCCGCGACGGAGCAGACGGCGTCGCCGCCGGCGCTGAAGAAGTGCAGGCGCTCGCCGCCGCGATTCAGGGCCAGGCCGCCGACAAGCGCGCCGAGCTGGTGCGGACCCTCTCGATTCTGATCGACGTCCGTAGCATAGTGCGTCAGGCCGCCGACGAGGTCCGCGCGCTCCACGGAACGGTCGGCGACATCAACAAGTTCGTCGTCTCCGTCGGACGCATCGCTGATCAGACCAATCTCCTCTCGCTCAACGCCGCGATCGAGGCTGCGAGAGCGGGCGCCGCGGGGCGCGGGTTTGGCGTAGTGGCTGAAGAGATCCGCAAGCTCGCTGACCAGTCGCGGTCTGCCGCCGACGACGTCGTCAATCTCACGAGCTCGGTGACGAGCCGCGTCGCCAAGACGTTCTCCACCATCGAGCGCGGCGAGAACCAGGTCGGCGAGCTCGAGCGCGTGTCGCGCGAGATCGACGAGGCGTTGGAAGCGATCGCCACCGCGGCGGAGCGCACCAGCCGCGCCGCGCATGTCGTCGCGCGCACGGCTGACGAGAACGTACGTGTCGTGCGCGGCGCTACGGACAGTCTCTCCGACGTCGCGCGCACCGGCTGAGTCGCACGCAGCCACCGCGATGCAGGTGAGCGCATCCACCGAAGAGCAGAGCGCCGCGTGCGAGCAGATGACTACCGCGTCGTCACTCCTCCTACGCGGCAGCACCCACCTCCGCAATCTCGTAGGCGAGCTCAAGACCGCCTGACGGCGGAAAGCACGCGCTGGACGGTTAGCTTTCGACCATGTCTGGCGCTCCTGCGATCGTTCTGCTCTCCGGCGGACTTGACTCCGCAACTGTTCTAGCCATCGCTCTGAGCGAAGGCTACGACGTCCACGCTTTATCGTTCAGGTACGGACAGCGGCATGCCCACGAGCTCAGCGCCGCGGCCACGATCGCCGCGCGGTACGGCGTTCACCAACACGTAATCGCAGACATCGATCTGCGCATCTTCGGCGGCTCCGCGCTCACTGCCGACATCGCGGTGCCGAAAGGCCGCGACGTCACCGAGCAGCATGTCCCCATCACCTACGTCCCTGCGCGCAACACGATCTTTCTGTCGTACGCGCTCGCGTATGCGGAAGTCACCGACGCGCGCGACATCTTCATCGGCGTGAATGCAGTCGACTATTCCGGGTATCCCGACTGCCGCCCCGAGTACATCGCCGCCTTCGAGGCGATGGCTAACCTCGCGACGCGTGCGTCGGTCGAGAAGCGGGCACCGGATCAGAATCAGGACGCCTCTCCTCGACCTCTCCAAGAGTGAGATAATCCAGCTCGGCACGTCGCTCGGCGTCGATTACTCGATCACCACCAGCTGCTATGACCCGTGCGCAGATGGTGAGGCGTGTGGCGAGTGTGATGCGTGTCAGCTTCGCCTCCGCGGCTTTGCGCAGGCGGGTCTCACTGATCCAGCGACCTATGTCGCGCTCCGCTGACGGCAAGCCTCCAAGTGGCGGTACGCGGCGCGTCTGTACGGTAGCGACGCTGTTGCGCCGCAGCTTCGCCCGGCGTCCTTGACCGAGAGCACCGGGGACCTAGAGGATGAGCCGCACAGTCACTCGCGCGACACCGAAGGAATCGATGCACCCGTCGGACCAACACCGCCCGTTGAGTCAGTACGCCGAGGGTAGCAACTCGCCCGCGCGGCTCCTCGATGCCGGCGATGTCTCGCATTCGTTCGAGATGCTGAGGTCCGCGTTCGACTCCACGATCGACGCGATCCTCATCGCCGCCGCCGACGGACGGATCTGCGGCTTCAACCGGAACTTCGTCGAGATCTGGGGCATCCCCGAGCACGTGCTCGCGCAACGCAGCGACCACGCGGCGATCGACCACGTGAGAGATCAATTGGTGGACCCGGATGCGTTCGTCGGCCGGATCGCCGAGCTGTACTCGAATCCGACGAGTGAAGGAATGGACGTGCTCCACATGAAGGACGGCCGTACCATCGAGCGCTACTCAGTTCCACAGCGCGCGAACGGCGTCACCATCGGACGAGTCTGGACTTTCAGGGATGTGACCGAGCGCACGCGCATCCACGCTGCGCTCCGCGCGAGCGAGGCGCGCTTTCGCGCGGTCTTCGATCACGCGGCAGTCGGAATAGCGCTGATCGAGCCCGATGGCCGCATAGCGGAGTCCAATCGCGCGTTGCGCCAGTTCCTCGGCTACACCGTCGCGCAGCTACGCGATCGCCGCTTCTACGACCTGGTCCCTGTCGACGACGCGGCCCAGCTTGCCGCTGGTATCACGGCGCTCAGCGCCGGCGACGTTCCCGACGTCACGATGGAGCAACGCTACACGCGCGCGCGATGGCAGCACTGTGTGGGCCGCCATAACGATGTCGCGTGCGGACGATGGCGCGGGCGGCTATCTCGGCATCATCGCGATGGTCCAGGACATCGGCACGCGTAAGTCGCTCGAGGCGCGGCTCACCCATCAGGCGTCGCACGACCCGCTCACGAACCTCGCTAACCGTACGCTCTTCAGGCAGCGCACCGAGCTCGCACTGCAGCGCGCGACTCGCCGCGATGGCGTAGTCGTGATGTTCCTCGACCTGGACAACTTCAAGGCCGTCAACGACAGTCTCGGCCACGTTGCGGGCGACCAGCTGCTCGTCATGGCCGCGTCGCGCCTTCTCAACGCGACGCGCGGCTCCGACACGGTCGCGCGATTCGGCGGCGACGAGTTCGCGATCCTTCTGGAGAACGTCCGGGATGACGATGAGACACGCATAGTAGCGGAGCGCATCACGCGCGCCATGCTGCAGCCGTTCACCGTCGGCAAGGAGTCCGTGGTCGTCGGCGTGAGCATCGGCATCGCACGCGCACAGGACGAGTACGACGGCGCCGACGAGCTGCTGCGTAATTCGGACGTCGCGATGTACACGGCCAAGGGGTCAGGCAAGGGACGCTACAGGTTCTTCGAAGCGGCGATGCACACCGCTGTAGTCGATCGCCTCGAGCTCGAGAGCGACATGCGCGTCGCGCTGTCGTCGGACGAGTTGATGCTCTTCTACCAGCCGCTCGTTCTCCTCGACTCCGAAGAAGTGGTAGGGGTCGAAGCTCTCATCAGGTGGAACCACCCGCGTCGCGGAATCCTGCTCCCGGACGAGTTCATCTCGGTAGCGGAAGAGACGCGCATGATAGTACCGATGGGACGCTGGGTGCTGCGCGAGGCGTGCCGGCAAGGCGCGCAGTGGTGGCACGACCTTCCCGCTGAGCATCGGATGACGGTGACCGTCAACGTCTCCGGCGTGCAGCTCCTCGATCCCTCGTTCGTCGGCGACGTCGCCGAGGCGCTGGCCGACACGCGTCTCCCCGCGCAGCGCCTCGTTCTCGAGATCACCGAGAGCGTGATCATGCATCGTACTGATCAGATGAAGCAGCGGCTGCAGGAGCTCAAGCAGCTCGGCGTCCATCTTGCGATCGACGACTTCGGGACAGGATACTCATCGCTGAGCTATCTGCAGCAGTTCCCGATCGACATCATCAAGATCGACAAGGCGTTCATCGAAGGAATGGCGAGAGATCCGGCGGGCGCGGCGGTGACGCGCACCATCATCGGACTCGGCTGGACGCTCGGACTCGCGACCGTCGCCGAAGGCGTCGAGCGCGCCGACCAGCGCAAGACGCTTCACGACCTCGGATGCAAGCTGGGCCAGGGCTTCCTATTCGCTGCCCCGCTCACGGCGGACGAAGCGCACCAGAGTGGTCACCACTCCGCGGGCCCGGTTGTAGCGCGCACTAGTATTAGGGTGTGATCCAGTCACCCCTGTTCAGCTCGATCCACTTCGATAAAGGGAATCAAGCTCGCGCTCGCGTTGCTCGCGCCGGTGGTGACGACGCTGTTCTTCAACTGGCGCGCGCTCGTCGACGGAATGCGCTCGGGAGCGCGAGAGTAGTGTACGCTGGGCACATCGGCTTCGCGCTTGGCGCCTACTCGTTTCGCCGCACGATCCCGCTCTGGTTGATCCTCATCGCCTCCCAGATTCCCGACTGGCTGGATGCGGGGATGTGCATCGCGGACGTGGACCGCGGACCTTACGGTCTCTACACCCACGGAATCATCGTCGTCGTGGCGGCCGGCGTCGTCTTCACACTCATCACGCTCGCCGCGACACACGATGTCACGAGCGCACTCATCGTCGGCTTCGTGACGCTGTCGCATTACCCGCTCGACTATCTGACCGGGCTCAAGCCGACCTGGGCCGGTGGCCCGATCATCGGTCTGGATCTCTACAGCAGGCCGTTCGTCGATCTCGCGCTCGAGGGCGTCACCATCATCGCCGGATGGCTGCTGTACCGGCGAGCCCTGCCGGCCGCGGCACGAGATGATGGAATGACTTACGCTGTACTGTTCTCGCTGCTTGCGCTGCAGGTATTGGCGGGAGTGGCGTTCGCTCTCACGCTGGGAGGCCACGTAAAGTGTTGATGAGCATCCCCATCATCTCTCCGATCGAGCTCGACCTTCACGCGTCAGGGCCGCGGCTTCTCCCTGCCCCCGACCTTCCTGACTACGAGATTCACGCGCTCTCCGCGCCCGCGATAGCCCGAACCGCGCCCTCAACGCGCGAGGGGGCGCTCACCGCGCTAGATGAGATCGATCGTGCTGCGCAGATCAGTGAGTATCACGACTTCTCATGGTGGGACGAGCGTCTTCGCATCATCCGTGCAAGCGCTCGCTGCAGGACGCGAACGGTAGTTAGCCGAAGTGCTCGCTGATCCAGCGAGTCGCTTCCCTGATGTCGCCCATCGTCAGCTCGTGGCCGGCCTGCTCGATGTGATTGGTGACGGTCGCGCCCGCATCGCTCAATATCTTCGCCAGCCGATCGCCCTCGCCAGGCGGCATGATCATGTCCCGCGCGCCCGAGCAGACGAGCACCGGAGTGCCGTCGAGCCCTACCACGCCTTCATGCTCGAACGGCACCATCGCCCGAAACAACACCGCGCCAGCCAGCACCGCCGGATCGCGCAGGAGCACGCTCGCGGCGATGTTGGCTCCATTCGAGTAGCCCACCGCCACGACCTTCGCTGCGTCGAGACTGTACGCGGCGACCGCGTCGCGCACGAACGCCGCGAGCTCGGCTGTCCGCAGCGCCAGATCCTCCTGGTCGAACACGCCCTGTGCGACCCGCCGGAAGAACCGCCGCGCGCCGTTCTCGCTCACCTTTCCCGTCGGACTGAGAAGTGTCGCGCCCGGCGCGATGGTATAGCCCAGTTGCAGCAGCGAATCGCCGTCGCCACCGGTTCCGTGAAGGAGCAACAGCGTCAGCGACGCTGTTGCTCCTTCACCGGGAATGAACCGATGATCGAGGCCCAGCTCGACCGGCGAGTTCATGCCGGCGGTATCACGTGCTCACTCAGTGTGCTACCCACGTGTTGTTCGACCTGTCGTCGTCGAGAAGCCGATGATCTGGATCCAGGTCGATGCGACGCAGCGTCTTGCCAGTGAACTCGTACTCGCGAATGTACTGCGATGTGTTGGTGCTCCAGACTTCAGCGGGGTAGATGTAGTCCTGCGTCGTGTTGTCGCTGAAGGTGAACCGGGCGCGAATCGGGAGCACACCGCGCGAATGGTTTCCATACACCACTACGACGCTCTCGCCGCCGTTCGCCGCAGGTCGAGTTACTACCGTATCGATGGCCTGATCGAAGTGCGGGTCTTCGAAGAACCACTCGCGCCAGAACCAGTCCAGCTGCCGCCCGCTGACCGACTCGACCGTGCGGTAGAAGTCTGCCGGAGTGGGGTGCTTGAACGCCCAGCGCCTTATGTAGGTGCGGAACGCATCGTCGAAGGCCTCTGGCCCGAGGATCTCCTGACGCAGCAGCTGCAGGCCGACTGATGTCTTGTCGTACTCCGTGAAGCCGAGCTTCCGTGGATCGATACGGTCGGCCATCACTTCGATGGGGATGTCGACGTTGTACTCCTGCGACTGCTCGATCTCGGCGCGCTGCGCGGCGGCGCGCTGCATCTGGTCGCCATTCTGTGGGTAACGTCGCGCCTCGCTGAACGTGTTGATGAACGTGTTGAATCCTTCATCCTGCCAGAAGTGCCGGCGCTCGTTCGAGCCCACGATCATCGGGAACCAGTTGTGACCGACTTCGTGCGTGATGACGTTGTAGAGATCGAACTTGTCCTGACTCACGGTCTCCATCGCAAGCATCGGGTATTCCATTCCGCTGATCGGACCTTCAACGACCGAGACCTGCGGGTACGGATAGGGGAACCAGCGCTCGGAGTACTCCTCGATCGACATGCGCGCCTGATCGGCCGCATCGTTCCAGTTGAACGCCGCGGCCGGTCGATAGTACGACTGCGCGAGGATACCGTTCCAACTCGTCGCGTCCCACTGATAGTTCGGCGCACCGGCCCAGACCATGTCGCGAACGCTCTTCGCGTGAAACCTCCACGTCATGGTTCCCGTCGTGCGCGGTCGCGCCGCGCCGCTCTGGAGATCCGCGGCCGTGATGATCGGCACCGGTGTGGCGGACTTCGCACCCTGCGCCAACCGTGCTATCTCGGTCGGCGTGAGCACTTCATGAGCGTTGTCGAGCGTCCCCGTTGCGGCGACGATGTACCCGGCCGGGACCGTGACGCTGAGCGTGAAGTCGCCGTACTCGAGGTAGAACTCGCCCTGACCGAGGTACGGATCCGTGTTCCATCCCCTCACGTCGTCGTAGACGGCCACGCGTGGGTACCACTGCGCGATCTCGTAGAGCGATCCATCGCGGCCCATCCGGTCCGCACCATGCACCGGAACGCGCAAAGTGCCACGCGACGTCGAACGTCGCCGTCTCGCCGGGCGCGAGCGGCCGCGCGAGGTCCACCTTGGTCATCGTCCCTTCGTCACGCAGCTTCAGCGCGCTGTGCTTGCCCGCTTCGACTTCATCGAAGTGGTCGATGACGTCGCCGCCGTTGAAGTTGCGCGACCCGAATCTGCTGTCTTCGGCGAAGACGAGTGAGTTGAGCGAGCCAGGCCTGAACGCGTTCTGCTCGGTCTGGAACCAGACGAAGGTGAGCGTGTCGGGCGAATTGTTCTTGTAGCGCACCGTCTCGGTCCCGCTCACACTCTTGTTGCGCCGTATCGAGCGTTGCGTGGAGATCGTAGTCGGCTCGCTGCTCCCAGTAGCGAGGGCCAGGACGGCCATCCGCGTCGCGATAGACGTTGGGCTGCGGAAACAGATTCAGCGGCGCGAAGATCGACGTGTCACCGACGCCGCGTCTGGATTCGACGGTCTGTGCGGGTGGCTTGGGAACCTGCTGCGCGCCGGCTACGGAAGCCGCAACGAGAACGACCGCGAGGGCCGGTCTGAAGAGCGACATATGTGAGGGACTCCAATGGTTATGGTGCGTTCGTGACCACATCGGGCGAGCTCGCGATGTGTCGAACGGTAATATGGCGTCCAGAGCGACGCATGACGCGGACCAGCTACTGCGGCCCCTCGCGCGCTAGTTGGCGGCGATCGTCCAGTCGGCCAGGTCCGCCCACCACGAGTCCGGACGCATCCCTGCCACGGTGACGCGTCGCGAGATTCCCGCCACGGTCGGCGGCTCGTAAAGCCATACCGCCGGCGCGTCGGCGTCGATCGTTCCGTAAGCTCGGCTGTACAGCCGGCCCGCGCGCGCCTGGTCGAACGTCGCCGATGCCGAATCGATGTCCGCGTCGAAGCTGGCATTCGCGTACGCGGTGAAGTTGGCGCCATTTGGCGGAAGGCTGTGACCGCCCCATGCCTGAAGCACCGCCGCCGGGAGCGGGTCGGTGTGCCAGCCGTTCAGCACCGCGTCGAAGTCGCCCTTCGAGACGCGCTGAAGGAATGCGTTCACCTCGAGCGCATCTATGCTCACCGACACGCCGAGGCGCGCGTACTGCGCCTGCAGAAGCGTCGCGTAGCGCATTCTCGTCGAGCTCGACGTCGGGACGAGGATGCTGAACTTTACCGGCGCGTGGCGCGCGATGATCCGCGCGGCCGCGGCGGTGTCGAACGGTAGCGGGCGCACCGTGCTGTCGTAGGTAGAGAGCGCGCGCGTCAGCGGACCGATGGCCGGCAGCGCCGCATCGCCGAACACGTTCTTCACCATCGCCGCTCTATCGACGCCCATGCTGAGCGCGCGTCTCAGCTCGCGGTCCTGAAAGAGCGGCACGCTTCGTGTTGAAGCCGAGGTAGATGTAGTCGAGCGCCGGCTCCCGGAGCAGCCGCTGAGTCGGCGACCTCTCGATCTGACTCGCCGCCTGAGTAGCGTCCTCGATGAAGTCAGCGCTTCCCGAAAGAAAGCGCGTTCTCGCCGCCTGCGGATCGGGCGTGATCACCCACACCACGCGGTCGAGCTTCGCACGGCCACGATAGTTGGCACTGTCGGCCACGATCACTATGCGTGAGCCAGCATCCCAACGTGAGAAGCGAAACCGCCCCGACCCGACCGGATGGCGCGCGAACGTGGACGCCGCGAGCTGCGACGGCTTGATTCCGGCGAGCAGATGCTCCGGAAGCACTGCAACGTTGTAAACGAAATCGAAGAAATCGTCGGGCGACTTCCGGTGAAACCACACGACGGCCGTGAGCGAATCGCGCACGGTGACCGAGTCGATTCCGCCGAGCGTTTCCGTGACCGGCGAGCCCAGTGTAGTGTCACGCAGCAACCTGTAGGTGAAGCTCACGTCACGCGCTGTTACTGCGTGCCCGTCGTGCCATCGCGCAGCCGGATCGATATGAAACGCAACCGACATCGAGTCGCGCGCCCAATCCCAGGAGCGCGCCAGGCGCGGCGTGAAACCCGCATCGCCGATCGTGTTCATCGCCGGCCCGATGTCCGCGAGATTATCGAAGATCTGATCGACGACCTGGCGGCTCGCGCCCGTGCTGGCGAGCGGCGGGAGCAGGTTGTCGGCGTCGGCCGACGACGCGATGATGAGCGTGCCGTGCCTTCCGTCGTGTGCATCTGTCCTGCAGCCAGAAAGCGCCATCACGCATAGCGCTGACGCGACCGCCACCGTCACGCTTGCCAACCCGCGCATTTCAAACCGCATCATGCGCACGCCGCGTGGGCCGACATTCCCCAATCGAGGAACAGCGCAAATAGCTCCGGATCGAAATGCCCTTCCGCTGTTTCCGACATGATCCTCATCGTCTTCTCATGCGAGAAGCCAGCGCGATATGACCGCGTCGTAGTGAGCGCGTCGTACACGTCAGCGATGCACAGAATGCGCGCCGGGAGCGGAATATCTGTTCCGGCGAGCCCGTCAGGGTATCCGGCGCCGTCCCAGCGCTCGTGGTGGTTCCGTACCATCGGCCGCACGTCCCACGGGAAGTCGATGTCGGCAAGCAGCTCCACGCCCGCCTCGGGGTGGCGTTTCATCACGCGCCATTCGTCGTCGTTGAGCCGCCCCGGCTTGTTCAGCACCTCGCGCGGGACGATGAGCTTACCGACGTCATGAAGCAGCGCGCCGATCCGGAACCAGAACAGCGTCTTCTCGTCGAACCCGGCTCGGCGTGCGAGCTCGCAGGCGAGATCGGCGACGCGAACGCAATGCCCTTGAGTGTAGTAGTCCTTGCTCTCGATCGACTCGCCCCACTTCCTCGACCACTTCGAGAAAGCGCTCCTCCAACCGCGAGTTGCGTCGCTCGATCGCCGCCAGATCGCGCTCGGCGCGGAGCTGGGAGAACCAGCCGTGGGCGCGGTTGAGTGCCTGTAGCGTATCCGAGTTTCGTGCCTGCAGCCAGAAGAGCTCCGCCTGTTCGCGCGCAGTCTCTGCGGCCAGTAACAAGTCGTGCGACTTGGACGCCACCTTTGCGGCGCGCAGAAGAAAGACGTCAGCGCGATGGAGATCGCTCTCCATCCTGCAGATCACTGCGTAGTGCTTGTAAACGTCGCCGACCCACGGCGCGTTTGGGTCTGACTCGGCTTCGGTCATCAGCCGCTCGCAGCTCGAGCGCGCCTTGGCGAGATCGCCGCGCGCGATCCAGAGCTCGACCTGATTGACTTCGATGCGGTGCTCGTGTCTCACGTCGCCGTCGTCGGTGGCAACCGCATGTGCGCGGACGTAGGTCTCTTCGGCGCGATCCCACTCACCGAGATCTGTGTAGAGCATGCCGATGTTGTTGAGTACCGATGCCTCGTGCTCGCGCTCGCCGAGCGCGCGATAGCGCTCGAGGCTGCGATCATATGACTGAAGCGCGCGACCGAGGTCGCCACGAATGTTGGCGATGGTTCCGACGTTCTGGTCGATCATCGCAATCAGCAGATCGTCGCGAGCGACCGCCGCTTTCTGCCGCGCACGCTCGTAGATCGCCTCGGAGGCGTCGAGATTTCCCATTCCCTGCTCTGCGATCGCGATCCAGTTGAGCGCGCTCGCCTCGGCGCCGCTGTCGGCGGCGCGCTCCGCGACTTTGAGTGCGTCGTTGAAGATCGCCATTGCGCGCTCCGGGCTCCCCTGCGCGAGGTAGCTGCGGCCGACCCAGTTCAGAACCGACGAGCGGAGCGGTAGCGGCATTGCGGCATCGTTGAGAAGCTGCTCGTAGATCCCGCGCGCTTCGCTCCAACGTCCTGCTCGCTCCTCCGCGCGCGCCGCGGCGATCTCTGATGCGCAATCTGACGCGGTGCGTCGGGTCACCGTCGCGCTCATGTGCTACACCGTCTCCGCCAGTACGCTGCGCCGCTCGAGTCCCGCCTGCCTGAGCTTGCGCATCAGCGTGGGCCGCGAGATTCCGAGGATGCGCGCGGTCGCGCTGAGATTTCCCGAAGCCATGCCGAGCGTCGCCTGAATCGCTTCGCGCTCGATCTCATCGAGCGACTTACCGCCGGGCGGAATTCGGATCGTCACCTCGCCGTCGCTCTCCACCGTGCCCGGACGAACCGACTTCCTGCGCTGGAAGAGGAGGTGCTGGCGCTGGATGACCTTTCCGCCGGCGACGATCACTGCGCGCTCGATGACGTTCTTGAGCTCGCGAACATTGCCGGGCCAACTGTGTGAGCAGAGCGCAGCGATAGCGTCAGCAGTGAGTGTCGATGGGTCACCGTCGCTCTCGCGCGCGAGCTGAAGCAGAAAGTGGCGCGCCAACAGATCGATGTCTCCCTCGCGCTCACGCAGCGGCGGGAGATCCAGGCGCACGACGCTGAGGCGGTAGAACAGGTCCTCACGGAACTCGCCCGCATCGACCGCCTCGCCTAGCGACACATTGGTTCCGGCGATGACACGCGCTGCGATCGGAAGCTCAGCGGATCCTCCGACGCGTCTGAACACGCGCTGCTCCAGCACGCGCAGCAGCTTGGGCTGGAGCTTGAGCGGGAGCTCGCCAATCTCATCGAGGAAGATCGTGCCGCGGCCAGCGACTTCGAACAAGCCTCGCTTCATCGAGCGCGCGTCGGTGAATGCGCCGCGCTCGTGGCCGAACAGCTCGCTCTCCAGCAGTGTCTCCGGGATCGCCGCGCAGTTGATGGCGACGAACGGCTCGTGGGCCTGCTGCGAGGCCGAATGGATCCCGCGCGCGAAGAGCTCTTTACCAGTTCCGGTCTCACCGCAGACGAGCACAGTCGCGGCGCGGCTGCTGCCGATCCGCGCTGCCATCCTCACCGCGGTGCAGATCGCCTCGCTCTGGCCAATGACCGTACCGTCCGCCCACGCGCCAGGCGGCCGGCGGACCTCTGGCGGGGCATACTCACGGGCTGGCGGCGCCCACGCCAGCGAAGCTGGCAGAGTGTCTGGTAAGGAGCTCAAAGGCGAAGTCGGTGTGCTGACACGTCTATAGTGTCGGCACACCGACTCGCCATTTGTAGCAGTCCAGCGCCCTCCTAGGGCCCTTTTCTCTAGGGCTAGAGGGTGGCCAGCTCGCTCGCTATGACGCTGGCGTGATACGTGGCGCCGATGCTCTCGAAGCCGGTGAGCGCCTCGGTGAGGAGGCTGCGGGTGCGCTGGGTGTCGCCGCTCGCGCGGCAGACTCCCCCGAGATCACGAAGGAGCTCCATCCGAAGGAGGGCATCCTCTCCCTCGCGTGCCTGGTACCGTGCCTCACGAAGCGTTTCCATCGCGGTGTCGAGGTGCCCGCGCGCACTCTCGATCTTGGCGCGCAGACGCAGTGCTTCGGCTCTCCTGATTCTGTCGTGGCGCAGCTCGGCGATCTTCTCAGCGCGCGCGACGAGTCGCGTCGCCTCGACCAGCTCGTCCTGCCTGATGCGAACGTCGGCCAGGTTCAGCACCACTGTGGCTTCAACAGCTATGTCCTCGCGTGAGTACGCGATCTCCAACGCACGCTCGAAACACTCAGTCGCCTGCGCGAATCGCTCGCGCTGAGCGTACTGCATTCCCAAGTTGTTGAGCGCGAACGACGCACCCTCCGCATCCTCGATCTCCTCGAAGGTCTTGAGACTCAAGCGGTACCAGACCACGGACGCATCCCAATCGCCGGTCAAGCTAGTCAGCACGCCCTGGTTCATCTCGATCATCCCCAGCAGCCGGCTGTCGGAGCATCGCGATGCGAAGTGCGCGGCCTCCTTGTATAACCGCTCCGCTTCCCGAAGATCTCCACGGCGGTGCGCGATCGCAGCGAGACAGTTGAGGCTGTGCGCCTGTCCGTTCACGTAGCCCAGACGCTCCGCCATATCCAGGCTGCGCTTGAAGAATCGGTGAGCGGCGGTGGTATCGCCGCGATCCCGTAGCACTCCTCCTTTCCAACGAAGCACGTCAGCGGCGAGCTGAATGTCGCCCTCGTCTTCCAGTAGTGAGAGCGCGTCGTCGTAGTGCGCGAGCGCGGTATCGGGATCGCCGCGGCGCTGGGCAGCACGGCCGCGCTCCGCGAACTCAGCCGCGCGCTGAGATAAGCGACGGGCGTGCGCCGCGTCATGATGGTCGATCATCGCTGGTCTCCCGAGCGCTTGCCGGCGAGGATGTAGCCAGAGAAGTGCTTCACGACGAATGACGCCCGCGTCCCTTTGAACGAGTACGAGTCAAAGTCGAAGCCCCACGGCGCATCATCGAGCGTGCTCGCGAGATTGACCGGCAGCACGTCGCTGACGAGCGCGACGCCATCGCCCACGCCTGCGGCACCATCCGGGACGTACGCACCGAATAGAGTGTACTGCTGTAACAGCTTGGGATCATGCGGGAGGTTCGTTTGACCGAGGTCCTGCTCAACCGTCACTGGCGCGTTGAACGTCATGTGTGGAGCGAATCCATACGACACATAGCTTACCCGCGTACGCGGTGACGGTGACGAGGGTATTCGCGGCAACCGCGCCCCTCGCGAACGTGACCTTGAGGCCAGCATCACCGATGCTTATATCGCCACCGTTGGGACCAATGACTTTCGTTACCGATTCTTCCGACTTGAGCGGATGTAGCCGCTCGACGATGGGAACGAGCTGAAGCACGGCCGGGTTGTCGGAAGCTGCAACCGGCGTAGTGATCGTTCGCGCGAGCAGGCGGCGCGAGTCCCTCGGCGCTCGCTGCCGGGGCGAGCGAGCTCGGTGCGGTAGCGCTCTCGGGCGAGCATGCAGTGCCGAGTACCACCAGTCCTACAGCGATGATTGTCGAGTTAAGCTGACGCGCGGAGAACATGTGCTTGGCTCCAGGTGAATACGGTGACGCATCGTATAGAGGCAAACATCAGACCGAATCGTAAGTGCCTATCATTCAATGAGCTTACGACGCTTGGTACGCTGCCGATACATCCGTCGCGGTATGACGAATCGTTACAGCTGAAACGAATCATTCATCGTCAGTGCGCTCACAAAATGTCAAACGGGCCTCCATGTCCAGCTGGACGTGGAGGCCCGTTTGATGGAGCAAGAAAACAATGATCCGGTTCGGTCAAGGAGAAGCGGCGTCCGCAGCAGTGGCAGGTCAGGCTGTTCACGTAGAAGTTGGGATCGACTCGGAACTCGTCGGGCGAGCGCAGATGCGCTGCAGTGCTCTGCCATGTCGCGGTCGGATGTACCCACGCGTACCCTGCACCGCCAAGTGTCACACGGACCGGCATCGCGAATCCCGGCACGACATTCGTCCACCGATACGACAGCGTGTCGCCGCTGATCCGATATTCCAGCGTCGGAATCTTCGTCGTGCGCAGATACTCGTCGAAGACCTTGCTCAAGTCGACGCCCGACTTCTCGCTCATGTAATTCTCTATCTGCGCCGCAGTGACCGTCTGGTGCCAGAAGTTCGCATTGAGACCACGCAGAACCGCGCGCCACCGCTCATCGTTGTCGACGAGTTGGCGGATCGTATGGAGCATGTTGCCGCCCTTGTAATACATATCGCCGGAGCCCTCTGCGTTCACGCCGTATGGCGCGATGATCGGGCGATCGTTGCGAACGAGTCGGCGCGTGCCGATGACATACGCAGCGCCGGCCGCCTTGCCGTAGAGACACTCGGTGTAGAGGTTCTCCGCGTAGTTGGCGAAGGCCTCGTGGATCCACATGTCAGCCTGATCCTTCGCGGTGATGTTGTTTCCGAACCACTCGTGCGCGCTCTCGTGCACGATGATGAAGTCCCACTTGAGACCCCATCCGGTCTGCGACAGATCGCGACCGAGGTAGCCATTCTTGTAGTGGTTGCCGTAAGCCACTGCGCTCTGGTGTTCCATGCCGAGGTGAGGAGTCTCGACGAGCTTGTAACCGTCCTCATACCACGGATACGGACCGAACCAGTGCTCGAAGCACTTCAGCATCGACTTCGCCTGCTGGAATTGCTTTCTGGCGGTGTCGGCATGGTAAGCGAGTGGATAGAAATCCAGCGTGAGTGTGCCGCGCTCGCCGTGGTAGACGTCGGCGATGTGCGCGTACTTGGCTGCATTCACCGCGACGTCGTAGTTGTTGATCGGATTCCGCACGAACCATTCGTAGGTCGTAGTGCCATCTGCATTGTGCGTTGTGCGCCGCAGGCGGCCGTTGGAGACGTCCATCACCGAATCATTGATGGTGATGGCGATGCGCTGGCTGTCCGGCTCGTCCGCGAGAAAATCCTTGTTGGGCCACCACACACTCGCCCCAAGTCCTTCATTGGCAGTCGCGATCCACGGATTGCCGAGGCTGTCGTGCGCCCAGACGAATCCGCCGTCCCAGGGCGCACGAAGAGCGACTCGCGGCTTGCCGCGGTAATAGACGGTGATCGTCTTGCGCGAGCCGACTCGGCTGCGGCGACGTAAGCGTGGCGAAGAACGCGTTACCGTCGCGGCGGTACTCGACGCGTCGCCCATCCTGAATCATGCTATCGACCTGTAGCGGTACTTGCAGATCGATCTGCATCTCGCGGGCGGGCGCGAGGACGCGGTACGTGATGCCGTTGTGCCCCACCACGCTGCTGTCAGCGGGATTGACGAAGACGTGCAGATCGTAAAAGCTGACGTCCCACCAAGCGCGTTCGGCGGTGTTCGAGCCACGCAGCGTATCTGCGTGAGTAAACGGCCTGGCCTCCTGCGCGCCGAGCGAGCCAAGCGCGCCAAGCGCCAGCGAGGCAAGCATTGCCGCAAGGATGTGTTGACCGCGAATGCAGCTACGTCTCATGGAAATTCGGTTGATTGGGTTCACGTTATCGTACGCGTCGAGCGACCCTCTCGCTGGCAAGACCTGCGCGGCAGCAGCGCGTGACGAGTATAACGAACAACGGTCGGTCTCGTTACCGAGACCGACCGCTGGCGACACGTGATGTCAGGCGCTGCTACCGCATCGGCTACTTGCCCGCGAGGATGTAGCCGGAGAAGTGTGGGAGGGTGAACGAGGCCGAGGTGAGATTGCCCAGCAGACCGCTCGTCGTGGTGACATTGAGCAACTGGCTGACGGAGATCGTTCCGTCGGGTGCGACGCCGGCCGCATTGCCCGGGACGTAGGCACCGTGAAGCGTGAGGAGAGAGAGCAGCCTGCTCGTCAGCGCCACCTTCGACATGTCCTGCGTCAGCGTGACGGGGGCGTTGAAGACGAGTCCGTGCGGCTCAAACCCGTACGATACGTAGCCGCCAGCGTAGGCGGTCGCGGTAATCGTCGTATTCTGCGAGACGGCGCCCGGCGCGAACTTTACCGTGAGACCCGCGGCCGGGATCGTTATGGTACCGCCGCTGGACCCGATCGTCTGCGTCACCGAGATGTCCTGCGCAAGCGGCGTCGAGCGCGGCTCTACAGGGACCGTGAGCAGGTTGGTGACCGGCTGCAGAATCGATCCGACTGTCGATAGAAGATCGTTACTGTGCGAGACTGAGGCGGCCGGCGGCGCAGGTGGCAGCGGTGCGACACCGGCTTCCGGTGCGCACGCGGTCGCGATGATCGCCGCGCCGATTGCAGTTAAAGCTGTACGGACGATTCGTATCCGTGACATCGCTGAGCTCCAAGGGTGTGAGATGATGCGATCCGCTTACCGGCCGCGCACCCTTCCAAAGCAACCATCGAGCCAGCAGCTAACTCGTTGCCACCACACGACTTACACCACTACAAGCTGGCGGACACGCACGGATACGTTATAACAGGACGTTACACGTGCATCATTCCGCGATAGCGCGCAGCGGCTTGCAATCACGGCGACGCCAGACGCGGAGACCAGGCAGCGAGTCTGCCGTCGCTCGCGGATGTGAGTTGGCGGAGGCGCCCCGTGATCGTGTCGAGAATCCATATCTGCTTACCACCGCCGCGATTCGAAGTGAACGCGACGTGCCGCGAATCGGGAGCCCACGAAGGATCCTCGTTTTCTCCGGTGACGGTGAGCCGGCGCAGCTTTCCGGTGGCTCTATCGAGAGTCCAGATCTGGAATCGACCATTCTGCTGCTCGAAGGCTATCGTGCGTCCGTCGGGACTCCAGTCGGGGCTCGTGCGGTAAACGCGTCCGCGCGACTCAGCAGCGGTCTCCAGGCGCTCGTCCGTCCCATCCAATGTGCAGGAAAAGATCTGCGGCATCTTGGGACGCGCAGATACATAGGCGACACGCGAGCCGTCCGGACTGAACGCAGGGAGCGAGTAATCGTAGAGATTCGACCGCTTGATCCAACGCAGCGGTGAAGCTCCGTCGGTCGCGACAGCGACGAGGCCCACGTGGAGATCGTTGCTCGCCGAGAAGACGAGCAGCTTGTCGTCTGGAGAGTAGACCGGAGTGATGTTGAATCCGCGTGGAGTCACGGTGAGGAGATGCTTGTGCCCCGTCTCCACATCGACGAAGGCGATCTGGGTTCCCGCGTCACTGAACTCCGAGAACGCGATCTCGCGACCATCGTGGCGCCACGCGGGCGACATCGCCCTTCCGCCCTTGGTGAGTGCGATATCGGCAGTGCCGTCGAAGTCGATCACGTGGATCTCGCCCTTTGCCACGTACGCTACGCGCGACTGCGCGATCCCGCGAACACCAGTGGCCCACATCTGCACTGCGTCTGCCAAGCCGTGCAGCTGCCAGCGTCTGACACGCGCGAGCGAATCACGCGTGGCGGCATCGCGCGCGAGGAGCAACGGGAAGATTGAATCGCGTTGCGCAAGATCGCGGTCCCGTGCGCGATACGCGGCCGTGTCCGCCGCGAAGGTCCCCTTGACTATCGAATCGCGCTGCGCGACGACGATGGCGTAATCATGCCGCGCAGCGGTAGTGCGAAGGCGCGGCGGCTTGAGTGCGTTGAGCGCAAGCACAGAGTCACGCAGGAGAGCGTCGCGCGTGAGCACCTTGTAGCGGGCGGAATCACGAGTGGCGAATGCCGCGGCGAGAGAATCGGAGATCGCGGCGTCACGCGGCGGGCGAACCTCTAGCACAGCGAACGAGCTGTCGTCGCGAACTGCGCGTGCGAGCGAATCCGTCAGAGTGGCCCTGATGCCATCCGGCCCGCTCGCGAGTCGCAACACCAACGCGGAGCCAGCGACCGAGTCGAACGGCGCGACGGATACGTAGTCTCCGAAGTCGAGGTCACGCGCGATGATCGTGGCGACGGAATCGCGGCCAAGCGCTGAATCGGCCTCGATCGCGAGAAGGGTCGGATGCGCGACGTGGGTGACGACGGCAGCGCGACGGGCGATTCACTCGCGGACGAGCGCCGCTCCGAGCGCGCTGTGCGCGCAGCACCGACGGCACGCAAGCGACGGATCCTGAGAGCAACGCGAGACAAAGCGCGAGCCGCGGGCTAGTCCGGCTCGCACCAAACACTGATATGCTTCTCAAAACTCGAAACGCCTATTCCACTCTGTATGCTGGTGTCGTTCTTACTACCGTTGGTCTGCGGACGCGTGTCGAAGCGGTTAGTCACGCCGAGCTTGAGAGAAGCCGATTTCGTGAGCGGCGCAGCAATGTTGAAGTCTTCGTTCACGCGGTAGTGACCGCTCGGCCCGGTAAGGTCCGGAAATGCCGAGATGGATTGGTCCGCGTTGGTGCCAGCGAACGTGGGCGCTCGGTGTGGCGTGCCACGCCATATCGGGTGACTGAGCTTCACGCGCGTGGCGGATATGGACCCGAGTGTACCGCTTACGCGATCGCCGTTGGCGAAATCGCAGACGACCGGCGAGTTGGGGATAGTAGAATCACGCGCGATGAAATGCGACGGCGCGATGGCGGTCGCGAGGATCAGGACTTCGGCAAGCATGTCGGGGTAGCGGCGGGATCAGTCGGCGCGGCGTCCTTGCCGCAAGAAGCGAAGGAACGCGCTGGGGCTGCGCGTGAGGCCGGCGAAGGTAGCGACGGTACCTCCATCGGGGGAGACTATCGCATACAGTGGGAGGGCGATGGTGCCGTAATCGCGCTGCTGCATCGCCTGCTGCTTGTCGTAGACGTCGCCGTCACCGTCGGTGTAGAGACGCGCCAGCACGAAGCCGTTGAGTGCTGCCTTGACCTCCGGCCGCGAAAACATGTTGGCTTCCATCCACCTGCAATTGGTGCACGTGTAGCCGGTGAAGTCGATGAACACTGGGCGATGCTGCTGGCGTGCGACTGTCAGCGCAGCGGGTAGATCATTGAGGCGCCAGTTGAGATCGACCGGAACGCTAGCGGCGTCAACGGCCGGCACCGGTCCATCGACCGGCGGCAGGAAAGATTCGAGCGTTCCGAGTGGCTCGCCAGCGATTCCGGTCATGAGCCACATCCCAACACCCATGAAGACGAGCGCGCTCAACGCGCGCGCAGCGCCGATCCGCGGGAGCATAGCACCCCGCGTCGACTTCGAGGGCGCGCTGTCACGACGAGTGAAGGCGCCGAGCAAATAGAAGGTGATTGCGAGCGCACACGCGACCCAGATGGCGAGAACCGCATCGTGGGTGAAGAGGTTCCATCCCCAGATCAGATCGGAATTCGAGAAGAACTTTGCAGCTGCGGCGAGCTCGATGAAACCCATCACGACCTTCACGCGAATCATCCAGTCGCCGCTCCGCGGAACGCGCGGCGATCCAGCGCGGCACAAGCGCGAGCACGACAAATGGGAACGCGAAGACCGCGGCGTAAACGAGCATGCCGACAATCGGTCGCTGCCATTCACCGCGCGAGGCAGCGACGAGCAGAGTCCCTATGAACGGAGCGGTGCAGGTGAAGCTCGTGAGCGTGAAGAGCGCGCCCATGAGAAGCGCGCTGACGCTGCTCGTCGAATCGCCACCACGCGTGTAACCATCGATGCGGCTCAGCAGCGCGCTCGGAACAGCAAGCTGGTAAAGCCCGAAGAGATTGAGCGCGAGTGCGACGAAGATGAAACCGATGGCGAGGTTGACCCACGGATTGGACGCGAAGCGCGTGAGCCCGGTGGCGCCGAAGGCGAAAGCGATGCTGACGCCGAGCGCGGTGAACATGAGCACGATCCCGATGCCGAAGAGCGCGACCGCGGTGAACGCACGCGCGCGAGTCGCCTCCGCATTACGCAGGAAGTACGACACGGTGATCGGCACCATTGGGAACACGCAAGGCGTGAGGAGTGACAACGCGCCAGCAGTTGCCGCGAGTCCGATAAAGGACGCCGACACCCCGGTGCTAGGCAGCATCACACTTCCCTGCATCATCAGTCGATCACGAGAGCCGCGCGACGGCTGCTGTCAGCGTCGCTGTCTGGGGCGGGAGGCAGAGGGAGTCATTGCACACCTGGTAGCGCGCGGTGACACGCACCGAGTCTGCGCGGGTAGTCCCCGATCGTACGAGCGGAACGATGAATGTCACGCGCCCGCGGTGCAGCTGCACCTTCATCCGGAAAGCGGAGTCGTACGCCGTGTCGGGCGCTGGGCTCACGCTGACCGTGCCGACGTCGAAAGGCTGGCCAGGCGCCACGGCGATGCGCGTAGCGCGCGGTCCACCTGGCGGCTGACTCATCGAGTAGATGTGCCATCCGGAATCGATCTGCGCTGTGACAGCCACGCGCGGCGTCGGACCAGTGACCCGCGCTACGCTCCAGTGAACCGGAGCGGAAGCCGCGGGCGCCTTCGCCGTGCACGCGACGACGCCCATGAGCGCAGAGATGGCAATGAGGTACCTCATGATGACTACCGAAATATAGGCCACCGCTCGCACGGGGTCCTATCTAAAACGCGCCCAGAGCCGAATCGTCAGCGTCGCATATCAGCGGCTGCGCGGTTGACGAATGACGCCTGCGCCTCAATGGCTTGCGCAGCGCGGACTATCTCGCTCGTCGCCAGCGGCCAGTCCTTCTGCTCAATCGCTTCGCGCACGCCTGGCACGGTCTTCACACCGTAACCAGTGTAAAACCCAGGCGCGTACAGCAGATGCCGGTACCACGGGCGGTCGGGAAGTCCGGCGCTCGACAGCAAGGTCTCCTCGCTCCCGACAAGATCGGCGCTGAGGCTCGCGTAGTCTGTCGACGGGCGCGCCAGCGCGGCACCGGCTGCCCCACGATAAGTTGCCGCTGCGCGCGTGAGATCATCGACCGCGTTCTCGAGCGGCGCGAAATCGAGGTGAGGCGCGAGTGAATCGAGGGATGGAGCGGCCATCGGCTGCCGCGGATCCGTCGTGGCGACGAAGACGCTGTCACGGATCTCGCGATTGTGCTCGACGGCGGCCGACGCCATTCCACTCGCGAGCGACTTGAGCTCGCCAAGATAACGCTGCACGGTCTCCGCGAGGTCCGTGTAGTCGTATGGAATGACGTCGGCGTCGGCGAGTCTCATCACCGCGGTGCCAGCTGTCTGCGCCAGCGCACGGCCGTACACAAACGACGAGTCGGAGAAGTGGGTGTACCAGTAGAAATCGTCGTAGACCGAGTGGTAGACACCGCCTCCATCCTCGCCGCCAAAGCCGAGGTTGAGTGATGGGATGCCGTCGTGCTGCAGGAACGCGGTGTAGTCGGAGCCCGAGCCCAGCGCACCGATGCGAAGGTCGGCGCGAGAACGGATCTCATCACGCATCGCGGCCGGAGCATTCTCTATGGCGCGCGATCTCATCCGCTTCTCGACGCTCACGCCCGTCTCGGGATCGGTGATGTCGCGAGCAACTCCATTGATGAACTTCTCGAGAACGTGCGATCCCTCGACACCGAGGTATCCACGCCCGTTGGTGTCGCTGTTCAGATACGCTATTGCATGCTTCGCCAGCTCGTCCGCATGCTCCTCGGCGAACTCGGTCGAGCCGAGCAGTCCAGGCTCTTCACCATCCCACGCGGCATAGATGATCGTGCGCTTTGGTCGCCACCCTTGCTGCGCGATCGCGCCAAGCGCGCGGACTTCGGAGAGGAGCGCGACCTGACCAGCGATAGGATCATCTGCGCCGTTGACCCACGCGTCGTGATGGTTGCCGCGGATGACCCACTGATCGGGCTCGGAGCTTCCCTTGAGCTGACCAATGACATCGTAGATAGGCTTGACGTCCCAGTTCGACTTGACGACGAGATGGACGCGTGCAGCGCCCGGCCCGATCTTGTACGTGATGGGGAGAGCGCCGCGCCACGCTGCAGGCGCGACCTCGCCGGTGATCGCACGCAGCAGCGGAAGCGCATCACCATACGAGATGGGAAGAACGGGAATCTTGGTGAGCGTCGTGACCTGTGAGAGTGGAAGCCGCTTGGCGTCCTTCGTCGCGCCGATTCCAGGCGTGAGAGGGTCACCGGGATAGACGGGCATGTCCATCACGCTTCCACGCTGCACGCCATCTGCTGGCCGGTATGGACCGGTGGGGAACACATCCCCGGCGGCATAGCCGTCATCGCGTGGGTCGGAGTAGATGAGGCAGCCGACGGCGCCGTGCTCCGCTGCGACCTTGGGCTTGATGCCGCGCCACGACTGACCGTAGCGCGCGATCACGATCGCTCCTTTGACGGATATGCCGCGGCGCGCGAGCTCGTCGTAGTCCGCGGGGATGCCGTAGTTGACGTACACGAGCGGGCCGGTAACGTCGCCGTCGATCGAGTACGCGTTATAAGTCGGCAACTGCTCCGATGTCTGCGATGACGTGGGGTCGCCGGGAACGGGCGGTTCGCGCAGCTTCGCGACGAACCGCGTCGGCGCAACAAGCTCGACGTGTCGCTCCTTCGGCGTCGGGAAAAGCACGTCGAACTGCTCTATGTGTGCGTCCCAGCCGGCATCCTTGAACTGCTGAAGAATCCATTCGGCGTTGGCCCTGTCGTAGGGCGACCCGACGTGGTGAGGACGCGCCGACAGACGCTGCATGTCAGAGCGCATCCGCGCCGGATCAGGGAGCGCTCGGAACTTCGCTTCCCAATCGCGCTCGGTGTTGGCCGAAGCGGCGGTGAAGCCGAGCAGCGGAGTGGGCTCAGGCGGCGGAACAGGGATCGCGGCGACGACGCCGCCGAGCACAAGAGCGAGTGGGAGAACGACGGATCGCATGAGTGCGGCGCTACCTCGGTGAAGAGTTCGATACCCGACCGAATATACGCCCCGTTCTAGGGCGAGCTAGCTTCCGCTGGTGACCGAGGCGCTGATCAGCGAACGCATGAAGGAACGTGAGCGGCTTCCAGTAGATGAGACGCTCCCGGCGCTGCGGCGCGCGCTCACCGAACATGGCAGCGCGGTGCTGCAGGCTCCAGCCGGCGCTGGCAAGAGCACGCACATTCCTCTCGCGTTGATCGGCGAGCGCTGGCTCGAAGGGCGCAGGATCGTGATGCTCGAGCCGCGTCGGCTCGCTGCCCGCGCAGTCACGCAGCGCATGGCGCACTTGCTCAACGAGCGCGTAGGTGAGACGGTCGGCTACCGCATCCGCGGCGATTCGCGCAGTGGGACCGCGGACGCGCATCGAGGTCGTGACTGAAGGAATTCTCACGCGGATGATCGAGCGGGACCCCACGCTCGATGCGATCGGACTGCTCATCTTCGACGAGTATCACGAGCGGAGCATCCACGCAGATGTAGGATTGGCGCTCGCGCTTCGCTCTCGAAAGCTCCTGCGCGAGGACCTACGCATACTGGTGATGTCCGCGACGCTCGACGATACCCGGGTCGCCGCTCTGCTCGGCGACGCTCCGATCGTTTCCAGCGTCGGGCGCGCGTACCCGGTGCACATCTCCTACGCGACATCGGGCGCAACCGATTGCGAAGGCGCGGTTGCAAGCGCAGTGATGCGGGCGATCGCGGAGGACGACGGAGACATTCTCGCATTTCTCCCAGGCGTGCGAGAGATCAAACGCGCCGCGACCTTGCTCGCGACGCGCGGAGTCCCTGGAAGTGTGAAGATCGTCCCGCTATACGGTGACCTTCCGCAGGCGGAGCAGGATGCTGCGACGAGCGCACCGCGCGCGGGTGAGCGACGAGTAGTGCTCGCGACATCGATCGCCGAGACGAGTCTGACGATTCAGGGAGTCAGAGTGGTGATCGACAGCGGGCTTGCCCGCGAGCCGCGCTTCTCGCCACGCAGCGGCATGACTCGACTCGAGACGGTGCGCGTATCACGCGCGGCTGCAGCGCAGCGTGCAGGACGTGCAGGACGCGTCGCGCCGGGCAAATGTTACAGACTCTGGCCCGAGCAAGAGAACAGTCATCTGCTGGAGCACGCACCGGCAGAAATCCTTCGCGCCGATCTCGTGCCGCTCGCGCTGGCGCTGGCGGCGGCAGGTGTAGACGATCCAACTGAGCTGGAGTGGCTCGATCCGCCGCCTGAGGCTGCGTACAGACACGCCAAGGAGCTCCTCAGCGAGCTGGGCGCGATAGCCGTCGGGGTCGATAACTGCTCACGGACGATCGATTGCGGCGCTTCCGATTCACCCGCGCCTCGCTCACATGGTTCTCAGCGCTGCCGCGCACGGATCCGCGGCCACCGCATGTGACATCGCCGCGCTGCTCGCCAACCGCGACTTCATTCGCGGTAGTGGCGCTCCCCCAGATGCGGATGTCGAGCTGCGACTGGAAGCGTTGCGCGGATCGCGCGAGCGGCGACCGGTACGGGAGCATCGTGCACGGTGACGAGATCGATATCGCGGCGATGCGACGGATCGAGCGTGACAGCGCAGAGCTGAAAGCCCGGCTGGCGCTCACGCGCGGCGCGACGTCGGACTGAGCTGAGTGCTGGAGTAATGCTTGCGTTGGCGTACCCGGACCGCATCGCCCAACGCCGCAGTGATACTGCAGGCGAGCGCTTCCTGTTGCGAAACGGACGCGGAGCGAAGCTCACTCATCCTCAAGCACTGTCCGGCTCACCTTACATAGTTGCGGCGGAGTTGGATGGTGATGCGCGCGATGCGCGCATCTTCCTTGCCGCGTCGATCTCGCGCGACTGAGATCGACACGCACTTCGGCGACAGAATCATCGTCGAGCAGATCCTGACGTGGGATAACGGATCGCGAAGTATTCGTGCGCGCACCATCGAAGCGACTCGACGCGATAGTGCTCGCGGAAGCACGTGACACGCCGACCCCCTCCCCCGAAGTCAGTGAGCTGATCATGGAGGTGGTGCGCCGAGAGGGACTGGGCGTACTCGCGTGGACCGATCGCGCTAATGAGCTGCGAGCGCGGATGAGCTTCATGCACCACAGACATCGCGGCTGGCCCGACGTGTCGCACGAGGCGCTCGTCGCGACGCTAGACGAGTGGCTCACTCCGCATCTCGTGGGGATCACATCCGTCCGCGATGACGCGCCAAGCGTCGAGGCTGCGTTGCGGGAGATGCTGAGCTGGCAGCAGCGCGCGGAGCTGGACCGGCTCGCACCGCCGAGTTATGTCGCTCCCACAGGAACGCGCGCGCCGATCGATTACTCCAATCCGACGGCGCCAAGTGTTGCCATCAGGCTACAGGAGATGTTCGGCGTTCGCGAGACGCCAGCGGTCGATGGCGGCAGCGTGCCACTCACGCTCGAGCTGTTGTCGCCTGCGCGAAGGATCATTCAGGTGACGAGCGACATCGCAAAGTTCTGGAGTGGGAGCTACGCAGATGTGAGAAAGGAGATGCGTGGACGCTACCCGAAGCATCACTGGCCCGACGACCCTCTGAGCGCGACACCGACGACGCGCAGCAAGCCGCGCTGACGCCAGCGCTGGCTACGCTGGCTGCGTCCGCCGCGCCACCGCGAGATCGACCATGGACTTGCCCTCGTAGTAATCGACGACAGGGAGGTCGTCCACGTGATCCAGGCGCAGGATCACGTGCCGCATGCGCTCAGCCTGCTCGGCGATCGCTGCGCCGGCGCGCCGCGCTTCAGGGTCCATCCCCTCGCTGCTCGCGAGCAGCTGAGACTCGAGCATCACACTGGCGAGCGCGTTGTTCAGCTCGTGTCTGAGACCCGTCGTCAATTGAATGAGTGACTGCTGCCGTGCTGCTCGCTGGCGCGTCATCTCGCCCCAGAAGGCGACAATCGACACTATGATGAGGAGCGCGCCGAGGGTACCGAGGCTGAGGTAGAGCCGTTGGCTGACGCGGCGCACGGCGCTTGGAAGGAGCCGACTCTCGAGGCCAGGTCTGAAGACCGTTTCGATAGCGAAGCCGCCCGGACCCGTCTGGAACTCGTACGAAGCGCGGGATGAGCCGGGGAACCAGTGCGACGACGCGTAGAGGAGTGAGCCGTCCACACCGACAGCGCGCACGCCGATCAACGAGTCGTTCAGTGCGTACGCGCGATCTCCGCCCACGGCGTCGACGTTCCACGCGCTACCAGTGAAGGACGGCGGGAGTATCGGAACCGCGGCCATCGCCTTGTTCATCGCGTGTTGAAAGTTCACCGCGCGAGTCTGCGTCACGACGTACGCGTACGTCTTCTTCGTTGCTGGATCCTGCTGAATCACGAAGGACGCGGTCATCGCGGTCGGGCCGACGTGCATCTGAACGAGCCCCGACGGCATTACCGCGGTGCCGCGCAGCGAATGAGAGAGGAGTGTGTCCGCGACGCGCTGTGCCAGGGCAGAATCAGAGGTGGCACGCAGTCCTTCCCATCTTCCGCTCGAGACATCGACGCGCATGTAGCCGCGCAGCGCATCCGGCTCGTACCGGTCCTGCTTGTAGAGCGAGTCGGCGCGCGCACCGAAATCAACGAGGGATATCGCGCGCTCTCCCGCGCTCAGTGGCGTCAACACCGGCGCGTAAAGATTCAGTCGAAACTCGTTCGATTGCTTGAGAAGCTCGACACCGAGCGTCTTGCCGGCCGCGCTGGCGTAGTCTCGCAGCGTCTGCGCCGCGACCGAACGGAGTGTCGATGTGGCCTCGCGCACTTCGTACGCAAGCGTGATGCAGACCGCTGCGGCGCCGCCAAGGCAGGCGACGATGAGCGCCGAGCGCCATGATCTGACAGGCAAGGCCATTCGCGAATTCATACCATATATGCTGTGTCGTGCAGGACGAATCGGCCGTCTATCCGTCACTCGGGGCGACCGATGATTGTCGAAGCCCGCACGCGTAGTTACACGTGGCGTACGCGACCCGCGATCGTCTTGCATCGATGCCGGAAACGACTCTTTCGCCGAGCGGCCAGCGGGCCGCACACACTCCCGACCACAGCGCCGTCAGCGCGCTCGACAGCGCGCCGACCGTCCTACTCGTCGAGGACGAGACCAGCGTGCGGGAAGCTCTCCGGCGTCTGCTCGAGCGCGGTGGGATCCGAGTCGCTGCGGCCGGCGTCCGGCGCCGAGGCGCTTCAGACGCTGGAACTGGTGCGCGGCAGCATCAAGGTGCTCGTAACCGACATCATGATGCCACGCATGACGGGCGCGGAGCTGATCGAGCGGTGCGCTTCGGTCGCTCCGGGACTCCGCGTGATCGTGATGTCAGGCTATGCCGACTCGACGGTCGCCGATCTCAACGCAGTCGGCGACATGGTACTTCACAAGCCGTTCCCCGCGGGAACGCTCATCGACGCGGTGCGTACGCTCAGCGCGAGTCGCTGAGCCAACCGTCACGGATAGCGAGCTGGCGCGAGGTCGCGCTGGTATCTTCAGTCAAGATCCATCGCGGCGCAGTGCGATCGATCCGCATCCCCGCGAGCGCAAGTAAGTCGTCGAAAGGGAGATCTTCCGTGCCCGCAACGTACTTCTCGAACCACGGATGCATGTCAGTGCCGATCGTCGTGCTCACGGCGCGCTCGACGTCAGCCTCGGTGTAGCCGCGTCCCTGCAGATAGTACGACGCATTCGGCTGATCCCATGACAGGTGCTTCAGTGCGCGCAACGCATCGTCGAGCGATTTCTCGTTGTCCGTCTTGTCGCGGATCATGAGGTCGAGCGCCAGCGCGAGCCCCGCGCCCTTGGTGTAATAGGAGAACCAGCTGGCAGCTGCGTTGGTCTTCTGCGCGCGCGGCGCGCCGTCGAAGAACGGCGCCTCGAACGATGCCATCCGCGCCGACACTTCCTTGCGCCCAGGAGCGGTGAGATTGGCCTGCACCGTTCCGCCGATCAAGCGGTACAGCACGGAGCGGTCGGCGAGCGCCGCGCGTGAGTTCGCCATCTCTCCATAGTACTGCGTCCACCCTTCGGCGACCCACAGACTCGGCTGATACTGCTCGTGCGTGTAGTCGAACGGACCAAGCACGATCGGCCTGATACGCTTCACGTTCCAGACGTGGAAGTACTCGTGCGCCGCAGTCTCCACTCCCGGCAGCACCTTCGCCGTATCCGTCCATGCCGGCGCGTCGATTATCTGCGTGGAGTAGAGATGCTCCATGCCGTCGCCGCCCGGAAATCCGGTGTGAAACATGAACGTGTACATCTTGAGCGGAGGCGGAGCGATGACTGCGTTGTGCGATGTGACGATGCGCCGCACTGCGTCGACGAACCGAGCCCGCTCGGCCTCGGTCACGGGCCCGTTGTTGTGCACCATGACGCGGTAGAGGCGCTTATCGACGGTGAATGTGTCGATCTGAATCTGCGGAGCGACTTCGGTAGGGGTATCGATCAGCCTGTCGTAGTTCTCGAAGGTGAAGTCGTGCTGGTCATCGTTGAGCGCGTCGCCGTTCATCACGTGCCAGCCGTCCGGCGGATCGATGTGAAGTGTGACCGCAGCGGGCTTGCGCCCCTCGACGTACATGAACACCGATGCGCCGTTCCAGTTGGCGTGCAAAGTGTCGAGCACGCTGAACGTCCCGGAGAGGTCGTCTCCGAAGACGCGATAGCGAACCACGAATCTCTTGGCACCCGCTGGATACACACGCCAGAGCGAGCCATTCTCGCGATCCCAGCGAAGTGCATGACCAGCGGGGTCGGTCGCGACGAAATCCTGAACGTTCTTGGCGAAGTCCATCCGCGCGTACCGCCCCGGCGACCAGACCGGCATCTGGAGCTTGACGACCGGTGTCGTGACACCACTGACGTCGATGGTCACGTCGAACAGATGCGACGCAGGGTCATGCATCGCCATGGTGTAGTGGATCTCTGGCGCGCGCGGCGCGGTCGACGGCGGCGCGGTGGGTGCAAGCGCGAGCAGGGCTACCAGCGTGAGCAGCATGACTATTTCCGGTTCGGTTGTGGCACGCTCGGGCGGCCGCGTGACGAGGCATCGAGAGTATCGCGCGGCTCGGAGCTTCGCAAGCTTCCCGCCGGCGGACCGGAGATGCAAGGCTCCGGAAGCGCGACCGCTACCTTCCCCAGATCAGTCCGGAAACAAGCAGTATCAGCACTATCGACGTGACGAGCATGTAAGTCCGATCGTGCTGTCGCTCGAATGCGAACAGGGAGAGCGCGACACGCGCTATCGGAGTCGCGACGAGTAGTATCAGGCCAAGTTGAATGAGCGCGCGCGAATCGTGAGCGAAGACGCCGCGAACGATGCCCTGAACGCTCGTGAGCATCGGGGGTTGGCCCGCGAAGACGCGGTAGTCCGCGACCATCGCTCCGTGTCGCGCAAGAAAGATCGCGCCGCCCAGTGCGCCGACTATCGCGGCGACAATCACACCGCCGCGCAGAAGGTTCCCGATGAAGAGCTCCACGTGACGCTCGTCCCATCGGCCGCCAGTCGTGTCGCGCTCGCCGTTTGTCACAGACCGCCCCTGATTCCCTTGTACATCATCTCGACTGCGAGAAAGACTATGACGATGCTGAACACGGTTCTCAACCACGCGACTCTTGCACCGGCGAGAACTCTTGCGCCCGTGAGCGCACCGCAGAGCACGCCGAGCATGACGGGGAACGCGAGCACGGGATCGATGTAGCCGCGGTGGAGGTAGACTCCCGCGCTCGCCGCTGCGGTGACGCCGATCATGAAGTTGCTCGTCGTCGTGGAAACCTTGAACGGAAGCCGCATCGCCTGATCCATGGCGAGGACTTTGACCGCGCCGGAGCCGATGCCGAGCAATCCTGAGAGGATGCCCGCGACGCCCATCAGCGAGAACCCGAGCTTGACGTGCTGAACGGAATAGGCCTCCATTCCGTTCGGGGTCGGGTACGTGCTCGCGAGACGAAGCCGCGCCGCGAGCGGATCGCCCTCCTCTCCCACGACGTGCTCCTGCAGCGGGCGGAATGAGCGATACGCCGAGTACACCAGCACGAGCGCGAAGATGATCGCTATGACGTTTGTGGAGATGAGACCGGCGAGGTAAGCGCCGACGAGCGCGCCGATGGTCGTAGCGATCTCGAGCAGCATCCCGACGCGGATGTTGGTGTAGCCTTCGCGCACGTAAGCTGCCGCCGCGCCCGATGACGTCGCGATGACGGAGATCAGCGAGGCGCCGATCGCGTAGCGCATCTCGACACCGAAGACCAGCGTGAGCATCGGAACCACGATCATCCCGCCGCCCAGACCGGTGAGCGCGCCGAGCAACCCGGCGGCGAACGAGCCCAGCGCGACCAGCGCGCTCATCTCGAGGATGCTCACTGTGGTGTACCCATCGCGCCGTAGGTTAGCCAAAGCGGCGCGGTCGCGCCACCGCAGCCAGACGGGGACGCTGGCAGCGACCACATGCAGGAGCCAATTTACAGGTGATGCTCCCCGAACCCCGCGCTTCATGAAGACGTTGAGAGCAATTGTCGCAGCAGCGATCGTGGCGATCCCCGCGAGCGCGCGCGCGCACGTGGTCCGTGTGCAGATCAACAGCCGCTCACTAATCGGCGGCGGATACGCGTTCGGCAGCGCCGGCGCGTACGAGCGAATAACCGGACGCGTCTTCATCGAGCTGGATCCGCGCAATCCGCACGACACGGCGATAGTCGATCTCTCACGGGCGCCGCGCGACGCGCGAGGGAACGTGGATGCGTCGGCGGATTTCGTGATGCTGCGGCCAGTCACTCCGCGAGCTGGCGGCGGCGTCGCACTCGTCGAGGTGGTGAACCGCGGGATCGGCGGTGCGACGCTCTCGACGTTCGGGCGCGATGCGCGGCGTAACGCGTCACCGGATTCTGCGGCGTACTACGGCGACGCAATGCTGCTTCGGATGGGTGTCACCGTCGTATTCCTCGGCTGGCAATTCGACACCCCGAACATACCGGGCGCGCTCAAGCTCTACGCTCCCGTCGCGACTGATCGCGGCTTTCCGATCACCGGGCTCGTTCGCGCCGACTGGACCGTGGACGAGCCGAGCACCACTCTGCCGCTGGGACATCGCGTTGCGAACCTCGAGGCGCCCGGATACCCGGTTGACGATCCGAACGCGCCGGTGAACGTGCTCACCATGCGGGATTCCGAAGCGGCGCCGCGCATCACTGTGCCGCGCGAGTCGTGGCGCTTCGCGCGTGACACCGGAGGTCGCGCCATCGACGACAGCACTCACATCTACATGTCGGGCGGCTTCAAGGCCGGCAAGATCTACGAGCTCGTTTACGAAGCGCGGAACCCTGTAGTAGTGGGAACCGGGCTGGCGATGGTGCGCGACTTCATCTCGTACATGAAGTACGATCCCGCGAGCATTGCGCCGGTGAAGTTCGGCATGGCGTATGGCGTGTCGCAGACGGGACGGTTTCTGCGCCACTTCGTGTACCAGGGATTCAACACGGACGAGGCGGGGCGCACGGCGTACGATGGTCTCTTCGTTCACACAGCGGGCGCGGGACGCGGCGGCTTCAATCACCGGTTCGCGCAACCATCGCGCGACGCGCAGCCGTACACGACGTTCTTCTATCCCGTAGACATCTTCCCATTCACGAGTCGGACCGAGACTGATCCTGTCACGGGTTCCCAGGACGGTCTGCTGACTCATGACGCCGACCCCGCGCACCTGCCGAAGATCTTCTATGTAGATGGCGGCTACGAGTACTGGGGTCGCGCGGCGTCCCTGGTACACACCACACCGGACGGAACCCGCGACGTCGAATTCTTCCCCAACGAGCGGCGCTACGTCATAGCGTCGGCGAAGCACAGCAGCCCGTCGTCGTTCCCGCCGTCGGACGCGGCGAAGATCCCCGGGACACCCGCGTACCGCGGCGATCCGCTGCAGCTCCGATTCGCTACACGCGCGCTATTCCACGCGCTCTTCGACTGGGTGGTGAGCGGCACCGAGCCCCCAGCATCGACGTACCCGACCATCGCGCGCCAGACACTCGTCGCGCCAGACTCGGTGAGATATCCGCGCATCCCTGGCCTACCCGTGGCGCGGCACCCTCACGACGTGTACCGGCTCTACTTCGGTCCACGCTGGAATCAGGGGATCATCGACTACGAGCCGCCTCGGCTGGGCGCGCAGTATCCTGTGCTCGTCACGCAGGTGGACAGTCTGGGGAACGACGACGATGGGATTCGAAGCATCGAGCTGCTCGCCCCGCTCGCGACCTATTTCCCCTGGCAGCTTCGCACGGGCATGGCTGGAGGGTCCGATCGGCTGTTCAGCTTTGACGGTACCTTCGTCCCGCTGCCCAAGACGGAAGCGGCGCGCCGGGCAGCCGGAGACAGCCGTCCGAGTCTGGAGCGGCTCTATGGAACGCAGGACGCCTATCTGGCGCAGGCGCGAACTGCCGCCAACCGCCTCGTAGCGGAGCGGTTCCTCCTTCCTGAAGACGTCGACGCCGCGATGGAACTTGCCGCACGCGAATGGGGTTGGGTGATGAGTCACTGACTCACCGTTCAACAAGCCGGCACCGCGACGCGTAACATGAGCGAGCGGTATACAGCCGCTTCGAAAACCGTAGTACCGCTCTCTTGCCACTTCTGCCCTTCAGGGTGCGAGGCGTGTGGCGTATTGTCGCCGCCTGTGCGCTTTTTCTGCCGGCAGCAGCGCTTTCCCAAGCGCTCACTGCCGATTCTGTACCGACAATCACACTTCCCCAGGCGCTCGAAGCAGCGCGCACGAGCAACCCAGCGCTAGCCGCCGGCGAGGCTGGGGTAAGGACTGCGCGCGCCGCGCGTCTGGCCGTGACCGGCGAATATCTCCCGACACTGGGGCTCGCGTCGAGCGCCGGGCGCGGAACCAGCATTCAAGGTGCGAATGCGGTCACCAATGGGATCCCTGTCCCATCGACCGCACGCGCCCTGGATGACCTCTACGGCACGGGGATCGCCACCTCGGTGCCGATCTACACCGGAGGCCGCCGCGGCGCCGAGAAGCGGAGCGCGGTCGCGCTCCAGACAGCGGCTGACGCATCGATGACCGCCGCGCAGTACGACGTGCGGCTGAGCACCAAGGCGGCGTACTTCGATGCGCTGCGGGCGCAGGAGCTCGTTGACGTCGCGAAGGCGCAGGTCGCCGAAGCGCAGGAAGCGATGCTCGATGCGCAGAGGCGGCTCCATGCCGGCACCTCGACTCGCTCTGACGTTCTTCGCGCGCAGGTGACGCTCTCCGGCGCACAGGACGCGCTCGCCACCGCCGTCGCCAACGCGGACGCCACCCAATTCGCGCTCGGACGCGCGATCGGGAGCGACGGACCGGCGAAGCCAGCGCCGCTCTCGGATACGAGCGTGGTTCGGCTCGCAGTCCCGCGCGACTCGATAGTGGCAGCGGCGCTGCGGTCCGCCCCGACCGCGCGCGCTGCCAACGCCAATGCCAGCTCCGCTTCCGCCGAGGTCGGCGCCGCACGCGCCCAGTACTATCCCGAGGTTCTGGCGAGCGGAGGGTACGGCTGGCTGGAGCAGCGCTCGATCAACCCGCGCCCGGTCGGCGGATGGACTCTCCAGCTCGGTATCTCCTACCCCGCGTTCAACGGCTTCCAACGCGAAGCTGGGGTCATGCGCGCCGAAGCGGCGGCGAATGCTGCACAATCCGCAGCGGTCGATACGGAGCGTGGAGTCCGCGTGGATGCTGTTCGCGCCTACGACCAGGTAAACGTCGCGGCCGAACGAATTGGACTAGCAAGACAGGCAGTGCAGGCGGCGACCGAAGACCTACGCGTTCAGCAAGCACGGTATCGTGCCGGCGCGTCCACGTTTCTCGACGAGCTGACTTCGGAGTCCGCGCTCACGCAGGCGCAGACGTCGCTCGTGCAGGCACGCTACGACTATCAGATAGCGCGCGCGACGCTCGAGCGCGTACTCGGCAGGGAATTACAGTAGATGTGGATCGTACGCCTGGCGCTGCGGCGCCCATACACGTTCGTCGTGGTCTCGATACTCATCGCGATCTTCGGCGTGGTCTCGGCGCTCAGGATGCCGACGGACATCTTTCCCGCGATCGACATACCGCTCGTCACAGTCGTGTGGCAGTACGCGGGGATGTCCCCGCAGGAGATGGAACGGCGGATAGTCGGGAACGCCGAGCGGTTCTACAGTACGACCGTCAACAACATCGAGCACATCGAGTCCCAGTCGATCAACGGGATCGGCGTGATCAAGATCTACTTCCAGCCCGGCGCCGACATCCCCACCGCAGTTGCGGAGATCACATCGGCGTCGCAGACCGCGGTGAAGAACCTGCCGCCCGGTACGCAGCCGCCGATCATCCTACGTTTCAACGCGACGGACGTCCCGGTGCTGCAGGTTGGCGTGGACAGTAAGACGCTGTCGGAGACGCAGCTCTACGATCTCGCGACCAACACGATGCGACTCCAGCTCGCGACGGTTCAGGGCGCGGCGCTCCCGCTTCCTTACGGAGGTAAGGCGCGCGAGATCATGGTCGATCTGGATCCGAACGCGCTCTACGCCAAGGGACTGTCGCCCGCCGACGTCAGCAACGCGATAAATGCGCAGAGCCTGGTGCTTCCGTCAGGAACCGCGAAGCTCGGCGCGCGTGAGTACAACGTGCGGCTCAACTCGAGCCCGGACGCCGTCGCGCTGCTCAACGATCTTCCGATAAAGACGGTCAACGGAACGACGATCTACGTGCGCGACGTCGCACAGGTTCGCGACGGCTACGCGGTGCAGACCAACATCGTTCGCGAGAATGGTCACCGCGGAGTTTACCAGACCATTCTCAAGAACGGCAACGCGTCCACGCTGGACGTCGTAGCGCGAATCAAGGCAGCGCTCCCGCGCGTGCTGGCAACGCTCCCCGACGGCGTTTCGCTCAATCTGATGCTCGACGAGTCGACGTACGTACGCGCGTCCTTGGAAGGGGTCGTGCGCGAGGCGCTGATTGCGGCCTGTCTCACCGCGGCGATGATTCTGCTCTTCCTCGGAAGCTGGCGTAGCACGCTCGTCGTCGCGACGTCGATTCCGCTGTCCATCCTGGTGTCACTGATCTGCCTCGCGGCGCTCGGGCAGACGATCAACATCATGACGCTCGGCGGCTTCGCGCTCGCGGTCGGAATCCTCGTCGACGACGCGACGGTGACGATCGAGAACATCCATCGGAACCTCGGACTCGGGAAGCCGCTGCTGCAGGCGATCCTCGACGGAGCCGACCAGATCGCGATCCCGGCGTTCGTCTCGACGCTCGCGATCTGCGTCGTATTCACGCCGGTGTTCTTCCTTGGCGGAGTCACGGGTGCGCTCTTCAAGCCGCTCGCGATGGCGGTGATCTTCGCGATGATCGCGTCGTACATCCTGTCGAGGACTCTCGTACCGCTCATGGTGAAGTATCTGCTCCCGGCGGAGGTGGCGATGTACTCGTCGCACCATCACACGGGCGGGCAGACGGACGTGTTCTGGAAGATCAACAACTGGTTCGAGTCGCACTTCGACAAGCTGCGTGAGTGGTATGGCGGAGTGCTGAGCGCCGCGCTGATCCACCGGCGCATGGTCGCCGGGACGGCGATAGCGGCAGTGCTCGCCTCTGGCGCGCTGCTTCCATTCGTCGGAGAGGATTTCTTCCCGCGCGTGGACGGCGGACAGTTCCGCATGCACGTTCGCGCGCCGGCGGGAACGCGGCTGGAGCAGACTGAGGCGATCATCGCCGACGTCGAGCGCTCGATCCGGACCGACATCCCGCCACACGATCTGGGGCTCATTCTCGCCAACATAGGCGTGCCGGCGAGCTCGATCAACATCGCCACCGGTGACAACGCGACCATCGGGCCCGCCGACGCGGAGCTGCTGATCTCGCTGAAGGACGACAGATCCAGATCTACAGCGGATTACATGCACGAGCTGCGCGACGATCTCCGTCAGCGCTTTCCGGGTGTGACATTCTCGTTCCAGCCGGCCGACATCGTCAACCGCATTCTCAATCTCGGCCTTCCCGCGGCGATCGATGTGCAGGTGGTGGCCGGGAAGAAGGTGGACGGCTACGACGTGGTGCGCGAGATAGCGGACTCGATGCGCTCAGTGCGCGGCGCAGTGGATGTGCGCGTCCAGCAGGTGGTGGACGAGCCGGAGCTGTTCTTCGCCGTCGATCGCACGCGAGCCTCCGAGCTCGGCCTCACTCAGCGCGACGTTGCGCAGAGCCTGCTCATCTCGCTCAGCTCGAGCGGACAGACAGCGCCGAACTTCTGGCTGAATCCACAGAACGGCGTGAACTACCAGGTCGCGGTGCAGACTCCGCAGTACCGGGTCGCGTCGCTCAACCAGCTCGAGACGACGCCGGTGGTGGCACCCGGAGTCGCACCGCAATTGTTCGGAAATCTCGCCAGTGTGACGCGGACTACTGGGCTCGGCGTGGTCGACCACTACAACGTGCAACCGGTGTACGACGTCTATGCCGGCACCGATGGACGCGACCTCGGCGGCGTAGCGCACGACATCGACAACATCATCGCAAACGTGCACAAGTCGCTCCCACCGGGAACGAGCATCGTGATGCGTGGCCAGGTGTCGAGCATGCGCGACGCGTTCTTCGGCCTGGGGCTCGGGTTGGCGTTCGCCATCCTGCTCGTTTACTTCCTGATGGTGGTGAACTTCCAGTCGTGGGTCGATCCGTTCATCATCATCATGGCGCTTCCGGCGGCGCTAGTCGGGATCGTCTGGATGCTATTTGCAACCGGCACGACGTTGAGTGTGCCGTCGCTGATGGGCGCGGTGATGGCGATGGGAGTTGCTACCGCGAACAGCATCCTCGTCGTCACCTTCGCTAACTCGCGTCGTGCCGACGGTCTCGACGCCATCGAGGCGGCGCTCGACGCCGGCGCAACGCGCTTGCGGCCCGTGTTGATGACGGCGCTCGCGATGATCATAGGCATGCTGCCGATGGCGCTCGGGCTCGGTGAGGGTGGCGAGCAGAATGCACCGCTCGGCCGCGCGGTCATCGGTGGCCTTCTCGTCGCGACCGTCGCGACACTAATACTTGTTCCAGTCGTGTACAGTGTGCTGCGCACTCACGCGCCTGGCGAAGTGACTGACCCATTGCTGCAACCATGAGCTCCGTGGAACCTACCAACAGGATGCCGCACCCTGCCAAGCGCAAGTCGCGAGTCGCACCGATCGCGACGACTGTGTGCGTGCTGATCGTACTCGCAATCGGCGTGGTGCCCAGACTCACTCAGCGACGCGCACTGGCCGCCGAGGTGCGTGCGGTGAACGACACGCTGCAGCCGGCATCGGTGGCCACTGCCAGCCGCGCGAAAGCGGGACAGCTGGTTCTCCCCGGAACTCTGCAGCCGCTTCACGAAGCGGTCGTGTATGCGCGCTCCGCCGGTTACGTGAAACGCTGGTACGCGGACATCGGATCGCACGTGACCACGGGACAGGTCCTTGCGACCATCGAGGCGCCCGAGGTCGATCAGGAAGTGCAGCAAGGTCAGGCGCAGCTACGCCAGGCGAGCGCGACGCTCAGTCTTGCGAAGAGTGATCTCGACAGGTGGCGCGCACTGGCGCGCGACAGCGCGGTGAGTGAGCAGGAGCTCGATCAGAAGACATCGAGCTACGAGGCCGCGCTGGCGACGGTGAACGCTCAACGTGCCAACCTCGATCGCCTCACGAGTCTGCAGGGCTACTCGAAGATCGTAGCTCCCTTTTCGGGAGTCGTGACTGCGCGCAACGTCGATGTGGGCACGCTGGTGAATCCGGGGACCGGCGGCGGCACCGAGACGGGCGGCACCGGCGGCCAGGGACTCTTTCGCGTATCGCAGACGGACACGATGCGGGTGTACGTGAGCGTCCCGCAATCGATGACTTCAGCAGCCAGAGTTGGTGACGCGACAGATGTCGATGTCCCTGAAATCAGCGGCCGTACCTTCACAGGGCGGATAGTGCGCACATCGGATGCGCTCGACCCGACCACGCGTACATTGCTCGTCGAGGTCGATGTTCCGAACACCGACCGCGTTCTACTCGCCGGCAGCTCGGTGCAGGTGAAGATCGGAACTGCATCGGCGGTTCAGCCGATCACGGTTCCATCGAACGCGCTGCTGTTCAACGCTGGTGGAACGCAGATCGTCACGGTGGATGAGCACAACATAGCGCACTATCACAAGGTGCAGGTTGGTCGCGACTATGGAGCGACAGTCGAGATACTCTCCGGCATCGACGACGGCGCAACGGTAGTGCTCAATCCGTCGGACGACATTCAGGACGGACACGCCATCAGGCCGGTACGCATAGCCTCGCTGGGCAAGTAGCGAACTAACTGCCGCCGCTACCGGTCAGGGAGATGGCGCCTGATCAGTAGCGGGCGGCTGTGATGCACCGGGCAGCGTCCCGGCGACGTACTGCTGTCCCAGCGCCGCGGCGCCCATGAAGGAGCCAAGACCCATCGTCTCGACAGCGGAGCTCGGCACCAGCATCAACGCGCCTTTCTCCTTCAGGCCTTCATAGAGCATGTTCATCGCACGCAGGTGCAGCGCGGTAGGGTTGCTGCGATACGTGACTGCTGCCTTGTCGAAGAGCGCTGCTATCTCGACCTCTGCCTCGCCGAGTATGACGCGTGCCTGCTTCTCGCGCGTCGCCTGCGCCTGACGCGACATCGCGTCCTGCAGCGATGGCGGAATCACCACGTCACGCATCTCGACCGACTGGACCGTAACTCCCCACGGATTGGATCGCTCGTCGATGAACTTCTGAAGCTCTGCTTCGATTCGCTCGCGCCCGAGCAGTAAGTCCGAGAGCGACGTGCGTCCGATGATGTCGCGCAGCGCGGTCTGCGCGGCCCACGTGACGGCCTGCATGTAGTCCTGCACTTCGAGCGCGGCCTTCTGCGGATCGTGAACCATCCAGAAGAGCACCGCGTCCACATTCACGGGCACCGTGTCCGCCGTGAGAGTCTGCTCGGCGGCGAAACCGGTCGTGATGACACGCTGATCGATCCAGCTGTTGACGCTCTCCATGAACGGAACGACCCAGAAGAGCCCGGGGCCGTGCAGTCCGCGAAAGCGACCGAGTCTGAGCACGACTCCGCGCTCCCACTCGGCCGCAACCTTTGGGGACTGAGCCAGGATGACACCGACGATCGTGAGTGCGATCAAGGGAACCGGCGAGAGCGTCGTGATGCTCAGCACCGCACCCAACGCTATCGCGACGATGAGAATGAGCGCCGAGACGATGTTGAGTCGTCCGCCGCGTTGAACGCGCGCTACCTGCATCGCGTTGAAGCTGTTGAATGAAGCGGGCATGTCAGTATCTCTCCTTGCCGTAATTGCGTTGGAGGTAATCGATGATTTCGGTCACCGAGAAGCCGAGTGCCGCGACGTCGGCGACGTAGCGATCGGAGCGCTCCTTGAGCGCGCGTGAGAGCGTGCGCGATCGCTCGGTGCGCGCTGGCGTCGTGGCGACAAACGTCCCGACTCCGCGCTGAGTCTCCACGACACCCTCGCGCTCGAGGGCTGCGTAGACCTTCGCCACGGTGTTGGCGTTGACTTTGAGATCCACCGCGAGCTGCCTCACGGTCGGAAGCTGATCTCCCTCTTCCAGCATTCCGACAGCGATGGCGGTCCTCACCGACCGCTCGAGCTGCGCGTGGATGGGCGCCGGGTCAGAGATGTCTATGCTGAGCATTGTTCGCTTGTATTATATCACTAGTACAATGAGCGCGCAAGATTGTTTGTAGTGCTACCCTCGGCGGCCTCGCACCCGCTGCGTGCGGAGGCCGCCGAGGCGCGAAGACTCGTCGCGCTACGGGCGCTTGAGCGGAGCGATCGGGAAGGAGATGCCGATGATCAGCGATGCGCTGCGCGCGTCGTTCAGGAATACGCGCTCACCCTTTGGCACCTGGTCGCCGGCGTGCGGGAGCCCGGTCGCGATGTAATCGAGGATCGCGAAAGGCGAGACGGCGTGCAGGTAGTTCCCGTGCGGCAGCGTGGCGAATGGAGTCACGGTCCCGACGAGATCGAGGTCCAGCTTATGAGTGTACTCGCTGGCGTCGAGCGGACGCGCTGCCGGACCGTAGATGTCGCCGACGTTGAACGCGAGAGCTCCCCACTTGTGAGGGCCGGCGACAGGCGTCACGTCGAACGAGACTCCCATCGTCACCGACGGAGAGTTGGCGCGAATCGCTGGCGCGCCAATATTGCTTGCGGTGTACTCGGTGAACGGATTCGCTCGCGTCGTGGCGTTGGGGAGCCACTCGACGCTCATGAGGAGACTCGTGCGTGGGATCGCGGTCTTTGCAGTCGCGGCGACGATTATCTCGAGGTTGGACGACGATGGAAGCTGCTCCACCTGTCCGGACGGCAATAGCCGAACGGTCGGGCGGGAGAAGATGTGGCTTCGGATCAGCGACGGCATCACGTTGATCGATGGCGCACAGATGACGGCGCAGTGATCCTGCGCGGCGAGCGGCTTTACGAACGCCACGCTCGCCACGGCGAGCAGGGTGCAGAAGTTTCTCGAGCTGGTCATACGATTCCTCTTTCAATTGCGGACGGCCATGACCGTCGCAATGATCGTACTGACGGCTCGAGAAACGCCCGAACGCTCAGTCCGTGCTCGTGCTCCCGCCGCGCAAGTCGATCGACCGCATCATCACTTGCGCTGCTGGGCCGCGCACGGTAGCACGGCGACGCGATCCACTGCGGCCGCTGGAGAGACCGGAGGTGTTCCAGCAGCGTTGAACTGCACTCCGCAATAGTTGGGGAGGGTGATCACGCTCCCACTATCTGTCGCATGGCGGATTCCGCCGGCGCCGAGCAATGCTTCGAGTGGAGTCCCGATCCCGAAGCCTTCGCGGGTGTGCGGACCTGGCTTCAGCACGTCGATCTCCCGCAAAGTGTCGTTCCGGAAGGTCAGCGTCATCGTGTCCTTCCCCACGCCTCGCACGACTATCACGTCGGCGCTGTCCGGTCCTGCGCGCGCGGAGACGGCGTACACGAATGACATCACGGGTCGGCGCCACTCCATGAGTCGCAGCGGTCCGACCGCGTTGACGCGGATGAGCGCGTGATCGCCCGCCATCGTGGGACCGGAGTCGGCCGCTCCGTCGGCGGCCATGCTCTCTCCCTGCTGCCCGCCTCGCCCATCGCCACCGCTCCGACTCGTCCCACCGCACGCAGCGGCGCCGGACGCGAGCGCAAGAAGCACGACACGCGTGAAGAGCCTGATGATGCCGATCCCGGGCGTGGTCACCTCTTGAAGATAGAACAGCGTGCGCTTGGGCGCCGCACCGCGAGACACGCGGCGGCGCACCTTGCGATCCAGCGCTCGAATCGGCACCGTATGGCTGCCGCGATCTCAACCTCTCCACGAGCTCATGCAGACGATCCCAGCAGTTCACCTCGCCTGGATAGACTACACGATGATGGCCGTGTACTTCGTCTTCGTGCTCGGCATTGGTTGGATGCTGCGGAGGTCGATGACCACGAGCACCGACTTCTTTCTGTCGGGACGCTCGCTCCCCGCGTGGGTTACCGGACTCGCGTTTCTGTCCGCGAACCTTGGCGCTCAGGAAGTCATCGGGATGGGAGCATCGGGAGCGAAGTACGGCATCGCCACCGCTCACTTCTACTGGATCGGCGCGATCCCGGCGATGGTGTTCGTCGGTATCTTCATGATGCCGTTCTACTACGGCTCCCGCGCCCGCTCCGTCCCGGAATACCTGCGCCTCAGATTCGACGAGAAGACGCGCACGTTCAATGCCGCGTCGTTCGCCGTGATGACGATCTTCTCGTCCGGCATCTCGATGTACGCCATGGGCAAGCTGTTCAACCTTCTGCTCGGTTGGAGCTTCGATGCCAGCGTGCTGGTATCCGCGGCCATCGTGCTCGGCTACATCCTGCTCGGCGGTCTCACGAGCGCCATCTACAATGAAGTGCTGCAGTTCTTCCTGATAGTGTTCGGCTTCGCGCCGCTGGTTTACCTCGGCATGCATGCAGTCGGCGGATGGAGCGAGCTCGAGGCGCGTCTCGCGATCGCCGCGACGGCGAATGGCTTCGCACCGGGCGCTTACACTCATGCATGGGCGTCGATGGGTCACGCGTCGGCAAACCCTATCGGAGTGGAATGGTTCGGCCTAGTCATGGGCCTCGGATTCGTGCTGTCGTTCGGCTACTGGTGCACGGATTTTCTCGTCGTGCAGCGAGCGATGGCGGCCGACTCGATGAACGCGGCGCGGCGCACGCCGTTGGTAGCAGCGGTTCCGAAGATGCTGTTCCCGTTCCTTGTGATTCTTCCTGGAATGATTGCGCTCGTGCTCGGATCGCACGCCGGCGGCGGCATGGGACTGATTCCCGCGAAGCTCAACGTGGTGACCGGCGCTGCGCTTTACGACGCCGCTGGCCGTCCCGTGCTCGACTATGATCTCGCGACGCCGATGATGCTCGTGAAGCTCTTTCCCGCGGGGATGCTGGGACTCGGACTCACGGCGCTTCTCGCGTCATTCATGTCGGGAATGGCAGGGAACGTCACCGCGTTCAACACTGTGTGGACCTACGATCTCTATCAGGCGCACATTCATCCCGGTGCGTCGGACCGGCATTATCTGCGAATGGGCCAGATCGCGACCGTCGCAGGAATCCTGCTATCGATCGCTGCGGCATACGCTGCCGCATCGTTCAACAACATCATGGACGTGCTCCAGCTCGTGTTCGCGTTCGTGAACGCGCCACTCTTCGCGACCTTCGCGCTCGGCATGTTCTGGAAGCGCGCAACGGGAACTGGCGCGTTCGTCGGTCTGCTTTCGGGGACGCTCGGCGCCGCGATCCACCACGGCCTCTCGCTCCCGGCCGGCGCGGTCATAGGACTCAAGGGCGGCTACCTCGGCGCCGCCTTCACCTACCCGAGCGAGCTCGCGCAGACTTTCTGGACAGCAATAGTGGCGTGGCTGACGTGCTTCATCGTCACGATCATCGTGAGCATGCTCACCGCGCCGCGCCCGGAGAGTGAGCTCGCAGGTCTCGTGTATTCGCTCACGCCGCGAGTCTCCGAAGCCGGGATCCCATGGATCAGGCAGCCGGTGACGCTTGGCATCATAGTGCTCGCGTTGACTCTCGTGCTCAACATCATCTTCTTCTGAGAACTCGATGAGCTCGATCACCGGACTCGACGTGCGCAAGCCGATCGGATCGCTATTTCTCGTACTCGGCGCACTGCTCGCGCTCTACGGCGCCGTCTCGCAGAGTGCGAGAGCAGCGCACGAGGACATCGATCTCCGATGGGGACTGCTGATGATGGCCTTCGGAATCACCATGCTCGCATTCGGACTTCGCAACAATCAACGAGGCAAGCCACAACCATGACTACACGACGCGCAATCATCCGTACGATTCTTGTTGCACTTCCCGCTGCAGCTCTCATCGCGGCGAGACCCCACACGCCAGCGCGGATGCTCGACAACGGACTCGCGCTCACTCCGCCGATGGGATGGAATAGCTGGAATCACTTCGCGTGCAACGTGAGTGAGAGCCTCATCGAGCAGACAGCCGACGCAATGGCATCAAGTGGACTACGTGACGCCGGCTACAAGTACGTCGTGATCGACGACTGCTGGCAGGTAGCGCGAGACAAGGATGGAACGCTCGTCGCCGATCCGACGCGATTCCCGCATGGAATGAAGGCGCTCGCCGATTACGTCCACTCCAAAGGACTCCTGTTCGGCATCTACACCGATGCTGGAACGAAGACTTGCCAGGGGAGACCCGGAACGTTGGGGCACGAGGATCAGGACGCGCGCACGTTCGCGGCTTGGGGCGCCGACTATGTGAAGGAGGACTGGTGCAACGCCAGCGGGCTCGATGCGCCCACTCAGTACGCCAAGTTTCGCGACGCGCTCGCGCGCACGGGGCGTCCCATAGTGCTGAGCATCTGCGAATGGGGATACAACTTCCCATGGGAGTGGGCAGCTCCGCTCGGCAATCTGTGGCGCACCACCGAAGACATCGAAGACAAGTGGGGGTCGATGCTCGACAATCTCGACATGTCAGCGCAGCACGCGACGGTCGCTGGTCCAGGGCACTGGAATGACCCGGACATGCTCGAGGTCGGCAACGGCGGCATGACTGACGACGAGTATCGCGCCCACTTCAGCTTGTGGGCGATCATGGCGGCGCCGCTCATCGCGGGCAACGATGTTCGAACCATGTCCGCAGCGACGAAGGAGATCCTCACCAACCCAGAAGTGCTCGCGGTCGATCAGGACTCGCTCGGCGCGCAGGGCATCATGGTGTGGGAGCAGCCGCCTGATCTGCAGGTATGGTCCAAGCCGATGAAGGACGGCTCCCGCGCTGTTGCTCTGTTCAACCGCTCCACGACCGCGGCAAAGATCACCGCGTCACTGTGGCGCACCGGCATACACACCGACTCGGCGAGCGTACGCGATCTGTGGGCTCACAAGGAGCTTGGCCACGTGCGGCGTGACTTCAGCGCTACTGTTGGCCCCCACAGTGTCGTCATGGTCAGGATCACGCCCATAGCGAGGGCGCGATAGCAGACCCGCGCATGATTCGCTGAGATCAGCACCGGAGTGCCATCACGCGGTCGTGCTGGCGCTCCGGACCCATCCAGAAATCCTGGGTGCCGACGTCGGTAAAGCCACACTTCTTGTAGAACGCGATCGCGCGCGGATTGTGCTCCCACACGCCTAGCCAGAGCACTTCCGCGCCGAGTGCGATCGCTGCGTCCCGGACGACATCCATCATGCGCGAAGCGATGCCGCGCCCATGGTAGTCGCGATCGACGTAGAAGCGAACGAGCTCGACTTGTGAGCCGGCGTCGGCCAGCAGCCGCGTTGGAATGACGGCGGACGTGCGCGAACGCGACCATGGTGCCAGCGTGCTCACAGACAATGATGCGAGCGTCGTCGTCCGCGATATCAGCCGCGAGCTTCGACGGAGAATAGGCCTTCGCTACGTACGCTTCGATGTTGGTGGCGAGATTGTCCTTCGCGAATGTGTCGATGAAGGTGCGCGCACCGAACGCTGCCAGCGCCGCTGCATCCTCGGTCGTCGCGACGCGAAACGTGATGCTGTCGGTCATGCTCTCACCGCGTGCCCGCCAGTGCACGGTGAAGCGCGAGCAGCCGTCGGATGCTCGCAATGCCGAATGCCGGACCGAGCGCGAGGAAGACGAACGCCCAGCGCCACGTCACCACGGCGGCAATCGGGGGAACGAGTTGAATGGTGACCATTGTCAGGAGGAATCCGAGCGACGTCTGAACGGTCAGCGCGGTGCCGACGGCATGAGGCGGCACGCTCTCGGTCACGAGCACCGAGAACTGCGCGCTGTCGGCGATGATGAAGAAGCCCCAGATGAGCGCCACCGGAACCACGAGCCAGAGTGAATGACCGAACGTGAGACCGATGGTGACGGCGCACGCTCCGCTCACGAGCATCGCGAAGGTGACGAGCCACTCGCGTCCACGCCGATCGGCGACCAGGCCGCCCCAGACGCAGCCAGCTCCGCCAATCGCGAGCGCTGCAAACGCTATCGCTGACGACACCGACACCGCCGAAGCACCAGTCACGCCGCGGCGCGCTACGCTCGCGGCTATGAATACAGGAAGCCAAGTCCACGCGCTGTAGAGCTCGGCCATGTGACCCAGATAGCCGCCGGTCGCCAGACGCCACTCGCGCTGTCGCAGGATCGTGCCGAGCAGTCCCCATGAGAATGGGCGCGGCGCGAAAGGGTATGGTCCGTCACGATAAGCGAGCGCAACGAGTAGTGCCCCCACGAGCGCCGCGAGCGATGACGTCGCAACCACCGGCGTCACGCCGGCATCGGGAAATGCGTGAACGAGATAAGGTATTGCCTTCCCTATCGTGAGCGCGCCGACGATCGCGCCGACAGCGAGACCGCGCCGCGCACGAAACCACGTTGCTATCATCTTCATCGCCGGCGGATACACCGCGGCGAGTGCGAACCCTGTCATGAGGCGGCAGAGGAGCGCAGGCGCATAGCCCGGCACTACGAGCAACAGTGCGTTGGCAGTTGCGCCAAGCAGCGCGCCTATGGCGAACAGCGCGCGTGAGGGAATCACGTCGGCGAGGTTGAGGACCGCCGAAGTTGCGGTGCCGATCACGAAGCCGAGCTGCACGATCGTGGTGAGCCACCCGGTCTCTGACGGAGTGAGGTGCCAGCGCGCCGCATACTGCGCTGATACTGCGCTCGCCGCGAACCAGAGCGACATACCGAGAAGCTCGGCGGCGGCGAGGAGCGCGAGCATCCGCCACCGGCTTGGATGCGTGTCGGCAGCCAGGTCTGTATTGGCGGTCAATGGAAGCTGTGCGCTGCGTGATTCAGATCACCACCATCGAGCTCCTTCACTCGACGCGCTATCACGTTGGTAACCGCTCCATCACGCTCGAATATCCCCTGGATCACGACGAACTGTGCGAACTTCACCGCGTCCTCGAAGCGCGCGACGAGCGTGGGCGACACTATGACGTTCATGAAGCCCCACTCATCCTCGAGCAGGAGGAAGATCGTCCCCTTGGCGCTCTCCGGACGTTGTCTCACCGTGACGAGCCCCGCTACGACGATGCGCTCGCCGTCGCGCAGCCGGCTGAAATCTTCGCTGCTCACTGCTCCCGCAGCAGTCAACCGGTCGCGCAGGTGCTGCATGGGGTGGCCGGTGATGCAGATTCCCGTCGCCGCGTAGTCCAGGAAGATGAGCTCGCGCTCGTCGAGCTCGCGCGGCTCGTAAGCCGCGCGCCATGCCGGAGCGAGTGGAAGGTTGTCTCCAACCGCGCGCAGCGCTTCCCAACCCGCTCGTCTGCGGTCAGGCTCCCACGCTCCGAACGCTGCAGCGCGCGCGAATTGCAGCGCCTCACTTCTGGTCAGCCTCACGCGCTCCACTACGTCGGCTATCGATGTGAACGGCGCCATTGCGCGCGCAGCTTTGAGCCGCTCTCCAGTACGCGCTCCGACTCCGCGAATGTGCCGCCACCCGATTCTGAGTGCCGGATCAGAATCAGGGGTACACTCAGTGGTGCAGAACCACGCTCCATCACGCAGGCATGGAGGAAACACCGTCACGCCGTGACGTCTCGCGTCATGGATCAGGCTCGACTCAGGGTAGAATCCCATCGGTTGAGCATTGAGTATTCCAAGAAAGAAGTCCGTGGGATACCTGCGCTTGAGATATGCCGTGGCATACGCGATGAGGGCGAAGCTCCATGCGTGCGATTCGGGGAATCCGTAGTTGGCAAACGTAATAAGATCGCGACTGACCTGCTCCGCCACTTCCTTCGTGACGCGCGGCTCGACACTCTCGTTGTCTATCATGCGCCGCGTGAGCTCGGCGAGAACTCCCTCCAGTCGCTCCTTCTTCCTTATGTTGCCCATGGTTCTGCGCAGACGATCCGACTCCGCGGCCGTGAATCCGCCTAGTGCCTTGGAGATCGCCATCGCCTGCTCCTGAAAGATAGGAATGCCCTGAGTGCGCTTCAGAATCGGCTCGAGCAACGGATGCGCGTAGCTCACGCGCTCCTGCCCTCGTCTGCGCCGCGTGTATGGATGCACGAACTCGCCCTGAATTGGTCCCGGACGAATGAGCGCTATCTGCACCACGATGTCGTACAGGTGCTCCGGGCGCGTGTTAAGGATCGAAGCGATCTGCGCGCGACTCTCGATCTGAAAGGTCCCCATCGTGTCGCCGCTCGCTATCAGCTCGAAGGTTTCCCTGTCATCGGGAATGTTGTAGAGCTCGGGACGCTTCCCAGTTCTGTGCTCTATCGAGTCGAACGAGTGGCGGAGATGGGCAAGCGCACCCAATCCCAGAAAGTCGAACTTCGGGACTCCGATGAGATCGAGGTCATCCTTGTCGAACTGGATGATGGTGCGGCCCATGTTGGTGTGCTCGATCGGCAGATACTCGCCGAGTGGCGCCGCGGAGAGCACGAACCCGCCGACGTGGGTCGAGCGCATGCGCGGAACGCCGTCGAGCGCGCGCATCGCGGTGAGGATCGCTCTGCCACGCCTCGTGCTGAGATCCACTCCAAAGCGTGCGGCGAGCGATTGCTGAACTACATCGATCCCTTCTTTCGGATCGAAGCGGTGAAGTCGCTTGGATAGCTGCTGGCCGATCTCCGCCGGATAACCGAGTGCGCGCATCGCATCGAGGATTGCATTGGGCGCGCGGTACGTCTGGATGGTGCACGTTATTGCAGCGTGGCTCCGATGGTACTTGCCATAGACGTAATCGAGAACCTCCTCGCGTCTGTCATGCTCGATGTCGATGTCGATGTCTGGCGCCTCGGTGTACTCACCGCTTGGCCCAGGCACGCGCGCTTCCGAGAGGAATCGCTCGAACAACAATCCGTACTTCACCGGATCCACAGCAGTCACGCCAAGACAGTAAGCGACGACCGAGTTGGCTGCGCTACCGCGTCCCTGACACATGATGTTGCGGCTTCTGGCGAAGTTCACCGCGTCCCACATCACGAGGAAGAAGCCCGCGAAGCCCAGTCTTCCGATCACGCCCAGCTCGTGCTCGATCTGCGCGATCTGCTTCGAGTCGAGCGCCGATCCCCAGCGCACCCGAGCGCCCTGGTACACGCGCTCGCGGAGCAATGCGTTGGTGTCATCGTCGCTCTCGCCATCGAATGCTGGCAGGGGAGGTCTGAGCCACTTCACCGAGAAATCGCACTCCGATGCAATGCGCTCGCTCTCCTCGATCCCCGCTTCACGTCCCTGCCAGAGTGCAAGCATCTCATCGGGCGAGCGCAGCCTCCACTCCCCGTTGGGATGAAGCAGACCGCGCTCAGCGGCGTGGTCCAGATCCAGTCCGGCGCGCAGAGCGGTAAGAATGTCGTGAGCCAAGCGGCTCTCGTTGTTCAGATATCGCGGATCGTTGGTCGCGAGCCACGGCATCTCCGCGCGCTCCGCAAGATCGATGAGTGCGCCGGCCAGCGCGCCCTCGTCACCACAGCCGCGATGATGTTGAACTTCTATACTTACCCGTCCGCCAAACAGCTCTCGCCACTCGTGGAGCGCGCGCGTGGCGCCACACGCTCTTTCCGAGCGCACGAGATCAGCTATCGCGCCGGAAGCCGGACCGGTGAGCAGGTGAAGTCCTTCGGAGCGCTCTGCGACCTGTGACCAGCTCACACCTGGTCTGCCGCGCGTCTGCTTCTTCCCGGCGGCCGACCAACTAGACAGGGCACCGACGCGCGATTGAGTCACGAGCGCCGCGAGATTGCGGCATCCAACTTCGTCTCGCGCCAACAGCGCGATGGGTCTTCCATCGACTCGCAGCTCGGCGCCGACGATGAGTTTCATCCCTTCCCTGTCGGCTTCCGCCTTGGCTCTGACCACCGCGCCAAGATCGGCGGTGTCGGTTATACCGATTGCGTCGTAGCCGAGCGCTGCGGCGCGAATGATGAGCGCCTCGGGAGCGACCGAGCCATCACCGAAGGAGAAGGCAGTATGCGAGCGAAGCTCGACGAACTTCATGCCGGCATGCCGTGAGCTAATCCCACCATCCATGAAGGAACCATCTCTCGCTCTTCATCTCACGGTACAGCCATACGAGCCCGCCATCCTCGACGACACAGCGGAAGTACTCTCGCGCGTACGGCTCATGCCACTCGCCACCGGAGACCCGATCCGGACCGGCGACGCGCGTGATGTTGCGCACCGTTCCGCCGTCGCGGAACGATCGCGGGACCTCGTCGTCACGCCGCTTCACAGTCGCCACCGAGATGCGTCGCGGCTCAGGTAATAGCTGAAGAGTCAGAGCGGTGCTCGCGCTCTTCGCGAGTGACGCTGCGTAGCGCTCGGCGTTCTCCATCACGCGCGCGGGCGCGAGCGACGTCCATGCGGTGCGCTGCTCCATCAGGGGATGCGACGTGTTCTCCGGCTCTACAGCGATCGAGCCCTGATCATCCATGAGCTGCGAGAGCGCTTCTTCAGCTGCTGCCGCCGTGCCGAAGCCGCGATCGAAGACGTCGCCCTGCCGCGCGCCGGAAGTGGATGAGCTCTCGACGCGAAGCGTTATTCCCGTCACTGCGTCCGGGAACACTATGCTCTCTATCTCCAGACGGACCAGTCGCATCCACGCGTTCTGACTCGCCGTCGGCCGCGCGGCGCGCATCGAGTGCTCCAGCACCGTGCGATTCGCGAGTGCGAACGACAACGTCACAGCGAGCGCACCCTCACCGCGCTCCTTCAACGCCTCGCACACATTGCCGAACAGTGCGTTGATGACGAACACCAGCCGCTCGGCGCGCCTGATCGCGTAATCGGTCCACTCGAGCGATGACTCCGGAAGCGCGCGCGGGATGGAGCTGAAGATCACTCGCCTGTCGTCCGCACGAGCGAGCCTCCACAGCTTCACGCCTTCAGCGCCGAAGCGTACTTCGACTTCCTCGTGAGTGATGCGCGCGAGATCGCGACATGATTCCACACCAGTGCCATCGAACAGGTTGGCGAGCTGTGGAGAGGGCGAGAGAACAGCGACTGGATACGTCGCGATGAGATCGCGGTCGTATCCATCGCGCACGTAGGTCATCGATTGCTGAGAGTGCCGCGCGGCGATCTCGGCCGCAATCGGAGTGGAAGCTACCGCGCACCTCACGCTGCTCTCTATCGAGCTGTGAGGCGTGAATGCATTGCGAACACGCTCTGTGGTGTCGCGCACCGGAAGCCCGCGCACGTCGGCCCAGACTATGTCACCGTGCGACGCGACGCGCGGGACGATGGTGAGCAGTGGAGCGTGAAGTGTTGCGGGTGGCCCAGACGTCCACGCGGGATTGTGAAGACAGAGAAAAGGCACGCGCCTATCTCCGTGTCCCGCGACGGTCCGGGAGCTCGAGCGACATCGCCATGCGCAGCTCGTCGCGCCGCACTGGGATCGTGATGCGCGCCCTTCTGTTCCAGCCCAGCGACATGACCCGCACGTCGAGCACGGCCGCTTCTACAGCCGCTGGATCTCCGTGTGGATCGCGTCGCCAGATATAGCCATCCGGGCGAATCGAAGATCCTGCACGCAATGCGGATGTCGTAGCGCTCGCCGTCATCGCCACGCACGCTCCGCCACCGTCGTGAGCGGCGCGGGAGAGGCGTACGTTCTCCGTCCCTTCCGGATCTGCCCCGGCGAGCACCACCATGGCGAAACCTCCAGACCTGAGGAGTGATTCCGCCGCGCGCAGAGAATGGATGCGGCTCTTCGGCCGCAGGAGGATGGGGCCTGACTCCCAGAACGCGCCGGCTATGGTTCCACTTCCATCGATCCAGACTGCGCGCTCGCCAACTCTCACCGTGGCCATGCACGCTGAGCGCAGCACCGCCGTCGCGCCGCCGCCAGGCGTCCAGACCGACAGCCTGCCGCGCGGAAAGCCGCCATTCGGGAAGAGCCCGTCAAGCTCGTCGATTCCGGTAGCCACCACCTCGACCTGGCTCCGCGGCACCGGCACGGCGTCCGGGAACCTCAGGTCGAGCGAGCGGCGTAGATCGCGTATGACAGCAGCAGCGTCGGGCATGAGCTTCGGATACAAACGTTTACAAGATTCCCGCCTCGAGAGTTACGTTATCCCGAATAAATACCGAAAACAAGAGCGGTCGTTTTCTAACGGCCCCCGGCGCGCAAGAAATCTTAGCTGGACATGTGTTTCTTGACTCCTACATTCGGCCGATCGCCGAGTGGCGTTGGTAGCTCGGCGCGCTCACGCATGCGCGCTCGTCAGCTTCACGCCATTCTCATGGCCCACGGTCACCAATGCGCTCAACAAAGCGCGGAGGATTGAATGTCCCGTAGCTCCACTCGCTCGCTCAGGAACGTGTGCGCTGTCGTTGCCGCAATCACCGCGGCCGCCTGCGCGGATTCCAACTCTGTCACGTCTCCATCATCGCCAGCGGTATCAGCCTCGAGAAGTCCCGAGCTCAACACGCGGCATGTGCTTCACACGCGCGAGTACTTCGCCAAGGCCAACTCGGGCGCACGCAGCAGCGGTACAGGGATCTACTACCACGGTGGACCGATCATCGCACCCAACGCGACGAATGTCGCGGCCGTTTACTGGAGCGCGAATACCATCTACAACAACCAACCCGCCCCGGGAAGCCACGGCGCCGCTTCAGCCGATGGCTCGCTCATCGGCTACTTCCTCGCGCACCTCGGTGGCTCGGCGTACTTCAACATCAACACCACCTACTACGCCGGCAGCACTCACGTCGCGAACGCCGTCAACTATACCCAGTACTGGGCGACTGGAAGCACCGGACCGCTACCGAGCGCGAGTCCGACCGACGCTGACATGGTCGCGATGCTGCAGGCAGGCTTCAACAGCAACCAGCTCACGTACAATCCGAGCACGGTGTACGCGATATTCTCCGGCCCCAACGTCAATCTCGGCGGCGGGTTCCTCACTCAGTACTGCGCGTATCACACTCACGGAACAGTGACGATCAATGGAGTTCAGCACACGGTGCTGTACGCAGCGATGCCTCACAACATCGATGGGCCGAGTGCATGTACGTCTGGCCAGCCTGCGGCTAATGGCGATCCAGGCGCTGACGCCGAAGTGAACACTCTTGCACACGAGATCGAGGAATCCACCACCGACGAGCTCGGCACCGCATGGTACGACCGCAGCGGCTACGAGAACGCCGACAAGTGCGCGTGGACCTTCGGCACCATGTACTCGTCTGGCGGTGGCACTGCGAACATCACCGTCGGGTCGAAGAACTTCCTCGTGCAGCAGAACTGGGTGAACCTGGGCTCTGGCGGTTGCGCGCTCCATCTGTAACGCGCACTTCGCGATCCTGCGATTACAAAAAGGGCCACGATTATCGTGGCCCTTTTTGATCATCATCTCCAGCGTCGCTATCGATCAGTTGCGCTGTCGTTGAAATCGCCCTCCCCCTGCTTGTCGATGTCGATACGCTCGCGCCTGAGATCGGCTTCGACTTCCTTGGTCTCCTGCACAGCGCGCTTCTTCACGACTATCTCTTCCTTTCCGACAACGCGCTTCTCCACCACTGCTTCTTCAGCCGAGAGTGGGATGCGGATGTCCTGCTCACCTATCTCGATGTCGTCGCGATTGGCATCGCTGTCACTCACCGCGTGACGCTCGACCTCGATCTCCTCGTGCATCAGCGGAACGCTCTTCGTGACGTGCTCCGTCTCGACGGTCTTCTTGAGCCCCACTTCACCTGCCTTCACCTGCCGCTTGCCGATGACGAGCTCCTCTTCCGAACGCGTGAGATGAAGCTCGCGCTCCGTGTCGTAAGCATCGCTCACCCAACCGCGAACGTCGTTCCAGGAGCCGTACTGTTGCTCCAGATCAGAGTTCCAGCCACGGCGCAAGGAAGGCTCGATCTCATCGAACGGCTTGCCGCTGTACTCGGGGTTCTGCGCAGCCACATAGCCGAGCTCGTAGAATGGCCGCGCATCGTCGTACGACGTGCGACCCCCGCTCTCCGATTGCTGTGACTCGAATCGATTTCTGAACTCCGAGTCTGCGCCTGTCGAGTATCCGGCTGCTGCCCTATCGACCATCTCCTTCCCGGCCCACCAACCGCCGATCGCTCCAGCAATCGCGCCGATGACCGTTCCAACAGGTCCCGCCGCCGAGCCGATAGCTGCTCCAGCGGCGACTCCCGCGACACCTCCTACACCTTCGCCCGCCACTCGTCCGGTGCCCGCAGGCATGGTGTCTCGCGATGGATCGCCCACCATCCCGCTCGATGCGGATGTCGTCGCACCTGCCGTGCTTGCGCTGCTGCTCGAGTTGCTACTCGCGTTGCTGCTCGAGTTGTTCTTCTTGTTTGGCATTGTCCCATCTCTCTTGAATTATGAGCGCCTACACGTCTCCGAGAGCCCGTGTAAGCCGTATCGTCATTGTGTCGCGTCGCGCTCGTCGATCGCCTGCGATGCATTCCGCTCCTGCGACCGGTCGATGTCGATGCGCTCCTTGCGCAGGTCCGCCTCGACTGTCTCATCTTCCGTGACCATGTGCTTCTTGATGACGAGCTCTTCCTTCACCACTGCCCGCTTCTCCACCACGAGCTCTTCTTCGGTGATGGGGATACGAATCTCAGAGTCGTCACCGATCTCAGTCGCAGTCGACCCGTGACCGGAGGCGCGATCGGCGCTAATCGGACGCCGCTCGATGGTCACCTCTTCGCGCCGCGTGGTCACGGGACGTGTGACGTGCTCCGTCTCAACGTGCTTGTGAACGTTGACTTCGCCTGCCTGCACACGCCGCTTTCCGATCTCGAGCTCTTCTTCCGCTCTCGTGAGCCGCGTCTCGTCAGCGTCGCCCGCTTCACTCGATTCGTCGTCGGTTGCCATAGCACGCGATTCCGTGCGCCTGTTGCCGAAGAAGGCCTGATCGTCGAAGTGTGGCGTCGCGTAGTAATTCCCTGCTTCACTCGATGACGAATCGCTGCCTTGCGTACTCGCCGCAGTCGATCCGGCGTCGATACGCTGCATCAGCGATGTCTCATAATCGCGACTGATCTCGCCGTGCTCGAAGTGAGGGAGCGACGCGAGCTGTGCAGTGCTCAATGACGCGAGCGTGACCACATCCTGTATGTCGTCCACCTTCGCCGCGCCGATCGGAACGAGCACGTCGTAGTCATCGTCGGCTCCAACTGCGTCCTTGTCGAGACTGACGTCGAGATAGCGCGTGCGCATCTCGCCGGTATCGACTATGAGATCGTGAACCTTGCCGACCGTCAATCCGTTGGCGCCGACCACATCCCACCCTCGCGGGTCCGGGTATCCGTCAGCGATCTGAAAGTCGCCGAGGTCGCCGAGTGCGGCTATTCGCGGTTGCTGATCCGGCGCGTTCCGATCCTCGCTCTGATCTTCGCTCCGATCGGAGTACGAGTCGTCCCGTTCTTCATCCTGTGTGTGATAATCCATTGCGATTCCCTCGTCGCATCTGCGCGACTGCCAGCCTGCGGTTGAATAGCGGTTGCATACCTGTAGGAGTTGCCGACCCGAGTGATGCGTATCGTCGCGCGATGTAGTGCGCGCGTAGCCTACGCGTCTGCTCGAGCGCTTACGGGTTCGGGCGCGTCGAAGTGCTGCCAGCTGCTGTCGCTGGCGCGCCGCCCGACGTCGTCGATGTGGATGTCGTGGTGGTCGTCGCGCCACTGTCAGCCGTGGTGCTGGTGGTGCTCGTCGTAGTGTCGCCATGATGGCGTCGCGCCACCGCGAACCAGATTATCGCAAGCACGATGATCGCCGCGACGATCCACGGCCAGATGGCATGTCCTTCTTTGCGTTGGATCGGTATCTCAGCCATGACCGAGCTCCTTTGGCGCGCTCAGTGCCGCGCCTGCACGCGACGATGCCGCCGATTGTGATGTTGATCGTGATCCTGCTTGCGGTGTTGCTTGTGATGCTGCCTGCGATGCTGCACGTCGCTCTCGCGCGACGGATTCCGGGATATAGACGCATGGTGGTTCGGTCCCTCTGCTCGACCTACTCGGCGTATCGTGTTTCCCGTCAGGCGCTGCAGGCTTGATGGTTACGGAGCGGCCGTCGCTCCCACCACCTCGCGCCGTTGGATGCGGGCTACAGCATGAACGTCATGCTTGGCAATCCGTGTTCCCGACCAAGCGGCGGCGCGAAGTAGTCGGCCACTGATACGGAGCGCGTGCCGAGCGCAGCACAACGCTTGCTTGCAATCGCGAGGTCGAGACCTCCGCAAGCATTCCAGAGCGTGTAGCGGCTCATGACGGGCGGCATGGATTTCGCCCATTATCGCCGTCTGGCCTTCCCAGATGCGCGCGTCGGACCGGTTGGACTGGGAAGAAGCTCCCTCGACCACCTCCCCTCTCCGAGCTCACCGCCATGATTTCCACCCGCTTCCTGGTCTCGACGTCGTTATTGTTGGCTGCGTTGTCGGTTCCAAGCCTGGCCGCCGGTCAGGCGACCGCAGTGGTTTGCATGGACGGCACCACCTCCGCTGTCTCGGGACGCGGCGCGTGCACATCCCACGGTGGCGTCAACAAAGAAGCCACCAAGACCGAGCACAAGGATTTGAAGCGCGTCGAGAAGAGCACACGCCACGTCGCGACGTGCGCTGACGGCACCACGACGGATGCGGTAGGGCGCGGCGCATGCTCAGGCCATGGTGGCGTGCGGTCGGAAGTGGTGACCAACAATGCTCACAGCGACGCCAGGTCGGTTGCAGACGATCGCGCCGCCGGCACGGGTGGCCACGAGGATAAGAACCCGGCTGGCGCGTTGGCGCGGTGCAAGGATGGCCTCTACTCGCATGCAGCGCAGCGTCAGGGAGCGTGCAGCCGGCACGGCGGTGTCGCGCAGTGGATGAGCCACTAGGCGCCTGACCGAGGTAGCCACCGTGCGCCAGCCACACCGTCGCGCGGCTGCGCGAAGTGTTGTTGCGCGAAGTGCAGAATGGCGATGCGCGATTCTCGTCGCCCTTCTGGTCGCGTGCGGGCGACACGGTGGTGCTCCTGCTGCTGATTCTTCCGGCGAGCTGCGCGACCCTGGCGTCGTGAGAGCTTCCGCCGCGTCCGAGCAGCGAGCGTCGGCCGGCGATTGGAGCGACATAGTAGCGCGCGATACGTTGCGTGTGGTCGCACCCTACAACTCGACCTCGTATTTCATCTACAAGGGTCAGCCGATGGGGTACGAGTACGAGCTGCTGCGCGCGTTCGCCGCGCAACACCATCTCGTGCTCAAGCTCATGGTCGTCGAGCGGCGCGACTCGGTGATCGCGATGGTTCAGAACGGCTACGCGGACGTCGCCGCCGCGCGCCTCGTTCCGATGCCCGAAGATTCAGGACGCGTCGCGTTCGCCGCGCCGCTGTATCACACCGATCCGGTGCTCGTGCAGCGTGACGCGCCGCCGGCCGTCGCCGCTGCCAAGCTGCCGCATCCAGCCGACACCGTTCTCCGCCCTGGGCCAGCGGAACATGGCGGTGCGCCCGCTGGAAGCGTGCAGTCACTCACCATCCACGCACGCATGGTGCAGCGCCCTGCTGACCTTGCTGGCAGACGTGTCACGCTTCCGGACGAGTCGCCCTATCGCCACATGCTCGTCGAGCTTGCAGACACCAGCGGTGACATCACGGTAGTCGAGGTCGACTCATCGTCCGAGGCGCTCATTCGTGGCGTTGCGCAGGGCGCGCTCGATTACACGGTGACCGAGGGCAACCTCGCGGAGCTTCAAGGCTCGCTGTTCAAGGATCTCAAGGTCCAACCTGTAATGGGCGCAGCGAGACCCGTAGCGTGGGCGCTGAACCGAAACGCGCACATGCTGCGCGACACACTCAATGCGTGGATCGGCGACCAGAAGAGCAAGGCGATCCTGGACGCACTGTACAAGAAGTATTTCGTGGACCGCCGCGATTACGGCGCGCGTGTCGCGAGCAAGTATCTGACGTCGGTCACCGGCTCACTCTCGCCGTACGATTCCCTGCTGAAGACGTTTGCTCCGCAGATCGGATGGGATTGGCGTCTCCTCGCGTCGCAGACCTATCAGGAATCTCAGTTCAATCCGCACGCACGCTCGTGGGCCGGCGCGCTCGGGCTGCTCCAACTGATGCCGGCGACAGCGCGGCAGATGGGCATTACTCAGCCGCTCAACCCCGAGCAGAACATCGAGGCGGCGACGCGATACATCAAGTTACTAGACGCGCACTGGCGCGCGAACGTGAGCGACGCTGCCGAGCGGCTGCGCTTCGTGCTCGCATCGTACAACGCTGGCACCGGACACGTCGAGGATGCGCAGAGGCTGACCGAAGCTCACGGCGGAGATCCGAAGCATTGGTCCGACGTGTCGTACTGGCTGCTGCAGCTATCCAAGGCCGAAGCGTACACCGAGCCCGAAGTGAAATTCGGCTTCTGCCGCGGTCTCGAGCCCGTCACCTACGTGAGCCTGATCCTCGATCGCTTCGCTGACTACAAGCAGTTCGTAGTGCCGGCGGCGCAGAATGGGGAGTAGCGGGCGACTGTCGGTTTGCACGCTGTCTCGTAAGTTGTCAGCACGCGCTCTCGTAATTCGAAGCGGGCTGTCTCGTAATACAAGACCCCGCCGGCCAATTGATTTGTTCCGCAGCGCGTAACCGATGTGTTGCACCCACGCAGAGTAATCTCCGCGGGTCATCCTTTTTGCCGGACGGTCGCCGCCATCCGACCGCCAAGCGTCAGCAGCCGCGAGCACGGACCGCGTGGCGGGCTACCAGTTGTGTCTATCCCCCTCACGCGCGGGCGGCGAAAGCGCGATCATCTCTCCCCATGGAGATCCACAGCCCAGAGCATCCCGTGCACGGTTGGCGCGAGTTTATCAAGGAAGTCGGCATCATCGTGCTGGGCGTGCTCATCGCGCTCGGTGCCGAGCAGGCGGTTGAGTTGCTGCACTGGCGACAGCAGGTCCAGCTTACGGACGAGGCGCTCCAGCACGAGATTCGCTACGACCTGCGGTTCGCGTACGAACGCCGACTGGACGAGCAGTGCCTGAACGGGCGTATCGCGCACCTGCGCGACAAGCTGCTGCAACCTGGGAGCCGCTGGACAGCCGACAGCATTCCGGTCAGCGGTCGCGAGGGAGTTTCTACAATCCTTCGGCAATGCCGCACAGTGTATCGTAGCGCCGAGCCGCCCGTACGAGACCGAGGTTTGGGACATAGCGCTCGCGGGGACGGCGCTCACGCACATGCCGCGCGAGCGTGCCGCGCACTACGCCCAAATGTACGACGAGTCGCCCACCTTCGTGCCGGTCAGGCGCGTGAGGAGGAGTTGTGGCCCCGACTTGCACCGCTCGGCTTCGACCGCACGTTGAGCGCCGCGGAACGGACTGCCTTCCTGTCCACGCTGGGTGAGCTGGCGCGTCTCAACCAGGTGATGGCCGGATCCGGCGGCCAACTCATCGACGAAGCCAGCCGTGGTGGCAACGAGCTGCGGCTCACGCGAGCAACGGCCGACACCGTGGTCGCGCACGCTCAACACTGCGGTCCCAGCCGTGCCGATACCGCTCGCGCGCGAGTAGCGTTGGCGGTGCCGCGTACGAAAGTCCTCTCGGCAACTTCGGCACCTTACGATAGCCGATCTGCTCACAAGCGCCGGACTTACGATAGCCCTCAGTCACATTTACGAGACAGTGTGCGAACCGACACACAGCTGTTGCAGCTGAAAACTGATTTACTGATTTGCCGGAAAACTCACTTGTCGGTTTGCGCTCTTTCTCGTAATTGCGGTGCACGCTCTCTCGTAATTCCAGGATTGCTGTTTTGTAATTCTCGTAATGCTACAGCTGAATACTGATTTGCCCAGTTGTCGGCACACTCACTTGCGGCCGTCACCGCGGCGGTAGCGCCGCGCGCAGCCGCTTGGTCGCCGACCGCGCAGAGGACGTCAGTGCGCGGCGAGTGCGGCAAAGCGCGGGTCGCTCCTGAGCGGCTCCCACGTGGGCTCCGCGCTGAGCCAGGCCGGCGACGCGTAGTAGTGCGCCCGCCGCGCGTCGGCCAGCCAGCCGAGGGCGCGCGTGCGGTCGCCGGCGAGGAGTGCGGTCCGCGCGGCCACGTAGGTGAGATAGGCGTAGTTCAGCGACTCGCGCCCTGCGGCCGTTGGCGCCTGCAGCAGGAGCCCGCGCGCCGCCTCGGCCAGGGCCTCGGGCCCGTGCCCCGCGTAGGCCAGCGCGAGCCCCCGGAAGAGGTGCCGCTGCGGGTCGGCCGGCACGGTGCGGAGCTGTGCTGCGAACTCGCGCGCGGCCGAATCACCCCAGGCGCGCGCGTGCGCCGAGTCACCCTGCCAGTCGAAGAGCTGGGCGCGGACGAGTGCCATGCCGCCCCGATCCCCGTCGAAGGCCTCCGGCCCGAGCGTGAGCGCGAGCCGCTTCTGCTCAGGGTCCAGGAGCCAGCCCAGGTCGAAGGAGGTGGCGACGTATGCCACGAGCGCGTCGCGCGGGACGTCGCGGGATGCGCGCGCGAGCACCTGGCGCGCGGCGGGCACGTCGCCTGCGGCCGCCTCGACCAGGACGCGGCGCAGGATCGCGTCCAGGCTCGTCGGCGCGAGCGCGAGCAGGCGCTCGGCAGCGGCCCGGGCACCGGGCACCTGCCCCAGGCGGAGCAGCAGGTTGGTCTGCTCGGCCCAGACCCGGGCGTTCTGCGGGTCGACCCGTGCCGCCTCAGCGAGGTCGCTCCCGGCCTCCTCGAGCCGGCCGAGACCGTCCTCGACCTGGGCCGCCGCGGTGCGCACGCCCGCATCCTGGGGGGCCAGCGCGCGCGCCCGCTGGATAGCGGCGAGCGCCTGCGGCAGGTTATTGCTGACTAGTCGATGGTAGCCCGCGAGGGCGCGGTACCCCTCGCTCCGGCTGGAGTCGAGCGCGATGGCCCGCTCGGCGGCCGCCAGTGCCGCGCGCGCCAGCTCGGGCGTGGGCGTCGAGTTGAAGTAGAGCACGCTCGCCTCGGCAGCGCGTCCCGCCCAGGCGGGGGCCATGGTGCTGTCGTGCTGGATCGCCTCGTCGTAGGCGGCGAGGGCCCGTCGGAGCGAGCGGGGGTCAACCTGGCCAACGTTCCGGATCGCCTCGCCCCGGAGGAAGGCGTCGTACGCCGCCGGGTCCTTGGTCGGCGCTTGGGCGAGCTGCGCCTGGGCGGCACTGCCAAGGGCGAGCTGCATCGCCGTGGCCACCTTGGTGGCGATATCCGCTTGGACCTGGAAGACGTCCGTGACCCTGGCGTCGAACGGCTCAGCCCAGCGGCTTTGGGGGGCGTGGCCGGCGGCGATCTCCACCAGCTCGGGGCTCGACCTCGACGCGCCGGGCGTCACCCGTGCCGGCGAAGCGCACGGTGCCGGTGAGCAGGTAGCGGACGCCCAGCTCACTCGCAATGGCGGCGGGCGGCTTGGTGGTCCCGCGGTAGCTCACCGACGAGGCGCGCGCAATGACGGCGAGTCCTGAGCCGGAGAGCGCGGTCAGCTTGCCGCGGACCGCGTCGGTGACGCCCTCGGCGAAGTACGCGTCGGCCGAGTCGCCCAGGTTCTCGAACGGGAGCACCGCGATGCTGCGCTCGGTGCTCAGCCGCCGCGCTGGGGGTCGCCGCGCCGAAAAGAAGCGCCCGGGCCACCGAACGCCGTCGCAGCGCCGAGCGGCGAGCACCGCGACCGCCGCAGCGGCGCAGGACGGCCACGACGCACGTCGGTCGCGACCGGGCACGGCGGCACCGCTGGGCCCGTGAAGCCGATCCCGTCGAGCGTCGTGAGCACCTCGCGCGCCGACTGCGGCCGTGCGGCGGGGTCCTTCGCGAGGCAGCGCATCACGAGCGCGGCGAGCGCCGAGCGGCACATCGGGCCGCGCTGCCGGCCGAGGGCGCGCGGCGCTCGGCCATGTGCGCGGCGAACAGCTGCTGCGGGCGCGGCCGGCAAACGGGTGCGGCGCCCGTGAGCATCTCGTAGCGCGACGCAGCCGAGCGCGTAGAGATCGGCGCGGTGGTCGGTGGCGGGATCACCCGCGGCCTGCTCCGGGGCCATGTAGGCCGGCGTGCCGATGCGCGTGCCGACCTGGGTGAGCGTGCCGCCGCGGTGCCTGGGTCTTGGACGCGCGAGCGCCTTGGCGATGCCGAAGTCGGTGACGACGGCGGCGCCGCCGGAGAGCAGGATGTTCTCGGGCTTGATGTCGCGGTGGACGACGCCGTGCTCGTGCGCGTAGGCGAGGGCGCGCGCGACGTCGCGGAGGATCGCGACGGCCTCGCCCAGCGGGAGCGCGCCGGTGCGCGCCAGGCCGCGCGCGCAGCGACTCGCCCTCCACGAACGGCATCGTGTAGTACGGGAGCCCGTCGGTCTCGCCGGCGGTGAGCACCGGGACGATGTTGGCCTGCTGCAGCCCGGCGGCCAGCTTGATCTCGCGCGTGAAGCGCTCGGCCGAGACGCCGGCGGCCAAGTCGGGTGAGAGCACCTTGACGACCACGTCGCGTTCGAGCGTCGTGTCGCGCGCCACGAACACGCGGCTCATGCCGCCGCCGCCCAACTCGCGCGTGAGCGTGTACGCCGCGCCGAGCGTCGTCTGTAGCTGGTCGTGCAGCGAATCGGTTGGCACGGGGCGGCTGTGGCTGGCGGGCGCGGGGGGGCGAGCTAAGGATGGCCAGCGAGAATATACGGCGCGCGCGCGAGGGCAACGCGAGGAAACAGATATGCTCGCGCCGCGACAGTGCCGTCGCGAAATGGCACGTCAGTTTTCCGGGAAATCAGTAAATCCGTTTTCAGCTGTAACAAGGCGTGACAACACAGGCCCCCGTGATCACGGGGGCCTGTGTTGTTTCCGCCGGATTCACTGTCGCGATGCTGAAGGCAAGCGAGTTTTCCGGTAAATCAGTAAATAGGTTTTCAGGTGCAACAACACAGCCGACAATGAGGTGTCTTTACTGCACCGCGTTGATCATGTCGAAGATCGGCAGGTACATCGCGACGACCATTCCGCCCACGACGACGCCGAGGAACACGATCATGATCGGCTCGAGAGCGGCGAGCAACCCGGTCACCGCCGCATCGACTTCCTCATCGTAGAAGTCGGCGATCTTCGAGAGCATCTCGTCCAGACCGCCCGTCTGCTCACCGACGGAGATCATCGAGATCACCATTGGCGGGAACACGGCACTCTTGGCTAGCGGTGCGGCAATCGTGTCACCGCCAGCGATGCTCGCGCGGCTGGCCATGATCGCGTCCTGCACCACCCGGTTGCCAGCGGTCTTGGCAGTGATCTCGAGCCCTTCGAGAATGCTCACGCCGGAGCTGATCAGCGTGCCGAGCGTGCGCGTGAAGCGCGACACCGCGCTCTTGCGTAGCACGTTGCCCAGGATCGGAACGCGCAGCAGGAACTTGTCGATCGCGAGCTGTCCAGTGGGAGTTGCGTAATAGCGCTTGAGAAACGTCGCCGTACCAAACAGTCCGCCGCCGAGCAGCCACCAGTACGCCTTGAGCCCCTTCGACATGCCGATGACGACTCGCGTCGGCAGCGGCAGCGCGAGACCGACCGAGCCGAACATGTTCTCGAACACCGGTATGACGAACACGAGCAGTGTGGTGACTGCGATGACCGCGACGGACATGATCACGCCCGGATAGATCATCGCACCCTTCACCTTCCGAACGAGCGCGTCGTTCTTCTCCATGAAGGACGCGAGCCGCATCAGAATCGTGTCGAGGATACCACCTGCCTCACCTGCGGCGACCATGTTCACATACAGCTCGCTGAACGCCTTCGGGTGCTTTCTCAACGCGTCGGCGAGTGTGTTTCCGCTCTCGACATCGAACACCACATCGCGCGTCACCGAGGCGAGCGCCTTGTTGTCCGTCTGCTTGGCGAGAATGTCGAGCGCCTGCACGAGCGGGAGGCCCGAGTTGATCATCGTCGAGAACTGGCGCGTGAAGATGACGATGTCGCGCGTCTTCACCGAACCGAGCTTCTTGCCCTTCTTCTTGGACTCGTCCTCGATCTTGACGAGAGTCAAGCGCTGCCGGCGAAGCTGCGCTACGACGTCGTCCTTGCGACGCAGCTTCCATCGTGGCCGACTTGAGCTCGCCGCTGACGGCTCGCGCTGTGTAGCTGAATGTTGGCATGTGCTAGCGTCTCCCCGCAGTCGTGCCGTAAGGCGAGGATGATCCGGTGCGCGACGGCGCGTCACCACTCGGCTCGCCGTCGGCGTTGAGGCCGGTCATTCTCATGAACTCGTTCGGATCGCCGCTCACCCGGAGGCATTCGTCTGCCGACACCTCGCGCGCCTGGTACAGCGTGTACAGCGCATCGTTCAGCGTCTGCATGCCGAACTTCTTGCCGGCCTGCATGGTGGAGTAGATCTGGTGAACCTTGTCGTCGCGGATGAGCGCTCGCACCGCCTGATTCACGACGAGGACCTCGGCGGCCATCGCGCGTCCCTTTCCACCGACCCGCTGCACAAGCGTCTGGCAGATGACGCCTTCGAGGACGAACGCAAGCTGCGCGCGCACCTGAGGCTGCTGGTGACTCGGGAAGACGTCGATGATGCGGTTTATCGCCTCGGCGGCGCTGTTGGTATGCAGCGTCGCGAAAGCGAGGTGTCCCGTCTCGGCGATCGTGAGTGCGGCCTGGATCGTCTCGAGATCGCGCATCTCGCCAACGAGGATGACATCCGGGTCCTCGCGCAACGCGTACTTGAGCGCGCTCGCGAACGACTTGGTGTCGGTCCCGATCTCACGCTGATTGATGATGCAGCCCTGATGCTTGTGAATGAACTCGATCGGGTCTTCGACGGTGATGATGTGTCCACGCCGATCGCGGTTGATGCGGTCGATCATCGCGGCGAGCGTGGTCGACTTGCCTGACCCGGTGGGGCCGCACACCAGCACGAGCCCGCGTGGCCGATCAGCCATCTTGGCAACGGCCGCCGGCAGCTTCAACTCGTCGAAGCCGCGGATGTTGAACGGAATCTGCCGGAAGACTATCGAGATGGTCCCGCGCTGCTTGAATACGTTCCCGCGAAAGCGCGCCATGTTAGCGAGACCGAACGAGAAATCGAGCTCATCCTCGAGCTCGAATCGCTTCTTCTGCGTGTCGCTCAGAACGGAGTAGGCAAGCTGCAACGTGTCCTTGGGCGAGAGCAGCGCCGGGAAGCGCGAATCGGTCATCTCGCCGTGAATGCGAAACTTGGGACGAGCGTTGCAGACGATATGGAGATCCGACGCACCGCGCTCGATCATCTCCTCGAGGAGCGCGCGCAGATTGAGCTCGGGCGCACCGGCGGCAGTGGCGGACGGAGGAGCTGAAGACAAGGATGGCGCTGACGCGGTAGGTGCAGTCATGGATCCGGGTGGAAATGTGCTGTTCAGGGAGAGACTGACTCGATAGGCATCGCGTCACGCCCGCGCGAGCCGCTAGACCCGCGTGACGCACGTATGGCGGTCACGCACTCGTCTCGCGTATCACCTGCTCCAGGGTCGTTATTCCCTTGAGCACCTTCAGCCAACCATCCATGCGCAGCGTCAGCATCCCGACGTCGACGGCTGCGTCGCGGAGATCCGCGGCACCCACGTTCTTTAGAATGAGCTTTCGCAGATCGGCGCTGACGAACATGACTTCGTAAAGACCCTGCCGTCCCTTGAGTCCCGTACCGCCGCACGTGTCGCATCCCTTGCCCTTGAAGAAGGGAAGCTCTCCGATGGTCGTATCGAGCGAGAGACCATTGAGGTGCGGCGCCGCTTCAGGAGTCGCGCGAGCCTTCGCGTCCGCGAGCACTTCTTCCGTGAAGCGGAGCGACCGCAGCGTAGTGGATGCAGTCACCTTCGCGCCGGAGAGCTCGAGGTCGTCTGGTACATAGCGCGTCTTGCAGTTAGAGCAGACGCGGCGCACGAGGCGCTGCGCCAGGATGAGGTTCAACGCGCTCGCGACATTGAACGGCTCGAGACCCATGTCGAGCAGACGCGTCACCGTCTCTGGCGCTGAGTTTGTATGCAGCGTGCTCATCACGAGGTGACCGGTCAGAGCCGCCTTGATGGCGATGCCGCCAGTCTCCAGGTCGCGAATCTCACCGAGCATTATGATGTTCGGGTCCTGACGCAGGAACGCCTTGAGCGCCGCTGCGAAAGTCATCCCGATGTCACTGCGCACCTGCACCTGATTGATCCCGTACAGGTTGTACTCGACCGGATCTTCGGCCGTCATGATGTTGACGTCGACGTTGTTGACCTTGGAGAGGGCCGAGTAGAGCGTGGTAGTCTTGCCGGAGCCTGTAGGGCCCGTGACGAGCACCATGCCGTACGGATTCTGGATCGCCTCCATGAGCTGCCGCTCCGCGCGCGGCTCGATACCGAACGTCTCCAGCTCGAGCGACAGGTTGCCCTTGTCGAGGATACGGAGAACGACCTTCTCACCGAACAGCGTCGGGAGCGTCGAGACGCGGAAGTCGATGACCTTGTTCCCGATCTTGAGCTTGATGCGCCCGTCCTGCGGCACGCGGCGCTCGGCGATGTTGAGACCGGCCATGATCTTGAAGCGCGAGATGAGCGCGGGCTTCATCTTGAACGGCGGCTTCATGATCTCACGCAGCGCGCCGTCGATGCGATACCTCACTCGCAATTCACTCTCGAAGCACTCGAAGTGAACGTCGGACGCGCCCTTGTTCACCGCGTCGGTGAGAATGGCGTTGATTAGCTTGACGACCGGCGCGTCATTGACGGCGATGCTGAGCGCCGCAGCGCTCATCTCATCCTGCTCCTCCTGCACCATCTCGACGTCGTCGTCCCCGAAGTCGATGGTGCTGAGCAGAGATCCCATGGCCTCTTCCGTCTGCTCCGGATACACGCGCTCGATCATGGTGCGCAGCGTGTACTCGCCAGCGATCACGGGATAGATATCCGATCGCGTACGGAACTTGAGATCGTCGATTACGCGGATGTTGGTCGGATCCGCCATCGCGACGTACAGCACGCGTCCCTCGCGACGCAACGGCAGCACGAGGTGCTGCGTCGCGATCTCGGCGGGAATCAGCCTCACGAGCGCTGGATCGATCTCTGACTTGCTGAGATCCACAGCGGGAATCTTGTACTGGCGCGCGAGCACGCGCGCGAGCGTCAGCTCATCGACAAAGCCGAGCTTGACGAGCGTGTAGCCGAGACGGCCGCCGGCGGTGCGCTGCTCGTCGAGCGCCTTCATGAGTTGACCGTGAGTCACGATCCCCTCCTGAATCAGCAGCTCTCCGAGTCGCTCCGCGCTCTTGGTAGCGGGCGACACTGCTACGCTCATGGGCCCTTCCGCGGCGCTGAGCGTCTCGCGTCTCGCGCACCTCGGGAGCGGGCGCTCACCGTCGTGTTGCGCGGATTGATCACAGTGTTTCTAGGACGCGGAAGGAGCGAGAATGTCACTCTGGGAGCCAGCTTTCTCAAGGTGCTTGCCGTAAGAAATGGAACGCGCTTCAGCTCGTCGAGCGAGCCGAATGGGCCAAAGGTGTCACGATCCGAGACGATGACATGCGCCATGCCGGCAGGCAACACGCCGAGCGCGTCGATCTCCGCTACGGATGCGCGATCGATGTCTATGATTGACGTAGAGTCTCGGACGATCTGACCAGCTCTTGACCGCATGGACCGAGTGCCGTTTGGCTGCGCGCGTGAGGTGCGCGACGACGACGTGCGACCGGCAATTCCGCGGTCCGGTGCGTGCGTGACGCCACCAGCACCTGCCGACGACATCACGAGTGGAACCGTGTCGCTCGCGACGGCCTTCGACGGGGCCGTGCGCTGGCTTCGCCAGATTCGGACCGTCGCGCCGAGCATCGCAACCACTCCAAGAAAGAGGAACGCCTTGCGCTCGGCTGCAGTCGGCATGGAGCCAAGGTGCACGAAAGCAAAACGTCGCGCGGAAGCCGATCTCCGCGCGACGTGGCGATTCGCAAGGGTTAACGCGTTCTACTGCTGCAGCACGAGAGTAGCCGCGACGTCGCCGACGATCCCTAGCGATTTCGCCGAGATCTTGTCCATGGTATCCTGCAGAGTGTGGTGATAATTATTGGTCGGCGACTCGTAATCGATGTCGATGACGTCGATCACGCGCAGGCCAGCCTGGAGCAGCGGGATGTGATCGTCTGTGACGGCGTAACCCGGCTGCTGGATGAAGTACTGCGAATAGCCGAGGTTCGCGGCAGTGTTCCACACTCGCGACACGACTTCGGGTGCGCGGGCGATGGAGTTCTGTTCCTCGTAAATGTCGAGCTGCTTGTCGCCGATCATGTCCCATAGAACGCCAAAGACCGGGCGATAGTCCGGCGAGGGCAGATGCGACGCGAAGTACGTCGATCCGATGAGAACGTCAACGTCGGGCGGACCGAATGTGCCGTAGTCCTCGCCATCGACGAAGAGAAGATCGACGCCAAGCGCCGGTGGAGTCTTCTTGAGAAGATCGCCGAGCGCCACGAATAGGCCGACTCCAGAAGCACCGTCGTTCGCACCGGGAATGGGCTTCGTCCGATTGGCCGGATTGGGATCTTCGTCGGCGACGGGGCGCGTGTCCCAGTGCGTTACATACAGTACGCGATCGGTCGCTTGTGGCCTGAAGCGGGCGAGAACGTTGCGCATGGGGATGCTGTCGCCGTTGGCGAGCTTGTGCCACCATCGCTGCTCGATCACAGTGTCCGCGCGCGCACGCATCTGCGCGACGATCCAGTCACCGCCCTTCTGCCAGCCGGGAGTGCCCGGAACCCGCGGCCCGAATCCAACCTGGATGCCAGCGTAGCGGTACGCAGCGTCACCATCGAAGCCCGACTTGGTTCCGCGATGGCAACCGCATACGAGCGGCAACACTGACAGGTAGAGGAGTAGGCGGCTCATTGGACGGTGAATGGGTTCGTAGAAAAATACTCGGCGCATCAGGTGGGTGCGTGTCAGTGCATCTCGCCCGAGAAGAACTGAAGATGTAGCACCGCGCTCAGGATCGTCTGAGTGAAAACGCGGTTGAGGTTGGCATCGAAGCTGTTGACGCGCGATACCACGAAGCTCGAAGTCACGTTGTCGGCGACGTCGGTGTCGGTAGTGAAGGTCACGGACCGTCGCCCGTTGTCGGTGAGACGGCTCCGGCAGCCGTACGTCGTCGTGCAGCCGATGGCGAGCGGGTTGAGCACGTAGCTCTCGCCCTGGCTGTTCTGGTACGACAGCCGCGCGCGCAGGTCACTGCGCGGATGCCACTGCGCGGGGAGCCCGAACGCGCGGGCAACGTCAGCGTTGAAATCGAGCGAGTTGGCGCGCCCGCTCAGACCTGGCTGGTTATTGAGACGCTGCACGAGGTTCGCGCCGAAGGTGGTGGTGAGTGGACGCGAGCCAATCCAAACCGCGGTGAGCGAGAGCGGATAGCTCCTGATCCGTGTCTCGCCATTATCGCCATCGGGTAGATCGAACTCGCCTGGACTCGAAAGGATCTGCCGGGTTCCGACAATGCGCGCCGTCGCGCTGAAATTGGTGAGCGGCGAGCCGGGAGCCTCTATCTTGCGCGTCCAGCGCAAACCCACGTCTGGAAATACAACCTGCGTTGCGTCGCCGACGTCCTCAGTGTTGTCGGCGTTCAGCGTCCAGTTGCGAAGCGTGACACGCTGATAGCGGTTGGTCAGCACGGCGCCGAACGGAAGGTTTATGCTGTGCGAAATGCCCAGCTGCGTGTTGACTCCAGCGCTCGTCGCAGCCTCATCGCCGATGTGGCTGAAGCTTCCTATGCCGCCGAAGCCGAGCTGGTACGAGATCGGAGCGCTCAGAGCACCGGCGTCGTATTCGGTGAGGACGTTACGATCCAGTGAGATATCGAGCGGTTGCATGGCGCCGAGCAGAGCTCTGAGTCCCGGGATCGGCGGAGCGCCGTGCGCGGCGAGTGACTTGAAGTCGACCGTGAGACCGAAGTTCGCGTTCTGAGTGTTGCCGATCTTTCGTGGAATGCGCAGCGGGCCCGTCGAATCGAGCGCAGTAACGAAGCTGAGCGTGTTCGGGTCGCGAAGCATGTTGTAGCTCGAGTTCGTGTTCGCCCGCGCTCGAAGCCATGGAAGCGGCGTGATGCTGTAACTCACCTGCGTACCGACGTCGCGCTCGCGCTCGAGCCCAGCGTCCAGGCCGGCGATGCGATCACGCTCTGAGATGTCGATCAATCCCAGTGTTGGATCATTGTTGTACGAGCGAAGGTCACGAATGGACGTGAGGTTGAACCTTATGCTGGCGTTGCGCAGGGGATGAAAGGCGATCGCCGCACCGTTGTTCAACGTGTTCGTTATCCCACCTACAATGGTCGGCGGGTCGTTGGGCGAGGCGGCAGGCAACAGGTAGGTGAGGCGCTTGTCGTCGCCGTTCTCATAGGTGCTGGTGAGGTACAGCTCGGTCGGGAGAACGGTGGCTACAGAAGGAGCGATCGCACGGAGCAGGTTGTACTCGACGCCCAGCCTGAAATCGTGCGCGTGGCCGTCCTCATACTCGCTCCGCGACTCGCCGGTAGTGTAAGCACTGGTCAGCGCGAGGTTGTTGAGGAGTGGAGCGAGCGTACCTCCGGTAAGCGGTGTGGCGCGTCTGATGCCGAGAGTGATTGACGTCGCGACGTCGCGCGGCGTTCGAAGTCCGGGAACGGCGCTCGCGTCAATATCGGATTGGGTGAGATAGTACGGGTCACTCGACGCGCCGCTGTAGCTCACGGTGACTGGTATCGCGTACCCGAACGAGCGCGGCAGGAACTTCTCGAGACGGAAGGCAGCGCCGATGTCGATGTTGTTGTCGGTGAGGTAGGATGGCTGATCGCCAAGCTGCCGGAAGTTCGGATCCTTGCGCATCAGATTGACGTGGAGCTCGCCGAAGTCGCTCGCTGTGACGCCGAGTGCTACCTGACCCGCGAAGCCAGTGGTCGCGACGACACCTCCGAGTCTGATGTCATCCACCCAGAGCTCCAGCGTGTCACTCGGCGAGATTGGACGCGATCCGTTGCTCAACCCGGTGCGCACCATACCGACATCAAGCTCCTGCACCGCTGCGAGATTGGGTGGGTTGACTCCGGGATCGGTCGTGTAAACGATGTACCCCTCGGAGCATGCAGCGTAGAGCGCGCTGGTGGACGTGCTCATCTGGACGGGGGTCGTGACGACGAGCGCGGAGTCTATCCCCGTACACGTATTCCGCGTCGTGCCGTGCAGATACGCATTCTGTACCTGCGCCCTCAGCGCGATGATCTTGCTGAAGTCCACGGTGACGTCGAGCCAGCCGCCGACACCGACTGCGCCGTTCAGCGGCGCATGGTACATGTAGAAGTTGTTGGCGTCGGTTGCGATCTTGACATAGAAATCGAGGTCGCCGTTGAGCCCCCAACCGTTGCCGACACCCTTCCCCCACACGCGAAGCTGCCTGTAGCCGAGGAAGTTCTTCTCGCCTTCCGGGAACCTGTAATACGCTTCAGCGCGATCGAACAGGTTGAGATCGCCAGCGGTGATGCGAAGTGAATGCTCGTTGACGAGCACACGCTGTGGCGTGAGTTGAGTCGTCTTGAGATCCGGGACCTGCGCGACTCCGGGCGGCGACACGTACGACTCGCTGCCGCGCACATTCTTATCCTGCGTGCCGATGGTCGCGAGCGTGACGAAGCCGGAGGACGATGTCGCGCCGGCAACTCCGCGCAGTGTCGCGTCGGCACGCTTGAGCCACGGTGAGCCGCTGAAGTTCAGCTCATCCAGCGCAATCTGGCTGAAGGCGCTGTCGGGTAGCAGCGGCGACGACACCATGGTTATCCGCAACGCTCGTGCGATCCGGAGGTTCGGAGAATTGAGGCTGTCGTCCGGCGCGCGGAACGGAACACGGATGAAGACCCAGCAAACGTTGTCGCCCGCCTCGGCATTGCGGTCGTAATTGGTTGCGGGGTAGCACTTGCCGGTGCGAGTGTAGCGTGTGGTGTCCGAGAGATCGACCACGTAGCGGCGGAACTGCTCCTGGTCACGCTGCGCGCTCGTGAGATTGAGAACGTTGTCGCCGTCGATGTCCTCCTCATCGAGTCGGCCATTGCCTGCAGTGCAATCGGCGCGGGAATCGCCGATGGTGTAGAGCGCGCCGATGTGGTTTCTGCAGATGGTGACCTTGGGGACGACACCGATGCGCTCGGGTTGTCCCGGGATCGTGTCGGCGATGACGAACGGATTCAGCGCGACGTCGCCGGGCAAACCTGTGTCGTTCACCCCAGCATTGAACGCACGAGAGAATGGATCTCGCTCGGAAGCGAGACTGTCCACACCGGCGAGACGACGGCCGTACATGAGCGTGTCGCGACTCGTCTTGCTCGTGTTGCGGAAGATTATCGTGTCCGGCTGAAGCTGCACCGAGTTCTCCGACACGACGCCGACATCGAAGACGAGCGTCGGATTGAGCCGCGTGTTCTGGCCAGTATTCACGAGCGCCCAGAACTCGATGTTCTCAGTATGCGACACGTCAGTTCCCGCAGGTCCCAGCGGCGTGCGAATCGAGCGCCAGCGTCTGCCTGGAAGGTTATCGCGCGTGTCCCAGTGGGCCTGACTGCCGGGCTCATCCTGGACTCCCACACGCAACGGGAAGAGCGTCATCCAGAGCAATTCCTCCGGCGGCGCGATCCCGGCGCCAACCAGGGTGCTGAGCGTGTCGATCTGATCGATCGTGAACCGTATCTGCGCCCCGCGTGCGTCGCGCACATTGGTCTGATACGCGATCTGCGCAGCCCGATTCAGATCGAGCGAGGTCGCCCCGATGCGCGGCAGCAACGTACGGCCCGCTGCGGGCTGACTGCTCAGATACCAGTACTGATCGGCGAGCCGCACCGCGATCCCACCTGCGCCCTCGAACGATTCCAGGTACGCCTCCTGCCCCGCACTCGGCTCGGGCTTGCTCGCCGCGAACTCCGCCGCGAGCGTCACATGAGACGGAACGCTCGTCGAGCCGTAAGGCATGCGTGAGATGAGTCGCGTGAGCGGCTCAGCGTCGAAGTGGAGCTCGGTGCTGACGCCACCGATGAGCGTCGATTGCGGCTCGAGGCCGAGCGGCGGACGCGTGTAGGAGCTGTGCTGGGTCTGCGACAGCGCGATGAAATCGATCTGGCCGTTGGCGAGCGGGATCTCGAGTGCCGTACCGAAGATGGATGTCGGCGTCTCGATGAAAAGGGGGTTCTCCTCGTACTGGACGGTCACCTGACGAGGGCGCGAGAAGAGCGTGTCCGGGCGCGCGAAGTTCACGCGGCCGAGATCGTAATCGACCGTGTAATCGGTGCCGCGCGACAACTGCACGTTGTCAACGAGGATGCGCTCGGAGTTCGGACGTACCTGGACAGAGCCGAGCGCGAGCGTGCCATTGTCACCGTTGCCCTGCGCCTCGTAGTGCAAACGGATGTGATACACAGCGCCCGGACGCTGCGACGAGATTAGATACTGCGCGGGAGTCGTGTAGAGCGTGTCGTTGTGTGGGTTCGCCGTGCCTGCGATACCGTTCGACGCGAATGGCCGCACAGACGGGAACACCAGGAACTGATCGCGGATGATTTGTGTTCCGAACACTCCGACGCCGAGCGCGAAATCCGGATCGGTCGGGCGCGGCCAAACGCGATTCTCGACGTCGAAGGTGGATGTGTTGGTCGCCTGCGCGAGGCCGAACAGCTTGAGGTAAGTCTCCGCGCTTCCCGCGAGCGGCTTCTCCTGATCGGTGGCGTTTCCGGTGACGACCTTCACCGACACGCTCTGTCTGACGAGATCGCTGCCGCCGAGCCGGTACACCGAGCGGATCTCGCGATCGAAGGTTGGATCGCTCGGCTGAGTGGTCGGATCCCAGAGCAGGTTGGCGTACTGATCGTGTGACGGATCGAACTCGAGGTCCGGCGTTCCGCCTGTCGTCACGTGGATCGTCTCGACACCGCCGACGCGGACCTTGTACGCGACTACGAGTCGCTCGTTGCTGAGCGAGAGCGGCCGTACGAGAGCGATCCAGAGACGCGACGGATCGGCGTAGTAGTCGATTCCCTCGCGCAGGTACTCGTACACTTGCCCGCGGCGCGAGGTTGGATCGCCAATGATCTTGAACTGCGGACCATTGGGATTCGGCGGCTGGCCACCGATGATGAGTCGGTAGACGTACAATCGCGCGGGACGCAGCGTGTCCGGGAGCGCAGCAGCAAGCTTTGCCATCTGCGCGCGGTTGAGGATGTCGACGTTCGGATAGCCCGCGAACAGCTTGGGATCGACAGTGAAGAAGAACCTGCGCGGCTCGAACTGATAATCCTCGACAGTCCTATCCACCGCTTGCAGAACCTGTGTGCCCACGGTGAAGGTGCGGTCGCGCACGACGTTGCCCTTCTGCTGTGCGGCGATTGCAGTGACGCGCACCGGGCCGAGCTGCGTGACCGCCTGGATGCCATAGTTGCCGCTCGGGATCGCCGCGGTGATGAAGCGTGACGGCGGCGGCTGAAAGGTTACGTTCCCGACCTCGACCTTCTGCACTGTCTCCTGCGGCTTACCCTCGTAGGAGATCGATATGGTATTGGAAGCGTCGAACTCGCGCTGCGAGTCGTAATCGACGTTGACGTGAACACGATCCGCGACGACGCCGCCTGAGCGCAGTGCGTACTGGAAGTCGAGCGTCGGCTGGAAGCTCGAGCTGCACGTGTTGGTGCTGAGGTAATAGCTGAGTCCGGCGCAGGCGTTGGTCGCATCCTTCTCATTCCTGAACTCGAGCCTGCTATCCAACTGGATCCCGAGATCCGAGCCCTGGCCGAAAAGCGGCGGCGCCGTCTTGCGCGCCTGGCGCGGCTGCGCCGACTCAGCGTCCAGCGGCCGGCGCCCCTGCGCGGCAAAGTTCTGCGCAGTGATCTGCCCCCAAGCTGCCTCGAATACGGAACGACTGTTCAACTGAAACGCAGTAGCGCGCGCGGCGGAGATCTGCGCTTCGGCCTCACGGTAGGCGCGGAGGTCTGCGTCCGTCTGGACCGACGGAAGCTGCAACGGGAGCGTGTCGCGGCCGATGCGAAGACGCAGTCGAGCTGTCACGTGCGACGTGTCGGTGCGCTGCGCGTCAAGGCGTGCGGAGGTTGCGGCAGTGGCAACTGCGCAAACGCATAGAAGCACGGGCGCACGCAGGCGTGGCGCGGCCCTCAATGAAAAAGAAGAGGTCGCGCGATCTCGCCGTGACGGCGCACTCAACCGGCGCCGGAGGGAGACCCCTATAAATTTCACCCCGTGAAGATACTCTCCCGCTACGTTCTCAAGGAGCACGTAGGGCCCCTCATATTCGCGCTCTCGGCGCTGACCTCGCTGCTGCTTCTCAACTACGTCGCGAAGCAGTTCGGAGCGCTGGTTGGAAAGGGGCTTCCGTGGACGGCGATAGCGGAGTTCTTCCTGCTCTCGATTCCGTTCACGGTGGAGCTGACACTGCCGATGGCGGTGCTCGTGGCGACGCTGCACGCGTTCAGTCGGCTCGCTGCCGAGAACGAGATAACGGCGCTCAAAGCGAGCGGCGTGAGTCTGCGACGACTCATGACTCCGGTGATGATCGCAGCAGTCGGCGTGACTGTGTTCATGCTGCTCTTCAATGACCAGGTGATCCCGCGGTCGAACCACGAGCTCGCGGTTCTGCAGTCGGACATAGCGCAGAAGAAGCCGACGTTCGCGCTACGCGAGCAGGTCATCAACGAAGTGAGTCCGGGGAAGCTCTTCCTTCGCGCGAATCATCTGGACGAGGGATCGAACCGGATGCGCGATGTGACGATCTACGATCTGAGCGAAGCGACGCGCCGTCGCACCATCTACGCGGACAGCGGCGACATGGCGCTCGCGCGCAATCAGACGGATCTACTCATGACGCTGTATCACGGGACGATGCAGGATGTCCCGACGGCGAACCCCGCGCAGCTTCAGCGACTCTTCTTCAACGTCGATCTCATCACGGTGAAGGGCGTCGCGAACCAGTTCCAGCAATCGGCCAACGGACAGAGCAAGGGGAATAGAGAGATGTCCGTGTGCGAGATGCAGCGCGAGGTGCAGAAGTCGCGCACGGAGTACGTCTCCGCGCGCAACGAGTTCCTGCGCGAGATGAAGGTCGCACGCAGCAACGGCGAGAAGCTCGACCCGGCGCTCAACTCGGTCAGCACTCGTATCCCATCGAACATCACGCTCGGCGGGCTCTACTGCTCCCTCATGCGGGAGCTCAGAGTTCCGACGCTCGGCGCGCAGGTCGTCGGCGCGAGACCCGTGCGCGCTCCCAACGCCGTCGGAATAAGCCCCGTCGCGCAGGCAGCGCAGAGCGCGAAGAGAGCGACGCCCATCGGAAAGATCACAGCAGCACCTGGGACTCACGGCGCAGCTGCGGGCGCCGTGGTCGCAACGCCACCAGTGCCGCAGCCAGCGCTGGCGCCGAGCGCCGGACTGGGACCCACGCCGAGCTCGATCGAGGTTGCGCGGATACGCATGCTGGATGCGCGGACTGCAATCGACTCGAACGAGATCGAGATCCACAAGAAGTTCGCGCTCGCGGTCGCGTGCTTCGTCTTCGTGCTGCTCGGAGCGCCCATTGCACTGCGCTTTCCGCGCGGCGGAGTCGGGCTCACGATCGGGGTGAGCTTGCTCGTGTTCGCGCTCTACTACATCGGACTGACAGCGGGCGCTGCCGCGGCCGCGCAGGGACTCCTGCCGCCCGTGGTGGCGATGTGGGCCGCTAACGTGATCTTCGGGCTGGTCGCCGTCTTGCTCATGGCACGCATGGGCAGGGAGGGCGCGACCGCTCGCGGCGGCGACATGCGTGAGACGCTCTCAAACATCCGCGCATCGATCACCGCGAAGCTTCGCACACACCACATCATGAGCGACCGAAGGGCGGACGCATGAAGCTCAGCCGCGTGATCCACCCACTCGATCGCTACGTCTTCAGCGAGTTCTGGCGCATCTTCGTCACGACCGCGCTCGGATTTCCAGTGTTGGTGATCATCATCGACATCACTGACAATCTGAACACTTATCTCGAGCGCAATCTCCCGAAGTCGCGCATCGCGCTGAGCTATCTGTACTGGCTGCCGGATTCGATGTTCATGATCCTTCCGGCGGCGGTGCTCTTCGCGACAGTCTTCTCTATCGGCGGACTCACGCGGCACTCGGAGATAACGGCAGCGAAGGCGTCGGGAGTGTCGTTCTACCGATTCATCGCGCCGATCTTCTTCGGCGCGTTCCTCGCCGTGGCGCTGGGACTCGCGCTCGGCGAGATCGCGCCGCACACCAACAAGCGGCGCCAGGAGTTGCTCGAGACGGAGCGGTACGCGACCAACACCGACAGGTACAACTTCGCGTATCAGGGAGAGGAAGGACGCGTGTACAAGATCGGTGCGCTCCATCTCGCCACGCACACAGCCGACGCGATCGAGATCGAGCGAAAGGGGAGCGGCCCGGATTACCCATCGTACGTCGCAACTTCAGCCGACGCTCACTACAACACCAAGACTGGAAAGTGGATGTTGAGTCGCGGGGTGATGCACATCATCACGAGCACATCCGGGGACGTGACGTTCGCCTACGACTCGCTCCGCGATCAGCTATTCACGGAGAAGCCCGAAGAGCTGACCGCGTCGCCGAAGGCGCCAGCCGAGATGGATTTCGCGGAGCTGGGACGCTTCATCAAGGCGATGCAGAGGTCGGGGACGGACGTCAACGAGCTCAAGGTGGAGCGTATGCTCAAGATCGCGATTCCGGTCACGAGCCTCGTGATTCTACTTTTCGGCGCGCCCCTTGCGACGAGCACGCAACGAGGCGGCGCGGCGTATGGCGTCGGGGTGAGCCTCGCGACCACTGTCATCTTCCTAATGCTGATCCAGCTCACGAAGGCCATCGGAGGCAAAGGATTGCTCCCCCCCGACCTCGCGGCGTGGTTCCCGAGCATACTATTCGGCCTGATCGGGCTGGTGCTCTTCGTGCGGGTACGCACGTAGTGGGAGTATTCTCCCGTACAAGTAGTCTGTTCGAGCGAATCGGTGAGCGCGGATACTTCGCGGCCGACATCTTCCGTGCGCTGGCGGACTGGCGGACGTACGCGTACGAGACAATCCGCCAGATGCGGAACATCGGCGTGGATTCGGTCCCGCTCGCCGCGATCGTAGCGGCCTTCATCGGCGCGGTCACGGCATTCCAGACCAGGTACCAGCTCTTCGGCGGCGTTCAGCTCTCCGTGGTGGGGCTCATCGCGCGGCAATCGATAATCCTCGAGTTGGGTCCGCTGCTCACGGCACTCGTCCTGACCGGACGCGTCGGCGCCCGCATCACGGCCGAGCTGGGAACGATGCGCGTGACCGAGCAGATAGATGCGCTCGAGACGCTCGCCTACGATCCAATTGCATATCTGGTGGTGCCGAGGGTACTCGCAGCGATCATCATGCTTCCGGTGCTCACCGTGATAGCGAACTCGGTGGGAGTGGGCACGGCTTTCGCCACCTCGATCTGGGCGACTGACATCCTCCCGTCGGATTTCATGGCGGGACTGAGGCTTGCATTCGCGCCATTCCAGATCGTCTACTCCCTCATCAAGGCGACGATCTTCGGCGGTGCGATAGCGTTCTTCTGTTCTTACGAGGGCTATCACGCCAAGGCGGGCGCCGAAGGGGTCGGACGGAGCACGGCATCCGCGGTAGTGATCACATCAGTGGCGATTCTCGTGCTCGACGCTCTCACAGCACTCCTTCTGGCGCCTTACCTGCAAGCTTGAGCGCGCGAAGGCACGCTCGGGCTGACCGCTATCTTCCACCACCATGAAAAAGACGCGAGACGACATTCTCGTAGGCGTAGTGATCCTGGTCGCAGTGATCCTAGCGGTAGTGGGATCGTTGTGGCTGGCTCGCGGAGGGTTGTCGAAGGGATATCCGTTGTACGCGCGCTTCAAATGGGGAGCGGGGCTCAAGACCGGCTCTCCAGTCTGGATCAGCGGCGCGCAGGTGGGCTACGTGTCCGACGTACAGTTCCGCCCGGATGGCTCGCTGCTCACCGAGCTGCGCATTCAGAGCAGTCAGCCGATCCCGCGCCCGAGTCCGGCGACGGTGGTGCCGAACGGTCTGTTCGGCGACGTCGCGGTGAACTTCACGCCAATCCATTCGACGGCCAGATACGTTGAGGGCGACACGGTCGCAACGACGGCACCACCCGCCGGAATCGCCGAGCTCACTGCCAAAGCTGACTCGATCAGCACTTCGGTGAATGCGATAACTACCGCTGTGAACAAGGAGCTGGTCGCGGGCGGCGGCCTCGCCGACATCCGCTCCACGCTGGCGGGGACGAACAAGCTGGTGGCGCAGCTGTCGGTGATCGCGGCCGAGCAGTCGCGACAGCTGACGATGACGATGACGTCACTCCGCCGCGCGACGTCAGCCGTAGACTCGGCGAAGATCGATTCGGCGCTGACCAACCTGCGCGATGCGAGCGGAAACGTCTCATCGCTCACGCGCTCACTGGATTCGACGAGTCGCGCACTCAACCTCATCGTCGCGAAAGTCGATAGCGGCAACGGCACTGCCGCGAAGATCATCAACGATCCAGCGCTCTACAACGACGTCCACGCCCTGCTCGGCCGGCTCGACAGCCTCGTGGCGGACGTGAAGGCGAATCCGAAGCGGTATATCAATGTGAAGGTGTTCTAGCGCATAGCGCAAAGACACCTCCACGCGTTCAGCGTTCAGGGAAACTGAAGCAGCGACACCTCATCACTTCCATTTCCGTCGTCGCTCCCCGGAACGCTGAACGCCGAACGCAAAAGAGGGGCAGCCGCAGAGCGGCTGCCCCTCTTTTCACGCCCTCGTCAGAACGAGTAGCGTGCGGACAACTGCAGCTGGTAATTCGAGCGCGAGGGGATGTTGATCAGGCGCTGCTGCGTTGTGGTGTAGGTGAACACCGGAACTCCGCCTGCGCCCGTGGTGGTGAGCGCGGACGCCGTTGTGGTGCACTTGTTGTTGATCTGGTCCCATCCGCCCGCAGCGCAGTAGCCGACGGTGTTGAGGATGTACTGCGAGCCCTGCGACGGCGGATACACGAACTGGCCCCAGTTCTTGTCGAGCAGATTGAGGAAGTTGAAAACGTCGAGCTGGACCGACAGGTTGTGCCCGTGGAGCGACGGAACCGACACGTTCTGGCGCACCGAAAGGTTGAGCGAATTGACCCATGGGCTGCGGCATGAGTTCCGCTTGAGGATGTGACCTTCCTGGTCGCGCAAGCATGGGTCGGAGTCGATGAAGTTCTGGAACGCGGTCTTCTGCGCCTGAATGTCGGCCAGCTTTGCGGCTGGCGAATCAGTGGACTTCACCGCCGACGAGTACGCCCACTGGATCTGATTGGGATCGTTGACGTTTGTCGGCACGTAGATCAGGTCATTGCCGACGATGCCGTCGCCGTTCATGTCGCCCTTCGAGCCGAACGCGCTCGAGCCGCTGTACACGTAATCGTATGCGGCGCCGGACTGACCGGTGTAGATGAAGGAGACGTCGGTCTTGGTCGGGAAGGAGTACGACGCCTGTGCGACGACGCGGTTCGGCACGTCGAAGGTCGAGACGCCTGGCGTGGGCGAGAACTCGTCGCCAGAGGTTGGACGGCTGTAGCGGAAGTTCGACTGCGCTACCGATGACGTCTGATCCATCGCGGTGTACGAGTGACCGTACGAGTACGCGACCGATCCTTCGAAGCGCTGTGAGAACTGCTTCTGCAGCGTGGCTGTGCCGTTGTACGCGTAGTCGTTCGACTCGTTGACTACGGTGTAGATCTCCTTGCGGTTCGGGTTGATCAGCGCCGGGAGCGGCGTTCCGTTCGACGAGATATCGCCGTACATCACGCGCCCGAAGCGGTCAGTGCCCTGCTTGCCCGCCAGCGCGAGATTCTCGTAGAAGAAGTTGTCGATCCCCTTCGTGTAGAGTCCCTCGAGCGACAGGGTGGTGGAGTTCTCGAAGCGGTGGTCGTAACCGAGCGACAAGCGCGCATCCGACGGAAGCCGGAGGTGCTTGTCCAGCACGTTGATGGCGCCCGAAGCCGAAGCGGCGACACCGTTGGTGCACGTCTGCGGCGGCGCCGTGACGGTCGACAGCGGTGAACGTCGGAGCGATCGCCGACGAGCACGAGAGCTGCGCGACGCCGCCAGAGACGCCGTTGTTGCCGAACACGTTCGACACCCAGACGTACGCGGGCCGGCCGACGAAGATGCCCGCGCCACCGCGAAGCTGGTTGCGCGAATCGCCTGTCATGTCCCAGTTGAAGCCGGCGCGCGGCGACCACTGGACGTTACCTGACGGAATGACGTTGGTGTTGATTCCGTTCGTCGCGAGCAGCGACGGATTTGTCGGCGGGCGATCCTTGATGGTCGGATCGTCAGCGCGCAGGCCGTACGTGAACGTGAACCGATCGTTCACGGTCCAGATGTCCTCGAGGTAGAGGCTGTACGTCGCAGCACGGAAGCGGGCGTTCTCGTCAGTCCCGAGCTGCGCTCCGACGCTGTAGTTCGAAGGCGTGCCCGCCTGGAAGGCGTCGAGCGTCGGGAAGGTCCAGTTTCCGTACGAGTTCTGCGCGAACAGGTTGCGGAACTTGAAGAACTCGTTCTTGGTGCCGAGCACGAACTGGTGCGAGCCAATCGGGATCGTGAGGTTGTCGGTCAGCTCGGTGATGTTCTGGTCGAGCTGGTTGCCCTGCGACGAGTTCTCAGCACCAGCCACCAATCCTGCGCCAGCGACGCTCGTTGATGGTGATCATCGGCGCCGTGCTGTAAGGGCTGCGACGGTCGCGAATGGTGGTGTAGCCGAGGAAGAGCTCGTTGCTGATTCCATTCTCGAAGTTGGAATACAGCTGTCCGACGGTTCCGTGCTTGAGCGACTGGAACTGATAGCCGTTGGACGTAAGCTTGTAAGGCTGCCGTCGGCGAAGCGGTACGCGAGAAGATGTCCTGCGTCGCCTGACCGTAGTTCTCGCGAATGACGAGGCGAGAATTGAACGGAAGCTGAGTGACATCTATGCGGCCGAAGACGTTGAGAAGCGGGTTCTGGTCATTGAACAGCCCCGCCGAGCCGCCGTTGATGTTGTACTGGTTCTTCAGGATGTTGAGGAAGCGATTGATCGAATCGGTCGGGACAGTGACCGCGGTCGGCGCGGAGGCCGGCTCGCCCAGGTAGGGGCCCGCGGCCGGCGATGACCGTGTCTGCCACTCGGGATTGACGAAGAAGAAGACGCGATCCTTGAGAATCGGGCCGCCCAGAGAGAAGCCGTATTGTTTCTGCGTGTAGGGCGCGGTGCGGATGACCGGAACGTCGCGGGCGAAGTCCTGGTTGTAGCCATAGATGTAGGCCGAGCCGTGGAAATCGTTCGGTCCCGCTCTTGGTGACTGCGTTGATCTGCGCGCCGGCGAAGTTGCCCTGGCGCAGATCGAACGGCGACAGGAGTACCTGATACTCCTTTACCGACTCGACGCCGATGGACTTACCGTTCGCCTGACCGCCTGGCTGACCGGTCGTGCCGAGTCCGAAGATGTCGGTCTCGTTCGCACCGTCGATCTGGATGTTGTTATAGCGGTTGTTGACGCCTCCAGCGGAGACGCCAGGCGTCGACGTAGGCCCGGTGTACGCGGTAGCGGCCTGTGGGACGAGGGTGACGAAATCCGTGAAGTTGCGGTTGAGCGACGGGAGGCGGCGAAGGGCCGAGTCGGAGACCGTCGTCGAGACGCCGGTCTTCGTGGTTGACATCACCGGGTTCTGCGACACCGTGACCGCGACGGTACTGAGCGTCGCAGCCTGTGGCTGCAGCTTGAAGTCGGCCTTCACCGTCTGACCGAGCGAAACCGCGATGCCGTCGCGCTGCTCGGGCTGGAAGCCGATGCGACGCACCAGGATGCTGTAAGGGCCACCAACGTCGAGGCCGACGATGGTGTACACACCGGTCGAGCGGCTCAGTCCACCGACGCGTGCGCCGTTGGAGCGGTTGGTGACCTGAATCTGCGCGTTGTCTACAGGCGCGCCGGAGGCGTCAGTGATGGTTCCGGAAATTGCGCCAGTTGTCACGCCCTGTGCGGAAATACTGCTGGTGCCGCACAGCGCGGACGCGGACAGTATTACGGCCAGGGCGAGGGACCAACGAGTCTTGGCCATGAGTATTAATTCTCCGTATAGAAGGACGCCCCAAAACTACGACTTAGGGTCTTAACTGGGCAGGGGCGAATTGTAAGCTTGCGGTCAGGTTGACCGAACAGCTGTTCGGGCAATGTGCCAGTAGAAGAACACCCCTGCGAAGATCACTGCGAAGACCGCGAGCGTCGGTGTGCGCGCAGTTGGATCCGCGAGCGCGCTGCCGAGGAGATAGAGGATCGCCAGCACGAAGACCACTGGCGCGACGGGGTACCCGATCGCTCTCACCGCTGGATGGTAGTCGGCCCGCTTCCTTAGCGGGAAGATCGCAGCGACCCCCAACGCATAAAAAGGAATGATCGCGGTCACGAATGTATCTGCTAGCTGCTCGAATGTGCGCAACATGACGAACACCACACCGAGCATGGTCGCGACGAGGATGGCGACGTTGGGCGTCTCGTAGCGAGGATGGATGCTCGCCAGCTTGCGGAAGAGGAGTCCGTCGCTCGCCATCGCCCAGAGGATTCGGGGCCCGGTGAGCATCGAGCCTGCGAGAGTACCCAAAGCGGAGAACATCACGATCACCCCGACTGCGGCGACCCCAGGCGCACCGACGAGTCGTTGAGCGACGTCGGCCGCTACCAGCTTCGACTGCCGCATCTCTCCAATAGAGAGAACGGAGAGATACGCGACGTTGGCGAGCAGATAGATGGCGATGACACCGAGCGTGCCGAAGATGAGCACGCGCGGAAGGTTGCGCTCGGGATCCTTGACCTCGCCGCCGACGAAGCTCACGTCTGCCCAGCCGTCGTAAACCCAGAGCACCGATGTGAGTGCGAGCGCGAACGGAACGAAGCCGAAGCTCCCTGCCGGAGCGGCCGGGGTGAAATGTCCCCCCGTGCGCGGGAGCGCAGCGAGTGCCACGATCTCGAGTGCGAGCAGGCCGCCGCACTTGAGGATGGTGAGCACGTTCTGAACTAGAGTGCCCCACTTCACGCCGACGTAATTCAGCGTGCCCATCACGGCGATCGCGATCGCTGCGATGTAATGCACCCACTGCTCGTACGGAGCGACCAGCGGATTCCGTCCGCTCACGCGCAGCAGATACTCCGCGAAGGTGGTGGAGATGGCGCCGAGTGCCGCGGCGCGGATGATGACGAGCTCCGACCATCCGAAGAGGAAGGCAGGAAGACGCCCCCACCCTTCGCGGATGTACACGTAAACTCCGCCCGTATCGGGATACGCGCTCGCGATCTCGGCCAGGGTGAGCGCGCCGCAGAGCGCGATGAGACCGCCGACGATCCACAACGCGAACATCGGGAGCGGGCCTGGAAGCCTCGTCGCAATGCTGGCCGGTGATCGGAAGATGCCAGATCCGATGGTGCTTCCGACGAGCACGGCGATCGCGCTCCACAGACCGATCTTGCGGGGGAGTGCTTGAGGCATCAACAACGCTACTGTAACGAGGGGGTATCCGCGAGTAGCTTTCGTTTCTGAAATGAGTCTTCGTGAAGCCCTGTTCTGGGCATGCCTTGCAGTGACACTCGCCGCTGAAGCGCTGATTCTTCGTGCGGCTTTTTTTCCGTCCGCGGACGTGACGCCGGCAGCGAATCTTCCCAGGTCGTCGCGCGGCGCGGAGATCGTGTGGGGAATACTTCCGGCGATCGCACTGGCAGCTGTGTTCGCGGCGGCATGGAAGGGCGTGTGGTAGTGATCGGAGATCGCAGTTGACGGCGCTGCGCCGACTCGGCTACGTCGCGGTGCTGCTGGCGTTCGTTCAGATAGTGTTCGGCGCGATAGTGCGGATCACGGGATCAGGGATGGGATGCGGCGATCACTGGCCCACGTGTGCGGGATACATCATTCCGCCGCTGAGCCGTCCGGATCTCATCATCGAAGTGACCCACAGGTACATCGCGGCCACGGTCACCGTCGCGATCATCGTGCTGCTGCTGACGGCACTGCGCTGCGGGGCGAGCGCGGGGTCGGCGGCCCGGGCGGAGTACTGCGCAGCGCAACGCTCGCGGCTGCGCTGGTGGTGGTAGCGGCGGTGTTCGGCGGGATCACGGTCAAGCTCTCGCTCAATCCGTACGTGATCGTCACTCATCTCGCCATCGCGATGACCCTGCTCGCCGTGCTCTCGATCACCGTGCTGCGCGCCGGTGGATGGGGATTCGACGGCGCCGTGGTGGCGAGCGCGCGAACTTACAGGTCGGCTCGCGCAGCAGTGGGGCTCGCATTCCTCGTGCTGGTGATGGGCGCGCTCACGGCGAACGTGGCGGGCGCCAACAACTCATGCCAGGGTTTCCCGTGGTGCAGAGCGGTCGAGGTTCACGGCGCACCGCTCGGCATCCAGGTCACACACCGCATCCTCGCGTTCCTGCTCTTCTTCCACATGCTCGGCGTGGTGATGATGCTGAGAAAGCGCGGCGAGTCGCCGCTGGTGTCACGGGCTGGGAGATTGGCGTTCGGCGCGGTGCTGCTGCAGCTCATCGTAGCCGCCGTGCTCGTGGAGAATCATCTCCCGCCCGTGTGGCGCTCGCTTCATCAGGCAGTCGGCACTCTCGTGTGGCTCTCGATCTTCACGTTCGCCGCCATCGCGAAATACTCGGTCACTGAGGCCGAGACGTCGCCGCGCGTGGCGGGCGTACCGGTAGCCGCATGAGCACGCGCGTCGAGGCGGGGACGGTCGAAGCGACGAGGGAACGCTCGCTCGCGTCGGATCTGGTGGCGCTCACCAAGCCGCGCATCATCTCGCTACTGCTCGTGACGACGATCGCAGCGATGTACGTGGCAGGAACGCCGAGCATCTGGCTCGTGATCACGCTGTTCGTCGGCGGGTACCTGATGGCCGGTGGCGCGAACGCGGTGAACATGTACCTCGACAGCGACATCGACGTACACATGGCGCGCACGAAGCTGCGGCCGATACCGAGTGGGCGTCTCGCGCCACGAGCGGTGCTCGCGTTCGGAATCCTGCTCGCGACGACGGCGACGATGCTGCTCGCGCGCTTCGCGAACGTGCTCACGGCCGGTCTCGCACTGCTCGGGTTCTACGCCTACGTCTTTCTGTACACGCGATGGCTCAAGCGGAGCACTCCGCAGAACATCGTGATAGGCGGCGCGGCTGGAGCGGTGCCCCCGCTCGTGGGCTACGCAGCGGTCACTGGGCGACTCGACATCACGGCGTGGGCGCTATTCCTCATCGTGTTCTACTGGACACCACCGCACTTCTGGGCGCTCGCGCTGCTCAAGCAGCGCGACTACGGGGCAGCCGGAGTACCGATGGCGCCGCTCGTGTGGGGCGAGCGCCACACCGCGGACCAGATGCTCTGGTACTCCGCGATAATGGTTGCACTGAGCGTGCTGCCGTTCTGCTTCGGAGCGTTCGGGGTGTTCTATCTCGTGAGCGCAATCGTCGTGGCCGCACCGCTCGTGTACGGCGTGGTGAAGGTGCGCGCGGCAACCGAGCGCGCGGCGCCAGCGCGCTTCGTCTTCAAGTATTCACTCCTTTACCTCGCGCTGCTCTACGTGGCGATGGTGATCGACTTACACGTGTTCAGGTAGTGGCGAGGAAGGAGCGCGATAACGGGAAGCAGCCGCGGAAGTCCGTCGTCGCCTGCCGGACTGAAGCGGTTCGCACCGCGGGTCAGGCCGTACCTGGGACGCCTCGCTTTCGCATCGGTGTGCCTGCTGCTCGCGAGCGCCGCGGGGCTCGCGTTCCCGCAGATAGTGCGCAAGCTGCTCGACGCGGCATTCCTGGGACACGATCCGACGCTGCTCAACAGGATCACGATCGGCCTGCTGCTGCTCTTCGCGACGCAGGCAGTGCTCAACATGGTTCAGGTGTACGTGCTCACTGCTACGTCGGAGCGCGTCATCGCGAAGCTGCGAACCGACCTCTTCGAGCACCTGGTGCAGCTGTCGCCGGGTTTCTTCACCGACCGTCGCACGGGCGAGCTCACGAGCAGACTCTCGTCCGACACGAGCGTGTTGCAGACGGTGCTGAGCACGAACCTGTCCGAGTTCACGCGGCAGACGCTGTTCCTCATCGGCGGCCTCATCCTGCTCACGGTAACGCACCCCGCGTTGACCGCGACGACGCTCGCTGTCGTTCCACTCGTGGTCGGCGCCGCGTTCCTCTTCGGCCGCATGCTGCGGCGCGCGAGCACGGGAGTGCAGGATCGCATCGCCGAGGCCACTGGAACCGCTGACGAAGCGTTCGCGCAGATCAGAACGGTGCAGAGCTTCACGGCGGAGCCCGAAGAAGTTCGCAAGTACAACTCGCACCTCGCGGACGTGGTGTCGGCGGCGGTAGCCCGCGCGAAGATTCGCGGTGTGTTCTTCGGCGCACTGACGTTCTTCGGCTTTGGCGGAGTCGTCGCGGTGCTCTGGGAAGGTGGCCGATTGGTGCTCGCCGGTGAGCTGACGGCGGGCGCGCTGGTGTCCTTCCTTCTCTACGCGTTGTACGTCGCCGGAGCAGTCGCGTCGCTCGCGTCACTGTTCGGCGCGTACCAGGAAGCTGCCGGCGCTGCACAGCGCATCTTCGATCTGCTCGACACCGCGCCGGTGGTGCACGATCCAGCCGAGCCGGTACCGCTCGCGCTTCCGGCGGAGGGCGACGTCCGCCTCGAGTCGGTGTCGTTCAGATACCACGAGGACCTTCCGGAAGTGCTTCACGATGTGTCGCTACACATCGCGCCAGGCGAGGTGGTAGCGCTCGTTGGGCCGAGCGGCGCGGGGAAAACCACGGTCGCGTCACTGCTGCCGCGCTTCTGGGATGTGACGAGCGGAAGGATCACGTTCGACGGAACCGACATCCGCGATCTCACGCTTCGCGAGCTTCGCGGCGCGATCGGGGTCGTGCCGCAGGAGCCGACGTTGTTCAGCGGCACGGTGCGCGAGAACATCGCCTACGCAACGGCCGGCGACGGCGGTGATGCGCCGGATCAGGACGCGATCGAGGCGGCCGCTCGCGCCGCGAATGCGCACGAGTTCATCGAGAGGCTGCCGCAAGGCTACGACACCAAGGTCGGCGAGCGCGGCGTGAAGCTGTCCGGCGGGCAGAGGCAGCGGCTCGCGATCGCGCGCGTCTTTCTCAAGGATCCCGCGCTGGTCATTCTCGACGAAGCGACATCGAGCCTCGACTCCGAGAGCGAGCGCTACGTCGAAGCGGCGATGGAAGAGCTACTGCGCGGCCGCTCGACGCTCATCATCGCGCATCGGCTCTCGACGGTTCTGCGCGCCGACCGCGTGGTGGTGCTGGAGCATGGCAGCGTGGTCGAGACCGGAAGCCACAGCGATCTTCTCAGCGCTGAGGGCACCTACGCCAAGCTTTACCGCGGACAGTTCCGGTCGGCCGATCGCGCGATGTTCGACTCCGCGTTCATGGGCGAGGCCTAGCCGCGCGATAGCTGTCGCCGTGCGGCTGAAGTCGCGTGGAACCTCAGCGGAAGGTCAGTGGAACGTCAGATCGACCGTCGCTGAGCCCGAGGCGGGCACCGTCACCGTGCCGTCTGCCACACCGAGCATCGGATGCCACGCCCGAACGTGGTGAGTGCCGGGTGGCACGCTGTCGAGCGCGAACGAGCCGTTGGCATCGGTCACGGCGAAGTAAGGCTGGTCGAACACGGCGACCCATGCGCGCGACATCGGGCGACTCTCGACCGAGAACTCGTAAATGCCCGGCGTGCGCATGAACTTGTCGTAAGGTATGACCTGACCGTTGTCCGTGAATGGCGCGACTGCGACGGTATCGCCGGTCGCGACGTCGGTGATGAAGGCGCGATCCACGAGCGGATCGTAATTCACCACGTTGATCGCGCCGCCCGCCACATCGGCCTGCACGATCGGGTTCCACGCACAGTTGTCGTTGTCGATTTCGAAGCGCCGGTCGATCGGGATCGCGCGCCCTTCCCTCACATCCGTCAGCCAGACTATCGCTCCTGCCACGCGAGTACCGCGGCGCTGCAGGAGCTGCACGGCCAATGGTCTGCCGCAGCCATTCTGGTCGGCAGGAACGATGACGAGCGTGTCGCCGCGCGGCGTGCCAGAGAACTGAGCGGAGCCGGTGACGCGGCCGGGGTTCTGAACGGTCACGGAGCGGTATGGCGTGGACGACCGCGCGATGACCGCGACGTGCCGCGCCTCACCCACGGTGTCGCCGAGCGCTTCGGTTGCGCTCGAGCTCCGATCGCCGCGGTTGCAGGCGGCCGTGAGAGCGAGTGAAACAAGGATCAGGATGGTGAACGATTGCATGAAAGCTTGAGACAGGGCGCTCGTGAGCGAGCGAAAGTTGAGACTGCTAATTTACCGAGCGTGACATCTCCTCTCCGCCGTGCAATACCGGAGCCGCGTCGTCGCATCGGTCGCGTCGCTCGCAGGATCGGCAGCGCTCTCGCTGGCGCTCGTGGGCTGCGGCTCGATGATGCACAGCCGCCCGCTGGCTCGAGGCGACTTCTGGGGATTCACGGCGCCATGGGACGCGCGCAGCGCAGCGTCGGTCGCGGCCCACGGATCGCAGCTCGATGCGATCGTGTCGGGTTTCATCGAGCTCGACACCGTGACGCTCCGCCCAGCCTCGCCATACGAGGACACTCTAGCGCGGCACAGCGCCGGCAATCGACGCTACATGGCGCTGCTCACGTCTTACGCGGGGAGCAGATTCCACCCGGAGATCATCCGCGCCCTCGCTGCCGACTCGACTGTGCTCGGGCACGTCGCGGGCGCCAGTGCGGCGCTGATCAGCGGGATGGGCTATCGCGGACTCGTGCTCGATTTCGAGGGAATGACGCCCGACGACTTCAACGCGCTCATGAGCGTGACGAAGGCGTTCGCCGATTCGGCGCGCGCTCACGGCGTGTCGCCGGTGGGAATCGCGCTTCCGGCGATGGATACGGTCTCGTACCCTGCCCGCCCCTTCCTCACCTCGCTCGACTTCGTAGTGGTGATGCTGTACGACCAGCACTGGAGCACATCACCGCCGGGCGCGATCGCGTCACCGGAGTGGGTGGCGCGCGCGCTCGGCATGCGCGTGGGCGACGTGGGGCCGTCGCGCGTCATCGCCGCGCTTCCCGTGTACGGATACGACTGGCGCAGTGACAGCGCGACGAGCGTCGTCTCGTACGCGGACGTGGTCAAGCTAGCCACGGACGAGCACGTTCCGCTCGTTCGCGATCCAGCCTCGGCGACTCTCCACGCACAGGGACGCTACTGGCAGGCGTGGGTGAGCGATGCAGTGCTGCTGGACTCACTCGTGTCGGTGGGACGCAGACTTGGCGTGACCAAGTTCGCACTGTGGCGACTCGGACTCGAAGATCCGCGAATCTGGCCCGACGTCGTGAAGTGAAGCTGGGCGCGGCGTTGGTGCGCCGCGCCGGCGTCAGACGAGGATGAGGTCGCGCTGAGGATTCGGCGGCGTGATGATGACGCCGTCTTTCTTCACGTAGCCGTTGACCTCGCTACGCATTCCAACCTCGCCAGGAATGTAGATCCCCGGCTCGATGGAGAATGCGATTCCGGGCAGCAGGAGGCGCGAGTCGCGCGACTCCATGTTGTCGATGTTCGGCCCCGAGCCGTGCAGATCGCGCGGATCGATCGAGTGGCCAGTGCGATGAGTGAAGTACTCGCCGAAGCCGCGGTCGGTGATGTACTTGCGCGCGGCGTCGTCCACATCGCCGCCACGAACGTCGTCGCCGGCCTCTGTATGCGTGCGGAGGAAATCGATGGCAGCGTCGCGCGCACCGCGCACCACTTCCCATATCTCCACGTTACGATCGCTGGGCACGCCGAGTGACCCCATCCACGTCTGGTCCGCCCAGACCCCGCCGTCAATCTCATGCGCGAAGAGGTCGATCAGCAGAATGTCGCCACGATTGATGAGCGCGGAATTCTCCGCGGTCGGCTCGTAATGCGGATTTGCGGCATTGAGTCCCACCGAGACGTTGGGACCGTGATCGGTGGTGAGGCCAGCGTGCGCGAATTCTTCGCGGATGAGCGACGCCAGCTCGAACTCACGCATCGGAGCGCCGGCCTTCGCCTTCTCGCCAGCCAGCGCCATCGCGTTCTTCGCGATGGTGGCGAGCTGCTCCGCCGCGCGGACGTGCGAAGCGAGATTCTTCGCGGTCCACACAGCATAGAAGCGCGTGACGAGATCGGCGGACGAGACTACTTCGGCGCCAGCGCTGCGCACCATCTCGACCACGCCAGCCGGGGTCCTGTCGAGGTACGGTACGGCGTCGCCTGGCGAGTACTCCATCGCGACGCGCTTCCCTCGCACCAGATCCGCGAGCGCTCCCTCGAGCTCCTGCCACGAGCTGTAGACGCGCTTTCCCCAGTCCGACGGCCAGTGCTCCCACGGCCCCTGCTCGATGCGATGAGTTATCGCGACCGGCACTCCGTCGCGCGGGATGTAGCAGAAGTAACGCCGCGTGACGAGTCCACCAATGTCGAGCATGCTCGATGCGATCGGATTGGTTCCCGCGGAAGTCGAACAGCAGCCAGCCGTCGAGATGCGCGTCTGAGATCGCTTCGCGAAGCTGCACGAGTTGGTTGCTGGAGATCATTGAGCTTGCGAAGTGAGTGTCAGCAGCGAGAGCAGCTCCTGCATCGCGGCGTCGTAGTACTCGCGGCTCATCTCCGCGGAGGCGGCAGAAAGCGGCGCCAGGCGCGGCACGTCTATCGACAGATCGGCGCCGTTGACGCGAAGCGCGACGTGGAAGTACCGTGCGAAAATCTTGCGCGCCTGGCGTCTGGCGTACGGATGCGCGATGAAGCGAGGAAGAAACCTGATGATCGCTCGCTTGAGCGACGCCATGCGGCTATACGCGGTGCGTGCCGCATCGCGTCCGGCGTCGCGGAAGAGCTGCAGTGCATCAGGGCGCCGCGCGATGAGCCGCGCGAGTGCCGCAACCTCCTCACCGTCCGCAGCGCGGCCACGTCTCACAGCCTCGGTGTACCGGCGGATCTGCGTGTACACCGTGTCGGTGGTGCCGAGTCGCTTGTTGAGGAGCTCCGGAACATATTCAGCTTCGGCCGCGCCGTCGGGGCGATCGGCATCTCTCACTGCTTCGAGCAGCGAGAGTGGGACGAGCGGATCGATCGTGGAAGAGGAGCGTGGCGACATCTTAGATCGCCAAGTTAACCGCACCTACATGCCTAAACAAATCTCGTGGACGTAATGGCGCTGAGCGCGGCCGGCCGCGCAGGGGCGGGCGCGGTTCTGGCGGTCGTCGTCGCGGGGGCGGCGAGACTCTCCGGCTCGCTCACGAGGAGCGGGTTCATCGCCGCGGTGGTGCTCGGCGCCGTGACCGCGGCGGCGGGATGGCGATGGGCCGTTCTCCTCATCATGTATTTCGTCGCCTCGACCCTGGTATCGCGGCACGGTCGCGTGCGCAAGGCGGCGCTCACGCTGGGAATCGTCGCGAAGGGCGGCGGCCGCGACGCGGCGCAGGTAGTCGCCAACGGCGGAGTCTACGGCGCCGCGGCGATCGCGTCGCTCGTGATGACGCACGCCGGACTGGCTCAGGAATCTCTCGCGTGGGGCGCAGTCGGCTCGATAGCGGCGTCCGCTGCTGACACCTGGGCGACAGAGCTCGGCGTTCTGTTCGGCGGCACTCCTGTGTTGATCGGAACGAGAACAGCCGTTCGACATGGGACGTCTGGTGCCGTGACGTGGGGCGGGACGCTCGGCGCGCTGATGGGCGCGGCGTTCGTCGGGATCGTTGCGACGATGACGGGATTCTCCGCGGGCGCGGGGCTTGCCAGTGTAGCAAGCGGATTCGCTGGCTCCGTCGCGGATTCGCTGCTCGGCGCGACGGTGCAGGAGCGTCGCTGGTGCAAGCGATGCGAGGAGCCGACCGAGATGCCTGTCCATTCCTGCGGTGAGAGCACGACGCACATCGGCGGGAGAAGCGGAGTTGGAAACGACACCGTGAACGCGCTCGCCACTCTTACCGGATTCATCATGAGCGTGACGCTCTGTTTGCTCGTCCTCGGGCTGCGTGAAGCTCGCTGAGCACGAAGTGCTGGTGGTCGGCGGCGGCCCCGCCGGCACATCGGCGGCGTGGCATCTGGCGCGACTAGGCGTGCGCGTGACGCTGCTCGACCGCGCGCGCTTCCCGCGAGACAAGGTATGCGCGGAGTATCTGAGTCCGCAGGCATCGAGAATTCTGGCGAGCATGGGTGCGCTGGAGGAAATCGAGCGCGCGGGCGCGGCGCACCTCACCGGCATGCGTGTGCGCGCGCCTAATGGACGCGAGATCGAGGGAAGCTTTGCGGCGCAGCACGGCTTCAGAGCGTTCCGCGACAGCGGCATCGCGATCCGACGACGCACGCTCGACGCGATACTGCTCTCGCGCGCGCGGAGCGTGGGAGTGACCGTGGAGGAAGAGGTCAAGGTCACCGACATCGTTCGGGACGCGAGCGGTCGCGTTACTGGAGTGACAGCGACGAGGAATGGAAGCGCAGAGACTCACCGGGCGCGGCTCGTGATCGGAGCCGACGGGCTGAGGTCGATCGTGGCGCGGCGACTCGGACTTGTGCGCACGGCACGCTTTCCGAGACGTGTCGCGCTCGTCGCGCATTACGAGGGAGTCGCGGGAGTGAGCGACGTCGGCGAGATGCACGTCGAGCGTGACGGCTATGTCGGGATGGCCGACGTCGGCGGCGGCGTGACCAACGTAGCGCTGGTGGTTCCTGCGCGGCGGCTCAGAAGTGCAGCGTTGCACAAGGATCTCTTCCTGGATGGCTGGCTGCGTGGTCACGCGCAGCTCGCGCGTCGCTTCGACGGTGCGCGACGCATCGAGCCGGTGAGCGCGACCGGTCCCTTCGCATCGTCCACGCGGCGCGCGTGGGCACCGTCGGCTGCGCTACTTGGCGATGCTGCCGACTTCTTCGACCCGTTCACGGGAGAGGGAGTCTACACGGCGCTGCGCGGCGGCGAGCTGCTCGCGCCATTCGCCGCTGAATGCGTGAGCGCTACTTCACACGGTGCGAGCGACGACGCTCTTGCGCGGTACGACCGGGCGCGACGCGACGAGTTCCGTGGAAAGTGGCTGGTGGAGCGGCTCATCGGAGGGACGATTGCCGTTCCCGCGCTCATCAACCACGCTGCGCGATCGCTGTCGCGCAGGAAGGAAATGGCGGATCTTCTGGTCGGTGTGGTTGGAGACTTCGTTCCCGCCGGCGAGGTCCTCCGCGCGAGCTATTTCGCGCGCCTGTTACTCTTCGGCGTATGAGCCTCGGCCCGGACGCGTTCAGAGCAGTGATGGGACGGTTCGCGAGCGGCGTCACGGTCGTCACGACCACCGACGCGGCCGGGGTGGATCATGGGATGACGGTGAGTGCGTTCGCGTCCGTTTCGCTCGAGCCGCCGCTGGTGGTGATGTGCATCGATCACGCTGCGTCGATACACGACGTACTCGTGGCGTGCGAGCATTTCGCCGTCAACATCCTGTCATCGACTCAGGAAGCGCTCGCGCGCAGATTCGCCGAGACCGGCGCGCAGCGATTCGACGGCATCGGCTACGAGCATGGGGAGCGCGGGATGCCGGTGCTCCACGACGTTCTCGCGTATCTCGAGTGCCGCCGCACGGCGCTCCACGAGGCGGGCGACCACACGGTGATCATTGGCGAGACGCTCGCGGCTTCGGTGCGAGACGCGCGACCGCTGCTGTACTATCGCGGCGGCTTTGCTCAGCTCGAGCGCTGAGAGCGCGGCGAGCATGGCGTCGTTCCTGGTGCCGCGGCGGCGGTACGGCACCGAGCTGCTCGACGAAGGCTCGTCGGACGTGCCGCTGGTGCTGCGCACGCTGCGCGACATCTCGCGCTCGAACGTCGTGTTTCAGGGAACGCGTGCGGCGGTCGCCGAAGCTGAGTCGCACTTCGGAAAGCTTGGAGCGAGCGCGACGTTGCTCGACGTCGGGACCGGCGCCGGTGACGTTCCGCGCGCGATCGAGCGCGCTGCCGCGTCGCACGGGCATCGCCCTCACGACGATAGGGCTGGACACCGAGCTGCGAGCTGCTCCGCCACGCACGCCCCGCGCTGCGCGAGGCGGTAGTCGCGAGTGGTCTCCAGCTTCCCGTTCGCGTCGCGACAGCATCGACATAGTGATGTGCTCGCAGACTCTTCACCACTTTCGCGGCGACGCGGCGAGTGCCCTGCTGCGCGAGATGAACCGCGTGGCGCGAGTCGCGGTCGTGGTGAGCGATCTGAGACGGAGCTGGATCGCGGCAGCGGGGTTCTGGCTCGCTTCGTTCCCGCTGGCGTTCCACCCGGTGACGCGGCACGATGGCGTGCTGTCGGTGTTTCGCGGATTCACTTCTGACGAGCTCGATGAAACCGTGCACGACGCTGTCGGCGTACATGCTCCGGTGACTCACCGGCTCGGATTTCGCATAACGACCAGTTGGGCGCCGGTTCCAGCGTGATCGACGCTCGCGTCAATCCGCCCCTGGATGCTCCGCTCGATCTCGGGCCGATGCCAACCGGACTGCGCATGGCAACCACGGACGAGCTCACCGTGCGCGCGCCGATCGGTCGCATCTTCGAGCTCGCGCGCGACGTCGAGCGGTGGCCGGAGCACCTCCGACATTATCGCTACGTCAGGTTCAACCGGCGCGCGAGCGATGGTGGAGGGATAGTCGAGATGTCGGCCAATCGCCCATTCGGTGCGATCAACTGGCCGACGTGGTGGCGATCCGAGATGAGCGTCATAGCTGGCGCGCCGGCCGTGCGGTTCAGACACGTCGCGGGTATCACGAAAGGGATGGATGTCGAGTGGAGCTTCACACCCACACTCGACGGCACTCACGTAAGAATTCTTCACGTCTGGGACGGCCCACCGTGGCCAGTCGTGAAGCACGTCGCGGCGAACGCCGTGATCGGACCAGTATTCATTCATGGAATCGCGTCGCGCACGCTGGCTGGACTGGCACGCGTTGCGGAGGAAGAACGATGAGCCGAAGACGCGTAGCGATCACCGGAATCGGTGCGATAACACCGATCGGAACCACCAAGGACGGGCTCTGGAGCGGGCTGTTGCGTGAGGAGTCGGCCGTGCAATCACTGACGAGATTCGATCCCTCGATATTTCGCAGTCACAACGCGGCGCAGGTAAACGACTTCGACGCGAGCGATTACCTCGAGAGCAAGCGAGCACGGCGACTCGACAGGTTCGGCCAGTTCTCCGTCGCGGCCGCCAAGCTCGCGCTCGAGGATTCGGAGATCGATCTGGCAAAAGAAAATCGTGAGCGTGTCGGCGCGATGATGGGTACTGCGCTCGGTGGCATCGGGTACGCCGAGGAGCAGCTTGGCGTATTTCTGCGCGAAGGATTGCGGGGAGTGGACGCCACGCTGGCGCTCGCGGTGTTCGGCGGCGCGTCGAGCTGCAACATCGCGATCGAGTTCGGTGTGGAAGGACCCAACTCGACCAACGCGATGAGCTGCGCTTCCGGCGCGATCGCGATCGGCGACGCATTCAGGCAGGTGCGCGACGGATATGCGGACGTGATGATAGCTGGCGGCGCTGAAGCACCGCTCGCCCCGCTCTGCTTCGGCGCCTTCGCGCTGATCCGCGCGATGTCCACACGCAACGACGACCCGTCGTCGGCGTCGCGCCCATTCGATCGCGACCGCGATGGCTTCGTGATGGGCGAGGGCACCGCAGTACTGATCCTGGAGGAATATGACCGAGCGGTGGCGCGTGGAGCGCGGATCTACGCCGAGGTCGCGGGATTCGGGACCACGAGCGACGCGTATCACATGACGGCTCCGCGCCCTGATGGATCGCAGGCCGCGCGGGCGATGAGGGCCGCGATAAGTGACGCCGGAATCGCGGCGCACGAGATCGGCTACGTCAACGCACACGGCAGCGCGACTCCGCTGAATGATCCGACGGAGACTTCAGCCATCAAGCAGGTGTTCGGCGAGGCGATGCCGTCCTTGCTGGCCAGCGGAACCAAGGGATATTACGGTCACGCGCTCGGCGCGTCGGGCGCGATCGAGGCGGCGATCTGCGCGATGGCGATAGACCGCGAGTGGCTTCCGCCGACGGTGAACCTTACTGACCGCGATCCCGAGTGCGATCTTAACTACATCGCCGGACGTGGCCGTCCGGCCCGCGTCGAGCACGTGCTGAGCAACTCGTTCGGATTCGGCGGCATCAACGCCGCGCTGGTTTTCCGCAGGGTCGTCTAACCTGCTCTGATCACACAAACGGAGGCTGGATGCGGGACTCGCTGCGACACTTCTTATCGGAGTTCATCGGAACGTTTGCGCTCGTGTTCGTCGGCGGCGCGTCGATCATGGCGGCCTCGCAATCCAACATCGCCGACCCGTTGCTGCTCGTGGCCCTTGCTCACGGGCTGGTGCTCGCCGTGTTCATCTCTGCGCTGATGCGCATATCGGGTCACTTCAATCCGGCGGTGACATTCGGCTTCATCGCCGCGCGTCGTATCGACCCGATGATGGCTGGGCTCTACATCGTCGCGCAGCTGCTGGGCGCCGCTGTTGCCGCTTACACTCTCAAGTGGACATTCCCGGCGGCAGTGTTCGCAGCAACGCGTGGCGGCGGCCAGGCGATCTCGCTCGACATCACCGGGACGCAGGCGTGGTTCCTCGAGGCAATCGCGAGTTTCTTCCTCGTGTTCGTGGTATTCGGCACCGCTGTAGATCCCAAAGCACCGCGCGTCGGCGGCTTCGCGATCGGCCTCACGGTGACGATCGGAATCCTCGCCATCGGTCCGCTCACCGGCGGCTCGATGAATCCTGCACGCTCCTTCGGGCCGGCGCTCGCGACGGGGATCTACGAGGGCCAGGTGATCTACTGGACCGCTCCGATCGTCGGCGGAATTCTCGCGGGACTGCTCTACGAGACGCTCTTCATCGGTCGAGAGCGCGAACCTGTGATGCACGGCGAGATCGAGCCGTAGCGAGCCGCACCGTGATGCGAGAGAGGGCGAGCACTACGCAGTGCTCGCCCTCTCTCGTTACCGGCCATAGTGCGAGATGATCAAGTCTGACGAAGCGCGCCCAACAGACCAGGGAGCATGCCGACCAGCCACACCAGGACGCCGGCGATCACTGCGCGCGACTTCGGGATTCGCGCGACTACCGCCAAACCGATGACGAGCAGTACGGTCACCCAGATCGTGAACACGTCGATGCGGCCGAGGATCGCCAGCACCACTGGCGACGTGGTGTCAGGATCGAGGAAGCGCCCGAGCCCGAGTGTGATGCGGTAGCGTCCGTTTATCGTCGCGGGGTCGAGGATGAACCCCTGGAAGATGTTGATGATGCCTTCGATGAGCTTGGGGAAGTAGGCATACGTGGCGATCATGCACGCGGCCTGCAGCCCTTCCTTCGCGTCGACCAGCTTGCCGACGAGCCACAGCACGAAGCCGACGATGATCGGCACGATGAAGGCGCCGAACGCCAGACCGACGTAGATGAACTTCTCCGCAATCTGACGCGCTTTGTCCATCTGGTCGGCGGTGACCTGCGGATTGGCCTTCATCGCCGCGGCGGTGCTGCGCGCATATTCCGCGTCGAACACGGCCTGCATCGTGTTGCGGCCGAGTATGGCGAGCACGATCGTGAGCGCTGTGAAGACGATGAGCGGGAGGAAGAATCCCGAGTTACGCCTTCTCTCGAACACTTCGCTCGGCGACACGAAGATATCGACGAAATCCTCCCACAAGCTCACGTGCTTGGCGGGAGCGGCCGTGATGGTGTCCTCTGGTGCCGTCATGTTGGGTCTGGGTGAGAGTTTGCAATACGTTGCATGGCGAGCGTCGTTTGCGCCAGACTCGATTTTTCGTGCGCTGCGCCTTACGGCTACGCACCCAATGCGCGTAACGTCGGCGCGCTACGGCCCTACGTGCATGTAGCGGTCGTTGTACTGCTCGATCGAATGCCTGATGACATCCTTCGCAGACTCGCTTCCCTCCCAGCCGGTGATCTCGACGCGGCGCCCCTCGAGATCCTTGTAGATGAGGAAGAAGTGCTCGATCTCCTTGAGGTAGTGCTGTGGGAAATCGGCGATGTCGTAGTATTCCTCGTATCGCGGGTCGTGCCACGGGACTGCGAGGATCTTGTCGTCCGGATCACCGCGATCGAGCATCTTGAGAACACCGATCGGGCGCACGTCGATCTGGCATCCCGTGAACGTCGCTTCTTCCACGCGCACCAGCACGTCGAGGGGATCGCCGTCATCGAAAAGCGTGCGTGGAATCAGGCCATACTCGCCGGGATAAGTCACGGCGGAATACAGAACGCGGTCGAGCCGAAACAGCCCTGTCGCTTTGTCGAGCTCGTACTTGTTGCGGCTACCGGTCGGAATCTCGATGACTGCAGTGAGCTCTTCGGGTGGTCTCGGCCCTGGAGCCAGATCGTGCCATGGGTGAATCATCACCCAAAGATAACATCCCCTCTTCGGCGTCCTGCTGCTTCAGGGAATGAGAAGCACCTTGCCTTTGGTCGCGCGCGACTCGAGCGCGCGCTGAGCATCCGCTGCGGCGGTAAGTGGAAGCTCGCGATCTATTCTCACGTCGAGCTTGCCATCGCGCACCCATTCGAAGATCTGCGATGATCGCCACAAGAGCTCATCGCGGGTCGCAACGTAATTGCCGAGCGTCGGCCGCGTCAGAAACAAGGACCCCTTGCGACTCAGAGCGCCCGGATCGAACGGTCCGACCGGGCCGCTCGATTGTCCGAACAGCACCAGCATCCCGCGCGGTCGCAGCGAGTCGAGTGATTTGTCGAAAGTCGTACGACCGACAGAGTCGTACACGACCGACACACCAGCCCCACCAGTGACTCGCCGTGCTTCTGCCGCGAAGTCGTGCGTGGTGTAATTCACCATCTCCTCTGCGCCGGCCGCGTGAGCGAGCGCGATCTTCTCCGCTGTAGACGCCGTTCCTATCACCCGTGCGCCGATCATCTTCGCGATCTGACACAGCAGCAGACCGACGCCACCAGCGGCCGCGTGGACGATGCACCAATCTCCGCGTTGGAGCGGATAGGTCGAGAACGCGAGATAATGCGCAGTCATTCCCTGCAGCAGAATGGCGGCTGCCTGCCGCGTGGTGACGCCGTCCGGTACTGGTACGACGCGAGCGGCCGGAACGGCGATGTAGTCTGCGTACGCGCCGTTCGTGCCCTGGAATGCGACACGATCGCCGACGCGTACATCCGTGACGCCACTGCCGAGGCGCGTTACTGTCCCCGCTCCCTCCTGACCAGTCGTGACGGGTAACTGAACGGGGTACAGCCCCGAGCGGAAATAGATGTCGACGTAGTTGACGCCGATTGCCTCGAGCCTGACGAGAACCTCGCCAGCGCCCGGCTCCGGCGTCGGAACTTCGTCGACGCTCAGCGCCTCGGCGCCGCCGGTCTGGTGAACACGAATTGCGCGCATGTCACGCCGTCGCTGCGGGACTCGTGCCACGGGAGGACGGAAGGCGATACTCCGCGCCGCGTATCGCGATCAGAAAGCTCGGCACCACGAAGAGCGTGATGGGCGTGGAGAGCGCGAGTCCACCGATCACTGCGAGCGCCAGCGGGCGCTGCAGCTCGCTTCCAGCGCCGAGACCGAGCGCCAACGGAAGCAGGCCGAACAGTGTGCAGAGTGTCGTCATGAGAATCGGACGGAGACGCGTCTTCGCTGCTTCGCGCAATCCGATCTCGAGTGGCACATCGTCGTGCAGCATGCGATAGCGCGTGAAATCGAGGAGGATGATGCCGTTCTTCACGATCAGGCCGACCAGCAGGATCAATCCCATGAACGACGACACGTTCAGCTGCGTGCCGGTGATCAGCAGGAGCACGATCGCTCCGACGAACGACACCGGTGCGACGAGCAGCACGACGAGCGGCTCGACGAATGACTGAAACTGCACCACCATCACTGCCGTGACACTGAGTGCCGCGAGGAACAGAACGAGCAGCAGCGCGTGGAACGCATCCTGTTGCCCCGCATACTGACCGCCCAGCTCGACGCGGATTCCGGCTGGTGGCGGATGCTTCGCGAGCACGCTCTTGACGTCGCCCATGACCGAGCCGAGCGACCGGTCACTGACGGTCGCGGTCATGGTGATCATCTGCTGCTGATTCTCGCGGTCGAGCTCGGCGCGCGTCTCGATCGGCGTGAGTGTCGCGACCGAAGAGAGCTGGACGACGCGCTTCGACACCGGGGACAGGAGCGGGAGCGAGCCAAGTCTGGTCGCGTCGTTGCGAAGCGCGTCTGGCGCGCGCACACGAACGCCGATCGGCCGGTCCTGCGAGCGAACGTCGCCTGCCGGAGCTCCCAGCATCGCGCCGCGCACTGCGTCACCGACCTGGACAGGGGTGAGCCCGACACGTGCAGCATCGGGAGCGTTCACGTGCAGCATCATCTCGGCGCTCGGCTCGCTCACTCCGTTGTAGAAATCCTGCAATCCAGCAATCTTCTGCATCGGTTCCGATAGCGAGCGAGCGTAGCTCTCGATCGCGTCGAGATTGTCGCCGAAGATCTTGACCTCGACCGGGTTCGCGGCCCCCGCGAGATCGTTGATGACGTCCGAGAGAATCTGCACGAACTCGATGTGCAGACGCGGCACCGCGGTCGCGATCTTCGTCCGCACGTCGTCGATCACCTCGAAGATGCTGCGCGAGCGCTTCGACTGAGGCGCGAGTCGCGCTACGAGATCGCCGCTGTTCTGCTGCGTGGCATAGAGGCCGAGCTCCGCGCCGGTTCGGCGCGAGGTACCGACGATCTCGGGAGTCGAAGCGAGTATGCGCTCGGCGATGTGCACTTCCCGATTGGTCTCCGCCAGCGCGGTGCCGCCCGGCGTGAAGTAGTCCATGACGAAGGCGCCCTCGTCCATCTCGGGAAGAAAGCCGGTGCCCGTGTAGTTTGCCGCGATGGCGCCAAGCACCAGGAGGAGTACCGCGCCGCCGAGCATGATGCGCGAATGGTGGAGCACCGCGGTGAGCGCGCGCTCGTACATATCCGCGAGCGAGTTGAGACCCGCCGAGATGCGCCCGAGAAGTCCATGCGATCGCGCTTTGGCCGACGCACTGTCGCTGTCATGATCGACATCCTGCGCGCGAACGAACTGCTCGCTCAACAGTGGGATCACCGTGAGCGCCAGCAGGAGCGAGACGAGCACCGCGATGGTGAGAACTATCGAGAGCGCTTTAAAGAACTGACCCACCACGCCGGTGAGCAGGCCGAGCGGCAGGAAAACGACGACAGTGGTTATCGTCGACGTCGTGACGGGCCAGATGAGCTCCTGAAGTGCCTCGCGGATCGCTACGCGACGATCGCTGGTGAGCGACAGGTGTCGCGCGATGTTCTCGGTGATGACCACCGCGTCGTCTATCACGAGTCCCACGGCGATCGCCATGGCTCCGAGCGTCATCAGGTTGAACGTCTGCCCGATGTGCGACATGATGAACACCGTGATCGCGAGCGTGAGCGGAATCGCGGTCGCGCTGACGGCGGTGATCCTCCCATGTCTGAGGAACGCGAAGAGTACGACTATGGCCAGGAGCGCTCCAATGATCATCGCGTCCCGCACGGACTTGACCGCGTCGCTCACCAGCTCGGCCTGGTCGTACACCGGCTTGAGTATGACACCGGGGGGCAGCGTCGGCCTAATAGCTGCGGCGAGCTTCGCGATGCTGTCCGCAAGCGCGACCGTGTTGCCGCCCGGTTGACGCGTGATGTTGAGCAGCGCGGCCGGACGTCCGTCACCGGCGATGATGCTCACCTGATCCTCGGAGCCGACTTGCACCGTCGCGACATCGCGGACGTGAAGGCCGTTCGGAAGTACAACGTTCGCTATGGCGTCGGGCGACGTGGCCTCGACATCGGTGACTATCAGATACTGCTTGTAGTCGCGTGCGGCGCGGCCGACAGCTGCGGGGGTGATCGCGGACTTGATCGCATTGGCGAGATCGTCGTACGTCATTCCCTGCGCGGCAAGCGTGGCAGGATCAGCTACGACCTCGATCTCGCGGATGCTGCTTCCCTGCACGTCCACGCGTCCCACGCCCGGCACGCGCGAGAACACCGGGCGGATGTCGTAGCGTGCGATGTCGTAGAGCGTGAGCGGATCAGTGCCCTCGAGGTTGTATGAGAGGATTGGAAACAGCGACGGCGTGAGTCGCTCGACCTCGACCGTGACTCCGTCGGGGAGCGAGGGCTCGACCTGGTTGACGCGAGTCTGCGTGAGCTGGAGCGCGACCTGCATGTCCGTCTGCGGTGAGAACGTCACCGAGATCTCCGTCGCGCCGCGGATGCTCTTCGATTGCACGCGCATTACGCCCGGAACCGTGCTCACCGCCTCCTCGAGCGGACGCGTCATCGCGAACTCGACCTGCCGCGCGCCGAGCGCCGAGCCTTCGGCGACTATCGTTATGCGCTGAAAGAGGAGCTCGGGATAGATCGCAGACGGCAGCGTGCGCGCGGCCCACAACCCCGCGGCGCTGAGCAGCGCGACGACGAGGTAGATCACTCGCCGCTGCGCGGAGAGCACGTCAAACAGTTTCACCGCGCTACCGCTTGGTCACGGTGACTTTCGAGCTGTCCTCGAGGCCGTATGCGCCGGTCGTGACCACTACCTGTCCCGGCGTGAGCCCCTTGGTTATCTCGACGACGGAATCGCCGCGCGTGCCGATCTCGACCGGAACCGAGCGCGCGAGTCCGTTGGTGACGACGTACACCTTGAAGGTCCCCGAGCTGTCCGGCACCAGGGCCGCGCTCGGTATCGCGACGGCGCGTGCGACACCAGCCGTGGCGATGCGCCCGACTATGGTCTCGCCGAGCCGCAGCGGGCGCGAGGTGGAGGTGATGGTGGCGCGCACCGGCACCGCGCGAGTGCTCGTGTCGATCGCGGCGCCGACGGTCGAGACAGCCGCGGTCCCGAGCGACTGCGCCGATGGAGTCTCGGATTCGTAGAGCGTGATGCGCGCGCCTGGCTTCACTCCGCCCGCATCCGAGGGCGACACTCCGAACAGCAGCTGCAGCGATCGAGGATCCGCGATCGCCACGAGCACCTGGGTCGGGTCGACCGACGCGCCGGTCACGGCATTCATCTTCGTCACCACGCCTGCGATCGGCGCGCGCAGTGTGGAGAGTGCATACGTGCGCCGCGCGGCAACATCAGCTGCATTGGCCTGAGCGAGATCGGAGGCAGCCTGATCCACAGCCTTGCGCGGGAGAATACCTTCCTTCGAGAGTGTGACAGCGCGGTCGTACGCCGCCTGCGCCGCCTGCCGCGCAGCCGTTGCTCCAGCGGCACTCGCAGCGAGCGATGCGGCGTCGAGTGCGACGAGGTCCTGCCCCTCGCTCACCGCCTGCCCCGCAGTCACGAACACGCGCGATACCCGTGATGCAGCCGGCGCGCTGAGCTCAGCGTAGCCTCGTGGACTCGACACCACCGTGCCGACCGCACGCACGGTAGGCGCGAAGGGCGCCAGCGTGACTGTGGCCGTCTGCACCGCGACCACGGGCGTCACGTTCGCTTCGTCGTCCCCTTCATCGCCGCCCTTCTTGCCGCACGCAGCGACTGCGAGCAGCACGGACGCGGCGAGAACCAACCGTGCGCACCGCGATGGGGCGCGGCGAGAGATTGCATTCATGGTGTGGCTCCATTCGTGGTCAGCACGCGAACCAACGCGGCACCTACATTGACGGCGACGAGATCGCTCACGTACTGCGACTGCGCCTCCCGCTGCGCGCGACGCGCCTCGAGCACGTCCGCCATCGCCATCTCGCCCTGCGTGTATGCCTGCTCCGAGAGCGCTGCATTGCTCGTCGCCGCGGCGAGGATCGCCCTGTCACGTGCGACACGCTGCTCCGCGGCGGACCTCGTACGGTACGCCCGCGCAAGTGCTGACGCTGCCTCGCGCTGCACGGTAGTGAGCTCGGCTTCCGCGCGTGTCACATCAGCGCGTGCAGCCTCGATCTCGCCGCGGTTCCTGCTGAACAGTGGAATCGGAAGCGCGACACCGAAGGTCGGGAGCAGACCGTTCTCGGAGCCCGTAGGATCGCGCGCCTCGACACCCAACGTGAGCGCCGGAACGCCGAGGACGCTGCGGCGCTGGAAGATGAGCGTCTGCTGCGCCGCGGTGAGTGATGCCGTTGCTGCGGCGACCGTTGGAGCGCTCGCCAACCCACCACGCGGCGCAGCAGAAGCGCCAACGAGTGCCGCTGATGTCGGAATTCCGATCGAATCGTCGAGCGCGACCATCACCGAGTCGCCCGGCAGGCCGATGGCGGTCTGAAGCTCGAGAACTGCATTCACGCTCTCGATCGAATCCGCGGCCGCGGTGTTGGCGGTCTGGTCGGCACTCACCTGCGCGAGGTTGACGTCGAGGTCGCTCGCGTCGCCGGCGTCACGCCGCGCGCGAGTCGCGGAGAGCAACGTCGCCGCGTCGGCGGCCGTGGCACGCGATAGCGACGCGCGCAACGCCGCGCCCTGCGCCGCCGTGTACAGCGTGTCGGCGTCGAGCTCGATCGCCGCACGGTTGGCGAGAAAGGTGTATCGCGCACTCAGTTGCGCCGCCTGCGCCGCTCGAACGCGCGCGCCGCGAATCGAGGGCAGGTCGAGCGGAACGTCCATTATGAAGTGAGTCTGCGGCGCGGCCTTCGAGTACGACGCGTTGAGCGTCGGGTTCGGGTACTCCCGCGCGGCACGCGCTCTGGCAGCGGCCGCAAGCGTGTCAGCCGCGATCGCGGCGATCCGCGATGTCGCGCCGAGCGCCAGGCGTATCGCGTCGGTGCGCGACAACGCCTGCTGCGCGGCGAGTGATGCGGGAGCGAGCAGCATCGCCCACACCGTCGCGCGGATCATCCGCCCTGCTGTCGTAAGGTGCCAGTCTTGCGGCCGGGTCACGCCAGAACTGTAGCCGCCGAACCTGTCATCACGATTACACGCGGACCGTGAACAGACGCTTCATTCCTCTGGAACGTCGGACGCATCGCCGTCTGACTCGTGTGCGTCGTCACTGCCATCGGTGGCGTCGGTAATGTCGTCCGACGCATCGTCGTCGACGCGCACGCGACCACGCAGATAACTGACTACCGCGCCGATCACTTCGTCGATTCCACCGCTGGCCTCGACGACCACTTCGAGCCCTGCTTCGCGAAGGATCTCGGCGCTCTCATCACTCGTCACGGCGACAGGAATGGACGTCATCGAGCTGCCCGCGGCGAATCTCGCGTACTCCTGCGCGGCGCCGGCGCTAGTCACCACCGCAAGCTGCGCAGGATGAGCTTCCATGCGGCGCCGCATCGAGTCGCCCTGCTTCTCTGCGGGCACTTCACGGTACGCAGCGACTGGCGTCACGCTCGCGCCGGCGCCCTCGAGATCGCGCGTGAGAGCTTCGACACCGCTGTCGTCGCTCACGAGCAACGTCTCCGCACCCGGCACATCCGGTCGCTCCGCGAGCACGTCGAGCAGCGGCGCGAGCTCGAACCGCTCCTGCACCACGTCCACGGTGATACCGCGATCGAGGAGGGACGCCGCCGTCGTCTGTCCGACGCACGCGATCTTCGCGCTGGCCAGCGAGCGCGTATCGCGGCCGAGCGCTAGAAGCTGCTCCCAGAAGATGTCCACTGCGGCGCTGCTCGCGAACACTATCCACTCGTACTGCTGGATGTGCTCGAGTGCGTCACGCAGCGTGCCGAGCTCGAGCCGCGCCACTCGCGTCTCCGGGACGTCCATGACCGAAGCGCCGAGCTCGCGCAGCCTGTCACCGATGATCCGAGGCGCGTTCCGCTGCGACGCAACGATCACGCGCGCCCCGAACAACTGCCGCGTGTCGAACCATGCGAGCTCATCGCGAAGGAGAACCGACCAACCGATCACAAGCACGACGCCACGCTTGATCCCCGCCCTCTCGATTGCATCTGCAACGGTCGACATCGTCGCCATGAGTGTGCGTTGCGACGGCTGTCCTGCGTGAGTGACGACCGCGACAGGGATCTCATCCGGAACTCCAGCCTCCGCGAACCCGGCGACAATCGCTGCCAGCGATTTGAGCGCGTCGCGCACCACGACGGTACCGCCGACGCGCGCTACCGCTGCCCAATCCGTCGCGACGCCCCCCGCACGCTCCGCTCCACCGTTGGCGAAGACGGTCGCGGACGACATCGTCGGAGAGATGAGCGGAATGCCAGAGTAAGTCGCAGCGGCGCTCCCTAACGCGATTCCCGGAACTATCTCGTATGGTACGCTTGCGTCATGGAGCGACTGCGCAAGCTCGCTCCCGCGTCCACCGTCGAATGGATCGCCGTGAGTCAGGACTACCACGCGCTGGCCGGAGCGCGCGAGCGCGACCGCGAGCTGCGTCACGTCCGCGAGTGACGGGCGTGGCTCATCACCGCGTGCGCCAACGAAATACCGCTTCGGTCCCGAGCCGTCAGCTCCTGGAATCAATCCACGCTGCGCGCGACGATCGTAGATCACCGCATCGGAGATCGCCAACAGCTCGTGACCGCGGAGTGTTATGAGCTCCGGCGCGTCGGGCCCCGCGCCGACCACATGAACTATCCCCGTTTTCGTCGCCAATGCCGCCTCCTCATGTACAGCGTGGCAGCATAACTCGCGTACACAATCGCAGCGATAGTGTACGCGAGGTGATACCAGTAAGCGGTGTCCGGTGGGCCAGTCATGCGTGAATCCCCAACGCTTCGTCGCGCTCTCCCGCGAGCTTGTATCGCTCGCGCAGCAACCACACGTACATCAGCGTGAATGCCGCGATCGCGGCGAGCAGTGTCACTAGCATGTCGTTCGGCATGGACGGCGCGCTCGGCTTCAACAACACCGGCATGGGATGCATAGTGCGAAACAGGTACACGCTGAGATGGATGAACGGAATGAGGATCGCGCCCAGTATCCCGAGCACCGCCGAGTACCGCGCCCTCATGTGGAAATCCATCACCGAGCCGCGCAGCACGATGTAACCGACGAAGATGAACCACAGAAACAGCGTGAGCGTGAGCCGCGCGTCCCACGTCCAGTAGGTTCCCCAGATCGGCTTCGCCCAGAGCGGCCCGACGATGAGCACGACGGTTGTGAAGACGAGCCCCACCTCCGCCGAGCTCTCGGCGACGCGATCGAGCTTGGGATCCTTGAGCCAGAGATACAGAATGCTCGTGACCGCGACGAGTCCGAAGGCGAGATAGAGCGCGACGTACGCCGACGCGACATGGATGTAGAGGATCTTCTGCGCCGCGCCCTGCAGCGCGTCCATCGGCGTGAAGTAGATCGCACGGATGTATACCGCCGCGACTGCGAGCACTGCTGCAGCGCCAAGCTTGGAGATCTTCATTCTTCCAGCGTAAACGGATATGCGAGCGTGCACGCCACGAGGAACACCATGTCGAACGCCGCGAGGAGCTTGATGTAATCCGCTACTTCGGAAACGGCGCGCCCATTCATCAGGCGCGCCGTCGCCTGCGCGGCGGGGAGGATGACAGGAACGAAAAACGGAAGTGCCAGCAGGGGCAAGAGCAATTCGGCGAGCCGCGTGTTGACGGACATCGCCGCGAAGAGAGTTCCAACCGCCACGAGCCCGATCGCGGCAAGGATGACGACCCCGACGAGTGGGCCCACGTAGCTGCCGACCGGCACGTTGTAGAGCAGCGCGACTGCTGGCAGCGACACGGCTTCGACGAGCAGAACGAACAGCAAGTTGGCGATCAGCTTCCCCAGATAGATCGACTCGCGATCGACCGGCGCGGCGAGCAGCGCATCGACCGCGCGCGTCGGCTGCTCGACGCCGAACGAGCGGTGAAGTCCGAGCAGTCCGGAGAATGCGAAGATGACCCAGAGCACGCCAGGCGCGAGATCGATCGACGGCACCGCGGTCGGATCCCACGCGAAGAAGAATATGGTGACGGATACGAGCGCAAACGCCATCGCAGCGAGGATGACGCTCTTGGACCTGAGCTCGATCACGATGTCCTTGCGCGCGATGACGAGCGCGGCGGTGAGCATCCCGGGCGGCGACAGCTGCGGCTCGTCACGCAGCATCGGCGGCGAGCTCCCGGTAAAGCGCCATGTACTCGCTGCGCGAGGGGATCGGCGCGCGATCGTATCTCACGAAGCATCCGTCGCGCATGATCGCCGCGTGGCTGCAGATCTCGAGTGCTTCGTCGAGGTTATGAGTGACTATCACGATCGCGGCGCCGTTGTCGCGCAGAGATGCGAGCATCGACGTCAGCGCCGCGGCGCCGGCGGCGTCGAGCCCGCTGAACGGCTCGTCTGCGAGCAGCACCGATGGCGAGTGAACTATCGCGCGAGCGACCGAGACGCGCTGCTGCATGCCGCGGCTTAGCGAGCGCACCGGACGTTCGGCGAAGCCTTCGGCTCCGAGGCGCGCGAGAGCGTGCGTCGCGGCGTCGCGTGGATCGCGCACACCGTACATTCGCGCCGCAAACTCTACGTTCTCTCGCGCGCTGAGCGCGTCGTAGAGCATGGTGCCGTGCGATATGAGCCCGATGCGCGCCCGCACTTCGGCGCCGCCGGGAAGCTGCATCCCGTCCACCGCGGCACCGCCGGAGGACGGACGCAGCAGTCCGCCCAGAAGTCGCAGCAGTGTCGTCTTTCCGGCGCCGTTGGGACCGAACAGCGCCAGACACTCGCCTCGCGCGAGGGCGAGCGACACGCCGTCCACAGCGCGGCGAGAGCCGAACGCGCGCGAGATGTTGCTCGCCTGAATTGCTGGCTCCGGCATCGGGTCCAATGTTAACACCTGCCGGTGCGACCCGCGCCGGCTTGCAACACGCTGCCCGCTACTGCGTCGCCGTCGCGGCCGCCGGCGCTTCGGCGGCATAGTGATGATTGGTGATCACGACGATCCCGAACAGGATCGCGAACAGCGCGCAGGCGCCAACTACCAACCCGGTGAACGCCGGCATGAAGTCGCGATGAGCGTTGGCGCCATGTGAACTGGTCATCTCGTTTTCCTCAAGCCGCCGTGTCGGTCACGCGGACCTTGTTCATTACGTCGTTAGCCTTGATCTGCTTCAGCACATCCTCACCCGAAGTCACCTTTCCGAACACCGTGTGAACTCCGTTGAGGTGCTTGGTATTGGCCTCGTTGAGCACGATGAAGAACTGGCTTCCGCCGGTGTCCTTTCCCGCGTGAGCCATCGACAGCGCGCCGAACTGATGAGTGCGCGGATTGCCCTTCGTCTCACACTTGATGGTGTAGCCGGGGCCGCCGGTGCCCACGCGCGGATGGCCGTTGGGAAGATCGCGCGAGAGCGGATCGCCGCCCTGCACCACGAACTCGGGAATCACGCGATGGAACTTCACGCCATCGTAGAAGCCCTCGTTGGCGAGCTTCTCGAAGTTCTCAACCGTCTTCGGCGCGTCGCCGGGGTAGAGCTCCACTAGGAGAGTTCCCTTGTTCGTGTCGATGGTGGCTTGCTTCACACTTCACTCGATGGGCAGATGTCGTTGAGCACGCACTCAGCGCACTTCGGACGCCGCGCCAGACAGATGCGGCGTCCGTGAAATATCAGCAGATGAGACAACATAGTCCAATTCTTCCGCGGAAAGAGCTTCATGAGCACGCGCTCGACCTTTACCGGATCGGTCTCGCGAGTGAAGCCCAGCCGCCTGCTCAACCGTCCGACGTGAGTATCCACCACGATTCCCTCGGGCGTTCCGAACGCATCGCCGAGGACGACGTTGGCGGTCTTCCGTCCAACTCCGGGAATGGTGATGAGCTCATCGAGAGTAGCGGGCACTCTGCCACCGAACCTCTCCACGAGCGCACTGGCCATCCCCAGCAGGCTCTTGGTCTTGTTCCTGAAGAAGCCCGTCGGCTTGATGATTCCCTCGACCTCGCGCGGATCGGCAGCGGCCAAGTCTGAGGGATCCGCGTACCGCGAGAAGAGCTCCGGCGTCACGAGATTGACGCGCTTATCGGTGCACTGAGCGCTAAGGATGGTCGCGGCGAGGAGCTGATACGCACCATCGTGGTCGAGCTCGCAGTGAGCGTCAGGATAGGCGCGCTTCAGGCGGCGGAAGACGACGGCGGGGTCAGGCATTGAGGGGAAACCTACACACTCCGCCGGATCTCCCCAGCCTCGTGTGGATCGACGTTGTTCCGATATCCCGTGGAGTAACGACACCGAGCTGGTCGGCTACGACGGCGTGCGGGAGTTGGGGCGAGCACCGCGGGGGCGGGCGCGGCAGGGCCCGCGCCTTGCGGGTGCGGTCGGGCGGTGAAGTCGCCCGACCGCTACTTCTCCTCGACGCCCGCCAGGCTGGGGAGCACTTCGACCAGGTCGTGGAGCTGCTTGACCACTAGTTCGAGCTCCTGGCGCGCGCCATCGCGGTCGAGCAGACCGCCCTTGATCGAGAGGGCGACTCGGTTCATGTACTTCACCTTGTCGAGAAGCTGCTCGGTCGCACGACGGAGCTGGAGGTATTTTCGCTTCTCGGCCCGGGCGCGGTAGTACCGCCGCAGGAGATCATCTGTGCTGAAGCGCTCGGCGAGCTGCAGCGCCTCCTCGACCGTACGGCCGGCGACTGCCCCATGGTCCGGAATCGGCTTGTCGCCAACCGCAGGACCTCCGAACCACAGACGGCCGATGTGCTCCAGACCGTCGTACGAAAAGCGCACCACGACGTCGCAGAGTGCGCCTTCGGCTTCAATCGTGGCGAGGTGATGCTCGGCGCGAAAATCAGTCATGCGGTCGGATCTACGGCAGCGTCGTCGGTGGACGACAGGAACGGGTCAAGCGCCATCCACAGCTCGAGGGGACGCTCGACATACGGGACGTGTCCGCACCGGTCTAGCAGAACGAGATCGGTCCGCAGCGCCTTTGCGACGTCCTCTGAAGACGCGGTTGGGATCGGATCGTCACGCCCAGCGACCACTATCGAGGGCGCGCGAACGTCCGAAAGCTGCGGTCGCAAATCGAAGTCTCCAAGGCTCTCCCAGGTGGATTGCTGCACGCGCCCGACTACGCGGAACGGAGTGAGATCGCTAGCGTCGGCGACGTCAGCAAAATAGCCTGCCACACCGAGCTCGAAGATCCGCTGCCTGTATCCGTCCGGATCGGCCTCACGCGCGCCCGACGCCATCAGCGCCTCCCGCTCGGCAACAATCGCGGGCGTCGAGCCGCGCTCCCGAAGGTTGGCGTCGAACTCGCGGCGATACTCGCTCGAGCACGGCGCCGGACTGATCAGCGCGAGCCGCGCTGGAGGCGGAAGCTCCGCGCGGCGCAGCGATTCGATCGCATACAGCATCGCCAACATTCCGCCCCATGAGTAGCCCACCAGCGATGGGCGCGAGATCGACATCTCAGCCGATAGCGCCGCCAGATCCGCCACGTGATCCAACCAGCCGATTGGCGCGTTGCTCCCCGCACGCGATTGGCCGCCCCCGCGCTGATCGTAGAGGATGACGTCGTAGCGCTCCGCCAGATGAAGCATCTGCGGAAGGAGATACCGGTGATCAGCGCCGGGACCGCCGTGAAGAACTATGAGGATCGGACGCCCGCGCGCTCCATAGCGCACCCAGTAGAGCGGGACCGGCGTAGTCGTGGTGTAGCCAGACTCCACCGGCTTTGGTATTGCCTTCGCCACGAAGCTCAGCGCGCGGTGAAGTCAGTCTCCGACGTAACCTGGCGGCACGCTTCGGCGATCAACTCGGCGGTATTGTCAACGTCGTCGAGCGAGATCAGCTCGTTGGGCGAGTGCATGTACCTGTTCGGGATCGAGACCAGACCCGTTGCGATCCCTTCACGCGCCACGTGGATCGCGTCCGCGTCCGTTCCCGTGTCGCGTCCGGCCGCGTGCACGGTGAATGCGATTCCCTTCTGCTCGGCCACATCGCGCAGCAGCTTGAATACGACCGGCGAGATGATCGACCCGCGCGAGAGCACCGGCCCGCCACCGATCTTCGCCTCGCCGTGCTCCTTCTTCTCGATCGATGGATGATCCGTGGCGAATGTGACATCCACCACTATCGCCATGTGAGGCGCGAGCGACGACGCACCGACCGACGCACCGCCGCCGTGATAGGCGATCTCCTCCTGCGTCGTCGCAACCGCGATCACGCGCGCCTTGCCAGGATTCTCGGCGTAGCGCCGCAGCGCTTCGAGAACGGTGAATGCGCCGATGCGGTTGTCGATCGAGCGCGACACCAGCTGCTGATTGCGCAACGTGATCGAACGCGAATCGATGACTCCCGCGTCGCCGACCGAGAGCACCGCCTCCGCTTCCTTCTTGTTGCGCGCGCCGATATCGACCCAGAGGTCGCGCATCTTCACGGCTTTCTCGCGGTCCTCCGGCTTGATCAGATGGATCGGCAGCTTGCCCACCACGCCGAGGACGTCGCCTTCGCGGCCGATGAATCTTATGCGCTGAGCGACGAGGACTTGCGGATCCCAGCCGCCGATCGGGCCGACGTAGACGAACCCGTCGTCGTCGATGTAGTTGACGATGACGCCGATCTCATCGATATGTCCCGCGAGCATGATCGTCGGCGAGCCGTCCGGATTAGCGACCGCGATCGAGTTGCCGGCGACGTCGCCGGATACCCGTGCGAACTTGGACGCTTCGGCGCGCCAGACTCTCGCGGGCGCGCTCTCGAAGCCCGATGGCCCCGGTGTGTCGAGGATCTGCTTGAGGAACGAGATTGATTCTTCTTTCAGCATCGGTCGATGGTTATGCGCGGGATGCGCGTTGGTCTGTGAACGAAAGGGTGATCCGACTCGATCCAGGACGCGGTGCGAGCAGTCGGAGAAACGTGTCTATCGCGGCGCGTTCGCTCGTCTGAGCATCCAGCCGTACAGCCACACGATAGCGCCGATGAAGCCGATCAGGCCGAGCCAGGGAGCGAGCGCGAAGCCGGCCGGCACGACACCGATCGGCGACTCTTTCGACAATCCGACGATGAGGCCCGCGTTCACCACACCCCAGATGCTCTCACCCACGATCAGCCCCGATGCGACGAGCGTGCCGAGTCGCTCGCCACGCTCCGGATCGGGCGTGTTGCGAATGCGGCGACCGTACCAGTAGGAGATGAGCGCACCAACCACCACCGCGAAGGTGGACGACATGGGAAGATAGATCCCCAGGCCGACAGCGAGAGGCGGCAGCCGGAGCTTCTTCAGTCCGCCGAGGATCTCGTCGATCACTATGAGCACGATCCCGAGCACGACGCCGAATCCGATCATTCTCCAGTCGAGGTTGCCCCCGATGACTCCCTGCGCGAGGGCGGAGATGAGCGTGGCCTGTGGTGCCGGAAGGGGATTGAGCGCGACGACGCCAACGTTCGCGGCACCCGCGAAGCCGTAGGCCTTCGCCAGCAGGTTGAGCACGAACGGAATTACCGCCGCACCGGCCCCGACTCCGACGATCAGAGCGATCTGCTGTCGCATCGGCGAAGCACCGACGAGCTGCCCAGTCTTGAGGTCCTGTAGGTTGTCGTTCGAGATCGTCGCGCACGCGAACACTATCGCCGTGACGAAGAGCGCGAACGCGACGAGCGCGTGGCTGTTCACCTGAGTCACCGTGACAGTGAGCGCCACGAGTGAGGCGCAGATCACTATCGAGATGATGCCGATGCCCGAGATCGGCGAGTTCGACGCGCCAATCAGGCCGGCCATGTAGCCGCAGATGCCAGCGATCAGGAAGCCGACGATGAGCACGAACGGAACTGCTACCAGGGTCAGCGCCAGCGCATGCGGCGCGACCACGGTAGACCGCGCGAAGCTGTAGGCGAGCCAACCTGCGACGATGAGACATGCTGCAGCTATCGCGAGAATCCACGGTGGGGACATGTCGCGGTCGGTGTCGTCCGGCGCGTCCTTGTTGCGCGACGAGACGAGAGTGCTGACGAGGCCGGCGATGATCGGCCTGGTGAGCCGCGCGAGAGTGTAGATCGCGGCGATCGCAATCGCGCCAGCGCCGATGAAGCGAACCTGCGTGCCGAAGATGTGCGCGGTGTTGGCCGCAACGGTCACTCCCGGCCCCGCCGGCGACATCGACGTGAGAATCGGGACAGCGAATACCCAGGCGATGATCTCGCCGAACAGCATCGCCATGCCGACCGAGAGGCCGACGAGATGACCGGCACCGACGAGCGCGAGCGACCATGCGATGCTGTATCCGCTCGATGCGCCGCCACCCCCCAGCGCGAAAGCGCCTGCTACATCGCCAGAGAGGATTCCCGTTCCGGCGATGATCGCGAGCCCCGCCGACGCCACCGCACCGCGGATCACCGCGACCAAGCCCTCGCGTGCCTCGCCGGTCTCATCAGTCGTCTCGCCTCTGGTGCCCGAGCCGACCTTGAGCACCTCGGCGGCCGCGACTCCTTCAGGGTACGGAAGGTCCGATGTGGTGACGAGTGCGCGTCTCAGCGGAATCGTGAAGAGCACACCAAGAATGCCACCGCTCAGGCAGATGAAGAACGACTGCAGGAACGGGAATCCAGTCCACCATCCGACGATTACGAGACCGGGCAGGACGAAGATTATCGCCGACAGAGTTCCAGCCGCGGAAGCCACCGTCTGGACGATGTTGTTCTCGAGGATGGATGAGTCCTTGACGGCGCTGAGCACCGCCATCGACATCACCGCAGCCGGGATCGAGGACGCGAACGTGAGACCGACCTTGAGGCCGAGGTAGACGTTCGCGGCCGTGAAGACCGTTGTGAGAAGGGCGCCGAGTATCAGCCCGCGTAGCGTGAGCTCTTTGGGTCGCATCGCCCAATTCTACACGCCGATGGCAGTTCCCACGAGCGCCGGATGAAAAGCTGGGGAGCGCGGCGCGGTCGGGCGCGCCGCACGAGGCTCAGCGCAGCACGGCCTTGGCTATCGTCTGAAGCTGCATGTTCGACGTGCCCTCGTAGATCGTCCCGATCTTTGCGTCGCGGAAGAACTTCTCCACGGGATAATCGGTGGTGTAGCCGTAGCCGCCGAACAGCTCGACCGCGAGCGAGGTGACGCGTCCAGCCACCTGCGACGCGAAGAGCTTCGCCATCGCACCTTCGCGCGCGATGTCGTGGCCGGAATCCTTCAACCGCGTCGCGTTGTAGACCATGAGCCGCGCGGCTTCGAGCTCGGTCGCTGCCTGCGCGATCTGGAACTGGATCGCCTGCAGCTCCGCGAGCGGCTTGCCGAACTGGCGTCGCTCCTTGACGTAAGCCTTGGCCGCGTCGAGTGCGCCCTGCGCGACGCCGATCATCTGCGCGCCGATGCCGATGCGTCCCTCGTTCAATGTCTCGATCGCGATCTTGTAACCCTGGCCCACAGGTCCGAGCACGTTCTGCTCGGGGACCTCGCAGTTGTCGAGCAAGAGCTCGACGGTCGATGACGCGCGGATGCCGAGCTTGTCCTCCTTCTTGCCTACAGAGAAGCCGGGGAAATCACGCTCGATGATGAACGCGGTGATCCCTTTGTATCCCGCCGACGCGTCTACGGTAGCGAAGACGACGTAGACACCGGCTTCGGCGCCGTTGGTGATCCAGAGCTTGCGGCCGTTCAGCACGTACTTGTCACCACGCTTCTCGGCGCGCGTCGCGAGCGCGAAAGCGTCCGACCCGGACCCTGCTTCGGACAATGCGTAGGAGCCAAGCGTGCCGCTGGTGAGCATTCCGAGATACTTGCTCTTCTGCTCCTCGGTGCCGTAGCGGTTGATGGGATAGTTGACGAGAGTGTTCTGCACGTCGCACACGATCGCCGCTGAAGCGTCCACTCGCGAAAGCTCCTCGACGGCGAGCGTCACCATCATGAGCGAGCCACCGGCTCCGCCGTATCGCTCGGGAACTTCGATGCCCATGAGACCGAGCTCGAAGTACTGCGGCACGAGCGCGGGATCGATCTTCCCCGCGCGCTCCATCGCCTTGACGCGGGGGGCGACTTCGTCTGACGCGAACGCGGCCACCGCGTCGCGGAACATGACCTCGTCCTCGGTGAGGACGGTCAAAGCAGCAGGTGTGGTATCTGTCGTCATGATTGGTTGAAAACAACGAGTGGCGCGTTACGCGCGGCGCGCGACGGGTATAGTATAGAGGGGAGCGCCCCGTATCGCGATGGCATAGCTGACCCCTCTCCGAGGCAACCGTGCGCGTCCTGATCGTCGAAGATGACCCCGAGCTCGCGACAGTGATCGCGGGCGGCCTGCGCGACCAGCACATCGAGACGACTTCCGCGCGCACATTCGTCGAAGGACGCGAGCGTGCGCTGCTCGGGACGTTCGACGTCATCGTGCTCGACATCCTGCTGCCGGGCGGTACCGGCTTCGACCTGTGCAGGTCGATTCGGGCTCGCGGCGTCTCGACGCCGATCATCATGCTCACGGCGCGCGACGCGGTCGAGGATCGCGTTCACGGACTGGAGTCCGGCGCGGACGACTATCTCACCAAGCCGTTCGCGTTCACCGAGCTGGTCGCACGCATCAAGGCACTCGCCCGCCGCAAGCCGGCGATCGCTCCGCAGACGTACGATCTCGGAGATCTGCACGTCGACCTCGCCACACGACAGGTGACGCGCGCCGGGACGGAAATCATCCTGACGTCCAAGGAGTTCGCGCTGCTCGAGTTCCTCGTCGAGCACGCTGGTGAGGTTGTGACGCGCAGCGCGATCACCGCGCACGTGTGGGACGAGAACCACGATCCATTCACCAACGTTCTCGAAGTGCTGGTCCGTCGCCTGCGCCGAAAGATCGACGACGGCTACGCCGCCAAGCTCATCCATACGCTGCGCGGCGCGGGCTACCGCCTCGGCGCTTGACCGATCCGCTCCACCGCCTGCGCTGGCGCCTCACCGCGTGGTACGCGGTCACACTCGGCACCATCGTGCTCTTCCTCGGCGGCGGACTCTTTGTCGCTGTGCGGGCGCAGTTCTCGTCGCAGCTCGACAGCTCGCTCAGATCTGCGGTGAATGCGGTCGAGCGCGCCGCGACGATCCGCGAGGAGGAGCAGGCGCGCGCGCGCGGCGAGCGTGGTCGACGCCGTCGCGGAGCTCCGCATTCCGGATCGGCGGCTGTACCTGCTCGACGGGCATGCGCATGCGATCGTCCCCGATTCGGCGCCGCGTTGGGTGGTGGTAGCGGCCACTCGCGCGTTGCGCGATTCATCCACTTTCGCAACCGTCGGAATGGGCGGCGACGACGCGGTGAGACTCTACGCGCAGACCTTCGAGTCGACCACGCCGCGCCGCTACGTTGCAGTCGCGGTCGCAGATCAGGTCGAGCTGGAGCACCAGTACGCTGCTCTCATAGTCGCGTTCGGCGCCGCTGCACTCGGCGCGCTGCTTCTCTTCGCCGCTGGTGGATCGTTTCTCACCGGCAAATCGATGGAGCCGGTCGCGCGCACGATGGATTACATGCGCCGCTTCATGGCCGACGCCGCGCACGAGCTGCGCACTCCGCTGACCGTTCTCCGCAGCAGAGCAGAAGTGACGCTCGCGCGCGATGGAGACAGCGCGAGCTACCGCGAAGCGCTCGTCGCGATCGAGCAGGAGGCAACCCGACTCGGGCGCATCGTCGAGGACCTGCTCCTGCTCGCGCGCTCCGAGTCCGGTGCGCTTCCAGTGAAGCTCGTTCCCGTCTTCCTCGATGACATCGCGTCCGACGCTACCGGCGCCGCACACCCGCTGGCCGAGCGCAAGGGCGTCACGCTCACCCTCGCGAGCTTTGAAGAAGCGCAGGTCCGCGGTGACGCCGCGCTGCTGCACCAGCTCGTCATGATCATCATCGACAACGCGATCAAGTTCACACCGGCGGGCGGGAGCGTGAGTGTGTCGATCACGTCAGGATCCGACGGGGCCACGCTTGCGGTGAGCGATTCGGGAATCGGCATTCCGAGAGACCAGCTCAATCATGTCTTCGAGCGCTTCTTCAGGGGCGACGCAGCGCGCTCACGGTCGGAGGGTGCGGGACTCGGCCTCTCCATCGCGAAGTGGATCGCGGACGTACATCATGCAAGGATCACCGTTGAATCCGAGAGCGGGGGTGGCACCGTGGTCTCCGTGAGATTTCCGCCGTTCCGCTCCGTGATGTCATCCTAGCGACAGCTTCCGCACTTAACTTTTCGGCTCTCTACACACTTCGGAGGATTTCAATGCGCGTCAGTCATCTCGCGCTCGCAACGTTCGTCTGCGCACTGTCGGCCGCAGCGCCGGTGGCTTCGCAGTCCAGCGGTTATCACCTTACACGCCACATCCCTGTCGCCGGCGACGGTGGCTGGGATTATCTCACCTTCGACACTGCGTACTCGCGCATCTTCATCTCGCGCGGCACTCATGTGCAGGTCCTCGATCCGCGCAGTGGCTCCCTCGTTGGTGACATCCCCAACACCGGCGGAGTGCACGGTATCGCGTTGGCATACGAGCTCGGCAAGGGCTTCACTAGCAACGGGCGCGACACGACTGTCACCGTCTTCGACCTCAAGACCCTCGCTCCGACAGCGACGGTGAGGGTCACCGGCGCGAACCCCGACGCGATCCTCTACGATCCATCCACACAGCGCGTGTTCACGTTCAATGGGCGCGGTGAGAGCACGACCGCGATCGACGCGCGCACCAACGCGGTGGTCGGCACACTCGCGCTCGGTGGAAAGCCGGAGACCGCGATTGCGGATGGCATGGGCCACGTCTTCGTCAACATCGAGGACAAGAGCACGATCGTCGAATTCGACGCGAGGAACATGACGATCATGCACACCTACCCGCTCGCACCTGGCGAAGGACCGAGCGGGCTAGCGTACGATCCGTCGCGGCATCTTCTCTTCGCGGGATGCGAGAAGATGATGTGCATCATGGATGCGACGACGGGTCGCATCGTTGCGACGCCGCCCACCGATCAGGGAACCGACGCGAACGGCTTCGATCCAGGCACCGGCTACGCCTTCGCGTCGAATGGCGCGGGCACTCTGACGGTGGTGCACCAGACGAATGCAACCACGTTCACGAGCGAGAACATTCCAACCGAGCGTGGCGCACGTACGATGACGCTCGATCCCAAGACCCACACGGTCTATCTGGTCACCGCGAAGTACAATCCGATGCCGGCAACTGCGCCGGGAGAGCCACGGCAGCGGCCGACGATGGTCCCCGGCTCATTCGAAGTGTTGGTGGTGAGCCGATAGCTCACGCAGCCGTCGAGGTCGCGCGGCTACTCGCCGCAAACCTCGACGGCCAGCTCCGCCTTCCCGAACGGAGCAGACACCTGCACGCCACTCACGAGTGGACGAATGCGCTCCAGCATCTCGCGTGCGATCGCGATTCCTTCTCGAACAGCGTGCTCTTTCGATATCACGTTCGCGCGGCGCATCCGCTCGATGACAGCAGCCGGCACTGTGACGCCAGGTACCTCGTTGGCGAGAAACTCCGCATTGCGTACCGAGACGAGCGGCCAGATGCCAGCGACGATCGGTATGTGCAGCGACTCCACGCTGTGAACGAACCGCTCTAGTTGGTCGGCGTCGAAGACCGGCTGCGTTATCGCGTACTCGGCGCCCGCCTCGATCTTCCACTCGAAGCGCTTGCACTCGTGCGCCGGATCTATCGCGGCCGGGTTCACCCCGACGCCTATCGCGAAGCATGTCGGCGCGCCGATCGGATTTCCACCTGGATCGAGTCCGCGGTTCAGCTGGCTCACGAGGTTGGTGAGGCCGATCGAATCGATGTCGAACACCGCTGTCGCAGACGGATACGGCCCCATCTTCGGCGGGTCGCCCGTGATCAGCAGTACGTTGCGAAGACCGACCGCGGATGCGCCGAGCAGATCGCTGAGCATCCCGAGTAGGTTGCGGTCCCGGCAACAGTAGTGAGTGACAGTCTCGATACCTGCCTGCTGCTCGATGAGCACGCTCGTCAGCACTGCCCCCATGCGACTCTGTGCGCGCGGGCCGTCTGGAACATTGATCGCGTCGATTCCCGCCTCGCGGAGCATGATCGCGTCGCGAATGAGCTTCGACGCATCGACGCCGCGCGGAGGCACGAGCTCGACCGACTTCACGAACTCGCGCGCCGCGATCTTCGCAGCGAAGCGCGAGCGCGTCGCGAATGGGATCGGCTCGACGCCTGTGTTCTCTACGTGCACAGTCGCGATCGTCGCGTGAGCGTCGCCAACGCGCGAGGCGTGCGCGGAGCGTGGCGACAGAGGACGGATGCCTTCGGCCATCTCGCGGATGTGCTCAGGCGTCGTTCCGCAGCAGCCGCCGATCACCTTCGCGCCCGCATTGACGAGATGGCGCGCGTAAGTCGCCATGTATTCAGGGCTCGCCATGTACATCGTACGGCCACTGACGTCTCGCGGCATTCCTGCGTTGGGCTGCGCGCTCAACTTGCGCGTAGTGAGCGGAGCCATTTTCTCGATCGCTTCGAGAATCGCCTGCGGACCCACCGAGCAGTTGAGCCCGATGACGTCGGCTCCCGCAGCATCGAGTGCGGTGACGATGTCCGCGGCCGTGGCGCCGTACGCTGTGCTTCCGTCGGCATTTATCGCCACCTGCGCAACGACGGGCATATCGCGGTCCACCTCGCGCGCAGCCGCGATCGCCTCCGCGATCTCGTCCAGATCGGAGAACGTCTCGATGATGAAGAGATCGGCGCCGCCCTTCTTCAGCGCGCGCATCTGCTCCGCGAACACTTCACGCGCTTCGTCGCGTGAAGTAGGTCCGTATGGCTCGAGTCGGACGCCCAGCGGACCAACAGCGCCAGCGACAAGTCGGTCCTCGCCCGCCGCTTCTCGCGCGAGCCGCGTCGCAGCCACATTGATCGCTTCGACTTCGGCCGCGAGGCCGTACTGGGTCAGCTTGACGCGGTTCGCGCCGAACGTATTCGTCTCGAGAACCTCGGCGCCAGCCTTCACGTAAGCTTCGTGAATCCCGCGCACCAGATCCGGCGCGCGAAGATTCAACTCGTCGTAGCACTGGTTTATGAAGATGCCACGCGAGTAGATCATCGTCCCCATCGCGCCGTCGAATACGACGACGCAATCAGGATCGACGACCCGCTGCAGAAGCGCCTCGCGAGTCACGCCTTCACGCAAGCGCTGGCTCCCGCTCGGCGGCCGCACCACGCACGGCGTAATACTTCGCCTCCGGGTGGTGCATGATGACGGCCGCCGTCGACTGCTCGGGAATCAGCTGATACGATTCGGTGAGCGACATTCCAAGCTCGGACTCCGCCGGCAGCAGGCGGAACACGGTTCCGTGATCATCGAGATCGGGGCACGCGCCATATCCCCATGAGTAACGTTTGCCGCTCTCGACGCCGAGCTCGGACTTCACCCGACGATGAAGCCATTCAGCGAGCGCTTCCGCGGTCTCCACGGACAGACCGTGAACGTAGTACGCCTCGGAGTATTCGTTCGCGCCCTGCAGCTCCGCGAACTTCTCGGCCGCGGCATTGCCTACTGTCACTACCTGAAGTGGGAGAACATCCACCACGCCCGATTCCACAGAGCGGATGTAGTCGGCTAGACAGAGACGCTCACGTCCGACCATGCGCGGGAACTTGAAGCGCGCGATCTCGTCGAGCGCGCCCTTGGTCGCGTAGCTCGCGGGATCATAAACAATCACCTCGTTGCCGCTGGACTGCGCGGGGAAGTAGCCGTACGCCACCTCCGGCTTGAGCCATCGCTTCTCCTTCGCGTCGCGCTGCAGGCGCGCACGCACCGGCTCGAACTCGGTGCGCACCGTCCGCTCGTATGCTTCCCCCGAGCCGCGCGCGCCCCACTGCAGACGATACAGCTCATCGAGGTCGAGTAGATCGAAGACCTCGTCGAGTGGGATGTCTCGAAGCACGCGCGCTCCCCAGAACGGCGGCGCAGGCACCGGATTGTCCGACGCAACGTCGCTGCGCGCGCCGCCCTCGTCACCCGACGCGACGTCCTTTCCAACCTGCGAATGAAGGAAGACATCCTTCCGCGCATCATCGAGCAAGCGCGCAACGAATGCCTGGCGCCGATCCGCGTCCTGCAGCGCATCCATCGTCTCCAGACCTTCGAACGCATCTTTGCAGTAGAACACGCCCGCTTCGTACGCGCGCTCGCTCTCGACGAACATCGCGCGTCGGCCGAAGCGGCGGTTTATCGCTGCGCCACCGATCATCACCGGCACCGTCATACCACGCCGATCGAGCTCCTGCACGCAGAGCGGCATCTGCTTCGAGGTGGAAACGAGCAGCGCGCTCAGGCCGATCGCGTCCGCCTTCACTTCCACGGCCTTCTCGATGATCGTGTTCACCGGCACCTGCTTGCCGAGATCGTAAACCGTGTAGCCGTTGTTCGAGAGAATCGTGTTCACGAGCGACTTGCCGATGTCGTGAACGTCGCCGTAGACCGTAGCGAGTACCACGCGGCCCTTGGTGTAGCCCTCGCTACGCTCGAGGAACTGCTCGAGATGCTTCACCGCCTTCTTCATGACCTCAGCGGATTGGAGCACGAACGGCAGTATCAGCTCACCGGCGCCGAACTTGTCGCCCACCTCCTTCATCGCGGGCAGCAGCACACCGTTCAGAACGCGGACAGGATCGGCGCGCACGCCCGCAGCATCGAGCGCATCTTCGATCCCATCCTTCTTGCGATGAAGGATCATCCAGTGGACCTTCTCGTCCGGCGTCATGCCAGCCGTCGGATCTTCCTTGGCAGCCTGGGTAGTAGCACTCGCGTCGTCCGACGATGAGTAGTGCTCGATGAAGCGCTGCAGCGCGTCGGGGCGCCGGTTGAAAACGAGATCGTCCGCGAGCGCGCGCTCGTCCGCGGATATCTCCGCGTACGGACGCACGTGCGCGGGATTCACAATCGCCGCATCGAGTCCAGCGTCCACAGCGTGGTGGAGGAAGACCGAGTTCAGCACGGCACGCGCTTCCGGCGCCAGTCCGAACGACACGTTGGAGACGCCGAGTATCGTGGACACTCCGGGAAGCTCACGCTTGATGAGGCGTATTCCTTCGATCGTCTCAGCCGCGGAATCGATCCACTCTGCGTCGCCGGTCGCGAGCGTGAAGGTGAGCGCGTCGTAGAGGATGTCCTGCGGCGCGAGACCGTACTCGCCCACGACGATGTCGTAGATATTCCGGGCAACCTCGAGCTTGCGCTCGCGAGTCTTCGCCATGCCGACGGGATCGATCGTGAGCGCGACGACCGCCGCGCCGTGCTTCTTTACAATCGGCACCACGTCATCGATTCGCTTGCGACCGTTCTCCATGTTGATGGAGTTGACGATCGCGCGTCCCGGAACGTGCTCCAACGCAGCATCGATCACCGCCGCTTCGGTCGAGTCGATCATGAGCGGCGCCTCGACGACCGTCGAGAGCAGCTTCACTACCTGCGACATCTGGTGCGCTTCGTCCGCGCGCTCAGTCACCGCAACGCACACGTCGAGAACGTGCGCACCCGAATCGACCTGATCGCGCGCCACCTCGGCGATCCCTTCGTAATCGTCGGCAAGCAGCAGCCGCTTGACCTTGCGTGACCCCTGCGCGTTGACACGCTCTCCCACCAGCAGCGGTGCCGGATCCTGTCGCAACGTGATCGCACGCATCGCGGAGGAGACGCGCGCAGTCGGCCGCAGGCCGACGCGGTCAGCGTTCAGCGGAAAGGCGACGGAATCAGAGAGCTTGTCGCCGTTTGCAGTTCCCTGAACGCCGACCGCTGAACGCTGACCGAGCGCAGTCGTCCGAGCAATTGCTCGGACGACTGCGCTCAAATGCTCCGGCGTCGTTCCGCAGCAGCCGCCGACTATGCGCACACCGAAGCTCTCGACGAACTCCGAGAGTGCGGCGGCCAGCGGCTCGGGCTCGAGCGGATACACGGCGTCGCCGGTGCCGGTGTTGAGCGGAAGGCCGGCGTTCGGAATCACCGACAGAGGAAGCGTGGCGTTCTCGGCCAGATACCTCACCGGCTCACGCATGTGCTCGGGGCCGGTGGAGCAATTGAGACCGATCACGTCGACGTGCAGCGACTCGAGCGTGGTCATCGCGCTCGCGATGTCGGTGCCGAGCAACATGCGCCCGCTCGTGTCGAGAGTGATCTGGGCCTGGATCGGAACGCGGCGACCTATCTCGGCGAAGAGCCGCTCGAGTCCGGCAACCGCGGCCTTCACTTCGAGAATGTCCTGCGACGTCTCGATCAGGAGCACATCAACGCCTCCTTCGACCAGCGCCTTCCCCTGCTCGTAGTAGTTCTGCGCGAGCTCCGCGAACGTGACGTTGGAGAGCACTGGATCAGTGCTCGACGGAAGCATGCCGGTCGGGCCCATCGAGCCCGCGACGAAACGCGGCTGCTCAGCGGTGGCGAACTTGTCGCACGCCTGACGCGCGAGCCGCGCCGCCGCGACGTTGAGCTCGTGCGCCTTGCCGAGCAGGCCCCACTCCGCCAACCGTCGCGGAGTCGATTGGAAAGTGCACGTCTCGACCACGTCGCAGCCGACGCGCAAGGAATGACTCGTGGATCTCGCGGATCACGTCGGGACGCGTGAGCACGAGATTGTCGTTGCATCCCTCGAGCTCCTTCCCGCCGAAATCTTCCGCGGTGAGATGGTAGCGCTGGATGTTGGTTCCCATCGCGCCGTCGTAGACGAGTACGCGTCGGGAGAGTGCTTCGAGATAGCTGGAGCGAGTCTGGGTCATCTTGCCGCAGTAACGAGAAAACGCCCGGCGTCAGTGGGAGCGCCGGGCGAGGAGGCGCTTTAGCGTGGATTTACGTGGCCGCAATTTGCCGAAAATCGCCACGAGCTCTGTTGTACCAACGATACTGCAGGAACGCCGCTCCAACAAGTGGAGATCCATCCGGCAAGCCGGATGGACGGATAGATCACAGCCGGAGCAGCGCGCTCTCCAGGATGGCGAGGAGGAAGTACGCGACGATCGGGGTGATGTCTATCATGCCGATCCGCGGGACGATCTGCCGCAGCGGCCGCAGGATCGGCTCCGTGAGAGCGAATGCCCATCTCACCCACGGCGAGAACGGTGATATCGGCAGCCACGACACTATCACAACCACGATGATCGCGAACTGCAGCACGGAGAACGTCGCGCGGACGAGCAGTATGAACAATCCGCCAGGCCCGCCGCGAGCGCGAACATTGCCTCGACAATCGTCTGCCCGATGAAGTTCACGGCGGCGACGATGATGATGCCCAGAAATATCGCGCCCACGATTCCCCAGATCGGCGCCTGACTCGGCATACCGCCTGCGCGGACGATCTGACGCTCGAGCGGCTCGATCAGCGGGTCGACGATCCGTCGAACGGTGCGAGCGATCGGATGAAATGGCTGGATGCGCCGCGTGCGCACCAGCCAGTCGAGCAGCAGGAGCACTACGATCACCACCACTGCGGCCGTGATGATCGTGCGGATGAGGTACAGCACCAACGCGATCACCGGGAGAAATGCCATCGGCTAGCGGCCCTGCGCTGCGTAGGCGTACGCCGTCTGATGGCCGTTCTTCACGTCGTAGGAGTACGACCTGAGGGTGCCGTCGGGCATGCGCACGGTGTAGTAGACGACGTTGTCGTCCGCGATCGAGTTGAGCGCGACGATGCTCGATCCCTGCGGGATCGGGAGATCGGCGCGCAGCTCGACGCGCACCGGTTGCGGTGAGCGGAACTCCAGGCTGCTCCGGTCCGCACGCGGCCTGTTGGGATCGTTGCGCTCCACCTTGCGCAACGAGTCCATGCGCTGCCGCATCTCGGAGCGCAGCACCGACGGATCCGGTGGCCCGAAGATGCGCGCGAGATCGAACTTCCCGGAGTGGTAGACGGCCAGCACGTACTGCTCACCAGCGGTGCGTGCGTACAGCAGCGAGTCGCCGCTCTCGGGAATGAGTGACGGCCACCTGCTCGCCACGGTGAGATCGGTATTCGCGACCACCACTCGACCGCGCGGCGCGTCGCGGTCGGTCTGCAGAATGAAGTAGCTCCCAGCGTTGTCGACGAACTCGTAGCGCGCGCTGAACGTGTCGACCAGCTTCACGACCGGCGCGCTGAGGTTCGGCTTGTTGGGCTCATCCAGATCGATGAAGTAGATGCGCGTGTTGCGGTCAGCGGAGTATGAGATCGTGAACACGGCGTAGTGTCCATCGTCGCTGACGCGCGTGTCGTAGCGCCAGTCGGGGTGATCCATCACGCTGAGCACGACTCCGTCGCGATCCTCGGTGCGCCCGATGCTGTGGTAGTAAACTCGCTCGCGGTCGCCCGATGCGTCGCGCCGCTCGTAGAAGAATCCCTTGTTGTTGTGCGTCCAGGGCGCTCCGGAGATGGTCGCCGCGTGGAGCACATCGGGGAGCAGGCGCCCGGTCGTGACGTCGATGACGTGAACGTCGCCGAAGCGCGAGCCGGCGGCGGCCGACTCGTACGCCAGGCGCTTCCCGTCCGGCGACGGCGCGACGAGCGAGTAGGTGCGCGCGTTCAGGAGCAGCCGTAGCGGAGCGCTCGCGCTCTCCCGCACATAGAGCGCGCCGGATGAGTCGGCCGAAAAGATCCGGTCCCCTGCCTTGAAGGGAGCCGACATCAGATTTACCGCGCTGTACGGCGCCCAGAAGCTTGCGGCGCTCTGCGCTTCCGCGACCTGGACGGCGAACGGAACGAGCAGCGAAGCCGGCAACGACGCGAGCGTCAAGTGCGACCAGCACCGCCGTACGACGATGTAGTGATGACATGGCTGTTGGATTGGAGCTTGAATCTACGCCCGATCCCGGCGATGCTACCAGCGCGCGCGTGCGCCGTGCAGCAGGATCGGCGCAGATTATACACCATAGATATTACCGCGAACTCCCGATCACCCCCAGATTCCGCGATGCCCGACACCGAAAAACTCGCCCCCGCCATTACTGGCTCCTCAAGACCGAGCCCGGCTGCTTCTCGTGGGAGGACCTCGTCGCCGAGCCCAGGCGGACCACTTACTGGGATGGGGTAAGGAACTACCAGGCGCGCAACTTCATGCGCGACTCGATGAAGAAGGGCGACGGCGCGCTCTTCTACTATTCGAACGCCGAGCCGTCGGGGATCGTCGGCGCCACGGAGGTCGTGCGCGAGGGCTACCCGGATTTCACGGCTTGGGACTCGAGCGAAGAGCACTTCGACCCCAAATCGTCGGAGTCGAACCCGATCTGGTACATGGTGGACGTGAAAGCCGTGACCAAGTTCAGGCGATTTCTCTCGCTGGGCGATCTGCGGCACGTCCGCGCGCTCGAGAAGATGGAGCTGCTGCGGAAGGGGAGCCGGCTCTCGGTGCAGCCAGTGACCGAGCGCGAGTGGGAGACGATTCTCGAGCTCGGATCGGACGGCGAGCGCGGTTGACTCCCCACGCAGTGCCGGATATCTTACTGACCGGTCAGTTACTTATCCAGGCATTCGATGGCAGTCGTACAAGAGCCGCGATGGCGCCGCCTCCCGGAGGAGCGCCCCAACCAGATTCTCCACGCAGCACTCGAGGTGTTCGGCGAGCTTGGGCTCGCTGGAGCACGCCTGGAAGACATCGCCAAGCGCGCCGGAGTCTCGAAGGGGACCATCTACCTCTACTTCCCCAATAAGGAAGAGCTCTTCCGTGAGATGGTCCGCTCCACCGTCGTGGAAGCCATCAAGGTGGGTGAGAACATACCGCCCACCGATTCCGCGACCGCGCAACTCACCACTTTCATGCACGGCTACTGGGACTTCGTGCGCAGTCCCGCTTTCGCGGTCATCTACCGCGTCGTGGTGAGCGAGCTGCACAACTTCCCCGATCTGGTCTCCTTCTACAGCTCGGAAGTCATAGCGCGCGGGCAGAAGCTGCTGGCCGGAATCGTCACGCGCGGCATTGCGACCGGGGAGTTTCGAGAGATCGACCCACCGGTGGCCTCTCGTATGCTAATGGGCCTGTTCAGCTCGAACGCGATGTGGTGCTGCAAGCGGGAGTACTTCCCTCACGTTTCTCAATGCTCCGACGCCCAGATATACAACGACCTAGTCGACTTCTATCTCGCCGCGATTCGCGCGAGCAACCACAAACGAAAGGCAAGTTGAACACGCACCACATCGCCGTTGCAACGGCGGCTCTCGTCGCGGCGTTAGCCGGCTCACTCCTTGGAGCGGCACCGGCGAACGCACAGGATACCACGCTCACACAGACTCACCTCACGCTCGGCGACGCCGCACGCATCGCCGCACGCAACGCTGCTCCAGCGCAGACGGCGCGCGTGAGGACAGCGGAGGCTCAGGCACAGGTCCGCGAGGCGCGTGCAGATCTGCTGCCGCAGATCACGGGCACTGGCCAGCAGCTGATCCACACGCTCAACACTGCATCGTTCGGCATCGCGTTCCCGTCGCAACCGGGACAACCGCCGCTCTTCGCGCCGAACGGCCAGATCATTCCGCCGTTCAACACTATCGATTTCCGCGGCCACGTCTCGCAGACGCTGTTCGACTTCGGCGCGATCTCACGCGTACGCGGCGCGCGCGCCGCAGTCGCGGCCTCGAGCGCACAGGCCACCGTAGCTTCGGAGCAGGCGGGCGATCAGGCAGCGCTCGCGTACATCCAGGCGCTGCGCGCTGAGGAAGACGTGCGCGCGCGCAGCGAGGATTCGGTCTTCGCAGCGGACCTCGTTCGCATCGCGCAGGCGCAGCTTCAGGCCGGAACGGGAATCATCCTGGACGTAACACGCTCGCAGGCACAGCTGGCCGCCGTGAGAGCGCAGCTCATTGCTTCACGCGCTCAACGCGATCGCACCCGCATCGCGCTCGCGCGCGCGCTCAACCTTCCAGCCGACGCGAGTCTCACGCTCGCCGACTCGCTCGGCTCGGAGAGCATCGGCGATCTGAGCACTGATGAGCCGACCGCGACGCAGCGTGCGCTGCAGAACCGCCCGGATATCGTCGCCGCTCGTGCGCAGATCGCCGCGGCTCAGCAGTCCGTAGCTGCGATCCGCGCGGAGAGATTGCCGAGCGTGTCGCTGTTCGGTGACGACGGCGTGAACGGGAAGAGCTATCGGTATCTGCTCAACACTTACGAGTACGGCTTCCAGCTCACGGTCCCGGTGCTCGACGGCTTCCGCCGCGAAGGGCGGATCGAGGTGCAGCAAGGCGCAGTGACCGAGGCGCAGATCCAGCAGCGCAACATCGAGCAGCAGGCCGGCGCGGACGTGCGCACCGCCATCCTCGATCTTCAGTCGGCGTCGCAGCAGGTTGCCGCGACGCGCGAAGGACTCCGGCTCGCGGAGCAGGAAGTGTCGCAGGCACGCGAGCGCTTCCGCGCCGGAGTTGCGGGAAACGCTGACGTGATAACGGCGTTGCTGAATCTCACTACGGCGCACACCGCAGTGATCGATGCACAGACGAACTACCAGAACGCACGTGTCTCGCTCGCGCGGGCACAAGGTGCGGTGACAACCCTTCCCTGAGCAATTCAATTCTCTCGTAATCATGGCAAGCGAACCGGGTAGCAAGCGGAAATTCATCATCCCCATCGTCATCGTCGTCGCGATCATCGCAGCGATCTGGGGATTCAGGACGTGGAGCTACGGTCGGGTCCACGAGAGCACTGATGATGCGCAGGTCGACGGACACATCGTACCCGTGCTCGCGCGCGTGGGTGGCTACGTCACCAGCGTCACGGTCGATGAGAACCAGCACGTGAACGAGGGTCAGGTGCTCGTGACCATCGATGACGCAGACTACCGCGTGAAGGTCGAGCAGGCGCAAGCCGACCTCGCCGCCGCGCAGGGAACCGCGGGTACGAGCGCGATGCCGGGTCAGGCGGAGGCGCAGGTTGCGAGCGCCGCGGGTCAGGAATCGTCGCTCAACGCGCAGGTTGCTGCGGCGCGCGCTGCTGACACCAAAGCACAGGCGGATCTCACGCGCATCAGCGGGCTCGCTGCGCAGCAGATCGTCTCGAAGCAGCAGCTCGACGCGGCGCGTGCCGCCGCGGACGCCGCGCACGCGCAGCTCATCGCCGCGGAGAGGCAGGTGACCGCGGCCGGTGCGCAGGTCTCGACCGCGGAGGCGGGAGTGCGCATCGCGAAGGCGCGCGTCGGTGCGTCCCAGGCTGCTCTCGACAACGCGAAGCTGCAGCTCAGCTACACGAAGATCACGGCGCCAGCGAGCGGGCTCGTCTCGCGCAAGCAGGTGGAAGTGGGACAGCTCATCTCACCGGGGCAGCCGGTGTTGAGCATCGTCGCTGACACCGGGATGTGGGTCACCGCGAACTTCAAGGAGACTCAGCTCAACAACATCAAGGTCGGGCAGCCCGTGGAGTTCGACGTCGATGCCTACGGCGGCTGCACCGCGGAAGGAAGGGTCGAGAGTCTGAGCGGCGCGACGGGTGCGAGGTTCGCGCTGCTCCCGCCCGACAACGCGACGGGCAACTTCACCAAGGTCGTGCAGCGTCTCCCGGTCAGGATCGCAGTCACCAAGGCGTGCCCGGGACATCCGCTGCGGCCAGGTCTGTCGGTCAACGTCCACGTGAGCACCAAGAGCTAGCGACTGACCGTGCGCACGGCGATCGGCGTCGCAACCAGCCGCCGATCGCCGCGCGCATCGCCCCAGGGCCGCGGGCTTAGATTTCCCGCGTGCCAGCCCACTCAACGCGTGAGTGACACCCCGCGTATCGACTCTGACGAGCATGCTCTCACCGCGGCCGCGCAACGGGGCGACCAAGCGGCGTTCGGTGCGCTCGTAAGGCTGCACTCGAAACGGGCTTACGCGGTTGCGCGTGCGATCGTCACGGTGCATGAGGATGCGGAGGACGCGGTGCAGGAAGCGTTCGTTCGCGCCTACCAGGCGCTCGACCGATTCAATGTCGGACAGTCGTTTGGGCCGTGGCTGAACCGGATCGTCGCGAACGCTGCGCTCGATCTGGCGCGGCGAAGAAAGGTACGAAGCACTGACGAGCTCCACGAATCGCTGGCAGGATCGTTCCGCGATCCGGGCGAGGACGACGAGCTCAAGCGGCGACTTCGCGAAGCGCTTGCGAAGCTACCGGAGCGGATGCGCTCGGTGCTCGTTTTGCACGACGTGGAAGGATTCGCCCACGCCGAGATAGGGAAGATGTTGGCGATACCTGAAGGAACAGCACGCTCGGATCTTCACCACGCGCGGCAGCGTCTCAGGGTCTTACTGAAGGACTTGAGGGATTGAGGAGATGGACAACGAGATCAAACTTGACGAGCCGCTCGCGCCGGAAACGGTGACCGCGATGCGGGAGATGTACGCGCCGCCGCAGGGCGACGGGTATTGGTCGTCGCTGGAAGCGCGCGTGATGAGTCGCGTGCGCGAGTCGGCGGCCACCAACTGGTGGCTCGTGCTCGGCACGCGCGCTCGCGGCGGACTCGTCGCAGCCGCCGCCGCGATCGTCGCCGCCGTGGTCGGACTGCTCCTGATCCAGGCACACAATCAGGAGATGCGCATGGCTTACGAGTCGGCGACGCGGCCACCCGCGGCGGAGTCGATCGCGGTTCCGTCCGGCGCGCTCAGCGAGCTCGACGGTCCCGACGCGCGCGGCGCTACGTTCCGCGACATCATCTCTCACTGAAGCAGCGTGCAGCGCCCTGGAGTCGTCGCCGCGCTGGTGGTGCTTGGCGCGTTCATAGCCGGCGCGGCCGTGGGCGTAGCGGGCGACCGCGCCGCACGCGCTGACGACCGCGGCGACGTGCGAGCCAGCGATGCGCGCTCCTACTGGGATCGCATAGCCGCCGACTGGCACCTCACGCCCCAGCAGCGCAAAGTGGCCGACTCGCTGATGGACGCGCAGCGCAAGAAGATCAACGCGCTGTACACGCCGCTGCATCCGGCACTCGACTCGATCAACGTCCGCGCGCGCGCAATCGCAGACAGCACGCAGGCGCAGCTCCGTCTCATCCTCACTCCCGAGCAGCAGAAGAAGCTCGACGATCTGCGCGCATCCATGAAGGCTCGCGATTCGGTGCGCCGCGCGCGCCGCGAGGACGAACTGGCGAAGTTGAGATAAAAGCCCGAAGTTAGGGCTCGATGAGTCTCACTCGAGCACCTTTTCTCGCCGCTTCGGCAACAATCATCTCGCTGGGCTCGCTCGCTGCAGACGCGCGAGCGCAGGCGCCCCGCCAGAGCTGCGACACTGTGAGCTCGAGCACGACCGCGGCGCAACTCTCTGGCGCGCGGATCAAGTCCATCGACGCACGCCCGTCGAAGCCGAGCGAGGTGGGACGGTTCGGAAGTGCCGCGGCGCGACTTCACTTCACCACTCGCGCCCGCACGATCGAGCGGGACATGCGGCTCTCGCCCGGCGACACCGTCGATACGATCGCGGTCGGCGAGGGAATGAGGCGGCTGCGACAGAACTCCTACGTCGCGAGCGCTCGCATCATCGGCGTGAGGTGTGAAGGCGATTCGACAGTCGCTCTCACGATCCTGACGCAGGACCGCTGGACCCTGCTCCCGACGATCGGCGCACAGTCGAATTCCTCGTACGGCGGCGTGGAGGAGCGCAATCTTTTCGGTACCGGACGAGCGGGGAGCATCCTTCTAGCGTCGCGTCAGGGAAAGCTCGGCGGCGCGATCGGGCTCACCGATCCGTACTTCCTTGGTCTTCCCGTCTATCTCCGCTTTCGCGGCGCACGCTACTCGGATGGCGACGAAGCGCGCATCAGACTTCGCAACGCCGAGGAGAGCGTGCTTGATGAATGGCACCCGCAGCTCATTCTCGCGACTTACCGCGCGGACAACACCAAGACTCAGCAGTTCGGCGGATACCCTGTGCTCGTGGAGCAGGCTTTCCAGAGGAGCGGCGCCTTCCTGCTGGTTGGACGCAGGATAGGCGAGGCTACGACGAGCGCGACATCGATACTGTTCGGCGCAGACTTCGAGCGCGCATTCCTCAACGTTCCCGACAACGCACTGACGGTGGGCCCCAAGCTCGTCGAGCGAAGGTACCATGGGCTCACGGTGGGACTGGGCCGCAAGGCGGTAGCATTCGACACTGTGAGCTGGATTGGATCGCGCCAGCTTCTGATCGACGTCCCACTCGGCTTCGAGATGGAGGGACTGCTGGGCGGCGGCCGCGAAGATGTCGCGCAAACGCCGGCTGCGTTCGGAAGCATCTGGGCTGGGCGGATGTGGATTCCGGGACCGCGGCAGCTCGCGTCGGTGGACTTCTGGAGCTCCGGCTACAGAATTGCCGGACAGTTCGATGCCGCGAGCACGAGAACGCTGCTGTCGTACTACGCGCGAAGAGGGACGACGCTGATCACGATTCACGGTGCCGTGGAGAAGCTCGTCAATCCGGACCCGGACGTGCGCGCGCTCTCGATGTACGATCCGACGATCGCGCTGATTCCGGAGACCTATCGGCTGAGCGAGAACGCGGCAGCAGCCGAGATCGAGGCGTCGAGGCATCTCCTTCCACTGCTGCGCTCGCTCGGCGTCGATGGAGCTGTGTTCGCCGCAACCTCGCTGCGCAGGTCGTCGCCGCTCTCGCAGAGCGATCACTTCGATGTCACGGCGATCGGGACCGGATTGCGGCTCGTGCCGACGACGCAGGGATCGGGTTGGCTGAGGCTGGACCTGTTGTATCCAGTCGTCAGGAGCGAGCACGGACGCCACGGTCCCACGTTCGCGATCTCGGTCGCGCCGTGGCTCCAAGCCAACCGCCAGCGCGACGACCCCAGGATTCGCCAGTAAACCGGACTGGCTGACCTAACCGAACTTGCGGGTCGCGATGAGGATGTCCGCGAATCTGGCTGTCCATATTCTAGCCGGCGCGGCATATTCCTCGCACTGTTTCTCGTACTGGTCCGCGGCTGGTGACGCGTGAGTGCCGTACTCCGACTCTTTCGAGCTCTCGACGCCGATGACTAAGTCAGTACGCCGATATCTTTGCGCGTCGCTCGTTATTGCCGCTGGTTGCGCCAGCGACAGGTCGTACGCGCCGCCTGGGACGGTCCTGACCGACACACAGGTGAGTACAGATGTGGCGCGGAGCGCCGGTCTCGCCGCGGCGACGATGATCGCCGACCAGGACGATTACATGAGCGGCGTGATGGCGGGCGTATCGTCGTCGCTCAACCTGGTCGTCGGTTTGGGGGGACCACTCGCTCCCGGACCTCGGCCAGGCGACGGCACGCCGACTACCGCGACCGCTCCGACGTGCACCTATGCGAGCACCACGGGACGCTGGAGCTGCACGCCGTTCGTCAACGCGCAGGGACTGACGATAATCCGCTCGTACGCATACATCGACGCATCGGGAAACCCGACCAAGCGGTACAACGACACTACGACAGCGAAGGTCGATTACGATGTGCAGGCCGACGGTCCGATCGGCGACGGCGCGACACTCACGGGCACCACCCACCGGCACGTGCTCGAGGTGATGAGCGGTCTCACCGGACACGAGACGTCGCGCGTGTGGGATGGCAGTGGCACGAGCGCCGACACCAACACTTACAGCGATTCGTCCGGATCACGGCACTACGCTGGTGCACGCATCGACTCGCTCCTAGCGCTGACCTTCGCGCAGCCGCGACCGCCGCACGCATATCCGCTCTCGGGCACCACTGTGCAGAACGTGTCGTACACGGTGAACTCCACGGGTAAGTCAACGGAGACGCGCTCGGTCTCGCGGCGCATCGTCGTCACCTATGACGGAACAGCTGTCGCGAGCGTCGTCGCTGGCAACGTGCAGTGCATGCTCCACCTCGACCTGCGAAAAGTGGACGGCTGCCAAACGCGCTGAACGAGGCGCGGGATCGAAAAAGCCGACTGGCGACGCCATATTTCGGGATGGCGACCACCGTGAAGTCTCCCGAGCCGCGTGGTACGCGCGACGAAGCGCCCGACGTCCATACGTTCGAGCATCACTGGCAGGACGAAGCTGACGCGGCGTATCTCTACGACATCCTCGCCTCGCTCGAGCACAACGAGCGCAAGCGCGACATCTATCGCCGCCTCTCGGAAGTCGAGGCACGGCATGTGGAAGTCTGGGCGCGCCTCATTCGCGAGTCTGGTGCCAGCGTAAGAAAGTTCACGCCGAGTGGCCGCACACGCGCGCTCGCACTCTTCGGCAGAGTGTTCGGGCCATCGTTTCTCCTGCCGATGTTGCTCGCCGAAGAGGGACGCGAGGTCAAGGGCTATATGGACATGCACCGCGCTACTGCGCGCGGTGCACCCGGTCATCCCGAATCGCTCCTGCTCGCGCGCGAGTCAGCCGAGCATGCGATGGAGCTGGCGCAGATCACGGGGACTAGTGAGGAGCCATGGCACCGCAAGGAGTCCGGCGGCTTTCTCCGCAACACCGTGTATGGCTTCAACGACGGTCTCACCGCGAACTTCGGCCTCGTGGCTGGGGTGATCGGAGCGGCGTCGATCCAGCAATACCACGCAGTGATCGTCGCTGGAGTCGCGGGCCTCATTGCCGACGCGCTGTCGATGGGCTCGAGCGGATATCTCGCCGCCAAGAGCGAGCAGGAAGTCTACGATCACGAGATCGAGATGGAGCGCGACGAGATCGCGCTCATGCCAGAAGTCGAGCGCGACGAGCTGGCGCTGATGTACGAAGCGCGCGGGATGGCGCGCGACGACGCGGAGCGGATCGCGCACGAGATCATGAGCGATCCGGACCGCATGTTGCGCGAGCAGGTGCGTGAGGAGCTGGAGATCGGCGAGCCCAACATGTCGCCGATGCGCGAAGCATGGCTCACCGGAACGGCAACTGCGATCGGTGCGCTGATCCCGGTGGTTCCATTCTTCTTCTCGCACAGCAACACCGCGGTCGCCATCGCGTTCGTCATCGCGATGGCGAGTCACTTCCTCGTCGGTGCGATCAGATCGGTATTCACGGGACGCGGCCTCTTCCGCTCGGGGATCGACATGTTCGTCGTCGGGTTGGGCGTCGCGGCAGTCGGATACTTTGTCGGCGGGTGGGTCGGACGAATGCTATGAGAAAGCTCGTCGCAGTTCTCGCAGCGTCACTCGCCTTGGGAGTGACCGGCTGTCTCGTGGCGGTCGGTGGCACGCGTGCGCCATCGGTGACTCCGTCTGCCACGACGCTCACGCCCGCTGAGATCTCCGAAGAGCGCGCCGAGATAATGCAGATGATGGCAGCGTCGGCGCAGGCGTGGACTCGCGGTGATCTCGACGGCTTCATGAGCTACTACGCGCCGGATACGAGCACGACCTACGTCGGTCGCAACCGAATACTCCACGGACGAGCGGAGATTCGCGCGAACTACGCGCCGCGCTTTGCGCCGGGCGCGACGCACGACTCGCTCTCGTTCGAAGATGTGGACATCGACGTGCTGGCGCCCGGCGTTGCCAACGTACTCGCGTACTACCGACTCTCGCGTGGCGATTCCACAGTTGCGCGCGGACCGACCACCGTCGTCGTGCGCAGGTTCAGCGGTGAGTGGCGCATCATCCACGATCACTCGTCCTGATCGTGGATCCGCGCCGCGCTGCGCATGTACTCACGCGCATCGGCGGCTGCTCGAGCTGAGTGGCGTTGGGAAATTTCGTGCGCGCGCATACCTCGGCGCAGCCGACGCGGTCAGATCTCTCACAGTTGATGACATAACGCCGCTGTATCGCTCCGGGGCGCTTGCCGATCTTCCCGGCGTGGGGCCAGCGACGCTCTCCGTGCTCGGCGAGCTGGTCGAGACCGGCGAATCATCGTACCTCGCGCGACTACTCGACGAAGTGCCCGAAGGACTGGTGCAGGTCGCCACCGTGCCCGGACTCACTCCCGCGAAGGTCGCGCTGCTCCACCGTGAGTTGGGAATCGAATCGCTTGATGATCTGGAGGGAGCTGCGCGGGACGGACGGCTCGCGACGGTGCGCGGCTTCGGTGAGAAGACAGTGCGGCGTACGCTGCGCGGAATCGACGTCGCGCGCGGTCGCACCGGACGATTGCTCTTTCACGAGGCGGTGGCCGAAGCGGAGCGTTCCGCTGCACAGATCGCGGTGCATCCCGACGTCACGCACGTCGCGGCCGCCGGTGAGGTGCGGCGCATCGCGGACGTGGTGCGCGACATCGTCCTCGTCGCGCAGTGTGACGGCGACTGCGCGCGGGTGCTTGGCGAGATCGCCAACGGCGCCGGAGTGCTCGAGTCCGAGCAACGTGCGAGCGGCGCGATGCACCTCCGTTTCGTCGATGACACGCGCATCGATCTGAGCTGCGCGTCGCGTGAGTCATTCACGCTCGAGCTGTGGCGAGCTACCGGAAGCCACGAGCATGTCGATGCCGTCGCTGCTCACGCCAGGTCGCGCGGTATGTCGCTCGGCGAGAGAGGGCTCGACAATGAGCGCGGCGAGCGCGTCGGGATATCGAGTGAAGAAGAGCTTTATCAATCGCTCGGGCTTCAGTTCATTACCCCCGAGCTGCGCGAAGGACTCGGCGAGGTCGCGGCCGCCGCACGCGGCGCGCTCCCTCTGCTCATCACCCGCGACGACATCGCTGGCGTGCTCCACTGCCACTCCGATTATTCCGACGGCGCCGTGCCGATCGCAGAGATGGTGGCGGCAGCGCGCGAGCGTGGATTCCAGTTTCTCGGGATCTCGGATCACTCGCAGGCTGCGTTCTACGCAGGCGGGCTCAAGCCCGACGACGTGCGGCGGCAGCAGGACGAGATCGACGAGCTCAACGCCACGCTCGGTGGCTTTCGCGTTCTCAAGGGAATCGAGTGCGACATCCTCGCCGATGGACAACTCGATTACGACGCCTCGCTGCGCGACAGCTTCGATTATGTCATCGGATCGATCCATTCGCGCTTCTCGATGGAGCGCGATGTGATGACTGCGCGCATTCTGGCCGCGATGGACGATCCGACGCTCACGATACTCGCGCATCCGACCGGGCGCCTGCTATTGCATCGCGAGCCGTACGCGGTCGATCTCGATGCCGTGATCGACAAGGCGGTAGCGAGCGGTGTCGTCCTCGAACTCAACTGCGACCCTTCGCGGCTTGACCTCGATTGGAGATGGTGCAAGATCGCCAAGGATCGCGGCGCCCGTATCGAGATAGGCCCTGACGCCCATTCCCCGCGCGGACTCGACCACACTTTCTTCGGCGTGAAGCTGGCGCGCAAGGCGTGGCTCACCACGGGTGACGTCATCAACACGCTGAGCGCGGACGGCGTGCTCGCCGCCGCCCGCGCCAGACGCGACAGGTCAGCGCGTTCGTAGCGAATCGATGGTGATGCGCGTGACGTGCTTCACTGCGTCGTAGTTCACCGAGTAGCTGGACGGATAACGCCCCGGGAGCTGGACAGCCGCGGGCTGCTTCACCGTCTGACTCGCGTTGACAGGATGCGTCTGCAGATACGCGAGCGTTATCATCGGCTCGACGAATGCCATGCTCCCGTTCGAGAAGCCGTAGATGAAGGTGCGGTCGAAGGTGTGCCCGTGATATTCCGGCGCGAGCGAATCCACCCAGTGAACTCCCATCATCGGGACCGCCATCACCTGCGACTCGTAATCCGGTGCCACGTACTGCGACGGCACAGGCGTCGTGTCGGGACCGCCCTGGATCGTTGCCTGCGCGGCCGGCGTGATCGTGTAGAAGTGAAAATCGAAATGAGGGATACCGTAGATCGGCAGCGGCGGATGCCCGTGAGCGTTCCAGTTGAGCTCGGCGTGATCCCACGGCGCGACCGACGCGCCGGCGGGCAGCGGGAGCGTCCACATCGCGTCCGTATCCGGGAGCGCAGCGAGCGCGGCGTCGTTGAGCTCGATGCCGAGCGTCGTCGCGCCAGTGTCTGCTTTGAGAATGAATGCGTGAGCGGCTCCCGTTCCCACACTCACGCTCGGCCCGTCTAGCTCTGCTGGCGCGGCCGGCGCGGTGCTGTCGCTGCTGCAGGCGAGCGCAAACGCACCGGCGATGGCGACTGCGGCTACCGCGGCAGCTCCCCTGCCGAGCGGTGAGAAGCGGTTGCGGTCAATCGACGTTGTTCTGGTTATGAAAGTCATTGTGATATGTCTCGAGTAGGTGATTGATGTGGCTATGAATGCGATGCGGCGGCGCGCATCGCGTCAGACGTAGCGCGCGGCAGCCATTGCTGCGGCGGCGATGAATAGCAGAATCGCGGATGCGGATGACGCGAGCGCGAAACGTCGATGCTGGATTGTCGTGTCGGACGACGCGGCGCCGCCGGGATCCGTCGCCGAAAGAGCGTTGCCCGGCGAAACGTGCAGCCACGCGCACGCCCTGCTGGTGACGGTCGCGGAGATCGCAGCAGCGAGGATGGCTGACACAGCGCCGACCGCGATCGTCATCCCCATGCGCGAGCTCATCCACGCTCGGTACGAGCCCGCGCCGATGAGCGCATACATTGCGAGCCCGGACAGGATGGTGAGCGCCGCTGCGACGGTGAAGTAGACCGCGAGGCGGCGGCGATACATCACTTCGTACATCACGCGCGCGCCGTCTGCGCCGATCTGCCGCGCGGCTGGAATGACGAAGATGGCGATCGCGCCTGCCGCACCAACCCAGAACACTCCTGACACGATGTGCACCAGGCGCAGCGCGAGCATGGTCGTGTTGAATGACATGCGCGGCTCACCGATGTCCTGACGCGAGGGCCGCCTGCGCAATTCCGGCTTCGTAAAGCAGCATCTGGCTGGACGCAGTCGCATCGCCCTGTGTCAGGCGCGCTTCCAGTGCGCGGAGTTCACCAGAGGGATGGCTCATGGCGTTGCCGAGCGTTGCCATCGCGCTCTTGGCAGCCGGATCGCCGTCACGGGCGCGCATGGCGATCTGAGACAGCGTGTGCGCCGCTGCCGCGACCTCGGGACTTGGCGCACCAGTGCCGCCGCGGCCAACGTTGAGCGCACTGCCGCCGAGCGCATGCGCTCGGCGCGCCTGCCGACGATGAAGAAGCGACGCCGGCCGCTGCCGCTCTCGTCGCAGCTCCAGTCAATCGCGCTCCCGCTCCGCGAAGCAGCGCCGCGGCTGAACCGGACGCTGCGCCGGTCGTCCCACTCAGTGCCGCGACACCCACGCCGCCAGTAGCGGCGACTATCGCGATGTGCTCGGCAGCCGCGGGCGTGATCCCGGTCGTGGACTGAACCGCACTGGCAGTGTGCCTCAGCGATCTGGTGAGCCGTGACAGCCGCGAGGTGTGAGACGTGTCGCGGCTTGGCTGGCCCGCGCTGTCACTTCTGGCGGCCGTTCCCTGTGCGGAAGAAACGCTCGCAACCGCCGCGAACGCGACAGCAGCGGCGGTGACGCGAGCTGTGCGAGCAATGAGCCTGTCTAGCATGTGAATCATCTCCCTTCGTGAGAATCCAGAAGGCCACGGCAAGCGAGCCGTGGCATCGAGACGCGATATCGTCTCGACGGAGGGGATGATGCGAAGTGCCAGTCAGCCGGCAGTCAGCTACGGATCAGCGAACTATCAGATTGCGAGAAAAGGCGAGATTCCCGCGAGTTTTTCGCACTTATCGCTGGATTTCCGCGGATCACCCGCGCGGAATCACGAGATCAGCGAATGCTGGAGTGCCGCGGAGCGGGAAGTATGCGGGCGAGCGGTGTAGGTCGAACTCGGTGATCGAGACGTCCTGCAGCGCCTCGCGAAGGAGCGCCGCAGCCTGAACACGATGGCCGAGCGAGCTCTCGATTCGGGCCTGCGCACGCGCCAAGGGGCCGCGCTCCCAGGCGTGGGTGCTTCCCGCCAGCCTGTGGGACAGACCATCGGCGGTCGCGCGAGCGCTCACCGTGTCGCCGGTCGCGGCTTCGGCCATCCCGAGCGTGCCGAGCGCCACGGGATCGGTCGGGAACGCTGCGACGAACTCGCGCGCACGGCGAAGTGCGTCAGTGGAGCGGCCCAGGTAGAGGAGTGCACGCACTTCGCGGTCGCGCGTCCCCGAGTCCCACCAGCCGGAATCGGCGTGCGTTGCATCCCACGACACGAGGCGCCGCCAGAGTGCTCGCGCCTGGTCCGGATGATGGTGCGTGGCCATCTCGTTCCCTATCCGGTACAGGAGCTCGTCGAACTTCCAGCCACTCGCCACCGGCACCGCTGCCGCGCTATCGACCTCCGCGAGCGCTGCGGGAATGTCGCCGAGACCGATCTCCGCCTCGGCCATGCAGAACCGTGGAGCGATGGCGTCGGGAGCGTTGCGGCGCCCCATCTGAGCAAACCCCAGCGCAGCGTCCGCCCGCCCTGCGATATGTGCCGCTTCCACGGGCTCCCTGCACTCCAACGCCCAGCTGCTCATCCACCCAGAGTTCATGTCCATCCGAGTGAACCAGTCCACCGCTTCGCGCGGTCTGTCGACGTGGTCGGATGCCTGCGCAGCCATGAGGAACGTTTCTGACGTCCCAAGCTGCTGCGCGGCGGCGCGGGCGACCACGTACGCGCGGTCCGGATCGCCGTGCAGAAGGGCGACGAGAAAGTCGAGCAGATGCGCATCGAAGGGAGTGAGCCGGTCGCGTGCGAGCGCCACCCTCGAAAGGAGCGAGTCAGCGGCGGCAGGATCACCGAGTTGCTCTTCGGCGCTTGCAGCGAAGAAGAGCGGATCGATGAAAGTGCTGTCGAGCTGCACGGAGCGCCGGTAGTATGGTAGCGCTCCCGCAAAATCCTGTCGTCCGTTCGCCTCTAGGCCCTCGACGAACTCGCGGTACGAGTCGTACGATGGCGGCGTTCCACGCCGATGCGCCCAGTCGCCCAGCCGCGGATCCTGGACCGTCGCGAGCGCACCCATCACGTGCTCCGCAAGCTGTTGCACCGCGCTCATTGGATTGTTCGCCGGGGCAACAATCAGAGGGACCTGGCGGATGAGCGCCCCGTCGCGCACGTCGGTGAGCTCGGCGTGCAGCTCCAGCGAATCGCCGCGCTTGTAGTACGATCCCCACACGACGACACCAGCTCCCGCGGCGCGCGCCGCCTCTCGCGCCTTCGCGCCCGGATCGTCCGTGTTGCGGTCGGTGGACGAGGGAGCGCCGATCACCGACCGTGAGTCGACGACGTTCACGAGTCCGGTGCGAGCGAGCTCGGTCCCGACCCAATCGGCCGCCATGTCGCCGAGCGGTGCGAGCGTGGGATCGCCAGTCCGGTTGGCGAGCACCGATACCATCACACGTCTCTGGTCGAGCGCTCCTCCGGTTCTCGCGAGCCACGCGCCGCGCGCTGCGACGAGCGAACCCGCCACTACCACCAGAGCTACCGCTCCCCACAGCTGCAAGCGCCGCCGTCGCGGTCGTGCATCCGCGCCAGGGTCGTCTCTGCGCACAGGCGACACCGCCGCGGCCGCTTGGTGCAGTTCGCTCGAACTGGATCCGCTCTGTGAAGGTTGCGCGACGACGGGTGCGGCCGATGGCGGCTGTTGAGCAGAAGCCGGAACCGCCGCCCGCGGCGTGTTCTTCGCCGATCGCAGCCGCGCGACGAGCGCGACGAGCGAGGGATCAGGCGGCAGGTCGAGCTCGGCGCGGCGTAAGGCCTGATGCACTTCCGCCTGCTTCACCGCGGCGCTCGTGTCACCCGCCGCAGCCAGAGCCTCGGCGAGCGCCAACGCTACACGAGAGTCCAGCGGATCGAGCGCTGCGACGCGCTTCCACCAATTCGCGGCTTCGCGCAGTTCGCCGCGCCCGCTCGCCGACGACGCGGCACGCTCGAAGCCGCGAGCGACTGCGCCGCGAAGCCGCTCGCGCTCGCGCTCGAGCCATCTGTCGAACTCGTCCGCGTTGGGCAGCCGGAATCCGTCGAGAAAGGCGCCCTGATACAACTCCGCGACGCGCGCCGCATCGTTGTCCTTGAGCGATTTCGCGAGCTCGGCGACGTCAGCAGTGATGACGTCAGGGTCGAGCCGTAGCGTCGCGCTGCCGGTCACGACGTCCGCGCCGCATGCGCGGCGCAGCGCATAGATGCTCTGCGCCAACGCGTGCCGACCTTTCTCCTCGTCCGCATCGGGCCACAGCACCGCAATCACCTTTTCGCGGCTCACGCCACTCGCGCCAGCCGCCGCCACCATCGCCAGGAGAGCGAGCGGACGCCGCTGGAGCGTAACGGGCGCTTCGTCCGCGCGTCGCAGCGTGGGTGCGCCGAGCGTGTATAGCTGAAGCATGACCGGTGTGACTGATGCCGGGAAATTGGGGACGGCCTGCCAACAATAGTGTACGAGAACGCTGCCGCCAGACAAGACCGGGCACCCGAGGTCCGGCGTGGCTGGTTAACTCGGACGCTTCCCACTCGTCAAATCATGCAATGACGGCCGCCCCTGCAATCGTGAGCTCGCACCGCACCGGACTTCTTGCCGCGATCGCGATAGTCGCGATCGTCGCCGGCTGCGCCACCGGTGGCAACAACGCGCGTGTCGCGGTGAGGCCACTCGCCGACACACCGCGCGAGATGACCGCGGACCAGCAGATTCACCAGGCGCTGAACCGGCTCACCTTCGGTGCTACTGAAGACGATTACGAGCGCGTGCGCCGCGAGGGTCTCGACCGCTGGATCGGAGAGCAGCTCGCGCCGCAATCGATCGATGATGCGGCGACCGACCGCTTTCTCGAGCGCTATCCGTACGTCGCGCAGCCGGAGACGACGCTCGCGCGCATCTACGGATTACCCGGCGATCTCCGCCGTGCTGGCGGGACAAACCCGGACACGGCAGCGATCCGCGCGGCCGACCGTGCATCCGCCCAGGTCATCGGCGAGCTGCGCGAGGCTCGCGTGGCACGAGCGACGCTCAGCAAGCGGCAGCTCCTCGAGGTGATGGTCGATTTCTGGGAGAACCACTTCTCCATCTACGCCGACAAGGGCGCTGACCGTTACATGCTGGTCGATTATGACCGCACGATCCGCGAGCACGCACTCGGCAAGTTCAGCGATCTTCTCGCCGCGGTCGCGCACTCGCCCGCGATGCTTTACTACCTCGACAACCTCGACAGCAAAGCGGACAGCGATCGCGTGACGCTCGCCGAGCTGCAGGGCGCGCGACGAGCGCGTGAAGCGCAGCAGAAGTATGCGACGGCGCGCAACGAGATCTTCGTCGATCGCGCGGGCAAGGTTTCGGTGGGAGATCCCAATCTCAAGCCACCCGCGCCGTATCGGCCGCCGGTGCGCCGCGGCCGTGGGCTCAACGAGAACTATGGTCGCGAGCTGATGGAGCTTCACACGCTCGGCGTCGACGGCGGCTACACGCAGCAGGATGTGATCGAAGCTGCGCGTGTTCTCACAGGTTGGACCGTACGAAATCCTGATCACATAGGAACTTTCTACTTCAATCCGGCGATGCACGACGCCGGGAGCAAAGTCGTGCTCGGGCACGTCTTTCCTGCGGGACACGGAGAGGACGAGGGTGATTCGCTTCTCGCGCTCATCTCGCGCGAGCCGGCAACCGCGCGCTTCATCTCGATGGAGCTCTGCCGTCGCTTCGTGACCGATTCGCCATCTACCGCGCTCGTCGATCGCGCGGCGGCTGCGTTCACGCGCACAGATGGGGACATCGCCGAAGTGATGCGCGTGATCATCGGATCGCCAGAGTTCTTCTCGCGCGCGGCCTACCGCGCGAAGGTGAAGTCGCCGTTTGAAGTGGTCGTGAGCACGATGCGCGCACTCGACGCCGAGCCAGACACGCTGCAGCGTGACGTACAGGCGGTGGCTCGACTCGGCGAACCGATCTTCGGACACATCGCGCCCGATGGTTATCCCGAGACCGGTGATCAGTGGATAAACACGGGCTCGATTCTGAACCGCATCAACTTTGGAATGCTCGCCGCCGCGGGTCAGGTCACCGGAATGTCGGTGAAGGCATGGCCGCGCGGCCGCGATCTTGAGAACATGCCGCGCACCGCGCAGGCCGACAGTCTGGTCGCAATTCTACTCGGCGGCGACGCTTCGTCCGACACTCGCAAGATCCTCGACGAGGGAGCCAACCCAGCGGCCGCTTCGCCAGCGACGAGCGCGAGAGATTTCACCGCGCTGGTTGGTCTCGCACTCGGCGCGCCGGAGTTTCAGCGTCGCTAGCGAACCGGTAGCGGTGCGGACGACGACTCAGTCGTAGCGCAGCTTTGCGCAGAAGATCGCGAACGCGAAGATCAGGCAGCCGGCGTTGGGCAGTATCACCGGCCACTGGTCTACCAGCACGCCGAATGCGATCCACAACGCGCTCGCCAGCATGAGCAGCGCGAACATCCCGTACGACAGGTCATCCGTCTTGCGAGTACGCCACGCGCGAATCGTCTGTGGAACGTACGAGCTGACGGAGAGTGCACCGGCGGCGTAGCCGACGTACGGTGCCATCGACGATACACTCATTGGTCCTTCAAAGAACTATGCTCAGCAGACGTCCCGGAACGAAGACTATCTTCTTCGGCTCGGTGGAGACGAACTTCGCGATGGACGCATCTGTCATCGCTGCAGCGTAGGCCGCATCCTCCGTCACGTCGCGCGGGACGCGGACCTTTCCGCGCACCTTGCCACTCACCTGCACCACCAGCTCGATCTCATCGACGGCGAGCAGCGCGGGATCGAACTCTGGCCAGCCGGAATCGAAGACGCTCTCGCTGTGTCCCAGCCGCTCCCACAGCTCCTCGGCCAGGTGGGGCGCGAAGCACGCAACGAGCTTGACCAACGGCTCGACCTCGGCGCGGCGTGGCGTACGCTCGCCGGCACGCATCGCGTTCATGTACTCCATCATCGCAGCGATGGCCGTGTTGTAGCTCAGGCGTGGAATGTCCTCGGTCACCTTCTTTATCGTAGCGTGCAGCTTGCGCTCAACGGATACATCCGCGTCAGTCGATTGCTCTGCGTCGCGCACCGATGCCCACAGCCGGTCGAGGAATCTCCGTACGCCCGAGATTCCCTTGTCGCGGAAGTCGCCGCCCTCCTCGAACGGTCCGAGGAACATGAGATAGGTGCGGAACGTGTCCGCGCCCCATTCATCGAGGTACTCGTCCGGATTCACCACGTTGCCGCGGCTCTTCGACATCTTCGCTCCCTCACGGATTATCAGGCCGTGAGCGCGAAACTTCGTGAACGGCTCCTCGAAATCCAGCAGCCCAGCATCGTGCAGCACCATCGTCACGAAGCGAGAGTAGAGCAGGTGCAGCACCGCGTGCTCGTTGCCGCCGATGTACGAATCGACCGGAAGCCATTTCTTGGTGACGCCGGGATCGAAAGCTACCTCGTCGTCGCCGACACTCGGATAGCGCAGAAAGTACCATGCGCTGTCGAGGAACGTGTCCGACACGTCCGTCTCGCGTCGTGCGTTGCCGCCACACTTCGGACAGGCCACGCGATACCACTCGTCGTGCCGCGCGAGAGGCGACACGCCGCTGTCATCCGGCTTGAAGTCGTCGATGTAGGGAAGCAGTACCGGCAGATCCTTCTCCGGCACCGGCACCACGCCGCACTCATCGCAGTAGATGATCGGAATCGGCGGACCCCAGTAACGCTGGCGCGAGATGCACCAGTCGTGCAGCCGGTAATTCGTCACCGCCTTCGCCTTCCCGCGCTTTGCCAGCGTCGCGACTATTGCCTGCTTCGCCTCGTTGACTGTGAGTCCATCGAACTCGCCCGACTCGATGAGCGTCTCGTCTTCGGCGACGACCTTCTTGATGGGCAGCTCGAAGCCGTGCGCGAACTCCATGTCACGCTCATCGTGAGCGGGCACGGCCATTATGGCGCCAGTGCCGTACTCCATGAGCACGTAATCCGACACCCACACAGGGATCTTCTCGCCAGTCGCCGGATTGGTGACATGGCCACCTGTGGCGACTCCCGTCTTTTCCTTCGTCGTCTTGCGTGAGACGAGATCGCGGCGTGACGCACGCTCGCGGTACTCGTTCACTGCCTGGCGCTGCGCATCCGAAGTGTGTGCGTCGACGAGTGGATGTTCTGGTGCGAGCACCACGTAAGTCGCGCCGAAGATCGTGTCGGGGCGCGTCGTGAACACCTCGATGTCATCGAACCAGATCTGGGCGCCCTCCGACTTTCCGATCCAGTTCCGTTGCGCGGTCTTCGTCGTCTCCGACCAGTCCAGCGTGTCGAGATTGTTCAGCAGACGATCGGCGTAGCGCGAGATCGCGAAGAACCACTGCTCGAGAAAGCGCTGCTCCACAGTGCTGCCGCAGCGCTCGCACTGCCCAGCTATCACCTGCTCGTTCGCGAGCACTGTCCTGCAGCTCGGACACCAGTTGACCGCCGCCTGCTTCTTGTAAGCGAGTCCCTGCTTGTAGAGCTGCAGGAATACCCACTGCGTCCAGCGGTAGTAATCAGGGTCCGTGGTCGAGAGTGAGCGCGTCCAGTCCACCATCAGTCCAGCGCGCTCCAGCTGCCGCCTGAAGTTCGCGATGTTGCGCGGAATCATCTCAGCCGGATGAACGCCGACCTTGAGCGCGTAATTCTCCGAGTGGATGCCGAACGCGTCGTAGCCGAGCGGCTCGAAGACGTCGTGTCCCATCATGCGCTGAAAGCGCGCGAAGATGTCGTTGCCGGTGAAGGCGAACATGTTGCCGACGTGCAGCCCTTCCGCGGACGGATACGGGAACATCATGAGCGCGTAATACGGATCACGCGCGTTGGCGATGTCGGCGACGTTGGTGCCGCGCTCCTGCCACCGTGCGCGCCACTTGCTCTCTATTGCCGCGGGATCGTACGGCGCAAGCGCGCCTACCGCGTTCTCGGGTGATTCCATCAATGGAAGATAAGGCTCGCGTCCAGCCTTTCCCCACGCCGCTATCGACTCAGTGCTTCACCGGCGGAAGATGCATCGTCCCAGACAGCGGGCCGGCCGGCCGCTCGCTCCGCTTGTAGAGATAGGCGCAGTCGACCAGCCGCGCACCGCTCGCGTCGCATACCGCGTAGCGTGATCCCTCGTACGCCGCCGCGCCAGCAAAGCGGCCGTCCTTGCTGACCGCGTAATAGTTGAGATCGAACCTAGGTCTCCCGTGCTCGTCGAGCAGGCGCGGCTCGGTCAGCGCGATCACGCGCTGCATCACCTTGATCAGCGACTCCTCCGGCGACATCCCCATTCGCATGAACTCGACGGCGAGGAATGCCCCGCAGACCTTCATGTTCGCCTCGCCGCGACCTGTCGATCCGGCCGCGCCGACGGTGTTGTCGCAGTACTGTCCGGCGCCGATGATCGGTGAATCGCCGACGCGGCCCGGGATCTTCCACGAGAGCCCGCTCGTCGTCGTGACGCTCGCAATGTCGCCGGCAGAAGTGACGGCGTTCATGTTGATCGTCCCCGACGTGAACGGCACGCCGTCCACGGCCCAGTTGTCGCTCGGGTTCGACGCCAGAAAGCTCTCGAGGTCGAGCCGATGCATGCTCACGGCGCCCGGGAGCGAGTCGGGCGCCGCGATCCAGTTGTCATCGCCGCCCTGGCTCGCTTTCCAACGCAGCCACGCCTCGCGCGAGCGATCGGTCAGAAGATTCTGCGGCTTGAACCCCATCTCGATCGCGAACTTCCGTGCGCCTGGGCCGACCAGAAAGATGTGGTCCGTGTAGTCCATCACCGCCTTCGCGACGAGCGATGGAGTCGCGATGTCCTCGATCGCGCCGACCGCGCCCGCTCGCTTCGACGGCCCGTGCATGCAGCTCGCGTCGAGCTGTACCACGCCGTCCTCGTCGGGAAGTCCGCCGAGTCCGACCGACATGTCGTTGGGATCGAGCTCCTGGATGTTGACCCCGGCGATCACCGCGTCGAGCGGATCACTCCCACTCGTGATCATGTCGTATGCCTTCTTCACTCCGCGAATCCCGTTCGCGGAGGAGACGATGATCGGGCGAGACGCGAGTGACAGACGCGACGCGGGCATCGTGGCGAGCAGCTCCTCGACCGTCTCGGCGTGTAGACGCTTCCCAAGTGCGAGCGATGCGGCGGTTGCGGCGCTCGTGGTCATGAACGAGCGGCGAGATATCGGCATGTGACGGCTCCCGGATGTTGGCGCGGCGAGTCCCAAAACATACCGGTCGCGCATAGCTTTTCCAGGATGGCAAAGGCAACCAAGGGTGGCCATCGCGGCGGGGCCAGCGGATCCGCGATGCGCCGCGAGCACGATCTGCTCGGCGAGCGCGACGTTCCCGCCGATGCGCTCTACGGCGTTCAGACTCTCCGTGCGCTCGAGAACTTCCCGATCAGCGGCGTGTGCATCGGAGATTTCCCCACGCTCATCGCCGCGCTTGCGTCGGTCAAGGAAGCCGCTGCGCGCGCCAACGAAGAGCTCGGGTTGCTCGACCCCAAGATCGCCGACGCGATCGTGACCGCCGCGGAGTCGCTCAGGCGCGGCGAGCACTCGGAGCAGTTCCCCGTCGACATGATCCAGGGCGGCGCGGGCACCTCGACCAACATGAACGCCAATGAGGTCATCGCGAACCTCGCGCTCGAATCACTCGGCCGCTCGCGTGGCGAGTACGACGTCGTTCACCCCAACAACCACGTAAACCTCAGCCAGTCCACCAACGACGTCTATCCTACCGCCGTCAAGCTCGCGCTCCACGCGAGCATCAGCGACCTGCAGTCTGCGATGGGCGCGCTTGCCGGCGCGTTTCTACGGAAGGGCGAGGAGTTCTCGTCGTTCATCAAGATGGGGCGCACCCAGCTTCAGGACGCCGTCCCGATGACGCTGGGCCAGGAGTTCACCGCCTTCGCACACACGATGCTGGAGGACGTCGACAGGCTCGGTGAGGCGCAGGCGCTGATTCGCGAGATCAACATGGGCGCGACGGCCATCGGGACGGGAATCAACGCGCCAGCAGGGTACGCCGAGGCAGTCCGCAGGCATCTCTCCCGCGTGACCGGGCTCGCGCTCATAACTGCGCCAGATCTCGTCGAGGCGACCGCCGACACGGGCGTCTTCGTGCAGCTCTCCGGAGTGCTCAAGCGCTGCGCGGTGAAGCTCTCCAAGATCTGCAACGACCTCAGGCTGCTCTCGTCGGGTCCGCGCGCGGGACTCGGTGAGATCAATCTCCCTCCGATGCAGCCAGGCTCGTCCATCATGCCGGGCAAGGTGAATCCCGTCATTCCCGAAGTGGTGAACCAGGTCTGCTTCGACGTCATCGGCGGCGACGTGACGGTGACCATGGCAGCCGAAGCCGGCCAGCTGCAGCTCAACGTCTTCGAGCCGATCATCGCGTACAGGCTGCTCCGCGGCATCGCGACGCTGCGCAATGCGTGCGACGTTCTGCGCGAGCGCTGCGTCGAGGGGATAACCGCCAATCCCGACCGGATGAGGATGTTCGTCGAACACTCGATCGGGATCGTTACAGCGCTGGTGCCATCGATTGGGTACGAGGCAGCGAGCGAGATTGCGCGCACGGCGCTGTTGTCGGGGCGCGGTGTGTACGAGCTCGTGTTGGAGCGGCGATTGCTGACACGTGAAGAGCTCGACAGGGCGCTCGATCCGGAAGCGATGACGGGCTCGCGCGGCGCGCAGGCGCAAGAGAACGCGCAAGGGCAGGCGCAAGGACAACCGTAGGGGTTTCTCCGACACGCTCAGCTCGAGACGCGCACGCGGGCCCGCGCACGCGGGTCGATCACGGAGGCGAGCGCGCTACACACTCACGACGCGGAAGTTCCACGGCAGGTAGCCCACGCGGAGTGGACTACCTATCTTAACTCAGCTTTACCGATTCACCTTCAACTCACTACCATGACAGGCTTTCCTCGCCTGCGCCGCATTGCCCCGTTAGGCGTGGCTATGGTGCTTGCGTTGGCGCTCGCCGCGTGTGCGCGAGAATACCCCAACACAACTTTCAGACCGCACTCCGACTATGGGCGGGCGATCGATTTCCTCTGGGATCGTCTCATGCTGTTCGGGGGAATCGTCTTCGTGCTTGTCGAAGGCGCGCTGGTGTTCGTCGTGATCCGCTATCGCCGCAGGAGCGACGACGTCATGCCGCCGCAGACGCACGGCAACGTTCCGCTCGAGATCACGTGGACGCTCATCCCGGCCGCCATTCTCGCGTTCATCGCGGTGCCGACGGTTCGCACGATCTTCGAGACGCAGGCGAAGGCGCCCGCGGGCTCGCTCGTCGTCGAGGTGTACGGGCACCAGTGGTGGTGGGAGTTTCACTATCCGCAGTACAACGTCACCACCGCCAACGAGATCTACATCCCCAAGGGACGCACGGTCGATCTCGTGCTCCGCACCAAGGATGTCATCCACTCATTCTGGGTGCCGCAGCTCGCCGGCAAGCGCGACGCAATAGCGAACCACACCAATCACATCTGGTTCACACCTGACTCCAACATGGAGACGCAGGTGTGGAACGGCTTCTGTACCGAGTACTGCGGTGACTCTCACGGCGAGATGCACTTCCGCGTCGTCACGGTCGATCCGGCGCAATTCGCGAGCTGGGTGACTCACCAGCAGGCGCCGGCGTTCTACAACTCGTCGGCTACTCCCGCCACACCACCCGGAGCGCAAGCCAGCAACGCTCCGTCGGCGCCAGCGCCAGCGCCCGAGAAAGCAGGTACGCCAGCGACTCCCACGGCGTCACCCAACGCGGTCGCTTCACCACCAGCGACTTCCGCGGTCGCGACGCCAGCGCAGCTTGCGAGCTTCGTGCTCCCGCGAAGCGCGGTTCCCGACTACGCGATCCCGCACACCCCGCTCCCTTCCGAGATCTCGTTCGACGACAAGCTCGTTGGAAATCCGGCGAGCGGCGAGAAGCTCTTCACGGGCGCCGGAACGTGCAACGCGTGCCACACGGTGACGGGCAATCCGCTCGCTGTCGGTGAGATCGGACCGAATCTCACCCATGTCGGCTCGCGCATCGGAATCGCCGGCATGATGTACGTGAACGATGCGCCACACCTTGCGCGCTGGGTCAAGAATGCGCGCATCATGAAGGCCGGCGTGCTCATGCCGACGCTTGGCAAGGGTCAGTACGACCCACAATTGAAGACCACCACGGCGACGGGTCTCACGGATCAGCAGATCGCGGACATCGTGGCGTACCTCCAGGCCCTCAAGTAGGCGCGACGCAAAATGGCAACGACTGTCATCGACACCACTCCTCCTCATCTCCGACCCTTCGTCCCGTCGCCGACGCCGGCGGTGGTGGTCAAGGAGAAGAGCACCTTCTGGTCCTGGATCGCGACGACCGACCACAAGAAGATCGGGACGCTCTACCTGTTCACCGCTCTCGCCTTCTTCCTCGTCGGTGGAATCGAGGCGGAGATAATTCGCGCGCAGCTCGGCGCACCGAATCGTCACCTCGTGAGCGCGGAGGTCTACAACCAGATCTTCACGATGCACGGCACGACGATGATCTTCCTCGCGATCATGCCGCTCAGCGCGGCGTTCTTCAACTTCCTGATTCCGCTTCAGATCGGTGCGCGTGACGTCGCCTTCCCGCGGCTCAACGCGTTCAGCTACTGGGTCTATCTCTTCGGCGGACTCTTCATCTCGCTGCCGATCCTCTTCGGTCACGGCCCGAACGGCGGCTGGTTCGGCTACGTACCGCTCACCACGCGCGGTTACTCACCCGGCATCAACATCGACTTCTGGGTGCTCGGCCTTCAGATCCTCGGCATATCGTCGCTCGCGGCTGCGTTCAACTTCATCACGACGATCATCAACCTGCGTGCGCCTGGCATGTCGCTCATGCGCATGCCGATCTTCACGTGGATGTCGTTCGTCGTTCAGTTCCTCATCATCCTCGCGTTCCCGGTCATCACTGTTGCGGTGTTCTTCCTGCTGCTCGATCGCTTCTTCGGCACACAGTTCTACGAAGTCGCGGCTGGCGGTGACCCACTGCTCTGGCAGCACCTGTTCTGGATCTTCGGTCACCCCGAGGTCTACATCCTCATCCTTCCGGCGTTCGGACTCGTCAGCGAGATCCTGCCGACTTTCTCGAAGAAGCCGCTCTTCGGCTACCCGGTGATGGTGTACTCCGGAATCCTCATCGGATTCCTCGGCTTCGGCGTGTGGGCGCACCACATGTTCGCCGTCGGCATGGGACCGATCGCCGACTCGGTGTTCGGCGTCACCACGATGCTCATCGCGATCCCGACCGGCGTGAAGATCTTCAACTGGCTCGGCACGATGGCGCAGGGTCAGCTCAAGTTCACCACTGCGATGCTCTTCGCGATCGGATTCGTCGCGCTCTTCACCATCGGTGGAATCTCGGGCGTGATGCACTCGTCGCCGCCCGCCGACCTGCAGCAGACCGACTCGTACTTCGTCGTCGCGCACTTCCACTACGTGCTGTTCGGCGGCTCGATAATGGGCATCTTCGGCGGCATCTACTACTACTACCCGAAGATCTTCGGGCGCATGCTCGACGAGACACTCGGCAAGATCCACTTCTGGCTGAACTTCGTCGCGATGAACCTCACGTTCTTCCCGATGCACTACTCGGGAATGCTTGGCATGCCGCGCCGCATCTACACCTACGACAGTGGTCAGGGGTGGGACACGTTCAACGCGATGTCGAGCTACGGCGCGTACCTCATCGCCATAGCGACGCTCGTCTTCCTCTACAACTTCTTCAAGAGCCGCGTCAGCGGAAAGCCGGCCGGCCCCAATCCGTGGGGCGCGGGAACGCTGGAGTGGACCATCCCGTCGCCAGCTCCCGCGTACAACTTCGCCACGCTTCCGACCGTGACGTCGCGCTACCCGCTGTGGGAGGGCAAGGACGTCGACATCGAGAGCGCGCGCATCAACAACCAGGTGGGGCGCTCCGCCGAGGACTTCGGAATCGTGTTGCCGTACCACACGATAAAGCCGCTCTTCGTGGCGCTCTTCCTCGTGATCATGTTCGTCGGTCTGATGACAAGCCGGTATCTGCTCGTCGCGGCCGCGTTTGCGATGGTTGTCAGTCTCTACGCGTGGCTCACGAGTCCGCTAGAGCCAGAGCATCACTGACGCGCTCCGCATCGAATCGCCAAAGACCATTCACTGACCATCATGTCATCGACAGCGACAGTCTCACACCATTACACCACTACGGGGCTCAACAGCCGTAAGATCGCCATCTGGGCGTTCATTGGCTCCGAGTGCATGTTGTTCATATCGCTCATCTCCACGTACCTCATCTACAAGGGACGCAGTGTGGTGGGGCCGTTCCCACACGAGGCATGGAAGGATCCTTCCACCGGCCACGTCTACAAGGCGATCCTGAACATCCCCGTCACGTCAGCCTCGACGTTCATCCTCCTGATGTCGTCGCTCGCGATGGTGCTCGCGCTCGCCGCGGTCGAGAACAAGAACGTGCCGAAGCACACACTCGGCGATCGCATCCTCGGGTCGTCCAGATTGTGGCTCTTCATGACCGCCCTGCTCGGCACTGGATTCCTCGGATGCCAGGCTTACGAGTTCACGTCGTTCGTGAACGAAGGGCTCACCATCAAGACGAACCTCTTCGGCTCGACATTCTTCACGCTCACCGGATTCCACGGCGCGCACGTGACCGCCGGCGTCCTCTGGCTACTCACCATGCTCATGATCGACTTCAAGCGCGGACTCGGTCCCGACGACGCGCTCAACGTCGACATCATGGCTCTGTACTGGCATTTCGTCGACGTCGTCTGGATCGCGATCTTCACACTCGTCTATCTCATCCGGTAAAGCGCATGGACAACTCAGCAGCCCATCACTCCAGCCTCGACGCCGCGCAGCACCGTGAGGAGGGGATCGTCCACGAGCACCCGACGTGGTCGGTGTACTGGAAGGTCGCGGTCATCCTCACCGTCATCACTGCGGCGGAGGTGTGGGTCTACTACATCCCCTCCTTCGTTGCGTCGCGCGCATTCATTCCCGTGATGCTCGCGATGAGCGCGCTCAAGTTCACGATAGTCGTGTTGTTCTACATGCACCTGCGCTACGACCACAAGCTGTTCCGTGTGCTCTTCACGGGCCCGCTCACCGTGGCCATCGTCACTGTCTTTGCCTTGATGTTCCTCTTCGGGCACCTCCGCCTCGGCTAGAATTGCATAACATGCTGTTGGCAGCCCTCCATCCGGTCACACAGATCGGATGGACGGGCTGGTCGGTTCATCCGAGTACCGTAGTCGGCATCATCGCGCTCGGCGCGCTCTACCTGTGGCGCGCATCCCAGGCCCCTTCGCGCGATACTCCCACCGGGCTCGAGAAGCTCTGGTTCTTCGCGGGCCTGTTCGCGCTCTTCGCATCGCTCAACGGTCCGCTCCACGATCTCAGCGACTCGTTCCTCTTCAGCGCGCACATGGTGCAGCATCTTCTTCTCATGCTGCTCGTGCCGCCGCTGCTTCTCGCCGGAGTTCCGGGCTGGATGCTGCGTCCTCTCATCCGGCCACGCGTTGTCAGGAAGCTCGCCGAGTTCGCGCTCAAGCCGGCGATGTGCTTCACCATCTTCAACCTCGTGATGGTGATATGGCATCTGCCGTTCTTCTACAACGCGGCGATGGCGAATCACAACATCCACATCGCCGAGCATTTGATGTTCCTGGCGGCCGCGGTGGTGATGTGGTGGCCATTCATGAGCCCGCTCCCCGAGCTACCGCGACTCGCGTACCCCGCGCAGATGCTGTACTGCTTTCTGATGACGCTCCCGATGTCGGTGATCGCGGTCTACATCACTCTCGCCGACCACGTTCTGTATCCCGCCTACGCCGCCGCGCCACGCGTGTGGGGCCTCACTCCGATGATGGATCAGCAGGCGGGCGGCCTGATCATGTGGATCCCCGGCGGCATAGTCTTCTACTCACTGATGACCGTGATCTTCTTCAAGTGGGTAGCGCGCGGCGACGACAGCCAGGCCGCCGCTCAGGTCGGGTGGACGGGGAGCGAGCCGCCTGCGGCGGCCGCCTGATCGCTACGCATCCGTCCCCTCCAGCGCGCTCCGAATCTCCGCCTTCAGTTCCGGATGCCTCGCCCACATGAAGTAGAACATCACCAATGTCGCTAGCAGGTTCGCTAGCCCGATCTGGTACCATGCGAGGCCTTGGAGATCGCTGTTCACGCTCAGCATCGATGCGAGTCCGTAAAAGCCGAACTCGAAGACTATGAACATGATGAGGAAGCCAGCGAGCACCGCGGGCGTCCGGCGAGCTTGCGAGACGATCACCGACACGATCACTCCGATGATGCAGAACGTGACGTAGTGGAACACGGTGTACGCGATCACGTAGAACGCGGTCGTGTCGCCCGCGCGAATTCCCAGCATCCCGATGAGACCGCGGCCGAGCACGCGCGGCGTGAACAGCGCGTGGCCAGCGATCATGTCGACCACGAGCAGCCACGCGGCGATCACCGTCGCGCTGAGTAGCCCCGCAAGTATCCCCTCGCGAACCGTGTTCTGCTCGACGTTTGCCATTAGGTCTCCGAGTGTTGATCCGGGCGTTGCGGAACGGCCGTGAGCGCCGTCAACGATTAACGACAATCGCTCCGGACCCGTATCTTATCCATCATGGAACGTGCCGCCCCTACCCGCCTCCTTTCGCTCGACGTGTTCCGCGGGATCACCATCGCGGGAATGCTTCTCGTGAATGATCCCGGAAGCTGGGGCGCGATCTACGCCCCTCTTGAACATGCAGAGTGGAACGGCTGGACGCCAACCGACGTCATCTTTCCGTTCTTCCTCTTCATAGTCGGAGTCACCACACATCTGTCGCTCAGCGCGCGACGGACGCGCGGCGCGACGGATTCCGACATCGTCAAGCAAATCCTTCGGCGCGGCTCCATCATCGTGCTGCTGGGATGGCTGATGGCCGCCTTCCCCTACTATCCGCTCACCCGCATCACTGAGGTGAGGATTCCGGGAGTTCTCCCCCGCATCGGAGTCTGCTACATCTTCGGCGCGCTGCTCACCATGCGCACCACGCTCAAGCAGCAGGTCACGATCATCGCTGCTCTGCTCTTCGGCTACTGGTTCCTCCAGACGCTCGTCCCAGTGCCCGGTCACCACGGCGCCATCGGCGCGCTCCTGCTCGACCGCCCCGATGCCACGCTCTCGGCGTGGCTCGACCGCACGCTGCTTGGCGGGCATCTCTGGGTGCAGAGCAAGACGTGGGATCCGGAGGGAATCCTCTCGACGGTTCCGGCGATCGGCACTGTCATGCTTGGAGTGCTCGCCGGACGCTGGATCACTCGTGGCGACGTACCCATCGCCGAGCGGCTCAACGGACTGTTCACCGTCGGCGCGATCGGGATGATGGTGGGCCTGATGTGGAACTGGTCCTTCCCGATCAACAAGAGTCTCTGGACCAGCTCTTACGTCATCTTCACCGCCGGCATGGCTTGCGTGTCGCTCGGGGCGTGTATCTGGCTCGTCGATGTTCACGACGTGAGGTGGTGGACCAAGCCATTCGTGATCTACGGGACCAACCCGATAGTCGCCTTCGTCGGATCGGGCGTCATGGCGCGCACCATCTACTCGCTCATCATCGTGCCGTACGGCGGCGAGCGCATTCCGCTCGAGACCGCCGTTTATGAGGGAGCTTTCGCGAGCTGGCTCGATCCCAGGAACGCGTCGCTAGCTTTCGCGGTCTGTATCGTGCTGATCTGGCTCGCCGTCCTCACCGTTCTCTACCGGCGGAAGATCTTCCTCAAAGTCTAGCTTTCCCGATCACTGTAGTGTCGAAAATACGAAACGCCCTGCTCGTCCTGCTCGCCTTGACCTTCGCAGCGCCCGTTGGCGCGCAGCGTGTTCGCAAGCGCAAGAAGCACTCAGCAGTTGTCCAGAACCGCCGCAGAAAGCCAGTTCATTCAGCCTCGACCACCTCCGAGTCGCCACTCGGCGCGGTCGGGCACTACACGTCGCCGCGCAGCTCCGCCGCGCTCGCCAACGACCTGGGCATCTTCCTCAGCCGAACGCGCGGTGGGAGTTGGGGAGTGATGGTCACGTCCGTCACGCGCGGCGATACCCTCTTCGCGCACGATCCTGGCGATGAGATGAAGCCGGCTTCGACCATGAAGCTCTTCACCAGCGCGCTCGCGTTCGATCGCTTCGGCCCCGACTACCAGTTCAGCACCGACGTGCTGCGCGACGGCACGGTGTCGAGCGACGGCACGCTGCACGGCGACATCATCATTCGCGGCGACGGCGATCCCGCGCTCTCCGGTCGATTCATGGAGGGCGGCCCGAATGCGCCAATGCAGGCTCTCGCACAGCGAGTAGTCGCAGCCGGCATCAAGCGCGTCGACGGCAACGTGATCGGCGACGCGTCAGCGTTCGACGACGCGCGCATTCCGCAGGGATGGCTCAACCGCTACCTCGGCGCGGCGTACGCCGCGCGCGTGAGTGGGCTCTCGCTCAACGAGAACGTGGTGTGGGTGGTCGCCGCGCCGGGAACCGGGTCGCATGCAGACGTCTCGCTCGAGCCAGCGACTACCACCATCCCGGTCATAAACAACGCGCGCACGGTGGGTGGAGGAGGGGCGTCGCTCAGAATGTCCAAACGGTCGGACGGAACGATCGTCGTGAGCGGGTCGATCGGGCGCTCGTCAGGCCCGCGGCGGTATTCCTTCGTCGTCGATGATCCGGCGCTCTTCGCTACCGGGGCGTTCAGGGCCGCGCTGCAGCGCGCAGGCGTTCAGATCACCGGCGCGACACGTGTCGCGGCCGCACCTGCGAACGCGACCAAGGTCACGGGGCTCGAGTCGCCGCCGCTCGCGCGCATGATAAGCGCGATGGATCGGGAGAGCATAAACCATTACGCCGAGTTGCTCTTCCGCGACGCCGCACGCGGGCCGCGCCGCAACGCGCAGGGAAACGTCCCCAACGGCAACCGCGCGATGCACCAGTTCTTCGCGCGGCTCGGTGCTGACACATCCAAGATCTACAACGCGGATGGAAGCGGCCTGTCGGTGGACGACCATATAACCGCGCGGTCGATGATCAAGCTCCTCAACTACGCTCACACCGCGCCGTGGGGACCTGAGTTCCATGCAGCGCTCCCGGTCGCCGGCGAGAGCGGTACCCAGCGCAGACGCATGAAGGACAGTCCCGCCCAGGGCAACCTTCACGCAAAGACCGGCACCACCAACGACGTCATCGCACTCGCAGGCTACGTCACGGCCGCCGACGGTGAGATAATCTCATTCGCCTTCCTCTACAACGGCAGCGACCGCTGGACCGCCAAGTCCACGATCGACGTGATGGGTGAGACGTTGGCGAGTTTTGCGAGGTAGCTGAACGGGAAGTGGTCGCCTACCCCGCCTTCACATCGATTCCACGCTTCCGCAGCTCCGCGATATAGAGCTCCGCTGGAACGCACTGGTCCGGCGTACACACTCCGAACTGCTTGATGTCGCCTCGGGCCTGCATCTGGCCCGTGATGCTCAGCGAGTAGCCTGTCGTTCGCATCATCGCGCTGATGCCGTGCTTCGCATCGTAGTGATCGATGAGCTGCCATGAGAGCGTCTTCGGCGCACCGTTCTTCGTTCCGCTCACCACCACGCGGAGTGCTACGACATCTGGGCTCTTGGGCTTGGTGAGCCGCGGGCCCATCGCTGCCACCGCGACATCGCGCGGCGACACCTTCACCCCTTTGACCTCGATCGGATCGAGATCGAGCAGGCCGAGCTCGCGGATCGCTTCCATGATCTTCGCGTGCCCCGGGTAGCGCAGCGTCTTGTACTCCATCGTCTGGATCTTTCCTTCGTAGCGCTCCGCGAGAGTGGACAGCCCTCCAGCCGTGTGAAACGCCTCGAGCTCGCCGAGGGGCTCGGGGAACATGACTGGCTCGATCTCGCTCAGCGCTGCCACCGTCTCCTCCTTGCCGTTCCGCATCACCCGTGAGAGCGTCGTGTAGTAGTCGAGCACCCCTTCGAGCGAGTAGACGATCTGGTACTTGAGCGGCCCTTCAGGGTGCTCGGGCAGCCCGCCGACGAAGATCTTCACCGAATCGACAGTGTCGAGCTGCGAGATTCCGTACTGCGCGAGGATCACGTCCATTCCGGGCGCCAGTCCGCAGTCCGGAATCACGCTGCACTTCTGCTCCTTTGCCTTTGCGTCCAGCTTGCGTTGCTCGAGCACGATGTCGGTGTTGCCACCCAAGTCGCAGAAGTGAACGCCAACTTCGACTGCGTGCTTCGCGAGGGCTAGGTTGAAGTAGTACGGAATCGCGCTCATCACCGCGTCGCACTCGCGCATCAGTGCGCGCACTGCGTCGGCGTCGCGCACGTCGAGCGGAGTCGGGATCAGCCTCTTCCCGGAGTAAGGTCTGAGAAACTCGGGAAGCCGCTCGATGTGGAGATCCGCGAGCCTCACTTCCGTGACTTCCGGGTTCTGCAGCAGGTCGAACGCGCAAGCGGATCCTTGAAGACCCGCACCCAGCACTAGCATCCGCATTCCAGACTCCTCGTACACGAGAATAGGGGAAAACAAAAAAGCCCTCCACCGCGCGAGTGGAGGGCTTTCGACTGACGGGTCGATCCGTCAAGACATGTGTGACAAGCTTCCGCCCGCTACGCGCTCAATGAGTGGGCGCGTGCATTTGGCGCGGCGTAGAGATCGGGACGCTGCATCGCCGGTGTGATCTTCACTCCGGAATCGTACGGCGCGCAACCTGCCTAGTCAAGTGAAGTGGCCGCTGATCGACGTTCAGGCCATTCTTCCGCGAAGCAGCACACCGCTCGCGCACGAGCACACACCGACACAGCACTCAGACATGGATTGGAAGAGCCATCTCATCGAAGATGAGAACGACATTCGCGGTTTGCTCGAGCGCTCGCACCGAATTGCGGTGCTCGGCATCAAGCCGGATCCCGCCCAACCCGCGTACTATGTTCCGCAGTATGCGCAGCGCGCAGGCTACGAGATAGTCCCGGTCCCCGTCTACTATCCCGACATGACCGAGGTGCTCGGTGAGCCTGTTTACAGAACCGTCTCAGCGATCCCCGGTGACATCGACATCGTCAATGTCTTTCGCAGACCGAGAGACATCGCGCAACATGTCGACGACATCATTGCGAAGAAACCGAAAGCCGTGTGGTTTCAGCTCGGTATCACCAACGATGAAGCCGCGGAGGCGCTGGCGAAGGAGGGGATCGACGTCGTGCAGGACAGGTGTCTCCTGGTCGAGCTGCGCAACATCGGCAAATGAAGAGCGGCGGCCGCGGCGACGCTAACCGCCGCTGGTGAGACTGACGTCGCCATGCCCGCTGGACAGGCGCACCGATCTGGTGCCGCCGCCGAGCTTTCCGCGCGCCCATTCAGTGTGAGAGCGACGCGCGCTAGGGTCTGTCGCGAGCGGAAAGCTCGTCGTCACGTTTCCGTGGCCGGTGTGCATGTCTATGTCACCGGAGAGACTCCGCGGTGCGGTCACGTCGACGTTGCCGTGCCCGGTTTCGAAGAGCATGTCGTTAGTGCCGGTTGCAGCGCCCGGCCCGAGAGTCGCGCTGACGTCGCCGTGACCGGTCGTCGCATGGACAGCGGCGCCGGCATCCACGACGCTCACATTACCGTGACCGCTACTGACACTGACTCGGGACGATGCGTTCGCGACGTCCACATCGCCGTGGCCCGTGTTCGCCGTCAATAAGCCGGCCACTCCGTGGACCGAGAGATTGCCGTGGCCCGTCCGTGCGATCACGTCACCGCCCGCACCGCTCACGCTCACATCACCATGCATCGTACCGCCCTGCACTGATACGCCCGCTGGCAGCAGCACCGTCACATGCATTGCTTGTGGCTCCGTGTTGTCGCTCCAACTCTGGTCGGATGACAGCACGTCGGGGTCGCAGCTAGTCACTTGATCCGACAGCGCGCAGATCACCACGTCCGCCCCACGCCGCTCCGCGACGAACCTCACGGGAATTGTCCGTGCAATGCTCCACCCTCTCCATTCGGGCTCCGGCGCGACATGAACTTCCGCTGTCACGCCGGCGGCACGTCGGATCTCGACGCTACCGCGCAGATTCCTGATTCGCAGCCATCCGTCGGCCGGGATCGTACCGCTCCAGTCGAACGTCGATCGCACTGGGGCCAGCGCCGTGGTGAAAGCCGCCGTACCTGACGCAGCGAGCGGATGAAGCAATCCTACTGACGCGGCGAGCAAGGCTAATCTCATCGGTGCACTCCCAAGAATGGCGCTGGTTCGTCGTCCACGTCTTTGATGCATCGGGGAGGCCGAAGGTTTCCACCGCGCGAATCAAGGTTGCGGAGCTCGTAGAAACAAGAGCGGCGGCCGGAGCCGCCGTGCGTCAGGTGCAGACCTGATTCCGGCCGCGCTCTTTGGCTCGGTACAGCGCGGCATCCGCACGCGCGAACAGGTCCTCCGCGCTCTCCACGTGAGGCGCCGGGAATGAAGACACCCCGATTGAAACCGTGACCCTCGCCGGAGCCGCGCGCCGCGCCTCGAAGTTGTGCCGCTCCACGCGCTCACGGATCCGCTCGGCGAACGCCACCGCACCGATTTCTCCGGTTTCGGGCAGAACCACCACGAACTCCTCGCCGCCATACCGGGCGACCATGTCGACGCTCCGCACGGACCGCTGAAGAATTACAGCGATCGCGCGCAGCGCTTCGTCACCCACGAGGTGGCCATAGGTGTCGTTCACCTGCTTGAAGTGATCGATGTCGATCATGAGCATCGTGAGCGGCGAGTTGTAGCGCCGCACACGCTCGAGCTCCGCCACCAGACGTATGGTGAGTGCGCGGCGGTTGAGCAGGTGCGTGAGCGGATCGGTATGAGCGAGCGCCTCGAGCCGCGCGTTGTCGGCCTTTGCCTGCTCGATGGTGTGCGCCTGCTCGATCGCGTTGACAGCGCTCTTGATTACCGTATCCGCGAATTCCACGTCGCTGGCCGACAACGGGTCCTGATCGACCGTGCGTCGAAGCAGGAAGACACCTGTTCGGCTCTTCTCGAAGGAGAACGGGATCGCGATTACGGAGCGCACGCTCATGCGAGTGCCATCGCGCGCCCACTGCTCGCGGAGCCGCGCGTACCACGGACTCGTGCTGAGGTCCTGGATCAGCACCGGGCGCTTCTGATCCAGCGCGGCTGACACTTCGGGATAACGATCGAGCTCGATCTCTAGATTGGCGAGATTGGGCTGCTCGAACGCCGTCGCGACGGTGCCGCGCGCGTCGCCGGGCTTGGCGAGGATGACCGACGAGTGGGATAGCTGCAACGCACGAGCGAGCCTGCGCGCCACCATGTGGAAGATCTCCTCCGTGGAGAGATTCCCCATGACCTCGTGCATGATGTCGACGAGGTGGCGCTTGCTCTCGGCTTCCTGCCGTGTGCGCTGAAGCTCGGCTTCGGCCTTTCGGAGTGACGCACGAAGTGCCTCGAGCTGGTCCTCCGCTGAGGACGTATCCGAAGCAGCCGGCACGCCGCGGGGTGCGGCTGCCGGCTGTTCGACGCTCGAGCTGACATTCACTTCGGCTGGACCGGCGACCGGAGCTGCGTGCGCGAGATTGGCACCGCCGTCCTTGTCGCCATTGTCCATGAAGTGGGTTGCTCCAGTTACTCCTTCGTCATTCTTCGTCGGCAAGCGAGTCGATCGTCTCCTCTTCCGTCGCGCCCTCGTCGCCATCCGCCTTGTCTTCCGGAATGACGCGCGCAACAGCGGTCACAAGATCACCATCGTCGAGATTGACGAGCTTCACGCCCTGGGCGATTCGACCCGTCACTCTCACCTGCGACACGGACGAGCGGATGATCACACCCTGCTTCGTGATGAGCATTATCTCGTCCTCGGGAAGGACTTCCATCAGCGCTACCACGTCACCGGTCTTGTCGGTGCGGTTGACGGTGATGATCCCCTTCCCACCCCTCTTCTGAACGCGGTAGTCTGCGATGTGCGAGCACTTGCCAAGTCCCTTCTCGGTCACGACGAGGAGCGTCGCATCGCGCTTCACGACGACCATTCCCACGACGACGTCGTCGGGACGCAGCTCGATTCCCTTCACGCCGGTCGTGTCGCGTCCCATCTCGCGTACATCCTGCTCGTGGAACCTTACGGAGAGTCCATGCTTGGTGGCGAGCACGACGTCGTTTGTCCCGCTGGTCACCTGCACGTCCAGCAGCTCGTCGTCCTTCTCGATCTTGATGCCCTTGATGCCGCTCGCCCGAGGATTGGCGTACTGCGACAGAGCTGTCTTCTTCACAGTGCCACGCCGCGTACAGAACAGCAGCGACTGCTCGTCACCGAACTCGCGAACGGGAACTACAGCCCTGATCTGAGTATCGGGTTGGACATTTATCAGATTAACGATCGGCTTCCCCTTGGCGGCGCGTCCGGCTTGCGGGATCTCGTGCACCTTGAGCCAGAAGCAGCGACCGTCGTCGGTGAAGCACAGGATGTAGTCGTGAGTGGACCCGATGAAGAGATGCTCGATGAAATCCTCTTCCTTGAGACCTGCCCCGCTCAGTCCACGACCACCGCGGCGCTGCTTGCGGTACGTCGATGTGGATGTGCGCTTGATGTATCCAGTGTGCGAGATCGTGATCACCATGTCCTCCTCGGCGATCAGATCCTCGATCGTGAACTCGCCCTGATCGCTGGTGATCTCGGAGCGGCGCTCATCGGCATACGATGCAACAACCTTCTCCAGCTCCTCGCGCACGATGCGCATGCGGCGCGGACGCGACGAGAGAATGTCGCGGAGATCCTTGATGAGCGCACGAACTTCATTGAGCTCCGCCTCGAGCTTCTCGATCTCGAGACCGGTGAGCTTGGCGAGGCGCATGTTGAGAATCGCCTCGGCCTGGCGCTCGCTGAGCTTGAACCGTGCCTGGAGCTGAGTGCTCGCCGTGGGGGTGTCCTTCGCCGCCCGAATCAGCTTGATGACCGCGTCGATGTTATCGACGGCGATCTTCAAACCTTCGAGGATGTGCTCACGATCGAGCGCCTTGTCCAGCTCGAACTGCGCGCGCCGCGTCACGACTTCGTGACGGTGAGCGATGTAGTGCTCCAGCACGTCCTTGAGCGGAAGCACCTTTGGAACGAGCTGACCGGTCACGGCGTCCGGAACCAGCGCGAGCATGATCACGCCGAACGTCGCCTGCATCTGCGTGTGCTTGTAGAGCTGGTTCAGGACGACGCGCGGGATCGAGTCACGCTTGAGCTCGATCACGATGCGCATTCCGTCCTTGTCCGACTCGTCACGTAGCGCCGAAATCCCTTCCAGCTTGCCGACCTTCACCAGCTCGGCGATGTCCTGGATGAGCTTCGCCTTATTCACCTGATAAGGAAGCTCTGTGACTACGATCTGCGACTTGTTGGTTGACTCGCGCTCCTCGATCACGGCGCGTGCGCGCATGACGATGCGTCCGCGTCCAGTCTCCTGGTAGTCGCTGATGCCGGCCGTGCCGTAGATGAAGCCGCCCGTCGGAAAGTCGGGGCCCTTGATGTGCTTGCGAATCGCTGCTGGCGAGAGATCCGGGTCCTCGATGAGCGCGATGAGCGCGCTCACTACCTCGCGCAGATTGTGCGGCGGGATGTTCGTCGCCATTCCGACCGCGATACCCGACGACCCGTTGACGAGCAGGTTGGGAATCGCAGCTGGGAGCACACGCGGCTCCTGGAGCCGGTCGTCGAAGTTGGGCTGGAAATCGACGGTGTTCTTGTCGATGTCCGACAACATCTCGGTGGCGATGCGTGTGAGGCGTGCTTCGGTGTAGCGATAGGCGGCAGCATTGTCGCCGTCGACGGAGCCGAAGTTGCCCTGGCCGTCCACGAGCGGATAACGAAGCGAGAAATCCTGCACCATGCGTACGAGGGCGTCGTACACCGACGCGTCGCCGTGAGGATGGTACTTGCCGAGCACGTCGCCGACGACGGTAGCGGACTTCTTGTAAGGGCGCCCTGGAACGAGGCCAAGCTCGTTCATCGCGTAGAGCACCCGACGGTGAACAGGCTTGAGTCCGTCGCGCACATCCGGGAGCGCGCGAGAGACGATGACGCTCATCGAGTAGTTGATGAACGACTCTTTAACTTCTTCGTGGATCGACCGCGGAAGAATGCGCTCGCGGTTGTTCGGAGCAGTCATGACGGTGCCGAATAGCGCTCTCGCGAGAGACGCTAGTGGAGCGTCTCCGCCTTATGAGAACTGTGGTTTTTGGGGTACCTCAAATATACCCCGAAAGAGGTATTTTGGCAAGCCGGACGCGCCGTTGTAACTTGTTACACCGCAACGACTTACGGCACGCTCTTGCCGCTCGAAAAACGGACCGTTCCTAGAGCTCTACCCCGCGGGGCGGGGTTGGCTTCTCGGTCTCGTATTCGTCGGTCCGCTCGGCGGCGTCATGTGCCGCGTTTTCACGGTCGATGGCCTCGCGCTCGGCCTTGTATCTGTTGTACCAGACGCGCGTCACCTCACCCGCCAGCTCACGATTCCCGAGCCCGAAAGCGAGGGAAGCAGCGAGCGCGATCGCGCCGAAGAGGATCGCGAAAGCTGTCGTCACGATGTCCGTCGCGACACCGAGCTCCTGCAGCGCCATGAAGATCGCGATCATGATGACGCCGCCCTTCCCGAAGCGGGAGAGCGTGGGTCCGCCATGAATCGCGCCGGCGGAAGCCATGATCAGACCGCCGACGAAATCGCCGAGCACTATGCCGACGATGATGATCACGATCGCCGCGATGAGGCTCGGGATGTAGCTCACGAGCTCGGCGAACATGCTGCTCAGCGACGAGAGTCCGAGTGCGTTCGCCGCGACCATGAGCACCGCGAACATCACGAACCAGAAGATCACGCTGGCCGTGACGCGCGTCGGGTTGAGATGCGACCCGGAGCGCTCGACCGCCTGCAGCACTCCGCCGCGCTCCATGAGGCGATTGAAGTGGATTCGCCTCAGCAGCTTGTCGGTGGCCTTCTCGAGCAGCCGCGCGAGAAGGTAGCCAGCGAAGAGGATTACCAGCGCGCCGAAGAGCGCGGGGACGTAGCGGTACAGCTGGTCGAAGCTGTCCTGAAGTCGGTCGGAAAAGCTGGTGGAATCCATGGCGACGGTAATCTACGGGATCATGGCTGTCATGGTGCGAACTCCGAGGCCGGAGAGCTATCAGTTCCTGGTCCCACGCTTCACATCGAAGATCGCGCTGCGCTTGCACGACGTGCAGATGAGCCACTCACGCTGTCGGGCGTAGCCGAGCCCAAAGGAGCCACCGCCGATGGGGCGAGCGGTCATGTGGCCAGCGCATACGGGGCAGATGACCGGCTGCTTGCCGATGAATGCGTCCCTGATCTCGGCGAGCTGCGCCGGCGTATACTGCGCTAGCCCGGCCATTCAGCCACCCGTACGACAATCTTCCCAAACTGCTCACCGGTCTGCATCCGCTCGAATGCAGCTCTGCCGTTCTCGAGATCGAATACGGAGTCGATCGGCGGGAGCAATCTTCCGTGACGTAGCTCTTCCGCCACTGCGGCGAATTCCTCGTGGTTGCCCATCGTCGATCCAAGTATTGTCCACTGGTTCCAGAAGAGCTTGCGCGCGTCGGTGGCGACCATCGGACCTGACGTCGCGCCGCAAGTCACGAGCCTGCCGAGCTTGCCGAGCGCGCCGAGTGAGGACTGCCAGGTTGCCTCGCCAACGGAATCGACGACGACGTCGACACCGCGCTTCCCGGTGCGTGCCCGAACCTCGCGCGCTACATCTACGTTGCGATAGTTGAGAAGCTCGTCTGCGCCGAGTGCTCGAGCGCGCGCGAGCTTGTCGTCGCTCGACGACGTCACCCACACTCGCGCACCGATGTGTCTCGCTATCTGGAGCGCCGCGATCGCGACACCGCCGCCGATTCCCTGGATCAACACGTTCTCGCCGGGTCTCACGTTCGCGCGAGTCACGAGCATGCGCCACGCTGTGAGCGTCGCGAGAGTGAACGCGGCTGCGACGTCGAGCGGAGTATCGTGTGGGATCGGAGCGACATTGCGCGCAGGCAGCACGACGTACTCGGCCAGCGTGCCTGGCAGATGCTCGCCCAGGATCTTGAATCTCACGCACAAAGACTGCTCGCCGGCGCGACAGTATTCGCATGTACCGTCGCTGATGCCCGGATTGACGATGACCAGCTCATCGGTTCCATCGATTACTCCGACAGCGTCGGCGCCGAGCGTCCACGGCGGCGTGATGTTGATGCCTGGAAGTCCGCCGACCGTGAAGAGGTCGAGATGATTGAGCGCGGCGGCGAGGACTCTGACGCGGACCTCGCCCGGTCCCGGCTCGGGGACAGGGACGTCAGTGCGATACTCCAGGCGGTCGAGACCGCCATGCGCGGAAATCGTGAGCGCGCGCAAGGGTTCTCCGTGCAGGGATATATTTAGAAACAAACACCAAGATACCGAAAATGATCGCGCTGAAAGTTCCGCCCCTCGGGGAGTCGATAGTCGAAGCGACAGTCTCTCGCTGGACGAAGAAGGAAGGCGAGGCGGTGAGCGCTGGCGATACGGTGGTCGAGCTGGACACCGACAAGATCACCGTCGAGGTGCCGGCGGTGCGTGCCGGCGTGCTCAGCAAACAATCCGCGAAGGAAGGCGACGTCGTGCACGTCGACGACGTGCTCGGCGAGATCGACGAGAACGCCGTAGCGGCCGCACCTTCGGCAACGCCGCAGACGGCAGCGCAGGCAGCAGGCGCACAACCGGCGGCGAGCGCAGTGACGGCTCAGAGTGCTACTGCCACAGCCGTGGCGGCTGGTGACGGCAACGTGAAGTCGGCGCCGTCAGCTCGCAGATTGGCCGACGAGCGCGGGATCGACATCGCGAGCGTGCAGGGCACCGGGCGTGGGGGAGTGGTGAGCAGACCAGACGTCATCGGCGCGGCGAGCGCACCTCCCGCTCCGGCGACAAGGCCGACGACGCAGCCGACACCGCCCGCGGCGCCCACACCGCCGCGCGCCGCCGCAATGAGCAATGGACAGCGCGAGCATCGCGAGAAGCTCAACACGCGCAGAAAGCGAATCGCAGAGAATCTGCTCCAGTCGCATCTCTCTACCGCGCATCTCACGACGTTCAACGAGATCGACATGAGCACGGTGAGCTCGCTGCGCGAGCGGGTAAAGGAGAAGATCGAGAAGCAGCACGGCGTGAAGCTGTCGTTCATGCCGTTCTTCGTGCGCGCCGCGTGCATGGCGCTCAAGGAATATCCGGTGGTGAATGCGCAGCTCGACGGCGACAGCATCATCTACAAGAACTACGTGAACATGGGCATCGCGGTCGCGTCCGATGCTGGACTCGTCGTTCCCAACATCAAGGACGCGGACACCAAGAGCATTCTCGACATAGCGCGTGACATCACAGCGCTAGCCAAGAAGGCGCGCGAAGTGAAGCTCACGATGGATGATCTCACCGGTGGCTCGTTCACGATCACCAATGGCGGCGTGTTCGGGTCGCTCGTCTCGACTCCGATAATCAACTACCCGCAGGTCGCGATCCTGGGATTGCACAAGACTCAGGAGCGCCCGGTCGCGATCAGCGGGAAGGTCGAGATCCGTCCGATGATGTACGTCGCGCTCTCGTACGACCACCAGATCATAGATGGGCAGGCCGCCGTGCTCTTCCTCGTCCGCGTGAAGGAGCTGATGGAAGATCCGGCGACGATGTTGATCGAGTGACATCGCCGCGCACCGTGACGCGTGTCGCGGTCTACTGCGGGGCGAGCCCGGGTGTGTCGCCGCGGTTCGCCGAGGCAACGCGCGAATTGGGCGCTGCGCTGGCGCGAGCGGGAATCACCGTGATCTACGGCGGGGCATCACGCGGGCTCATGGGTGCGCTCGCCGATTCCGCACTCGGTGCAGGCGGGAGCGTTGTCGGCGTGCTGCCTCGCTCGCTTCACCATCGCGAGATCGCGCACCGCGGCATCACCGAGCTCCACGTGGTCGAGACGATGCACGAGCGCAAGGCGCTCATCAGCGAGCTAGCCGACGCGTTCGTCGTTCTCCCTGGTGGCATCGGAACTCTCGACGAGTTCTTCGAAGCGTGGACGTGGGCGCAGATCGGAATCCACTCGAAGCCAATCGCACTTCTCGACGTCGAAGGATTCCATCAGCCGCTGCTGCGCTTCCTGCGCGAAGTGGTGGCCGCCGGCTTTCTCTCGCGCGAACGGCTCGACTCGCTGATAGTGGCGCCTGACGTCGAGTCACTTCTCACATCTCTCAACAAATCGAGGCACGCCGAATCGCCAGTAGCGCGGTACGCGGCGCTGAACGCTGAACCATGAACAACTGCGACGTTCTCATCATCGGCGGCGGACCTGGCGGCTACGTCGCGGCAATCCGTGCCGCACAGCTCGGCCTCAGCACTGTCTGCGTCGAGATGGACAAGACACTCGGCGGCACGTGCGTCAACGTCGGATGCATTCCGTCGAAAGCTCTGCTCACGTCGACGGAGCATCTGGACTTCGCGATGAACCACGCCGCCGAGCATGGTGTGAAGATCGAGGGCGTGAGCGCAGACCTCGGCGTCATGATGAAGCGCAAGCTCGACGTCGTAGCCCAGAACACGAAGGGTGTCGAGTTCCTGTTCCGCAAGAACAAGGTGACGTGGGCGAAGGGAAAAGGGACACTCAAGAGCGGCAACGTGGTCGATGTCACTGCCGAAGACGGTGCAGTGACGCAGTACCAGGCGAAGAACGTCATCATCGCCACCGGCTCGGTACCGATCGAGCTTCCCTTCCTCAAGTTCGACGAGGAGCGAGTGCTCTCCAACATCGGAGCGCTGTCGATCCCGGAAGTGCCCAAGCATCTGATCGTGATCGGTGGCGGCGTGATCGGGCTTGAGCTCGGCTCGGTGTGGCGGAGGCTTGGCGCGAAGGTGACGGTGCTCGAGCTCGCACCCACGATCCTTCCGGGGATGGACGAGGACGTCGTGAAGGAAGCCGACCGAATCTTCCGCAAGCAGGGGCTCGAGATCCATACGGCAACGCGCGTCACGAGCGGAAGGCGCGACGGCGACAGAGTGCTCGTCGAAGTGGAGAAGGACGGCAAGCAGGAGACTCTGGAGGGCGACTACGTTCTCGTCGCTGTGGGACGCAGACCGTCTCTGACCGGGATCGACGCGAAGGCACTGGGCCTGGACGTCGGACGGCGCGGCGAAGTGATTACCGACGATCAGATGCGGACCAACATCCCCAACGTGTACGCAATCGGCGATGCAGTCGGCGGGAAGCTCCTCGCGCACAAGGCGGAGGAGGAGGGAGTGATAGCAGTCGAGGTGATCGCCGGACACAACGTTCACATGGAGTACAAGGCGATCCCGGCGGTAGTGTACACGCACCCAGAGATCGCGAGCGCCGGGCTCGCGGAGTACGAGGTGAAGGAGTCTGGCCTTCCTTACAAGGTCGGGAAGTTCCCGTTCTCGGCCAACGGACGTGCGAGGACGATGGCGGAGACCCAGGGCTTCGTGAAGTTCGTCGCCAACGCGGAGACGGACGAGATACTCGGCTGCCACATAGTCGGAATCGATGCCGCCGACCTGCTGCAGGAGGTGGTATTGGGGATGGAGTTCCGAGCCGCGAGCGAGGATATCGGCATCACGGTACATCCACATCCGACCCTCGCCGAAGCGGTCAAGGAAGCGGCGCTCGCCGTGACCGGCCGAGCGATCCACATCTAGTTAGTCGCGGCCCGGCCCGGTGCGGGCGTCGGTTGGGCGAGGTTGCGGAGCGTTGACGCCTCCGCGGGGAGCATCGTGCGTAAAGCGTTGCAGCATCGGGAGTTGACTTCGTGACGACCAGGTGATGTAGGGGACTAGACTCCGCGGATCCTAGCATTTCCCTCGTACCTTCACATGGAGATCGAACGATGCGGCTCCTGCGCCCACTGCTGCTGACTGCGGCGATGTCTTGTCTAGCGGTCCCAGCCTTCTCACAGACTACCGTGGTCAACGTCGACGCCACCCTGTACGGGTACGGCTACCCCACCGATCCTGCGCCAACGGTAGGCCAGGTCATCGCCCCCTTCAGCCTGACGCCTACCGGCTCGCTACTCCAACTCGTGCTGGGCGCCGGGACCTACTCGGTCGGCAACGCCACCGGAATGACGGGTGCGAATCCGACGTTCACGGGCTGGCGATACAACGGCGATCCAAACTGGGTCTGGAACTTCGTGCTGGCGAACGCGAGCACGGACGCGGTGATCTTCTACGGCGAGGCCGGTGGCATTCAGGGGTCGCAGAGTGGGATCGCCTCAGATCCGGCTGTACAGGACTTCTCCGGAACCTTCACACTCGCAGCTCCGACCACGGTCGACTTCATGATCCGCGACTACTACCTCCCCGATAATGCAGGTGGCGTTGCGCTCGCGATAACACCGGTGACTACGACGCCCGAGCCGGAAAGTCTCGCGCTGATCGGGACCGGTCTCGTTCCGCTGCTGGGAATGGAAGTCAGGCGTCGCAGGCCGCGAAAGTCGTAGCCGGCAAAGTCCTGGAGCACCTGGTCCATACTCCAGGACTTCGCTACCGGACCTAGTCGGCCAAACGATTGTTAACAGCCGCGCGAGCGGGGCGTCCAATTGATGTGACCATTCCATCATTTGCGCCGCCTCGTCTGGCGGCACGGTTGGCGCTTGCCTCGCTCGCGCTCGCCCCGGCCTTGGCCGGTGCGCAGCGCGTCGTACAACCTGCGGCGAACACGCCGAAGGAGTTGCGAGCCAACGCCCTCGAGACGACATCCGCTGGCCGCGAGCAGACCGCCGACCAACAGGTGAACCAGGTCCTCAACCGGCTCGCCTTCGGGCCGCGGCCAGGTGAGGCGCTCGCGGTTCGCAACATGGGCGTCGATGCGTGGATCGACCAGCAGCTGCATCCGGATCGCATCGACGATTCCGCGATCGACCAGCTGATCGCGCGCTATCCCTTGCTGAACCAGGATCAGACCCAGCTCGCCATGCAGTATCAGCAAGCGCTGAGAGAGGCGCGGCTGGCGAAGCGTGACAAGAACGACACTACACCGCTGCAGAACCTGCCGGAGCTGCAGACCATCAGACGCGAGCACAATCAGCTCATCGGCGAGATCGAGTCGGAGCGCGTCGCGCGAGCGGTAGCGAGCAACCGGCAGCTGCAGGAAGTGATGACCGATTTCTGGGAGAATCACTTCAACGTCTTCGTCGGGAAGAATCCGGTGGAGGCGTACTACCTCGCTGATTACGACCGAACGATCCGCGAGCACGCGCTCGGCAAGTTCCGCGATCTTCTGGGCGCCGTCGCACATTCACCGGCGATGCTGGTGTACCTCGACAACGCTCAGAGCCGCGCGAACCCGGGACAGCCGACTCTGGCGGCGCAGGGATCAGGCGCGGGCGGCGGCATGGTGGTCGCGCGCGGCGGTCTTCTCCGGGCGGGCCTGCGACTCGGTGCGGTGAGACCGCTGCAGGCGCGACAGGCGCCACAAGCAGGAGCGAAGAAGGCTCAAGCAGGTCTAAACGAGAATTACGGACGCGAGCTGATGGAGCTTCACACGCTCGGCGTCGATGGCGGTTACACGCAGCAGGACGTGATAGAAGCTGCGCGCGCACTCACCGGTTGGTCGGTGAAGCCGCCAGCGCAGGGAGGTGGCTTCATCTTCAGACCGCAGTGGCACGACGCCGCGGAGAAGACCTTCCTCGGCCACAAGCTGGCCGCGGGACGTGGCGAGCAGGACGGTGAGGATGTGCTCGACATTCTCGCGCGCAGCCCCGCGACTGCGCACTTCATCTCGCTGGAGCTGTGCCGTCGGTTCGTCAGCGACTCGCCGTCAACGGCACTGGTCGCGGCTGCCGCGCAAACGTACATGAAGACCGATGGCGACATTCGCGAAGTGATGCGCACCATCGTGACATCGCCGCAGTTCTTCTCCGAGCGTGCATACCACTCGAAGGTGAAGTCGCCGTTCGAGGTCGTGGTGAGCACCGCACGCGCGCTGGGCGCCGAGCCCGATACGACGCCGCGCACGGCACTCGCCGTCGCGTATCTCGGCGAGCCGATCTTCGGACACCGCGACCCCAATGGCTATCCGGAAACGGGCGACGCGTGGATGAACACGGGCGCGATCCTCAACCGAATCAACTTCGGGATGGCGGTGGGCGCAGATCGTCTTCCTGGCGCGACAGTGGAAGGATTCGAGGGAGCCGACGCGCTCAGCAACGCGCCGCGCGAGACGCAGGTGAATGCGGTAGTGAACAACATCCTCGAAGGCGCGGTATCACCTGACACGCGGAAGATCCTCACGAGCGGAGAGCATCCGCTCGCGGGCGCGGCGATCGCGCAGGCGTCGCAGCCATCGACCATGCAGGCGGATTCGAGCGCGCAGGACGCGAACGACGCTGCCGACGGCAAGGAGCCGCGAGCCAAGGGGAAGCAGAACGCCGCTCTTCGCGGACTCAATCGGAATCCGATAGTGGGACCCGCGCCGCAGCTCACGGGCTTCGCGCAAGTAGTGGGACTCGCGATCGGATCGCCGGAGTTCCAGCGGCATTGATCCAAGCTTGACAGAACAGGCACGAACGAGCACGCGATGCGCGACGCAGAGGGCGCCGCGCTCAATCTGAAGAGGTGGTTATGGATCGCAGAGTCTTTGTAAAATCAGGCGCACTCACGCTAGTCACGATGGGATTGAGCCCGTCATTCCTTCGCAGAATGGCGTACGGCATGGAGCTTAAGAACGCACCCAAGGGGAAGACTCTGGTGTGCCTCTTTCAGCGCGGCGCGGCGGACGGATTGAACGTCGTTGTCCCGCACGGCGAGAGCGCGTACTACGACATGCGACCGACGATCGCAATCGCGCGACCGGGCCAGCCGGCTGGGGCGATCGATCTGGACGGCTTCTTCGGACTCCATCCGTCGCTCGCATCGCTCAAGCCGCTCTGGGATCAGAAGCTCCTAGCGCCAATCCACGCTGTTGGGAGCCCGAGCACGTCGCGCTCACACTTCGACGCGCAGGACTTCATGGAGACGGGCACTCCGGACGTGAAGGGGACTCCGGACGGATGGCTCAACCGTCTGCTCGCGGTCCAGGGGACGTGCGAGCAGTGCGCGGTGACTCCGGATCCGTTCCGTGCAGTCGCGATGACGCCGCAGACTCCGCGCATCATGGAAGGTCCGTCCGAGACCATAGCGATGAACTCGCTCGGCGAATTCTCCGTACGCGCGACTGGCACCGACGTGCAGCGCCTCGAAGCTCTTTACCGCACGGGAAGCGCGGACCTCGTTCACGGCGCAGGACAGGAGATGTTCGATGCGGTGAAGATGCTGCACGCAGCCAACCCGCAGCAGTACGCGCCGCGCAACGGGGCAGTGTACCCCAAGTCTCAGTTCGGGCAACGCATGATGCAGATCGCGCAGCTCATCAAGGCGAACGTCGGACTCGAGGTTGCGTTCGCGGACGTCGGCGGGTGGGACACTCACGTGAACCAGGGCGCTGGAACAGGACAGCTCGCGGCGCGACTGGATGACTTCGCCAAGTCGCTCGCAGCGTTCACGCAGGACATGGGCGACGGAATGAACGACGTGCTCGTGCTGACGATGTCCGAGTTCGGACGCACAGCTCACGAGAACGGGAACCGCGGCACTGATCACGGACACGCCACGGCGTTCTTCGTCCTCGGCGGCGGAGTGAAGGGCGGCAAGGTCTACGGCAAGTGGCCGGGACTCGCACCGGAGCAGCTCAACGAGGGGCGCGACCTCAAGCTCACTACCGACTTCCGCACAGTCTTCAGCGAAGTCGCTGTGAAGCACCTCGGCGCAACACGCGTGGACAAGATCTTCCCAGGCTTCAGCTCGACGCCGCAGGAGTGGCTGGGACTGGTATGATGACGGAGTGGCGCGCGGCTAGGCTAGCCTAGCCGCGTGCCACTCAGTGTCCACCTTTGAATACGCGTCGCAAGAAGCCACCTATTCCCTTCCCTATGTCCTGCACCGCCTGCGGGATGTCGGGAACGATGGTCGTGTCGATCTCGGGCGGCGGCGGCTCGCTGTGGAGCGGGCACGGATCGGTCGGCTCGGTGCCGGGCTTGTAGTAGTCGCGCTGCGTTATGGGGCACCACTCGGTGGCGAGATAGCCGGTGCGCGCATCGATGGTGACAGGAGTCAAGCCGGCCGGTGGTGACCACGCACCAGGCGGCGTCGGCTCGCTCCATCCGTTCAAGTAGAAATCGGCCCACGCCGGAGCGGCGAGCCTTCCACCCGACGCGTTGTCGCTGATCGGACGCGGAGTGTCGTAGCCGAACCAGAATCCAGCGACGAGTGTGGGCGTGTAGCCCATGAACCACACGTTCATGCCGTCGTTGGTGGTTCCCGTCTTGCCGGCGACGAGTCCCTCTACTCCGAGATCGCGAATGACGTTACCAGTGCCGTAGTTGACGACGGACTGGAGCATCGACGTCAACTGGTATGCGTCACGCGGATCCATCACGCGGCTGCGCTGATTGTCGTCGCTCCAGAGTACGTCACCGTCAGCGGTCTCGATGCGTCGCACGAGGCGTGGAACGACGCGCCATCCTCCGTTCGCGAACGGCGCGTACGCCGTGACGAGCTCCATCGGCGTGACTTCGAGCGCGCCGAGCGCCGCGGACGGTACCGCGGGCAGATCGCTCGTGATACCGAGCCGATGAGCCGTGGCGATGACGGACGGGATCCCGACCAGCTCGCTAACACGCACAGTCGCCGTGTTGTCCGAGCGCATGAGCGCGCGCCTGAACGTGATGCGTCCTTCGTACTCGTCGTTGTAGTTACGCGGCGACCAGATCGTTCTTCCGATGCGCACGTCGATCGGATCGTCGTCGACCTCGGTCGCTGGTGTGTAGCCGGCGGCGAGCGCGGTCGCGTACACGAATGGCTTGAACGCCGAGCCCGGCTGGCGGTGCGCGTCGAGCGCTCTGTCGAATCCACCGCGCTCGTAGCGGCGACCACCGACCAGTGCGCGCACGTCGCCGGTTCGTGGATCGATGGCGACCATCGCGCCCTCGACGTGCTGCCGCGCGCCATAGGATTCCTGCTGGATCACTGCTGCCTGTCGCCGCACCGCACGATCCGCCGCAAGCTGGGCGCGCGCGTCGAGGGTCGTGTATACCGTCAGGTCGTTCACGTCGAGCGAGCCGCTGGTGAGCACCGAATCGACGAGCGCACGCACCGCGTCGATCGCGTACGAGTCGCCGCTCGTATCAGGATGCCATTCCTGGCGCGCTATACGGAGTGGAACCTGTGCGTAATCGGCGGCTGCGTCGGGAGTGATGTAGCCTTCGCGCGCCATGAGACCGAGCACGACGTTTCGTCGCGCGAGTGCACGGCGCATCGAGCGGCGCGGTGTGTAGATGGACGGACCTTTGGGAAGTGCGGCGAGCATCGCGCCCTCGGGAATGCTCAGTTGGCTCACACTCTTGCCGAACAGATCGCGGCTGGCCGCCTCGACTCCGTAAACGCCGTTCCCCAGATAGATGACGTTGAGGTAGAGCTCGAGGATCTGATCCTTGGTGAGATTCTGCTCGAGCAGCCGCGACAGCCGCATCTCGATGAGCTTCTGTCGCAGCGAGCGCCCCTTGTAACGCCTGACTGCGAACGTATTGCGCACGACCTGCATGGTGATGGTGGAGAATCCCTCGCGCACACCACCAGCGCGCAGGTTCCGGATCGCTGCTCGCGCCATGGCGTGCCAATCGATGCCCTGGTGTTGATAGAAGCGTCGATCCTCGGTCGCAACGAAGGCCTCGCGCACCGGAACGGGAACAGCGGAGAGTGGAACGTTGACGCGTCGCACGATGGCGAGCCGTCCCATGAACGCGCCGGTTCGGTCCAGCACGCGTCCGCCTTCATCCGGATGGAACGACCTGATCTCGGCCGCGCTCGGACATCCCTGCCCGCCGCACGTGCCAAGCCAGATGTCGAACGCATAGATCGCGATGATGCTGAGCGCGATCGCCGCGAGTATATATTGCCTTTTCCCTACCCTGTCGAACCGTAGTCCCATCGTCACCAATGTATCGTCATACAGTTACAACCCTGATCGTGCTGGCTGCAGCCGGCGTCACTGCGTGCTCCGTAGGTGAGGCACGCCCGAGCGGCAAATCGTCAGTTAATACACCGAAGTCGGAAGGCGTGGCCGCGAGTTCTGGAGGCGGCGTCACCGCGAGCGGCGCAGGCGCCCAACAGCGCGCGTCGAACAAGATGGGGCGCATTCCGGTGCTGGAGTATCACATCATCGGCGATCACGACGCGCTGTACAGCAGAACGCGCGAGCACTTCCGCGCGGATCTCGAGGACGCTTATCGCCGCGGCTATCGTCCGATCACGATCACGCAGATGCTGAACAAGGACTTCAGCGACGTCCCGGCCGGGAATGTCGCCGATCGTGGTGGTGTTCGACGACGCATCGCCGTCGCAATTCCGGTACATCGAGCAGAATGGTCAGCTGAAGATCGATCCGACGAGCGGCATCGGTATCTGGCTCGACTTCGCGAAGTCGCATCCTGGCTGGAAGAATCGCGGTGTCTTCTGCATGCTCAACGGAGGCGCGGCGGGGCACAACTTCTTCGGTGACAGTCCCAAGTTCGACGGTCAGAAGAAGGAATGGCGCTTCATGAAGGTGAAGTGGCTCGCGGACAACGGCTTCGAGCTGTGCGATCACACGCTGTGGCACGCGATGCTCAACAAGTACTCGGATGCAGTGGTGCAGGAGCAGATCGCACGCAACGCGATGGGAATCGACTCCGCGGTGCCGGGCTACAAGATCAGGTCGATGGCGCTGCCGTACGGGCTATGGCCCAAGAACAAGCAGCTTGCGTGGCAGGGCTCGTGGCGTGATCCGAAGACAGGCCAGGTTCACAGCTACCACTTCGATGCGGTGATGGAAGTCGCCGGCGGTCCCACGCGCAGTCCGTACGATCCCGCATTCGATCCACATCACATCACGCGAATCCAGGCCGTTGGGAACGAGATCAAGACGACGCTGGACAAGCTGGATGCGGGCGGGCGGTTTGTGCGGTAGCGGTTGCCCTCGCCGCTAGAACTTCCACCCGCTCAACGTCCCGATTGCCTTCTCGAGAGCGGCGCGTTGATCCGGGGATGCGGCGGTGCTCAGGAGCTGCTTGTAGGTATGAATGGCGAGGTCGAGCGCTTCGTAATCGTGCTCGGCGCCGGCGAGCGCGGCGGCGTTGTCGGCCAGGTTGGCGCGCGCGAGGTCGTCCGATGGGAACGCTTCGCTGACCTGGCGCCAGCGCTCGGTGCGCGCACGCGGGTCTGATTGCGACAGGGCCCAGAGGTGCCATGCGCCGCGGTTTGCCGGATCGAGCGTGCGAGCGCGCTCGGCGAGCTCGCCGACGACGTCGGGGCCATGACCGTTCAACCAGTACGCGTTGGCGAGCCTGACTATCGCTTGCGGGTCCGATGGATTTCTGTCGAGGTCGCGCTCCAATTCCGCAACCGAGGGGTATGATAGATCGTCCATGAGCGAAATGTATCCCTCTGGACAACCGCGGAAGCCTGTGCTAGCGTACAGGCAGAAGCAATAGCTGACCGCGCTGTTCAGCGCGCATTTTGATAGAGTCTGGTACCCGGGAGCGCCGCGTGAGTAGGCCCCGCGCTCCCCGCTACACTCCGATCAATACCAACTAAGTAGTCCAGCGACACGGAGACCATTCCTGTCGCGTCACGCGCCCTCGACACTCATCGATCGCGCCAGCATACCTGAAATGCACCCACATGACTGAACGCCGACGTCCGAGCCGTCGCGGACGTGCCCAACGTCCCGACGATGCCGCGTCCACCGACACACCCTCCGACGCCAATCCGTATCTCGAAGCGACGTCCGCGGCGACCGCTCCACCAGCGGATCCACGACCCACCGAAAGTCGCTCGACCGAAGGGCGAGCGACAGACTCCGGTAGCGACGACGCGCGCTCTGCTGATACACGTACTGCTGATACTGAGAGCGACATGCGCGGCTCCGACATCCGCTCGCAGACGCCGATGATCCAGCGTGAGGAGCGGGCAGACTCGGGACCGGCAGGACAGAACGGCGCCGGGTGGCACATTCGGAAATGATGGCGGCGACGGCGGGGCTACTGACGATTCGCGGTTCGGTCCAACTCGCGGCAGGTACCGCCGATTCAGGCATCGCAATCGAAATGGCCCGCAAGGGCAGCAACAAGGGCCGCAGGGCCAGCACGGACAACAACATCAGCAGCAGCAGCAACAGCAGCAGCAGCATCACGGTAACGGGCAGCAGAATTTCGGCGGCGGGAGACGCAACCGGCGCAACCGAAACGAGCAGGCGCCGCGCGGACCTGTCGGGCCGGTGACGGTAGAATGCGAGATGTCGGGTCTCTTCGATCCGCAGCGAGACGCGGGATATCTCCGCAATCCCGCGCACAGCTATCTCGCCGATCCGGCGGACCCATTCATCCCAGCCAACCTCGTACGAGCAGCCGCGCTTCGCCGCGGCGATCTCGTGACGGCAGCGGTCGGCCGCGACCAGCGCGGCAAGTACGCCGCCGCATCGCTCGTCTCGGTGAACGGCGCAGATCCGGAAGCGGCGCTCAGACGTCCGGAGTTCCAGTCACTCGTTGCGTCGTACCCGGAGCGCAAGCTCACGCTCGAGACTGGCAAGCCAGCGAAGGCAGGACCAGAGTTGACGCGCCGCGCGATCGACCTCATCGCGCCGATAGGATTCGGACAGCGCGCGCTCATCGTCGCGCCTGCTCGCGCCGGAAAGACCATGCTGCTCCAGGCGGTGATCGAGGGAATCGCCATCAATCACCCCGAGGCTCATCTCTTTGTCCTTCTCGTGGATGAGCGCCCTGAAGAGGTCAGCGACATGATCTCGATAGGTTACGGCGAGGTTGTGGCATCGAGCTTCGACATGCCTGCAGCGCGCCATACGGACGTCGCGGAGATGACGCTCGAGCGTGCGCGTCGGCTCGTCGAGCTGGGCAAGGACGTCGTCATAGTGCTCGACTCCATCACGAGGCTGGCGCGCGCCTACAACACCGTGGAGCGCGGCACCGGGCGCACGTTGAGCGGCGGCCTGGACTCGTCAGCGATGGCGAAGCCGAAGGCGTTCTTCGGCTCTGCACGCTCGGTGGCCGAGCAGCATGGCGGCGGCTCGCTCACGATCATCGCGACCGCACTGGTCGAGACCGGATCGCGGATGGACGACGTGATCTTCGAGGAGTTCAAGGGTACGGGAAACTGCGAGATCAAGCTCGACCGCAGCCTCGCCGAGAAGCGGATCTTCCCGGCGATCGACATCGCGGTGAGCGGGACGCGGCGCGAGGACAAGCTCTTCCGTCCTGACCAGCTCGACCACGTTTACACTCTCAGACGCGGCCTCCAGCAGATGCCATCCACATCGGCGATGGAGTGGCTCATCAAGCGGATCGCAGGCACGGTCAACAACGACGCCCTGCTGGCGGGGCTCTGACGGCGAGCCCGTAGCGGGAGCCAAGCGGGGCTCGGAGCGACGGTTTGACGGTGGGCTGCCAGACGGCGGCCCGCCGTTTGCTCTTTCAGGGGCATGTTTTCGGCGATCCTCCGGCGGCTAGTCCCCGCCGCAGTGGTCAGCGCGGGACTCCTCTGCGGAGCTCCTTACCGGGTGCAGGCACAGGCCGCGAAGGCCAAGCGGCAACCCGAGATCACCAAGCTGACGATCAAGGGCGTTAAGTCGGTGGACAAAGGGGATCTTCTCCAGAACCTCTCGGTCGACGAGTCCCACTGCAACTCGATGGTACTCGAGCCGCTCTGCCTCATAAGCAAGTCGCCCCTGTTCTACACGCGGGTGTACCTCGATACGGCGGAGCTCGGGCGCGACGTGTTCCGCGCGCGAGTCTACTACTTCGAGCGCGGCTTCAGAGACACGCAGGTGGACACGTCGATCGCAAAGGCCGGGCGCAACGCTGTCCACGTCACGCTCACGGTCCACGAAGGACCGCCGACGCTCGTCTCGGCGGTCGATGTGCACGAGACAAAGCCGGTGCTGTCGCAAAAGGAGATCGCGCAGCGCTTGAGCCTGAAGAAGGGGCAGCCACTCAACCTCTTCAAGCTCGATTCGACCCGCCTCAATCTCGACAACCGACTGTGGGATCGCGGCTACTCGGACGCGATCATCGACACGAGCATCACGACGGACACCACAGCCCACGCCGCTGCGATCGCGTTCAACATAGATCCGCGTTGGCAGTCGCGCGTGGCGAGCGTCGACGTGCAGGGCAACAAGAAGGTCAGCGCCCGCACGATAAAGAAGTCGCTCTCGTTCAAGGCGGGCGACGTGTACCGCCAGTCCGACGTTCTCGAGAGCCAGCGCACGCTCTACTCGTCGAACCTGTTCCGCCGCGCGGCCATCGAGGTCCCGCCCACCGACGACTCGCTCAAGCACGTCGTCGTCGCGGTCACCGAGGCGCCGCCGCATTCCGCGCGGTGGGGGCTCGGCGTGAACACGATCGACTTCGTGCAGGCGCAGGGGCATTACGTCGATTACGACTGGCTCGGCGGCGCGAAGCAGCTCACTCTAGACGCAACGCTGTCCAACCTCTTCGCTCAACAGCTCAACGGGAACGGGATCTTCTACAACGTCGGGCGGACCGTGGTCGGCGGCTCGCAGGCGCAATATCTCGCGCCGACGTACACGCTGAGCGCTGACGTTCGGTACCCGTGGTTCGGCTCGCCGAGCAACTCGATCGATGCCGGAGTCTTCGCTCACCGGCGGAGCGCGCCGGGGATCTACGTGGATCGCGGCTACGGGCTCTCGGCGAGCTTCACTCGACTGCTGACGACGCGCGGGCCGGCGAGTCTGACGTATCGGTACGAGGTGACCCACACAGACGCGGGTGACGTCTACTTCTGCGTCAACTACGGTGTGTGCGATGCGCCGACGCTTTCGGCGTTGCGCAACAGCGAGCGCTTGTCGCCGATCGCGCTCACGGTCAATCTCGACAAGACCGACGATCCGTACGAGCCGCGGCGCGGCTATCGCACCCAGCTCGACCTCGAGCACGCGTCGGCGCTCACGCTTTCGGACTTCAGGTACAATCGCGCGTCGGGCGACATGGCGATGTTTCTGCCGATCGGCCGCAAGAGCGTGCTCGGCGGCCACATCCAGCTCGGCTGGGTAAACGCACTGTCGAGCACGTCCGAAGCGCTGGGGCTGGATTCGCTGGGACACGAGGCCGCAGTGATCAATCCGCGCAAGCGCTTCTACGCAGGCGGCGCGAACTCGGTGCGAGGATTCGCGGAGTCGCAGCTTGGTCCGCGAGTGCTGACGGTGCCGGCGAGCAAGCTTCTCGCGGACGATCCGTCGTGTACGGTGGCGACGCTTGCACGCTGCAACCCGAATCTGCCGGCGTTCCAGGATCGCGACTTCACGCCGCGCCCACTCGGCGGGAACCGGCTGATCGAAGCGAATGTGGAGTACAGATTCCCGCTCTTCGGCAACTTTCTCGGCGCGACGTTCGTGGACGGCGCGTACCTGGGGCAGAACATCGCGCCCAACCTGCCGCGGAGCAAGACAGCGGTGACGCCGGGATTCGGAGTGAGATATCTCTCCGAGGCCGGCCCGATCCGCGTCGATATCGGAATCAATCCGGAGAAGGCGGAGAAGCTTCCGGTGGTCACCGAGGACGTCGCGAACGGTGGGAATGGGCTCATCACGCTGAATCAGAGCCGGACTTACGATCCGGCGAAAGGAAGCGGAGGCATCAACTCGTTACTCGCGCGACTCACGCTGCACCTCTCGATAGGGGAGGCGTTCTGAGGTGAGCTGGAAAAAGGTCGTCGCGATCGCGCTCTCGGTAGTCGCGGGGATAGCAGTGATCGCTGTCGTCGCCGTATTGGTGATGACACAGACGAGCTGGGGCCACGAGCGCGTGCGTCGAATTCTCGTGAGCGAGCTTGGCAAGGTCGCGCACGGGATAGTGAAGGTCGGCGCGGTCGATGGCGATCTGCTCCACGGCATCACCGCGTCGCAGGTATCGATCACCGACAGCAGCGGTGGTCCTTTCTTCGCCGCGGACTCCGTCACGGCCGATTACAGCATCGGCGATTTCCTCGGAAAGAAGATCTACCTGAGAAATGTGCGCGCAGTACGGCCCGTGATAGTGCTCGACAGAAAGACCGGGGGCGTTCTCAACTACTACCGGATCTTCCCTCGCGACACGTCGCACGTGAAGGGACCGCCGGGGATCGGCTCGTGGATCAAGCTGTGGAATCTCACGCTGGTCGACGGTCACATCACGCTCAGGTTGCCATGGGTGCCGCCGCGATTCCGGCTCGCCGACGATGCGCGACAGCGCCATCAAGGCGGCGTTCTCGCCACTCACCCGACCCAACGTAGTGCGCGTCGGAAGCGGCTTCCAGCAAGTGTCCGACTTCCGCGACATCTACGGAACTCTGCCGTACCTGCAGATCGCAGATCCCAACGATCCGCACGAGTACATCGACGTCTCCGCGCTACGCATGACCGCGCAGCCGCTCAAGCCACCTGTGGTGCGCGTGACCGACCTCAAAGGACGCTTCACGGTGCTCGACGACTCGCTCTATTTCTCGGGGATTCGCGCGTCGCTCGCTGCTTCGCGCATGTCGCAGACGAGCGGGAGATACAACTTCGACAACAACGATCTGCGCCTGAGACTGCGCGGCGACACGGTCTCGACGAATGATCTCCTCTGGATAGACCCGAACATCCCGCAGGACGGCACAGGTAGCCTCGGCTCCTTCGCGCTCGACTGGATCGGGCCGGTGAGCGATTACCAGGGAAAGAACGCGAGTCTGGCGCTGGGCGGCACGCGGCTGAGCGGCGATCTCGGAATTCAGGTGACCGACACTCTCGCGTTCCATGACACGGACCTCAAGTTCAGCAATCTCGACACGCGTACCATTCAGCAACTGTTCCCGACGCTGAAATCGCCGCGGCAGGGCTATCTGACCGGTCGCATGGCGGCGGCTGGCGGATTCGGCGCGATGCGAGTGGATGGCGACGTCGCGTTCGACGATCCGCGTACCGGAACGAGCAGGATCATCGCGCTCGGCACAGTCGGCGCCAGCAACGGAGTGTTCAGAGCGACCGAGCTGCACGTGACGCTAGCGCCATTCCGGGTAGCGCTCGCCAAGGTAGCGGTGCCGTCACTGCCGATCGGCGGAACAGTCACCGGCAAGGCGCTGATCAACGGGAGCACGGCACGCGGTCTCACCGCTTCCGGCGACCTCACGCACAACGACGTCACGGGCACCTCGCGCGTCGATGGCACGGTCACTTATACGACCGGGCGTGTTCCGCTGCTCAACGCGAATCTACGGCTTGCTCCCGCTATCGCTCGCGACTGCTGGCGTGTTCGTTCCCGCCGCCGGTCTGCACGGCACCGTGACCGGGCCGGTGAAGGTGAGTGGGCCGATGAGCAATCTTGCCGTCGCGACCGATCTGACGACCGCCGACGGCGGCTCGATCGAGGTTCAGGGAACGGTCGGCGTGACATCCGGTGCGCAGCACTACGACGTCACTCTGGCGAGCCATCTGTTCGACGCCAACGCCGTCACCACCAAGGCGCCGCGCACGTCGCTGACCGCGGACGCCGCGGTGCGCGGAAGCGGGTTCTCACCCGCGACGATAAATGCGGTTGCATCCGCACACGTGCTCACATCTACGGTGGATAGCGTTTCGTTCGACTCGCTGACGGTGAGACTTGCCGCGGCGAACGGAATGCTGACGGTCGATACGTTGCTGGTGAACGTGCCGAACGCTCACGCGACGGCGAGCGGCCAGTTCGGGCTTGGTGGCGGGACGTGTGGGGACGCTGCGCTACAACGCTATCGTCGATTCACTCGATGCATTCCAGCGCTTCATGCCAGGGACGAGCGACACGACGCCGGTACAGCCGCGTCCAGCGCTCCTGGCGCATCGGCTCGCGCTCGCGCGACGCGACTCGCTGCGCATCGCACGCGGGACTGCAGTGCAGCGGGCAGTGCTCCACACTCCCCCGCCCAAGCTCGCACCGGTCGATACACCAGCGGTAATTCCGCGCACCACACTCCGCGGATCGCTGACCGCCGCCGGGACGGCGACGGGCAACATCCACACCTTCGACATGGCCGGGACGCGCCGCGGGTAAGAACATCGTCGCGATGGGAAGCTCGGTGAAATCGTTCGCCGCGACGTACTCGTGGAAGACGGCGTTCACACCGCAATCACGCGTCGCGGTCAACGTGCAGGCGAGCACGGTGGAGGCAGCCGGCTTCGCGCTCGACTCGGTCTCGCTGATCGCCGACTACGCGCATCCCAACGGCACCGTCAACGTCACGATCCATCAGGATACGTCGCGCATCTATTCGGCGAATGCGGCGTTCACGCTCAACAAGGATGCAGACGAGCTCAGACTGAACGACATGAAGCTGAGGTTCGACACGACGGTGTACGCGACGGCTGGACCGTCGGTCATCCGCTTCGGTCCGTCGGGCATCGATATCGATCGGTTCGACCTGCGCTCGGAAAAGGGAGGACGGCTCTACGTGGCCGGAACACTGCCGTCCAACGGGCCGATGAATCTCAGCGTGAACATCGTGCAGTTCAACATCCGCAACGTCATCGAGCTGCTCCAGAGCGACATTCCGGCCGCTGGCACGTTCTCCGTGGTCGGGAGGCTCCAGGGAACGCGCGCTAACCCGACGATCGCCGGCGCGTTCGGCTTGGAAGATTTCAGTTGGCAAGGTCATACGACGCCTGAAGTTCACGGCAAGCTCAGTTATGCCAACCAGACGGTGACGGCGAACGTCGACGCAATAAAGGAAGGCGGCCCGGTCATCCTCACCGCGACCGGGACCGTGCCGTTCAACCTCGCGCTCGCGAGTGTTCCAGGCTCGCGCGTACCGCGCGACCAGGCGATCGCGCTCACCATCAAGTCGGACTCGCTCCCACTCGACCTCATCCCGCAGTTCACCGACATGGTGAGCGACCTGAACGGCCGCGCGCTCGCCAACTTCACGGTGACTGGAACGGTCAACAACCCGAACGTGAACGGGCAGGTGCTGCTCTGGAACGGCGGCGCGAAGATCAACCCACTGGGCATCACGGTGAGCGAGGTCGCTTCGACCATTCGGCTGCAGCAGGACACGATCATCGTCGATTCGCTCGTGGCTCACAGCGGAGGTGTGGTCAAAGTCAGCGGCGGAATCGGAATCAAGACTCTGTCCGCACCGTCCTTCGCGCTAAAGCTCACGGCGCAGAACGCTCATGTCATCGACAACGCGTTGGCAGACCTGCGCGCCAACGCGAACATCGACGTGAAGGGGCCGTTCAACGCAGTGAGCGTGACAGGGTTCACGCGCATTCTTCACGGCGTGATCTACATGCCCGAGTCGTCGAACAAGACTCTCGTGGGCGCGGGCGATCCGGCGCTATTCGCCGTGGTCGACACCGCGATCGCGAGCGAGCGCGATCTGTTCCCTGCCCAGTCGCCGCTGCTCGCAAACCTGAACATGAATCTTGGTGTCGTAGTGGAGCGCGACGTCTTCGTTCGCTCGCCGGAGGCGAACGTCGAGATCTACACCGACGGTGCGCTACGCGTGACGATGAACAACGCCAAATCGACATTCGTGCTCGACGGATCGGTAGAGAGCGATCGCGGTGAGTACCGGTTCCAGGGACGCCGCTTCGAGATCACGCACGGCTCCGCGCAGTTCGTGAACACGCCCGGGCTCAACCCGACGCTGCAGGTGACCGCCGAGTACGACGTGCAGCTTCCGACACGTCAGGCGATCGCGATACAGATCGTCATCTCGGGAACGCTCGATCAGCCCAAGATCGCGCTTCAGAGCGATGCAGAGCCGCCGATCCCCCAGACCGATCTTCTGAGCTATCTCGCCTTCGGCCAATCGACATCCTCGCTGCTGCAGCAGGGCGGCAACGGACTCACGACCGGCGGCACGGGAAGCTCGAACATCGTCGGCCAGGGAGCGGCGTTCGCGGCGCGCGAGGTTGCGGCGGCTGCGCTGGGCGCTCTGACCGAGCAGTTCTCCGGGCAGGCGGCGCGGTCGCTCGGTGCCGACTTCTTCGACATCCAGCCGGCGGACGTCTCGCTCGACGCGTCGAGCTTCCTGCGCGGCACGCAGGTGGAATTCGGCAAGTACATTCAGACGCGCACGTTCCTGCAGCTCGACGTGCGTCCGGACCCGAGCTCGGCCGAGCGTCCGGGCTTCGAGCTGACGCACCGCTTCAATGACCGCACTGGATACAGTCTCTCAGCCACGTTCGAGCCGCGATATCTGCTCACGCAGCCCACTTTCTCGCCGACGCAGGTGCCGCAGACCACCAGCGCTTTCGGGCTTCTGCTCATGCGTCAATGGCGGTTCTGACGCACTGACGGCGCCCGCCGCACTCGCCGCGCGGGCCGCGGTGCTCGCGCTGGCCGCGCTGACGCTCGACTGCACGAGAGCGCCCGCCACGACGAGCGCGGCGATGACCGCGAAGGTTCTCCCTACAGGCGTGTCGATCTCACCCGTGGGCCGCTCGACAGAGGTCGGATCGATGCCACTCTCGATGGTGCTCTCGCCAGACGGGGAGCACGCCGCGCTGCTGCTCGGAGGGTATCGTGAGCAGGGACTCCAGATAGTCGACGTGAGCACCGGCGTCGTGACGCAGACGCTGAGACAGCCATCAGCGTTCATCGGCGTCGCGTTCTCGCCCGATGGCCGCAGCATCTATACGTCGGGCGGCAATGGTGATGTCGTGTACCGGTACGATTGGAGCGGCAGCGCGGCGAAGCTTGCCGACAGTCTCGTGCTCGCGATCAAGGCGCCGCGCGCTTCAGGAAAGCGGTATCCGGCTGGAGTGGCCGTCTCCCGTGATGGCCGCATGCTGTACGTCGCAGAGAATCTTGGCGATTCGCTCGCGGTCGTCGACGTTGCATCGGCTCGCGTGATCCAGCGTGTCGCGACCGGCAAGTACCCGTACGGTGTCATCGTTACCAACGACGGAACGGTGTTCGTGTCGTCGTGGGATTCCGACGTGGTGTCGTCGTTCGCGCGTGGTGACGACGGCACCCTGCGGCCGCTGAGGAACTATGCGGTCGCGCGTCATCCGTCCGCACTGGTCGCGAGCGCGGATGGAAGCCGCGTCTTCGTCGCGTCCGCGAGCACGGACCGTGTGAGCGTGATCGACACCCGCGCGCGTGCGGTGATCGCAACGCTGAGCGACGCGCCGCGCGTCGGTGAAGGGCGGACGATCAACGCGTTAGCGCTCTCTTCGGACGGCAGCAGGCTGTTCGCTGCGGAGGCGGACGCGAACGCGATTGCCGTATTCGATCTCTCGAGCGCGTCGGCCGGAGTGAGCACCGGCGTGGCGCACGACACAGTCGCGGGGCGCATCCCGACGGATTGGTATCCCACTGGAGTGATCGCGCGCGCGAACGACATCCTCTACATCACCGGCAAGGGAGACGGCACCGCGCCCAACCCGCGGGGCCCGGACCCGCTTCACCCCGCTCCGCCCGGCTCGCGCCAGTACACGCTCGGTCAACTTTCTGGGACGCTCGGAGTCGTGAGCAACGCCGAGCTCGGGAGGGCACGACTCGCTGAGCTAACGGATCGCGTCGCGACATTGAATCACTGGAACTCGAAGTCGCCCGCGTTCACGTATCCCCCGTTCCAGCACGTGGTCTACGTCATCAAGGAGAACCGCACCTACGACCAGGTGCTGGGCGATCTTCCTTCGGGAGATGGCGACACGGCGCTCGTATTTTTCCCGCGCGCCAACTCACCGAATCATCACGCGCTGGCGGAACGTTTCGGTGTGTATGACCGCTTCTTCGTGAATGCAGAGGTGAGCGCGGATGGGCACAACTGGTCAACGGCGGCGTACGCGACTGACTATCTGGAGAAGACCGTACCGTCGAATTATTCCGACCGCGGCCGCCCGTACGATTACGAGGGCACCAACCGCGGCTTCGATGAGAAAGATGTCCCGGATGACGACGTCGCCGAGCCGGCGAATGGTTATCTGTGGAACTCCGCCGAGCAGGCGGGAATCACCTTCCGCAACTTCGGTGAGTTCGTCGTGGTGGACACGATTCATCATGATGATGGGCCTCATTACCTCGGTGACAAACCGTTCCTCCGGCTGAACACCAATCCCCATTACGCCGGCTTCGATCTCGGCATCCGAGACCAGGCGCGCATGGACGTCTGGATCGCGGAGCTGAATGCGGACGTGAAGAGCGGCGCGATGCCCGCGCTCGAGATAGTGCGTCTGCCGAACGACCACACCAGCGGTGCTCGCGCAGGGTCGCCTACGCCGCGCGCGTACATGGCCGACAACGACCTGGCGCTCGGGCGCATGATCGACGCTCTCTCGCACTCGCCGTTCTGGAAGAACACCATAGTGTTCGTGCTGGAGGATGACGCTCAGAACGGGCCCGATCACGTCGATTCGCACAGGTCGGTTCTACTCACGATATCGCCGTACAACCGCGGCGCACCCATACACCGCTTCGTGAACACCACCGACGTGTTGGCGACCATCCGCGACATCCTGCATCTTCGATCGATGTCGCCATTCGATGGAAATGGCCATCCGATCCGTGAGGTCTTCACCTCGCAGCCGGATCTGCGTCCTTACGTCGCGCTCACACCCGATGTCTCGCTCGACGAGAAGAATCCCGCTGGAACGCGCGCAGCGCGGCAATCGGCGCAGCTCGATCTGAGCGCCGAGGACCGCGCCGATGAGGGATTGTTCAACCGCATTCTGTGGAGCTCCATCAAGGGAAACGGCGTCCCCTACCCCGGCGCTTCACACGCTCCGATAGCGGGCTACAGCGCGCACTGACCGCGTGAGCAGTCGCTCGACCGATTGGTCATCCGACGTACTGCCACGCGTAGAACACGACGCCTATCACGCCGAGCAATACAGCTGCTGCGAACACAGGGCGCGACCTGGTGAGCGCAGTGATCGCGCCGAGTGCGATGGCGACCTGAAAGAACGCGACAGCGCTCGCGAAGCCGTGATGCTGGTGCATCAGATGCTCCGCTTCGTGCGATCTGAGATCACGCTCGTGCTCGAGCTTCTGCGCCTGCTGCGCGATGGCGACCTGTTGCTGCGCGTACTTGTTTGCGGTCGTCGCGATGTCGGAGGGTGGAGTCTTGCCGGCGATCGTCCACTCGGTGGCGGACGCACGGACGATCGCCTCCTTCACTCCCTTGGCCTGATAGTACGCCCACTGATCCGAGGCCTGCGCCTGAAGCTGAGTGGCTTCGGTCTTGAGCGCGAGAGCCTCGTTCACAGTCGATCCGGCCTGGAGTGAAGCGATGGCGGCGCACGCCGCCAGAAGCGCAGTGGTGAGGGCCACCACTCTCAGGTCGCGGCTTCCCTCACGTTGAGCTTCCTCCGCGCGCTCGTGCACCGCGTCGAGCTCGATCTCGGGTCCTTCTGGCATTGGGCCTCGTGCAGCTCGGTTTGAATGCTGACCGCTTCGTGATGAAACTAGTTCAGCGCGGAATCACTTTCGCGGAGCGGCGTACTCGTCCCACAGCGCCGCCATGGCGCGCGTACCAAGTCGGAAGTTCTGGACGCTCATCCACTCGTCGGGCGCGTGGGCGTTCTCGCCGGGAAGTCCGAAGCCTACCAGCAGAACCGGCGCGCCGAGTATGCGCTGGAAGTCGCCGACGACAGGGATCGAGCCACCCTCGCCGACGATCACCGGCTCGCGCCCGAACGATGCCTCGAGCGCGCGACGCGCGGCGTCGAAGATCGGCCCACTGAGATCCGCGCGCCACGGCCTGCCGCCGTGAAGATGGCTGACCGTTACACTCACTCCACGAGGCGCGACCTTGCGCACGTGAGCGTCGAAGAGCTTGCCGATGGTCTCGGGATCCTGATTCGGAACCAGGCGACAGCTTATCTTCGCCATTGCCTTCGCTGGGAGCACCGTCTTGGCGCCATCGCCAGTGTAACCGGAGAGGAGACCGTTGACCTCGCACGTCGGACGCGTCCACAGCTTCTCGAGCGTCGTGAAGCCGGTCTCGCCGCCGAGTGCACTGATTCCCGCATCGCGCATGAAATCAGCGTCCGACGTTGGAAGCTGTCGCATTCCATCGATCACTTTGCGGTCGAACGGGCTCACTGCATCGTAGAATCCTTCGATGGCAACGCGGCCGTTCTCGTCGTGGAGCGACGCGATGATTCGTGCGAGCGCGGCCGCCGGATTCACTACCGCGCCGCCATACATACCCGAGTGCAGATCGCTCGCCGGTCCCTGAACGTCGATCTGGAAGTAAGCGAGGCCGCGGAGCGACGACAGGATCGAAGGAATTCCTGGCGCGAACATCGCCGAGTCGGATATCACAACGGCGTCGGCGGCGAGGAGATCCTTGTGCTCTTCGACGAAGCGCTCGAGGTTGGTGCTGCCGACCTCTTCCTCGCCCTCGGCGATCACCACGACGTTGCACGGAAGTGCGTGTCGTGTCTGCAGGTGGGCCTCGAGCGCCTTGATGTGGAGAAAGAGCTGTCCCTTATCATCCACCGAGCCGCGCGCGTAGATGCGCCCGTCGCGCACTTCCGGCTCGAACGGCGGCGACGTCCAGAGATCGAGAGGGTCGGGCGGCTGCACGTCGTAGTGACCGTACACGAGGACGGTCGGCGCGTCCTCGCCAGCGCCGCGCCATTCGCCCACGACGACCGGGTGCCCGGGCGTCTCGTGGATCGCGGCGTCGAGTCCAGCCGCCTTGATCGATCGCTGCACCCATGCGGCCGCAGCGCGCGTGTCGGCATCGTGGGCCGGCTGCGCACTCACGCTCGGAATACGGAGGAACTCGAAAAGCTCTTCTTCGGCGCGCGACTCGTGGCGCGTGAGATATGTGTCGAGGTCTCTGGCTAGCTCTGGCATGAGTGGAATTTACGATTCGCTCAGTCGTCGCGCTTGCGTCCTTCGCGGATCATCTCGACCGCCTTGGCGATGCGCCGCTCGCGCGTCTCCTCCTTCTTCGCGCTTTCTATCCATTCGACATACCTCGCGCGATGACTCGGCGCGAATGCGTCGAATATCTTCCGCGCTGCCGTGTCGGCACGAATCGCCCGGGCAAAGTCGCGCGGTATCTCCACTTCGCGCGGTTCGGTGTCGGGCTCGAGGACCATCGCGACCGTGTTTCCGGCGTCGGCTTTCGCGCCGGCCTTCATCGTCTTGTTCACCATCATGTGGTGGCCACCCTTTCCGTCGGGGAAGACGGAGGACCTGAAGGGGAAGCCGTTCATCGTGCCGCGCACCGAGACTCGCGCGCGCGACCCCCAGGCGTCCTCGACGTCGAATGGAAGACGGACATAGGTCCATGCACCCTTGGGTCCCTGACTCTCGAGCCGGGCCTTGAAGCTTTGCTTGCTCATGGGAGACGCCCTCGAGTGTGACGAGTGTCGTGCAGCGCGTGTGGAATATTCCGCCGCGGTCGGCCGCGTCAAGCGCGACACGCAGAATCCGCATCATGGCCGACTACCTTACGTGATGCCCAACCGACTCGCCGACGAGACGTCACCATACCTGCAGCAGCACGCCAACAATCCCGTCGATTGGTATCCGTGGGGCGCAGAAGCGCTGGAGCGTGCGAGGAGTGAGAACAAGCCGATCCTGCTCTCGATTGGCTACGCGGCGTGCCACTGGTGTCACGTGATGGAGCACGAGTCGTTCGAGGACGAGGAGACCGCGGCGCTGATGAATCGGCACTTCGTCAGCATCAAGGTCGATCGCGAGGAGCGGCCCGACCTGGACAGCATCTACATGCAGGCGGTGCAGGCGATGACGGGTCACGGCGGGTGGCCGATGACTGTCTTCCTCACGCCCGCGGGCGAGCCGTTCTACGGTGGGACTTATTTCCCGCCCGAGGACAGACACGGGATGCCGTCGTTCAGACGCGTTCTGAGCGCGGTCGCCGACTCGTACGCGACGCGCCCGGAGAGCGTTGCCGCGAGCGCCGCATCGGTGCGACGCATCTACGAGACGGCTGCGCCGCCCAGCGGCAGCGCGATCACGCGCGAGACGCTCGACGAGGTGTACGCGGCGGTAGCGTCGCAGTACGACTCACGCTACGGCGGCTTCGGGCACGCGCCGAAGTTTCCGCCGACGATGATCCTCGAGGCGCTTCTCACGCGTTGGGCGCGGACCGGTGACGATGCGGCGCTCGCCATGGCGCGCGACACGTTCACTCGAATGGCGCGCGGCGGCATCTACGACCAGGTCGGCGGCGGCTTCGCGCGCTATTCCACCGACGAGCGCTGGTTGGTCCCGCACTTCGAGAAGATGTTGTACGACAATGCGCTGCTCATCAGGTTCGGAGCGCACCTGTGGCAGGCGACCAGCGATCCGGAGGTGCAGCGTGTCGTCGAGGAGACGATCACGTGGCTCACGGACGAGATGACGTCGCACGCCGGAGGCTTCTACTCCTCGATCGACGCCGATTCCGAAGGTGTAGAGGGAAAGTTCTACGTGTGGACGGCAGCCGAGCTCGACGCGCTCCTCGGCGACGACGCGCAGGTCGTGAAGCGCTACTGGGGCGTGAGCGCGAGCGGCAACTTCGAAGGCGCCAACATCCTCAACGTGCCGCGCGATCCGGCGAAGGTCGCAGCCGACGCGGGGATGAGCGAGAGCGCGCTTGCACAGACCGTCGCTCGCGCGAGAGAGAGGCTCATGCAGGCTCGTTCGCGGCGCGTGAGACCCATGCGCGACGAGAAGATCCTGGCGTCGTGGAACGGGCTCATGCTCCGCGCAGTGGCAGAGGCCGCGCGAATCTTCGATCGCGCCGCGTGGCGCGCGCTGGCAACATCGAGCGGCGACTTTCTCTGGCGCGAGATGGTGCGCGACGGACGTGTCATGCGCTCGCATAAGGACGGCGCGACGCGCATCGACGGCTTTCTCGAAGACTACGCGTCGCTCGCCCTTGGCTTCGTCGCGTTGTATCAGTTGACGTTCGAGCGCGTGTGGCTGGATCGCGCGCGGCAGCTCGCGCAGTCCATCGACTCGCTCTTCCGCGATCCGGGCTCGCATCAGCTGTTCGACACGGCGAGCGATGCGGAAACGCTCGTCACGCGACCGCGCGACGTCACCGACAACGCGATGCCGTCCGGCAACTCGCTCGCGGCCGAGCTGATGTTCATGATCGCGGAATACTTCGGCGACGAGAAGATGAGGGATCGCGGAGACGAGATCATCGCATCGGTCGCCAGCGCGCTGCCGCGATATCCGCAGGCGTTCGGCCATCTGTTGGCTGCGATCGACATGGCGGCGAACGGGGCGGTGGAGGTCGCGCTAGTGGGTGAGTCAGCGCGGAGCGTGAGCGCATTCGAGCGCGTTCTCGCACGGCGATTCGTGCCGTCGCTGGTTATGGCGCGCAACGTCGGGGAAGAAGACGTCGTCGGCATTCCGCTCCTCGAGGGTCGCGGCGCTCCCGACGGCGCGGCAGCATACGTCTGCCGCAGCTACACATGCGCCCTCCCCGCGCTCGACGCAGCGGCGCTCGAGGCGGAGCTCGTCAGCGCGATCAGAGCGTAGATTCAGGCACCTTCCAACATCGGAGTGCCGGCAATGACAGCGGTCCCGTCGCGAATTCAGCAGATGTACGGCTACGCAGTATGTCTCATCGCCATAATCGTCGGGCTCGTTTCCCTGTCAGGAGTCGTGAACGGGTCATTCGATCTCGCACGACCTGCGCAGATGACCGGGTTCGGGCTCGCAGCCGTCGGGATGGGAGGTCCCTACATCGCAACGCGCGCGGTCACTACGCCTCAGCCGGACAGCGTCCTGCGCCGGTATTACAGCGAGAACCGCCTCAACCAAGCGCGCTTCGCTCACTGGCAAGCAGTCAAGTCCATGGTGACGAGCGCTGTGATGCTGTTGGTGTCCATCATCCTGTTCGCACTGCACTGGAAGTGGCTGGCGCGTTCTGGCGACGTCACGATCTCGAGAGAGCCGATCTGAGCATGGCAAACGAGCGCGCTTCATTCACACGTGGTCTGTTCGCGGGAGAGATTCACGACCAGCTTCTCTTTCCGTATCCGCCGCCGCTCGCGGAGTCGAATCCTCGCGAAGCAGCGGTCGTCGCGCGGCTGGTTGCTGCGATGAAGAACCGGCTCGACGGGCTCGCCGATTCAGTGAGATTCGACGAGGAAGGGACCATCGGCGACGACGTCATCGCCGCGCTCGCGCGTCACGGCTTTCTCGGCCTCACGATCCCACGCGAGTACGGTGGCCTCCAGCTCTCGCCGGCGGGATACGCGCGAGTGTTCGAGGCGGTCGCGGCAACCGATGCGTCACTGGGCGTCTTCATCGGAGTTCACTGTGGACTGGGCGCCAAATCGATCGCGCTCTACGGCAATGACGAGCAGAAAGCGCGCTGGCTTCCGGGACTGGCGCGCGGTGAGATCCTCGCCGCGTATGCGCTCACCGAACCGCTCGTCGGCTCCGACGCTCAACACATCCGCACGACGGCGCGGCTGAGCGACGACGGCTCTCACTGGATCATCAACGGCCACAAGATCTGGATCGGCAACGGCCACCGCGCCGCGGTGATCACTACTTTCGCGCAGACCGAAGTGATGAAGCGCGGCGAGAAAGTGATGCGCCCCACCGCGTTTCTCATCGAGCCGACGATGCCAGGCTTCAGGGTGATCGGCACGGCAGACAAGATGGGAATCCGTGGCTCGACACAGGGCGAGCTCGAATACACGGACATGCAGGTGCCTGCCGCGAACGTGCTCGGTGAGGTCGGAAAGGGGTTCACCGTGGCTGTCACCGTGCTCAACGGCGGCCGCATGTCGCTGGCCGCGGGATGCACCGGCGGCGCGAAGAGCATCTTCGGCGAGCTGGTGAGGTACGCCAACCAGCGCGAGCAGTTCGGCAAGAAGCTCGCGGATTTCGAGATCACTCAGCGCAAGATCTCGGAGATCGCTTCCGAGATCTTCGCATCCGATGCGATGATGGGGGTGATCGCGAATCTGGCGACGCGCGACGAGGCCGACTGGTCGCTCGAGGCGGCGATAGGGAAGGTATTCGCCAGCGAGCTCGTCTGGCGGACCGCTGACGAGATGGTTCAGATTGCCGGCGGGCGCGGCTTCGTGAAGCCGTATCCCTACGAGCGGCATCTGCGCGACTCACGCATCAACCGGATCTTCGAGGGCGCCAACGAGATCCTCAAGCTCTTCATCGCGCTCAACGGGCTGCAGACGCTCTCGGGACAGCTTACGGAGCTGAGCGCGGCACTGCGGGATCCGCTCAAGCACCTTGGCCTCCTCAGCGAGTTCGCCGCCTCGCGCGTGCGCACCGCACTCGGCGCGACCGCGACGCTCGACGTGAAGCTCGACGACAGGCTCTCGACTCACAAGGAGTTTCTCGAGAAGCATACCGCCGAGCTGCGTGCAGCAGCGGACAGATCGCTCACACGCTATCGCAAGGAGATCGTCGATCACCAGTTCGTGGTCGAGCGGCTCGCGAACATGGCGATCGAGCTGTTCGCCAGAGCGTGTGTCATATCCCGGACACAGGGCTTGCTCGATGACGCAACCGCTGCAACGAGTGAAGATGCGCTCGCGCTGTGCGATCTGTTCTGTGTGATGTCGGGGCGGAGATTCCGCGCTGCGCGCGCCGCGCTCGAGAGCGAGCGGGACGAGAAGCTCGATGATGAGCGGCGCAGCATCGCGGCATCGATGCGGTCGGGCCACGGCTACACCGTGCCAGACTCGATCCTGGACGCCGATCAGCGCCCTACGCCCCGGGCATGATGGAGCTGCACGGTGGATAGGAAGCTGCGCGGGGTGCGCGGCGCCACGCGGGTGGCTCGGGACGATGCGGCGCTCGTGAGAGAGGCGACGAGGGAGCTGCTCAGCGAGCTGCTGCGCCGGAACAACATCACGTCGTCCGACGTCGTGAGCGCGTTCTTCACCGTCACTCCGGACCTCTCGAGCGAGTTCCCGGCGCGGGCGGCGCGCGAGTTGGGCTGGGACGACGTCGCCATGCTCTGCAGCGTCGAGATCCCCGTGCCTGGCGCGATGGAGCGCGTGGTGAGGGTGCTGCTCCACGCTGAGCTCGCAGGAACGAGCGAGCCGCGCCACGTTTATCTTCAGGGTGCGGAAGGGCTGCGTCCCGACCTGTGACCCCCAGCTTGCCATCGACGATACAGCAATGAGAAATCGCCTCCTCCTCGAACTGCTTGCAGCAAGCGCGATAGTCATCCCAGTCGCGTCGCGCTGCGCAGGCGCCGGACGACGGAGCCGAGGTACTCCGCGCGATGCACGACAGGTACGTCGGCAAGTGGTACCACACGCTCACCTTCACGCAGGCGACGCAGCGCCGAACGCCGGCCGATACTCTCGTCCGCGAGACGTGGTACGAGGAAGCCAAGTTTCCGGCGCGGCTCCGCATCGACGTTGGCGCGCCTGACGGCGATCCCGTGCTGCTCTTTCTCGCCGACAGCGTCTACCAGCGCCGCGGCAGCCGCGTGGCCGGGAGCCTGGGACGCAACGCACTCCTCATACTCGGGTTCGACGTGTACACGCAACCCGTCGAGCGAACCGTCAGTGTGCTCCGCGAGGAGGGCTTCGATCTGTCGAAGCTGCGCACGGACACGTGGGAAGGACGCCGCGTCTACGTCGTCGGCGCAGCCGCCGGCGACACGACGAGCAAGCAGTTCTGGGTCGACGCTGATCGACTGCTCTTCGTGCGCATGCTCGAGCCGGGCGGACCGGGCCGCGGCGTGCTCGACGTCCGCTTCGAGAATTACCAGCCGGAGGGGAATGGCTGGCTCGCGATGCGCGTGACGGTCACCGCGAGCGGCAAGCTTCTGCAGAGTGAGGATTACTCGAACGTGAAGATCGATGTCCCCATCCCTGACAGTCGCTTCGACCCGAGCACGCTCGCGCGTCAGTAGCCCGGCTACGCCAACACACCGTACTTAGTCAACTAGATGCTCTTACCCGTGCTATTCGCGTTGCTGGGCACCGTCGCCCACGCGCGATCCGACACGACAACCAATGTTCGTGATCTTCCGATTGTCGAGCTCAAGGCCGCGCATTCCACGCTCAACACCGTCGCCATAATCCTCTCTGGCGACGGCGGATGGGCCGACATCGACCAGAAGGTCGGCGAGCGTCTGCAGGCGCGTGGCGTCGACGTGATCGGAGTGGACATGCGCGATTACCTGCGCGGCGGGCGTCGTACACCGGAGAGCATCGGAGAGGACGTATCGCGCATTGCGCGGCGATACATGGGGCTGTGGCAGCAGCGCAGCTTCGCGCTGATCGGATATTCGCGCGGCGCCGACCTGTCACCGTTCGCGGCGAACAACCTCGCGCCGGACATCCGTCCGCATCTGCTGCTCATCGGCATGCTCACGCTGCTAGAGCGCGCGAGCTTCGTGTATCACTTCTCCGATCTATGGCGCACCACGTCCGGACCGGGCGACGTTCCCATCCTGCCGCAGATCGAGGAGCTCAAGGGCGTGCCGCTGGTGTGCATCTACGGCAAGGACGAGAAGGAGTCACTCTGCCGCACTGCGCCGCCGGGCCTCATGACAGTGGTCGCGCGCAACGGCAAGCACCATTTCGACGGCAACTACAACGCGCTAGGCGACCTTCTCTACGACGCGATGTCGCGCGTCAGCGAAGGGCATCCTGTCGGAGAGCTCGAAGCAAACCAGTGATGGAGCATCAGCTCGTGGCTCAGTACTCGAGCTTTCCATCCACCACGCGCGCTACCGCCGTATAAGGATGCTCCTTCGGCGCGCCAACGCCCATTATGTGCAGCACGGTCCAGCCGCTCGCCTTGAAGTAATCGGCGATCATCGAGCGATGGCAGCGCCACCACACACCCTCGGCGCACATTATCGCCACCCGCTCCTCTGACGCGAGTCGCGCCAGCTCATCCGCCGCTGCCGCGAACTCGGGCGTGTCCATGTAATCGGCGTAGCCACGGAACGCCTCGTTGCGCCACGCGCAGTGCCTGGAATCCGAGAGCGGCTTGCGGCGTCCGCCGAGTGCCGGCATCGACGTGTAGTGGATACCGGCAGCGGCGAGTGACGCCGTCAGCGCCTCTGGATTGAAGTGCGGGTAGCGCCGCGACCCCGCGAAGCGACGCACATCGACCAGCCGCTCGATCTCGTAGGCGCCGAGGATCGAGATGAGCTCCTCGATCGTGCGGGTCGAGTGGCCGATGGTCCAGAGCGTTCGCTGCTGGCGGCGCCATGTCACAGGTCCGAGCACGACTTGATGATGGTGCCGCAGTTCATGCACATCAACTTGCACTTGCGCCACACGAGCTGCGCGCTGCCGCAGATGGGACACAGCGACTCGGGCTCGTCACGATCGGCCCGAGCGGCGTGATCACGCATCGAAGTCCAGCGCGAGATCGAGCGCCGGCGGCGAATGGGTGAGTGAGCCGACCGAGATCCAGTCCACTCCGGTTTCCGCTATTCCGCGCACCGTCTGCAGGTTCACACCACCCGACGCCTCGATCACCGCGCGGCCGTCCACCATCTTCACCGCCTCGCGCATGTCGTGAAGCCCCATGTTGTCGAGCAGGATGATGTCCGCTCCCGCGGCGAGTGCAGGCGCGACCTGCTCGATGTGATCGCACTCGACCTCGATCACCGTTCCCGGAGGAGCTGCGCCGCGCGCGCGAGTGACGGCGAGCGCAACGTCGCCTCCGACCGCGGCGAGATGGTTGTCCTTGATGAGCACCGCCTCGCAGAGATCGTTGCGGTGGTTCTCGCCGCCGCCGCACCGCACCGCGTACTTCTCGAGCGCGCGCCAGCCCGGCGTCATCTTGCGCGTGTCGAGAATCCGCGCGCGAGTGCCGCGCACTGCAGCAACGTACTGCGCGGTGAGCGTCGCTATCCCGGATAGTCGCTGCATGAAGTTGAGCGCGACGCGCTCGGCGCGCAGCAATCCGCGCGAGCTACCGCTCAGCGCCAGCACCACGCTTCCCCGCTCGACGCTCCGTCCGTCCGCGATGTCTTCCTTCACCGAGATCGCTGGATCACACTGGCGGAATGCTTCGATCGCGAGCGCGTTGCCGCAGATCACTCCGTTGCGGCGCGCGACGAGATCAGCGCGCGACCGCGCATCAGCCTCGACTATCGAGTTGGTGGTGACGTCCGCGTCCGAGCGATCCTCGGCGAGCGCCAGGGTCACCATGCGCGCGACGCTCGGCGCCGTCCAGCGGGAACTTGAGCGGATCGGCCGGTGAGAAGGCGTGCTCCGCAAGACGGCGCAGCATCGCCTCGCGATCACCGGCTGCAGTAGGATTGCTCACTCGCCCGGATCCTCTGCTGTCGCCGGATCGAGTGACAGCGGGGTGGTAGCGCCGCCGCCGATCGCGACCATCCGCTCGATCGCGAGCCGCGCGCGAGCCGCGATGTCCGGATCTACCGTGATGCGATGCTCGAGCTTCTCGAGCGACGCGAGCACCTTGGGCAGCGTCGTCACCTTCATGTACGCGCAGACGGCGTGCTCGTTCGCGGCGAAGAAGCGCTTGCCCGGATTCTCCCGCCGCAGCCGGTGCAGAATCCCGACTTCAGTCGCGACGATGAACTCGTCGGCGTCGGAGATCGACGGGCGCCTGATCATTCCTTCGGTCGAGAGAATCTGCACTCCTTCAGGCTCACGGCGCCGGCCGACATCGCCTCGACAGCGCTCGTCGCGCAGCCGCACTCCGGGTGAATGAGAAATTCCGCGCCCGGGTACTCCGCGCGCCTGAGGTTTATCTGCTCCGGATCGATCCCCGCATGAACGTGGCACTCGCCCATCCACACGTGCATGTTCGCGCGTCCGGTGACGCGTCGCACGTGCGCGCCGAGGAACATGTCGGGAAGAAAGAGGATCTCGCGATCGGGCGGGATCGAGTTCACGACGTCCACCGCGTTTCCCGACGTGCAGCAGTAGTCGCTCTCCGCCTTCACTTCCGCGGTCGTGTTGACGTAGCTCACCACCACGGCGCCCGGATGCTCCGCCTTCCACTCGCGCAGCTGCTTGGCGTCGATCGTCGACGCGAGCGAGCAGCCGGCGGCCAGGTCCGGAAGCAGCACGGTCTTCGGCGGCGACAGGATCGCCGCCGTCTCGGCCATGAAGTGCACGCCGCAGAAGACGATCACGTCGGCGTCGGTTCGCGCCGCTTCCCGCGCAGGCCGAGCGAGTCGCCGACGAAATCGGCGACGTCCTGCACTTCGGGCCGCTCGTAGTTGTGCGCGAGGATGACCGCGTTGCGCTCGCGAGCGCGCTCACGGATGTGGGACTGCAATGTGCTGTAATTCACCATTCGATGTGTCGGCCCTCCCACTTCCTCTTGGGACGCGGGAAGTCGCGGCGGTAGTGGCCGCCGCGCGATTCCTGGCGCATGAGCGCCGCCTCTGCGACCAGACGCGACGTGAGCGCCATGTTGCGCTCCTCGGTCGCGCCAGCCGGCAGGCGAGCAGCGATCTCGTCGAGCATCGCGACACAGTCGCGCAAGCCATCGGCCGTCCGATCGATCCCGGCGTAATCCCACATCACACGCCGATCGCGTCGGCCGCGACCTGCGCCGCGCCGCGGTCGGCGAGCGGCGGCGCGCTCCAACGCTCGCGCGCCGGCTCAACTGCGAGCGGCGCCACCGCATCCAAGGTCGCGCGCCACGCGCTCGGCGAACACGAGCCCCTCGAGCAGCGAGTTCGACGCGAGCCGGTTCGCGCCGTGCACGCCGGTGCGCGCCACCTCGCCGCACGCGTAGAGTCGCGCGAGACTCGCCCGCCCCGCGAGATCCGTGACGACTCCGCCCATCATGTAGTGAGCTGCCGGCGTGACCGGGATGAGATCGGTGTCAGGATCGATTCCGCGCGCGCGGCAGAGCGCGTAGATCCCGGGAAATCGCTCCGCGAATGGGCGCTCGAACATCGTCGCGTCGAGAAACACCTTGCGTCCACTGCGCTGCTCGCGGAAGATCGCGCGCGCCACGACGTCGCGCGGCGCGAGCTCGGCGAGCTTGTGCTCTCCGAGCATGAAGCGGTCGCCGCGATCGTTGACGAGCACGGCCCCCTCTCCACGCACCGCCTCGGAGATCAGCGCGAGCGGGTTCTCCGGCGTGTCGAGCGCCGTCGGATGGAACTGCACGAACTCCATGTCGGCGAGTCGGACTCCGGCGCGATGGGCTATCGCGAATCCGTCGCCTGTCGCGACCACGGGATTGGTCGTGTATCTGTAGACCTGCCCGCACCCGCCCGTCGCGAGGATGGTCGCGTCGGCGATGAACTCGGTCGCGCGCCCCGCCACGGTCGCGCGCACTCCGACGCACTGGCCGTTCTCCACGATGAGGTCGAGGACTCGCGTCTTCTCCGACACGGTGATTCCCGGCGTCGCACGAACGCGTTCGATGAGCGTCCGCGCGACTTCGGCGCCCGTCTGATCGCCGTGCGCGTGAACGATTCTGCGGCGTGAGTGCGCTGCCTCGCGCCCGAGCTTGAGCTTTCCCTCGGTATCGCGGTCGAAATCCGCGCCTGCCGTAGCGAGCTCGCGCACGCGCGCCGGTCCCTCCTCGACGAGCACTTCCACCGCGGCAGCGTCGCACAACGCGGCGCCCGCGGCGAGCGTGTCGCGCCGGTGCAGCTCGGGCGAGTCTCCCGCGCCAAGCGCCGCGGCGATGCCGCCCTGCGCGTACGCCGTGGCGGAGTCGAAGAGCGAGCGCTTGGTGAGCACCATCACGTCGCCCGAGCCGGCTGCACGCCAGGCGGTGTGAAGTCCAGCGACGCCGCTCCCTATTACGAGGAAGCGCGCTCTCGTGCGCTCAGGCATGCTTGAAAGATAGCGCACAGCGCCGACCGCGCGGAAAGGTCGCGCTGCACTGGATGAATGACGAGCGGCGAGCCGCGCTTCACGCCGTTTCTCGAGCTCGATCTATGATGACGCCCCGACTTCTCAGAGGCGTCAATGCGTCCAGTTCGTATCACACTTCTCGCCGGAGCGGCTGCAGTCGCACTACTTGGCGCCTGCCACGAGTCCACCAGTCCTTCCGCGACTTCCCGAGCGCCCGCTGCATTGCCGGCCGCGGCGATCGACGCGGCCGGCGACACGGCGTCGACCGAGATCGTCTTCCTGCCGCCCTTGGGCCCGCGAAAGCATCCTCGCGGACAGCTCGACACCACGCTCTCGCCAACCGTGACTATCTGCAAGCTCGATGGCGCGCAGTGCTCGCCGCGCGTCGTCGCTCGCTTCAGCTCGGATTCCGCCGCGCCCGAAGCAGCGCGCGTCAAGCTGACCGACAAGGCGTATGTGTTCAAGTGGAATCTCACGTCGCTCGCCGCAGATACTGCAGTCGCGTACCGCGTGAGCGTCACGCTTGGCGACACTACCGTCGGCTACAGCGACGTGAAGCTGGTCACGCCCGACTACCATCCGAACGACAGACGAGCTCGACCAATTCGCGTTCATCACCGAGCGCAAGACTCAGCAGGTGAGATTCCAGCTCTTCGTGCCGCCCGAAGAGCTTGTCGTGATCGCCGAGCGCGGTGTGCGCGGCTCGCTTGCCAGTGGGAGTTACACTTACAGGCATGGCGAGCGCGCGCAGTACGAGTTCGCCGCTGACGATGGATTCAGCAATCTCATAGTGACGGTGGACGACGAGGTGGTGCCGAAGCGCGGCAAGATTCTCATGGATCGCCGCCACGTCGTCATCGCGTCGGCTGATTGGACTCCCGGCGTTCGCGCGGGAGACGAATGGATGCTGCGCGAATCGCGAGCGCTGCTCACGGCTCCCAATCCCGTTACGGCCGCGGCCAGGCTGCTCAGAAATCTCGATACGCTCACGTGGACGAGCGACATGCCGCTGCGACTCGCACGCGTGCGTGCGACGCTGCTCGCGAAGGAGAGCGACAGGGCGGCCTTCGGCGCACTCGACGCAGCGCTCGCCGGCCACGAGCTGACCGTGGGCTCCGGAGGCGGTGACAGCGACCCGCTTCCGCCGGACGACTCGGATCCAGCCGGTGGTCTCACCGCAAGCGACCGAATCGCTCCGTCGCGGGTGACGCTCGTGAAGGCGACCGTTGCACCGACCGCGAGCGTGATGGCTCCCTCTCCGTCCGGAGCCGAAGCGCTCACCATCGCATTCGTGAACGGCGTGCTCAACACTCCGTTCGACGCTCTCTTCAGCGCGACACAGTTGGCACACGCCGCGCGCGAGGCTCACTGGAACTCCGAGGTCCCGTTTCAGGTGAGACTCATCTACAATCGGAGTGCCAACCTCATGACGTGGGAAGACGTTCGCACGCGCTGTGTGCTGGAGCTCCTTCCCGACGCCGACATACTCGGCTCCAATACGATCATTGCGCGACTCGCGCGGTGCGCTGGGATGAACGTGTCACAGGTAGCCGGGATGTTCGCCGACTTCGCGCAAGCGGGTGGTCAGCTCGGCGCGATCATGTCCGATCCAAGGTTATATCGCCCGTCGGACGTCGATACCGTCGCGGCGGTGACGCAGCGCTGGCGGCGCGCGGGACGCCATGTCGTGTACGTGGCGCACTCGCAGGGCAACCTGATGATCCAGCAGGCCATCGACATGATGAAGCGTCGCGGTGAGCTGCAGCCATCGCGCGATTCCACCTGCATCGGCGCAGTATCGCTCGCAGCGCCTACCAGCAGCGGCTGGCAGCTCGGCGAGCGTCACCTCTCCGGCATTGTCGTCGACGGAGACGCGATTCTCGGAACGGGCCAGAACCATTTCCCGCGGACGCGGACCGCATTGAGCGATTCCGCGAGCGCTGCGGTGAGCACGGCGCTGCGCACTTCCACCGCGCTGGCGATCGCGACGCGACTGAGCTGGGGAGTGCAGGCTGCACGACGTCGTGGGGAGCTATCTGCAGCAGGACGCGACACGCGCACTGATACGCGATGCGATGGTCGGCAATTACCGCGTCTGTGCACTTGGCGCCATCGAAGTGTCACCGCGCCTGATGCTCCTTCACACCGGCGAGACGCGCGCGTTCGAGACGCGTCTCACCGATCTCACGGGCCAGGCGCTCGAGGGAGCGCGCGGCCTCGTGTGGAGCGCGGACGCGTGGGCCGACGCGCAGAGTGCGGCGCAGCTCACCAAGGACGGGCGTCGCTCACGCAAGCTATGTCGGTGGTATCGGAGCACGAGTGTCGTCCCGCGCACGCAGCGCGAACGTGGGTGTGCAGGTGGATCCTGCGAGTCTTTCCGTGAGCGCCACCGAGAAGCTGTCCGCGAGGTGGGTCTGGATCTGGGGCATGCTGAGCCAGACTCCCGATCATTCTCCGGGCACTGGATCGCCATACACAGAGCGGCCTACCGGCTGGGACGGCGGCCCATGCATCGCCAAGTCCGAGATCGATATCGGTGGCGGACAGATCGGGCAGTTCAGCATGGAGTGCACTGCCGACTACGACGTGGTCGCCGATCAGTTTCCGCTCGCTGCCCGCTATGACGCTTACTTCTTCGAGCTGGGACGCACCGCGCCGCTCTACAACATGTCGCGCCCGCGCAGCCCCTTGCACGCCACGTTCAGCGGTCCGGAAGCAGTCTCCGATCTGCTCCCCGGCCCGAATCTCATCGACCGGATCAACGTTTCGGCGTGGGACGGAAACGGACATCTGCTCGCCACCGGCCACGTGTGCGCACATGGATGCGTCGGGCTGGGCCGACAGGTAACCGGAGCGCAGCCATATATTTAGCGCGTGCGAAAGATCATTATCGCGGTCGTGCTCCTGCTCGTGGCTCACGTCGCGCTCATGCTGGCCGGGATCGGGCGAGGGAACGCTACCCTCGCCCGATCTGGCACAATGATCGGAATAGTGTTCGACGTCGGCGGGCGCGGCGACAAGTCGTTCAACGACGGCGCATATGCAGGCGCGGACAGCGCCCGTCGCACGCTCGGCGTCACGGTGCGCTACATCGAGCCAGGCGATGGCTCGGATCGCGAAGCGGGACTCAGGCTGCTCGCCGCCGAGAAGATGAACCTGGTGATGGGCGTCGGATTCATCTTCAGCGACGATCTCACCAACCTCGCGAAGGAATATCCCAAGATCAACTTCGCCGGAATCGACTACTCACTGTCGTACGATTCGACAGGCAAGCTCATTCCTCCGCCGCCGAATCTCGCCGCGCTCAAGTTCCGGGAAGAGGAGGGATCGTTCCTCGTCGGCGCCCTCGCGGCGCTCGTCGGCCACTCGAAGAAGGTCGGCTTCGTTGGAGGAATGGACATTCCGCTCATCCAGAAGTTCGAGGCGGGCTACACCGCGGGCGTGAAGTACGTCTGCCCGGATTGCACCGTGATCGCGCAGTACGCCGGCGTCACTCCCGACGCATTCAAGAATCCGTCGCGCGGGAAGGAGCTCGCGCTGAGCCAGTACCAATCAGGCGTGAACGTGATCTTCCACGCGAGCGGCGCGACTGGTGAAGGCGTGTTCGAGGCCGCGCGCACGATGCACAAGCTCGCGATCGGCGTCGACTCGGATCAGAACGACGAGGCGCCCGGCTTCGTTCTGACGTCGATGGTGAAGGGAGTGAACGCAGCCACGTACGACGTGATCTCGCGCGTCAAGAACGGGACCTTTCACGGCGGCGTGTACTCGTTCGGTCTCAAGGAAGGCGGCGTCGGCTACGTTTACGACTCGCGCAACAAGGCGCTCATCCCGGATTCCGTTCACGCGCGAATCGAAGCCATCAAGGCCGACATCATCGCCGGCAAGATCAAGGTCCCCACCACACGATGACTTCGACAGACACCACGCCGCTCGCCGTGAGCATGCGCGGCATCTCCAAATCCTTCGGACCAGTGCGCGCCAACCGTGACGCGTCACTCGACGTTGCGCGCGGTGAGATCCACGCGCTCGTCGGCGAGAACGGCGCGGGCAAGTCGACGCTCATGCGCGTGCTCGGCGGACTGATATCGCCAGATTCGGGAACGCTCGAGGTCAACGGGCGCGACGTCACCGGCTGGACCACGCCGGAGTCGATCGCAGCCGGCGTCGGGCTCGTGCATCAGCACTTCATGCTCGTCCCCACGCTCACGGTCGCCGAGAATCTCGTGCTCGGCAGCGAGCCCACGCGCGGCGGCGCTCTCGATTACGCGCGCGCGCTGGCCGACGTCGCAAAGCTCGGCGAGGAGACGGGACTCGTGATCGACGGCTCACGCCTCGTCGCAGATCTGTCGGTCGGCGAAGCGCAGCGTGTCGAGATCCTCAAGACGCTCTACCGCGGCGCGAAGATCCTGGTGCTCGACGAGCCGACCGCCGTGCTGTCGCCTCCCGAGGTGAAGGAGTTGGTGAAGGTCCTCAAGCGCGTTCGCGATGCCGGCGGCACGGTGATCATCATCACCCACCGGCTCGACGAGGTGATGGCACTCTCGGACAACATCACCGTGATGCGCGCTGGCACCACCGTCGCGCGGCTTCACACTGCCGACACCAACCCCGCCGAGATCGCGCAGGCGATGGTCGGACGCCACGTGCGACTCACCACGCGCGAGTCGCTGCGGCGGGCGGTGCGATGCCCTCGTCACAGGGCGATGTCGCAACGCAGACCGGTGGTCTCGTCGTCGATCGACTCGTCGTCGCGGGAGCGCGGCGTCCGCGCGAGGTCGACGACGTCTCGCTCCGCGTGAATCCTGGCGAGATCCTCGGCATCGCCGGAGTCGAAGGGAACGGGCAGAGCGAGCTCATCGAAGCCATCGCCGGGTTACGCGCGATCGTGAGCGGCACCATCTCCGTCGCCGGTGTCGATGTTACGACGTCGAGCGTGCGCGACCGCAGCGATGCCGGCCTGTCGCATATTCCAGAAGATCGACAGCGGCGCGGACTCGTGATGGACTACTCCGTCGCCGACAATCTCATCCTCGGCATGCAGCACCGCTTCAGCCACGCGGGCTCGCTCGACCGCGATGCGATCGCCGCCTACGCGTCGCGGCAGATTCGCGCGTTCGACATCCGGCCTGACGATCCGCAGCTTCCGGCGCGCGCACTCTCGGGCGGCAATCAGCAGAAGATCGTCGTCGCGCGCGAGATGGGGCGCGATTTCGCCGTGCTGCTCGCCTCGCAGCCCACGCGCGGCGTCGACGTCGGCGCGATCGAGTTCATTCACGCGCAGCTTCTGGCCGCACGCGATGCTGGTAAGGCGATTCTGCTCGTGTCCGCCGAGCTCAACGAGGTGCTGTCGCTGTCGGATCGCGTCGCGGTGATGTATCGCGGAAGATTCGTCACGGTCGTTCCCGCCGCCGACGCGTCGGAAGAAACGCTCGGCGAATACATGATCGGCGCGAAGGAGGCCGCGTGACGCCCGAGAATCGCGAGAGAATCGAGGAGGGCTTGCTGCCGCCGCTCGTCGCGATCCTCGTCGCGCTGGTGTGCGGCGACATTCTCATCCTCAGCTTCGGCCAGTCGCCCGTCGTGGTGTGGCGACTCCTGATCGAAGGAACGTGGGGCAACGCGTACGGCTTCGGCCAGGTTCTCTACAAGGCCACCACGCTCTCGTTCACCGGGCTCGCAGTTGCGTTCGGGTACCGCGCAGGACTCTTCAACATCGGCGCGGAAGGTCAGCTCGCAGCTGGAGGATTCGTCGCCGCGGTAATCGGATTGCTCTTTCCTCCCACGTTCCCGGTGGCGATCGCAGCGATACTCTGCTGCGCCGGAGCCGCTGCGGCAGGCGGAGTGGTCGGCGCGGTACCCGGCTATCTTCGCACGCGGTTCGGCGCGCACGAAGTGATCACGACGATCATGCTCAACTTCATCGTGCTCGCTCTCCTCAACTGGTTCATCGCCGCAACGTCGCTGCGAGTTCCCGAGACGCTTCACACGCCTGAGATTCACTCCGGCGCGCTCGCCCGACTCGACTCGTTCATGCCGGCATTCCACGGCTCGGCCGCGAACGGCGTCATCCTCGTCGTCATCGCGACCGCTATCGCGATGTGGTACTACCTCTTCCGCACGCGCGGCGGCTACGAGCTGCGCGCTGTCGGCCTTCAGCCTGACGCCGCGGAGTACGGCGGGATCTCGGTCGGACGTGTGCTCTTCAGCGCGATGACGATCTCGGGCGCGATTGCGGGGCTCGGCGGAGTGAACTTCGTGCTCGGCTACAAGCATTACTACGAGGATGGCTTCGCGGGTGGCACTGGCTTTCTCGGAATCGCCGTCGCGCTCGTCGGACGCAACAATCCGTTCGGTGTGATGCTCGCCGCACTCTTCTTCGCCACGCTGTCGCAGGGCGGCCTCGCCGTGAACGCGTTCGTTCCCAAGCAGATGGTCGATGTGCTCGAGGGAGTGGTGATCATCGCGATTGCCGCATCGGTTCCCGAAGTGCGGCGCATTCTGCTCGGCACTCGCAGGCGCCCGGTCTCCGAGCGCAATTCGTCCGCGCCAGCGGCGACCGACCAGCCGCCAGCAGCGCCAGTCTGATGCACACCGTTGCGATCATCGCGCAGATCCTGCGCATCGCCGTCCCTTATCTGTTCGCTGCCGCCGGCGGTGTCATCGCCGAGCGGTCGGGCATCATATCGCTCACGCTCGAGGGATACATGCTCGGCGGCGCATTCGCCGCCGTGCTCGGTACAGCCATCTCGCGGAAATCCCTTCGTCGGCGTGCTCTGCGGGATCGTCGGCGGGATCATCCTCGCGCTCATCCATGCGGTCGCGTCGATTCGCTTCCGCGCCGATCAGGTCGTGGTGGGGATCGCGATAAACCTCTTCGCCGTCGGGATGACGCGCTTCTTTCTCAAGCTCGTCTTCGGCAGCTCGTCGAACTCTCCGCGCGTGGAGGGAGTGGGATCCGGGTTCGGCAACCCGCTCGTCTGGCTCGGGCTACTGGCCACTCCTGCGGTCGCTCTGCTTCTCTTCAAGACGGTCTTCGGTTTGCGGGTACGGGCCGTGGGCGAGAAGCCCGAGGCGGCCGCGAGCGTCGGGGTGAACGTCCACCGGGTGCAGTATCTCGCCGTCACGTTATCGGGCGTGCTCGCGGCACTCGGCGGCGTCTATCTCGCACTCGATCAACATCAGTTCACCGACCAGATGACCGCCGGTCGCGGCTTCATCGCCGTGGCAGCGGTTATCTTCGGACGATGGAGCCCGCTCCGGGTCGGCGCGGCGTGTCTTCTCTTCGCCGCCGCCGAGACACTTCAGATCCACCTGCAGGGCAACCACATCGTCGCATCGCAGTTCATCGAGATGATCCCATACGCACTCACAATCGTCGCGCTCGCGGGCGTCGTTGGCCGCGCGATCGCTCCAGCAGCACTCGGACGAGCGGAAGCGTAGCGTAGCGTGACTCAGAGCATCGAGTGTAGCTCGCGAGACGACGAATCGCGCGAGAAGTGTTGATGACGCGGAGTAGGACGCTCGCGCGGCTCTCCACGCTGATCGTCATAGCGTTCGTGGACATGGTGGGATTGTTGATGATCATCCCACTGCTTCCGTTCTACGCGCTCAAGTTCAAGGCGGGGAACGTAGGCGCAGGCATCGGCGTCGCGGTGCTCATGTCGTCGTTCACCGCGGCGCAGCTCATAAGTGCGCCGATCTGGGGACGAGTGTCAGACCGGTACGGTCGACGGCCGGCGCTTCTCGCCGGCCTTACCGCTTCAGCGCTAGCGTATCTGGTCTTCGCGTACGCAGACTCGCTCTGGCTCCTGCTGCTCTCGCGACTGGTGCAGGGCGCAGGCGGCGGCACGACGGGAGTCATCCAAGCCTACGTTGCAGACACCGCCGAGCCGGATGAGCGCGCCAAGGCGCTCGGTTGGATCTCCGCAGCGACTAATGTCGGCGTCACGCTCGGGCCACCGCTCGGCGCAGTAGCTCTCAAGATCGCGGGCTTCCACGGTCCCGGACTCATCGCATCCGCGCTCTGCGTAGTCAACATCGCGTTCGCGTGGCGCTTCCTCCACGAGTCGCGCGACCTCAAGGAAGCGAATCGCATCCCGCGCCAGCGCGGAGCTTCGTTCCGCGCGCTCTTCGGCGTGCTCGCGCATCCAAAGCGCCCTGCGCCGCGGCTGGTCTGGATCTACGCGCTCGCCATCGGCGCGTTCCAGGGACTCACAGCGATCATCGCGCTCTATCTCGCCGTGCGCTTCGGCGTCACCGCGCAGGGCATCTGGCCGCTGTTCACCTTCATGGGAGTGATCTCGGTCGGTACGCGCGCCGGACTGCTCGGACGTGCTGTAGACAGGTGGGGCGAGGTGAAGCTGTCGCGCGCCGGATTGGTGATGCTGGGCAGCGGTCTGCTGCTGTTTCCGTGGATGCCGAACCTCATTGTCCTCGCGCCAGTAGTCGCGCTGCTTCCGCTCGGCACTGCATTCACGTTCCCATGCGTGACGTCACTCCTCTCGCGTGTGATCAGCAGCAACGAGCGCGGCCTCTACATGGGAGTCCAGCAGACTTTCGGCGGAATCATGCGAGTCATCGTCCCGCTCTGGGCAGGCTTCGCATTCGACCATCTCGGTTACTCGATCCCGTTCTACACGTCTGCGCTCCTGGTCGCGGTAGTGCTCGCGCTCGCCGTCAACATTCCCAATCCGCGTAAGCAACAGCCGGAGCTTGCTCACGCAGCCTGAGACTGTGCTCTCGTTGCATGGTCAGTGAATATCACTCGCGGCTGCATCTGGTCCCAACGCGCTATCAGTAATCGTCTTATCTGCGCGCCGTCGAGGCGGCGCCGCGCGATGAGCATCGTTAGCGACACGCTACGTTGATGGGCGAACGGCTACGAACATTTTCGCAAGGACCTGCTCGGTGACTCATCTTCGTAACGCGCTGATGACGATGATTGGTTTCGCGGTCATCGCTTTGTCGGGCTGTGCGACATCACCCCGCCTCGCTCCCGCTCCCGAAGGACTCCGGCCAGATGGGTGGGTATGCCAACTGAGCACGGGACTGAATGAGTCGCCGGCGGTTGCGTATGAGACCGTTCTGAGAACACTGAAGCGGTCTGGAATCACAGCCACCTACGGCGACACTCTGGCACGTGAACTCACCGTGCTGCGTCCGATCGGAGCAAGGAGCTTAGCCGGAAGCGATACCGCGACGCCGAAGGCGTTCCTGCATTTACGAGTTGGAGCAATTCCTACCATGCGCGATTCCGCAGATTTCGCCCTGCAGGCAGGCATAATGGATGAGCCGCGTGGCATCTCGACCGAACAGCGGAATGCCCTGTATGAATCGACGGAACGACTTGCCCGAACAGTGCTGGACAGTTTGCGAATCCCGGCGTGCTGACGGTTCCACGGCTAGCGGCACGCGGCGAACTCGGGCCGCAACACTCGCATGAGTCACTCTGGCAAGACTGATCGCGAAGGCTTCTGACTCTGTATGTCTATCACGAAGCGCGCGATCACTCTTCGAGCGCGAACCTCACCTCGTCCCCCGGTGCCCTCTGCGCGAATCGCGATAACGATCGCTCCCGAATGACCGCAATCTTCGGGTAGCCGCCTACAGTCGGCCCATCGTGCATCAGCACGATCGGCATTCCACCGCCAGTCACCTGCACCGCCCCTACACATGCCGGCTCAGACGGCAGATCCGCAGCCCCACGATGCGCCAGCGCGGCTCCGTCCAGGCGCACCCCGGTACGGTCCGACGCGATCGACACGCGATACGCGGAGTCTAGAAACTTGCTCCAGACATCGCTGTCGAAGAGATCGCTCTGCGGCCCGTGCATCACTGCGATCGGCTCGCTTGCGAGAACGTCCGGAGCGAGCGACGGAAGCGTCGCTCCGTTGTTCACGGTCATCTCGCCGAGCACGAGTACGTCGCCCTTCGCAAGGCGTCGTCCCTCGTAGCCGCCGAAGCCCGCACTGATCAGCGTCGAGCGGCTGCCGAGCACAACTGGAACATCGATCCCACCTCGCACCCCGACGTACAGAAATCGTCCGCGCGTTATCGGGCCGATGTCGAGCTCGTCACCCGCATGCGCGCGCACCGCAGTCCAGCGCTCGATCGGCGCGCCCGCCAGCGACACATTCGCTTCTGCGCCACCGACACACAGCTCCGCGTCGCTCTCGAAACGCAGCCTCCCACCCGCGATTGCGATCTCGATCATCGCGGCGCCCGCGGCGTTGCCGAGCATTTGGTTGACGAAGCTAGCCGATTCCGCATCGGCAACACCCGACTGCGGAACCCCTTCTGCGCGATGACCGAAGCGACCAGTGTCTTGCACCGTCGCGAAGGGAAATGCGCTTACTACGGTTATCACCGCACGACCGGAACGAACCGCACCGTATCGCCCGCCCGCAGCAGCCCCGGCCGGTCTCTCTGCGCATCGAAGATCAGCAGATCGGTGTGCCCGATGATGTGCCAGCCGCCAGGACTGTCGAGCGGATAGATCGCAGTCTGCGCACCTGCAATCGCGACAGAGCCTCGCGGGACGCGCTTCCGTGGCACCGCGCGGCGCTCCAGCCGCAGCGCTGCATCCAGATCACCCAGGTACGCGAAGCCGGGAAGAAATCCCAACATGTATGCGTAATACGCACGGGACGTATGCCGCTTCACGACCTCGTCGCGAGTCAACCCAACCGCGCTGGCGACGTCGCTCAGATCCTCGCCGTCGTACACCACCGGAATCTCGATGAAGCGCGTCGACGTCGTGATGTTCGCAGATGAGCTGCGTATCACTCGCTCGACTTGCGCACACATCTCCGCGTGGTTCGTCGCGCGCGAGTCGAAGTGCACCGAGAAGGCATCGTACGTCGGCACCACGTCGCACACACCGGCCAGCTTCGCGCTCGCTACCATCTGCGACTTGGCGCGAACGCATGTCGCGAGCTCGCGAGATATGCCCTCGCCGAGTCTGACGATGATCGCTCCGTCACCGAGCGGCGCGAACTTCGGTCGGTCGTACTCGCGGGCACTCACCTGTCAGGCTGCGAACGCTGCGACGCGGATGCCGTTCTCCTCGAGCTTCGCGCGCACCGCTCGCACGATCGCGAGCGCGTGCGGGCCATCGCCATGAGTACAGAGCGATTCAGCCCGCACCGTGATCGTCCCACCATCGATCGTCGTCACCGTGCCGTCGGTCACCATCCGTAGAGCGCGCGTCGCGATCTCGTCGATGTCGTCGAGCACCGAGTTCGGCTCCGAGCGCGGCACCAGCGTGCCGTCGCGCCTGTAAGCGCGATCGACGAACGCCTCGCTCACGCCGCGCACCCCCGCTCGCTCTGCCGCTCGCAGCATCTCGCTTCCCGGCGAGGCCGAGTAGTGCGAGCGACGCGTCTGCCGCGTGTACGGCGCGCGCGATCGCGTCCGCCGCAGCTGCGTCTCGCGCCGCACGATTGTACATCGCGCCGTGCGGCTTCACGTAAGTCACTCGCGCGCCCACCGAATGCGCGAATGCCTGCAGTGCGCCGATCTGATACAGCACGTACGCCTCGATCTCGGCGGGTGTAGCGCTCAGCTCGCGCCGCCCGAAGCCCATGAGATCGGGGTATGACGGATGCGCGCCTATCGCCACGCCACGCGAATGTGCTGCAGTCACCGCCGCGCGCATCACGATCGGATCTCCAGCGTGGAAGCCGCAAGCAACGCTCGCCGATGTCACCACGTCGAGCAGCGCGCCGTCGTCGAGCGTGTAGCGTCCGAACCCTTCGCCCATGTCGGCGTTCAGGTCGATGGCTTGCGGCTGCGCGTTGCTACGAGAAGGGCTCATACGCGAAAGTTGCGCCTTGCGTCCGCGGGTCGCAACTTCATGCATGGAAAGTCCTTCGCGCGCGCCGACGGCGATGCGAACAGTGCTCATTGCTTCGTGCGCCGGCTCGATGATCGAGTGGTACGACTTCTTCATCTTCGGCTCGCTCGCCGCCATCCTCGCGCGCCAGTTCTATCCGCCGGACAATCCGACCTCGGGCTTCATCCAGACCCTCGCTACCTTCGCGGTCGGCTTCGCTGTACGGCCGATCGGCGCGCTGTTCTTCGGCAGGTTCGGCGATCGGATCGGACGCAAGAAGACGTTCCTCACCACGCTGCTGCTCATGGGCGGCTCGACCGCTGCCATCGGTGTGCTCCCGAGCTATGGCAGCATAGGCGTCGCCGCCCCAACCATCCTCGTGATCCTGCGCCTCCTCCAGGGACTCGCGATCGGCGGCGAGTATGGAGGAGCGGCAGTGTACGTCGCGGAGCACTCGCCGCAGGGGCGGCGCGGCTACTACACGAGCTACATCTACACCACCGGCACGACCGGGCTGCTGCTCTCGCTCGTCGTGATCCTCCTCACTCGCAAGTCGATTGGTGAGACCGCATTCGCTGCGTGGGGATGGCGCATCCCGTTTCTCGTCTCCGCGATTCTCGTGGCGATCTCGTACTACATGCGCCGCAAGCTGGAGGAGTCGCCGGCGTTCGCGGAGATCAAGGCGCGCGGCCAGACGTCAGAAGCGCCGGTGCGCGACACTTTCGGTGGATCGCGCTGGAAGTTCGTCCTCACGCTCCTGTTCGGCGTCCTCGCAGGGCACGCTGTCGTCTGGTACAGCGGCCAGTTCTACGCGCTGTTCTTCATGCAGACGGTGCTCAAACTCCCCTTCAGCGTCTCCTACACCGCAGTCACGGTCGCGCTCGTGCTCGGCACGCCGTGTTTCGTCTTCTTCGGCTGGCTGTCAGATCGCGTCGGACGCAAGCCGATAATCCTCACAGCGTTCGCTCTCGCCGCGCTCACGCTCTATCCCGTCTATCACCTCATGGCTCGCGCTGCCGGTGGTACCCCGTTCCAATCGTCGCCGAACATTACCGCACTCTCGCTGCTCACCTTCTATCAGGTCCTACTCGCGGCGATGTGCACGGGCCCACTCGGCGCACTTCTCGTCGAGGCGTTTCCGACGAGGGTGAGATACACGTCGGTGTCGTTCGTTCACCACACCGGCACCGGATGGTTCGGTGGCTTTCTGCCGCTCATCGCCACCGAGCTCGTTGCGCGCACTCACAACCAGTACGCCGGTCTCTGGTATCCGATCTTCGTCGTGACGATAGTGTTTTTCATCGGGCTCTTCTTCGTGCACGAGCCACGCGGCGAGCCTGCGTAGATGCAAAACGGAGCCGGCTGCGATGTGTGCAGCGCGGCTCCGCTGTTCCCGCTACGAAGAGGGGAGAGCTATCTGTTGCTTCCCGTCCCTTTAGTCGGCGCCTTGAGCTGGCTCTTGGTCCACACCGCGAGAAGCGCGCAGCCGCTGTTCTGGCCGCCGTTGAGGTCCATCGGAATCTCCGACGTCTGATAGAACTCGACTGCGGCGACGTCCACCACGTTCAGCAGCTCATCGATGCTCTGGCTGCTCATGTCCACCGGTTGACGGTCGATGAGAACATTCACGCAACCGTTACCGCGCGTCGTCGTGAGATTCGCCGTCGGGCCGCTTCCGCTGACATACAGTCCGGGCACGCGACGCAGCACGTCGGTCGTGTACGTCGGATGGATGTTGTCGATCTGGTCCTGCGTGAGATAGTGTCCCATTCCCACCTTCATGCGATGCTCGAAGCCACTCGTGGTGAGAGCGTCGGCCGGGCCCTTGGCTTTCACTTCAACCGTGGAGAGCTGCGGATGGTAGGTCCCCAGCCGCACCGTCAGCATGTTCGGCGTGGTGAGTAGAACATCCACGGGCAGCTGCACCGGTGTGTAACCCACGCGCCGCACGAGCACCGACTGAGTTCCAGGCGGCACGTTGGGCAGCGTGAATGTTCCGTCTGCTCCGGTCGATGCCGACGCCGAGCTCCCCTGCACGGTGATGCGAGCATTGTCCACCGGAACACCGCCGGCGTTAGTCACCTTTCCGCGAAGCGTAGCGCGCGGCACGTTGCGCGTGACGAGCACGCTGTCGTCGATGGTCTTGCCACCCGCCGCACCGGTCGTCGCGACGGCCGGCGGCGGCAGATAGAGTACTCGCGTCGATAGCGCCTGCTCGTTCAGCTCGATCGGGACCTCGGCGGTCTTGGCCGCGCCCTTGATCGCCTGGAGCGAACCGTTGAACGTGTCCGGCACTCCGCAGATCCGGTAACTGCCGTCGGCGGCGACTATCGCCTTTCGGACCCGCGGCGACGATTGGACGCCTACGGTCGTGTTTATCACCGTCTCCATCCAGGCGACCGAAACTTCCGTCCCCACTGCCGGCTCGCCCGTTTCCGCGTCGAGCACGCGCCCGACGATCGCCGACGGCCCGAACCTGAGCTTCGCCGGAGTGCACAGCGAGACCGCGAGTGTCTTCGCGCTCGGCACGGCGAGCGCCACGGTGCGGACGTCGCCAGCTCCCACCTGGAGCGTATCCGACATCACTCGCACGCCGATCGAATCGAGCACCGCGTGCGTTATCTCGAGCGTGTACTTGCCCGGCGGCAGCGAATCGATGCGGAATGCGCCGGTGCTCGCCGTGACCGCGTGGTGAGCGGGGAGCTCGGTGACCACCACCCCAGCGCCGGCGAGCGGGAAGTCGTCGTGCAGAGAATCTGTCACCATCCCGAGGATGGTCCCGGTTCCGGGCGCCGCGACAGTCGTCGGCGGCGTGGGCGCGGGTTGCGGCGCACCCTTCGGCGGCGGACTCGTGGGACGGCGAATCACCTGCGCGTAGAGCGGCGCGGCGACACATGTCACCGCCATCGCCACGCCGAGCAATGCCGAGCGTCTCACAGGATCTCTTAGAGCGTTGGTCCGTATATTACGAAGCATGGTGACCCAGAATTCTACGCGTGATGTCGTCTTCTTGTCCGGCGTTCGTACGCCGTTCGGCACGTTTGGCGGATCACTGCGCGACGTCTCCGCCATCGATCTTGCAACGATTGCATCCAAAGCAGCGATGGCTCGCGCCAACGTGGCGCCAGCCTCGGTCCAGCAGATCATCTTCGGCAACGTTCTGTACACCACAAATGACTCGCTCTACTTCGCGAGGCATGTAGGGCTCAAGTCGGGTTGCCCCATCGAAAGCCCGGCACTTACTGTAAACCGCCTGTGCGGCTCCGGGTTCCAAGCTGTGGTGAGCGGAGCACAGGAGATCATCACCGGCGAGGCGGAAGTCTGCCTCGTGGGCGGCGCGGAGTCCATGTCTCAGGCGCCGCACGCGGTGCGCGGCATTCGCTGGGGAATTCCGCTCGGCAAATCGCCGGTCCTTGAAGATACTCTGACGGAAGGGCTCAAGGACTCCTTTGCCGGAGTCGCGATGGCCGACACCGCCGAGAACCTCGCGGAACAGTATCACATCGACCGGGCGACCTCCGACGAGTTCGCGCTCCGGTCCCAGACCCTCGCCCGCGACGCGTGGGCCGCCGGCGCCTTTGACGACGAGATAGTGCCGGTTCCAGTGCGCAACCCGAAGACGAAGCAGACCGAGGAGTTCCGGCGCGACGAGCACATGCGGCCGGAGTCCACCGCCGCAGGCCTCGCCAAGCTGCGCCCTGTGTTCAGGGAGAACGGCGTCGTCACCGCCGGCAACGCCTCGGGCATCGGCGACGGTGCCGCGGCCATGGTGATCGCGAGCGCCGACTACGCCTCGAGAAACGCTCTCGCGCCCATCGGCCGACTGGTCTCCTGGGGCCTCGCCGGCGTCGATCCAAAGACGATGGGGATCGGCCCCGTCCCAGCCACCCGCGCCGCGCTCCAGCGCGCCGGAATGTCGCTCGACGACATGGACCTGATCGAGATCAACGAGGCGTTCGCTCCGCAGGCGTGCGCGGTCGCGTGCGAGCTCTCGATCCCGCGCGAGAAGATGAACATCCACGGCGGAGCGATCGCGCTGAGCCACCCGCTCGCCGCCTCTGGCGCCCGGATCACGGTCCACCTCCTCCACGCACTCCGCGCCAGCGGCAAGCGCTACGCACTCGGCAGCGCCTGCATCGGCGGCGGCCAGGGGATCGCCGTCATCATCGAATCGCTGCCCGCCTGAGTCTTCGACCGAGTACGCTCTCGTAATGACGCGATTTCGTAGCCCCTTCTTTCCGACGAGCGCGGCCTGCCTGCTCTCGCTCGCCGGCATCCTCGCCGGCATCCTCGCCTGCGCCTCGAGCACCGCCGGCAGCGGCGGCGCTGCGCCCGCTCACACTCCCGAGACCGTCATCGCGACGCCGCCGCGGCTCCCCTGGCCCGTCAAGACGAGGGAGAACGTGGACCTCTGGCTTCACGGCTTCGCCCTGCTCGACGACGATAGCGCGCCCGGCGTGCCACTCTTCGCACGCGGCTACCGCGACGAGATGGTCGTTCTCAAGAACAAGGCGAACATCCTCACGCAGCTCGACGTGAACCACGACCGCCTGCGCGAGGGCGTCATGGGAAATCGACTCCTCATCAACGCGCAATTCGTCCCGTTCTACTTCTCCTCCGTGGAGGATATGCGCAGCACGATCGACCGCTTCGTCGCAGCGAACGGATCGCCGCAGAGCGCGCGCTCGCCCGAAGAGGCCACCGCCTTCGGTGTCCTCGCGACCTACTTCAACAGTGCCCAATCGCGCGCGTGGCTCGCTCTGTTCGCCTCCTCGCTCTGGGACGAGGACACCAAGTTCTACCATTCGTACTGGTCCCAGCAGCAGCGCGAGCGCATCAACGTCATCGATTCCACGCAGTCGATGTGGCAGAAGTTCGTCAGGCCACGCATAAATCGCGTCCTCCAGAACACCGGTCAGCGCGATGGTGATCTCATCCTTTCCTTGCCACTCGGCGGCGAAGGGCGCACCCTCAGCGGAAGCGGCGTGACCCGTAACGCCGTCGCGGTCCCTTTCCCGTCGCGCCCCGCCGATGTTCCGCAGGCGATGTACGTCGCGCTCCACGAGCTCTCCGGCGCGATAGTCAATCCTGTCATCATCGACAACACCACCCCCGCACAGCAGCGGACGGGTGAGGCAGATCGCATGGTCCCCGCGGCGACGGTGCGCGCTGGGATGATGCTGGTCGAGAAGATGCTCCCCGAGCTCGCGGATGGTTACGCGCGCTACTACCTCACGGCGGCGGGACGCACTCCCGGCGCGAATCCGCGCGCGGAGCTCATCGCGGCGTTCCCGATTCCTGACGTGATCAGAGCCGGGATCGCTCACCAGATAGACTCGGTGCAGGGTGGCATCTAATCCCTCTCCTCCCGCTCGCTCGCCGTCCGACGGCTCGCGGCTACCGGCGCGAGGCGGCCTCGATCGACGCGCCGTCGAGCGCGTGCTCGCGCGCGCCGCAGAGCTGCAGGGAATAGACACCGGCGGCGACGAGACCGACGCGATCGGCGAGGAAAAGCTCCTCGAGATCGCGAAGGAGGCAGGACTCGATCCGACGTCGGTCCGGCAGGCACTGGCCGAGGAACGCACTCGCATCACCACGGGTGACGAGACGAGTCCGTGGCTCTCGCAGGTGACCGGGCCCACAATGGTCACCGCCTCGCGCGCCATAGTCGGCGAGCCGGAAGGAATCCTGATCGCGCTGGACTCGTGGATGCGGCGGGAGGAATCGCTCCAGGTCCAGCGCCGCTTCGCGGACCGGGTCGTGTGGGAGCCGCGCAACGATTTGCGTGCAGCGATTATCCGAGCCCTGCGCGTCGGCGGACGGCCGTATCAGCTCTCCCATGCGCGTCAGGTCGCCGCGACGGTCGTTCCGCTCGATGACACACGCTCCATGGTCCGCCTCGACGCCGATCTCTCGCACGCGCATTCCAACTTCGTCCGCGCCGGGGCCGGAGTTGGCGCGGGAAGCGTCGTCGTCGGCGGCTCGGTGGCGACGGTCGGAGTGCTCGCTCACCTGGCAATCGGGCTCGCGATCGTCTCCGGCGCGGTTCCTGTCGCTGTGGGAGGATCGGTTGCCTACCTGATTCTGAGGCGGCATCGCAGATTCGCAGAGCGTGTCGCGCTCGCGCTGGAGCAGATGCTCGACCGCCTGGAGTACGGAGACATGCGCCGTCCGATGAGCATCTTGGACGCATTCACGTCACCGCGCGCGCTCCCGCGCTGAGGCGCTTCACCAATACGCCGGATGAGAGTAGCATGACACGCGATTTCGAAACTGTCGGAGTGCTGGGCGGCGGACTCATGGGCTCCGGCATCGCGCAGGTCTGCGCAGTGGCGGGCTACGATACGATCGTGCGTGAGCTGTCGGACGCACTCTGCGATCGAGCTCGCGCCGCGATCTCGCGCTCGTTCGACAAGGCCATCGAGCGCGGCAAGGCGACTCCCGAAGACAAGTCGTCCGCACTCGCGCGCATCAGGTTCACCACTTCGCTCGCCGATGTGCGCGACGCGGGCATCGTTATCGAAGCAGTGGTGGAGGATCTCGCGGTGAAGAGCGAGATGTTCCGCGAGCTGGACGAGGTGTGCCCCGCCTCGACGATCTTCGCGTCGAACACGTCGAGTCTCACGATCACGGAGATGGCCGCTGCCACCAAGCGTGCGGATCGCTTCGTCGGGATGCATTTCTTCAATCCCGTTCCGGCGATGAAGCTGGTCGAGGTAGTGCGCGGCGTCAGAACGAGCGAAGCCACTCTCGAGCGCGCGATCTCGTTCGTGACATCGCTCGGCAAGGAGCCGATCCGCGCTCACGACAACTCGGGGTTCGTAGTGAATCTGCTGCTCGTCCCTTACATGATCGACGCGATTCGCGCGCTCGAGTCCGGCGTCGCCACCATCACCGACATCGACAAGGGGATGATGCTCGGCGCGGGCCATCCGATGGGGCCTTTCACGCTGCTCGATTTCGTCGGCCTCGACACGACATACAAGATCGCGGAGATCATGTACGACGAGTATCGCGAGCACCGCTACGCGCCTCCGCCGTTGCTGCGGCGCATGGTGTTGGCGGGGATGTACGGCAAGAAATCCGGCATGGGCTTCTACGACTACTCCAAGAATCCGCCGACTCCGAATGACCTCGGGCTCTGACGCGCCGCCGCGGCGGCCGGACGGATTCCGCGGGATCTTCCGCACCGACGCCGATGCACGCGCGGTGTATTCCGAGAGCGCCGGAATTGCGCGAGCATACCCGCGCGCCATCGCTGTCCCGGCCGACATCGACGATGCGCAGACGCTGGTGAGATGGGCGCGCGCCACCGGCACACCGCTCATCCCGCGCGGCTCGGGTAGCAGCATGCCCAACGGCGCGATCGGCGACGGCGTCATCGTTGACATGAGCCGCATGCGCGACATCGGCGAGATCGACACCGCGCGCAAGCGAGTGACCGTCGGCCCCGGCGCGATCGTGGGAGACATCGACACCGCCGCACGCGCGCACGGTCTCCGCTTTCCGCCCGATCCGTCCAGCGTCGCGTTCTGCTCCGCGGGTGGGATCGTCTCCACCAACGCAGCGGGCGCTCACACGCTCGGGTTTGGTGCAACGCGCAAATGGGTCGCGGCGCTTGATTGCATCTTCGACGACGGCTCGCGCGCGCGTCGTAGGACGTGGCGCTCGCACCGCCGCCCGGCATTCCCGCCATCGAGCGATTCAGATCCGTCGCGCCAGATCTCGTCGCCGCGGAAGCTTCGAGTCCGTCGGTGCACGCCGGAGTGCGCAAGAACTCCTCGGGTTACGCGATCAATGACTACGCGAAGAGCGGAGAGCTCATCGACCTTCTCGTCGGCGGCGAGGGAACGCTCATGCTCGTCGTCGGCATCGAGTTGATGCTTACCGAAGTCGCAGGCGCGACGAGCTCGCTGCTCGGCGCATTCCCGTCGCTCGAGACTGCTGTCGACGCAGCAGTGCGCGCGCGAGACGCTGGTGCGGTCGCGTGTGAGCTTCTTGACCGGACCTTTCTCGACGTAGCTGCACATGGTGCGTCGCTTCCTGATCTGCCGACGGGAACCGAAGCTGTTCTGCTCGGAGAAGTCGAGGGCGACACCGACGGACCATGCGCGCGCGAGCGCCGACTCGCTCGCGGACGCATTCCGGAAGTCCGGCGCGTCGTTCGTGTCTGTCGCTGTCACCGAAGATCAGGAGCGTTCGATGTGGCGACTGCGCCATGCGGCGAGTCCCATTCTCTCCACGCTCGGTCCGTCGCTCACTTCGATGCAGTTCATCGAGGACTGCGCCGTGCCGCCAGCGCGGCTACCCGATTACGTGCGCGGCGTGCGCGAGATCTTTGCGAAGCATGATGTGAAGGGAGTGATCTTCGGACACGCTGGCGATTCCCACGTACACGTGAATCCGTTGATCGACGTGACGCGTCCAGACTGGCGCGACACCGTGGCGGCGATGCTCCGCGAGGTAGTGTCGCTCGCGGCTCGGCTCGGCGGAACGCTGGACGCCGAACACGGCGATGGGCGTCTGCGAACGCCTCTGTTGCCACAGGTGTGGCCGCCCGAAGTGATCGAGCGCTTCGCGCAGGTCAAGACGGCGTTCGACCCGATGGGCATCTTCAACCCCGGCGTGAAAGTCGCAACGCCCCACGAGCGGCCGATCACCGAGATCAAGTATGATCCCGCGCTTCCGCCGCTTCCCGCGCGCGCCGCTGCGGCACTCGCCAGAGTGAGCGCCGCGAGCGCGTATTCGTCCTTCCGGCTCGACTTGCTCGAAGGGCGCGCGTAAACTTAGTCTGATTGCGCTGCACATCGCGCACGCCCGCTGTCGCTTCGCAGCGTCACTCATCATCGCAACCTCGAGCACAAAGAATCGTGTACTTCACCGAGCCGCGCATCACGGTACTCGCACGTCCTCACTTCGCCGAGCCGCAGCATCTCGCTGTGAACTGGATTGGCGACAGCACTGACGGCGAGCGGCTGGCGGAGTTTGCTGGCCGCCTGTGCTACATGAGCCAGCGCAACCCGGCGTCGCGCACCACGCACGACTACATCGAGAACATCAAGAAGCAGGGACATGGCAGCGTGCTGGAGCACGCCAATTATTCGCTGCTGCTCGAGGGAGTGAGTCGCTCGCTGACCCACGAGCTCGTCCGGCATCGCGCGGGCATGGCGTACTCGCAGCAGAGCCAGCGGTACGTTGACGAATCGGAGGCGAGCTTCGTCGTGCCGCCCGCGATCATTGGTGACGACGCGCTCTTCACGGCGTGGAAGTCACAGGTTGATGCGGCGCAGACCGCATACGTCGCGCTTGTCGAGTCGTTGATGGAGCGCTACGCGTGGGTTCCCGACAAGGTCCATCGTCGCAAGATGTCGCGTGAGGCCGCGCGCGGCGTGCTTCCCAACTCCACCGAAACCAAGATCGTCGTCACAGGCAACGCACGCGCATGGCGCACGCTCCTAGAGCTCCGCTCGAGCGAGGGTGCCGAGCTCGAGATCAGGCGCTGCGCCGTCATGATCCTCCGCACTCTGCAGCACGAAGCGCCATCGTTCTTCGACGATTTCGAGATCTACACCGCCGACGACCGCCGCGAAGCCGCGCGCGTGACGTATCATAAGGTGTGAGGCGCGTCCGGCGATGCTGAACGCAAAAAGGGGGACCGCAAAGCGGTCCCCCTTTTTCCCCACCCGAACAATTCAGTTCTCGTATTCGCCTTCTCCATTGTACACCAGCCCCTCGCCCTCGCGGACGCGGTCAAGCAACCCAGTTGGCTCAGGTGCTCCATCCGCCGCCGAAACATCATCGGCGTTACTCCGCTCGAACCACGCCATCCTCAGCGTTGATTCCGGGACCAGTGCGCCTTGCCCGTCGTATGCGGGCAGCGCTCCGAAGTCCATCTCCCCTCCCGGGACATTGCCGTACGCACAATCGTGCGCAACAGCGGTACACCGGCGCATATCAACAAGTTTCGCGCCATGCACTCAAAGCTTAACACGTGCACCACGTTTCCGCAGTGCCACGCTCTCAATGTTGCTGCATATCGACGCGTCAGTGACACGCTCGTTGAACGGAAAGTGCCCTCACGTTCATTACATCTGTAACGTTACGTTACACCCTGATCGCCATCGTCACAGCTGACGCGACACGCGCACCGTGCCGAAAAGTCCCCGCGCTGGCGTCCGTAGAGCGCCGGAGCTACCCGACCGTTGATGGATCGATGCCGCAGGTCGCGAAGATGCGCGCGACAGTGTCGGCGATCTTGTTGTTCGGCGTGCTCGCGCCTGCCGTCACTCCGACGTTGACCTCTCTCGCGCCGCCGAGCCAGTCCGGCGTCTCGACGTCGTCGCGCCCCTGACGAACGCGGTGGTGGATGATGCCGGTCTCCGGATCGATGCAGCTCGCGTCTTCGATGTGATACGTAGTGACACGCTCGGCACAGAGCGCCGCGAGCGAGATGGTATTGCTCGAGTTGTATCCTCCGATCACCACCATCACGTCGAGCGGGTTCTCGAGAAGCTCCATGACCGCATCCTGCCGCTCCTGTGTCGCGGAGCAGATCGTGTCGAACGTCCGGAAGTGAGATGACGCGTGCTCCTCGCCATGCGCGCGCGCCATCGAGCCCCGAAGCTCCGCTGCAATCGCGAGACTCTCACGCGCCAGCATCGTGGTCTGGTTCGCCACGCCGATTCGCGCGAGATCGCGCACGGGATCGAAACCAGGCGACGACGCGTGCGCGAATCTCTCGCGAATCTCCTCGGCGCCGATCTTCCCTTCGACGAAATCGCCGACGATCCGTGCCTCGCTCATGTCGCGCACGACGAGATACGCGCCGCCGGGATACTTCATCACCTGAGATGCGGTGGCTCGCGTCTCCTCGTGGTAATACTTCCCGTGGATGACGGCGGTGAAACCGTCGCGCGCGTAGCTCTCGACACGCTTCCAGACGTTGAGCACCGAGCCGCAAGTCGTGTCGACCATCACGCAGCCGATCTCGCGCAGCCGCTCGAAGTCCGCCACGGTCACACCGAACGCGGGGAGAATCACCACATCCTCGGCGCGCACCACTGAAAAGTCGAGCGATGCCTCGTCCGGCGCGACGTGCCGCTCGAGGAAGACCACGCCCGCATCGCGCAACCGCTGGTTGATGTGCGGATTGTGGATGATCTCACCTGCGAGGTAGATCCGCCGCTCCGGAAACTTCTTGCGCGTCTGGTATGCGTACTCGACCGCGCGCTCGACTCCGTAGCAGAACCCGAACTCGCGAGCCAGCCTGACCGTCACCCCACCGGCGGTCAGCGCGTAGTCGCGCTCCTTGAGCAGATCGACGAGCCGCCCGTCATACGCAGTAGCAAGCTCCCCTTCGACCTCCGCCTTGAGCCCGAAGCCCTTGCGGAAGTAGGTGGAGGCGGCGGCCGAATTGGACATACAGGAAAGTTAGCGGCCTGCGGATGCTGCGGCGCTACGCGCCGCCCAGCGCCCTATCGATCTCCGCGCACCAGGCGTGGATCAGCATGAGGTGGACTTCCTGGATGTGCGCCGTCACCCCGCTTGGCACGGCGAGGACGTGGTCCGCCGATGCTCCCACCAGGCCGCGCTGCCCTGTGAGCGCGATGGTGGTTGCTCCCTTCGCGCGGCCGGCGGCGATTCCTCGCACCACGTTCTCTGACGTTCCGCTCGTCGTGAGACCGATCACGATGTCGCCTTCGGTGGCGAGACCTTCGACCTGGCGCTCGTACAGCGCGCCATAACCGAAGTCGTTCGCAATACACGTCACCGACCCGACGTCGCTTCCCAGTGCGAGCGCCGCATAAGGACGGCGCGTCTCCTTGTAGCGCCCTATCAGCTCGCCAGCCATGTGGCTCGCCTGCGTCGCCGAGCCGCCGTTACCGAAGCAGAGGATCTTCTTCCCGCCCCGGATCGCACCGACCAGTGCGTCACCTGCGCGGGCGGCCTCGCTTGCGAGGGTGGCCGCGCTCTCCTCTACCGTGCGAAGATTTGCCGCGAAATGCTCGGCGATGATGTCGCGAGTGTTCGTCATCTCTCTCAGGTGCCTCGTCGATCTCGTCGGGTGACCATGGACGGTCCAGGAGATCCTGGAGCTCGCCGAGCGTATCTGCGCGAACCGCGCCACGCTGCCCGCGAGTCACTGTGAACCGCATCGGACGGTCGAGCACCGGAAGCTCGACTTCGGTGAGCGTGCGTGCAACCTTCTCCGGCAGGCGCAGTCGCGCGATCCCGTAAGTGCTCCCGTCCGCCCGCTGCTCGACGTCGTAATCGATCCACGCTTCGCGGTCGCGCACGAGTATCACCTCTGGGAGCAGCGCGAGCCGTTCACGCAGGGTGCGATCGACGAACGCATCGGGATCGACGCTCAGCCGCGCGCTACGGAACTCGTCCATCGAATTCACGCCTTCGAGCTGCGATTCGTACAGCGCAGTCAGCTCAGGAAGCCCCAGCCGCGGCGTCGCTCCGCCCGAGCGACGGTAGGCCTCGCGCACCGCCTCGATCGCTGCGCGATTCTTCTTGACCGCCAGATGCCGCGCATCGCCTCTCGCGAGCGCCTGCGCGAGCACGTGCCGCGCCTCGCTCGCGAGCTCCGGTGGGAAGTCGCGAACAGGCTCGACTTCGCGCTCGAGCTGAAAACCGAAGTACTCCACGCGGCGCGTGAGCACGAGCTGATCGTGCTTGCGATGCGGGTCGTACGAGAGCTCGGGCTTGGTACGCGTGGCGTAGCGGCGCACCAGCTCCATCGGAATCTGGGTTCCTTCGATCCCCGCGCGCGGCTCGCCATTCCGGCCGGCGAAGTACCTCAACGAGCCGGCGACCGCGCCCCAGCTTCCGCACACACTCGTCTTCGATACTCGCGCTTCGCCGCCGTCCGCCGTCTGCTCATCGATCACCAGATCGAACGGCATGATGCGCGCGACGAGATCGGCGAAGCGCCTGTACGTGTGATCGCGCGCGACCGGAAGGGTGAGCGGAAGCTGCATGCCGAGGCTGCGGTAAACGCTCGCCATCCCCAGCGCCGCGTCCTCGATCGACTTCACGAGCACGCCGCGTCGCTCCGCCCATTCCAGCACTGAGTCATCGAACTGGTGCCGCGGGAGGCCGTACACTTCACCGACGAAGCCGCACTCCTTCAGCGCTTCGGCGTAGACGTTGTACGCTGTGAGATGGTCGCTTCCCGGAACGACGAGCCCTTCGAGATTGCGCTCCTCACGTGTCATTCGGTGCAACGACTCGACGCCGCTCATCACCGCGACGCACGGGATGAGATCGTCATCGGCGTTCGCGAGCAGCTCGGCCCACGGCCTATCGACGGGGAGCGCTTCTACCGTGCGTCCGTAAGCGGTCAGCCGTCCGTTCTCGACGATCCCGCGGCTCTCGAGCAGCGTCAGCGCGCGCCGGTACGAGACACGATCGAGCGGCACCGGAAGCTCGAGGTCGTCGGCGCGCACACCGAGCGCCGCGCACGTCAGCGCGACCCGCTCCGAGTCACCCGCGAGCTGGAACTCCGGAGCGGTCGGCACCAGCGAGCCGAAGTCCACGTCGCGGTCGCTCAGGATGAAGACGCGTCCGCCGGCCACGCGCCCGTGCACGCGGCCGGCCATCTGGAGAATCTCGTTGCTCCCCAGGTGCAGCCGCGTGAGAACGTTCTTGCCGCGCTCGATGATGTTGGTGAAGCGCGTATCGTCGATCACCACCGTGTCGAGCCCGTGGACATTGAGCGCGCTCTGCCCTGCTGCGGTCATCGACAGCACGTAAGGCTTGCGCTCAGTTCCCTCGAGGAATGGCCTGATCACGCGGATCGGCTCACCGCCGTGGTAGAATGCGGCGTTGATGCGTGGGAAGCGCGTCTGCACCAGCTCGGCGATCTGCTCCACGCCAGCGCGCGTTGGAAGAAAGACTCCCACTCCGCGCCGCTCCCTGAACACAGTTTGAAGAAACTTGTCGTCCAGGAAGTCGAACGGATCGCGTCGGATCACTTTCACCTTCGCCGCCTTCGCTGGATCGAATGCAGTGCTCTCGATTACCGCGTCCGACTCGAGATAGCTCGAGTAGAAGGTTGGATCGACCGTCGCCGAGAGCCAGATGAAGCGGCATCCGACGCGCTTGCCGAGTGCGAGGCATAGCTCCAGCTCGGCCGATGTCTGGTGGATCTCGTCCACGACCAGCGTGTCGGTCGCGAAGATGTCGTTGTCCTGGAACCATCTGCGAGCAATTCCGGTCGTCACGATGACGACATTCCAGCTCGGCGTGTCAGGCGTCGCCTCGCGCTCGCGGTTCACGACTCCGACGCGCAGCTCGTCGGTGCGGAGGATCGTCTCCGCGATCGGACGAATCGAGAGAGTCTTACCGGTTCCCGTTCCAGCGACGATCCCGAAGCCAGCGCCGCGCGCAGCCAGCTCGCGAATCTCCGCGCCATGCTCGCGCTGCAGCACCGTGTCGATATGGAGCGCCAACGCGAGCTCGATAGTCTCGCACGCCGCACGCGTCGGTGCGATGACGATGACCCGCCCTGTGGGAGGATTGCCACCCGCGTAGGCAGAGCGGTCGGGCGGGAGGAAGCGATCGACGACCGCGCGTTGAGCGGTCATTGCCGCCGGTCAGTCATGCGCTCGATGAGAGCGGTTGGTCACGCGAGTCCGGAGGATCCGACGGTCCGGATAGTCCGGACAGTCCGGCGAGCGGTGAAGCGCCTAGCGGTAGCGAACGATCGCGGCGAGCACGACCTCTGGCTGGCGATGCGCCATGAGATCGTTGTCCACGAGAAACTCGGTTTCCCATGGCTGATCGGGACCGTACTGCCGTGCGTCCGGATTGCGCTGCGTCGAAGGCGCGCTGCTGCGCGGCTTGAGCGCCTTCCTCTTCTGCTGCGCCGGCGAATGCTCGGTCTTGCCATGCTCGATCCGTGGTGCGGACGACGTGTCCGCCTTAGTCGGCATGTGACGTGGATCGGCGTGTGCCACGACTGGTGCGAGCGACAACACACAGCTGGCGGCGACCACTAGAGGGATCGTCCGGCTCATAGACTCTGAATATATCCACCAGACGGGCCGCACGCGAGGCGGCCGCGCCCCAAGCCAGAAAGACGTCAATCTCCGAACGAGACGCCGGTCGCGCGGGCGGTGAGCACCGTGTCGTGCTCGGGGTCGACTCGCTTGGTCTGGCGAAGTGCCTCCTCGATCGGGATCGTCACGATATGAGGCGACTGGAGGGCGACCATCTGTCCCCACTTCCCGTCGGCCACGGCGCGGACCGCGGCGCCGCCGAACCTCGTAGCGAGGAACCGATCATAGCCCGTTGGCTGGCCGCCCCGCTGCAGGTGGCCGAGCACCATCGAGCGAGTCTCCTTGCCTGTGCACGCCTGGATCTCCCGCGCGAGCTGGGCGGCGACGCCGCCCACGCGCACAGCCTGGCCCGGCAGCGATTCGCCCATGACCCCAGCTGCGCCGCCGACCGGAAACGCACCCTCGGCGACTATCACTATCGAGAAGTGCCGGCCCGCTCGCGCGCGTGAGGTGATCTTGTCGCACACCTTCTCGACGTGATACGGGATCTCGGGGATCAGGATCACGTCTGCAGAGCCCGCGAGTCCGCTGTGAAGGGCAATGAACCCGGAGTCACGCCCCATCACCTCGAGCACGAAAACGCGGTCGTGCGATTCGGCTGTCGTGTGCAGCTTGTCGAGCGCGTCGAGCGCCGTCTGCACCGCGGTGTCGAAGCCGAAAGTGGTGATCGTCCCGCTCACGTCGTTGTCGATCGTCTTGGGCACGCCGACGACGTTCATCCCCTTGTCGCTCAGCTGCTTCGCGATCGCGAGCGACCCGTCGCCACCGATCGAGATCAGCGCGTCGATCCCGAGCTCCCGCGCGCGCTCGATGAGGTGATCCGAGCGGTCTTCCATGCGGTAGCTGCCGTCGCTCTGGAGCACCGGGTACGAGAACGGATTCCCCCGGTTCGTGGTGCGCAGGATCGTGCCGCCGAGGTGAGCTATTCCACGGACCGCGTCGCGCGTGAGTGGAACTACCTCTTCCTCGCCCAGCAGTCCCGCGTAGCCCTTCGTGACTCCAAGTACGTCCCACCCGCGTCCGATCGCCGACAGCACCGCCGTGTGGATCACCGCGTTGAGACCGGGAGCGTCGCCGCCGCCCGTGGATATGGCAATGCGCATTTCGTGACTGACGAGGAAGCGGACCAAGAGATACCGTCGATTCGACGCGGCGCCGCTTACGGTCGGCGGTGCGACGCGCTGCACAACGCTGCTCCGCGCGCGATCATGCTACGAGCCGCGTGCAGATCCAGCGCTAGACTGGGCCATGACGATCTTCGCGTCGAGCGACCGGACCGGCTTCACGCTGCTCGAGCTCATCATAGTTGCCGCGGTGATGGGGATACTCAGTGCGGTCGCGCTGCCCCGCTTGGCGCGGCTCATTACTTCGATCGCGGTCCATGCTGCTGCCGACGACGTCGAATCGATGTTGCTCGGCGCGCGGAACGTGGCGATCGCGCGAGCCCAGCGGGCGAGTGTGGAGATAGACACGGCGCGAAGCAGACTCGTACTGAGAGTCGGAAGCGACACGCTTCAGACGCGCGACGAGGCTCGCCTCAACGGTGTAGCGCTGCATGCGACGGGACGGACGGTCACCTACACCCAGCTCGGCATGGGATTCGGCGTCTCCAACACCACTCTGATCGTCTCGCGCGGCGCGGTGGCGGAAACCATCACCGTGTCGCGGCTGGGGCGCGTCAAGCGGTGAGCGCGATGACTGCCGCGCTATGACTGCGGCTCACGACCGGCGCTAGCTCGCGCTGGTCCCGAAGTCGAAGCCGGGGACCGATATGCGCGGAATCTCCTGACCGATGACACGCTCGATGGTACGCACCATCGCGATCTCGTCGGCGGACATCAGCGTGAAAGCATCACCGCTCTGGTCCGCGCGACCCGTGCGGCCGATGCGGTGCACGTAATCCTCCGGCTCGGCGGGCACGTCGAAGTTGACGACGTGAGTGATCCCCGAGATGTCGAGTCCGCGCTGCGCAACGTCGGTCGCGACCAGAGTGCGAATCTTCCCGGACTTGAAGTCCTCGAGCGCGCGAGTCCGCTCGCGCTGTGACTTGTCGCCGTGGAGCGCCGTCGCTTCGATCCCCTTGCGCTTGAGATCGCGCACGACGCGGTCGGCGCCGTGCTTGGTCCGCGTGAAGATGAGCACGGAATCCATTTCCTCGTTCTGCAGCAGCTGCAGCAGAAGCTCGGTCTTGCGCGTGCGCGGTACGGGGTAAACCGCGTGAGATACGCCGCTCGCGGCCATCGACCGACGCCCTACCTGTACCACCACGGGCTTGCGGAGGTACTTGCGCGATAGCGCCTCGACTTCCGGCGGCATCGTCGCGCTGAACAGAAGCGTCTGCCGGTACTTCGGAATCCCGGCCACGACCCTGTTGATCTGCGGCGCGAATCCCATGTCGAGCATCCTGTCGGCCTCGTCCAGCACGAGGACCTCGAGATCGTCGAACACGACGTTCTGGCGCTCCATGTGGTCGAGCAGCCTTCCCGGCGTCGCGACTATGACGTCCACTCCCTTCCGCAGCGCCTTGGTCTGCGGCTCGAGCGAGACGCCGCCGTACACTGCCGCAACCTTGAGCCCTGAGTGCTTGGCATACTTGCGGAAGCTCTCGTCAACCTGCACGGCGAGCTCGCGCGTGGGAGTGAGCACGAGAGCGCGCGTGCGCTGTGGACCGTGCAGCAGGCGGTCGACGATCGGCAGAGTGAACGCGGCAGTCTTTCCGGTCCCCGTCTGCGCCAGACCGATGATGTCGCGTCCCTCCATCGCGAGCGGGATCGCCGCCGCCTGGATTGGAGTCGGAGTGGTGTAGCCGGCCTGCTCGACCGCCTTCAGTACCTCGGCCGACAGCCCGAGCGTATCGAAGCTGCGCGGAGCTTCCGGTTGGGGGTTCTGCGCCTGCTCTGCGGCGTCACTCACGCTTTTCGTTGTCTCGTCAGTCATTTTGCTGATAAGCTAACCGATGAGAGCGGCGACTGCCCGAGCGACGCGCTCCGGCGCCTCCTCGGGGACGACATGTCCACAGTCCTTCACCTCGTCGTATATAGCGTGCCTCAGGATGGCGACGTACCGCTTCACCCATCGCTTCACAACGAGGTGATCGCGCGATCCGTCCATCACCACGGTCGGCGCCGTAATGAGCTCGAAGCCGTGATCGGTTCCGGCACCCCAATCAAAGGTGTGGAGCAGCTCCCACATCGCACGCGTGAAGCCCGGGAACTGCGACGGCGCCCAGTACTCATCGATGTCGCGCGTCGTAGGTCGGTACAGACGCCCATACGCAAAGTGCAGAACCAGCGAGATGCTCCAGCGCGGCACCAGATACGGTAACAGTGGCGCAACGATGCTGGGCGTGAGAAACGCACCGATCGCGAGTGACCATTCCTCGCGGAAGCCCGCTGGCGCGAGCAGCACGAGCGACTCGGCGCGCTCTGGCGCGATGACGGCCTATCCGCGCGCAGATCGGTCCTCCCATCGAATGGCCGAGCAGCGTCGCGCGGGCGATGCCGAGTGCGTCCATCATCGCGATCACGGCATTGACCTGCGCATCGAGCGTGTAGAAGCGCGCGCCCTCCGGCTTGTCCGACAGTCCGTGGCCAGGGAGATCGAGAGCTACCACGCGCATCCCGAGATCCGCGAGCAGCGGCATGACGCGGCGGTATGAGTACACCGAGCACGCCCAGCCGTGAACGCAGACCGCGACTCGCGCAGCATGAGGATCGCCGCATTCGATGACGCGGACGCCGAGCTGCTGGCTGCTCGAGTCGATGGTGACGTACCTCACGCGAAAGCGCGGGTCGTCGGCCGGGAACATTCGCTCGGGCGGGATCCGCCCGTCGATCAGATGATGTTTATCCGCCAACCGAGCAACCGCGCGATCAGGCCGATGCGGAAAGTCACGTCGGTCCAGCGCCGGTCGCCTTCGGGGCTCTTCTCGAGTGGGAACATCGGCCAGACGTATGGGCTCTCCGAAGACGGAGTCTCCGTCCCCTTGTGTGGATGCCACACACCGCCCGACGTCGTGTCGTTCACCATTCTCTCGAACATCTTCATCCATGTCTCGTTCCGCTTGAGGAATCCAAGCCGAGCCATGGTCTCGAGCCACATTAGCGCGAAAGGAACGTCGCTGTCCACGACGTTCTTGTTATGCAAGAGATCGCCCATCACGAGGTGCGGCTGCGTCACTATCTCCTTGCCGTAGAGCTGCACTGCCTCCTGGCTCGGCTTGGGCTGCGACAGGTACGCGTACAGCCGCTCCATCTCGGGATAGTGCTCGCTCCTGAAGATTGGCATGTGAGCGAGCATGGTGAGCGCGTAGATCGACGGTGGCGATGCGCCCTCCGACAACACGTGCCGGTTCCCGATCCGCACCCACGGCTTGTCGGAGATGGCGGAATCGAGGAATGCATCGATCCGCTCGAGCGTGCGGCGCGCCGTGGCGCGGATCCGCGGGTCGGCTTCGTAGCCGGCCTGCGCGAGCGCCGATGCGGCGGCCTCTCGCAGGATCTGGCGGGCGCGGAAGGTGATCTCCGTGGCTCTTCGCTTCCCGTCCGATCTCGTAGAGCATCGCGGGATCTTCGTCAGTCGCGAGCAGCCTGAAGAGAGGGCGCCGCGCTTGCGCGAGCGGTGGTGTCTCCCGAGCCCATCCTGACTCGAGAAGCCGCCTGGCGGCTGGAATCGTCCCCACGCCACGCATTCCCCGCTTGGGCAGCGCTAGCATCGCGTGATTCCACGTCCCGTCGAGCGACTGGCTGCAGGCTATGGCGATCGCGTCGGGCGAGGCAAGCGGGATGTTCTCGATCTCCGCGCTCCGCATGCGAGCGATGTCCGCCAGCGAGCGGTACTGGATGGCCGGGTCGGCGTGATCCAGCAGCCAGCCCAGCGGGAAATCGAGCGATCTGTCCGCGCTCGACTCGTTGGAGTGGCCATTTACCTCGGGCTCGCGCGGTACCGCAGACGTCAGCTCGGCCATGCTCCTCAGCTCGCGGTGTTGAGAGGTTTCGCGGCTCGGCGCCCGTTCTGCACTGAGCCGCACGCTCCGCGCCGAGACCATTCGCGGCGCAATTATAGCGCGTTTCGCGCGCGGCGCTAGGGGGTGCTCACGTAAAATATTGCGCGGCAACGACTTACGCTATGCGGCGATTCCTCGCCGCCGCCGCCGGGTGCTACGGATTTCGCTGGAGGGTGCGAGCGATCTCGTCCTGCGCGTAGAGCACGGCGTCGACCTCGCGGCCAAGCTGCATCGCCTGCTCGGAGACCTGGGTGACGCTGTCGTATGAGCGCGAGCCGGCCGAGAGGCGGCCGAGATCCATGCGCATGGACTGCATCGCGCTGACGCAGCGATTCAGCTTCTGGCTCGCCTGCTCCCGCCTCTTGGCGAGGTCGCGCATGGAGATCCGCTGCCGGCGCAGCTGCGCCAGGCGCCTCACGCGCCGCTCGCTCGCTTCCTCGTCGAGTGGATTCGCCTCTGACTCGAGCTCGTCGATCTCCCGCTCGATCGCCTCGCTCATTCCGGGGATCATCGCCCGGTCGAGGTCGTTGATGGTTGCGGCGAGCAGCTCGATGCGCGCATACAGCGAATCCGCCGACTCGGCGACGTCGGGGATCAACTTGCGGTCGTCCTCCGGAAGCGAGGCCATGATCCGCTGAACGTCGGCGCGCGCGGCAGCAGCGTCCTGCACGACGGTGAATCGGCTCGCGACTTCCGGTGCGAGCGGAGGTGCCATTCCGGTCACCGCGCGCTCGGTTCGGCGTGCAGCGACCGCTCCGCCGCCGGACGAAATCGTCGAGAGGCCGCTTCCATCGCGGAGTCGCGCGCGCAGCCGCTCGCGCGCCTGGTCGCGCTTACCAGGATCGAAAAGCGCGCGCGCGTCGTCGAGCTTCTCGTTGAAGACGTCGGCGAATAGAGCGTCGCGCGGCTGGCGGAAGACGTCGCGCCAATCGTAGCCCTTGTTCCAAAGCTTCGAGTAGCTCATCGCCATCACGAAGGCCCAGATACCGTCGAGAGCGAACCACCCGTGATCGCCGAACACACCGAGCGGAATGCACACCGCGCTCGCGACTACCCACGTCATGAACTTCTTGCGGTATGCGCGGACGGGCGGCGCTTCCCAACGCGCCATCTCGACCGCACGCGCGGGGGTGAAGCTTGGACGCGCAGGAGTCGGCGTGCGCGGCACTGACGCAGGAGTCGGCGATACCTGCCTGTACTGCGTGGTCGGACGCGCCCCTGCACTTGGGGATGCGCGCCCGCTGAGCGCGTCGACGAGATCGGTCGCCGTGGCGAAGCGATCGTTTGGATCCTTCGCGAGACAGCGCATGATGATGACGCCGAGATCGTGAGGCACCTGCACGAGTTCGGCGAGCGGACGCGGATTCTCCGTGAGATGCTTAACGAACATCGCGGGAGTGTTCGCGGCGACGAACGGAAGATCGCCGGAGAGCATCTGGTATCCGACTACACCCAGCGAGTAGATGTCGCTTCTTCCGTCGATGCTGCGATCACCTGCGCACTGCTCGGGCGACATGTATGCGGGAGTGCCTATCGCGAGCCCCGTGGTAGTGAGCCGCGTGTCGTTCCCCTCGGTCACCGCGCGCGCGATCCCGAAGTCCGTCACCATCGCGCGGCCGTTGTCCGCGTCGATCATGATGTTGTCGGGCTTGATGTCGCGGTGGACCACGCCGCGCGCGTGTGCATAGGCGAGCGCGTCGGCGACCTCGCACAACACCGATCTGACTTCCTCGGGACTCATCGGGCCGCGGTCGCGCAGTCGCTGCGCAACCGTGTCGCCACTGACGTATCCCATGATGAAGAAGACGAGATTTCCGGCTTCCTCGACCGTGTAGATCGGGACGATCGACGGATGACTGAGCTGCGCCGACGTCTCCGCCTCGCGCAGGAATCGGGAACGGATGTCCTCGCGGTAGGCGAGATCCGGCGGGAGTAGCTTTACGGCGACGAGGCGCTTGAGCCGGCGGTCGCGTGCACGGTAGACAATGCCCATCCCGCCGCGGCCGATCTCCTGATCGAGCTCGTAGTTGGGGCGAAGCACCTCGACGAGCTTGGAGCGCAAGACATCGTCAGGCCGGTTTGGCAGATTGTCAGATGCGGTCATCCGTCAGACCGGCATGCCACCATGAGTATCCCTGCCGTGCTGGCGTGAAACTTGGAGCGCGGAATATGCAATTTAGCTCTCAGGAAGCGCCAGCGCGTCATTCTAAGCGTGACGGCGCGTGGCTTGCGCGACCAGCGCAGCCCGCGACGTACTCGGATGGTCGGGAACGTGCTCCGTCAATCTACACCTTCGGGTGCATTGCGGCACAACGCGCGAATCGCGGCGGTCGCACCACGAATCCATCGGAATAATTCAAATGGCACAACGACAGACAATTCCAGTTCTTCCTCTGAGAGGGACTGTCATGTTTCCGGGGCTCACCGCGCCTATATCGGCGGGACGTCCGGGGACTTTGCGCGCCATCGAAGCAGCGTTGAAGGGAGATCGGCTCGTCTTCGCAGTCGCTCAGCGCGACAACAGCGACGAGCCAACCGCCGACATCCTCTACTCGATGGGCGTCATCGCGCGGATCGGTCAGATCCAGCGCGGACTTGGCGGCGTGCAGCTCCTGCTCCAGGGCGAGCAGCGCGCGACCGCATTGCAGTACACCACCACCGAGGGCTACATGTCGGCGGTGGTGGTTCCGGCCGAGGAGATGGGGCCGGTAGAAGACGCTGACCCGGCGTTCGAGGCACTCGAGAAGGAGACCCGCGAGCGCGCAGCAGAGCTGGGCGAGAAGCGCGGGCTGCCTGAAGAGGTCGTCCATCAGGTTCTCGAATCGGTTACCGAGCCCGGGCGCTTTGCCGATCTCGTAGCCGGCTACATCGAGCTTCCCGTCGCCGAGAAGCAGGGGTTGCTCGAGACGCTGAGCGTCGAGGAGCGACTGCGGCGCGTTCTGGTTCAGGTCCAGCGCCAGGTCGAGATGCTCGAGGCGCAGGAAGACATCAAGTCGCAGGTTCAGGAAGAGCTCGGCGAGCGGCAGCGCGAGATGTATCTGCGCGAGCAGATGAAGGCGATCCAGAAGGAGCTCGGCGAGGAGACCTCCGCCAAGGAAGTCGAAGATCTTCGCGAGAAGCTCGGTAAGCTCAAGCTCTCGAAGGAAGGGCGCGCCGAAGTCGAGCGCGAGCTCGGCCGCCTTGAGCGCGCTGGTCGCGAATCGATGGAAGCGCAGGTGATCCGCACTTACCTCGAGTGGATCGCGGAGCTCCCGTGGAACAACCGGTCCGACGACAACCTCGAGCTGAACCACGCGTCCGAAGTTCTGGACGAGGATCACTACGGACTGCAGGACGTGAAGGATCGCGTGCTGGAGTTCCTCGCCGTGCGCCAGCTGCGCGCACAGCAGCTCGCTGAGGAAGTGAAAGAGACCGGCGGGATCCCGGTCGAGAAGGTGAAGCCGGAGAAGGACGAGGCGACACCGTCGCTCAAGGAAGACGAGGACAACGGGCCGATTACGGATGAGACCGAAGCCAAGTCTCGCGCGATGGCGAAGGGACCGATTCTGCTCTTCGTCGGACCGCCGGGCGTCGGCAAGACGTCGATCGCGAAATCGATCGCGCGGTCGCTCGGACGCGAGTACGTTCGCGTGGCGCTCGGTGGCGCACGCGATGAGGCCGACATCCGCGGGCATCGCCGCACCTACGTCGGCGCGATGCCGGGTCGCATCATCCAGGGAATGAAGCAGGCCGGAACGAAGAACCCAGTCTTCCTGCTCGATGAGGTCGACAAGCTCGGAGTGTCGTATCAGGGCGATCCGTCGTCCGCGCTGCTCGAGGTACTCGATCCCGCGCAGAACGACTCGTTCACGGATCACTACCTCAACATTCCGTTCGATCTCAGCGAAGTGCTTTTCATCGCTACGGCGAACTTCATCCAGAACATTCCGGGACCGCTTCTCGATCGCATGGAAGTAGTGGATTTCGCCGGCTACACCGAGCGGGAGAAAGCCGAGATTGCGAAGAAGTACCTGCTCCCCAAGCAGCTTCGCGACAGCGGACTCGAGGGAAAGAACATCGAGTTCACCGACGACGCGGTGATGTCGGTAGTGTCGAACTACACTCGCGAAGCCGGAGTACGTCAGCTCGAGCGGCAGATCGGCGCAGTAGCACGCAAGATCGCGCGTCGGATCGCGGGCGGCGATACGGCGCCGGAGCGCGTGGACGCGGAGGAAGTGCGCGAGCTGCTGGGTCGCCCGAAGGTTCATCCCGAGCACATCCAGGCTGAGAATCAGGTCGGTGTCGCAACCGGGATGTACTACACGCCGATGGGCGGCGACATCATGTTCGTCGAAGCTTCGATTCGTCGCTTCTACGGCAACCGGTCGAACGATTCGCTCGACACGCCAGGACCCGGCGGCGCTGTATCACTCATCCTCACAGGTCAGCTCGGCGATGTGATGAAGGAGTCGGCGCGTGCCGCGTTCACCTATGCTACCAACAATGCCGCGCGACTCGGAATTGCGCGCGACCGTCTCGGCTCGATCGAGGCGCACATCCACGTTCCTGCGGGGGCGATCCCGAAGGACGGACCGAGTGCGGGTCTCGCAATAGCAACTGCGCTCGTTTCGGAGATGGCCGACCGTCCGGTGCGGCGCGACGTAGCGATGACGGGCGAGATCACGCTGCGCGGACGCGCGCTGCCGATCGGCGGACTGAAGGAGAAAGTGCTCGGTGCGCATCGCGCGGGGATCAAGCACATCGTGCTCCCCAAGGCCAACGAGGCAGACATCGAGGACATTCCGGAAGAAGTGCGCAGCCAGCTCACCTTCCATCCTGTAGAGACGCTAACCGAGGTGCTACAGGTAGCGCTCGAGCCCGAGCGCGAAGGACAGCGACCACTCGCGGCCGCATCGTAAGCAGCGAGCAAGTGTGACGAAACAACGCGGGGCGTGTGATCTCTCACACGCCCCGCGTTGCCTGTTGAGGAAGTGCTACTGAATGAACTGATACAGCCCGACCAGGCCGACTGCGAGGCCGCCGATCGCGACCGCGGTTCCAGCGGTGCCGCCGATCAGCAATCCGGCGATGAGGCCCGCTCCGCCGACCGCGAGCAGTGCAACGCCCTGCCCCTGATGCAACCCGTTGGTCGCCGCGGCGCTCACCGCGAGCGGTGCTGCGTGGTCCGCCGTCGGCTGAATGCCAGCCACGTCGGAGCGGACCATCGGCGCAGGGGCGGGACTGGCGATGACAACCTGCTGCCCTGCATCCTGCGCGACGGCCTGGCTCGCCGGCGCGTTCTGCGCGTAGACGGCACCAGGCGCTACAACGGCGGCCGAGAGCGCGAGCGTAGCAAACAAACGTCTCATGACAATCCTCGTGGGTTCATGCGATGGGAGATAAGAAAGTAAGCTGCCGGACGATCTCGAACGAGTGTCAGCCGGCAGCAAGAGAGAGCACGCGCAGTGCCATCGCAGCGCATGTCCTCACGCTACGCGGAGCTCGCCTCTGCTCACCATCACCGAGCTTCCGGCGACGCGCACCGCAGTCACCTTCCCGTCGCGCTTGTCCGCTGTGAGGAAGAGCATGCTCGGGCGGCCCATCTCGAAGCCCTGCTCGACTGTCCAGCGCAGTGTGGCATCGCGCTCGTCGGCGTAGCCGGCGAGATACGCTGCGAACGAGGCAGCGGCGGAGCCGGTCGCCGGATCTTCGCCGACGCCGAGCGATGGAGCGAACATCCGCGCGCGGATGTTCTCCGCGTCGCGCGCTGCCGCGGCATCGAACAGAAAGATCTCCCTGGACCACGCGCCATCGAGTGCGCTGCGCCACGCCGCGGTGTCGATCGCGGCGCGCGCAACAGCATCGCGGTCACGCAGCGGAACGAGGACGAACGGCACTCCACACGACACGATGGCTGGCGCCATGTAATCGGTGACGACGTCGTCTTCGCTGAGGGAGAGCGCGGCGGCGAGCTTGCCCGCGTCAGGCGCATCGCGAGTCTCCGGTTCCTGTGCCGCGGTGAGCTCGGCGGAAACCGGCTCGCCGGAATCGACGACAACGCTCACCGACACTGGGCCAACTCCCTCTTCGAGCACCACCGTATTGACTCCGTCGCGCACGGGCACCGCGCCGAGTGCAACGAGAAGGTGCGCGGTACCAATCGTGGGATGCCCCGCGAACGGAAGCTCGCGGCCGGGCGTGAAGATCCTGACGCGACGCGAGTGCGCGGGATCGTCCGGCGGCATAACGAAGACAGTCTCCGAGAGATTGAACTCGCGCGCTATCGCAGTCATCTGCGCAGTCGTGAGACCGCGCGCATCCGTCAACACCGCGAGCGGATTGCCACCGAAGCGACGCTCGGTGAATACGTCGAGCGTATGAAACTCGTAGCTGTCGGTCATACAACTGGCTCCGCGCATGGTGTTATGCCGTTGGCGACTGCATGCTGATAGGCGGGATGCGACGGATCGCGCCAGTCGGTGTCGATGATGCTGTAGTACGCCGTGTTGCGCACACGTCCGCGCACCACCATATGCTGCCGGAAGACGCCCTCGAACGTCGCGCCGAGTCGCTCGATCGCCTTGCGTGATCGCGTGTTGAGCACGTCGGTCTTGATCTCGACGCGCAGCGCGCCCCATACATCGAACGCGTGCTGGAGCAGCAGAGTCTTCGCCTCACCGTTCGCGCCGGTGCGGTGCCTGTCGGGACGCAGCCAGCTCCAACCAACCTCGATGCGCCGATCGACCGCACTGATGTTGGCGAAGCGAGTGCTGCCGATTATCTCGCCGCTCGCTCTATCGACCGTGACGAACGGGAGCGCACGGCCCGCAGCCTGCTCCGCGAATGCGATGTCCATGTAGTGGTCCATCTCATCCATCGAGAGGATCGGAGTCGTTGCGGTCCAGCGCCACAGATCGGGAAAGTTCGCGGCCTGGAACAACGCCGGGGCGTGCTCGCGGCGCATCGGCTCCAGCCGCACGATGCGCCCTTCGAGAGTCACCGGCTCGACCTTCATCGGCTCGGTGGCGACGTGACGCTGCGGCGCGTTCGCCGTGGATGTCGTCATGCGCGAAAATTAACCGTGAAGCGGTCAGAGCAGCTCGGTGTCTCGCGCCGCGACCTCACGCGCTGTGCGCGCCGCTCCGTTGCCGTGCAGAGCGAGGTGCCGCTCGCGCACCGCAATCGAATCGAGCTGCGCGAGCGTGACCGGGCTCGCAGCGATGTACTCGCTCGGAACGTGAGTACCGCGTCTCGCCAGCTTCTCGGTCATGATGGTGTAGCGCATCAGCAGCGATGAGATGAGGAACGCCGCTGTGCAGCCGCCGAGCAGTGGCAGCAGTCCTATGGGCTGACGCGTGGTCTCGAACGCGAACACCACCGAGGTGAGAAGCGCGCGCGACGCACCTGCGAACACAGCCGCCATTCCGACGAGCGCGGCGATGCGCGGATCCACGCCGAGCGACGGGAACCACTGCACGCAGACGATGCCGAGTAGCGCACCGAGTCCGCCGCCGATGGTGAACAACGGTGCGAGAGTACCGCCCGACGTACCGCTCCCGAGCGCGATCGACCACGACACGAACTTGAGGATGACGAGCATGAGCAGCGTCGCGTCGACGATGTTGCCGGTGAGAATGTCGCGTATGTTGTCGTAGCCGACGCCCAGTGTTCGCGGTGCGAAGTATCCGATGATACCCACCGCAATTGCGCCGATCGCGGGCCACCACATCCAGTGCACCGGCAGCTTCTCGAAGAGCTCCTCGATCCAGTACAGCGATCGAGTGATCACGACGGCGAACACTCCGACAATCGCGCCGAGCACGATGTAAGTCGTCAGCGCCTCGCCACTCGGCTGCACGAGCTGCGGCATCTGAAACACGCCGGAAGATCCCTCGAAGAGCATCCGGATCCCCGTCGCGGTAGCGGATGCGAACGCTACCGGCACGAGCGAGCGCGGACGGTACTCGAAGAGAAGCAGCTCGATCGCGATCAGCACGGCCGACACCGGAGTACCGAAGATCGCGGCCATGCCTGCGGCTGCGCCGGCCGCAAGGAGCGTCTTCCGCTCGTCCGCAGTGGTGTGGAGCACCTGACCGATGAGCGACCCGAGTGCGCCGCCTGTGGCGATGATGGGACCCTCGGCGCCGAACGGGCCGCCGGTGCCAATCGCGATCGCGGCAGAGAGCGGCTTGAGCAGCGTCACGCGCGGCGAGATCTTGCTCTCGTTGGTGAGGATCTGCTCCATCGCCTCCGGAATGCCGTGTCCGCGGATCGCGCCGGATCCGTAGCGCGCCATGAACCCGACGATGATGCCGCCGATCACCGGAATGACGACCTCGAAGATGCCGAGGTGGTTCCCTGCGGGACTCGTGGGCGCCGCGGTGAAGCGGCCGTAGAACGAGATGTTGGTAACGAGCGAGATGGCCGCGATGAGAATTCGCGCCACCGCCAGCGCAGCTGCGCCGATGGCTACGGATAGCGCCGATATGACGATGGTTCGTCGTTGCTCTACGTCGTAATACGGAGGTGTTTCAAGGGGTGCCGGTTGCGTCATCTTCAAAGATCAAGGAAGCGGGCTCGTCGGTGGCGCCCATCGTCGCGATGAGTCGCTGGAGCTCGTGCTCGAGTGAGACTAATGATTGCTGGGGCATCGCGCGCAAAGCTCGCACGAGACGTCCCTGGACAGTCTGAGGTTGGTGAGCGAGAAGGTCGCGTCCTTTCGCGGTGATGTGAACTTCGGTGCGGCGCGCGTCAGTCGATGACTGGCGGCGCGCCGCCAGTCCCTTCTCCTCGAGACGCGATACGACTACTGACACCGAGCTCTGATCGGTCGCGGTGCGATCCGCCAGCTCGTTCATCGAGCCAGCGGACGCCGCGGCGAGCAGCTGCAGCACGAACGCCTGCGCTGTGCTGAGCCCAGTGTCGCGCTCGACTTCCGTTGCGATGCTGCGCACGACGCGCACCAACCGCCGCACGGCGTTGAGCGTCTTGACGACCTGAGCTTCGGTCTGAGCCTTTGTATTGGAGCCCATGCGTCGGAAGGTAACATCTTATAGTGAAGGGAGATAGAAGCGCCGGTACAGTGCGCACGCGGCTCAGCCGTTTGCGCGCCGCGGAACATCACCGCGAGCATGCAGTGCCGACGGTACGCACCCGAGCGTCAGTTATCTTGGAAAAGATGACGCTCCTCCGATCACTCCGCGCGGCGGCACTCGCTGCGTTGTGCGTCGCCGCCGCCAGAGTCCCGCTGGCAGACGCGCAGACCCCCGTCGCTACCGGCGACGCGTGGCGCATCGTCGCGGAGCCGCAAGCATCGCTGGTTTACGGCAGCGACGGCTCTCTGATAGGTGAGATCGGACGTGAGCTGCGCACCAGCATCTCGCTCAGGACTCTCCCCAAGTACGTCGGCCAGGCGTTCGTCGCCGTCGAGGACCAGCGGTTCTACCAGCACAACGGCGTCGACATCATCGGCATCGCGGGCGCGCTCAAGGACAACATACTGGGCGAGCGGCGTGGAGCGAGCACGATCACTCAACAGCTCGTCGGCAACATGCATCCGGACGTGGTCAACCGGAACGACATGAGTCTGCAACGCAAGCTGCGTGAGCAGGAAGCGGCGCGTGAGATGGAGCGGCATTACAACAAGGAACAGATTCTCGAGGCCTACCTCAACCAGATCTCATTCGGGCACGGCTACTACGGCATCGAGAGCGCCGCCAACCACTACTTCGGGAAGCCGGCTGCCAAACTGACGCTGGCCGAGGCGGCAACCCTCGCCGCGATGCCGAAGGGACCGGCGATCTACGATCCAGTGCTGCACGCCGACCGCGCCAGGGAGCGGCGCAACACCGTCCTCGCGCTCATGGCCCAGCAGGGCTACATCACATCGGCCGAAGCGGCCAGCGCGGAGAGCGAGCCGCTGGTAACGGCGCCAGACTACGGAATGTCGGCGCCTGCGCGCTACTTCGTCGATGTCGTCAAGGTGCAAGCAACGCGTGCCGGAGTGCCCGTGATGAGCGGCGGCTATCGCATCTTCACGAGTCTCGATGCGCTGCTGCAGCGCGCGGCGACCGATGCGCTCAACGACGAAGCGGCAAGCATCGAGTCGCGTCCCGGCTACCGACACCCGACGATCGCGTCGGGGTCGGGATATCTGCAGGGCGCGGTGGTCGCGATAGACCCGGCAACGGGCGACGTGCGCGCGTTGGTCGGCGGCCGCGACTACGACAAGAGCTCCTTCGACCGAGCCGTCGACGGAATGAGACAGCCCGGCTCGTCGTTCAAGCCAGTCGTGTACGCTACCGCCGTCAACGACAGCATGCCTCCCACGGCAATTGTCGCAGATACCGCGATAGCGATACCGCTTCCCAATGGCAGCTTCTACCGGCCCGAAGATTCCGATCACAAGTATCTGGGGCTCATGACGATGCGTGACGCGCTCGCGAACTCGCGCAACGTCGTCGCCGTCGAGCTGGGGCAGAAGCTCGGAATGGACTCGGTGATTGCAACGGCGCGACGAATGGGAATCACATCGCCGATCGCCGACGTGCCGTCGAGTGCGATCGGAGCGTCCGCGGTGCAGCCGCTCAATCTGGTGAGCGCCTACACCACCTTCGCGAACCTCGGCACGCCAGTCACCCCGCGCTTCATCTACAGAATCGAGGACAGATCGGGAAAGACGGTCTTTGCGCCGCCCGTTCACGCGCTGGAGCCGGCACTCGATCCGCGTGTCACTTTCGTCGTGCGCGACATGATGCGCGACGTCGTCGAGCGCGGCACGGCGACCGCCGTGCGCAAGTACGTGGCGGCTGACATTCCGGTTGCGGGAAAGACCGGCACCACCAACGACAACACCGACGCGTGGTTCGTCGGTGTGATGCCCGGCATGGTAGCGGGAGTCTGGATGGGCTTCGACAAGCCGACGCCGATCAGCGCGTCAGCCGCTGGCGGCTCGCTGGCAGCGCCGGTGTGGGGACGCATGATGGCGCGCTACATCGCGGCTCGCGGTGCTCACGTCACTGATTGGCTCCCTCCCACCGGCGTCATCAGCGCGGACTTCGACAGAGCGACCGGTCAGCCGGCCACGCCGCTCACACCTACTGCGCGGCGTTACACCGAGTACTTCGTCGAAGGAACCGAGCCCGATTCGCTCAAGCTCGATCCGTGGACCGTGTTCTCCTCTGGCGGCGTGGTGTTCTGAGCTGAGGGTCGTGCCCGCGCGCTATGATCGCTACAGCGCGCCGGCCGCGGCGTGGCGGCAGTCGTGCGGCCCCTCGCCCCGTTCGATCTGGATCGTGCTGTGCTCGATGCCGAAGCGATCGTGCAGCTCCTTGCACGCACCCAGCAGCATCGCGTCATCGTTGCCATCAACCGAGTCTGGCTTGACGATGTGAGCAGTGAGCGCGACTTCGGTCGTGCTCATTCCCCAGATGTGCAGATCGTGCACCTCGCTGACACCATCGAGCGTGCGGAGGAACGCCTCGACAGCGTGTGGATCGACCGATTCAGGGACGGCGTCCATTGCGAGGTTTATGGATTGGGTGAGCAGATGCCACGTGCCGACCGTGATCACCACCGCGAGCACGAGACTCACCGCGGGATCCAGCCAGAGCCATCCCGTGAACAGAATCACGACTCCCGCAAGCACCACCCCGACTGACACCACCGCATCGGCCAGGAAATGCGCGAACGCCGCACGAAGGTTGAGATCGTGCTTGTGTCCGGAGATGAAGAGCGCAGCCGTGGCCCCGTTTATCACGATTCCCGCCGCGGCGACCCAGATCATCGTAGTTGCAGCCACAGTTTGTGGATGCATGAGACGGCTGACCGCTTCGACACCGATCCCGCCGACGGTGATGAGGAGCAGGATCGCATTGCCGAGTGCGGCGAGGATGGAGCTGCGGCGCATGCCGTAGGTGCGGTGCTTGGTCGGCGTGCGACGCGCGAGGACGGTTGCGACCCATGCAACGACGAGACCGAGCACGTCGCCAAGGTTGTGTCCTGCATCAGCGACGAGACTCAGCGAGTGCGCACCGAGGCCGTACCCGACCTCGACCGCTACGAAGGCGATGTTGAGCGCGGTTCCGATCGCGAACGCTGCCCCGAAGCTCGCGGGCGCGTGACTGTGTCCGTGACCGTGCTGTGCCATGCGCATGATCGTGCGCGTGGCTGTGATCGTGTCCCGTGTGGACGTGTGGGTGAGCCATTTCCAAATGGTGGTGGTCGCGGCGGCCTCACGTCGCGAGCGTGGGCGGCGTTCGCCTGGGTAGCTTTAATATATGCGCACGCTATTCATCCTCTCCCGCGTGCTTCCATTCATCATCTCGTTCCGGCGCGACGTGAGGCGCTGGATAGTGATTGGCGGCCCGGTGAGACGCTCACCGGCGTTCCATACGCGACGAGCCGAAGCACTCGTCGCAACGATTGCCAGGCTCGGGCCGAGCTTCGTAAAGATTGCGCAAGTTTTCGCCGGACGCGCTGATCTGCTTCCGGAGCCGTATCTGAGCGCGGTGAGCACGCTCACCGATCGCGTGCCGCCGGTGCCTGCCGCGGCCATCGAGCGCGTGATCGAGGAGGCGTACGGCCGTCCGGTGCGCGCGATCTTCGACGAGTGGGATCCGTCACCGATCGCGGCCGCGTCGCTCGGCCAGGTTCACCGAGCGCGCTGGCAGGGGATCGACGTCGCGGTGAAAGTCCTGCGCCCGGGGATCGAGCGAACGGTCCAATCCGACGTCAGCGCGTCGTCGAAGATCCTCGGCTGGGCGGAGCGGCTCTTCCCCAATCCGCACGTCGTGGGGTTACGCGCGATCGTCGAAGAGTTCTCCGCACGCATCGGCGACGAGATGGATTTCAGAAAGGAAGCAGCGTACGCGGAGCGCATCAGGAGCAACTTCGCGTACAACACGAGGGTGCGCGTGCCGATAGTGCTCGACGAGATGACGCGGCAGCGCGTGCTCGTACTCGAGTTCATGGAAGGCACCCGCATCGACGCACTCGGGCCGCTGATCGCCGAGGGCAAGCTCGATACTGACGAGCTCGTTCGCACCGTGATGGAGCTGTACGTGCAGATGATGCTCGTCGACGGCCTGTTCCACGCCGATCCGCATCCCGGGAATCTGCTGTGGAGTGCGGACGGTCGAGTGGTGCTCCTCGACTTCGGGCTCGTGGTGGACGTTCCGCGCGCGACGCGTCTTGCTCTCGTGCGAACCGTGTTCGCTGCGATCAAGCACGACCCGGAAGGGGTGGTGGACGGCTTCTATGCGCTCGGCGTAGTGCAACCCGGCGTGGACCGCCACGTCGTCGTGCGAATGGTGCAGACGCTGCTCGGCATCGCGTTCGAACGGACCACCGCGCAGGAGCGCATCGAGTTCGTGAATCGTGAGCTCCTGGCGAATCAGGTGCTCGAGACCCTGTACGATTTTCCGGTGATGCTGCCGTCCGACATGGTTTACTTCGCGCGCACAGCTGCACTCATCGAAGGCCTCGGCGCGCGCTACGACGCGCGCTTCAATGCGCTCGCGGTCGTAGCACCCATCGCTCTCAAGATGCGGCGCGAGATTCTGGCATCGGTCGGTGAGCTGTCACCTGCCGACGTCGCGCCGCGGCCCGTTCAGCTCGTGACCGACTTCCTTCGCGGAGCGACGGGAGTGTTCACGCGCGCGGCGCGCGAGCTGGGCACGCTCGCAATAGAGACCGTCACGACGATCCAGCAGAGCCAGGAGATACGCAAGGGCCAATCGAGTCCTACGAGCATGCGCCAGATCACGAGTGGCGCGGTGAGCACGACCGCGAGCGACGATGACCCCGGATCTGGCGAAGCGCGGACGTAAACGCGCGCCGCGTGACGCCGCTCGCGTGCGGAGCAACGACATCGTAGCCGAATCGAGTGCGGCGGGCGCGAGAGTGCGCCAGCCGGGAATGCGCATCACCGTCCATCCGATCGCAGTATTTCCCCAGCCGTGGTTGTCAGACGCGGCGACGACCGCCAGATCCAGGCTGTCAGCGACGTGGAGGATGTCGTGCTCATCACGCTGCAGCGCATCGACGCCGCGCGGAGCAGCATCGGACAGCTCGATGGCGACGAGCCGCGCGACGCCGTCGAGCTCGCTGCTCGGGATTGCATGGATGCTGCCGGGAATCGAGAGGATGAGAAGCGGTGCGTGAGCGCGTGCCGCGGCGCTCGTGTCGCCTCCGGGATCGACCCAGTCACCTTTCGGGTTCACGGCGAGCGTCGTGTCGATGTTCACGATGATTACATGCTCGTGCCCGTCGCGCGACTCGAGCGCGGGGAGGAGTACGGTCTCAGCGCCGCCGTGAGCGGGATTGGTGCGCAGCGCTTCGGCTGCGCCAGCGAGACTCTTGTGATCAGCGATGTACGCGGAGCCGAAGCCCGACCGTGTATGCCAGTCGCGGTTAGCGGCTACCGTGAACGATTTCCGCGCGTCCCACGAATGATTGGTGTGACTGTGAAAGTCGATGGCGATGTCTGAAGGATCGTCGAGGTGGAGTGCTGCCATGGGTCGCGGAACGAGCACGTCCACCGCATAGAGCGCGACCCAGATCGACGAGCGTGATTCCCGCCACGGCCAGCTCGCGCAGCGCAGACGTTCTCGCGTGACGTGATCTCGCGACACGCCATGCTACCACGCATAGCACCATCGTCACGAACAGCGCGATGTGCTGCCGCACCGAGAGCAGCGTGATGGCGTCGAGCATGGTCGTGAGCGGCGCGAGCGCGATGTACGCTGCTGAGTACGACGAGCGACGCACCCCGAGCGGCCGCATGGGTCTCGGCGTCGATCACGGGTGAGCTCGCGAACGCGGCGCTCACCAGCACGAGCAACGCACACACCGCCGCAAACGTCGCGAAATGTCGCGCTCTTCGAGTCACCGGAAAAAGATAGCTTACACGGCGACGCGATCAGGGCGCGCTATCTTTCGTCCATGCCTCGTCCGGTGAACGTGACAGTGGTGCAATTCCAGCCCGAGAAGGGCGCGTACCGAGAGAATCTCGCGCGGCTGGAACGCGTGTTCGAGGAGGCGATCTCGCTCGATCCGCGACCCGATGTGCTGGTGTTCTCGGAGACCGTGCTGACCGGATACTTCCTCGAGGGCGGAGTGCGCGACGCTGTCCGCACCGCGCCGCAATTCGCCGCAGATCTCAACGCAGCTTTCAGGGCGCGCTGCAACGGGCGGATCGACGTCGTAGCCGGCTTCTACGAGCTGCACGAGAACACCTACTTCAACAGCGCACTCTACGCCACGCTCGGTGGCGACACGGCTGAGATCGCGCACGTACACCGCAAAGTGTTTCTCCCGACGTATGGACTGTTCGACGAGGAGCGCTTCGTCGAGCATGGATTGGAGATCCGCGCATTCGACACGCGCTGGGGACGCGCCGCGATGCTCGTGTGCGAGGATATCTGGCACGCGCTCACGGCGACCGCAGCCGCGCTCGATGGCGCCGAGATCATCTTCGTCGTCTCGGCGTCGCCGGGACGCGGCGCGTGGCCGCAACCTGACGAGGAAGTGCGCGGCCCAGCGAGCATGCACCGTTGGGAGCGTCTCGCGCGCGACCGCGCGGAAGAGCATGGCGTTTACGTGGTGATCGCACAGCTCATCGGGAACGAGGGCGGGAAGGTGTTTCCGGGCGCGTCGGTGGTGGTCGGTCCTTTCGGCGACGTGAGAGCGCGCGCACCGCTCTGGAATGAAGCGCTGCTCCCGGTATCGCTCGATCTCGAAGACATCACGCGCGCGCGCTCGGCGTCGCCATTGCTCGCGGACCTCCGCACCATGCTACCACACCTCATTGCCTCACTCACCCGCGCCGCACGGGATACGGACTGAGCGGTGAGAGTCATTCCGCCGGTCGCGACGCACGCGGGACCGCCGCCGCTCGACATCGACGCGGAGCTCGTGACGGAGTGGCTCGTCGCGTTCCTGCGCGACGAGTTCGCGCGGCGACGCTTCACTACCGCGGTCGTCGGAATGTCTGGTGGCGTCGATTCAGCGGTCACCGGCTTTCTTGCAGCCCGCGCGCTGGGTGCAGCGAACGTCGTCGCGGTGAGAATGCCCTACAGAACGAGCAGCGCCGAATCGCTGGAGCATGCAGCGCTGGTCATCGACAAGCTCGCGGTGCGTGAGCGCACGATCGACATATCACCTGCGGTCGATGGCTATCTCACGAACGAGCCGGATGCCGATCCGTCGCGCCGCGGCAACGTCATGGCGCGCATGCGCATGATCGCGCTCTTCGATCTCTCCGCCAGGTACCGTGCGCTTCCGGTCGGGACCGGCAACAAGACGGAGCGGCTCTTCGGCTACTTCACCTGGCACGCCGACGACTCGCCTCCGATCAACCCACTCGGCGATCTGTTCAAGACCCAGGTCTGGCAGCTCGCGCGGTACCTCGGCGTTCCAGACGTCATCGTCAACAAGCCCGCGTCCGCGGATCTCATTCAGGGGCAGACTGACGAGCGGGATTTCGGAATCTCCTACGCGCGTGCCGACGACATTCTCAACTGGCTGCTGAGCGGATACAGCGCCGCCGAAATAGTAGCGCGCGGCTACGACGCGTCGCAGGTCGAGATCGTGCGCAAGCGACTCGACTCGACTCACTGGAAGCGAAAGCTGCCGACCGTCGCGATGCTCAGCACGTCGGCGATCGGCGAGTCGTACCTCAGGCCGGTCGACTACTGAGTGCTTCGGACGCGACGCGCGCCGACTCCGCGAGCACGGCCGCGCCGATGAAGATCGCGCGCTCGTCCGCATAGTAAGCGGGTGAGTGCGCCGCGATGACGCGACCGCCCGGCTCGCGCGCACCGATGCGCATGAAGCAACCCGGAATGCTCTCCATATAAACCGCGAAGTCCTCGCCGCCCATGTTCGTGGTGCCGAGCGGGACGAGCGCGTCGGCGCCGAGCACTGCCGTGACCGCTTCGCGAGCCCAGGCAGCGGGCTGCTCCGGGTTCACTATCGGTGGAGTGCCTCCCTTCAGTGCCACGGTCGCGCTGACACCGTACGCAGTCGCGGTTGCCTGAGCGATGCGTGTCAGCTCGCCGCGCAGCAGCTCGCGCGCGGAAGCACTCGTCGCGCGAATGGTTCCGGTGAGCTGCGCGCGGTCGGGGATGATGTTGTGAGCGGTGCCGGCGTGAATGGTTCCGATCGTCACCACGCCCGGTTGCGCGGGATCGAGTCTCCGCGAGACCAATGTCTGCAATGCGCCGATGATCGCGGCGGATGCGACGATGGGGTCGGCTGATTCGTGCGGGCGCGCGCCGTGCGCACCCGAGCCGCTGACGTTGATCTCGAAAGTATCCGTGGAGGCAGCGAGCGGCCCTGACTGCGCGACCACCTTCCCCACCTCGAAGCGCCGATCGACGTGGCCGCCGAAGATCGCACGCACACCGTCGAGCGCACCACTGTCCACCACCACGCGCGCGCCCTCGCCCAGCTCTTCGGCCGGTTGCAGCACCACGAGCACATCGCCGCGCGCCGGGTTCGCGCTCAGCAGGCTCGCCGCGCCGACGGCCCAGCTCGCGTGCACGTCGTGGCCGCACGCGTGCATCACACCCGGCTTCGACGACGAGAACTGGAGCCCGGTGTCTTCCGTAATCGGGAGCGCATCGATGTCACCGCGCAGTGCGACCACCGGCGCCTTGCGGTCGCGCCCGGGCACGCGCGCGACGAGCCCGGTGTGAGCGACGCGCTGAATCTCGTCGATGCCGAGCGACGTCAGCGCGGTGCGCAGCCGCTCCATCGTGCGCTCCTCGTGCCATGACAGCTCGGGGTTGCGATGGAGATCGCGGCGCAGCGCGACGAGATCGCCGAGCAGCTTACGCGCGAACAGCGCTGCGAGCGGCGGAGCAAGCTCGGGTGCGTCGGCGCGCGGCGAATCGGCTCGCGAATCTGCGGATGTGCTCATGAAGGTCGGCCTTCTCGCTCAGTGCGCGCGCAACGTCGACGATCTCACAGTGAGATCGTCGATCCGGTCCACGTCGACGGTGACACCGATTCCGGGCCGGTCGAGCGGGACGCGAATCATCCCGTCCCGGCTCATGGTCCATTCGGGCGTCACGACGTCGCGCTCCCAGTAGCGTGCGCTCGGGCTCACGTCGCCAGGCTTGGTGAAGTTGGGAAGCGATGCGAGCGCGACGTTGTATGCGCGTCCGATGCCACTCTCGAGCATGCCGCCGCACCAGACTGGGATCCCGTTGCGCTGGCAGACGTCGTGGATGGCGCGCGACTGCTGAAAGCCGCCGACGCGCCCCGGCTTGATGTTGATTATGCGGCCGCTGCCCAGCGTGATCATGTCCTCCGCGCGATCCACGCTCGTGATCGATTCGTCGAGGCAGATCGGAGTCTCGAGCTTGCGCTGCAGCGCAGCGTGACGCACCAGATCATCGTAAGCGAGCGGCTGCTCGATCATCATCAGATGCAGCGAATCGAGCTGTGCGAGATGGTCGGCGTCGGCGAGTGTGTAAGCGTTGTTCGCGTCTGCCATGAGCGGCGCGTCGGGATATGCGGCGCGGACCGCGGTGAGATACTCGATGTCGCGCCCCGGCTCGATCTTGATCTTGATCTTTCGGTATCCATCGACGAGCGCGCGGCCGACGCGTGCGACGAGAACCTCGGGCGAGCTCTGTATTCCGATCGAGATCCCGACTTCGATCTCCGTCCGCGTTCCACCGATGAGCCTCGCGAGTGGCATCGAGTCGCGCTCGGCGAACATTCCCCAGATCCCCATCTCGACCGCCGCCTTCGCCATGTAATGACCGCGGAAGTTGAGCTCCAGAGCGGGATGGACGTCAATCGCCTGGTTGAATGCGACACCCAGTACTCGCGGCGCAACGTACTCGCTTATCGCGAGCCACGCCGTGTCGATGGTCTCCGAGCTGAAGTTGGGAGCTTCGCCGGCGGTGCACTCGCTCCACGCAGTGACGCCGTCGGCATCGCGTAGCTGCAGCAGCGCGATGCGCCGCTCGGTGCAGAGACCAGACGAGATGCGGAACGGCTCCTTGAGAGGAAGCTTTATCTCACGGAGTGTGATCTCTTCGATTCGCAGCATTTGGTGAGCGTGGTGTGCGGTAATCAGTCGCGCGAGAGAACGTAGCTTGCACCGTGCGGCTCGTCGCGACGAAATGCGAGGACACGATAGCCCTGGCCAAGATACCATTCGAAGGCGCGGCGCGTTGTGTCGCGCCACGCGTGGGCGACGTCGATGGACTGCGCCATGACGGCGAAGATGTCGCGCGGGATTGCAACTCTCACGTACGGCTCGCGCGGAAGCTCGCCCATTCGCGGCAGTGACTGCTCGTCCGGCGAGTTCACCACCGGACCACCTTCCGCCTCTCGTGCTGCCGGCGACGTCGGCGGCGACTCGCGCTCCAGATCCCACGCGACGATGAATCTGTCGGTACCCAGCCCGCCGTGCAGCACGCTACCCGTGTCGGGCCCGTAGTAGTCCGCGTGGTACTCCATCGGGATCGCGCCGAGTCGCTCGATGTTGAGGTAGGCGTTACGCGCGACGAGTGGGTCGTAGGTCCAGTACATCGTCCTCACGCCGGCCGTGCGCAGCTCGTCGCGCTGGAAGAGCTTGAGCCGCGTGCCCAGTCCGAGATCGCGCGCGTCGTGACGGACCGCGAGCATGTCGGACCAGTGAGCAGGCTCTCCGTTGCGCACTCCGGTCATTCCAAAGACGAAGCCGAGCATGCGGCCAGCTCGATCGAACGCAGCGGCAGTGACGCCGCCGATCTCCTGCGTGACGTGCATCAATCTCGCCGGAACCGCCTCACGAAATTCGTCGCCCCACGTCTCGCGCTCGATTCTCACGCATTCGTCATACTCGGCGAGCGTCGAGACGCGGCGAATCACGATGCCGTCGAGAGCGTCGCCCTTGCTGGCCGCGGATGGCTGGAGCATGCTGGCCGGAAATCTAAGGTTTGCCGGCCCCAGCGTAGTGCGCGCTAGTCGGGCGGCGGACTGATCGACACGTCAGACCGACAGTGCTTGCAAATCTTCGCGGCGACGAGGATGCGCTCCGCGCAGTACGGGCAATCACGCTCCGCGCGCACTTCGATCTTCTCGCGTTCGCTTTGCGGCGCTGCGTGGAATCCGTCGACCGCCGGGAGCGAGCATGTCGCGACTGGGCGCGGCGGGCAGCGCGCCGTCGGGCTCGGTCTCGCGCAGCCAGCTGTAGATGTTGTACGCTGCGAGCCCAACGATCGCCGCTACTGCAGCGAAGGCGCGCATCTGTCCGACCGTGCCGTCGTGGTTGAAGAAGATGTCGCCAGCGTTGACGGTGAAGGCCACGGCGAGGAGGCCGAGGAAACCGCTGGCGACCCAGGCGCCGATTCGCTTGGTCTTGGTCTGCATACATCCGCCGCGTGTGAGTCTGCGATCGAAGCTGGCAATATGACATCCGGATCGATGCGGAGGGTTGCGCGTGCGCCGCGCAGCGCAAATGCGTGGCATCCCATACAATCACCCGGCACCAGCGGCGTCCGAACGGAAAACGCGCCGATTCGCTGCTAGATTAAGCTCCATGGCCACCAAGACTGCCCCCGCTCCTTCCCGGAAGGAGAGCCAGAAGCCGCTCCCAACCGGCGCGAGCGGCGATGATGCCCTGAGCCGCGATGACCTCGTGGACGCCTACCGGACGATGCTCCTCTCGCGCCGGCTGGACGACAAGGAAGTCCAGCTCAAGCGCCAGAACAAAATCTTCTTCCAGATCTCCGGCGCCGGCCACGAAGCGGTGCTCACGGCGGCCGGAAAGGTCTTCAGGCCGGCCTACGACTGGTTCTACACCTACTACCGCGACCGCGCGCTCTGCCTGTCACTCGGCGTCACGCCGGTCGAGATGCTCTACGAAGCGGTAGGCGCCGCGATCGACCCGGCGTCCGGCGGCAGGCAGATGCCGAGCCATTGGGGAAGCAAGCCGCTCAACATCGTCTCGGCTTCGTCACCGACGGGGACGCAGTTCCTGCAGGGAGTCGGCGCGGCGGAGACGTCGCTGCGCGCCAAGACCCTCGGAATCACCGACGCGCAGTTCAAGGGCGACGAGGTCGTCTTCATCTCCACCGGCGACGGCACCACGAGCGAGGGCGAGTTCTGGGAGTCGCTCAACACCGCGTGCAACCTCAAGGTGCCCGCCGTCTATCTGGTCGAGGACAACGGCTACGCGATCTCGGTCCCCGTCGAGGTGAACACGGCGGGCGGGAGCATCTCGAAGCTCGTGGCATCGTTCCCCGACCTCTACATCGAGGAGGTCGATGGCTGCGACTTCGTCGCGAGCTACGGCGCGATGAAGCGCGCGGTGGACTACGCTCGCGAACGCGAAGGGACCCGCGCTCGTTCACGCTCACGTGATCCGGCCGTACTCTCACTCGCTCTCCGACGACGAGACCAAGTACCGTCCGCCGGAGGAGCGCGAGCTCGACGCCGCGCGCGATCCGATCACCACGTTCCCGGCGTGGCTGGTCGAGCAACGGTCATGCTTCGGAGAGCGACATCAAGGCGATTCAGGACGAGGTGGAAGCGGTAGTGAACGCGGCCACGGACGAAGCGCTCGCGCAGCCGCAGCCAGGCGCTGACACCGTCGAGTACGCCGTGTACTCGCCCGACGTCGATCCGACCGCCGAGCAGTTCGACACGGAGGATGATCCGCAGTTCAGCGGTGAGCCGACGACGATGGTGGATCTGCTCAACGCGTGCATGCGCGACGAGATGCGCCGCAACGATCGCATACTGGTGTTCGGAGAAGACGTCGCCGACGTGTCGCGCGAGCAGCACGCCGGCAAGGTGAAGGGCAAAGGCGGCGTGTTCACCGTGACGTGGGGACTGCAGAAGGAGTTCGGCGGTACGCGCGTATTCAACTCACCGCTCGCCGAAGCCAACATCGTCGGCCGCGCGATCGGAATGGCGACGCGCGGACTCAAGCCGGTGGTCGAGATACAGTTCTTCGATTACATCTGGACCGCGTACATGCAGCTTCGTGACGAGCTCGCGACCATGCGCTGGCGCTCGAACAACACGTTCGCGTCGCCGGTGGTGGTGCGCGTGACTTACGGCGGCTACATCCGCGGCGCGATCTACCACTCGCAGACTGGCGCGTCGCTCTTCACGCACTGCCCCGGCCTCCGCGTGGTGTGCCCGAGCACCGCTGTCGATGCGAATGGTCTGCTGCGCACGGCGATCCGCTGCGACGATCCGGTCATCTTCCTCGAGCACAAGCACCTCTACCGGCAGACTTACAACAAGGGCGCAAATCCTGGCCCGAACTTCATGGTGCCGTTCGGCAAGGCGAAGATCGTGCGCGAGGGGAGCGACGTCACCGTCGTCACCTACGGCGCGACGGTGCAACGCGCGCTCGTCGCGGCGAATCAGGCCGCGGAGAACGGCGTCTCGGTGGAAGTGATAGATCTCCGCACGCTGTCGCCGTGGGACCGCGAGGCGGTCTTCGCGAGCGTGAAGAAGACGTCGCGCGTGATAGTGGCGTACGAGGACTCCATCAGCTGGGGCTACGGCGCCGAGATCGCCGCCGCGATCGCCGACGAGTGCTTCGCGTGGCTCGACGCGCCGGTGAAGCGCGTTGCGTCGTCCGACACGTTCGTCGGATATGCGCCGTCGCTCGAAGATGCAATTCTCCCGCAGGTCGCGGATTTCACCCGCGCCTACGAGGAGATCGTGAGGTTCTGAGCACCGCACATCCGAGTACCGATAAGGAGATCGCGCGGCACGAGCTGGAAGCATGGGCCGTGCGACAGAACGGCATGATCTCGCGCATCGAGCGTGAGACCACCTCGCGCGAGCGCAGCACCAAGCCGTTCGCGGATGCGTGGTCGCTCACCGAGATCGTTCAGCACCTGGGACTGGTAGCGCTGGGACTCCTCCGCGCATCGCGCGACACCGGAGCTCCGCCCGTATCGGGCGACGCACTCGCGAAGCTGCGCGACTGGCTCAAGCCCGGGGTCAGGATCAAGGCGCCGGTGGAGCAGATAGTGCCGCGTCCCGGCGTCACGTGGGACAACGCGGTGGAGACGGTGAGATCGGGAGTCGCTTCGTGGTCCGAGTTCATCGGAACCGACGCGTTCATCCGCAACACCTTTCGTCATCCGTTCGCCGGCACGCTCACGGGTCACGAAGCTCTGCAGTTCATGCTGCTGCACCTGGAGCACCACGTGCCGCAGATAGAGCGCACGCTCGCCGAGACCAAGCGAAAGCAGTGACCGGCGCGCGATTGCGCCACTTCCAATCAACAACAGATGAACGAGACTATCGAGCTCCTGCGCACACGCCGGTCAGTGGCGGTGCGCCTCCTCAAGCCACCAGCGCCTTCGCGCGATGAGATCGAGACGATGCTCAAGATCGCGTCGCGTGTCCCCGATCACGGCGGCGCGATACCGTGGCGCTTCATCGTGATCGACAACGAGGCCGGGGCCAGGCTGGGACGCGTGATCCATGACCTCTACCGCGCGGACAACGCTGAAGCTGGTGAGGAGCAGCTGGCTGCGGAGCTTGGCAGACTCACGCGCGCGCCGCTCGTGATAGGCGTTGTCTCACGCACGTACGAGCATCCCAAAGCGCCGGAGTGGGAACAGATCCTTTCGGCCGGGGCGGCGTGCATGACCCTCGTCATCGCCGCGAACGCGTTGGGCTACGCCACCAACTGGCATACCGAGTGGTATGCGTACGATAGACGCTTCCTCGATGTGCTCGGCCTCGCACCGAGCGAGCGGATCGCAGGCTTGATTCACATCGGAAGCGCGGACGAGCGGCCGGCAGACAGACGGCGACCAGAGCTCGCCGACATAGTGACGTTCGCGGCGCCGTGAGGCGCCGCGAACGTGCAGTACATGAACTGCGGTGACTAGATCGCGCTACGAGACCGTTTAGCGGCCTACGCGCTGAGCGCGGTTGGCACGCTGAGCCGCGCTGGGCGAATGCGGTTCTACGCGCCTTCGCGAGCGAGTCGAACTTGGCTTGCTGCGTCGGAGTCAGGATGCCGCGGATCTCGGCCATCTCCTGCTGCTGCACCTTGCGAGCTGGCGCCATGGCGGTGCGGATCTGCGCCATGTCGGCGCGAGCCGTCGCTGTGTCTCCCTTAGCGCGCGCTGCACGCGCGGCCTCGAATTGCGGGCGCGTCGATTCGCGAAGCTGCTTCATCTGCGGCGCGTATTTGGCGCGGATGGACTTCATCTGAGCCTGCTGTGCTGCGGTAAGGCCAAGCTCCTTCCACATGCGGCCCTGAGCGCCACGGTGCGGTCGAGCAGCCGCGGTCGCGGCCGGCGTGCGTGGTCGTAGCCTGGGCGTGGAGCGCTGGCGCGGCCATCATGGCAGCCGCGATCAATGTAGTGACAACGGTCTTTCTCATACCTGTCAATCTCCTTGTTGAGCGCACACCCCTGTGCGCTTCCAACAGTGAGACGCTACCCGTAAACATTTGTTAAGCCGCATTGACGCGGCCGCTCACTTGCTCGCTGTCAGCGGAACATCATGCCGCCCAGCGAGACGAGCGCGGCGGCCAGCGCGAGCGCACGCAATTATGAGCACGGTGCGGGTGGTCGCGGCGAAGCGGCTCTCCGACTCCTGTAGCATTCGCGTGATCCGGGCCTCGCTCGCATCCTCTTCACCGTCAAAGAGCGACTGGCGCATGATGCTCTTGGCGCCGAGTACGTCGCGCATGGCGAGCTGGAAGTGCTGCTGGTGGATCGCACGCGGCGTGTCGTGAAGCTGATCGCCCGCGGCCATCGCGGCAGCCTTGAGGACTGCGTTCTTGATCTCGCCGCCGCTCGCGTCGAACTCAGTGGCGAGTGCGGCGAAATCGACGTCGGGAGCGAGTGGAGTCTTGTCGGGATGGATCTGCACGCGCCAGATCGCCTCACGCTCGCCCTCTCCGGGACGCTCGAACAGCACGTGCGTGCGGATGCGTCGCTCGAAAGCAGGATCGAAGTTCGCCGCGAGGTTCGTGGCGAAGATCACGACACCGTTGAAGCTCTCCAGCTCGCGCAGCAGCACGTTGACGATCGTGTTCGACTCGCGCTGCAGAGGCTGCGCGACGGATGTCGATCGGCGCGCGGCTATCGCGTCCGCCTCGTCGAAGAAGAGTACCGCGCCCTGCTCCGTCGCTACGCGAAACACGGCCGCCACGTTCTTCGGAGTCTCACCAGCCCACATCGACTCCATCTCGGCGTATCTGACGACGAGCAGCTTTCGGCCGAGCGCGTGAGCGATCGCCTCGGCGCAGATCGTCTTCCCGGTGCCGGGCGGCCCAGCGAAGTTGAACGCGAGGCCGAGCCCCGTCGCATGGCGCTCACCCAGTCCCCACTGGCGGAAGATCAGGTCGTGGTTGCGCACCTGCGCGAGCGCCTGCTCGAGTGTGGCGCGAGTGGACGGCGGGAGGATGACGTCGGCGAAGGTGCGCGATGGAGCGATCACTTCGACCGAGCGCTTCCCTGCGCCGATGCCGAAGAACTCGAGGATCGGTGTGGCCAATCAGACCTCCGTCTGTAGCGGCGTCACTCTACGCAGTTGATACCCGCGACGACTCTTGCGCGATCCCGCACGCTCACGGGAGATGCATCTTGGAGATCCACTCTCCGACAGCGGTAGGAAGGAACATGTTGTCGGAGATCGCGGCGACCTCCTCTGCTTCCTTCCAGCGTTGCTCGAGCGCCGCGAGCTCGCCCTCCATCGCCGCGCGCTCCTGATCCTCGTGCGTCGCCATCTCGAGCGCGAGGCGGACCTCGTGCGGCAGCGCCGCAATGCTGCCGGCAGCCGTCGTGCGCCGCGCCGGAAGATTGGTGGCTACGTGCACCGCGGTGCGCATGATCGAGTTCGTGCCATGCTCGTCGAGAAGCTGCACCGCATCCGACACCACCCGCTGCGAGCCGCCGGTCGCGTTGATCGCGGGAAGGAGCGCGCCGAGCGCCGGCATTGCCTGCGATATCGGGATCTCCACGCGCTTGCCTCGGATTGAAGTGCGGAGTCCGCGTCTGGCGACTGGCCGGAGGGCCATCTCGACTCCCCATCGAGTCCTCGCGCTCGATGCACGCTCGCCCTGTCGCAGACGACGGCTGAAAGCGAGCACCGTCTCGCCGCTGTCCGACTGCATTATTCGTACGGTCTGCAACTGGCCACGTGCCACACGCGCGACGCCGTCGGGTGTCGCGACGTGCGCGACGGTGCGCCGCCCCCACACAGTCTGTCTCCCGAGATTGAACATGTTGAAGACCTGCGTGCCGGCTCCCGCGAAGGCCCCCATCTCGATCCCACCGATGAGGAGAGCGCCGCCCACGACTGCGACGCCAGCGGCGTACGCGTAATACTTGCGCCTGCGCCGGCCGAACTGGTCGCCGTAGCGCCACGCTGCCATCTCGGGACGCAGCGGATTGCCGACGCGCACGAGCTCGAGCCCTTCACTCACGCGCGCGAGCCCAATGTGCTCGGTCGACATGCGCAGTGACGTTGCGCTGAAAGCGCGCTCGCACTCCTCGATCGCCTCCCAGCGCTCCTCGAGCGGCGTGAGGTTCCAGCGCGCGCACGACTTGCACACCACCCACAGACGACCTTTTGCCGCGTCGAACGCGAGGCGTCGTCCGACGGGGAAATGCTCGATTACCTCGTTCGTGCCGAGGTTGGAGTTGCAGAAGAGACAGGTGGAGTACACGACGCTACGATACTATCTGGCCCGCTCGTACGCAGCCTTGCCGCCGATGTACGTCGAGAGAACATGAGTCTTGAGGATGTCGTCGTCAGGGACCGACATGATGTCCTGATCGAGCACGGTGAAGTCGGCGTACTTGCCAGGTGTGATCGACCCCATCACACTGTCCTGAAATGCTGCGTACGCTGCCCAGATGGTCATCGACTTGAGCGCTTCGGCGCGCGTCATGCGCTGCTCGGGATACCAGCCGCCCGCGGGCCAACCTGTGGAATCCTGACGCGTCACAGCGCTGTGAAAAGTGATCAGCGGATTGACGTACTCCACCGGCGCATCGGTTCCGTTCGGAATTATGACGCCCGTGTTCAGGAGCGATCGCCACGCGTACGCGCCGCGGATGCGCGACGGTCCGAGCCGACCCTCTGCCCAGCGCATGTCGCTCGTCTGATGGCTCGACTGCATGCTCGGAATCACGCCGAGCTCGGCGAAGCGCGGGATGTCGGCTGGATCGAGGATCTGAGCGTGCTCGATGCGGAAGCGATGGTCGGCGGTGGGCACGGCCTTGAGCGCGGAATCGTACGCATCGAGCGCGACGCGGTTGCCGCGGTCACCGATGGCGTGAATCGCGACCTGGAATCCGTGTCGCAACGCTGCTTCTGAAAGCTGCTCCAGATGCGCCTCGCTGGATCTGAGCAATCCGGTGTTGCTCGGGTCGTCTGAATACGGCGACAGCAACGCAGCGCCGCGAGAGCCGAGCGCGCCGTCGGCGTAGACCTCGCCGATGCCGCGCACCCAGATGCGGCCGCCGTACATCGCACTGCGCGGACCGAGCGTGTAGTAGTGTGCGATCTCCGCGCTGTCGTCGTCGATGAGGATGTAACCGCGGAAATCGAAATTACCCGCGCGCGCCATGTCCTCCATCACGTCGATCACGGCGCGTGGCTCGCCGGCGTCGCCCGCACCGACCAATCCCCACTTCCTGCACTCCGCCAACGCGGTCGCTACAGACTTCTCGATTTGCTCTCTCGATGGACGCGGTACCGCGCGCTCGATGAGAGCTTGCGCGTTGTCGACGAACACGCCGGTCGGATTCCCGCTCGCGTCGCGGATGATGCGTCCACCGGACGGATCCTTTGTCGCCGCCGTCACTCCCGCGGCCTGCATTGCACGCGCGTTAGCGAGGAGTGCGTGACCATCCACCCGCTCGAGCACTACGGGGTTGTCCGGGAATGCGCGGGTGAGAGCTTCGTGTGTCGGAAACTGCTTCACCGCCCAGCGGTTCTGATCCCAGCCGTGACCGTAGATCCACGCGCCCTTCGGAGTTCCGCGGCTGCGCGCGCTGGCGACGACTCGCGCGACGACCTCGTCGTACGACAAGCTGCCGTCCAGGTCCGCGCTCGCGAGGGCGACGCCGAGATCGTAGAGATGCGCGTGGGCATCGAGCAGCCCTGGGACCACCGTGGCGCCGTGGAGATCGAGCATGCGTGTCGCCGGCCCGCGCAGAGCCATTGCCTCGCGCTCGGAGCCCACGAACTCGAAGCGGCCGTCGCGCACCGCGAACGCCGCTGCCGCCGGCCGCGAGTCATCGACAGTGTAGATGCGCGCGCCGGTGACTATGAGATCAGCTGGCGGCTGGGGATGTTCGGGGGTCTGCGCGTGGAGCAGCGACGTGCAGATCAGAAGGATTCCGGCGAGCGTAGCACGCTTCGCTTCCGTCTTGAAGAGCTTCACCAATCGTTTTGCCAGAGGGTGATTCATCGACATCCTGTAGAGTACGTTGCGTCCCTGCCCTACTCTCTCCACCACGCCTTCCTTCTCGAGGCGAATGATCGCCTCGCGCACGGCGGGTCTGCTGACACCGGTCCTCGCGGCGAGATACGGCGGCGAATGCTCGTCTCCAGACGCCAGCATTCGAAGCACGCGCACCGAGGCGTGGGTGCCGATGATCGCGTCGAGCGGCTTCGGATCGCGACTGCTCACGTTTTGGTCCTGCCCGGTTGCTCCACGCTCTCCTCAATCATGCAACGCCAGCGTGCGTCGTCAGCGCGCGGCGCCGGCAACGAGCTCGACACCGCTATCGCTTTCAATGATGGTCATCGCGCTTCCCACTCGTGTGTCAGCGGGAAGCGCGAGCGTGCGGCCGGCGGCATCGATGATCCGAGTCGCGGGACCAACACTCTTGACAATCTCCGCAGCGGAGCCGATCGCGGCAAGCTTCCCGTCTCTTAGCGCGAGCGCCGTGGCCCATGGGCGGCGCGGATCGCCTGTCGCGATTCTCGCGTTCGTGACCACCAGATCGGGACCCCGAGTCACGCGGCGCTCCGCGCGGCACTCACGTCGCGGCGCGTCGCCCAGACCGAAGCCGCTGCAGCAATGGCGAGGACGGAGATGATGACAGCGAGCGAGACGAGCGTGTCGATCTCGTAGAAAGGAGCGACAAGCATCTTCGCGCCGACGAAGGTCAGGATCACCGCGAGCGCGTAGCGCAGATACCGAAGCTTCTCGACGGCGCCAGCGAGCAGGAAGTACAGCGAGCGCAGCCCGAGAATCGCAGCGATGTTCGACGTGTAAACGATGAACGAGTTGCGCGTGACGCCAAAGACGGCTGGAATGCTGTCTACCGCGAAGGCGAGGTCCATCGTCTCGATGACGACGAGCACGACGAAGAGCGGAGTCGCCATGCGTCGAGCGATGCCTGCCGCGTCGTTTCTGGTGACGAAGAATCGCTCTCCCTCGCACTCATCGCAGAATGGCACGAAGCGCTTCACCAGGCGGAGAACGACGTTGTTCTCCGGGTTCACCTGCTTGTGGTGTTGCACGCCCATCCTCACGCCGGTGATCACGAGAAAGATCCCGAAGACGTAGCTCACCCACGCGAACTGGGTTATGAGCGCGGCGCCGGCCGCCACCATCACGCCCCGCATCGCCAGCGCGCCGATGATTCCCCAGAACAGCACACGGTGCTGCAGCTCTCGCGCGATCCCGAAGTACGAGAACGCGAGCACCATGAGGAAGATGTTGTCCACCGAGAGCGAGTACTCGAGCAGATAACCCGCAACGAACTCCGTCCCCGCGCGCCGCCCCATGAACACGAACACTCCGCCAGCAAATGCCAGCGCGAGTGCCACCCACACCGCACTCGAGACCGCCGCGTTCTTCACCGACACGACCTCGGCAGTCCGATGAAAGACGCCGAGGTCGACCGCTAGAAGAGCGAGGACGGCGAGAGTGAAGAGGGCGAAGGGCAAGGGAGGGGCGACCGCGCGTTCAGCGCCGCCCGATCGCTACCGCCTCTCCAGCGCGTCCCGTACGTCGAGCAGGATCTCGAAGTACAGCTGCTCGCGCCTGTAGGCGAAGTCGAGCGTCGCCATCTGCGCCTGATCACCGGTGGCCTTGGCGCGCTCGAAAGCCTCGCGGTACATCTCGTCGAGATTTGAAAGAATGCGGTCGCGGGGTCGGGACATTGAACGGTGGTTGGGTTGTGACGGCTCATTGCCGAGGCCTGCGATCTTGTCGAGGATCGTGACCGGGTCGCGGCCGTCGAAAAGTATTTTCTGCGCTGCCCCGAGGGCGAGCCTTCGCGGGTCTATTGGGTTAGTCAAGCCCTTGTAATGTAACGCGTAAGAATGCGGGGTACGCGGTGCTCAGGATCGGTCGTCCGCGTACCCGCGAGCCACGGCAATGCCGGATGTCGGCAGCGTTCCCGGCTCATCCCTGAACCATCGCAACATCACGGCCAGTATCGCACCGATGTAGATGAAGCTTGCGGGGATCCACATGATGAGGCCGGCCAGCTGTTGATCCTCGAGCGCAGTGAGATGCCACACACCGGCGCCAACACTCTGGCCGTAGTACCACGGGGTCGACGCAAAGGTGAGCAGCGCGCCGAGTGCGCCGCTCTGGATGAAAGTCCCGAGCAATACCGCCAGCGGCCCCAGCGTCTCACCGCGATGCTCCGCGGCCGGACTGAACGCCACCCACCAGACCATCAGCGCTGTCACGAAGAAGCACGTGTGCTCTGCGGCGTGGATCCACTCGTTCGAGAGCGCCGCAGCGTACGGGCCGGGGAGATGCCACACCCACAGCGCGACAGTGTGGAGCAGCCAGGCGGGCACCGGTGTCAGCAGTGGATGAATGACCGCGCCGAGCCGCGAGCGCGTCCAGTTGCGTCCAATCGCGACACGAACATCGCGCGAGAATCCCCAGAGCAACGGCACGGCGGGCACACCGAGCACCACCAGCGGCGCCGCGACGGCGATGAGCAGCACGTGCTGAAGCATGTGCGCGGAGAACAGTGTGTCCGCGAGCGCGTCGAGCGGCGAAGCCAGGGCGAGCAAGAGCGTCACCATGCCCGCGTAGAACGAGACCACCCGCGCGACGGTGATCCCGTGTCCGCGGCCAGCGCTCTTCCACAGCCGTCGGACACCGCGGCCGTACACGATTGCCGTCACGACGATGAGGAGCGTCGGGACCTGCACGAGCGGCCACTGACGCCAGAGGTTCGCCGGAGTCACCACCTCTTCAGCCGCGGCGCGGAGAAGGATCAGCATACGCGAAGCCGGCCGATCACCGACAAGTGCGGCTCATTCTGGAGCGCCGTTCAACCGATGGTACACTGCTTCTTCGATGACATGCCCCTGCTTGAGGTGCTCCACCACTATGCGCTCGAGCAGCGCCGGAGTGACGCCTGCATACCAGATCCCCTCGGGATACACGACCACCATCGGCCCACCTTCGCAGACGCCGAGGCACGGCGTCTCGCCCCGCTTTACGCGGTTGGGGCCGAACAGCAACCCTTCACGTTGCAGCAACGCGGCCAACAAGGAGTAAAGCGCGCGTCCGCCACGTTCGGGCGAGCAGTAGCCGCCCGTACACACGATCACATGCCGCGTGTACGGCTCCATCGGGCGCGGTAACGGTGGCATATTGCATCCTATATTAACCAGACTCTCAACACAGATGTTCTCATGGAAGCAGTAGATACCAGCGTGGCCGCGAAGCGCTACGCTCATCCGGAAGCGCTCGTGAGTACAGAGTGGCTCTCCGAGCACTTGAGCGACGACTCGATTCGCATCCTCGAGTGCGACGAGGATGTCCTCCTCTACGAAGTGAGCCACATACCGGGCGCGCAGAAGATCGACTGGCACGCAGATCTCAATGACCCGGTGATGCGCGACTACGTGAGCCGCGAGCAGTTCCAGCAACTGCTACGCGACAAGGGGATCGACGAATCCAAGACGGTGATCTTCTACGGCGACAAGAACAACTGGTGGGCTGCGTACGCGTTCTGGGTATTCCAGCTCTTCGGCTTCACCAACGCGAAGATCCTCGACGGCGGGCGCGCAAAGTGGGAGAGCGAGGGGCGGCCGATGACGACCGAGCGTCCATCCTTCGCGCGGACGAGCTATGTAGCGCCGGAGCGAAGTGACTCGCGCATCCGCGCTTTCTTCGCCGACGCTCGCGCGCACTCCGAGGGAAAGCTCCCGCTCGTAGACGTGCGCAGCCCGCAGGAGTTCAGCGGCGAGCGCACCCACATGCCCGAGTATCCGCAGGAAGGGACGCTCCGCGGCGGTCACATTCCCGGCGCGCGCTCCGTGCCGTGGGCACGCGCCGCCAACGCCGACGGAACTTTCAAGAGCTCCGAGGAGCTCCGCGCGATCTACGAGCGCGAGCAGGGCCTCAAGCGCGATGACGACGTCATCACCTACTGCCGCATCGGCGAGCGCTCCGCCCATACCTGGTTCGTCCTCACCTACCTGCTCGGCTATCCCACGGTGCGCAACTACGACGGATCGTGGACCGAGTGGGGGAACGCGGTGCGCGCACCGATCGAGGTGGGGCTGTGAGCGGCACCGAAGCGCGCGTCACCGTCGCGTGGACCGGTAACGGTGGCTTCGACGGCGGCCGCGAGGGGGGCCCGAAGGTGCACATCGATTCGACCGCGGCGACGGGCCCGAGCCCATTCGACGCCTTGCTCATCGGGCTTGGGAGCTGCACGTGCGTGGACATAGTCGAGATCCTCGCCAAGAGGCGCACTCCGGTGAGCGCGCTGAGCGTCGAGGTGGTCGGGACACGATGGGACGGGACACCGCGCAGACTCGTCGCGGCGACGCTCCATTATCGCGTCGACGGCGCCGGAATAGAGCGCGTTCACGCCGAGCGCGCGGTCGAGCTTGCGGTGACCAAGTACTGCTCCGTGCGCGATTCGCTTCGCGCCGATACTCCTGTGGAATGGCAACTCACATTGAACGGATCCGAGTCCTGAGCTCGGCGCCTCACCACGCGAGCTGAACATTCCAGGACATAGCGCCACACGAATCGCCGTCACCGGGACGGGCTACGGCGTCGGGAAGACCGTGGTGGCATCCGCGATCATCGCGGCGATGCGGTCCGGCACGACCCGTGTCGCGCCGATGAAGCTCATCGAGTTCCGCGGCGGCCATGATGCGGAGCGTCTGATCGCAGCATCCGGCGTCGCGTTTCCCATGCAGCTCGTGCGCCCGGTGGTGATCGAGGAGCGCGTCGCCCCACTCGTCGCCGCGCGGCGCAGGCACATGGCGATCGACATCGACCTGCTCGACGAGGCATTCGCGCGGCTGAGCAGCGCGAGCGACGCGATAGTCGTCGAAGGTGTGGGTGGACTGCTCACGCCCATCACCGAGTCGGAGAGCCCCGCAACGCTGTTCAAGCGATGGGACATGGGGATCGTGATAGTGGCGCGCAACACGCTCGGCGCTGCCAATGACGTGTTGCTCGCGGTGGAGAGCGCGCTCACGCACGGTCTGCGCGTGCGCGCCGTGGTGCTCAACTCACTCGGCACCGAGCGCCCGGAGACTCCGGAGCGCACGAATCAGGCGGTGCTCAAGGAACTGATGCTGAACGTGCCTGTGCTCAGCTTCCCGCACACGCCGTCGCCGCACGATCCTGAGCGACTCGCTGCACTCGTGCGCGAGATCTCATCTCTTCCGACAGTCGCGCGGCCGGTATGACGCGGTGAGTGTGCAAAGGCACACGTTATGCACGATTTGTGTGCGGCATCTCACAGCATACGAGGAGGCGTGCAATGCCACGAGGCGACAAGTCGGCATACACCGACAAGCAGAAACGGCAGGAGCAGGATATCGAGAAGGGTTACGAGAAGCGCGGTGTCGACAAGAAGGAAGCAGAGCGCCGTGCATGGGCCACCGAGAACGCGATAAGTCACGGCGGGCGCAAGTCGGGATCGGGACGCGGGCGCTCGGAGAATCACGGGCCCGAGCATCGCGGCGGCGAGCGTGGCGGGCGCAGCCAGAGTCACGCAGAGCGCAGCCGCGCGGCGAAGAAAGGGTGGGAGACGAGACGGAGGAACGGCTCCTGAGAGCCGTTCCATCTCACTCTTCCTCGCGCAGCTTCAAGTAGCTGTCGTAGCGCCGCTCGCTCACGGCTCCAGTTTCAACGGCTGAGCGCACCGCGCAATCAGGCTCGATGGTGTGCGAGCAATCCCTGAAGCGGCACTGAGGGATGTAGGTGCGAAACTCAGGGAAGCATTCGTCGAGGTCGCCGGGATCAATGCCCCACACACCGACCTCGCGCAGTCCTGGCGTATCCGCGAGATAGCCGCCACGCGGGAGCGGATGCAGCACTGCGCCCACGGTAGTGTGGCGTCCCTTGTTGACTGACTCGCTTATCTCGCCGACGCGCAGGTCGAGCCCGGGATACAGCGAGTTCATTAGCGATGATTTTCCGACGCCCGATGGCCCGCTCAACGCGCTCGTCTTGCCGTCAAGCACCGAGTGGAGCTCATCGACGCCGACTTTCGTCTTCGCACTCGTGAAGTGAAGCTCGTAGCCCGCCGCCGCGTAGTCGGCGAACCTCTCGCGCACGACCGACTCGCCGACGAGCTCGACCTTGTTGATGACGATGCGCGCGGCGAGATCGTTTGCTTCAGCGATCACAAGGAAGCGGTCGAGCATGCGTGCGTGCGGCTCGGGGTTGGCGGCAGCGAAGACTACCACCACCTGATCCACGTTGGCCACGACCACGCGCTCGCCGTGCCGTCCACCAGGCTCCCGCCGCGCGAGTCTGGACTTGCGTGGCGCGATGTCGGTGATCGTCCAGACGCGATCGTGCTCGTCGCGCGAGACCACTACGTTGTCACCGACTGAGAGCTTCAGCGCTTCGCCGCGCATGAGCTTGATGCGCCCGCGCATTGAAGCGTCGTGAACCTCTCCGCCAGCCGTCCGCACCTGCCAGACGCCGCCGGTGCCTGAGAGAACGACTGCCGTCGTGTCGTGCGCTTCGCTCACGCGTCCCGCATCGACTCGTACCATGGACGCGACGGCTCCTGCGACGAATCGATCAGCGCGTCGAGTGCGCGTCTCGCGTCGGAGAGCGACATTGCACCGATCGCGGCGCGCGCCTCGCTCTCGGTATCGGCGAACGCCGTGTACGGCGTCTCGAGATGTCCCGCGGTGATCGTGTCACCGCGTCCCCATCTCACGAAGAGCATGTATGCACCGTAGCGACCCCGCGGATCGCGCACTTCATCGACGACGAGCTCGACGCTGTAAGCAGCGCCGTCCTTGCCCTCGAACGCTGCGGGTCTCTCGTGGACCGCGCGGTAGCCGCCGATCGTGTTCGGATCGCCCGCGTCTGGGTTCGGCTGGAGAAAACGCCCCATAAGTTGCTCCGCGCGTCATGCGCGGCCGCGCACCATCTCCTTCACGATGTTGCCCGTCATGAACGCGACGTTGGCCGGACGCTCCGCGAGCCGGCGCATGAGGTACGGATACCACTGCGTTCCGAACGGAACGTAGCAGCGCATCCGCCATCCCTCGCGCACGATCTTCTCCTGAAGGTCGCGCCGCACGCCGTAGAGCATCTGGAACTCGAACTGGTCAGGCTTGATGTCGTTGTCGCGCGCGAAGCGCTTCACTTCGTTGATGATCGTCTCGTCGTGCGTGGCGATGCCGGGATAGTTGCCGTGCGTGAGCAGCTCCTTCATGCACTTCACGTAGTTCGCGTCGACGTCCTTCTTCTCCGGGAACGCGACCGTCGCTGGCTCCTTGTACGCGCCCTTGCAGATGCGTACCCGAGCGCCGAGCCGGTCCATGTGCTCCACATCGGCGAAGGTGCGGTAGAGGTACGACTGCAGCACGACCCCGACCGTGCCTCGGAACTCGGGATAGAGCCGGTGCTCGAAGAGATCGAGAGTCTTCTGCGTGTACTCACTCGACTCCATGTCCAGTCGTACGAAGGTGCTGTACTTGCGCGCACGCTCCAGGATGTCGTGCATGATCGAGATGCACAGCTCCTCGGAGACGTCGAGCCCCATCGCGGTGAGCTTCACACTCACGTTGGCGTCGAGCCGCTCACGCGCGATGCGGTCGAGGATGTCGAGGTAGTTCGTACCTGCCGCGCGCGCCTCGGCCTCGTTGTGAACACTCTCGCCCAGCAGGTCGAGCGAGGCGGTGATCCCGCGCTTGTTGAGCTCTCGCACTGCGGCGACCGCGGTGTCGATGGTCTCGCCTGCGACGAAGCGCGAAGCGAAGCCCTTTGCCACCCGATTGGTGCGAACGAAGTTGAAGACTTTCGGCTGATTCGAAAGATAGAGGAGCGCGTCGCGAAGCATCGTTTGTTGTGCGTTACTGATAGAGGCGAAGGACCGAGTACGCTCGTCCGGACGCGAGCATGGGATCGAAGAAGTTCCAGTCGACGAGACCATCGTCGGACTGCGGCTCGAGAAGATATGCTGTGAGTGGACCCAATCTACCGCGCGCGCTGACGATGTAACCCTCGTCGGCCGGCAGGGTTGCATCGCGCCACCTTCCGGTGAGATGGGTCTCGGTGTGCCCCTGAAACGGGCGGGCCGACTTCGCGACCGAATCGACCACGAACTCCGACGCGCGATAGCCCGTCGCGCCATTCGCTTGAGTGAGCACGAGCCCGTGCTCGCGCAGCAGTCTGAGCGGGGCAGTGTCCGCTGCTGGAACCCAATAGGCAGCGGGCTTCTCGATGAACATCGTCGGGTCGAAGGTGACGTACACCGGCATCACCTGACTGATGTAGCGTCCGGTGCGGCGGATACCGAGCGGCACACCGGCCTGCGTGCGCGTGGAGTCGCCGGTAGCCTTCAGCACCTCGAACGGAATCGCCATCTCGAAGGGGTGGTCAGTGATCTTCGAGCGAATCGGAACGCGCGGCTCATCGACGTCGTTAGACGCAGCGCGGATCGCTTCGATGGATGCAGCGTGGCGCGCCGTGGCGGAGAGGATCTCACTCACGAAGGCGTAAGTAGTCGCGACGCGACGCTTGAACGGATCGTGCGAGAACGCCTCGCTCAGAATCGAGACGCGGCCGCGCATGCCGTAGTAATTGGTGCCGTAGCGCGGAGTGTGCTCGTACGTGTACCAGCCATGCTTCACCGTATCGGTGAGCTCGGCTCGGCCGCGCGGACCTCCCTCGAAATTGCCGTAATCGAAGATCTCGATGCCACGCTGGTGCATGCGCGCACGAATCTCGGGGAGAATCGTGTCGCGAGTGAGCGCACCTGGGAAGCCCGGCGCGTATGATGTCGGGTTGAGCGATGGAGAGTACGTGAGCGCGTAGCCGTGGAAGCTTCCGTCAGTCGTGTGAAGATCTACGTAGACGTCCGGGTCCCACGCGTTGAACATCGCGAGCGACGCGCGAGTCTCGGGCGCTTCCGCCTTGACGTAATCGCGATTGAGATCGAGGCCCTGCGCGTTCGGGCGCTGGCCTACGAGCTCGGGACCGTTCTGCTCGGTGCGGTTCTTCGCCTGCGGAGCGAACCGCTCGTTGCCGTCAGCGTTGTAGATCGGCACCGCGATGAGCACGAGCGAATCGAGCACGTTCGGCCTGCGCTGCTGCACGAGATCACGCACCAGCGCGAGGATCGCTTCCTTCCCTTCCACCTCGCCTGCGTGGATGTTCGCGTTGACGTAGACGATCGGTCTGCCGAGTCGACGAGCTTCCTCAGGCGTGTTGACTATGGGGCGTGACGCGATGAGGTACGGGATGTCGCGCCCTTCGGTAGTCTTGCCGATGCTGCCGTACGAGAGTGGCGCGTTGCGCGAGCGCAGACCGTTGATGAACGCGATGACGTCGCCGTAGCTCGACGTCTGGTTGTAGCCGCTCGCTTCAGCGCGCGTCTGAGGTGGCGGGAACTCGAGCTTCGTCGGATCGATCCGAGGCGCGCACGACGCGAGCGACGTGGCGGAGGCGAGCAGCGCCGATGTGCGGAAGGAGAATCTCATTCAGGGTAGAAGCGTGAGTTGGTGCGCGCCATCTGCACGAGGATGTCAGCGGCGTCGTAGCGACCTTCGAAGCGCGAATTGAGCTCGTCGAGCTGCTCGACCAGCTTGTCGATTCCTATAGTATCCATGTACCTGAAGGGCCCGCCGCGGAACGGAGGGAAGCCTATGCCGAAGACCGCGCCGACGTCTCCGTCGCGCGGCGAGTGAATGATTCCTTCCGCGAGGCACCGCGCCGCTTCGTTCAGCATTGGATAAACAGTGCGGCGCTGGATCTCGTCTTCCGGCATCGTGCCGCGCTCCCTGCCTGCGGCGAAGATCTCGTACACCGATTGATCGACGTTCCCCTTCTTCCCTTCCGAATCGTACTGGTAGAAGCCCTTCTTCGACTTGCGGCCGTAGCGTCCTGCGGCGATGACCTTGCGGATCGATTCCGACGGCGTGAAGCGCGCGCCGAACGCATCGAGCATTATCTGCCCTGCGTGGCCGGCGATGTCGAGTCCCACTTCATCGATCAGCGTGATCGGCCCAACCGGAAATCCAAAATCGACGAGCGCGTTGTCTATCACCTCGATCGCGATTCCCTCGTCGAGCAGGCGGCCAGCTTCGTTGATGTACGGCGACAGGATGCGATTGACGTAGAAGCCCGGCCCGTCGCTCACTACGATCGGAGTCTTACCGAGCTTCTTTCCGTACGCCACTGTCGTCGCGATCACCTCGTCCGCGGTGCGCGGGGTCGTGATGACCTCGAGGAGCGGCATGCGGTGCACCGGCGAGAAGAAGTGCATGCCGATCACGCGCTCCGGACGACTCGACGCTTCGGCGATCTGCGCGATAGGGATGGTGCTCGTGTTCGTCGCAAAGATCGAGTCGGGGCGCGTGACACGCTCAACCTCGCGCAGGACGGTGTGCTTCACCGCGAGGTCCTCGAAGACTGCCTCGATGACGATGTCGGCGCTCGCGAATCCGGAGTAATCGGTCGTACCGCCGAGCAGCGACATCATGTCGTCGTACTGCACGCGTGTGATCTGGCGGCGCTTGAGCCGCTCGCGGATCACTCCGCTCACCGCTGCGTAGCCCTTCGCGATGCGCGCCCAGTCGGAGTCCTTCATGCGGACGAGTGTGCCCGCTTGAACCGCTATCGAAGCGATCCCCGAGCCCATGAAGCCCGCACCGAGTATGCCGATCTTGCGAACCTCGAGCGGCGCGGCGTGGTGGCCGGGAGCGAGTCCGCTGTCCTTCTTGAGAGCGGTCGTCGCGAAGAAGAGGAAGATGAGCTGCTTCGATTGCGGCGTCTCGGCCATCTCTCCGAAGAGCTTGGCCTCTTCGCGCAGTCCTGCTGCCATTCCGCTGTCCATGCCGACCTGGACCGCGGTGAGCGCCGCGATCGGCGCGGGCATCTTTCCTCTCGTCTTCTTGAGCGTCTCCTCGCGCGCCTTCTTGAAGACTATGCTGCGTCCGATCGGATTGCCGTCGAGCAGAGCGCCTGCCGCGCCGTTGGAGTGGCGCGTGCGCTTGCGCTTTCCATCCGCGAGGTCGCGTGCACGCTCGATCGCGATGCGCTCGAGGATTGCTGGATGGACCATCTCATCGACCAATCCCATCTGCAGCGCTTTCTTCGCGCGGATGTTCTTGCCGGTGAGAATCATGTCGAGCGCTGCACGCACGCCGATCAGGCGCGGCAGGCGCTGCGTGCCGCCGGCGCCGGGAATCAAGCCGAGCTGAACTTCCGGAAGCGCGAGGATCGTCTTGGGGTGATCCGACGCGATGCGCCAGCGGCATGCGAGCGCCGCTTCGAGTCCGCCGCCCATGCATGCACCATGGATTGCCGCCACCCACGGCACGCGCGACTTCTCGAAGTGCTCGACGAGCGCCTGACCATCGCGGCTCAACCGCTCCGCGTCTGCTGCGCTCTCGAGCTTGGTGAACTCCTCGATGTCGGCGCCTGCGATGAAGTTGTCCGGCTTGGCGCTCATGAGCACCACGCCTCTGACTGTTTCGTCACGCTCGACGCGATCGAAGAGCGCGAGCATCTCGTCCTTGACCGCGCGGTTGATGACGTTCACCGGTGAGCCGGGCAGATCCAGCTTCACAACTACGACGCCGTCGTGGATCTCCGTCGAGATGGCGGTCATGCGTCGCGCTCCACTACCATCGCGAAGCCGAGTCCGCCTGCTGCGCAGACAGTCATGAGCCCGAACTGTGCATCGCGTCGGCGCAGCTCGTTGACGAGCGTCGTGGTGATGCGCGCGCCGGTCGCGCCGAACGGGTGGCCGATCGCGATCGAGCCGCCCATCACGTTGAGCCGCGCGCGATCCACCTCGCCCACAGGCTCGTCGAACCCTGCGCGTCGCGCCCACTCGCGCGACTCGAATCCCTTGAGGTTGCAGAGCACCTGCGCCGCGAATGCCTCGTGCATCTCGACGAGATCCATGTCGGCGAGTGTGAGGCCGGCCCGCTCGAGCGCGACAGGCGCGGCGAGGACTGGCCCCATGAGAAGCTGCTCGCCAGGATCGAGCGCAGCGTAAGCGTATGACTTGATGTACGCGAGCGGTGTGTAGCCGAGCGATTTCGCTTTCTGCTCACTCATCAGAAGCACGCACGCACCGCCGTCCGTGAGCGGCGACGAGTTACCAGCCGTGATGGTGCCGTAGCGCTTGTCGAAGACCGGCTTGAGCGAGGCGAGCTTCTCATACGAGGAATCTTCGCGGATGCCGTTGTCGCTCTCGATCACCGACTCGAACTTGGGCGGCGGGACGACCGGAACTATCTCGGCGGTGAGCCGTCCGTCGGTCGTACCTGCAGCTGCGAGCCGGTGCGAGCGGAGCGCGAAGTGGTCCTGATCCTCGCGCGAGATGTCGTTGATCTTGGCCATCTTCTCCGCGCTCTGGCCCATCGTCTCGCCAGTCGTCGGCTCGGCGATCGCCGGAGTGATGGGAACGAGATCTTTCGGGCGTATGCGCGAGAGTGCCCCGACGCGCGCGGCGAGAGTCTTGGCGCGCGATGCAGCGACGAGCGCGTCTGCCATCCCGCGCGAGTGGAGGATCGGGATGTTGGAGAGCGATTCCGCACCGCCCGCGATGACGACGTCTGCGTGGCCGAGCGCGATCTGGTCCGCGCCGTCGGTGATCGCCTGGTTTGCCGAGGCGCAGGCGCGGCTGACGCTGAACGACTGCACACCTTTGGGGAGCACCGGCATGAGCGACACTTCGCGCGCGATGTTGGGCGCGAGGACACTTGGGACGACGGTTCCGAAGACGAGCGCCTCGACCTGGCTCGTGTCGAGGTTGGTGCGCTGGATGAGCTCTGCGACGGCGATCTTGCCTAGCTCGATAGCCGAGAGAGTCCGGAGCGCCGTGCCAGCGCGCGCGAAGGGCGTTCTGACTCCCGCGACGATGGCTACCCGGCGCCCATTTCCAAAGGTGGGCATCGGTGGAAGTTAGACGCGAGGGATGGCGTTTGCTATGGAGCGGTACTGCGGCGAAAGGGCGGATGGGATGACGCTACGCGTAACGCGCCTAACGTCATCCGATGGCCACTGCTCCTGGGGAGAAGAAGCTGTTGGTACGCGTGCGGGAGGCGATAGCGCTGCGCGGATACAGCAAGCGCACTGAAAAGGCGTACGTCGCGTGGATAATTCGATACGTCGAGTTTTGTGATCGGCGGCATCCGCGCGATTGCGGGCCGCGTGAAGTGCAGGCGTTCGCGACGTCGCTCATGGCGACGCATGACGTGTCGCCTGCGACTCAGCATCAGGCTGTGAGCGCAGTGCTGTTTCTCTACCGGAACGTGCTTGGTGATGCGATGGGTTGGATGGACGGGATCGTGTGGGCGAAGCGGACGCGGCGTCTTCCGACTGTTCTCAACAAGTACGAAGTCGCAGCGGTGATGAACGCACTGGAGCCCGAGCATCGGTTGATGGTGCGTATGCTTTACGGTGCGGGATTGCGGTTACTGGAGCTGTTGCGGTTGCGGGTGAAGGATGTCGATTTCGGAAATGCGAGCATCGTGGTGCGTTCCGGCAAGGGAGACAAGGATCGCGTCACGATGCTGCCCGACTCGGCTCGCGAGGCGTTGGTGGAGCATCTCGAGCGAGTACGCGTACTTCATGAGCGTGATCGAGCGCATGGTGGCGGATACGTGGAGCTTCCGCGCGCACTCGGGCATAAGCTTCTCGGGAGCGGACGCGATTGGCCGTGGCAGTGGGTATTTCCGGCACGGCGTCAGTATCGTGATCGGTCGGAGCGGTGAGTTGAGACGTCATCATCTGCACGAGACGGTGCTGCAGCGAGCGGTGACGGAGGCAGCACGGCGGTGCAAGATGACGAAGCGTGTGACGTGCCACTGCTTTCGCCACTCCTTCGCGACGCATCTACTCGCAGCCGGTTATGACATCAGGACAATACAGGAGCTGCTCGGCCATTCGGACGTGAGCACGACGATGATCTACACACACGTGCTCAATCGCGGTGGGGCCGGAGTGCGGAGTCCAGCGGACGGGTTGGAGGGGTGAGCGATGTCACGTCGTGAGACGTGAGGAACGGCGCTGTGGCGTCGCGTGCACGGTGTCCTCCCTGGCACCCTCTCGGTCTTATGCAGCGTGCTTGCAGTATAAGACGCGGGGCGGAATTGAGACAAACTCGCGTAAGGCAGTGGTGTAGCGGGCGTTACCGCTTGCGGATGAGCGCGGAGTGGGGATCTTAGACTGCGTGTACGCAGCGTTTTTCAAGCAGAGCTTCGCAGTCTAATACGCGTTAGATAGCAATATCTCATTAGTCATGGCGTCTAACAACCGACCAATCTGGTATCGTCTCGATCAAGCTCACTGTCCGCCGAGTTCATGCTCAAGAATAAGGCAAACGGCGGCAGCGTAATTATTCGCTCGTCGATCTTCGCCCCCATTGTCGCGTACGCATTCGAACTTCGCCGTGCGCGCCATCTCCATACCGCTTCATAGCTACGGCAGTTCGTCGAGCTGATTCTAGCCGAAGCGATTTAGTTATTCCTACCGTTGTTTGCGCGATATTCGCCGCTGTAACGACATCATCCTCTTCGCGCGTTTTGCTCCTCATTGGACGTACATCGCTGGCGTGTATAATCAGATTAAGAGCGCCGAAGTCCAGCCGCAGCCGCGGGGAAAACGGCGGAGGCAGCGCTGCCCCTCGCGCAGTGGAAGGCCGATTCATCGAAGACGCCGATTCGCTTTCAGACCTATATGAGCAGCTTGAGCGCCCGACCAGACATGGCTCGATTCCGGAATCTCTCCTGCAGGAACAGTTGCCGCCGCTAACACCTGACGGAGGCGAGCTCCTCGCTAAACTCCTGCAAAGCCACAGCACGCCTCGGCGATCTGACTACGCCGACGTCATTCCGCTACCTAACGAACGCTGAAGCTGCCAGGCGATCTTAGGATTGCGCGTGCTCGCACGCTCTTATTGTATTCGCCTGCAGCTTAGCTAGGCGTTAGGCAGCACACACGCGATCGATGCAATACTGAGTTCGACCAACTCCAGCTACGTTCGTACGACCTACTTGGAATATCACATGGCTCTTCAGCAAGAGATCGACAAGGCGCGCGCCGTCATTCGTACGGACGGATACTCGGTTTCCATTGGCGAATGGATGAGTATTTATGACCGTAAAGAAATGGATATCCATCCAGAGTTCCAACGTTTCTTCCGCTGGAGTCCAGCCCAGAAATCGCGGCTGATCGAGTCTATCCTCCTTGGCATTCCCGTTCCCCCTATCTTCGTCGCGCAGCAGCCTAGTGGTGTTTGGGATGTTGTTGATGGGTTGCAACGGCTGTCGACGATTTTCGAGTTCGCCGGCACGTTCCGCGATCAACAAGGAGAACCACAACAAGCCCTCACGCTCGAAGGCACCAAGTACCTCCCGTCGTTGGCGGGAAAGCGCTGGGAAGACGATGCCCACCCTGATCAAAGCCTGAGCCAAACGCAACGATTGCTCATAAAGCGCGCCAAGATCGACGTGAGTATCATTCTCGCCGAAAGCGCGGCCACGGCGAAATACGAACTGTTTCAACGGCTCAACACCGGCGGCTCGCAGCTGGCAGATCAGGAAGTCCGCAACAGCATCATCGTCATGCTAAACAAGGACTACTATCGTTGGCTGAAAGGCCTTGCCGACTCCAATGACTTTCAGGAGTGCGTCGCGCTATCGGATCGCTCGGTGGACGAGCAATATGACATGGTGCTAGTCCTCGCTTCCGGATCTTAAGGACGCATCCCGAGGACAGCTTGTCGGCTTGGAGATTTGGGCGACTACCTCACTGAGAGAGCGACCGAAGTCGCGCAAGACAAAACGTTTGACACCGCCGGCGAGGCGGACGCATTCGCAAAAACCTTCTCGATACTAAGGAAGCGGCTCGGAGGCGATGCGTTCGGAGGTACGATGCTACGCGCCAGAGGTTCGTCGGCGGGTTCTCAGTGTCGGCGTTCGAGGCCGTCGCTCTTGGAGTAGGCTACAACTACAAACTGCTCCAGAATCAACCCGCGGGAATTCGCGAAAAAGTCCAGCAGCTATGGAGTAGTACCGATTTTACTCAGAACTCCGGCTCGGGTATACGCGCATCGACTCGCATTCCTAAGATTGTCCCGCTGGGCCGCAAGACCTTTGCTCCGTGACTATTCGCACTGCGGATGCACTTGACGCCGCACTCTCGGCCGATCTCATCTGGCGTAAGAAGGAGTTAAGCTCCCTCAAACTCCTCGTCGGCGATGTGGATGATCATTCAGAGCGGCATTAGGCGCTTCTGGAAGGGCGACAACGGCAGTCCTTTATGCCCATTGGGAAGGCTTCATCAAGTACGCAGCGTCGGGGTACGCCGAATTCGTAGCGTTTCAGCGCCTCCGTTACGAGGAGTTGGCACTGCCTTTTGTCGCTCTTGCTTCGCGAAAGATGCTGCGCGCCGGTTCAGAGTCGGCCAAGATTGCCACGCATCTTGCCGTGGTCAACTTCATCCTGTCCTCTCAGACAGCCAGGCATCCCTGCCGTACAGGGAGGCTATTAACACGGAGTCCAACCTATCCTCGCGTGTCTTGCGGGAGATTGTCGATACCTTAGGGCTCGACTTTAGCCCCTTTGTCACGAAGGCCCAACTCATCGACGAAACGCTTCTTAAGAGCCGAATCAAATCGCGCATGGAGAATAGTGCTGGTCGATGCCAAGCGCCTCACCAGCTAATACGGAGGTCTATTTGATGATGGAAGAAGTCCATACACAGGTATCGATCGGCTAGATAGCTCTACGCGCCGGCAATCTAACGAACGCTGAAGCTGACAAAGAGTCTATGGAATTGTGCGCGCTCCGCGCGCATCTTATATCACTTGCTCGCATCTTAGCTCGGGCGTTAGGTCGACAATACCGGAGGAACGTGGCCGAATCATCTAGACTGTCATCGAACCCTGCCGTCGCATTCATGGCCGGACTCGCCGGTAGCGCTCTGCTGGCGGGCGTCTGGAACACCTTCGGGTTTGCATCAGTGCGATCTGAAGCAGGCTACGAGCTAACACACTATTTCGCCCCCATCAGTTGGGCATTCGTCGTCGCATACACGATTGTCTCGCTGCTGCTCGGCTGGACTACAAACACAAAGTGGCCAGTTGCTCTAGGCATGATTTTCACCCTTCCCATCGCCTGTAGCGTGGAGCTCGTGCGCGACTCGACAAGCCATAATCTGATCCCTTTCGAGATTCTCTTAACTTGGCTGCCCGGGTTCCTGCTGGCCTTCGGGGGAGCCTACTGTGGATGCTTGCTTAGTAGACGAACATTACATCAAGCCACCTAGCACTCGTCGAAGCTGACGTGCGATTTATGGAAGCTCGCTGCGCTCGCTTTGTGTTTGATTCGCACGCAGCTTAACTGAAGGCGTTAGGCGGCGAACCCACATCTTCTGGAGGTTGGCATGTCGATCATGGGGCGCGTACTCCTGGCCGGCCTCGGCGCGGGTCTGGTCGGCGTCTGCGCCAGTTGGCTCTTCACGGGCGTCGTCTTCCACCCGTTCCAAGCGCGGACGCCGAACACGTGGCGCCGCGTAGAAGGCCCGACGCAGTACGCCGCCGCTTCCGGTCTGACCCTGCTTGCGGCGGTCGCCGTCAGCGCGCTGGTGGCCCTGACCGGCGGGGTGCACGTCGCGCACGTCGCGCACGGCGGCGGCGTCATGTCCGGCGCGGTACTCGGGGCGCTCTGCTGGACGGCGCTCGCCGTGCCCGTCCTGCTCTCGGTCAGCGTGTTCGTGAACGTACATCGGGGCGTGGTCGCCGGCCTGCTTGCGGAGTGGTTGGTAACGAGTGTCGCGGCCGGCGCCGCAGCGGGGTGGCTGTTGGCGCGCTAACGGGCGGCTTCGGCTCCGCACGCCGCCCAACGGATCGGTGCAGCTGACAAGGCCGCGCATCGGTCCGACGCGGCGGCATGGCTTGGACCCTGCGGCCTCCAGCTGAACTCGGGCGTTATACAGCAGCCATATCATCCCAGGAGTTCAAATGAAAGCACGCTTCGTTATGTCGATTGCTACATGCGCTCTACTAGCGCTACTGACTTCTAGAGCAGCTCTCGCTCAAGACGCCGCTGTCGCAAACCCGACGACGGTGAAAGTGAGGCTAGACAACTCCTCCGTACGCGTCTTGGATTCCGTACTGAACCCTGGCCAGAAGGAGCATGTTCACTCACATCCGGCCTGTGTCATCTATGTCATATCCGGAGGCAAGGTCCGTAGCCACTCGGCTGATGGCAAATCTGTTGATGGCGAGCTCGTTACAGGCGCGAGCATCTATCGGGGACCCACCACTCACTGGAGCGAAAACATCGGCACTAGCCCGATCCATTTGATAGTTGTTGAACTCAAAGATCGAAAATAGATGGCGTACTGCTTCGTGAGCCGCCTAACAACTCGTTCGAGGCGGACGGCTGCGCCGCCGCTCAACTCCAGCGTTATACGGCCACGAACATCCCTGCACTTTCGGAGCGTCCGCAGCCTTCAAATGAGCGGAGCAAGGACTCAGAGAGCATGATTCCATGAAGGAAGATGACCCCAGTCACATGCGCCACGAGGCTCGCGAACTCGGCGACGCACCGGCCGAGCGAGCGGCGGCTCGGCCGGGCGAGTTCGTCACCGAAGCCTTCGACTACGACGGTGGACGGCAGGTCACGGTCTACGTTCCGCTGAATCCGCCTGAGCTGGTCGTCTTCGCCGGCGATGGTCAGAGAATCTCGAAATGGGGCCCATTGATCGCGAAGCCCGACCTACCGTCTACCATGATCGTCGGCGTCCATGGGCTGGCCGATGACATGCAGCGGCTCCAGGAGTACTCGCCAGGCTTTGCACCGGAGCGGTTCGCGGCACACGAGAAGTTCGTCGTCGAGGACGTTCGCGCATGGACGGAGTCGCGGTTTGGCGTGGTGCTGGCCAAGGAGCGTACCGCCGTGTTGGGCGTGTCGGCGGGCGGCGAGCTCGCTCTCGCGCTTGGCCTTCGACATCCCGACGTGTTCGGCGCGGTCTTCTGCGCCTCGCCTGGCGGCGGGTACAAGCCGCCGCTGGCGATGCCGAGTCCACTTCCACGCACATACCTGGTCGCTGGCGCACAGGAGCCGTTTTTCCTCGAGAACGCCAGGCGGTGGGCGAAGGCGCTGCGCGATGCGGGAGCGGACGTCGTCATGACTGAGCGAGCGGGATCGCACGGTGGCGCATTCTGGCGAGAAGAATTCCCGCTGATGGTGGCGTGGTCCGTTGGGCGATGAAGGCCTCTCGATGCGGCGGTTCGCAATTGCAGGACGTCAACTACGTGTAGCAGTTGTCAGCGAACAGGCTTGAGCGACTCGAGGACTCGCCCCAGGGAGCAGTGCGCGGACGGGCCGTCGGCATGCACTTGACGAATCTACGAGCTGAAGTACTTTGTTGTATAAAGTCCATCGAGCCTTCGTGCCCGTCAGGCGGGAAGCACGGGGCGTCCGGTCCGGCTCACGACCCACTTCTCGTCCCGCCGCATGGAGTATCCACGTGGATAGGCACATCGTTCCGCCCGTTGGACCAGTGATCCTTGGCCTCGCAATCGCCTTCGGTGTGGCCATCGCCGCCGTGGACAACCTCGCGCTTGCGGGCGAGGTGAGTCCAGTCGTCGTGGTGGGCATGCTTCTCGTCGCGACAGCGATCGTCGGCATGCTCGGCTCGCAACGACCGTGGCTACCTGCCCTCGCGGTGTGGGTCTGGATACCGCTGGCGCACCTCGTCAAGCACGTGCTCGGGATGCGCGATACCCTACAGCCCAACACCTACGCCTCCATCACGATGCTCGCCGCCTTTTCGCTGATCGTCGCGCTCGTCGGCATGGCGTGCGGGGGGTTGATCCGCAGACTGCTCGCCGGGCGCGCCACGGCCAGCTGAACGAGCGGCTAAAGCGATCGGTACTCCTCGAATCGCCGCCTAGCGACTCGTTGCAGCTGGCCTGGCGATCAGCGCCTCGAGTCGCTTGTAACAGGCTTCCATGCCCTCATCCATCCCGGAAGCGATCGCGCCGTCGCGCGCTTCCGTCGACTCGTACACCTGCGTGATGCGCATCGTGGTGACGTTGTGCTTCTCCACAAACTCGTGCGTCTCCACAAGCTTGCCGATCGTCTCTCCGGATCCGAGCGCCATCGTTTCGGTGTGCACGGCCCGCTCCTGCCCGACGACCTCCGTAAACACGCCGTGGAGCGTCATCGCTGGATCGGCCTCTTCGCTCTTCCACGCCATGCTTAGCGCGCCACCGACGCGAGCGTCGCACTCGCACGCGGTCATGGTCCATCCCGGTGGAGGCTCCATCCAGCGGCGCATCTTGTCAGGCGTGAACGTCGCCTCCCATACGAGTCGCCGAGGGGCGTTGAACGTGCGGGTGAGAACGATGGTGGAGTCGGTGGGCGTCGATAGTTGCAGGCCTTCGGGATTCATCGTCGGATTCCTTTCTGTTGGTAACGGGTGGCTGTCTGTGAGGAGTTCAGCGACGGCGAGGACGGATCTCCTCGGACTGCATCTCGTCGAGGAGCGTATCCAGCGCTTCGAAGCGGGCCTCCCACTGCTGGCGGAACTGCTCGGTCCAGAGCATCGCGTCCCTGAGCGGCGCAGCGCGCAGGCTACACAGGTGCTCCCGCCCGACGACGCGGCGACGCACCAGCGTGGCGCGCTCCAGCACGCGGACGTGCTTGGTTGCGGCCGGGAAAGTCATCCGGAGCGGCGAGGCGAGCTCGCTCAGATTGCGCTCCCCACCGGCGAGCTGCCGGATGATCGCGCGGCGCGCGGGATGAGCCAGCGCGTGGAAAACCCGGTCGAGCCTGGGTGAGCGATCTAATACCATACGGTTTACTATACCAGATGGTTTCATGATGTCAAGCGGGCCAGGGGTCAGGTCTTGCACCGTGCGCCGCCCCGGTCATCGCCGTGTTTCGCCGAGCCGGAAGCGACCAGGGTCAGATCTTGCGACGTGCAAACGCTGGCGCGTGCTCACCGCGTGTGCGTACCGGCTTGCGTCGTGCAAGACCTGACCCCGTTCCCTGTCAGGAATGTCTCAGCGTCACCGCACGGCGCCAAGATACTTGTCGAGCCACGGCAGCACCGCGGCGAGCAGCTGCGGCCGTTTCGCGCGAACGTCGTGAGGGGTGTCGAGGACAACATGCCGCTTGTCGGAATCGGGTGTGCCGAACATCCGGAACAGCGGATTCTGCGACTCATCCAGCGAGAACGAGAAATCGTAGCGACCGTTCACCATCAGCACCGGTATGCGGAGGCGGGGCGCGAAGTCTGCCTGGTCGCGTCCCGCTGCCGGCTTGCCGAGAAAGTACCCTCCATCGAGAAGCACGACGGTTCTCAATCGATCCTGCAGCAGCGTGCCGTAGATCACGCCATCCGCCGCGCCCCAGCTCACGCCGAGATACGCGAACTTCGTCGAGTCGACATCCGCGCGCGTCGCCATATAGTCGAGAGCACGAGCGGCGTCCTGGTAGCGATGCACTGTCAGGTCCAGTTCCTGTGATGCACCCGCCGGCGCCATTCGCATGCTACGCTCGTATATCCCCTCGTACACGGGATATACCACTGCGCGTCCGCTCTGCACTATATAGTCGAAGAACGAGACGTCGCCGAGCGCCCGACTGTCGATGAGATCGCGCACGCGCGCGCTGGGAAAAAAGACCAGCGTCTGGTACGGCGGCCGGACGTGCTTCGGGAGAAACACGTACACCGCCATCCGCTTGTCGTCGTACGCGGTCGCCAGCGTGACTCGTTCCTCGCGCCAGTCGTTTTCGTCGTGAACAACGACCGGCGCGCTGGCATCGAGCGGGCGGTGGTCGTATGCGTAGAGAACCTTGTACGCGTTGAACACTGCGTCCGACGCCGGCGTATACTTTGAGAAGTCACGCTCGAGTGGTGTGACGGCGGCGAGTGACGCAGGCGGCTGAGCGGCGAGATCGCGGATGCAGCGAAAGCCGTTTTCGGCGGACCGGTCCAGCGGTGGCAGGGCTTCGGGGTCACTCGACAGATATGTCGGCGATGCCCATGAGCCGCCGAGTATCAGCTGGCGATTGCCGCTCGCTGCATTGGCCACCCACTCGCGAACGTTGCCGGCCATGTCGTACGTTCCGAATGGGCCAACACCGCGAAATGCGCCCACTGGAGCGAGGTGATCGCGCGAGATATTGCTCTTCTGCGTCATGAGCGACTCGATGTCGGGAGGGGCAGCGTAGTACCACTGCGCCATCGACGGAAGCGTCTTGCGGGCCCACGCGGCGTAGGCTGTGGCTTCGTACCAGCTCACGCCGTTCACGGGATAATCACCCCGGCCGTCCGCGAAATGCCCGCCCTTCCACGTCGACGGCCCCGGCCGCCCCGTACTGTCGCGCATCAGCTTCATCGCGTCGTCCCACGAAATGTCGCGTCCTTCATCCACGAATCGCGCTGGCCACAGCTCGCGATGCGTGTAGCCGCCGCTGTCGACGAAGCGCTGGTACTCGCGGTTGGTGACCTCGAACCGGTCCATGTAGAACGGCGAGAGCCTAAACGGACCGACCCAGCCAACAAACGCTATGAAGGCTTGCCATGTGCGTCCTGGCACGTACACCATCTCACGCGGCGCCGAATGCACGGAGTCGAGCGCGAAGTGCATCTGAGCGCTTGTCCCCGGTGCGGAAATCAGCGACGCAATGGCGGGCGCCGAGACTCGCCAGCGGAACCAACCGGCCGGTATGATGGCGCGAGGCATCGGTGTGACGCCGACACGATGCCAAGTGGCAGTATCAGTCGCGGTGTAGTCCTGAATCTCGACTGTCGCGCCGCTCGGCGACGATGTGATCTGCAAGGTGTCGGCGGAGGAGCGTGCGAGCCGCGAGAGCACGGTGTCCCGCGGTGCGTAGGCGAGTGCCTTCTCGAGGAGCGCGAACGCGGCCAATGACTGATTCTCCGCCTGCATCTGTTCGATTTCCTGAGGCGCCTGCTCGACGGCCCAGTGCCTTCGCTCGGAGCGCATGTAAACCAGCAGTGCAGCGGCGCCGACGCCGAGTAATCCAGCAGCCGCGACACCGCGCACCGCCCATCGAACGGGTCCGGCGGCCTCGCCGGCGGACAGCGTCGGCTGAGAAAGTCGGCCGAGCAGCGCCGAGAGGTCCTGCTCCATCTCGCCTGCAGACTGATACCGGTCGGACGCGTCCTTTGCCAGCGCACGTGTGATGATTCGTTGCAGCTCGGGCGGCACTTCCGGCCGTCGAGCCCGCAGGGAATCCGGCGTGCTCTGCGTGATGGCGTGCAGCATGCCGAGCGTACCCGTGCCACGAAACGGTGGCGTCCCCGTGAGCGCCTCGTAGAGCAGCACGCCGAGACTCCAAAGGTCAGCGCGTCCATCAATCGCCTCGCCAGTAGCCTGCTCCGGCGACATGTAGAGCAGAGTGCCGACGACGGCGTGCGTCTCGGTCAGCGTTCGCGTCGTGCTTACGTCGTCGTCACGCCGCACGAGCTTGACGAGACCGAAGTCGAGCACCTTCGCGTGCTGTCTGGGCGTCAGCATCACGTTCGCCGGCTTGAGGTCGCGGTGCACCACGCCGTGTTCGTGCGCGTCGACGAGCGCGCTCGCGATCTCCGCACCGAGCGCGACGACCTCGTGGATCGTCAGTGGGCCGGAAGCAATGCGCGTCGCGAGCGACTCGCCGACGACGCATTCCATCACCAGATACGACACGCCATTCTCTTCGCCAACGTCGAACAGAGTCGCGATGTTCGGATGATTCAGCTTCGCGAGAGCGTGCGCCTCCCGGCGAAAGCGCGCACGCGACGCATCGTCTTCGATCAAGCCGGCCGGCAGAACCTTGATCGCGACGTCGCGATCGAGGCGCGGATCGCGCGCGCGGTACACCACGCCCATACCGCCGGCGCCGAGTTGCTCGACAACCTCGTACGGGCCCAGCTTCGAGGGGTCGGGTTTCATGGAACGCGGTCCACGACGTCGTGCTCCGAAAAGCGACCGCGGCCGGTGCCGGTGTAGCTCGCCTTGAGAGACATCATGGCCGGATTTGTCGGGCGGCGAATTTGTTCAGACTGCAGCCGGTAACTCTACCTCTTCCGGGTGCAACCTGCAACGAGCAGAGCGTAGCGGGCAGCATGACGACTTGTGGCAAGCCGCGGCCCAACGCACGTTGCAGCAGACACGCATCTTCGGTGGCGCGTTCCGCACGCATGCTCATGTGCTCGCTTTGCAGCTTAGCTTGAACGTTAGACCGCACTCATGCACTACTGGCCGAGAGAGTCTTCATGAAGGGAGGCAGGAAGGGCCGTGCGCCGAAGGTGGGTGGTGAACGCCGAGGTGGTGCGCGGGATAATCCGAAACCAAAGCCCGGGCAGCGGCGCTCGGGTGCTCCACCACCGAAGGGCAGTCGGAAGCGCCCTGACTACGGTGGGTCGTCTCGCACCGGTGAAGAGTGAGGGAGGGACATTCTCGTGACGCGTCTAACGGATCGTTGCAGCTGACGGGCGGCCACAATGCGGGATCCGCGCCGGCGACGATTCGCTGCGGTTTACGTTGTGCACGCTGGCGTGCCGTCGGTCACGGATATTTCGGGGAGCTGAGCTCCGCAGTCATTCTCGCCGTCGGTCCGCCAAGCGAGACACGCCTCGTGCACATCGCGCTTGCATTGGTTGCGCGCGCGCGCAGCTGAATTCAGGCGTTAGAATGTTATGACTTTCTTGGGAATGTCGATGAAGCTTTACCTCACCCTGCTTCCGGCCGCAGTGACATTGGCCGCTCCGCTCGTACGGACGGTGACAATCGGGCCGGCGACGATCGTACTCGACGAAACGACTTTCGCCTCGGCCGCGCGGCAATTGGGCGAAGCTCCATTGACCAAGGCGGGCGACGCGGCTGGCTTTCGTGTGCAAGCGTGCTACCGCTCAGCGGGTGAAGCGGCAACCACCTACTATCTCAACAGCGGGGAGATGGGCGGTGGCATTTACATTACGCAGGTTGATGTTGTCGGCTGCAGGGAGCGTAACAGCGGCTGAGGAACCAGCTCTGTCGACCCGCTGCGGTGTGCTCCGGAGCAACGGCGCGGCAACGAGAACGAATACGGGCGTGAGGCTGGGTTTGTCACGGCAGGAGCTCGAGCGCCGCTTGAAGAGCACCGGGCGAGACAGCGCTGGCGTCACGATTTACGAGCGTCTCGAAAGCCGCGGTGCCGGAGCGCGCGCGTACGATATCTCGAGCTGGATTCGGGTCCGTTATACGAGGGGACGCGTTGCCGCGTTCAGCGCGGGCCTTATAACTAGCACGTAGTGTAGCCTCAGATACGCGAAGCGGCATTCTAACGAAGCCCGACGGCGCGAATTGCGAAAGCTCGCTGCCCTCGCGTCGTATGACGTCGCCGCTGCTTAGCCCGGGCGTTAGCCTGCTACATGCAACTCGATCGAGGAGAAGTTGATCGGCTCGATATCTGAACTCAGAGAGCAACTCGTTGTCGAGATAATGGTCCAAGATCTCGACCGCTCGCTTCCGTTCTACACCGCGCTCGGGTTCAAGCTTGAGCGGCGGGACGGTGGCTTCGCTTCACTGCGCTGGGGAGATCGACGATTGTTCCTTGATCAGTGTACGGATTTGCCATCGCTGCGCGGACCCGCACGAGGGAATGTGCGCATCCTCACCGATGATGTGGACGCGGTGTGGACGGTAGCAGAGACGCTCGGTCTACGTGTGGAGCGACCGATCGCGGATCGCGTTTACGGCCTCCGAGATTTTACAGTGCTCGACCCGGACGGCTTCGGGCTTCGTTTTGCAACGCCGCTCGTGATCAAGACCGCCGACAAGTAGGCTAACGAATGTTGCAGCTGACGAGCACGTATCGAATGCCGCTCCGCGGGTGCAGCGAGCTACCGCAACGGCCCGGCTGCTTCAACGTTGGTTAGACGTACACACAGTGGGATTCGACATGCGCTGCATACTCACCGTAATGGCCACACTTGCCGCCGGTGCGCCTGGTGCGCGCCTCACTGCGCAGATGCCGCAGACGCCGCGGACACTGCACCAGGCGCTAGTCGGAACTTGGCGGCTGGTCGCCGCCCGCCAGCGCTTGACTGACGGTTCCGTGCGGCCAGATCCGCAGCCGGGCGCACACGGTGTGGGCTACATCATGTACGATGCGACGGGACACATGTGCGTCGTCCTCGCAAACCCCGACCGACCGGCGTGGAAAGCGCGAGAGTCCCCGACCGATGCCGAAGTGCGTTCGGCCTTCGAAGGTCTCGTTGCCTACTGCGGCACGTACGAGACGAATGACGAGAAGCACTACGTGATACATCACGTCGAGGCCGATCGCGATCCTGCGATGATAGGGACCGATCGGACGCGTCTCGCAACCGTGACTGGCAACCGGCTCGTCCTCCGGCCGCTGGACCTCCCCGCAGGAATAGCGGAATGGACGGTGGAGTTCGAGCGGGTTGACGGCCGCATGCCGGCGTCACGGGTGGCGCCTAGCGGTCGTTGAGCCGCACACATGCTTCACGGCCGCTGCCAATTCCCAGGAGGAGCACCATGGCCAAATACCTGATCTCTTTTCCAAGCGCGGCGATGGTCGTGCCCGATGGCGAACGGGACGCGGTGGGCCGCGACGCGCACGCTGTGATCGATGAGGCGAAAGCCGCCGGTGTTTACGTCTTCGGCGGCGGAATCGACGAAGACGTACCGCCCGTGCGCGTCTCTGCTGACGGCACGGTTGCGACGGGCGGCTACCCCTGGGCACCCACGCTCGACGGTGGCTTCACGGTGTTGGAATTGCCTTCGCGCGACGAGGCCATCGCGTGGGCGGCGCGTATCGCCAAAGCCTGTCGGTGCGATCAAGAACTCCGCGTCTTCGGGTTCGACCCGCAATCCTAAGGCTGAGCGCAGCCTGCCGAAGTGTGGAGCGAAATGGAGATAACGGCGCAGCGGTGATCAGAAAATCTGCTAGCGTGGCGCCGCTCTCTCAGCAACAGAACCGCAGTTCGTCGAGGATGAAAAAGCTATCGACATCTTCGCTTGCCGGGAGAAGCACTCGCGGTAAACTCGTACCATCTTCGTCCCCGTCTTGAGCCGTCACCGGACGAGACGGGCGTAATGTCACCCAGCTCGACCAACTATGAGGATGGACACGTGCAGGAAAAACAGCCCGGCGGAGTGTTCCGTCCTTTGCTCGTGGTTCCTGTACCTCTCGTGTTCCTGCTCGGCTACTTTGTCGGCGCGAAACTGGGGCGCGGGCTCTTGCATCAGCGCTTTAGCATGCGGGCCTCCGATGCCATCGGAATTGCCGGAATCGCGACCTTCGTCGCTGGTGTCCTGCTCGCGGGCTGGGCGTGGAGCACTTTCCACGTGAGAGGGACGACCAAAGACCCGCGCGAAGACTCCACCGCACTGGTCACCACGGGCCCATACAGAGTCACTCGCAATCCCATGTACGTGGGCCTCACGCTGGCCTACATCGGAGCAGCCGGTGCCGGAGGGCAAATCCTGCCGCTCGCCACGCTGGTCCTCGTCCTCGTCTATGTGAATTGGGTCGTGATTCCCGTGGAAGAGAATCGCCTTCGCGGCGTCTTTGGTCCGGCGTACGATGCCTATCGGTTGAGAGTCCGTCGCTGGCTAGGAACTCGAAAACCGCGGACTGTTTGACTGCTCGCCGACCGCGAGCCGCTGATGGTCAAGGCGCGCTCGTGACAAGCGCTGACGTCGACAAGCGATCTATGGAAGCTCGCTTCGCTCGCTACTATTTCATTCCCCTTGCAGCTTAGCTAAGCGTTAAGTGGCTCAAGTACTGTGAACGTATAACCAGGAACGGAGCGTGACATGAACGTGCAGACGCAGATCAGCGACTACCTAGCCGCGCAGCCAGAGCGCAAGCGTGCCGACGTCCAGACGTTGCACGACATGGTGTTGACGCTGATGCCCGACGGCCGGTTGTGGTTCCTGGATGGCAAGGACGAGAACGGTCGAACGGTCTCCAACCCGAACATCGGGTATGGACTCCTGACAATCGCGTACGCCGATGGGCGAACCCGAGAGTTCTATCAGATTGGCCTGAGCGGCAACACCACCGGAATCTCGGTCTACATCATGGGGCTCGACGACAAGACATACCTGGCTGAGACCTACGGCGGTGAACTTGGCGGGGCGAAGGTAACGGGCTACTGCATCAAGTTCAGCACCTTCGCAGCATCAACCTCGCCGTGCTCGAAGCGGCGATCCGAGACGGAATTGTCAGGGCCCAGCACGTGAGGGGGCCACGTTATATGCGGATAACGTCCTCACGCAGGCAGAGGTGATGGGAGACGGTTAAGCGGATGGACAACACAGGCATCGTGGTAGAATCCCTCGATTCTGCGATCTCATTTTTCTCCGAGCTCGGCCTGAGACTCGAAGGGTGAGCTACGATCGAAGGAGAGTGGGCCGGGCGCATTACTCGGACTCGGGAACCAGCGCGTCGAAATCGCCATGCTGGTTACTCCAGACGGCCACAGTCGGCTTGAGCTTTCGCGATTCATCACGCTGATGATTCTTCTCCACGCGTCGCCTGACGACAGTTGCACTCGCGCATCAGGCCGACAACACGCATCCCTTGTTGTCGACCCTGAATTATCCGAGCCATGACCGCGCGAGTCGTGCAGAGCTACTTCATCGACATCACGTGCGCCACGAACTGATCGATGGCGATCTCGGTGCCCTGGTGCAAACCCGATTCCTTGTTTTTCTCGAGATCCGCTTCGTCGCGGTGCAGCGCCGTGAAGACGTAGCGCGTGCCGGTTCCCACGGGTTCCATCGTCATGATGGCGGTGATCGGAATGTCGTCGAAGACCGCCGGACGATAGCCGGGGAACAACATCGAGGTCCAGACGAGGCGCTCCATCGGCACGACTTCCAGGACGCAGCCGAGGTTGGGAACCTCCCGACCGTCCCCCGCGGCGATGTCGATGCGGAAGATGCCGCCCGGCCGCGCGTCCATCTCGGTTTGCGACACGCGCCCCCACGGCTTGGGCATGTACCACTCCTTGAGGTGCTCCGGCTTCGTCAACGCGTCCCAGACGAGCCGCGTGGGCGCGTCGATGAACCGTTCGATGGCGAAGTCGAGTTTCGGATCGACGGCGACTGGCGTGCTCATGATTCTGATTCCCTCTCCTTGAGTTGTTTGACGTACTGGTCGAACCGGTCCAGTCGAGCTTCCCACAGCTGACGACGTGCGCCAGCCAGTCCTCGGCGACCTTCAACCGTTCCGGCGCGATCTCGTAGGTCCGCACGCGCCCGCGCTTTTTCGACTTCACCAGTCGGCTCTGTTCGAGCACCGAGAGGTGCTGCACGAACGACGGGAGTTGCATGTCGAACGGCGCCGCCAGCTCGCTGACCGTGGCCGGCCCGACCGACAGCCGCTCCAGGACTTTCCGCCGAGTCGGGTTGGACAAGGCGTGAAAGACATCGTCAGCGGCTGCGGATTGAAGCATCTCGACACCATCCAATGTTCGGGTGATCCGATGGGACTAGGGATTGTACAACCAAGAATACTTCTGTAAATACCTAAGTATTTATGGCCCTGCCAGCGCTGAGGCCTCAGCGCGAAACGGGACCGTCTGTCCTTCACACGTTGTCTCGAAACGGCTCTTTGGCTGACCGCTGCGCACAACACGAGTTGCGTTAGCTCGCTACGCTCGCATCTTACGATCTCGGCCGCAGCTCAACTCCGCCGTGAGCCGACACCTGGTCGTATCCGACACCGAACGAAGAGGCACGTACAAGGATGCCGAAACAGAAAGACTTGACCGCGACGCAACGCACCGGTTTGCTGCAGACGTTGAAGGCTCGCTTCGAAGAACACATGGATCGACACGCTGGTCTCAAGTGGGCCGCAGTGCAGACGAGGCTCGAGTCGAACGCTGCCCGGCTCTGGTCGCTCAATGAGATGGAGCAATCCGGAGGTGAGCCGGACGTTGTCGCTGTCGATCCGGCGAGCGGAGAGTTCATCTTCGTGGATTGTTCAGCGCAGAGTCCAAAGGGACGCCGAAGTGTCTGTTACGACCACGAAGCGCTGGAGGCACGCAAGGAGCACAAACCGAAGAGCAGCGCAGTGGGTATAGCGACGGCTATGAACGCGACACTCCTCACAGTGACCGAGTACGAGCGGCTCCAGGAGCTCGGTGAATTCGATACTGATACGTCGAGCTGGGTGCAAACACCGGCGAAGATTCGGAAGCTCGGTGGTGCGCTGTTCTGCGATCGCCGGTACGACACGGTCTTCGTGTATCACAACGGCGCCGAGTCGTACTATGCCGGTCGCGCATTCCGGTGCTCACTGAGAGTCTAGGCGGTTGCACACATGCGTCTCGCGGCCGGGTCAGCGGGGCCCGCGCAACAGCGCGCCAGCACTCCGCGGCGCCTCTAGCGTGAGACGATGCGGGCCCGTTACTTCTGTCGTCTCGCGGTTACGCTTTTCTCCCCTCCCCTCCCACTTTCGGCGGACCGATGCCCCAGTATCTGATCGAGCGAAACATCCCTGGTGTGGGCAGCCTCAGCCCTGCCGATCTCAAAGCAATCTCGCAGAAATCGTGCGGCGTGTTGAACACGCTCGGCCCACAGATTCAATGGGTCCAAAGCTACGTCACCGATGATCAGATTCACTGCATCTACCGCGCGCCGAATGAGCAGATGGTTCGCGAGCACGCGCGCCAAGGCGGCTTTCCGGCGGACCGAGTCTCGGAGATCAGGACGATCATCGATCCGACAACGGCCGAGTAGCGTGCGGGCGTGTTGGTGCGAAGCGCGCGTGTCGTCTAACGCGCGCTGAAGCACAGGAAAGACGCACGACCATGAAGCTGATCGCAATCGAAGAGCATTTCCTCACCGCTGACATTCGTGCCGCGTGGGCGTCGTCCGCGATCGGGCAGGAGGGCACCGCTGAGTTCGACCGAGGAGAGATCGAGGAACGGCTTGACGATCTGGGGGCGGGACGGATCGCGCTCATGGACGAAAGCGGGGTGGATGTCCAGGTGCTCTCGGTGACAACGCCAGCGCTGCACAATCTCGAGCCGGATGAGAGTGTGATGCTCGCGCAACGCACCAACGATCTGGTGGCCGCCACGATCGCGAACTATCCGACGCGTTTCAGGGCTTCGCCACGCTGCCGACTGCGTCGCCGCCGATGCGGCGCTCGAGCTTGAACGGGCGGTGCAGCATCTTGGACTGGCTGGTGCGATGCTCTGTGGCCGGACACGGAGAAGAACATGGATCACCCGGACTTCCTCCCGATGTTCGAGACCGCAGCACGCTGCGCGTCCCCCTGTTCGTGCATCCGCAGATTCCGCAGCGTGCCGTCAGGGATGTCTACTATTCCGGTTTCGGCGACTCGGTCGACACTGCCTTTGCGACGTTCGCTCTGGGATGGCACTACGAAGCCGGCATCCAGTTCGTCCGACTGATGCTTGCGGGCGTCTTCGACGAATATCCTGACCTGCAGATCATCCTCGGCCACTGGGGCGAAGTGGTGCTCTTCTATCTCGAGCGGCTCAACTCACTCGCGCGTGTCGCAGGGCTTCGACGACCCGTCGCGGACTACATCCGTCAGAACCTCTACGTGACTCCGAGTGGGATGTGGAGTCAGTCGTACCTGCAACGCACTCTGGAGATCGTTGGGCCAGAGCGCATCCTCTTCTCCACCGATTATCCGTACCAGTACCGCCCGGGCGGAGCGGGACGTTCCTTCGTGAAGGAGTCGGCGCTCTCGCAGGAGCAGAAGGAATTGTTTGCTCACGGGAATTGGGAGCGATTGACGCAGCAAGTCTCCCGCTAGGAACCTTGGTCAGCGTTTTAGGAGACGGCTGTGGTGTCGAAGAATTCGGTCGGCACGGCACTCGTCGATGTGCAACCGTCACACGCGGATGAGCACTATCGCTACGCTCGCTTTCATCGCATTCACTCGCAACGGAGCCGAGACGTCGGATTACACTCACAATTACCCACGAGGCCACGTGCCCACTGAAATCACGTCGGTCCATCCAGTGCTCATGGCGCGGGACGTGCCGACCTCCGTCGACTTCTTCGCTCGGCTCGGATTCGCGGTGATGTTTCAGGACGATGCCACTGCGCCGCGCTACGCAGCCGTTCGGCGTGGACCGGTGGAGCTGCACCTGCAGTGGGCCGACGCCAACCAGTGGGCACATCCCGGCGACCGGCCGGCGTATCGGTTCCCGACACCCGACGTGGACGCTCTCTACGCGGAGATGGTCGCCGCCGGTGCAATCAGCCAAGGATCAGGCAGTCGTTACGCAGCGCCTGCCGACACACCGTGGGGCACGCGCGAGTTTCATCGCCCGAGACCCCGGCGGGAACGTTCTGCAGTTCTGCGGGGCGGACGCCGCTGGTGGTGCGCGCAGCGCCTGACGAATCCTTGCAACTGCTGCATGCTCCTGCGCCCTGGCGATCGTGTGGAGCGCGAGTAGCATTGTCGCATGCGATCACACTCTCTCGTTGCACTCCTCGCCGCTGGCGTGGCGATCAGCCTCATCACCCCTGTCCGCAGCCGCGCTCAGGATAATCCCGCCGGCGATCCCGTCGTTCAGAAGATCTACGACGAAGGGATGCATCACTCGCAGTTGGAGCGCCTGGCGCAACCGCTCATGGATTCCATCGGGCCACGACTGACGGGCTCTGCGGCGAACCGCGCGGCCAATGACTGGCTGCTCAGGACGTACAAGGGATGGGGCATCGACGCGCGCAACGAGCAGTACGGAACGTGGCGCGACTGGACGCGCGGCAGGAGCACGCTCGAGCTCGTGTCGCCGCGATATCGAGTCCTCGAAGCGACGATGCACGCGTGGAGCGCCGCGACGCCAGCCGCCGGCGTCACCGCCGACGTCGTCATGATTCCGAGCGCAAGCGAGATCACGGATAGCGCAGGCTTCGCGCGCTGGCTCGGTACGGTAAAGGGGAAGCTCGTACTGATCAGCCAACCGCAAACGACGTGTCGCCCGGATAGCGACATCCGCGCGTGGGCAGATTCGGCGACGTATCGGCACGCGCTGCTCCAGCGCGACAGCGCCGCCGAAGACTGGCGTGCACGGCTCGCCGCCGCGCACATCAATCCGCGTACGTTCCCCGCACTGCTCGCCCGCGCTGGTGTCGCTGGCGTGCTCTCGAACACGTGGTCGCACGGTTGGGGCGTCGACAAGATTCAATCGTCACGCGCCGCAGACATTCCATCGTTCGACGTCTCATGCGAGGACTATTCGTTGCTCGCTCGGCTCGCATCGCATGGTCAGAGCCCGCGCGTCCACGCAGTAGCCGACGCGAGACTCGCTCCCACGGAGTCGCCGGTGTTCAACACGATCGCGGAGATCAGGGGAACCGAGAAGCCGGACGAGTACGTGATGCTGTCGGCGCACCTCGACTCGTGGGACAGCGGCAGCGGCGCGACCGACAACGGCACTGGAACGATCACGATGCTCGAGGCGATGCGCATCCTCAAGCAGGCGTATCCGCATCCCAAGCGCACGATCCTCGTCGGTCATTGGAGCGGCGAGGAAGAGGGCGACATCGGCTCATCGGCGTTCGCAACCGATCATCCGGAGGTGCTGAAAGGACTTCAGGCGTTGTTCAATCAGGACAACGGAACTGGGGAGATCGACAGCGTGCAGACGAATGGATTCATCGACGCCGCACCGTCACTCGCGCGCTGGATGTCGCGGATGCCAGCGGACATGACACGGAACATAGCGCTCATGCTTCCGGGGATCGCGCACGACGAGAGCACCGACAGTGACGCTTTCGACTGCCGCGGCGCGCCGGGATTCTTTCTGACGTCGTCGGACTGGTCGTACACCGACTACACGTGGCACACCAACCGCGACACGTACGACAAGATCAACTTCGACAACGTGAAGCGAAACGCGACGCTCATCGCGCTGTTCGCGTACGAGGCGTCTGAAGATCCTGCCGTCGTCTCGCGAACCCGCAGGGTGCCGCCAGTCGATCCACGGACCAATCAGCCGATGCGTGCGCCGGCGTGCTCCGTACCGCCGCGCAGTTGGGGAGCGGCACGGCACTGAGCGATACGCGTCGATGTGGCGCAGTGCCGCGCCAAGCTTGGAAGTAGGGGTCAGGTCTTGCGTCGTGCGCACGACGCAAGACCTGACCCATCACTCGGATCGCAGGCGTGATGTACTTCGCGCGAGCTTGTGAATCGCTTGCTGGACCGCTTTGCGTCGCTACTCGAAAAGTCGTAGCGTATATGCACGCTCGCAGCGATATCGGTATGGGAGTGTCTCTGTCGCATCCACGAGGCCAGCATCTGGCCGCCTATCGTTGGAGGCATTTTATGTACGGCTCCTTGCGCACCGTAGCACTCCTTGCCGTCGTAGGAGCGATGGCCTCGCCGACCCGCGCCGCCGCCCAACATCAGGACGAAGACGAGATCCGCGCCGTGGCCGTGCGCCAAGGCGATACCTGGACCCGACACGATGCCAGCGCGTACGCGGCACTGTTTACCGAAGATTGCGACGTGGTGAACGTGGTCGGATGGTGGTGGAAAGGGCGCGCGGAGCTCGCGCGTAAGCTCGCGGCGGGGTTCGTCTACGCGTTTCGGGAGAGTCAGCTCACCATCACCGACGTGCAGGTGCGATTCCTCACGCCCGACATCGCTTTGGCGCACGCCCGCTGGACGATGACCGGGGCGCGGACGCCGCCCGGTATTCCGGAGCCCCGCGAGGGCATTCAAACGCTGGTCTTCAGCAAGCGTGACGGCCATTGGCTGATCGCAGCGTTCCAGAATACGACTAGCGTACCCGAGCGGCCCTTCCCAACGGGCCCTGTTCCCCCCGCTGAGCTCGAGCCCTGAGCGAGCGATCCGCGCCACTCGGACTGGGATCGCGCGTTTAGCTGAGAGCGGGTCAGGTCTTGCGCCGTGAGCACGGCGCAAGACCTGACACCGATTGACACTTCATTTCGTCGTCTTCGAGTTGATGTCGATGACTGGCTTGCCGAGCTTCTTCATCTGTGGCCGAACACCGAGTCCGGGCTCTCTCGACGCGGACATCCTTCCCTTCTTGCGCTGCGGCGCGCCGTCTGCGAACGCAACGGTGACGTACGAGTTGAAGTCGGTGGATGAAAAGAGGAACCGCTCCGGCGTGCTGTGGGCCAGGTGCGAGATCGCGGCGGTGATGATGTCGCCGCCCCACGTGTCCTCTATCGTCATCGCAATACCGAGCGATACGCAGAGATCGCGAATCTGACGAGCGCGCGTCAGGCCGCCGACCTTGGAGATCTTGAGATTGATGACGTCCATCGCGTGGTCCGCAACACTGCGCACCACCATGTCGATTCCGTCCACCACTTCGTCCAGCACGAATGGGCGGTTGGTGTGACGTCGCACCGTGAGGCATTGCTCGTACGTCATGCACGGCTGCTCGATGTACACGTCCACGTCGCGCACCGCGTCAGCGACACGCACGGCGGCGTGCTGGGTCCATCCGGTGTTGGCGTCGGCGATGAGCACATCGCCCTGTGACAGCTCCGCCGCTGCAGCCTTGATGCGCGCGACGTCGGTATCGGGATCGCCTCCGACCTTGAGCTGGAACTTGTGGTATCCCTCCTTGCGGTAGCTGCCCGATCTTCTTCGCCATCTGAGCAGGTGACTCCTGCGAGATTGCGCGATAGAGCGCGAAATCATCGCCGACATGTCCGCCCATCAGTGTCGCGACAGGGAGACCGCTCGCCTTGCCGAGCAGATCCCAGCACGCCATGTCGATGGCCGACTTGACGTACGGATGCCCGCGCATCGCGCGGTCCATCAGCTCGTTGAGCTCGCCGAGCGCGAGTGGATCTGCGCCGATCAGTTGCGGCGCGAGCTCGGCGATGCCCGCGCGCGCGCCACGGGCGTACGCCGGCAGGTATGCGGGCCCGAGCGGGCAGACTTCTCCCCAGCCAACGAGTCCCTCATCCGTCTCGACCGCAACGACGGTAGAGTCGAAGACCGAGACGCTGTTTCCGCCAGACCAGTTGTAGTTTCCTTCGTGAAGCGGCAAGTCGATCTGGTATGCGCGAATCGCGGAGATCTTCATGCTACCGCGTACTCCTTGCTGGTGCGGGATGAGAGCCACAACGTGATCGATGTGTAGAGCAGTACTGCGACCACGACCCATTTGACGACGTTCAACGGTAACTCTTTCACAAGAAACGCGGCGATGAAGACTCCCGGAACGCCGCCGATCGCGAGTCCGAGCGCAGTGCGCCGGTCGAAGCGACCCGACCGATAGAAGCGGATTGCAGCCGCAGGGAGAATGACCGCGGCTGACGCAGCCATGATCGGGAAGACGGCCTTGGTATTCATCCCGAGCATGTAGGTGACCGCCATAGTTGGCGCGTAGTTGCCGATCCCGAGGCTGGTGAGCGCACCGATCACGACGCTCGCCACTACCGCGATCAACAACGCGGTGCCCGTGAGACCGATGGTCCCCTGTCCGAGCGAGAGACTGGCGACCATACGGACAGCCATGAAGCCGGCGGTGATGAGCAGTGCGATCGACATTGCGCGTTGGATCAGGCGACGCGACCAGTGCACGACGATCCCGGAGCCGACCCACGCTCCGATGCCGCCTGCGATCACCATGCTGGCGATGGTGGGAAAGTCGATCAATCCGCCGAGCAGGATGATGTAGATGATCGCTTCTGAGACGGTAGGAATCGCCTGGCCGATGTTGAGTGTTCCGGGGATGTCATCGTCCTTTACCATGCGACCGAGCACGAGAACGGCTGTAGTGGTGGCGAACGAGCCGATGCCGAGCGTGTCGAAGAAGTCGGTGGCGAGACCAAGGCCGAGGAGCGCTGCCATGGGTGCTCGACGCGGGGCGGCGCTGGCGGTGTCGGATGTGGGCATCAGCGGATTGTAGGTCGGGTTTGAGAGTCGGGCGAATTTAGCCCGTTACGTGGTTCTTGGATACAGTATACGAATGGGGCGAGAGGGACGCTGCTTGTCCGGTTGGTTGGAGATGCGGCTTGCACGGATCACCGCGCGACGCATCTTATGCTGCATCCTCGCACCGTTTTGAAGCGGAGCCCGCGGGGCAATGCGCGTCAGGCGGCAACTGAGCCCTCACCCATCGAATGATGCCGGCCGCTCGATTCGTTCTGTACGAGCAGGCCGGTGCGTACCTCCGTACCGGCTGACGAACGACGAGCATTACGATGCGACCTCTTCGGTATTCCATCAATGTCACGCTGGAGAGCGGACTCAAATGAGAAGCCAGACGACCAACATACTGTACGTATTGCTGCTAGCAGCGATCATCGTCGCGGTAGACATGCTCTTCTTCAGGAACCGGTTCTGGCCGCGGCTCATGGTGAACATCGGCATCGTCCTGGTATTCGCAGCATTCTACTTCAGGTTCCTGCGAGGTAGATGATCACCACCGCTCCATGGAACGCTGACGATTCGTCGTAACATCGGCAGGTAAGCGACGACAATTCTCGCCATGGCCAGTTCCGATCGGCGCTCGTATCGTTGTGCGACAATTCACCGCTCATCCCGAGGCTCCAATGAACCGATCACTGATCCGCGCTTGCATCATCGTGAGTGCGCTCGGCGGACTGGCGCCGGTGGCACTCCACGCGCAGCAAGATGGCCCGGCTAGGGCGCTCGGCGGGGAACTCTCTGCGCAGGACTCGCTTCTCGTGCAACAAGAACGGGCACAGTGGGAGGCGCTGCGAGCGCGTGATACGACTGCCTTCGCACACCTTGTGGGCGATGGCATGGTGGACCTCGACGTCTCCGGAATCAAGCGAACGTCAGCGGGATCCAGCGCGCGATATGTTCTCGGTTGTGAGACCGCGAGCTACACGCTGAGCAATCTCCGCGTTGCGCATTTTGCGCGCACTGCGGTCGTCGCTTACTCCGCGGCCGTGGACGCCAAGTGTTGGGGACAGAAGGCGCCGTCGCCGCTTTACGTGATGACTGTCTACGAACAGCGTGGCGCGACGTGGCAGCCGATTGCACATTCAGAGACGCCAGCGGCACACTGGTAATCTGCCCGCCGCGCGGCGATCGCACGCTTGCATTCACTCGGCTCCAAACAATCCGCTCATGCCAGCTGATGAACCAACCCACTCCACCGACGGCCTCGTCGCCCAGAGCCTCGAAGCGTCGCTGACAGTACGTGATCTTGCAGCCAGTGTAGTGTGGTACCGCGAGGTGATCGGCTTCGACGTTGCTCGGGAGTATCGCCGCGACGAGCGTCTCATCGCTGTCGCTCTCGAAGCTGGAGGCGTCGAGATCCTGCTCGTCCAGGACGATGGCGCAAAGGGTTCGGACCGGAGCAAAGGCGAGACGGCTTTTCGCTACAGATCACGACTGCGCAGGACATTGACGCGCTCGCCGCGCGCACCAAGGCGCACGGCGGGGTGCTCGAAACAGAGCCACTCAGTATGGCCGGCAAGCGTGCCTTCCGGCTGCGTGATCCTGATGGCTTCCGTTTCACGATCTCGTCACCGCGCAAACAATGACGAATCCTCACACTGCGGAAAAATGACACCAGCCGAGTTTCGCCGATTGGCGCTGAGCCTCCCCGAGGCGGTAGAGGGCGAGCATATGGGACATGCGGATTTCCGCGTCGGCGGCCGCATCTTCGCCACGCTCGGTTACCCGAAAGACGGGTTCGCCGTGGTCATGCTGTCGCCGCAGGACCAGGACCTCATCGTGCGCGACCATCCGGGGGCGTTCGCGCCGGTCACGGGCAAATGGGGAGCGTCAGGCAGCACGGCGGTCACGCTGAGCGCGGTCGACGCGGCGAGCGCGGCAGCTGTGGCGACAGCACTCGAGGCAGCGTGGCGCAAGCGCGCGCCGAAACGTCTTTTGGCGGCGCTCGACAGCTGACCGCGGGCACCAACGAGCGGTCGCGCGGCGAGTCGCGATGGCGTGGATAGAATTATCGCTATTGCTCGCTGCACGTCATATGCGCTGCTTCGACCTACGCACGACAACGGAGAGATGACCGCATGAACCCAGCAAGGAATACGATCTGCCTCTGGTACGACGGTGGCGCCGAAGATGCGGCGCGGTTCTATGCAGCGACGTTTCCCGATTCCGCGGTCGAGGCGGTGCACCGCGCGCCGGGAGACTTTCCATCGGGGAAGCAGGGGGACGTGCTGACCGTCGAGTTCACCGTGATCGGCATCCCGTGTCTCGGCCTCAACGGGGGACCTGCGTTCAAGCACTGCGAAGCGTTTTCATTCCAGGTCGCGACCTCTGATCAGGCCGAGACGGATCGGTACTGGAACGCAATAGTCGATAATGGCGGCCAGGAGAGCGCATGCGGCTGGTGCAAGGACCGGTGGGGCGTGTCGTGGCAGATCACGCCTGTCGCTCTGACACGAGCGATCAGCGACCCCGATCGCGCCGCCGCCAAGCGCGCGTTCGACGCGATGATGCAGATGAAGAAGATCGACGTCGCCACGATCGAGGCCGCACGCCGCGGGTGAGCTCGAGCATCCGCGTCATCACACTCGTGTCACAGTGACCGGCTGCAATACCGACGCGCCGCGAGTCCTCGTGATCGGCATCGATCCGAACGCGGTCGCACACCTTGGCATCGACGTCGACGTGGTTCGGGCGGCACTGGAGCACGGGCAGACGCGCTTCGCTAAGGCGGGCATTCTCAGCGACCTCTGTCTGGTAGGACTCGATCCCGTCAGCGCAACGAAGCAGATCGCCAACCAGTTCGCAATGCGGTCATATGCTTGTGTAGTGATCGGCGGCGGGATTCGAAAGCCGGAGGCGATGCTGGAGTTCTTCGAGCAGGTCGTCAATCTCGTGCGCCGACAGGCGCCAGATGCGGCGATCGCGTTCAACACCGACGCCGCGAACAGTGTGGAGGCTGCCCAGCGCTGGCTGCCAAGTAGTGTGCGCGGCGACGCCAGCTCGCCTTGATTTTCTCATGCTCTTCATAATCGTGGAGCATTTTCGCGGCGCCGTAATGACATCGGCCGAAGCTGCGGCGCGTGTAACCGCGCAGGAGGCACCATGACACGGGAAGCGGCAGGCGCCCGGACTGCGCACCGCTGGTACACTCGACCGGTGCTATTCGTCACGGATGTGAATCGTGCTGCCGAGTTCTACATGGACGCGCTCGGCTTCGACAAGCGCTGGCACGAGGGAGACGGCGCCGGAACAGTCTGCCAGATCGACCATGGCGAGTGCGAGATCATCCTCGCTGAGGACCCCGCGCGGAGCGGGAACGCGCGGCTTTTCATCGAGCTGACCGCGGACGGATTCGCGGAGCTCCGCCAACAGCTCGTCGAGCACTCAGTCCCCGCCAGGGGCACGTGGTGGGGCGCCGACGTGCTGCAAGTCGAAGATCCTGACGGCAACGAACTGCTCTTCCCCATCCCAGCGTGAGCAACGGCGCGACAGATCCCACCACCGCGCTCCTCGCGGCGGAGCCTCAGCTCTACGTCCGGGACATCGTGGCCTCGTGCGGTTTCTATACGCGGCTGCTCGGCTTCTCGGTGGCGTTCACGCACGGCGAGCCGCCGTTCTACGCCCAGGTGCGTCGCGACGCAGCTCGATTGAATCTGCGCCAGGTGGATGAGCCAGTGATGAATCCGCGTCGCCGCATCGGGGAACAGCTTCTCGTGTGCTCGATTACCTTGAAGGACGCGGCGCCATTGTTCGCCGAATATCAGACGACAGGCGTCGAGTTCCTTCAAGCACTGCGGACCGAGCCCTGGGGCGCGCAGACATTCATCGTGCGCGATCCGGACGACAATCTGATCCTGTTTGCCGGCGACGCCGAGTGACGCGGGTGGTTGGGAGCGAAGTGTTCACCGAGCGGCGTGTCGATCTCGCGGATGCTCGTTCGACGTAATGGTACGCGCGGCAGGACTCCCCAAGTCGTCGGGCTGTCCAGCCGCTCAATCCAATGAGGAAACCCGCCATGCCCGTCGCGAGCGTCAAGACTATCAACCGCCTGCTCTGGACAGCGCAGATTGTTCTCGCGCTCGTCTTCCTCTTCGCGGGCTCCATGAAGTTCATCATGCCAGCCGCGGCGATGCAGCAGGGACCGATGAAGCTTCCCATCACCTTCATTCACTTCATCGGAATCTGCGAGTGCCTGGGCACGCTCGGCCTGGTGTTGCCAGGGCTGTTCCGCATCAGCACTTGGCTCACACCGCTGGCAGCCGCTGGACTGACGATCATCATGTGCGGCGCGACAGTTCTGACTTACATCGCGATGAGCGCACTGGCGGCGCTCTTTCCAGCGGTGGTGGGCGTCGTCGCCGTGTGGGTCGTGTACGGCCGTACTCGCCTCGCGCCGCTCACGAGCGCGCCGAGGAGTCCGCGCGCAGTGCGGTCGCAGCAGGCGTGAGCCACCCGATCTGAGTTACACTATGAGCATGATCCTCAAGCTGCTCGAGCATGCTGCATGGGCGGACGACCGTGCGCGCACTTCGATTGCGTCGCTCGGCGTGGACATGCCGCAGCGCGCGGAGGCGACGCGGCTGTACGCGCATCTCGCGGGAGCGGAGCACGCCTGGCTCACACGGGTCGAAGAACGCCCCTCGGTGCACGCGATCTGGCCGGACCTGTCGCTCGACGACGCGGCAGCGCTCGCGTCGGAGACCATCGCAGGATTCCGCGCGATTGCCACGCGCGGGCCGGAGACGCTCGCACGAGAGATCGGATATCGGAACAGCTCCGGGCAGGCGTTCCGGAACAGTGTCGCCGATATCATCACGCACGTAGCGTTGCACGGCAGCTACCATCGCGGCCAGATTGCTCTTCTCGCGCGCAGCGGTGGCGCCGCGCCGCTGCCGACCGATTACATCGCGTTCGTGCGCGGCGTTACACCCGTGTCGCCATCGAGGTAGCTGTGCGATGTGCGATCGCAGTGATGCGTTGCGCCGCTGACTGAACCTCGCCAACTCTCCTCGACGTGCCCGACCTACGCATTCAGCTGACCAAGCGAGCCGACGGATTCTCGAATCTGCGCTGCATCCGTCGCGATGGCTCGGTCACGTGGCAGCGACAGGTAGGTGCTGGCGGGAGCTTCTTCCCGCGTCACGACCTCACTCACTACGCTGTCGAGACGGAGCTCGCGACGCGCCACGGCTTCTTCGGGCTCATCGCTGCAGGGTGGGACATCGACGACACTACCGGAAAGGGAGCCCGAGGCGAGCTCCCGGCCGAATCGCTCGCGGTAGAGCATCTCGTCGGCGTGCTCGACGTGGAGCGGGCGAGCGGAGAGGAGCTGTCGGCGATCAGCGCTGAACGAATACGCAGCAGCGTTCGCCGCAGATTCCGGCCTGCCAGCGCCGCGTGAGCTCACCGACGAGGAGCTCACTCGCATACGTGCTCGCATGCGCGAGCTCCACGCGCGATGGAGCTCGCTCGCAGCCCGGCGAGACGATCGAGCTTACGTGGGACGGATCCTCCGACGAGGAGTCGAACCGCAACTGAGGCGCGTGAGAGCCCAGCGAGTGAGCGAGCTCAGCGCCTCTGGTGCAGCAGCGCGCGGCCGCCCATAATAGTCCGCGTCAATCCGGCACTCGCCAACCCCGGAGCCAAAATGTCGGCAGTCATTCACGCCTGCGCACGTCGCGTTGGAACCGTCAGCGTTCGCAACCATCACGGTCGCGACCCTCTGCGCACTGGTCGTACCTTCTGCCACGGCTGCCGCGCAGCAGTCTTCGGTGCAGGCGCGACCCGCGAATCACATCGCGCTCGAGCAGTACCTCGATTGGGAAGACGTGCAGAGCCCGCAGGTCTCTCCCGACGGCACGCAGATTCTCTTCACGCGCCGGTGGATCGACAAGATGAACGACAAGTGGGAGTCGTCGATCTGGCTCATGAACGCCGACGGCTCGCATGCGCGCTCGCTCACGCCAGGCTCCGCCGTGAAGTGGTCGCCCGACGGCAAGCGCATAGCGTACGTGGACAAGGGCGAGCCGGGCGGGCAGCAGATCTTCGTGCGGTACATGGACGCAGAGGGCGGAACTACGCAGATCTCGCATCTCACCGAGGCTCCGTCTGCGCTCGAGTGGTCGCCGGATGGTAAGACCATCGCGTTCAACATGAACGTGCCGGTGCACGACACCTGGCGCATAGCGATGCCGACTCCGCCGAAAGGCGCGAAGTGGATCGACAGCCCGAAGATCGTGACGCGGCTCAATTACAGGTCGGACCGCATCGGCTACACCGACGATTACTTCCGTCACATCTTCGTCATCCCGGCGGACGGCGGCACCGCGCGCCAGATATCGAAGGGCGACTGGAATTATTCACCAGCCAACTTCTCCGCCGACGGCAAATGGCTGGTCTATGCCGGACTGTTCGAGCCGAACGCAGAGATGGCGTATCGCAAGTCGAACATCTACGTCGCGAACGTCGAGACCGGCGAGACACGACAGCTCACCCACCGGAACGGAACGAGCAGCCAACCGCTCTTCTCTCCAAACGGGAAGATGATCGCGTTCATCGCGGCCGACTCGGTCGATCACGCAGCGTGGGCGGAAGGCAACCTTTACGTGATGAGCTCCGACGGCTCGGACGTTCACGTCGTCTCGGGTACGCTCGACCGACCGATCACCGGGGTGATCTGGGCGCCCGACAACAGCGGCGTCTACTTCAACGTCGAGAGCGACGGATCGAAGAACCTCTACTTCGCGTCGGCGGCCGGACAGCTGCATCCGGTCACATCGGGTGCGCAGGTGCTCACAGTGTCCGACGTGAGCAGGAATGGGCTCGTCGTGGGTGTGCGCTCCACACCGACCAAGCCGAACGACGTGGTCGCATTCAAGCTTCCGAAGAGCGGCACGGTTTCCACGTTTGCCCAGCTCACCTCCGTCAACGACGACATACTCGCCGGGAAGGAGCTCGCGCAGACGGAGGAGATCTGGTACACATCGAAGGACGGTCTCAAAATCCAGGGATGGATCGTCAAGCCACCGGGCTTCGATCCATCGAAGAAGTATCCGCTCATCCTCGACATCCACGGCGGCCCGCAGTCCATGTACAACGTCGCGTTCAGCTTCGCGCGACAGGACCACGCAGCAGCCGGCTACGTCGTGCTCTACACCAACCCGCGCGGCAGTACGGGCTACGGCAGCAAGTTCACCAACGAGATCAAGGACGCATACCCGGGCAAGGATTTCGATGACCTGATGGCTGGCGTGGATACTGTCATCGGCCGCGGCTACATCGATCCGAAGAATCTCTTCGTTTACGGCTGCTCGGGCGGCGGAGTGCTGACGTCGTGGACGGTTGGGCACACCCACCGATTCGCCGCGGCCGCGGCACTGTGCCCGGTGATCGACTGGATCAGCTTCGTCGGCGAGACGGACGGCGCGAGCTGGTACGGCAACTTCGAGAAGCCGTTCTGGGAAGATCCATCTGAGTACCTGCGCCGCTCGCCGATCATGTATGTGGGCAACGTCACCACGCCGACGATGCTGATGACGGGCGTTCTGGATCTTCGCACGCCGATTCCGCAGATCGAGGAGTTCTACCGCGCGCTCAAGATGCACGGAGTTCCCACGGTGATGGTGCGGATGAACAACGAGTATCACGGCACGTCGAGTACACCGTCCAACTTCCTGCGAACGCAGCTCTACGTTCGGAGCTGGTTCGAGCGGTATGGAACGAAGGACAACGCGATGGCGTTGACGACGCCGTGACGGCGCGTCGCCTAACCCAGCCGCGGCGTCTGGTCGCTGCTGCTCAGGCGATGCGCGTACTCGGCGACAGCGGCAAACTGATCGCTACGCGCGGCTGACCAGCGCGGGAGCTGCACCGCGCCCGCGACGGCCATCGCGCCGCCAGTTAACGCGAGCGTGAGCATTCCTGACGCGGCAGCCACACCCGTGTGCGCCATCGCGTTCACCGCCTCTATTGCACCGCCGGCGACGAGGAGCGCCACCCCGGTACGGATCAGAGACCCCGAGCCGCCTCTGCGCGTGCGCATCTGCAGGAGTGCGCTCTCGCCGATGGATTCGATGGAGATGCGCAAGTTCCCGTTGCGCCACTCGCGCCGACCCGGCTCCTGATCCTCACGTCCCTGCGCCTGGAACGTGTCGCGCAGAAACGCCACGAGACGCCGCCACTCCGCATCGTCCAGCGCACGCGGTAGCGCAACTGTGCTGGCGACCGCGACGCGCAGTCCGAGTACGCGATCACTCGACGTCGCGGTCGGCGCCTGATCGAGCGCTACCGCCGCAGCGGTCACCGACGCCGGACTCACTCCAGCCTCGGCCGCGATGCGCTGGATCTCGACGAGCGTCATCCCTCGCCCCGTTCCGCCGGTGCCGAGTGTGTCCGACTCCGCGGCGCTGGCAAGAATGCGTTGGACGTCTTCGTCGGAATAGCGGCGTTCAGTCACGGGGAGCGGGTAGCAGTGAGAAGAGAGGAGATGCAGGCGGCGCGGCGGCTCAACGAGTCTAAAGTTGCCGTGGAGTACGGTCGGCGGCAACGGCGACTCGTCAGCACGCCGGTGGCGGACGTGAGCTGCCGCGACTCCGCACGGCGAACACGTCTCGCGTTCCACGCGTATTTTATCGCACGGCTCGCATATCGTCCCGCGCTTCGTCACGCCGTCCGACCAACCCGATAGGAAGAGTCGATGTCTCGATCGTCGATCAACAATTGCCGCATCTTCTGCGCGCTGGCTGCTGCCGCCGCGCTCCTGCCGTCACTTCGCCCGCGCGCAGCAAGCCGTCGATTCGGCGTACACTGCGCAGATCAAGCAGGACCTCGAGGACTCGCGCATCTCGACCGAGCTGGTCGACTACATGCCGGCATCGGCGACCGTTCCCACACCGCTCAAGGTTCTGGGACACATCATCGGCGCGCCAGGTTATCTGGACCGTTCGGCGGACATCTACAAGTACTTCGACGCGCTTGCACGGACGTCGCCGCGTGTAAAGGTGTGGCACATCGGCAAGACTGAAGAAGGACGCGACATGATCCTCGTCGCGATCGCCGATGAGGCCACGATCAGCAACCTCGACAAGTATCGCGGCATGCTCGCCGCGCTCGGTGATCCACGCAAGACGAGCCCGGAACAGGCGCAGCAGCTGATCCACACGGCCAAGCCCATCTACTACATCACCAGCGGCATCCACTCGCCCGAGTTCGGCGGGCCGGAGATGCTGATGGAGCTCGGCTACCGGCTCGCGGTGGATTCGTCAGCATTCATCCGGAACATCCGCGACAACGTCATCACGCTCATCACTCCCGTGGTCGAGCCCGACGGTCGCGACAAGGCAGTCGACACCTACTACTTCAACAAGAAGCTACCCGCCGGCGCGCAGAAGCTTCCGCTCATGTACTGGGGAAAGTACGTGCAGCACGACAACAACCGTGACGGGATGGGTCAGTTCCTTCAGCTCACCAAGCACATCACTCAGACGGTGCTCGACTGGCATCCGACAGTGCTGCACGATCTGCACGAAGCGCAGACTTACCTGTACGCCTCGACTGGCACCGGTCCGTACAACGAGGCCATCGATCCGATCACCATCGACCAGTGGTGGGCGATGGCAGAGAACGATGTGATGGAGATGACCAAGCGCGGCGTTCCGGGCGTGTGGACATACGGATACTACGACGGCTGGACACCGAACTACCTGTTCTTCATCGCTCACACTCACAACGAAGTCGGCAGGTTCTACGAGGTTCAGAGCTACGGCCCTGACAACTATGTAGTGAAGCCGCGCCCGACGACGACGAGCCGCGAATGGTTCCGTCCCAACCCACCGCTCGACAGCATCAACTGGGGTCCGCGCAACAACACGAACATCCAGGAATCCGCGATCCTCTTCTCGCTCGGCAATGTCGCGCGCAACAAGGAGCAGTTCCTCGACAACTTCTGGCGCACCAACCAGCGCGCGGTCGCCAAGGGAGCGAGCGGTCCGATCTTCGGCTGGGTGATACCGGCGGCGCAGCGGCGCAAGGCTGATGCGGCGGACGCGGTGAACGAGCTTCGCGCGCAGGGTCTCGAGGTCGATACCGCAACGACGAGCTTCACCGCTGGAAGAGTATCAGTGAAGCCGGGAGACTACATCATCCGCGGCGATCAGCCGTACCGCACCATCGCCGACATGTACTTCGGCTTGCAGCACTTCTCCCCCGGTAATCCAGCGCCGTACGACGACACCGGGTGGACGTTCCAGTTCATGCGTGACATCACCATCACGCCGGTCGGCGACAGGAGCCTGCTCACCCAGCCGATGGCGCCGCTCAACTCCGACGCAGTCGCAGCGGGTGGCATCTCCGGTACGGGTAGCGTCGTGGTAGTGGACAACACTGCCGACAACAACATCGCGGCGTTCAGGTTCAGGTTCCCCAAGACGCGCATGCAAGCGGCTGAAGAAGACTTCGACGCAGCCGGTCACACCTTCCGCGCAGGCGCAATCATCATCCCGAACGCGGATCGTGCCGCGCTGGAGCCGGCGCTCCGCACGCTCGGCCTCTCCGCGTACGCGATGGCGGCCGCTCCGAGCGTGAAGACTCACGACCTCGACATTCCACGCATCGGATATGTCCACAGCTGGGCGCGTACGCAGGACGAAGGGTGGGTTCGCGCTGCGCTCGACACCTATCACATCCCTTACACGTACTTCGGCGACATCAATCTGCGCGACCCCAATCTGCGCAAGCGATTCGACGTGATAATCTTCCCCGATGTCGGCGGCACCGTGCAGACCATGGTGAGCGGCATCGCCAAGACAGGCAGTGCGCCGCTTCCGTACAAGAAGTCAGCGGAGTTCCCGAGCCTTGGTACTCCGGATTCGTCGAGCGACATCCGCGGCGGAATGGGACTCGAGGGAGTGCAGAACCTCTACGACTTCGTGAAGCAGGGCGGAACGCTCATCGTCGAGGGGTCCACGTCACTGATAATGCCGGGCTACAATCTCACGCCCGGCGTGACGATCGAGGAGCCCGACAGCCTCTTCGCGCGCGGAAGTGTGATGCGCGGCGTCATCAGCGACATGAGCAGTCCGATAGTGTATGGCTACGGCCGCAATCAGCTCCCTGTCTACTTCAACCAGGGCCCCGTTATCCGCGTGGCGACGGGCGGCTTCGGGGATTCGGTGGCTTCGGTCAGCGTAGTGCGGTGGTGAGTCAGGACATCACTCCGATGGCGACGCCGGAGCGTCTCTCGCCGTGGAATCCTGATGCGCAATCAACGGTGAGCGATAGCGCACGCAGGCGAATCGCCGCAGGGCGGCAGCTGCGCAACGCGGTCCATCCGCAAATTCCGTCACGGCTTCAGAAGACGGACCACGCGTGATCATGGCGTTCCCGACGCGCTCCACCGACATGCTTCTTTCGGGAGTGCTGTCAGGCGGCGGCGCGCTCTCCGGCCGCGCGCAGGTGGTGGACGAGTCCATCGGCAAGGGCCACATCGTGATGTTCGCCATTCGCCCATTCTGGCGCTGGCAAACGCAGGGCACGTACATGCTCGGCTTCAACACGATCATGAACTGGAATCACCTGGACGCTGGCCGCGGTGAGACGCGTGAGCCGAGCACTGGAGAGAGGTAGTCGCGGAATCAGCTCAGTGATGACGCGACGTCGTTCGTCCGCGCGGGCGGCGCTCGTCGCGTTGCTGGCCGGTATCGCTTCCATCGCGTGCAGCAGTGGCGCATCGCAGCAATCTGCCGCTTACGAGGTGACCGGTCACTTTCCACACGATTCGACTGCGTACACGCAAGGGCTTCTCTGGGACGACAGCGTTCTCTACGAGAGCACTGGACTCTACGGTCACTCCGACGTGCGACGCGTCGATCTCAAATCGGGAAAGGTGCTCGCCTCGCGGCCCCTGCCGGCGAGCCGCTTCGGCGAAGGACTCGCGTTGCTCAAGGGGCGTCTCTACCAGCTCACATGGAAGGAAGGCGTCGCATACACGTACGATGCCGCGACGCTCGCACCGCGCGATTCATTCCAGTACGCGGGCGAAGGTTGGGGACTGACGACGGACGGAACGTCGCTGATCATGAGCGACGGCTCGGACTCGCTGCGCATTCTGTCGCCCGCGACGTTTCAGGTGCAGCGTGTCGTTCACGTTCGCGATGATGGCGCGCCCATCTACCAGCTGAATGAGCTCGAGTACGTGAACGGCGAGGTGCTCGCCAACGTGTATCAGTCCAACTGGGTGCTTCGCATCGATCCCGCAAGCGGCATCGTTCGTCAGACAATCGATTTCTCTGATCTGTACCCGGATCGTCCGCCGACGGCCGAGGTGATGAACGGCATCGCGCTCGCGCCCGACGGTCATCAATTGCTGCTCACGGGTAAGCTGTGGCCAGTGATGTTTCAGGTTCGATTGCGGACTGCTCCCGCACACGCAAGTAATCACAACTAATCAATAGCTGCGAGCACCTCGACCATGTCCAAGCTCCGCGTTCAAAGCTTTGCAGTCTCCGTCGACGGCTACGGCGCCGGTCCAAATCAGGACCTGCAGAACCCACTCGGCGTCCGTGGGCCGGAGCTGATGGAGTGGTTCTTTCCCACCCGCGTGTGGCGCACCATGCACGAAGGCGGCAACGATGGCGAGACGGGAATCGACAACGAGATCGCGGAGAGAGGCTTCAAAGGGATAGGCGCGTGGATCCTCGGCCGCAACATGTTCGGTCCCGTCCGCGGACCGTGGCCAGACGAGAGTTGGCGAGGATGGTGGGGCGAGGAACCCTCTTACCACGCACCTGTCTTCGTGCTCACCAATCACGCGCGACCGCCGCTGACGATGGCAGGCGGTACTGTATTCCACTTCGTAACCGACGGGATCCACTCAGCGCTCGCGCAGGCGACCGCTGCCGCAAACGGCCTCGATGTGCGGCTGGGCGGCGGAGTGGCGACAGTCCGACAGTTCCTGCGCGCTGGACTCATCGATGAGCTTCATCTCGCCGTCCGACCAGTCCTCCTCGGCGCGGGCGAGGCACTCTGGAGCGGCATCGACATGCCCGCGCTTGGTTATGAGTGCGCCGAGTACGTTGCCGGCGAGCGCGCGCTACACGTTTTCATCAGGAGAACCGCGCGATGAAGCTGTACACCCAGCTGAACTTCGGTGGCAACTGCGAGGAGGCGTTCAGCTACTACGCAGAACATCTCGGCGGTAAGATCGCGATGATGATGAAGCAGAACCAGGCGCCCGGCGCTTCACCCGATGCCGGTGACGCCGTGATGCACGCTCGCATGACCATCGGCGACGCGGTGATCACCGGAAACGATGTCCCGTCAACGATTTTTCAGCCGATTCGCAGTGTTTACATGCATCTGACGGCCGACTCAGCGTCCGAGGCGGAGCGCATTCACGCCGCACTCGCGGATGGCGGTCAGATCACCATGCCGATGGCGCCGACGTTCTTTGCGACACACTTCAGTCAGGTGCGCGACAGATTCGGTGTGTTGTGGTCGATCGTTCACGAGCGCGCCTGATCCTGGTCTTCGTCCTACGGGAAGATCGCCGGAAATACCACGTCCGTAGTGAAGATGCAGCGATCGTTGTGGCCGCACTCGGGCACTATGATCGCCGTCGGCTTCGCGCCAAGCGAGTCGGTGATGAATTTGACGAAGGCTTCGCCACGTGCGCGGCGTGTGGGGCCCTGCGCCATCGCGCTCGGCGATGAATCGAAGCCGCCGAGCGGGAGCACATCGACCTGCCCGAGCAGGTAAGTAGTTGGCCGCTCGGCGAGCTGGCGTCTGAGCTGATCGTCGCTCTCGCTCGCGGTGTAGCCGGTGCGGTTGGTGAGACCTGCCGGCCAGCGATTGTATGACGGCGCTCTTGTCGAGTCGAACGGCCCATAGGTGAAGTCGGTATTGAGCTTCTCGCCATTTGGACCCAGCGCTTCCTTGTCCGCCGTCGCTGGATTGGCATTGCCGGTGGGAAGTGGACGCACCGCCGCCGGCCAGGCATAGCTCGAGGGATTCGCGACCACGTAGCTCATCGCGACGCCGAGTGTGCCGTGGATCTTGTTCGCCATCTCATAGCGTGTCGCGAACTGTCCGCCAGCAGAATGGCCCGTGATCACGACTTTCGTCAGATTGGGAAATATTCGCTTGTCCGCCAGCTTGCGAACTATGTCGTCCACGAGATCGAACGACGAGATGTTCGGGTTGGCCGGAGCCACTCCGCCCGATCGCCACGTGTCGCCGCGCTCTGGCCAGAGGATTTCGCCGGGAGCGACAGTGTCTCGTCCCGCTGCGAATCGCGGCGCGATGACTATCGTGTTGCCGAGTGCGCCGGCGAGGAATGCCGCAGCGGTGCTCGTCTCGAAGTAGTGATCCGCGTTGCGTCCGGCGCCGTGCACCATGATCAGCGCGCGCGTGATCGCCGGATCTCGCACGTCGAGCGGATACGTCGAGTAGACCATCGATCGCGCGGGACCGCGACCGAAGACTATCCATTGCTCGCACGCTTTGGTCGCGCTCGTGCACGGCGCCGGCGATGCGACGGCGGTATGGCGCGAAGCCGGCGCATATGCTGAAGTGACCAGAGCGACGATGGCGAGAAGCGGTGTACGCATGGTTAGTCCAGGGATGGGTATGCTGTCCGATCGGCGCGACAGCGACATGCAATGATACGCACTCCGCCGTATTGACGCGGCAGGTTGCTGGTTGCAGTGTTGCGGGGACGAAACATGAGGGAGTGTGAGCATGAGTGGGATGCGATCGGCAGCATCGATGTGGCTTGTCGGAATGGCACTCGCGACCACCGTGCAGGCGCAGGCGCCCGTCGATTCCGCGCTGGCCGCCTACATCGCGGGCATACGCGCCATCGACAGCCACGCTCATCCAATGCTGCCCGTTGCGCAGGGAGCACTGCCGGACACCGACTACGACGCGCTGCCGCTGGATGGGATTCCTTCCTTCCCGCTTCCGTACCGTCTGCGCGCGGAGAATCCTGAATGGCGGGTTGCGCAGCACGCGCTTTACGGGGTGAGTCTTGCGGATACCGGGCGCGGCATACCGCAGCCGCGCTCCATGCTGCCGTCAACCGTATCATGCAGCGCGAAGGCAACCACTTTCCGGCGTGGGTGCTCGATCGGATCGGCACGGACGTCATGCTCGCCAATCGAATCGCGCTCGGTCCTGGGCTGGAGCCGCCGCGCTTCCGCTGGGTTGCGTTCGTCGATGCGCTCATGCTCCCGCTCGACAGCCGCGCGGAGGCGGCGCGTACGCCAGACACCCGGTCGCTCTACCCGCGGGAGACGACGCTCCTTCATCGATACATGCACGACATCGGTGTCGCCGCCCTGCCCCCCACACTGGACGAATACGTCGCGAACGTCGTGGTGCCGCACGCTCGAGACGTCAGCGTGACGGTGGCGCTGTCGCGGTGAAGTTCGAGGCGGCGTATCTGCGGCCACTCGACTTCGACGATCCCGACCCTGCACTCGCGCGTCAGGTGTACGCTCGCTACGCTGCCGGCGGCGTTCCGTCGCATGCGGAGTACAAGGCGCTCGAGGATTATCTGTTCAGGGAGATAACGCGCGAAGCTGGCCAGCTCGGGATGTCGGTACAGATTCACACCACCGAAGGCTTCGGCGGTTTCTACGCCACGCACGGAAGCGCCCCTCATCTGCTCGAGCCCGCGTTCAATGACTCGTCGCTGCGCGGAACTAACTTCATCGTCATCCATGCAGGCTGGCCGCTCGTTGGCGAAACGCAATCGCTCCTCTCCAAGCCCAACGTCTACACCGACATATCCGCCGTCTCGCTCTTCGTCGAGCCTGCCGAGCTTGCGCTGGTATTGCGGCAGTGGCTCGGCGAATGGCCGGAGAAGGTTCTGTTCGGAACCGACGCGTTCGACGGTGGACCGGACCAGGGATGGGGCGAGGCGGCGTGGCTCGGCACGACGTCCGCGCGCGCGTGCGCTCACGATCGCGCTCACTGGAATGCTGCGCGACGGCGAGATCGATCGCTCGCGCGCCGAGCAGCTTGCGCGGATGGTGATGCGCGACAACGCGATCGCGGCGTACCATCTTCGCTCGCAGTAGCTGGTCCCGGCGCTGCCGTGCTCTCGGGTTGAGGAGCGCGCCGCCTGGAGGCGGCGGCCTCGGCGCGGCCAGCCCAGCCGCGGCGTCTAGCGGTTCGCAGGACGACTCTGCATTTTCGCTCCGGCCACTCGCACTGTCGGCGTTCGAGCAACGTCCGCCGCGCGTTGCCCGTAGAGCGTGAGTAGGGCCAGCAGGTCGAGTAGATCGGCAACCTCTGCACGAGCACCCAGCATTCTCCGCCAGCGCAGGTCGAGCAGTCCAATGAAGTTGATCCTATCACAGCGCCGCCGGGCAGCCACTCCACTGCTCGCCGTGCGCTCGCTATGGCGACGGCCACCGCTTCGGCCGTGGCTCCCGCTCTCGCCGTGGCGCAGGGCAGCGGCAGCACCTCCGCAACCGCTCCGCACGATTACACCCAGGGCGACGTCGATTTCGTGCAGGGGATGATCATGCACCACGCGCAGGCGGTGGTGATGTCGGACTGGGCGCCGACCCACGGCGCGCGGCCGGACCTGCAGGTCCTCTGCAAGCGCATCGCACTCTCGCAGCGCGACGAGATCGCGATGATGCAGGCCTGGCTCGAGGCGCGACACCTCCCGGTTCCCGACCCGCTTCACATGCTTCCCGGGTCCACTTCCTCCTCCGCCAACGCTGCTGCGATGGACATGGGCGGAATGAAGATGAGCGGCAGCGAAGCTGACGCGATGAACATGCCGGGCATGGACATGGGACCGCATCCGAGGTTGATGGCGGGGATGCTCACCGCCGCGCAGATGCGCCAGCTCGACGCAGCGCACGGTACGACGTTCGACAGTCTCTACCTGACTGGAATGATCAGGCACCATCAAGGCGCGCTCGGCATGGTCGCGGATCTCTTTGCCACGCCGAGTGGTGGTCAACAGCCGGAGATCTTCAATTTCGCCATCGATGTAGATGCCAGCCAGCGCGCGGAGATCGCGCGCATGCAGGCAATGTTGAACACGCTCACCCCGAGCCAACCCAAATGACACGTAAGCATTCACGCTTCCGCACGATCGCTCTCTCGGCCGCCGCGCTCGCCGCGTCGGCGCTCACCCTGAGCCTGCCGGCTCATGCGCAGTCGAGCACCACTGACCCGCGCGCCGGACTCAAGGCCGGCCTGTACGACGCCGGAGTCGCCTCGAAGGGTCTCGAGCTCGTCGCCCACCGCAACAAGCCAGACGTGTTCCATCCGAACTCGCCCGGTGGACTCACTTACGCCAATTCGGACATGGCGTTCGGCGGGAAGTACCTGTACCAGGGGAACTTCAGCGGCTTCCAGATCTGGGACATCTCCAACCCGATCGATCCCAAGCTTGCCGAAGCCGACGTCTGCTTCACCGAGCAGGGCGACGTTTCCATCTACGGACACCTCCTCTTCGTGTCCGCGGAGAACACCGGCAACCGGCTCGACTGCGGCGCTCAGGGTGTGAAGGACAGCGTGAGCAAGGAGCGCTTCATCGGCGTCCGCATCTTCGACGTCTCTGACCCGATCCATCCCAAGCAGGTCGCCGATGTGCAGACGTGCCGTGGCTCGCACACCCACACCCTCGTTCCCGATCCTGCGGACAAGGGAATTGTCTACGTCTACGTTTCCGGTCTCGCCCGCGTGAGATCTGCGACTGAGATGCCCGGCTGCGAGTCGGGCGCCGTCACCGATCCCAATAGCGCGCTCTTCCGCATCGAGGTCATTCGCGTTCCGCTCGCGCATCCGGAGCAGGCGCGCATCGTGAGCTCGGCGCGCATCTTCAACGATCTCACCGCTCCGCCGACCCACGGCGTTGCCTACGCCGACACCGCGAACGGCGCGGCCGTCCAGGCGGCGAAGCGCATGCTCGGCCGGCTCGGCCTTCCCGCGACGGCCACTTCCGCTGACTCGGATCGCGCAGCTCTCCTACTGTCCGAGATGCAGGCTTCGCGGAGCGATACGCAGCCGTGAGCGCATGTACCTCGACTCGCTCCACGCGCTTGGCGTGAACACTCGCATGTTCGGTGGTGGGGGTGGCGGCCAGCGCGGTGGCCCGAACCAGTGCCATGACATCACGGTGTACCCGTACGCTGGCTATGCCGCCGGCGCGTGCTCGGGTTACGGACTCCTGCTCAACATCAAGGATCCTGCACATCCGGTCAGGCTCCAGGCCGTGGCGGATTCCAACTTCTCGTTCTGGCACTCGGCCACGTTCAACAACAACGCCACTTCGCTCATCTACACCGACGAGTGGGGCGGCGGCACGCAGGCCAAGTGCCGCGCGACCGATCCGATCGATTGGGGCGCTGACGCGCTCTTCACGCTCCACGACAACACGCTGCACCAGGTGGGCTACTTCAAGATGCCCGCTGCGCAGACGTCCACGGAGAACTGCGTCGCGCACAACGGCGGCCTGATCCCGGTCCCCGGACGCGACATCATGGTGCAGGGCTGGTATCAGGGTGGTGTGTCGGTGTTCGACTTCACCGATCCCGCGCACCCGAAGGAGATCGCCTACTTCGACCGCGGCCCGATCGACGCCAACCAGCTCGTGATCGGCGGCTACTGGGCCGGCTACTACTACAACGGCTACATCTACGGCTCCGAGATCGCGCGTGGACTCGACGTATTCAAGCTCACGCCGACCGCGGACCTCACGCAGAACGAGATCGACGCGGCTAACCTCGTGCGGTTCGAGCAGCTCAATCCGCAGAGCCAGCCTCACCTCGTGTGGCCGGCTGCGTTCCCTGTGGCGCGTGCATACGTCGATCAGCTCGCGCGCGACAACGGTCTGCCGGCAGATCGGACCTCGTCGATCATGAGCGCGCTCAACAGCGCGGAGCACATGAGCGGCTCCGCCCGCGCTGGTGCGCTGCGCACCCTTGCGACGCAGCTCGATCGCGACGCTTCAAACGCGAGCGATGCCACTCGCGTGCGTGAGCTCGCCAGCGTCGTGAGACGGCTGGGTAACGCGAGATCGTGATGAGCAGCAGGTAGGCTCGAGCAGGATCGTGAGAACGGGTGCGTCGCGAGGCGCACCCGTTTTGCGTCCCGGCGCTTAACGGACTGCCGGGTGGGTTGTAAGCTAGCTTTACTTAGTTTGGTCCATCAATCGATATGGTCAATATCCAACACGCGGTGAGCATAGCGAGCTTGCCACCACTCCACAAAGATCCCTTTGATCGCCTCGTGCTCGCGCAGGCGATCACCGAGGGAATCACCCTCGTCACGAGCGATGCACGGCTAGCCCGGTACCGGGTCCGGTGCATGTCGTTTGAACGTGACCCAACGACACTCACGGATCGCAGTGAGGATACGGTAAGTGCCCGCATGTGTGTGCACAATCTGCTCTGATCGCGAGTGAGCACGTCCGCCGACATCCGAACGGCGCAAGCGCGCGACGGCGCAGCGCTCGCCGCCATCTACGCGCCCGCAGTGACCGAGCGCTCCACATCGTTCGAGATCGATGCGCCTGATGCCGACGAGATGGCGCGCCGCGTCGAGCGCATCACCGCGCGGACTCCGTGGCTCGTCTGCACGCGCGATGATGAAGTCGTTGGCTATGCCTACGCAACGCAGCACCGCGAGCGGCTTGCGTACCAGTGGTCGCTCGAGACTTCCGCATACGTCAGGTCCGACGCGCATCGCTGCGGCGTCGCGCGTGCGCTCTACACGTCGCTCTTCGCGGTGCTGGAGCTGCAGGGCTTTCGCAATGTGTACGCCGGTGTGACGCTCCCCAACGCCGCCAGTGTCGGACTTCACGAGTCACTCGGCTTCACACGCGTCGGCGTGTATCACGGCATCGGCAATAAATTCGGAGAATGGCACGACGTGATGTGGCTCGAGCGCGCGATCGCTCCGCGCATCGTCGCGCCACCAGCGCCTGTTCCGCTCCCCGCTTGCGATGGTGACAAGCTCGAGCGCGCTGTCGGAGCCGGCCTTCCTCTTCTGCGCCTGAGTGACATGCAACGCGCCAGTGGCTAGCCCAGTGTTCAGAAGCGCGAATCTCGCGATCCGGTTTCTGCTCGAGCTTGCATCGCTCGCTGCACTGGCGTACTGGGGTGCGACCGTCGCTGCGTCACCGATGCAGCGAGTTCTGCTCGCGATCGCTGCGCCGACCGTCACCGGAGTCGTTTGGGGAGTGTTCATCGCCCCCCGCGCGCCTGTGGCAGCTCCCGCCCGCCGCGCGCACCGCGCTTGGCCTTGCGGTGTTCGCCATCGCCGCAGCAGCGGTCGACGCGCGCGGCCATGACGCACTCGCGCGCGGCTTCGCTATCGTCGCCGTTCTCAACACGATCGCGCTGCTCGCGTGGCCCATGAACCCCGCGAACCTCACCCACGACCCATTCTAGACAACTCAGCCAAATGCTCTCTGCCAAAGATGCGCTCGCTCGCCTGAAGGAAGGAAATCATCGCTTCGTGACCGATGCTCGCGCCGGCGCGGACCTCGCCTCTCCAGCGCGGCGCGCCCAACTTGCGGCTGGTCAGGCGCCGTTTGCCACCATCCTCGGCTGCTCCGATTCACGCGTCCCCGCGGAGATGATATTCGATCAGGGACTCGGTGACCTATTCGTCATTCGCGTCGTCGGCAACATCGTTACGCCGTCGCAGACTCGGCAGTGTCGAGTACGGCGCGGAGTGCTCGGATACGAAGCTCGTCGTCGTGGTCGGGCACTCGCGTTGCGGAGCGATTCTCGCGACGATGAGGAGCTGCATCCAGCCGCAGGGCGAGACTCAGTCGCACAGCCTGCGGTCGATCGTCGATCGTGTGAGACCTTCGGTCGAGCCGCTCGTAGCGACCGAGGTCGCGCATGACCACGCAGCACTCGTGAAGCAGTCGGTGCGCGCCAACGTTCGCGCTTCGGTGAACCAGCTCAAGCATGGGTCAGACGTGCTCGAAGGACTGATCCAGACCAACGGCGTCCGCGTCGTCGGCGCGGAATACTCGCTCGAGACTGGCATCGTAGAGTTCTTCGATTCCGCCGACTGACTGAGCGAATGACCGAGAACGCGGTTCACGTGAGCTCGAACGCGCACCTTCTGACGCTCACGCAGAGCGCAACGTCGATGCACTCGCTACTTTGTGGTACGACACCATCACGCATCGCCACAACGCCGATGGAGGATTCATGAAACGCAAGGGACAACGCGACATACCCGACTTCTCGCGCAAGGCGCCGTCCACGCCGAAGGGGCCTGCGACCAAGATGAACAAGCCGGCACCGCCGTCAGCGCCCGTCACCAAGCCCAAGGCGACGTCTGCCAAGGGCGGCCAACGCGGACGCTAGCGTGCTGCGCCGCGCGCGATGAAGCTCGACGAGTACCAGCAGCTCGCCGCGCGCACGCTCGGCCGCGACCGTACGCACGAGCAACAGCTCGCCAACGCTGCGCTAGGGCTCACCGGCGAGGCGGGCGAAACAGCGGAGATCATCAAGAAGCACCTCTTTCACGCAACGCCCCTCGATCGTGATGCGCTTGCGAAGGAGCTCGGCGACTGCCTGTGGTACGTCGCCGCGTTCGCGACCGTCCTCGATCTCTCGCTCGATGACATCGCACAGGGCAACGTCGAGAAGCTGCGACGCCGCTACCCGGATGGGTTCGACACCGAGCGCAGCCGCAATCGCGTCGAGTAACAAAGCATGGCGGCCTGCGCGTCGTCGCCCGTCAACACCATATCAGGAGAAGATCGATGAAGACTCTGAAGACGTTCAAGCTCGCTGCAGCCTCGCTTCTCGCTTTGGGCGTCGCCGCCGCTTCTGCCGGCGCACAGAAGATGGTGCAGACCGGCGTCGGCGGTGGCGGAAGTCCGCATGTGAAGTCGGAGTGGACCGTCGGTTCGGCTCACATCACCCTCACTTATGGAAGACCATTCCTCAAGGGGCGCGCAGAGTCGGCGATGATGCCGTCCGGCAAGCCGTGGCGCGCTGGCGCTGACGAGGCGACGGTGCTCACCACCGACAGGCCGCTCACCTTCGGGACCGTTACTCTCGCGCCCGGGAGCTACACCATCAACACCGAGCCAGGCGACTCGTGGCAGATCATCTTCGGAAAGCTCGGGAAGCCGGGACAGTGGGGAATCCCGTACCAGCCATCGCTCGAGATCGGCCGCGCACCGATGACGCTTGCGCACGCCACGCCGCCCGCCGAGCAGGTCACTTACTACATCGATCGCACTCCTGGCGGCGGAGTGCTGCGGCTCGAGTGGGGCACCACACGCGCTTCGGTCCCATTCACCGTCGGCGGCTGAAGCTCGTTGCGTAAATGAAAGAGGGCGCGGTGTCATCGGACACCGCGCCCTCTCTTGCATTGCTACTCCGCTTTGCTCAGCGCGACGAGCTTGCGAGCTCGCGCACCGTGCTGGCCAGGGTCTTCACCTTCGGCGAATCGCCCGAGCCACCAGCGTCGCTGTCGAGCTGCTGCGCCAGCTTGTTGAGCGAGCTGCGCCGCTGCGCGCCCGAAGCCTGCTCCGCGCTCGCGAGCGTCGCGCGAGCCGACGATATGCGGTCGGCGCTCAGCCCATTGTTGCGGTCTAGCTGATCGACGTACGCACGGGCGAGCACGAAGCTCGCCGGCCACCTGATCTTTGGCTGACCCTGCGGATTGAACTCGTCGTACGTCGCGGTCTTCGCCGCGTCGAGCTCGTTCTGCGTGAGCAGTCCGCTCGGAGTGAGCTCGAGAATGTCGAGCCCGCGCGCAATCTCAGAGCTCACTATCACTCCGTTGTACCAGTACGCCGACCACGTTCCCCCGCTCACCATCTTGGTCGAGTCGATCGGACCGCGGTCGAAGAACGCGATCTCCTTCGGGTGTGCCGCATCTGTGAAATCGAACACCGAGACGCCACCCTGATACCACGACTGGACCATGATGTCGCGCCCAGGAACCGGAACGAGCGAGCCATTGTGAGCGACGCAGTTTTCCTTGTCGGTCTGCGGAGCTGGCATCTTGTAGTAGTTCTGGAAGTGAAGCTGACCGTCGGAGATGGTGAAGACTGCGTCGGCGCCCCACTGCTTGGGATCTGTCGCGCGGCACTTGGGCTGACCACCGCCGCCCCACTCGTCCGTGAACACGACCTTGGTTCCGTCGTTGTTGAACGTGGCAGAGTGCCAGTACGAGAAGTTGGAATCGGACACTGCCGCGAGACGCCGGGGATGCACAGGATCGTGGATGTCGAGCAGCATTCCGTAACCTTCGCACGCGCCACCCGCGAGACCGATCGACGGGTAAACAGTGATGTCGTGGCACTGCGTCGGCCCGGGACGTGGACCATTGCCCGATGCTGCTGGTCCGCCCATCATCTTCGCGATCATCACCGGAATCTCGGCGCGCAGCGCTGCGCTATCCGCGCCCGTCGGAGTCGCATCGCCGTGCGACTTCGCGATGCTGTCGAGCATTGGAGTCGTGAAGCGAGCGGGGAGCACCATCTCTTCACCACCGATGTTGGCGGTGAATGCGCCACGCGCGCGCGCTTCGGCGATTGCCGCCGCGTCAGCGGATGCCTCGCCATGCCTCGGTGGCGCTACGAGGTCGTTGAAGATGCGCGGCGAGCTGACGATCGCGGCACGCTCCGGATGCGCGAGCGGAACCTTTATCACCTCGATGCGGAACAACGCGGAATTCGGATCAGTCGCTGGCGTCGCACGCGAGCATCCAGCCAGCTCGTTCGGCGAGCGCACGCCTGCAGAGCCCGAGACGTAGATGTAGACGTCGTTAGGATCCTTCGGATCGACCAGGAGAGTGTGCGTATGCGAGCCGCGGCAGGTCTGCACGTTGCCGACGTTGCGCGGATGCTCGATGTCGCTGATGTCGAAGATGCGGATGCCGCGAAGGCGATCCTTGCTCACCGTGTCCTTCACGCCCTCGGTGCCGCAATCGAGTCGGCCCGTGAGCCCCTCGCCGGAGACGAAGAGCAGGTTGTGATACACAGACACGTCGCTCTGTGACGCAGGGCAGACGTACGCGGTCTTGAGCGTCGGTTGCGCCGGGTTCGAGATGTCCCAGACCTGGAAGCCGTTGTAGCTCCCCTGAATCGCGTACTTGCCGGTGAAGGCGAGATCCGAGTTGGTGATGCCGACGAACTTGTCCGATGGCGGCGTGGCGGAGATGAGGCGCATGTTCCACAGCGCGGTCCCCGCATCCATGAGCCCAGCGCGCAGTCCGACGCGCGGATCGGGATTCGGCGCCTCGGTCGACATGTCGTACGCGGATGTCTGCGCACCAGCGATCCCGCTCACGCCTGCGAGCGCCGTGACCAGCGTGGCGCCGATCCTCAGCAGCGATCTGCGACTGTTGCGGTGAAGCTTCGCGCCGGAGCGGCGCCTGTCGAGCGTCTGGTCCATCTGCTGTTCCTCTGTTGTCGAAGTTGACGCGCTGCTTCCGCGCTGTGTTGCCACAGGCCGTGCTACGGCTGGTTCTCGAACGTCAGCGCGAAGAGCATCCGCTGCATTCGCGATATCTCCGTGGTCTGATCCACGTTGACGTCCGACGCGAACTTGAAGACCTGCTCATCCTGCCCCGCGCCGTACGAGTTGAAAAGGTCCTTCACCATCGACAGGGCGCCGGTGTGATGCTGGATCATGTCCCTGAGGAAGAGCCGGTCGAAGTCCGGCCCTCGAGCCATGTCGAGCTGGTGCATCTGCTCGTCGGTGAGCATGCCGGGCATCAGCATCTCGTGCTCGGTGCCGTTCATCATCATCTTCATCGGCATCGGTCGCGCTTCGGGCACTGGCTGGCCGCGATCGCGTAGCCACTGCTGCATCGTCGCGATCTCATCCTGCTGAGCGTTGATGATCCTCGCCGCAAGCGTCTGCACCGACGAGCTCGCCCCATGACTCGGCGCCCACTTCGACATCACGATCGCCTGCGAGTGGTGGCTGATCATGTTGGTCATGAAATAGACGTCGGCTGGCGTGTAGAGCCGCTCCGCGCTGTCGATCCTCGCCTTGGCGAGTGCGGAGAGTGCGGCGTTGCTCGCGGCCGACGGCTGGCTCGTCGCCTGGCCCGCCATGGGCACAGCGGCGACGACCGCGGCGAGCATGGCCGCAGCGAATGCACGTGCGTGCGACAGCGTCATGTCGGATCGTTGTGCTGAAGGTGACTCGATCGACCCGCCCGGAAATCGCCCGGGCGAAGTCGATAGTATACGCCGCTGGACGCCGCCGTGGTAAGAGGGCCGCCGGCGCTAGCGCCGCCTTACCGTGCCGCCCAGCTGTTGTTCGACGTGTCGGCGTCCATCCAGATCCCGCCGTCGAGTGTCAGCGACCGGATCGTCTTGGTCGCCGGTATGGTCACCGTCGCGCGGGTCGGGGTTGCCTCCCAGATCGCGGGAGTCTCGTGGAAGCTGGCGGTAGTGCCGTCGTCGTAAGTCACCTTGACGTCGACCGGCGCGGGCATCCCGCCGATGTTGTCGATCACGAGCGAGTAGCCGCTCCCTACCCTCGTCACTCCCGCGACCGCGAGATCGATGTAGCCGTCGCTGAAATACCACCGACGCCAGAACCAATTGAGGTTCTTTCCCGAAACGTCGTTCATCGTGTTGAAGAAGTCCCACGGAATCGGGTGCTTCCCATGCCAGCGCTCGATGAATGCCTGCAGACACTTCTTGAACATCGCGTCGCCGAGCAGATCTTTCGCTGCGAGGTAGCCCAGCGACGCCTTGCCGTACTCGTTGTTGCCGAGCCCGGCGCCGTTCAGCGCGTCGCCCGGCGTGATGATCGGAATCTCTTCGACCGGGGACGGATCGTGGATCCATCCTGCGACGCGAAACTGCTTGTAGAAGTCGGTGGCGCGCTGCAGGCCGACGTCGTCGATCCCGATCAGGTACTCGAACGTCGTCGCCCATCCTTCGTCCATGAAGCCGTACCGCGTCTCGTTGATTCCCATGTAGAACGGGAAGTACGTGTGAGCGATCTCGTGCTCGACTACGAGGCGCGAGAACACCGTGTCTGCGTTGCTCCCATCGTTCACCATCATGGGATACTCCATGTCCGCCGATCCCTGCACGATGGTGCTCTTCTCGTATGGATACGGCACGCCGGGCAGGTTGTGCGAGAGCCAGTCGATCGCATGCCGACCGTACTGCACCATGTGATGGAAGTCTACCGCCGTATCGTTGAACGCCGCCTGCACACTCGCGCGGCGATGCGTCGCATCGTCCACTACCACGCTCGACGCGTCCCAATCGTAGTGATCGCTCAGCGCGAAGGTCATGTCGGGAATGTTGCTCGCCCTGAAATGCCACGTATTGGTCGGATGCTGCGCCGTTACGCTTCTCGCTGCATCCTGATCCTTCGTCGCAACGTGGATCAGCTGATCTGACGTAAGTGATTCCTGGAATCGGTGCAGCGGGTCAGGTTGCAGCACGGATTCCGGATTCAGCAGCGTGCCTGTTCCCCAAACCACGTAGTTCTCGGGAACGGTGAGCGAGACGTCGTAGTCGTTGAAGTCGCTGTAGAACTCCTGAGCGTCGGTGAAGTTCATCGTGTCCCACCCGTTGTAGTCGTCGTACACTGCGACGCGCGGGTAGAAGTACGCGAGGTAGTAGGTGGTCGAGTCGAGCATCCCTTCCCTCCCGGCCTCGAGCGAGATCTGGTAGTGCCAATCGAACGAGAGCCGCACCGAGTCGTGCGGCGCGAGTGCGGTGGGGAGGCGAACCGGCTCCCAGGTGAAGAAGCGCGGATCGTCACGCCACGGAGTGGACTGCCCATTGACGGAGAACGCGTCGATGTGGACCCCGGACGTCAGATATGCCTCGGATGCGCCGTTGTCGCGCGGCGCGCCGGGTTTATGAATGTTGAGGAACAGCTTGATGACGAGGTTCCTCAGCGTGTCGGGGCTGTTGTTGAAGTAGGTGATCTGCTCCGCCCCTTTGATGTTGCGGTCGGGCGGAAGCGCCGTGATTGCGATGTTGTAGCGTGCGTGATTCTCCCAGTAGTTGGGGCCGGGACGACCATCCGCCAGATGTGTCCCCTTGGCGAAGGCGCGCTGAACGGCGCGCGGCATCGGGAGTGAGTCGGCTGCGACTCTGGGAACGAGCGGTACACCGAGAATGGCGACGAGCCACGACTTTGCCGCCAGCTGATTCACGAGACCTGCCACGAGATTGGTCACGACTCCCGCTCCTTGTATTCACTTGACGCGGTCGGGTGCGACCGCTCGATACCACAACTTCGCCACTGACGCCGCGCGCCGGTAGGTTGACCTCGTCGCTGGACAATGCTCGCTCGGCTCGCAGGTTAGCGACGGACCATGATTCGATACCGCGAAGCCCTCTCTCAGACATCCCCGCCGCCGCGCAGCTCCGACTCGACGCCCACTGGACGGAGGGCGCTTCGGAAGAAGGAATGGCTGCCTATCTCGGTGGTGAGCGAAATCCGCAGTGTGCTCTTCCACCGCGCGTCATGTACATTGCCACCGACGACGAGCGTATAGTGGCGTTCATGGCCGGGCATCTCACCGAGAGATTCGATTGCGACGGGGAGCTCGAGTGGGTGCTCGTTGCGCCAGACTACCGCTCACGTGGCATTGCCACCGCCCTGCTCCGCAGACTCGCTCGATTGGTTCGCCGACGCGCGGCGCCTCACGCATCTGCGTCAATGTCTCTGATGAGAATGCCACCGCGCGATCCTTCTATGCGCGAAACGGAGCGACGGACCTGATGCGGGGTTGGCTGGTGTGGGACCATATCCAGACTCGCGATCGATCGGTGCCTGGCTGAAACCAGCCTGGAAAAGGCAGCGGCGACCGTCGTAGACTTGCGGGCGCACGTCACCTTTTCGTATGCTCCCCGCACCTCCAATTCAGCGGCTTTTCCCACCATGAAGAAGCTCAGTCTCGCCATCGCGGCGCTCGCGCTCGCCATAGCCACAGCCACAGCCACCGCCACGTCGTCAGCCCAGACTCCCACTGACCTGGCGCGATGGCAGCGAGAGGCGCGAGCCGTCACCATCATCCGCGACGACTGGGGTATTCCGCACGTGTACGGCAAGACCGACGCTGATGCCGTCTTCGGCCTTCTCTACGCGCAGGCGGAGGACGACTTCAACCGGGTCGAGACCAACTACATCAATTCACAGGGCCGCCTGGCGGAGGCGGAGGGCGAGGGCGCGATCTACACCGACCTTCGCATGAAGCTCTTCATCAATCCGGATTCGATGAAGGCGAAGTACGCCGCGAGCCCGGCCTGGCTCAAGAAGCTCATGGATGCCTACGCCGACGGGCTCAACTACTACCTCTACAAGCATCCCGAAGTCCATCCGCGCGTCATCACTCACTTCGAGCCGTGGATGGCGCTCACCTTCAGCGAGGGGAGCATCGGCGGCGACATCGAGAAGGTGAACCTGCGGCAGCTCCAGGCCTTCTACGGAAACGGACCGGCGACCCCCGTTGCTCTGAACAACGATGCGATCTACAAGGAGCCGACCGGCTCCAACGGAATCGCGATCAGTCCGTCGATAACAGTCGATCACCACGCGCTGCTCCTCATCAATCCACACACGTCGTTCTTCTTCCGTGCCGAAGTGCAAGCGGTCAGCGATGAGGGGCTCGACGCTTATGGCGCGGTGACGTGGGGGCAGTTCTTCGTGTATCAGGGCTTCAATCCGCGCATCGGGTGGATGCACACGAGCAGCAACGCCAATGACGTGAGTGAGTACGCAGAGACCGTCACGAAGCGGGGCGACAACTACTACTACCTCTATGGCGGCAAGGAGCTCCCGGTCACCGCGACGCGCATCACGGTTCCGTACAAGACCGCTAACGGGATGGCGCAGAAGGTCTTCACGGTGTATCGCACTCAGCATGGTCCTGTCATCGCGAGCGCGAACGGAAAGTGGATCACCATTCGGATGATGCAGGAGCCGATGAAGGCGCTCATCCAGTCGTACTCCCGCACCAAGGCGCGCAGCTACAAGGAGTTCAGGCAATCGCTCGAGCTGCACACCAACTCGTCGAACAACACGATCTTCGCCGACGCCGACGGCAACATCGCGTACTTCCACGCCAACTTCATCCCGCGGCGCGACACGAGCTTCGATTGGACCAAGCCCGTGGACGGCAGCAATCCGGCGACAGACTGGCACGGTCTGCTCTCGGTCGATGAGACTCCGCACCTGCTGAATCCGCCCAACGGCTGGCTCTACAACAGCAACAACTGGCCGTGGTCGGCGGCGGGTCCATACAGCCCCAAGAAGTCGGACTTCCCGATCTACGTCGAGACTGGCGGCGAGTCATGGCGCGGGCTTCACGCGCTGCGGCTCCTCACCGACCACAAGGGCTTCACGCTCAACTCGCTCATGACCACTGCGTACGACAGCTACCTGCCATCCTTCGCGGCGATGGTCCCTCGCCTCCTCCAATCGTACGACGCGTTGAGTGCGAGCGATCCGCGCAGAGCGCAGCTCGCCGAGCAGATCCAGGCGCTTCGCAGCTGGGATTACCGCTGGGGCGAGACGTCGATCCCCACCTCGCTCGCAGTCTTCTGGGGCGAGGAGCTCGGGAGACGCGTCGCGCCCGACGCTCGAAAGGCGGGCACACCCGTCGATAGCTACATGGCAACGGGCGCGACGCCGGAGCAGCAGCTCGACGCGCTCGTCGCGGCGTCAGCGCGAATCACATCCGACTTCGGTACGTGGAAGACGCCGTGGGGCGACATCAATCGGTTCCAGCGCGTAAACGGTGACATCGAGCAGCCATTCAACGATGCGCTGCCGAGCATTCCGGTTGGATTCACATCGTCACGCTGGGGCTCGCTCGCGTCGTTCGGCGCGCGGCCGTATCCCGGAACCAAGAAGTGGTACGGCACCAGCGGCAACAGCTTCGTCGCCGTGGTCGAGTTCGGCGACAGCGTGCGCGCCAAGGCGATCACCGCGGGTGGTGAGAGCGGCCATCCGTCCTCGCCTCACTTCGACGACGAGGCAGTGCGCTACAGCAAGGGACAGTTGCGCGACGTGTACTTCTACCGATCGCAGCTCACCGGGCACACGGAGCGCACGTATCACCCTGGCGATTGATGCCGGAGATCTCGCAGATCCTGCGTGCGTCGGATGATCGCGGCTGAGCGATGGCGTTCTTCAAGAACAGAAGACGAGAGCATGTGCGATCCGCGCCGTTCCCGGTCGAATGGCGCGCCGCCATCCAGCGCAACTTCGCGACGTTCGACCGCCTGAGCGCAGCGGATCAGCGCGAGCTCGTCGATCACGTCAAGGTCTTCATCGCCGAGAAGCACTTCGAGGGATGCGGGGGTCTCGAGATCACCGACGAGATCCGCGTCACCATCGCTGCACAGGCGTGCCTCCTGCTGCTCCACCGCGACACCGACTACTACCCCGAGCTCATCTCCATCCTGGTCTATCCCACCGCGTACATCGCCCACGAGGAAGTTCCGGTCGGCGGCGGCATCTGGCGCGACGGCGACTCCGCACGCCTCGGCGAGACCGGTGAGCGGCTCGGCGCGCTCGTGCTCGCGTGGGATGCCGTGCTGCGCGGCGCAGCCGATCCCGCGGACGGTGAGAACGTCGTCTTCCACGAGTTCGCGCACCAGCTCGACTTCGAGGACCGGAGTGGCGATGGCACTCCGCAGCTCGAGACGCGCACTGCTTACGCCACGTGGGCGCGCGTGATGGGTCGCGAATTCGAGTCGCTTCAGCGCGCGGACGAGAACGGCTCGCCGACGCTCATCGACAAGTACGGCGCGACGAACCCTGCCGAATTCTTCGCCGTAGCGACCGAGGCGTTCTTCGAGCGCCCCGTCGCGCTCAAGCGCGATCACGCGGAGCTCTTCGACGCTCTCGCGGAGTTCTACAAGCAGGACCCGACGTCGTATTCCGCCGAGCGAGACAGCGCATGACGCTCCTGGTGTTGCACTCGAGGATGCAATGAGCACGTACGTCGCGCTGCTGCGCGCTGTGAATGTCGGCGGCGCCAACAAGCTTCCGATGGCCGACCTTCGCGCGCTCGCCACCACTCTCGGACTTGAGATCCGCGCACGCTGCTGCAGAGTGGCAATCTCGTCTTTCGCGCGCGTGGGACGTCACCGCGCAAGCTAGAGATTGCACTCGAGCGCGCTGCGCGCGAGAAGCTCTCGCTCGACACACGGTTCTTCGTGCGCAGTGCGGATGAATGGAGCGCCATCATCGCGGGCAACCCGTTCACCACGCACGCCGCGAACGACCCCGCACGCCTCATCGCGCTGGTATGTGACGGCGCTCTTGACCCTGTCCGCGTTGCCGCACTGCGCGACGCCGTTGCGGGCAATGAGATACTTCACGCGGCCGGTCGGCATGCGTACATCGTATATCCAGAAGGTATGGGACGCTCGCGCCTCACTACCGCGCTCATCGAGCGCAGGCTCGGTGTGAGCGGAACGGCGCGAAACTGGAATACGGTACTTAAGGCCGCCGCACTCGCCGCGGCCTGACGACCAACCGTGCTCGACCCGTGCTCGACCCGTGCTCGGTCGACCCGTGCTCGACCCGTGCTCGAACGGAGTCTCAGATGGAGCTGTGGACCATAGGATACCAGTCGGCTACAGTGCGTAGCTTTCTCGCCGCTCTCGAGGAAGCGCGCATCGAGCTGCTCATAGATGTGCGCGCCGTCGCCCGGTCGCGGCGTCCGGGCTTCGCGAAGAGCGCGCTCGCCGCGAATCTCGCAGGCGCGGATATCGAATACCTGCACGTTCGCACCCTCGGCACTCCCGCCGACGGACGTGCGGCGGCCCGCGCCGGCCACCACGCCGAGATGCGCGAGATTTTCACCGAGCACCTCGCGACGCCCGACGCGCAGTCCGGACTCGAGACCGTCGCCGGCATCATCAGGAGCGGAAAGCGCGCCTGCCTCATGTGCTTCGAGGCCGATCCAGCGCACTGCCACCGCACCCTCGTCGCCGCCGCGCTCGGGAGCATGCTGCCGCTCCAGATCCACGATCTCCGCCCGTCGATCGACGATTAGCGCCCGCGCCGCGCGGTGGCGTCACGCCCGCCGGTCGCATAGGTTAGCCTCGCAACCATGAAAGCCTCCCATGAGAACCGGCGCCGCTTCGCACTCGCTGTCGGCATGACCGTCGTCGCGTCGCTGACGTCGCTCGTGGCGTGCGTCAGCACACGCGGCGAGCCGTCGCTCCCGTCCCGCGATTACGCTGGCCATTACGTCGGCGGGAACGACGCGAACTGGTTCAGATCGTGCGCCGACTCCTCACTCACACCGGCCGACTCGGTCTGGTGGGCAGTGTTCACCGACGCTGCCGGCCCGCAGCTCGACAGTCTCCGCTCCTCGGGTCAGATCCCGGTCGGAGTCCCGCGCTTCATGAGAGTGCGCGCCGCAATCTCGAACCTGCAACCGGCTGGTCCCGAAGGACACGGCCGTCGCTACATCTACATCCGCGACATCATCACGGTGCGAGCGTCGAGCAAGAGCGACTGCCCCACTCAGCACTGACCTAAGCCGTGCAGCCCGACCCGGCGAATCACTTGATCGCAACCCCGCGTGGCGCGACCCGCACGGGAGTCGCCGTCACCATGCTCAGAGCCGCGCACCAGCTCATCGACGGCGAGCCCAGGATCCTTGATGATCCCGTCGCTGCGCTCCTACTCGGCGACGATGCGGTGACCAGAATTCTCGACGCGCGCGAAGACCTCATGCGCCCCGAGCTTGTCGCGCTCCGCTCTCACGTGGTTCTCAGAAGCAGATACGCTGAGGATCACCTGCGCGAAGCAGTCGCTCGTGGAATCACGCAGTACGTGATACTCGGCGCTGGCTTCGACAGCTTCGCATACCGGCAACCTGAGTGGGCGCGAGGTATCACCATCTTCGAGGTGGACCACGCCGAGAGCCAGCGTGCCAAGCGTGACGCACTCGCAAGCGCTGCAATCACACCACCGAGCAACGTGATTTACGCGGTAGCCGATTTCGCGCAGCAGTCGCTGCGTGACGTCCTCGCACTCGCGGGGTTCGACTTCTCCCGTCCCGCGCTCTTCTCCTGCCTCGGCGTGCTCGTTTATCTCGAGACGACCGCGGTGCAGGAGCTGTTCGCGTTCGTCGGCTCGCTTCCTCGCACCACCGAGCTCGTGTTCACTTTCACGGCGCCGGAAGCAGACGGTAGCGCTGTCGGCACTCTCGCCGAGCGCGCCGCTGCGCTTGGCGAGCCATGGCTGAGCAGGCTCACCGCCGCCCAGGTCGACGCGATGCTGCGCGCCGCGGGCTTCTCGCACGTCGAGTTCCCGGCTATCGACGATATCGCGCGGCGATATTACCGCAATCGAACCGACTCGCTTCTCCCGCCGCGCCGCACGAGCATCGGCTGCGCGATAGTTTGATCGTGTATGGTGCAGGGTGGGCAGTGCATCATCGTTGAATCTGCGACACCATTGAGAGACCCCGACGACCTCTTTGCCGCGCTCCGCACGTCGCCCTTCCGCGCGAAGTTCCGCCTGCAGCGCCGCGAGCTCGAATACGTTCAGCGCCAGGGGAATGCCGACCATCGTCGAGCACGCGCGTGACCTCATCTCCAAGCGGCTCGCGCCCGCCGCGCCCGTCAATGACGGAAAGCAGACACCTTTTCGCGGACATCCAGTTTTCGTCGCGCAGCACGCAACCGCAACATGCTGTCGCGGCTGCCTCGAGAAATGGCACCGCATTCCACGCGGCCACGCGCTCACTGCGAGAGAGCTCGACCACGTCGTCGCGGTCATCGCTCGGTGGATAAGCGAACAGACTGACGCGCGCCCACCCAGCGGTGGCAGCGATCCTGCACGCTGACCGGGCATGTCGCGCGCATTCGTCAACGAGGACTCGCAGTCATGGGGCGATCCGTCACGCAGGTTCGTCCTCCCGCCGCGCGACGATCCCGAGTACGACGCCGCCGCTGCGGGCGCACTTCTCGAGGGTGCTCGCGAGGGCGCCACTGGAAGCGCCGAAGCCGCCACCGGCTATTACTGGGGCGAGCCGCGCCTCCGCCCTCACGTCGAGCGCATCCTGGCCGATGCACGCGCGGCCGGCGACGACCGCCTCGAGCAGCTCGCCGCGCGCTTCCTCCGTTGACCGTCCAACGCTCGTGCCGGCTCGCCTGTAAGTAAGGGTGGGTGATGGCACTCGCTCCCAGCGAGCGGTTCACGCGCGCCAGCACCGAAGTTAGCTTGCCTTCTGCACCCTGGTTCCACCCTGGTTCCACCCTGGTTCGGTCCCGTCCCTGCTCCGTCCCTGCTCCGTCCCCTTTCACACATGCGCCGTCTTCACACGCTCGCACTCGCTCTAAGCGTCCTCTCCGCCGCTGCATGCGGAACAGGAGGCACCACCGCGCCGCAGGATCCCTCGACGGTCACCTTCGCGCCGTCGCTCGGTGTCAACCTCTCGGCGATGACCGAAGCTTCCGACGGGCTCTACACGCAGGATCTGGTCGTCGGCACTGGCACGACCGCAGCGTCTGGGATGACGGTCACCGTCGATTACACCGGCTGGCTCACCGACGGTACGCAGTTCGGCACCACGGCCGGCAGCACTCCGCTCCAGTTCACACTCGGCGCGGGTGCAGTGATCCCGGGGTGGGACCAGGGCATCGTTGGGATGAAGGTCGGAGGAACGCGCCTACTCGTCATTCCGTCCTACCTCGCTTACGGCGAGACCAGCACAAGCTCGATCCCCGCGGGCTCCATTCTGGTGTTCAAGATCACCCTGCTGAACGCGCAGTAGCGAGCACGATCTGACCGCGCCCGAAAGCGGCGCGCCGCCAACCGCTGCCGGTCGAGCGGTGCGCAATGCGCGATGGCTCTGTCTGGCGTGCGGAGTCGCCGAGATCATCGCGTCGTTCACGCCCGCTGTCCACATTCCCATCGGCGGCAACATCACCTTCGCGGCGCTTCCGCACGGAGTTGGAGCCGTGATCGTCGCGCTTGGCCTGCTGACCGTACTCGGCGCCATCCCGCAGAACGGACGCTGGCAATGGCTGCCGAGCGCGCTCCTGCTATTCGTGCTGGCCACTGTGTACGAGCGTGTCGTGACCGATCCTTCGCGAACCTTCGCCGATCCGCTGCTTCGTCGAGTGATCCATCCGGCCTGGGGATTCCCGACGATGGTCACCATCGCTCTCGTATGCATCATCGCAGGGATCGTTGCGCACTCGCGAGCGCGCTCGATCGTCGAGCCCGTGAGCGGCGCACCCTGAGCGGCCCTCGCGCAGATGTGCTCGTCGAAGCGTGCGTCGACTCCGTGGAGTCGGCGATGGTCGCAGCACGAGCAGGAGCGCGAAGGCTGGAGCTGTGCGCTGCATTGAATGATGGCGGAGTGACGCCGAGCGCGGGGATGATAGAGAGCGTTCGCGCAGCCGTCGCGCTACCGCTCTTCGTGATCATCCGACCGCGCGGCGGCGATTTCGTCTACTCGCGCGATGAGCTCGCGGTGATGAAGCGGGATCTGAGCGCGGTGCAACAGCGCGGCGCGGATGGCGTCGTCATCGGCTTCCTCACTCCTGCCGGCGACATCGATGCCGCGCTCACCCGAGAGTTCGTCGCTGCCGCACGAGAGTTGAGCGTGACCTTCCATCGTGCGTTCGACCTTGTCGGCGATCTCGAGGAAGCGCTCGACACGCTGGTGCAATGCGGCGTGAGTCGTGTGCTCACATCCGGAGGCGCTCGAACCGCGCTCGACGGTGCCGACCGTCTAGCCTCGCTCGTTGCTCACGCTCCGGACTCGTTGGTGGTCATGGCTGGTGGCTCTATCAACGAGAGCAACGTTAGCGAGGTGGTGCACCGCAGCGGAGTGCGCGAAATCCACGCGCGAGCATCTCGACTCGCCAAGTCCCGCGCTTCCGCCAGCTCCGCACACGTCACTCTGCGCAAGCCATTTCCCTCCGACGAGCGCGAATGGGACGAGACCGATGAGGTGCGATTTCGCGCGATAGTCGAGCGCGCGGCTGTGTAGCTCTGCGGATCGACGCGAGCGGAACGCGCTCGCGTGCGCCATAATTGTATCTGGAAGGCGGCGCCGCCCGGGAGCCGTCGGCTCAACTGTCATGAAGGAGAGCGTATGAGATTCCTCACCCTGATCGCCGCATCGGTCGTTACCGCTTGCGCCTCATCAGCCGGGTCGAGTGTTGGCTCCAACGCCGGAATGCCAAATCAGGTCACGATGAGCGGAAGCTCATTGCAGTACGACGTCGCCCCAACAGCCAGTCGCGCGCAGAAACGCAGGACTAACAGTCCCGCTCGATATCGCGTGGGCGGCGCTCCCCGGCGTGTACAAACAGCTCGGCCTGACGCTCACCCAGTACGACACGACCAACCACATCATCACCGGAGAGAGGTTGCGCTCACGCCACGATTTCGGAGGGAAGAGCCTGCCAGATCTGGTCGATTGTGGCGAGACGGCAGGCATCCCGAACGCGATGCGCTACGATGTGAATCTTCGGGTGACGAGCCAGGTTCTACCGGCAGAGAATGCGACGACCACGATCAGGACGCAGGCTGACGCGATGGCGAAAGCGGATGCTACTTCAGGCGATCTGATCTCGTGCCAGGCGAAGGACGCCATCGCCGACGTGGTAGCGAGCGCAATGAAGAGCGCGGTGCAGTGAGCACCGCGCTCTTCGCTCTGCCACTCAGTTCACTATAGAGTCGCTGTCCGACGAGTCGTCGAGCGCGAAGATCCGCCGCGCTCCCTTCCACCACGAGCTGCGCGCGCTCAGCGTCTCGGTGCGGACCTGCTTGCCCGGCGCTGGCGCGTGGACGTACATCCCGTTGCCGATGTAGATCCCGATGTGCGAGACCCGGTTGCCCCTGCCGAACGTCAGAAGGTCGCCCGGCTTGAGCGCCGCGATGTCGCGCTGGATGCGTGTGCCGGCCAGCGCCTGCTCATGCGACGTCCGCGGAAGCTCGGCGCCAAAGTGCGCCATGACGTACTTCACCAGGCCGCTGCAATCGAAGCCGCGCTTGGGATCGCTGGCACCACGGATGTACTTGGTGCCGATCTGAAGCCGCGTGAGCGCGACTATGGAATCGCGCAGTGCCTGTGCCGAAGCGCTCAAGCGGGCGAACGGCTTGGGCTGCGCCACCGGCGCCGGCCTCAGTGAGCGTCACGCTCTGAGCAGAAAGAGGTGACGAAAGTAGAGCGCCAGCTAGGGATGCGGCGCTCAACAGCTTTGTGATGTCGCGTGCGTGTCGTGAAGCTGGCATGCTGGACCTCAAGGTACGGTGCGTCAAATGAGTCGGCAACCCGAACAAATCACCAGATTTGTCTCAATTCATTGCGAGGCCGCCGCACGTGCGGTTGGAAAAGTGACATGGCCCTTCACGTTCCTGAACTCGATGGAGCCGCTGCCGTGAGCTTCGACGATGAGATTTCCACTTATGTCACGGACCGCGATCTCACCAGAATCCTTCGATCCGATTCTCACGTCGCCGCCCACGCGAACGATCTGTAGCTCTCCTACTCCGTCCTGCGGAACGTCTACCGAGCCAGCCACGTCGCTCAAGAAAATCGCCCCTCCGCCATCGACGATATGGACGTTTCCTCCGATCTTACTGACGACCATTTCTCCGGGCCCGTCACGCAGATCCAGGTCGCCGTTGACGCCCTGAATATTGAGTCCGTACGCCTGATGATCGAGCGTCAGTGGGCCGACGTCACGAATGAAAGTCTGGCCGTCCAGGTCGGTGACGTTGAGGGGGAGCGAGTCCGGAACGGTCACCGCGAGATCGAGCGCAGCCTTCCCTTCGACGGCAGCGCTGTCGGCAGCGGTCTCGCCTGTGACATACAGCGTATCGCCGCTCTGCCGCGAAGTGAGCCTTACCGATCGCAGTGCGGCCTGCGAGCTGGCACGCGCGATTCCCGACACTACGATCTCTGATGCGCCGCGCTTCCCCTCGATCCGAAGCCAGCCGGTTCCGTTCTGCAACCGGACGACCTTCACGCCGCCCACCGGGAGACGCAGCGTGTGCTGCTCAGTGAGCCCGAACCTCCGCGCCACACACCCAGAAAGTAGCGCGAGCACCGCGACAGAGCCGCAGCAGCATAGCAACAGTTGACGCATCTCAGTCAATGCAGCGTTGGTGTTGTCTCGTCAACACAGCCTTACACCGTTGGCGGCGTGGAGAGCCGCAAGAGTGACGCCCGTACGCATAAGAAAAAGAAAAGGCCGCCTCTGGCGGCCCGATCTCCAGCTTCCGAGCCGCGCTCAGACGTCGTGGATGGTCTTGAGCTCCACCACGCGCAGCCGGCGCACCGCGGTTGGAAGCTTGAGGATGGCGGTGTCGCCCACCTTCTTGCCCACCAGCGCGCGCCCGATCGGCGACGACATCGAAACGTGCCCTTCCTCGAAGTCCACGTCGCCGAAGACGAGATTGTACTGCTCCCTGGCGTTGGTCTTCTCGTCCTCGACTATCACCTCGGAGCCCAGCCCGACGCTGTCGCGCGAGATCTGGGAGACGTCGATCTGCGACAGCTTCGAGAGTCGCTGGCGAAGCTGACCGAGACGCGCCTGGACGAACTGCTGCCGCTCGAGCGCTGCCTTGTACTCGGAGTTCTCACGCAGATCGCCGAGCTCGACGGCTTTGCGAATCTCGTTGGGAAGCACGACGTTCAGCTCGTGCTGAAGCCGCTCGACCTCGTCGCCGAGCTTCAGCTTCAGTTCTTCGATCATGACTTCGCTCATGACACCGATGGACAGAGAAAAAATGGAGCGCCCGACCTCGTCGGCCGGGCGCTCGATCTTTGGAATAGTAGGATGACTCCGCGGCGGACGCAATGAGTACGTCGGGACCGACCACGCCGCGCGCTCCTTGGGCCGCAGCCATCAATGGTTAGCTTCACGCATGACCCAGCCGACATCCGCCGGACGTGTGCACCGGACGCCCATCCAGATGCGCTTCGCCGATACCGACGCGCTGGGCCACGTGAACAACGCGAGCTTCGTGCTCTACGCGGAGACCGCGCGCATCGACCTTCTCAGAGTGCTCGGCAGCGCGGTTCGGTCGCTGATCCTCGCACATCTGGACATCGACTTCAGGCGCCAGGTGGCATACGACGAGCAGATCGTCGTGGATACCTGGGTCGAGCGCATCGGAACCACGAGCGTGACCGTGGGCCACGTGATTCTGGCGAGCGGCTCGGTTGCGGCAGAGGTATCCTCGGTGGTGGTGTACTTCGACTACGACACCCAACGTCCGCAGCCTTGGACGCCGCAGCTGCGAGCGGCGCTCGAAGAGTACGCCCGCCCCGATGCTGGAGCTTGATGACATGAGCTACCCAAAGGACGAGATGCCGCCACCGCCGGCAGCGGAGCGCGACCCGCGGTCGTTCGAGCTGGCGCGGCTCTGGATCGCCGACGACGGCCATCACGTAGTGCTGAGGAGCGACCTCTGGAGTGATCCCGCGGCGTGGGGAATCGTGCTCGCCGATCTCGCGCGCCACGTCGCGGTCGCCTATCAGCAATCGTCAGGGATGGACGTCGAGGATGTGATGACGCGCGTGCTCACCGGCCTGCAGGCCGAGCTGAGCGGGCAATGACCGGTGGGCCTCAGTCGTCGCCACGACCATGGCCACAGCCGCGTATATGGATGGTGACCATCCACGTGCCGAGCGGGTATGTGCTTGATCGCGCCGATTGCGGCGCTACACTGAGGATAAACCGGAAGGGACATGTCTGACTTCTACCGGGTTCGCCGCACCACCATAAAGGATACGACGGCGCTGCTCGCGTTCTTCGTGGGCTTCGCGTGGTCCGGCGCGCTCGCGTGGCCTTTCCTGACGTCGCAGGTGGACCGGGGGGAGATGATCCGCGGGCTCGCCTATTTCCTCGCTGTGGTGCTCGCGACGGCGATAATCGCGGGATGGCTCGGCCTCGAAGCAGGATCCGCTCTTGGCGGCATGTGGGAGAAGTATCACCGCCGACGGCGCGCGGCGCGCCCACCGCTCGAGGCGCCGCAGCCTCCAACGCGGCCCACCACTGCCGCGACTCCGGGCCGCGCGGCATCGTCGCACGACATCTCCGCCATAAGCTACGACGACCGTCAGATCGACCCGCAGTCGTTCGTCTACCTTGCGCAACGCGTCGCGGGAACGAGCTACGAGTCGCAGCGAGTGGGCGAAGCGCTGGGCAAGACCATCAACATCGGCGCGTGGGATGGAAGCCGTCTGGTGGGAACAGTGCGCGTGCTGAGCGACGGATATCTGTTCAGCACTGTGACCGAGATCATGGTGGACCCCGAGTATCAGGGAATCGGGATCGGAAGCGCGCTGATGCGCCGCGCACTCGATGCAGCGCCGCGCGAGCGGCTACTGATCTCGCCGCCGCGCGCCACGGCGCGCTTCTTCGAGCACATCGGATGTGAGCAGGAGCCCGCCGGATTCGTCCTCAAGAAAGCGCGCGCTCGCGTGACGCCGCGCGGCTAATTCCCCGACATCGCTGCGCGCGTCCAGATCACTATCACACCGCAGCGAGATCTCGGACCCTTGAATTGCGGCGGCACCTGCGACGCGCCGGTGTAGACCTCGACCGAACCGATCTCGCGCGGTGAGATGTTGTAATCGATGTCATCGCCGGTGGCGAGATCGAATGGGCGGCCGTCGAGGTAGTACTGCACGGGGCACAACGCCTCCGTAGCCTGAGCGTCGCCGCGCAGCACTGGAACCAGGATGGCGCGATTGGCTCCGTCGTAAGCGCGTCTCATGTCGACGCCAGGGAGTGACCTCAGCACGTCGGTGAACTTGGACGGCGCCAGCGCATCTATTCGCGCCTGATCGATGTAGATGCCGCCGCTGCTCGTCTTGCGCCGCTGCGTGAAGCCGGTGACGTCGAGGCGCGTCGTGTCGGGCGCCGCAACCACCTCGACACCGTTCAACACCGTCACTCTGCTGAGAACGAGCTCGGCTCTCACGGCGCCGTTCGCGCGCGTAGTCACATACCACGCGTGGGGCGCGTATCCGACCGATCGCGCTTCCACCACGTGCCTCCCTGCTCCGACGCTGGCGAAGGTGAATCTCACCCGATTCGGAGACGCGAGCCCACGCGCCGCTGTCCACGCGTACCTCGGCCGACGGAATCGCTCGCGCCAGAGTATCGTGCACCACCACGACGAGACCACGGACAGCCGCGCGGCCCGCGTCAGGATTACCGGTCAGAAGTCCGGCTGCACGCACATCTGCCATCACTATGCGGGCAGTGCTCGCCTTGAGCACGACAGGCGGAGCGACACGCACTCCGTGGGTCACCTTCACTACCATGTCGCTGTTCGCAGGCACTCCGCATACCACATATTGCCCGCGGGAATCCGTAACGGTGGTGAGATCGTGACTCAGCGCTGCGAAGTGGCGGCTCCGGGCGTCACTCACGTGGAACCACTGCACCTTCACGGTCGCACCCGCCACCAGCGCGCCGCGCGACGTGTCCGTCACCGTGCCGCGCAGCACCGCCTCGTCGTTCGCGAGACCGGCGGGACACAGTTGGTGAAGTGCAGCACTGTACGAGGGGAGCAGAGCCGTGAACGAGCGCTCCGTGGCCGGCTGCACCGTGATGCTGTCGCGCAGCCCGACGATGTCGAGCGTGTCGAGGCGCGGTGATGTAGCGACGAGGATGTACGCACCCGGCGCGATGCTGTCGATGCTGAATCGTCCATCGGCGCCGCTCGTCGCGTGTCGCGAGATGGCGCCCGCGCTACTGCCCTCTACCGGATCGATGGTCACCATGACTCCCGAAGCGCCGACGGGTGGCGCACCGGGTGCGACGCTGTCCGTGAACATTCCGCTGACCTTGCCGAATGTTGGAGCGGCGACCGAAGTGAGCTGAGCGGCCGGGAATGTTCCCTTCACATCGCCACCTGCTTCCCATACGGCAACGACATCGACGATCTGCTGGCGCGAAAGTGTCATGCCGTCGCCAACAGAGGTCCCGGACGATGGCTGCATGACCCAACGGCGCTTCACCACTGGCATGCGCAAGCTCCAGTGATTCACTATCCACGCGCCGCTCGCGAGCCGTTGGTACGAGACGATTCCCGAAGCGACGTCGCGATGGTCGCCGCCGGCATCGTTCGCGGTGCTGTACTGAAACTGAAGATCGCGCAGCTCCGCCGACGCGCTGTCGAGCCAGAGCGCGCCCGACACATCGGCGTTCGCTGACCTCGCGACAGGCTGGAACGCGAGCCCGATCATTCCTCTGTGCGCCGCATCACGCGTCACATGAAAGCAGTGCGCGCGCGCGAAGGCGTCGGACGTGAGCGTGTGGGCATCGGGCGCGTAGTACACGAGATACTGTCCCTGCTGCACGACGAAGCCATGCGCCGCGAGCGAATCCGCAGCGACGCTCGCGTAGGGCTCGGAGCTGACAGTCCGCGCGCGCCACACTTTGGATTGTCTGACCTCGCTGCTCACCGGATCGAGCTCGCGCTCGAACCTCTCGAGCTCGAAGCCGACGCGAGCGTTCTGAGTCGTGACCGCGGCGTTGGTGAGCGCGCTCTGCGCTTCCTCCCACAGCCGCAGCGCGAGTGCGCCCGCCTGCGGCGCGACGGAGCATCGATTCGACTCCGACACGGTTACGCGAGCGAGCTGCGTCGCGAAGTGCTGCATCGACGGTGAGTAGCGTGCCACCGCGGCGGGGGACAGCGTGAGCACTGCCGACGAGTCGGGGAGGAAGCCGATGCGTCGCGCGCGCACTCGGTATGCTCCAGCGTGCGGTGCACGGAGAACGAAGGCGCCATCGGCGCCGGCCAGCGTTCCCGCCGCGATGTCGCCCGAAGAATCGACCAGCACCACCGTCGTCTCGGGCGCGGGCTGACTCGTACCGGCGATGTGCGCGACTCCGCGCACTTCCTGCGCGAGAGCCGCACCGGCAAGCGACGACATCGCGCACGCGAAGATACAAGTGCGCGCGAGCCACCGATGGGTCTGCAGATTATTCACCCGCGTCGGTACACAGCACGGTTTGCCCTCCGAAAGCGCTTCGTGAAAAGCCTCGTCGATCCCAAGGTAGCGGTCGGCGATAGCGGCTGAGTTAGCGGTCGATTATGAATCGATTAAGAATCTCGTGCCGACGCCATTGTCGCGTCGCTGGATCCACTAGAATGAAGCCAACTTACCAGAGCCACGTCTGACGGAGGGATACCATGCGCGTTCTTGTAGTTGGTGCCACGGGCGTAATCGGCCGAGCGGTCGTTGCAGCCCTCTCGCAGGACAATGAAGTCATCCAAGCGAGCCGCAGCTCAGCTGTCTCAGTCGACATCGCTGACGAATCCTCCATCGACGCGATGTACGATGCCGTCGGGAAGGTCGACGCGGTGGTGAGCTGTGCCGGGTCCGCTGCCTTCCGCGGTCTCACCGAGCTTTCGGATGCCGACTTCGAGCTGAGTCTCCGCAACAAGCTGATGGGTCAGGTGAACCTCGTGAGGTCGGGCATCGAGCATGTGACCGACGGCGGCTCGTTCACGCTCACGAGCGGCGTGTTGTCGCACGCACCTATGCCGGGTTCGGCTGCGATATCACTCGTCAATGCTGGCCTTGAAGCATTCGGCCGCGCTGCGGCGCTCGAGATGCCGCGCGGAATCCGCATAAACGTCGTGAGCCCGGGGTGGGTCACGGTTACGCTCGCCGCGTTGGGAATGGACCCGTCTGCCGGAGTCTCGCCAGCCACAGTGGCACGCGCTTACGTAACGAGCGTCACCGGCTCGGCCACTGGCCAGACGATCGAGGCCGCGACGCGCGATGCTGGTGAGCCGAGGGGTGGGTGACGCGGGCTCTCAGCCAACTTCCTGTCGCTATCCTCGCGCTGCTCGCGGTGTTCGCAATCGTCATAACGACCATCGTGATCGGATCTCTTGTCCTCACCCTTTATTTCACTCTGCGCACGCGATCGCGCGTGGCGATAAGAGCGACACGAGCATGGGTGTTGGCTCTCATCCTGGTGGTCGTGCTTCCTTCCGTGGCTCATCCTGTGGCGGTGGCCACCACCCGGCGTGAACGTCAGCGCGCACTCGATCCCGAAGTTGCTGGGAGTGATCTTTTTCGTTCTCGTCGTCTACGGGGTGTTCGTACTCGCGCCTCTCGCCGCGCTGACGGCTTGCGCCGTCAAGATCCTCGCACGACGCTCTCCGAACGCGGAGGACGAACAACGGGTGGACGCGCCGTAGCGAGTCCACCCGTTACATCGACTGCCAATCCACTAGGGGCTGACTGGTGGAGTCGCACCACTCCGGAGATACGTCCCGAGGTAGTTGTCGGTTGCCTGCTCGATCAGCAGAGCGCTCTGAAGGTTGTACGCCGCGCCGTGGCGGCCCGGCGGATACAGTCTCACTGGCACATCCTTCCCCAGATTCGAGAATGCCGTGAGAAGCTGCATCGTGTTCTGCGGATGGACGTTGTCATCCATCATCGAGTGAATGATGAGTAGATGTCCGGTGAGCTTGGGTGCGTTCACTACCGCAGAGCTCGACTCGTAGCCCGGGGTGTTGTCGCCGAGCAGTCCCATGTAGCGCTCGGTGTAGATCGTGTCGTACAGCCGCCAGTCGGCGACACCGGAGTTCTCGACGCCGACGGTGAAGATGTCGGGGTACATCTCCATCGTGTAGAGCGTGCTGTAGCCGCCGTAGCTCGTTCCGGTGATGGCGATGTGCTTGCCGTCGACGTACGGCAGCTTCATCAGGTAGCGCGCAGTCTCGGCGAAGTCGTGGCTCTCCCATTTGCCGAGCTGCTTGTAGACGATCTTCATGAAATCGCTGCCGTAATTGTTCGTGCCGCGGTTGTTGACGTCGATCACGATGTAACCGTGCTGCGCCCACCACTGCGTGCGCGCGTTGCTGTCGAACTCGTCATACACCGCCTGCGACCCTGGACCACCGTACACGGCGAAGATCACCGGATACTTCCGCGTAGAGTCGAACGGGTACGGCTTTACCATCGACGCATCTATTCTGACGCCGTCGGACGTTGTGAAGCTGAACAGCTCGGGCGGGGAGTAAGCGTGAGTGGCGAGCCACTGAGTCGTCGCCGCGTTCTGCTCGAGCGTGCGAAGCTGCTTGCCGTTCCCCTCGTATACCGCGACCTGTCGCGGCTGGCTCACCGAGGACCAGCTGTCGATGTAGTACCTCGTGCTCGGTGACATGTCGATGTGATGCGTGCCGGGCGCGGTAGTGACGCGCCGCTGACCAGTTCCGTCGAAGCCTATCACGTACATCTGGCGCTGCAGCGGCGACGGATCGGTAGCAGTGAAGTAGATGAGCTTGCGTGCCGGGTCTATCCCCTCGATGCGCGTGACGCTCCACTTGCCGTGCGTCACCTGGTCGAGAAGCTTGCCCGAGTAATCGTACCGGTAAACGTGCTGCCATCCATCCTGATCCGAGATCCAGAAGAACTCGTTGCTCCCTTCTGGAAACGACATCATGTTGTCGATGCCGGCGTAGAAGTCGTACACGTCGATCCAGGTCTTCGACGTCTGAGTCATCACGAGACGCCTGCCGCCCGTGTTGACGTCGAAGAAGTAGAGCTTCATCTCGTTCTGCGGACGGTTGAGCGTTATCACCGCGAGTGTGTCGCGTCTGCTCGTCCAGTAGATGCGTGGGATGTAGAACTCGCCGCGGTCGCCGGTGTCGAGCCAGGTGCGCTTCCCCGAGCGAACATCGACGACGCCGATGCGCACTGTCCCATTCGAATCGCCAGGCTGCGGAATCTTGAGCTGCTCCCAGTCCGGGTGGCGCCCCTCGTAGTTGGTGAGCTGGATCGTCGGCTCGGCCGAATCGTTGGTCTGCCAGAACGCGATGTACCTGCTGTCGGGTGACCAGTTCCACGCCTGCGCGAGTCCGAACTCTTCCTCGTACACCCAATCGAAGTGCCCGTCGTAGACGTGCTCGGAGGCATCGGTGGTGAGTCGCTTCTCGGAGTGGTCGGAGAGACCCTGGACGAACATGTCGCCGTCGCGCTCGTAGCCGATCATCGAGCCGTCGGGCGAGAGCTCCGCGGTGCGTGCGCCGTGTGCCGCAAGCTGCATCGAGTGATCGGCGAGCGAGTACACGTAGTAATCCGAGATCCCCGAGCGGCGATAGATCGGATTGAAGTGAGTCTGGAAGACGAGATGCCTGGAGTCGTGCGCCCACTGGAACGACTCGTAAGCGAACGCTTCACTTCCACCAGGAAACGTCAGCCCCTGCGCGCTGAACAACAGCGTGTCGTGTCCGGTCGCGGGATCGTAGCCGCGGATCACCTCACGCCCTGTCGTCGCGTCGCGGTCGATGTACGAGAACCGTGCACCGTTGTCGATCCAGTTCACGTTCCGCGGCCCCGATCGGCCGGCGAGCGCGGCGGATGCGCGGAAGACGTCGGTTAGACTGCCGAGCAGCTGCTTCTCCTGCGCGCGCGAGGTCGTAGGAGCGACGACGAGTACCGCCAGCGCGAGTGACGCCAGCATGACGATCCGTGGACGTGATCTTGAATTCACTTGTCAGAGATGGTTGAGGTGCTCCGCGCAGGCGTGCCGCGGTGAAGTTGAAGATACCGCCGGCCGGCGGGCCACGTAGCTGCCTGTGTACGCGTGTTTACGGCCCCGAACCGGGGTGCGTTGCTGCGCTCGTGCGAGCTTGTCCGCACCGTCGTGGCTGCGTGGTTGCGCGGAGCTATCGTCGCGTCCAGCTTTCCGCTCGCGCCTCGCTCGTGAGACACAGCCACGAAGCGACTCCGAAAGGACTCGAGCCAAATCACACATGACCTTCCCTGCCACGCCGGACTCGTCGGAGTACGCGCCGTTCTACAAGGGCTACATCTCCGAGCTGGATGCCAGCAGAGCGGCCTCACTTCTCGCTACGCAAGCCGCGACGATCGCTGCACTCGCTCGCGCCGCTGGTGAGGAGCGAGGCACGTACCGTTATGCGCAGGGAAAGTGGAGCGTGAAGGAGATCCTGGGCCACATCACTGATGCGGAGCGCATCTTCGCGGCGCGCCTCCTTAGGATCGCGAGGGGCGACAAGACGCCGCTGCCTGGATTCGAGCAGGACGGCTACGTCGCCTCTGCTGGCGCGGACTCACGTCGCACCGAGGATCTGGCGCGCGAGTTCGCTGCGGTGCGCGCCGCGACGATCTCCCTGATCGAGACACTCGGCGAGCGCGAATGGAGCGAAGCTGGCACCGCGAGCGGCAATCCCGTGACAGCGAGGGCGATCGGGTACATCATCGTCGGGCACGCGGAGCATCACGTGCGAGCGCTACGGGAGCGCTACGGAATCAGCGAGTAGAGATCGCGCAACCGGCGCGCGAGAAGGTCAGCGCGCCGCTGAAACCGATTCGCCAGGACGGTGCACCGTGAGCCACGGTGCTACCTCCACCCTGTCGCGCCCGAGCTCCTTTGCGCGATACAGCGCACGGTCAGCGGCTTTCAGCAGCTCCGCAGGCGCGTCACCGTGGCTGGGAAAGAGCGCGATCCCGATCGAGGCCGAAACCGGCCCGATGATCTGGCCGCGCTGATCGACCTTCACGTCGCGGATCCGCGCGAGCAGCGCTTCCGCACGGTCGCGCAGCACGTCCATCGAGACTTCAGGGACCACTATGGCGAACTCCTCGCCACCGTATCTGCACACTATGTCTTCATTGCGGACGAGCGAGTGCATCTGTGCCGCAAGCTCGCACAGCACGGTGTCGCCGGCGTCATGGCCGAACCGGTCATTGAACTGCTTGAAGTGATCGACGTCGAGCATCATCACGCCGACGCTCTGGTCGCGACGCGTGGCGCGGCTGAGCTCTCGCTCGAGCGACGTCTCGAGGTAACGCCTGTTGAAGGCGCCGGTGAGCGGATCGCGAATCGACTGACGCTGCAACTGCTCGCGCAGCCGCAGACTCGCCAGCGCGCTCGCGCATTGCGCGGTGACGTCGCTCAGCAGCTTCACCGGGTCGCCCGGCAGCTCGGGGAGTGTGCTGAACTCCGACGTCACGAGTGGCATCACCTCGTTCGGAATGTGCACGTGCATGACACCGAGCGCTTCTCCCTGCGCCACGAGTGGAATGCACACCGTCTTGCCGAGTGACGCGGCGGCGACGGTGGCGTGGGCGCACTTGACTATCGCCTCGGCGCGGCGTGAGACGACGAGGCGCCCACCGCGCAGCGCGCAGCATTCCGACGGCGCGAAGCTCGATTCGTCGGTGATCTCGCCCCAGAGCGACACCACTTCTGCGATGTTGCGTGAATCCTTTGTGATTGCGATGAAGCCGCTGCTGGATCTCACGAGTCGCTGCACGAACTGCGCGATGGCGGCGTAGGCCTGCTTCGGAGGACAGACATAACTGCAGCAGCTCGGTGATCTCGTTGAGCGCCGTGACCTCGCGGGTCTTCCACTCGAGCTCGGAGACTCGCGTGGCGAGCGCATCACGCGCAGCCACCGCATCGAGCTCCGCCTGCACGCGGCGTCTCCCTTCCGTCCTGGCAGCGGAATACGCGGCGAGCACCAGCATCACTGAGGCGAGCATGAGAGCGACGATGGTGACAGTCGTCCATCTCGCCGTCGCTTCTGCCTGGGCCGTGCGCTGTGACAGAAGTGCGCGCTCAGCAGCCTGCATGTCGCCGAGCGTCGCGGCGACTGCTGACACGCGCGAGGCGATCTCGCCGATGAGTGTGGAGCTAGCGAGCGCGTCCGATCCATGACTGCGGCGAAGCTCGATCGCGTCACGTAGACTGGCGAGCAGCGCATTGGTCCTGACTCTCAGCTCAGCGACGCGGTGCTGCTCGGACGGGTTGTCGGATGTGAGCAGCGACAGATTGGAGATCTCTTCATCCATGCGCGCCGCGGCAGCGTCGTATGCCGTGAGCTCGTGCTGCTCGTCGAGCAGCTCCTGATTCCTGGCTCGCCATGCGCGCATCGCTCAACGCCGCCCCGAACACCTGGGTCTCAGCGAGCACGTCGTATGTATGGGACACCCAGTGCGCGTCACTAACGAGGGCGCGCTCGCTGCCATACGACAGGACGCCTATGAGGATGACGCAGACCAGAGCGAGCGCGAAGCCCGGAATGATCAGCCGGGTTCTGCGCAGTCGAGGCTTGTTCGGCACTTGCACGCGGTGAAGGACGTCCTATGACGATGCCGGTACAGGCCCGTCACCCGGTCGGCGGCTCGGCTGGAGAATGTTTGCGCTTTCTTGTTCGACCGCAGTTCGTTCGCGCCCACTGGCCCCGGCAGCCCAAGTCGGCGAGCTTAGCCGGACGCAGCACCGGAAGCGGAAAGGAGCACCCGACATCGGAGGATTCATGCTGGCCGAAACGAGCTGGAACGAGTGGATCGCTGAGTATTCGACAAGCAAGAAACCTGGCAGCATGAACGGATGCGTATGAGTGGGGCTCACTCCACGCCAACCGGTTGATACACGTTGCTCCTGACCGTGCTCGATTTCGTCGGCGTGGCGGTGTTCGCGGTGAGCGGTGCGCTCGCCGCCGGACGCAAGCAGCTCGATCTGCTCGGCGTCATAGTGCTCGCGCTCGTGACTGCGGTGGGCGGTGGGACCATTCGCGACGTGCTCATCGGCCGCATTCCGGTGTTCTGGCTCGCGAACGGCGATTACGTGATGGTGATAACCATCGCGGCGCTGCTCACGGTCGCGTACACGCGATGGCGCAGACCACCTGCAGCGTCGCTTCTGATTGCCGACGCATTCGGCCTCGCGCTCTTCAGCATCACCGGAGCGCAGATTGCGGAGCATGCCGGATTGTCCGCCGTGAGTGGAATCGTACTCGGCACCATCACTGGATCAGCCGGCGGCGTGGTGCGCGACGTGTTGATTGCGGAGATCCCGCTCGTGCTTCGTCGCGGCAATCTCTACGCGAGCGCCGCCATCGCTGGCACCGGATCGTACTTCGCGCTCCAGAGCGCCGCTGCTCCGCGCAACGTCGCGGCATTCGCCGGGATGGCGATTATCGCGGCGCTGCGTCTAGCGTCCATCTGGTGGGGGCTGCAACTTCCCGTGTTCAAACTCGACGAGAACTCGAACCGGTACTGACCGAGTCGGCAGGCTCGGTCTGGTGCGCACCTGCAAGGAGCCGGCAATGAGCATCGCTGCATCGATCCTTCCGGAGTTCGATCAGGAGATCGCGACGACGCGGACTCTGCTCGAGCGCGTGCCGGAAGCGCAGAGTGATTGGAGGCCGCACCACAAGTCGTACTCGATGGGCGAGCTCGCCATGCACCTGGCGACTCTGCCGACGTGGGTTGGTGCAACGCTCGAGCAGCACGAGCTCGAGCTCGGACCTGGCGCGTACACGCCAGACAGCTTCGCGTCCACGCATACCATGCTGGGCGTGTTCGACAGCAACTCGCGCGAAGCGCGCGAGGTGATCGCGGGCGCGCCGGACAGCGAGTTCATGGTACCGTGGACATTCAAGGACAACGGACGCGCGATCTTCACACTTCCGCGCGCCGCAGTGCTGCGATCGTTCGTGATGAACCACATCATCCATCATCGCGGGCAGCTGAGCGTGTATCTCCGCATGAATGACGTCCCGCTTCCCCCCATCTACGGTCCCACCGCCGACAGCGTGCGCTGAGCGCGCGGCTACCAAACGTTGACCGAAGATCGCTCGTGCGCACGCTGCACGAGCACTCGTTCGAGTGACCGGCTTCGCAAGCGCGGCGTCATTTCTCAGATACCTCGCTCCGTGAGGGTGCGCGAACACGCACTCTCGCGGCGCGATCCGAAGAGGAGGCGCACATGCGGCATGATCACCGAGGTGCCTGGGTCATTATCGGAATCGCTGCCGGAACAAGCATTGGTGTATCGATTCACCAGGTTCCAATCTCTCTTGCGTTGGGCGCAGCAACTGGAATGGCGATCGGAGGTTGGATGAACCGTCTGTCGGCGGGCGCGCGGCGCGTGCCGCGGAGGTCGTGACGGAGGTAGTTGACTGACGAGGCAACCCGTCGGAGCTTACCGGGTACGATTCAGCGGTTACCGGCTCCGGAGGGATGAATGTTCGGCGATCTCATAGCTTCGTGGCGTACGAGCGCCATGCGAGCGCTGCAGGGAATGGTCACCGAGCAGCGGACTGTCCGCGGCATTCCCGTGACGGTCATCAACACCAGACGCGACATCGAGACGAGCGACGTGTTTCGCCGTCTCGATGTCGCGCTTTCACTCATCGAGCAGTACAAGCCGCTTGCGTTCGCGCGGCTGCGTCGCGACTTCGCGCGCATTCTCGTCTCCCGTTATCCCTGCCGCGCGGCATACTTTCCCGACACGCGCACCTGCCTCGTCGAGCTCACGTTCTCCGTAAATCCAGACTTCACCGAGGCGCAGATCGCCTCGTCGATCGTGCACGAGGGCGTGCATGCTCGTGTCCACGCGATGGGCGTGAAGTACGATGAGAGCAATCGGCCTCGCGAGGAGCGGCTGTGTCGCACCGCGGAGCTAGAGTTCGGCCGTGCAGTTCCCGGTGGCGAGGCGATCGTGAGACGCGCGATGGAGTCGCTGATGTTGGATGACGCAGACGTTGCGCCCGCCATCGACTGGAACGAGGCGCGACGTGCAGTCGAGGCGGCGGACGCGGAAGGACTGCGGCGCGGCTGAAGCAATGCCGGACTCGCACTCGCTCATCCTGTTTCTGGCGGCCGCGCTCGCGCTGAATGTCACCCCAGGGCCTGACATGCTCTACGTCGCCGCGCGCAGCACGAGCGAGGGACGGGCGGCCGGTATCGTGTCCGCACTCGGAATCGCGGCCGGCACGCTGGTGCACATCACGGCAGTCGCGCTGGGATTGGCAGCGGTTCTCGCTGCCGTTCCCGTCGCGTACACCGCAGTGCGACTCGCCGGCGCACTGTATCTCATCTACCTCGGCACACGCGCACTGCTATTACAGGGCACGCACGAAGTCGTCACGCTGCAGCGAGCCACACTCGGCAGAGTGTTCGCTCAGGGAGTGCTCACCAACGTCCTCAACCCGAAGGTGGCGCTCTTCTTCCTCGCATTCCTGCCGCAATTCGTCAGCCCGGCGCATGGCAGCACCGTCACGCAGATCGTCGCACTCGGCCTGATGTTCGATGTCTCCGGAACGACGGTGAACTTGGTCGTCGCGCTTGGAGCCAGCGGAGCCGCAGCTTCGATGCGACGCCGCAGCCGGCCGGCGAGGATCATGCGTCGCGTCACGGGCGGGATCTTCATCGCGATCGGATTGCGACTCGCGCTCGCGAGCAGACGTTGAGAAGAGCAACGCGCGTCCGACCGGTCTCATGACGCCGGCGATCGCCGCGGCACGAAAGGCCGGGATCGCGTTCGACATTCACCAGTACAGCCACGATCCATCCACCGCGTCGTTCGGCATGGAAGCAGCCAACGCGCTGGGGCTCGACGCGTCGGAAGTCTTCAAGACGCTCGTCATCGAGTTGGACAGCGCTGCGCTTGCGGTCGCGCTCGTTCCAGTGAACACATCGCTGGATCTCAAGGCAGCGGCGTCGGCGCTCGATGCCAAGCGTGCCGCGATGGCTGATGTATCCGCAGCCGAACGCTCGACTGGTTATGTTGTGGGCGGCATCAGCCCGCTGGGCCAGAAGCGACGGCTGGCGACGGTGCTGGATGAGTCGGCGTTGGCGCACACGCGTGTTTACGTCAGCGGCGGAAGGCGAGGACTGGAGCTCGAGCTGGCGCCGGAGGATCTCGTGGCGCTCTCTGGCGCGCGCGTGGCGCGGATCGCCCGGAAGGAGTGATGTGGCTGGCAGCGCGTCGATTCAGCGGCCAGCCGGCGTGGCTTCTACCTTGCCGCATTGAGCGGCACACATGTCGGCGAAAGAGGGTACGCTACACTATGACAACATCGTCTCGGCGTGCCAATGTGAGCGCAGGAATGCTGCTGTTCCGGAGATCGAAGCCGGGGCAGCTCGAGCTGTTCCTGGCACACCCCGGTGGTCCGTTCTGGGCGCACCGCGACGATGGCGCGTGGACGATTCCCAAGGGTGGACTCGAGGAAGGCGAGGAGCTGCTCGAGACGGCGCGCCGCGAGTTCTTCGAGGAGACTGGCATCACCCCGCAAGCGCCCTTCATCGAGCTGGGCAGCATCAGGCAGCGCGCCGGCAAGGTCGTGCACGCGTGGGCCTGGGAAGGCGACGCCGACTCGACAAAGGTCGTGAGCAACACGATGCGCAGCGAATGGCCGCGCGGCTCCGGACGCTGGGTGGTGTTTCCCGAAGTCGACCGGTGCGGATGGTTCGACCCTGACACCGCGCGCCGCAAGTTGAACGCGGCGCAGTCAGAGCTCGTCGCGCGGCTCGAGTCAGTGCTCGCAGCCGCTGACCACAGCGACGCCCGAGCTACCGCGGAGCCCTGACCGCGCCGAGAACTACGGCGACCCAGCCGGCGATGAACGCCAGGCCGCCGATGGGCGTGATCGCGCCGAGCCAGCGCGTGCCGGTGACGGCGAGCAGATAGAGGCTCCCCGAGAAGAGCACGATCCCAGCTGTGAAGAGCCATCCCGCCCAGCGCAGCTCCGTCATTTCTGGCACGCGGCTCGCCAGAGCGGCAAGGGCGAGCAGCGCAAGAGCGTGGTAGAAGTGATACTGCGATCCGGTATGATAGACCGACATGAGGTCTGGCGAGACCCGCGCAGAGAGTGCGTGAGCGCCGAACGCGCCGATGATGACGGCGAGTCCTGCGTTGACGCTGCCGAGAAGGAGCAGCAGGCGCGAAGTGTCTGACACGAAATTCCTCCAGTGCTTCGGTTGCTTCCGTTGCTTGAGCGAGCGCGGCGCGTGACCGCACTCCTGGCGGTCGACGTCGGTGTGCGAACGGGGCTCGCGCTCTTCGGTGACGACGGCCGCCTGCGCTGGTACCGCTCGCACAACTTCGGATCGTCGTCGCGGCTGCGGCGAGCGATTCCGGCGCTCCTCGAAGATAGCGGCGCGACGACCGTGATAGCGGAAGGAGGCGGAACGCTCGCCGATATGTGGAAGCGCGAGTGTGCGAGAAGCGGCGTCGACTACGAGAGCGTCAGTGCTGAGCAGTGGCGGGCGGATCTGCTTCATGCGCGCGAGCAGCGTACCGGCATGTCTGCCAAACGCGTCGCTGATAACCTCGCGCGTCGAGTGATCGAGTGGTCCGGTGCGCCGCGTGCTACATCGCTCAGGCACGACGCTGCCGAAGCGATTCTTGTCGGCCTGTGGAAAGCCGTCGAGCTTGGCTGGATCGACGCGTACCCGACCGAGCTTCGACGTTGACGAGCCGTGCTACCAGCCGAGTATCATCGCAAACATGAGCGGTGCGACGATCGACGCGTCGCTCTCGACGATGAACTTGGGCGTGTCGATGCCGAGCTTCCCCCAGGTGATCTTCTCGTTCGGCACCGCGCCGGAGTAGGACCCGTAGCTCGTGGTCGAGTCGCTGATCTGGCAGAAGTAGCCCCAGAGCGGAACGTCATCGCGCTGCAGATCCTGGTGGAGCATGGGGACGACGCAGATCGGGAAGTCGCCCGCGATTCCACCGCCGATCTGGAAGAAGCCGAGTGACGTCTTCTTCGTGAGATTGGTGTAGTACTCGGCGAGCAGAGTCATGTACTCGATTCCCGTGCGGACAGTGTGAACGTTCTTCACGTCGCCCGAGATGCAGTGACCGGCGTACATGTTGCCGAGTGTCGAGTCCTCCCAGCCCGGCACGAACATCGGGAGCTTCTTCTTCATCGCGGCGAGCATCCACGAGTTCTTCGGATCGATCTGGTAGTCCTTCTCGAGCTTGCCGCTCTCGAGAATCTTGTACATGAACTCGTGCGGGAAGTAGCGCTCGCCCTTCTTGTCTGCCGCGACCCACTCCTCGAGCACGACGCTCTCGATACGGCGCATCGCTTCCATCTCGGGGATGCACGTATCGGTGACGCGATTCATGTGACGCTCGAGCAGCTCGTGCTCGTCGCGTGGCGTGAGATCGCGGTAGTGAGGAACGCGCTCGTAGTAATCGTGCGCGACGAGGTTGAAGATGTCCTCCTCGAGATTCGCTCCGGTGCAGCAGATCGCGTGGACCTTGTCCTGCCTGATCATCTCCGCGAGCGACCTGCCGAGCTCCGCGGTGCTCATCGCTCCCGCGATGGTGACGAGCATCTTGCCGCCATCGTCGAGATGCTTGATGTAAGCGTCCGCAGCATCGACGAGCGCCGCCGCGTTGAAGTGCCGGAAGTGCTCGCGCACGAAGTCGGTGACTGTCGAGTTGGTGTGCGTCAACGCTGCTGACTCCTGTGATGGATCGGTTGCATGTTCGCTACAGTGTGGCTCACGACGGAGCAGCTCACGACGGATTGTGTGCGCGCGGCGTGGATGAGCTGCCGCCATCGGCGTTGAAGGCCTGTGTGACCGCGGCGACGACCTCGCGCGGATCATCCGTCATGATCATGAGATCGAGATCGCCCGCGGAGATCTTCTTCTCGTAGAGCACTCGCGACTGCAGCCAGCGTACCAGTCCGGCCCAGTACGCGCGGCCGAAGAGTATCACCGGGAACTGATAGATCTTTCCGGTCTGGATCAGCGTGATGGCCTCGAACATCTCGTCGAGAGTGCCGAATCCGCCGGGGAAGATGATGAACGCGTTGGAGTACTTGATGAACATCGTCTTCCGCACGAAGAAGTAGCGGAAGTTCACGAGCGTATCGACGTAAGGATTGGCGCCCTGCTCGAACGGCAGCTCGATGTTGCATCCTACGGAGTATCCCCTCCCCTCGCGCGCACCGCGATTCGCTGCTTCCATCACTCCGGGCCCTGCACCGGTAATGATGGTGTAACCGGCTTCGGCGAGAAGACGTGCAGTCTCGCGCGCCGCCTGGTACATGGGATCATCGGGAGCGGTGCGCGCCGAGCCGAAGATTGCGACGCCGCGCTGGATCGAAGCGAGCGCGTCCATTCCTTCGACGAACTCGGCGGTGATGCGCATGACGCGCCACGGGTCTGTCTTGGTGTAATCTTCTTCCGCAGCGCGCGGAGCCTGAAGGAGCTTCTCGTCCTCGGTGACGCCAGCCGGATTGGAGAACGGTGTGTCGCGAATGGACTCGTCCACCTTCCGCGTCGCGCCGGACTGCCGCGCCGGATCTTTTTGCGAAGGCGGAGTGCGGCCCGCCATCAGATGACCGGCTTCCGTGCGCTCCTTGGTTCCGGCGAGCGCTTCCTCGCTCGCTGTCTTGAGGAGCTGTGACGTCGCGCGCTTGCCGCTCGCGGTGCGTGGTGACTTCGTGGACTGCCTGGTGCTCGAAGCCTTCGTCGGTGTGGGCGCAGCCTTCTTGCCAGCTGCGCGCGCACGCTTCTTCGTAGATTGCGTCGCTCTGGTTCTCGCCATACCCGAATCTAGTGCCACCATCTCCCTCGGTCATAATCCTCGTCGCGGATGGAGCGCGACCGGACACTCTCGCGGCAGCGATCGCCGCGGGAGAGCTGCCCGCTATCCGTCGGCTCGCCGAAGAAGGCGAGATGAAGACCGTCACCAGCGTCTTCCCATCGGTGACCGGTCCGGCATACGCACCGTTTCTCACGGGCATGCATCCAGGCTCGGTGGGCCTTCCGGGATTGCGCTGGTTCGACCGGTCGCGGAGCGTACGCGCGTTGGCGCACGCGCGCAGCTACGTCGGGCCCGAGATGACGCTCATGGACAGCGACCTCGACGCGCACGTGCCGACCATGTTCGAGCTCGCGCGGCCATCGCTCGGCGCACTCAGTGTGATTCGTCGCGGACTCGAGGACCGATCGCGGATCGGCGCGAGCACATCGTTCGCGCTGCGCGCTGGCGTCACACACTTCCGCGGCGACGTGGACGGCTGGCTATCGATCGACCGAGACATCGGTGATGAAGTGGTGAGCAGGATCGCCAGCGACGCGCCTCGCTTCGTCTTCGCCGCCTTCACCGGAATCGACAAATCGTCGCACGCGCTGGGTGCGTCGTCGCGCGGCGTGGTCCAAGCGATGAAGATCGTGGATGACGTGGTGGCGCGCATAAGAGCCGACGCGGAGCGGAGCGGAAGATGGAACGACATGCATGTGTGGATCGTGAGTGATCATGGTCATTCAGAGGTGGTGCAGCACGACGACGTCGTGCGAGCGATACGCGGAATGGGCCATCGTGTGCTGGCGCATCCGTGGACACTCACGCGCGGGGCTGACGTCGCGCTCATGGTGAGTGGAAACGCGATGGCCCACGTCTACGTCGGGCTCGATGACCGATCGCGGCGCTTCTGGGGCGCGCTGGCGCGCGAGTGGGATTCACTGGCGTCGGATCTGCTCGCGCGCGAGTCGGTGGACATCATGCTCCTTCCCACGTCGGAGCGGTCGTGCAGGGTGCTGTCGCGCGTGCATGGAGAAGCGACTCGTCGAGTGGGACGGCGACAGCTACTCGTATCGTCCGCAATCCGGCGATCCGCTCGGCATCGGCGAGCTCGCGAGCATCGACGCGAGCGAAGCGTACGATGCTACGATTGCGACCGACTACCCTGATTCGCTCGTGCAGGTGGCGCGCATATCCAGCTGCTCGCGCAGCGGCGACATCATCCTGTCAGCGTCGCACGGGTGGGATTTTCGCGCGAGGTACGAGCCCATCCCTCATCGCTCGTCGCACGGCTCGCTGCGGCGCGAGCACATGCTGGTCCCACTCGTGCTCAGCAGACGCTACACCACGATGCCGCGCCGCACCGTCGATGTGATGCCGTCGGCGTGCGCCGTGCTCGGCGTGAGCGCGCCTCGTACGCGAAGGGCACTCGTTCATCTAGCGTGTGACGGCGATTGCCGCTCACTCGGGAGCGCATGCGCGTCCTGTGACGTTGTCGAGCGAGATGCGGAAGAGCGACTCGCCGCTCGCGAGTGTCGGCGTGACGGTCGCCATGAGATCGATGCCGCGCGCGTACGGCTTGGGTGTCGCGTGCACGCCACTCTGCGCCAGACCGAAGATCTTCCCGTACGCCATCACCTGGGTCCAATCCAGCGTCGAGCGCTCCACGCGTACCGTCAGCGCGATCCACGGATTCGCCATGTCGAGCTCGAGCACGGAGCCTGGCATCGTCCGAACGTAGATCCATTCGGGGAAATCGGGATCGACTACATAGTTCACCGGCTCGACGGTCGCCCTGCTGCGCAGCGTGAACGCGAGCGTCCCGATCGAATGCGCGCGGAAGACATCGAGCGACTTTGTGCGGTCGAGTCGCCAGTGCTTGAGGCTCGTGCCGATGGGTTGCGGTGTCGCGGCCATTGTCGAACGCTAGCCGGCTGCACGCGCGGCGTGAAGTAGATCGGACGCTGCCAGAGTGAGTTGCGCGATGCGCCATTCCGACGCGGCGACGGCGAGCGACGCCGCGAAGCCATCCGGGGCGACGAGCTCGCGCACTGTGACGCTCGGATCTGGGCGTCGCAACTTCCCACACACTCGCGCCACGCACCTTCACCATCGCCTCCGCGCGGGTCCACGCCTTCACGAAGCTGAGATCACGGTTGTCGGCGCTCAGAATGCTCGCGACGTCGCTCTCTGAAAAGAAGCGGCGAAGGATCAGCGCAGCGTTGGGAACGGCGCGCACACGCTCGATGTCCACGCCTACCGGCGCGACGCGTGTGACCGCGATGAGCGACACGTCCGTGCGAGTGTGAGATCGAGAAGTGGAGCGACGGGTCGTTGCGGAGGAGCGGCTTGCCCTTCGCCGCGGTCTCGAACTCTATCTCATCCGCGCGGACGCCGAGCATGGGTGCGATGATCGCGCGCGCACATTCGCGCACGCGTGAGCTCTCGCCTTCGTCGATCGTGAATACGCGCACCTCGCCCGCGAGCAGCTCAGCGCGTGCTGCATCCAGGTCAGACAAGATCGATGAGCTCCGCAGTCGCAGCGCCATCCTCGATGATGAGCCGCGCGACGCTGGGAGAAAGGTTGAACCTCGCCGGACCGGCGGCGCCAGGGTTCACGACGAGCCTGCCGTCATCGGCCCGGTGAACGAGCTGCTTGTGGGTGTGGCCATACACGATCACGTCGGCGTCGTAAGCGGCGAGAAGCTGCTCGGGCTTCGGGCGACCGAGCTCGTGACCGTGGCTCACATGGACGCGCAGGCCGTCGAAGGCGCGCTCTATCGACGCGGCCAGCGACGGGTCGCCTGGTACGTCGCAGTTGCCATAGACCGCGCTGACGGGGGCTATCAGGGCGAGCTCGCGCAGGATGTCGTCGCCGCAGACATCGCCCGCGTGAAGGATGACATCCACCCCCGCGAGCGCCTGGTGGACCTGCGGTCGCAGCATGCCGTGGGTATCGGAAATGAGCCCGATCACGTGGCGCATATCTAAATTGTAATCATGAAGTGGCTCAAGCTCGCGCTCGCGCTGGCCGCACGATCCGTGCTCCACCCGACACTCGGCGTGGATCTCGTGCGCGTGAGCTGGCGTTTCCGCAACCGGCGCTGGTACAGACGATTCCCGTTTCTCCCGCTGCCAGATCGGGACTACGTTCGCTGGCGAATGGACACCGCCTTCGGCTCGCCAGATTTCATTCCGAGCGCGCACGAGGTCGAGCAGTACGCGCGCTGGGCGACGCGCCGATGACTACCGGCGACGCTGCCTTCGCAGAGCGAGTCAAGGATCGCGCGCGATCGCTCGGCTTCGATCTCGTCGGAGTGACGACGCTCGGTCCGGCAGAGACTGCGGCGCACTTCGACGAATGGATCGCAGCGGGTTACGCGGGTGAGATGGCGTATCTTCCGCGCGGCGCGGCGAAGCGGCATGACACCCGGCTTCCCTTCGATGGCGTGTCGAGCGCGAGTAGTGGTCGGCATGAGCTACGGAGGCGCGGAGCCGGATGGTCCGGTAGCTCGCTACGCGCGCGGCGACGACTACCACGAGCTGATGCTCGAGCCGGCTAAACGAGCTTCACAGGTGGATCGAGAGCGAGTGCGGCCGCGAGATTCGCGGCAAGGCTTACGTCGACACGGGGCCGATTCTCGAGCGTGATCTCGCGCGCCGCGCGGGGCTCGGGTGGTTCGGAAAGAACACCATGCTCGTGAACCCGAAGCTCGGCTCGTTCTTCTTCATCGGGGAGCTGCTGCTCGATCTGGAGCTGTGACGCGGACGCTCCGTTCGAGATGGATCGTTGCGGGACGTGCACGCGCTGTCTCGACGCATGTCCGACGAATGCGCTCGTTGCGCCGCACGTGCTCGACGCGACGAGATGCATCTCGTATCTAACGATAGAGCAGCGTGGTGAGATACCGGAGGAGTTTCACGCCGCGATCTCCGAAGGCGGACACCTCTACGGGTGCGACGTGTGTCAGGATCTGTCTGTCCGTGGAACGTGAAGTTCTCGACGGGGTGCGACGGAGCCGGCGTTCAAGCCGCGAGAGTTTCTCGCGGACAAGGATGCGCAGACGCTCGCGGAGGATTTGCTCGCGATGTCGCAGGACGAATTCAGCGCCGCGTTCCGCAGGTCACCGATGAAGCGCGCGAAGCTCGCGGGCTTGCAGCGGAATGCGCGCGTGGTACCCAGCCTCGCCGACGCGCCGGGCGGCACCGACGCGGCGTAACAGCGACGGAGCGATTGCGCGCCATTGAGACCTGAGCGGCGCGGTGACTCCGCAGACCGAGCGACAGTCGGTTCGACTCGGCCTGCAGGCGCCCGGCAGGCGGCCGGTCACAAGCGCCAGATGTCGGGCACCAGAGCCACCTTCAACTCCGGGTCGCCGCTAAAGTCCCACTGTACCTTGACAGTGGGACTCTTGATAATATCTTCAGCGCATGCAGTTCCGGGTCAACCCATCGGGCGGTCAACCGATCTACCTCCAGCTCATGCAGCAGGTCCGCCACGCGATTGAGACCGGGGTGCTCGTCGACGGCGACGTGCTTCCGGGAATCCGGACGCTGGCGGAAGAGCTCCTCGTAAGCCACAACACGATCGCCAAGGCCTACGCGGAGCTCGCACGCGAGGGACTCGTCGACCTGAGACACGGCTCCGGCGCGTACGTCACGGCCGATCACGGGACGCGGTCCCGGGCGCACGCCGCGCGGAAGATGCAGGAGCGGGTCCACGACTTCATTCAGGAACTCCGGCGCGACGGATTCGCCGAAGAGGAGATCCTCCGCATGGTGGAAGCCGAGCTGTTCTACAAGCGACGCAGGACGAGCGGCCGATGACGCAGCAATGGGTCATCGAGACCGACGCCCTGACGAAGGCGTACGGGAGTCTCCGCGCCGTCGACGGGATCTCGCTCCGGGTGGCGCCGGGTCGCATCACGGGATTTCTCGGACGCAACGGCGCGGGAAAGAGCTCGACGGTCAAGATGCTGCTCGGGATGATCGCACCCAGCAGCGGCACGGGACGCGTCCTCGGCCACACCATCGACGACCCGCGCGAGAGCGTCACGATGCGGCGGAGCGTCGCATATGTGGGCGAGGACAAGGGGCTGTACGCGTACATGACCGTCGAGGAGATGATTCGCTTCACGCGCGCCTTCTATCCCGACTGGTGCCGCGACACCGAAGCGAAGCTGTTGCGCGACTACGAATTGCCGGTCACACGGAACGTCAAAGCGCTTTCGAAGGGGATGCGGACGAAGCTGGCCCTGCTGCTGGCCTTCTCGCGGCGGCCGCAGCTGCTCATTCTCGACGAGCCCACCGAAGGGCTCGACCCGGTGTCGATCGAGGAGCTGCTGCAGTCGCTCATCCGCGTCAGCGCGGACGGCACGAGCGTGTTCTTCTCGTCGCATCAGTTGAACGACGTCGAGCGCGTCGCGGAAGACGTCGTGATGATCGACCGGGGCCGCCTGGCGCTGCAAACGTCCATGGACGAGGTGCGATCCGATTTTCGTATTGTGACGTTGGGCTTCACGGTCCCGCCGGCCGACACGATGCTGCAGTTGCCAGGCGTTGATCGCGTTCGGGCAAGCGGGCGGCAGGTCACGCTGCTGGTGAGTCGGAACGCCGACGAGATCATCCGGAGCGCTCAGAGCTTGGGCGCCATATCGGTCGAGTCGTCGACGGTCTCGTTGCGCGAGATCTTCCTCGACAGAGTCGGCGTGGGATGATGCTCTGGTACAAGTACTGGTGCGAGTCACGAGCACGGTTTCTCCTGAGCGCGGCTGCGTTCCTCGCCATCTGCGCGGCCATCGTCGTCCTGCACCGGGAAGTGCGCGGCGAGAGCGCGACGCCGATGAGCTTCGTGTCGTACGTCTGGAACGCCGTCTACAAGGATTATCTGCGAAACCTCTTCGCGCTGATGGTGATCGTACTGGCCGGCGGCACGCTGCTGCAGGAGCGATCGACGGGTACGATCGGGCTCACGCTGTCGCTCCCCGTGAGCAGACGGCGGCTCGTGATGACTCGGACTGTCGTCGGTCTCGCCGAGGTCGTGCTCCTGGCGCTCGTGCCAGCCATCTCGATTCCGCTTCTCGCACGATTCGCCGGCCAGCACTATCCGCTCGACCAGAGCCTACGATTCGCGTTGTTGTGGTCGCTGGGTGGCACGGTGATCTTCAGCGGTGCCGTGCTCTGCGCATCGCTCGTGGCGAACGAGTACGCTTCGTGGGCGTCGTCTTTCGTGGTCCTCATGCTGTACGAGGGGATTCTCAACCTGGCACCTGTCCCGCGCACCCGCTGGCTCGACGTGCTCCGCATCGAGAGCGGGGCGGGCATGCCCTACTTCGACGGCACGCAGCACGTGCTGATCGGCTCGGTCCCCATGGCAGCGACGTTCGGGATGATGACGGTCGCCCTCTCGCTGCTTGCAGTTGCGACCCGTGTTGCGAGTCGACGCGATTACTAGAGGCGTGAGCGCATGAGGACTCCTCCACTCTGGCACAAAGCCTGGCGGGAGAGTCGGGGACGGTTCGCCCTCGGACTCGCCGTGATTGCCGTGCTGTGCACGGTCTTCATCGTCTTTCAGTCGCCCATTCGCGGCCACTTCGCTCCGGCGGCCAGATCGAGCGACAACACATTCGTGGCCTACGTGTATCGACGGGTCTATGCCGGCTTCGTTCGGGGCATGTTCTTGATCCTCACACTCGTACTCGGATTCGGCGGGCTGCAACGCGAGCGCAGGCATGGGACCATCGAGTTCACACTTGCATTGCCCTGCTCGCGACGACCGCATTTTCTCGCCAGAGCAGGCGTGGGAATGCTGCAAGTGGCGACGCTCGCCCTCGTGCCCCTGCTCCTCGTTCCTACACTGAGCACGCTGATCGGCGAACGCTATCCGCTGGGACAGAGCCTCGCGTTCGCGGCGCTCTGGATCGTCATCGGCTGGACGGTATTTGCGTTCTCGTTCCTGCTCTCCACTTGTCTGCGGGATGAGTTCGCGGCGCTTTGCCTCGCACTCGTGGTGTTCTATGTCTATCCGCTCATCGTGGTCTATGCGCCGTTTCTGCGCGGAAAGCCGCTGCACATCCACTACATCATGAACGGCACGAACATGCCCTATTTCGACGCAGCGAGCCATCGCTACGTCGGGCCTTTCCCCTGGATGATCGCCGCGGGCGCCACCTGCGTCACTGTGGCCTTTCTGTGGATCTCGGAACTGGTGGTCACCCGCCGGGACCTAGCGTGAGTTGGTGGTCGCTGCGAAGCGCGGCTGGGCCCGAGTCCGCGTGCGCTGTCGGGTCCTCGCGACTGGTAACCGGCAGCAATGAACCGATTGCGGTGAAAACGGTTCGGCGCCCGGTGGAAAGGTCAATTGCAAAATGGGTGTGTCGGCACTCCGCCTAGGACGTGTGTCCGTGGAACGTGAAGTTCGCGTCGGCGCTGAAGGAGCCGGCGTTCGCAGCCGCGCGAGTTTCTCGCGAACAAGGATGCGCGCACGCTCGCGGAGGATCTGCTCGCGATGGAGCAAGCAGGAGTTCAGCGCCGCATTTCGCAAATCGCCGATGAAGCGTGCGAAGCTCGCGGGGTTGCAGCGCAACGCACGCGCGCTAGACCGATCCGACGCGTGTTCCGCGGTTACTCATTACCGCGCGCTCTCGCCATGGCACCGAAGCGATGATGCCCGCGACAGGGGCCTGCCGGCCAGAAAGTGAATGTGCCTGGTGCGGGATGCGGCACCAGGCACATTCACTTTCGGACCGGCATCCCGCCTGCTGGCGATTTAGTCGGTGCCGGCCTCCGGGCCCGCCTGTAACCGAAACACTGCCCGACGGTTCGGCGCCTGACCAGCGATTCCCGATGCATCAGTGAGCGGATGGCGTTCGCCCTCTGATTCCGCGATCACGCGGTTCGCGTCGACCCCGTGCGTCACTATGTACTCCTTCGCGGCGTTGGCGCGCTGGGCGCCAAGCGCCATGTTGTACGCGTCGGTCCCTAAGCGATCGGTGTAGCCGACGATGATGATCGTCATCTGCGGATTGGCACGGAACAGCTCGACCTTCTCATCGAGAATCGCTTTCGCCGAATCGGTGAGGACCGACTTGTCGAAGGCGAAGTGGATGGTCGCTTCCATCGTCGCGACGTTCGCGGCAGTCGCTGGGACCGGTGCCCTGCCCATCGAATTGCGCAAGGAATCGCGCAGCGCGATCAGTGCCGCATCGCTGTCGCGCAGACGCCTCGTCTCATCCGCGCTCACCGAGTCCGTCTGCGTCATCATCGGTGCTGGCGCAGCGTTGACTTGCGGTGCGCTCTCCACTTGGCGCGCCGGACGGCGGTAGACGCTTAAGCCCACACGAACGCTTCTGTATGTCTTCCAGTTCTGGTTGGCGAGCCAGTCCCAGACGCCGTCGACACGCAGTGCGGCGTTGTCGGTGAGCGCGACCTTGGCGCCGACGAGTCCGTCCACGCCGTAGCTGTGCATGAAGTTCGTCTCGGTGGAGACGCCGGCGCCGCCGCCGACGAGCAGCGAAAATGCGCCCACCTTGCGCGGCACTGGCCACGAGGCGCCCCGAGAGAATTCCGACATTCACGTCGCCCAGGCCGTCTCGGACGGCGTGGCGCGCATCTCGGCGTCCTCGAACTCGATCGACCAGCGCGGATCGAGGAAGATGCCCACGCGTCCGCCTCCGCCGTAGCCCGTCTTGAGACTGAGACGTGTTGTCAAACGACGCAGCCGCTCCCGAAGCCGCCGAATTCGACCGTGCCTCGTTCCTGCGCTGCCGCCGGATACGGCGCACGTCAGCGTCGCCATGCCAGCAATCAATACTTTCATTGACATTCCAATTCTCCTGTAAGAGACTTCGAATAATGCAGAGCTTCGCTGACCGTTGATTGCGACGACTGAACGCCGGCAGCCGCTCCGGACCTCGACCGATTCCGCGTTCGCGCATTACGGAAGCGTGATCACGTTCTCGGTTCCGAGCGTTACGGCCCGTTCCGCGCGAGTGCGCGGCCGTGCAGCGTGGCGTTGTCCACGAGCGTGATGCTCGTGTAGGGCGACGATGTTGCCCTGCCACTGTGATGCGGTGCCGATCGTGGCCGAGCTGCCGACGTGCCAGTACACGTTCTTGGCCTGGGCGCCGTTGATCAGCACGATGTTGCCGGCCGTGGTCAGCCCGCTACCGGCCTGGAAGACGAACGGTCGCGTTCGGATCGCCGCCGCCATCGAGTGTCAGTGTGCCGGTCACACCGATCCTGTTGCGCTGCAGTAGACACCTGCAGTCTTCGTCGTGCCGCCGAGGTTCGCCACGATGAGGTTGGCCGGTGGGCACGGGCATTGCCGGCGAGCGTGTTGTACGCCTTCGTCAGATCGATCTGCGCCTGTGCAGCGACCGCGTTCGCCAGATTCTTGTTCGCCGGTGATGACGCACGGTCCGAAGCCGGTGATCGTGTTGCCCGGGCTGATGCTCACTTCGGCGTTGATCGTACCGAGACTGACGCACGTCACCGCGGTGCCGGCCATGATTCCGTTCGGCGCCGCTGCCCCAAGATTGATTAGCGAGGCCGACGGCGGCGGAACCGTCGCCAATATCGTTACAGTCGCCGTTCCCGAGATCGTACCACTCGTCGCCTTGACCGTGTTGGTGAACGTCCCCGCCGCGGAGCCCGCGGTGAAGCGACCGGTCGAATCGATGCTCCCGCCGCCGCTCACCACAGACCACACTGGGGTGAACGTGGACATGTTTCCATTAGCGTCGCGTCCAACCGCCGTGAACTGCTGCGTGGCGCCGACCTGCGTTGTGTCAGGATTCGGTGTCACAGTGATCGTTGCAAGCGGTGGCGGCGCTGGTGGCGGCGAAGTCACCGTCACTGTTGCAGTGGCCGAGATCGTACCGCTCGTTGCCTTGATCGTGTTGGCGTAAGTGCCTGGTGTGGAACCGGCAGTGAAGAGCCCAGTTGCGCTGATGGTCCCGCCGCCTGCAGCGACTGACCAGGTGGGCGTGAGCGCAACGGAGTTGCCGGCGGCGTCCGTGCCGACAGCCGTGAACTGCTGCGTTCCGCGCACCAGCATCGTCTGCGGATTTGGTGAGATGACGATGGCGGCAAGCTGACCAGCGGTGACGATGACCGTGGCAGTGCTGGTCATACTTCCGCTGGTCGCCATCACCGTATTGGTGTACGTGCCAGGCGTTGTCGATGCCGTGAACACTCCGGAGCTACTGATGGTGCCGCCGCCAGTGACGACAGACCACGTCGGAGTAATCGACACCTTCGCGCCGGAGAAATCCATCCCGACGGCGGTGAACTGCTGCGTGCCGCTGGCTGCGAGCGTCTGCGGGTTGGGCGAAACGCTGATGGATGCAAGCGTGCCCGGATTGCTGATGCCGTGAACGTCGCACGCTGTGGCGAACAGGCCGGCGAAGCCAATTACCGCGAATGTTCGTGCGATGCGCGCACTGCGAACCAGCAGCCGCGTCTCGCGGCTACCTAACTGAACTCTTTTCCATGTTACGGAGCCGTTGTGCATGTGAACGCGAGAAAGTGCCGATGCGCGCCGGCCCGCGGTGATCCTCACGCTATGCTGATCAACGGATGCGTGAATGTGATCGCCGTCATGAGGCAGACTCTGCACGCTTCGCATTGCAACAAGAGAGGCAGGGGGTCGCGTGGCTGGTGATCCACGCGCGCAATGATCGTCGTCGCTGGAATAATGCGAAATGAAGTTCATGGCGAAATCCAGCCACTCAAGGTGGTGGGTGTTACGGCGTGCATCTTGCCACTGGTTATTAGGCTGCGGTGGCGCTTGTCCCTGCTCCTTCACGGTGTGGCATTCGTGCTCACGCCCGGTCGCATCGGACAGGCTCGCGCGGTACGCTCTTGCAGGCCAACCTTCCCACGGAGCATTACCGATGTTTACCTCGAAACGCGCGCCGACTCTTCTTGGCAAGCGGTCGCCTCTCGCCGCAGTTACAATCATCACGCTCGCCACGGCTGCGCTCGTGAGTGGTGCCGCCGCCTCACTTGCGGCACAAAGCCCACACAATCCGTTGGGAACTGCGCAGCAGTTCGGTGTGCTGGGTGCGTCGACGGTCACCAACACCGGCGCGACGACGATCAAGGGTAACTTGGGTGTCTCGCCCGGAACCTCTATCACTGGGCTCGGCAGCATCACGCTCGCCGGGACCGTGCACGATGGCGACGCCGCCGCGCAGCAGGCGCAGGCGGATGCGACCACCGCGTACAACACGTTGGCGGCGCTCCCGTCGGCGGTCAATCTCAGTGGGCAGGACCTCGGTGGAATGACGCTCACGCCGGGCGTCTATTCGTTCTCGTCGTCCGCGCAGCTCACGGGCAACTTGTTTCTGAACTTCCTGGGCAATCCGAACGCGAACTTCGTGTTCCAGATCGGGAGCGCGCTGACGACAGCGAGCGGGGCGTCAGTTTCCGTGCTGAACGGGGCGGCCGGCGACGGCCTGTTCTGGCTGGTCGGCAGCTCCGCAACCCTCGGAAGCGGCACCTCCTTCGCGGGGAACATCATCGCCGATCAGAGCATCACGCTGAACACTGGCGCCACGATCATCTGTGGGCGTGCGATTGCCTTGAATGCTGCGGTGACCATGGACTCGAACGTCATCTCGAATGACTGCAGCAACGGCGGTGACTTCGGAACGGATCGGAGCGACTACGGAACCATGGGCTTCAGCGGTGCGAACAGCAGCGTGACCACGACACCCGAGCCATCGTCGCTGGCCCTGCTCGCGCCAGGGTGCATCGCACTCGTGGGGTTCATGCGACGCCGCCGCTAAAAAGCCCGAGCGGAGCAACCGAACGCAGCAGCTGCTGAACGCCCTCGAGTCGCCGTCGCATTCACATTCGAAGCGCGATCAGATTCACGCGAGGATCCGCGGCGGTCACAAGCCACGCAGCAAGCGAGCTCGCCAGTATGAAGTGTGGCGAGCGCAGACTGTGAACAGCTCGTTCGCGCTGCGGCGCTCGGTGTTCGCTCACTGAGCGTAGCGTGCCGGACGTCGACGCGCCGATATGAGAATCCCCACGCCGACCGCATTCGCCGCAACGATGACGAGCGCGATCTTGAGCGCGAACGTCGTCACACTCGTCACGCTGATGATCGGGAACACTGCCAACGCCACGTAGAGCAGCGTCATGAGCAGTCCTGAGCCGGCGACGACACGCAGCCACACAGGTGTACGCACGCTCCCGCTCCGCAGCCCGAAGATCGGGATCGCGAACATCACCACATACGTCAGCGCGTAGAAGACTCCGCTCGCGTTGAACAGCAGCTGGTACGCCTCGGCCTGTCCGACGCCGATGAGACTCAGCGCCGCGAAGCCGAACGCGCAGAATCCGACGAGCACGATCGAGTTCACCGGCGTGCGATACCGCGGATGCAGCCGCGCGAACCACGGCGGGAGCAGTCTGTCCCAACCTGCGACCATCGGCAGGCGCGCGACAGCGGTGAATGTGAAGCTCGCCTGCGCCACGCGCGTCGCGAGCGTCATCAGGATCGCCACCGTCACGAGTTGATTCGCGATGCCAAACGGCTCGAAGCCGACGCGCAGTATCTGCGCCATCGGGCCGATGAGGTCGATGTCCTTCGTTGGTATGTACGCGACGACAGCACTCGTCCCGAGCACGAACATGAGCGCGATGATCGGCGTCGCGATGAGCACCGAGCGACCGACTGTGCGCGCAGGTGATCGCGTCTCACCAGCGAGAATGGCAACGTACTCGAAGCCACCGAGCGCACCAAAGCCCAACTTGCCGAGGATGTTGAGGTTGAAGAGGGAGAAGCCCGGAAGCGACGTGTGCAACGGGCGGTACGTGCTGAGATGACCAGTCGCGAGACCGAGAAACGGGACCAGTACGATCGCGCCGAAGATACCGAGCATCATCACGCCGCCGACGTTGTGCACCCACTTGCCGAGCGAGAGCCCGATCGTCGATGACACGACCATGAGCGAGAGGATCACTGCAGCCGAAGCCGCCACGAACCAGTTGCTCGTTCGCATCCACGCCGCGCCCGGTCCTATCGCGTACGAGAGATAGGTCGCGCACTGCAACCCGATCTCCGACGTGAACACGATGACGTAGAGCCAGAGATTCCACGCGAGCATGAAGCCCACCGTCTCGTTGAAGCCGAGCTTCGCCCACTGGTACAGCCCGCCCTCGAGCGGCATGAGTCGGTTGAGGTACATCACCACCGCGGCGGACGGCAGATAGAACAGCACAATGGCGAGCAGCCAGAACACCAAGTGCGCGGGGCCGAGCTTGCCGGCGACTCCTATCCACGTGAGACCGACGATGAAGAGGATCTGCGTGAGCACGAGGTCGCCGACGCCCAGCTCCTTCCGGAGCGAGGCGCTGTGCGCCTCGACTCGCGCTTCCGCCTCGCCCAGCGCTGGTGGGAGCGACGTGTCGGGGACTTCAGCCGGAGTTTCAGTCACCGATGTCATCACTTGCCGCCGTCGATCGCGATGACCTGGCCCGTGATCCAGTTGGCGTGCTCCGATGCGAAGAAGAGCACTCCGTAGGCGATGTCTTCCGGCGTGCCCAACCGCTTGAGCGCGATGCGGTCGAGGAGCGCGCGCTGCCCGTCCGCGCCGTACGATTCCCACTGGCGCTCGGTCGCAGGATTGGAGCGCACGAATCCCGGCGCAATGCAGTTGACGGTGATGTCCCACGGCCCAAGCTCGTGCGCGAGCTGCCGCGTCAAACCGATCTGCGCAGCCTTCGCCGACGCGTAGGCCTGGATCCCCGTAAGACTGATCCCGAGACCCGCGCCGCTCGAGATGTTGATGATGCGGCCACCGCGCACCGCTTTCATTCCCGGCGCGACTGCCTGCGCGCAATAGAACGCGCCACTCACGTTCACCTCGAAGATCGCCTGCCACTCGTCCGGCGGTCACATCCTCGAGTGGACGCCCGACCTGACCGAGCACGCCACCAGCATTGTTGACGAGGATGTCTACACGTCCCGTGGGCGCGGCCGCTTCGGCGACGAATTCGCGCACGGCACTCTGATCGCGCACGTCCACCACGCGTGCCGAGCACGCTCCGCCACTCGTCGAGCCCGCCGCTGCGCCGAGGCGCGCGGTCTGCCGCAACCTCGTCCGTCGACTATGTCGCACGCCCACACGCTGCGCGCCGCGCTCGGCGAACGCGACCGTGATCGCGCGGCCGAAGCCGTGAGCAGCGCCGGTGACTATCGCGGTCTTGCCGTGAAACTCATGCGTCACGAAGCGACCGCCGCGGATGCGAGTGCGTCGAGCGTCTCGAGCGACTGCTGCCGTACACCGCGCTCGATGTCGTGGATCAGTCCGACGAGTCGCGCCGTGAGTGGCGTTGGCGACGCCGGCCTCAGCGCCGAGCGTCACGACGATGCCAAGCTGCGCGTCGACCTCGGTCGGTCGGCGGCGCACCGCGAGATCGCGCCAGATACCGCTGTGTGACTTGGCCGACCGACGGTTGTGCGCTACAAGGTCGTCGAGCGAGCGATCCGTCGCGCCGATCGGTGCACCAGGGAGATACGCCGTCGGGTCGAAGCCATCGAACCCCTCCGGTGTCACGCCACGCGCCGCGGCGACGGCGAGAATCTCGCGCGCGAGAGCGACGTAGAGCCGACGGTAGCGTGGCATCGCGAGCGCGTCCGCGATCGACTCGTTGGTGAGCGCGGTCGCGAACAGCATCGCGCCGTACGCTTCCTTCCCCCACAGGTAGCCCCAGATGTTCGGCGTCGCGATCGCCCGCTCGTCGAGTGCGCGCCATGCGTCGCGGATTGCGACGACGCGCGGCGTGATTGCGCCGTCGATCTCACCGACCACCACGGCGCCGCGTCCACCGTGGTGAATCACGCCGGGCTCCATGTAGTCCGCGCCGAAGTTGACGAATGCGCCAACGGTGCGCTCGGCGCCGACGACCTCGGCGATGGCGAGCTCGTTGAGTCCGTTCTGCGCAGACACCACGCAACCGCTGTCGGACAAATGCCTGCGCAGCATCCGTGTGGCGTCGTCGGTGTGCTGCGCCTTCGTGGCGAGGATGATCGTGTCCCACTCACCCGCGAGCGAATCCGGCGTGGCGGCGGCAACGCGCACGGTGAACTCGTCGAGCGGGCCAGTGATGCGGAGCCCGTCGCGCGCGATCGCAGCGACGTGCTCCTCCACTGTGTCCACGACAGTGATGTCGTGGCCGGCTCGAGCGAGATACGCGCCAAGTGTGCCGCCAATCGCGCCCGCGCCCCAGATGAGACAACGCATCGGTGTCGTCTGCGTCAGGACTCGTCGCCCCACGAACCGTCGAGCAGTGCGCGTGTCTCCTCAACCGCGACCTGCCACAGCGCGAGCATCTCTTCGTCGGAGCGCTGATAGTGCCCGCCGAAGTTGCCGTCGCCGAGGTAGTCGCGGAGCGCGACAGGATCTAGCGCGCGCACCCGCGCGAGGTCCACCATCGGCCGCTGATTCGCTGGAACTTCCACACCCGGCAGCCGCGTCCACGGAAAGTTCTCCATCCACGAGCCGTGCGACGCCACCGGATCGATCGCCTGCACCCTGGCCCATGTCTGCGGAGCGTTCCACCAGTTGTGGAAGATCACTCGACAGCCGGGATGATCCGCGGCCCACTCCTGCGCGAACTGCTGCGCCGCGCCATTTCCTCCGTGGCCGTTGACGATGAGGATGCGGCGGAATCCGCTGTGCGCGAGCGAGTCGAGGATGTCGCGCACCACACGCAGATGCGTCTCCACGCGAAGCGACACGGATCCCGGGAACTCACGAAAGTACGGTGTGACACCGTACGCCAGAACCGGGAACACAGGCACGCCGAGCGGCTCGGCGGCGTCTACGGCGACCCGCTCGGGGAGGATGCAGTCCACCGTGAGCCGAAGGTGACTGTGCTGCTCCGTGCTGCCAAGCGGGAGCACGGCGCGGTCGTCGCGCCGCAGGTATTCCTCGACCTGCATCCAGTTCATGTCGCCGATGCGCACGCTCGCTCCGGGTCTCGTCGTTGCGGACGCGCGAACATACGCGCGGAAGGTCCGGAGGGCGAGAGCAAGCGCGACGGCGTAGCGCAATCTCGCGTAGTCTTGCGCAGGGCGCAGCGCAGGTGCATTCTCTCGCGACACGGCGCCGTGGGCGTCTCCTCCTCTCCCAAACACCTGCCATGCGCCCTAACCGAGTCGCATTCTGGCGTCGAGCGCATGCGTGCGCCGCCGTGCTGTCTCTCGCCGGCGTGCTCCTGTCCGGCGCAGCGTACGCGCACCGTGCCAGCGCGGGCGCGCCCTCGTTGGCCGGCGACTGGGACGCCTATCTCGCCAGCGGATCAACGGCGCGGCCCGGCTTCGAGGGATGGCGGCGCATGGGCTTCGCGCACTTCGCCGCCGGCGACTCGGGACTCGCCGGCGCGATCCGTCGCCGCACAGGTGAGCCGATCCTCGACGTGACGCACGTCGTCGCACACGGCGATTCGGTCCTGCTCGTCGGCCCGCGCGGACGGGCGCTGGCTGCGGCGTGGCACGGCGATACGCTCGCGGGAGTGATGCTCGATCGCGGGAAGCCCGCGGGGCGGCGAGTGCGCCTCGTGCGTCGCGCGACCCCGTTCACCGTCGAGCGCTTCTACGCGCTGTGGCCCGGCGCGGTCTCCGACTCGCAATACGCTGTGACCGAAGACACGCTCGTCTTCATGACGACGCGCGACGGCGCGAAGCTCGCAAGCTACGTCGCGCGGCCCGTTGGGCCGGGACCATTCGGCGTGGTGCTGCAGCGTACGCCCTACACGCGCATCCTCCCAGCGGCGGGTCGATACTGGGCGGCGCGCGGCTACATCTTCGTCGCGCAGCACGTGCGCGGACGGGACGTGTCCGACGGCACCGATTTCGGCGACTACGACACCGACGTGAACGACGGCTACGACGCGGTGGAATGGGCCGCGCGGCTTCCGGGCGCGAACGGGCGCGTGGGAATGATCGGCCACTCGGACGAGGGGCGCCTCGCGTGGTACGCCGCGGTGAGCGCTCCGCCGCATCTCGCCGCGATCGCACCATCCGCCGCGACGGGCGACCCGTGGCGCATCGTGCCGTACGAGGACATGGTGTTCTCGCCGATCAACGTCGCGTGGGCGTGCCTCATGCGCGCACGCACGCTGCAGAACATCAGCGATCTGGACATCGGCGCTGCGCTCACGCATCTGCCGCTTAGCGACCTTCCACAGCGGCTCGGCTGCGGCGACGTGCCGCTGTGGGACCGGTGGATCGCGCACCCGACTCTCGACGCGTACTGGAGAGCGCACGCCGTGACGACGCACATCGCGAACGTGAAGGCGCCGGTGCTGCAGATATCGGGGTGGTACGACGACTCACGCGGGCCGATCGACTACACCACTGCACTGAGCCGCGTCCCCGGCCACCCGCCCATCCGGCTCGTCATGGGTCCGGGCGCGCACAAGGGCGTCGATTACGTGGCGGGCGAGTTCGGGCCTCAGTCACGCGTGGACACGCGACGTCTGCAGCTCCGCTGGTTTGACCACTACCTGCTCGGCAAGGACAACGGCGTAGACCGCGAGCCGCCAGTGGACATCTTCGTCTTCGGCGACAACACGTGGCGAAAGGAGTCTGCGTGGCCACTCGCGCGCGCGGTTCCTACGAACTGGTATCTCGCCTCACGCGGCAGCGCGAACACGAGCCGCGGCGACGGCACCCTCAACACGAGGCCGCCCGCCGGCGCGCCCGCCGACACGTTCACGTACGATCCAGCCAACCCGACACCCTTTCTCATCGACTCGCGCGAGCTCGAGACGTCGCTCAACGAGGACTACACCACACTCGGCGCGACGCGCTCCGACGCGCTGGTTTACACGTCAGCGCCGCTGACCAGACCGATCGAGGTGACGGGGCCGATGTCTGCGACGCTATGGGCGGCGACTGACGCGCGCGACACCGATTGGATGGTGATGCTGCTCGACGTGTTTCCGGACGGCCACGCGGAGCGCGTGCAGGACGGCGTGATGCGTGCGCGGTTCCGCGAAGGCTATGACCGTGCGGTCCCGCTCACGCCCGGCCAGCTCGAGCGCTACGATCTGGACATGTGGTTCACGTCGCGCGTGTTCGAGCCGGGCCACCGGATCAGAGTGAGCGTGTCGTCGGCGCTGTTCCCGAAGTACGATCGGAATCTGAATACGGGCGGGAGCAACGAGCGCGACAGCACGTTCGTCATCGCGCACCAGCGGGTCGTGCACGACGTGGCGCATCCGTCTCACATCGTGCTGCCGGTGATCCCGCGGTGACGACGCGGTTGGCGATCAGCGGTGATCCGCGCCAGCTCGATCATCAGCTCCGCGATCTCACCATCGCCGTCAACGTAGAGTCCGTCCCTACTCCGTCCCCTGGTAGCCGGAGCGGCCCGAGCGTCGCGCCTCAGTCCCGCGGCAGACGCACGGTGAAGGTCGTCCCGCGCTCCTCACTCGACTCGACGTCGATGCGTCCGCCGTGCGCGCTCACGATGCGCTCGGCAATGTAGAGGCCGAGCCCCAAGCTCCCGGTCGGTCCCGTCGGCGCCGACTTTTTCGGTAATGGGCGCGCGTGCATCGGACTGAAAATGCCATCGAGCCGCGCGGCCGGAATGACGGTGCCACGGTTGTGCACTGCGACGCAGGCCTCACGCTCGTCGCCGCCGACGATGATGGTGACCGTCGTGCCGTCGGCACCGTGCTGCACGGCGTTGACCACCAGGTTCGCGATGGCCTGACCGAGGCGCTCTGCATCCCACCGCCCATCCGTCTCACCGCGCGTCTCGACGCGGATCTTCTCCTCGGGGTGCGCCGCGCGAACTTCATCGACGACGGCGTGGACCACCTTACCGAGGTTCACTTCCGCCCGCTCGATGGGGATGCCGCCGCCGAGGTGGCCGCGCGTGAAGTCGAGCAGGTCGCCCACCATGGTGACGGCGCGCTTGGAGCTCGCTACGATACGGGTGGTGAGCGTGTGGTACGGCTCCTCGAGCTCGCCCGTTTCGAGCATGAACATCGCCGACGTTCCGATCGCGCCGAGCGGCGTTCGGAGATCGTGTCCGAGGATGGCGAGAAACGTCTCCTTCGCCCGGTCAACGTCCTCGTTGAAACGCGCCACCGACTCCGTAAGCGATTGGTCGATTGCTTCGTTGAAGCGCGTGAGGTCCTCCATGTCTTCCGGCCCAAGCCGCCCCTGCTCCCGCGTCCAGAGCTTCAGCACGCTCGCGCGCAATGCACGGTACTCGGCGACCATCTGCACGACGGTGAACCCGCTCTCGGCGCGGCCGGCGCCGTGCGCCGAGGCTGCGGTCGCGGGCGTGCCGGCCTCCGCGGCCGGGGCATGGCCGTGGGACTTCTCGGACTGCTCGCGCGAGCTCTGGGGCTGCGACAGGTCTGCCGCGATGACGTTGAGCATCTGCGCGGCGTGATCGCGCAGCGCGGCGACATCCATGGTGCCGCTAGCGGGCACGCACGTGCGCGCGAAGGTCTCCCACTCGCACAGGATCGACTCGCAGTTGGACACGATGAAGTCAGCGAGTCGCATCACGCCGCCTCTCCATCCTCCCGAAATCCAGGTGCGGCGCTTTCACGCGGTGCGCCAACTCAGAGGTGCCGCGGCTCGCACGCACCGTCCACGTCGCCGCCCGTCGCGCCCGTCGCGCCGTTGGCGAGGAGGTCGTCGAGCAGAGCCAGGACCGCGTTCCGTGCGACGGCGTTCTTGAGCGCGCCGAAGCCGATACGCAGCCGGTCCCCGTTGACGAGCATGGTGCGCGAGTGGGCGTTCAGTGTGGTTCTGGCGCGGTCACGTGCCTCAGCGGTCAGCGATGTGCCCGTAGGCGAGGCGATCTCCAGCGTGGGCGCATCACCGCGGACGGGGCGGGCAGACCAGAACACATCTGTCGTTCCCGCTCGGGCGAAGATGATTCCGCTTTTGGCGCCGGCACCGGCCCGAAACGTGAGCCGGCCGGGGCGCGCGGCACTCCATACGAGGAGCTCATCGAGCACCGCCACGTATCGCGGCAGGTCCGTGCCTGGAGTGTCGCGTCGTACCGTGTCGACGAACGCCTCGCGCGCAAACGAGAGCGTGCGCGGCGCGGTCACCGAGGGGGACGACCCGGCGGCGGCGGGCGCGTGGAGCAACAGGGCTGGATCGGAGGCAAAGGGCATATCTTGGGGCCAAGGATTGGGATGGGTCATCACGCAGGCCTAATGGCCGCGCGTCAAGGCGTCGCCGGTGACCACCCACTTCGCCGCGAGCTCCTGGCAAAGGTAGCCGAGGATGTAGCGCGGAGCGGTTCCAACGCTGATCTCCCGGCTCGCCTGCAGATCGGCGAGTGCGGCCTCCAGGGCACACCACAGCGGCGTGCCCTCGTACTGCTCATACACCCTTTGGGGCTGGGGCGTTGTCATCGCGCGAGGCGATCGGTTGGGACGGGCCGCGGGATGGCCGACGGTGCGTCCGCTGAGCATAGTCCGCGCGAGAAGCTCGAGACGCTCAATATCGGCATCGGAGTAGAGGCGGCCGGCCGCCGTGACTCCCGAGCGCAGCGACGGGCGTGAAACTCATGCCTTCTCCGCAGCATTCGAGAGCTCACCGGCGAAACGCGCGAAGCTTGCAGGGCTGAAGCCGCAACGCAGCCGCTGCATGTGACGGCGGACGCTCACCCGCGATGATGGCAGCGCCGGCCACGGGCACTTGAGGCTCGGGGCGTGCTCGTGAGACCGCACTGTGTCGTCACAACAGCATCGTGGCGAGTAAGGTCGGCGGCGCAGGGACTCGCGCCGCCGACGCCGCTGCGACGTATCGCGCGGGCACGGACGCGACAAAAGTGCTGCCTATTCCAAGGGCGCTCACCGCACACGTTACGTCGCCACCGAGCAGTTGCGCCAGCGTTCGCGCTACTGCGAGGCCGAGCCCTGTACTCCCGCCGCCGATTGCAGAAGTCGAGTCGCGTCCCCAGTACGGTTCGAAGATGTGGATCTGGTCCTCACTGGAGATGCCGAAGCCGGTGTCGCTTACCTCGAAGACGACGTGAACGCCTGGCTCCGTTCCACGTGTGCGGACACGGAGCGTGATCTCGCCGGCAGTCGTGAACTTGATTGCGTTCCCGAGCAGATTGACGAGCACCTGTCGAAGTTTTCTCGCGTCGGTATGCAGCTCCAACAGCGATACCGTGGATGTGTCAACGAGAAGGCGAAGTCCCTTCTGCTCTGCGATTGGCCGCACGAGATCGAGCGTCGCACGAATCAGCTCGAGCAGGATCGCGTCCGCGGGACGTACGACGTCCTTCCCTGCGTCCAGGCGGGCATGTCCGAGCAGATCCTCGATGAGCGCAAGCAGGTGCTCCCCCGACGCGCTCATCCGTCCGAGCCGGTCCTTCTGCAGTGCGCTGAGCGGCCCGTAGATCTCGTCAGCGAGCAGCGAGGAGTAGCCGATGACCGCGTTGACCGGCGTCCGGAGCTCATGGCTGATGGTGGCGAGGAAATACGCTTTTGACGCGTTCGCTGCCTCCGCCGTCTGCCGCGCGAGCTCGGCGTCGCTCCGCGCTATGAGCTCTGCGGCCTTGAGGTGCGCTCGCATGATCGCCTGCGCGCACATCACGCCGAGCGTGAGCACGAAGGCTCGCTCGTCCTCGTCGAAAACGTGCGCTGCTGACCACGCGAGTCCAAGGACTCCCCGCAGCTCTCCGTTCGCCCAGACCGGCACGATGGCCGCTGCCCGCGCGCCTGCGCGGATCATACCTGTGGCCCAGTCCGGGTACTTCTGCATCTCGCGCTCCGATGCCAGGAATAACGGCACCCCGTCGCGCGCTACCTCGGCAAAGGGCACGGGCGCGTCGAGCGGCAGTTGATCGAGCGTCGCTTTCAACTCGTCCGGCAAGCCAACCGCGTGCACGACGTGCAGCGTGGTCGATACCTCCGGCTCCGGCAAGACACCTGTGAGCTCCATTGCGGGCGGGAAGGCGCCAAGCGTCACCACGATGGCACTCGTCGCGCCAAGCGCTGAGAGCGCCTTCTGCTGCACGAGGTCGGCAGCTGCCTCGGGGCTCAGGGCGTCCGTCAGGGAGCCGCTCAGAGCCGCCAGGGCGCGAAGCCTAACACTCCCGCGCGAGATCGACGGCTGTGCGGTTGGAGCGCGGTACGTACCCCCGACTACGCGGCTGGGCACGCCGTCAGGTGGGCCGTCGATGGACTTGGCACATTAGCCTCGAGCGAGGCGTCGCCAGAAGCGCCGAGACCTACACGGGGGATCACAAGGTGATCCACCCGTCCTGCGCTGGTGTAAGACCGCAGGCGTGACGACAACGTTACAGCATACAGCAGCAGCGTGCACCCGTCGCGCTATCTATGACGGCCGGGGCCTCGGTAGCTACTACTCCGGCCCCGCTGTCCCGTTCCAATCGATCTACGTTCGGCGGCTACTCCACCGGCATCACCTCGAGCCCAATCGCTGACGCTGCTCGAGGTATTTCATCGTTCGTGGCAATCTGTCGTGCCCAAAGAAGGCCGCTGCGGCCTGCTGATGGCGCCCTATCAGGGCTATCGGCTCGGTGGTGCTAGGTTGCCGCAGGCAACAATCGTCTCCGGGTTCGCTGCAGACGCGCCCACGCTGGCGTAGTAGCTCCCGTCGCTCGGCATCGTCGTCGAGACCGTCGCGTTGGCAGACGCCACGCCCTTGTCATCCACCTTGAGTGCCGGGTAGTCCGAGGCAGAGCCGAACACGCCCATGTCGGAACCACACTGGCCGGAATGGATCTGCCACGGATGAACGCCGCCCGGCGTCGCGTTCGAGAGCGCTAGGGCGATGCGGGTGTCGTTGCTGTGAAGGCCAGGTGTCATGGACGCGGAGCCCTGCATCTGCACGGCGCCGGCAAGATCCGCTGGCGAAACGAGCCTGCCATTCCAGCGCGCGTTCGCGTTTACATCGTGCGCGCTCACGGCGACGACAGGGTCCTGCTTCATCGGATTGCGGAACGGATTACATGCAGACAGGGCGAAGAGCGCGGTCAGCGCGGCGGCGGTCTCGAGGCTTCGGGATCTCAGGGTGGATCGGGTCATACGGTCTCCAGCTCAGGCCAGGAAGCGATAGCTGAACGACCGGCCGATCGCCGTCCCGCATGCACTGAATATAGTTTAGGAATCAGCGCTTGTCCAGGATATGTCCAAGACATATAATGAACACGCAGCAGTTGTCGCCCCGGCACCGCACCCAATAAGGCCCGACCATGACGTCTCGCGATCCCACTCCCCGGCACCCCATCCAGGTAGTAACACGTTCTAGCGGACTGAGCGCCGACGTAATTCGAGCGTGGGAGAAGCGGTATCACGTCGTGACCCCGGTGCGCTCGCCGAACGGGCGGCGCCTGTACTCTGACGCCGACATCGAGCGCTTGCGGCTTCTGGCACGTGCATCGCTTGCGGGACACAACATCGGACAGATCGCCGGGCTCGATGGGAGCGCGCTCGCGAAGCTCGTGAACGAGCTGGTTGGGGTCAGTCCCGCGCGCGAAGCCGAGGAGTCCACGCAGCGCGGATCAGTGTCGACCTGTCTCGAGGCAGTCCGGGCGTTCGATGTCGTGGCACTCGAGACGGAACTGCGGCGGGCGGCCGTTGCGCTCTCGGCAGAGGCCTTCATCGACACGCTCGTAGAACCATTGCATTCGACGGTCATCAATTCCGCGCGCACCGGGACGCTGCACGCTGCGCACGAGCATGTCGCCGACGCCGTGCTTCGGCGTGTCCTCGAGCGGATCGTCGATGCGACCACATCGTCCCTGGGCCCGCCCGACCTTATCGTCGGTACGCCATTGGGTCAGCCCCGTGAGTATGGGGCCCTGCTCGTCGCGGCGACCGCAGCGGTTGAAGGGTGGCGTCCCCTCAATGTCGGCGCTGGTCTTTCAGCGGAGGCCATCGCCGAGGCGACCGCGAGTACGAGCGCGCGCGCAGTCGCGGTCAGCTTGGGAGAACTGACGAGCGATCGCGCCATTCCTCGCGAGCTACGTCGCCTTCGCGCACTCGTTCCTATCACTGTTCCCATTCTGATCGAGGGCGCGAAGGACGCGAACGCTGGAGTACTGCGCGAGATCGACGCCGTCGTGTTGCGCGACATGGCGGCGTTGAGGGCCTGGATCCGCAATAGGCAAGACGGAGTAGTGGATCACTGACCACCCGAGCGACATACTGCTGCTGTGCGCTCGACCGACGCCCGGTGAGCGCGAAGGCCGACGTGCCCTGACATCAGTCCTCCCGTGCAATCATCGCTGGCATTTCGCCGAGAGCTGCTGGCATTCAAACGAGAAGCTCGCGCGGGGGCTGAAGGATCCGGCGTTCAGGCCGTGGCAGTTCACTCGCAAACGACGCGCGGATGATCGCCCCGACCTGCGTGATTCGGGCGTTTCTTTGAGATCTCGGAGGTAGCGCCCGCGCTCATCGGGACCCGCCAGCGACCCCATGCCTGTTGCGAGCTGTGCCCGCGACGGCTCAGTGTCCGGAGCCGCCGTCGGCCCAGCGGACCTTGGTGCGGGCGATCAGTTGGACGACGTTCTCGAACTCTGCCTCGCTCCACTCGCCGCATACAGAGCGTAGCCGCTGCCGCAAATCATCGGCAACGAGCGAGAGGCGGGCGTCAGTAAGTTCCTGTCCCGGTGCGCCGCGCCCGGGCCTGGGACTCGGGTCGCGAGCGAGATCTGCCCGGCCACGACCGCTGAACTCGAATTCAGGCGGCAGTGCGCGCATCACCACGTGCATCACGACGCGCATCACTATGTCCCGCGAGCGTGGGCCGGCCGCCTCCGTGGCGCGGTACACCCGCGGGCTCGTAGTAAGCCCGGACACTGAGCGTAACGAGCACGCTCAACAGCTCGCGTGCGTCGAGCGGCGGCAGCGTCCAGACATCCTGCAGCCCAGCCCACTCTTGTTTGAGCGCCACGAGCATCCGTTCCGCCGCGAGGCCGTGCCGGTGTGCATCCTCAGCGATTATTCGCGCGGCCACGCCCAACCGTCGTTGGTCGACCCATCCCTCACGGTACGCGTGCACGGCTCGGCGCACGGCTTGCAGCGACGAGCGGGAGAGCGCGAAGAGCGTCGCTGTCGGAATGGGCGTGGTGTTGTACATCAGAGGACTCCTGCAGTGGATATGAAGCTGTTGCGAGCATGCAACTTGGCGACAGATGTTTGTTTACGCAAGTGCTTGTATAGTAACGACTTAGCGCTCTTTCGTACGATCTATGCGCGATAGGGTACGCAGGTCCTGTTAGGCGTTGTTCTGGTTCGCTATCGCTCCTGAGTCCCGCTATAGTTCGAGGGCGCGCGAGGGCGCGCTCTGTCGGCCCAGAGGGCCGCCATTCGTTGTCGACATCGAGCTTCTCTGATGACGAAATTCCGCTCTGCGGACATTCCCACGCTGACTCTCCCTGCCGCCCTCGGATGCCTTTCCTCGACCCCAAGTTTCTCTGGGGGCGCACATGAGCGACGCTGAAGAGATCGAGGCCAGCGAGTTCTCGCGAGATACCAGGTCTGTGTCGGATGCTGGCGACGGCGATGGCACGCGCACCCGCCGGAGTGGACCCAGCGATCTGGCTGCGGATGACGTGCGTCTGGAGGGGGCCGCCGCTGCGCACGCGGCTGAGCCAAACATGCTGTTGCATGCGTTGCCGCTCGACGACTACGCGTGGCTCCTACCGCAGCTCACCCCAACGCGGCTGCGCTTCAAGCAGGTACTGATCGAGCCCGGAGTGCCGATCGCTCACGTCTGGTTCGTGCGCGAGGGGGTCGCCTCGATCCTCGCCACCGAACAGGAAGGGGGCGACATCGAGGTCGGTACCGTGGGCTTCGAGGGCCTCGTCGGCCTCCCCGTGGTCTTCGAAGACGACACACTGCCGAACCGTGTGATAGTACAGGTCGAGGGTGACGGATGGCGCATCAGCGCCGACTCGTTCCGACGCGCGCTCAATACACGGCCCGCAGTGCGGAAGACCTGCCTCCACTTCGCCGCATACTTCACGGGACAGATTTCGCAGTCGGTCGCCTGCAACCGCCTGCACACGCTCGAAGAGCGAACGGCCCGCTGGCTCCTCATGACGCACGACCGCGTGCACGAGACCGACTTCGAGCTCACGCACGAATTCCTCGCGCTGATGCTTGGCGTGCGGCGCGCCGGCGTGACCGTCGCGATGGGAACGCTGCAGAACGCAGGGATCATTCAGTACACCCGCGGACGCGTGCGCGTGCTCGACCGAGCGAAGCTGGAGGAGGCGTCGTGCGGATGCTATGGAATCACACAGGTCGCTCTCAAGAGACTCATCGGTTAACGGAGGCGGCCGCTTGGCGTGGCTAAGGGGTCAGGTCTTGTGTCGTGCACGTCGAATCGCATGCACGACACAAGACCTGATCCTCCCCTCCTTCCCCTCGGCGCACCCGAGCCGTTTCGGCGCCACGCGCTACCCTGGGAGTCCGTCTTGCAGGGCGAACTGGTCCGTTCGGTCGGGAATTCCCCCTGAACATGCCGCTGGGCAAGTCACCAGTTCGGCACCAAGTACAACTGCACTCCCAGCCTGAAGGAGATGTCCAGCAAATGAGCGCTCATGACGGAAGACCACTTTCCCGGCGCCAGGTCGTCGCCGGCATCGGAGCAGGACTCGCGGCAGTAGCGGTCGGCACCAGCGCAGCCGTCTCGCAAGGCACCACCTCCGGGGCTCCCACCGCGCAGCCGGTCGAGGACCCGACCACCAAGTATCCCAGACCGCCCTTCAGGGAGCAGCCGCAACCGTGGCCTGGTCTGGCCAGCAAGATGGATCCCCGCCCCGATCACGGAGAAAGCAGCTACAAGGGCTCGGGCCGCCTGCTCAACCGCAAAGCGCTGATCACGGGCGGTGACTCCGGCATGGGCCGCGCGGCAGCCATCGCATACGCGCGCGAAGGCGCGGACGTGGCGATCAACTACTTGCCGGCGGAAGAACCGGACGCCCGCGAGGTGTTGGATCTCATTCGCCAAGCAGGACGTAAGGCCGTCGCCATACCGGGAGATCTGCGTGAGGAAGCGTTCTGCAAGCGCCTGGTCGCCGAGGCGGTGTCCGGACTGGGCGGTCTCGACATCGTCGTATCGAATGCAGGACGGCAGCACTCGGTGCCCAGCATTCTCGAGCTCACGACGGAGCTCTTCGACTGGACGATGAAGACCAACATTTACGCGCCCTTCTGGATCATCCAGGCCGCGCTCCCGCACCTCGCACCTGGCTCGACGATCATCGCGACCACTTCGGAGCAGGCCTACAATCCCGACCCCGATCTTTACGATTACGCGCAGACGAAAGCCGCTACCATGAACTTCGTGAAGTCGCTTGCGAAGCAATTCGGCCCCAAAGGAATTCGCGTCAACGGCGTGTCACCGGGTCCGATCTGGACGCCGCTCCAGATCAGCGGCGGTGCTCCGCCGGAGAAGTACACCAAGTTCGGTTCCGACGACGCGTTCGGCCGCCCCGGCGAACCTGCCGAGCTCGCCTCCATCTTCGTTCAACTCGCTGCGCAGGACGCGAGCTTCACCACGGGCAATATCTATGGAGCCGGTGGCGGGAAGGGCCAACCATAGGGCACATACTCGAGCATTGGCCGAAGAAGTCGGGCTGAGCGTCGTCGCTAGAGTCGACGCTCAGCTCATCTCCTCGCCGTCTGAGCGAGTCCCGCCATCCAGTTGCGCACGAGGATCAGTTGAAACGATCCCGGCATATCCTCGGCTACGAGTATGCGTCCGTCGGGCGCAACATCGAACATGCTCGTGCTCGGGGAGCCACCAAACAGCTCGTTGTGGCCGCCGATCTCACGCGTGCTCGTAACCGCCAGCGTCGGCTTCGCCTGGATCGACGCCGCCATCAGCTTGCCGCGCTGGTCCCAGTAGTACAGCGTGCGCCCGTCGTGCGACCAATGCCCCGCGCTCGCTCCGCCGTTGGATACCTGCAGCCGCGTCGTCCCTGACGAGAATGGTTGCACGTACAGGTCGCTCGGTCCGCTCGTCTCGCCTGACAGGTACGCGATCAACGATCCATCAGGAGATGGAGTCGGCGCAACCTGGTCGCCGGCCAGCACCGCGAAGGGATGTGGCGCGCTGTCAGTTGCTGGCGTGATATCGTAGATATCGCGCGCGGTCGGCCCGTCGCCGTACGTCGCGACCATCATCGTACGGTGATTCGGCAGCCAGGCGCCGCCGCCAACCGAATGACCGAACACGGATTCAGAGAGCACCAGCCGCTCCGGTGCAGACGCGTCCGCGGGCCGCTCGTCCATGCTCTGCGGCGATGCACCACCGATGCGCGCCCAGAGGACGTACTTCCCGTCAGCCGACCAACTCGGCCGCAAATTCACGTACGAAGATGTCAGACGTGTGCGCACGCCGGTCGTCAATTGCTCGACAAAGACGTCCGCCCGCCCGATGCCCGCCGACATGGTGGGTTCGTTGTCCCTGGAGTCGAGCGAGAACGCTACCTGACTGCCATCAGGAGACAGTGTGAATCCCCAGAAATAGCCGGCGATGTCGGTCGAAGGACCGGCGTGTCCGTTGGCGTCCAGCCACGCGAGTCGCCGCTGTTGCAGCCGTCCCGCCAGATAGATCAGCGTTCCGTTCTCGGCGATACTTATCTGGGGATAAGTGCGATTCCCCGAGTTTGCTCCAAGAGCGACGCGAGCGATTGGAATCCCCGTTCCCGTCATTCTGAGCGTCTTGCTGTCGAAAGGCGTGAGATAGACAGTGCCATCCGCCGTTGTGCGAAGCAACTGTCCGGACGGGAGAACGCTTGCCGCCACGCCGAGGCCGACGACAGATACCTTGCCCGTCTTGAATGAAACGGCGTGAATCTGCGCGGGTGTCGTATCGCCAATCACCTTTGTCTGGGGGACGAAGAGAGCGGCGCTTTCGTCTGGAAGGAGGGCGAGGGGCCGGCGACTTACGTTGCCAAGAGCAGCGCTTGCCTGCCTGTCGAGCGACTCGAGTCGGGCGATCGTGTCCGCGGCACCTCCCAGCTGCTGCCGAGTCACGTAGCCGTGCTTTCGTACCGCGTACAGCGCACCGCTGCTTCCCCATGCCGCATCGGCGATGTCGGGAACATGTATTATCTGTCCGGTCTCGAGATTTGCGACGGTGGTCGAGCCAGCGAGGCCACCGAACAACAGAGACTTTCCGTCGGGGGACCATTGCACCGAATAGGCGCCTTCAGTTCCGGGCACCGGCGTTGCATCGAGCGCATCGAGCCGTCGAACCCATAGCTGAGTTGTGCCCGCGGCGGCGCCGGCGACCCACATATGCGAGTCTCGACCCATCGCGTGTCAGATCGAAACTGAAGCCGTAAAATTGCGGCTCGATCTCCTGTCCAGGTGGTAGTGCGATGGCGACACGCGTCACCGGCTCGCTCGATGTCGTTGGCCGTAGCCAACCCCACGCGGCAGCGGCGATCGCGACGAGTGCAACGAGCGTGACCGCCGCGAGGGCCGCACGAGTGCGATCCCTCCGCGCGACAGGTGCACTGCGCCTGTGTTGCGCACTCGATGCTCCGCTCGCGTTGCCGCCGAGTGCGTCAGCGAACTCCGCGGCCGTTGCGAAGCGATCCGCGGGTAGCTTTGCCAGCGCGGTGAGTACCGCATCGTCCACATTCGCGGGCACCGTGTCGCGCAGCGTACTCGGCGGCGTGGGATGCTCCGTCATCATTCTGGCGACGATCGCCTGCACGCTCGATCCGGTGAATGGCGGATCGCCGCACAGCATCTCGTACGTCACCGCTCCCAGCGCATAGATATCGCTCCGAGCGTCGATCGTCTTCTCGCCCATCGCCTGCTCGGGCGACATGTACTGCGGAGTGCCGAGCGATAGACCGGTCTGCGTCATGCGCTGCGCCGCCCGCCTGCTGAACGGCGAGCGCGATACCGAAATCCGCGACGAGCGCCTGGCCATCGTGCAGCAGGATGTTCTCGGGCTTGATGTCGCGGTGGATCACGCCGTGGCGGTGCGCGTAGTCGAGCGCGCTCGCCACTTCGCGCGCGATGCGCACGGCTTCGCGAATCGGAAGCTGCCGCTCGCGCGACAATCGTGCGCGCAGCGACTCGCCGGTGACTACCGGCATCACGTAGTACAGCAGTCCGTCAGCATCGCCACTGTCGAGCAGCGGAAGTATGTGCGGATGCTGCAACCGTGCTGTCGTGCGAATCTCGCTCAGGAAACGATCGGCGCCCAGTGCGGCACCGAGATCAGGATGAAGCACCTTGATCGCGACATCGCGATCGTGCCTCAGATCATGCGCGAGATAGACGGTAGCCATCCCGCCAGCGCCGAGCTCGCGCTCGATGCGGTAGCGGTCGGCGAGCGCAGATGTGAGTCTCTCAATGACGGGCATCGAGCCCAAAAGTGCAGCGGAGTCGCCAAACCCGCGAGAAGCGAATTGTTTCTTAGGAGGGCCAGGGCGACCGCTTAGCCCAATCATTAGCCCAAAACGTCAGCTACAACTGGTAGCCCGCCAGACGATGGGGGCCCCTGGGCATGCCGGGCGTTGCGCGCCTCAGTCGTCCGGTGGCATCGCTACAGACCAGGCAGTTTGAGCACACCGAGTAGTTCCTGATACGCGGGGAGCGCAGTCATCGCCGGGGCTTCAGCCGCGAGCCGGCAGAAGACCGGAATCCCGGGGTCGCGTCTAGCAGTCGCTTCGCGCAGCAGCCTGTTTGCCGCCGCCTCGTCACCGATGAGCGCAGCAGCATAACCGCGATGGAATGGGCTTATGTACTCCCGGGCGGATCGCGCCTCCATCTCTGCCGCTATTGCGCGCGCGCCGGCGATGTCGCCGTATTCAGCCGATGCGAGCACCGAGAACAACAGCGCCCACGGATGGCGACCGGACGCGGCGAGCAGTGCATCGCCAGTTGCAATCGAGGCTTCGTACTGACGTGCATAATACTGTGCAAATTGAAGTGACCAGAGTGTGATGAATGCTGTAGGATCGAGTGCCTGCGCGCGAATCGCCCACTCGATACCTTCGTCCGGATGTGCGCCGAAGCTGTGGCAAAATCCCATGATGCTGGTCACATAAGCAGAAAGTGGCTCGCCGCGGTGCAGCTCGCTTGCGATCGCAATCGCTTCCTCCCAATTCCAGCTTACGAAGCCGAGGAAGAAGAGTGCGTACCATGCTGCGGCCTGAGCGTACGCGGGATTGATCTCCCGTGCGCGTCGGAATGACAGCTCGGTTTGCACCCAGTCCCAGTCGAACAACAACGCCACCTGCGCCGCGGCGCTATGCGATTCCGCGAGGCCCGGGCCGAACTTGAGCGCATTCGCGACAGCTTCGTGCGCGGGCGCCGACGCGACCTCTGGTGAGAGCATGCCAAAGTAAGCGAGCATCGAGTAGCCGTCCGCAAGGCCAGCCCATGCCAACGCGTATTCGGAATCGAGCTCGAGCGCACGCTGCATGAGCTTCAATCCGTCGTGCATTCCCCTGCCGCGGCGATAGAAAAGAGCGCGTCCCTTGAGGTACGCCTCATACGCTTCGATATTGCCCGGAGCCCGCTCGGCGCCATTGCTGTCGCTCGCAGGTTGGAAGGTAGTCTTCAACTTCGCTGCGATGGCCGACGCGATCTCATCCTGTACCGCAAAGACATCTTCGATCTCGCGGTCGTAACGCTCCGACCACATGCGGAAGCCGTCGGTCACGTCGCTCAGCTGTGCAGTGATTCGCACGCGCTTTCCGGAGCGACGCACGGAGCCTTCCAGCACCGTTCGCACATTGAGCTGCTCACCGATTGCCTTCAGTTCGGCGTTCTTGCTCTTGAACGAGAACGACGACGTACGACCAGCGACGCGCAGGTCGGGGATGGTCGCGAGTGCGTTGAGAATCTCTTCTGTAATCCCATCTGCGAAGAATTCATTCTCGGGATCGGCGCTCATGTTCACGAACGGCAACACCGCAAGCGATTTTTCGGGTGCAGTGTGGCCTGCACTTACGGCTTCGGTCTCGCCGAGTGAGGTGTTGAACAAGGCAGCTGTCTCGTAGCGGTCGATGGGCGTGCGGGCAAGTGCCCGCTGCACCGCACGTGCGATAGGGCGAGGGACCCCTTCGCGCAGTGCGGCCACATCGGCCGGTGTCTGCACGAAGCGCTTGGCGATCACCGCCTGCACAGTTGGGCCAGTAAATGGCTGCTCACCGACCAGCATTTCATACAAGACGCAGCCCAGCGAGTAAATGTCGCTTCTTCCATCGACGCTGTCCCCGGCCGCCTGCTCCGGACTCATGTACGCCGGAGTTCCGACGCTGGCGCCGGTCTGCGTGAAGGTCTCGCCCTCGACCGCACTCATCGCCTTGCCAATTCCGAAGTCGGCGACCAGAGCGTGGCCTTCCTGGAAGAGAATGTTCTCGGGCTTGATGTCGCGATGCACCACTCCGTGACGATGAGCGTAGTCGAGTGCGCCGGCCACTTCGGTTGCTATACGAACAGCTTCATTGATCGGCAGCATTCCATCACGAATCATACGCTCGCGGAGTGAGTCGCCCTTCGACCGCCGGCATCACGTAGAACAGTGTGTCGTCCGCGTGACCTGAGTCGAAGAGCGCGAGTATGTTGGGATGATTCAGCTTTGCCGCAAGCTGTATCTCGCGCAGGAAGCGATCCGCTCCGATGGTCTGTGCGATGTCGGAACGCAGAACCTTGATCGCGACACTGCGCTCATGCCTGAGGTCGTGCGCGAGATAGACGGTGGCCATCCCACCCGCGCCGAGCTCGCGCTCGATGGTGTAGCGGTCCGACAGCGCGGATGCGAGCCTTTCCATATCGCTCTGACCCGTAATCTCTCTCACTCTCAACCGATCGGTGTTCCTGGCGGCAGCTCGATCACTCCCGTTGGCTGCGGCGGCGCGATCCGGCGGTCCAGCCAGTTTCGCACGTCGCGCACGACTTCGTCATTCGCAGCGCGGTCGTCCGCGTCGCTGGTGCTCGTACTCGTGCTCGACAGGGTTCTCGCGAGTCGGTTCAGTTGATCGTCTGCCACCGCCCGCGCATCCGCTGTCGCGCGCTTGTCCTGCGCGAGCGCGAACAGCGCATCCACTACCGCCTGCCTCGCCTGACGACGGACGCCGCGTTCGTACGGCGTCGTCGCGACCGAGCCGGTGTACACGCTCGAGATCATCTGCCCGATCACCTCGTCGGCCGAGGGTGAGGCCGCGTTGCGCGAGTGGAACGAGATCACCCGCTCGATGCGGTCGGGCTGCAGAATTCCGTCAGCCACGTTGCTCGCGAGCGAGCGCGCGATGGCGAGCGGATCGTAAACGATTCCGGCGGGCGTCGTCGAGAATCCCCACCCTCCGCTGAATCCATAGGGCGACGGTGGAATCATCTTCACGATGCGCTCGGGGACTGCGAGCTCCTTCGGCTGGAGCGTGGCCATCAGAAGTCGCAGTGCTTCCCGCTGCTTCGCCGGCGCCACTATCGTCGCCGGTGTCTGGCCGTCACCACGCAGCGCGAACGTGTACTCCATTCCGCCGATCGCTTTCGTCGCTGCCTCGATGGCGTAGCGATGGTGCAGGTACACGGGCACGAAGCGCTCGTTGATCATCCACATGGGATCGCCGGGAGCGATCACCGATTCATTGAACTTGGAGATGAGGACGTCGCGCACGGCGCTCTCGCGCGCCAGCTCCTTCACGGCGTCGTCGCCGTTCAACCAGCGCGTGACTTCGGGGTACACGCCCGCGGACGCGTCGCGATCCGTCATGAAGCGCGCGCCGCCTGCGATCGCCTGACGCGCCAACGCCTCCTGACCTGCGCGCTCGGCGGCAGCGTTGGGGTACTGGGTGTAGCCGAAGCGAATCGCGAGCGTGTCGTAAGCGCCGGTGCCGCTGGACCAGGCGTGTGACAGGTCGAGCGTGCCGTCGGGCCTGAGCGTCACGAGCGGTCCGGGATAGTCCATCACGCTTGCACGGCCGAACGCGTGCGAGATGTAGTTGTGCGCGAGGCCGAGTGTGTGGCCGATCTCGTGCGCAACATGCTGGCGCCGGCGCGACATGGCGAACTCGGTGCCGTTGACGTTGGGATCGAGCGACGCCATCCAGTCGCTCGCCGCGCCGTCTGTCGCCGGCTCCAGTCCCGCGAAGATGTTGTAGTCGGTTATCGAGCGGTACGTGTCCATCTTGAGCATCGCCTTGATGATCTCGCCAGTGCGTGGATCGACGAACGACTGCCCGACAGAGAAGCCGGGCTCGCTCCGGTGCACCCACTGGATCATCGAGTAGCGCGCGTCCATCGGATCCGCGCCGGCTGGCAGATCCTCGACGCGGAACGCGTTCCGGAATCCAGCGGCCTCGAACGTCTTGGACCACCATGCTGCGCCCTGGCGGAAGGCGGTGCGATACGGCTCGGGAATGCCGGGATCCAGATAGTACACGATGGGCTTGACCGGCTCGGACATCGCTGCGGACGGGTCCTTCTTTTCGAGACGCCAGCGATTTATCCAGCGCACCTCCGGCTGCTCAGTGAACGGGCGCGAGAAGTCATCGAAGGTGACCGTGAAGAAACCGACGCGCGGATCGAACGCGCGCGGCTTGTAGTTGGAATCGGGGAGCTCCACGAACGAGAAGTGTTCGCGCAGCGTGAGCGCACCCGGATCCGGCGCGTGACGCGCGACTTCGCGGCCTGGTGCATCGCTCGCGAAGGTCAGCAGCGTCTCGATCTCGGTGTTCTTCGGAAACGCTTTTGTGTGTGGCATGTAGATCGCGCTGCGATTGCGATCGAGCCGGTACGTGCCCTGCTTCTGTCGCTGGATTGTGGAGCTCACGTCCATCGCGTCCTGCAGCAGGAAATCCGTTGCGTCCACCAGCAGCCGGCCGCCCTCCTCGGCGACGATCGGCATCGACGCTATTGCCGACGTGGCGAACGATTCCTCGACGGAGTGTGCCTGCACCGAGTCGGCAGTCGCGCGATAGCGCGTATTCTGCTGAACGAGCAGCACGCGCGGACCGAAGCGCTCGAAGCGAACGAGTGCCTCACGTCCGGTCGTGCCGCGATCGAGGCCGAGATCGTTCGATCCAACGCCGGTGGCGAGCGTCGGCAGGTACAGGAAGTCCTGACCGAGCCGTTGCACCTCGAGGAGCAGCTTGCCGGTGTTGGGGTCGTAGTAGAACGGGATGAAGCCGTCATGGCGTTCGAGGCCTGCGGTCTGCGACGCGATGCTGCGCGCGGCCGGTGTGGGCGACGCGGCATTCGCGTGCTGCTGCGCCTGGAGCGCGCCGGGTACGTAGACGGAGGCGAGGAGAGAGGCGGCGACGACGTAGCGGGCAACTCGCATGAGCGATCGGCAGGCGGAGGATTGGTTGACGCTGGCAAAAGTGGGCGGCGGTCGCGCCGGATGCAATGCGTCGCACGTGGCCGTATACTTTCGATCGCGCCCTGCTGCCGATACGAGCCCATGAATCCAAGGAGCAGTCCCGTGCCAGAGTGCCGCACTCAATGACCCGTTTTTCCGCAATGTCGCGCGCAATGTCGCGCGCGATGTCGAGCGCTGTCGTCCTGTTCGCAGTCACGGCCGCACTCCCGCATCCTGCCACTGCGCAGGGTCCCACCGACGAGATTCAGGTCTACGACGCAGCGATCGCAGCAGTCGGCAAGTTCAACCTCACGCTGCACACCAACTTCACCCCCGACGGCAGCACGGTCGCGCCATTTCCCGGCGGCATCGTCTCCAATCACTCCTTCGACGGCGGTTTCGAGTGGGCGTACGGCGCCAGACCGTGGCTCGAGCTGGGCGTCTACCTTCCGCTTTACAGCATCACGAGCCAGTACGGTGCTACCGTCAATGGTGGCAAGCTGCGCGTGCTTTTCGTCTCACCACACGCTGATGAGCGCCGGTTCTTTTATGGCGCCAACTTTGAATTCAGCCTGAACTCCGCGCGCTGGGATGTGCACCGCTACACTTCGGAGATCCGTCCCATCTTCGGCTGGCACCTCGATCCGTGGGATTTCATCTTCAACCCAATCCTCGACAACTCCTGGCACGGTGGGGTCGCCGCGCTGGAATTCAATCCCGCCGCCCGCGTGGCGTACCACGTCAACTCGAGCTGGGCGGTGGCCGCTGAGGATTATTCGGGACTTGGCCCGCTTCGCGAGTTGCAACCTCGTGCGCAACAGGTCAACCAGCTCTGGGCTGCGTTCGACCACTACGCCGCGATCGACATCGAGAGCGGCATAGGCTTCGGCCTCACTCACGCGTCGGACAAGATCACGTTGAAGCTGATGTTCGCGCGTGATCTGAATTAGCAGCGCCCTTCTGCGACTGAATGATCCTCGAGAGTCGCGTCAGTCAATTCCTTCGCGCCCCGGGCTGCGATTTCTCGAACAGCGCCGGATCAAGATTGTAACGTCGCAACACCGCGTCCACCCGTGGGTCTGCGGGGAACTCGCCTTTCCACTTGCTCATGAACTCAGGGAATGCGTCGCCATCGCGTGTGGCCGCGGCGTGCTGCATCGCTGAGATCGCGCGTGCGGTATCGCCGAGGCCCAGATACGCATCTGCGAGCCCGGTCCAGCGTGTCCAGTTGGTGCTGGTCGGCATCTCCAGCCGCCGCACCACGGCTTCGGCGGCGGTCCGATCTCCGTACCGTGCAAGGGTGTATGCAGCTGCGCCGGCGCGTGCCGGCTGCGACGAGCTTGCGAGGTACAGGCGCGCATATGCGAGTGCCGAATCCGGAATCGCCAGACGGTCGTACGCGGCTGTGGTCATTCCCAGTACGCCGAGGCTTCTTGGCTCGAGCAACAGGGCACGATGCAGCTCGGCCAGCCCTTCGGCGACTCGTCCGACGTGCACCTCGGCGAGGCCGAGATACGCCTGCGGCACCACGTACAACGGATCGAGCGCTTCCGAACGCCGTAGCTCCGGAATGGCGTCCGCGAAGCGTCCCTGGTTCACCATCATGTACGCGAGACGGTACTCCGGCTCGGCGGCGTTCGGGTCCAGCACGATGGCACGGCGGAACTCGGACTCGGCGGCCTTCCATCGGAACTGCTCCGCATCGACATAGCCGAGTGCCACGTGCGCACCCGACAACATGGAGTCGAGCCGCACGGCGCGCTCTGCCGCTTCGCGTGCGCGCGGGAGCACGTCACCAGCGCGCGTATCGACGTATGACGGCGACACGGCGAGTGCGGTGGACAATGCCGCCCATGCGCGCGCGAACGTCGGATCGCGCGCTGTCGCCTGCTCGAAGGTCGCTATCGCGTCAGTGATTCCGGTGCCGCGTCGGCGGTACAGATACATGCCCTTGAGGTACAGGTCGTATGCTGTGGCATCGCGCGTCCCGCTCTCCGCGAGCGAGCCGGTTCCCGCGGCAAGCGTGACCTGAAGCTGGCCCGCAATTGCGCGCGCGATCTCGTCCTGGACCGCGAAGACGTCCTTCGCGGGCCGCTCGTAGCTGTCGTGCCACACGGCGAGGCCATCGCGTGCGTTGGATAGCTCCGCCGTGACAAAGATTCTGTCACCCTCTCGCCGCACCGTTCCGTCGAGCACGTTGCCGACGTGGAGGGATGTACCGATGTCCTGCGCCGAACTGCCCTTGCCCGCGAACCGCGCCGCGGATATCGCGCCAGCGAGGCGCAGTCCGGGGACGAGTGACAGTGTGTTCGTGACCTCGTCGGCGATCCCCTCGGCCAGATAGCGATTCGCGGTATCGCCGGTGCTGGTGAACGGGAGCACGGCCAACGACTTATCGCCTGTCACTGCAGGTGCGCCGCGAACGCGCGGCATGACGAACACTGCCGCGAGCGCGATAGCAAACAATGCGCCGATCGCGACTGCGTTGCGCACGCGCTTCGGCCGCGGGCGGATCGCGACAGCATCACGAGATGTGTTCACCGACTCGAGCAGCTCCAGCAGCCGCGCGCCGGAGGCCGGCCGCATGTCGGGATTCTTGTCCAGACAATGCGTCACGAGCGTGGCGAGTGACTCTGGCACTTCCGGACGCCGCGCGGCAAGGGACGGCGCGGGCTCAGTGACGTGCGCCGCGACCATCGCCTGCATCGTATTGCGACCGGCGAATGGATGCGCGCCCGCGAGCAGCTCCCATGCGACGACGCCCCATGCGTAGATGTCTGCACGGTGATCAGTGCCGGGGTCGCCCAGCGCCTGTTCCGGCGCCATGTAGGCGGGCGTACCCAACGAAGTGCCAGCGCGCGTGATGCCGGCGGAAGTGCCGCCCGCGTAAGTTCGCGACGCAACGAGCGCCTTCGCGATTCCGAAGTCGGTCACGACAGCAGCGCCCCCCGACAGCAGAATGTTCTCCGGCTTGATGTCACGGTGCACCACGCCTTCCGCATGCGCGTACGCGAGCGCCCGAGCGACGTCGCGCAGGATGCTGACGGCATCACTGGTGGAGAGCGGCACGCCACTGGCCATTCTCGCGCGCAGCGATTCCCCGCGCACGAAGGGCATGGTGTAGTACGGCAGGTCATCAGCGTTGCCGGCCGCGAGCACCGGGACGATGTTCGCCTGCTGCAGCCGCGCCGCGAGCTTCACCTCACGCGTGAAGCGCTCCGCGCTCAGCTCCTCCGCGAGCTCGGGAGCGATGACCTTGATCACGACCGCGCGCCGGAGCTCGACCTCTTCCGCAACGAAGACGCGCGACATCCCGCCGCCGCCGAGCTCGCGCTCGATGATGTAGCGTGCGGACAGTGCTGTCGCGAGTCGCGTGGCGGAGTCTGTCATTCAGCTGCCGATCAGCCTTGCCAGCTCGGGGAACCGCGGATGCGCCCGTAATGCCTCGGTGCCGGGGAAGCGGACGAACCATGGGCCAAATGCGTCGATCTCCGTGACTGAGCGGAACGTGAGCTCCATCGCCTCGTCGGTCCTGCCAAGCGCAAGCGCGGATAGTGCGAGCCACGTGCACTGCACATAACCCGATCTCGCACGCGCGCGAAGCTCATCGTCTATCGCTTCCGCGCGCGAGAGATCTCCCTGCGCGGCAAGAACGTGGGTCAGGATCGAGAGCGCCCACGGGTGCCGACCGGACATCTGGAGCACCGGGCCCGACGCCGCAAGCGCCTCCGCGTAGCGGCCGCCCCAGGCCAGCGACAGCATCACCGACAGTTGCGAGGCGAAGGAATCCGGATTGAGCTCCGCGGCGCGTGTCGCCGCACGAAACGCTGCATCGTGCATACCCATGATGGCCAGGCCGATGCTTGCGTGTGCGGCGCAGATGCTGCTCAATGGGTCGTCCCGCAATGCGCGCTCAATCTCGGCGAGGCCGCGCGCCTCGTTGCCTCGCACCATCACGAGGCCCCATATCGCGTACAGACATCGGATCTCGGCCAACATCGGATTGATCGCCAGCGCCCGCTCGAACAACTCCAGCGATCCTGTCGGATCGAGATCGGATGTGAGCGTGATGAGCGCGAGGACACCGATCGCCTCGCCGAGGCCAGGATCGAGCTCCAACGCACGCGCGATCGCCGCTTTCGCGCGCGGAATTGCATCGGCCGCGCGGACGAAGCCGTACTGCGCGAGCGTGCGGAGCGCTTCAGCGAGCCCAGCGTGCGCCGGAGCGTAGGACGGATCCAGCTCGATCGCGCGCTCGAAGCACTCCAGTGCACGGGCGATCCCGGAGCCTCGCTGCATCGTGAAAGCGCGTCCGCGCACGTAAAGCTCGTAAGCGGCGACCTGTTGGGTCGTCGCGCGCTCGGCGTTGGTATCCGTTCTGACAAGCGTCACCTGCAGCTTCGTGGCAATCGCGGATGCGATCTCGTCCTGCACGACGAACACATCGGTGAGATCGCGATCGTAACGCTCAGACCAGAGGTGATACCCGTCTGCGACAGACACCAACTGCGCGGTGATGCGAAGACGGTTACCCGATTTGCGGACACTCCCCTGCAACACAGTCGACACGCGGAGCTGCTCACCGATCGCCGCCAGGGACGCGTGCTTCCCCTTGAACGAGAACGCCGAGGTGCGTGCCGCTACGTGCAGTCCGTCAATTCGCGTCAGGGCGTTGATGATGTCCTCGGCGATGCCGTCGCCGAAGTACTCGTTCTCGCGATCGCCGCTCATGTCCTCGAACGGAAGCACAGCAATCGATCGCTCGGGCAAGGTGGAGATGCTGTAGCGCGCGCTCCAGACATCACGTCGCGCAGCGCGGCGATCAGGCCGCCCGCAGTCTCGTAGCGATCCACCGGCGTGCGTGCGAGTGAACGTTGAACGACAACAGCGATCGCACGTGGGACGCCCTCGCGCAGCGCGCACACGTCGGCTGGCGTCTGAACGAAGCGCTTGGCGATTACCGCCTGCACATTCGGGCCGGTGAATGGAGGCTCACCCACGAGCATCTCATAGAGAACGCAGCCCAGCGAATAGATGTCGCTGCGTCCGTCCACAGTTTCGCCGACAGCCTGCTCGGGACTCATGTACGCGGGAGTGCCCACGTTCATGCCGACTCTGTGTGAACGTCGCGCCGCTCGCGTCACTCAACGCCTTGCCGATCCCGAAGTCCGCCACCAATGCACGACCATCGTGCAGGAGGATATTCTCCGGCTTGATGTCGCGATGCACGACGCCGCGCCGGTGTGCGTATTCCAGTGCGCTCGCGATCTCGGCGATGATTCGGATTGCGTCGTCAATCGGCAATTGCGCAGTGGAGTCGAGCAGCTCACGCAGCGACTGTCCATCCACGGCGGGCATGACGTAGAAAAGCACGCCATCGATGTCGCCCGAGTCGAACAGCGCGACGATGTTCGGATGGTTCAGTTTCGCGGCGAGATGAATCTCTCGGAGAAAGCGTTCGGCACCGACTGAGTGGGCTACATCCTCGCGTAACACCTTGAGCGCGACATCGCGATCGTGTCTCAGATCATGCGCGAGGTACACGGTCGCCATTCCACCGCTCCCGAGCTCGCGCTCGATGCGGTAATGATCGGCGAGACTCGCGCTCAGGCGCGCACGAACGTCGGTCACTGGCGGGACCCGGTGTTATTCGGTGCGGTGCCGCGGTTGAGGAGCGTCGGCCAGTGCTGCACGTACGCAACGGCGAGTCCCGACGGTGACTGGCGTACGAGGTAGCGCTCACCGTCTCCGACCACCGCGAAGCCGGCGCCGTCATCGTCGAAGGTGCTGCGACGCCACGTGGGCACCGTGAAGAGCGTGCGCGAAGTCCCGACCGAGCCGCCCCGCGTCGCGTCGACGTCCACCTGCTGCACGCGCCCGTCCGGCGTGAGGAAGGTGAGCTGATGGCCGGCATGACTCCACGCCGGCCACCGTCCGCCCTCGAGTGACACGCGGATCGGAGGCCCGGAGGGGAGCTGCTGCACGTAGATCTCAGCCTGACCTGTCTCGTCGGAGCTGTAGGCAATGGAGCGACCGTCCGGCGAGAAATGGCCGTCGAACAGTCTTCCGGGCCGGACGATCTGCTGAATGCCTGAGCTGCCGTCCACAGACATGATCTGGAGCAGCGTGTCCCGCCGGACCAGCAGGTGCCGCCCGTCGGCCGACCAGTCGAGCGGCTTTGGGCATAGCCTGACGCTTGGGACGGCCTCCTGCGCGACGACGCGCCATGTGTCAGTTGCCAGATCACGATCCACAACCCTGCACTGCGTCGGGGACATGACGGCGAAGACGAGGTGCGACCCGTCGGCGTTGAACACCGGCCAGCTCGTTCCGAACGCCATGCCAGCCGTGGAGAAGGTGGAGTCGTGCACCAGGAGCCGCGTCGCGCGATCGGCGTCGAGGTCGTACAACCAGACTCCAACCGTATTCCCCGCTACGGCGACGAGTGGTGGCCCTGCGACTCGCGGCCGAACGCCGATCGTCCATGTGCCGTCCACGCGCACCGTGTCCCGGAGCAGTCCGTTCGCGTCGTACACGAGGTACGGGCGATCCACGCCACCCGGCAGGAACGCCACGACACCGTTCGACGACACAGCGAAGGTCGGAACGCCAGCCTGAGCTCGAACGTCGGACGCGATACGCACGGCTGGTCCCTCGAGCGTGAGGCTCTTGAGATTGATTCGCTGCGCGTCCAGGCCACCCGGGTCATTCTCGCTGGACATGAGGAGGTACCCGGGCACCGCGACCTCGAATTCATTGGTGTGGACCGGGAGCGTTCCGATGGAGTCGCCCTTGAGGGTCGCCGCGACAATGGCGAATTGCCGCGAGCGCGAGTACAGAAGGCGATCCCCATCCGGGAGGAAAGCGGCCGTGGGCGGCGGCCCGGCACCACGGGGCACTATGCGGTGGCATTCGCCGCCCTGGGCGGGCACCGTCGAGATTCCATCGCGGTCGCTGAACAGGATCAAATCCTTCACGCTCCATGAGCCGCCGGTTGCACCCGATACGGGGCACAGCCGTCGAGACGCGCCGTCCTCGTCCAGCACGGTGAGATAGCCGCCAGAGAAAAAGCCGAGCGAGCGGCCATCCGGCGACCAGAACGGTTCGTCGGCTCCGGCGGTGCCGCGGATTGGCGTGGCTTCAAGACGGTCGAGCTGCCGCAGCCACAGCATGCGCGTCCCCTTCGTCGCAGCGAACACGAACGCGAGGCGTCGGCCATCGGGCGTCAGCGCGAGTGACCGCTGCTCACCGAACACCCCACCGGTCGGCGGGAGGATCGAAGTGAGCGTCGGCAAGTCAGCATCCGGCGCGGTGAGCAGCTCGTGATGGGCCGACATCCACCCGACCATCCCGGCCGCAGCGAGGAGCGCCAAGGCCGACACCGCCGCGGTGGGGCGCATCCACGATGGTCGCGCGCCGATGGGCGTCGCAGCTCGGCCGCGCGAAGTCGCCGCGATGAAGCTCGCTGGACCGTCGCGCAGCGCCGCCGCGAACTCCGGGGCGGTTGCGAACCGGTCGGCCGGGAGCTTTTCCAACGCGTGCAATACGGCGGCTTCGACATACGCGGGCACGGCCTTGCGCTGCACGGCAATCGGGCGAGGCTCCTCGGTCACCAGTCTCGCAACTATCGCCTGCACGCTCGGGCCGGTGAATGGCGGCTCGCCGACGAGCATCTCGTACGCAACTGCGCCAAGCGCGTAGATGTCGCTCCGAGCGTCGATGTTCTTCTCGCCCATCGCCTGCTCAGGCGACATGTACTGCGGCGTGCCCAACGACAGACCGGTCTGCGTCATGCGCTGACCGCCAGCCTGTTGCACGGCGAGCGCGATGCCGAAATCCGCGACGAGCGCGTGCCCGTTCTGCAGCAGGATGTTCTCCGGCTTGATGTCACGATGCACGATGCCGCGCCCGTGCGCGTATTCGAGCGCGTCGGCTGCTTCGCTCGCGATCCGCACCGCGTCGACGATGGATAGCTGCCTCTCGCGATCCAGACGACCGCGGAGCGTTTCGCCCTCGACGTAGGGCATGACGTAATACAGCAATCCATCCGCAGTACCGCTGTCGAAGAGCGGCAAGATGTGCGGATGCTGCAGATTGGCGGTGAGCTCTATCTCCTTGAGAAAGCGCTCAGGCCCGAGTACCGCGGAGAGCTCCGCGTGCAGCACCTTGATCGCGACGCGGCGGTGATGCTTGAGATCTTCGGCGAGATAGACCGTGGCCATCCCACCGCTCCCGAGCTCACGCTCGATGCGGTAGCGATCTGACAACGATGTGCCCAGCCGCGCTGCTGCGTCAGCCATTCACGTGGTCAAAATGTGAGCGGCAAACGTAACCGCGACGCCCGAGCGGGGACAGCACCACAGGTGAGCTCCACGGGCGCGGCGCCTGTCCTGCGCTTCACGCGATGGGAGTATCCCTCCACTTTGGAGGCAGCGTGGACGAACAGCCGTGACTGACGACCGTGATTACCCCGACGTACCCGGGACTACGATCATTCAGATGTCGCGGGAGGTCTGAGTGCATCTCCATCATCCGCGTCCACGAGACGAGCCCGTCATCGGCGGCTCACGGTTGCCTTCTGGGCCCACTGACCGGGGTTGAGCGTCATTGTGGTCGACGTGCCCGCCGGCCGACTCGAATAGCACACGATCCTGGCGCGGTCCGGAGATGAGGAACTCGTGTGCGGCCACCGGTATCAGCGTGTTGCCCTTCGGCGAAAAAAATATTCCGCCACTACCAACAATCGTTGTGTGCAGTTGATCGCCCTCGCGTGCCACAACGACGCGCGCGCCCGACGGGAACTCGTAAGTCCCTACAACCAAATCCAGATCGGACGCCTGAACACGAATCGGAGCAGTGGGACGCACCGGATCCTGTGGTGGCACGCTCGCCAGAACCGCGTCCCACGCGGTTTCGGACGCAATCGTGCTCAGATCGAGGGCTGATAGCGAGGGGTTGTCCACCTCATCGGTGGTGACGGCGAACAACGCGTCGCCATCGTCGGTAGTGCTGAACGGCTGAATGGCCCGCGACATCGACATGTGAACCTGAATGGCCAGACGCTGCAGCTCCCGCACTTCCAGCTTCTGATTCGTCACCACAAGAGTGATGGTCGTGTTGCTGCTTAGACCGGCGGATTCGACCGGACCGTCGCCGACGCTCGCGGCGCTCGGCGCATTCAGCTGCGGAAGGCGGCGTGCGAGAGCGTCCTGTATGCTGCCGCAATCCTCCGTACTTGGCGCATACGAACACCGTACTCGTCGCCCGTTGCGATCGACGACCGCACCGACAGCGTTGACCACTGTGAAGACCGCGATCTTGGTGGGACCGATCTGGCGAAACGCGCCACCCTGGCCCGAATGGGGCCAGTCTCGGCCGCCGGTGGATTTGTCAGTGAAGAAGTAGCCTTCCATCGCGGACCTGCCCGCGCCGCGCGGGCCGAGCGGGAAGCGGCCCTCCACTGCTGCATTCAATGCTGCGGCACCCAGCGCCTCGTCGGGCGTTACGGTCGAGAGACGGCGGCCCGCTATGTCATAGATGATCGCCCCCGCGAACCATGCCGCTGTGCCCCACTGGCCGTCGAGCACTCGTTGTGGCTTGAGTGCGGCTGCAGCTCCAGTCGCGGCTGCAAGACCGTAAGCGGAACCGCCCGAGAAGACCACGCCGTCCAGCCGCGGCTCGCGGATGCCGAGCCGAAGCGCGTCGGTGAAGATGGTGCCGGGCGCGCCGCCTCGCACATCGACGGCGGCGACCACCTTCTTCGGGAAGTAGAACACCGTCGTCCCAGTGGGTCCTTCGTCATACTCGGCCACACCGATGCGCATCCCGGGGAAGTCGAACGTCAGCGCGGGTCCGGCAGGATTCACGCGCGGAACCAGCACCGGATTCTGCGCGGCAATCGCCGCTGGCAGGAGCATCAACGACGCAAGTACGATTCGCATGACGACAGCGCGTGTAGGATCGGGTAGGGACTCTTTTTTCGGTTGGCAGAATCTACGACTTCCCCGGTCCGCCGCTGATGGTCTCGACGTCGTCTCCCATGTCCCACAGCAGCACTTGGCGCCACTCAGGTCGCGACCCATATTCGTGCGTGCTCAACGACCTCAGGTCTCAACTCCAGGAATCGCTCGGCGCCGCGTACTCGCTCGACCGAGAGCTGGGCGGTGGTGGCATGTCGCGTGTTTTCGTGGGTACGGAAACCGGCTTGGGCCGCGCTGTGGTCATCAAGGTCATCGCGCTCGAGCTGGCGGGCGGCATGAGTGCGGAGCGGTTCGCGCGCGAGGTGAAATTTGCCGCGCGGCTGCAGCAGGCCAACATCGTCCCGATGCTGTCAGCCGGCGACGCGAACGGACTGCCATACTACACGATGCCGTTCGTGCGCGGTGAGTCGTTGCGCACGCGAATCTCGCGCGGCGATCCGATCACGGTGACGGAATCCATCAGCATCCTTCGCGACGTCGCGCGAGCGCTGTCGTATGCGCACGGCGAGGGGGTCGTGCACCGCGACATAAAGCCGGAGAACATTCTTCTCTCCGGTGGAACCGCCGTCGTTACCGATTTCGGAATCGCGAAAGCACTTTCGGTCTCGCGCACGGTCGATGGATCGTCGCTGACGTCGGAGGGAATCACACAACTCGGCAGCTCCATCGGAACGCCCGCATACATGGCGCCGGAGCAGGCCGCAGGTGATCCGAACACCGACCACCGCGCGGACATCTACGCATGGGGCGTCATTGCGTGGGAGCTACTCGCCGGACGTCATCCATTCGCCAGCAGAACGACGCCGCAGGCACTACTCGCAGCGCACATGTCCGAGCAGCCGGAGGCGCTCACCAAAGTGCGCGCGGGGCTGCCGTCGCAGGTGAGCGGGCTGGTCGCGCGCTGTCTCGAGAAGGATCCAGCACGGCGCCCAGCATCCGCAGCGGAGCTTCTCGCGACGCTCGATACAGCCGCGACTCCGTCAGACTCCGAGAATGCGCGTGCGCACCGTGGAGGGCCGCGACCCCGCCGCGCGGTTTTCGCCGCCGTTGCAGTAGTACTCGTCGCCGCTGTCGCGATCGGCAGCTACATGCGACGGAGCGCTGCCGCGGCGACTGCGAACATGGCGCGCACCATCGTCGTGGTTCCATTCGACAACCTCGGAGCTGCAGGTGACGCCGAGTTTGCGGACGGTGTCACGACGGAGATCGCCGGTCAGCTCGCGCGAGTTCCCGGCCTGCAGGTGGTCGCGCGCGCGAGTGTGAAGAAGTTCCGCGGATCCAGCATTCCGCCACAGGAAATTGCGCGGCAGCTCGGCGCCGCGTACGCACTCAGCGGTACGGTGCGCTATGAGCGTGGGCCGAATGGCGCGGGTCCGAACGAGGCGAAGGTGCGCATCGTGCCATCGCTCGTGCGGGCCAGCGACGGTGAACAGCTTTGGGGGGAGCCGTTGCAGGAAGATCTCGCTGATGTCTTCACGGCGCAGGCAGACATCGCCGAAAAAGTTGCGAGCGCGCTTTCCGTAACCATCGGCGCAACTGAGCGCGCGGCGCTTCGTCGGCCCGGGACCAGGGATCAGAAGGCGCGCGAAGCGGTCACGCTCGGTTTCGCTCTCGAGGAGAAGCGCGGACTCCCGAACATCCGCGATGCCTTGGTGCAGTTCAATCGCGCAATCGCGCGGGATTCTTCTTACGCCCTGGCGTGGGCGGGGAGAGCCGAAGCGTACAACCTGCTGCCGGCTTATCTGGACACGACCATGAGCGCCAAGACGGCGAGCGCGATAGTCGAGCAGTCCGCACGACGCGCGCTCGCGCTCGACAGCTTGCTGCCCGAAGCGTACGTGGCACTCGCGGGGACGCTGATCGGCCGCCCTAACGACGCGCTGCACGCTGTCGATCGGGCGATCGCGCTCGATCCAAACTCGGCAATGGCGCTCACTCGCCGCGGGACGATTCTCCTGTTGCTCGGCCGGGTTGCGGAGGCGGAAGCACCGCTCCGGCGCGCGGTTGCGCTCGATCCTCTGGTCGCAGCGAACACTGCGCGACTCGATTGGTGGTTCATGGCCACTGGACGCAACGACAGTGCTACAGCTTTGAGGCAGCACGCGACCGAACTCGAGCCGACCAATACGATGATAGCCTACCTCGGAGCGGTGGTGTCTGCGCACGCGGGCCGTCTAGACGACGCAATCAGTGGATGCGCCGCATACTCGGGTCGTCGTGAGGTGTGCAAGGAGCTCTGGACTGGGCTGATCGATCCGCGGCAGGGCCGTCGCACGCTCGCCTTGCTCGACGACGCCGGCAGGAAGAGCGGCGAGATGATTCTCACGCTGCCGAGCTTCCGGGCGCTCGGTTATGCGCGCCTCGGTGCTACCGACTCTGCCTTCGCGGCTCTACGGCAAGTGGCAGGACAGCGTGACAACGAATCTATTTGCGTGGATCAATTCGCCGTGGTTCAAGCCGCTGCAGTCGGATCCACGATGGGACGAGACCGTTGGCGCAATGCGACGACGGTGATCACGCCGGGGCAAAGCCCGCATGCGCGATGTCGTCCAGTTCTGCCGCCATGGCGCGCGCGTTCTGGAACCGTGCCGCCGGATCCTTGGCAAGTGCGCGCATGAGCAACGTGTCGAGCGTCCCCGGGATATCTCCGACGACAGTCGATGGCGATGCGGGCGCTTCATACAGATGTGCGGCCAGCATCTGCATCGCATTGCGCCCAGCAAATGGTGAGCGGCCCGCAACCAGAAAGTATCCGAGCGCGCCGAGGCTGTAGAGATCGGATGACGGACCGATGTCGTTCGGATCGCCGCACTGCTCGGGACTCATGAACTCTGGCGTCCCGACAATCGCGCCAAGCTGCGTGAGCGTCGCGCCCATCGCGCCCCGCGTTGCGGCGCCCCTTGCGGTGACGAGACCGAAGTCGAGCAGCTTCGCGACGTCTGGCATTCCACCGCGCGATCCAAGGATGACATTGCTCGGCTTGATGTCGCGATGCACCAGTCCGCGATCGTGCGCCTCCGCCAGTGCACCGCACAGTTGCGTCAGGACATGAACGGCGCGCGACACATTCATCGGTCCGTCACGCGAGATGATCGTGTCCAGCGTCTCACCATCCAGCAACTCCATCACGCAGTAGAACGTACCGTCGTCGGACCTGCCGTAGTCGAACAGCTGCACGGTGTTGGGATGGGTGAGTTGCGCCGTTGCCTGCGCCTCGCGCTCGAAGCGAGCCAGCGCTTCCGGGCTCCCAGCCTGCTCGGCGCTGATCAACTTGATCGCGACTGGCCGTCGCAACATGCGATGCTCGCCCCGGTACACCTCGCCCATGCCGCCCGAGCCGAGCGGTTCGCCGAGCACGTACTGACCCAGCTCGCGCGCAGCAGCCTCGCGGCGCGCCACTGCCTCGTAACGGTACGAACCGAACCAGACGATGAATCCCGTCAGCGTGAGCAGGATGGTCTTGAACCCGAACACGAGCGGCGCGATGGACACAGGGAGCATGCCGACGGTAAGCGCCCACACATCGGGAGCGACGCCGGCGAGCACGAACAGCACCATCGCTACTGCAACTCGTCGCGCCGGGTTGGGGATGAGGACGCCGTACGCGACCATCAGAAAGACCCAGAAGCTCGCCATGCCAAGCCCGATGTCTATCGGCGCTTTTTCATAGATGCCCTGCAGCGTCGAGTAGTCGTACGCGTTGAGCCATCCGAAGAGCGCCGACCCCCAGGCAAAGATCATCGCTTCGTAGATCCGCAACCAGCCGAGCGGGCGCGGTTTTGCCGGACGAACGAGCTGCGCCGCGATCACGAGCACCACCGCGGTGAGCGCGTAGAAGTACGACGATCCTACCGATAACGGCGCCGCGGCCGTGCGCGCGTTAACGAGCGGCGAGAGCGTGCCGAAGATGGCCGCACCCGCGTTGTACGCAGCATTCACCCAGGCAACCGCGCGGAGTCGGCGCTGAAGAGTGGCGCGCAGCTCCTCGGTATTGCTGAAGCTGTCGCGGTGGGTATCAGCGCGCCTGAAGCGCGATGCGGCCGGAACGGTGACGGTCATCGCCACAATCTTGCACCAAAGCGCGAGTGGTGGCGAGGAGGATCCGGAACTGCGATATCCTCCCGGAACGACCTAGCCGGGCGCAGACTCGCGCGGCAGACGTGACCGTGAAGCAGGCGCCGTGTCCTACCTCGCTCCGCACCGTCACGTCGCCGTCCATCCGGCGCGCGAGCTCGCGGCTGATCGCGAGACCGAGTCCAACGCCCTGTTGCGACTCGCGGTTGGCGCGGCGCTCGAGCTGCACGAACGGCTCGAAGATGTGTCCAAGCTCCGACTCGGGGATGCCGATGCCGCTGTCCTCGACGTGGATTGCGACGGTGTCGCCGCGCGGCTCTACCCAAAGGTGAATGCGACCGCCCGGTGGTGTGAACTTGGACGCGTTCATCAGGAGATTGAGCAGTATCTGTTGAAGACGCTCCTGGTCGGCCCGGATGGCGAGGGCCGGATCGGGACGATCGACGTCGAACGACATGCCTCGCTGCGTAAGATGCGGCTGCAGCAGCTCCTGCACACTCGCCAGCACTGCATCGACTGACACACGCGCCGGTCGCAGCGCGATCTGTCCGGCCTCGACGCGACTGAAATTGAGGATGTCGGTGATGAGCGTCAGCAGGTATTTCCCCGCGGAGCGGATGCGCTCCATGTCGGTTCGCTGTGCGTCGGTCAGCTCGCCTCGCACGCCAAGCGCCAGCAGGTCCGCGTAGCCGATCACGGCGTTGAGCGGAGTGCGCAGCTCGTGGCTCATCGCCGCGAGGAACTGCCGCTTCGCTTCATTGGCGTCCCGCACCGACTCGTACAGAGTCTGCATCTCCTTCCGTGCGCGCACCTGCTCGGTGACGTCGATACCCTGAACGAATACGCCGGGGATGCGTCCGTCAGGCTCGGTGAGCGGCTGATACACGAAATCGACGAAGCGCTGCTCCGGCTCCGCATGCGGTGCGCGCGCCAGGCCGACCGGCACCTCGCGTCCCACATACGGCTTCCCCGTCGTGAGCACACCGTCGAGCAGCTCGCCGAATCCCTGATCCGCGAGCTCCGGCAGCGCCTCGAGCAACGGCTTGCCGACCAGATCGTCGCGGCCTGTGAGCGTGAGGTACGCGGCGTTGGCGGCCTCGAATACGTGATTTGGGCCGCGCAGAACCGCCATGAACGCCGGTGCCCGATCGAACAACTCGACCAATCGTGTGCGCTCACGACGAATCGCGTCAGAGAGCTTGAGGTGCGCGCGCACGCGCGCGAGCAGCTCGCGAGCGGCGAATGGCTTCACCAGATAGTCGTCTGCGCCACTCGCGAGCCCTTCGAGCGTGCTCTCCTCTCCCGCGCGCGCGGAGAGCAGGATCACCGGGATCGCCGACATGTCGGGATCGGACCGAAGCGCCTGCACGAGTCCGTAACCGTCGAGCTTCGGCATCATGATGTCGCTCAGCACCAGATCGGGGCGCGAGCGCCTGAGCCGCGCCAGCGCCTCGACGCCGTTTGCCGCGACGTCCACCTCGTAGTACGGCGCGAGCAGGCCGCCGACATACGCTCGCATGTCGGCGTTGTCGTCGACCACGAGCACCCGCGCGCGCGTGCCACCTATCTCTGCGCCGTCGGTCGTCGTCGCAGCCGGCTCGCGCGGCGCGGTCTCCTCGGGGAGCCACCGCTCCGCCTCGTCCACGAACGGCGCTGCACCGATCGCAGTGCTCGCACGTTCGTGATCGGCACCCGATCGCTCCGCGCGGATGCGCTCCGCTGGGAGATGCATCGCGCCAAGGGGGATGTCGACGGTGAAAGTGGTTCCGACGCCTTCGGTGCTCGCGACATCAACGCTGCCACCATGCAGCTGCACGAGCTCGCGCACGAGCGCGAGCCCGATCCCCGACCCCTCGTACGTTCGGGAGCGGGCGCGCTCCACGCGTCTGAAGCGATCGAAGACATGGGGCAGATCGGCCGGCGGGATTCCCATGCCCGTATCGGTCACCTGCAGTCGCACGACCCGCTCGGCGTCACGTCGCGCAAGTGTCACACGGATCTCGCCATCGAGCGTGAACTTGAACGCGTTGGACAACAGGTTGAGAACGATCTTCTCCCACATCGACGCATCGACGTACACGGGCTCGCCGATGTCGCCGCAATCCACCACGAGACGAACCCCCGCGCGCTCGATCGCCGCACGGAAAGTGCTCGCGAGATCCGCCGTCATGCGCGTGAGATCTACCGGCTCGAACGCGACTTCCACGCGCCCAGCTTCGAGGCGCGAGAAGTCGAGCAGCGTGTTGACGAGTTTCAGGAGCCGCAGAGCGTTGCGGTGCAGCAGATTCAGCGTATCGCGTTCCTCGCGCGCGAGCGCTCCCTCCGGGCGCCGCAGCAGGTCCTCGATCGGGCCGAGCATGAGGGTGAGCGGCGTGCGGAACTCGTGGCTCACATTGGAGAAGAACGTCGTCTTGGCGCGATCGAGCTCGGCCAGCGCTTGCGCACGCTCACGCTCGGCCTCGTACGAGCGCGCTGCCGCGATCGCCGAGCCGATCTGGCCCGCTACGAGTCCGACGAACGCGCGGTAGTCGTCGTCGAATGCACGCCGCGGATTGAGCCCGACGACGAGAAGCGCGTCGAGCGCCTCCTGCTGGCCGGAGCGCGTGATCGGCACGACGGCTGCCGACTGTACGTCTTCCGGCCACGCGCGCGACGGGATGCCGCCGACGCGACCTGGAATATCGTCGAGCACCACGAGCCGCTCCGTCGTCGCGTCGCCAACAGCCCATATCGCGTCGCGAGAGAGCGAGATGGTCTCCGGTGCGGCGGAGTGTCCGACGGGGAGGCCAGTGCGTGCGAGCAGACGCGCCTCACCTTCGCCATCGGCGAGATAGATGAGCGCGAAAGGCAGGTCGGTTGGATTCGCGTCGAGCACTGCGGCGGCGCGCGCCGCTACCGTAGGCACGTCGTGCGCGGTGGATGCGGCGCCAAGATCGCGCAGCATGCGCAGCCGTCGCTCGCCGATCACCCGCTCCGTCGTCTCCGAACACGTGACGAAGACACCGCCCACATCACCCGTCTCAGTGCGGACGGCACTGTAGCAGAAGGTGAAGTAGCATTCCTCCACGTAACCGTTGCGATCGAGCGGGAGGATCTGATCCTCGAGGTAGGTGGGACTGCCGGATCGCATTACCTCCTCGAACATCGGGCCGATGAACTCCCAGATCTCGGCGAACGTCTCGCGCGAACGCTGTCCGAGTGCTGCCGGATGCTTCGCGCCGAGGATGGGGAGATAGCCGTCGTTGTAGAACTGAACGAAGTCCCGGCCCCACGCGATGTACATGGGATAGCGCGACTCGAGCACGATGCTCAACGCGGTGCGAAGACTCTGGGGCCAGGTGTCGATGGGACCCACCGCTGACGATGCCCAGTCATACGACCGCATGACTTCGCCCATCGTGTTGCCGCCGATGAGCACGGCACTCGTTCGCGTTCCCGGCGTTTCCACCGCCTCCGGCGCGGCGTAGGGAGCGTCGTTCCCCTCGCGGGCTGTCAGCAGCGGCTCAACGCGGGACACGGCGCGTGGTCACGGTTCATGTGGATGGGCAGGAGAGTTATCGTCGGCTCAAGAGGGGGTATCCGACCGCGTCGTCGCGCAGTCTTGGGCATCGCGGCGTTCGCCGCGAAATGTGTGCCGACGGGCCACACGATCGCAACTGCGACGGCATCCGGCCGCGGTCCCGGACGCGCAGACCAGGGGAAGCGTGGGAGCGCACATTAGCCGCGCGCGCCACTTAGCTTTCGGATGTCTGCCTGGAATCAGACACATGAACTTCGCACTGACATCGTCATGACCGATCAACATGCATCATCCGGTGCCCCCCGTCGTACCGAGGTCGCCGTTCTCGCCGGTGGCTGCTTCTGGGGCGTGGAAGACATTCTTCGCAAGGTTCCAGGAGTGCTCGACACGGACGTCGGATACACCGGAGGGTGGGTGGAGAATCCGACCTACGAAGACACCCACGGGAGCAAGTCAGGACACGCCGAGTCCATCCGCATCACGTTCGATCCAAGCGTGTTGAGCTATGAGGATCTGCTGGAGAAGTGGTTCTTCAAACTTCACGATCCGACCACACTCAACCGGCAGGGGAACGACATCGGCACGCAGTACCGCTCAGCAATCTTCCCACAATCGCCAGAGCAGGAGCGGACCGCCGAGCGCGTGATCGCGCGAGTCAGCGCATCGGGCAAGTGGAAGCGTCCCATCACGACCTCGATCGAGCCGGCATCGACATGGTACAGCGCGGAAGCGTATCATCAGGATTATCTGCAGAAGAATCCCGGCGGCTACACTTGCCATTACATGCGTGAGTGAGCGGGATAGAGCACAGCACGGCATGTGCGTCGTCCCGCGCTTATCGCCATACCGCTCCACCAAACCCATCTTCGGAGCTGTCGCATGATCGCACGCAGTGCAATCCGAACGCTCGCGCTCTCACTCACCGCATCGCTCGCGGTCGCGGCGCCGCTCTTGGCCCAACGTGTGATCCCGGGCCTCGATGCCGCAGGCATGGATACCACCGTGCGGCCGGGCGACAACTTCTATCTCTACGCGAACGGAAACTGGGATCGTCACACGGAGATCCCGCCGGACAAGAGCAGCTACGGTGCGTTCAACATCGCGGGCGACCGCGCGGAGCAGCAGCTCATCGCGGTAGTGCACGGAGCGGCGGCCACGCATGCGCCCGCTGGCTCGGAGCTGCGCAAGATCGGTGACTACTATACCGCGTTCCTCGACACCGCTGCAATCGCTGCGCGCGGCACCGCGCCCATTCGACCTCTGATCGACAGCATCACCACGCTGCGTGATCGCGTCGCGCTGGCACGCTTCCTCGGCGCGCATCTTCGCGCCGACGTGGATCCCATCAACGTCGGTAATCTCCACACCGACAATCCGTTCGGTCTCTGGGTCGAGCAGGACTTCAACCATCCGACGCGCAACGTTGCCGCGCTGCTGCAGGGCGGGCTCGAGCTTCCTGATCGCAGCTACTATCTCGATCAATCAGCGAACATGACGCAGCTTCGTGCTGCGTATCGCACACACGTCGCGCGGATGCTCACGCTTGCGGGTGTCTCGGACGCAGCGGCGAGAGCCGACTCGATCATCTCACTCGAGACGAGCATCGCGCGCGTGCACTGGAAGGTCGAGGAGAGCGAGGATCCTGCGCGGGGAAACAATCACTGGGCGCGCGCTGATTTCGAGCGCCAGGCGCCCGGACTCGACTGGAATACCTTCTTCGCCGCAGCGCGACTCGCGCAGCAGGACTCGCTCGTCGCATGGCAGCCGAGCGCGATCACTGGAATCTCGGCACTCGTAGCGAGTGCACCGCTGTCTTCATGGAAGGCATTGCTCATCTATCACGCGATCGAGGACCGCGCCGCCGTGCTCCCGCCAGCGTTCGACCGCGAGGCGTTCGCGTTCTCTGGTCGGATGCTCACGGGCGCGCAGGCGCAGGCACCACGCGACCACCGTGCGGTCGACGCAACGAGTGATGCGCTCGGCTTCGCGGTAGGACATCAGTACGTGCAGCGCTACTTCCCCGCGAGCGCGAAGGCGCGCGCTGAAGCGATGGTCGCGAACCTGATCCGCGCGTACCAGCATCGCATCGATGCGCTTTCGTGGATGGCGCCTTCCACCAAGGCCGAAGCGAAGGCGAAGCTGCAGACGCTGCACGTGAGCGTTGGTTATCCCGACAGATGGCCGAGCTACGCCACGTTGAGTGTCGCGGCGAATGACGCGTACGGCAATGCCGATCGCGTGGATCGGTTCACCTACGACCGGAGCGTCGCCAAGCTGCACGACCCCGTGGACCACGCGGAGTGGGTGATGACGCCGCAGCTGGTGAACGCCGTGAACCTGCCTTCGATGAACGCGCTCAACTTCCCGGCGGCGATTCTGCAACCGCCCTTCTTCGACGCGAAGCGCGCCGATGCGATGAATTACGGAGGCATCGGCGCGGTGATCGGCCACGAGATCAGTCACAGCTTCGACAACAACGGCGCCAACTTCGACGCGCATGGCCGTCTGCGAAACTGGTGGACGCCCGCGGACCTCGCGCACTTCCAGGCATCGACTCACGCGCTCGCGCTACAGTACGACGCCTATCATCCGCTTGCGGATCTTGCGATAAACGGTCAGCAGACACTGAGCGAGAACATCGCCGACCTCGCCGGCGTCACCGCGTCGTACGACGCATTTCACGCATCGCTCGGCGGTAAGCCCGCTCCGGTGGTCGGCGGACTGACCGGCGATCAGCAGTTCTTCCTGAGCTTCGGCCAGATCTGGCGTACCAAGTTCCGCGAGCCGGCACTGCGGCGGCAGCTACTCACCAACGGTCACTCACCCGGACCGTACCGCGCGCTCACGGTGCGCAACCTCGATGCGTGGTACGCACCGTTCAACGTGAAGCCGGGCGAGAAGCTGTATCTCGCGCCGGGCGATCGCGTGCGCATCTGGTGAGCAGCGGACGCCCGCGATGACAGATACGTGCAGTGGCGTTGAGCACTACCGATGCGGCTGACCTCCAGGATTCCACGCAGGCTTGAAATCGCTCGTCGCGAGCCAGCGCACCGGCTCGACCATACTCTGGATCGCCGACGTCATGAAGCCGATGTCCAGGTGCGCGAGATCGTCATCGGGTTGGTGGTACGTGGGCGGAGTGCCCCACCCCGCGGCGGTGTGCGCGACCACGCCCTGAAGCGCGAGCGCGTAATTATCGGAGCGCTCGAAGAAATGCTGCTCGGGATACGGATCGGGACCAATCAACGCGCCGTGAGCGCGTAACGTCGGGCCCAGGTTGGAGCGCTCCCAACCTGTGAAGAGAAGAACACCTTTCGGCATCTTGGGATCCTGATTGCCGATCATCTCGAACTCGATGTTCGCGACGAGTGAAGAGAGTGGCACCGGCGGGTGCTCACCGAAGTACGTGGATCCAAGATCACCCATCTCCTCACTGCCGTAGCAGACGAAGAGAATGCTGCGACGCGGGCGTGGGCCGGCCGCCAGCGCGTGCGCGAGCTCGAGCACCGCAGTCGTGCCGGCCGCGTCGTCGTTGGCGCCGTTGTAGATGGAATCGCCGTTCACCGGACGCCCGACGCCGAGGTGGTCGAGATGCGCGCTGATGAGAATGGTACCAGCCGATGGATCGGTTCCGCGGAGATAGCCGATGGCGTTGTACGTCGCGCTCTGTGCCGGATCTGGGATGGTGTGGACGTCGAGCGCAGCGGTTGCGCCATCCGGCGCCGATGCAAGCGCCGCGAGCGCGCTCGGATGCAGCACGATCACAGTCGGGCCACCCCCGCCCCCTGAAGCGTCTGCCAGATGCGCGGCGATCCGTACCTTGCCGCCCATCTGGATCGCGATCCCGCGCGTGGTATTGCTCTCCGGAACGAGCACCGCTGCCGCGCCCGCCTGGAGCGTCGGGCGCACGCTGGAGAACGCGTCAGGACCGTTGGCTGGCGCTGTCAGCAGCACTACTGCGCCGCGAAGCGTCGCCCCCGGACTCGACTGCGAATCCTGCTTCCTGAATGGTCCCGAGACCGGTGCGCCGGATGCGAGCAGTATGTCGAAATCGCTTCCCTGGCGAAGAGTGACGGCGCCAACCGTGAGCGTCGCATTTCCGGCGAGCTCGGGATGCACGACGGGCGCGCGCTGGATGTATCCATCCATTCCAGGCGCCGGCTCGAGTCCATACCCAACGAACTCCGATGCGACATAGGTCGCGGTGACCTCTTCGTCGTGCGTCGCACTGCCGCGTCCGCGCATGGCGTCGCTGGCAAGGAAGTCCTCATGAGCGCGCACCCACTCAGGGCGCACGACCCAAGTCGCGCCTGTCCGGTGCTGTGTGGTAGTCGCCTGCGCGATCAGCAGCTGCGCGGATAGTGCGGTGGCGAGCGCGACAGCGGTCGTCGCGGAAGTGTTGAATCGCCATGCATTCGCTCGCATCAATGCTCCGTTTTCGTGGTTGTGTCTCAGTGGTAAGGTACCGCCGCTACGATGCGTAGATCGGGATGTGCAGACGTCGCGCAGCGTCAAGCATGCGAGCTGCGATGCGCGCATGCACGAAGGTAGCTTCTGGACGCTACTTCCCCAATTGTACACATCGACGGAGGTGCCACGCATCGACCAGCTTCAGCTCGACGGTCACCGTCCACCGATCCTGACCATAGCGCGCTACCCGAAGCCGATCACATCCGCATCGTCGCCCGACGTCGCCTCGTTGCCGGCTCCAGTCTGCCACCAGCACTACTGTCCGTGCATCTTGGTCCGAACTTCATCGAGCCAGTTCGTCACCACGACGAGCTTAGCACCAACACCGGCCTCTCGCGCCACGACGAAGCGCTTACCGTCGCCCTGCACGTCGTAGCTGAGATTGACCAGCTCTTCTTCGGCATCGCTCGTGAAGAGCGAGTCGGTGTGAACGACGCGCGGCATCGCGCCCTGAACCTCGAGCGTCGCGACCCTGAACATGCCGTGGTTCCTGTAGAAGAGCTCGCGACCGTCTCGCGACCATCGCGGCTCGAGTCCGCCGTCGGGTGAGATCTGCACGTTGCCAGCACCCGTCGGGAAGGAACGCACTGCCACCTCGAGCCGATTACCCGCAGTAGTGGTGTACGCGACCCACTTGCCGTTCGGCGAGACGGTGGGCGTGAACATCGCCGGCCCTACCAGAATGGGAATCGGCGCGCCCGCGGACGCGGTGCTGAGTGGAATTGTGTACGCCCGGACGCGCGGCGCATCGGGCTGCACCAACGCGAGCTCGACGAGCACATAGCGCCCGTCCGGGGAGAACGAGATCTCCTGGGCGTTATCGTGCATCGAGGAGGTCCCTGGAATCGCCTCCGCCGCCCCGCTTCCGTCCGCTGGGATCCAGAATGGTTTCGACCCGGTTGGCTCGTGCTGGATGAAGGCGACGCGTTTGCCATCCGCTGTCCACGCGGGATGGTTGGCGACACCGGACTGAGTCAACCGCGAGAGAACGCGCGTTGCAGAATCGTACAACCATATATCGGAGCTCCCGTTCCAATCGATCGCCACAGCGAGTCGCATCCGATCGGGCGACCACGCGGGTCCGGCCGCGTGGCGCTGCTCGGCGGGAACCGTGTCGACGAGTGCGCCGTGCTCGTCCAGAACATCGATTCGCGAGGGCGACGTACCGCTGACGTACACGAGGTTTCCATTGTCGCTCATCACGGCAAGAACGCCTGCGTTCGCTCCTTTGATCCTCACACCGTCAACGAGCACGACTGGGTCACCCAGGAGACGCCGCGACGCGAGATCGAAGCGCACACCCATGATCCTGCCGTCGGCGCGACCGAACAGCAATATGCCCTCGCTGAAGCCGATCACGTTCTCGCCATCGAGCGGGAGCATCGTCACATCACCGCCCGTCAGACGGACGACCCCGATCTGTCCGCCCGCACGCGCGTTCGCGGTACCTGCGCGCACGACGTGAAACGTCACCGTCTTCCCGTCCGGGAGGACGTACGGTGCCGTCCACGTCTCGTTGCGCCGCGAGTCGGCTGCGGCGATGACGTGGCGGACGCCGTCCGGTGCCACGCGCCAGAGTGTATCACTCGCGACGTACACGATGTCAGTCGAATGCGTCCACGCAAAGTCGAGCGCAGAAGCGTCGGCAAGCTTCGTGGGTGCCACGCCGCCCTCGGCGTCCACCGGCGAGCTGTACACGACGCCGTCCTTGAGGAATCCGATCCGTTTCCCATCGCTCGAGAAGTGCAGATCGCCCGCGGTATGCACCCCAGCGACGGGTTGCGCGTCGAGCTGGTCGAGACGCCTCACGTAGAGCTGCTCGATCGCGCCCGCCTGATACGCCACAGTCTCACCGTCGGGCGATATTGCAACGGTGAACCCACCCTCAGAATCATTGATGCGCTCGCCTGCGGGTGGATCCACCGTGAAGCGCACCGGAGTTGCGGGTGGGGCGCGCCGCGCTCGCGCCCACGCTATGGCGAGGAGCAGCGCAGCGAATGTGGCAAGCGCAGCGACTGCCCACGGACCCGCATGACGTGCGCGTGACGCGCCCGTATGCGCACGCTTGCCAGCGAGCTCCCTGGGAAGCTCGCTGCGCGCGTGAAGCGCGGCCGCGAAGCCGGCCGCGGTCGAGAAGCGGTCTGCCGGCAACTTCGCGAGTGCGGTGAGAACTGCCGCGTCCACGCTCGGCGGCACCGTGTCGCGCACGGCACCCGGCGCCGTCGGTCGCTCGGTCATTACCTTCGCGACGATGCTCTGCGCCGTCGGGCCCGTGAACGGTGGTTCACCGGCGAGCATCTCGTACGTGACGGCGCCGAGCGAGTAGATGTCGGAGCGGGCGTCGATGTGTCTCTCACCCATCGCCTGCTCGGGACTCATGTATTGAGGAGTGCCGAGCGACAGACCAGTCTGCGTCATGCGCTGACCTCCTGCGTGCTGCACAGCGAGCGCGATACCGAAGTCCGCGACGACCGCGTGGTCGTTCTGCAGCAGGATGTTCTCCGGCTTGATGTCACGGTGCACCACGCCATGCTCGTGCGCATACTGGAGCGCGTCGGCGGCTTCGGTCGCGATCCGTAGGGCGTCAGCGATCGGAAGCTGTCGCTCGCGCTCGAGTCGGCTGCGCAGCGTCTCTCCTTCGACGAACGGCATGACGTAGTACAGCAATCCGCCTGCGTCACCGCTGTCGAGTAGCGGAAGTATGTGCGGATGCTGCAGCCGCGCGGTCGTGCGTATCTCACTCAAGAAACGATCAGCGCCGAGCGCTGCACCGAGATCGGGATGCAGCACTTTGATCGCGACATCGCGATCGTGCTTCAGATCGTGGGCGAGATAAACGGTCGCCATCCCTCCCGCACCGAGCTCGCGCTCAATGCGGTAACGCTCGGCCAAAGTAGCGCCGAGTGCGGCGAGGCGGTCAGTTGTTGCGGTCGCAGCGCTGGCCGGCGGATCAGTAGTGGGCATTACGCAGTCCCTGGGACTCGGAAACTATGCGCGAATATGCGCCACGCTGACGGTATTGTCAGGTGCGCTGAACAGGCTCACCCTGACTGACCGCGGCGGTCCGCGCCAGCTCGATCATCAACTCCGCGATCTCACCATCGCCGAGCCCTTCGATGCGCGCGAGCGACTGCCATGTCTCGAAGCGCAGCGCGTGGCCGATGATGGCGGCAAGACGCACACGCCTGCGGTCATCGACCCCCCAAACGTCGGTCAGCTCGCCCCGTACCAATCCCACGAACCGCAGCCATGGTGCGAGCACGGCCTGCAGCGCGGGGAGCTGCGGCGCATCGCGCTCGACGTTTGCGATCATATCCTCACCACGCCGGTAGTAACCGTAGAACTCCAGAAGCGCGGCGCGCATCCGATCGCGGGGATCGGTGATCGCTGCCCACCGTTCAGGGTTCGGCGGCCCAGTTTCGGCCATGAAATGCGCGGAGCACGCGGCGAACAGCTCACCCTCGCTCGCGAAGTGCCGGTACACGGTAAGACGCTCTACGCCCGCGCGCTCCGCGATCGCCGACACGGTCGTCCGCGCGAGCCCAATCTCGCGGTGCAGCGCCGCGACGGCCTCCACGATCCGCTGTCGGGTCTCCGCCTGCTTCTCGACCCGACGGCGCATCTCGTACTTCCGCTTGGGAGTCTTGGATTTCGCCATTCAAGTAAACTTATCTGTTCACCGAATCATTGACACGGCCGCGCATAGATAGTAGGCTGTACAATATACAGTGAACGCGTGTGTTCACTGAAATACCGACCACAGTGAGGGGGCGATGACGGCAATACTGCTGGACCAGAGGCAGGACAAGGAGGGCGGGACGGGAAAATTCGACGGATCGGCGGGGCCGCGCATCGTCGGTCCACGCGACGGCAAGATGGTCGACCTCGGCTCGCTCGGCGTGCGCTTCATGATCTGGGGGAAGGAGTCTGGCGGCGGGTTCGCGCTCGTGGAGCATCCACTCCCGCCCCGCATGCTCGCGGCGCCGCTGCACCGGCACGAGCACGAGGACGAGTACAGCTACGTCCTGGAAGGGCGCATGGGTGCGCAGCTTGGCGACGATGTGGTGTACGCGGGCGCGGGCGACCTCGTCTTCAAGCCGCGCCAGCAGTGGCACACCTTCTGGAATGCGGGCGACGAGCCGTGCCGGATACTGGAAATCATCTCACCATCTGGGTTCGAGCACTTCTTCGACGATGTAGCGACGCACATGGCGGAGCTGCACACGGACAACCCGGGACAGGTGCTCATGACCACCGATCTGCCGGCGCGCTTTGCGATAGAGTTCCGGCCGGAGAGCGTTCCTGAGCTGTGCCGAAGACATGGGCTGCGGTTTCCAGGTATGCCCGCGGAGTGACTGTGGGCGCTTCGCGAACGCCGCCCGGCGCGCAGTCCCGCCTATGGCCGGATGTACGACGCACTCGCGAACAGCAACGCAAGGCGACACGCAGTGGACGACCTCTGGAGCGACGTCAGCAAGTACACACTGGCGCGCACGCTCGACAAAGCGCAACTGCTGCAGGTTTCCGAGGATCTCGAGCTCTTACGCCAGATGACGCGCTCGATCGTACAGGTGTAGGGGCCGGGCTCGAGCCAGGGTGGTGCCAGGGTTGAGCCAGGATGGAAGTCATAGCCCGTAGGTCGATCACCCGTGCGCGCGCCCGGCGCTGGGGTTATGTGTCGTCGTCTGTGCGGCCGCAGCACGTGCGTGCTCATACGGAGTAACCGGAAGGGCTCGCCTGAGAAGAGGCGCGGTGTGGATTTCGGTAATTGTCCTTGGCGCAAGTTCGGTGGCGAAAAGACAACGATACGCCTCTCGTCGCGCGCCGTCGTGCGGTCCGAGCGCTTCATACAATGGGTGAGCAGTGATCACGGGGTCAGGTTCGCCGCATGCATTGTGTCGAAAGCTCGACCAAGGGTAAGCATCCGCCTTTGCGACCAGGCCAGCTCGCTGCGGGTTACACTCGATGTAGCGCGTGCACGCGAAGAAGTAATCATCCGTGCCGACTGTCGTCGATCGATACCGACCTTCCCATAGGGTTCCCGTCCGTCGGTAGCGATCGTTGAAGTAGCGCACATAACGTCTCCCCAGCAGCAGCATGAGGCGCGCAGGCCCGCTCACCTGTGTCGGCGTCACAAGAAGGTGCACGTGGTTCGTCATGAGAGCGTACGCATGAACCGCACAACCCGCAGCGCGACTCGCCCCTCGCAGAACCCAGAGGTACGTGGCGAAATCTTCGCTTGCGAGGAATGTCGCGCACCGGTCGACACCGCGCTGCGTGATGTGGAGCGGAGTACCCGGGATGACGATTCGATTCGGTCGGGGCATGGATGCACGAGTCGTTGCGTAGATCGGCCGGATTTGCTGGTCTCACGATCGACTCTTCCACCGGCTCTGAGCGGTGTCATCCCCCGGCGCACATGGCAAAAAGCGCAGCCCCGTTGCACCCTGGCACCACCCTGGCACCACCCTGGCTCGATGCTGGCTCGAGCACGGCTCGTCATCGTGGTGGAGATGGCTCACGCCGGACTCTCGAGCGGGGCGTCCGTGCGCACTCGACGCACGCGTCCTGGCACCGCGAACGCGATTCGTTGTCGGAGCACCACGCAGATGGCAGCGGCGACGAGCCCGAGGACCGCCGCACCCAGGAACGCACCACGCGTGGTGCCAGTCACGTCAATGAGCCATCCCATCGTGTATGGGCCCACGAAACCGCCAAGATTCCCGAGCGAGTTCACGAGCGCGATTCCCGCGGCTGCAGCAGTCCCGCGCAGAAGCATTGGTGGAATGCACCAGTATGGCGCGAACGCCGCGCTGGTACCCATATACGCGAGCGCCAGCCCACCGACGCGACCGATCGGCGAAGGGAGCAATGCGGCGAGGAAGCAGCCGAGCGTCGCGACGAAGAGACCGGCACCGGCACGAAGGCAATGCTCCCCGCCGCGGTCGGCGCCGATCGCCGCCAGCAACATCGTGATCGCCGCGGCACACGCGATTGCTCCGAGGATGAGTCCGGTAATCACGGGACTCGCGTGCAGTGAGTCGCGAATGATGGTCGGCGCCCAGAAAGTGTAGACGTAGGCGATCATACAGAGAAGCAGATATGGCAGCGCTACCAGCCACAGCAGTGGTTGCACCAGCGTGCGAAATGCCGGAATGCCGTGCGGCGCACCGCTGTCCTCCTGATCGCGACGCATTCTTTCGATCAGCCATTCGCGCTGATCGTCAGGAAGCCACCGCGCATCGCTCGGGCGATCAGTGAGCAGAGCGAAGGTCGCAAATCCCAACAGCACCGATGGGATGCCTTCCAGCAGAAAGAGCCACTGCCATCCAGCGAGCCCCAGTGTCCCGTCGAGACCGAGGAGTAATCCACTGATCGGACTTCCGATTGCGCCGGAAAGTGGAATTGCAATGGCGAACAGCGCGATCGCGCGTCCGCGCGCAGGTGCGGGAAACCACTGGCTGAGGTAATAGATGATTCCCGGAAAGAATCCCGCCTCGGCCGCGCCCAGGAGGAAGCGCAGGATGTAGAACTGCATCGGGGTGCGTACGAACAGCGTCGCCGACGCGATCACTCCCCACGTGATCATGATGCGTGCGATCCAGCGTCTGGCGCCCACGCGCGCGAGCATGAGACTGCTCGGTACCTCGAGCAGACAGTAGCCGATGAAGAAAATGCCTGCGCCGAGTCCGTAGGCCGTCCCACTGAAGTGGAGATCACGATTCATCTGCAGCGCGGCAATCGCGACGTTGGTGCGATCTAGATAGTTGCCGATGTAGATGATGAAGAGGAACGGCAGGAGTCTCCGGCACGCGTGCCGCGTCGTCGCCTGTCCCAACGCAGATTCGTCTTCGAGATCGCGCGCGGCTGCCGTCACTGAGGCGTCCCTTTTCCGCCCGCTCGACGAACCATCCAGATGTTCGCTTCGTCCTGCGCCGCGCCGTAATACAGAGTACGGCCATCAGGCGAGGCGCTGATCGCCTCGGACACATCGGGCTGGTACGGCAGCGTGCCTGTGATCTCGCGACGCGCGAGCGTGGTGATGTCCTGCATCACGAGCTTTCCGCGCTGATCGAAAAAGACGATGTGCTGATGGTCCGGTAGCCACGCGATGACCTCGCTCCTGGCGTCGTCGTTCAACAGACGCGGGCGCAGCGTTGCGGCATCCCACAGCACAACGCCGCGCGTTTCACCCGCCGGCGTTTCTGCGATGCCTGAGAGCCACCGCCCATCGCGCGTCCAGTAGTCGGGCTGCCCCGCCAGCCCGGCGTGGTCGAGGAGCGGTTGCACCGCCTTCGTCGTTTGCTCGCTCGCCGGCCACGGCGCAGCAACGATCCATGCCTTGTTCTGGATACGTTGGCTAGTCGTGACGAGACGCCTGCCATCCGGCGCGAGCATAGCGTAGGTGATGCCTCCAGGAAAGGCTGTCAGACGCGCGAGCCCGCTCCCGTCGAGTTGGACCATCCACGCCTCATATCCACCACTCTGGTTCGAGTAAAACGTCATCCCCGCGCCGTCCGGCGTGAAGCGCGGGATCCAATCACGCGCGCCGTGGTCAGTGAGACGCGCGAGGCCGCTCCCGTCGGAGCGCATGACGAAGATGTTCTGCCTGCGCTCGAGCCGACTGTAGAGCGCGAGCCACTTGCCGTCAGGCGAGACGTCGGTCGGAACGAGGTTTCCCGTGCGATGCTGGAGTAGCGACGTGGAAGTGATGCGTGCAGCGACGGCATCGAACGCAACTGCCGCGGGATTCACCGAGTGTAAACCGGATCGGAAGATGAGCGCGCTGCCGTCGCTCGAGAGTTTCGGAAGATCCATCGAGCCGTCCGCGCCCGCGGCGACGAATTCGGGAGCGCCCTTTGCCGCTCCGGACGATTCGTTCACAGCGATGCGCCAGATCCCCATCGTTCCGCCACGATCACTCGCGAAGTAGACGTAGCGCCCATCGGGCGACCACGTGGGCGCCCAATCCACCGCCGCATCGTTCGTCAGCTTGACGCTCGTGCCACCTGCTACGGGCGTCGTGGCGATGTCACGCTGGCCGCCATCCATCGACCAGAACGCGATGCGCTTGCCGGACGGCGACCACGCCGGTTGATAGAAGGTTCCAGCGGTGTGCGGATCGATTCGCCGCGGTGCTCCGCCGCTCGACTCCACTATCCACAAAGCGCCGGTGCTGTTTACCGAGTAGGGTGACGTCACCTCCTCCGAGCCGAACACGATGTAGCGCCCGTCGGGAGACCAGGCGGGATTGGAGCCGAATGATGTGAGTCGCCGCGGAGATTCACCGGTCGCACCAACCACGAAGATCCCTTCGCCGCCTCCCTTTGCATACGCGATCTCCTTACCGTCCGGCGAGTAGGCGGGCCACACGAAGTCCATCGTTGAATCGGCCGCAACGGCAACAGGATTACGGCCGCCGACCCGCTGCACGTAGATCGCGGATCTGCCACGCGCATCGCTCGAGTACGCGAACGACTCGCCGTCAGGCGAGAGACTCGGGCTCGTCTCCACTCCAGATGCGTCGGTGAGCTGCGTGAACTCAGACCACGGCGCGTCCGGATTCACCGATCTCCGCCCGAGCCACCACGCCACAGCGGCGAGCGCAGCCACCGCGCACACCGTCGCTGCCATCATCGCACGACGCTGCCTGCTCGATCCACCGACGCGCGTGGCCGACGCGTGAGCGTGATCGTCATGCGTGCTATCCGGCGTCATCAACGCCTCGGCGAACTTGCTCGTCGTTTGCCAGCGGTCGGCAGGGAGCTTCTCGAGCGCGCGAGCGACGGCGGCATCAACCGCCGGAGAGACGGAACGACGGTGCGCAGCGAGCGACGGCGCGGCCTCGGTGATTACCTTCGCGACTATCGCCTGACTGTTCGGTCCCGTGAACGGCGGCTCGCCCGCGAGCATCTCATAAGTCACCGCGCCCAATGCGTAGATGTCCACGCGCGGCCCGATGTGCTTGTCACCCATCGCCTGTTCCGGCGCCATGTAGTGCGGTGTGCCGAGCGAGAGACCGGTCTGTGTCATCCGTACGCCGCCGGCCTGCTCGACCGCGAGCGCGATACCGAAGTCCGCGACGAGCGCGTGACCGTTCTGCAGCAGGATGTTCTCGGGCTTGATGTCGCGATGCACCACGCCACGATCGTGCGCGTACTGCAGTGCATCGGCGCTCTCGCACGCGATGCGGAGCGAATCGGCGATCGGGAGCTGACCCTCGCGCTCGAGTCGCGCGCGCAGCGTTTCGCCGTCCACGTATGGCATCACGTAGTACAACAGCCCGTCGGCGCTTCCCGAGTCGAACAGCGGAAGGATGTGTGGATGCTGCAGATTCGCAGTGAGCTCGATCTCCTTGAGGAAGCGTTCCGGCCCGAGGATCGCGGAGAGCTCGGCGTGCAGCACCTTGATCGCAACGCGCCGGTGATGCTTGAGATCTTCCGCGAGATAGACCGTCGCCATGCCGCCCGCACCAAGCTCGCGCTCGATGGCGTATCTGTCGGCGAGCGCGCCGCGAAGCGTGTCGAGCGGATTGGCGCTGTACGTCATCGTCGCGCGGGCGTCACGACGCCGGGCACATGTGAACGTTCATGCGCTGCATGAGCGCGATGAAGCGCGGATCGGACTTTAGCACATCGAACATCGGATCGCAGCTCACGCCGTGCGTCGCATCCTCCGGCTCGCGTGCGTCGATGCTGCGCGTGAGCCATTGGAGTGCGCCCTCGCGGTCGCCAGCACCGATGCGTGCCACCGCCGCGGTATGGGCGGATCCGCCGCGCGCGGCCGCGGCCTCGACGAGTGCAACCTCGCGGCGCGCCTCGTCGGTGCGACCCGCGCCGGCGAGCGCCGCGGCGCGAAGGCCACGCGCCTGCGGGAGCTCGACCCCGCCGTCCACTCGTCGCGCGCTGTCGAGTAGCGCAAGTGCCGAGTCGGGGTAGCCCATCAGGATGAACGGCTGCACGTAATTGAGATACGCGACGTCAAGCGTGGGATCCATCTCGCTCGCACGATGGCCCGTCGCGACCGCCTCGCGATACCGGCGCTCCTGGTACAGGTCATTCGCGAGCTCGGCGACGTCGATCGCCGATGTTGGGTCGAGCTGCTGCGCGCGTCGCTCCTCGCGCAGCGTACCTGGGATGTCGCCACGAGCGTACAGCAGATCGGAGTACCAGTGATACGCTTCCGGGTTCGTCGGCTCGAGCGCGAGCGCGCGGCGGAAGCTAGTGTCGCTGCGACGCCCAGTCCCACTGCGAGATCAGCCCGTATCCCTGCGCGATGTAGGCGTCAGCGAGCGTGGAGTCGAGCGCGATGGCGCGCGCCGCGTTGCGCAAGCCGGCGGTGGTCATCGTGTCGCGCACGGGCTGTGCGTCGTGCATCGCGCCGGTGCTGGACGGTGCCGCGTACTCGGGGAGCACCACCTGCACCATGGCGAGCGTCGCCATCGCGCGCGCGAAGGTGCTGTCGCGATGGATCGCCTCGCTCAGAAGCGCCGCCGCATGAAGCAGATTGCTCTTCCCACGCCGCTCGAACAGATACCGTCCGCGCAGATACAGGTCGTACGCCCCTTCATCTGACGTGCCGCGGTCGAATGATGTCGCGCTACCACGCGCGACCGCGAGCCGATCGTGTAACGCGGTGGCAACGCGATGCGTGAGATCGTCCTGTGCCGCGAAGACATCTCCGCCGTCGTGCTCGAACTCGTCGCTCCACAGCACAGCGCCGTCGCGGACGGATACAAGCTGCGCCGACAGTCGAATACGTGGCCCGGCGCGCCGTACCGCGCCCTCGAGCACCGTCGCGACACCGAGCCGGCGTCCGGCTGCCATCGCATCGAGCGAGCGCACGGCGGGCGAGAATGCCGCACTCCGTGCGGTGACGCTCAACCCTGGATTCCTGCTGAGCGCCGTCGTCAGCTCATCGGCCAGCCCGTCCGCGAAATACTGCTGCGTGGTGTCGCCGCTCAGATTCGCGAACGGGAGCACCGCAAGTGTGTGAGCGTTCGGGGCTGCTGCGGTGATCGCCTTCGCTCGTGCGCGCCAGGTGACGCCGATCGCGACGACGATGACGAGTGCCGCGAGCGCTAGAGCGCGAGTGATGCGCCCACGTGGGCGGCGCGACTCCGCGCTCGACGCATTCAGCTCGTCCAGCAAAGCGGCGGCGGACGCAGGACGTCGCGTGGGATCCTTCTCCAGGCAGCGCATGACGAGTGCCGCGAGTGAAGGCGGGACAGCGGGCGCAATGCGCCGCAGTGGCGGCGGCGTTTCCGCGATGTGCGCCGCGAGCAGCTGCTGCGGTGACGTGCGATCCGCGAACGGATGCCGACCCGCAAGGAGCTCGTACGCCATCACGCCCCATGCGTAGATGTCGGCGCGGTGATCAGTGGCGGGATCGCCCGCTGCCTGCTCGGGCGCCATGTACGCCGGTGTGCCGAGCGACGTGCCGATCTGCGTGAGCGTCCCGCCTGGTGCTACCGTCCTCGATTCCCTCACCGCCTTCGCGATGCCGAAGTCGGTGACGACCGCGGTGCCGCCGGAGAGCAGCACGTTCTCCGGCTTGATGTCCCGGTGCACGACGCCATGCCCGTGCGCATACGCGAGAGCGCGCGCGACGTCGCGCAAAACGGAGACGGACTCCGTCAGAGACATCGCGCCGTCGCGCGTGAGCCGCGCGCGCAGCGTGAGCCCATCGACGAACGGCATCGTGTAGTATGGCCACCCGCCAGCGGTGACCCCCGCGTGCATCAGCGGGACGATGTTCGCCTGCTGCAGCGATGCCGCGAGCTGGATCTCGCGCTCGAAGCGCTCCGCGCTCAGCCCTGCGGCGAGCTCGGGACTGAGCACCTTCACCACGACCTTGCGTGCCAGTCGCGGCTCTTCTGCAACGAACACGCGGCTCATGCCGCCGCCGCCCAGCTCGCGCTCCAGCGCGAACGATGCGCCGAGCGCAAGCTGGAGCTGGTCGTACAGCGGGTCGGCTGCGCCGACGGATTGGATGGGCACGATGGGTGGAGTGCCAAGGGCGACTCACGCACAAGGTACGACCCGCCGACTAGGGCAGCAACCAGACGCCTACGACCTACGAAGCAAACGGGCGATTACACACTGCCTCCGAACGCGCTACCCGACTGCGTAACGAAGCCAGATCATGTCGTCAGCGCGCCGCTCCACTGTCTGCAGAGCAAGCCGCTGGAACGCGGTGTCGTCACCGTTCACATCGAACACCGCGGGTGTCCCCATGCGGCCGTCAACAACTGGCGCGACGAGTAGGCTCACCTCGTCTACGAGTCCCGCGCGCATCATCGCGCCATTGATGCGGCCGCCGCCTTCGAGCATGAGAGTGCGAACGCTGTACTGCTCCGCAATCTTCTGACAGCGCCGCGGAAAGATCGACCTCGCGCTGGCCAGCGAGAATGTACGAGATACCGTGCTCACGCAGTTTCGCGAGATACTCATCCGACACATGCGCGGCCAGCAGCGCAACTACGTGGTCACCGTCGATGTCGTTCTTCTCCCACAGGAGCGTGCCGTGCGAGTCGGCGATGAAGGCGAAGGAGTCGTGATCACCGGGCGCGCGAAAGTCTTCGCGCGGTGCGCTACCTGTATACTCGCGCGCGATGTCAGCATCCGAGCGCACACCCTGCGCGAAGTGCTGCTGCATCGTCACGCGCCCGCATAGCCAGCCGTCCGCATCGTAGCTCGCGTGGATCTGCTCATACTGCTTGCGGCCTTCGGCAGAGAGCGGCCAACCGTCGGTGAGGATGCGTCCATCGACGGAGCCGAGCATGTGACAGATCACGCGCGGTCGATTGCGAGCGCTCATCGTCGGGTGTAGGGGCCGGGCTCGAGCCAGGGTGGTGCCAGGGTCGAGCCAGGATGCAAGTCATAGCCCGCAAGTCGATCACCCGTGCGCGCGGGGGCCGGTGCACTGAAGAGCGGGCCAATTCCGACGCTGCCGGTGAACCAGTCAGCCGACCCGCTGGTCGACGGCTGCGACCCTGCGCGCTTGATGTCCATTCTGATTCCCGCTTGTTGGCAGTGCTTGGTGGTGCGGTGAGCTCAATATTCCTGAGCTGCGCCTACTCTGTCCTCCCGTGATTCACCACCGTGATCGTCAGCGTAGACGGATATCTCTCGGAGTGATGGATCGTGTTGTGCGCGACGAGTGACTGCGTCTCATCGTAGTTGTTGCCGCCGGTATTCAGATTCCGGTCGAACCGCGGGAAGTTGCTGCTCGAGACCTCGATGCGAATTCGGTGCCCCGCCTCGAAGAAGTTGCTGGTCACCATTGGCTGCAGCGCCACCTTGTACACCTTGCCCGACTCCATCCACTCGACTGGCTTGTCATATCCGTTGCGATACCGCAGCCGCTGGATGTTCTCGTCCAGATTGTAAGCCGTTCCGTCGGGGTAGACGTCTATCACCTTGACCGTGATGTCGGTGTCCTTGCGGTCCGACGAGACGTAGGTGGTGAACTGCATCGGACCAGTCACTTCCACACCTTGCTTGAACGGAGCGCTGGTGTAAACGAGGATGCCAGAATTCTCCTCGGCCTTGCGCTGATCCACCGCGCCTCCGGTGAGCGCGTTCGCCTGACAGCAGACATTGCCGCCGTTCGACATCACTGGATGCATCGGGTCGTACACGAAGGTGTCGGGCGTGTCCTTCGACGGCGCGCGCATCGTCAGGACGCCGTCACCGTTCAACGTATTGGCCTTCCCGCCGCTCGACAGGTAGAAGGTCATCGGCGTTGCGCCCTTGGGCGGCCACGTGTCCGCCGTCTGCCACTTGTTGATCCCCATCGTGAAGTAGCGGACCTTGGGGAGCGTGTCGAGCAGCCCTGTCTTCTCACCCTTCAGGAAGTTGTCGAAGAAGCCGTAGGTGAGCGCGTCGTAGTCATACCGAGCGTCGCCCATGCTGCGCTCTCCGACGATCGTGTTCGCGGTAGCGCGCGTGTAGCCGCAGTGCAGCGTTGGAGCGATGATCGCGTACTGCTCGTTCGCGATCGCTGGATCCGCAGTTGCGCGGACGTGATTGTACGTCGCGAGATTCGGCCCGATCGAAACGTCGTACCAGGTCATGAACCAGAGACCGGGGACGTTGATCTTCATGTCGTCGTTGTACAACCCGCCCCTGTACCATGCCGGATCGTTCGGCGTGCGCTTGATCATCGCGCCGCCGGTCGCGATGCCTGGCATCGAGTCGGCGAAGATGCCGTGCGGGCCGCCGTGTGCCTCGATCATGTCCTGCTCCGGCAGATGCCAGAAGGCGGCCTTCCAATCCACCGGCGGCTGCTGCTGCGCGAGATCGAACTCGCGCGCGGCACGGATCAGATCCGCCTGCGACGTGTTCGCGCGCGAACATCGGCCGCACCTGGTTCTGCTCACCCTCGAGCCAGTCGATGAAGAGCATCTGCACCGCGCCGCCGCGGTACCAGTTGCCCTGCTCGTAGTACGGCTTCACGCGTCCGACTCCCGCTCCGAAGCTCTGCGGATTTATGGCGGCCAGTCCCGTGGGCGCCTGCGCCGCGACCGCCATCTGCCACTCCGCGGTCGACGAGCAGCCGACTGTCCCGACCTTTCCATTCGACCACGGCTGCGACGAGATCCACTGAATCTCGTCGACGCCATCCGTCAGCGGCGGTCCGAGGATGTCGTAATTCCCCTCCGAGAAGAAATGCCCGCGCTCCTCGGCGCCGACGTACGCATAGCCTCGCTTCACGGCCTCCAGCTGCGCGCTCATGTCTGCCGGCGCGCCGAGTCGCACGTCCCAGTAGTTCATGTTGTAAGGCGTGCGAACGAAGATCGCCGGCACTTTATCGGCGCCCTTTGGACGATACACGTCGAACTGCATCCGGGCGCCGTCACGCATCGGGATCATGAGCTTGCGGTCGATGACTGCCACCGCCTCCAACTCGCGCTCGAGCGAGTCGCGATGCGCCACGAGCACCGTGTCGCGCGCGGCGGCGCGTTGCGCCGGAAGCCGAGGCGTCGCCACGACGCCGGTGAGGACGATGACGAGGAGGTGCCTGGAGAGTTTGATCATGCGCGCATCGTTGATTATGTGGATGACGTGTCGCTCGACTGCTCACGTATAATGCTGCAGTTGCAGCCCGCGCTATCATAGCGCCGGCCGGCCGATTAGTGAAGCCAGGTTGAAGGTAGCTTCAAGTTACGTTGCGGCGTCCGCACGTGAACATTACCTTCGCCCTTTCCGCACAACCGGACTCGATCGCATTGACTATGGATACCGCAACGCGGCCACCGCTTGCTCCATGGCACCCTGCCGGCGTTGATGACCTGGTGCGCGTCGGGCGCGACAATGACGGTGGTTACGTGGTGTCTGAGCGCGCCATTGCAGCCACGCGACTGCTGATCGGTCTCGGTATCAACGACGACTGGTCGTTCGAAGCCGACATGGCGCGCCGTGTTCCGGGGCTCGAGATCATTGGCGTCGACGGCTCCGTATCGGCTCGCATCTTTCGATCGCGTGCGCTACGTGATTTCGGCATCGCCGCGAGACACGCCGTGTCACTTCATCGCTGGTTCGCTCTGCACGCGCTCGGCGAGGCGCAGCGCTGGTGGAAGACGATGCGCGACTTCACGGCGTTCTTCGACGCGCCCCGCCGCGAATTCATACCGCGGTTCATCGGGATCGGACCTGGCATGCTGCGGTGGTCGGCGCTGCGCGCACGCTTCCCAGCCGGCGATGCGCCCACGGTCTTCGTGAAGATGGATATCGAGCTCGCCGAGTACGAGGTGCTTCCCGAAGTGCTCAACGACGCGGGACGGATGAGCGGGATCGTCGTCGAGTTTCACAGCTGCGGCGAGCGGTGGCAGAGTTGGCGACGCTGATGACCGCGCTGCAGCAAGCATTCGCCATCGTTCATATCCACGGTAACAACTACGCGCCGCTTGTGAAGGGCACCGAGCTGCCGAATTCGATCGAGGTCACTGCCGTGAACCGTGCGCTGTTGCCAGCCGACCTGCGCCCCAGTCGCGCGGAGTATCCCATAACGGGACTGGATCAGCCCAACCATGCTGGAAGGCCTGACTACCAGCTGAAGTTCACGAGCGTCGACGACAGGTGCTCTTGACGTCGCTCGGATGCCCGCGCAAAATCGTGAGATGACCGACATCGCCGTGGACGTCCGCGCAGCGAAGCGCTACTGCGCCATCGCGCCCAGCCGCCAGTCGTGACTTTCAGATCGTGCCGTTGGCAGGACTTCCGATCGTCGCGATCGTCTTCGTCATTCTCATCGTCGCCATCGCGGTCAACAGATTGTGGCCGCTCATGTTCCTCCATGTGGTGTTCGGCGCTGCGTGGACGATCATCGATCTCTTCCTCGGATTCGTGATCGGTCCGATCATGAAGCGGCTGCCACCTCACGCGCGCGTCGAGCTCACGACTCGACTGATGCCGCGCACGGTGCTCATCATGCCGACCGTCGTGACCGTCACGCTCGCCGCCGGCTGGCAGCTCGGCACGCTCATGGGAACGGTGAACAGCTCCTACTACAATCACGACTGGATAGTCGCGAGCTACATCGTGGTGGGGATCATGGCCGTGATCGCGCTCGGCCTGCTCTCTCCCGCCAACATCGCCGTGCTCACCGAGCTCAAGAAGCCGGAGCCGAACGTCGCGGTGGTCCAGACGCTGATGAAGCGCTTCATCTACGCCGCGGGCTTCACCGGAACGCTTCAGCTCGCCACGCTCGTCATCATGACGAAGATCAGAGTCGGATGAGCGAGCGAGCGCTCCCTCCGGTCACGCAGCTCGGCATGGCATCGCTGGCACTCATCGTCGCCGGCGGCATCTACCTCGCCGCTCATCTGCCCCAGCAGGTGCCGCTCACTCCCGCCGTAGTGCTGCTGGCCGCGTCGGCATTCCTGCTCGCCGTCAATCTCGCGCTGCTCTGTCGCGTGAAGGGTTTCGCGTGGCGTCAGTTCTTCAGCGTCGGAAGATGGGCGCTGCTCGCGTACGTGATCACCGCCGGACTCATCGAGTACGCGTTCCTGCGCGACGGGCTGAGCGGCGGCCCGCTCGTGGTGCTGACACTCTCGATCATAGTGTACGCGGTGCATGTTCCGGTGCTAATCGCGTTCACCGTCGCGCGATACGCCTAGACGATTGGGCGCGACGAGCAGCTACTTCAGTTAGCCGGCTCTACCAGAAACTGCTCGTAGCGACCGTCAGGCATCGTGTACGTCGAGAGATTGACCGTTGCTCCATTCGCGAACTGCACAGCGAAGCCGCGATATGTCATTCCGCCGCGTAGAGACGTGGACGTCTGACGCAGAGTGCTGATCGCGCCGAGCTGACCGAGACTCGACGCGTAATCGCTCAACGCTGTGTTGTCGAAGTAGAAGTTCGCGTTCGCGGTGAAGCGCGCGCGGTCGATCTTGCCTTGCTGCAGACCGGCGAGGACCGTGCGCGCGAGTTGCTCAGCACTGGCGGTCGCGGTGGGCGTACCGGTCGCCCCTGATGGCGTGATGAGAAGCACCGCGAGCTGCTGCCCAATCGCTGTCGCCGCCGGGCTCGCTTCCTGATTGGTGAGCACGGCGACCGCGATCCTGTCATCCGGAAAAACGATGTCCGAGGCCACGAAGCCGCCGACCTCGCCACTATGAGATACCGCTCTGTGACCGTTCAGCGCGCCGACGCTGAGGCCGAGGCCGTAATTGCTGTACATGCCATCCTTGAGCCGCGTAGGCGCCTCCATCTCAGCGTACGATGCGTGAGAGAGTAGCGACTCGTTCATGATCGAGATGTCCCAGCGCAGCAGGTCGCCAACGGGCATCGCGAGCTCGCCATCGGCAAAGTACCATCCGGGCGCTTCCATCAGCGCGGGACGGAGTGGTCCGAGTGCGTGCCGAAAGTAGCCGGTCGGCTCCAGCAGGTTGCGTTGCGTGTCGAGGTCAATCGCGTGCGAGAGCCCAACAGGATCCAGCACGCGCGTTTTCAGAAAGGTCCAGAAGGGCTCCCCGGCCACCTTCTGCACGATGAGTCCGACGATGTTGAAGTTGGTGTTGCTGTACTGGTACTGAGTTCCTGGATCGAAGTCGAGCGGCTTCGTCGCCCACTCGTGGACGATCTGCTCCGCGGACGACGGATGGGTCCAGATTGGAATGGTGTAGTCCTGCGGCGCATAGTCCTCGTAGCCGGACGTGTGCGACATGAGATTGCGCAACGTCACTTCGTTCGCGCGTGTGAGCTCGGGGAACCACTTCGACACCGGATCGTCGACGGAGAGCTTTCCCTCCTGCTGCAGCAGCATCACCGCGGCGACGGTAAATTGCTTGCTGATCGAGCCGACGGCGTAGTGCATGGCCGGAGTTGCGGGCATCGGCGGAGAGAGCCGCGCGTCGCCGAACGCTGCGACATACTCAATGCGTCCGTCTCGCACGATCCCCACAGCCGCGCTCGGCACTCCAGTTCTCTTCATCACGTCGGTGACGGCGGCGCGCACCTTCGCAGAGAGCGGCGCGGGAAGCGAGTCGACCCCCTGCGCGGCTAGCGGCGCGGCACTGACGAGCAATACAGCGAACCCGCGCGCCGCACGACGGACGGCACGCGGAGAGAGCGTGATCATCGAAGCATCTCCGGCAATGGACACGCGCAAACGTATCCTCGCCGGGGCGCTGCGCGGAAGGGCCGCGCCGGCCTACGAAATACGCCTACTTCTCCGCGTCGCGATCCACATTGCTCCGCACCATCACTACCGCAGATGCCGGACACGCGCCCTGAAACTCCGCCGTCGCACGAACGTCATTCGGCACATCGTCGCGCGTGATCTCGCGGAAGCCAAAGCCGGGGAAATACCGCTCTGCCGTGGTCGTGAGAAGGTAGAGCGCCCGACTGCCGCGTGAGCCGGCACCGGCGATGACGCTCTCGATCAGTGCGCGGCCGATGCCGCGCGAGCGCCACGCCTCGGCAACCGCGACCGAGCGGAGCAGCGCATTAGCTTCGCACCGCTCGAGCCCAGCCACGCCGATGACAGCACCGCTCGCTTCCGCGACGACGAAGTCGGCCAGCGCTTGCGCCACGCCGTCGAGTGGGAGTTTCGCATCTGTGAGCAAGCGCGATATGGCGGCGAGATCATCCCCACTCGCAGGTCGCAGCGTCACGACCGGCGCGTCTGCACTGCCGGCGATTGGTGTCATGCTCGCAACTCAGCGTGAGGCGCGCTGCAGCGACGCGCGTGTCACCTGCAGCAACCATCGTCGCAGCCGCAGTCGCGCCTGCTCGTACTCGCTGGCGTCGCGCCCAGCGACGCGAGTGGGCGCGCGGGCTTGGCTTGACGCGTCGGGCTGCCCGGCTTGGTCGCGCGCACGAAGCCGCTCATGATCTTGCCCTGGACATCGTCAGCGAGCGCCGCGTCGAGCCCCGTCCCTTCTAGAAGCGTTGCGGCGTCTTCGCGTGTGTACACCCGCGTGGGCTCGATGCTCGCCGATTCGAAGCCGACCTCAGTGAGCATCTCGATGAACTCCTGCTCCTCGAGCGCGCCCGCCACGCACCCTGTCCAGAGCGGCATGCTCTCCTTCACAGCGGCCGGAAGTCCGCTGCGTGTGATCACATCGCTCACGGCAAAGCGTCCGCCCGGCTTGAGCACACGAAACGCTTCCTTCAACACAGCGCGCTTGTCGCCAGAAAGGTTGATGACGCAGTTGGAGATGATCACATCGACGGTGTTCGACGGGAGCGGAATCGCCTCGATGTGCCCTTTGAGGAACTCGACGTTGGTTGCGGCGGCCTTCTGCTTGTTCTCGAGTGCGAGCGCCAGCATCTCGTCGGTCATGTCGAGCCCGTACGCCTTCCCGGTCGGGCCGACGCGTCGTGCTGAGAGGAGGACGTCGATCCCGCCGCCCGAGCCGAGATCGAGAACAGTCTCCCCTTCGTGCAGCTCGGCGAGTGCAGTTGGATTACCGCAGCCCAGCGACGCGAGGAGCGCTCCTGGCGGTAGTCCGGCGGTCTCGCCCGCCTCGTAGAGATCGGCGGTGATCGGATCCCACGTCTCGCTGGTACTGCCGCAGCAGCCGCTGGATCCCTCAGAAGGCGCGCAGCAGCTTGCAGCCGGACCCTCGGCGACGCGTTGGGCGGTCGCGCCGTAGCGCGCCTGCACCGTCGCGCGGATCTCGTCCAGCGTCGTTGGCATCCTGGTCGTCCCGGTCATGGTAGCTCCCCTCTATCAAGAAATGTTGATGGATACTCGAAAAAAACTCAGCCGCAGCAATCGCGAGCACGCAGCACGCGAAGGGCGCGCTGCTTGGGCTGCATCGCGATTGCCAGATCGTGCACTTCAGCCAGGGCGTCGGGAACGATGCTGTAGTAGGACCAGCGCCCTTCCTTTCGATCCGCGACCAGGCCGGCGTCGCGAAGAACCTTGAGATGGAACGAGAGCCGCGACTGCGCCGCGTCGAGCTCGTCCTGCAGCTCGCAGACACAGCGCTCGCCGCCGCGCAACATCTCGAGGATCGAGAGCCGCGTGTCGTCAGACAGCGCGTGGAAGAGCTCCACGGCGCGGTCGAGGCGAGTTGAGGAGCGAGACGCGACAGTCATGGGACAATGATACATCAACTATTGTTGTTGTGTCAATGGCATCGCATCAACACCGCTGCGTGGGCTACGGTAGCCGCCGCCGCCGGCGATTCTCGGATTCATGCCGGCTCCCGTTGTCGGCCTGGACCGTCCTTATTCGGTCAGGAGCGTACCGTGGTGGCGGCGCGCGACATCCGGCTGTAAGAATATGGCGGTGATCCGCATTCATTAGTCGTCAACCCGACTGACTGAACTCCATGACCACCTTGGCTCGACCCAACGAAGTCAGCGATGCCGATCTTGCCGTTGGCGCGCGAGCTGGAGACATGCGCTCCATCGAGGCGCTGTACCGCCGCTACGGCACCGATCTGCTGCGCCTGGCCGCGCGGTTGACGGGATCGGTGCAGGATGGCGAGGACGTCCTCCATGATGTGTTCGTCGGATTGCCGATAGCGCTGCGAAGCTACAGCGAGCGTGGAACCCTGGGCGCATGGCTCAGAACCATCACGTCACGTACTGCGCTGATGCACATGCGCTCACGTAAGCACTGGGACGACACGCCAGTCGATGACGTCGCAGAGCATGCGATGTCCGCACTCTCCGCGCTCGACCGCATAACGCTCGAAGATGCGATATCCGCGCTTCCCACATCGCTCCGCATCGTCTTCGTGCTGCGCGAGATCGAACACTACTCCCACGCCGAGATCGGCGCGATGCTGGGCATTCGCCGCGGCACCTCGGAAGTGAGACTGCACAGGGCGATCCGCGCACTGCGCGCCGCGCTCAGGAGCTCGAGATGATCACCGAACACTTTCACCCGCGCCCGCGGACGCTGCGCGCGATTGCCGACGGCGAGCTCTCGCTCGGACGACGCATGCGCGCGCACCTCGCCTCCTGCCACACGTGCAGGGACGATGTTGCCTTCATGCGTGATCTCGGTCAGCAAGCTGCGACGCTCGGCGGCCCCATCGCCGGCGACGATCTTCTGCGTCGGATCCGCAGCAGCGTCGCTGCGGGTGAGCGGATAATTCTTCCGGTCGCGGGCGCTCGGGCGGCCACGCACAACTCCTCACTGTGGGCAAGCGCGGCGGCCCTGGTGCTCGCGCTGGCGCTTTGGGCAGCCTGGCCGCGCGACGCTGCAACGGCGAGCGACGCGGGCGGTGATCTGCGCTTCACGTCCGGCGGGCTGCGGTCGGCAGGTATAGTGACGGTGGTTTACCGCGATGCGGGGCTGTTCCACGGCGCCGACTCGGTCGTCCTGCGTGGCCGCTTTCGCGACGCATCCGGCGAAGCGTACAACAACGCAAGTACACAGTCGCGCGTCGCCACGCTCGTGCGCGGCAGCGACGGGCAGTTCCATGGATCGTTCCGCGCGCCGCGCAGCGCGGTGTACGGCGCGTTCGCGGTGGAGAACCTGAAAGGCGATCGCGTCGACAGTCATTACCGGCAGCTGTGGACGCTCCTCGCGAAGCGGCGCGATGGCGTGCCGACGTTCGACGCGCTGCTGCAGGAAGAGCACGATCGCATCGGCGGCGCACCCGAGCTCGCGCTCGAGGCACTGGAGGAGCGGGCCAGGCTCTACAGCGGCGATCCGCGGGTCTGGGGTGACGTGGTGGCCATGGAGAACCTCATGCTTGGGCCGGCTCACACTGACAGCATGCTCCCGTCGCATGTTGCGAGGCTCGCCGCCATGCACGAGAGGTATGCGTCGGATGCGCATGTACCGACGGCGATCGCGGAAGGATTGCGCGGGTATGCGGTGCAACTTGCCGATTCTGCGCACCCTGACATGCAGGAGGTAGATCGGTACTGGACGAGACGCGTCGAGGCCGACCGCGACAGCCCCGCAGCACGCGCACTGCACCTCAGCGTCTATCACAGCATGTCACGCTCGGACCCGGAGGCAGCCGTTCGCGGTATGGAGGCAGCCTGGGCAGGCGGCGATTCAGTAGTCGGTTTCATTACGTACGACGGACTGAGCATTGCGTGGGAAGCGCATGACTCCGCAGCAATCATGCGGTGGGCCGATCGTCACGTTCGCAAGTATCCCGGGGCCGCGTACGGGACGTACGACTTACTGCTGCGCGAGCCACGTGTACGTGCACTCGCACTCGATCGGTTGCGGCGGCTCGCGCGCGACTTGTCTGTGTCCCGCGACTCGTTGCGCCCGCTGGAGTCGTCGCGATCGGAGCAGGCGCGCGATGACTCTGTCGCGCTCCGCAAGACGCTAGGGAGCATAGGAAAAGGACTACTGGCAGAAGGGCACCTCAACGAGGCACTGGACACGCTCGATCTCGCGACGAAGTCAGGGTGGGATGTTCCACTGTTCCGTACTGTCGCGCAGTTGAGACTCGCAGCTAGCGACACCTCCGGCGCGCTCAGGCTTCTCGCATTCATCGCCGTCGATCCCGGCACCGATCAGTCGACGGTGGATTCCGCCAATGCAATCGCGACGCGAACCATGACGGATGCTGAATGGTCTTCGGCGCTCGACGGCGCGAGAAACGAGATGCGGAAGAGGGTGCTCGCCGATGCAACCGACCGCGCCTTGCCGGGCGATCCGCTCATTGCGAGACGTGATGGGTCGCTCCTGCATCTTCGCGAGGTCGGAAATGGGCACGTGAAAGTCGTGACGTTCTGGTCGACCTCCTGCGGCCCCTCGAGAACGCAGATGCCGCGTCTCGACGGATTGTCCCGCAAGCTCCGGCAGTACGAAATCATGCTACTCCCGATCACGGGCGAAGCCGCGTCGCGGTCGCTGGATGCCTACCTGCGCTCGCAACACGTCACGATCCCCACGTACTACGATGCGCGCGGCGACGCAGAGCGCTCGCTTCATAATTGGGCGACGCCGACATTCTACGTGCTGGATGCGAGAGGACGCGTGCGCTTCGCCGGGACGACCATCGACAAGGTTGCCGCACAGGCAGTTGCGCTGGAGGAATCAGAGCACGGAGCCGCTCCGCACGCCTCGCGCTGACGACACATAGCACCGCCGGCGACGAGGCCGTGCGGTAGCATCATCCGAAATGCGAGGCACACCCGCGTGAACGCCCTCATCCGGCCCAGTTCGCAAGTCTCAGCGCGCGTGGCGGTGACTACAGCGACAATCATTGCTCTGCTCTTCGCCCCCACGAGCGCTCTCGCACAGGCAACTCATCACGACACCGTTCGTGGCTCCGTGACTGATGCTGCTGGCAAACCCATCGCCGGCGCGAGCGTGATAGTGACGATGGGACCGGTGCTCGTATCCGACTCGACTCGCACAGATGCGAACGGTCAGTACACCATCGGGTTCGCTAACGGCACCGGAGACTACCTCGTACACATCGCCGCGACCGCACGATCGACGTTCCGGAAGCGCGTCACGCGCGTCGGCACCGACAGCGTCTTCACCGTCGATGCAAAGCTCGCGGCCCAGAGTGTACAACAGTTGAGCGAGGTCAGAGTAACGGCGGAGCGCCCGAAGCCGCGCCGCACGGACGCATTCCCAAGTCCGGAACCGGGCGGATCAGAACAGTTCGCGGAAAGCGTGAACGGCGCGGTCGCACCAGATCTGGCAGGTGATCTGACTGCACTCGGTGGTACGACGCCAGGAGTTGCCGTGACTGCTGCTGGCCTCTCGGTCGCGGGGCTCGGTCCGGAGCAGAACTCCACCACTCTCAATGGGATGTCGTTCAGCGCAGCCGACATTCCCCGCGACGCCAAAGTGTCCGTGCGCGTCGCGACCTCGACGTACGACCCGTCACGCGGCTGGTTCAGTGGGATCAACGAGGAGGTCGAGCTCGGGACGGGGAACCTCTACTCGCAACAGAACGCACATCTCTCCCTGGACGCGCCGGCGCTTCAGTACACCGATCCAGTCTCCTCGCAGTCAGGCGGACGCTTCAGCGATGTAGTGGGAGGCGCTGGAAGTCTTGGATCGATGCGTGACGAGCGGATGGTATACAACTATGGCGTCCAGGCCAGCCGCCGCAGCGCGGACGTCGCTTCGATCGGCAGCGCTAGCACTCTCCTGCTTCAGCGCGCCGGCGTGTCACCAGACTCGGCGCGACGACTGCTCGGTGCCCTCGCGGCAGCGGGCGTTCCGATTTCCGCCACGGCGGCGGATCCACCCAGCTCACACAGAGCGCGTCGTTCATCGGACGTATCGATCACCGACCGTTCAACTGGGACACGAGCGAGCCGGAGAAGCAGATGTGGGGACTGCTCGGCTACGGCAAGATCGAGAGCGACCGCGGACTTCAGATCACTCCGACGAATACGGCCGGCTACGGTGGCTCATCATTGCGGCGCACCGGGATGTTGCAATTCGATTACTCGACCTACTTACACGGTAAGTACCTCACCACCGAGCGTAGCAGCGTATCGGCTGACGACAACAATCTGACTCCATACCTCACGCTTCCCACGGGCCAGGTTCTCGTCGCGTCGACGATTCCCGGAAGCATCGGAGGACTCACGTCCCTCTCGTTCGGCGGCAACGGCGGGATGTTGCAGGACACGCGTAAGTGGACGTGGGAAACAAGAAGCGAGACGGCAGTTCTACACCGTCTCGCGCGCCGCTCACCGCGTGACGGTGGCCGCGGATTCTCGCTTCGATGGCGTCCGGCAGAGCTCCGCAGGAAACCTCCTCGGCGCTTTCACTTTCAACTCGCTCTCCGACTTGAGCGGAACGAGCCTGCAAGCTTCTCTCGCACGCTCGCGTCCCCGGCGCTTACTGGCCGTGTATGGAATGGCTTCGCTTCGATTGCTGACCTGTGGCGTGCATCGCCGACGCTCCAATTGCTGTACGGACTGCGCTTCGAGGCCAACCGGTATCTCGATGCACCCGCATTTAATCCTGCGGTCGAGAGTGAGTTTGGTTTCCGGACCGATCGCGCACCGAACACGGTGGCAGTGAGTCCACGGATCGGATTCACGTGGTTCCTCAGACCGGCGACTCCGACGGAGGCCATCTCTCCGATGGGTCACTTCTTTCAGGGCGCGCCGGCAGTCATCCGCGGCGGGATCGGTGAGTTCCGCAATATCCTTCCCGCCAGCCTGCTCGAAGTCGCTCACGCAGAGACCGGGCTGACACAGGGCTACCAATCGGTCAGCTGCGTTGGCGCTGCTACGCCCGTGCCCGATTGGACGCAGTACGCATCCGATCCAGGAGCCATTCCCGCGCAGTGTGTGGGTAACGTGTCGCAGCTGAGCGAGGGTGCACCGCCGGTGCAGCTGTTCGACCCAAACTATTCGGCGCCGCGGAGCTGGCGCGGCAATCTAGCGTATGCCTCGACGTACAGAGCAGTTGGGTACACGATCGAAGGGCTCTACTCGCTCAACCTCGATCAGGCAGATCGGACAGACCTCAACTTCAGCAATGTTCCACGCTTCGTGCTCTCGAATGAGGGACGGCCGATCTTCGTGAGCTCGTCCGACATCGTGCCGACGAGCGGCGCCTTGTCGAGCGCGGATGCGCGCAAGTCCAGCATGTTCAGCTCTGTCTTCGACAACGTCGCTGGCGCGCGCTCGATCGGCAAGCAGGCGACGGTCACCGTCGCTCCGCTGCTACCCAATCGTCTTCCATTCTACTTCTCACTCGCCTACACACTCGCGAGCAACCGTGCTCGCGAGTCGGGCTTCTATGCACCAACGTTCGGTAGCCCGCTGGACGCCGAATGGTCGCGTGGAAACCTGGACATCAGACACCAGTTCGTGCTGAGCGGCGGCTACGAAAGGGACAACCTGGCGCTCACGTTCTTCGGCCGCTTGCAGTCGGGACTTCCGTTCACACCGATGGTAGGCGGCGATGTGAACGGGGACGGCCTCGTGAACGATCGTGCGTTCATCTTCGATCCAGCACGCACGACGGATGCGTCGCTGGCGAGTGCGACGCGCGCGCTGCTCGCGTCGTCATCGAGCAGTGTTCGCGACTGCCTGACACGCCAGATGGGACAGGCCGCGGCGCGCAACAGTTGCGAGGGACCCTGGACGACATCGCTCAATGCTGAGATCCGCTACCGAATGCAGAGCATGCCAGTGACTCACAGCTTCGGCACCGTCTCGCTCGCGTTCTCGAACCCGCTCGGCGGATTGGATCAGCTGCTTCACGGCGCGAATCATCTTCAAGGATGGGGAACTCAGGCATTCCCGGATCGCGTCCTCTACACGCCCATCGGATTCGATCCCGTAGCATCGACATTCAAGTACGCGGTCAATCCGCGTTTCGGGAACACGAATCCGAACAACGTGTTGTTGCGCGCTCCATTTCGCGTGACGCTCGACGTATCGATGCAGTTCGGGCGGCCGCTGAACGAGCAGATGCTGGACCACCTCGTGCGCGGAGCAGCAAACCAAAAAGACACCGCACATCGCGCCGCCGCGCTGGTCACTCACTACAGGCGAGCAGTTCCCGATCCGTACGCCGAGCTACTCGATCCGCAGGAGCAGGACTCGCTGCTCATCACGCCAGCTCAGGCGGACCGCCTCGCGAGCGCCGATTCCTCGTATCGCAGGGTGGCCGATAGCGTATGGAATGATCTCGCCAGTTATCTCGCGCGCGGAAGCTTCGATCGCGCTGAAGCGCTTAAGCGTCAGGAAGAAGCGACAGCGGCAGTGTGGGAGATCTCACGACGCGAAGTCCAACGCACTCTTCCTGGTATCCTAACGCCCGTTCAGCTCCAATACCTGCCGAACGTGACCAACTTGATGTACAGAGCGAAAACGAAGATAAGAGCGAGGATTTACATCGGCTGAAGATGCTCCGGCGATCGGAGTGCGGTAGCCGGCGCAGCCAGTGCTACGCGTCGCGCAGAGAGGTCACCGATCCACCTGCTCCATTCGCTTCTCGCTGTAGCGCGGCCCGGCGACCTTGCCGGCTGCGAGTGCAGTGTCGAGCGTCGCCATCTCGTCGTAGGTGAGCCTCACGCTTGCAGCGCCGACGTTCTCCTCGAGATATCGCTGCCGCTTGGTGCCTGGGATGGGGACGATGTCATTTCCCTTGCGCAGCAACCACGCGAGTGCGATCTGCGCTGCGGTCGCGCCCTTTCGCGCAGCGAGGTCACGCACTATCGACACGGTCTGCATGTTCGCGTCGAAGTTGCTGCCCTTGTATCGCGGATCTTCGTGCCTGAAATCATCAGCCGGATACTCCTCGGCGCGCTTCACCTCTCCCGCAAGGAAGCCGCGGCCGAGCGGGGCGAAGGGGACGAGGCCGATACCGAGCTCGCGGAGGAGCGGGATGATGTGCGGCTCGAGGTTGCGCTCCCAGAGCGAGTACTCGCTCTGCAGCGCGGAGATCGGATGTACCGCGTGAGCACGGCGAATGGTGCGCTCGCCAGCCTCGGACAGACCGAGGTAGCGCACCTTTCCCTCGCGCACGAGATCGCCCATCGTGCCGACGACGTCCTCGATCGGGACAGCGGGATCGACACGATGTTGGTACAACAGATCGATGTGATCGGTGTCGAGTCTGCTGAGCGAGCCCTCCACCGCTTCGCGGATGTGCGCCGGCCTGCTGTCCATCCCGGCGACGACGCCGTTGTCGTCGAACGTGAAGCCGAACTTGGTCGCTATGACTACACGATCACGCGCACCCGGAATCTGTCGCAGCGCCCGGGCTAGCAGCTCCTCGTTCGTGTAGGGGCCGTAGGCCTCAGCAGTATCGAAGAAGGTGACGCCGAGCTCGATCGCGCGATGGATGGTGGCGATCGACTCGCGCTCGTCACGCTCCTCGGGGCGTCCGTAAGCGTGGCTCATGCTCATGACGCCGAGCCCGAGCTCGGAGACGGTGAGCCCTTGGGTACCGAGTGTGCGTGTGGCTAGCATGCGTCGAGAAAGTGCAGGTTGTCGGGAAGTGACGGAACGCGAAGCGACTGATGAACACCAGTCGCTTCGCGTTCCGGTCATCTGCCTTGAATTTAGCGGGCGCTGCGGCGCCCGACGCTCAGCGGGCCTTCGCCGGCTCCTGCTTCGCCTGCTTCGAGACCGAGACCGCGACAGTGAAAGTGCGACACTCGTCCGGGCTCAGTGCTCCGACACCCACCATCTGACGCGCGATCTCTTCCCCGCGGTCGTTACGGATGGACAGCATCATGGAGTACTCCAGTTTCTCGCCGCCGCCCGGGTGCCGGATGGTCCCCTCGACGTTCAGCGCCGGCACGGTGGCCGGACTGCTGCGGCGAGACCCCGGGAGGTCGTACTGCAGTGCATGCTCGCATATCGGACATACGCTCGCACTGCGAAGGATCGTCGCCCGACAGTGCGGGCACGTCCGCTCGTCGCCCGTGCTCACGCGGCCAGGCCACTCATGAGGCGGCGCGGGTCTCCATCTCACCGCCCGAGACCGGCGAGATCGTCATCGGCGAAGCGGGCCGCAGAGTCGTCGCGTTCTCGTCCCAGCCGAACGACACATGGCCGCGCATGCGAGCGCCGCCAGCGACGATGAGCGTGCCTGCCATCACGTCGCCATTGATAACGCCTGTCTCCAAGAGCTCGACGCGCGACGCGGCGTTGATGTTCCCTTCCAGCTCACCGGCGACGATGACCATCCGCGCGCGGACCGACCCGGTGACCTTGGCGCCCGGCTCGATGGTGAGATTGCCGTCTACGTTGACATCGCCCTTGAAGTGGCCTGCCATACGGATGTGGCCAGCGCCCTCGATCTTGCCCTCGATGGTCAGCTCTGCCGCGATGAGCGACTCCTTGAGGGCTGCCGAGCTGGCGCGATGCGGCGTGGCGGGGCTCAGGGATGGGATGGTGGTATCGTCGTCACGGTGACTTGGCGAGCCTTGCGGCATCGGCGCCGCATCGGTCTTGAGGGATGTCTGTTCCTTCCAGATTGCCATGGTTCTGAGCTCCTTGCGTCCGAGGGTGTGGGTTGCGGGGAATCGAAGAGCGGTAGCTGGCGATCCTGAAGGCGACGGCCGACCGCGACATCATCCGAATCCGACGAGTGTGGCGCACGATGGTCACCTGCGATTCGAGCGGCGGCCGACACGTCGAGCGGTCAGGAGCTTGGTCGATTCGATCGCGCGGTCTCCTGGTAAACTCCGCTGCGCCAATACCCCGCGCTGCCGCGGTCCGCGATGGGCTGGCGAAGGCTGTTCCAGCGAGATACGTTCGCATCCCCTCGTCTGATGCGCACCACGCAAACCATCCCGTGCCCCTGACTCGCCGCGAAGCGCTCGCGCAGCTGGCAGCACTCGTCGCGCTCCCGATCCCGCTCTCGCGGATGCGCTTCGCTGCGGATGATCCGCTCGACGGAACCATCGCCGCGTACCAGGCCGGACGACGGCGTCGCGAGTGGACCGCGGAAGAGATCACCGCACGCGCGCTCGACCGCTGCCGCACCGACGGCGCACGCTGGCGCGCGATAGACGCGCTCGCCGAGAGCGCGCTGAGCGACGCTCGCCAGGCCGACGCGCGCCTGCGCGCTGGACGCTCGCGCGGGCCGCTCGACGGCGTGCCGCTCTTCGCGAAAGCGATCTACGACGTCGCCGGGCTCCCGACGACGGGGTCGAACGCCGACTGGGCGCGACTGTTCCCAGATCCCGTCGCACGCGACTCGATCGAAGTGACGCGCATGCGCGCGGCGGGAGCAATCGTGCTCGGTAAGACCGCGGCAGACGATTTCGCTTACCACGGCAACGGCACCAGCACTCACACCGGCCAGGTTCTCAACCCGCACGATCCCACGGGGACACGCACGCCCGGCGGCTCGAGCGCCGGTTCCGCTGTCGCCGTCTCGGACGGGATGGCGTTCGCCGCGCTCGGCACCGACGACGGCGGATCGAATCGCATTCCCGCGCAATTCGTCGGCGTGGTGGGGATGAAGCCGACGTTCGGGCTTGTCCCGCGTACCGGCGTGATTCCGACGTGGCCTTATCTGGACACGCACGGGCCGCTTGCGCGTAGTGTTGCTGATGCTGCCCTTCTCCTCGCCGCCGTAGCCGGGATCGACTCATCCGACCCGCTCGCTCGCACCGACGCGTGGAACGGCGCGCCGCTCGCCACGTTGCGCGACGATGCGCTGGCAGGGGTGCGGCTCGGACTCGTCGAGCTGCATGCGCCGCGCGCACAGATGACCGCTGAAGCGCTCGCGATGTGGGATCGCGCGGTGGGCGACCTTCGTGCTGCCGGCGCGAACGTCGATGCATACGAGCCGCCTGTCACACGCGTCAACTATCGCGATGCGTTCACCGCTGCGGCGCAGGCGCGCGGCGATGTCGCGCCGGACTCGCGCTCGCCCGCACCGACAGCGAACGCTCTCTTCAGATATTTCGCTGGTCGCACCGACGATCCGCACGACGCGGTGCGTCGCGGATACGCCGCGTACCGGTCGTACTACGACGTGCTCCCCGCGACGTACGAGGAATGTGTCCCGCTGCTCGAGCAGCCGATGGCGGACGATCCCGCGGGCCAGTCGTTCGCCCGCTCACGCGCCACCATCATCGCGTCACTCGCGTCGTCTATGCGTGACGCCGGCGTCGCGGCGATGGTTTATCCCACGATGCCGTTCAACGCGCCACGCATCGTCGATCACTGGCCCAACGTCCCGACAACGCTCGGCTACGGAAACTGGCTAGGCATCCCCGAGGTATCAGTCCCGGCAGGAATCGGTGCGGACGGAATGCCAGCGCTCAATGTGTCGATCGTGGGACTGCCGGGCGACGACGCTCGCGTGCTTGCGCTCGCTCACGCGTACGAGCGACAGTCGCGGCGGTTCGTGCGGCCGCCGCGACCGCGCTAGCAGCGTCGATCACGCAGCGCGGGTCGGAAGGCGGTTCTTCGCCACCCTGACGAGCACGGTGTATTCCGGGTCGACGATCTGAATGATAGTCGCACGCGTGTTCTGCGAGACGAACTGATATGCGTCGAGATCGGAGAGGCTGGACTCGTGCTTCACCCACTCGACCATCGCCTTGAACGCTACGCGCGCTGCGTCCTCGAGCGGACGACCCGAGCCTACGAACATCACCTCGTCGGCGTTCTCGATTCGCGGAATCGGCGTCGACTGTCGCTTGAGCAGCTCGACGTACACATCCACGTTCATCGCACCTTCGATCGCGGCGCCCATGATCTCGCCCTCGCCCATGGCGTAGTGTCCATCGCCGAACGAGAGTAGCGCGCCGGGCATGTTGACGCCGAAGAACACCGTGTTGCCGGCTCGCACCTCGGGGCAATCCATGTTGCCGCCGAAGTTGCCGGGAACAATCGAGGTGCGCACCTCTCCGGATGCAGGCGCGACGCCGAGACAACCGAGGAACGGCGCGAGCGGTACTTCCCACGCGTGCGCGCCATCGCTCGTCGTCGTGCGTGCGACGCGGCGGGCAGCGTCGACGTCGTAGCGCCAGGTAGTCTCCGGAAAGTCCGGGCCGAGCATGGCGGTCTGATCGGTGCCGACGAGCGCGCCGAACTCCGGATCGAACGAAGAGACGCCGTAGTTCCGTGCGGGATCGAGCGCGAGGATGTGAACCGCGATAGTGTCGCCTGGCTCCGCGTCCTCTAAGTAGAACGGTCCCGTCTGCGGATTGTCGTGCCCTGCGGGCATCTTCTTCGACGGCAGATCGGCAGCAGTGCGCACGGTGCCGTCGAAGCAATCTTCCGTCCACGTGATGATTCGCGTGCCTGATGTTATCCGCTGACGCGGCGCCGCACCGCCGAAGCTGTAAACAAGCTCGTCGTGGCGCGGAATCCAACGTAGCACGGGCGCGTCAGAGGGCACGGCCGCGAGCAGCGAGCGCGGATTGACGTTGCGCGCCGAGACAAGCGCGCCGGACGAGGATTGCGTGGCGCCAGATGCAGCACGCGATGAAGCAAGGGCGCCGGCGATACCTACGGGCGCGCCGAGCAGAAAGTTGCGACGTGTGGTCATGAGTTGTTCACTATTGTTGGCGGACAGAGCGATCTCGTTTGATACATCAGACCACTATCCGACAGGTTGATCTTCGCGCGGCTCGAGAGTCGTTGCCATCGCCTTGCGCATCGACTCGGCGCTTGCTGCCGGATGCACCGCCGTCCAGCGCAGTGTCTCCTCGACCGCTCCCGAAGTGAAGCGCCGCGTCGCGTCCACGTCGCCGGTTGTAGCGATCCCGCCCACTTCGAGCAGTGACGCTACCGCGGCTGCCTGCACCGCGCCCGCCGTTCGCGTAGCGTCGGCGACGACTTCCAGAAGATGCCGCTCCGATTCGGCGCGCTGCTCGGCGGACGCGAGGCGGCGCGAGCGACGAAACAGCGTGTGGCAATCCTTCGACACGCGACGGTGCGCGCGCACCATCTCGCGCACGCTGAGGAGTGTGATGACTGTCTTCGCATCGAAAGCGTCGGCTATTGCGAGCATGCGATCGAGAACGGGCGTGTCGGGGAGTGGGCGGAATCGGCGTCTGGTGATTGCGGCAGGAAACGAAGTCAGTGCCGCTTCGATGTTGGCCAGCTCATCGATCAGCACACTAGCAAGGACGCGACGTCGCTCGTCGCGCGCCTCGGCAGCGCGCCTCCTCGCCTGACGCGAGGTAAAATGCGCCGACGCCCAGCCGCCGAGGATGGCTGCGCCAGCGCCGGTGAGCGTGGCGAGCATCGAGGGAAGAGCAAGCGTGACAGTGCTCGGATCGCTGGGCATGTATATGGAAGGATGTAGCTGGCAATCGGTTCGCTTCGACTCGCGATGCTAATTGATCCGCCGCGCTGGGCGGGCGCAAGAGCGTCGCGCTCCGAAGAAACAAAGGTGCAAGTCAATGTAAGAGCGCCATGAGGCGCCGGCGATCGAGTGCGCATCGAAGCTGTAGATGCAAAGAGAGGCCGTCCATTATGGACGGCCTCTCATCTCCGTATTGCGGAGCGCCTGCGGCTGACTAGCGGCGGCGACGACGCACCATCGGAACGAGGCCGATGAGGCCGGTACCGAGCAGAGCCATCGAGCTCGGCTCCGGCGTGGCCGTCAGTGAGAACGTTCCGTCGTAGATGTCGCTATAGCTTCCAGATGTGAATTCCTGAAGAGCATAGCCGCCTGATCCATTCCCGTCGCTGTAGATGTTGAGCTCGCTACCACCCGTAGTCTGGAAGAGCAACCCGCAGTTGCTGAGGGTCGGCGACGAGGAAGGAGCCAGCTGATTGTCGTAGGTAAACGCGCCTGTTGGGGAGGTAGAACAGGTGGGCGCCGACGCGTTCGCGAACAGAGTGAACGGTCCGTTGTCAGGCGCGCCGGTCGCGGAGCCGGTGCCGCTGATCGCAGTGAATGTCGTGTTGTCGGCGTTGAGGGTGCCAACCAACGCACCGGTAGCGTTCACGCCGGAGCCACTGAAGCTGAACGAGAACGTCTGCTGAGCCGAGGCCTGACTGAGCGGCAGGAACGCGAGCGCGCCGACCGTCAGTGCTGTCACGAGGGACTTGGTGCGCGAGAAGGTACGCATCGTCATGGGGGGATAAGGGGATAAGAGCAAAGGTCCGTTTGTTGAGCCAGGTTGAGCAACGGATGGGCCGCGCAGTCAGCGCTGGATGCCAGTCAGTGAAGCCCGCATGCCACAAGGACTTACGTCGTTGTCCCCATCCGCCGAATCCACAAACATTTCTTAGTTATGTGGTGCGGCCGCCACGTTCTGCGGGAATGGCACCACGGCATGGACTGATTCAGGACGCCGGCTTGCACAGCTACACGGCGTCGCTCTTGCCTCAATAGCAACAGAGATTGCGAGCCGGAGCGGAACGCAATCGGAACCCTTCTCATGCACGCGTGATGGGCGCAGAGATCTACATCGGCACCGCAGGATGGTCGCTGCCACGCGTAGAGCAGCCGCGCTTCAGTAGCGAAGGCACTCATCTCGAGCGCTATGCGCGAGTGCTCAATGCAACGGAGATAAATGCGAGCTTCTATCGCCCCATTCGCGCACAGCTCTACGCGAAATGGGCCGCAAGCACACCGCCGCAATTTCGCTTCTCGGTGAAGCTTCCAAGAACCATCACGCACGAGCATCGTCTGGTCGATTGCGAAGAGCTCGTCAGTGCATTCCTCGATCAGACCGCGGGACTCGGCCACCGGCTGGGATGCATTCTCATTCAGCTGCCACCGAGTCTCCGCTACGATGCTCCAGTTGCGGCAACATTCCTGGACATGTTTCGCACGCATTACCAGGGAGAAACGGCGCTCGAGCCGCGGCATCGGAGCTGGTTCACGCACGAAGCGGCGTGCGCGCTCGCAGACCAACACATCGCACGCGTAGCCGCCGACCCTGCGGTAGTCCCCGACGCGGCGACGCCTGCCGGCGCGACAGAGCTCGCGTATTTCCGGCTGCACGGGTCGCCGCGAGTTTACTGGTCGCGCTACGAGAATGATTTCATCGACGCGCTCGTCGCGCAGATCTCCGAGGCGGCGCGTGATGCGAGGGCTGTCTGGTGCATCTTCGACAACACCGCGTCCGGCTCTGCCATTCCGAACGCCCTCGAGACGGTGGAGAAGCTCTCGATCGCCGGACGGTAGCGAGCGTCGGCAGAGCGAGATAGTCTCAAGATGGAACGAGTACACCCGAATCAATCTCTCATGAACAGCGAGCACACTACTTCAGGTACTCTCGAGCTCGGCCTCGACACGTTCGGCGACATCACCGAAGGTCCCGACGGACGCCTATTGTCGCATGCACAGGTGATCCGCAACGTGATCGAAGAAGCGGTGCTCGCGGATCAGGTCGGAGTTCACTTCATTGGAGTCGGAGAGCATCACCGCGACGACTTCGCTGTGTCAGCTCCGGAAGTCGTGCTCGCGGCGATTGCCGGGCGTACGAGCCGAATCCGACTGGGCTCGGCGGTGACGGTGCTGAGCTCGGACGATCCGGTGCGCGTCTTCCAGCGGTTCTCCACACTCGACGCTGCGTCGAGCGGCCGCGCGGAGGTCATCCTCGGCCGCGGCTCGTTCACCGAATCATTTCCGCTGTTCGGCTACGAGCTCAGTGAGTACGAGGAGCTGTTCGAGGAGAAGCTCGATCTCTTTGCCGCGCTGCTCACGCAGGAGCCCGTCACATGGCAGGGCAACACCCGCGCACCGCTCAACAAGCAGCGCGTGTTCCCGAAAGTCGAATCTGGATCGCTCAAGACGTGGATAGGAGTGGGCGGAAGTCCGGAATCCGTGGTGCGCGCGGCGCGTTACGGCATGCCGATGATGCTGGCAATCATCGGCGGAGATCCGCTGCGCTTCGTACCGTACATCGAGCTGTACCACCGGTCGACCGACCAGCTCGGCAAGCCGCGGTTGCCGATCGGCGTGCACTCGCCGGGATATGTCGCGGAGTCGGACGAGCAGGCGAGAGAGGAGATCTGGCCCGGCTACAAGCGCATGCGCGACAGAATCGGCGCGGAGCGCGGCTGGGGTCCGGCCGGCCGCGCGGACTTCGACCGGGAGATCGAGCACGGCTCTGCATACGTCGGTGCGCCCGAGACCGTCGCGCGCAAGATCGCCGCGATGGCGCGAGCCCTCGGCATCTCACGCTTCGACATGAAATACAGCGCGGGAACGCTCGCGCACGAGAAGCTCATGCGCAGCATCGAGCTCTATGGCACGCGAGTGATCCCGCTCGTGCACGAGATGCTCGCATGATGTGCGCGAGCCGGCCCGACTAGCTGCAGAATCGCGTCACCGCTTCGCGAAGCTGGGTGGCTGCATCAGCATCCACGTGTTGGGATCGAGCACCACATCACGCGGCTCGGTAGCCGCGGGAACCGCAAAGTGCTGGCGCGTCTGCGTCATCTCGATCTTCGCGACTGCCGGTGGAACTCCCGCGCTGTCACCGACGATGCCGATCTCGAGCGGGAGACGGTACGCCGCGCCGCCCTGGGTCTGCGCGAGATCGATGTCGATCTGCTTCGCGCTCGCGTCGTAGGACCACGTTCCAGCGAGCGCGGGTGAGTAGTCGCGGTTGAGCCACTGATCGAAGAACCAGCCGAGCTTCTGGCCGGATGCTTCTTCCATCACACGCTCGAGGTCCGCAGTCGAAGCGTTGGAGTTGCGGTAGGTCGCGTAGTAGGTGCGGATCCCCTTCCAGAACGTCTCCGTCCCGATCTGACCGCGGAGCATGTGAAGGAACCAGGCGCCCTTCTGGTAGACGAGCGGCGGAATGACTCCGCGCAGATCGGAGATGTTGTGGTGCACCACCGGCTCGTTGAAGCGCTTCTCGGCGGCGAGAGCGGTCACGCGTGCGCGCTTCAATCCCTCGACGAACGCATCGCGTCCGGAGTAGTGCTCGGTGAACAACAGCGTGAAGTAAGTGGCGAAACCTTCGCTGAGCCACGCGTCGTCCCAATCGCTCTCAGTGACCGAGTCGCCGAACCAGTGGTGCGCGATCTCGTGCGCCACGATCGCCGTCGCGGGCTTGTCGCTCACCACCTTCTCGCCGTAGAAGATGACGCTCGCGTGCTCGGTCCCTCCGCTTCCGAACGCGGCCGAGACGTTGGCGAGCTTCTCGTACGAGTACGGGCCGATGTTCTCGCTGTAGAACTCGATTGCCTGACGCGCTGGCTCCTCAAACGTGATGATCCCGTTGTCGCGGTCCTGATGCGCCACCCACGTCTGAAGCTCGATTCCCTTCACCATCCCTGCATGATGCACCGCGAATTGCTCGACGCCGATGGCGTTGAGCCACGAAGCGATGGGTACTGACTGCTTCCAGTGGGTGATCTTGCGTCCGTCGCCGAGCAGGATCTCATCCTTCAGCAATCCATTCGCGACGACCGCGTACTTTGCCGGTGCGGTGATGATGAACTCGCTCGTAGCCTTGTCGGACGGATGGTCGATCATGGGGAGCCACTGGCGCGCCTTGTCGGGCCAGTTCCACGAGAAGAACGCGCGCTCACCGTACCTGTTGACGCCGATGTAGAGGCCGCCGGCCGGAATGCCGTGGTAATCGATGGCGAAGCTGTCGAGGTCGCCGGCGCGCGTCGGAGCTGGAAGCGTGATGACCAGATGATCGCCGCCATGCGTGTAGCGGAGCGGCGCACTGTCGCTCGTCACGCTCGTGACTGTCATCCCCTTCCCTGCGGCAGGAGTCGCGAGGTCGAGGAAGAAGCTCGTGAGACCACTCTTCGTGAAGCGAATGGTGACTATCGCGTGGCCGACGATCTCGTTGGTGGAGTCGTTGAGCGTGAGAGCGAAGCTGTAGTGCTGGGCATCGACACCGGGCTGGCGCGGATAGGTATCCGTTGCCGCGAGCGGAGCCGCGGCGACGAGCGAGAGACCGAGTGCCGACAGGAGTAGCGGGCGCATCTCACCTCTGAGTGACGAGCCGCGACGCATGTGGAAGCGCAATGACGCTCGTGCGCCGCAGCGGTGTGGACTAAGGCTGGATACAATATCCCACACGTCGGCCGGAGTGCAAGCACCTACCGCGCTCTCGCAGCGGTAGCTACTTCGGCGGCGCCTTTGGCCGGTCGTCCGACAGCGTCACGGGATTGCCGAAGCCCCACCGGGACTCCTCGCGCTCGGACATCGGCACCGCCATCATCCCTTTCAACACGGGAATGAGCTCGCGCTGCAGCGGAGTGATGATCGCACCCAGCTATCTCCGGCTGCTCCCAGAAGATCTTCATGTACGCCTTGTCGACTTTGGATGCGCTATCAAGCTCCGGCTTGCCGGGGTCGGTATGGCCAGCGAGATACGCGCCGAGTCCGCTGTACACGGCCCGGACGCGTGCGGAGTAAGCCGAGTCCGCCTGCTTGATCGCCACAGTCTGCTGCGCAGTGAGCAACAACGAATCGCTGTTCTGGAGAAGCAGCTTGTAGATGTCCGACGTGCGACTCAGGAAGAAGCCGGTGAGTGAGTCTGCGTTCCGGCGCGTCCATACTCTGCCGCTGCGCACCGGCTCGACCGCGCGACGAAGCTCCTGCAGGTCGTAGTTGGTCGAGAAATCGAAGGTGAAGTCCAGCGTGATGCGAAACGGATTCCGAATGAGCGTGTTCACCGCGCGCGTGTCGGCGAAGCGCGGATTCACGTAGTACGAGAACCGCTGCGTCGTCGGATCGAACGAATGCGGCACCAGGAGCACGGGGTCGACCACCGGCTGCGCGCCCCAGCCACGGAGCGAGTTCGGGCCGTGTACCACCTGATCGACGGCGCCGAGCACGTTCTCGAAGTAGACGTTCGGCTTCACGCGTCCGAGCCATCTGCGCGGAATCGGCGGCGCCCACTGCACGTTGAGCATCGCGGTCCACGGTCCTCGGCAGCCGTTCCTCGCAGCCACTTCTCCGAGGTATTCCGTCACGCAGCTCCGTGCGGTGGACGATCCGTTCGCGAGGAGCGATCGCAGCTGACTCGCCAGCACTGGATCCGTCTCGGTCGCCGGGTTGGGAATGAACGCGCGATCTCCGCTCAGGCCGTCTCCATTCACGTCGCCCTGAACGATGGGAGTGAACGGAAGCCCTGATTGGAATCTCCCGAAGAGCGTGATGGTTCCGGTCTGCGGCGTGTTGATGCCGCCACTCAATACAATGATGTGCCTCGCGTCATTGGCCGACGGCGCCCACTCCTTCACACTTGGATCGCCAAATGCAGCCCCGTCGAAGCCACGATACTCCCGCTTGCTGCTCTGCAGCGTGTACGACAGCGACGTGTAGAACGAATTGTGCTTCTGGAACTTGAACACGTCCGGCGCGATGGTCGTAGTCACCTGACCGCCGTAGCCGCGCAGGTCGCTAGTCAGCATCGCGACGCGCCCGAAGTCGGATGAGCGACGCGCTTCAGCGGCTGACACAGCTCCGCTCGCAGGATCGATCCCGGCGGTTGTCACGTACACCGGACGGTTGCCCTCGTCAGCGAGATAGAAGCGTGGAGTCCCGGTGAAGTTCGCGTCGATGATTCCGGGCTGTGAGAGATCGTACGAGCCGAGTGTCGCGACGCGCAGCATCCACGAGCCGATGTTCGACGTCCAGTCTAGCGACGCGCGCCAGCTGTGTGGCACGTCGTACTTCGGGCTGATGACCGAGACCTGCGGCGCGAGCTCGGTGAGTGCGCCGGAGCCGTCGAGACAGCGAGCCGGGGTCGAGCCAGGGTCATTCGCGAAGAGATTCCAATCCGGAGTGGGCACCGCGGCTCCGACGCACGAGAGCAGCGAGGTTCCATTCGCGAGTCCGGTCGCACCGATCGCGTTCGCAAGAACGTCGGGCTTGAGCAGGTCTCTGAACTCCCCGATCCCCCCGCGCAGCGTGCCCGTGGCGGGGCGATAGTATGTCCCCACCGGATCGTTGTGCGACCCGGTCCCGTTGCTGCGCTCCTTGCTGTACGTGTATGTGAACCCGATCCGCGGGCTCAGGTTGAAGCGCACTGGAGCGACGTCGCTTCTCACGCCGAGCGCACTCTCGAGCAAGGAGTTGCGCGCCGGTGCGGACGCGAAGCCGTCGGCCTCGAGCCTCACACCATAGATCGTACTGAAGAAGCGCGACGGCGCCCACTGCCGCCCCACCGCTCCAGCCGCGTTCCAGACCGTCCCGGAGCGTGCAGGCTCCGCGAGAGTTCGCGAATAGCTATCGGCGTTTCCAGCGGCGAGATCGGCGAGGGAGTTGAACCCGAAAGTGCCGAACGGATTCGAGATCGCGCTCTCGCTCAGGCCATCGACGCGTCCCCACAGCATCGCCTTGAAGTGGTTCTTCTTCCCATTGGTGTTCCAGACGGTCTCGTTGGATCCCTCGACCGTCCAGCGCGATGTGCTCCCGAGCCCGACCGAGCCACCGCCGAGCTGAATCGTCGCGACATCCGCACTGGTGTCTTCAACCGGCGACAGCACGAGCACGCTCGCGCCTGGAAACGAGGTGTATGGCGTCGTGCGCGACCGCACGGAGCTCGCGGCGAGTCTCGTCTCGGTGAGGATGCGTCGTCCCGCACCGACGTAATCACCGAGAGTGAGCTGCGCGCCGAGCGTGCTGTTGCGTTGCGCCGATCCCGCTGAGGGGACGGTGAGCGGGGCGAATCCGAGCGCGCCGTCACGCGTGCTGGATGCATACGTGGTGAGCGCGCGCGTCTTGAGCGTATCGCGCGTATCGTCGAAGCGGCCTATCCAGCTCAGGACGTCGTGCTTGTGGAGCGACGGGATTCCCGCTCCAGAAAGCGGAATGCCGAGCGGCGCCGCGACCGCGATTGCGTGTGAAGCAGAATCCGGCGCGAGACCGGCGCGCAGCAGCACGTCATTCGCGGCATCGAGAAGGGTTGCAGCATCACTCTCGTCGTGCGCGACCTCGACCGCGACGTTGTAAGTGAGTGCGTCGCGGATCAGCTCGCCGTCAGCGCCGAGGCTGGCGTGCACGCTTCCGGTGCGCGCGCCGGTTTCGCGCCCGACGACGTCGGTGAACTGAAGTCCCTGCGGCGCGATGCTCAGATAACCGTTGCGCTGCTGATAGAAGCGGTTGCCGGCATCGAGCTGGACGTCGATGTTCGCGCCGGCGAAGCCACCACGCGTGGGATCGAACGTAGCAGCGGTGACGCGTGTCGAGGTTCGCGCCGCACGTGGCAGCGACGACGCCGCGAATCCGGAACCGTTGAGCGTCATGAGATTCGATGCGCTCCCCGATCCGAGTATCGATGGACCATCGCCGGTCATGGTCACGTTGGGCATTGTGCCGGCGATCGCATTTAGATCACCGACGGTACTCGGCGAGAGCGACGCATTCACGCCGTCGTTCCACTTCTCATCCGAGCCGGTCTCGGGCTCGTACGGGCTTATCCGATCGGTCGCGCGTACCGGGCGCTCCGCCTTGACGTGGACTGCTGCCAGCTGAGCGAGATCAGGGCGCAACGTGAAGTTGGCGATCAACTGATGCTCTGTATCCTGCCGCTGAACCCTGCGCCGCGCGGAACTGAAGCCGGGCGCGCTGACGGAAACCAGATAATCACCGGTCCCCGGGTCGAAGGTGAGCGAGAACGCGCCGGACGAATCGGTGGTGACCTGCTTGACGAGCCGGTCTGGACCACGCGTCACGACGACTGTCGCAACTATGGCGCGCGCGGAATCGTCGGTGACACGCCCGCGAACTACGTCGGCGGTCTGCTGAGCGCTTGCCCGCGAGGCGAGCGCGGTTATGAGGAAGAGCAACGCGCAAGCTCGAATCGCGGTCGCAGCCGGCAGTCTGCTGGTAGAGCTGTACCGCGGCACGCTATGACGCATGAATAGTGTTGCGAAAGTATTGAGCAAGGCCGTGTCAGCGGACCGGTGTTGCCGCGATCGATAGCAGTTTGATGCCTCCGGGCGCGCGAAGGTTTGCCGCTCGGGTCAATCCGCTGGCGCTTCCTGTTCCGCGCTGTATCTCTAGATATATGCGCAACCATCAGCGATCCAGGCGCTCGGAGCTCGCCATCGCGCTCGATGGGACGAGCGACGTTCCACTATACCTCCAGATTGCCGGATCGATAAGCGCCGACATCCGCGACGCGCGCTTGCGCCCTGGCGACCCGCTCCCGGGAAGCCGCACGCTCGCCCACGCACTCGGCGTGCATCGGAACACCGTGCTTGCCGCGTATACCGAGCTGGTCACCGAAGGTTGGGTCCGCACGGAGATCGCCGGCGGGACCTTCGTCGCTGATGATCTGCCGCGCAGAAAGCGAAGCGTCGCCGGCACCAGCCGGCCGCGGACGGCGCTGGAGCCCGGCTATCCTCTCGCACCGGCGGCGAGCTACGAGAAGCCTCCGTCGTATCCAACGGGCACACTCATCCTGGCCAAGGGAGCGCCGGATGTGAGACTGCTTCCAGCGCTCGAGCTCGCGCGCGCTTACAGGCGCGTGCTCGTACGCGACGGAGCGCGGCTACTCACTTACGGCGATCCGCGCGGCCTCGAAGCGTTCCGGGAAGTCCTCGCGACCAATCTCGCCAACACGCGTGGCATCAACGCGACCAGCGACGCGATTCTGGTCACCCGCGGTAGCCAGATGGCGATCGATCTCGCGGCGCGAGTGCTGATAAAGCGCGGCGACGTGGTGGTAGTCGAAGAGCTTGGCCACCGCGCAGCATGGAATGCCTTCAGGCTCGCCGGTGCGCGCCTCGTTGCAGCGCCGGTCGATCGCGACGGAATGTGCATCGATGCGCTCGAGACGATCATGCGGGAGTGCAGCGTGCGCGCGATCTATGTGACGCCTCATCACCAGTTCCCCACCACGGCGGTGATGCCGCCGTCGCGCCGCGCGCGCCTTCTCGAGCTCGCGCGAGCGCACGGCACCGCGATAATCGAGGACGACTACGACCACGAGTTCCATTACGACGGACGGCCCGTGCTACCACTCGCGAGTGCTGATCCGCACGGTGTCGTGCTCTACATCGGGACGTTCACCAAGACTCTCGCACCCGGACTGCGAATGGGTTTCGTCGTCGCTCCGACACCGGTGATCGAGGCCATGACGAGCACGCGCGTAACGAGCGACCTGCAGGGCGATCTGACGATGGAGAGCGCGCTGGTAGAGCTGTTCCAGAACGGCGAGTACGAGCGCCACATCCACAGGATGCGGCAGGCGTATCACTCGCGGCGCGACGCACTGGTCGGCGCACTCGCACGTGAGCTTGGATCAGTAGTCTCGTTCGATGCGCCGTCGGGTGGTATGGCGCTGTGGGCACGCATTGCGCCGGAGATCGATGTGGACGAGTGGGCTCACCGCGCGCTGGCGCACGGCGTGGCGTTCCGTGGCGCGCGCATGTACGACTTCAGGGGAGAGAGCCAGCCATTCGCGCGCCTCGGATTCTCATTCCACGATGAGAGCGAGCTCGCGGAAGCGGTGCGCCGGATGGCGACAGCGCTCCGCGAGCTCGGCGCGGGCATGAGTGGAGTCCCAAGTCTCCCTCACGCCCGCGCATCGGCTGACATGGCGCGCGTCAGTTAGTCGCCATCGCCGCTCTTGACAGTGAGGTTGTAGGTGATCGAGGCGTTGTTCCCCTGAGTGTCCGATGCAGTGAAGACGAGCACATGCTGCCCCGGGCTCAGCGGGTGGAGCATGATGTAATACCCGTCTGAAACCGCTGGCTGGCTGTGCCCGGTGATGCAGCCGTCGAGCTGCGTTTGGAGCGTCGTGTTTCCGGTGTAATAGAAGAGCGGCGACGTGTATCTGTAGCTGAACAGATTCGGAACCGATTTCCCGTCGACAGTGAGCGTGAGGCTGTTCACCATGTTGACGACCTGCATCGCGCCCTGCGTGAGGAAGTCCTGTAGCGACTGTCCTGGCGCCGGATGGAAGCTCGTATCCGGGCACGGGTAATCGTTGAGCACGCCGGAGAGGTTGATCATGAGCGACTTCTCTCGCGGGATGGTGCACGTCCGTGTCACCGTGCTACCCGCTACGGTAGCGATGTACCACACGTTGCCGTGCTGACTGACGTTGCAGTCGGCGCCGGTCATGTCCAGCTCGGGGTTCTTGCTCGCGGGAATCGAGAGGATGAACTTCCACCAATCCTCGCTCCACTGGATCATGTTGCGCCCGAACGGGTGCGCTTCGGGCGCGAATGCGAGCATTGTTCCTGCCGCATTCATGTTTGCCGCACCGATCTGATCGGCCGCTGGTGAGGGTGCTGCGTTCGGTGCTGTTGCTCTGTCGGCGCCGCACGCGCCGAGTACTGCGAGGGATGCTACTGCGACATAACGTGCGTAGGGGCGCATGTTGTCTCCTGGTGGCGCGTCCATCTTCAACATGCCCCACGGCCCGATACGTGGTAGAGCCAGTTTCGGACGCGTGCACTAGACCAGTGCCGCGTCGGCGCTCTACCTCTTACGTCCCTTCCCCTCGCCTCCGTCTTCCTTGTCGCGCCTTATCGGTACGCGCTTACCCTTGATGTGAGTCGCGCGTAGCGTGCTGACGACGTCGTCGGCGATCTCCTCGGGCACTTCGACGAGTGAGAAGCGATCGTAGATCTCGATTGCCCCTACTGAATCGCCGCTGATCTGAAGCTCGTTCGCTATCGCGCCGACGATGTCACCGGGTCTCAGCTTCGCCTTGCGTCCCGCACCGATGTAGATCTTCGCGACGTCCCATGCGGGCCGACTGACGTGCTTGGTCGTGCGCGGCTTCTTTCTTCCCGCGTGCCCGTCTTCACCCTGCTCCCGCGGCGCACGCTCTCGCTGAGGCGTCGTCGAAGGGATCTCGGCTTCCTCACCAGATGAGCCATCGGTCGCTTCGTGGGCCATCTTCACCGCAGCGGCAGCGACATCCACCACGTCGAACTCGTCGTCGGCGAGCGACTCGACCACCACGCGGAATCGGTCGAGATCTCCGCCCACCAGCATCTCGCGCAGCGCAGCCTGGGTGAGATCGATCCGCCGCGCGCGCAGATCGGCGACTGTCGGCACGGTTCCGATCTCGATCTTCTGCTTCGTCAGCTGCTCGATGTTGCGAAGCAGCCGATGCTCGCGTGGCTCGGCGAGTGTTATCGCGACTCCCTCACGGCCAGCTCGCCCGGTGCGACCAATGCGATGGACGTAAGCTTCGGGCGAGGTGGGCACGTCGTAGTTCACCACGTGCGACAGATGTCCGATGTCGAGTCCGCGCGCCGCTACGTCGGTGGCGATGATCAGCTCCGCGGATCCGGCGCGAAACTTCTTCATCACGCGATCGCGCTGCTCCTGCGACATGCCGCCGTGAAGCGCCTCGGCGCGATACCCTCGCGCGTTCAGCGTCTCGGTCAGCTGATCGACTTCGGTGCGCGTGCGGCAGAAGACGAGGGCCGCATTCGGGTTCTCCATGTCGAGCACGCGGCCGAGTGTCGCCATCTTGTGAGCGCGCGCAACGATGTACGCCACCTGCCGCACGCGCGGGACATCGCCTGCCTGGAGCTTCTCGCGCGCGATGGTCACCCGCACGGGGTCCTTCAGATGCTTGCTCGCGATCGCAGCGATGCGCGGCGCCATCGTGGCAGAGAAGAGCGCTGTCTGGCGCGCGGCTGGCATGTCGCTGAGTATCGCTTCGAGATCTTCGGCGAAGCCCATGTCGAGCATCTCGTCAGCTTCGTCGAGCACGACCGTGCAGACGTCGTTGACGCGCATCGAGCCGCGACGGATATGATCGAGTGCGCGTCCCGGAGTCGCTACGACTATGTCGACGCCGCGCTTGAGCGCGCGAAGCTGCTGCTGGATGGCGGCGCCGCCGTAAACCGGGAGCACCGTGATACCGACCGAGCGGCCGTACTTGTGAATGGCCTCCGCCACCTGCATCGCAAGCTCGCGCGTGGGCGTGAGGATGAGCGCGCCGGGACCATTTCGCGGCTTCTTCGCGTCGCGCAGCCGCTGGATCAGCGGGAGCGAGAAGGCCGCGGTCTTTCCCGTGCCGGTGGCCGCCTGGCCGAGCACGTCCGAGCCGGCGAGCAGCGGCGGGATGGCTTCCCGCTGAATCGGGGTCGGCTCCTCGTAGCCAAGCTCGGTGACCGTGGAGACGATGGCTGGATCGAGGCCGAGAGCCGCGAAGCCGCTCTGGCCGTCAGCGGCGGAGTCTGCGTGCGGAGTGGAGGCTTCCGCATTGGAGCGATGGGGCATCATTCAATGTAACGATGCCGGTTGACTGTCGTCCCGTCGGCGGTAATGTCAACGTCATGCATCCTACCGACACATTCACGTACTGGGCGATGCAGGCGCTGGCGTCGCTCTTCATCGCGATCCTGTTTCTTCAATCAGGATTGGACAAGGTCATGGACCATCAGAGCAACCGCGACTGGCTGACGAGCCACTTCTCCAAGAGCCCACTCGCCGGCACCGTGGGGCCGATGTTCCTCGTGATCACCATTCTCGAGGTAGCCGCCGGTTTTCTGAGTGGCATCGGATGCGCGTTGGTACTGTGGAGGCACGACCCATATATCGCGTTCTGGGGCGCGATTCTCGCGGCGATCGCGTTGTGCGCGCTCTTCTTCGGCCAGCGAGTAGCAAAGGACTACGCTGGCGCGGCAGTGCTCGTGCCGTACTTCGTGCTCGTGCTCGTAGCAATCTGGCTGCTGGGAACCGAGCACTTCACGATGGTCTGACGGCGTGATCGCCGAATGACCGCGTTACGAGCCCTGGCAATTGCGACACTCCTCGCCATGCCAAGCGCTGCGCTCCGGGGACAGGACCGCAGCACGTCGCCCAACAGTAGCGTTGCAGACGTGCTCCGCGCGAATTATGCCGCCATAGCACACCGCGACACCGCGACGTTGCGTGCCAATCTCGCCGACAACGCAGAGTGGACAACGGCGGCGACAGGTGCAGTCGTGAGTAAGCGCGCGCTGATCCAGAGCGTGGCTCAGCTACCGCAGCTCGTCACGCTCCACTACGACGTCGACAGTGTCAACACGCTCGTGCTGGGAAGCGTCGCGACCGCAGAGTACCGCCTCACCGACCGCCGATCATTTCGCGGCTACGCGACCACTCACGTATCGCGCGCGCTCGACGTCTTCGCGCTCGAGCACGGACGTTGGCGTCTCGTGAGACACTCGCAGACGTGGATAGTATCAACGCCCGCGACGATCGCTCTCGACTCCGCCGCTCTGAGCGAGTTCGTCGGGCGATACGATCACGGATCGGGCTACATCGACGACGTTCACTTCGTCGGCAGCGGCCTGGTCGCGACCTCGAGTGCAGAGCGCGCGATGGGTGCTGTGGGTGCGCATCTCATTCCGGTGTCGAGCGACGCGTTCAGCCCCGACGGCATCGCGTCGCTCATAGTGTTCGAGCGCGACTCCGCGGGGCGTGTGGTCGATTACGTCCAGCAGTCACCAGACGGCGCCGTCACGCGGGCGCGGCGGATCGGCAACCAGGCTTCCCGCTCCCCGCGGTGCGACGCATCCTCGCTGACCCGCTAGACGCTCCGCTCGCTGCGTCTCCACAAGATCATGATGGCTTCGCGCTCGCCCCTTGACGTGCGCGCGCACGCGATGCTTATTATCGCGCAATGACGTACCGTCGACTCACTGCCAAGCGAGATCTCAAGCGCAATTACGATTGCAATACCAATTGCGATCGTAAGGACGATTGCGCTCGCGGATGCGCATGGCGTGAGGAAGGAAACTGGCTCAACTAGCGGTACGAGCCACCATACCCTCCCATGCAGTTGGGAGGAAGCTTGAAGACATTCAAAGCGCCCTCCCACTCTGCGGGAAGGCGCTTTTCTTTTGTGCGCTGACCACTCCTGTCGCGCTCATCTTCCACTCGTAGCCAATCCCTCACTCTACAATCCTCGATGCCACACGCTCTAGATCAGCTATCGCTCGGCAAGATCGTCCAGATCCGCGAACGACTATTCCAGGCCGCGACGGGCGGAATGAAGGTCTACCGCTTCGAGTCGGGCGATCCGAGCTTCTCGCTCGCGCCGCACGTTCTCGATGCGCTCGAGAGCGCGGCGGAGGCGGGGAAGACTCACTACATCCCGAACAACGGCATCCCCGAGCTGCGCACCGCGCTCGCGACCAAGGCGCGCCAGAAGAACGGCATCGCCGACGTTACAGCGAGCGACATCTTCGTCACCAACGGCGCGATGCACGCGCTTTTCGTCACGTTCGGCGCGCTGCTCGAAGCTGGCGACGAGGTGATCGTCCCGGATCCGATGTGGACCGAGGTAGTCGAGAACGTGAAGCTCGCTGGAGGAGTTCCCATCGGCGTCGAGCTGCGCGCGGAGGATGGCTTCGAGTACCGCCCTGCCGCGATCGAGGCGGCGATCACATCGCGCACAACGGCGATCTTCCTCAATACTCCGCACAATCCTACCGGCGCGGTGCTGTCCGAATCGACGCTCCGATCCATCCTCGAGATCGCCGCGCGCCATGGACTGTGGGTGATCTCTGATGAGGCCTACGAGGATGTGATCTACGCGCCTGCGCGACACGTCAGCATCGCCAGTCTCGCGCCGACTGTTGCGCCCCGACACGCGGACCGCATCGTCTCGATCTTCTCTTTCTCCAAGAGCTACGCGATGAGTGGGCTCCGCACGGGCTACATCGTCACCACCGCGCCGCTCCTGCACGACCGCATCCCCAAGCTACTTCGCTGCACGATCAACGGTGTCAACTCGGTCACCCAGTGGACTGCGCTCGCCGCCGTCACGGGCGACCAGAGCCAGCTCGACACGATGCGCGAGGAGTACGCCATGCGCCGCGACATCATGATCGACGCCCTCGCCGGCATCGAGGGCGTGAACGCGTTCACTCCGCGCGGCAGCTTCTTCGTCTGGGCACAGATCGATCCCTCGCTCTACGAGAGATTGGGCGTGCCCGACGCCGACGCGCTCTCGTCACTGCTCGCCTCGCGTGGAATTGGATCCGCACCTGGGGATGCGTTTGGAAAGACATGCGAGAATGCGCTGCGCTTCTCGTTCAGCTGTGGAACCCAGATGGTGCGCGAGGGCTCAGCATTGCTGCGTGAAGTACTCTCGAAGGGCGACGCGCACCGCGCAGCGCCGCAAGAGTACGGCGCACTCGCGGCGACCGCGCTCGTATGAGCGCAGCTTCAGCTCGTCCCCTCCGCGTCGCGCTCGGCGAGTACGACATCGGCTGGCAGGACCCACCGACATCTCTCGCCCGGGCGCGCGAGATAGTCGACGCTTGCGCAGCCGCGGGTGCAGATCTCGTCGTGCTTCCGGAGATGTGTACGACCGGCTTCACGATGGATTCCGCCACCTACGCCGAGCCGCTGTCCGGACGATCGGTCACGGAACTGCGCGAGATGGCGCGCCGTGCGCAGGTGAATCTGCTCGCCGGGGTCGCGACCGCTACTGAGCTCTCCGATCAGCGCGCTCACTTCAACTCTGCGATTCTATTTGGGCGTGACGGCGAGCTGCTCGCTGAATACCGCAAGCAGAGGCTGTTCAACCATGCGGGCGAGCACGGCTCGTACTCGTGCGGATCTTCCGCCGTTGTCGTGACCATCGACAGCGTTCGAGTCGCACCGTTCATCTGCTTCGACCTGCGATTCCCGGAGCTCTTCCGCCCTGTCGCGCCAGAGGTCGACGCGATCGTGCTTATCGCCAATTGGCCGACGAGTCGTCGCGCGCACTGGGACGTGTTGACGCGAGCGCGCGCGATCGAGAACCAGTGCTACGTGATCGCCGTGAATCGCACCGGTGACGGTGGCGGGCTCGCCTATGACGGCGGCTCGGCGGCATACGATCCGTGGGGCGCGCCGCTCGCCGAGCAACGGTTCGATCGCGATCGACGCGGTATCGTCGAGATCGATCCTGCCGAGGTCACTCGCGTGAGATCACAGTTCCCATTCGTGACCGATCGTCGCACGAGCTTACGAGACTAGCTCTACCCGTCGCAAGGAACGCGACCGCTAGAGCGTACCCCAAGTCGTGTAGCGCGGAGGAACTGGAAATGGCGGCCCCGCCTCGATGACGATGTCAGTATGCGCCGCCAGTGGGATGGCACGCGGATCGCCCGTGTATCTCTTGCCGTCGACCCACACTCTGAGCGACGTGCCCCGCGATGCATGCGCCGACGCTGCGACGGTCGAGCTCAACGGCTGGCCCCACACCATGAAGAAATCGCCGAGCGTGAACGATCTGTCACGCGGCGCCTCGATGTGGATGATGCCGTCGGGCGTATGAGTGTGAAGCCAGTAGATGCACCGCTTTCCTGCCGGTTGTCCGACGTTCGGCGGAATCGGCACAGGCGTCCCGTGATCGAGAATCAGCAGATGCTGATGGATGTGGATGCGCTGCCCTTCCTGCGCATCGCACGAGATCCCGCCGACCGGCTCGCCGGATGGCACCGCTGATTGCGCGCGAAGCAGCTCCGACGCAACCCCGGTGAATTGCGGCAGTGCGGGTCCGAGTAGAACGAGCAGTACGAGCGATCCTGCAGCGGCTATCGTGTTGCGCAATGACGACATGTCGTTTGGGTTGAAGATGTTGTGGAAATGGCGGTATTGGTCGGTCTAATTTAGCGCGCGAGCGACGCGGTTACTGCAGCACGCGCCCGCGTCGCATCCAGAATCCGCTCTTCCAGAGCGCTGCCATCGCCACGCCCCGCGCGCACGCGGTGAGAATGATCACCCACCAGATGGCGACGAGCCCGAATCTGACGGACACCATCGCCGCGAGTGGGACGCGCAACGCGGTCAGCGCAGTCGATGTCAGCATCGGGGGGAGTGTCGCCCCCGCTCCGCCGAGCGCGGCCTCGAGCACGACTTCAGCGCCGAGGAAGATGTTCGACAGCGCGCTGATCCGCAGGTACGCGGCGCCGTCGGCGCGAGCTGCGGCGTCGGTCGTGAAGATTCCCGCGAAGTGCGGTGCGGCGGTGAGCTCGAGCGCACTGAGTACGAGTGCGGGTACCAACACGTAGCCAACGGTGATCCACCCAGTCTGCGCCGCGCGCTCGCGCTCGCCAGCGCCGAGGTTCTGGCCGACGATCGCCGCTACCGCCGCGCCGAAACCCACGCTGATCGTGTACAGCCAGCTCTCCACGCGGTGGCCGATGCCGAGTGCGGCGAGTGCTGGAATGCCGAACGGTGAGATGCTGCGCGTCAGGAGCACGTAGATCACCGAGAACCCGATTCCGGTCACCGCGGTCGGCAATCCTACACGCGTGATCGCACTGATGGTCTTCGCCCTCACACGGCCGAAGGTCACCATGCGACGTCTGCTCAGCACCAGCAGTCCGATCACGAACGCGAGCGTTCGTGTCGCGATCGTCGCGACAGCCGCTCCAGCGATCCCGAGCCGTGGGAAAGGCCCGAGTCCAAGAATCAGCACGGGATCGAGGATGAGCGTGACGACTATCGATGCGGTGAGTATCGCGAGCGGTGTGCGCGTGTCTCCGCTCGCGCGGAAGCCGGCATCGATCGCGAAGAACCCGAAGAAGAGTGGAGCGCCGAGAAGAAAGGTGCCGAGATAGCGCCTGCCGAGCGCTATCACATCCGGGCCGATGTCCATCGCACCGAACATCGCGCCCAGCGCGAGCGTGCCGAGCACCGCGACAGCGATACCGAGCGCTATCGAGTAGAGGATCGCCTCGCCAACGACGCGCGCAGCTTCGGGTGCGTTGCGCTCGCCGTGCCTCCGCGCTGCGAGCGAGGTGAGCCCGATGCTCACAAGCTCCGCGATCGAGATGATCAGCCAGATCCAGAAGACGCTGGTAGTAGCGGCGGCGAGCGCTGTGGCGCCAAGGAACCGGCCGATCCACAGCATGTCGGCCGTATAGAACAGCGTCATGAGCAGCATCGACATCACTGCGGGAATCCCGAGCCGCCGGATGGTACGCGGAAGCGGCTCTCTGACCAGCTTGGCGGTCTCCCAGCTTCCGGTCACCGAGACCGGCGTGACGCCTTCTTCGTGAGAATCCAGAACGATCAGCATCTGTTCGGGCACGGCCATTGCCCAATCTACAAGGACTCCAAACGAGGCAGATCATGGCCAAGAACGACAATCCGTTCGGCGACAACGCCGGCACACGCGTGGGGCGTCCCGCCACTCCACAGCGCGACAATGAGCACGACAATCAGGCTGATGGCACGACCACTGGCGCGGGTCAGGAAGCGGCTCGCTCCACTCAGCGCACCGACAACAAGTCGAACAACGGACGGCCGGGCTCCGAGCCGATCCACGATCGCTCCACGCCGGCGAAGTCCGGTTACGGCGGCGAGGGCGGAGCGCCACGCAAGAGCGCGGACCAGAAGTCGGACAAGAAGTGAGACGCTCCGCACGATGACGCAGAGCCGCGGCGAGGCGTGCTCGCGGTGACGGGAAGCACAACCTGACTGGCTAGATTTCGCTCGATGCTCTCGCCGTCAGGAATTCATCACGTCACCGCGATTGCCAGCGATCCGCAGCGGAATCTCGATTTCTACGCCGGCGTGCTCGGCATGAAGCTGGTGAAGCGCACGGTGAACTTCGACGATCCGACGACTTACCATTTCTACTTCGGCGACGAGCTGGGTCATCCGGGCACTCTTCTCACTTTCTTCCCGTGGCCGTCGGCGCGGCGCGGGCGGCAGGGCGCCGGCCAGGCCGCCGTCACCTCCTTCGCCATAGTGCCAGCGTCGCTCGGCTTCTGGCTCGAGCGGCTGCTCAAGCGCCGCGTCGAGTTCGAGCAGCCGGTAACGCGCTTCGACGACGAGCGCGTGATCACATTCAAGGATCCGGACGGCCTCCTGCTCGAGCTGGTTGCGCATCCGCGCGTCGACGTCGCCGATGGAGTGCGTGCGCATGCGCTCCATCACGGAGTGCCGCCAGAGCATTCGATTCGCGGCATCTATTCGATCACACTGTGGCAGGACGGACATCAGCGCACCGCCGAGCTCCTGACCGAGTCACTTGGCTTCCAGCTCGCGCGCGAGCAGGGGAGCATCTTTCGCTACACGTCGGGCGACGGGCGTCCAGGAACGATTCTGGATCTTCGCATAGTGCCGGGACTGTGGCGCGGAGTGATGGGTGCGGGGATCGTTCACCACATCGCATTTCGCGCGGAGACTGAGGAGGTGCAGCGCGCGGCGCGCGCCGAGCTCGCGTCCGCAGGCTACAACGTCACCCCACAGCTCGATCGCGAGTATTTCAGATCGGTGTATTTCCGCGAGCCAGGCGGAGTACTGTTCGAGATCGCAACCGATCCGCCAGGATTCACGGTCGATGAGCCGCCATCGACGCTTGGCCACGCGCTCAAGCTCCCAGAATGGCTCGAGCCTCGCCGGTTCGAGATTGAAGCACTACTCCCCAACGTTCATCTACCGCTCGACCTGCCAGGTCCCAACGCGTAGAGTCCCACACTCAACTGAGTGAAGCAGCTAATGACCGACAAGACTCCGTACGACCTCGAGAATGCATGCATCAACGCCATCCGCGTTTTGGCGATGGACGCGGTGCAGAAAGCCGACTCGGGACACCCAGGGACTCCGATGGCGCTCGCGCCGCTCGCGTACGTGCTGTGGACGCGCCACATGCGCTACAACCCGGCCGATCCGCACTGGGCAAACCGCGATCGCTTTCTCCTGTCGTGCGGACACGCATCGATGCTCCTGTACAGCGTGTTCTATCTCACCGGATACGATCTCACGCTCGACGACATCAAGAATTTCCGCCAGCTCAACAGCAAGACTCCGGGCCACCCCGAATACGGCCACACGCCGGGTGTTGAAACCACGACAGGCCCGCTCGGGCAAGGGTTCGCCAACGCAGTTGGAATGGCAGTCGCCGAAGCTCACATGGCCGCGCAGTTCAACCGCGACCAGAAGATCATCGATCACTACACGTACTTCATCTGCAGCGACGGCGATCTCATGGAAGGGATCTCGAACGAAGCTGCATCGTTCGCCGCTCACAACAAGCTTGGCAAGCTCATCGGATTCTATGATGACAACCACATAACGATCGAAGGCAACACCGACATCACTTTCACCGACGACACGCGCAAGCGGTTCGAGGGGTATGGCTGGCACGTTCAGTTCATCGGTGACGTCAAGGAGCTGTCCGCGCTCGACAACGCGATCGAGCGCGCCAAGGCCGAGACCGATAAGCCGTCGCTCGTGATAGTGCGTAGCCACATCGGTTACGGAAGCCCCAACAAGCAGGACACTGCCGCCGCGCACGGCTCGCCGCTCGGCGCCGAGGAGATAAAGCTCACCAAGCAGAACCTCGGCATCCCGAGCATGGAGCCGTTCTACGTCGATCCGGACGCGCTCAAGTTCTGGCGTGGCATGAAAGAGGTCGGTGCGAAGTTTCAGGAAGAATGGAACTCGCTTTACGAGAAGTACAAGAACGCGAATCCCGATCTCTGCGCCGAGCTCGAGCGACGCCGCAGCGGACATCTCAAGGACGGCTGGGAAGCGAAGATTCCGACTTTCGATGCGAAGAACGGGAACGTCGCATCGCGCGCCGCGTCGGGCGCGGTGATAAACGCGATCGCCGAGATGGTCCCGGAGCTCATAGGCGGAGCTGCCGATCTCGCGACGTCGACCGATACGATAGTGAAGGGCGCGCCGAGCTTCGGCCCGGAAAGCTACGGCGGGCGCAACTTCCACTTCGGTATTCGCGAGCATGGAATGGGCGGGATGATGAACGGCATGGCGCTCTACGGCGGCATCATCCCGTACGGCGCAACGTTCTTCATCTTCAGCGATTACATGAGGCCGCCGATGCGCCTCGCGTGTCTCATGCGCCAGCGGCTCATCTACGTCTTCACGCACGACTCCATCGGACTTGGTGAGGATGGACCGACGCACCAGCCGATCGAGCAGCTCTCCAATCTTCGCGCCGTGCCGAACATGACCGTGATCCGTCCAGCCGACGCGAACGAGACCGGCGAGGCATGGCGTGTCGCGCTCACACTCGGCACTCCAGTATGCCTCGTGCTCACGCGGCAGAAGTTGATCTTCATCGACAGAACGAAGTACGCAGCCGCGAAGAACGTCGCGCGCGGCGCCTACGTGCTCGCCGACGCGCCGGGCGGTGATCCGCAGGTGGTGCTTATGGCGAGCGGATCCGAAGTCGGCATCATACTCCAGGCGCAGGACACACTCGCAAAGGAAGGTATTCGCGCACGAGCGGTGAGTATGCCGAGCATGGAGCTGTTTGCGCAGCAGGATGAGAGCTACCGTGATTCCGTGCTGCCGAAGGGCATCAAGCGCGTCTCGATAGAGGCGGCGCAGCCCATGTCGTGGTACAAGTGGATAGGGTGTGACGGTGTAGCGATCGGTCTAGATCACTATGGCGCGTCGGCCCCGTACGAGCAGCTCTACAAGGCGTTCAATCTCACGCCGGAGAATGTGGTGAAGACGGCGAAGGGGTTGATCGGAAAGTGAGCATGACCGTTTTCACGTCACGCCTCTGATTCTCTTGAGCACCCCGTCGAGCGCGGCGCTCAAATCGCCGAACACGCCGCGCTCGGCGAGGTGAGTAGTGACCTGATCGTTGATGCCGCCGCGCGTCGTGTGCTCCGCGGCGAGTGTCGCGAAGCTCTTGTCTGCTTGGGCGATGGCCGTGTGCGCGAGCCCCTGAAAGATGCTGGCGACATAGCGCCTCGCATGCTCGGGCGGAACGCCATGCTGCGTCGCCCAGCTTGCAACAGTATCCGCGAAGTTGAAGTATGTTGCCATCACCGCTGTGGTCGAGCAGAGCGTGTCGAACTCCTCCACGTCCTCGACCTGGATGACGTCGCCAAGCCCCGTGAACATCTGCGCCACGAGCGCATCAGGCGGATAGATCGCGACCGGTCCTTCGCGCGACGCGATGAACGGAAGCGGCACGGCGCGCGTGACGGCCGTCGCTGGCGCGACCATCAGCGACATCGCCTCGACCGATACCGCGGCGACGAGGCTCACCACGTGGTGATCGCTGCGGAAACGAAGCTGTGAGATGACTTCGCGCGCCATCTGCGGTCGTACGGCGAGCACCACGATGTCGCTCCCATCCAGCACGCCCTGATTGGACGCCGCGACGCTTACACGCGGGAAGCGCGCGGCGAGCGCGCCCGCCACCGACTCGTTGCGCGGCGAGAGCAGAATCTCATCCCGATCCGGGAACGCAGATTTCATCCCGGTGACTATCGCGCTCGTTATGGTGCCGGTACCGACGAACCCTATCTTCAATCGCGCTCCCATTGCGGTGTGCGGAGTGCGCTCCGCGAAGTCACGAAGTATCGTTCCGTGCGACACGTTGTCAACGCCAACTCCGCAGTCCAGCATCCACCGTTCACACCAGCACCCATGAGCGACGCCGACATCGACATCTCAGTGCTGCTCTCGCCCTCGACGCCGGTCTGGCCCGGCGATACGCCGTTCTCGTGTCTGTGGACGTGGAACATGGACGAGGGCGCGAGTGTGAATGTGAGCGCCATCACGGCGAGCCCTCACGCCGGCACTCACGCAGACACCCCGCTACACGTGACACGCGGCGCCGCTGCATCCGAGAGCCTCTCGATCGACGTGATGTGCGGCAAGGTCACTGTCATCGATCTCTCGGCGGCCGATGGCGAGGTGGATTCGTGGCAGATCCACAATCGGCTCTACGGCGAGCGCCCTGAACGGCTGATCGTCAGGACCGGGCGAACGATCGCGCATGGCAAGTTCCCGGAGTCATGGCCATGGCTCGCGCCAGCGCCCTTACGCGATCTCATCGCGAGTGGTCTCCGTCTCCTGGGTGTGGACTGTCCGTCGGTCGATGCGCGAGACAGCAAGACTCTCGCGGTGCACCACGAGCTTCTCGACAGTGGCGCGTCAGTGTTGGAGAACCTCGATCTCACGCACGTCGAGCCCGGTCACTACTTCCTCACGGCGCTTCCGATGAAAGTGGCAGGACTGGACGCCGTTCCGGTTCGCGCCACGCTCCGGCGTCTCGTCCCGTACATCCCGCTTCCGATGCCCGGAGAATTATCCGTCCGCGTGATCCGGTGCATGATCGGCGGCGTGATCGTGCGGTCCGTTCATCCGTCCGGCCTGCATCCCGACGCGCGCATAGCACACAATGTGCGATGAACCTTGAACTCCCGGCGCCCAGCGCTGGGGCGAGCGAAGTGGATCGAGCACATTGACCCAGATGAGCGAAGGACCCAGACGAACATGGCAGTGGACGACATGGAAGGCCTTCTCAAGCACGAGCTTGGCGATCTGTTGTACGCCGAGCGTGTGTTTCTGAAGGGATTGAAGCAGATGTCGAAGGAGACGCGGAATCCGGTGGTGCGCGACCGGATCGTGCGGCACGCCGAGGAAACTCAGGAGCACATCGGCAATCTCGAGCTCGCTTTCGAGAGCATAGGCTACAAGCCGCGCGCCCAGCGCTGCGCAGCGTCGATAGGACTCGACGAGGAGCGCCAGTCATTCAAGGATGAGAAGAATCCAGCGCCCAACGTGCTCGAGGCGTTCAACCTCGGCGCCGGATTGAAGGTCGAGCATTACGAGATTGCCGGATATCGTTCGGCGATTCAGCTCGCGCGAATCGCGGGCAGAGAGCAGTGCGCCGCACTGCTCCAGAAGAACCTTGACCAGGAGGTCGCGATGGCGACCTTCCTCGAACAGACAGCATCGAACGCGCTTGCCCAGCTCGAAGACGAATGGAATGACGGGGATGGACCGAGCCGGACACCTGGCTGAGTAGCGACGCAGTACTGATTCGATGATGGCGGCCGGAGCACGCTCAACGTGCCCGGCCGCTCTTTCATTATCGTCGCTCCGTGAACCGAGTCCTCATCGTCGCCTCGCTGCTGCTCTTCATCTCGATCCTCATGATCACGATCATCTCCGTGCGCGGTCGTGTGGATCCGTGGATGCACGGCGTCACCGATCCGCCCGCTCCCGCCGTGACCGTGAGAGTGCTCGACGTTGGCCAGGGCGATGCCATCTATATCCATAACGGCGAAAGCCGCGTCCTCGTCGACGGCGGACCTGACGAGACACGCATGGGCGCGCTGCTCGACTCACTCCAGCTGAATGGAACGACCATCGACGTCGTCGTGCTCAGCCATGCTCACTTCGATCACTACAACGGGCTGCTCGCGCTCTTCGACTCGCGACGAAACATCCGGCTGAGGTACTTCTTCGAGAACCAGGATCCGTCGCCAGCGTCCACGCTCGCGCGGCTGCGAGACTCGGTGCTCGCTCGAGTCTCGCGCGGCGAGCTGGAGTACCGCAGCACCGACGATCCGTGCGGCGACGGCCGCCCGCTCTGCACGATAGCGCTCCGCGGCGGCGCGCTGATTCACATCATGCGACCACTCCCTCTACCTGCCGTCGCCAACGATCGCTCTGTCGCGCTCAAGCTCGTCGGTCCAGACTCGGCGTCGCTCACGATGTGGCTCGCGGGCGACGGTGAGCGAAGCGCGATTGGTCACATGGAAGCCGCGTACGGCGACACACCGGGAATCCGCGCGAATATCATGAAGGCGGATCATCACGGAAGCTGTAACGGCATCTCCGACGACTACCTCGCGCTGGTCAGCCCGGACTGGGTCATCGCCTCACTCGGCGCGGTCAACGATTACGGCCACATGCACGCGCAGGCCAAGGCGACGCTCCGTCACGCTCGCGTTCCCTGGTACAGGACTGACGTCAACGGCACGATCACCGTTCGCTCGAGCGGAACGCCTGGCAGCGGCTACTCCATAACCCCCTCGCGTGGCGAGCGGAACGCTGACGGAAGAGAGCGACAGAGCGTCGCGCCAGGCGGTGTGCGCTTAACGAGCGGCACTCAGAGCGTGATGTCTCCCTTGCTGCCACGCGCACGCACGTCAGCAAGCTGCTCGCGGGAATGAGCGAGGCGCCGCGCGCGCTCCTCGGGCGCGGAGCGTCATGGAAACCGCGATCACGTCGCCCTCTCGGATGCCGACTGGCAGCGCGGCTAGTGGCAGCCGAACGAGTGCGCCCTGCATCGATCTCCAGCGCCGCCACATCCTCGTCGATTGCATCGACTGTCCAGTAGCTCGTGATACCTGGCTCGCCGCGCGGGCTCGCCGACTCCGGATCGTGCACGAGAGCCTCCGCTCGTGGTGGCATACCGAATGCCTTGAAAGCTACACCGAACCTCGACCGAACAACCATGCATTCCGATTCAGGCGCCACCGAATCCATCTGGATGGATACGGCAAGCACTCCGCAATTCCCTCCGCTCGCCGACGACGCACGCGCCAATGTCTGCATCGTCGGAGCGGGGATAGCAGGTCTGACGACTGCGTATCTGCTGACGCGCGCGGGCAAGGCGGTAGTGGTCATCGACGATGGCAGGATCGGCGGGGGAGAGACCGGCCGCACGACTGCTCACATCAGCAATGCGCTCGACGATCGCTACTTCGAGATCGCGAAGTTGTTCGGTGACGACGGAGCTCGTAAGGCCGCGGAGTCGCACACGGCTGCGATTCAGCGCATCGAGGCGATCGCCGCTCTGGAGGAAATCGACTGCGACTTCGAGCGGCTGGATGGATTTCTCTTCCTTGCGGCCGGAAGCAAGCGCTCGGTACTCGACAAGGAGCTCGAGGCAACTCACTCTGCAGGGCTTACCGATACCGCGATCTTCGAGCGCGCGCCGCTCGACCAATTCGATACTGGGCTCACGCTGAGATTTCCGCGGCAGGCCCAGTTCCATCCGCTCAAGTACCTTACCGGGCTAGCGAGAGCCATCACACGCGACGGCGGCCGCATCTACTGCGACACGCGCGCCAAGAGCATCGAGGATGGCGAGCCCGCAACGGTCGTCACCGATGACGGTCACACCATTCTGGCGGACGACATAGTGGTCGCCACCAACTCACCGGTGAACGACTGGATGGTGATGCACACCAAACAGGCTGCATACCGCACTTATGTCATAGGCCTCGACGTTCCGAGCGGCGCGATTCCGCACATGTTGCTCTGGGACACCGGCGATCCGTACCACTACGTCCGGCTGCAGCAGGCGGAAACGGCAGGCCGCGAGATTCTCATAGTCGGTGGCGAGGATCACAAGACCGGCCAGGCGAGCGACACCGATGAGCGGTTCGGCGCGCTCGAGCGCTGGGCGAGAGAGCGATTCCCTGCCGCAGGCAGCGTCGTGTACCGGTGGTCAGGCCAGGTGATGGAGCCGGTGGACACGCTCGCGTTCATCGGGAAGAATCCCGGCAATGATCAGCACATCTACATCGCGACCGGCGACTCGGGCAACGGCATAACTCACGGCACCATCGCGGGAATCCTGCTCACCGATCTCATCACCGGCCGCGTGAATCCGTGGACTGAGCTCTACGATCCCAGCCGGATCAACTTCCGCTCCGCCACCGAGTTCGCGCGGGAGAATCTCAATGTCGCGGAGCAGTACTCGTCCTGGCTCACTCCAGGCGACGTCGGCGACGCGAGCGAGATCGCGCCAGGCTCCGGCGCCGTGATCCGCAAGGGAATGCACAAGATCGCGGCGTACAAGGACGAGGACGGCACGGTCACCGAGCGATCAGCGGTATGCACGCACCTCTACTGCATAGTCGACTGGAACGACACCGAGAAGACGTGGGACTGCCCGTGCCATGGGTCGCGCTTCGACAGATACGGCAAGGTGGTGAACGGTCCCGCAATCGCCGACCTCGAGGAAGTAGCGCAGGACGCGCCGAGCGAGTCAGACGGCAAGGACTGACGTCATCCCATAGTGACGATCACGTCGTGCTTCGCGCCGTCATCGACTAGCTTCACCACCCCGTCGCCAAGCACGTTCCCGTCCACGCACACGCTCTTCACTCCGCGCTCCACGTGCGACGGATTCTGGACGCGCACGAAATAAGTCGTCGATCTGAAAGTGTACTCGATCGTGAACTCGTCCCACGCAGCCGGTATGCAAGGATTCATCGTCAGCGTATCGCCGCGCCTGGTGAAGCCGAGTATCGCTTCGATTCCTGTTCTGTAGAGCCAGCTCGCGCTTCCGGTATACCACGTCCAGCCACCGCGCCCTACGTGCTGCGTCGCGGTGTAGATGTCGGCGACCACGACGTAAGGCTCGACCTTGTAGCGCTGCACGCTCGCGACGTCACGAGTGTGAGTCATCGGGTTCAGCATCTGGAAGAGCTCGAACGCGCGATTGCCTTCGCCGGCGAGCACCGTGGCCCACACCGCCCACGTGGCGGCGTGCGTGTACTGCGCGCCGTTCTCGCGCACCCCCGGGAGATATCCCTTGATGTATCCCGGATCGTGCGTCGTCTTGTCGAACGGCGGCGTGAGTAGCATGATGAGCCGCGCGTCGTTGCGCACGAGCTCATGCTCCAGCGACAACATCGCCGTGCGCGATCGGTCGGGCTGCCCCGCTCCGGACAGCAGTGACCACGTCTGCGCGATCGAATCGATGTGAGCTTCCTCGCTCTTCTTCGAGCCGAGTGGATAGCCGTCGTCGTAATAGGCGCGCACGTACCATTCACCGTCCCACGTCTCGCGCTCTATCGCCGCTCTGTACTGCTCGGCCCGCTCCACGAAATCATCGTGAGTCTTGGCGTCGCCGCGCTCGGCAGCGATGGCGGCGATGCGCTTGAGCGTCGCGATGAGGAACCACGCGAGCCACACGCTGACCCCCTTCCCGCCGATGCCGACCCGGCTGAAGCCGTCGTTCCAGTCGCCCGTGCCGATGAGCGGCATTCCATGCTGGCCGACTGTACACGCTTTGTGAAGAGCGCGCAGGCAGTGCTCGTAGATGCTCCCCTTCTCGTCCGAAAGCTGCGGCGCGTCGTAGAGCTCGGTCTCGTCAGGGCCGAGCTCGCGCATAGTTATGAACGAGACCTGCTCATCGAGCAGTGACTTGTCGCCAGTCACCTCGACGTAGTGAGCGACGACGAACGGAAGCCAGACGAGATCGTCGGAGAAGCGCGTCCTGACACCGCGCCCGCTCTTCGGATGCCACCAGTGCTGCACGTCCCCCTCGACGAACTGCCGACCGGCCGACCTTACGATGTGTGCGCGCGCGACTTCAGGCTCCGCATACAGGAAGGCCATGCTGTCCTGAAGCTGGTCGCGGAAACCGTAAGCGCCGCTCGACTGATACAGCGCCGTCCGTCCCCACATGCGGCACGAAAGCGCCTGATAAAGCAGCCAGCCGTTCTCGACTCTGTCGAACTCCTCGCTGGGCGTGCGCACCTTGATGGTGCCGAGCCGCCTGCGCCATTCACTCTTCGCGCGCTCGATCTCTGCGCGCGCGCGCTCGACGTCGCGGAACGTCGTGAGAAGCGATTTCACACCGCTCTCTGATCGGTCAGCGCCGAGCAGCACGACGACGTCCACCGACTCGCCCGGATGCACCGTGACCGATTGCTGCAGCGCTCCGCACGGATCCACTACATCTCCGACCGACTCGCCGAGCGCCGCTTTTGAGAGTACGGCTGGGCGCGCCGGAGTTCCGTTGCGCCCGATGAACTCGCGTCTGTCGCCAGTGTAGCTCGCGACGTCGCCGCTCATCCCGAGAAATGCAATCTGATCGGCGTACTCCTGATCGAAGTAATTGCGGCCGAGCAGCGCCTTGTTCTCCGGCTCGTACGACGTCGTGATGTTCTGCTGAGTGAGATCGCGCGATACGCCCAGCGTCCACTCTACGTAACCGGTGACGGTGAGCCGCTTTGGACGAGCGGCCGGTGTTCGTGATCGTCACGAGTCCGATCTTCACCGGTGCGTCGTTCGCCATCGCGACGACGTGCGACGTGCGCACGTCACCGTGCTGATGCTCGAACACCGAGTATCCCGCGCCGTGCTTCACGACGTACTCCGTCATCTCGCGAATCGGCGCTGGCGTGGAGGTCCACACGTCGCCGTTGTCGTCATCACGAAGGTAGACGCAATCGCTGCATGGATCGCGCACCGGATCGTTGTGCCAGGGAGTTATCCGATAGAAGAAGCTGTTCTCCGCCCACGTGCAGCTGCTCCCCGCTTCGGTCACCACAAAGCCCGCGGCTTCGTTGGCGATGACGTTCGCCCATGGCGCAGGAGGCAGATCGGTGCCGTGAAGCCTCAGCTCGTACTCGCCAGACTCGTTGAAGAAGCCGTAGCCGTTGGTCGCTGGCGATGTCGGCGGAGGTACCGGCGCGCGCGGTCCGGCAAGCCTGCGCGCGTACCGCGGAGGAACCGGTGCATCGGGACGACCCGCATACTCCATCTCGTCGTCAGGGAACTCGAGCACCGACCCCAGTCCGACGCCATCGCACACCACGTGCATGCGCGCCATCGCCCGGATCAGCGCGACGTCTTCCGCGCTCATCACGTCCGTGCGCCTGATGAAGACACCGCCTGCGCGATCGATCAGCGCTGCTTCGCTCGACGCCATCACCGTTGACGTGATCTCGTCGTTGAGCTCCTGCAGATACGATGCTGGCCGCTCGTTCAGGATCACCAGATCCGACGTCACGCCCTTCAACCGCCAGTAGTGGTGCGCCTGGAGAAGCTGCCTCACACTCGGCATTCCGTCTGGCGAGTCGATCGTAGCGAGCAGAATCGGGTTGTCGCCCGAGACGCCGAGCGCCCAGAGCGACTGCTGTCCACGCGTGTTCTCGCGCAGCTCGCCGCCCGTGGGCCGCAGCTTCGGGTGCGGATACAGCAGGAACCCGGCGAGCTGCTGATATACCGCCGCGTCCGCTGGCGCGATGCCGAGATCGCGCAGCTCCGCCTGCGCCTGCGCCCAGCTGAGGTTCATCGCGCGGCGCGCCGCGAATGGATCGTCGTACAGATCGGCGAGCTCCATCGCGCGCTCGCGCGATTCGGCGACGAGCGTGGTGAAGCTCACCTCCACCGACTTGCCAGGCGCCACGCGCACTCGCGTCCGCAGCGAGAAGATCGGGTCGAGCGGAGCGCCGGCGGTGTTGCTCAGCGTCGCCGCGTCTTCGAGTGCGGCGGGGTGACGCGTCGATTTCCCACGCCCGATGAAGCGCGCACGGTCGGTCTCGTAGGTCACGTCGTCGACGCGCTCGGGACCTGTCGCTACCACGTGCGCGCCCCAGTAGACCTTCTCGTCGCTCGAGCGCGGCCTGCGCGTCGCGATGATCGCCGAGTGCTCCTGGATCCACTCCGTCTCGACGAAGAGATTCCCGAATGCGGGATGCTGCCTGTCCGTATCGAGCGATTGCAGCACGATCTCCGAGTAGCTCGTCAGCTCGATGTCGCGCACCGTCGTCGATCTGTTCGTCACGGTGATCCGTCGCACCGCGGCGCCGTCGTCGGACGATATCACCACTTCCATCCGCGTCTCGATCTCGCCGTCGCGCCGGAAGAACTCTGCTCTGTCGCTCGCGAACAGCACGTGGTAGCTGTCTGCGTCGACCGCGACCGGTTGGTGGGCCGCGCTCCACACGCGTCCAGTGCTCAGATCCTTGAGATAGATCCACTCGCCCTGATTGTCGCGCGTCGTGTCGCGGCGCCAGCGCGTCACGACGATGCCGCCGTACCTGCTGAATCCGCCGCCGGCGTTGGTGATGAGCGTCGTGTACGGCACGTTGCCGAGCAGCGCGATGCGCGGCTGCGCCGTGTACGCCGTGTCCATCTCGCGCACCGCCGGCTTGGCCACCTCGACGGCGTGCGTCGGTGCCGGCTCGTCCTCGTTCCCTGTGCGCTGGATGATCAGTCTTCGCGGAATGCGCTCCTGCAACACCAGCTCGTTCGAGCGCACCACCGGATCCGCGTGGAAGCGCCGCTGCCAGATCTGACGCTGCAGCGCATTCGTCAGCGCGACCAGACTCATTCCCACGTGGTGAGCCATGTATGTCCCGACTATCGCGTACGTCGAGTTCGGCGCGGGGCGCGTGTAATCGATCGCGTCCCGGAATCCGTAGGGACCGAGTGAGCCGAGCGATTCGAGTGTCGCGAGATTCCTGAGACTCGCGCGCGGCTCGATGAGTGTGGCGAGCACCGTAGCATAAGGCGCGACGACCAGATCCTTCGCGAGACCGCGCTTGAGTGCGAGATCGGGAACTCCAAAGCCGCGGTACTGATAGATGCCGCTCCGGTCGCGCACGTTGTACGCCGACTCCGACACGCCCCACGGAACGCTCCGCTCGCCGCCGTACATTATCTGGCGCCTGACCGCGCCGTGATAGGTCTGGTCGAGCAGCGTGAACGGATACGATTGCGTCACGAGCACCGGCATCAGGTACTCGAACATGCTCCCGCTCCACGACACCAACGCGCGCACTCCTCGGTCCGATGTCAGTGACCGGCCGAGGTGGAACCAGTGCTCCACGGGAACATCGCCCTTCGCGATCGCGATGAACGACGCGAGCCGCGCCTCGGATGCCAGGAGGTCGTAGTACGAGTTGTCGAACGTGGTCGATGTCGTCTCGAACCCGATCGAGAAGAGCTTGCGGCGCTCGTCGTAGAGAAAGGTGAAATCCATCTCCATCGCGTACGCGAACGCGCGGTCTGCGATCGCACGCAGCCGCGCGCACTCGTCGCCCACGTCCTCGCCCGGCGCCACTGTACCCGACATGCGACGCTGTGACTCGGCGGCGAGCACTCCGCCCGCGAGCTGCCGCCCCATTATCTCCATCTCAGCGGTGCGCGGCTGCAGCGAGTGGATGATCTGGATGCACGCCTGCTTGAGCGCGATGAAGTGCCCCGCGAGATTCCCGCTATCGACCGTCGATATGTAGGCCGGCTCCAGCACGCGCAGCGTGTCGAGGTCGTACCAGTTGAAGAAGTGACCGCGATACCTCCGCATCCGCTCGAGCGCGCGGAAGATGCGCTCCACTCGCTCGATCATCTCCGGCCGCGTGATGAAGCCGAGGTCGAGCGCGCTGACGTTCGCGAGCAGCTGAAGACCGATGTTGGTAGGCGAAGTGCGCATGGCGACTTCGGCCGGTTCTTCCTGATAGTTGTCGGGCGCGAGCCAGCTGGTCTTCTCGCTCACGAAGTGCTCGAAGAACTCCCAGTGGAGACGTGCGTACCGCGTGGCACGGTCCCGCTCCGCGTCCGACAATCGCACTTCGCCAGGAATTGCAGGCGCGGAAAGCGACGCCGCGATTCCTGGTGAGACAGCCCAGAGAATGGCGAGCGGGATCGTCGCGATGACTGTGAGCACGCGCGCCGCGATGCCGCTCTGATCGAACGTCACCACGGTCAGCGCGCCAATGCCGACGAGCACACCGAACGCGGTGGCTGTCCACATACGGCGATACACTTCACGATCGCCACCCGATCTCATCGCGCGCTCCACCTGAGAGGCAGTCTGCCACTCGAGCAGGTGCTTGTGGGTGAAGCCGAGTCGGATCAGTGTGCGCACTATCGCGTCAGCTGAGACCCACGCCTGGTGCGGCAGGAATGTCACCGCGAGCGCGAACTGCTCGGCGTTTGCGAGCGCATCGCGACCTACAGCGGCGTAGTACGCGATCCACGATTGATCCATCGGCGGGCGCAGCAGCTCGAGCAGAGTCGAGAACAACCACGGAGCCGCGATGAGCGAGAGCACCACCACCGTCCAGAGCAGTGGCGAGCCAGGCAGCACGAACCATCCTGCAATCAGCAGTACGACGAGAGTGATCTCGACGAGCGAGCGTCTGAGGTTGTCGAAGATCTTCCAGCGCGACAGCGTCGACAGACGGTTGGGCTCCGGTCCATCGGGACCTGGTACCGTACTGCGCAGCCACCTGATGATCTGCCAGTCGCCGCGGATCCAACGGTGCTTGCGCCGCGTGTACGCGAGGTAGCGCGTCGGATAATCGTCGTACAGTTCGATGTCGGTTACGAGGCCGGCACGCGTGTAAGTGCCTTCGATCAGATCGTGGCTGAGCAGCGTGTTCTCTGGAAAGCGCCCGTGCGTCGCTTCCTCGAACGCATCGACGTCGTAGATCCCCTTTCCGGTGAAGCTCCCTTCGCCGTACAGATCCTGGTACACGTCGGACACTGCAGTCGTGTACGGATCGACGCCCGGATGCCCGGAGTGGATCGCAGCGAACTTGGAGCGGTACACGCTCGTGAGCGCGACGCCCACCCGTGGCTGAAGTATGCCGTAACCACGAGTCACTCTTCCGAGCACTTCATCGTACTCGGCGCGATTCAGCGGGTGCGCCATCGTTCCGACGAGCTGTGCCGCCGAGCCGCGCGGAAGGACTGTGTCGGAGTCGAGAGTGATGACGTAGCGCGCGCCGCGCACTGCCTGCGGATCGCCAGCGATCAGCGGAAACGCATTCGCGTCGCCAGTGCGCACGAATCTGTTGAACTCTGCGAGCTTGCCACGCTTCCGCTCCCAACCCATCCACGTCTCCTCGCGCGGATTCCAGCGGCGCGCGCGGTGCAGTACGAGGAACGGAGCATCCGCGTTCTTCTGCTTGTAGCGCGTGTTGAGCTCGTCCACTCCACGCACGATCGCGTCCGAGATGTGTGCGTCGGTCGGGAGTGACTCGCTCGGTGCGTCGGTGAAGTCGCTCAGGATCGCGAAGCGCAGCATCGGATCTGGATTCGCGAGATACTGCACCTCGAGATGCTCCAACGCCTCGCGCACGGCCGCGACGGTTCCGAACAACGTCGGCACCGCCACGACGGTGAGACAATCCGTCGGTATGCCTTCTTCACGATAGTCCATCCGCGCCAGCAGTCTCGGTGGAACCAAGGCCGTCATCAGCTTGTTGACCATCGCGATGGCCACCTCGCTCGCTGGCACCGCGAGCAGGAGGAGCAGCACGAGACCGTCGATCGCTGTGACTATGGATGCTACATCGAATACCACGGCGATCACGCCCAGCCAGAGAATAGCGATCGCGCCGAAATACGTGCTGTTCGGATGCCGCTTGCTCCAGCGGTGCACCGACTCGCCGATCTCCGGCTTGTAGCCGATGCGCTCCTCGAGCAGCTTCCGGCCGTCGTCGATCAGCCAGTAGCCGACGTGCGAGAGTCGCGGGTCGCCGATGTTGTCGCGTGCGAGCGACAGTGCTTCGATCGCTACCGACTCCTCGTCGCGCTTGGTGCGCTTCGCCAGCCGCTCGACGACGTGCCTGTACTCGTCGCGCGATGAGAACGCCATCGCCGCGTACACGTGGGCTGGATCTTCGCGGAGAAGCTTCTCGGTCGCGCTCTGCGATTCGACGAACTCGTTCCAGTCGAGCCGCGAGATCATTCGCAGACTCTGGATACTGTTCGTGATCGTTACCTGAGTGATCGCAGTGCGCCTGTTGGAGCGCGTCACTGCCTCCTCGGCGCTCAGCCCGTCTTCAGCGATCCACTGCTCGAGCCACACGAGCGGGGTGAAGTTCGTCTGGTAGCCGCGAATCTGAGACAGAAAGCGCGCGACGAAGGTCGGTGTGAGCGGTGGATGCGTATCGATGAACTGAGCGAGGATCTTCGACAGCGCCTCTGACGACGTCGCGCTCGCGCTCCTCATCGCGTCGGCCCAATCGTCGGCTTCCTCGACCTCCGCGAGCCGCGCGGCGGTGCGCAGCGCCATTCTGCGCACGTTCTCGATCAGCGCCAGGCGCAGCATCGTGGGGATCGCCCACAGCTCGCCCAGCCGCAGCGTCGTCACGCGCTGGAACTCGCGCGTGAAGAGCGTGATGTTCTCCAGGTCGAGCCGCCCTTCGGTGTGCCCGATGAGCTCGACCGCCAGCTCGTACACACGCGGATAGCCGGTGAGCTTTCCCGCCGCCAGCTTGGGAAGCTCCTGATAGTACCGGCTCGGCAGCGCCATGCGGATCTCCCGCATGTGCTCCTGCATTATGTAGTAGTTGTCGAGCAGCCACTCGCCGGCCGAGGAGATGTCGGTGCCGCGTGCCGCCGCGTCGGCCAGCGCTTCGTTGACGCCGGCAAGCACTTCCCGCGTATCGTCCAGCCGCCGCAAGAGAGGGCCGGGGCCGCGCCGCTTCAGCAGCGGTGCGATCCGCTGCTGCCTCGCTATGGCCCTGGCGCGCTCCGCCAGTCGGTCGACGCCCAGCATCTCGCCCCTGATCGGCGCGACCAGGTGGGCTGGCTGTCCATCCTCGTCCTGGCTCCGCCAGGAAAGGAATCGCTTCAGAAGACTTCGATCGGTTCTCGGAGGGGTCGCTGTTGCCACGAGGGAAAGTTAGCGCGCCGCCTGCGGCGGCCGCTGTGTTCAGCGTTCGGCGGTCAGCGGTATGGAAGCGAGGGCAGGCTGTGTGGCGAGCCCCGCTCCGGCCTACAGTTGCACGTGTCGTTCCGGACTCGCTCTCCCGCGGAGCAGATCCACTCCTGCGCCCGTCAGAATCCGTAAAGCGAGGGGCGCCGCCAGCCGAAACTTGGCAGCATCATGGGATCCCGCATCAGTCTCTCCGAGGTAGTGTCGTCGCTATCCGTCGCACTCGACCTCACCGACGGACAGCCGCTCGGGCACACCATGAGAACGTGCCTGATCGGGATGCGCATGGCGCGCGAGCTGGGCTTCTCGACCGACGACGCCTCGTCGCTCTACTATGCCCTCCTGCTCAAGGACGCCGGCTGCTCCAGCAACGCCGCGCGACTCTGCCAGCTCTTCGGCACCGACGACCTGGTCCTCAAGCCGATGATGCGCGACGTGGACCGGCAGAGCTCCTTCCACCTCGCACTCAACACGGCACGAGCCGCCGCCCGCGGCGCGGGGCTCCGCGCCAAGCTGAGGCACTTCACGGCCATCGCGAAGAGTGAGCAAGTGATGAGCGAGATAATGACCCTGCGTTGCGATCGCGGCGGCGACATCGCTCGCAGGCTCGGCTTTTCGCAGGCGACGGCGGAAGCGGTGAGGCACCTCGACGAGCACTGGAACGGCAAGGGTCACCCTGACGGCCTCGCCGGAGCCGCGATCCCGCTCATGTCGCGCATCATGAGCCTCTCTCAGGTGCTCGACGCTTTCCACCACAAGCATGGCGCGCGCAAGGCGCTGCGCGTCGCGCGCAAGCGCAGCGGAACATGGTTCGACCCGTCGCTCGCTCAGCTCGTCCAGCCATGGGGACGCGAGCAGTTCTGGTGGGACCGCCTTCACACGGCCGATCTCGCCAGCGACGTGATGGCGGAAGAGCCGCAGGCGAGCGTGCGTTGGATCAGCGAGGATGACGTCGACGTCATCGCGCGCGCCTTCGCCGACATCATCGACGCAAAGTCGCCGTACACCTTCTCGCATTCGCGCAACGTCGCGGCTTATGCGCTCGGCATCGCGCGCGAGCTCGGCCTCGACTCGAGTTCACAACGCCGCGCATATCGCGCCGGTCTGCTGCACGACATCGGAAAGCTCGGCGTCTCCAACAGCATCCTCGACAAGCCGGCCAAGCTCACTCCGGCGGAGCGCGCCGCGGTGCAGCGTCACCCGTTCTATACGTGGGAGATACTCTCACGCGTGCCAGCGTTCCGCGACTTTGCCTGGTCAGCGTCGCTGCACCATGAGCGTCTCGACGGAAGCGGCTACCCATGGCGCCTTCACGGCGCCAGACTCGACCTCACCGCACGCATCATCTGCGTCGCCGACGTTTACGAGGCGCTCACCGCCGACCGTCCGTACCGCAAGAGTCTCTCGTGGGACGAAGCGCGTCGCATTCTGTGGCAAGGCCGCGGCACGACCTTCGACCCGTCCGTCCTGGATGCCCTCGTTTCCTGCTACGCATCGCATGGTGGGAACATGTCGTCGCTCGCACCGTTCGCGGCGGCCTAGGCGGTCGAGGATGCTGCGACGCTGCGCGCCGCTACGTCCCCGCGTACCACTCGTATCCCTGATCGCTCCAGTAACCGCCGTTCCGCTCCGGCATGAAGACGATCCTCGTCAGGTACTTCGTGTTCTTGTAGCCGAGCTTGATCGGGGAGAAGAGACGGGCGGGTGCGCCGTGAGCTGGCGCGAGCATCCGGCCGTCGAGACCGTAGCAGATGAGCGTCTGAGGATGCATCGCGCTCTCTATGTCCCAGCTCTCGTGGTAGTTGTCGTCGAATGATTGGAAATCGACGTATCGTGCGCCGGGCAGCAATCCGCCGGCTGCACTCGCGAGCTCGCTGACGCGGCACCCTGTCCAGCTTTCCACCGCAGTCCATCCTTCCACACAGTAGTGATTCACCCGCTGGGTGAGCCGCGGCACTCGGGTGAGCATGTCGAGCGTGAGCTTGAGCGGCGAGCGCACCAGCCCTGATACCTCGAGAGTCCACTCTCCGCGCACCGCCGGATCCCAGTACGGAACCGTGTCGGCGATGAAGTACGCGGGAAGCGCACCGTCCGCGAGCTTCCAGCGCGACGACGGTGAATCCATCGACGTGTGCCTGAACAGCGCGCGCTCGAGCCCTTCGTTCTTGCGCTCCGCGTAGCGCAACGCCTTGGCAGCACCGCGCGGCCCCCGCGATCCGCACGCCGCGAGAAGCCATGCGGCGGTGATCTCTCCGCTCGCGAGGAGAAAGTCACGACGCCGCATCTTCCCTCCTTCGCGCTCTCGTGAAGAGATGATAGAACGGACGCGCGTCACGCAGCTCCGGTGCGCGCTCCGAGTCGTAGCCACCCGTGGTGATCGCGCGCAGCGAATACGGATCCACGCTCACCACCATGAAGACGTGGATGAGCGAGACGATGACGAGCAGCAGCATCACGCAGAAATGCCAGTAGCGCGCCCAGACGTATCCGCCGAGCGCGTTGGTGAGAAGTGCGAGTGAGACCGGCTTCCACACGGCGACTCCGGTGATCACCGCGAGCGCGCAGAGAACCGGGATCGCCGTGTACGTGAACTTCTGGAGAGCGTTGTGCTTTCCCTGGTGCGGGTGACGCTTGCGCACGAAGAGATAGAACTTCGTCATCTCCCACGCATCGCGCACGTCGCCGCGCCGCGGCACCAGGTCGCGCCACTCGCCGTGCAGATAGATGAAGGCGAGGTAGAGAATGCCGTTGATGACGAACACCCACATCATCGCGAAGTGCCAGTTGCGCGCGCCGGCGAGCCACCCGCCGAAGGTGAGATAATGCGGAATCGCCTTGCCGGCGAATGGATAGCAGCAGAACGGCGCGCCGCGTCGCGCGAATTGAGGGTACGCGTTGAAGATCTGGAGTCCGCTTCCGATCATCACGACGAGCGCAACCACGTTTATCCAGTGCGTCAGTCTGACGAACCAGTGATGCCGTCGCTCTACCATGTGCATCGCTCTGAAGGATTCACCGCTTGGCAGCTCCGTTTGCCGGTTCCGATGTGGCGTCTAGTATAGCGATCGCAAGTTGGTCATGGCGGACCGCGGTACTCGTACCATATTGAATTGAGCGCCCGTATGTTCCCGCCAACCGGCTGAGGTGTACGCTGCAGCTCCGCGCATCGGATCTCCGCTCCTCGAGCTTGGTGATGGCACTGTCCATCGCCGGAGCGGTTGCGTGTGTGCCATCCCATCCGCTTGAGCTTCAGCAGGGTGCTGCAGTCGAGGCTGGTCGTGCGGTGCGCCGTCCGCCGCGCGAATCGGTGCGCTGGTACAACGATTACTGGCGCGCTGTGTCCGACGTGAACCTCAAGATGGCGTGGATCCTCGCCGACACGCCTGACGAGCGTCGCTTCGCCAGCGCGCTCGACACCATCTTCGCAGGCGACCTTGGCGAGGGCGAGAGCGAGGTGTCCAGCCTGCTCAGCTCGCGCGACAGCGTCGTAGGAAGTGCGGCGCGTCTCACCTACGATGCGCTTCTGAGTCAGGACGGCCGCTGGGCGCGCCTGGCCGCGTTTGCCGACTCTGCTCGCCCGCGGCTCGTCGACGCGGCGGGTGTCGAGACGCTGGGCGCCGCCGTTCAGCGCGATTCACATGAAGGTCGAATTCGCCGACTCGGTCGCGCGTGTCCCGCTCGGCAGATCCGCGATAGGAACGCCCGTCATCCCAGTGGTCGTGGACGGTAAGACGAAGCACTTCTGGCTCGACACCGGGTCGAGCATCTCGATAATCTCGTCCGAGATCGCTGCGGAGTGCGGGATCGCTGCCGGTGGGGAGCGATACGCTGGAGTTGCTCACCTCCGTCGGGCGGCTGCCCGCGCGCCCCGCGATCATCCACTCGATCCGGATCGGCCCGATGTCGGTGACCGACGTCCCCGCGATGATAGTCGACGGCCCGTCGCTCCGGATTCGCGAGCAGGCGTCCCAGCCGCTCGAGGCCGTGGACGGAGTCATCGGCTTCGATCTCATCCGTGCGATGGACATCACCATCGACGACCGCACTGGCCAGGTGATCATCCGGAAGCCGGTCCGGCTCGATTCAATGCCGCGCTGGTCGCGCAATCTGGTCTGGTTCGGTGTCCCGATCGTCTCCGCCCTATCCGACGAAGGAGTCCCGATCCACCTCGCGCTGGACACCGGCGCCGAAGAGACCTTCGGCACGCCAAGCCTGGTGAGAAAGACCGGCGCCACATGGGCGCCAGCAGAGCGACGTTACGTCCGCGGCTTCGGCGGCGCGGCGCCAGAGCGAGGGCTGGTCATCCCCTCGGTAAGGCTATTTCTGGGCAATGTCCCGGTCACGCTCGAGCGAGTCTTTCTCTACGAGGCGCAGTACCCGACCATCTTTGCGCTCGACGGGACACTCGGCGCTGACGTCGGCCGCGGCGACGTGCTGAGGATCGACATGACCAACGGGAGACTCATACTCGGTCGCGTGCCGCGCTCGCGGCTGGTACCGGCAGCACGGCGAAACTACATTACGTGACCATCGCAGATTGATCACGCGGCACCTACGGCAATTACAGCGGCGCGGCCACGACAGAAATGGCAAACAACGAGAAGGTCACCGGTCCCCACAGCGGCATCTTCACCCTGATCACGGTGCTAGTCCTCACCGCCGCGACCTGGGGCTTTCTCTATTTCCTCCACGTCAAGCTGTACCACGACCCGCGGAACCCGCTCTCGCCCAACGAGCATTCGACCATGGTGGGCGCGCCGGTGGAGTGAGGGCGCTACGCGCCGCTAAATCTCCCCCGATTTCACCACCAACATCTTCTCCACCTGCATGTCGCGGATGGAGAATGGGATGCCGCCGACGCCGAGCCCCGACGTGCGCAGTCCGGAGAACGGCATCCAGTCGACGCGGAACGTCGTGCTCTCGTTCACCAGGACCGCTGTAGCGTCGAGCCGGCGGAACGCGCGGAGCGCAGTATCGAGTGAGCGCGTGCAGATGGCCGACTGGAACGAATACGGAAGTGCGTTGGCGCGCGCTATCGCATCGTCGAGATCATCGAACGGGTATATGCACACCACCGGACCGAATACTTCGGTAGTGCTCACTCGCGCGTCGGCAGGCGGATCGAAGAGCACCGTACACGCGTAGCACGTCTCAGAGAGCGCTTCACCACCGGTGAGAAGCTCCGCGCCGCCCTGCACCGCTTCGTCCACCCATTCGCCCACGCGCGTCACTTCCGACGGCGCGATGAGCGGACCGACATCGGTGTCGGGGCTCGTCGGGTCACCGACCACCAGCTCGCGAACGCGCGTCGTCAGCTTTATGGCAAGATCAGTAGCGATCGAGCTGTGTGCGAAGATCCGCTGGATCGACACGCACACCTGGCCCGCGTGGTAGAACGCGCCTTTCGCCAGCATGGGAACCGTCGCATCCACATCCGCGTCGGCCGCCACTATCACCGGCGCAGCTCCGCCGTGCTCGAGCGCGCAGCGCGCACCAGGCGCGAGCTTCGAGCGAAGCATCCACCCTACCTTCGCGCTTCCGATGAAAGTGAGGAACGCGACGCGCGAATCAGTGGCGAGCTTCTCCGCGAGCGACACGTCAGTGGGGACCACCACCTGACACCAACCGTCCGGCAGCCCTGCATCCTTCAACATCTTCGCGAGTCGAAAGCACGCTATCGGAGTGCGCTCCGCCGGCTTCGCGATCACCGGACAGCCAGCCGCGATAGCAGTCGCGACCTGATGTATGATGAGGTTGAGCGGGTGATTGAATGCGCTTATTGCCACCACCACCCCTGCCGGCTCGAGTCGCGTCACGGCGAGGTGGTTGAGCGAAGCTGCGTTGAGCCGCATCGGGACTTCGGTGCCGTGCTGAGTGCGCAGCACGTCGACGCAGGCCCGGACCGAGTCTGCAGCGCGGAGCACTTCGGCGCGTGCGTCGGCGAGCGGCTTGCCGCCCTCGCTCGCAATATCGAGCGCGAGTCGGCCGATGTTGCGGTCTATCTGATCTGCCACCCGGCGCAGAACGTCGATCCGCGCCGTCGGCTCCAGCCATGCATCCTTGTTCGCGAAGAGCTGGTGCGCGGTCGCGAGCGCATACTCGATCGTTCCCTCGTCCGCCGCCGCGTACGTCGCGATAGGTGCGCGATCGAACGGCGACACGACAGTCCCGTCGGGCGCCGAAGTTGTGGCGCCGGGTACGAAAAGAGGAAAGTGCTCGAGCGTTTGAGGCATGACAGCGGCTTGGCCGCTAGTTGGTGATGAGGTCCGTTATCAAGAGATACTATCGCAATTCGCGGCCGATCGCGATCCCGTCAGTAGCCGACAGCCCCGCCCGTGCTGCGCGGCTCGTAAACGCCGATCCACGTTCCATCGGGGCCGCGCATCACCGCATTCACATTGGTCAGCGCACCGATCGCGCGGAGACGGTGGCCCATGGCGAGCAGTGAATCGGTCGCGCTCTGCGTCAGCCCGTTCCGCTCGTATTCCAGTGTATCAGGCCACGCCTGATGATGCACGCGCGGAGCGTACATCGCATCGGCGAGCGACATGTGCTGATCGATCACGTTCAGGATCACCTGCGTCACGCCGGTGATGATCGTAGGTCCGCCAGCAGCGCCGACCACGAGAAACAGCTTCCCATGCGGGTCCATCACTATCGTCGGCGACATCGCGCTCAGCATTCGCTTGCCAGGCTGGATCGCATTCACCTCGCCCTGCACGAGCCCGAACTGATTCGGCTTGCCAGGCTCGGTCGCGAAGTCGTCCATCTCGTCGTTGAGAAAGAAGCCACCATCCGCCACGAACGTACCCGAGCCGTAGCCGCTGTTGAGCGTGGTGGTGGTGGACACTGCATCGCCATGTGAATCGACTACCGAGTAATGCGTGGTGTGCATCGGCTCGGCGGCGCTCGCGAACGACGGTGATCGCGACGAGTGCGCGGGATCGATCGTCGATGCGAGCTGGCGCGCGTATGCCTTGTCGGTGAGCTGCTTCACTGGCACGTTGACGAACGCCGGATCGCCGAGCTTGGTGTTGCGATCGATGAACGCGCGCCTGAATGTCTCCGCGAGCAGGTGCTTGTACTCCGCGCTGTTGAATCCCGGCAGCGTACGCCATGTCTCCAGCTGGTTCAGAATCTCGATCATCGTGATCCCGCCACTCGACGACGGCGGCATCGTGTAGAGTGTGTAGCCGCGATAAGTGCCGATGATCGGCTGCCTCACCACTGCCTTGTAGCGTGCGAGATCTTCCTTCGTGATGATGCCGCCGTCCTTCTTCTGCTCGGCGACTATCTCGTCGGCGATCGGTCCTTCGTAGAACGCTGACGGGCCCTTGTCTGCGATGAGCGTCAGTGTGCGCGCGAGTGCGGGCTGCTTGAGCACCGTCCCTGGCGCCGGCGCCTCACCATTCGGGAAGAAGACTCGCGCCCCGTCGAACTGCGTGATCAGCCGCTTGCCACCGTTGAGCGAGCGGTTGAGCGCGCTGTCCACCACGAAGCCGTCCGACGCGAGCCGTATCGCCGGCTGCATCACGTCGTGGAGCGACATCGTTCCGTACTTGCGTAGCGCTTCCGCCATGCCGGCGACCGAGCCCGGCACTCCCACCGCGAGCGGGCCGACTATGCTCTTTCGCGTGAGCTTGCCGTTCTCAACGTACATGTCGCGCGTGGCCGCGAGCGGCGCGACCTCGCGGTAGTCGATCGCAGCGGTGCGCCCGTCGGCCATGTGGATCACCATGAATCCGCCGCCGCCGATGTTCCCGGCGAACGGGTAAGTCACCTCGAGCGCGAAGCCGACCGCGACGGCCGCGTCGACCGCATTGCCGCCCTTCTTGAGAATCTCGACTCCTGCCTCGCTCGCCAGCTCGCTGTTGCTCGCGATCATCGCGTGCTTGCCCACCGACGGCGCGCGTCGCGTCTTGGTCGCCCATCCTTCGGGGAACGACGCCGCCGCTTGAATCGCGGCGGCCGCGGATGATGGCGCGCCAGTAGTCTGGGCGGCCAGCGATTGCGTGCCCGCGGTCAGGACGGCGAGCGCGACGGCGGTGAGCTTTCTATCGAAGCTGATCATTGGCGCGGCGGTTGGATGCGGTGACGGAGCTGAGACACACCACTTCTACGGAATGATGCCCCATTCCGCTCCGCTCCGCGAGCCGCTACCGGCCGCGCCGCCGCGGGGCCTGCATTCCGTCCTTAATATCCCCCGCTCATGGGTCGCCGTCCGCCACGATGAGAGTGCGCACTCGTGTCCCGGCCGGCCGGCTTGGCGCTCCCCGTGATTGGAGGCGACCCCGCTCGCTGCGCGTCGCCAGTATCGGTAGCCCGGCTCGCCGCGTTGTTATCGTCGGTTGTACCTACCGCGTTGTCGGTCGGCGATGACGGCACGTTGGGCGACGGGTTTGCCATCACGCTGTCGGAGTGCTGCTGATTGTCGGTCTTCGCGCATGCGCCGAGGGAGAGCGCGATGATCGCCACTGACGACACACCGATGATGGAGAGCTTCGTCATATCGAGTTGGAGTTCGGAGAGTTGATCGCGAGACGCGGTGAGTCGCAATCAGCGTACCGGCTCCGGCAATACTACCAACGCACTCCCGTGAGCAGTCCCGCGTAGATGGCTATTCCGTCCCACAGGTTCTGGATTCGCAGGTTTTCGTTGGCTGCGTGCTGGTTGTTGTCGTAGTTGGCGAGCGGCACGCCGATGATCGGCATGTGCAGAGCGTCGGCGAAGGTCGACATCGGCACGCTGCCGCCGAGCATCGGGAAGCGGATTATAGAAGTCCCCATCGAGCGCTCGATGGATGATATGACCGCGTTCGCAGCCGGATCGTCCAGGCTCGCGCGGTAAGCGGGATAGCCGAGACTCCACACTGCCTTCACCACCTTCGGATGCGCCGCACGCTCGGCCGGCGTCGGGTCGTCGTGCACCACGTCCCAGCCAAGTGCGCGAAGATACGTCTCGGTGCGATCGCGGACTCCAATCGGTGTCTGGTCCGGCACGAGTCTGAAGTCGATCGAAGCGAGAGCTTCGGTCGAGATCACGTTGGTCGCCGCTGCGCCCACACCGCCGACGCGAATGCCTCGCACGTTGAGCGCAGGTTCCGAGATCGCGTTCGCGAGCCGCTCGTTGGTTTCGGGGCGCGCTATGGCGAGCTCCTTCTCGAGACTCGTCTCGACGTCAGGGAGTGCGGCGAGCGCAGCGGACTCCGCGCGAGTCAGCGGCTTGACGTCGTCGTAGAAGTTCGGGATGAGGATGTGCCCGTGCTCGTCTACCAGATTGTCGAGCAGGTGCGTGAGCATCACCGCGGGATTCGGCGCCCAATTGCCGTAGTGGCCGCTGTGGAGTGGGCGAAGCGGCCCGTATACCGTGAGCTCGACTCCGCTCGTGCCGCGCGCGCCGAAGAAGACCTGCATCGCGCCGGACTGGTGTCGCGGGCCATCACTCAGCACAAAGACATCGCCGCCGAGTAGTCCCTTGTTCGCCGCGAGAATGTCTGCCAGGTGCGGCGAACCCTGCTCCTCTTCTCCTTCGTAGAAGACCTTGACGTTGACTGTCGGCTGCTTGCCTTCCGCATGCAGCGCATCCAACGCGGTGAGCATCGCCTGGATCGCTGCCTTGTCATCGCTCGCCGAGCGTGCATAGATGCGCCATTCGGGGTCGATGTGCGATGCAGCGCGCCAGTCGACGTCGTGGCTGCTCGACGTGTCGGCACCGATCGGTGCTGTGCGAACCACAGGCGTGAACGGCTGCGATCGCCAGCCCGGCTGCGCCACCGGCTGTCCATCGTAATGGGCGTAGAACACTATCGTGTGGTTCGCGCCGGAAACGTGCAGCTCGCCGTAGACCGCCGCCGGCGTGTTGGGAGCGGCGCGAAGCAGACGCGTCGTGAAGCCGCGCGAGGCGAGCTCGCTCGCTATAGCGTTCGCGTTGCGATCAACGTCCGCGATGTTCGTCGCGACGTTCGGCATCGAGAGGAGCTGCGTGAAGTCGGCGAGAATCTGCTTCTCGTGCGCGACAGTGTAAGCGCGAATCTCGCTCGGCGCGGGCGTGGCCTGCTGTGCACGCGCCGGCCGGAGTAGCGAAGAGTGAGATCGCAAAGAGCGGGGCCGCGATGGCGCGCACTATCGGTACAAAGGGTTGGGTCGGCATGGAGGATTTGATTCGGTGCACCATCGGCTCGTCGCGTCGCGTTCGGCGCCAGGAAGTCACGCTGTGAAATACCGCGCACTGCGCGTGACGGGAAGGAGTGGCCAGTTGTAGATTATCATGGGAAGGCCGCCACTCGGGGTGCTATGCTGCCACTCGGTGCCATCGGAACTGTTGCCCTGTTGCTCGGCTCGAGCGTCTTGGCGTTGCCGGACCCGATGGTTGTGCGCGCTCCACCGCTCCTCGTACTGGCGGACACTGGCTTCGTGAGTGATTCTGCAGCTTCGCTGCGTGGGTCCGTGACCGACTCGAGCGGAGCCCCTGTGCAGCGCGCGACGATTCTGGTGGACGGTGACGCCGTCACCACGTATTCGCGTGGCGACGGATCTTTCGGCCCTGTGCTCATCGGCGCCGGTCACCATCGTGTCACCATCGCAGCGCCGGGCTTTCGAATGCTGGGCGCGGACTTCGACGTCGTAGCCAAGGCAGCGCCCAAGCTCACGGTGACGATGATTCCCGACGGCACGCGCCTCCCCGAGGTTCACGTGGCGGGAAGGCACGATCTCTCATCGTTCGAGGCGCCGCGCTTCTCCGGCTTTGCGCAGCGTCGCGCGAATGGGACGGGAAGATATCTCGACGAGGGAGAGATCGCCGCACGCGCATATCCGCCACTCAGCGAGCTGTTGCGCAACATGCCAGGAATCGCGCTGCATCCCATGATGAGCAATGGCATGGTCACTGAGGCTGTCGTGATGCGCGCAGCGGGAGGAGTCGCGGGACTGTGCATGACCCCGCTCGTCTATCTCGATGGTTCGCAGGTAATGATCGAGAAAGGCGATGCATTCGCGCTCGACCATCTAGTTCCTCCGCAGGAGATCGCGGCCATCGAGGTTTATCCCGGCGCGTCATCGGTGCCGCCGCAGTTCAACAGCACCGTCGGTGCTGCATGTGGTGTGATAGTGGTCTGGACCAAGGATGGCGCGCGGCAGTGATGCAGTGGCGACCGCTGCGTGCAGGCTCAGTGCGATGAGGATGACGACCGCGTTCGGTCTCTCACTACGTCTCGCGCTAGGTCTCGCGCTAATCACTGCGACAGCTCCGTTGCACTCGCAGTCGGTCGTATCGGCAGCGACTGTCAGCTGCGTGCCTGAGCGCCGAGCGATCATCTCGACCTGCACTTTCCGCTGACGCATGCATGCGCGTCTGGATGGACTCGCTTCGGTCCACGAACTCGGCGACGAGCACGCTCGCTCGCGATGCGCTTGTGGACGCCGGCGGCAGAACTGCTGTCGATGCGCTGCGCGCCGATTACGCGCGAGCGCCCAGCACCGAATCCAGGCTCGCTGTGATCATGGCGATGGCAACCACCGGATCCGCGGATGACATAGCCTTTCTCATCTCGCAGCTCCAGGGGCCGTTCACCGGCGTCTCGAGTACGTGGCCTGTGGCTCAGACCGCCGCGACCACCCTCGGTCTCCTGCGTGCGCAGGCTGCGCGCGGCGCGCTATCGGCGACGCTGGCGCGCTATGGGCCGTCGGGCTTCGCCGGCCGCGCCGTCGCATTCGCGCTCGCCTCACTCGATCGCCCGCCATGTGCAGATTCCATCCACGGTCCAGGCGATCCGCGCGATGTGCTCGTGAGCATAGTGATGCGATGCGGACCACAGTCCATGTCGGAACGCGCGCGCTACTACGACGCTGCGCGCCATGGCGTCTGGACCTTCACCAACGACGCGTGGCAGATCAGCAGTACATCGCAGCCAGACACGACCACACGCTACCGCGTGGGCGAGGTCGCGCAGCTCTCTCCAGATGCGCGCCACGCGACCGTCTCCGTCTCCACGTGGTGCGGCTCGCTCTGCGGCGAGGGTTGGACGTTCCGCTTACTGCTCACCGGTGGCACCTGGCGAGTCGTCTCCGCGACGATGGATTGGGTTTCGTGACGCGCTCGCTGCCGCTGAATGTCTCGAGCGATGACTAGATGAAGCTCATGGTGCTCGTCACGCTCGTCGCAATACCTTGCGCCGTTGCGTCCGCGCAGCAGATCGACACTCTCACCGCGCTCTCCGCGTTGCGCGATGCGGCATCCGTGTGTGCTGCGGATGCCGGTGCGCTGTGGGGACGATCGCTCTGCGGACCTATCGCGCTGGTGGATCCGGACAGCCGCCTCGTCATCGCCAACGACAGCGTTCCTGGCCGCCACTTCGTTCCGCTTGGAGGCGCGTACGTGACGACGCTTCCATCGAGCATGTACGTCGCGAACACCTCGGTCACGTGGGGCGGGAAGGAGTGGAGTCTCGTCATGCTGCCGCTTCCGCGCGACAGATACGCCCGGGTCGATCTCGTGATGCACGAGGTGTTTCACCGTGAGCAGCACGCGCTCGGTCTCTTCGAGCCGCCTGCGATCAACAACCAGCTCGATCAGCGTGCGGGACGTACGTGGCTGCGCCTCGAGTACCGAGCACTGGCGAGCGCGCTCGAGGCACTCCCTGACGACGCCAGGGCGCGGCATCATGTGGAGTCTGCGCTCCTCTTCCGCGCGGAGCGCCGGTCACTCTATCCCGGGAGTGACAGTCTCGAGAACGCACTTGAGATCCAGGAAGGGCTTGCTGAGTACACCGGCCAGCATCTCGCGCTCATCGCTACCGGCGAGGGCCCCGCTCGCGTCGCGCGCTACGTACGCAACTACGAGACGAGCACGCCGACCTTCGTCCGCGCATTCGCCTACGGCACCGGGCCTGCTATCGGCGTGCTGCTCGATCACTTCGAGCCGAGCTGGCGCACGCAGCTTCGAGATCATCGCGACATCAGTGCGCTGCTCGCACAGGCGATTTACTTTCGAGTGCCGCGCAACCTCGCCGCGGCTGCCCGTGCACGCGCCGGAGAGTACGGGTTCGCAGAGATAGACCGCCAGGAAGCGGCGCGAGACTCCGTGCGTGCGCCCGCGATGCGCGCATATCGCAGCAAGCTCGTCGACGGTCCTACGATCACGCTGCGACAGTCCCTCGACTCGTTCCAGGTGAGCTTCGATCCGACCAATCTCGTCGGTTACGACCTCACGTCGACGATCTATCCAGCAGGTCAGTTCGCAGCACCGTGGGGCAGGCTCGTGGTGGATAGCGGCGGCGCACTGGTGCAGAACGACTTCAGGTGGATCCGCGTGGGCATCAACGCGGGAGCTGTCGTGTCAGGTGCCCGCGAGGTAAGAGGCGATGGGTGGACGCTGACTCTCAACCCTGGTTGGGTGCTCGTCGACGATCCGACGAAAAAAGGGAGCTACGTGGCGGAGCGAGCTTCGAGCCCGCGAAGTCAGTAGACCGATGCGCGTTCGTCGTCACGCGCCGTCACGGCGACAGCTTCAGCGTGACTTCGTCCAGATGTAGATCGCGCCGCACGCCGACTGCGTCAACCCCGGCGGGATCTCCACAGCATCCTTATAGATCTCGATGGCTGCTATGTCGCCCGGAAGTGCGGCGTTGATCGCGCCACCGAGCGGCTTGCCTCCGGCCCCCACCGCGCCCATCGGCGCACCATCGACGAATACGTCCATGCCTGTCGTGCAGGGCGTCGATACTGCCATGTTGCCGTTCGCATCGGGCTTGACGAACATCGCAGTGGTCGGGCGTATGCTGTAGACGAGCTCGTCGCCGGCGCTCCCTGTCACCACGATCCCAGCGACGTGCCGGAGCACATCCGCGGTATTGATCGGGTTCGCTTTCGCGACGTCGGCGGCAGTGAGATATGTCCCCATGCCGTTGCGCATTCTGTCAGCGACATCACGGGGCACGTCGAGCATCTCGCCATTGCTCCCCTGCACCTCCACGCGAGCGAGGGTGTGAGGCATCATCGCGACCACTGCATCCACTGAAGTCGTGATGCCCGGCTTCACGTTCACGCTGACAGTGAGCGGGACAATTCCAACACGCCTGAATCGGAACATGTGGAAGCCGGCGCTCACGCTGTCGATCCTGAACATGCCGCCGGTGCCGGTGCGTCCGTGAATCGACGCGTCGTCCATCGCCATCACTTCCACGTCGGACAGCGGAGCGCCGGAAGTATCCGCGACGCCGCCATCCACCGCGCCCCACCCGGAAGGTTGCGCGACGGCATGCTGCTGATCGGCGTGCGATACGCGCTGCGCTGGCAGCGCCGACAGCGGAAGCACCAGTCCCACTAGAAGCTGCCACGCGGTCGTTCGTGAGGAGATCATTGATATCGACATCGTCATCTCTCCTACTCTGATCGACGCGATCATAGCGACGCGTCACACCCGCTGACTCCGCCGGCGCGCCGGTGAAGCGCGCCGGTCCGCGATCGACGAGCCTTACCGCGCGAGCACTGCCAGCACGAGCTGTGCGGTTGCTCGCGTCGCGCCCTCATAATAGAAAACGTAGACCTTGTGAGTTCTCTCGTCCACGGCGCACGTCCGCGCCGCGCCGCCGGTGGGTACTTTTTCGGCCACGGAGAAGGCGTTGGGCGAGTCTTCGTGGATCACGGTCATCGTACTGTCGGCGCGATTCGGGTTGAACGCGAGCTTCGTAACCGGGTCGAAGCAGTTCATGTCGGCGCGGCTCGGAACGCGGATTCGCGAGACGACATCCCCGTTGTTGGCGTTGACCACGACTACCTCGGTGTCGCAGGCCATGAACAGCCGCCGCGTCGCCTCATCCATCGACAGTCCCTGCGCATGTCCGCAGCTCGGGATGCGGTAGGTCGCTTCGGTCTTGAGTGTGCTCGCGTTGACCCGTACCACGAAACCGGAGTCCTCGACGTTGAGAAAGAGCTTCCCTCTTCCATCAGCGACGCCAGACTCGAGGCCAGCTCCGATGGTGGACTTCGTGATGAGCTTCCCTGTTCTCATATCGACGACCCAGGCGTCGTTGTCGGCCCAGGTGAACGCGCGGTGGGTGTACGGATCGTATCTGATGCCATCGCCCTTCGCATCGACGTGACCAGTCACGGCGAGCGTCTTCAAGTCGAAGATGACGCCGTTACGCACCATTCCGCGATTGAGGTCGGACGCGATCGCATAGCCTCCACCGCCCCCTTCGACGTGTCCTATCACGCTGTCCCGGTCCACGTCGATGACGTTGTCACCCAATCCGTACAGTCGCCGCCCGACAGGATCGACGATGATGTAGTCTGCGCGAGCATTGCCGAGCACCATCCGCTTGATGACGTGATAGTGGGGCGCCTGAGCGGCGACTGTTGATGCGAGTAGCGTCGTCGTGGCGACGGCGACGAACAGTGAGACACGTGAGCGGAACATGACGGCTCTCGGGAGAGGGTGCGGAGCTAGTGGTACCGAATGAAGCAGGAGCTGGATGAGTGAGGGGTCCACTGCGGCGCCCATCCTCACTCTTGCGAGAATTTATGCTCGGTAGCTGACAGGAAGATGACACGCCGACGACTCGAGGGACCCGCCGTCTCCTTCCGGTGTATCATTAGTGAAGAGATCGATAACGCTCTCCGCCGCTGTCCCGCGACGCCGACTCGCTTGCCGGCGCCGATCGAACCGATTCACGCAGCAACGCATGCCATCACGCAAGCTCACCGACATCGCCACTACGTCACTGGCCGTAGCGACCGCGCTCCTGTGCGTGGGCGCCAGCACGCGTTCCGCGTCGTCGCGCTCGGGGCCGGTTCTGCGCGCTGCGACCGAGATCCTCGCACCCAGCACCGCCATGGCTGGGTCATTGGCACGTTCGGGCAGTGTCAGCGCGGTTCCCGCTTCCGCGCACACGTCCGAAGCGCATACGCTGGCCGATCGTGCGCTCGACGCGCTCGCGTCGGCAGTCGGGCCGCTCAGCCATCCGGATGCGTTGCGCGATGCGTTCACGAGCTATTTCGCCTTCCAATCCACGCACCCTGACGAGGTCCGCAAGCCCTATCTGTACTTCGTGGATTATGGGCTGCCGAGCACGACGCCGCGCGGGTATGTGTTCGACATGAGCGCGCTCAAGATCGTCGATGGCCCGTTCATGGTTGCTCACGGCCGCGGCTCCGCGCCGAACGCGCGCGGAATCCCGACGCACTTTTCCAATGCGTTCGGCGCGGCGACCACATCGCTCGGCCTCTACGTCGCAGAGCAGCTCTACGCATTCACCGGCCACGCTGGCGGCGCCGCGTACCACTCGATCGGGCTCAGGCTCGCGGGAGTGTCAGGGCGCTTCAACAACAACGCGCTCGCACGCGGAGTGGTTGCGCACGGTGCGCCGTACGTCACCGCGACACGTGCGGGACGCAGTGAGGGATGCCCAGCGATGGCGCCCGCCCGCGCCCAGGAGCTGCTCCCCAAGCTCGCGAACGGCGGCCTCGTCTTCCTCTTCGCACCAGACAGCAGCTGGATGGCGAACGACCCGTGGGTCACGGCAGAGTAGTGGCCGGCTAGTCGGGTCGCAACACCTCATGGCTGCCATCCCTTGACGTCCACATCTTGACAATCATACTGTAGCCGGCGAGCTTGTGATCGAACCCTGGCCACGGTACGATGCAAGAGCCCAACACCGATGTGATTCCCGGTACGCTGGACATGCTGATCCTCAAGACGCTCAGCCTCCAGCCGATGCATGGATACGGCATCGCACGCCGCATCGAGCAGATCTCGCGCGGAACGTTCAAGGTGAACCCAGGATCGCTTCTGACCGCGCTCCAGCGACTCGAGCGGAGCGGGTCGCTCGACTCGCAGTGGCGTCAGACCGATAACTCGCGGCGCGCCAAGTTCTACACTCTCACCAGAGTTGGCCACAAGCAGTTGGGCGCCGAGACCGAAGACTGGACGCGACGTGTCTCTGCCGTCGCGCGACTGCTCAAAGCAGAAGGCTGACGAGATGTCGGCGTGGCGCCAGCTCAGCCGTGGTCTCCGCGCGCTGTTCCACCGCGCAGCCGCTGACCGAGACGTTGCCGACGAAGTCGAGGACTATCTAGAGCAAGCGCGTGCTGCGCACATGGAGCGCGGCCTCTCGCCCGCCGAAGCACTGCGTGCCGCGCGGATGGAAGTCGGCGGCGTGACGAGCGTGCGAGATCAGGTTCGCCGCTACGGCTGGGAGACGGCCGTCGAAGCGACGCTCGCGGATCTGCGCTACGCTGCGCGGCGGCTGCGGAGCAATCCTGGCCTGACTGCGGTGACGGTGATCACGCTCGCGATCGGCATCGGAGCGAGCACGGCAATCTTCAGCGTAGTGAATCCAATCCTGTTCCGCTCGCTTCCCTATCCTCACGCCGAGCGCATCGTCTCGGTGTCGGATTTTGGATCGGACGGGACGCCGCTCGACGTTACGTTCGGAACGTACCGCGAGCTCGCACAGCGCAGCCGCTCGTTCGACGCGCTCGCGGTCTTCAGGTCGTGGCAGCCCACGCTCGTGAGCAACGACGAGCCGGAGCGGCTCGATGGCCAGCGTGTAGGCGCGAGCTACTTCCGCGCGCTCGGTGTCTCTCCAACACTCGGCCGCGACTTCCGACCGTCGGACGACGTCGTCAACGGTCCCAGGGTAGCGATCCTGGGCAACGCGCTGTGGCATCGCCGCTTCGCCGGCAGTCGCGACATCATAGGTCGTAGCGTCAAGCTCGACGGTGACGATTACACAGTGATCGGCGTGATGCCAGCCAGCTTCGATAACGTCCTCGCACCATCCGCGCAGATCTGGCGCCCACTTCAGTTCAACACGGTGTTCGGTCCGAACGACCGCGAGTGGGGACACCAGCTTCACATGATCGGGCGGCTCCGCGATGGTGTGAGCCTCGACGCGGCGCAGCACGAGCTGAACGCGATCGCTCGCACTCCTCGCAGTGATTTTCCACGCGTTCCGTGGGCGTTGCTCGGCCGAGGACTTGCTACGCAGTCGCTTCAGGCGGACGTCACCAGTGGGGTCAGACCGATCCTGCTCGCGGTGCTCGGCGCAGTGATTCTCGTTCTGATCATCGCGTGCGCCAACGTCACCAACCTCCTGCTCGCAAGCGGCGCACGCAGGCGGGGCGAGTTCGCGATGCGCGCAGCACTCGGCGCCAGACGCGCGCGGCTGACTCGACAGCTACTGACCGAGAGTCTCCTTCTCGCAATCGTCGGCGGCGTGCTCGGCGTAGTGGTCGCGGAGCTGGGAGTGCGTGCGCTGGTGTCGCTCGTTCCCGCTGGCCTTCCCAGACTGAATGAGATCGGGCTCGACTCCGCGGTCATGCTCTTTGGATTCGCGATCACGACGTTGATCGGCGTCTCGGTCGGGGGCATACCCGCGTTGCGCGCGTCGCAAGCGGAGTCATATCGCGCGCTGCAGGAGGTATCGCAGCGCACTACGGGGAGTCACCGCTTCACGCGTGAGGCGCTCGTCGTCGCCGAAGTCGCGCTCGCCGTGGTTCTCCTGGTGAGTGCTGGTCTCCTGTTGCGGAGCGTCAGGGATCTGCTTGCGGTCAACGTGGGATTCGATCCGTCACATGTGCTCACCATGCAGGTTCAGGAAGCGGGGCAACGCTTCGACTCCGACAGCGCGCGCTACAACTTCTTCGCCGAAGCGCTCGACGCAGTGCAGCATGTGCCGGGCGTGACCGCGGCTGCGTTCACGAGCCAGCTTCCCATGAGTGGCGATCTGTCGAGCTACGGCGTGCACTTCGAGGGCGACGTCGATGCGAATGGCGGCGGCGCGGCGTTGGAGTACGCAGTCACACCGGAGTACTTCGCGACGATGCACATTCCGTTGCTGAGTGGGCGCTTGCTCGACGCCCACGATCGCGCTGGCTCTGCGCGTACGGCACTCATCAACGCGTCATTCGCGAAGCGACAGTTCCCCCATCAGGACCCGATCGGCGAGCATTTCGACTTCGGCGCGGCCGATGGGCAGCCGTACACCATAGTGGGAGTCGTCGGTGACGTGAAGCAGACTTCACTTGCCGACGGTGAGAGCGACGCGATATACATCACGCCCACGCAGTGGCACTGGGTAGAGAATCCCGATGTCGCTGGTGGTGCGCACTCACAGCAGCGCGATCGCGCTCGCCCCCGCAATTCGAGCCGCGATCAGATCGGTCGACAGAAACCAGGCGATAGCGCGCATCGCGACGATGAGCGATCTGGTCGACAGATCGGTCGCGGATCGCCATTTCGCGCTCGTTCTGTTCGAGGCCTTCGGACTCGTCGCACTCATTCTCGCCGCGGTCGGCATCTACGGCGTGCTCTCGTCGAGCGTGATGGAGAGATTGCGCGAGCTCGGAATCCGCGCAGCACTCGGCGCATCACCAGAACGAATCCTCACCCTCGTACTCGGCCGAGGAATGAGACTGACAGCGCTCGGCGTCGCGGTCGGACTGATCGCAGCCGCGGCCGCCACACGCGGTATAGCGTCGATGCTGTTCGGCATATCCCATCTCGATATCACGACGTATCTGTGCGCGATAGCACTGCTGAGCGCGGTTGCGGCGGTCGCGTGCAGTGTACCAGCGTGGCGAGCGGCGAGGCTAGATCCTACGCGGGTGCTGCGGATGGAGTAGGTGCGAGCGGCCTCGATTGGCGGCTATCAATAAGCGCGGTCACGCCAACTGGCGCCACCACGACCGTTGCGTAGCGTTAATTCCAGTTAGCATGCTCGATATCTTCGTCACAAGCGCCACCAGTCGAGGTGATGCGACTTCCTATTCCAGAAGATGTGCATGCTATCGGTAGCGCCGTCATCAAGGTCAAGACCGTTGCATACGTCTGAACGCTGGAAGCCCGCAATATCGCCGCCGACCACGTCGCGTGGATCGTAATCGAGACTCTCCAGCGTGAGTTGCGCGTTACTCGAGCTGATCTCGTTTTGTGCAGTACCACGCGTCCCGAATGAGATAATGTCCGGAGTCGACGTAGCAGCCCGGATGAGTCCGACGGCGACACGGGACGGCGAACGGCCGACGAACACAGAGTCTGGTCTAGCATCGCAATCGATGTCAGCGACGAGCACCGGCTGTCGCTCCCACACGACGGACGGGTCTGACGCAGCGAGCCGCTGCATCGCGCTTGGCGTTCCGGGTGCGCCGACCTGCTCGGCGACGGCGGGCGCGGTGTCTTGCGACGGACCAGGCGCCTCCGCGCGCTGCGGGTGGTCGGCGCATGCACCCACGACGGACACCAGAGCGAGCGCAAGACACGCTCGCGTGCGATGGCTCACGACGATGCGCACGACAGCCACGACGGAGGTGAGGTGCGGGGACAGACGATGGCAAGTGCCGTCCCGACCAACTTACCGGCGAACATGCACAAGAATGTCCAGGCCGTCATGCGTCGCGCAAGCACGCGGCAGTATGCCAATGCTGGATTCTCTCACATCGGTCGCCACCGACGTGTTTGCGCTCCTACTCAGTTAGAAACTGCGACCAAGCAGCTAGAGCACGACGAAAAGACACCCTGGGCGATCTTTCGTGCGAGTCAGTTCAAGCCCTATGACATTCCGCACGCCGCGTACTCCAATCATTCGCTTCCGCGTCGGATCACCTCGGCACCGTTGACGGTGACGACGCGCACCGGCGGCCCGCCGCCGTTCAGATCAGTCTCGATCTGCGTACCGAGCGAAGCATTGCGCTCTCCCTGGATCGACACCGGCAGCGGCACATCCGTGCGGAACGCACCGTTGGACGTGCCGGTGACTAGATGGGCCGCGAATCGCGACGGGATCGTGAGTGTGACTTCTCCGTTCTGGGTCCGGGCGTCGAGCTGCGAGCCCTCCCACCGGGCCCCGGCCAGCGTGACTGCCAAGTTCCCATTCTGAGTAGTCGCCTTCACGTCGCCCGCCACTCGGTCCAGCGTGAGATTGCCGTTGCCAGCGCGGAGGTCCAACGTCCCAGTCACGCCTGACACGGAAAGGTTGCCGTTCTCGGTCTGCGCCCTGAGGTCGAAGCGGCGCGGGACATCCACTACGTAGCTCACCTCCCACGTGCCGTTGCCGCGCGGCCCCTCGGCACGGAGCGTCGATCCGTCCTGCGTGACCGTGATGTCGCGGAGCATGCGCTGAGCCGCAGCTTGGCTCGGCGCCGAGGCACGAATCTGCTCGTGGACGATGGCGCTGTCGCCGTCCCAACCGCGCACGGTCACGTTCCCGTTCGGCGTGCGAGCAATGGTGAGCGCCGTGGTCCCTGCCGGAAGGCGAAGCACGTGCACCGCGCAGACCGTGGCCGCGTACCCGGCGTCGCCGCACCAGGCAGCATGCTGCGCGTCCGCCGAGTCTGCTGCACTCGTACCGTCCGATGCTCTTGCGACCTGGGCTTGGAGCGGGTGGCCAAGCGCTCCCACGAGCGCGAGGATCGCGGTGAAGCGAGGAAGAAATGCTGATAGACGCATCGTAGCTCCTGCCATGGATGACGAACCGCACGCGATGATGGCCCTGGCCGCATGCGTGAGGGAGATATCAAGTGGATATCAATCAGATGACTGACGCATGGAAATGGTTTATCCAGTCGTGCGGGAAGAAGAAGCGCATCACCGACCGCATCGCCAGCTCACATGCAACGCCACCCGGATGTGGCCCGCGTAGCACACGGTAAAGACGTGCCGCACGCTGTTACTCCGATACCATTTTGGGATGCGGCGGGCTAGATTCGTCCTGTTCCGGCCGCTCGTAATCGGCACATGTCTTGGCACAGCTTCGCCGTGAAACCGCGGACGAATTTGGCACAGCATGCGTAAGCTGTTGGGGTAACAGCAGTTAGAGTAACTCGGCTAGGTAGCTCAGTTGGTAGAGCAGCGGACTGAAAATCCGCGTGTCGGCAGTTCGATTCCGTCCCTAGCCATCGAGACAGTTTTCATGGGAGAAATCCTCAAAGGAGTGATCAACGGGAGGCGCCGCGCGGCGCCTCCCGTTGTGCGTTTGGAAGGCTTCGTCACCGTGCTTGTGACGTGTCAGGAGCCCGACCCTGACAGCGCGGCTCGACACGCAGCGGTGGCGGACGTCCTTGACAACTCGCCCGCTGGTGTTGAAATATCAGCATGGACACGCTGAATTCCCAGCATCTTGCTAGCGCCGCTGGCAACCCCCGGTTCAGTGCCTTCCGTCACCTTGATCGTGGCGACCGCGGGTGTCAGCGGACCGAGCGCCGAGGTCACCTAAGTAATTGGCAAACAAAATGACCAACGATTGCCATCGCGCAGCTACGCGCGCCATTGAACACGTCGTCCGCAATACTCTGTTCGTAGTTGCCACCACGTTCAGCACGCCTCTCGCAGCTCAGCAGCCTGCTGACGCCGGCATCGCCAAGCTCCAACACGACCTTCCCGGCTGGATGCAGCAGGGTGACGTCCCCGGAGTATCCGTCGCCGTCCTGCGCCACGGGAAGACGGCATGGATTGGCAGTTACGGGATCGCAAGTAAGGCCACTCAGCAGCCCGTTACAGATAGAACTGTCTTCAATGCCGCGTCTTTGAGCAAGACGGTCTTTGCTTACACCGTCCTTCGTCTCGTCGACCAGGGCAAGATCGACCTCGACTCTCCACTCACTCACTACGTTCGCGACCGTCCTAGCCATGACCCGCGGCTCGATGAGGTCACTGCGCGCATCGTTCTCAGTCACCGCACTGGCTTCCCCAATTGGCGCGCGAATTCCAAGGACGAATTGAAAATCTATTTTGATCCCGGTTCACGCTTCAGCTATTCCGGCGAAGGAATGGTTTATCTGCAGCACGCGGTCGAGGCGGTCACCGGTGAGCCACTCAACCAAGTCGTCACCGAGCAGGTCTTCCAGCCACTTGGCATGACCGAAAGCAGTTACACGGCGCGTCCGGATCTCTCCGCCGACTTCGCCGTCGGCTACTCGTCTGACGGCCACGGCGTACCGCTTTTTCAGAATACCGAAGCGAATGCCGCTGCGAGCCTGAATACGAACGCGCATGACTATGCCCTTTTTCTCGAGGCCATCCTCAGCGGTCGGGGCCTCAAGGCCGCCACCCTTCGCGAGATGGAGACACCGGAAATTGCTGTAGACCCAACGTGCACGAACTGCCTCGATGCCGCGCCCAAGACGCTATCCACTCATCTCTTTTGGGGCTTGGGCTGGGGCATCGAAAAGAACGCATCAGGCACGTACCTCTGGCATTGGGGAGACAACGGCGTCTTCAAGGCGTATGTTGTCGCCGATATCCAACGCCGTTCCGCAGTCGTTCTCTTCGACAACAGCAGTAGCGGTCTCTCCATTGCTAAGGCTGCCACCGAGGCCGTGTTGGGCGGCGACCATCCTTCCTTCCGATGGTTGCACTACGACACGTATGACTCTCCTAACATGCGCTTCACACAAGACCTCAACACTCACGGCGTCCAGCAGGCCCTGCGAGACTTTGCCGCCGATATCGCAACGGGCAAGGTCTCCGAAAGCGCCGTCAATGATGCGGGCTACCAATTGCTCGGTGCAAAGCGATACGCTGACGCCGTCACTGTTTTTCAGCGCAACGTAGACGCCCATCCCGCATCATCAAATACATACGACAGTCTCGGTGAAGCGTACATGGATGAGGGACAAACCGAGTTGGCGATCAAGAACTATGAAAGGGTGCTCGCACTGAACCCGAACAGTGCAAATGCCGAAGCCATGCTTGCAAGGCTGCGCACATCGGGAAAACCTTAACACCGACTGCGCTAAACGCTGAGAGCACTTTGCCACAGCGTGCGCATCTTTCCACGCGTCAGACCATCCACCTGTCCGATTCCGATGGAGGACGTCAAAGATGAAACGTCGCGAAATGCTCGGAGCGCTCACCGTCGCTGCAGCGTCGGCGCTACTGCCTGAGTCCGTTGCACTCGCAGACTCTGCGACCGACGACGACTATCTACCGCAGGAAAGAGTGACGGGAATCGGCGGCCTGTTCTTTCGTGCGCACGATCCGAAGACGCTGGCGCAGTGGTATCAGGACCACCTTGGCGTCTTCGTTATCCCGCAGAACAAGAACGATCCGGTGTGGCAGCAGCAAGGCGGTCCGACCGCTTTCGCACCGTTTCCAGACAAGACCGGCTACTTCGGCGACCCGACGAAGCAGTGGATGATCAACTTTCGGGTGAATGATCTGGACAAGATGGCTGCGCAGCTCGAGGCAGCAGGCATCGCTGTTAAGATTGACCCCACGACGTATCCGAACGGCCGCTTTGCACGCGTTCATGACCCGGAAGGCAACCCGATCGAGCTCTGGCAGCCGATGTAACAATCGGGGTCAGATCTTGCACGGTGCGCATGACGTGCGGTGCAAGATCTGACCCATTCTTTGGACGACGTAGGCGTACGAGCGCATCCCGCTACTCGCACCCGCGTCGTACCGATCATTGCGACGCCCGCTCCGCCGCAATGCGCGCCGCGAGTGCCGCACGACTGCGCGCAGCATAGTCGCGGCACGCACTGGTATCGATGAGAGCATCCGCCTCGCCAGCATCACGCTTCGCGACTCGCTCCCACAGCGATGACGCGCCCGGATGCGGTGTGAGGAGGATGTCGCACGGCAACGTCTCGAGCAGCGCCTGACCACGCTCGAAATCACTCACGGCATTCGGATACACCGTGTTCCGCGTAAAGAGGAAACCGTCAACCGAGACCGGCGTCTGACTGTCGGCATAGACGATGTTCTCGCAACGCGCGCCTTCGCACGACTTCCAGGACCAGGAAGTCCCGCCGCGTGTGTGACCCGGAGTGAAATGCGCTGTGAGCGCGAGCGGGCCGACATGGAGCGTCTCGCCATCACGCACGACCCGCACGCGCGCAACGGGTGCGATGGGCTCGATGATTCCATACTGCGGATCGTCGAGCGCCACGCTGCCGGCTCGTAGCACTGCCGCACTCGGCGGGCTCGCGGCAACCTCCGCGCCGGAGCGCTGCTGCAGCATCGCGATGCCTCCCGCATGATCGAAGTGGACGTGCGAGTTGAGTATGAGCTTCACGTCCTCGATTCGAAAACCGAGCGCGCGGATGTTGTCGATGATGCGCGGCGCGGACTCCGGTAGCGCGCCGTCGATGAGCACATCTCCGCTGTCAGAGGTGATGAGAATCGATGCGAGGCCGTCGGTGCCCACGTAGTAGGTGTTTCCATACACGCGGAACGGAGCGTGCGGCGCGTTCCACTCAGCGCAGCTGGGACACGGCGGGACGTGATGTGGTACTACGGTGTCGGTGCTCTGCGCGCGGAGTGACACGGCAGCCAGCACGGACGTTACGAACAGAGCAAAGCGCGGAAGCATTGTGCGGGTGAGATGGGGTGGGTGCGTCGGAATCTACCTGCCGCGAACCCCCGGGCCGCGCTCGAACAATCGTGTCGCCGATGGAGCCACAAGGGAACGGTGGTGTAAATCCGTACGTGAGCACTTCCCTCCTCCGGAGCCACCAAGCCGACGGCAACGTCCAGCTCGACGCGGTCTCAGACCACGGCGCGGGCCCTGCCCTGCACGGGCGCTACGAGCTCATGGGCGAGCTCGGCCACGGCGGAATGTCCACGGTATACCTCGCGCTGGACCGGCTTACGGGAGAGGTGGTCGCGGTGAAGTCGCTCGACCGGCGTCACGCCACGGAGCGTGATACTGTCCGCCGCCTCGCCGCTGGAGCGCGCCACGCAGCAACGCTGCGACATCCGAACATCGTGCGCACACTCGCGGTGGAGGAGACCGCCAGCTCGCTCACGATCGTCAACGAGTACGTCGAGGGCGACACGCTGCGCACGATGATCGAGAGGACGGGTCCTCTCCCGATCCCTGACGTGATCCGCCTCCTGCGCGAGCTCTCCGCCGCATTGGCCTACGCGCACGCGAGACGCATCGTCCACCGCGACGTGAAGCCCGCCAACATTCTCATCGAGCGCGACTCACGCCGCGCCCTGCTCGCCGACTTCGGAATCGCGCGCGACCTGAACAGCGACGAGCGGCACACGATGACGGGACTCGCGATAGGAACACCAGCGTACATGTCGCCCGAGCAGATCGATGGACGCAGCGTGGACGAGCGAGCCGATGTATATGCGCTGGGGATGGTCGGATGGGAGATGCTCGCCGGTCGCGCTCCGTGGCAGGGCGAGACGCTCTACTCCATGCTCTACAAGCAACAGAACGAGAAGCTCCCGGACATCTCGAGGCTTCGCCCAGACATCCCCGTCTTCCTGCTGCGTGCACTGGAGGGCGCACTCGAGAAAGATCGCGATCGCCGGTGGCGCGATGGGGCAGCGTTGCTCGAGCAACTCGATCCGACGCCGGTCGCGATCGAGCCGTTACCACGAGTCGCCGGAGAGGCGGCAGCGAGCCATGACGCTCACGCGGCAACGGTGTGGTTCGACCGGCGCACGAGCGTCAGTGCAGCCACTGGCAAGAAGCCGCGTCCCGCTCGCTTCACCGGTCGTCTCGGCAGACAGGCCGTGACAGTCGGTGCGCTGCTCGCCAGCGTCGCTCTGCTAGCGGAGTTCGCACCGCGCGCGAATCGCGACGTGAACGCGGTTCGCGCTCCCACCGCGACGATCGACCCGCAGCTGCAGTCGATGCTGGCGCTGGCAGCGACGATTCCGACGTCGCGTCCGAACGACAGCGCCAACCTGCCGACACACGCGGTGCACGCGGCTGCATGTCGATCGACAGCCGTGGGCCGCGCTAACACTTGCCGCCCGACGAAACATCGTGCAAGGCGACGCCGCTCCCGCCGCGTGTAGCACGCGGCTTGTACGAAGCAGCTCGTAGCGCGCACGCAAGCGGTTCGCGGTAAGTTTTCGGGAATGTACATCCCGCCCTCCAACGCCGAGCACGATCAGCAGCTGATCTTCGACTTCATCGAGTCGAACCCGCTCGGCGCGCTGGTCACGGTTTCAACCGAGGGACTCTTCGCCACTCATCTCCCACTCGTGCTGCACCGGGACCGCGGCGAGCATGGGACACTGGAGGGGCACGTCGCGCGCGCCAATCCGCACCACCGGCAGACGCTGACGTCGCACGAGGCGCTCGTGATATTCACCGGCCCCGACAGCTACATCACGCCAAGCTGGTATCCGGCGAAAGCGGAGCACGGTAAGGTCGTTCCCACGTGGAACTACGTCGCGGTGCACGCATACGGAACGCTCCGCTTCATCGATGACGAGGCATTTCTGCGTGACCATCTCGCGCGGCTCGTGGCGCTGAACGAGCTGAAGCGCGCCGACCCGTGGTCAGTGACCGACGCTCCCGGCGATTTCATCACGGCGCAGATCAAGGCGATAGTAGGCCTCGAGATCGATATCACGCGGCTCGAGGGAAAATGGAAGATGAGCCAGAACCGCTCACGCGCTGACGTGGATGGTGTGGTGCGCGGGCTCGCGACGTCCGAGAGCGCGGAAGAGCGTGCGGTGGGCGAGATAGTACAGCAGCTGCGCGACCGGGATCGAGATACAAGACACGAGTCAGGAGAATAACGGAGACAAACCGTCCCGCGTGACCGTCAGCTCACGCCATTGGGAGTGTGAGCGTGAACGTACTCCCCACTCCTGGCTCGCTCACCGCAGTGAGATCGCCGTGCATGCCGCGCGCGAGGTCGCGACTGATCGCGAGGCCAAGACCGGTTCCCTCACGTGCAGGCAGCTCCACCTCGACCTGTACGAATGGCTCGAATATGCTGGCGAGCTTGGAGCTCTCGACGCCGATACCGGTGTCGCGCACATCTATCAGTACCTGCCGCTTCGACTCATCGGCGCGCGCTGATATTTTCACGCTGCCGCCGCTGCGCGTGAACTTCACAGCGTTGGTGAGCAGGTTGATGAGGATCTGCTGCACCTTGTCGCGATCAGCGCTCGCTACGAGATCGGCTGGCACCGTCGCGGAGAACTCGAGGCCGGCGGCGGTCATCTGCGGCTCGAGCATCGGCAGCACACTTCTCACTACATCCCCAATGGGTACGCTCTCGCGCGCGTACTCCACGTGTCCCGACTCGATGCGCGCGACATTGAGCACATCGTTGACGAGTCTCAGCAGATGACGCTGGCTGCGCGCGACGCGATCCAGTGCCTCGCGCTGCGCATCAGTCACCGGACCGTGGATGCCGAGCTGGACGAGCTGCACATAACCCGCGATCGCGTTGAGCGGGGTGCGAAGCTCGTGGCTCATATTGGCGAGGAACTGACTCTTCGCCTTGTTGGCCTCGTCAGCAGCGGCGCGCGCTTCCTCCAGCTCCCTGCCACGCGCGACGAGCGATTCGTTGGTCGCGTGGAGCTCGTCGCTCTGCGCCTGCAGCTCCTCTGCCTGGAGCTCGAGTTCCTGCTGCTGCCGCTCCAGCTCGTCAGCCTGATGCTGCAGGCGCTCATTCGCGCGCTCCAGCTCGGTGCCGCGCGCAGCGAGCGCAGCGTTGGCACTCTCGGCGGCTCGCCGCGCACGCAGGAGCTCATCTTCATACTTGCGGCGCTCGCGAACCTCGAGCAGCACGCACTCGTTCACCGGCGCGCCGTTCCGTATGTGACGCACAGCATTCACGAGCGTGCCGAGCTCCCCACCATTGCTGCAGCGAAGCAGTAGAAAGATCTCCTCCGCCTTGCCGTGCAGACGCAGGAGTGGGAAGAGATGCGTCTGATAGAAGATGCGCCCCGCGACCGTCAGCAGCGTCTCCACGTGCCGCCCACGGAGCTCGGCCGCGTCGTAGCCAAGCATGTTACCCAGCGTGGAGTTGGCGCAGAGAATCATCCCATCGTCATCGAACGAGACGACGCCGCACGGGAGAGTGTCGAGCATCTCGTCCATATGACGCTATCGAACGAGACGAGCGACGTGCGTCATACGACGACTGAGTCTGCCAGATATTCCTTGATGAGCGCTATCGTCTCGTCGGGCGCACTCATGTGAGGGCAGTGGCCGGTGGCCTTCATCGTGCGCAGCGTGCTACCGGCCAGCTCGCGGTGCAGATACTCACCGACGTCGTTCGGGGCGATGATGTCCTCGGAGCACTGGAGGATCAGCGACGGAACCGTCACGAGCGAGAGATCTGATCGGTTGTCGGCGAAGAACGTAGCTTCGGCGAATCGCCGCGCGATCACCGGATCGGTGGAGCAGAAGCTCTTGGTCAGCTCCTCGCCGAGCTCGGGGCGATCGGGGTTCTTCATGATCGCGGGAGCAAGATAGTTGGCCCAACCGATGTAGTTCTTGTCCATCGTCTCGAGAAGGCCGTCGATGTCCGATCGCTCGAATCCACCCACATAGCCTGGCGAATCATTGATGTAGCGCGGCGACGGACCGATGAGAATCAGCTCGGCGAACCGCTCGGGCTCCTCGTTGGCGGCGAGCACGCCGATCATCGAGCTCACCGAGTGGCCGACGAAGATGACGTCGGTGAGATCGAGCGCGTTGCAGATGTCGAGCACGTCCGCCGCGTAGCCATCGAGTGACGAGTAGCGGTCGGCATCGTAGGCGGCGAGATCCGACTCGCCGGCGCCTACATAATCGAACAGCACTATGCGATAGTCGTTCTCGAAAGCAGGAGTGATGAAGCGCCACATGTGCTGGTCGCAGCCGAACCCGTGCGCAAAGAGCATTGGCTGCGTGCCACGTCCGAACTGCTTCACGTTGTTTCGCTTCAACACATCGACGGCCATGAGACTACTCCCCTGGTTCGCGCGGCGTACTTGGCGCACGGAGCGGCGTCCTCGAATGATACTCCGGCCGGGATCGATGGCAAACCTGCCGCGCCCTCCGCAAACCAAATCGTCGTACTCGTCATCCAAGCTGATCGGGAGCCAGTAAGACTGCCGGCATGAAGCACCGACGCTGGTGCAGCGTGGGCCGAATCTGGACAGCGCTCGCGTGCTTGCGCCTCACTGCGCGACGGACGAGCTTCGGTAAGGCGGTTCATTTGGACGATGATAGTGAACGCTGCTTGACCATGATCCGGAGCTCCATGCGTCAGATTGTTCGCTGCGCGCTTGCCACGCTCGTGCTCACGCTCGCGCTCGGTTACAGTGCGACAGCGGCCGCGCAGGTCGGTACGACGACTGACCTGATCATAGGACGGATCACCGGCCCTGATTCGGTCGCGCTCCGCGGCGCGCATGTGGACGCCACGTCGCTCGAGTCTGGCATCACGCGCAGCAAGGTCACCGACGACGCCGGCCGCTTCAGCATCGTCTTTCCGGACGGCGGCGGGCGGTATGTCCTCACCGTGCATTATCTCGGCATGGCGCCGGTGCGTGCACTGCTGCAGCGCGTCGCGGATGAAGATCGACTGGTCGCCAACATTCAGCTCGCTGCCTCGCCTGTTCTGTTGTCCAAGGTGCAGGTGGAGGGCGACCGGGCGAGCGACACGCTCGCTGCGGGCGCCGGTAGTCTGGGCAGCGTTCTGAGCCGTGAGCTTCTCGATCGCCTCGGTTATGTCGGCAACGACGCTATGGCGATCGCACTGCTCACGCCCGGCGTGACGCTCATGGCGGGCGCTGACAGCTCGATGTCGCAGATCTCCATCGGAGGACAGGCGCCGAGTCAGACTGCTCATCTGGTCGACGGAAGCGCGGCGGGCGGCGCGCAATTGCCGCGCGAGGCAGTGAAGAACACGAACGTGGCAACGAGCGCGTACGACGTGAGCATCGGACAGTATAGCGGCGGCTATGTTGACCAGTCGAGCGTGAGCGGAACGAACCGAGTTCAGGGATCGCTTTCATCCAATCTCGCGGCTCCATCGCTTGCACTTGCCCAGACCGCGCCGGGACTCATCGACAGAGACGCTCAGGCATTGACTTGGGCGGCAATCTCTCCGGACCGCTGCGGAAGGACAGGCTCTTCGCCGCTGGAGCATTCCACACCGGACGCACGGCGATGCCATCGTTGTCGGCGTACGAGTGCTGCCGACGCAACGCTGGAGAGGATGGGTGTCGCACCAGATTCGCTCGCGCACTTCGTCGACATCCTCGACTCGAACGGGATCGCGCGCCCCGCCGACCCAACCCGGATCAGGCTTTACGGCAATCAATCGCTCTTCGGCCGGTTGGACTACACGCCGAGTGAGCGCTACACGCTCACTGTGAGCGCCAACAGCTACCATTTCTGGAGCGACGGCTTTACCAGCGGCCCCCTTTCCACTCCCACGAGCGGCGCGGAGTTCTCGTCGCAATTCGTGCGCGGCTTTGCGGCGCTGACGGCCCACCTGGATGCGATTCGTCAATGACGCGCGCGTCACCGTGTCTGGTGGGACGAACGGCATGTTCGCGAACATCGACAGCGGCGAATGGGACGGTGACAGTCCCCACGGCGCAGGGCAACGTATACGGCGCACCGGGAATCACGACTTTCTCATTCGGTGGAAATTCTTCTGCGCCGCAGACTCGTCGCCTCCTCCATGAGTTGATGCGAAGGACGAGGTGTCGTGGATCTCGCCGAAGCGGAAGCCACCGCGTCAAGGCGGGAGCAGATCTTACGCTCAATCGCTCGAACGGCGGGCTGCCGGGCAACCGCTACGGGACGTACGCGTTCAACTCACTCAGTGATCTCGCCGCCGGCGCGCCAGCGTCGTTCACACGGACGCTCGTCACGGCTGACGATCGCTCGGGGAGTCTCGACGAGTCACTCTATCTCGGCGACGCATGGCGCACCGGGCCAACGCTTCAGCTCATCTATGGCTTCAGGATCGAGCAGAGCCGGTTCTACGACCGCCCCGCATTCAATGCGGCGGTACAATCGGAGTTCGGTATACGCAACGACGCGTTCCCGATCGAGACTCGATTCGTACCGCGCGTGGGCTTCACGTACTTTCACGGCGCGACGGACAAGAAACCAGCCGACTTCACACTGCGCGGCGGGATCGGCCTGTTCCGGGGCTCAGCGCAGGGCGTCACCTCGTTCTTCTCGGGGACACGGGACGCAACCGGCTTACCGAACAGCCAGATAGATCTGCATTGCGTCGGGAGTTCGGTCCCGCCGATCAACTGGGCAGATTTCTCGAGCGACGGATCTTCGCTTCCCACAGCGTGCGTAGGCGCGGACGCTACCACGGTAGACGCTGCGCTGCCGCGTGTGATGCTCATCGACAGATCGTTCCAGGTTCCACGGACGCTTCGCGCTTCGCTCGCGATCAACAAGCAGATCGCCAAGATCTGGAGTACGTCACTCGAAGTTGACCATGTCGAATGGCTTTGCGCAGACCGCGACGCCCGACATCAACCTCGTCGCTGCACCGCGCTTCACTCTCGCCGACGAAGGTGGACGTCCCGTGTACGTGTCGCCAAGCGCCGTAGTACCAGGCACTGGCGCGATTCCCCTGTCGGCGTCGCGGCTCGATCCGTCCCTCGGCGACCGTCACGCTCGTAACATCCGAGCTGCGCAGCACTTACCGCTCGGCCAGCATTACCGTTAGGACGGAACACCGCCAAACTCAGTATCAACGGATCGTACACTCATGCCGATTCGCGAGTTCAGACTCTCGGATTCGGCGGCGGCGGAATCTTCTCCGGGCCGGTGAGCACTGCTGGTGACCCGCGAGCCGTCGAGTGGGTCGCAAATCCGTACGCGGCGACGGATCAATTTCGCGCCTTCGTCTCGTATACACCGAAGCCGTGGATCACACTGTCACCGTCGCTCTACATTCAGACCGGTTACCACTTCACGCCGATGGTGAACGGAGACGTGAACGGAGACGGTTCCGTGAACGATCGCGCATTCGTCTTCAATCCTGCAAACTCGCCAGACACCGCGGTGGCGAACGGGATGGCACGACTCCTCTCATCGGTACCGGCACGCGTCCGTGACTGTCTCATGCCGCAACTCGGCCGAATCGCTGCGTCCAACACCTGCAGCACGCCGCCGTACTATGTTCGGCTCGACTCTCAGTGAAGATCGCGCCACCGTGGTACGATCACCGCCTGTCGATCTTCGTGCAGACGAGCAATGCGCCGGCCGCACTCGATCTGCTGCTTCACGGCAGCTCGCATCTTCACGGATGGGGACAGTCCTACTCCTGCAGACCACAACCTGCTCTACGTCCGCGGATTCAATCCGGCCACGCAACAGTTCGTGTACGCGGTGAACGAGCACTTTGGAACACCCAACACGCAGCAGAACGTCTGGGTGCAACCCGTCCAGTTCACTGTCATGGCTCAGATCTCGATCGGCCAGACCCAGGGCGGCCCGATGGGAATGATGCCGATGGTAGCGGGTGGGAAGACCGGCGCGGCGAGCGCCACCGGAAGCGACAGCCTCAGAACGCGTGTCGCGGCAACCCTCCCGAATGTCGCGCGCAGAGTGCTCGCGCTCGACGACTCGCTTCATCTCGCACTCACGCCGCAGCAGCGCACACAGCTCGCAGCGATCGGTGACGCGTACCAACCCAGAGTCGATGCGACTGTCAGTAAGATCGTCACGAGTATGAGCGCACCAGTCAAGGGTGGCGACGCGACGACGGTCGCGGCCCAGCTTCGAGCGCAGATGGACGACGCGCATACCCTCGCGCAGAAAACGCTCGACGACACTCGCGCCGTACTCACCGCGGCGCAGTGGGACGCGCTTCCGCCGGCGCTCAAGAAGCTTCCGTAAGCCCGCGCGATAGCAGAGTGCTTGCTTTGCGGTTGACGGCGGCTCGCTCCGGGCTGTAACGTCTCTCCATGCGAACGCTCACAATCACGAAGCTCGCAGCGCGCACGGCGCTGCTCGTAGCACTCGCGGCCGCTCGCCTCCGGAGCGCAGCGCCCGACTCTCTCCGCGAACGTGCGGAGGTACGTCGCCATCGATACGTCGGTCGTCGTTCTCACTCACGCAAAGGTGATCGACGGAACAGGCGCGCCGCCGCGCGACGACCAGACGCTGATTCTGCGCGACGGGAACATCGTCGCGGTCGGTAACGCCGCGAGTGTTCACGCGCCCGCCGGTGCGCTGGTGATCGATCTCACCGGGAAGACGGTGATCCCCGGTCTCGTGATGATGCACGAGCATCTCTTCTACCCCACCGGTCCTGGCGTCTACGGCAATACCAGCGAGAGCTTCACACGCCTCTATCTCGCGGGCGGCGTTACGTCGATGCGTACCGGCGGCAACATGAACGGTTACGGTGAGCTCGACATCGCGCGCGCCATAGCTCGCGGCGAGAAGCCCGGACCGTGGGTCGACGCGAGCGGTCCGTATCTCCAGGGTCCGGGACTCGGCATCGGGCAGATGCATGAGCTGACCGGGCCGGCAGATGCGCGAGAGATGGTGGATTTCTGGGCCGACGCGGGTGCGACGTCGTTCAAGGCGTACATGAACATCACCCGCGCCGAGCTCGGCGCCGCTGTGCAGGAAGTGCACAAGCGCGGATTCAAGATCACCGGACATCTCTGCTCGGTCACGTACCGCGAAGCCGCATCACTCGGCATCGACGATCTCGAGCATGGCTTCTTCGTCTCGACTGATTTCGTGCCGAACAAGCAGCCCGACGTCTGCCCTGGACAGGGCGCCGGGATGGCGGCGCTCGCCAAGGTCGATACGTCGAGCGCCGAGTTCAGATCACTCGTCGCGTATCTCATCTCTCATCATGTCGCGCTGACCTCGACGCTCACCGTATTCGAGACCTTCACGCCAGGGCAGCCGATGCCGCCGGGGCTCGACGTGCTCGATCCGATCCTCGCGCATGATTTCGAGCAGCGCTACGCAGCGACTCAGCGCAGCACCAACTCGATCTATCCAGCACTCTTCGCCAAGGATCGCGCGATGGAAGTTCAGTTCGTGCGCTCAGGCGGCTTGCTGCTGGCCGGGACCGACCCCACGGGCGGTGGTGGCGTCATTCCGGGATATTCCGATCAACGTCAGATCGAGCTGCTGGTGGGAAGCGGCTTCAGTCCCGCGGAAGCGATAAGAATCTGCACCCTGAACGGCGCGACGTACCTCGGTCGCGCAGATCGCATCGGCTCGATCGCCGCCGGCAAGCAGGCAGATCTGGTAGTGATCGCAGGCGACCCAGCAAAGAACATCTCCGACATCCGCAACGTGGAGATGGTGTTCAAGCAGGGCGTCGGCTACGATCCCGCGAAGCTCATCGCGTCAGTGAAGGGGCGAGTGGGACTGTTCTAGTCCGACTCGCTCGACGTCACTGTCCTGCGCGCGGAATGGTGGCGAACACACTCTGCGGATACCACGCCGGCTTCTGTTCACGATCGGCGATCGCGCGCACGATGTCGAAATACATCGCGTCGAACGACGCCGCAGTCTGGAGATTCACCGGCTGCGCCAGATCATCCGACGGCTTGTGATAACGGTTCGCTATCCACTCGCTCACCGTCTTCATCTCCGGTGAGTCCTTGGTGTATCCGGCCTTGAATGCCATCGCTGGGATGCCACGCTGGATGAAGCTGTACTGATCGCTGCGGATGAACCTCACCTGCTCCGGCTCAGGGTCGGCGAGGTTTGCCAGCCCGTGTGCCTTGAGCACGGAATCGACTGTGGTGCCGAGATTCGACTCGTCCCAACCGTAAGCGAACACTCCGGTGAGCGGAATGATCGGGAGATACATGTCGGTGTTGAGATCGGCGACCACATCGCGCGCCGGCACGGTAGGATGAAGCGCGAAGTACGCGGAGCCGAGCTCGCCCTTCTTCCTCGCCTGTGACGGCGAGAAAGATCACCGAGCGCCGCGTGTGAACGTTGCGATCATGGAACTCGCGCGCAGTCTCGAGCAGCGTCGCGATTCCTGACGCGTTATCCATCGCGCCGTTGTAGATGCTGTCGCCGTTGACCGCACGCCCGACCCCGAGGTGGTCGAGATGTGCGCTGACGACGAGATACTGATCGCGCAGCGTCGGATCGGTGCCGCGCATGATGCCGACCACGTTCGGGGCGTCCACTGGTGAGCGCTGAATGTCGAGCCACGCGCGCATGCGCGGCTGCAGCGCAACAACCGGGAGCGGCTTGCCAGCGTCCGACAGCGCGAGCATCTCGGCGTACGTGTGCCCCGATCCGTCGAACAGCTTCTCCGCCGCTTCGCCACGCAACGTGATGAGCATCCCGTGATTGGCGGGATCATCGGCGAGCCCGAGCGCGGGACGACGTGGAGCGCCGCCGGTACGCGCAACGGCTGCTCTTCCTGGAGGCGGCGGATCAGAGATCGCAATTCCCGCGACCGCGCCAAGTCGTTGAAGCTCGATCCAGCGCGAGGCGCGACCGTGCGCGAGCATCGTGGCGTTGAGCCCGCGAGGAAGGCGGTTGAGATAGACGACGACCTTGCCGTGAAGATCCGCGTTGCCGATGTCGTCGTACGCGCCGGGAAGGTGAAGCCCGTAGCCGACGAAGACGAGCGGGCCTTGAGCGCGCGTCTCGGTATATGGCTTGACCTGCACCGACGCGTCGCTTCCTATGTGGAGCGTGTCGGTCGCCCCGTCGCGCTCGAGCACTATGCCGGAGCTATCCGGGACGAGCAGCGCGGTGGCGAGGTGTACGGTCTGGAAGTAGCCGTCGGCGCCGCCCGGCGCGAGGCCGGCGCTCTGGAACTGCTGCGCGACGTAATGCGCGGCTTTGAGGTAATCCTCCGAGCCCGTGTAGCGACCGCGCATGCTGTCGTCGGCGAGCACCGTGATGTCGTGCCACCAGCGTGCGGCCGGTTGCTGCGCAGTGCTCTGAGCGCGGAGTTGGGTCGATGCAAGGAACGCGAGCGCGGCGGCACTGACGGCACGTCCGCGCCGGGAGATCATGTGAGATGGCATTTCACTTACTACGCGCGAGGTGCTGCGCGCGTGGCGCTACAGCGGCTCGTCTGCCGACGGCCCGTACATTCCCGGCAGTGGCACGCCCAGCTCTCGATAATACACACCGAGCTGCGCGCGGTGATGGATGAGGTGGTTCATGACAAAGCCGCGCATGAGCACGTAGCGCGGCGCCGAAAGGATGACGCGATCGCCAAACCGGAAGGTCCAAGTCTTCTCCAGGCCGGCGAGGTCGATGTCGTCAGCCGCCTGCCGCAGCTCAGCCGCGAGCGGGTCGAACGTCTTGACGAGATCGGCCGCCGAATCCAGCGTCGGCGCGCGCTTTCGCTCGCTGGCCTCCATCTCGTCACGCGTGAGAAGCGCCACGCCGAGATATGGCAGCTCAGCCACATGCGACGCGAGCTTGCCGAGCGTCATCGACTTCGCATGGGGGCGCCAATCGCCCTTTCCATCCGGATAGCGCTCCAACATCTGGCGCGTCTTGGCGAGCTCCTGCTCGAGATCCGGGTAGAGAAGCTGCGACGGTGGAAGTTGATCTAGCGTGCTCGTCATCGTGATGCTCCGGCGTGATGCGTGAGTGAAGTCAGCTCTTCAAATTACGAGAGCAGCCACGCACGCACCACACCGGCCCTCCACGCTCCTCAGCGCGTCGCGCGCTCCTGGCAGGCAGGAGCCGGTGCCGCATGAAGCGACGGAAGCGCAGTCATGTGAGCGCCGCGGAGCATCGCATCGAGCGAGGAGATCGAGCTCTGCAGCGCGGCGAGCGACGCACTCGCCTCGTCCACCTCGCGGCAGTTGGCCTCGATCGCGGCCAAGTCGCTCGCCGTGGGCTCGAGATCGCCGAGATCGAGATCCTCGAGGTGGCGCGCGAGGTCGCGGTTGGCTGGACCGAAGCCGCCGCCACGCGGTCCCGTAGCGAGCGCCGCGAGCTGAGTGTCGAGAGCGCGCGCGGCGGACGCGATCGCGTCACCGCCGCTCTTACCCGCGCTCTCACGCTCGTCGGCGGCGAGTGCTGAGCGCACGCGCGCGATGTCGTTGAAGCTGGCGTAGCTCACGGTCATCCCAGCGGCGACGCGAAGCTCAGTATTCATCTGCGACGCGAGCGCGGCGTCCGGGATGTGAACGCGCGGATCACCCTTCGACCACGACGTCGCGCGTGTAGCTCTGACCGTTCACGTTGAGCCTCACGTGGTAGACGCCCGGCGCGACGATCGGGCCGGTCGGCTGCACGCGTGGAGTCTGCCCCTCGATGCTGTGCCAGTTGAGAGTGTACTCCGTGTAATCCAGAAGACTTCCGTAATAGCCGTAGCTGAGCGCATCAGGCGTCGGATACCTCAGGTCCCACGCAATGCGGTGCATGCCGGGAGATGTCTGCAGCACGACAGGCTCGCTGAACCAGTGCATCGGCACGTTCGGCGCGAGCGTGTCGGCCGGCGGCGCGGTGCTCGAGTACTCGCGCACCACGTTACCGCGCGAGTCGAGCACGGTGAGTGTGACGGGACCGCGCGCGTTATCGGCGAGATAGTAGTCGATGATCGCGCCTTCGGGCGGGTTCTGTCCGGCCGGAATCTCAGGTGGGAGCGGAGTGTCTTCGGTGTTGTCCCATCGAACGCGCAGCGCCGTGTCTGGAGCGAAGAGGTACGCACCCCGCGCGGAATGCGCGACGCGCATCTGCCGCAGCGGCGTCACGTCGTCGAGGATCCAGAGCGATCTACCATATGTCGAGATGACCAGATCGCTGCCGTGGATCGTCATGTCGCTCACGACTGTGGTCGGGAGATTGAGCTGCAGCGATTGCCAGTGGTCGCCCCGATCGAACGACACCCATGCACCTGTCACTGTACCAGCGTAAAGAAGATTGGGATCTACCGGATCCTCGCGCACCACGCGAACCAGCGCGTCGTCCGGAAGACCGTTCACGATCTTCTGCCAGCTGTGACCGAAATCGGTGGTGCGATAGACATAAGGATGGTCATCGCCGAACACGTCGATTGCGGCGTATGCTGTTCCAGCGCTCGTGTGCGACGCATCGATGATGTTCACCGCACCGCGCGCCGGAATGCCTTCGGGAGTCACGTTGGTCCACGTACTTCCGCCGTCACGCGTGAGCTGGATGACACCGTTGCTCGTTCCGGCCCACATCTCTCCAGCCGCGACAGCCGATGCCGCGAGCGACTGGATCGACGCCTGTCCTCTGCGCCCGAACGCGACCGGCGCCGCGGTATCGACCCGCTGCACGGTCGTGAGGTCCGGGCTCACCTGGTGCCAGTCGCGTCCGCTGTCGCTCGAGGCGAGCACGTACTGCGCTGCCATGTAGAGCGTGTGAGGGTCCTGCGGCGAGAACACCAGCGGCGGCGCTCCGCCGAACCTGTCGGTTGGCGACGGAGTGTACAGGACCGCGACCTGTCCCGTCTCGCGATCGTAGCGCCGCAGCACGTGATACCAACCCTGCGTGTAGATCCAGCGATCGTTGAGCGGATCGACGGTGATGAAGCCATCCTCGAACCCGCCGACCGGCGCCCAGTCGTTCGTGCGGATCTCGCCGAAGTCGCTGCGGCTCAACACGCATGCAGTGCCGCTATCCTGCTGCGGTGCGCAGACGCGGTATGGGAAGTGGTTGTCAGTCGATACGCGATAGAACTGTCCGTTGGGAAGATTGTACCACGGCGTCCACGTTGCGCCGCCATCGACGCTTATGGTCGGTCCCTGATCGACGCCCAGCATCATGCGGCGCGAGTTGGCGGGATCGATCCACATGTCGCGGATGTCGTCGCCGCCCGGCGATCCCTTGTACGCGATGAAGCTGTGCGCGCCGTCTGTGGATTTGTACAGCGCAGTGCCGGTGAGATACACGACGTCGGGATTCTGCGGATCGACGTAGACGGGACCGCCCGCGCTCCCGATCTCCTTCGTCGCGAGCGTCCACGTCTGGCCGCCATCGTCGGAGCGGTACATGCCACCAGCGTCGCGGCCATTCCCCTGCGCTTCGGCGTACACGCGCTGCCCCTGCGTGCCCGACGCCGACGCCACCTGGAAGTCGCGCGCGTTCGATGGAAGCCCGTTGCCGCTCAGCTGAGTCCACGTAGCGCCCTCGTCCGTCGACTTGTAGATGCCGACGCCGAGTGGCGGGAGCTGCGCGCGCTGCGCGGCGGTCATGCCGAAGCCACCGCGCTGGAACGTCGCGTACATGATGCGCGGATCGGCGTGGTCGTACGTCATGGCCACGACGCCCGTGTACTGATCGATGTAGAGCGGGTGGGTCCACGTCCTGCCGCCATCCGTCGAGCGAAAGACGCCGCGCTCGGCGTTCGCCCCGCCGGCGCCGGTCGACCCGAGCGCGCCGACGACGACGATGTTGGGATCACGCGGATCGACTATGACAGCGTTGATGTAGCGAGTGCCCTCGAGTCCAATGTTGCGCCAGGTCTGGCCCGCGTCCGTGGACTTGTACACTCCCTTGCCTGGTGTGAACGACCATCCTGTAGGGTCGCCGGTACCGACGTAGACGATGTTGGGATTCGACTCCGAGACTGCGACAGCGCCGATGGACGGCACGTGCTCGGCGTCGAAGATCGGCTTCCAGACCGTGCCGCCGTCGCTCGTCTTCCAGACGCCGCCTTCGGGGAGGCCGGCGTAGTAGGTGAAGGGGTCGCTGGGAATTCCGGCGACCGAGTACACGTTCCCGGATCGGTAGGGCCCAATGGAGCGCCACCTCATGCCGGCGTAGTAGCTCGTGTCGGGGGATTGTGCGCCGAGTGATGGCGCTAGTGATGTCGCGAGGACGATTGAGCCAGCGACGGCTGCCAGAGCTGGGAGCGCTGCGAGTGCGTTGAATCGCATTGTATGGCGTATCGGTCTACGAGGGATGTGACGATCCGAGGGTCTGTATATAGTATCCAGTATCCATCGCACCGGCCAGTCGAGGAGCGTCCGCGAAGGATGCCCCATTCAACATTCCCCTGCGGCCGCGCGAAGCAAGACGTAAGATTGTCGCGACTAATCTTTCCCACCGCGTGACGCGGCCAATGCTCACCATGCACCGCCTACCCAATCGCATCCTCGCCGGCGCCTCAGCTGCGCTAGTTGGACTCCTCTCCATTGCTGCCACTCCGGGCAAGCCCGCCAGAACCCCACCGCCCGTCGATCCGACGCTCCTCGCGGGGCTCTCCTGGCGCAACATCGGCCCCTTCCGCGGCGGACGAGTCTCCGCCGTCTCGGGCGTCGTCGGCCAGCCAGGGATCTTCTACATCGGCCTGCCGCTCGGCGGAGTCTGGAAGACCACCAGTGCCGGCACCACCTGGTACCCGATCTTCGATTCGATAAAGGAGGCCTCGTCCGTCGGCTCGGTCGAGGTCGCGCCCTCGGACCCCAACGTCATCTACGTAGGGATGGGCGACCTGATCACCGGCGGCGGCATCAATGAAGGAAACGGCGTCTACAAGTCGATCGACGCCGGCAAGACCTGGGAGCACCTGGGACTCGACGCGACCAAGCAGATCCCGTCGATGCTCGTCGATCCGCACAATCCCAACCTCGTCATGATCGCGGCGCAGGGAAACATCCACGCCAAGACGGACGTGCGCGGCGTCTATCGCTCCACCGACGGCGGCCACAACTGGACCAAGACGCTCTACGTCGATGACGAGACCGGCATCCAGAAGCTCGCGTGGGCGAGCGATCACCCGGAAGTGGTCTTCGCCACGACCGTCCGGCACTACGTCCAGCCCGGCCCGCCGCCAGCGCGCGGCGCTACCGGAAACGCCGCCAACGCGCCATCGGGCACCGCTGTCTACAAGTCCGACGACGAAGGTGTGACGTGGAAGGAGATCACCGGCCACGGCCTCCCCAACCTCAACGGACGCACGTCGGTCGCGGTCGCGCGCAACACCAACGCGCAGCGCGTCTTCCTCATCGGCAACTTCGGGCTCTATCGCTCGGACGACGGCGGCGCCGACTGGCGCCAGATGGACGCTACCGATCCGCGCGTCGGCAATGGACAGGGCGGCTACAACTGCGGCGTCTACGTCGACCCGGAGAATCCCGACGTCGTCTACACGATCAACACGTCGAGCTACGTCTCGCGCGACGGCGGCAACACGTTCACCGGCTTCAAGGGCGCGCCCGGCGGCGACGATCCGCAGCAGATGTGGATCGATCCGACGAACGGCAAGCGCATGGCGCTCGCAGTCGATCAGGGCGCAACGGTCTCGCTCGACGGCGGTCAGACCTGGAGCTCGTGGTACAATCAGTCGACCGATCAGGTCTATCACATCGCGGTAGACAATTCGTTCCCATACTGGGTCTACGCAACTCAACAGGATGCCGGCGCCATTCGCACTCGCGCGCGCGGCAACCTGGGCGAGATCACTCCGCTCGACTGGAGTCCGGTGCCGGGTTGGGAATGGGGCACCATCATGCCCGATCCACTCGACAACAACATCGTCTACGCCAGCGGCTCAGGGATCGTGAAGATCACCTATCCGAGCGAGGAGTGGATCAATGTGAGCCCGGCGACCAATCCGAAAGCCGAGCTGCGCACCGCGTTCTCGCAGCCGATCGTCTTCGCGCCGTGGAATCAGCACGAGCTCATGGCAGGCTTCCAGTATCTGATGGCCACCACCGACGGCGGCATGCACTGGACGAAGATCAGCCCTGATCTCAGCCTCGCGAAGGGCCAGGCGCCACCGCCGCCGCCAACAACTGGCGGACGCCGCGGACCGCCGGGCGGCGCCATCGAGTCGATCTCACCGTCTACTATCGCGTCCGGCACCATCTGGGTCGGCACCAACAACGGGCTCGTTCAGGTCACGCGCGACAACGGTAAGACGTGGACCGACGTCTCGATCCCGAATCTTCCGAACGCGTACGCGCGCAGACATCGCGACGGTCGACGCATCGCACACCGATCCCGGCGCTGCTTACGTGGCAGTCGATCTGCACGGCACTGGCGACTACACGCCGTACCTCTACCGCACGCACGACTACGGCAGGACGTGGACGCTGATCACCAACGGCCTCGCGGTGAATCAGCCGAGCGGGAGCTTTGCGCGAGTGATCCGGGCCGACACGAAGCGGCCGGGGCTGCTGTTCGCTGGGACGGAGAGCGCGATGTACATCTCGTTCGACGACGGCGATCACTGGCAGTCGTTCATGCTCAATCTTCCCAACACGTCGTACCGTGACATAGTGATCCACGGCAACGACCTCATCGTCGGAACTTACGGGCGCGGTATGTGGGTGCTCGATGGGTTCCCGGTGCTGCGGCAGATGGCTTCCAACGTCACGAGCCAGCCCGCTCACCTGTTCGAGCCGAGCGATGCGGTGCGCGTGAGGCGGAACGTGAACGCCGACACGCCATTCCCGCCGGAAGTCCCGCACGCGCTCAATCCGCCCGATGGAGTGATAGTCGATTACTACCTCGCCTCGGCGCCGTCGTCGTACATCACGCTCGACGTGCTCGATGCATCGGGCGGCCTCGTGCGACACATGACGAGCGCACCTGGAACGCCGGTGCCGGAGGCTGCGGTTCCACCCGAGCCCAACTTCTGGATCGCGCCGCCGTTCTCGCTTCCGGCGAACGCTGGTGAGAATCGCACCAACTGGGATCTGCGCTACGATGCGCCGCCAGCTTTCGAGCACTCCTTCGAGATCAACGCGAACCCCGGGCTCACGCCCACTTCGCCCGAAGGAATTCTCGCGCCGCCGGGAGTGTACACGCTGCGGCTCACCGTCGACGGTCGCAGCTACACGCAGAAGGTCACGGTGAAGAACGATCCGCGCTCGCCGGCGACGCTTGCCGACGTGAACGCGGAGCACGAGCTCGAGATGCGATTCTACGACGCCGCGCGTGAATCGTGGAACGGCTACAACGAGGTCGAAGCTGTGCGTCACTCTCTCGCGCAATACACCGCCGCGAGCGCGCCGCCTGCAGTCGCGGCCGCGGCAAAGGCGCTCGATGCCAAGCTCGATTCGATCGGTGGATCAACCGGCGGGCGCGGGCGTGGTGGCTTCGGCGGCTTCGGTGGCGCTGCGGCTCAGCCGACCTTCGTCACCATCAACGGAGCGATGGACCGCCAGATCATGGCGATGGACAACGCCGACATTGCGCCGAACGGTGCGATGAGAGCTGCATACGCGTACGGATGCAGCGACCTGCGGAATGCCGTGACCCGCTGGAAGGCGGCGAGTGGCGACGTGGCGACGTTCAACTCGACGCTGCGCAGCAACAATCTTCAACCGATCGCAGCCCCGCAATCATCGCTGCAGCTGCCGGCGTGTCCAGCCGTGCCGGAAGACAACGCAGGGCGCGCTCCCGCCACGCGTTGACGCTGTGCGGTAGCTAGAGTGTAGCTCTCGTCACGAGAGCTACACTCTAGCTATCAACCCTTCGCCGCATCAATGCGGCGTGATGGTCACGGGTACCGTCGTCGATTGCCCCTCCGACATCACCGTGAGCGTGAGACTGCCAGGATGAGTCCCCGCGGTGATCGTTGCGCTCGATGCGGTCAGCGGCGTCACGGTTACCGTTACGGGGCCCGGCGTCGCGCTCCACGTGATCACGCGCCCGGTCAGCACGTGGTGGTTGGCATCATAGAGTGTGACTGACGCCGTAGTGCTGGCTCTTTCTGCGAGCGTCAGCGATGCCGGAGTGACGACTATGCTCGCCACCGGCGCTACAGTGACGGTCACGATCGACGTTCCGGTGATCCCTTCACTCGTCGCAGTCAACGTGTCGGTTCCAACCGCTACAGCAGTCACCACCCCCTGCGCATCCACCGTCGCGATCTGAGTGTTCTTCGAGCTCCACACTATTGTGCGTCCGGTGACCACGACCCCGCCGGCAATTTTGGTGACTGCACTCTCGTTACCGGTCGCACCGACTGCGAGCGACAGCGTCGCTGGCGTGATGGCGACGGACGCGACCGGCGGCACGCTCACCGTGACCTGAGCCGTTCCGATCTTCCCCTCGCTGGTCGCTGTGATCGTGGCTGCTCCGGCGCCGAGAGCGGTCACGAGCCCCTGAGCGCTCACGCTTGCGACAGCCGGAGCACTCGAGCTCCACGTCACCACGCGCCCGGGCAGCACGTTACCGCTCGCGTCCTTCGTCTCGGCCGACGCAGTTGCCGTCGCACCGACCAGGAGGGCCATTGTAGAGGGAGAGACGGTCACCGTCGCCACGGGCGCCGGCGGCGGCGCGTTGACGGTGATTTGAGCAGTGCCGCTCTTCCCTTCGCTCATCGCGGTGATCGTGGCGCTTCCCGTCGCGACCGCAGTGACCGTTCCACTCGACGACACCGTCGCGACGGCCGGTGCGCTCGACAGCCAGGTGACGCTGCGTCCGGTGAGTTGGTGCTGCGCGGAATCCAGCGTGGTTGCTGTGAGCGATACCGAGCCGCCCGGCGTCAGGGTCGCCGTGCTTGGCGTTACCGTGACCGACGCGACCGGCGCAGGCGGTAGTGGATTCACCGTGATCTGCGCACTCCCACTCGCACTACCGCTGGTAGCCGTGATCACAGCGGTTCCGGTCGCTACAGCGGTGACGACCCCGCTGCTCGAGACCGTGGCGATACCGGGTGTCCCCGACGTCCAGGTGATCGTGCGTCCGCCGAGCAGGTTGCCCGACGCGTCGCGCGTGGCGGCAGAGAGGTTGGCGGTGCTCCCCACTATCAGCGTGACGGTCGTCGGAGCCACCGTGACCGACGCGACGGCGGCTGGCGGCGGTGGTGGCGGGGTGTTGACGGTAATCTGCGCCGTTGCTGTCTTCCCTTCACACGATGCAGTGATCGTCGCCGTCCCTGCTGCGACGCCGGTGACGTTGCCGCTCCCGTCCACGCTTGCCGTCTGCGGCGCGCTGGAAAGCCACGTCACCGTGCGGCCGGTGAGCACGTTTCCATGCGAATCAGTGGGCGTCGCAGAGAGTGCGGCGCCTCCGCCGACGTTGATCGAGATGCTCGACGGCGATATGGAGAGCGCGGCCACCGCTGCGGGTGCTGGTGGCGGCGCCGGCGGCGGAGCGCTCACCACGACCGGTACCGAGACGCTGATCCCCTCGCTCGTTGCGGTGATCGATGCGTTGCCGGGCGCAACGGCTGTCACGAGTCCCGAGCCCGCCACTGTCGCCGCAGCGCTGTTGTCGGACGACCATGTCACTCCCCGTCCTTGCAGCGCGTTTCCGCTAGCATCGAAAGCCTGCACCGTCAGCGACGCTGCCTGACCTGTCGTGAGCGCGAGCGATGCCGGAGTCACCGACAGCTTTGCCACAGGAACGAGTGTGACGGTGATGGTTGCCGCGCCGCTCTTTCCCTCACTCGTTCCGGTGATCTGGGCCGTGCCTGCAGCGATCCCGGTGACGACACCGGTTGCGCTCACGGTCGCGACCTGCGGCGCGCTCGTCCCCCACACCACCGGCCGGCCCGATAGCGAGGCGCCGTTGGCGTCGTAGGTCACCGCGGTGAGGCCCATCGTCGCACCGATGCTGACCGTCCCGGACCCTGGCACGATTGCGACCGAGGCCACTGGGACCGGTGTCACGGTGATGGTGCCGATCGCCGACTGGCCGCCCGCGCTGGCCGCGATCTGCGCCATACCTGTGTCGCGAGCCGTCACGACCCCGACCGACGACACGGTCGCGACAGTCGTGTCGTTGCTGGACCAGAAGACTCCGGTCGCGGGCACCACGTTGCCCGATGCGTCCCGGAGTTGCGCGGTGAGTGCGATGGTGGCGCCCACCGTGAGCGAGGTCGCCGAGGGAGAGACGATGACCCCACTGACGCCAGGCGTGTCGGGCGAGGTGAGCCCGCGCTCCGCGCCGCTGCACGACGCAACGAGGGCTATGAGTAGCGAATAACTCGCGACGTGACTCAGCCGCGAGACCAACATGGAGGGACTGCTGACGCTCATGATGCTCTGCCGGCGCGAATGCTACGATGCGCGTTACCGTCGCGACCGACGAGGCGCGCCTTCACTCGCTGCGCGATGCGTGTCGCTCTTACTACATGTGATTGGCAAGTCCTGGGCCCCGCGTATCGCGATGACAGTGGGACCCCGCGTTGCTTCCATCACGCTCCCCCCATCCTAGGGCGCGGCGCGCTTGCTCGACTTTGCGTTGAGGCGCCGCTCTGAGGACGGCGACGGGGCCACCGGCGTGAGCTCGCGAAAAACGTGGTCGGCGGTCGCGGTGAAGCGCGCAACCTCGCCATACGACCGCGCAAGGAGCATTGCCCCTTCGAGTGTCGACGTCAGAACTCGCGCCGCATCTTCCGGCGCTCCGTCGAACGCGAGCGTGCTTGCGCGGCGTCCAGATTCGAGCAGAGGCGCGAGCCACGCCTCATTCTCATCAAAGAACTCGCGCACCGCATGCTGCATCGACTGAGGAAGCGTCGCGTATTCGGCGGCGAACATTCCGCACAAGCAGATGCGGTCGTCGACGAGCAGGGCTTTGTACAGATCCACGTAGCCCCGTAACTGAGCGCGGGCATCCGCGCCGCTGGCCGTTATTTGCGACAGCGCGTGAGCGTAAGTGGTGGAGTAGCGCTGAATCAACGCATTCCCGAGATCCGTCTTGGTCGGGAAGTGGTAGTGGAGGCTGGCCTTGGTGATACCGAGTTCTGCTGCGATATCGGCATAGCTGAAGCCGTTGAAGCCGCGGGTCTGCGCCAGGCGCTCCGCGACGTCGAGGATCTGTGTAGAGGTGGATGGAGACTGCTTGGCGTGGTGGCGAGCGGTAGTTGTTGGTACAGACATGTAGTGGCCCTTGCGTCCTTACCTATCGGTAGATAGAATAGTTACCTGCTAGTAGGTAAATATACCCACTTGTTTGGAGGAAGCTATGCAAACGGAACACAAGACCTTTGCACACCCGGACGACGTCAGAGAATTTCCGAAAGGACGCGCGGAAATCCTCAAGCTCGATGGCGGCGAGGTCGGAAGATTGGTGTTTCAACCAGGATGGCGTTGGGTCAACGACGTCAAACCCATCGCGCAAACCGCGAGCTGCGAGGCGCCTCACTTCCAATATCACGTGAGCGGACGGCTCGCTATCCGAATGGACGACGGCACCGAGTTCACTGCCGGACCAGGAGACATCACTTCCCTCCCAAGCGGCCACGACGCCTGGGTCGTGGGCGATGATCCGGTGGTGGTCGTCGACTGGTTCGGGGCGAGCAACTATGCAAAGCGTAGCTGACAACGCCACGCGCGAGCGGCAGCTAAGTGCAGAACCGCCTGCAACCCACGCGACCGTTCAGCGCTTCAATGAGGCATTCAATCGCCATGACGCCGACGCGCTGGCAGACCTGCTCACGGACGACACGGTATTCGAGTCCACCGCTCCGGCGCCCGACGGGGCACGGATCGAGGGCAAGGAAGCGGTCTCCCAATACTGGCGCCGGTGGTTCGCGCGCAACGCCGACGCCGTGTTCGACACCGAAGAGCTCATCGCGTGCGACGACCGCGCAGTCGTGCGCTGGATATACCGCAAACTCCGCGACGGTCAACCTTGGCATTTGCGCGGCGTCGACGTTTTCACCGTTCGCGACGGCAAGATCGCTGCGAAGCTCGCGTACGTGAAGGGGTAACCTCGGTGGTACGAGATCACACCAGCGGGTGCGGCTCTGCGCAACGGTCCCATGCGCAGAGCCGTAGGGTGTGATAGCTCGTTTCAGTAGCCACACAGGGACCCTTATGACTTCTCGCTTCGTGATGGCGCTCGCGATCTGCGCGAGCGCCGCTGCCCCGCTTGCGGCGCAGACCACTGCAATACCCGAGGGATATCCTGCCGACGCGCCGCGGGCGGTCAGGCGTGACATCCCGCTCACCAACATGATCCGCCGCGCGTGGGCTGCCGGCACGCGCGACTCCACCGGACGTCCGGGCCCCAACTACTGGCAGCTCTGGAACGACTACACGATCAACGCTCGCTTCGACGCACCAACGTCCACGGTGAGCGGAAGCGAGCATGTCGTCATTCACAACAACAGCGATTCGGCGATGCGCGTCATCGTGCTGCGGCTGGATCAGAACATCTACGCGGCCAACGTCCCACGCGCCGAGACGATGCCGGAGATCACCGAGGGGATGGTGGTGACCCGCCTCGCTGTGAACGGTGACAGTGTCGACATCAGCGATAGAAGCAACGCTGCAGGCCGCAGTCCGCGCTCGCGCCAGCAAGCGCCGATCACCCATCCGATCGCAACCGGGATGACGCAGACGGTAGCGACCGTGCGACTTCCGTCACCGGTGCCGCCCAAGGGGACCGCGACGATCGACGCGCAATGGCACTTCCGCGTTCCGCTGGTGAACGGCGTGCGCGGTCTACGCATGGGACGCTGGGGCGACTCGCTTTACCAGGTGGCGCAGTGGTATCCGCGCGTAGCGGTGTTCGACGACCTGCGCGGATGGGACACGGATCCGTATCTCGGACCTTCGGAGTTCTACAACAACTACGGGCACTACGACGTCCACATCGACATGCCCGCTGGTTGGCTGGTCGGTGCAACGGGCATCCTACAGAACCCGCAGGAAGTGCTCACTCCGCAGGCGCGTGAGAAGCTCGCACGCGCAATGACTTCCGACTCCACCATCAACATCGTGAGCGCCGACGAGCGCGGTCCGGGGAGATCGACGGCGGCTGGAGACCGGCTCGTGTGGCACTTCGTCGCTGACACTGTCGGTGACGTAGCGTGGGCGACTTCGGATCGATTCGTCTACGACGCGTATCACGCGAGCATCCCCGGTGGCGCGTCGGTCCCGATCAACATCTTCTACGAGCCCGGTCACGCGCAGGCGTACGCGCTCGCTGGACCGACGGTGCGCCATGCACTGGAGTTCTACTCGAGACTGTGGATGCCTTACGCGTATCCCACGATGACGATGGTCGACGGTCCCGAAGGCGGCATGGAGTATCCGATGTTCATCATGTCGAGCACGGGCGCCGCGGATCACGAGACAGGGCACCAGTGGTGGCCGATGATGGTCGGCACGAACGAGACGTGGTACGGCTTCATGGACGAAGGCTTCAACCAGTACATGAATCGTCTCTCCCGCTTCGACCGACTCGGCCAGACTCCCAACGTCGACAGCTTGGGGCAATCATACGGCCGCACGAGCGGCAATGAGATGGAAGCCCCGCTGATGTGGGATGCCAACTACGGCGGGCCGATGTACTCGTTCCAGGCTTACGGCAAGGCCCCGCTCATGCTCTCGATGCTCGGTGGCATCGTCGGCGATTCAGCGGTGTGGCATGCGATGAGTGGCTACGCGAAAGCATGGAGATTCAAGCATCCAACACCGTGGGATTACGCGCTGTACATGTCGAGCGCGCTGCACCAGGACCTGAGCTGGTTCTGGTACTACTGGCTCTTCACTACGGAATCAGTCGACGGATCGATCGCCAGCGTGCGCACCAGTGGAAATCGCACGATCGTCACGGTGCATCAGGCTGGAGCGATGCCATCGCCCGTAGTCCTGCAGGTGAAGTTCGCGGCGAGCGGTCCTGCGATTCGGCCGATGAGCAACGCGCGAATGGTTGATGCGAGCACGGCGATCGTGACGTGGCCGGTGAGCGTGTGGTTCAACGGTAGCAGAGACTTCGAAGCGACGCTCGACTTCGGTGGTAGAAAGATCGACTCGATAACGCTCGATCCAGGGCGGCGATTCCCGGACAAGGACCCGAGCGACAACGAGTGGCCGCGCACCGCGGCTACCAGTCCTCGCTGATCCATAGTAGACGCGTGGCCGGCGCGTTGGGCTCACACTATGATGACAATGATCATGGTGTGAGCCCAACTCTCATTCTGCTATCGCGGCCAGAGCCAGACGAACGTGCCCGCGGTCAGCAGTGCGTAGATCAATCCGTCGACTGTTGCCTTTGCCGTGATCGCCCAGGAGCGACGCCACCATATCGACATCTGCCAGAGTGCGACGCAGTACCCAAGGAACGCTGCAACTAACGCGGCGTGAAAGACTGTTCCGTGGATGTAGCCAGTCGGCACCGCGACTGCTACGGCGATCGCGCACAGGACGCTGACGAGGAGACAGTAAACGAACCAGAGGCCGAGACCGCGCGTCATCGACCACGCCGCGTTCGGGAGCACGGTGACGATGAGGTTCGGTCCTTCCCTGATACGCGCTTCGAATTCCGGCGACTTGAAGCCTTCGCGCGTGGCAGGTCGTGGTATGATGTAGTCACCGGGTGGGATCGCGAACGGACGCAGCGCCGCACTTACCTGAGTCTCATTCGGAACTGTCGCGTAGTCGCCCTTGTGCCACGGCAACACAGTGTGAATAATCGCGCTCGTGACGAATACGATGACCGCAGAAATCAGGACCGGGAGCCACAGTGCGTAGAGCTCTGTCATCACATCTCCTCCTGTGTGCGTTCATACTTGATCAACGCCGGCCTGTCACGCTGAAACCAGACCGGCGGAGACGTGCCGCGCTTAATCTACGCCACTGGAGGTTACGCGACCTGGTCGGATATTCTCGAAAGCGTACCGCCTCGACCGTGGCGGCTACCCGGCAGAAGCTGTGAGACGTCGCTCGAGCACAGCGCCGATCCCACCAGCCGGCCGCAGCGTTATCACAGCTCGCGGCATCACCACATGATCGGGATCCGCGAGCTTCACGCGCCATCGTCGCGCGAGCGTGGCTAGCACTAGCACGCTCTCCATCCACGCGAACGACTCACCGATGCACTTTCGTGGACCGCCTCCGAACGGGAAGTACGCGAACTTCGGCAGCGATTGCTCCATCTCGGGTGTCCACCGCTCCGGACGAAACTCCAGTGGGTCGCTGAACCAGCGCTCGTCGTGGTGAATTAGCCACTGGCTCATGAACAGCATCGTGTGTGCTGGGATCGTGTAGCCGCCGAGCTCGAACTGCTCCTTCGCCTCCCGTCCCACGGCCCACGCCGGCGGATACAATCGCATCGACTCCGCGATCACGGCACGTGTGTAATGGAGTCGCTCCAGGTCCGCAGCGCTCGCGCGCCGATCGCCGAGCACAGCGTCGATCTCTGAATGGAGCGCCGTCTCCACACGTGGGTTACGCGCCAGCAGATACCACGTCCACGACAGCGCATTAGCCGTGGTCTCGTGCCCCGCGAGAAAGAGCGTCAGCACCTCGTCGCGCACCTGCTCATCGGTCATTCCTTCACCACTGCCGGCGTCGTCCTGCGCGAGAAGGAGCATCGATAGAACGTCGCCAGCATCGCGTCCATCGGCACGGCGCTCGCGGATGATGCGATTCACGGTCGCGTCGAGCCGAGCGCGCGCCGCGGCGAAGCGTCGGTTCGCTGCAAGCGGAAGATTGTCGAGCAACTCGCTGAAGGGCATCGTGAGCCGCCTGAAGAGCGACATCGCAGTCTCCAGTGCGTCGGCGATCTCGTCGGCTTCGCTCTCCACACGTGCGCTGAACAGCGTCGCACATGCGATCGCGAGCGTGAGCCGCATCATCTCACGATGAATGTCGAGGCACTCGCCATCGTGCCAGCGCTCGGACGCGCGCTCGGCGAACTCCACCATCGAGGTCGCGTAGCCATCTACGCGAGCCTTGTGAAACGCCGGCTGCATGAGCCTGCGTTGACGCAGCCAGTGATCGCCCTCGCTCGTGAGCAGCCCGTCACCGAGGAGAAGACCGGCGCGCCTGAGCGCCCGTGTCTTCGTGAAGTTCCGCTGCTTCGTGACGAGCACCTCGCGAACCAGCTCAGGATCGGTGATGACGCAGATACGCCGCGGCCCGATCCGCGCCATCGACACGTCGCCATACGTGCGCGAGAGCCACCCGAAGTACGCCGGTGGATCGCGCCGTACGCGGCGGAAGTGTGTGATGGCGGACAACGCCGTGGGCCCTGGAGGAACGCGGACTGTCATGCTACTGGCATCAGTACACTGGTGACGTGGGCTGCGCCGGTCCCGCATGGCGCCACGTGATATGCCACGCGATGCTCCCGTTTCGCGGCGCGCGGATGCTTATCAGGCGCATCTCGCCCGTACGCGTGACATGGGTGACCCATGGGTGATCGGTGCTCACTCCCGCGAAGCTCCATCCCCGCGGCTCGGTCACGTACAGCGTGTAGCTGTCGTTGCCGACTACCTGACTCTCGCCGTTGAGAGTATTGCCCGGTCCCCAACCGACGTTTGAAAGATCAATCGCACCGCAGCTAACGTGACGGCTCGTCGCGAGGACTTGCGGTCGGTTCTCGCGCTTGTGGATGCACAGCACCTGCACGCCGAAGCGCGGATCGACACTTCCGGCCTGAAGAACGTGTCTGAATACGCCGCGGTATTGCTTCGCCCAGAAGTCGAACGCCACGTACTCCCTCTCGGGCTCGAGTCCGAGCTCGCTGAGTGGGATGCTCGACGGAGCGCCGGGAGTGCGCGCCAGCACGATCCACGCTTCGAGCGGCGAGAGGTTGACGTCGAGCAGATACATCGATGCCGCGAGCTTCTGACCAGCATCGAACGGACGCGGCCCCGAACCGCTCACTTCGGTATTCACTCGCTTCAATTGGTCGGAGCGTGACGGATCGACGTCGTACAGTTGCTCCGGGAGCGTGAAGAGAACGGGAGCGGCGCGACGCGCTATCTCCACCCGTCGACTCTCGTAGACCTCCGGCCGATCGGTGAGCATGATCAGCGATCCGGTGAGCGACGCAAGCGTCAGCGCGCGGTATGCATCGGAGCGCGCGAGCTCGATGTGATCGGGATCGTTGCGCCACACCACGTTGTTGAACGAGTTGTACTGCGCGAAGCCGCCGTAGCCGAACCCGTCGGTGCCTACACGCGTCGCGTCGATGAGTCCCGCAAGCTCGGGCCGCACGCCCCAGCACGCGAGCATGAACGCTGCATCGCCGATCTCCCGGCGAATGGCCTTGACGACCGACCGGTACGCATCGACCAACGCACTCGTGCTCGCGAAGAACGAAGCATGGCTGTTGTATCCCTCGTTCCGCAGATGGCGAAGCGCATCGACCTTGAAGTAGTGCCAACCATCCGCCGCGAGCCCGGCATAAACCGGCCTGATCAGCGAGTCGAGCGTTGCTTCGTTGGAACCGTCCATCACGTACCCGATCCAGTTCCCATACGCTGGTGCGCCGCCCGAATCGCGGACGAAATACTGGGGATGCGCCAGCGCCCAGTCGTGATCCTGGAACGTGACATTGGTCCAGATGCCCGGCGTCATGCCTCTCGCGCTGATGTACTCCGCGAGCGAGCGCAATCCGCTCGGGAACTTCGCATTGGGATGCAGCCAGCGGTCGGGCGTGCCGATCGGCGTCTGCTCGAAGCCATCGTCGATCTGAATTACTGTATAACCGTACGGCTCGAGCGAATCGGCAATTGCATCAGTGGTGCGCTTCACATCGCGCTCGGTGACGCTGTCTCGAAACGCGAACCACGAGCTCCATCCGGCAACAGACTCGCGCTTGACGCGATACTGCCATGGGCGAAACTCGCTCAGGCCGCGATGCCTGGCGTAATATCGCGGCTGAAATCTGAGCGCGATCTCCGCACCCCTCGCCTGCAGCACGAACTGCCGCCCACCCGGCAGCGGAGACACACGAGCCTGAGCTGGAAAATCCACCGACACCACCCAGTCACAATCGCGATCGTATACGGCGCGATTCAACAAGCTCGCACTCGGCCCGACGCTGTTACGCACGATTGGCATCGCGTCCGCGCGCCTGTCCACCTCCGCGGGGAATACATCGACGCCGCCCGTGATCAGGGCCGATAGCTGCAGCGTCGAGCCGTCGAATGCTGTCCACTTCATCACGTGAGTGACTACGCCACCCGTGGTGTCGATCAGCTCGCGAAAGTCGGCGCTCGCGACATTGTCCGAGAAGTGTGCATCCAGAATCGACGCACCTGCGTAGCTGAGCGCGATGTGCCTTCCGTCGCGCGTGAGCTTCGCCGCCGCGTTAGGTGGCTCCGATGTGCACTGCGCGTGTGCGGCTGCCGCTGCTACGACCGACGCAATGCAGATCGCGCCCGCGAGCCTTATCATCACACGCTGTCCAGCCCGAAAGCCTGCGCGATCAGTTCGTACGAGCGAAGCCGAGCTGCGTGATCGTAGGTGATCGTCACTATCATCACCTCGTCCGCACCGTAATCGCGCGCTACGCTCTCGATGAGCGGACGGATCTCCGAGGGCGCGCCGAGTGTGAGGCGGCGGCGTGCTGCGAGAGGGAGCTCCGCGCCGCGCTGCTCGAGGAACTCGAGTGCGCGCTCGACCGGCGGTACCGGAATCGACTGCCCGGTCGTGCGCAGCAGCGCGAGTGACATCCTGCTGCTCGACGCGAGTCGCTCTGCCTCCTCGTAGCTGTCAGCGCAAAGTGCCCACGTCGCGACCATCACTCGCGGCGCGGTGAGTGCGGCCGACGGCTGGAATCGCTCGCGATACATCGCCGCGATCTCGGTTCCGTCCGAGTTGATGAAATCGGCGAAGGCGTAAGGGAGTCCGAGCTGCGCGGCCCAGATCGCGCTCTGTGGCGAGGAGCCAAGGAGCCAGAGCGTCGGCGTTTCCGGGAGGCCCGGGAGCGAGGCGAGGCGCGCGAATGGGTGATCAGCTGGAATGGAGCGCTCGAGGTAGCCGCGAAGCTCAGCGAGCTGCTCCGGGAAATCGTCCGGCGAGCGTTCACGGCGATCGCGTTGGAGCGCGAACGCGGTCATCGGGTCTGTCCCCGACGCCCGCCCGATGCCAAGGTCGATGCGCCCGGGAAACAGTCCACTGAGCATGCTGAAAGTCTCCGCGACCTTGAGTGGGCTGTAGTGCGGCAGCATGACGCCACCACTTCCCACTCGCAGGCGGCGGGTGAGCGCGGCGATTGGTCCGATGAGCGCTTCGGGACTCGGGCTCGCCAGCATCCCTGTGCCGTGGTGCTCTGCCACCCAGTAGCGCGAGTAACCCAGTCTGTCGGCAAGCTGGGCGAGCTCCACCGAGTTACGGAGCGCCTGGGCGCCGGTTGACCCCTCGGAGATCGGGGACTGGTCGAGGATGCTGAGCTTCATCACGTCGTTGGCGATCACTGCTGGACTACGCGAGCAGCCGTTGCGGGGTTGTATGCGACAAAAATAGAAACGCCCGGTACAACCGGGCGTTTCTGGGTGCTCTACCGTGACCGAGCCGGGTCATCGTCACCCTCCGAAGAGGATGCGACGACGCCGTAGGGGCAGCTCAGTGAGCAGAGCGGGCTACATGAGTCGATATGCTGGAGTGGTACTCGCGCGCCATCTTGAGGCGAGCGATGGAAAGGAACTCACGCGTGCGGGCGATGGCGTGGAGGCCAACGTTACTGTACGCTGGGTCACCACTCAGATACCGTTTGAGGTTCTCAGCAGTGATCTCTTCAGGGGTCCGACGCTTGATGCGCGGCGCCCACAGCCCACGTCTTTCAGTCATCCCCACTCCGAATTGAACCAAGCCAGACACGATGCATTAAGCGGGCCGAATTCAGACGTTTTTTCTCAACCGGCGACCGCTTTTCGACACGGTGCGGCGACGCCGAAGAGCCCTCAGGTCCGCCCGAAAAGCTGCCGGGTCGCGAAAACAGGCGGTCTCACACCGGATTTCCGTTGAGAGAGTCGCCTAGGCAGCTGTCATGCTGATGCGACGAGAGGCGCCTGAGGGCGGCATGGATACAGACACATTGTCCCTTCGCTGGATGACTCCTTTACACAACGCCGATGGTGAGCAGGCATCGCTGTGCGCTTACGCGTCACGCAGCCGGTGCGCGGCGAGAGAACGGACGCTCCGCTGTTGTTCTACGGATGACGCTCGGAGCGTGACCGCCGGACCGGTACCACGTCTGAGTAGCGTGATGTATGACGCTCCGAACCTTTCGTGGAGGTATGCATGCGCACCTCAAGACTTCTGTCAATCGGCGCAGTGTTGATAGCCGCGATTCCATCGCTGGCACGCGCACAGAACTTCGTAGTGACTCCCGTCTCGAACTCGGTACAGACCACATCTGACGCATTGATGGCAGTGCATGATCGACTGCGCGAGCTCATCATGGCGGAAGAATCGTACTACTCGAGCCATGCGCGCTACACCACCGATCTCAGCGCGCTTCAGATCTCTCACGGCTATCGTGACGACGTGGCGATCGAGATAACTTCGGCGAACGATGCGGCGTGGTCGGCGCGCGGCACTCACCGCGCGGCGCGCGGCAAGAACTGCGTGGTGTACATCGGCGATCTCAGTGACCTCGGCACCGTGCCGCGCACGCAGGCGGACCGCCGGATGGTGATAGTCGAAGCAAGCCCCACCTGCGACGCGCCGTAAAGCTCCACGGCTTACAAGATTCGACGCGCCGGTCACTCTCTCTCGAGTGACCGGCGCGTTTCATTTGCACCTATGCGGCCTGCTTGACGTGGGAGAGATACAGGCACAGGATTGGGCATGAGGCTGCTCATCCCGGCCATGCTTCTCGCCGCGCACGTCGCCACGCCCATCGCCGCGGCCCAGAGCGGTCACACGACCATAGTCGTCGGGGCCGGCGATGAAATGACCGGTGCGTTTCTGCCGAACGTCCACGTGCGCATTCAGAAGCTGGGTGCATACGCCAGCACGGACAGCATGGGCGAGGCCCACCTGCGCCACGTCCCGCCCGGTATATACATGGTCGAGGCGCGGCGGGTCGGGTACGAGCCGCTGTCGGCGCCCGTGCGCATCCAGAAGGAAGACTCGCTCGAAGTGGTCATGATGATGCTGCCGACCGCGTACGCGCTTCCCTCAGTCTCGGTGAAGGGCGAAGCGGTCTCGGCACATCTCTCCGAGTTCGAGTCCAGAAGGAAGCGCGATCTCGGGCAGTTCGTGACCTCCGCACAGCTCGACTCGATGTTCGGCGCTTCGCTCAACGCCATCATCAGCTCGCGCGTGCGAGGTCTCTCCATTTCCGGCGAGGCGGGCCCCGGCGGTCAGTTTGCCATCAGCACGCGTGGCGGATGTAGTGTCGTCGTGTATCTCGACGGGGTTCCGCTCGCTCCAGCGCCGCCTGATCTGGGCTGGATAGATCCTGCGTGGCTCGGCGGAATCGAGTATTACAACTCGTCGGAGATCCCAGTGCAGTACAAAGCGACGCCATCGACGGGAGGATCCGTGGCGGGCAAGCAGCCCATGTCGGACGGGCCGGAGTGTGGTGTGCTGTTGTTGTGGTCACGGTGATGAGCTCGAATAACCTCTCTCCTCCATCCTCACACATGCGTCTTTCGATTCTGTTGATCAGCCCGGCTGCGGTTGCCGCCGTCGCCGTATCCGCAGCGCGTGCCCAGTCTGACGACACGCGCTATGTCGCCCCCACCAGCGAAACGGTCACGGCCACGCTGGAACAGGGCATGGGATCGGTCCCAGCGCAGATCATATGGGTGCAGAACAACTCCACGGTTCCGATCCACGTCTACGGCGTCATGCTGCGAAACTGCGAGAACGTTCGTGGTGACTGCGGACCTCGACGTGTAGACATACCGATAAGAGCGGGTGGCCGCGAGATAGTGCAGCGCGTGGAGCGGCAGGACGCGGACCGCGGGATGCACTTCAACTATGGCTTCTCGTGGCGCGCCGACTCGGGGAGCTTCAATGCGATCAGAATGCTCGCGCGCGACGGTATCGTCGGAGCGCAGGAGCGTGTGAGCCAGCATGACGCCGCCGTCGCCGCCGAGCGTGCAGCCGGTGGAGCGCAGGACCTCATGCTCACCCCGACCGATCTCGCCACACTCGGCGGACGCGTCGCGGGGTTGAGGCTCGAGCCGGATTCAGTGGTGGTCCATGTGGGGCAGGCGTTCGTGATGCACCAGGTGCGGCTGCTCGCGATCGACTCTTCGGGCAACGTGCTTGGCCGTGTGCGCGGCTACAGGTGGCGCATTCCGCCGGGCCCTCTCGCCGTGCAGGCGCCCGATACGGTGACCGCGATGCGCGCTGGACGCACTGCCGCCGAGTTCCATCTCGCCGCGCCGGCACCAACGTCGCTCGGCGCGGTGCTGCCCATCATCGCAGTAGCCGACAGCACGCGCTGATGGTGACGCGACGTGGCTGAGTACTTCAGGGAATTCGCGTTCGTCGCATCTCTGCTGGCGGGTTTCAGCTTCGCGTTCTTCGGAACGTTGTTGGGGGCGCCCAAGGATCACCGGGTGATCGGACCTGCGGCCGGTCTCGCTCTGGCTGCATCGACCTGCTTTCTCATCGTCACGCTCGGAAATACATTCGCCGCGGCGACTGTGGATGCGCCGAGCGCATTCCCGGCAGTCGCCAAAGCCCGTATTCTGCAGGGAATCGGACAACATCTCGGACCCATCTCCATGCTCTTCCTCGTCGGAATTCTGCTGCTTCTGACGAGCTTCGGCGCCGCCGGCTGGTCACGTTCGCGACGACTCGGCTACGCTACTACCATCATCGCTTCACTCGGTGCGCTCGGTGCGATCTGGGCGCTGCTGCCGTTCCTCACGGTTCAGTGACGGAGCAGGCAGCACCGCTCCAACTCTCAATCGGATGAAACCTCTGATGAAACTGTGCATCGCACTCGCCGCGTTGGTGCGTGTCCACTGCCGCCGTAGGAGAGGCGCAGAACAGCAACGGCAACATGCCGCCACAGAGCGACCGGCAGCTCGCGCACGACATCTACAAGGAGATGATCGAGATAAAGTCCGGCTACACGACCGGTGCTACGACACCGGTGGTGGAAGCAGCTGCGCGACGATTGCGCGACGCCGGATTCCCGGAACGCGACATCTTCATCGGCGGCGCGAGTCCAACGAAGGCGAACCTCGTCGTGCGGTACCACGGCAACGGCAAACTGCGACCGATCCTGCTCCTCGCACACACCGACGTGGTCGAGGCGAAGCGTGAGGACTGGAGCACGGACCCGTTCACGCTCGTCGAGAAGGACGGCTACTTCTACGGTCGCGGCACGGGCGACGACAAGGCGCAGGCTGCGGTGTGGATCGCCAACCTCATCAGATACAAGCGCGAGGGATTCAAACCCGACCGCGACATCATAGTAGCGCTCACCGCGGATGAAGAAGGCGGTGGACCGTACAACGGCGTGCAGTGGCTGCTCGCGAACCATCGCGATCTCATCGACGCCGACCTGTGCCTCAACGAAGGAGGATGGGGCGAGGAGCTCAACGGAAAGCACATCTCCAACGACGTGCAGGTGAGCGAGAAATACGTCGTCAACTACAGGTTCGAGGTGCGCAATCCGGGCGGACACAGCTCATTGCCCGTGGCCAACAACGCGATCTATCATCTGGCTGGCGCACTCACGCGCCTGGGAGAGTTCGCCTTTCCGCTCAAGACCAACGACGTCACGCGTGCGTACTTCCACGCGATGTCGGGACTGGGTAGTGGAAACGCGGCTGATCTGGCGGCGGTAGCAAATGGAGATCAGGCGGCAATGTCGCGGGTCGCGCAATCCTCTACAGAGTGGAACGCCATGCTGCGCACTACGTGCGTGGCGACGATGCTCGAGGGCGGTCATGCGAAGAACGCGTTGCCACAGCTGGCCGCGGCGACGGTCAACTGTCGCGTGCTCCCTGATGACTCACCCGACTACGTCACGACGACGCTGCAGGGAATAGTGGCGGACAGCGCGGTGCACATCATGGTGGACGGCCATCCACTTCGATCCCCAGCCGTCGCCGATGCGCGCGGACCTCATGCAGCCGGTAGGCGCGATAACTGCCACAATGTGGCCCGGCGCGCAGGCGGTCCCGATGATGGTCATGGGCGCGACCGACGGCATGTACCTCCGCGCTGCCGGCATTCAAACCTACGGCGTCCAGGGCTTCTTCTATGAGCCCAACGACATACGCTTCCACGGGCGTGATGAGCGGCTCGCAGTCAACTCCTTCTACGAAGGGGACCAGTTCCTGTACGAGCTCGTGAAGCGGCTCGCCGGCGGCACGAGTGCTTGAAAGGGGCATTCACTCACGGAGCATCACAATCGGCGCGAAGTAATAGTCGTGGTGATTGCGGCACCCTGGATTGAACGCCGCGCCGCATCGCGGGCACTGATAGCCGCACGCGAGGTACTCATTGATCGTGAGCTCCGCAGCGCACGCACCACATAGCACGCCTTTCTCGCCCCACTCATTGCGCGGCCATGGATCGAGCGGATGGCCCGCGATCGCTTCGTGGCAGTCCTTGCACGCGTAGTACTCACCGCAGCAGCGTGCTTTGATCGCGATGATGTCGGTGCGCGAGTGGTAATGGATACAGCGAGTCTCGCCGTCAACTGCTACACCTCTCACCGTCAGCGGCGCCGGCGGCCGGCTTCCTGGCGCTTTTCCCCGTGCGAATCATCCCGGTAGCGAGGCGACGATCTGCTGCTGGCTCCTGGCGTGGGCCAGCAGACGCAGCGCACGCTGCACTGGCGCGTCGCCAGCGACACCGCGCCTGAACGCTGCCGAGTCTCCGAACGACATGCTGAGCACGCGCTGCTCGATGAGACGATCGACGAATGGTGCGGCAGCGCGCAGCGCCACGGTGTCACGCTGCAGGAGCGGCGCGCCGATGCGCTTGTAGAACTCGTTGCGGAGCGCTGGCGTGACGACGAAATCAGGAGTCACGTGGCCGCGCTCGCGCCGCGCGATGTCGAGCATCGCCGCACTCGTCTCGCGCGGGTTCACGGACATCGCGACGAAAACCGGGCGAGCAGCAGTCGCGAGCGTCTCGGGAGCGACAGCGACGTCGGGCGTGATCCCACCGCCGCCGAAGAGCTTGCGTCCCGCGTCTGACTTGTAGGTGATGGAGAATCGCTTGAGCGAATCCGCCAGCAGCTCCGCTGAGCCGAGCTGGACGAAGTGTCCATCGACGAACTTGCGATCGCGCTGGATGGAGCGCCCGCTCGGCGTGAACCATTTGCCGGTAGTGAGCTTGAGCGCGTAGCCATCATCCAGCTTGAACACGGATTGAAAGATTCCCTTCCCGAACGACGTGCTGCCGACGATGAGTGCACGATCGTGATCCTGCAACGCGCCTGCGACGATCTCCGACGCCGACGCAGTGTTGCCATCGACGAGCACGGCGACCGGCTCACTCGGAACGAGTGGCTCACTCGGCGCGCGATACACCTCCGGCGGCGCGTTGCGCTGACGCAGTGTGACGACCTCGTTGCCGCGCTTGAGGAAGAGCGTGCTTATGTCCACCGCCTCGCCAACGTCGCCACCGCCATTGCCGCGCAGGTCGACGATGAAGCGCTTGGCGCCGCGCTGCTGGAGCTCCGTGATCGCCTGCGCCACCTCGTCACGCGATGTCTCGCTGAATCGCTGCAGCGGGACGTAGCCCGTGGCGTCGTCGAGCATCAGCGCGAACGGGACCGCTGGAGCGTGGACGTTCGCGCGCGTGAAGGTCGCGGTGATCGGAGTCGGAACATCGAGTCGAGCCCACGTCACGCTCACCAGAGTTCCCGGCTTGCCGGTGAGGTGCTGGGTAACGTGGTCCGCATCCCAGCCATGGATGGGCGCCCCGTCGATCGCTACTATCTGGTCGCCAGGCTGGAGGCCGCCGCGCGCTCCGGGCGAGTTGGGAAACACGCTCGTGACTACCGCATCCGGCCCGGACTGATTGACGCCAATGCCGAGGCCGCCGTACGCGTTGCCGATGGTGCCGCGCATGAAATCGGCGAGCTCCTTGGGCGAGTAGAGACTGGCGTATGGATCGCCGAGGTTGGCAACCAGGCCACGAGCCGCCTTCTCGTAGATCTCGTCCGCCGAGAGCGAGTCGACGCTCTCGCGGCCCACGAGGCGGACCACCTGGTCGAACAGATCGACGCTCGCATCCCTGGCGGTACGGTTGACGAAGCCCGCCATGGCGATGGGTGCGAGTGCTACGAGTGCGATGGCGAATCGGCGCGAAGGAATGGCCATAGATTTGTTGTGGTGACTCACTCCATCAAGATACAGAATGTCGCGCGGCGCGGCGTAGGGAAGATTTCGTGATTTCAAGGAGGGGAAGAAGGGCGCAAAGCTGCACGACGCTGATCGTCGCGTGCGCGGCAATCGCGGGGTGCAGCAGCCGGAAGACGCCTCCCCCGCCGCCGGCGAGGGTGAGCGTTTCCGCCGAGCCCGTGGGAGTGTTCAAGCACTTCGTTCTGATCGTGCTCGAGAACGAGGACGCGTCCACGGTGGAGCGGTCGCCGTACATGGACTCGCTCGCGCGGCAGGGCGTCGAGCTCACGCAGTACTACGCCGTGGCGCATCCGTCCTACCCGAACTACCTCGCGCTCATCTCGGGACAGACGTTCATCGGCGATCCGCGTGCGAAGCATGACCCGGTCGCATACCGCGCGACCGACATGGGCGACGCGCAACGCATCATCGATGCGCCGACCGTGGTGGACCGACTGACGGCGAAGGGTCTGACGTGGGACGCGTTCGCCGAGAACTATCCCGACTCGAGCCGCGCTCCTGCTGCGTGCACGTTCGTCCGTGCGTCGGGGCACTACGCGCGGAAGCACGTCCCGTTCCTCAGCTTCACCGAATTCCACAGCGAGCCGGCGCTGTGCGCGCACATGCGAAACCTCAAGTGGTTCGACAGGGACTCGCTCGCAGCGTACACGTTCATCACGCCGAACATGATCCACGATGGCCATGACGCTCCGCTCGACAGCGCAGTAGCGTGGCTGAGGGGATTCCTCACGCCAGTGCTCGCGGACTCCGCGGCGATGAGAAACACCGTGATCGCGGTGACGTTCGACGAGTCGGCCAACACTCTGGCGGGACGGCTCGAGAAGCGTCCGAACCGAGTGTTCACAGTACTGCTCGGCGGTCCGGTGAGGAGCGACTCTGCAGCGGCGGCTGCGCCCAACAGTCACTTCACGATGCTGCGCACCGTAGAGGTCAACTTCGGCCTGGCGCCGTCGCTACTCCCGGCGGCCACTCCGCCGATCGCCGGAGTGTGGCGCTCTGCCGCCGACAGCACTCGCGCGCAGTCTACCGCCCGGTAGCGCGAGATACGCGGCAGAGCGGCAGGTCACTCTGCCGTCGATCTTCGCGAATCCTTTACGAAATAAACAAGAAGCGCTGACGTCATACTCCCATCACGTGGTTGGAGACAGTTGTAAGCACGATTAAGAACGTCGGTGCGCGACTGTCTCGCGAGTACGGATGGATGGAATGTCCGTGCGAATACCGAACCCTGATCGGAATCCGACAGTGCTCACAAGCTTGTTTCTCGCACATATGTCTCTGATTCCGGAGACCGCGCTCTCTGCTGCCGCTCGGTGCGGTGGCGCTGCGCGGTAGCCGGACAATATCGGCAGCGCTTCTGTCCCAGAAGCAAGAGAGCAGCTTCGGCTCAACGGACATGCTGGTCGCGCCGCGCATGCGACAGTCTCCAACTGTCGCGCTCATCCTCGCGATCACGGGCGCTGCCGACGGCTCGCGCGCATCGCTCGACACGTTGCGATTCGCGGTGGAGCAATATGTGGATGAGCTCAAGGCCCACTCGGCCCCGCCGGAGCGGGTGCTCGCCAACGTGAAGCAGCTCGTCGCCGAATGTCGGATCGTACAGCCCGCCGAATACTCGTCGATCGATTCGATGACGGCGAGCGTGAGCCGCTGGTGCATCGAGCAGTACTTCAGAAGGGATCAGTCGATCCCGCAGAACGCTCACTGATGATGATGTCTCTCATGATGTGGCTCGAGTATGCGCTGCTGCTCGCGCACTCGCGTGCCAACAGGCTCCTCGACAATCCGCCGATGCGGCTGCTGGTCGCTGCATCGTTCGGAGTCGCGATGTCGCTCGTGGTCGTCGCCACCTACGCCGGCGCCATCATAAACCTCGGCCGGCGCGGCATCTCGCCCGCGCGGCTGGCGAGCGTGATCACGGAATCGTGATCGCGCGGCGGCACGCCAGACAACCGGTCGCGGCGATCGCCGCGCTGGTGCTCTCGCTCACGGCATGTACGGAGCCAGGCTCGGTGGAAGGGCACGTCGTCGCCGGGAGCGCAAGAACGGGAGTGGATGGTGCGCAGGTGCTTCTGGTGCGCGAATCGCGCGCTACCGATTCGGTGATATCGCCTGTATGCGAGCACCTCGCCAAGCTCACCGACGTCGCGGCGCGGGCACCCGACAGCGCCGCTGAGACCGCGTACGCCTCGAGCGCCGTAGCGACCGACGCATCTCCAGCGCGACATCCCGTCGACGACTCGCTCGGACGCGAAGTGCAGCACTTCTCGAATGCCGCCGCGTCTCTTCAATCGACTGCGACTTACACCGACGAGCGTGGATACTTCGAATTCCGCCGCGTCACGCCGGGGCGATTTCTCGTCGTCGCATTCTACTCGTCGGGACCGGGGCAGATGACGTGGGTGTCGCACATAGTGACACGCCCGCGTGCTCACTCACTCGTCACGCTCGACGGCGGCTCACATCTCGCGCTCGGCGCGTGGTGCCGGCAGCGAACATCACGCACTACTAACTGAGCTTCCGACGCGCCGGAGAGGCGCGTCGGTGTAGTATCAGCGGCGGTGTCAGAGTGGCGGCTGCGCTGGCGGTGGCGGCCCGCCACCGCCGCGCGGCCCGTGACGCGGTCCCATGCCGAAGCCACCACGCGCCATGGTCTCGGCGGTGGAGTCTTGTCATGAATCGCGCGCTGGTCGGGGGTGAGCACGCTATCGATCTTGGCGTGGGTCTCCTTCACGAGGGCGTCGAAGCGTGGTGTCATCTCGTTCCGCAGCGCCGCGAATGCAGTCGTCTGCGAAGTCATGATGCTGTCGATCTTGTGGGTCTGATCCGGTGTGAGCTTGAGATCTGCGGACAGACGATCGAGCATGCGACGCCTGTCGTCGGCAGTGGGACGCGGCATCCCCGGTCTGCCCCGACCGCGATGATCGCGCATCTGGTGCGGAAGGATCACGCTGCGATCGAGGCCTACTCCGATCACCGCGCCCATTATGAGCGCTACGACTATGAGAGAGCCGGCGAGCACGCGCGCCGATCCGCCGCGCCGCGCGCGGAGGTCGGACCCGTTACTCATCGGTGGCAAATCACCAGGAGCACTCATCGAGCGATCTCGGCCCACGCGCGCGCGCTGCCTGGCTCTTCAGCAACGAGCTGCGCCGCGGCATCGTGACTCTCCTCGCTGCCGGTGAGCACGCCGAGCATCACTGTCGAGACGCTTGGCGATGAGAACACGACAGTGCTGGTGGTAGTGAGTGAAGCCGGCAGTGGCGAGTGGAAGATGGCGACGGCGAGCAAGAGACTCGCCGCCATCGCTATGGGAATCGCGAAGCGCGCCCAGCCAGCTACGTAGTCCAACGCGTTGGAGTCACGCTCTCGCAACAGCGCCAGCCGCGAAGCTGCCGCTTCGGTTATGCGCTGCTCCAACCACGCAAGGCGCGCGCGGTCAGCGACGGAGCCGCGTCCTATTGCCTGGAACGCTGCCGCCATCCCTTCATCCGGCTCGTCGCTCGGGTCGATGAACAGGTATCCGTGGCCAGTCATGTCGGCCTGCGTGTCCTGCTTCATTCGCTCGTCTTCATCCTTCATTGTTCCTCCATGTCCTTGGCGTTCCGCCTCGAGCTCTCGATGCGGAACGGAGCCAGAGCCATCCGCAGTTTTCTGCGCGCTGTTTGCAAGTGCCACCTCACCGTGGATGCGGGCATTCCGAGCGCATTAGCTATCTCGGCCGACTTGAACCCTTCCACGTCGTGAAGCTCCACCACCGTGCGCTGCTCATCGTTCAACTGACCGACGGCGTCGCGAAACCTCTCCCGAAACTCCGACCTCTCCGCGAGTGAATCGACGTTCACGGAATTGCTGGCGCGATCCTCCGACAACTGCTCCGCGCTTCGCACGATCCGCGATCGGCGCGCGTTGAGCGCCTGATTACGCAGAATGCGAAAGAACCATGGCGCGAACGGGCGCGACGAATCGAAGCTCGAGATGTTGTCGAGAACCAGCATGAACGCATCCTGCACCGCGTCTTCGGCGTCCTCGCGATGTCCCATGATCCTGTACGCGACACCGAACGCGGACTGACTGTACGCGTGAACGAGATGTGCGAATGCATCCGAATCGCCCCCCTGCACCGCACGTACGAGCCGTGCTTCGAGCTCGCGATTCTCATCGCGCAGATCCTGCTGCTGCTGTTCACGTCGCGACTCCGCCAATGCGGGGTCGGCATCATCGATACTCGTCCCGTCGTCCTGCGACACTGACGCGACTTGCCGAACGATCTTAAGCTGCGGCAGCGTCATCTGGGCTCACCACACTTCGATCGATCGCCGATTCGGCGGTCAGACGAGCATGGCGAGCGCGGCGCGCGATCACGGAGCCTGCACCCCATTTCCGATCCCTCCGCCCATGCCTCCGCCCATTCCACCACGGCGTCCGCCGCCGCCACCGCGACGCCCCCCATTGTCACTGCCGCTGCTCGCCGCTGGCGGCGCGTTCGCCACCTCCTCCAGCTGCTCGGCTTTCTTCTGCTGAGCGGGAGTGAGAACCAGCAACGTCTCGTTGCGCGCATCCACATCGACGTCGTGGAGCTGACCGAGCACCGCGCTCATCGCTCTGCGTCCGTCGAGTATCGCCTTGCGTGACGAGTCAGTCGGCGGCGCCGCGCTCATGGGCGACGTCTCCGCCAGGTTGGCCCTCACCGAGTCGAGCTGATTGTTGAGCATGGCGCGCTTGGCGAGCGCGGTCATGCGAATTCCGGTCACCTTCACCGTCTGCGAGTCGGTGAGCTGGAGATCGGTGCGATGCGCATAGACGATCTCGGCGAAGCTCAACGGCGTCCGCGGCTTGCCGCTGACGGTAGTATCTCCCTCGCCACGCTCACCGCGGCTGCGCCCACCACCGCCGCCGCCCCACCCTCCGCGTCCGCCTTGCGCGGATGCGAGAGCTGGAGCGAGTGTCAGGAGTGCCAGCGTTAGCGCGGTGCGAAGTCTTGTCATCGAATCGATATGCAGGCCCGGCGTGCCGAGCTCGGTTGCGAGCGAGTGCGCCCACCGCGAGCAAGCGAGGTGGCGGTGCGGAGCCGCAGCCAACAACAGCCGACGGCTCCCACCTCACAACATTACAGCCAGAGCACTGTTTTTGATGGGGACGGCGAGTAGCGCGCCACCATGCTCGTGCCGACGCCTAACGCGCCATCGGCACCACGAGCGTGGGCCCGCGCCGATCGGAGGCCGGAGTCACCACGCGGCCGGCTAGTCGCCGGTAGACTATGCGGTCGCCGACGCGGACGGTCGCATTGGGGAGCTGCGAAGCTGGCGGCACAGCGACGTGGAAGCTCACGGAATCGGCGCGATCGTTGTGAACCACGATCGAATTGCTGCCGACCTCGTACGTGGGCCCGTCGCCAGTTGCTTCGACCGACATGCGTGAGTCGGCGCCCTGAACGATGGTGAGCTCGCCCACGCTCTGCGACGATTGGAACATCACGTCGGCGGTTCCGGATGGCTGGATTGCGACCCCACGCTGAGCGGCGCCGCTCGCAGCTTCTGGCCCTACAATGGCCGGACGCGCATCCTCCACGGGGAGCGGCGCGCGCGTATGGCGCTCGATGAGCTGACGAACAGGCGAGCGCGCCGGAATCGTCGCGGCAGCGGCGGCGGCAGCGACCAGCGCTACAGCGGCCGCCCAGCCAGCATGCTTCCGCGCATTACCAGTGGCGCTCGGGCGACCGGCGCTCCTGCCACCGGAACGCGCAAGTGCGCGTATCGCCGCGAGGCGGATGTCGTTGGGTGCGGCAACTACGTCGCCGTCGAGCAGCGAGAGAAGCTCATCGACGGAATCGTGAGCGGCGCGATCCGACGCGAGCTCAGCAGCGCAACTGTCGCACTCCGCCGCGTGGGCGCGGGCAACCACGCCGGCTTCACCACCGCCGGATGGATCCAGTGCCGCCGCTATGGATTCGTCAGTCAAGTGCTGCATCTGATGCGCTCGTCGCTGTCGTGAACACTCTCTGAAAGGCGCGAGTAGCGCGCACAAGCAGAGTTCCTACACTCCCTTCGGCGACTCCTACCATTCCCGCCAGCTCTTTGTAGCTGTATCCCTCATGTCGCAGCAGGAGCAACTGGCGATCGCGAAACGGAAGCGACTCGAGCGCTTCGCGCACCCGATCTCGCAGCTCGCTCTCGAGGACGTCGGCATCCGCCGCCGGCGCCTCACGTGGAATCTCTCTCACCAATTGCACGTCCATCAACCGCTCGCGCCGCTGATGACCGCGGCGCGAATCACGAAACAGATTTGTAGCCACCGTCACGAGCCACGCACGAGGATCATCGGGCATCGCACCGCGCTGAAACAGGCGTACGAACGCCTCCTGCGCGCAGTCCTCCGCCAGATCCGAATCGCCGCCGAGACGGTTGAGATACCTGAAGAGCGACTCGAACCGCTCCTCGAACAAACGCGTGACGGCCTTCTCGAACGTTGGGTCAGGAGTCATCTACCTGATACCGGGACTGCAAGGGAACGGTCGAGGGGTCGCGATTGTGACGCGGCACGCACGCAGCTGATCCCCGAACAGATCCTCAGCGCCTCCACCCGAGACCGATGAGCAGCGCACGCGGCGACAGTCCCGCCGTGCTGGCGAGACCCTGGACAGGAACGTACCCGGCGAGATTCGCGCGGTTGAACACATTGGCGAGCGTGAGCGACATGGTCACGACGTCAGCGTTGGAGCTCACGCGCCACTCGTGCTCCGCGCCGAGATCGACGCGCATGTATGGCGGAACACGATACTGATCGGGCGTCACAGCGCGCGCGTCGTGATCGATGCGGCTGCTCGCCGCGTCATCGCTGCCGACGTGGTTACGGAACACATCCATCATCGACGCGCCGTCGAAGTCGGTCGGCAATCCGCCGTTGCCGCCCCACGCAGTGAGGCGGAGCTGGGTCGCATCGCGAACATGAAACGCGAGTGATCCGTTGGCGTCCTGCGCGACGTTGCGAGACCCTGGGTCGTGTGCCGCCTCGACACCGTAGAACGAAGTGACTCCGAGGCGATATCCGACCTGCCACGCAAGTGGACCAGTGCTCCCACTCGCCGCTGCCGCCAGTCCAGCAGCGCGCCCGCTCGTGGTGTGGATGTCGCGAATCGGGAACAACGCACCACTGCCATCGTCCGGCGCCACTACGTTGGCGAACCTGCGCTCGTAGCCGTCGAGCGATGCGACGGTGTGAGCACCGAGTCTCGCGCTGAATCCCGAAGTGAGCATGTCCGCCGACGCGACTGGAATGCCCCCGTCGCCAGCGGCCAGCGGGAACTCGGCGCCGATGATCCCGCTGAGTGGCGAGAACGGGTTCGTGAGCGACTGGACGAACTGGTGCATCCGCGCCACGCCTGCGTTCCATGTTACTGCATCACTGAGTCGCGCGACGACCGACAGTCGCGGATCCCATTCCAGATGTGCGCCAGTCAGCTCGGCGCCGCGCAGACCTGCGGTGGTGACGACGGCTCCGCCATCGGACTGGAAGCGACGCTCGCCGTACGCAGTGATGATCACTGGAGCGGCAGACAGCGCGAGCGGCGTGGGGCCGGCGATCATCATATGATCGCTGCCGAAGCGCGAAGCGTTCGCCGGTGCCGGCTGCGACGCGAGTGGTGGCGCGGTGACGTCGTACGATGTGCCGAGCTTCTCCACCATCACGCCGATCGTCGAAGCGTCGTCGCGCAGCTCGCTGGACACGCCGGTCTGCCGCGCGGTGCTCGCGAGCGACGTCGCGGCGCTGGTCGCGCCGGTGGCGTTCGATACGAGAGCGTCGAAGCGCGCGTCCCACGCTCGCGTCTCGATCACACGTGACGGTGCGATGTAACGCGTCCAGGTGGCGCCGATGGTCTGGGTGTGCCACGGCGAGGTAAGGCGTGCCGTCGCCGAATCAGTCGCGATCGGCGCCGGAATCTGCGCGCCCGCAACGTTCGGAGCACTCGGACTCTGCGCTGCGCCCATCTCGCTGCCAGCGTCAGGGTCGCCGGCTGCGTATGCGCTCGAGGTCGCGCGTACGTGATCCGAGCTGGCTACGGCGGTGATGCGAATTGACGATCGCGCCGACGCGAGCGAGATGGAGCCGATGCCATCGCTCCAGCGATCGAGCTGTGCCAACGGATCGCTGCGATCCTCGAACATTCCATCCGTGCTACGTCGCACTCCGACGATCGCGCCACCGCTGAGCGCGCCGAGCTGGAGCGGCGCGCCCCACGACGCGCGAGTGGCCGCGGGGCCGAGCGTGATCGATGCAGTCGGCGCGCGCAAGTCTGACTCACGAGTGTGCGCATCGAGCACGCCGGCGAGCCAGCCGCCATCGTGCGCGGTCATCGCGCCGTCATCCAGCGCCAGCGCGCCGATGACGTCTGGAGTGATGGTGCTCAGCGCGCCACCGCCGTGGACCGGACTCCATACCGGAAGACCGTCGAGACGGAGCAGCATCTCGCTCGACGGCGCACCCTGATCGTCGAACGCTCATGAGCGAGCGCGGGCGCATGCTCACCTTGGGATCACGCGCGAGGATCTGCAGCGGATCAGGCTCCGGCGCGAGCGCAACCTCCTTCACCGCGTCGCCGTTCCACTTCCACGCGCCGCGAGTGGTGCAAGCGTGTCGCGCTCGAAGCTCGTCACTTCGGTGAATGTCGCGACGGTATGTACCGGAGGGAGAGCAGCGAGTGACGGAGTGAGCGCTACGTCCACGCGCACGGCGCCGTCGCGCGGCACCGTCACATCGAGTGCGAGAGGCTCGTAGCCGTCGCTGGTGAATCGGAGCGCGCGGAGGCCGGGCGGTACGTCACGCAACTCGTACCGCCCTGTGGTATCGCAATCGGTGCTCACGGCTCCGCTGTCAGCGTACACGTGAACCACCGCGAGTCGCTCGCCGTTCTTCCCGTGCACCGAGCCGTACACGGCGCCGCACGCCGTGGCGCGCGCAGGGCGCTGCTCGTGGAGTCGACTTCACGATGTTGCGCTGCAGCTTCGCGCGGCATGACAACGCCACTCGCCGTCACCGCTACGACGACAGCGAGCACCGCTCTCACGGGCGCATACTCGTGCATCATCCGCCATGAGCGGATGTCACATGCGGTCTTGTTCGGACGCTCCATTCACCGTCGAGCTGATGAGTCGCAAGGAAGATACCCCACGACCAATGACGCGTTCGGTGCCTGCACGCGTGGCAGGCCTACTTCGGAGATTCCTATCGTGCCTTTGCGTACCGAGCTCCCCCTTAATACTTTCTTAATGGCTCCCGCGGACGTAACTGCGGGCGCTTCCTCTACGGAAGCCAATATGGAAGTAAAGGGAATACTCGGGGTGCTGGCGCTCGTGGTCGCCTTGGCGGTTCTCGCCGTCATGGTGACGTTTCCGTCGTCGCTCGTCTGCGCTGGGATATTCCTTCTGGGATGTGGTACACTCACGCTCCGCGCTCCGATGGCTGCGATGGGGATCGGACTCGTTCTCGCGTACGCCGATGGCCCCGCGCACGCTGGTCTGCTCTTCGGAGTGATCCTCTTCCTGGGCGGCGCGGTATTCACCGCGGTGACGCTCAACACTCCAATGCGCAGGACCAGCAAGCGCGACTGAGCGCGGAAGCGGCACAGTGACGCTCCGCGGGTGGCGGCTGGCGCTCACGGCAATCCACCCCTACTGGACTGGCGGCCGCCGCTGCATCCGCCTCTCTCCCGCCGCACTCGCGCTTGGCGCCCAGCTCGCCATCGTCGCAAGCGTCAGCGCGCAGACTACCGCGCAACAGCGTGCTACGAACATCGTCGCGAATGCGCTGATCGGCGCGACCGTGGCAGGTGCGCGATCGCTGCTGCAGGGTAAGCGCGACTGGCGAGTCGTCATTCCGGGAATCGGCGGCGGCGTTGCTCAATCGCTCGGCAAGCAGGTGGCGGGGAGCAAGTTCTACGGCGCGGGCTTTCTTGGGAAGGAGCTGTCTGCCGCGGGCACGTCGGTGATCTACTCCGCGACCTCCGACACGATGGTGATCTTCGCTCCGGTCGGCCCACTCACCTTGCAGATTCGTCCGACTGCCGCGCAGCGAGTGCGTGTACGGACGAGCATCGTGGATCTCGCCGCCGCACTCACAGCTGCGACAGCGCCTCATTCGCATCTCGATCTCAACTACAGTCTCTCGGCGGGCGCGCTGGTATTCCGGCGTCCGCTCTCCTCGATGCCACTCGGCGGCCAGGAGGATGGCTTCGCGGCGATCAGTACGATCTTCGTCGCGAACGAGGCGACTCCGGGCTTTCGGCGAAATGTTCTCGTCCCGCACGAGACGGTTCACATTCTCCAGTGGGAAGAGTACAACGATCTCATCGCGCTCCCAGTCGAGCGATCGGCGATATCGCTGATCCCCGGCGGCGCATGGTTCGAGCGGTACGTCGATCTGGGTGCGATCGGCTCCACTCTCGGTGTACATCCTCGCGCGCCACATCCCGTATCAGGACGATCCGTGGGAGCGCGAGGCCTACGTGCTCACCGAAGGACGGCCGACGGCGAGGTAGCGGCGCGAGAGATCACGCCTCCCGCTTCAACGCACCGGCATCCTCGTTCGTGTCGATGTCCACGGCGCCATCAGGCATCGCCACGCGCGCCACATCGCTCACACGTGCGCGAAGCCACTGACCTGCGCCGGCATCACCCGTGAGTCCGCGCATCGCTTCGAAGTACTCGCGCCCGACCACTGCCGGAACTCCGATGGTCCCCGCGTACTCGGCCGCTACGATGCGCTGCGCGCCGAACACCACCAGCAGCGCGCTCAGCCGAGCGGCGTCGATCATCGGCTGATCGCAGACGGTGAGCAGCGCGCCGTCGATGTCGGGAGCGAGACGCTCGATCGCTTCGATGCCAGCGGCGAGTGAGGAGGCGAGGCCGCTCTCCCAGCTCTCGTTCACTACCGTGGAGATCGCGCGCTCTCCGTCCAACGAGGGCGCTATCTGATCTGCCGCCGCGCCAAGCACGACGACCACTGGATCAGCGCCGGCATCGCGAGCTGCGAGCGCCGCGCGACGCACCAGTGTCTCACCGTCGTGACGGAGCAACTGCTTCGGAGCGCCAAGGCGTGTGGATCCACCCGCAGCGAGAACCACCGCTCCGATGCGTCTCGTACTTTCCAGCACGCGCTCGGCCAGCGGCTTCCCGCCCGCGCCGCTCACGTTGTGAGTGAGTGCGCGAGCGTGGGTGCTGCAGCGACGTTGATACTGCCACCGTGAATGGGCGCGTTGCGATCGCGGAGATGACCGGCGCTGCGTCCGCTCACCACCGCAGATATCTCCGCGATGATGGAAACAGCGATCGCTTCCGGACTGTCACCGCCGATGTCGAGCCCGATCGGACCGTGGATACGCGAGAGCATCTCTTCGTCGAGCGACCGGCCGCGCCTCTCCAGATCAGCAATGAGCCGCGTCGCGCGGCTGCGCGGGCCGAGCAAACCGACATACCTGACGCGTGCCGCGACGAGTGAGTCGAGATAGTCGAGATCGCGATCGTAGTTGTGAGACATCACGACCGCGAGCGCAGCCGGCGTGAGTGGAACCGCGTCGCCGATCGCTGCAGGGTCCGCGCGCTCGATCACTCGCGCGCCGGCAAAGCGCTCGCTCCCCGTTGCATGAGTAGCGCGATGATCGACGACGGTAACGTCCCAGCCGAGCTCACGAGCGAGCCGTGCGACCGGAACAGTGTCAGGTCCGCTTCCGCAGATCACGACACTCACTCGAGGAGTGATCATCTCGAGCGCTACCTCTATGTCGTCGCCGTCCGCGTACGTGAGCATGGCGCCACGGCGCTCATCGGGGCGATTCCTGACCGCATCGCGCGCGACGCGCGCGAGCACCGACCCGTCACCCCAATCTCCGGCGGTTATGAAGTTTCCGCGCGCGTCGATCATCATCCGCGCTGTGACGCTGGGCGCGCCGGCGCCTCGCGAGCGCACGACAGTCGCGAGAATGTGGTTCTCATCTGCCGTGAGCGCGCCCCGAAGCACTTCCACCAGCTCGCGCGCCCGCGCGGGAGTGAGCGGCTCTACCAGCGCTTCGACCAGACCGTTGCAACCAAGGCCCAATCCCCAGACGAATTCCTCAGCCGAGCCGGTGTCGTAAGTGACGATGGCTGGCGCGCCGGATCGGTGTGCTGCGCTCGCGTGCTCCACCAGATCGGCCTCGAGGCAGCCGCCACTCAACAGTCCGTGCGTGCTTCCACTCGCAGTGACGAGCATTCGCGCGCCGACACCTCGATACGTCGAACCCGCAGTGCGTACGATGCTCACGAGCACCATGCTCTCACCGCGCTCCGCTGCGCGCTCCATCTCGCTCACCACTACGAATTGGTCACTCATGCCTGTCGCCCCAACATCACAGGAGCTTGTCCAGCGTGACCGGCAGATCGCGAACGCGCACACCGGTCGCGTGGTACACCGCGTTCGCAATCGAGGCTGCGACGCCGGTGATGCCGATCTCACCAATGCCCTTCACGCCAAGCGGGTTGATGTAAGGATCGTTCTCGTCGACGAAGGTCACGTCGATGGCGCCGACGTCTGCGTTCACCGGAACGTGATACTCAGCGAGATCCGAGTTGACGTACCGCGCCGTGTTGGGATCGATGTACACCTCTTCGAGCAGCGCCATCCCCATTCCGTAGATGATTCCGCCTATCATCTGACTGTTCGCGGTCTTCGCGTTGAGGATGTGTCCCACGCCGTAGCTGGCGACTATGCGCGGTATGCGAATCTCGCGCAGATCCCTGTCGACGTGCACCTCCGTGAACACGGCGCCGAACGAATGCATCGAGTATTCCTTCTGCTCGTCGCCCGGCTTGGCTGTGCTCTCCGCTTCGATCGGCTGGCCACCATTACGCGCGATGAGACTCGCATAAGTCTCCCCTCTCGTCTTGTTCGACGCGAGAGTCATCCGGCCATCGCCGAAGCGCAGGTCATCTGCGGAAGCCCCGTGCAATGGGGACGCTGCATCGTCGATCGCGAGGCGCGCGATCTTGTCGCGCAGTGCAAGCGACGCTGCCTGCACGGCGCTGCTCACCGACGCTGCTGTCTGCGATCCGCCAGACACGGGCGTCTCGGGCATGTCGGTATCGCCAAGCTCGAAGCGCACGCGATCTGGCGGCAGGCCGAGCGCGTCGGCCGCGACCTGGGTCATAACCGTGTAGGTACCGGTGCCGATCTCCTGGGTCCCCGCACGCACCCACGCGCTCCCGTCGGGGAGCAGCCGCGCGATCGCGCTCGCCTGCGATCTGCGCGCCGGATACGTCGCCGTTGCCATGCCGAGACCGATCAGCGTGTTGCCATCACGCATCGATGCTGGCTGTGGATTGCGCCGCGACCAGCCGAAGCGCTCTGCCGCCTGTGAGTAACACTGTCTGAGCGATTTGCTCGAGAACGGCTTGTCCTTCTGCGGATCTTTCTCCGCGTAGTTCTTGAGCCTGAGCTCGATGGGATCCATGTGGAGCGCGTACGCGAGCTCGTCCATCGCGCTCTCGATGGCGAAGGTGCCGCTCGCCTCACCCGGTGCACGCATGAACGTCGGAGTGCCGACGTTGATCTTGCGCAGCTCGTGATTGGTCTCCGCGTTTGGCGAAGCGTAGAGCATGCGAGTCGCGACTGCCGCTGGCTCGAGCCAATCCTCGATCTCCGACGTCGACGATGTCGAGAGATGCCTGATGGCTGTGAGCTGCCCGTCGCGAGTGGCGCCGAGCGTGACCTGCTGCACCGTGCGCGGGCGCCCGCCGACCGGGCCGAACATCTGCCTGCGCGTCACCACGAGCTTTACCGGACGATTGACGTGCTTCGCCGCCATCACGCTCAACATCACATGCGACCACGGCGAACCCTTGCTCCCAAACCCACCGCCGACGAAGTACGAGATCACGCGAACATTCTCGGGCGGGATAGCGAAGGTCTTGGCGACAGTGCGCCTCAGCCCGAAGATCCCCTGCGTCGAGTCGTACAGCGTGAGATGATCCCCATCCCACACCGACATCGTCGCGTGCATCTCCATCGGGTTGTGCGCTTCGATCGGCGTCGTGTAAGTCTGCTCCACTCTCACCGCCGCCTGCGCGAGTCCCTGGTCCATGTTCCCACGCGTCGTGTACGCCGGCTCGTCGCCAACCGGCTTGCCATGACCCAGCGGCGCCTTCGCCATGTCTATCACCATCGGCTCCGCGGCGTACTCCGCGCGCACCAGGTGCGCCGCGGCGGTGGCGTGCTCGAGCGTATCCGCAATCGCAAGTGCGATCGGCTGGCCGTTGTAATGGACGCCATCATCCTGCAGGATCGTGAGCACACGCCCAGCTGGCGGATTGACTGCTGCCTTCCCTTCTGACGGAAGCCTGGGCGCATTGAACGGCGTCAGGATCGCGAGCACGCCAGGAACGCGCTCGGCGGCACTCGTGTCCATGCTCGTGATGCGTCCGCGCGCGATGGTGCTCGTCACCATCACCGCATGCGCAACGTTGTCGGTCGGGATCTCTGCGGAGTACCGCGCGGAGCCGGTGACTTTGAGGCTCCCGTCCACGCGGTTCATCGGCGTCCCCACGCTCTTCGCGCTCGCCGTGCTGATCATCGTGTCCTCGCTCATGCTGCCGCCACCTGGGTCAGCGCGCGAACTATCGTGCGCTTCGCGAGCGTGATCTTGAACGCGTTGTACTGGTGCGGCACCGCTCCCGCCAGCGCTGCGTCGGCGGCCGCGTTGAAGCTTGCCTCACTTGCCGGATGTCCGATGAGCGCGCGCTCCGCTCCATGCGATCGCCATGGCTTCGTAGCGACGCCGCCAAGCGCGATGCGCGCGTCGCGGATGTTGCCGTTGTTGACGTCGAGCGCCACCGCAGCAGCCGCGAGCGCGAACTCGTAGCTCGCACGATCGCGCACCTTGAGGTACAGCGAGCGCTTGGCGAACGGGAGCGCCGGAATGTCTATCGCGGTGATGAGCTCGCCGTGTTGAAGTGCGTTCTCACGCTCCGGATGGTCGTCCGGCAGCAGATGAAACTCGCCGAACGGGATGACTCGCTCGCTGCCGCCGGCCCCGCGCACTCTCACACTCGCGTCGAGTGCGGTGAGCGCGACCGCGAGGTCGGATGGATGCGTCGCGATGCAGTGCTCACTCGTGCCGAGTATGGCGTGGATGCGATTCACTCCGTGAATCGCGGAGCATCCCGAGCCAGGCTCGCGCTTGTTGCACGGCATCGCCGTGTCGCGAAAGTAGTAGCACCGCGTTCGCTGCAGGATGTTGCCGCCCATCGACGCCATGTTGCGGATCTGCCCCGACGCAGCGAGCAGCAGCGCCTCGCTCACCATCGGGTAGCCGTCGCGCACCTTCGGGTTCCATGCGACGTCGCTCATTCGAGCGAGTGCGCCAAGCCTGATGCCGCCGCCCGGAAGATCGCTCACCGTCGACAGTGCTGGATCCGACGCGCTGAGCGCGTTGATGTCGACCACGTGAAGCGGCCTCTCGACCTCGAGCTTCATGAGATCTATGAGCGTCGTTCCGCCCGCGACGAATCGCGCTTCGGGCGACGAGCCAGCGTTGACAGCGTCGTCGATGCTGGACGCGAGCTTGTAATCGAACTGGATCATCGGTCATCCCTCCTTGGCGGAGGCGAGGTGACCGCTGCGTACTTCCTGCACCGCGCTGACGATGTTCGGGTACGCTCCGCATCGGCAGATGTTACCGCTCATCGCTTCTCGCACGTCTGCGTCGGTCGGACCCCACGGCTCTCTCAGCACCGCAGTCGCCGACATGATCTGTCCCGGGAGTGCAGTAGCCGCACTGGAAGCCGTCATGCCTGAGGAAGGCTTCCTGCATCGGGTGAAGCTCCGTTCCGTGCGCGAGCCCCTCGATGGTGGTGATCTGCTTTCCCTGGTGCATCATCGCGAAGGTGAGACACGAGAGGTGGCGGCGGCCGTCGATGTGTACCGTGCACGCGCCGCACTGGCCGTGATCGCACCCTTTCTTGGTGCCCGTGAGCATCGCGTACTCGCGCAGCGCATCGAGCAGCGTGACGCGCGGCTCGATGTTCAGCTGCAGCTCGCGTCCGTTCACGGTGAGCGTCACCGGCTGAGCTGCCGGAGCGGGAGTCGGTGGTGATGACGATGACATCGCGGCCTGGGCAAGAGCGTCTGCTTGCTTCGTGAGAGGTAGGAGCGCGAGCGCAAAGCTCGCGCCGAGCGCTGCTGCGACGAATTCGCGCCGCGTCCAGTCGCCCCGCGGACCAGATCGGCTCGCATGCTCGGCGCGGTCAGCGCGCTGCGTCGTCGTACCTGCTGTAGCGCTGGACGCAAGCGAGAGGAGCGCGCGGCCAAGCTCGTCGGGCGACGGGAGCGCATCACCGGCGCAATGCTTCCACCTGACGATTCCATCGCGGTCGATGACGAGCACCGCGGCGCCGGTGACGCCGAGCTGCTTCGCGATCTCCGCCGCATCGCTCGAGAGAATCGGCATCGCGAGCGACGTATCGGAGAAGCCGAGCTCCCGCCATGTTCCACGACCATCGATGCTGAGCAGCCGCGTTCCTGCTGCACCGCTCAGGCGCGCGATGACACGATTGTAGCTCGCTACGTGCTCCGGAGCCGCCGGATCCCAGTGCTGTGCGTGGAGCACGAGCACCACAGGACTCCCGCGAAAGTCCGAGATGCGCACCTCGCGTCCGGAGGCATCGCACCAGTGAAGCGACGACACCGAATCGCCGACGGTGGGCGAGTCAGGGACCACGTTGCTCCGCGGCTGCTCGCCATCGGGCGAGCTTCGAGCCATCGTCATGTGACGCTTCTCAGTTTGCTGGGGACAAGCCGCCGCCAGCCGCGTACCAGGCGCGGTCAGCCGGCCATGATCGATCGATGCAAGAGCGGTGCTTGTCGGGAGTCGCTCCGCCGCGCAGTCACGATCACAGGTTCCGGAGCTATCGCGACCGGCACGCGACTCTCCAGCCTGCGCCGCTCATCACCTAGTAGCTTTCATGGCGTTGGCGATTCGAGCCTCGTTCCAAACCAGTACCGAGAAGCAGGCGCATGAGCGACAGCGACTACGAACCCGAAGGCGAAGATCAGGACGACGAGGATCAGGACGACGATCAGAATGAAGCCGAGCTCGGCGACAGCGTCGAGGGGAGCGAGAACCCGATCGTCTTCATCACCGCCGAGGCCCTCCCGCTGGAGCGCCGCCGCCTCGACGACGATCCAGAGCTGGCGCCTGACGCTGCCATCATCGGCACATTTCTGCGCGACCATCTCATCAGCAGATCGATCGCTGATCCGGAATGGTCACCCGAAGCCGATATGGGATTGCTGTCGGAGCCGCGTCATCTGAGCTATGCCGCCCACGAGATCGAGGGTCAGACCATCAGGGCCGAGCTGAGTGCGGTGATTCCGGCATCGGCGATTCCACGCGAGCCATGGCAGCCCGAGCCCGAGGAGGGTTCGCCGCCCGCGCTCTTCCCACTGGGCGTGGTCGTCAGGATACCGGCCGACCGGACGGGCGCGGAGCTACCTATAGAATGCTTCATGCACTTCCAGGCGATCCTGCAGGGCGCGAGCGAGCCCGTAGCCGACCGAATCCTGCGCCGCCTCTGAGCTGGGTGTGACCGGCACGCCGCCCAGACGGTTCATCTGACATGGTGACATCGGACGCTGCTGTGATCGACAGGGTTCGAGGCGGCGACAGCGACGCCTTCGCGCTCCTCATCGAGCGGTATCGCGACAGTTGTGCGCGGCTCGCGCTCCGCATGCTCGGCGACCCCGACGATGCCGCCGACGCAGTGCAGGACGCATTCGTCCGTGCCTACCTCTCGCTCGACCGGTATGAGGAGCGCGAGCGCTTCGGCTCCTGGCTCCTGTGCATTGTCGCCAACAGATGCCACAGCAGCGCCGACCGCGCACGGCGTCGCTCACGCCTCGCTAGCGAGTGGTGGCACGCGTATTCGGATTCGCGCTCAGACCAGCACGCGCAGGGTCACGAGCGCGATCACGCGCTCGCGCTGCGGCTGAGCGCCGCGCTGGCCGCGCTTCCGGCCGCCACGCGCGAGGCGCTGGTCAAGAAGTACGCGAATGATCTGAGCTACGACGAGATCTCGTCCGACACCGGAGTGACGGTCTCCGCGCTCAAGATGCGCGTCGCGCGCGGCTCCGCGCAGTTGCGTAAGGCGCTCGCGAGCGCCGGAGTCACCGCGGCCGCGATCTCGATAGTCCTCGCGACCCACGCTCCGCGCAAGAGCGAGCCGCGAGCGGCGACCGTGATCGCGTGCGACACCCTCCGCGCCATCATGCGTGATACGCTCCCCCGCGCTGCCGCCGACTCGATGCTCCCCGCGGATCGCTGCGCCGATGATTCGACCCACGTAGACCGCCCGCGCTCGACCGCGTTGGGCGCGTCAACGTGGCGCATCCGGTACGGCAGATAACCGAGCTAGCTCACGGGCGCGTCAGGAGTGACGCGCCGCAGCGCCGCGCGGTTCATGTGGTGATGTCATCTCCCACATCCAAGCGCACAATGCTCCAGAGTCGCTCTCACGTCACCGGTCACGGCCGGCGTTGCGATCGCCGTGCTGGCCCTTGCCTTCGGCTACGCGTGTCTCTGGCGCGGCGAGACGACATGGTCTACCATTGCGCTCGTCACCGGGTACTGCGTCGTCATCCCGGTCACGCTCGCGTCGTACAGGAGACATGCGTGAGAGCTCCAGCCCAGAAACGCGTCGAAGCCGCAGCCGTGCAGCAACCGCACGCCGACACGCGGCCATCGTATGGCATCGCTGCGATAGTCGCGGCGGTGATTCTCGCGCTCTACATCGCGACGCTTGCGCCCTCCACGGCGATGTGGGACACGGGTGAGTACATGGCCGCCGTGAAGGACCTCGGTATCCCGCATCCGCCGGGCAACCCTCTCTTCATGCTGCTCGGCCACATCTTCGGATTGCTCCCGATCGGCGGCTACGCCGCGCGAATCAACGTGTTGGCGGCAGTATCGAGCGCTGTAACGGCGGGCTTCTGGTTTCTCATCACGGAGCGAGTGCTCGCGCGCTGGCTCGAGCGAAGATGGGAGCGCGTGCTGGGAGCGTGCGCCGCCGCGCTCATCGGCGCAACAGCGTTCACGGTCTGGAATCAGTCGGTGGTGAACGAGAAGGTCTACACGCTCGCACTCGCGATCTTCGCGCTGGTAGCGTGGCTGATGGTGTGCTGGACCGACAATCCCGACGGCCCACGCTCCGACGCGATACTTCTCGTCGTCGCGTATCTGATCGGGCTCGGGTACACCAACCATCCGGCCGGCTTCCTCCCGCTTCCAGCGGTCGGCGTTGCGATACTGGTGAGAAGATGGCGCACGCTGCTCAGATGGCGCCTGATGCTCGGCGTCGTGTGCGCCATCGCGCTCGGCCTCACCGCGTTCGCCTACGAGCCGATCCGCGCAGCGTACTTCCCGCACATGAACGAGGGCGAGCCGACTGCGTGCGAGAGCGGTATCGGAGTGAGCTGCACGTTCAGCGGTGTCACCGCTCAACGCCTGGCCGATAACATCACGCGTGCGCAGTACGGCGAGAAGGTCGGACGCGGTGCGCCGTTCGCCGATCAGATCGCCACATGGTGGCTCTACTTCCAGTGGCAATGGCTGCGCGATCCCGACGGAACGCGTGCGCCACTGCAGTCCGCTCTCGCGATGATCTTCTTCGCTCTGGGAATTGCGGGAGCATACGTGCACTGGAAGCGCGACCGCGACTCCTTCTGGCTCTTCGCGACGCTCATCTTCACGCTCACGCTCCCGCTCATCTATTACCTCAACTTCAAGTACGGATTCTCGCAGTCGCCGCAGCTTGGTGAGTCGGTCGATCGCGAGGTGCGCGACCGTGACTACTTCTACATCTGGAGCTTCAGCGCGTGGAGCGTCTGGGCGGCGCTCGGCCTCACGCTCGTCTGGCGCTGGATCGCGAGATCACTCGCGACGCGCACTGGCGAGAGCGAGATGCGCGCGTCACTGCTCGCCACGCCCGTATTCGCGCTCGTCCTCGTGCCGCTCCTCGGCAACTGGAGCGCCGCATCCCACCGCGGCCAGACCTTCACGCGCGACTGGGCCGCCGACATCCTCAACTCGGTCGAGCCGTACGGCGTTCTGATCACCAACGGCGACAACGACACCTTCCCGCTCTGGTACGCGCAGGAAGTCGAGGGTATCAGACCTGACGTCACGGTCGTGGTGACGACGTACCTCGACATCGACTGGATGGCGCGCGAGCTGACTCATCGCACCGCGGCGCCCTACGACGCCGCTCACGGGCCGGCGATCTATCGCGATCGCGCATGGCCCGCGCCGACCGGTCACGTGCTGCCGATGAGCATCGCGCAGACTGACTCCATTCCCGACTACGTGCAGCTTGCGCAGCCGATGCTCTTCACGAGCGGCGGTATACGCGCGACGGTCAAGCCCGGTTATCTAACGCGTGGACAGATAGTGACGCTCGACCTCATCCGCAGCTCAGGGACCTCGCGCTCGATCTTCTTCTCCGCGGGCGGCACCTACGCGCAGGATCTCGGACTCGGCGATTACCTGCTCGGCGAGGGACTCGTTCGCAAGCTCGTCGATCATCCGATCACGGCGAGCGCTGATACGGTGAAGATCGGCGGCGGATTCGTGGACGTTCCCGGCTCGCTCGCGCGATGGAACATGTATCGCGCGCCTGCAGCACTCGCTCGCCAGGGAGCGTGGACGGATCCCGCCTCGGTGTCCATCCCCGCGAACTACGCCGTCACCGGCTACATACTCGCTCAGGCACTCGTGCAGCGCGGCGACAGCGCGGCCGCGGCGCCAATCATGAACACCGTTGCCAACATCGTGAAGATCGCGCGCCTGCAGTGAGCTGAGCGATCGACGAGCTCACCCAGCCATGTCGACGCTCTGTGTGGCAGGGCGCCGCACGACCACCTTCGCCATTATAGAATCGACCACCGTGCCGTACGCCTCGTCGCGCCGAAGCTCGGCCGGAGTCATGCCGGTGAGCTCGACGCAATGCTCGCGCAGACGGCGCGCCGTTCGATAGCCGACGATCTTCGCTACGCGACGGTAGGGAAGATCGGTCTCCCGCAACAGCGCGAGCGCCTGGAGGAAGCGCGGGAGAAGAGCGACGAGGCGCGTCGAAGAGAATCCGGCGCGCGCCATCCAGCGATCCAGCGAGCGGCGCGTGAGCATCGCCTGTCGTGCGAGCGACGGCGGATTGCGCACTCTGCTGTCTGGCCTGAACATCTCGATGAGCGAGTCGCGCAGTTGCGGCGGGAGTCCCTGCACCAGCGGCTGGATCCGTTCCACGACCTCCTGCGCGTACAGCGGCTTGGGATTGCCGATGAGGTGTCGCTCGAGCGAGAGGAGGTCTTCCTCGGGCGACTGGAAGAGGACGAGCGCTGTCGCGGCACGCGCGATCTCGAGCGCGCCGTGTACTCCTTCCTGAGTGAGCTGCGAGTAGACGACGATGTTGCGCGGAGTCTGCGTGAGAGCGGTGATGGTCGTCGCCAGCTCGCTGGGCGTGAGGAGGGCCGGATCCAGCACCACGAAGGCATCACTCCACTGGCGCAGTCCGGTCACGAGCGACGATGGGTTACAGCGCACCGCGGCGAAGCCGTTGCGGGCGACGATGCGCCTGATCCTTCGCAGCGGGAGCTCGCCGAGCAGCGCGAGATATTTCCGCTTTTTGGATCCTGTATCCGCAGCCTTAGACATTGTCCCCGGTTGGCGTAAGCGAACGCGGGTAGCATACTAAACACTCGTAGTAGGAGCTATGGCGGAATTGGGACACCTTTATGCGAAATCCGGCCACCTTCCGGGGGCGGCGCCGCTGCCCCGCGATCGCGAGATCGCTGCGCGGAGGTAGCTTCTAGCACAGCGAGCGCTGGATTGCGGCCGGCGCCGCCAAGCCACCGTCAACGATCACGGAGACAGCATGTGGGCTGAGTTCAAGGCATTCCTCATCAAGCAGAACGCACTCGCTCTGGCTCTCGCGGTGGTCATCGGCACCGCGCTCAATGTGCTCGTGAAGGCGATAGTCGATGACTTCATCATGCCGATCGTGACGGTCTTCGCCCCTGCGGGCGCGTGGCGGACGATGAAGTGGGACGTCGGCCCATTCCACTTCGGAGTCGGCGACTTCGTCAGCGCGCTCGTCAACTTCATCATCATCGCCTTCGTGGCGTGGAGACTGAGCAAGGCCTTCATCGCTCCCGAGGCGCCCAAGCCCGCGACCAAGGTCTGCCCGTACTGCCGCATGTCGATCGACGCAGCTGCCACGCGTTGCTCGCATTGCACGAGCGAGCTCGCCGGAACGCCGACGATGGCGTAACGTCTCTCGGCCACGCCAGCCGGAACGAACAATGCTCTCAGCGAGCCGTACACTGACAACCACGGAGCGCCGCGTGGCGGACGCAAGCACTATCGATGCGAAGAACGACAAGGACGCATCGCGATTCGTCATCCAGACTGCGGATGGCGACGCGTTCCTCGCGTACGATCTCGACGGCGACATGGCCAACCTGATCCACACCGAGGTTCCTGAAGCGCTCAGAGGACACGGCTATGGCGACACGCTCGCGAGAACGGCGCTCGAGTGGGCGAAGCAGGAGCATCTCCAAGTCATACCAACATGCCCCTTCGTGAAGGCGTACATTCGCCGGCACCAGCAGTACGCGCCACTGGTCGCTGACGGCACAGGCAATAGCTGAGCGACGAGAGCTGGGATGAGTGACCCCACGATTCACGCTGCACTGATCGGCATTACGCTTTGCACACTCATCGCGTGCGAGGCGCCCAACACCACCCGATCGTCCACGAGCTCGACCGGTACCGCCAGTACCACGCCCGCAACAACTGCGATCCGCGCGCCGCGAGCTGACGAGCCAGTGCAACAGCCCGGTCAGCCACCCATCCTTCCCGACAGCGTCAAGACTCCCGGCGCGACCTTCCCCGTGACGGCGACCGATGTCTGCACGCCAGGATATTCGCGGTCGGTGCGCAACGTCCCTGCCGCAGAGAAGCGAGATGTTTACGCCAGCTACGGCATAACGAGCCACGCTCCGCACGAGTACGAGGTCGATCACCTCATCAGCCTCGAGTTGGGCGGCTCCAACTCGGAGAAGAACCTCTGGCCCGAGTCGTACCTCACGCAGCCGTGGAACGCTCACGTCAAGGACGCGCTCGAGAACAAGCTCCACAGGGAGGTCTGCGCCGGCAGCATCACGCTCCAGGCCGCGCAGCAGGAGATCTCGCACGACTGGATCGCCTCGTACAGGAAGCACTTCGACACCGATACGCCGCTCGTCTCGCACACCCGCTCACGCAGTCGGCGCTCGTCCACTCAACCAAACCCGAGCTAGAGCCGTGCAACGGAATCAGAAGCTCACGGGCACGCTGGCGGGCAAGTCGCTCACCAGCGTCAAGTCGGAGTCAGGCTCGGTCGCGCTCAGCTTCGGCGACGGGACGCGGATGACAGTACAGGGCACGCTCTCCTCCGGCGGTGCTGCCGGCGCGACCGCCGGTGTGATCAACAGCGCGCTCGAGTCCGGAAGCTCACTCCAGCTCACTCTCGCCTCCGGGAGCAGCATCACGTTCGCACTCAGCGATCCCGGTGGAAGCGTGCTGGTGCGCGATGCCTCGGGCAAGGTCGAGTACGCAGGATGAAGCCGCCGGCCCGATCGCCGTCGATATCGACGTAGGTTATCGCGGCATGTCACTTGCCCATACGCAGCACCATCGCAGCTCGCACCTCAACGGAGGTACAAAATGTTTCTCACGATAGCGCTGGTTCTAATCGTCCTCTGGGCACTCGGCTTCTTCATCTTCCCGATCGCCGGCGGACTGATCCACATCCTGCTGGTTCTCGCGATCATCGCCATCATCTGGCATCTCATCACGGGACGCGGCGCGCGAGTATAGCGCGACCGTGACAGACGAATCGCGCTCGCGTGACGACAATCTCACGCGAGCGCGATTCTACAGCACGCAGGTCATGCAGCGGCGCGCTTGCCTACGCGATCAGCGTCGGCCGGCGATGAGCTGCTCGAGCACGCCGATCGCGCGTGGATCGTTCGACTGACCCAGCCAGAATATCGCGCGGCGACGCAGCGCGGGATCCTTCGCTGATTGAGCGAGCTGGATCAGTGACGGAATTCCTTCATGATTCGGACGCTGGGAGAGCGCGAACACCGCGCTCTCCTTCACGTTTCTGTCGAGCGTGTCATCGGACGCCAACGCCGACAGATCAGACGTCACGCTCTCACCAGCTATCTGGCTCAGCCAGAACACAGCGTCGCGCCGCGTCTGGCTCGGCAGCGCGCTGTTTCGCGCCATGCTCACCAGCGTTGGAGAGACGACCGCGCTGTCCGCGATCGTCGCTGGGAAGATCGCCTTGCTCCCGACGCTCCCCGATGTCTCGCCGGCGAGTGACAACAGGTAGCTCGCTGCAGCTCTGGATCCAACAGTACCGAGGTCCGTCACACTCCCGGTCGGTGTCCGCCAGCGGCCACCGACATACGTCTTGAGCGAAGTCACGACGTGATCCTTGACGTGCAGCACGAGCCTCACGGGCCCATGCTCGCATCCGTGATCCCACTCCACGTCCGGCGAGTTGCTGTCACTCCAATCGTTGTGATCGCTGCTGTGAACCGAGATGGAGTTTCCCTCGCCGCACACATCGGGTCGCGCCGCATACGAGAACCTCACCTCGCCATCCGGAGCGTTGCGCGCCGCGCTCTCTATCGAAGAGACCGAACCCTGCGCGAGCATGGTCGTCACCGACAACGCCAGCGTCGCAACGCAGGCGAGCAGCGCGAGCTTGGTCATCTTCTTCATTGGCTCACGAGCTCCTGAAGGAATTGTGTGGCGCGCGGATCGTGGGACTGACCGAGCCAGAAGATCGCGCGCTTGCGTGCCGCCGGGTCCTTGTCGCTGCGCGCGATGCTCATGAGCTTGTCTACCGCTGCTGGATCCCTGCTCTGGGCGAGCACGAAGATCACCTGCTCGCGCAACGCGTCGTCCTGCATCGAGTCGTAGAGCTGCGAGAGCTGCGCGACGGACATCCCGCCAGACTGTCCGGCGAAGAAGAGCGCACGCTTCCGCGCGTCGATGTTCTCGCGCTGGTTCTGCGCGATCGATAGGAGCCAGGCCGCATTGCCGGGATCGCGACGCTGCGACAGCGCGAGCATGACGGCCTCCTTCAGTCTCTCGTTGCTGAACTTGTCGTACATCGACTTGAGAAACGCGCCGTTCTCCGCACCGTCTTTCTGCCCCAGCCAGAAGATTGCGCGCGCACGGCTCTCGGGCGGCGCGGATTCGTTGAGCGCGTACTCACGCATGATCGTGCGAGCCTGCGGACTGTTGTTCTGTGACAGCGCGAAGATCGCCTTGTCGCGCAGCGCGGGATCGGTGGATTTCGTGATGATGTCCTGCAGCACCGACACGGTTCGGTCGCCCGGAACCTGCGACAGCCAGAACACTGCTTGCGCGCGCACTTCCGGATCGGGATCGGTCTGCGCGGCGTGAAGGAGTATGTCCACGGTCTGCGGAGTGCGCTTCTGCGAGACCAGGAACATCGCCTTCTGACGCAGCGGCGCCGAGCAGGGATCGCGGCGTGCTATCACCTTCTCCAGAATTGGCTCGGCGCGATCTGCGTCCATCTGCAGAAGCGCGTTCAGCGCGGCGACACGATCGTCATCGTCTGAGTTGGGACATCCGTCAGGCGTCGACGTACGTCTCACCCCAACCTCATATCCGTCGCCGTCGCGTGACGGAGCGATAGTCGGTACGACCTTCGATGCCTCTCGCGCGATGCTCGCAGCGCACGACGCGTCCCCGCGCTGCGCGAGCTCACCGCAGATGCGCATGGAGAGCGACGATGCATCGCTCTTGCGGACGTACGCCGGATATTGCCTGGCGAGTGTCGCGAGCACATCGCGCGCCGCCATGAGATCGTCGCTGTTGCCGCTGCGATACCGTGCGAACGCCTCGTAGTACATCGCGTCGGGGACGAGCGCCGACTGTGGGAAATCCGTCTCGACGCGCCTGAAGAGCTGAACCGCCCGACTATAATCACCATCGGCGAGCGCTGCATGTGCTGCCTTGTAGAGCGAGTCCGCCGGATCGAGAGTAACTGCTGCGCGGACCACCGCGGGCGCGATCGCAGCCGCATGCGCGGGAGTAGCACCGAGCGAGAGAATCGTCGCCGCGATCATGCTGGTGATGCTGGTGACGCAAGTGATGTTGATGTTCTTCATTGTCATTGTCCATTCGGGTTCACGGCGCCGCCAGCGGGTACGGCAAGCCGAAGTCGTGTCATCATGTCACCATGCTGCACCGAGCCGTCGATGAGCTCGCGCTCGACCGGCGCTGCATTGGGCGATAGTTGGCTCATCTCGACCAGCACGAGCTCGAGATCCTGCAGCAGCCTGCGACGTGCGGGATCGGCTGCTGCGGGTGAATCGAGAAGAAGCCGCGTCTGGGAGAGTAGGTCACGCGCCCACGACGCCATCTGCGCATCAGTGCGCGCATCATGCGGCGACGTGCGATAAGTGGTCATGAGGGCCTCGGCGTTGGTGAAGTGCCGGAGCGTCGCGACCTGATACGCGACATCGTAGCTCTGCGGCGCGCCGCTGCTCGGCGCGCTCGCGAGCGTTCCACCGGTCGCGTGATCGATCGATGGCTGATCCGTCACCGGTCTCGCTGATGCGACGCGCCTGGGCTCGACATTGGGAACCGCCGTGGCATCGGCGTCTCGCGATGCAGCACCGTCGCTCGCGCTCTCGTGACCGTCGCGTGAGTGCGGAGCAGTTGCCGATCCAGCCGACGCCGTGCCGCGCGGAAGCGGCTGGACGCGACGGCTGTCCCATCCGCGCCCTATCGCGACGCCAAAGCCCAGCATCACCGCCGCGGCTGCAACCAGTTGCCACGGCAGTCTGCGGCGCGGCGTCGACACTTGCGGCCTGCGTATCTCCGGAGCGATGCGTGCCCACATCTCCTCGGTCGGTACGATGTCCGGCGGCCGGTTGTAGTCGGCGCCGAAGCTGGCGATCAGCTCGTCGAGCCGCGCCTCCTCACGCCTCACCGCCGGATCCACGTCGTTGTTCTCGTCATGCGTCATCGATCGTCCTCCCCCTTCCATCTCCAACAAACGCTTTCAGTGCCTCACGCAGCTTGGCGCGCGCCCTGAACAGCTGCCCCTTCGACGTCGTCACCTCGACGCCGAGCATTCTCGCGATCTCCTGATGCGTGTAACCGTCGATCTCGTACATCACGAACACCGTTCTATAGCCCTGCGGAAGCTCATCTATCGCCTCGTACAATCGCGCCTTCATGTCCACCTCCGGCGTGCTGTCGTTCTTGCCGACGTCGGCGGCGTGATCGAGCGGTACGTGGTACCTTGCGCGCCGCTTCTGAGTCCTCAGCGCACCGAGCGTCACTGACACTGCAACGCTGTGAAGCCACGTCGCGAGCGACGCGTCGTGCCTGAAGTCGCCGAGCCGCTCGAAGGCGCGGATGAAGGTTTCCTGCGTCATGTCGCGCGCTAGGTCGTCATCGCCGGCAATTCTGTACGTCAGGCGGTACACGCGGTCCACGTGCCTGTCGTACAGGGTGCGCTGCGCCGCGGGCTCGCCCGCCGCCGCTCGCCGCACGAGCTCTCGCTCGGCGATCGCGCTGGTGATGTCGGTCACTGGTGCGGTCATTGACGTACCTGAGATGCCCGCCGGCAACGAAAGGTTGTGCGGATGTGCCGAACCGGTGGGACACGCTCCTTCCGCCGGCGTGCCGTGTGGCCTAACGTAGTGCAACCATCAACCTGGACCGTAGATGACAGTCCCGCGTCTCCACCCGACCACCAGACTCAACGAGAGCTTTGGTGGAGTGACCTATCACCTCGAGGGCGAGCTCGTCCCGGTGCTCCACGTGGAGTTGGGCGCGATGCCGGTGTACTTCGAGCACCACGTGCTGCTGTGGAAGCACACCACAGTCGACATCGGCGTGAAGTCGCTCTCCGGCGCGTTCAAGCGGGTGCTGTCAGGCATGCCCGTGTTCATGACCGAGGCGCGCGGCAATGGACACATCGCGTTCAGCCGCGACGGCGCGGGCCAGATTCTCGCGCTCCATCTGTCGCGTGGTGAGACGATCGACGTCCGCGAGCACCAGTTCCTCGCGGCAACCGACTCGATCGACTTCACCTTCCGCTCGGTGAGCGGCGTCTCCAACATGCTGTTCGGTCAGAGCGGCTTCTTCATCGACACGTTCTCGGCGCACAACGCCGACGGGATCGTCTGGCTACACGGCTACGGCAACGTCTTCGAGATCACACTCGCAGCAGGAGAGCAGATAGACATCGAGCCGGGCGGATGGATCTACAAGGATCCCGCAGTGCGGATGGACACGCAATTCCAGAAGCTCGCGACCGGCTTCTTCGCGAGCGCAGGCCAGATCTTCTGGAACAGGTTCACCGGCCCGGGACGCGTCGGGATCCAGTCGATGTACTACCACCCGCCTGTCGCAGCTCAGGAATCGGCTCAGACCGCCGTGGGCGCTGGACTGCTTGGTGCGGTAATGCGTGGGGTGATGGATAATCGGTAGCGCAGCGGCGCGTTCGCTACGGACCGCCCACCATGAATATCCTGAAATGCACGGGCTCCTTCGCGGTGAAGAGCGTCTTCGACATCCCTGGAAGCAGCTGAAGCTGGATCGGAGTGAGTATGGTTGGGAGTGTTCGTTGCAGGTCCAGCCTCGTTATCTCCCAGCCCGCGTCCGTCGCGTCTTCCTGGCGCTTGAGCGCCGTCTTGGTGTCGAAGTTGTCAGGAAGCGCGGCGAGGTAATTCGCGAGCGATGTCCATAGACTGTCCATCCGCTGCGTGTACGCGGCGTCGATCTTCTTGAGCGAGTCGGCCTGATCACGCGTGAGTAAGAGGGAGTCGGTCTGGTCAAGGATCTCCTTGTAGGGATCGGGAACGTCGCGCGCGTAACGCCGCTTCAGGTCTGTCGCGGAGAGCTTGGTCCCTCTGGCGCCTCTGCCCGGACGTAGCCACTTGTCGATCTGCTGCTGCGGGATCGTGGGTCCGAGATCCATCTGAATGTCTATCGCTATCCTGAATGGGGTGCGGTAGGTCGTGTTCGACGGGCGTGTATCGCCGAAGCGCGGATTCACAGCGTACTTGAAGCTGTTGGTGCTCGGATCGAAGCCGGTGACGTTGTACAGGATCGGGTTGGGTATGGCAGCCGTTCCCCATCCATGGAGATTGTTGCTGCCGTGGATGAGCTGGTCCAATCCGCCGAGTGGATTGACGAACGCCAGGGCGACGTTGGCGCGATGAACCGAGCCGGGAATCTTGAAACCGTAGTTGATGCGCGCGTCGAGTGTGGTAGTCCACGGCCCTTCGCAACTGTTACGTCCCGCCGGCTGACCGAGCTGCGACATGATGCAGTCGCGCACGTTGCTCGACGTCGATGACAGAAGCGACCGCGTCGCGCTCGCGAGCGCGGCGTCGCTCGTCTTCGAAGGATCGAAGATGAACGCGCGGTCGTTCAGCAGACCGTCGCCGTTCACGTCACCACCGACCATCGGCGTGAACGGAAGGCCGGACTGGAGACGCCCGGTGAGAGTGAACGCGAAACCATGCGTGAACGCGCCGGCCTGGAGCATGAATTGATGCCGTATGTCGAGATTGCCGCGCGCCCAGCTACGATCGAGCGGAGAGCCGAAGGTCGATCCGTCGAACCCGCTCTGAAGCGCGCGCATGCTGCCGAGCGTGTAGCTCCCGGTGAGAAAGACGGGCCTGAAGTGCGTGTTGTCTGGCGTGAGCGTGATGGTGAGCTGCTTGCTCACCGACTGCAGCCCGGAGACATTGTCGATCACGTGCCCGAACGCGTCGGTCTTGCGTGCTTCGACCGGCGAGACCGCGCCGGTCGTGGGCACGACGCTCGATGCATTGACGAAGACCGGCCGCCCTTCATCTGAGACTGTGAAGCGCGGGGTGTTATTGAAGTTGAGATCAATCTGACCCGGTTGATTCACGTTGAGCGAGGCCAGCCCTTCTACCGAATACGTCACGCCTCGTAGCGACGAGCCGTAGATGAGATTCCCGCGCCAGCTCCGCGGCGGTGAATACGACCTGTCGAAGAGCTGGACCGAGGGCGCCGAGTCTGAGAAGACCGATGACGGATTGGCGCCTGCGCACTGATCAGGGACTAATGCTGTGTTGCTCTCGTACGACGACCAGTCGGGCGTCGGTACCGCGCTCCCGATGCAGGTGAGCGTGCGGCTCGTGTTCGCGAGGCCAGTCATCACCGACGCTGGTGCAAGAAGTCCTGGCGGCAGCATGTTCCGGAACTCGCCAAAGCCGCCGCGCACATAGTTCCCGCTGCTGCCGAAGAACTTCCCGATCGGATTCATCATGATGCTCATGCGCGGCGGCCCGGAGGTCCACGTGAATCCAATGCGGGGGCTCACATGCACGGTGTTTGGCGCGTTGTCATTGCGTACTCCAAATGCCTGATCGATTGCGGGATTGTATTCCGGAGTGGACGTGTAGCGGTTCCCCTCGAGACGTGCGCCGTACATCAGTTGGAAGTTCTGCGACACGCGCCACAGATCGCTCAGTGCCACATAACCATTCCATTCTCCGCCCGAAGTCGACGGATTGTTGAGCGTGCGGCTGAAGCTCGCCGGAGCGTTGGCTTGCAGATCTGAGAGCGAGTTGTAGTAGAACGATCCGAGTGTGTTGGCGCCCCCACTCTGACTCACTCCGTCTAACCGTGAGTCGGCCGAAACCTTCACGCGATGAGTTTCCTGTCCGGAGACATAGAACTGCGTCCGATCGGTGGTCTCCCACGTCCACAGGCGACGATCGCGCTGAAGGCCGCTGTTGCCGCCGAAGCCGAGCGTGGTGAGGCCGCCCGTGCCGTCGGGAAAGGTCGATCCGACGAGAACCTGTCCGCCGGGAAGCGAGAGATACGGATCGGTTTTCGTATCGCTCACGGTGAGCCCGCTGTTGAGCTCCGTTAGATAGGTGCCGTGGATGTAGGTCGAGAAAAGTCCCTGAATCATCCCGAGCGCGTCGCTGTTCGAGCCGCCCAGAGTCTCGACGGTGGTCGGCGTCATTCCCACTGCCCGCGAGCGATCCACCTTGGCGTAGCCGAGAACTCCCCATGTGGTGCGTGCTGGAGTGAAGCTGTTCCAGTCGTACGGCGCGTGATCGAATCGTCCGATGAAGCTGCCCGACTGGGTCAGCGTCGAAGACGGAATCCCGCGTGCGCCGATCGGCACTCCAGTGGCGCCGAGGATCGAGTACAACCGCGCAGCGGAGTCCGCGGATACTCCGGCGTGTTGCAACAGGTCCGGCGACGCGTTTCCGAGCGATGCGAAATCGGAGAAGCGACTCGATCCTTCGAGACCATAGTTGTACACATACGTGTCGCCGGCCGTCGAGCCGCTTCCTCCGATGCTCGCATCGACGCGCGTGAAGCGTTGTCCCATTCGCGCGGAGACAGGATCGGTGAACTGGAGAGCGGGCGCATCGAACGTGAGATGTCCGGACTGCGTGGCGAATACGCTTCCCGGAGCGAGCGTCACTTCCTGATTGAGCCCACTGAACCAGCCATGCCCTGGATCGTAACTCGAAGCCGCGGCACTCACGGTCGTCCGCGCATCGCGCGGGACGCTCGCCCCCGCGAACGCCATTCCATTGAGAGTCGTGGAATTCTGCGACGGATCGAGTCCACCGATCGAGACTCCCGCTGGCGTCACGGCAACGCCCGGGATCGTGCCGGTGAGCGCGTTGATGTCGCCCGCCAGATCCGGCGCAACCGAGCCGTTCACTCCGCTGGCTGTTCGTTCCGATGCGCCGACGTCGTCGTCCATGTTTCGCTGCGGCTTGGGAGCCTTCTTTCCCTTCACAGTCACCACAGCAAGCTTCTGAACTTCCTTTGCCGGCGCGAGCTTGGCGTCGACCACGAACACCGAATCGCTGCCGGTGCGCGTCACCCGCTTGCGGAAGGTCTCCAGATTGAGCGCGGAGATGTGCACCAGGTAATCGCCCGTCCCCTGCGCGAAGTCGATCTCGTACTTCCCATCGGCGCCGGTCTTCGTCGCCTGCGATGTACGGTCGGGCGCCATCGTGACTATCACGTCGGCGCCTGCGAGCGCGTGTCCGCTGTCCGACGTCACGGTGCCGCGAATCACGTCGTGGTGAGTCTGCGCCAGTGCGACCGACGGAAGTGCGAGCATTGTCGTCACACCGATCGCCACAGTCGCGACACGGATCAAGCGCATTGCCGTCATCATTTGAGGGAGTCGATGGTGAACGGGAGCAGCCTTACAGACGTGATCGAGGATAGGATCACGATATGATGTGGTCGTATCAGCGCTTCGTGACTATCCAGATCACCGTGTACGGATGATCGTCTTTCCTCACCTTCGTGATCGTCATCGACTTGATCGTCTCAGTTGGGACCGTCGGCAACTTCGGGTTGAAGGTCGCCACCATCCTTCCATCCGTATCTCTCTCAGTCCTCCAGGCGTCCGGTGTGGCAGGATCGACGCGCTGCGTCTTGATCACGTGGTTGGCGCTGTCGGTGATAAACCACAGAGTGACGCCGGGCGTCGCAATTCTGTTCGCGACGTCAGGATAGTATTTTGCCACCGCCTCGCTGCGCACTGAGTCCATGTGCGCCGTGCTCAAACGATCGGTATCACCGATCACGTCGCGCGGAACCTTCATCATCGTGACGTGAAACACTCTCTGGAAGCCGCCGTACCCGTTCGACCTGCAGCGTCGAATCGATCTCGACCACTTGATTCGCGGTGCCGATCTCCGCATAGGGCGGCTCCGGACCACCCGCTACCCTCAGTGCTCGCATCGTCGAGTCAAGCCGCGCACGCGCTCGCTCCAGCTCAGCCTCCTGCTCGGCAAGCTGCTCTGCGAGATAGCGCACGCTGTCAGCGTGGCTGCGCGGAATGGTGTCGCGCATCGTCAGCGCAATAGGCGGAAGTGGACCAAGCTCGCGGACCAGATACGTCCCGTTCGGACGCTTAATCACCGTAGCAACGTGACCGTCAGGCAGCTTGCCGACGTATGGTGTAGCTGCGACGTAGAGCCGCTCGGTATGTAGCGTCGGAGCGCGCAGCGATCCCGTCCGCGCGCGTCGCGCAGGTGTGATTGCTACCGGCAGCCGGGGCACCGGCGCTGCGAACGCTGCACCTATCGTTATCAGCGCTGCGAGTAACCCCGCGACGAGTGTGCGCCTGCCGATCGTGCGTGGTCTGCTCATCGCGCGAAGCCTGAGCTCGAGCTCCGATGGAAGCTGCAGCAGTCCGACGAGCGGCACGGCGAGCGCCCCGGTATTGCGACCGCGCGCCGCTACCTCGAGCAGCAGATATCCGTAATCGCGGGCGTCCGGATGATCACGTAGCACTCGCGCGTCGCAGTCGAGCTCGATCGCGCGGCGCAATCTCGCGGCAGCCCACCACAGCGCTGCGTTCCATGGCATCAGCACTATCGCCAGCACCGCGAACGCAAGACGCTGCGGATCGCGCGCCACGATGTGCTCGCGCTCGTGCGCCAACATCAGCGCACGATGCTCGGCGCTCATCCACGTCGCCCACTCGGGTAGCACTATACGCTGCGACACCAGGCCGATCACAGCCGGTCCCGTCGTCGGCGACACATCCACCTCGACGCCGTCCACCAGCGCGGGGAGCCAGCCGCGCCGCGCCGCGCGCCAGTGCACGACGCTCGCTAGGAGCCACACGACGAGCGCGAGAGAGCCGGTGAGCCACACGGCTGGTATCGCTCGCGCCACAGCGGCTGCAGCTCGCGACAGCATTGGTCGCCACACGCGATGCGGCGGCATCAGAGTACGGATCGGTACCCGCTTGCTCACGAGCGACGAAGCCGCATGCGTGCTCACGCGCCCTGCGCTCATGACGACGGTGACTATCTCGTCCTGCGTCGCGACGCTGCGCGAGGACGCAGCGTCGTGTCGCCACGCGTGAAATGCGAAGACCGCTGGCGGCGCGACTAACGCGACGGCTATCACCGCGGTCCAGACGTAACGCGCTGCGATGCGTCCCTGCGCGCCCCATTCGATCGCCGCAGCCGCGCACGCGAGCAGAGTGGTCAGCAGTACTACATACACGTAAATAGTGGCGCTCATTTCCGACCTCCCCTGCCGCGCGCGCTCTCGCCGCTGAGCCGCTCATCGAGCAGTCCGCGCAGACGCCGCAGCGTCGCGTCGTCGATGTCGTGGTCGGCGACGAGCTGGGTGAGCAACTGCTCGGGCGAGCCGCGGAAGAACTGGCCGAGCACACGGTCTATCGCGCTCGAGCTCGCCGTCTCGCGCGCCATCGCTGCACGGTATCGATGCGCCTTGCCCACCGCTTCGCGCGTGACACTCCCCTTCTCCTCGAGCAGTCTCAGCAGCGTGAGGATGGTGGTGTAGGCCGAGCCGTCGCCGAGGGCATCGCGCACCTGGGCGACAGTACTCGGTCCCCTGTCCCAGAGGACCGTCATGATCTCGACTTCCCGCGGCGTGAGACGATCCATCGTGCGCACTCCTACTAAAGCGTTAGTACTAAGGCCATAGTACGACCCTTTTCGGTCGGCGTCAAGGCTGCGCGTGGACGCGCAGGGTCAGCGCTCGGTCGCCCTTGCCCCAGCGAAGCTGTCGGCGATCAACCAGGCGCACGTCGCGATCGCCCATGAGATAAAGAATTCCGTCCACAGATCTCTTACAGTCGGCGTCGCGATGAGTCTGGGAAGCCAGACGAGAAGTGTGAAAACCGCCAGCATCGCCGCTTCCATCGCGGCAGCCAGCCGCGGGACGACGCCGAAGAGAACGCCGAGCCCTGCGGCGATGTGTGCGGCGCCGGTGAGGTAGGCCCAGCCACTCCGGAAAGGGAGCCACGTTGGCACGAGCCCCACTGTCACAGCGAGATACGCGAAGTGTGAAAGGCCGATCGGGAGCAGCGAGAGGCCGAAGAGTATTCGCGCGATGCGGATTCCGTTCGTGCCCGTGGCGAACGAGAACACGGGCCACGCGCCGAGCCCTGAGCGCGTCGCGAAGAGGATCCAGCATCCGCTCGTCAGCACGCCAAGCTCCCCGGCTGACTCCCAGTTGACCTCGACGAGCGGCGCCTTCACGATCACAGCTAGCTGGAGCAGGAATCCGACGACGAAGCACGCGAGCAGAACGCGCACGGCTATCGCCGCGGTCCGTTCCGCCAGGAGTGCGATTCCTCCCAGCAGCATCACGATGCCGGAGAGGTAAGCGAGGCCGGTGCGCCCTGCGGTCCACGCCGCAGCCGGCTGCCACAGCTCCGCGAAGTCGCCGTAGATGATCGCAACGGCGCCGAGTCCGATCATGCCGATGGCAAAGAAGATCAGCGGAGCGCGGTAGCTTCGAGTCATCGTAGTCCCGATCTCGATGTGGACAGGACGCGCTTTCGCCGCCGTCACGGCTATCTCTTGCAGCGTCAATGATCGTCAATGTCTTGTGCGCTGAGCATGGTTGCAAGGCGCACCGCCATAGTTTTCACGCGGCCTCCTCAACGTCGCACACAAATGTCTCTCCGCCCCCGCAGGCCGTCGAGCCTGCTCTAGCGCGTGACTTGCAATATCCGCCTGCTCAGCCGAAGTTGACGCGGCATTCCGCCGCGCATCTCCTCGGCGCAAATCTCCACCACAGGATTCCGGCAAATGCTCACGCGCTGGCGGTTCATCAAGCCGTTGGTTGTAGTGCTCGCCCTCGCAGCTCCGCCCACTCTCACGGCCTGCGCACCACACCGCGTACACGATCCGTATTACAATGACTATCACCGCTGGGATCGAGCGGAAGAAGTTCGCTACGAGCAGTGGGAATCGCAGACGAACAGACGCCACGAGGACTTCTCGCGCCGCTCCACCGACGAGCAGCACGCCTACTTCGACTGGCGCCACAATCAGCATTGAGTAGCACCACATGCGGCATCGCGCATGACATTCCCAGATCTGATTCACACCGACAGGCTCCTGCTACGCCCGTGGACGCTCGATGACGCTCCACAGCTCAAGCGCGTGCTCGATGCCAATGTGGATCATCTTCACCCATGGATTCCGTGGGCCACGCCCGAGCCGGCGCCTGAAGAGGTAGTCACGGCGCGAGTGGACAAGCACGCGCTGAGCTTCACCACCGGCTCGGAGTGGCTCTACGGAGTTTTCAGCAAGGATGGGCTTTCCATAGTCGGCGGCGCTGGACTCCACCCGCGAATCGGCGCGGGTGGAGTCGAGATCGGTTACTGGATCTCGGTCAGCCACATCCAGAAAGGCTACGCGACCGAAGCGGCGGCGACGCTCACCCGCCTCGCGTTCGAGGAGCCGAGCATCGAGCGGGTCCAGATTCGCTGCGATCCACGCAACGTGGCGAGTGCTGCCATTCCGCGACGGCTTGGCTTCGATCACATCGACACGATCGTCGCCGCCAAAACGCGCGCCAACGGCGAGCCGTACGATCTCATGGTGTGGGAGATGACGCGCTCGCGTCATCTGCAACACGTCCCCGCGACCATAGGCTCAGTGATGCTGGCGCAATGGACTCCTCCGACCGAAGAAGAGCGAGCGACACAGCTTCTCGCACTCGAGCATGAGACCAACCGGCAGTACTGGCGAGATCTCGCTCTCACCGTCGCTGGCTTCTTCACCTCGACGATGCTCGGCCTTTACCTCGTCGGTTGGGCACTCCACACGACGAGCGTGAGCGCTGGACGACTCATGTTCTGGGGCGGCCTCATCCTCGGCAACGCCGGCTGGCTTCTCACCATGGTATGGACGCACAGTCGTGCAGTGCAGCGCGGGGATGCATAGCGTCTCCTGACGCAATACACACTGCGAAAAAGAACGCCCGGCGTGAGTGCGCCGGGCGTTCGTGCTTCATCGATGTGAGCTCGCGCTCAGTGGGCTATCGAGATGAACCAGGTTCCGATCATCGGTCCACGCGGGCCGCGACGTGGGTCGGCCGGCGGAGTCGAGCCGGGCGCCGGCGCTGGTGCCGGCCCCGTATTCCGGAGTGAACGCGTAGGCGACGTGCTTCGCGTCGTCCACAGTGATGGTCTTGGCGCCGACCATCGTCGGAACCGTCGCGACGACGGTGTACTTGTCGGGGCTGTCCTCGTGCACCACGGTGACGTTGCCGTCACGTCCAGCGGGGATGTAGATGAGCTTCTGGGACGGATCCCAGCCGAGTGCGTCGACGCCCATACCGTTCGGAATCTCGGCGACGACTTTGCCGGTGGTGGCGTCGGTCACCACCGACGTCTTGCTGCACCCGGAGAAGATGCGCTGCGTCTTGCGGTCCATCGCGATGCCGGTCGGCCCTTCGCAAGGGGCGATTGGCCACACGGCGATCACCTGCCATGTGTGAGTGTCGATGACGTCGAGCGCGCTCTTGTCTTCGAGATTGATGTAGATACGCCCCTTGCCGTCGCTGACGCCACCCTCTGGCGCCATCCCGTCGAGCGTGATGGTGCGATCCACGTCGCCGGTCTTCGCGTCGATCACCACTGCGGTGCCAGCTGGTCGGTCGTGATCGATGGTGAGGATCTTGTCGGTGGCGTCGTCGTACATGATGCCGTCGAGTCCACTGTGGCCAGCGGGGATTTTCTTTATCACCGCGAGGGTGTTGAGATCGAACATCGTCACGGTCGAGTCGCCGCCGTTCGTGGTGAAGCCGTGATTCCACTTGTGGGCCAGCGCGATCCCGTGGGTGCGCGGAGTGTCGGGGATGTCGCCGATCACCTTGCCAGTGGCGCCGTCGACCACCATGACGTGAGTGCCGCGCGAAACGAAGACCTTGCCCGAGACCGGGTCGGCGGTGAGATAGTCAGTCCCGCCCTCGCCGCCGGTGGTGTACTTCTGAACCTTGAAGCTCTGAGCCATCGCGGCGCCTGGGACAAGGGCGCCCGCTAGCATCGCAGCAGTCATGGCTGCTGAAATTCTGATCATGCGTGATCTCCGTAGTTGTCGCCGTCGTGCGCCCTCACCGGGCGCGACAGTTGCCGCGGCAAAGCTGCTCCTATGATAACGCTCGGTACGGTGACACGCTCGCCGACGCGCGAGGGTGAGGCGCGCCACCATCGCCAGCGGCTGGGCACGGCGCATGCGGGCCCTGTCACCGACCACGCGCGACTACTTCGACGCGCGACTCGACTCATCCGACATAGCGGGCTACTCAGCCCCGAGGTTAAATGCAACAGATCATCGCGCTCTGCTCGATGGCGCTCGCCGCATGCGGCGGGACGCCGTCAGCTCATTCTGCTTCGACGAGCTCGACCGCGTCGACCACCGCCGCCGTTGCGCCGGCTGGCCGGCCACGAATCGCATCGTCGCACGACTGGATGATGTTCGGCTGGAACGTGGAGAAATCCAGCGCGTCCACCGATCCCACTGGAATCGACGCGTCGAACGTCGCATCGCTCCGACGCCAGGAAGTGAAGATCGATGGAACCGTGGACGCGTCGCCCATCTACCTCCACGCCGCGCACATCAAGGGCGGCGTGCACGACGCCTTCTTCGTCACGACGACTTACGGAAAGACCATCGCGATCGATGCCGAAAACGGCGCCGTCCTCTGGGAGTACACTCCCGCCGGCTACGACTCGTACGCTGGATCGCGTCAGATCACCAACACGACTCCGGCCGCGGACCCGAGCCGCGAGTTCATCTACGCTGCGTCGCCCGACGGCCACATTCAGAAGCTCGCGGTCGCCGACGGCCACAGCGTATGGAGCACAGCCATCACCACGCTGCCGCAGCGTGAGAAGATCGCTTCGTCGCTCAACTACTTCCACGGAAATGTCGTCGCTACCACTGGCGGCTACATCGGTGATGCGCCGCCGTATCAGGGCCACGTCGTGATTCTCGATGGAGCGAGTGGCAAGCTGCTGCACGTCTGGAACTCGCTCTGCAGCGACAACCACACGCTCATGGATCCCAAATCCTGCGCCGAGAGTGGCTCGGCGATCTGGGGACGCGCCGGGGCGGTGATCGATCCCGCGACTGGCAACATCTTCGTCGCAACGGGCAATGCGAAATGGGATGGACGCACGTACTGGGGCGACGCGGTGCTCGAGCTCGATCCCACTGCAACGCGCATGATCGGCAATTACACGCCGAGCAACACCGATCAGCTCGATGAGACGGATGCGGATGTCGGATCGACGTCGCCCGCGCTGCTAGGCGGGGGATACGTAGCGCAGGGCGGAAAGGACGGAACGATCAAGCTGCTCGATGCGCAGGTGCTCAACGGAGCAGCGGCCCACAAGGGAGGCGAGCTTCAAACCGTTTCCACTCCATCGAGCGCGCGGCAGTTCGGCGCGACGGCTGTAGCTCACTCGGGTTCAGGCACATCGGTGTTCGTCGCTGACGGCAACGGCACGACTGCATGGAACTTCAGCGGTGGAAAGCTCCAACAGATGTGGACTAACTCGAACGGCGGAACGAGTCCGGTCGTCGCTGGTGGGTTGTTGTACATCTACAATCCAAAGGGCGGACTCTACGTCTACGATCCGCAGAGCGGCAAGCAGATCACGCAGCTCGATTGCGGAAGCGGCCACTGGAACAGCCCGATCGTCGTCGATGGAATGATCGCGCTACCTGAAGGGAACGCGAATCAACATCGCACGGATGGAGTGCTGGATATCTGGCGCGTGCAGTGAACGGAAGCGTTGGTGCGCGTGGGTCAAGCAAGGAACAGCTGTGTATCTGACTCGCGCGCGCCTATTGAGCGTTCACACTCTCAATCGTACCTTTGCCGACTTAGCGTATGAGCTCCAGCGCTCGGCTATCAGCAAATCCTTGCGACGACCGGGCGCGGTCGACTCTGTCACAGACAGGTCATCACTCGGAGGAGACGAACGTGGCTGACACTCACAGTCTCAAAGCTCTTCAGATCGTGCTCGTGGTCGTCGGAGTCATCTTCCTCGCTGGGATCTACACACTCATGATGGTCTGGCCGGCCGGCTGGACGTGGCACAGCGGATACTCCGCGTATCCCACGATGATCGTCGGCGTTTACGCAGTGCTCGGTATCTTCCTCATACTCGCCCCACCCACTCCTCCTTCTCCCCTTTATTCCTTCGCTTCTCCTCTCGCGGTATCTCCCATCTCGCTGCACGCGATCCGCTCGCCAATCTCAGCCTCATCTGGTTCACAGTCTGGTCGAGTCTCGTGCACGCGGTAATCATGGCGCTCCAGGCATACGGGGCACCGGCATACCGTCAGCATTTCTACGCCGACATACCAGCGCTCATCATTGTCGCCATAGTGCTCGGCGTACTCACACCGCGCCGCGCAACGCTGAGAGCAATGCAACCCGCCACGGTTATGTAGTTGAACCCGCTCCGCTCCGGGACAGCCGTGAATTCAGCCGAGACCAGTCGCGTGCGCAAGCGACATTAACCCAGCGACGATCCCCACAGCTCCTACGGCTCGCGCGACGTGCTGACCTTCCGGAGCGAGGCGTTCAGCAGTGATGGCTGACGCGACGACCGTCATCACGCGAAGGTCCATCATACCGAGACACAGAAGCGCCGCGGTTGGACCGGCACAGCAGTAGACACAACGGAGACCGAGCTCGAGACCGCGTCGCCACGCTGCGCCGGTGTCGATTGGCAGCATGCGACCGAGTGCGACGCGCGGGCCGCAACAAGCGAGGCGTCGCGCCTTCCACGCGGTGAGCTGAAGCGCGCCGGCAATCAGCACTACCACGGCCGTTCCAATTGGAACGGCGCGTGATATCATCGGCAGTTCCATTTCGATCGCCGCCAGCGCCACGCCTGTGCCGAAGACAACGGTGCCGAGCAGCACCCATATGAAGAAGTACCCCACAGCCATGAGCGCCGTCAACGCGCTGGCGCGCGTGTGGTCGCAGAGAGCAGCCTCGACAACGCTGAAGTAGCGCCACAACATCGGTGTCAATGATGGTAGCATCATCGCTACCATCATCACGCTCCACATACCCACGAACGACGCGGAAGCACCAGCCCATGTCTGTCCCTGCATGCGCATCCACATCATCGACATCGGCCATCCATCGCGCATCGGCGTCCCGCTCGCCGCCGGCATTGATCTGCAGAGGATGATGGTCACCGATGCGCTCACCACGAAGAGCAATGCCGCGGCGCCGAAGAACGCTCGTCGGAGAGCGCGTTGTCCCACGCGCTCGGAACCAACGCGTTGCGAGATCTCCGGCGCCGCAGTCATGCAGATCACGGACACAATCTGCTCAGCGGTTGTCGTACTCGTACTTGCGACGAAACCACATCCCCGTTTCGTTGCGCCCCCTTGGTGCACGGTCGAGCCACTGGTACATCCCCCACAGGCCGTCGAGTCCGCGTGCGTAGGTGGAGTACGTGTGATACACGACGCCATCCTCCAGCGCGAACGCGCTCATCCCAGGTCGCTCGATCGTCTTCGCCGCGCGCTCCGGAGGTACCGGGCTCTCGCGTCTGTAGTTGTACTCGATGCCGTCGAGGCGCTGCTCCTCGTTGAACGAAACGTTGAAGTCGAAGTTGAAGTCGGAGCCCTGCGATGACGCCCATGGAAAGGTCCACCCCATCCGCTCTCTGTACTCATGAAGCTTGGCGAGCGACGCACGCGACACGGCCGTGAGCGTGACGTCGTGGTTCGCGAGATGAACCACCGAGCCATCGAACCCGTCCGCGACCGCCGAGCACGCCGGACAGCCAGCAGCGTCGTCCGGGCCCAGCATGAAGTGGTAGACCAGCAGCTGCGAGCGTCCTCCGAAGAGATCCGCCAGTGAGACATTCCCCTTTTCCGTCTCGAATCTGTAATCCTTGTCGACCTGCACCCACGGCAGACCCTGACGCCGCCGCGCAACCTCGTCGCTGCGTCGGGTGAGATCCTTCTCAGCCGCCAGGAGCTCGGTCCGTGCTGCCAGCCACTCTTCACGCGTACCCGTTGTGTGCGAAGCAGTCTGGGTCTCCAGTCGTGTCTCGGTGCTCGCGCCCATCTCAGTTCTCTCCTTGGTCGCACCGTTCCCGGCACGACGCGTTGGTTGATTGTCGTGAGGTAGATTAGAGCTGGGCATCGTACGGTGTGAGTGACAAGTGTGTCGTGATTTCTATGGCCTCACTGAATGGACTCGTTGATCACGGCCGCGGCCCGCGCGCTGGCGGCTGGTGATCCGATCGGCGCACTCAACTGGGTCGCTCTACGCGATGACCCAGCCGCGCTCGCGCTTCGCGGAATCGCGATGGCGCAGCTCGGCGATCTCGCTCGGGCACGGGCGCTCATACGACGTGCGGCACGCGCGTTCGGATCGAGAGAAGCGGTCGCGCGCGCAAGATGCATTGTCGCAGAAGCCGAGATCGCGCTCGTCTCACGCGACCTGAACTGGCGCGCGCACGAGCTCGATGCGGCGCGCGTTGTGCTCGAAGCGCACGGTGATCGCGCGAATGCCGCACACGCGCGCTATCTCGAGGCACGGCGCCTCATCCTCATCGGTCGTATCGATGACGCGGAGGATACGCTCACCGAGCTCGATCCCACGCTCTTCCCGCCCGCGTCGATAGCCGCGCACGAGCTGGTGGTCGCCGGGATCGCGTTGCGGCGCCTTCGGACGAATCCTGCGCGCGCTGCACTCGCCCGCGCCGAAGAAGCGGCTCGACGTGCAGGAATTCCGGCGCTGATAGCTGAAGTCCAGAGCGTACACGTGCTCCTCGACACACCGACGGCACGTCTCGTCAGGCGCGGTGAGAATAGGCTGCTCCTGCTAGAGGAGGTCGAGGCGTTGCTCGCGTCGAGTGCCTTCATCCTGGATGCGTGTCATAACGTCGTGCGCGACGCGGGGGTAGTGATCTCGCTCGCAAGTCGTCCGGTGTTGTTCGAGCTCGCGCGCGCGTTGGCGGAAGCGTGGCCGGCTGACGTGCGCAGGGACGCGCTCGTGGCGCGCGCTTTCGGCGCCAGGCGCGCCGATGAGTCGCATCGCGCGCGCCTACGAGTAGAGATGGGGCGGCTTCGAAAAACGCTTCGGAGTGTTGCCGATGTGCACGCTACAAGAGATGGATTCGCGTTGATGCCGCATCGCGCATGCGATGTGGTCGTGCTCGCGCGGTGTGTCGAAGAGGAGCATGCGTCGGTACTCGCCTTTCTCGCCGACGGCGAGTCGTGGTCGAGCTCAGCCCTGGCGCTCGCGCTCGGCGCGAGCACGCGCACAGTGCAGCGCGCACTCGACTCGCTCGCCAAAGCCGGCAAGGTGCAATCATTCGGGCGCGGACGTGCGCGCCGCTGGCTGACTCCGCCGGTGCCGGGGTTCACGACGACATTGTTACTCCCCGCTCCGCTACCGATTGACTAGGATGCAATCATGAAGAAATCAGCAGCGGAGATAGTTCGCGAGTATGGGCCATTTCCAGGAGTCGACAAGGTGGCCGGTGTCACGTACGATGGCGAGCACATCTGGATCGCCACCGGAGACAAGCTCAACGCGCTCGATCCTGTCACCGGGAACACGTCGCGATCGATCGATGTCGCGGCACACGCGGGAACAGCATTCGACGGTGAGCACCTGTTCCAGCTCGCCGCAGATCGCATTCAGAAAATCGACGCGAAGAGCGGACACGTGCTCGGCACGATACCGGCGCCCGGTGGTGGCGCTGCCGGTCTCACCTGGGCCGAGGGAACGCTCTGGGTAGGTCAGTATCGTGACGGGAAGATTCATCAGGTCGATCCCGAAACGGGCGCCATACTTCGCACCATCGTCACGAACCGTTTCGTCACGGGCGTCACATGGGTCGATGGCGATCTATGGCACGGCACTTCGGAAGGCGGCGAGAGTGACCTGAAGCGGATCGACCCTCGCACGGGCGAGGTCCTCGAGCGGCTCGAGATGCCGCCCGGCGTGGGTGTATCTGGAATCGAGTCCGACGGCGCCGACAGCTTCTTCTGCGGTGGAGGAAGTAGCGGGACAGTGCGCGTCGTGCGCCGGCCGACGCGTGCGTAGCGACGCCGGCGCGAGAGACGCCCGCTACACACGCGCCGTCGCACCGTGATCTCCACCGACGAGCTGCTCCACGGCTGGGATCCCACTCCCGGTATCGTCTCCGTGTACGCCGACCTCGACGGACGCGCTACGGTGTGGCGCCGTATCCCCGCAACGGGCGCTCTCGTGCGCGAGCGCGAGCGATTCCGGCCATGGCTTCTGCTCGACAGTCTCGCCGACCTCCAGCACCTCGGCGCGGATCTCGTCAGAGAGGATGACGAGAGATCGAGCGATCGGCGCACCATCACCTACCGCGAGCTGGACGGACCGGGCGCGCTTCGCTACCTGGTCAGCGCGTATGACGGACGCGCGCTCAATCGCGCTCTGCTCACCGGCGCGTCGGCTGGACTTGGCAAGCGCGTCGCGCACATCGGCGAGCTCAGCGACGACAGCGTGCTGTCGCTCCCGCCGGACGAGCAATATCTCGTCTCCACCGGACGCACGTACTTTCGCGACCTGCAGTTCGATGACCTGCATCGACTGCAGTTCGATCTCGAGACTACCGGGCTCGACGCGCGCGTCGATCGCATCTTCATGATCTCGGTGCGCTATCCCGATGGCGCCACAGAAGTGCTCGAAGCGCGTGACGCGAGCGATGATGCAGAAGCAGCGCTGATCCGAGAGCTGATCGATCGCGTGCGTATCGCTGACCCGGACGTGATCGAGAATCACAACCTTCACGGCTTCGATCTTCCGTTCCTCGACCAGCGTGCGCGACTTCTGCGCGTTCCGCTCACGCTCGGCCGCATCGGCGGACCCGGGCTGAGGCAGCGCGCTGCACGTAGCGGCGTGCGCGCAGCTGCATTCGGTGGAGACAGTGACGACCACCGGCGCATTCGCTTCGTCGCACCGGGCCGCGAGCTCATCGATACGATGGACGCAGTGCGCCGCCACAACTTCTCGACTCGCGACTTCCCCGGACATGGTCTCAAAGCGGTAGCAAAACACCTCGGCATCGCGGCGCCGGATCGAGAATACGTACCTGGCGCCGAGATCTACACCACTTATCTCGTCGATCCCGAGCGCGTTCGCCGCTACGCAACAGACGACGTGGAGGAAGTCGCCGCACTCTCGCGCATGCTCGGCGGCGCTGCGTTTGCGCTCGCGCAGATGGTGCCGCGCAGGTACGAGCGACTCACTGACGCCGGCGCGGCCACGGGCATCCTTGATCCATTGCTAGTGCGCGCGTATCTGCGCGCCGGCATGGCGCTCCCCGCGCACGAGCCGGGTGATGGGACGCAACACAGCGGCGCAGCGCTGCATCTGTTCGCGGCAGGCGTCGCTCATCGCGTTGTGAAAGCCGACGTCGCGAGTCTGTACCCGTCGCTCATGCGCACCTATCGCATCGGTCCTGCACGCGACCGGCTCGGAGCGCTGCTCGCGCTCGTCGACACCCTCGTCGCGCGCAGACTCGAAGCGAAGGCGAAGGCGCGCGCCGCTCCGCCAGGCTCCGCGGAGCGTCACGCGAACGAGGCGATGTCGGCCGCGCTCAAGATCGTGGTGAACTCCGCCTACGGTTACCTCGGCGCCGGCGGACTGACGCGCTTCGCCGACATTCATGCGGCGAACGAAGTCACTCGTCGTGGGCGCGAGGTGCTCGCGCTCCTCTGCCGCGAGCTCGCGGCGCGAGGAGTGACGTTGATCGAGGCGGATACTGACGGCGTCTACTTCGCAGTGCCTCACACGTGGAGCGAGGACGACGAGCGGCGCGTAGTGTCGGAAGTCGACGCGCTGCTGCCACCGCTCGTCAATCTCGAGTTCGAGGGACGTTACGCGGCGATGCTGTCGCACGAGCCGAAGAACTATGCGCTGCTCGGCTACGACGGATCGCTGCTGCTTCGCGGAGTCGCGTTCCGCTCCAGCCGGTCCGAGCCGTTCGGAGAGCGGTTTCTGCGCCACGCGGTGACCCGTCTCCTTCACGGTGACCTGATCGGTGTGCGCGAGAGCTATCTCGCGACGATCGATGCACTCCGCACTCGCGCGCTTCCCACTTACGACGTCTCGTCGCGCGTGCGCCTGACCAAGCCGCCCGAGGAGTATCTCGAGACTCGCGCCAAGCGCCGCGAGCTCCCGTACGAGGCGATGCTCGCTTCCGGCCACACGACATGGAGTGCCGGCGAGCGTGTGAGAGTGTACCGGAAGCAGAATGGCGAAGCGGGAGTGGTGGCTGACACGCCAGACCCACTCGATCCGCGCGACTACGACGTCGATTACTACGTTCGGCTGCTCCTGACGAGCTTCGCCGAGCGACTGGCGCGCGCGCTGAGACCGGAGGACTTCGCGGTCCTGTTCGCCGGCGCCGACCAGCTCTCGCTGTTCGCGCCGCGGATCGAATCGATGCGAACCGTGCTCACCATTCTCCCGCAGCCCGAGGCGTCTAAGCAGGATGAGCCGGAAACCGGCGGCGCCCCTGATGGTGTCCTGGATTGATCCGGGCGAAGCTGTCACGAACCTTACAGCACCCGTGGGGTGCCACACGTACGTCTCGGTAACCGGCTCGTAGACCACTCGATGCCGCCGTGCCGTCCAGGTGACTCCGACATCCGTTTACCACGCACTACGCAATACAGCAATACATATGAAGAGAATATTCGCGGCCATCCTCGCGCTGGCCGTTCCCGCGCTGCTCCACGCGCAGACTACCGTCCACGGCAGCGTCGTTGATCAGCAGAATGGCAACCCGATCTTCGGCGCTGCTGTCGTGATCACCGGCACGACCAACGGAGTCCTCACCGACCCGTCGGGCAGCTTCACGCTCAGCTCAGACAGCGCCATAACGAGCATCACTGTGGCCAGGACCGGCTACGTCACTCAGCAGGTCGCCGTCACCGATACTGCAGCCGCGATCCGCGTCAGGCTCGCTCCGTCGCAGGCCCAGCTCCCCGGGGTGCAGGTGGTCGGCAACGCGCCGACGCCATCGACGGACGTTCTCACTCGCGCCGATCTCCAGCGCGACAATGGGATAAGCCTGGTCAACTCGATCAACACGCTTCCCGGTGTCTTCATGCAGACGCGCACTCCGTTTGGCGGCGCGCGCATCACGATCCGCGGCTACTACCCGAGCACGAGTGGCAACAGCCCCAACTCCAACGGGCTCGGCTACAACGTCTTCCTCAACAACATCCCGATCACCGACGCGAGCGGCGCGACGATTCTCGACGACATCGATTACTCCACGCTCGGCAACGTCGAAGTCATCAAGGGCCCCGCATCGAGTCTCTACGGAAGCGCGATCGGTGGCACTGTGCGACTCACCACTGCACGTCCGGCTCCCAATCAGACGAGCTTCAGCCAGCAGTTGCTCACTGGCAGCTATGGTCTAGCGCGCACCAACACGACGTTCCAGACTGCCGACAGCAGCTCCGACCTCACGCTCAACTACGGCTACCAGAAGTACAACTCGTTCCGCCCCAACAGCCAGTCGCTCAAGAACTACGTCCGCGCAACCGGCGACTTCAACGTCAGCAACAACCAGACGCTCTCGGCGTACCTCTCCTACAACCGCTCGTTCGAGGGTCTCGCCGGTGAGATAGACAGCAGCGACTTCTACAGTCGCACGCCGATCAGCAACCCCGCGTACCTCGCGAACAACTCTCACATCCAGATCAGTAGCGTGGTGACCGGCGTCACTGATCACTATCGCATCACCGACAACTTCACCAACCAGACCACGCTCTTCGGCAGCGGACGCAGCTATGCGCAGCCGTTCGCGCACGGCTACACCGACGCCAACCAGTTCAACTTCGGCGCGCGTACCGCGTTCGGCTTCACCGGGCGCCTCGCAGAGATCGGCGTGACGGGCACTCTCGGCGGCCAGGTGCAGCGCTCCAACATCACCACCAACGGTGTGTTCATCATCCCCGCGCCGCCGTACCCGGAGCGTCCCACCGATCAGGAGAACTACGCCATCAACGGCTCACTCTTCACCGAGTGGAACTTCGCGCTGCCAGCCGAGCTGACGCTGACTGCCGGCGCGAGCCTCAACAGGAACCAGTTCTCGATTCGTAATCTGCTGAAGAACAACGTTCTGTACGACACCACGACCGCTCAGGTGAAGACGTTCAGCCCGGTGCTCACTCCGCGCGTCGCGCTCACCAAGGGATTCGGCAGCAACACGTCGGTGTACGCGAGTGTGAGCTCCGGATACACGCCGCCGCTGCTCACCAACGTCATCGCCAACACCGGCGCGGTCGATCTGTCGCTCAAGCCAGAGCGCGCGGTGCAGTACGAGATCGGCGGCCAGACGAGTCTCTTCGCCAATCGCCTGACCGGTCAGGCGGACGTCTTCGACGTGGAGAACACCGACAAGCTCGTGTCGGAGACCTCCAACTCGGTCACCTTCACCACCAACGCCGGGAAGCAGCGCGATCGCGGCGCAGAGCTGGCGCTGAGTCTCATCGCGATCGACGACCGGACGCAATTCATATCGAGCGTGAGGCCCTGGCTGTCCTACTCGTACACCGACGCCACCTTCGTCGACTTCAAGAGCGACAACAACAACACGACGAGCACGATCAGCTACTCGGGCAATGCCGTGCCGCGTGTGCCACGCAACGCGTTCAACGCGGGTATCGACGTCGGCACCAATCAGGGCTTCTATCTCAACAGCACGTATCAGTATGTCGATAAGGTCCCCGTCACCTTCGACAACTCCACTTACGTGAAGGGCTACGACCTGCTCGGCGCCAAGATCGGTTACAAGCAGCAGCTCGCCAAGCACTGGCTGCTGGACGTCTCCGCCGGCGGCGACAACCTGCTCGGCAGCACCTACTACAGCTTCCTGTTCGTCGGACCGAACTACGCTGGCCTCGCGCAGGCGAAGGACGGCGGCAGCGGCGACGGTTACATAATCCCTGGCCCGTACAACGCGACGTTCTACGGCGGTCTCACCGTACGCTACACGTTCTGATAACGCGGGCCGAGATGCAGGAGCGGGCCGGGCGCGATGCCTGGCCCGCTTTGCATTCCGGACCCTACGTCTCGCGCGTATAATTGCGGCGTGAGAAGAGATTGCTGCGCAAGCGATATCTGCGCGGCGAGTTCGCAGCAACTCGCTCAGCCACTTCCCGGAGTAATCACTGATGATCTCTCGTACTTCACTTGCCGTTTATATTGCGCTCTCCGCAGCGCTGTGCATCACGCTCGGCGCTCCGCGCGACGCGCACGCACAGGAGCAACGCGCACGAGCGCGCGATCTTGGCGTCGCGCCCGGCATCTTCAATCCGGGGTCGCTCGACGCGATCACCGACGTCGCGGGAGTGCTCGTCGGGCAGACTACCGTCACGCTCGGCGACTCGGTCCACACCGGCGTCACGGCGATTCTCCCGCACGGCGGAAATCTCTTCTTCGACCGAGTGCCGGCAGCGCTTCACGTCGGCAACGCGTTCGGCAAGCTCGTCGGCGGCACTCAGCTCACCGAGCTCGGCGAGCTCGAGACTCCGATTCTCCTCACTTGCACACTGTGCGTCTGGCGTGCAGCCGACGCCCTCACAGCGGAGCTTCTCGCGCAGCCAGGGATGGAGCGCGTCGTGTCGATAAATCCCGTCGTCGGCGAGACGAACGACGCCACGCTCAACGCGATCCGCTCGCGTCCCATCACGCGCGAAGATGTTCACCATGCGCTCGCTACCGCGTCGGGCGGCCCAGTGGCCGAAGGAAGCGTGGGCGCTGGTGCAGGAACCGTCGCGTTCGGATGGAAGGGAGGCATCGGCACGTCGTCGCGCGTTCTACCGCGCACGCTCGGCGGCTGGACGGTGGGAGTGCTAGTGCAGAGCAATTTCGGCGGAGTGCTGCAGGTGATGGGCGCGCCGGTGGGGCGCGAGCTCGGCAACTACGCTTATAGAGGCCAGGTGGATCGCGAGCGCGGCGACGGCTCGATCATGATGATAGTCGCGACCGACGCTCCGATCGACGACCGCAATCTCGGCAGACTCGCCGCGCGTGCGATGATGGGGCTCGCGCGCACCGGCTCGAGCGCGTCGAACGGATCGGGCGACTACGTCATCGCATTCTCGACCGCACAGCAGGTCCGCCGGCACGAAGGTGGCCGCCCTGCACGCGATTCTGCCGGTCGGCCGATCCTGCCGACGACTCAGCAGCTCTCCAACGACGACATGTCGCCGCTCTTCGAGGCGGTGATAGAAGCCACGGAAGAAGCCATCTACAACTCGATGTTCATGGCGACTTCGGTGACGAGCCACGGTCATACAGTGCGCGCCATCCCGCTGGACAGCGTCCGGACCATCCTCGCGAAATACAACGTCTCGAAGCGCTGACCGCGCCGTCGAGCGGTCGCACGCCGGTGTACATTATTGGCGGCATCTGATCACTCGCTGACAATCGCAAGGAGAGGGAGGGGACGATCATGGACGCATCCTTTCGTCTTCGCGGCGCTGCATCACTCGCGCTCGCACTCGGTGCAACTCTGCTCGCGACGCGCCCCGCTGTCGCACAGCGCGGAGCTGGCGGCCCGCCTACGGCGATGCAGCAGGCATCGCGGCTCGACCTGCAGGGTGAGACATCTCAGGCGCGCGCGATCTTCCAGCACGTCATCGACACTGCATCCGATCCTGCGGCCAAGGCGGCGGCCCAGCGCGCGATGGCGATCTCGTATGCGTTCGACGGAGACTGCGCCAACACGCTCAGGTACGAGTCGATGGTGATCGACTACTGGAAGACGCGCGAGCAGGCGGAGCCGCAGAACGCGTTCTATCAGGAAGGCGAGATGGCGAACGAGGGTGCACGCGTCTGCATCGACAACGGCGCGCTGGATAACGCCGAGCAGTGGTATAGGCGCGGGTATGATCTTGGCGTGAAGGAGCCCGAGCCGCGCACTCATCCGAAGAGTCTCTGGGATTACCGCCTCGCTCACGCGCTGGGTCGTATCGACGCACGCCGCGGAGACAAGGCTGGCGCGCAGCAGCAGATCGCGAGCGCGCGTCGCATCCTCGACAGTGATTCCGCAATGGCGGCGCAGCAGGAGCGCTTCTTCCCGTACCTCGTGGGATACGTCGCGCTCTACACCAACGATCTACCTACCGCCGAAGCTCAGCTCACTCGCGCGATCGCGATGCGCGGGAACGAGAACGATCCATTCATGCACTGCCTCCTCGGCATGACCTACGAGCGCGAGGGGCGTCAGGCCGACGCCGATGCGATGTACAGGAAAGCTTACTCGCTGGCGAACGCACACAACCCGCCGTCGGCGTTCGTGAGGCCTTACGTGAGGAAGAAGCTCGGGGCTGCGGCGCTGCAGTAACGCATTGTCGCGTTACTGCTTCGTCCACACGTTGTTCGCGCGGTTGATGTCGGGGAACAACCCGTCGGGATCTATCTCCACCCGTACGATCTCCGGCGTGCGCGCGACGTGCGCCACTGCGGTGCGCGATCCGTTGAGCCAGACAGTCACTGGAAGCTCCATGCGCTGCACGCTTCCGTCAGCGCGCGTGATCGCGAGCTTCACCGGCATCGGCGCGAGCTCGAGATCCTCGATGGTGATGTCGACCCCATCGCCAGCCGGTGTGACGCTCGCCACCGCCTGATCGAGCGGCCACGGCTCGTAGAACCACGTCGTCCAGAACCAGTTCAGGTCCTGTTGCGCGACTGCATCGACCGTATTGAAGAAGTCGTACGGGTACGGATGCTTGCCGATCCAGCGCTCGCCGTACGTGCGCAGCGCGCGGTGAAACGTCTCCTCACCGATCATTCCGCGAAGCGATGCGAGCACCTGCGCGGTCTTGTCGTAATAGATGACGTTGTAGAGATCCGACGGGAAGAGATCGCCGTACGTCATGAGGATCTGATCCTGACCCGCGGCCGCGACGCGTGTGTAGAGCGTGCGCTCACCCTGCTCCGTATCAGCTATGCGCCCACCCTTGCGCGGCTCGCCATAGAGCGGACGCATCGCCTGCGCCTCGTCGAACTGAGTGAAGCCCTCGTCCATCCACGGGTAGCGAGTCTCGCTCGATCCCACCTGCATCGGGAACCACATGTGACCGGTCTCATGCATCAGGTCGCCAGCGAGCGAGAGCGTATCCGCCCATGGCTGCATGAAAGTCATGCGCGGGTATTCCATTCCGCCGCTCGTCAGCACTCCTTCCATCGACGTCATCGTCGGCCACGGGTATTCCCACAGGTACGTCGAGAGCTGCTCGATCGCGTCGCGTGTGAAGCGCGCGCCGCCTGCAGCCCACGCAGAAGCTTCCGGATGCAGCCGGTAGAAGCTGTAGATGTTGACAGTGTCCTGCGTCCCTGACGCGCTCTTCACGAGCGCATTAGTCGCGTCCCACACATAGCGGTCGCTCGTTCCCCACGCGAAGTCGCGCACGTTCGGCGCTACGAAGTGCCACGTCACCTGCTGCACGCCGCTCGCGAATGCGGCTCCGCCATCGTCTGGCCTGCTGATCGTCACGACCTGTCGTGAGCGCCGAGCGGCGGCGAGCTTCGTGCGTGCAGCAGCGCTGAGGACCTGATCGGCGTTGACGAGCGTACCCGTTGCTCCAACCACCCATCCGCGCGGCGCAGTGACTCGCACGTCGTAATCCGCCGGGTCCATGTAGAACTCCGCCTCGAGCAGATACTGATCGGCGACCCAGCCATTCACGTCGTCGTAGACTGCGACCTGTGGATACCAGTAGCCCGCGAGGTAGAGATGGTCGTCGCGTCCTTCGCGCCCATCAGATGGAGTGAGCGCTGGCACATACGACCACGCGATGTCCAGTGTGGTGCTATCGTGCGGAAGGAGCGCCTTCGCCGGAGTGATCCACATCACCGTTCCGTCGATCATGTAGCTCGCCGTGCTGCCGTTGCGGGCGCGTCTGCCGCGCTGCCGCGGCTGAGTGCTCTGCAGCGCGAGCTCCTCGCCGTTCGAGACGACCCTCGACAGCTTCACACCCTCAGTGATCGGCGCGTAGTCGCGCCGCTGGCTCTCCGGCCGAAAGACGTTCTGGCGCAGATAGACCGCGATCCGCGTGAGCGTGTCGGGTGAGTTGTTCAGGTAGACCACGTGCTCCGATCCCTTGATCGTATTGGTCGCCGGGTCGAGCGAAGCGTCGATCGAGTAGCGCGCGTGCTGCACCCAGTAGCTCGGGCCGGGCTCGCCCGTACGTGTCCGCGTCCCGCGCTCGACCGCCCGCGTGAACCCCGGGATCTCGTAGACCGCGCCCGGTATCGGCCGCTTGCTCGCGAGTATTCCGTCGGACGTCACCGATGGCGCCGGACGCGACTGAGCCCTTACGGTTGGCGCGATCACACCCACCGCGGCCATGACGACAAGCGGGCGCCAGCGCCCGAGCGACACGTTTCCCACCTATGTGACTCCCGAATGAGTTTGCCCGTACATTATACGGCGCGTACGTTACGAGCGCCGCGCTGCTGTCCCCAAAGGCACTGGAAATTACATGAGAAGAATCCTCCGCGCCGTCATCCTCGCGGCGATGCTGGCTCCCGCCGTTGTCGCCGCGCAGGCTGCGACGGCGCGACAGCAGATCCAGCGGCTGCTCGACGATCAGGTGATCGCCGCGAACGCTCACGATACGGATCGGTTCCTCGTGCCGTACGTGCACGATTCCACTCTCCTCTTCGTGTTCAACGGGAGCATGATCAATGGCTTCGCGCCACTTCGCGCCCAGCAGCTCAAGTGGTGGAACAACGGCAAGAGCGACGTCGCGTACCGAATGGCGGCGGCGCCGACGTTCATGATCTTGTCGCCGACGATCGTCGCTGTGACCGAGCAGCTCGCCTCGAGTCGCACCGGCGCGGACGGCCGCGCGGCAGGCAATCAGTTCGTCGTGACCATGCTGTGGCAGCGACGGGCGGATGGGTGGAAGATCATCCAGTCCCACGAATCGACCGTTCACTAGTCGCGCGCTCGGTCGTTGCCGCGCTCGCGCTCACCCGCCGGGATCGATTTCGCGACAGTGTGCGAGCTTGCGCAAAGCTTGCCGAGCGTGGAGGAATCGACCTCGTATGGCACTGCCGCGCTCAAGGTGCGCGGGAAGCTCCTGGCGCGGCTCAAGGAAGACGGCGCCACTCTCGTGCTTCGCAGCGAGCCATTCGAGCGCGATGCGTTGATGAAGGAATCGCCCGAGATATTCTTCATCACCGATCATTACCGCGATTATCCGTGGATTCTCATTCGACTCGGCGCCGTGACGCGCGAGCGAATGGTAGAGCTACTCACGGATGCGTGGCGCCGCGTCGCCCCGAAGACTCTCGTGCGACAGTTCGACAGCAATCAGAACTCCACAACACGCACACATGACAAAGCGCGCAACAGGTAGCTTCGACGTGAAGCTCGCACCGATCGCTGCATACAACACCGATCCGGATGCCATGCTCGCCCGCATGTCGATCGACAAGCAATATCATGGCGATCTCGAAGCGACGTCGAAGGGCGAGATGCTCAGCGCCGGCACGTTCGATGAAGGGCTCCGCTGGCTACGTCGCGATCGAGCGCGTCACCGGCACTCTCGATGGTCGGAGCGGTGCATTCACCTTCCAACACTACGCAACTATGACCCGCGGCACACCGCATCTCGTGATCACCGTCGTCCCCGATTCCGGCACCGGCGATCTCGCCGGCCTCAGCGGCACGTTCGCGATAAGCATCGACAAGGGCGCGCACTCGTACGTCTTCGAGTACACGCTGCCCGAGGTGCAATCATGAAGCCCGGTGTTGCGCGCAGCTTCATGGGGATTGGTCTCGCCATCGGAGCCGGAATCGGTGCAGCAACGCATCACCTCGCGACTGGTACGGCCATCGGTCTCGCGGTTGGCGCAATAGTGTCGGCCATCGCGTTGCGACGGGGATGACGAGCAAGACTCCGGCGCCCGAGCTCCCGGTCGTCATCTTCGGAAGCGAAGACGAGTGGGCGCGCTGGCTGGACGAACGTCATGCGAGCGAACGTGGAGTGTGGATGCGCTTCGCGAAGAAGGGCGCGACGTTCCGGACGCCGAGCTATGCAGAGGCGCTTGGCGTGGCGCTGTGCTACGGTTGGATCGATAGCCAGGTGAAGAAGTACGATGACGAATCGTACATCCAGAAGTTCACGCCGCGCGGGCCGCGCAGCATCTGGTCAAAGGTGAACCGCGACAAGGCGCTCGCGTTGATCGAGGCGAAGCGCATGAGACCGGCCGGTCATGCCGCGATCGAGACCGCGAAGAAGAATGGGCGCTGGGATGCGGCGTACGACTCACAGAGCAAGGCGACGGTGCCCGACGATCTGCAGCGTGCGCTCGATGCGAGTCCCAAGGCGAAGAAGTTCTTCGCTACGCTGAACAGTGTGAATCGTTACGCGATAATCTTCCGGCTGCACAACACGAAGACGGAAGCGACGCGCGCGCGGAAGCTTGCGGGGTACATCGAGATGCTGGAGCGGGGGGAGAAGCTCCACTGAGGGGGCGAAGCACGGCTCTGCCCCGGTGCTCACTGCGGCTGGTCGTTGGCTGTCAGCACTCGTCAGTATCGTGTGTCACAGTCTTCCCTCTGTCCAAAACACGGCTAGCGCCACACGTTTACCATCGCGTCTTGCCCAGCAATTTGATGACCCTGCACCTTACCCTCGCCACGAGTGACTCGCCGGCGGTCCTCATCGACCGCCTGGCCGTGGATCTCCGTAGCGATCCGCTCCCGCCGTTCGAGGACGAGCTGATCGTCGTTCACAATTACGGCGTGCGACGCTGGGTCAGGCAGGAGCTCGCGAAGAAGCACGGGTGCGCGGCATCGCTCCGCCTCGATTTCCCCGGAAAGTTTTGCAGCGACATTGCACGAATCGCCACTGGGGACGACGGCGGTCGCGACTCCCGTTTCACCCGTGACGCGCTGACATGGCGGATCCTGGGCCTGCTGGAAGACAGGGCCACCGATGATCCCAACTTCGCCGCACTGGAGCGATATCTAGTAGATGGCGACGGGCGCAAGAGACTCGCGCTCGCTAGCCGCGTGGCTACCTCGCTGGACGACTACCAACTGTACCGGCCAGAGGCGTTGAAGCAGTGGGAGGCGACACCGCCTGACGGCCAGGAGGCCCCACATGTGCGCTGGCAGCACGCATTATGGCGACTGCTGTGCGACACTGGAGCGCCATCCAGTACTTTTGCTGCGTGGATCGACGATGCGGTAGCGCGGGTCGAGCGCGCCACCGAACCCTTCCCCGGGCTCCCTCGCCGAGTCTCGCTCTTTGGGCTGAGCGCGCTGCCACCGCATGTAGTGCGCGTGCTCCGCGCTGTTGCGCGCTTGGTTCCGGTACGAGTGTACGCCCTCGCGCCGGCGCGATCCGCCTGGCATCCCGCGGCGCCGGTGAACCCACTCTTCGCAGCGTTCGGCGCGAGCGTGCGCGAGATGATCGCCCAGTTGGGCGAGGGCATCGCGTGGGAGGAGTATCCCGGTCCGCCGCCTTCGCGCACCACCTGCATCCACGTCCTACGCGACGACATCCGGCAGGGCCGGCGGCGGGGGGACGAGCCGGGGACGCAGGCACCAGCGGTGCTCGATGCGGCCGACGATTCGCTCTCCGTCCACGTGTGTCACTCGCCGACCCGGGAGCTGGAGGTGCTGCGCGACCAGCTCTTCGCGGCCTTCGCTGCAGATCCGACGCTGAGGCCGCACGACGTGCTCGTGCTGGTCCCGGATACCGAAACGTACGCGCCGCTAGTCGAAGCGGTATTCGACGTCGGCGAGAGAGAACTGCCGCGCATTCCGCACCGTATGGCCGACCGGCCTTTCTCTCGTTATTCGTCGATCGCGGCAGCAGCGTTGCGCATGCTGCAACTCGCCTCCTCACGCTGGACTGTGCCTGAGATCGTCGAGCTGCTCGACATCGCCGCGGTGCGCCGTGCGGCCAGGATCAGTGATCGCGGCGCCAAGGCAATCGTGCAGTGGATCGATGACACCCGTATCCGGTGGGCGCGCGACGGTGCAATGCGTAAGGAGCTCTTCGGCCTCCCAGCGACCGACTCCAACACGTGGCGCGCCGGGATCGACCGGCTCCTCATGGGCTACGCGACGGGCCGCACCGATGACATCGTCGGCGGCATTCTTCCGCACGCTGGTGATACTGTAGGTGACCCCGACACGCTCGGCGCCTTTGCGCACTGGATCGACCGACTTTTCGATACGCTCGACAGTTGGCGCACGGCGCGCACGCTCGCCGAATGGCGGGCCGCGCTGCGCGATGCCGTGAACGAATTGATCGAACCGGATGGGGACGACGAGGAACGTGCTCACACGGCACTGATGCAGGCAATCGACACGCTCGACGCCGCGGCGTCGAACGGCGGATATAGCCGGCCGCTCGACCTCAGCGTAGTGCGTGACTGGATCGAGCGGTCACTCGCCGATGAGACGATGACGGGTGGCTTCCTCACCGGTGGGATGGTGATCGCCGCGCTCAAGCCGATGCGTACCATCCCGTTCCGCATCGTGGCGATGCTCGGACTGAGCGACGACGCGTTCCCGCGGACGGACCGACGCGCTGCGTACGATCTGCTGGCGATGGAGCGGCGTCCAGGAGATCACGATCGACGCGCGAGCGACCGACAGCTCTTCCTCGACACAATTCTGTCGGTCACGGACCGGCTGATCCTCAGTTACGTGGGCCGCTCCGCGCGCGATAACTCAGAGCGTGCGCCATCCGTCGTGGTCACCGAGTTGCTGGACGTGATGGACGCGAGCTTCACGTGTGCCTCGGGGCCGGCGAGTCGCGCGATCACCGTGCAACACCATCTCCAGCCATTCAGCCCGGCGTACTACGGAGCGAGCGGAGACGCGCGTTTCTTCAGCTACTCGCACACGAACGCACGCGCGAGCGCGGTCGCGCTCCAGGATCGGACGGCAATTCTACCGTTCGTCCCAGCGCCGCTCGAAGCCCCCTCCCCGGCGCAGCGACTCGATATCACGCTCGCAGATCTGATCGAGTGCTGGAGCAATCCGAGTGAATTCTTCTGCAAACGCGTCCTCGAGCTCCGACTCGAACACGAGGACCGCGAGGATCACGAGGCGAGCGATTGCGAGCCGATGAGTCTGAACGGCCTGGAGCGCTACAAGGTGGACGACGATCTCGTGCGTCGGCACCTCGGCGGCGACCGATCCACGGACATTCAGCGGCGGCGCGCACTGCTGGACGGGCGTTTCCCGAGCGGCGAGCTCGCTGGCTTCTGGTTCGATAGAATCGATGCTGAGCTCGGACCATTCCTCGATGCGGTCGGCAAGGTCAGTTACGTCGAGCCGCGGACAGTGGATGTCATCGGCCCATCCTGGCGCATCAGCGGACGCATAGATCTCCTTACCGAGAAGGGGCGCCTCCAGGTTCGTCCGGCTACACGCAAATCGAAAGATCTCGTACGCGCGTGGATTACGCACCTCACGCTGTGCGCCTCACACGCCGGCGTGGAGACGACGCTCATCGCCGCCGACGGACGCACGCACATCCAATGCGTACCGAACGCGACCGAGTTGCTCGACGAGCTCGTCTCTGGCTATCGCAAGGCGCTGCGTGCCCCGCTCCCAGTGTTCGAGCGCGCGAGCTATGAGTACGTGCGGAAGCAGGACGACGGAGCGCTCGGTCATGCCCGCCGCGTCTACGAGAAGCAGCAGTTCTCGACTGGCGGCAGCGACAGCGACGACGCCTACGTCGCGCTCTGCTGGCGCGGACGCGATCCGCTCATCGATGCGTTCGATGACTTCGATAGCTACAGCAGAATGCTGTGGACTCCCCTGCTCGTTCACATGAGCGAAGCGGCGCTGGAGCTGGAGACGTGAGCACACCCGATCAGCCAGCGAGCACCCGGCTGTCCGGCACGGCCTATGACCGCCGTCGCTCGCGAGCGAGCGGTGCGCGTCCAGCGCCAGTACCCTTCGACCTCAACGACATCCCGTTCGATCCAGGCGTCTATCTCGTCGAGGCAAGCGCGGGAACCGGCAAGACGTTCTCCCTGACGCACACGGTGTTGCGTCTGTTGCTGGATCGCGATGAAGCTGGAAACTACCGCGTCCGTGAGATCGGTAACGTCCTCGTCGTCACGTTCACGAACGCCGCGACGAGCGAGCTGATCACTCGCGTTCGCGCGGCATTGCGCGACGCGGTCGATGTTTTCGCGGGAGCCGCTACGCGAACGGAGAAGAACGCGCCAGTGTTTGCGCTGTACGAGAAGTACGGTGCCACCGAGCTCCCGCGGCTACGTGACGCCCTGTCGAAGATCGACCAGCTTGCGATCTTCACCATTCACGGCTTCTGCAAGCGCGTCCTCGATGAGAGTGCGCTCGAGAGTGGGACAGCGTTCGACGCCGGTTTCATCGAGGACGATTCGATATGGATCGAGCGCGTGACGCAGGATTGGTGGCGCCGCACGATCTATGAGAACGCCCAGCTAGCCAGTCTCGCAGTCAGTGAAACGTGGAAGTACGACGCATTCGTCAAGGAGCTGAAACAGTGGCAGCGTTGGCCCGGCACGCGGATCGAGCCGGAAGAGGAGCTCGGCGCAGCGTGCACAGCTCTGGAGACGGAGCGGCAGCGGTTTACATCTGAATGGGACAGCGCACATGTGGCCACTTTCCTTGCGGCACGCAAATGGTACGCGAATGCCCCGCTGAAGCCGGTCCGCGAGCAGCGCCGCGCGGTTGCCGCAGGCGAGGCGCTCGCTGCAGGCAACTACGCCGGGCTCTGGATGGCGCGGCGTTGCACTGCGGAGGCACTCCGCTCCAATAAGGGGATCCAGAAGCGCGCCAAGGATCAGATCGAGCAGCTCGCTCATGAGCCATTCGTTCTCTCGTGCGATCGCCTTGTCGCTGCCGCGGACGCGGTGTACCGCGCCCTGCGCGTTTCGTGCTTCGGCGACGTGGCGCGACGTTTCGAGGCTGAGAAGCGCGGCCGTCATCTTCTCGGCTTTGACGATCTGCTCCGCCGACTGCGCGATGCGCTCATGGCTGAAGGCGAGCAAGGGCTGCTCGCCACCACGATCCGGGCGCGCTACGATGCTGCGTTGATCGACGAATTTCAGGATACGGACCCATACCAGTTCCCGATCTTCGCCACCGCGTTCGCGGAGCGCCCGCTGTTTCTGATCGGCGATCCGAAGCAGGCCATCTACGCGTTTCGCGGTGCTGACATCTTCGCCTATCGCGATGCAGCGGCGTCAGCCGACTGCGTGTACACGCTCGACCAGAACTGGCGCAGCACGCCGCGCATGGTGCAATGCGTGAATGCGCTGTTCGGGCGCCGACCCAACGCGTTCCTGTACGACTGGATCGACTTTCGTGCGGTTACAGCTGCACGCAATGCCGACAGAGAGATCATCGGCGACGAACGCGGTGCGATGCACTGGTGGTACATCCCGTCTACCGATGGAAAGCCCATCTCCAAGGAGAGTGCCGCGCGCTGTTTTCACCAGGCGCTGGCGCATGAATGCGTTCGCCTCGTCACGTCCGTCGAGAGCGGCGGGATGGGCATCGCTCCCGGGAGCATCGCCGTACTCGTACGCGACAGCTACGAGGCAAAGGACGTGCAGCGAGCTCTGCGTAGGGTAGGCGTCCCGTCGATCCTCGCCAGACTGGGCGACGTCCTGACGTCGAACGAAGTACGCGAGCTCGAAGCCATTCTCCAGGCTGTGCTCACACCACAGCGTGGGACCGCCGTGCGTGCTGCGCTCGCGACGGAGATCTGGGGGAAGAACGCGGCAGAAATCCACGAGTTCAGTCGCGAGGAGAGCGAGCCGGCGTGGCATGCGCTCATCGACGAGCTCGTGACACTGCGTGAGCTCTGGGTGCAGCGCGGATTCCTTCGCATGGCTCAGACATTCATGGCGACGCACGGGGTCGCGGAGCGACTCCTCGCATACGAAGATGGCGAGCGCCGACTTACCAACCTCCGTCAATCCATCGAGCTCTTTCACACGCTGAGCGTCGAGGAGCGGCTTTCACCGGAAGGTCTTCTGCTCCGCGTCGCACGTGCGCGTGCGATGAAGACGGAAGAAGCAGAGAGAACCGAGCTCAGACTCGAGAGCGACGCCGATGCCGTTCAGATCGTCACGATCCACAAGAGCAAGGGACTCGAATACGACGTTGTCTTCTGCCCAGGACTGTGGAGCTGCAAGCGCGGCGCGGCGGATGCGCCGCTTCTCATCCATGACGGTAAGGATGTCATCTTCGATCATCATCCCGAAACCGATCCAGTCCACGCGGATCGCTGGAAGATCGGCGAGGCGGAACGGCTCGCCGAGGAGCTGCGGCTGCTGTACGTGGCGCTGACGCGCGCGCGGCGTCGCTGCTATGTGGCGTGGGGTCCGGTGGGAAAGGGGAAGACCGGTGCCGCGGCGTGGGACACCGCACTCGCCTATCTTCTGCGTCCCGACGGAATCGATGGAACCCCAGAAGATGTGGTCGCGCGCGTGTCGGAAGCCATGGAGAACGACACCGCGATGTGGGAAGTGACGTTACGCGAGTTCGTCGGTGCAAGCGAAGGTACGATGACGTTGGAGCTCGTCGACGCTGCGGACCGACAGACCGAGCGTTGGGTGCGCCCGTCTACCGAGCTGCGCACACCGGGCCCGCGCGCTGACCTCCCGAACGCCGTGCAGCTCGACAGCTGGCGAATCGCCAGCTTCACGTCGCTCACCGCGGCGCATCACCACGATTCGTACAGCAGCAACGATGCGCGTGACATCGCCGATCCCGGACGCGCGCGCGGGTCGCTCATCGACGCGATGCCGCCCGCGCATTCGCGCGATGACTTTCTCGCGTTCCCCGCCGGCCGTGCCGCCGGTATCGTCTTGCACGAGCTCTTCGAGCGCATCGATTTCGCGGCGGATGGCGATGCTGTCCGTGCGCTGACGCTGGAGTTGCTCACGCGCGAGCGCCTCGCGGTCGATCCCTCCGACGCGCGAATCGACGCGGTCACCGGCATGGCGGAGCGCGTCCTCACCGATACGCTCCCCAGCGCGCGTTTCGCCCTTCGCGACGTACCTCGCGATGTCACGCTTCGGGAGTGGGCGTTCGACCTCCCGCTCGGCGTGATCGACCACGACACGCTGGCCAACATCTTCGGCACGCACGGCGGCGGCGTCTCGCTCGACTACGCGCACGCGCTGCGCCGCCTCGGCGCCGACCGCACTCACGGTTTTCTCACCGGAGTGGTCGATCTGGTCTTTCTGCACGAGGGGCGCTGGTACGTAGTCGATTGGAAGTCCGACCATCTGGGCGACGATCCAGCGCAGTACGAACGTCCCGCGCTCGAGCGCGAGATGTTCGCGAGTCATTACGTGCTCCAGTACCACCTTTATGTCACTGCCCTGCACCGTTATCTGCGTTCGCGACTGCCGGAATATTCATATGAGAAGGACTTCGGCGGCGTGTACTACGCATTCCTGCGTGGAATCGACGGCTCGGGGCGCGGGTGGTTCGCCGACCGACCGTCTGCGTCGCTCATCGACGCCCTCGACGCGCTGATGGATGCCGCTCCAGCAACTGGCGGCCTCGCGTGAAGCAACTCGAGCAGCTCGTCGAGCGCCGTCTGCTCGCTCCAATCGATGCGAAGTTCGGCGGATTCCTGGTGCGACGTCTACCGGCGGCGCTCGCGCCGGGCGAGCGTGATACCGTCGGAATCGCTGGCGCGCTGTTGAGCGCTGAGCGCGCGCGCGGGCACAGCTGCATCGATCTCTCGAGCGTCGCCGGCACGCCACCGTGGGGCGATGACCCGTCCGACGCGACGCTTCCCACGCTTCCCACTCTCGACGCCTGCCGTGCAACCTTCGCGCAGAGCGCTCTGTGCGGTGACGGCTCTACGCCGTCGCCGCTCGTACTCGATGGCACGCGTCTCTACTTATATCGGTATTACGCGGCCGAAGTGCGCCTTGCGCGGGCGGTACGCGATCGTACGGCGATGGCGCCAGCCACTGACGTCCCCGATCCGGCCGTGGTCGCGCTCTTTCGCGAGCTCTTCCCGCGCGACGCGGGCAGTACCGACTGGCAATCCGTCGCGGCGGCGAGCGCACTACGCGGTAGCCTGAGCATCATCACCGGCGGCCCTGGCACTGGAAAGACCACGACCGCGGCAAAGAGCCTCGCTCTGCTGCTGCGGCAAGATCCCACGCTTCGCATAGCGCTTGCGGCTCCGACCGGACGCGCCGCGGCGCGACTCGCGGAAGCGATCGCATCTGGCGCGGCCGCGCTCCGCGTCGACGACGGCGCTCGTGCCCGCCTTGAACGTGGTGGGGCAACATTGCACAAGCTGCTCGGCTACCGTCCCTTCGACGACACTTTCGCGCACTGCGCGGAGAATCCCCTCGCCGACGATGTAGTGGTCGTGGACGAAGCGTCCATGGCGGATCTTCTGATGATGGACGCGCTCTTCTCAGCGCTGCGTCCAGCCGCACGCATCATTCTGCTCGGTGATCCAGACCAGCTCGCGAGCGTCGACACGGGATACGTGTTGGGCGATCTCTGTCGCGCAGCCGATGCCTGCGGTGCGGAGCACGGCGCACGACTCGCGAAGTGGTTCGAGCAGTTGTCGGGCGAATCGCTTGCATCCTCCGCCGACGCGCCCGCTCTCCGGGATGCGGTCGTGCAACTGCGGCGGTCGTATCGCTTCGAGAGACACGCGGGGATCGGTGCCCTGGCGGAAGCGGTGCGCGATGGCGATGCGGCGGCCTCGCTCGCGGTGCTCGACGACTGCGATCGCGACGACGTGTCGCGCCGCGAGTCCGTCGATTCTACCGACGCGCTCCTCGAACCAATTCTGCCATCGATCGAACGCTATCTCGCGGCACGAACGCCCGCCGACGCACTCGCGGCGCTCGGCGAGTTTCGTATCCTGTGCGCGCTTCGCGACGGTGCGCGCGGCGTCGCGGGCATCAACGAGGCGGTCGAGTGGTGGTTGCGCACGCGTGGCATCCCTACGCGTGCGCGCTGGTACGAAGGTCGGCCGGTGCTCGTGACGGCCAACGATTCCAATACCGGGCTCTCGAATGGCGACGTCGGCGTCACCTTCACTGGCAGCGACGGTCGCAAGCTCGTGTACTTCGGTGACGGCGCGCGCGGCACCCGCGCGATCTCGCCCGCACGTCTCCCTGAGCACGAGACGGCGTGGGCTATAACTGTACACAAGGCGCAGGGGTCGGAGTTCACGCACGTATTGCTGGTGCTCCCTGGCGAGGACGCGCGTGTTCTGACACGAGAGCTACTGTACACCGCGGTCACGCGCGCGCGCGAGTCCGTGAGCGTCGTCGGTCGCGCGGACATTATTGCGCGCGCAGTGCATCGAAGCACGACTCGCATGTCCGGTCTCATGGACCGCGTGCTCAGCGGCATGTAGCGTCGTGCCCACCTCAGCTAAGGCCCAGCCCTGGGTCGATCTCATCGCGGCTCTCCTCACGCGACGCGGTATGCGTCGCCACGCGCAAATCAAAGGTGACGCGCAGTCGTCGTTGCGCGGGCGACAAGGCGTAACTTCTCCTCGCATGGTGGCAATGCCTTTCCCCCTGTGCGGTCGGCTAGCATACCCTCATCATCCTATCACAGGTATCTCATGTCAGCCTCTGAACAGGCCGCGACGATCATGCTCGAGGTTACGGGTCCAGCGGGTGAGACAACACCGATCAAGGGCTTCAGCTCTCTCTGGGTGAAGTATGTGGACGGCTTCGACTCGACCGCACACTGCCAGCGCTGTCTCCGTGGCAAGCGAGTCGAGGAAGCGTCGGCTGGAAGATTGGCCGCGGGTCATCCGGTCGCGCTCGACCAGATGGATCGATATCCGTACGTCTACGTGTGTGGTGTCTCGGCCGGCCCCGAGTCACTTCGCCGCGAACGCAATCTTCATCTTCCCTTGAAGTACGCGCCCGGTCAGACAGTCACGGTGAAGACGTACAATGGCTATACGATCACGGCGACCAATGCTGTCCAGTTGGAGATTCCAAAGCTGGACGATGGTTGGCAGGGTCTCCCTCCGATCCAGACGCGCTGCAAGAACTTCCAGTTCGCCGTGTCAGTTTTTGGCTACCCAGGAATTTGAGTACTCATGGCTGACTCTACTCCCGCCAGCTCCTCGCGGAGAGCCCCGCAGCGTTTCTAGATGAAGCACGCGTACGAACGCCAGCTGCGCTGCGGTCGGTCGGCTACAAATGCCTATGCACCTGTTGACCTCTGATCGGGCTCTGGCTGAATTCGAGCGCGTTCTAGCACGTGTACTGAGTGCCGTCGAGAACGGTACTTCGCGCTCGTAGCGGATTCCATCGCGCACTTACGCGCCAGCAAATCCGTGGAGCGGGCTCAGCACTCCTCGCCATCGACTCCGAAAATCCCATCGATTGTTAGCTCGCTCGCCTTTACGCCGTGTGGATGCACTCCGGCGCGACCGAACTCCTCGTCCTCGTCACCTGCGGCGAGGATTTCTTCCATGGTCGGCTCGGGAATCTCGTCGCTCAGGATCGGCGGAGGAGTCATGCCCTCGATGTCCACTTCCTGATATCGGTAGAGCCCCGTTCCAGCCGGAATGAGGTGTCCAATGATGATGTTCTCCTTCAGACCCATCAGGTCGTCCTTAGCGCCGCGGATTGCTGCATCCGTAAGCACTCTGGTCGTCTCCTGGAACGAAGCAGCAGAGATGAAGGACTGCGTCGTGAGAGAAGCCTTCGTGATGCCGAGGAGGAGCGGCTCCGATTTGGCTGGAGTCTCCCCCTTCTTCACCGCGCGCTCATTGATATCGCGGAAGATCGCGCGATCAACGTGCTCTGCCTCGAGGAATTCCGTCTCCCCTGAGTCGAGCACACGCTCCTTCTGCAGCATCTGACGGACGATGACACCGATGTGCTTGTCGCTGATCTTCACGCCCTGCAGGCGGTACACTTCCTGAACCTCGTTCAGTAGATACTCCTGCACCGCGCGCGGTCCCTTGATGCGCAGAATATCGTGCGGATTGACCGGCCCTTCTGACAGACGGTCTCCCGCACGGACGCGGTCGCCCGTGCCGACAAGAAGGCGTGCTCCAGTCGGAATTCCATAGACGGACGGACCTTCCGCGTCGTCCCATTGGAGTTCACCGTCGACTGCCCGAAGCGGGGTAAGGAAGATCTCACGTTCACCGCCGCCGGTCCGGCCAATACGAACTTCGCCGTCAAACTCGGCAAGAATGGCCGGATTCCTAGCGGTCGCACCTCAAGAATGGCTTCAATGCGACGCACGCGGCGAGCAACGTCGTTGAGCTGGGCGCCCAGCACGGGGAGCTGTGCGATAGTCTGCCCGGGCGAAACTATGTCGTACTCGCGGACAGCGAGCTCAGCGCGAGCAGGGATCCGATAGGAAGCGACGCGCACATCCCGCCACGTCGTACGAGTCCAGATCTCGATGCGTGGATCTAGCTTGCTGCGCTTTGATGGCTCGATAACGTGGCGTATTCCCAGTACTCCACTGCCCGACGTCAGCCGGACATTCTCGTCAGGCACAATATCCACGAACCGGACGCTCCCCTCAAATTCCGTGACGATCGGATTGATATACGGATCCCAGGAGCAAAGCAGCGTCGACGTTTGTACGCGCTCTCCATCCCGCACCTGCAGTATCGCTCCTTCGGGAACGACAACATGCTGCGCGATTCTGCCGCCAGTCGCAGGTGAAACAACGTAAAGGTCGCCGCCATTGTCGCACGCAATTCGTTGCCCGTGAGGATTGACAGCGACTACGAGTGACGACCCGTACACTACAGTGCCGAACTGCTGCGCGCGCTCGTCCCCGCGCCGCGTCGCTAGAATTGCTTCGCCGCCCGTGTGGAATGTTCGGAGCGTCAGCTGGGCATTGCGCTCGCCGATGGACTGGGCAGCGATGATGCCGACAGCCTCGCCCTTGTCCACCATTCCCATGGTGGCCAGGTTGCGGCCGTAGCACATCTGGCACAGTCCACGCTTCGCTTCGCAGGTGAGTACCGAGCGGATCTTCACCGTCTCGATCCCGGACTCCTCGATCTCACGCGAGGTCTCTTCGCTGATGAGTTGACCCGTCTCGACGAGCAACGTCGGTCGGCCGCTCGAATCCCGCTCCTGCGGATCGAACACATCGACCGCAGCAACGCAGCCGACGATACGCTCCGACAGTGGCTCGATGACGCTCTCGCCCTTCTTCAGCGCACTAACCTCGATGCCGTCGGTCGTCTCGCAATTCTCTTCGGTGATCGTCACGTCCTGCGCGACGTCCACGAGACGACGCGTGAGATATCCAGCATCAGCGGTCTTGAGCGCGATGTCCGCGAGTCCCTTGCGTGCACCGTGCGTCGAGATGAAGTACTCGGTAGTGTTCAATCCGTTCCGGTAGTTACTTGTCACGGGCGTCGTAACCACAGCGCTTGCGTCCTCATGCTTGCGGCCAACCGGGCGTGTAAACAGGCCACACATTCCCGAGATTTTACTGAGTTGGTCTTGGCTGGTTCTCGCACCCGACTCGACCATGACACACATCGGGTTAGCGCCGGCGTCTGCCTCAGACAGTGCCTCCGACACTCTCAATTTCATCGTACGCGCCGCCTCGCTCCACACATGAAGGATGCGCGTCCGGCATTCGTCGTCATTGAGCACTCCCGATTTGCGAGCTTCTTCGACGCGGCGGATAGCGTTCGTGGCCTCACTGATGACATCTTGCTTCGACACGGGGATCGCGAAATCATCGATCCCAATCGTCAAGCCCGATTGCGTCGCGTTTCGGAAGCCGAAGTCCTTCAGGCGATCGAGTAGTTGCACGGTCGCCGCGAGTCCAGCGCGGCGGTACGCCTGGAACACGAGCTCGCCGAGCGCCTTCTTCTTCATTTCCTTATTGAGGAAGCCGATCTCCGCTGGAACTATCGCGTTGAACATCGCGCGACCCGCAGTGGTGGCTTCCCAACGCGCGCCGTTGATGTCGTCGACCCAGAAGCGGATCGGAGTGCTGTACGACACACGGCCCGCCGACATCGCCATCTCCACTTCGGCCACGTTGGCGTACATCTTGGCCGTCTTCGAGACTTCCTCGAAGTTCGGCGGCGCCTTCGTCGCGAAGTAGCAGCCGAGCACGATGTCCTGGCTGGGCTCGGCGACCGGACGTCCGTCGGACGGCTTGAGGATGTTGTTGCTCGACAGCATCAAGAGACGCGACTCCAACTGCGCCTCGAAGGAGAGCGGCACGTGCACCGCCATCTGATCGCCATCGAAGTCCGCATTGAACGCCGCGCACACCAATGGGTGAATACGAATTGCCTTGCCTTCGACCAAGACCGGCTCGAACGCCTGGATACCCAGACGGTGAAGCGTCGGAGCGCGGTTCAGAAGCACCGGATGGTCGCGGATGATCTCCTCGAGGATCTCGTACACCTCGGGCGATTCCTTCTCCACGATCTTCTTGGCGCGCTTCACCGTCTCGGCGATTCCCTTCTCGACGAGCTTGTGAATGATGAATGGCTTGAACAATTCCAGCGCCATCGCCTTCGGCAGACCGCACTGGTGCAGTCTGAGCTCAGGGCCGACGACGATGACCGAACGGCCAGAGTAATCGACGCGCTTGCCGAGCAGGTTCTGACGGAAGCGTCCCTGCTTGCCACGAAGGCCGTGCGACAACGACCCTAGGATTTCCCGCCGGCGGTTGCGCATTTTGTATCGGGCTCGCTCATTGTCGAACAACGCATCGACGGCGCCCTGGAGCATGCGCTTCTCATTGCGCAGAATGACTTCCGCCGCACGGTGAGCGATCAGCTTGACGAGGCGGTTGTTGCGGTTGATGACACGGCGGTACAGGTCGTTCAGGTCCGATGTCGCGAAGCGGCCACCATCGAGTGGGGTGAGCGGACGTAAATCGCACCGGGAGTACCGGAATCACGTCCATCACCATTGACTGCACTTGATTCCCTTCTTCGCGAGAACTACGCAAACCGTGCACAACCTTCAACCTCGACAAGAGGGACTCTCTTGCCGTAAGCGAGGTGGTGTCGCGGAGATCTTCGTTGAGCTCGCGCCATAGCGCGTCGAGATCCAGTCGACGCAGAAGCTCGCGCACGGCTGGAGCGCCGATGTCGGCGAGGAACGCCGCATCGCTCTCCTCGCGCGCCTTCGTCTTGAGCGTGAGATACTCGTCCTCGTCGAGCAACTGATTCGGACGCACGTCCTGCTGCCCCGGATCGACCACGATGTAACTCGCGTAGTAAATCACCCTTTGTAGATCGGACCGCTTCATCCCTAGTAGTTTCGCTATAGGGCTTCGCGTGGTTCCAAAGAACCAGATGTGCGCGACCGGCACCGCGAGCTCGATGTGTCCCATGCGCTCGCGACGCACGCGCGACAGCGTCACCTCGACGCCGCAGCGATCGCAGATCACACCGCGATAGCGAATGCGCTTGTACTTGCCGCAGTGGCATTCCCAGTCCTTGACGGGACCGAAGATGCGCTCGCAGAAGAGACCGTCCTTCTCCGGCTTGAACGACCGGTAGTTGATGGTCTCAGGCTTGAGGACCTCACCCCATGACCACCAGTCGCGCAGACCGGCCATCGCCAGCCGCTCGCGCTCCTTGGGATCCTTGGGGCCGCGGATCTCCTCCGGAGAGGCGATCCGCACCTGGATGTAGTCGAACGCGGACGCGCGCGTCGCGCGTGAGGTGCGAAAGTCAATCATCTGCAGGTGGGAAATTGAGACAGGACAACTGGATTGTCAGTCGCCTACCGTAGTATCGACGGGCGGCCTGACAGTTTGGGCCGACAGCGCGCCGGTCACCGGTTGACCCCGGCGAACATACAGATGATTATCTTGGGGCCGCAAGAAGGCATTTCCGCATCCGAACAGGAGTTCATTTCTGCCGTCCGCTCAAGACGCTTCGTGAGCACGCCTTACCACAGCCTTTATTGGGCGCATCGACTGACCCAGAAAGGATCGGGCGCGTCCGTCGCTGGAATCTCCCGATCGATCGCGAGCGCGCGTGTCGATCTCAACCCACACCAGGTTGATGCGGCGCTCTTCGCGGTGCGTTCGCCACTAGCGCGCGGTGCGATCTTGGCGGATGAGTCGGGCTGGGCAAGACAATCGAAGCTGGGATCGTCATCGCGCAGAAATGGGCGGAACGGCGGCGCAGGATCCTGCTGATCCTTCCGGCTACACTGCGGAAACAGTGGCAGCAGGAGCTGGCCGAGAAATTCGGGCTCCCGTCCGAAATCTGGGAAAGCGCGACCTTCAACGCAGCGCGGCGGAATGGAATTGCGAATCCGCTGGATCACGCTGGGCAGATCATCATCTGCTCCTACCAGTTCGCGGCCGCTAAAGCAGGGGACATCGCCGCTGTGTCCTGGGACCTCGTTGTCATTGACGAGGCGCACCGAATGCGAAACGTCTATCGCCCGGCAAGCAAAATCGCCCGCGCGATTGCTGACGCGATCGAAGGACGGCAAACGCTCATGCTCACTGCGACCCCGCTCCAGAACTCTCTCATGGAGCTGTACGGACTTGTGAGCGTCATTGACCCGCATGTCTTCGGGGACGAGCGATCGTTTCGTGAGCAGTTCGTACGTCAGGGGACCGACGAGGGTGTGCGTGACGCGCAGCTCCGCGATCGGCTCCACCCATCTGCACACGGACCCTGCGTAAGCAAGTCCTGGAGTACATCCGATTTACGCGTCGAATTCCCATGACTCAGGAATTCACACCGTCGGATGCTGAACATCAGCTTTATGAGCTCGTCTCTGAGTACCTGCAACGAGACGCGTTGATGGCTCTCCCCGCGAGCCAGCGTGCGCTCATGACACTGGTCCTCCGGAAGCTGCTGGCATCGTCCACGTTCGCGATTGCGGGGACGCTGCGGAAGCTCGTAGCGAGGCTCAGTGCCGGCGTGACCGGAGATGCACCGACACTGGAAGATGACGATTTTGACGTACTGGATGAGCTTGCGGATGAGTGGCAGGATGAGGGTGAACCCACGCCCGAGACGTGACGCAAGCGGCAGTCCGAGAGCTGACAGTCTACGAGATGCGCGAGTTGCGCGACTACGCGGACCTGGCGGAGAGCATTACCGAGAATGCCAAGGGGCAGGCCCTGCTCAAGGTGCTGCGAACAGCACTCACGAAGGCCCAATCGCTTGGTGGCGCACGAAAGGCGGTCGTCTTCACCGAGTCACGCCGTACGCAGCAGTATCTGCTCGATCTCCTCAGCCGGAATGGATATGAGGGAGAAATCGTCCTGATGAACGGGACCAATACGGATCCCGCTTCCAAGAGGATCTATGCCCAATGGATGGATCGCCACGCGGGAACTGGATCGGCATCGGGATCGCGATCAGCTGATACGAAGGCAGCAATCGTCGAGGAATTCCGGGATCGCGCGACCATTTTGATCGCGACCGAGAGCGCCGCCGAAGGCGTGAATCTGCAGTTCTGCTCTCTCGTCGTGAACTATGACCTCCCGTGGAATCCACAGCGCGTCGAGCAGCGAATTGGCCGCTGTCATCGCTATGGGCAGAAGCACGACGTCGTTGTCTGAATTTCGTCAATCTGCGGAACGCCGCCGACCAGCGTGTCTACGAGCTGCTCGCGCAGAAGTTCAAGCTGTTTGACGAAGTGTTTGGCGCGAGCGATGAAGTACTGGGTGCGCTCGAAAGCGGCGTCGACCTCGAGCGGCGCATCGCGCAGGTCTACCAGGAGTGTCGAACACCCGCCCAGATCAATGCAGCATTCGATCAACTCCAGCTTGCGCTCGAAGATCAGATCGTCGCGCGCATGCGAGCACCCGCGATGCGCTCTTCGCACACTTCGACGATGAAGTCCAACGCCGACTCCACGTGTATCGAGATGAGGCGAAAGCCGCGTTGGATGAGCGACAACAATGGCTGCTCGATCTGACGCGGACGGAGTTGGACGGGCAGCAAGATTCTGGTCGATGCCGCGCGCTTCCACTATACCGGATCGGGGGCGCCACACGGGTGGTACAATCTCGACTGGCGGGACGCGGAAGCGCGTAACGACATCTTCTACCATCTGGACGAGCGCCTCGCGACGACGCTCATTGACCGCGTCATGCAGCGCGAGCTGCCGGCAATCACGCTCGAACTCGACTACGCCGCCCACGGTGCTGCAGTATCCGCGCTAGCTCCGTTGCGAGGCCGTGCGGGCGTGCTCGATCTCACCAAGCTGACTACCTCGTCGCTTCAGGACGAGGAATTCCTCCTGATCTCTGGGTGTACAGATGAAGGCGAAGAATTGGATCAGGAGCTCTGTGAGAAGCTCTTGTCCATACCCGCATGTGCGAGCGACCGCGGTCATGTCGTCTCTACGACCGTTATCGATTCCGCGCGTGAGCGCCGGATTGCGGACGCGCGACGCAGGTCGAAGCACGGAACAAAGTGTACTTTGAGCAGGAGCTCGAAAAGCTGGAGCGCTGGGCTGACGATATGAACCTGTCATTGGCACGCGAGGTCAAGGAGCTGACAAAGTGCTGGCCGAGGCGAAGCGCGAGGGCCGGTTGGCCGGCAGCTCGAGGGAAAGCTGGCGGCGCAGAAGACCGTCAAGTCGATCGAGCAGCAACGCAACCGTAAGCGGCGCGATCTTTTCGATGCCCAGGACGCCATCTCTGCACGCCGTGAGGAGATGATCATCGCTATCGAAGCCCAGCTAGAACAGAGCAGCACGCATCAGCGAATCTTCGCGGTCCGCTGGGTCCTGAACTGATCATGCCGACCCTTCATGCTCACTGACGTCCAACTCCGGGAGCTCGTCTCATCTGGCGAGGGGTTCACCGTAGAGTTCAAGGGTGAGGAGCGCGAGCCGCTCAACGACCGGGAGCTCGTCGAGGCTGTCGTGTGTCAGGCGAACGGACGCGGCGGCGTGCTGCTGATTGGTGTCGAAGATGATGGGCGCGTCACCGGCGCGCGGCCGCGGCATGGCACGTTCACCGATCCGCGCCGCGTGGAGGCCCTCATCGCGAACAACACGGTCCCGAGTTGTCCCACCGAATGCAGCCTCGTTCAAGTCGACTCGTGCGACCTACTCGTGATCGAGATTCCGCGTGGGCGCCCTGTCACGTCGACCAAAGCGGGCGTGTACAAGCGCCGAGCGACCGATGTGCACGGCAAGCCGCAGTGTGTTCCCTTCCTCACGCACGAGATGCAGTCGAGAGAAGCGAGCCGCGGCGCATTGGACTATTCTGCGCTCGTGATTCCGGACGCTACGTGGGGTGACCTCGACCCACTCGAATTCGAGCGGCTGCGGCAAACGGTAGCGCGCAACTCGGGACGCGCAGATGCATCAATTCTCGCGCTCTCAGAGACAGAAATCGTTAAGGCGCTCGGACTCGGCGAGGGTGGAGATCGGATAGAACGCGTGCGTGTCGCCGGACTGCTCCTGCTCGGGAGGGAGGAGGCGCTGCGACGACTACTGCCGACACACGAAGTCGCGTTCCAGGTGCTCACCGGGACACGCATTGCGGTGAACGACTTCTTCCGCTTCCCGCTTGTTCGAGTCGCAGACGAACTTGCGTCTCGCTTCGACGCACGCAACGAGGAGGAGGAGATCGAGGTTGGCCCCGTGCGTGTCGGAATTCCGGACTACAGTCCATCCGGCTTCCGAGAGGCGCTTCACAACGCGCTCGTGCATCGGGATTACACACGGATGGGAGCGATCCATGTCCAGTGGCGCGACGAGGCTATCGAGATCAGCAGTCCAGGTGGCTTTCCGGACGACGTGCGGCTCGACAACCTGCTCGTCGCGGCGCCGCAACCTCGCAACCCGGTACTCGCGGACGCGTTCAAGCGTATCGGGCTTGTAGAACGGACCGGACGCGGAATTGACACGATCTTCGAGGGGCAGCTCCGCTACGGCCGGCCAGTACCTGATTACTCGGCGAGCACGCATGGCAGCGTGCAGGTCCGGATGCCTGGGGGTCCTGCCAATCTCGCGCTCGCGCGCCTGATCATCACGGAGCGCGACCGATTGCGTCGGCCGGTCACAGTCGACGAAATGCTCGTAGTCAACGCGGTCGAGCAGGAACGGCGTATTGATGTCGAGCGCGCCGCGGCGCTGATGCAGCGATCGGAGGCCACGGCGCGCGCGGTGCTGGAGCGCCTTGTCGAGGCTGGTGTCCTCGAGGCACGCATCGACCGCCGGGAGCGCGTGTACCATTTCTCGGCGGCGACGTACCGCGCACTGGGTACACCGGCAGCACACGTGCGCCTGCGCGGCATCGAACCGATCCAGCAGGAGCAGATGATCCTTCAGTACGTCGACACGCATGGCCGTATTACGCGTAGTGTCGTGGCCGATTTGTGCCAACTTGGATCGCGCGAGGCGCGATCCGTCCTCGAGCGTATCGTCCGTCATGGGGAACTAGTGGTCCATGGCAGCCGCCGCTGGGCCTACTACACTCGTCCAACCAAGGCTATAGCTCGGAGGTTATAGACTATGGCGTACGTTCATACGCTATGACATGATCGTTCATAGCGTCTATTCGAACGAATACCAGTAAAATAAGGTGTTGCATAACTCTTATTCCTGCAATGAGTTACGAGCCTTGACCGAGATGAGCTCATCGCCATACCGGCGCCGTAGCACCGAGCCCAGAACACTCGTCTCGGTCGCAGCAAATTTTCGAGAGCAATGAAGAAGACGAAACTTGAACTCACCTGGATCGGCAAAGAGAACCGCCCTCGACTGGAGCCGCGCATCCTGCTGGAAGACCCGTCGAAGTCTTACCATGCCGCCCAGCGCATCAACGACCGCGATGTTTTCGATAACCGCCTCATCTTCGGCGACAACCTTCTGGCCCTAAAAGCACTGGAGCAGGAGTTCGCTGGCAAGATCAAATGCGTTTACATCGATCCGCCATACAACACGGGGTCAGCATTCGCTCAATACGATGACGGGCTTGAGCACTCCCTTTGGCTTTCCCTACTTCAGTCACGGCTGGAGTTGCTTCGGCGGCTCCTCACTGCCGATGGGGCTATTTTCGTTCAGATTGATGATAACGAATGTCATTACCTAAAGGTCATGATGGACGAGGTGTTCGGTCGGCCCAACTTCGTCACTTCGTTTATCTGGCAGAAGGTCGATAGTCCAAACGATAACAAAGTCCCCATCACGCCAGACCATGAATACATCCTGTGCTATGCACGGGACGCTGCCTCGACCCGATTTAGACCTATGATGGACCTATCTGTTCTTGAAGCATTCAAAGGACCAGATGAGCAAGGGAGGATGTTTCGTGATCGACTTCTGAAGAAGAACGGCAAGAGTAGTCTCCGCTCAGACCGACCGTCGATGTACTTCCCCATTCCTGGGCCCGATGGAGTTGATGTTTACCCGTTCATGACGTGGCCCGAATTCAGGTCGCCGGCGAAGCTTCGATGGTACTCGGGAAGGACTTCGGACGAGCTGATTGCCACAGACGAACTTATCATGGACGCAACAGTGGCTCCGATAGATTCGCAAGTGCGTATACTGGGAGATCTGCGATGCCGCGACCGTCCCACGATCTGGACAGACGTGCAATCGAGTCGGCAAGCAAATACGCGCATCAGCGAGAACTGTTGCCCGACGTAGAACAGTTTGCTACTCCGAAGACCGAGCCGTTGATTGCGCGAGTGCTTGCTCTTGCGACTGACCCTGGCGATTGGGTTCTCGACTCCTTCGCTGGTTCGGGAACCACTGGCGCAGTCGCCCACAAGATGGGGCGTCGCTGGATCATGGTCGAGCTTGGGGAGCACTGCCACACGCACATCATTCCGCGCCTGAAGAAGGTCATCGACGGGGCCGATGCGGGCGGCGTGACCGAGGCGTCGGATGGAAAGGCGGCGGCGGGTTCCGCTACTTCCGCTCGCGCCGTCGCTGCTGGAGAAGGACAAGTTCGGCAACTGGGTTGTCAGCAAGCAGTACAACGCCGCGATGCTGGCCGAGGCGATGTGCAAGCTCGAAGGCTTCACCTACGCCCCAAGCGAGACGGTTACTGGCAGCACGGCCATTCGACCGAACGCGACTTCATCTACGTCACGACGCAGACCCTGACGCCGCGAGCAGCTCGCCAACTGAGCGATGAAGTGGGGCGAGGGACGCTCACTGCTGATCTGCTGCGGCGCGTTCCGCGGCGAACCCGGACGAGTTCCCGAACCTGACGCTGAAGAAAATCCCGAAGGCGGTCCTGTCTCGCTGCGAGTGGGGCAAGGACGACTACAGCCTGGAGATCAAGACCTGCCGAAGGCACGCCCATCGAGGACGATGGCCCAGCCGTCGCCCGACGCCGGTTCACGGCGAGCCGCGGAAGCAAAGACGCAAGGCGCAGCATGGCCGAGCCGAGCCTGTTCGAGAGTGGACGGAGTGCGAAGTGAACCTGCCAGTCGTCAACATCGATCGCCAATCGGCTGAGCCTCCGTCAGCCGCAGCGGGAGTCGCTCGAAGATCCTCGCACGCGTCTGCGACCTCGTCCAGCTTGGAAAAGGATCGGATGTCGCCGCCGCGCTGGCGGCGATCCGCTCGAAGTTCCCGCAGGTCGACGGATTTCGAGCGCGACTTCCCGTCGCTCTGCTTCGCCCTGGCCACGGGCGTCGGCAAGACCCGGCTGATGGGCGCTTCATCAGCTATCTGCTACAAGGCCGAGGGCATCCGCCACTTCTTCGTGCTGGCCCCGAACCTGACGATCTACAACAAGCTGATCGCCGACTTCACGCCGAACACGCCGAAGTACGTCTTCCAGGGCATCGCCGACTTCGCCACCAACCCGCCTGAGATCATCACCGGCGACAACTACGAAGACGGCGGGCGTGCGCGGCGACACGGCGTGCCTTCGACGGAGCTGTTCGACCGACGCGCGAGGCGTCCACATCAACATCTTCAACATCTCGCAAGATCAACTCCGAAGTCCGCGGCGACAAGCCGCCCCGCATCAAGCGGCTGCACGAGTACATCGGCGAGAGCTACTTCGAGTACCTGCTCGAAGCTCGACGACCTGGTGCTCCTGATGGACGAGTCGCATCGCTACCGGGCATCAGCGGGCGTGAAGGCCATCAACGAACTGAAGCCGATCCTGGGGCTGGAACTGACGGCCACGCCGCAGGTCGAGAGCGGCAGCAAGGCGTGCAGCGCCGTTCAAGAACGTCATCTACAGCTATCCGCTGTCGGCGGCACTGAGGGACGGCTTCGTCAAAGAGCCGGCCGTCGCCACCCGCGAGAACTTCGACGCCGACAACGTATCGACCAGGACGGCCTCGAACGCCTGAAGCTCGAAGACGGCGTCCGTGTCCACGAGGAGAGCGAAGGTCCAGCTGGACGTTTACGCCCGGGATAACGAGCCAACGCCGCGTGAAGCCGTTCATGCTGGTGGTCGCGCAGGACACCGACCACGCCAACGCGCTCGGCAAACTCATGGAGGACGAGGCGTTCTTCGAAGGCCAGTACAAGGGGCAAGGTCATCACTGTCCACTCGCAGACATCAAGGGCGAGGAAAAGGACGAGACGTCCAGCAGTTGCTCACGGTCGAGAGACCCGGACAACCCCGACGAGATCGTCATCCACGTCAACATGCTCAAGGAGGGCTGGGACGTGACGAACCTCTACACCATCGTTCCGCTGCGGGCGGCCAACTCGCGGACACTGGTGGAGCAGTCGATCGGCCGCGGGCTGCGCCTGCCCTACGGCAAGCGGACGGGCGTGGCGGCGGTGGATCGGCTGACGATCGTCTCGCACGACCAGTTTCAGGAGATCATCGACGAGGCCAACCGGCCCGACTCGATCATCCGCACCGAGGCGGTCATCATCGGGAAGGATGTTCCGACCGAGCGTCCTGTGTCGGTCGAGATTCCCTCGAATATTGATCTCCTTGTGGGGGCACGCGCGCAGACCGGCGGAGACGGAGCAACTGGGCGGGTGATGCCAGGCGTGGGAGCACTCCCGGCGACCGCGCAGCAGTATGTGTTCGAGACGCCTGCAGAACGTGCTATCGCGGGCGCGACGGTAGACGTCGTAAGGCAACTCGGACGGTCAGCAGGTGCTGGCGTACTTTCCAGCCCTGAGAGGCGTGACGAGATCGTTGCTGCCGTAACAAGCCGGATCGTGCCGGTGCAGACTGAGCTCGACGGGCATCACTGCTACGCCTGACGTGCCAGAAATTGTTGCCAGGACGCTCGAGCTGATCCGGGATCAAAGCATTGATGTCCCCCGCATCGTCATCGTCCCAACCGGCGAAGTCACGAGCGGCTTCGAAGACTTTGACCTCGAGCCGCCAGCGGCGCGGCTTCAGCCAGTGGACGAGGCAATTCTCGTCCATGGTCTAGTTGATAATACGCGAGAACGATTGCTGTCTGACGGCGAGGTCGTCACGGAGCGACGGCCGGAAGATTATCTCGTTGCGGAGCTTGTCGACTACTCGGACATCTCGTACGACGACACAGCTGACCTGCTGTACAAACTCGCGGGGCAGATGGTTGAGTACCTCCGCTCGTATTTGCCCGATGATGCAGCCGTGGATAACGTGCTGCGCCAGCATCGCAAGCAGCTTGGGCAGATCATCCATAGTCAGATGCAGGCACATCGGTGGACCAGAGCCACTGGCTACGAAGCCAAGGTGAGCATAGGATTTACCGAACTGCGCCCCATCGGCTGTACCGGAGCCCAAGGAGTCGGCGCGCGTCCGTTCCGTACGCCAGTTGACGACCGCCAGGATATACGAAGCATGCGATTTGGCGGCTTCCAGCGATGTCTTTATCCGGAGCAGCGTTTCGATTCAGACACGGAGCGTCGCTTCGCGGTAGTGCTCGAGGACGATCCCGACGTGCTGAAGTGGTTCAAGCCGGGGAAGGGTCAGCTCAACATCTACTACTCGGCCGACCACAGCTATGAGCCGGACTTCATCGTTCGAGACTGACGCGATGAAGTACCTCTGCGAGCCCAAGCGTTTGAGCGAGATGGATGACCCGATTGTCGCGGCAAAGGCGAAAGCGGCGGCGGAATGGTGCAGGTACGCGACTGCCCATGCGAGGGACAACGGCGGGAAACCATGGACGTACCTGCTCATCCCGCACGATCAGATTACGGCCGCGGCGACGTTGCGGGGACTTGCCGCGAGCTGTGGCGTTTGATGGGCGCCGGAGCAATCGCGATCGACAGTTCCCCATTTGGTGAGCGGTCGGCACCTGTGCAGATGACTGAGAATTCTCCGTCGGCATCGAACATCGATCAATCAGCGCTACTCTCCCTTCGTGAGACCTTTCTGCGTCGTGCACCGGACTTTGGTGACCTCGCGGAACAAGTAGGCACGTATTGGCATGACGAGAGAGAATACAAGGAAGAGCTTGTGGCCCTCACTCGAGCGACAATCATACCCGGCCTGTTCACGGGCCCGCCAGTAGAGGTACCCGACCGCGTCATAGCGGCGGTTCGACGCGTCCTTGCGGGACGCCTTTCGAGCATCGGCCGACCCCAAAACCTCGTGAGTTGGCGCTACTTCGACTTTCTGCGCCACTTGGAGCCGACAGAAGCGCTCGCGTTCTCTGCCGCGATGCAGGATCTCGTCTTCAGCGCGGACCCATCGCCGGATCGCGTTCAGCGCTTCACCGAAGCAATGTGGCCCGCAATGACGCGGATATCGGCAAACCAGCCGTACGCACAGGCGCGGATATTACCAACCTTCTTCCTGATGATGATGTCGCCCGCGAGCGACATCGCTGTCAGGTCGGACATGTTTGGCAGAGCAACACGCCAGCTGTTAGGGAAGTCGCTGCTTCGGAATGCACCGTTTTCCGCGAGTGAGTACTGTGACGTACTCGGTATCGCGACGGTTGTGTACGATGCGCTCGATGCGTGGGGCTGGTGTCCCCGAGACATGATCGACGTCCACAGCTTTCTGTGGACCGCTACAGCGCTATCGTACAACGAGGACACTCTATCTACATCGGATGAGGAACCCTGATGGCACGTACCGCCGGAACCGAGCCTATTCTCGAAGCGGCGGCTGTCTGGCGTGACCGATGCTTGGTCGCCGACGGTTCCGTCTTTTCGGACGGACGTGTGTGGACGCGTGAGCATCTTGCGGAGCTCGTCGAATTCTTCATCGAACGGCCGGAGGCGGGCGAAGGGAGTTTCCTTCAGAAACTCCAGGGACAACTCGCGCGGCCTCTGCCGGCGCCAAGCAGCTGGCTGCTGAAATGCTGTGGGTGATGCTGCTGTTCCCTACCAACATCGGCCAGGAAAAGAAGGTTGAGAACGTCACAACCGTCTGGGACTGGTCTGGTACACTGCTCTCACCGGACCATCCACTCCTTCGCTGCATGCGGGTGGGTATCGGGAGCACCGGCCAGGCATACAATTCTGGGCGGTGGCGCGAGATGGTCTTCTTCGTGAGACTGATGCAGGACTGGAAGGTGCTCTCGCCGGCCGAGCAGCAGAGGCGCGTATCGGATCCATGGGCGTTTGCATCCTGGATTGATGGTGTCGAAGGCGCGAGTCATCGACAGCTGCGCCATATTCTCGTGCATCTACTCTTCCCAGATGAGTTCGAGCGCATTTCATCGCCGGATCACAAGGAGCGAGTCGAAGCGGCGTTCCGAACGCGGCTCGATGGCCTAGAGCTCACGTCCGACGAGTCCGCTAACAGTCCGGTCGGTCAAGATCGACGATTACTGCGCATCCGCCGAGCACTCGAACAGGATAGCCCGGGCGAAGCGGTCGATTACTACGTGGGCGCATTGCGCGAGCAGTGGCTCCCGAGCGCACCACCACGATCGACCAGTGTCGTTCGGGAAGGCGGAGGAGATTACAATCGGCCGCTCGATCAACTAACCGATGATCGATCCTCCGATGTTGTGCCGACTGGTCCGTTTAACCTCTTCACGGTTCTGGAGGCGCTCCGGACAGAGGGCCTGCGAATTTCCGAGCGGATGCTCCGCCGATACTACCTCGCTCTCGAAGCGCGCGGCTTCGTGATTCTCTCCGGCGTCAGCGGAACCGGGAAAACTTGGCTCGCTCAAGCATTTGCCGAAGCAACAGGTGCCCGCGTTCTCGTCGTTCCCGTCGCTCCCAACTGGACGACCAACGAGGACTTGCTCGGCTTTGCAGATCCGATCTCTGGCGCGTACCGCGATACGCCCTTCAGTCGATTTCTCCGCCTTGCGGCGGCCGACTACGCGACTTCACGTCGCGACGGACGACCTCCGCAGCGCTATCATCTGATCCTCGACGAGATGAATCTTGCACGCGTCGAGTATTACTTCGCGACCTTCCTGTCCGCGATGGAGATGCGCATGCGCGACGGTGAGGCGCGTATCGAGCTCGGCCCCGACGATAGCGTCCACCTCCCGCCGACTCTCAAGTTCATAGGGACTGTGAACGTGGATGAGACGACGCATGGGTTTGCCGACAAGGTGTACGACCGCGCCCAGATCATAGAACTGGGCGTCGATCGCGACGCCTTGCAGACACACCTCGGTGAGGTTCCGTATGCAGCCAAGCTGCTCGAGGTGTGGGACATCGTCCACGCGGTCGCTCCGTTTGCGTTCCGAGTGCTCGACGACGCGGCGCGCTATACACAGACTGCAGAAGCGTTCGGCCTCGAGTGGGAAGAGCTTCTTGATGAAGTCATTCTGCAAAAAATCCTTCCCAAAGTGCGCGGGACTGATCCGCGGGTCGGCGATGTCCTGCACGAGCTACAGGGTGCGCTGACGCGGGAGCACTTTCCGCTGAGCCACGCCAAATTGTCGGGGATGCTGGATGAATTCCAGCAGCACGGTGTCGCCTCCTATTTCTGAAGGCGCAGCACCCCCGCGCCTGCAATTCCGATCTCTTTCCGGTTCTATTCTCGCAGGCCCGCGTGAGTGGGAGCCGATGTTCGTGCAGATCGCCGTCGCCCCGGCAGACTGGCCGGATGTGTCAGTTCGCGTCGGCGCCCAAGCGCTGGCCGTGTCACTCCGGATGTTCGACGGAGAGCCAGTCGCAGTCGCAGACTGGCCGCGTAGCGGTCCCGGCAGCTATCGCGTTGATGTCACCATTGCAGGCGTACCCACGAGCGAGACATTCACGATCGAGCCCTCCAAGATGTCATCGGAGGATTTCGGTCAGCTCATCACGTCGCTCGAATCAGAGCTGCCCACCTCCATCGCGATTGCATTGAAGCAGCTGGGCGGACTCGTCGGTGTCGACGTCGCTCCGCCCCGACCGCACGCGCTCGCTGAGGAGGTCGCGCGCATCAGGCGCGTCCTGTACGGCGACGCGACGATGCCAGGCCTGGTGCGGCTGCTGGTCGACATCAGCAGCGCACCGCACGCGGTGTTTCGCACCACGGATCCGTGGGTGAAGCGCGCTGCAGCCCGGCGCCCTGCCGCGGCGCGGCTTGCCAGCGCGTATGCGCGCGCCGGGAATCTCGATCGCGATGGGACTCCGCTCAATCTCGTTGATTCGCGCGTACAGCATTCGTTCGACACGTACGAGAATCGCATCGTTGCGACGTTCATCCAGCAGATCGATGCGCGGATACGACGGCTGGAGCGCGTTGCGACGGTCGGTACGCTCCTATCTCGCGACGAGATAGCCGCGCTGCGCGACACTCTCGTCAGGGCACGTCGTACCGCGCCATTCCTCGATGAGGTCCGCACGTTGAGGGCGGCGCCTACGCAGATCACGATGGTGTTACTTCGCCGGCCACCGTATCGGGCGGTCTTCGCTGCATATCTCGCATTCCAGCGCGGGCTCGCGGTACGTATCCGGGACTCTGCGCTATCGGCACCTCTCGAAGATCTCCCGTATCTCTATCAAATGTGGGGAACGCTGCGGGTCATTCTAGCGCTTCTCGAAACTGCTGCTCCGTTCGGGTTTCGTGTCGAGGCCGAGCGGCTCATTGGACGAGATCACAGCGGATTGTTCTTTCGCGTGCTACCAGCCGGGAGAGTGGCCGTGCGGCTCGTGCGTGATCGTGACGGGCGCGAAGTGCGTCTCATTCCGGAGCCGACATACGGGCGGCGGGGCACCGCATCACAGCGCATCTATTCCGTCAGCTTTGATCAACGGCCCGACGTTGCGGTCGAGATTGTCGGTGCAGATGGTCGTCGCGACGTCTACCTCTTTGACCCCAAATACAAGCTCACCGAGACGAGTGCGGGTATCAGCGTACCGACCAAGATTGACATCGACAAGATGCACGCGTACCGCGATGCGATCCGCGGCGGCGACGGCCGGCGCCTCGTTCGTTACGCTGGCACTTTATACCCAGGTCCGACGGTCAAGTACGGGCACGGCATTTCGGCGCTGCAGGCGCTCCCATCAACGGTAGCCGAGCTCCACGCCGAGCTGCGGCAGCTCTTGGGCGACGCGATCAGTGTTAAATATTGATGATCCAGTCACTAAATCGGTCGAGGCAACGACCGTGCTTCGACCAGTGCGTCTGCAGAAACTGGTCAAAGTCCTCACTGCGCCGAGCAGCATCCGAACGGTAAGTCGAGAAAACGTCGGTCGCCGGTTGCGGCGTGTTTCAATTCGGTAACCGTGTGCTACGTCACGTCTTTGGCGCGGCGCGCCAGCACACTTGAATGGAAGTTCGTGCTGCGTTATTCATCGGGTGGCCTGAGCCGCCCGGACCTATAGGAGTGTTCGAGAGATGACTACTCCCATTTTGGACGGAAGCGCCGGCCGCCGTCCCTTCGCAAGCTTTGCCCTCCCGCAGATCGAGCAACGCGTGACCGATTGCTGGGATGACGTGATACAACTCAGCCAGTTGGCCGAGGAGCTTGGACACCGCTCGCGATCAGCCGCGCGAAGGCTGCGACAAAGGGTCGTCGAGCGCATCGTCGAGCTTGGAGGTGAACCTCCTGCTGACCCCAACATCGCAGACTCATCGGAGATTGAAATGCTCCGGACTCGCATCTCCGAGCTCGAGCGTCACATTGCTGACTTGGACGCGCAGCTGGCTGCCAAGGATCAGGCAATCGCCGCTCTGCAAGCTGATAGTCTGTTTTGAATTACTCTCATGAGCTGACTCGTGACTCGTGAACCGGTCGGTAAGGCACGGCTCCTCCGTGGACCACGAGCGATTTAATGCGTAGCTCCCACAGCGGGAAGAACTTCCCCAAGGTCTAACAGCGTTGCGAGTCGCGTCACGGTGCGTTGCGGCTGCCATGCGCATGGCAGCCGCAACGGCAACTGTCAGAACGGTGTCGTCAGTGAGCCCGCTTCGTGGACTGAATAGCGGAAAGTCCCGTCGCTCCGCACGTCGATGTTCGTACGGCGAGCCGACGTCGCCGGCCGACGGCACCGAGCATGGTCATGTGATCATCGCGTTGGTAGCCGTCCCGCGGTCGCCCCGTATCGGGTCGCGCATGCGCGGAAAATATCTTGTGGTTCCGGCACGCGCACCGGTCAACAAAGTGCGCAGTCACGCTGTCAGGCGCCGATCGTAGTTTCGAACCGGAGGAGTGGCGCAGGAGGTACTGCGCCGTATATCAGCAGATGTATCTGCGTCGCGCCGAGGTCACAATCCGCGCGCTCACCACGCAGCTGCACCCTGCATGGCGGTCGAGACTACAGGTACGCTGCGCCGGTCAACCCGCCGAGATCGCCGCGGACCAGCTTCGCGCCATCAGCAAGTCCCGAATCCGCAGGAAGATCGGCGTCCTATCGGCTGCAGATGCAGCCACATTGCGGCGCATTCACACCGAAATGTACGGGGAATAGTCGCTCCCTCACCGCTTAGCCGCCTTAAACGCCTTCCGGATCACCTCGTTGCTCTGCCACTCGAGCGTCGGGATCTCGACGTACCGCTGCTCCCCATCGCGCAACCGTCGAAACGTCAGAACGGTGTGAGTCATCCGTGGCTCGCCAGCAGCGTTTAGATCGCTCGTCGGACCCTCTGCACGTGGGTGACCATAGACCTGCCAGTCGTCGTCCTGATCATCGCGATACGTCGGCATTCCGGCAATCTATCTCACGCGCGGCACAGCTCGAAGCATACGCTGCAAACTGTCCTGAATTCGCACAATAGTGGCCCGATTCCGCACTAGCGAATCGTGTTCATCATGACAAACGTTCCAACATACCCTTTCAGTTGTTGGCACGCATGGATGATACGTACGAGCAGGATGACCTGGAGTTCCAGCGGCGAATTCAGGCGCTTCGCAATGGTGGAATGGATGCCGGACATGTCGCTATCGACGCGCTGTTCCCGCCGGAGTTCATGCGAGAGCACACGGAGTTCGAGGACATCCGATCGTTCCTCAATCACGCCGGCATCGCCGCGTCCAGTACGGACTTCTTCCTCAATCCGCCGCCAGGGCTGGACGCGTACGTACGGCTGCACAGCGGCTTCGCGTCATACTCGAAGATGCGCTCGGCTGCGGTCGCGGATTATCTGAAGAAGAACCTGCGCGCCCAGGACGAAGCGGGAGCGGTGTACGCGGTGTTACCAGTGATGTACGTTACGGACGACCGCACTGGAGACCATTGTGCTTTCGGACCCCATTGGACCACTCTTGCGCGCCGCGCGCGAGGAGTGCGGCGTCACGCGGGCTGAGCTGGCCCGACAATGCGAGGTCAGCATACGGCTTCTTTCGGCGCTGGAGCGCGGCAAGCGCCCCAATGTGAGCCTCGAGACCACGCTCACGTTACTGAGCTCTGTCGGCATCGCCGTCCGACTCACCGCCCCCTTGGGCAAAACGGTGGATGTCCGCTCCCCGGTCACTGATGCGATTGCGCGTGCAGCACGCGCCGCACACCGCCGTCGCACATGGACAGGCTCGCACATGCCGCTCCACGCGTCTGCTCGGGGTCCTGATTCTGATTCCGAATGAGCGACAACGCACGCTGAAGCGCACGAGACCGCACGTAGCAATACAAGGGCGAATTAGTAGTTGATACATTCGCACCGGCTCGCGCGATTTGGATGAATCAGACCACAGTATTCTGGTGTATTATTCTGAGCTAAGGGATCGTAGTAGAGGCCCCTGAATTGCGATGGTCATCGATACTCCGAGCTACTGAAGCGACCTAGCAGGACGCCGCTCCGTTGAACAGATTCCTCACATTCTGGCGATCCTATCATGACTATCATGACCCGGAAGAACGAGGCCGTTCTCCAGCAGCTGATTCAGCTCGCTGGCGACTCACGCGTTGTTGAAGAGGCGCTTCGGAGTCTCAATGAGGAATCGACGAAAGCGCCGACCATGCGCGAAGTTGTGCGGCGCATTCTCGAGCTGAAGTACACACGCGCATCGCATGGTGATCTGCCGGGTGGCGAACTAGCGCCGCGCTGACACACTCGGACGAGCGATGTCGATCGCCTGGGGAAGTTTGGTCCTGCTGATCATTCTCCTGCCAGGCGTTTTGTTTTTCGTTGGGATCTATTGGCCCGAGCAGTTCACCCGCGAGGCTGAGCAGCGGAGCCCGCTGGGACAACTCGCAGGCATTTTGCTAGCCGCCTTCGTTGTTAGGGCTACCTTCGCGGCGAACAGCGTTTGCGGATCACGCGTCGCGTGTATTAGCATCGCGGGTCTCATACGGGTGATCAACACGGACCCCGCCCATGCCGCGATGCTCGAGCAGACCTCCGTGATGCTCACCACGTACAGGTGGTGGATCTTGGGACACGTAGCTGGCACTTCGTTTCTCGGGATTCTGCTTGGCGCCATCTACGGATGGCTAGTGACGTCCGGGCACTTCCAGCGGCTAACAAGACACCCGTGGATCTACGATCTGAGCACGGAAGGGCTCACGTACGCGTATGTGATGACCAACATCATCCGTGAAGATCGCATCTTGATGTATCGCGGCTTTCTTCGTGCGTTCGGACTGCAGCAGGACGGCCGATTCTCGTACGTTGTGCTCCGAGACGTGTCCCGTTTCTACATGCGGTTAGGCGAAAGCGTATCGGAGACTAGCGGCCTCGCGACGCGACAGCTGATCGGCGGTAGCCAGGAGAGTCCTGTCTCTGACCCGTCCGGAGGAGTACGAGAGAAGCACCGGGTGCGCAGCTATTTCGTGGTCGAGGGAGATGACGTCGCCAACGTCGTATTCGATCTACTTGCATTCGATGCCGCGACGATGACGACCGGCGAGTTCAACAAGATCGTGCGAGAGGAAGCCGCCGATCTCGGAGTCAGCCTCACTTCATCGGACGAGCGTGCGCTGAAGGGCCACGCGGAAGGATCGTAGCTTAACGGCGCCCAATTCGCGCACCGACCTGATCCCCGATCGCCGCTCCGATCACCGCCGCCGGCCCAGCCAGTAACGCGGCGAATACGAGCGCAAGCAACACCAGTACGAACGCCGGCGCGCCAACTACCGCACCAAACCGCGCCGCAGCCACGCCAACGCTCGCGCCCTCGAGTGAAGCACCGACGAGCATCGCACCCCAGGCGATTACCGCACCCGCTGCGGCCATCGTCCCGCGCATCCTGCTCGTGCGATCCATGAACCCGTACGCTGCGCAGATCACCGGCACGCTCCACCACCCGAGCCACGCAGTACCGAGCGCAACCACCAGCGCGATGGCAACGACGCGCAACGCCACCCTCAGCATCGTCACCGCTCCGGTGTGAGCGTCAGTGTCGAGCTCGTCTGCGCGGGCGCGAGATCGGTCGGCGTGCGCGGGAAGATCAACTGCTCCAGCTCTCCATCACGCCACAGCGGGATGTGATCCATGTAATGCGGGCTCGCTGGATTCCCGCTCTGCCCTCCAGGATACGTTCCCCACGCGCGAACCTGCGGTCCCATCTCCACCACCATTCGCCAGCTCGGCCCCGACCCGCCGTCGCCGAACGACGGCGACAACGTACCGACTCCACCCTGCACCGGAATCTCGAGCGCTGACAGTGCAGGAATGCGCAGCAGATGATAGATGTTCGCGAAGCGTATGTGATCCCAACGCCATCCGCCACGCTCGGGCGGTCCGTAGCGATGCACCACCGCCCGGTACGCTGCGACGAGACTCGCCGCGAGTATGTCGTCACGATCCTCCACGACGTCGCGCGTACGACGATCGTCCCACCATGCGCTCTTCGGCTGGGTGAGAAGCTCGGCGAGCACCGCGGTGGTCGGTGTCGCGACGCGCCGTCCATTCACCTGAAGCTCGTCCCACGTCCGATCGACGAGCTCGCGCATCGCGGTCTCGAACAACACCGCACGCTCGTTGCTCCTGGTGTAGCGCCGGTCCCATTCGCCGAGCAGCGTCGCCGCTCTCGCGAGATCATCGCTGCCATGTCCGCGCGAGGCGGCTGTCTTCGCCGCGTCGATGAAGTACGGCACGAACATGTCGGCACGCACGCTCCCGGGATCGGTCTGGAAGCGGCGCATGTCGTCAGCGGTCACCGACGAATCGGCGCGCAACAGCTCGTTGATCCGCAAGGCGCGCCATACTTCGTACTCGTCGTCGGTCCCGAGATACTTCCATTCGTCCTGCGGCGCCTCTGGCTCCTGATTCGCGCTCGCGAGATATCCCTGCGCGGGATCGAACGATTGTGGATAGCGCTCCACGGGCCAGTAACCGGTCCAGTCACTCGCGCTGGTCGAGCCGTCGCGAATCACGTCGCCGCGTCCGTCGCCTGGGCGGATGGGATAGTGGCCGGTCGATCGAATGCCGATCGATCCGTGAACGTCGGCGGCGAGAATGTTCTGCGCAGGCGCGAACCAATCGTGCGCGACGCCATCGAGCAGCTCACGCGTGCTGCGTGCATGCGCAGCGTAGCTCAGCGACTTCAACACGTCGCTAGGCTCGAGCACTGTCCAGCGCAGCGACATCCACACACCATGGTTCTTCACCATCGGACCACGATGGGTGTAGCGCACGGTATCAGTGTGAATCACGTCGCCGCGCTTGTCACGATACAGCTCGATCCTCGTCTCGATCGGACGCCAGCTCCCGTCGAGCCTGTACCGGGTCGGCTGCAGTGAATCATCCACCATCTCGCGGTAGTAATCCATCACGTCCGCGCCGGTGTTGGTGAAGGTCCATGATACGTCGCGATTGAAGCCGATCACGATCGCGGGCGCACCCGGTATCGTCACTCCGTACACGTCGAGCTTCCCGGGCACCACGAGATGTGCCTCGTACCAGATGCTCGGCAGGGTGAGATCGAGATGAGGATCGCCAGCGAGCAGGGCGTAACCATCCTTCGTCCTGCGCGGCGCCACAGCCCAGTTGTTGCTGGCGAAGGAGCGACGCACCTGCGCATTCTCGTCGTCATCGGGCGAGCGTGGGAAGAGTGCGGCGACTCTCGCGGCGGCAGTGTCTGGAGCGCCGGGCGGCGGAATGGTGGTGAAGATGTCATGCGGCGCGCGCCATCCAGGAACGGGTTGAATCGGCTCCTGGATCGGAGTGTGAAGCGGAAAGAGCGCGTTCGCCGCGACATCACCGACGCTCGCCGCGACTCGCGCGTGAACGAGCTCGGGCGACGATGACGCGAGAACCCATCCCATACGATTCAGCAGATGCAGCGAGTTTATCGGCTCCCACCGCTCGGGACGCATGCCGAGCAGCTTGTACTCGGGCGGATAATCACTCGGCGTCAACGCGTCGATGTAGGAGTTCACGCCATCGGCGTACGCGACGAGAAGCGCATACGACGGCGACGATCGTAGTGCCGTCAGCTCGCGCTCGGCGGCGCGGGGCATTCCCATCGTGCGCACAGTCTGATCTTCACCGAGTAGCGACGCGCCGCCGATCTCGGTGAGGCGGCCTGACGCGGCGCGAGTCTGCATGTCGAGCTGGAACAACCTGTCGCGCGCTACGACGTAGCCGAGCGCGCGATAGGCGTCCTGCTCGTTCTGTGCGAAGATGTGGGGAACGCCGCGCGTGTCGTAGCGCACCGTCACCGGCGCGCGAAGCCCGCTGATGTGCACGCCGGAGAGCGAAGTGGGCGACGCGTCAGCCGCGCGCCACAGGCCGTGCGCTGGATCGAGCAGCTCGCCGAGCGGTGGTGCGGGTCCGACGCCTCGCGCGCCGGCGTACACGGTGCCAGCGAGCACGAGCGCGGAGAGCGCGACGAGGGCAAGCCGTCCTCTCAGATGCATCGACACTAATGTATGCCCGGCGTGCGCTGCTGGAGCGATGGCGCGCGGCCGTCGCTCCAGCCCAGATTCGACTCGTTACATCCCTGCGGGCGTGAGATCTCCGCAGGAAACGATCGTCCCCATGTCGCTGCGTGAGCGGTGCACGTTCACGTAATACGGAGAGCCGTCGGTTAGCGCGACGTCGATCCTGGCGGTCGCGCGCGCGCTGCCGTCAGAGCCGACGGTGAGCGGCGGATAGGCGCGTGCAGCTCCTACGACCGGACCGTTGTCGCCGCACTTGCCCGCGTGGATGTGCCACGGATGGACGTCGCCAGCGGTGGCGCCGCTGATGGTGACGGTGGCAGTCGTCGAGGCAGTGCCGGAGATGGCACTGGCCATCCCATTGATGTTGGTATTCGCCTTCGGTGTGAGCGTCGCCGTCCAGGCAGCCGCCGACCGCATCGCGGGGCTCGCGCCAAGCGCGATGGCAGCGCACGCGATGGGAACGAGCATGAGGGTACGTCGCATCTGATGTCTCCTTATGTAGAGGCCGCGCGAGGGTATCCGCGCGGAGAGGAGATGGGGGCATAAAGTGCGCCGGCTCGACCGGACGGTCAGCCGGTGCTCGCCACCGGCCGAAACAGGCGCGCACGTGGATGGTGTGCGCTCCTCGATCCTGGGAGCGCGCGCCGGCTGGGGTTGATCGTCTTCTGCGACGCGGATCGCCGGTCCGCGAGCCCTGCCGCGCACAGCTCCACGAACTGGGCGGGCGTCATACCTCGCGCGCGCGCACGCTGCACTGAGCAGCCAATGAGGTCGCCCAACTGCCGATTGAGAGTCTGCGCTGATGCCACATCAGCCATCCTCGCGAGCTCGGCGACGCTGACGGCTGGATCGAGCACGGCAAGCGATATGCGCGCGAGTGCCGCGGCTATCACGAGCTTGTGAGGGCGACGAATTCCGACACTCGCGAGATGACGTGCCAGCGTCATCTCGCTGACGCAGCACTTTGTGGCGAGTGCATGCACGGATCGAGCTCGCGTGCCGGTGCAACAGAAGGCCGTGATTCCGTCGCGGATCAGCGCCGGAAGCAAGCTCAGTCGGTCTTGCAGCAGGGTGCAGAGATGACGTCCCATGGATGATCTGCGCACATTCTCGAGCCGCTCGCGCAGAGCATCGGCGTCGTCGCCGTGATCGAAGACCACCAGCTCGATCGGGATGTCTCGCGCCAGCGCGACCGCTGCTCTAGCGTCTTCCAGCGATGGTCTGAGGTAGCCGAGTAGCGGCACGTGTGCGTCGAGCGCGAGTCCCAGCACGTCAGCGCTACGCACGAGGCGAGGCTGCAATACGCCTATGTCTGCCGCACACGCGGCGCGAGCGCAGAAGTCGACTACCGACTGACTCGGGCGAACGTCCGAGGGCGAAACAGCCGTTCGCACTCGCGCTTCCATGGCCGGTGGGAGATACGTAGCGACCGAAATCTCTTCAACAGGGCCTGTCATTATCTAGGTGTGGCAAAATCGCACGGGTATGTCCAAAAAACGCGCTGCATCATAGTACCGCATCAGTCCAATGTTAGAAAGCCGACTCTAACGGGGGTTCTGTTCATGCGCGTCAAGAGAATTCAACTGCTGGCCATCGCGATCGTCACCGTCATGCTTGCGGCGTGCACGGACGCCACTGCACCACATCACGATGGTTGCGGCGGCGGCGCGAGTCAGGATTGGCCCTGCAATTAGCGCCGCCGAGCGTGGTTTTCTACGCTCCAGCACTCACGAATTTCTGAACATCCGCAGCCGCTCTGAGGACGCGTGACGGCGTCACCGTGACGTCGCCCTCAGAGTGGCTTGCATCATGCCTTGCCAGCGGTGGAGTCCAAGCTGCCGACGGGTGTCTGGAGCTGCGCACGCTCCATGTCGATCTCCACTATTGCCTGACCGAGATTGTATTCGCGGGCCAGGCGCTGTGCCTCGTCCAGATGACCGAGTGCCTCGCTTGGTTTCCCGCTGAGAACGGCGCCGCGCGAAAGCGAGCGCTGAAGCTCGACCGCCTGTCTCGGAAGCAGCATCGCGTGTGACAGAGCGGCAGACCAGCGGCGGAACTCGGTCATGTCCGCTCCATTGAGTGCGATCACCATGAGTCTCAACGCAGCCTGACTCCTTGTTGAGACATCGTCGCTATGGACGTTGATGTATTCCAGTGCTCGCCGTGTTGCTTCGACCACGGCGTGATGCTGAAACGCCGAGAGGTTGTTGACGAGCTCGACGAGGATCTTGATCTGGAATTCAGGATCCGTCTCGCAGTGAAGCGCTCGCACGGTCCACGACACTGCACGTCGGATGGTTATCGCTGAACGAGAAGATGGTCCCCATCATCAGCATCGCACGGGGCACAATCTCCTCCGCATCGACACGCGCCTTCGATATCACCGACGCTACGATGCGCCGCGCGCGCTGCAGATTGCCGCGGTGGATGTTGATGCTCGCTTTCAGTAGCCGAGCTCTGTAGACCCAGAAGCGCTCTCGCGCGTTTGCCGCGAGCTGCTCCGCACGCTCGGCCAGTATCTCTGCCGTATCCGCGTCAGCGAGGCGCAAGCTCACGAAGCCGTCGAAGTGGCGCGCTTGCGCGGCGATGTGATAATCGTCGGAACCCTCCGCGTCCTCGCCGATGCGCGCAGCGACGTATCCCGCAACATCCAACGCGCCCGTACGAAATGCCCAGTGCGAGTATTCCAGCCACCCCATGAAGACGGCTTCTTTGGAAACGCGATGAGTGCGGAGCTCTCCCCAACCGGTGAGCCCACGCAGAATTGCGCGGAGAATGGAGTCGCGCTCCGGCTGGTCCGGATATGAGCGCTCGAGTGTATCGATTATCCGAGCGGCGCGCACCGAATGCTCGATGGAGAAGTGCCCCGAAGCGAACACGTCTCGATAGAGGTCGTAAGTGAGCAGCGGCAGGAAGCGGTACTCGAAATGATCTGCGCTCGACGCTCGTGAAGCATCCACGAGCAGGGGCGAAACACCGATCACGCTGTGATACGAATCGCAGCTTACAGAGTTCATCATGAGCTCACATGTTGTTCGCATGCTCACCCGATGCGGTGAGCACGCGAGTGGACTTTGCTGCCGCCCGCGCCGAGCTGCGCTTCGTGGAGCGAGTGTCATCTACGCCATCACTCGCCGGATCCTTGCGCGCGCGTGTGTCGCGCACGGGGTGGTCCAGAGCTTTCACCAGGCGGTCGATGATTCCGTCGCGATCGCCATGATGACGGACCGACACCGCGTCCGTCCCCGTGATCCGCATGAGATGCTCCTGAAGCTGCCGTCGATATCTGTAACCGCAGATCTGCGAGATACGCCCGACCGAGAGGTCGGTGTCCCACAAGAGAGTCAGCGCGCGGAGCAATGGCGGAATCGCGACGAGGACACGCGGCGAAGCCAGCCCGACTCTCACCATCCACCTGTCGAGCGACCTTCGAGTCACGGCCGCCGAGCGCGCGATGCTCGCTGGGGTCGCGACTACGAACGGCTCGGTGAAGATGTTCGCGACCGCGGCCTGCAGCCGTCTGGGGAGGCGATCGATCTTTGGCCGGATGGCGGTCCGTACGCGCTGCAGATAGGCCGGCCGGGCGAGACTCAGAAGGGCGCGGGCGACGCCATCGATCGACTGTTCACTCGCGCGAAAAAAGACCGGAGCCGAAGAAAATCGGGCCAACTGAACCGCGCCATCCACTCCGGCCTCGCAGAGCGAGGCGTAAACGAGCACAGGGAGATCGGCTCGGGTCAGGAGACCCAGCAACGCTTCGATCTCATTCGGCGCCATGAGGGCCGGGTCGATCACCGCGCCGCTCTCCCCGCCGCGCCGGAGCCATGCGAGGATCTCAGGGGCAGAGCCGTGCCTGAGCACCGCTCCATCTCGCGCAATTGCGCGGTCGAGAGCCGTGAACGCCTTGGCATCGAGCAGCGCGATATACTGCCGTACGCGACTGGATCTACCGGTCTCTGGCACCAATTACACCCGGGAGGAATTCTACGGTACTAATTGTACGCACTTAACCACTCGCCCGAAACGCGATTCCTGGACAGGAACGTACACTTATTGGACAGGCGACTACCGCGGGCTTATCGTCCTCGCACACCGCGCAAGCTTCGGCGCGCTTCCGCTCCTCGGCGCCAGACAACCCTGCCATCGGCATAATGAAGTTCATCGCGCTCGTCGATACGCCCCATCTCGAGAGTCTGCGCCGCGCCGCCGCCGGTCTGGGTGAAGTTACCGCGGTCGCCAACGCACGCGGGATCCTGACAGCCGTGATGCGGTCGGGGGACAGCTGCGTCGTGCTCGATCCGGCATATCTGAGCGCGCCACAGGCGCGGCGACTCGCTGCAGTGCTCGCGAGCTCAGCGACGACCGTCATCGCTTACGCTTCGATAAACCTTGCCGCGGCCGCCGCGTCGGTGATTCTCGCACAGACTATAGGAGTGAGATTCGTCTTCCAGGGCACTCCCGACGAGGATTCCTCGCTTCGCCGCGCACTCCTGCTCGCTCCTCGCGCCGAACTCGGACCGGCTGTGGTCAGCGCGCTCGAAGAGACGATCGCGGCGCTGCCGACGCAGCTCTGCAACACGATTTCGATCATGCTCCGAAGCGGCAACGCCCCTGCGAGTCCGACAGCACTGGCGCGCAAGGCAGGCATCTCGCGGCGAGCGATGGACCGGTGGCTCTACGGCTCGGGAATCGGCTCTGCGCGGCTACTCATCGCCGCGTCGCGCGTGATCGCAGCTTACCAGCCGCTGACGAAATCGACGCTGCCGATCGCGCGAATAGCGGCCGCGGTCGGCTACGCCTCGCAGCGTACGCTGGACAACCAGTGCGTGCGCCTGACCGGCATGACGGCTGCAGAGCTGCGAAGCTCGTCACCACCCATCGCTGCGGTCGCTGAAGCGATGTGCGCGGCGATCACGCATCGCCCGCGTCACGACATCGCTCGCGGCAAGCGCCCGTCCGCCGGAGCGCGCACGCGATGAGGTGGACTGCCTTCGCTCGACATGTAGAAACGGCATCGACGGCTGACGAGGCCGCGATCTCCGTAGCAGCGTTGCGAACGCTTCGGATGTACGATCTCGTGAGAGACGCCGATGCCAGTGCGCCAATCGTTACCGCGCAGCTCCGCTCCCTCACACGGGACCTTCACGCGCTCGAGTCGAAGCATCCATCGATCGAGCCGCTGACCGCCGTCGCATCGATACTTCCGCTTTCGGTGAAGCGTCACGACGTCGCGATGCAGTTCGTTCACGCAGCGCTCCTGAATTACTCCAGCGTTCTCGAGGAGGACGCAGAGTGGGAGATGGCGTGCGAGCTTCTCCGAGCGGTCGCGGAGGACACCGAAGCGGATGGCGAGCTCGCGCTCTCCGCTCAAGCGAGGCTGCGACTCGGCTTCGTCTACCGAGCGCTCGCGAAGTGGGAGTATTCGCGGGCGTCGTACGAGCGCGCTATTGAGCTGGCGGCCGAGGATGGAGTGTTCAGCATCCTGCTCCGCGCACGCATAGGGCTCGCCAACAATCTGGCTGGCCGCGGAGACCTTGCAGCCGCCGGCGGTGTGCTTTCTGAAGCACTGCGTGAATCGCGGACGCTGTGTCCCGAGATAACGCCGCGAGTGATGCTCGCTCAGGCGTCCGTCGCTCACTCGATGGGCCGCTTCGAAGACGCGGTAACGCTCGCTTACGGTGCATTCCAGGCTGAAGCGTCAGAACAGACGGTACAGTATCAGGCGTTGGTCGACGTCGCCAACCTGCTCTGCGATGTCGGCGCGCAAGCGACAGCACGCGAAGCACTACAGCTCGTCGCAACTCGCGCACCCGAGCGGTTGCAGCGCATTCATGCGCTCGTCAACCTTCTCGCGATATCCGTCACAATGCGTGCGCGCGATGAGTTCGACGCAATAAGAGGGCGGCTCGAGGCACTCCGGCGCCCTCCCAGGCAGGATGTGCTGTTTCACCTGCACCAGGCGATGGGATTTCGGACCTTCAAACAGCCGCAACTCGCGGCGATCGCTGCGCGCAGGGCGGCGGAGCTTGCGGAGCAATACTCGCTGCATCATCTCAGCTTCCTCGCGGAGGATGAGCTGAAGAAGATCGAGAACGACGCACTACTCGACGAGGATGCGCGTCACCACGCTGACGGCGACGAGCACGAGAAGACGATCGGGCGTTGCTCCACGAGCATCGAATGCATCGCGCGCTCGATCCAGGAGTTCGTCACCGCAAACGCTGACGAATCGGCTACTGCAGCGAGCGACCTGAGCAGCGGCGGCGACCTCGCGCCGCTGCCTCTCAGCTCACCTTGGTCCCGGTCAGCGTTCCCGTGTCTGACGACATCGACCAGCCGCCGCTCACTGTCGAATCGGCGTTCACCGTTATAGTCATCGTCAATGAGCCATTTCCGTCGGGGCTCGGGCCGGTGAGCGTGATCTGACGTCCTGACACCGTCACGGTCTCGAACCTGATGTCGGGACTGATGTCGGTGCTGAGCACCGCCGTGTACTTGGTCGGCACTCCCTCGACCGTCAGCGTGCCATGTACGTCCTGGCCCTGCACGCTCGTGAGTATTCGGTACACACCCACCGGATTGAGCGCATTCAACGCGGCCGGCGGTGCCGGCGGCGGTACGATGGGCTTGGGTGCCGGGACCGGCGTGGGGTTGGTGGAGCACGCCGATGCAATGGCCGCAACCATGATAGCCACGCACAGAGTATTGATCTTCTCACGCATCAGATAGCTCTCCCGTCTGAGTGATCGTGTTGCGCCTCGTGAGTGCGCGCCACACAAAATACGTCGGGATACCGATCAGGAGAAAGGTTATCCCGACGAGTGAATGGGTCGGATCCGTGTAGATGGTCGCGCCTACTACTGTCCAGCTCGCCACGAGGAAGAACGCCGTGGTCCACGGATGGCCGGGAACAGTGTAGCCATTGAACGTGACGCCGCCATCGGCGCGCGATCTGAACACGAACAGCGCGAGCGCGGCGAGACCGTAGAAGATGAAATCGACCGAAGTCACGTAGCTCATGATCGACTCATAGGTCCCGGACGCGGCGACTATCGCGCAGAGCGTTCCCTGAAGCGCGATGGCGACCACCGGAGTGTGGGTGCGAGGCGAGATGCGCGCGATCGCACGGAAGAACAATCCGTCCGCCGCCATCGCCTGGTACACACGCGGCGTCGCGAATATGCCCTGACTGAGAAAGCCGAAGGTCGAGAGCGCGATGAGGGCCGCCACTATGTCGGCGCCGTAATGAGCGCGCGTCGAGATGCGATCGACGACTGCTGCCGCAGGCGTGACGGTCGCCGCAAGCCCGCTCGCTCCGAGCGCGAGCAGGAACACTGCGTTCACAGCGAGATACAGCGCGACGACACCCAGCACACCGTAGAGCATCGCGCGGGATAGATCGCTCGCGGGATCGCGCATGTCCGCCGCCGCAAAGCTCGCGGTCTGCCATCCGCCGTACGCGAACATCACCGGCGTGAGTGCAGCACCGAACGCGACCCACGCGTTCACGGGCATGTGCCCGCGCATCGCCGCGGCGTTGGGGCTGCCACGCGTGAGGATCATGACGCCACAGCCGATCACGGCGACTATCGCCGCGATCTTGAGCACCATGAAGGTGCTCTGCGAGAGATTGCCTGCACGCAGACTCGCGCAGTTGAGACCGGTGAGGATCGCGAGCGCGAGCACCGCTACGGCAGTCTCCGACATCGGGAGCGGGACGACGGCGAGAAAATATCGCGCGAAGGTCACCGCTACCGCGGCGATCCCGCCTGTCTGCACGACGAGGAGAATTGACCATCCGAAGACGAACGCGACAGCGGGATGGAATGCGTCACGCATGTACGCATAGTGGCCGCCGCGCGCAGGATGTCGCACCGCGAGCTCCGCGTACACGAACGCGCCTGCAAGCGCGATGATTCCACCGAAGATCCACGCGAGCATCATCAGTGGACCGCTGTAAACGAGCTTCGCTACTACCGCCGGATTGCTGAAGATCCCCGCGCCGACGATTCCGCCCATGACGAGCATGGTCGCGGCGAAAACACCGAGCTTCGGTACCGTGCCGCGATCTTGCGATATGGCGGCGCGGCCTTCCTCAGCCATCGAGTACGCTCAGGATCGTATCGATGTCCTGCTCCGTGTTGTAGATGTGCGGAGAGAACCTCACCACGCCGCCGCCGCGGATCGAGTGAATCACGCCGGCCTCGGTCAATGCGCGCGACACGCCTGCGGAATCGGGAACCTCGCACGAGACTATCCCCGCCCTTCGCTCGGGATCACGCGAAGTTATGAGCCGCAACCGGGAGCTGGTCGCCAGTCCATCGACGAGCCGCGTCGCGAGCGAGGTTATTCTGCGCACCACCTCGTGCTCGCCAAGGCGCGCGCGAAGCTCCAGACTCGCGTTCATCCCAGCGAGGTCCTGATACGCTATGGTCGCGACCTCGAACTTGCGCGCGTCATCGAAATACGTGAGGTCATAGTTCAACATCCGCGAGAAATCCTCGGCGTGACTCATCGCGAGCCAGCCGACAGTTTGCGGATCGAGCTGGGCGATGAGCTCGCGCCTGATGTAGCAGAAGCCCGATCCCCACGGTGAGAGCAGCCACTTCTGCGCGCCCGCGGAGAGAATGTCGACCCTGCACTTGTGGACGTCGATCGGTGTTGTGCCGACTCCCTGGATCCCGTCCACCACGAACCACACGTCGCGCTCGTCGCACAGCGCACCGAGCTTCTCGAGGTTCGCGCGATCGCCGGAGACGAACGAGACCCACGACACCGCGAGCAATCCGACGTCTCCAAGGTCGAGTCTTCGCTCGACGGCGTCCCAATCAGGAAGGCCGCCGTCGCCGAGCGCGATCTGCTCGAAGCGCGCGCCGCCGCGCCGGTCGATCGCCATCCACGGGTACACGTTGGAAGGAAACTCGCCGTCGTTGCCGAGGATGACCTTGTCGCGCGGAACCTCGAGGATTCCCGCCGCGATGTTGATCCCAGTGCTCGTATTGGGAACGAGCGCTATCTCGGCGGAGTCCGCGCCGATGAGTGAGGCGCACAGCTCGCGCGCGTGAGCGAGAGCGCCGAGCTGATCGTCGAGCGAGATGCGCCAGGGCTCCGATCGCAAACGCGTCCACTCGTCGAGCACGCGGGCGGTGGAGCGCGGGAGCGGACCTGTCGAGGCAGCGTTGCAGTAGATGGGCTTTGCGCTTCCAGCCCAGGGGAATTCGGTAGAGATGTCCATACGCTTGGGTAGGTGGATCGAGCCGCTCCCAAAGCTGCCCCGCCGACGCCTCCCACCGCCAGTGGCTCGCGAGGACTACGACCCCACAGCGACCCCAGACGTCAGTGCGAATACCATAGGGACACCTCGGATGGCGAAGACGGGCGGCGCTGTACTGCCGCGACAGCCGCATCGCCCTCCGCTCGGTAACTTTGTACGCTTCGAAAGCTGACTGTAATTGGGGGAAGGACGAGTGAACGTCGCGAGAATGCCGTCGGTGATGTCGAGGATGATCTCGTCGCTGCTGTGCGTGTGCGCAGTGCTGGGTCCGCTGACGGCTCTGGCGCAGACCGGAAGCGCCGGCAGTGCGGCTGCCGTCACGAGTCTCGCTCTCATGCCGGTCCCGCGCTCCGTCACGTTGCGCGACGGGAGATTCCGGTTCGACGAGCGGCTCCACGTCGCTGTAGTGCGCCACACTGATCCGCGCCTGGAGCGCGCGGTCGAGCGCACACTGTCGCGACTCGAGCTTCACACCGGGCTCATCCTCTTCCACACCATCTCGCGCGACAGCACGGGCGCGACGCTAGTCATCGACTGCGCGGGCCCGGGTGAGAAAGTTCAATCACCTGCTGAGGATGAGTCGTACACGCTCGACGTCACCGATCAGCGTGTGACACTTCACGCAGCCACCGCGGTTGGAGTGATTCGCGGACTCCAGACAATCGTCCAGCTGGTGAGTGGCGACGTGCATGGCTTCTACATACCAGCGCTGCACATCGAAGACTCGCCGCGCTTTGCGTGGCGCGGGCTGCTGGTCGATGTCAGTCGCCACTTCGAGCCGGTCGACGAGATGAAGCGGACGCTCGACGGAATGGAAGCAGTGAAGCTGAACGTGCTGCACTGGCATCTCTCGGACGATCAGGGAATCCGCGTGGAGAGCAAGCGGTTCCCACTCGTTCAACAGAAAGCTTCGGGCGGCAAGTACTACACCCAGGCGCAGATCCGCGACGTCGTCGCGTACGCACGCGATCGCGGCATTCGCGTCGTTCCGGAGTTCGACATGCCAGGCCACTCCAACGCGTGGCTCGTCGCGTACCCCAAGCTCGCGAGCTATCCCGGCATCTACGAGCTCGGACAGACGTGGTCAGGCTATTACGGAACTCTCGACCCGACGAATGAGCGTGTCTATCGCTTCATAGACCGCTTCGTCGGTGAGATGACGACGCTCTTCCCCGATTCGTACTGGCACATCGGCGGAGATGAAGTCGTGCCGACGCAGTGGAACGCGAGTGCGCACATCATCGCGTTCCGCAAGGCGCACAATCTCGCCGACAACGCTGCGCTGCAGGCGTACTTCAACCAGCGCGTCTCGAAGATTCTCACGAAGCACCACCGACACATGATAGGGTGGGACGAGATACTGCATCCCGCGCTGCCGCATTCCACGATCATTCAATCGTGGCGCGGCACTCGCTATCTCGCGCGCGCCGCCGCGGCGGGGTTCAACGGGATTCTCTCCGCACCCTACTATCTGGACGCGATGAGATCCTCCGAATACCTGTATCTCGCCGATCCGCTCTCCGGCGACTCGACGATGACGGACGCCGAGAAATCGCGCGTGCTCGGCGGCGAGGCGACGATGTGGGCCGAGCTGGTGAACAACGGGACGATAGACTCGCGAATCTGGCCGCGACTCGCTGCGATCGCGGAGCGCTTCTGGTCGCCGGAGAACGTGCGCGATGTGGACGACATGTACCGCCGCCTGCGCGTCGAGAGCTACAGACTCGAGCAGCTCGGTCTCACGCAGGTTTCGCACACCGACAGGCTCCTGCGCAACATCGTCGGTACGCCGTCGTACGTGCTGTTGCATCCGCTCACGGATTTCGCCGAGCCGGTGGCGCTGGGGCAGCGCATCCGCGCGCGGCGGACGATCCAGCTCACGCCGCTCGTCGAGCTGGTTGACGCGGCGAGACCGGATCCGCCGGGACGCTGGCAGGTGCAGCGGCTGGTGAATGCGGAGACGTCGCCTGGTGGAAGCATGGCAGCACGCGACTCGCTGAGGACGATCTTCAGGAGCTGGATCGCGCTTCCAGCGGTAGTGAGCGCGATCGCCGACAGCGCGCCGCTCGCTCGCGACGCGGTGATCCCATCCTCGACACTCGCACGCGTGGGTACGATAGGACTCACGGCGCTGGACGCGCGCGAGCACCGTACTGCGCTCCCATCGGCGTGGAGCGATTCGGCGCTGGTGACGCTCAAAGCGGCGGATCTCCCGCAAGGGATGCTGCACCTTACGGTCATTCCGTCGGTTCGCCAACTTCTTGTAGCACCGATCTCCGGACAACAATAAATGAGTGACATGGCTCCTGGCGGCGTCTACGACGTCGCCATCATCGGCTCGGGCGCTGGCGGCGGGATGGCTGCGTACGTGCTCACCAAAGCGGGCGCGAACGTGGTGATGCTCGAGGCGGGTCCCGAGTGGTACAGCACGCGCGATTCGAAGATGCTGGTACCGTCCTACGCGTCGCCACGCCGCGGTGCGTCCACGCGCGACCATCCGTTCGGCGAGTTCGACGGGTGCATCGGCGGATGGGATCTCGAAGGCGAGCCCTACACCAAGGCAGAAGGGACTTCTTTCGACTGGTGGCGCGCACGCATGCTCGGCGGCCGCACCAACCACTGGGGCCGCATCTCACTCCGCTTCGGCCCCGACGACTTCCACCGCAAATCGCTCGACGGACTCGGCGACGACTGGCCGATCAGCTACGACGACATCAAGCCGTACTACGACAAGACCGACGAGCTCATCGGGCTCTTCGGGAGCAACGAAGGCCTTCACAACGCGCCGGATGGAATCTTCCTTCCGCCGCCGCGCCCGCGCTGCTACGAGCTGATGATCAAGGAAGCGGCTGACAGGCTCAAGGTGACGTGCGTCCCGATGCGCCTCTCCGTCATCACGCGCCCTCACAACGGACGCATGGCGTGTCACTACTGCGGGCAGTGCGGACGCGGCTGCGGCACCAACTCGAACTTCTCGAGCCCGGGAGTGCTCATCGCTCCGGCGCTCAAGACTGGCAAGCTCACGCTGGTCACCGGAGCAATGGCGCGCGAGGTGACGGTCGACAGAAACGGGCTCGCGAGCGGCGTGTCGTACATCCGCAAGAGCGACGGGAGCGATCAACACGTGCGAGCACGCGTCGTCGTGGTCGCGGCGAGTGCGCTCGAGACGTCGCGGCTTCTGCTCAACTCCAAGTCATCGCTATTTCCTCACGGGCTCGCCAACTCGAGCGGAATCGTCGGCAAGTACATCACTGACACCACTGGCTCAGACGTCGTCGGCTTCATTCCGAAGATGGTGGACCACGTTCCGCACAACGAGGAAGGCGTTGGCGGATCACACATCTACATGCCGTGGTGGCTCGACAACTCCAAGCTCGACTTCCCGCGCGGCTACCACATCGAGCCGTGGGGCGGATTGTCGGAGCCGTCCTACGGATTCATGGGCGGTATCCAGCGCTACGCTCCGGGCGGCGGCTACGGCAAGCAGCTCAAGAACGACTATCGCCGCTACTACGGCGCGACGGTCGGGTTCTCAGGACGCGGCGAGATGATCCCCAACGACGATTCGTACTGCGAGATCGACCCGAGAGTGGTGGACAGATACGGCATCCCGGTGCTGCGCTTCCACTGGAAGTGGAGCGATCACGAGTACAAGCAGGTGCGACACATGCAGCAGACTTTCCGCGCGCTCATCGCGGAGATGGGCGGCCAGGTATTCGATCCGATGCCGAGCGAGGACGAAGGGTACGGCATCTCGAACGGTGGGAGCATCATCCACGAGCTCGGCGGCGCGCGCATGGGGAACGATCCAACCACCTCGGTGCTCAACTCACACTGTCAGGCGCACGACGTGAAGAATCTCTTCGTCGCGGACGGTGCACCGTTCGTGTCGCAGGCCGACAAGAATCCGACGTGGTCGATTCTCGCGCTGTCGTGGCGCACCGCGGATTACATCGCTGATCAACGCAAGGCAGGCGCAGTATGACAGATGACATGAACGACCCGAGAGGGATCAGCCGGCGTGATGCACTCAAGATGCTCGGCGCCGTGCCGCTCACAGGCGCACTCCACTGGACGAGCACGGATGTGACTCGCGCCTTGCATGCGCTGAGCCGCGACGCGACCGCAGCTGCGCCCGTAAAGCTCAAGTTCTTCACGCCGCACGAGTTCGCGACGATGAGCACGCTCGTGGACATCATCATCCCGCGCGACGACATATCCGGCAGCGCCACGGACGCGAAAGTGCCGGAGTTCATGGACTACATGCTTGCCGAAGCGTCGGAGCGCACCCAGACGGAGATGCACGGTGGGATTGCGTGGCTCGACAACGAATCGCGACACCGCTTCGGGACAGATTTCGTCTCCGCCGCTCCAGCGCAGCGCACGGCCATCATCGATGACATCGCGTGGCCGAAGAAGGCGGCGCCGGAGATGAGCCATGGCGTCGTCTTCTTCAACAGCGTGCGCGATATGACCGCGTCTGGCTTCTTCTCATCCCAGATGGGACACGAGGACGTTCACTTCATGGGCAACGTGTTCAACCCCAACTGGAACGGATGCCCGCCAGAAGCGCTCCGCAAGCTCGGCGTCAGCTACGAAGCGTACGACAGATCGAGAGGGAACCGCGCGTCATGAGTGACGAGAGACTGGGCGTCGGTTTCGTAGGAAGCGGCTTCAACACCAGGTTTCACCTTCAGGCATTTCAGGGCGTGCGCGACGCCGACGTGCTCGGCGTCTGGAGTCCCAACAAGAAGAACGCTGCCGCGACGGCGGCATTTGCGCGCAAGCTCGACGTCGGCGCGGCCAAGGCGTACTCGTCCATCGCCGACATGGTCGCCGACCCGGCGATCGATGCGATCTGGCTCTGCGGTCCCAACTTCTCACGCATCGAGAACGTGCGTGAGATAGTGGACGCAATCGAGAGTGGACGCGGTACGCTGCGCGGCATCGCATGTGAGAAGCCACTCGCACGCAACGTCGCTGAAGCAAAGGAAGTGCTGCGGCTGGTCGAGCGCGCGGGACTCGTGCATGGCTATCTCGAGAACCAGCTCTTCGCGCCGCAAATCGAGACTGGACGCGCGCTCATCTGGGCACGGGGCGCAGCGACGACCGGGCGCCCCTATCTCGCGCGCGCAGCGGAGGAGCACAGCGGTCCGCACATGCCGTGGTTCTGGCAGGGGAATCTGCAGGGCGGCGGGGTGCTGAACGACATGATGTGCCACTCGGTCGAAGTCGTGCGCCACCTACTCACGAAGCCGGGCGAGCCGCGTGACACGCTGCGCCCTGTCTCCATCACCGCGCACATCGCGAGTCTCAAGTGGAGCAGACCGGAATACGTTAAGAAGCTCGCGGCCACGATGGGCAAGGATGTGAACTACGCGAAGCATCCGTCCGAAGATTTCGCGAGTCTCACCATCGAGTTCGAGACGAGCGATGGTCACCGCGTGCTCGGCGAGGCGAGCACATCATGGAGCTTCGTCGGCGCGGGATTGAGATTGTCCGCCGAGCTGCTCGGCCCTGAGTACTCGATGTCGTGGAATTCGCTCGACGCAGGCCTCAAGCTCTTCTTCAGCCGCGAGGTGCGTGGTCGCGCTGGTGAGGATCTGGTCGAGAAGCAGAACGCCGAGATGGGACTGATGCCGGTCGTCGCTGGCGAGCCGGCGGCGTACGGCTACGAGGCGGAGGATCGTCACTTCGTGCGCGCATTCCTCGGCAAGACGCAGCCGATGCTCACGTTCAACGACGGGCTCGAGGTCGTGAAGCTGCTGATGACGGCATACCAGAGCGCGGAACAGGGAAAGACGATCGCGTTTCCGCCGCGAGGATTGGACAAGTTCGTGCCGGCAGTCGCGCGCGGCGAGTGGCACGGTTGATGGGTCGGCAGTCTGTCCGGATCTGACACCGCATTGTCCAGCACTGCGAGTACGCGCCGCGCGCGTGCATCCGACGCTGACGCGATCAAGTCGCTCATCGATCTCTACGTGCCGAGCGGCACGCTGCTCCCGCGCACGCACAGCTTCATCATCAACCACATCCACGATTTCATCGTGGCTGAGAACGACGCTGGCGACATCGTCGGATGCGTGCACCTCGACGAGTATGCGCCGAGTCTGGCGGAGATAAGATCGCTGGCCGTCGCGCCTGGGAGACAGGGTGGCGGGGTCGGCAACTCGCTCGTAGCGGAAGCCGAGCGTCTCGCGCGCAAGCGTGATCTCACGACGCTGTTCGCCGTCAGCAACACCGGCGCGTTCTTCGAGCGGCTCGGCTACGCTGCGCGCGAGATCCCGGAGCTCGATCGCGAGCGCAGCGCGGTGAGCAGGTTCAAGGGAGTGTACGCGAAGGATCTGCGCTGACCGTCAGGCGGAGCGGAGAACTCTTATCGTCGTACCGCTGGTGAGGTCCTTCACCCGCTCACGATGCTCAGCCATGTGCGGCGCGGCGAGGTGCTGCTTCAGCGAGCTCACGTCACTCCACTTCTCGATCACGGTGAACACGTCGTTGCGCACAGGCAACTGCACAGCAATGTCCGTCCTGACCTCGGTCGCACCCTGATACTCGATACAGCCACGCTCCGCTCGCACCAGCGGCGTGAGCCGTACGAACTCGGCCACGAACCGCTCGCGTGCTCCGTCACGCAGTGAGATCTCCGCGATTACGTGAATCATTCAGATCAACATAACCGCCCAGCACAATCGCGATACGAAGATGGGCGAGGCGACACGAATCACCCCGCCCACCCTGCGTCGACCGCGACTTATGATCGCTAAGCTTCCGCCGAGCCCGGCTCCGATTGCTTGCGATGCTGCTCGGCGCCGACCTTGTCGGGGACCATCTGCGCCATCACGCTCTGCACCTTGTTCTTGAATGCGCCAGCTACCACGTGATCCTTGCCCGCCATCAGCGCCTCGTAGCCGTCGCGCGCCACGTCTGCGGGATCATCCTTCTTTCCGGTCGCGACTTTGGTGTCCTGCATTCCAGCGCGATCGAAGAAGTTGGTGTCCGTCGGGCCTGGCTGTAGCGCCGTGATGGTGATGTTGCTGTCCTTGACTTCGTTCCTGATCGCCTCGGCGAACGAGAGCACGAACGCCTTGGACGCGCCGTACACCGCCTCGAACGGCGACGGCATGTCGGCGGCGATCGAGGAGGTGAAGAGGATGCGGCCCTCGTCGCGGGCGACCATGTCCTTGAGGACCAGCTTGGTGAGATGAACCACCGAGACGACGTTGAGATTTATCAGATTCAGCTCGGCCTGGAGGTCGTTCTCGAGGAACGGCCCGCCGACACCCACACCAGCGTTTATGGCTATCGCGTCGAGCGGACGCCCGCCGATCTCCGAGTAGAACTTTTCCACCCCGTCATAGCTCGCGAGGTTGGCCTGCACCGCATCCACGCGAGCGCCGAGCGAGCGGAGCTCTTCCGCGGCGTCGTTTATCCCGGCATCCTCGGCGACGACGACCAGGTCGAAGCCGTGCTGCGCGAATTGCTTGGCTAGCTCGAGGCCGATTCCGCTCGATGCTCCTGTTACCGCAGCCAGTTGGCTGGCACTGTTGCTGTCCATGGTTCCACTCCATCGATATCTGTGTTCCGTGCGACTGTCGCGTCCGGCTAGAAGGGAGCATCCGTCGGCAAGGGGAGAGCCACGAGCAGTGGCCGGCATCGAGCGGCGTGTGGACACGCGTCGTGTCATTCGTGCGATGCTTCCTGAACGGCGCTTCAACTTTCTCCTCGACATACATCACGAACCGGTGCATTAGACGTCTGAGCCACTTGCGAGCAATATGACCCTGCACCGCGCTCGCCGACGTCATTGTAGGCGCGTCCATCGCCCTGTTTCTCTCGTCACTAGGAGCGGCGCAGCGCAGCACGCCCGTGGAGTACACGGTGAGCATACCGGCACCAGAGGGCCACCTTGCACAGATCGAGGCGAGAATACCGAGCTGATGGGGAGCACAGCGTCGACCTGATGATGGCGGTGTCGGTCTCCGGGGTACTACGTGCGCGAGGATTACGCCACTCACATCACTCAGCTATCGGCCAGGGACGCGAGTGGACACCTCCTGCAGATCGATACGCTTCCGCCGAACAAGTGGCGAGTTCGGAACGACGGCGCCCGAGTCATCACGCTCGCCTACACGCCCGACTGTCAGCACCGCTCGGTAACGGGCGACTGGGTGGGGCCGGAGATGGCGGTGCTCAATGGTCCGGCAACCTACATCACTCTGGTCGATCTACGCCGACCTGGAGCACGACGTCGACGTCGTGCTGCCGCCGCAGTGGAAGCAGACCGCTACCTCACTGGCTTCGTCGCGCGATGGCCGGCCGAATCACTACGTAGCCAGGAGCTATGACGAGCTTGCGATGACTCGCCGATCGTGGCAGGCAAATCTCATTCCACGAGTTCGAAGTCGCTGGATCAAAGCACTATCTATCCGACATCGGCGACGTGCCCGCGGCATGGGATGGTGCAGCGGCGGCGCGAAATCCTCCAGAAATTCGTCGACGCTGATTACATGTTCTGCGGGATTCTTCCGTTCAGGAAGTACGTCTTCCTCAACGTCTTCAGGCAGGGCGTCATGTCGGCGGATTCTCGGGCAACCTCATCTCGACTCTGGCTGATCCTCGAGTCCCAAGTCGAGCGGCGGCGGTGGCATGCGGTGGCTCCAGTACGTGAGCCACGAGTACTTACCGCGGTCATACGTAATCGGCTCCGTCCGGTCGCGACTCGGCCCGTTCGATTACGAGCACCCACCACGTACTGCCGAGCTTGTGGATATCGGAGGGACTCACGACTTACTATGGGGATCTGATGGTGAGTCGTGGCGGGATCGGAACCACTCAGGACGTCCTGAACCCGCTCTCGCGCGCGATGAGCGACGATTCAGAACTCCCTCGGGGCGCCACGTCCAGACGCTCGAGCAGGCTTCGGCTCGACATCTTCTCGACGGGCGGCTCTGGAATAGGTGCTACAAGAACACGACTATCAGCTACTACGACAAAGGTCCCGTCGTCAGTCTCTTACTCGGTCGCACGTCACGAGCACGCAACGAAAGCTGACGGTCAGAGTCTCCCTTGCCGACCTCATGAAGCTCGCGTATGCGGCGTTACGCGGGCGCCAAGTGGCTTCACCGCCGGAGCAATGGGTCGCGACGGCTCATACCGAGGTATACGCCGGCACAGATCTCACTGGCCTCTTGCATGCACGGTGCCGGAGCGGCCGCCGAGCTCGACTATACGGAACCGCTCCACGACTGGCCGGTCCACCGCTTCGCACCGTCGGACGATCCCGCTATAGCATGGACGCTGGAAGTGAATACCGATGCAATCGCCGGCGCAGATCGAGCAGCTTACGGCGCCAGACCGCTCCGCGGTGAGCACGCCGCTCACTTGAGGTAATAATCGATTGTGGCGACGACTCTCACGATCTTCGCGATCTGGCTCTCTTCAGTGATCCCCTGCGCCTGATCGCGTGGCAGGATCTCGAACACACCCTGGTTCGCCTGTCTGATCCCGGCGAGGTCGCTGTGTGAGTCACGGGCGAACTGCGCCGCGGCTTCGCGCGCGCGAGCTGTTGCATCCGCGATCATCTCAGGCTTGAGCTTGTTGAGTCCGGTGAACGCGAACGTCGGTCCGCTGCTGCCGCTGTACTCGTTGGTCCCTGACGATATCGCAACGCCGATCGCCGCTAGCTCACTGATCTGCTGACTAGCGGCGAGCACCTGATCCGGCCGGTTCGATCTGACGAGTATCGTCTGATGCACGACGTAGCGGTTGGCCGGCCGGTTGTTGGCGTTGAACTGATTGGCGTAGGCGTCGGTCACAGAGAAGTCCGTCATCTGCACCTGACTGGTGTCGATGCCGTGCCTCACCAGAAAATCACGTACGCCTGCCACGCTCTTCTGAACCTTTGCGTTGGCGGCGGCGAGATCGTTGTCGGCGCCCACCACTCGGAGCGGCCAGATCGCAAGATCAGCACGCACCTCGCGCTCCGAGACGCCCTTCACCGTCACATAGCGATCCGCGGCTCTCGCGCGCGCGAAGCCATTGCCAGCGAGAAGACCGCCGAGCGCGACGCCAATCGCGAGGATCACCGCGCGCGCTATGGACTTATCGAAGCTCATGTTGACGATTCGCTTACCGCGGCGACCGATGCCGGCTCACGAAGGACTGGAGCTCTGGAGACATCGCGCTGCCGTGATGCGCGGCGCGCCGCTTCAGGTCCTCCGCCACACGGGTGAAGAAATCAGGTGGCATCGCCACACCACTCGCCTCGAGGTTGAGGAGCTGGTTCACCTCCGCGTCGGTGATCGGACGCGGAATTCGCGCGCATTCCTCGCACAGGTGCGCGGGACCCGGCGACGTCGCCTCGGCGTCGTCCGCGTTCAGATGGACCGTAGCTTCTCGTTTGTGACAGTGTTCGCAGAGCATCGTGGTAATTCTAAGCAAAGGGCCGGAGCTACCGATAGCAGCCCCGGCCCTTTGATCGCCTGTATTCGCGCTTACTGAGCCGGCGTTCCGCCGTGCTCTGTGGATCTGATGAAAGTCGCGATGTCGTTCTTGAGCTGAGCTGCTGACGCCTGGTTGAGGTACGCCATGTGTCCGCTCTCGTAGTACTTGAACTGCACGCGATCGCTATACGTCTTGTCGAAGCCGAGATGGTTGAACGTGTACTCGGCGTTCGCGAACGGCGTCGCAGTGTCGTAGTAGCCAGCGCCGACCATCACGTGCAGGTATGGATCCTTCGCCATGGCGAGCCGCAGCGATTCCACTTCGCTCGGATACGCAGCGCCGAGCGTGCTGTAGTCCCACCGGCCGGTGTGGCCGCCCATGTAATACTGCAGGTTGCTCGAGTAGTTGAGGTCGTTCTCGAGGTATTGCATGAAGGCCGACATGAACGCGCCCGACGGAGCGACGTCCGACGGATCGTAGTCCTGCCGCGTGCTCGACGCGTTGCCGTTGATGCCGATGAGGCGGCTGTCGTAACGACCGACCATCTCACGCTGATCGCGCAGAAGCTCGGTGCGGAAGGTGCCTGCGTCGATGCGGAGGTTGGTGTTGAGGATGAACTGCTGCGACACACCGGTGAGCTGCGCGAGCCTCGCAGCCACTGCGGAGCGATCCGCCTGCGACAGCGTGTTCCCCTTGGCGAGCGCGGTGAGATAGTCGCCGAATGCGTAATCGCGCGACTGCTGCACCACCTGCTGCAGCGTCTCGCCCTGAAGCGATGCCGGCAGACGCTTGTGGTACCATGCCGTCGCGGTGAACGTCGGCAGGTACGCCGCGTAGCCGATGTCGTTGGTCGGCGATGGCTCGATGAACTGGAAGTCGAGCACCGTTCCGAGCAGCATGATGCCGTTGAGCTCGATCCCTTCGTTGCTCTGCAGCTCGGATGCGAGTCCCGCCGAACGGAACGTTCCGTAGCTCTCACCGAAGAGATACTTCGGCGATGACCAGCGCTTGTACTTGTCCAGATAATCGCGGATGAACTCGCCGAACATCTGGATGTCGTTCGCGGCGCCAGTGAAATCGGTCGCCTTGACCCCTCTCGCCGGACGCGAGTAGCCGGTCATCATCGCGTCCACCTGGACCAGGTCGGTGACGTCGAGCGGCGAGTTGGGGTTCGGCGACGAGCGCGTAAGGCGGCGCGGGCTCGGAGCCGCCAGCGGCCATGTTCGGGTGCATGGGGCTCATGATCCCCATGTCGAGCCAGAGCGACGCCGATCCCGGGCCGCCGTTGAAGAAGAAGGTGAGCGGGCGCGTCGCGGGTGCTTCGCCATCCCGCGTGTAGGCGATGAAGAAGACCGACGCCTTGGGCTTACCGTCCTCGTCGCGCAGCACCATGGTGCCGGCGTGAGCCGTGTAGCCGAAAGTCTGGCCGTTGATGGTGGCGGTGTGGTGCGTGACCGAGATTCGCTCGATCGCCATGACTCCGGCGGTATCGGCCGCGGCGCTGTCACCGCGTACCCTCTGACTCGATTCCGGCTCTGCGCCGGGAATTACTCTACGGCCGTTCGGGGATGACCCTGGCGCTCCGGGAGTGCCTGGCGTGGCTGGCCGCTGAGCGGCGAGCGGTGCGACGGCGAAGATTGAAGCGGCGACGCTGAGAAGCAGCGGGCGCATGCGCATTACGGTTTTCTCCATGGTTCTTGTCGGCGTGGATGCGTGATCCGGACTGGCTGTAACGGACTGCCGACCGCGTCAGGCACGCGGCCGCTGGCCGGCCGAAAGCCGGTCGATTGTGTCCCATAGATATCGCGCGAGGGGTCGGGAGCGTTGAGAGAGGAGAGGCGACTCGTTCATTGCGGGCTCACCGTCATCTCCGACCGGCCACCCGTGGTCTTTGCCCAGTACCTGATCCAGTGCTCGCCGATGGCGTTCGCCGAGGAGATCAGCTTGCCCGCTCGGCTCCTTCCCGGGCATCGTCATCACCACTATCGCGGTATTGAACTTCTTCTGCGAGTGCTCGAAATCGGGCTCGCGCGGACCCATCGCGGCGATCACGTCGTTGATCGTGATATCCGTGCGATCGCCCGTGAAGATCGGGTGCCCGCTCGCATCCTTCTGCCCCGTGTTCTTGAGATTGCGCAGTATGAAGAACGGCGGCACCTCTTCGGGCTTCGCTAATCCCATCAGGTACAGCCCGAGCCACGAGTATCCCTTTGCGGGTGAGTAGTAGTCGCGATCGAGTTGGGTGTAGGTTCCGTCGCCGTTGTCCTTCCACGTGCTTCCACCCATCGCGTCGGCTTCAGTTGGGCTCGAGTACCAGAACGCCGCTGGGAGCTGCACGCCTGCCGCCCAGTGTACTGGACCGAGCACTATCGTGTCTCCGTTGACCACGGCACTCGCATCCGCCGCCCAGCGGTGGCCAAGCTCGTGACCGATCTGCGACATCGCATAGTTGTAGTCGCTCATGTGGCCGTCGGGCGACCGCTCATCGATCTGAATCGCTGAAGTAGAGACAGGCTCGACGTACATCCACTGCAGCCGGCCCTTGCTGCAGTAGTTCGCCAGCCCGTTGGTGCTCGATCCGATTCCGGAGACATTCCCGCCGCGCGGCCCAGTGCTCGGCGTACCGCCTTCAGGATTGTCCACGCGGAAGTCCGAATACATCGCGATGAAGTCGAACTTGTCGCCGAGTGCAGTGATCACCGAGCAGGCGACATCCTGCGGACGCGGTATGCTGGCCCAGTGGAATCCCTCGTACGCGACCGGGTACGAGCCTGAGCTGTTCTTTGCAGCCGACAGATCGATTTCCGGACGATCTGATGCCGGTTAGCGCCACCGATCGTGCCGGAACACGATCGACGATCGAAGATGGGCTCCCTTCGGCGACGTCGGCGGAGACGTAGATGTGCGCCGCGCCCGACAGCGCGTGCGGAAGAATTCCGCTGATCGAGATGGTGTTGCCGCGGACCGTCACGTCGGGTGCGACGCCGTCACCGGATACTATGTAGCGTGCCGCGCCTCCAGCGCGCCGGCTCGCGATGCCGCGCACGGTCCACACGACCGCAGCCTTGTCGAGCGCAGCATTTGCGCGCTTGCTTCGGTCGAATGCAACGCGATATGTGACACCGTCGATGCTCGGATCACCATTCGGGAGCACCGCGCCGCGAGTCTCGATGGTTGCCTTGAGAAAGAGACCGTCGATCGCCGCGAGAGTGATCCTGCGCACGTCGAGATTCGGCGCGATGGTCGTGTCCGTCGGAGCGGAGATCGTCGCGAGTGGCTTCTCCACCCCTCCCGTCACCATCGGGAAGACACCGACCACCGCATCGCGCGCTGACACATCGTTGTACGACAGCTCGATCACTCCACTCTTGTAGAGCGTCGCCTGAATGCGATTCACCGTCGGCGTCCACGTGAATGCCTGAATGCCGCCAGATCCCTCGCTCAGCGTCCACGTCACGACGACGCGATCAGAGAGCTCCTTCGCGTAATGCGGTCCGTTGAGCCCCGACTTCACGAACGCGGCGATGCCCGGGATCATGTTGATGAACGTCTCACCGACAGTCTCAAGCGACGCGTACCGATCCATCTGGAATCCATTGCGCATCGAGCCACCCGCGCCGGTGCGGTTGCCGACAGGCGGTCCGCCCGGACGCGCAACACTGTTCTGCATCGCGCCGAACGTTATCGCGCCGATCGCGATGTTGAGTGTGCTCCATTCCTTTCCCGAGAATGGGAAGGTGAAGCTCCGGAGCGTGTCGCTCGTCCCCTCGAGCTTTGGTCCGAAGTCCGCATCCCATCGCAGCGGGATGTTCTCGATACGATAGCCGCTCCTTGTCGGCGTGAAGCGTAGCGTGCGATGATCCAGATCGAACAGGTGCTCCGGGCTCACCACGCCCGTATCGAGCTCGAGGTGGATGAGGTTGCCGATGACGGTGACCTTACCGATCGGATGACCGGGCTCGCGCTGCGCTACCGCGACGGACGAGATCGCGCAGGGCAGCGCAAGAGCGACGGTGACACTCGTCGCGAGTCGAAGCAGAGTTGTGCGCATCATGTGGTGGGAGCTACCTGAAATTGCTCGAGCTTTCCGTCCGCAGTCTCGTAAGTCCACACGCGAAGAGTCTCGCCCGGGAAGGTCGCGATGTACGAGCGCATCGTCATTCCACCGCGCTCACGGGTCGCCACGAGTGTGAATCGCTGCAGCTCGCCGAGCGATGCGAGCGACGATTGGAAGTCCCTGAGCGCTTCGTCGCTGAAGTATGCGTTCGCGTTGGAGGTGAACAGTGACCGATCGATGTGTCCGCTGCGCAGCCCTTCGAAGATCGTGCGCGCCTGCGCCGTACGATTTGCGCCGAGGGAATCCTCGGTCGTGAACAGCGCGCGTGCTATCTCCTGCGCTATCGCACCAGATGCTGGCGCTGCGTCCTGATTCGTGAGCACTACTATCGCCGCGCTGTCTTCCGGGAATACCATATTTTCGGCGGTGAACCCTGACACCTCACCGTTGTGCTCCACGAGGAAATGGTTCTGCGACATCGAGACGTCCACACCGAGTCCGTAGCCTGTCCCCGCGCCATTCTTGAGCCGCACCTCCTGCTCGAGCTCGCGATACGAGGCCGGCCTGAGGAGACTCCTGTCGATGATCGAGATGTCCCAGCGTGCGAGATCGCTCGCAGTCATCGCCAGCTCGCCTGCCGCCCACATCCATCCTGACCCGGCATCAGGCGCCGGATGCAGCGGGCCGAGTGCGTAGCGGATGTAGCCGGTGGCATCGGCAGCACGCGGCGAAGCGTCGAAATTGCGCGCGCTCGCAAGGCGGAGCGGATTCAGAATGCGGCTCTGGATGAAAGTGAAGAACGGCATTCCGCTCGCCTTCTCCACGATCATCCCGGCGATCGTGTAGTTGGTGTTGCTGTACTGCCACCGTGTGCCAGGCGCGAAATCGAGTGGCTTCTTCCCCCAGTCATCCACAATTGCCTGCGGAGTGATTGGCCGCTGCATCGGCGTCATGAGATAATCCTGCGGCCAGAAATCCTGATAGCCCGAAGTGTGCGACAGGATCTCGCGGATCGTCACCTCGTTGCCGCGCGTGAGCCCAGGGACAAACCGCGATACGGGATCATCGAGTGACAGCTTCCCTTCCTGCTGAAGAAGCAGGATCGCAGTCGCGGTGAACTGCTTGCTGATCGAGCCGATGCCGTAGCGCATCTCAGGCGTCGCGCGCATCTCACTCGCGAGATTCGCGTTCCCGTACGCGCTCGCATAGGCGATTCTGCCATGCGTCACCACCGCGACGCTCGCACTCGGCACACCAGTCGCCGTGAGAACGTCGGTGGCGATGGAATCGACGGTGTGCGCGAGCGAGGCGTCGCGCATCGGTGCCTGTGCGCTGAGCGAGGCTGCAAGTACGCACGCGACAGGCAGCGTGGCCACACATCGGAGATTGTAGAGAGCTCGCATCTGCTTGGTTGTCAGAGTCAGAGTGTTATCGATTCACTTCTCATGCGAAGCGGTCTTCGCACCTCGCGCCTTCTTGAGCTCGATCCAAGTCGGTGCGTGGTCGCTCGGCTTCTCCCAGCCGCGCACTTCCCGATCGACGCCGGCAGAGGTGAGACGCTTCGCCGCGGAAGGGCTGAGCAGTAGATGATCTATGCGCAGCCCTGCGTTGCGCCCCCACGCGTTCCGGAAGTAATCCCAGAAAGTGTAGATCCGCTCGTCAGGATGCTCCGCGCGCAGAGCGTCGGTCCACCCCTGCGCGACGAGCTCATGAAAGGCGTCGCGCACTTCGGGCAGGAACAACGCGTCATTGCGCCAGCTCGCGGGATTGTAAACGTCGAGATCCGTCGGAATCACGTTGTAATCACCAGCGAGCACCACGGGCTTCCCGGTCGCGAGCAGTTCCTTCGCATGCTTGGTCAGCCGCGCGAGCCATTTGAGCTTGTAATCGAGCTTGGGTCCCGGCGCGGGATTTCCATTCGGCAGATACAAGCACCCGACGATGATTCCGTCCACCGTGGCTTCGATGTAGCGACTGTGAAGATCTTCAGGATCACCGGGAAGCCCGCGTCGCGTCTCCACCGCTTCTGCGCCACGTGTCAGAATCGCGACGCCGTTCCAGCTCTTCTGGCCGTGCCAGATCGCGTTGTAGCCCGCGTCGCGTATCGCCGCTTCGGGAAACTTCTCCTGCGGCGCCTTGAGCTCCTGGAGACACGCGACGTCGGGCGCTGACTCTCCCAGCCAGCGCAGCAACGCCGGTAGATGTCCGTTGACGCCGTTGACGTTGAAGGTCGCGATCTTCATCCTGTCATCATGTAAGCTGATACGCGGCGATAGCGGTCACGGCGACCCCGCGCTCGCCCCGCCTGCCCGCACCTTGGGCACTATCACCGCCGCCTTTCCGCCCAGCATAGCGTTGAAGGCGCTCACCTGATTGCCGAGTACGTCATCGATGCGCGACTGCACCACGCTCCACTGTTGCTGCAGATCGGCGAGGCGCTGCTTCACGCCGCCAGTCACAGGCATGTACGAGCTCGATGCGCTGCCGAGCAGATAGACCCACTCGTCCACCACACCGTTCGGGAAGATGATTATGTCCTGACCGTTGGTGTGCTGCGGCTGGACCAGATCGACGCTGAGCGAGTCGAGTCGCGCGGCGAGCTGCTTGCCCGTCGATGCGACACGCGCGCTGTCAGGGAGATCGCCGGCGTGCGCGACTATCATCCTCACCTGGTCACGTACGTCGGTGAGCCGCTTCGCGTCGTGGAAGATCTCGTTCACGCGATCGGAGATGGTGCGCGTCGTCTGCACCTGCTCGGCGATCTGTGTCGGAGTGAGCGTCACGCGCGGGTCCTCACGCACGGTGAGCGGCGCGGTGTAGCTTCGTCCAGCTACGCTGAGCGTCAGCGTGTACTGGCCGGGCCCGACCATCGGTCCCGCAGTCGTGCCGAAGAACGTGAGCCCTCGCGGTGCGTCGAGCGCAGCCGTACGCAGATCCCACACTGCGCGGTGCATTCCGGGCGAGCCGGGAATCACGTCACGCCGGTCGTCGCCGCCCCTCGCCTTGCTGGTGTAAGTGCGGATCACCGCACCGCCAGCATTGGCGATCTCGAGCTTCACCTTGCTCGAGTCGGTCCCGCTCGCGACGTCGTAATAGATTATCGCGCCGCTGGGCGGATTGGAGCCGGCGCCTTCAGCGTTGGTCGCGCCCCATTGCGTGAGGTACGCGGCGCGCGGTGTGAAGAGCTTGGATTCGCTCGGCGATACGATGTCCGCGCCCTGCTCCAGCGGGGTGATGTCGTCGAGGATCCAGAACGCGCGCCCTTCGGTGGATGCGACGAGGTCGCCCTGGTGAAGCTGGAGATCCGTCACCGGTACCACGGGTAGGTTTGCCTGCAAACTCTGCCAGTGCGCACCGTCGTCGAATGAGACGTACGCACCTGTCTCCGTGCCGGCATAGAGCAAGTCCGCGTCGCATCGGATCGGCGCGCACTACACGTACCTGATCGCCCTCACGAATTCCGTTGACGAGCTTGGTCCACGTGCGCCCGTAATCAGTGGTCTTGTAGATCTGCGGTGACCAGTCGCTCCACTTGTAGCCGTCGTACGTGATGTAAGCAGTGCCACTTTCGAACGGCGACACCTCGATCGCATTGACGAAACCGGCACCGAGCCCGTGCGGTGTGATGTTGCTCCACGTCGCGCCGCCATCGCGAGTGAGCTGCACCAGCCCGTCGTCGGTGCCGACCCAGATGGTGTTCGTGTCGCGCGGCGACGGTGCGATGTAATAGATGGTGTTGTAAACCTCGCCGCCCGCGCCTTCATTGGTGATCGGCGCGCCGCCCGGGCCCTGGTGGGCTATCTCGTTACGCGTGAGATCCGGACTTATCACCGACCATGTAGCGCCGCGATCGCGCGACATGAAGAGATGGTTGCCGCCGTGATAGATGATGTTTCGATCCACTGGAGACGTCGTGATCGGCGCGCTCCAATTGAAGCGGTACTTCTGCGCTTCAGGTGAAGTCGACAGACCGAGCGCTGGGTACTCCATGATGCTGCGCTCCTCTTGCGTGACTCTGTCGAACTCCGTGATCGCCCCCTGGTAGCATCCCGCATACAGAAAGCGCGGATGCGCGGGATCGAAAGCGATGTGTGCGCTCTCGCATCCGCCCACCGGATACCAGTCCGAGGTCGTGATGCCGCCGCGCGGGGTTGCGCTCGCGATTGCAACCGACGTGTTGTCCTGCTGCGACCCGTACACCCAGTATGGATACTGCGAGTCGGTGTTCACGCGATAGATCTGCGCCGTCGGCTGGTTGTCCTCGCTCGACCACGTGCGTCCGCCATCGAGTGTTATCGACGCGCCGCCGTCGTTGCCGTTGATCATGTCGGCATGATCATGCGGGTTTATCCACAGATCGTGATTGTCGCCGTGCATCGCACGCAGCACCTGGAACGTCTTCCCACCGTCGATCGACTTCATCACCGACGCATTCATCACGTACACGACGTTCTCATCCTGCGGATCGGCGGTGATGCGCGTGTAGTACCATGCTCGCGACCTTATCAGCCGCTCCGCCGAGAGATGCTGCCAGCTCTCGCCCGCGTCATCGGAGCGGTAGAGGCCGCCCGTGTCTGCCGCGGCCTCGATGATCGCGTACACGCGATTCGGATTCGCTGCTGACACCGACACTCCGATGCGGCCGATGATCCCGGTGGGGAGCCCGTGTCCCTTGAGTCGCGTCCAGGTATCGCCGCCATCGGTGCTCTTGTAGATCGCGCTGCCGGGTCCGCCGCTCCGTATCTGCCATGGCAGTCGCTGGAAATCCCACATCGCCGCGAAGACGATGCGCGGATTCGCGGGGTCCATGCTGACGTCTATCGCAGCGACGCTGTCGCTCGGATGCAGCACGAGCTTCCACGTCACGCCACCATCGGTGGTCTTGTAGATCCCGCGATCGTGGCTCGGCGTCCACCTGCTCCCTTCAGCCGCGACGATCGCGACGTCGGGATTGTGCGGATCGATGGCGATCTGCGCGATCGACTTCGTGTTCGCGAGACCGCGCCAGTACCAGGTCTTTCCTGCATCGGTGGATCTATACATCCCGTCGCCCCACGTGGACGATTGCCCACGCGGCTCGCGCTCGCCCATACCGGCATAGATCACGTTCGGATCACTTGCCGCCACAGCGAGCGAGCCGACGGATCCAGTGTGGAGCTGCTCGTCAGAGATGTTGCGCCACGTGATGCCGGCGTCGTCGGTCTTCCAGATCCCGCCGCCGGTCGCACCCATGTAGTAGGTGAGCGGCTTTGAAGCGACGCCTACTACTGTAGTGACGCGGCCGCCGCGGTAGGGTCCGATGTTGCGCCAGTGCAGTCCTCCGAAGCGCGCGGAATCAAACGACACAGCGCCAGGAGCGCGTGCTGGACTGGCGGCGGGAGCCGATGTTTCCTTGGCGACGCGACTCTGCGCGCCGAGTGTTGCAGAGGTGACGACGAGCGCAGCGGCTACGGCGGCTGCGTGGAGACGACTGGAGGGAGCGTGCATCTGCGGGATGGGAGGCTGCTGTGGGGTATGAGCTCGCCAAGAGTATATCAGCCCATGCCGGACGTGGCGAGTGAGTCGAAGGTACCGAATACGGCACGTCGCCCACCATCGTGCTCGGAACGTGCATTTCAGTTACTCGTAACTAAACCAGGCTGCAGCCAGAAAATGTCGTAGCACCCTCCCAGCACGTCGGCCAGCTCCCAGTATCCTCGAGTGGTCTCGACGCAGCTGTCGATTGGGACCAGTACCGTACGCATCGCGTGACGATCGTGCGCGCCTCGCCATCGCCATCGCACAGCGGAGCTGCGATCGACCATTCGTGCGGACCATCTCGGCGCCGCGATCGTTCGAGCATGTCAGCCCCGGACGCGTCGTCTCCGCGGGCATGGATTGCGTCGGTTGTCCAGTGCACAACGACTGCGCCCTTCACCGGCGAGAGGCGCGTTCATGATGGCGCAGCAGCGACTGTGAAGTCCCTTCACGCTCAAGAAGCCCACGCTTCCGGCGTACGAGCTGGTCACGTTCCGATGTGCGATCCATGCGCGATGTGGCCTCGGCGCCGACACTCTGGAGCGGAGTGCGCCGCACCCCATCGGCTGTGGCGGCGCGGCGCGCGAGCATGCGGATGGCGATCGGCTTCGACGAAGGACCCGTCTTCCCTGAGTCTTACGAGTACATCGAGAAGCGCGGTGTCACGTTCGAGCGCAACGTCCTGCGAGATGAGGCGCGAGCAGTGTTGCAGCTCTATCATGATCGAGGCGGCAAGGCGTACGGTTGATCAGCGGCGCGCGCAATGGCCATGCTCACTCACCGAGCCGGACCAGCTCCGCCTGGGTCGCTGCCCCGCTTCAACCGGGCCGATACGTCGCGACCAACACTCCGCTCGGAGTCACTGAGCTCTCTACGAGCGTCAGCTTCGCGAAGGTGTCATCGCCAGAAAAGAGACGCCGCCCTGATCCGAGCACCAGCGGATGGATGAGCAGCACGAATTCGTCGATCAGACCTTGTCGCAGCAGCGCGTGGATCAGCTCGCCGCTTCCGAGCACGAGGATATTTCGTCGCTGTGTCTCAGGCCGCTCGTCGAGCTGCGTCTTCAGCGCACGCACTGCAGTCGTGAGATCACTCGTCAAGAGCGTCGAGTTGGCCCATGGCAGCGGCTCGGTCAACGTGTGTGACGCGACGTATTTGGGGATGTTGGTGAGCCACGCGCTGTGCGTGCTGTCGCTGCGAGCGGGCCAGACACGATAGAAGTCTTCGTACGTGCGTCGCCCGAGCAGCAGCGCGCCAGCGCCGGCGAACGCATCGCCGGCGTGAGCCATCGCGCCGTATGGCGCTCCCCATCCGCCGTGTGCGAATCCGTCGCGTACATCCTCGTCAGCGCGCGCTGGAGCCTGCATGACGCCGTCGAGGGTGATGTTGACGCAGACAATCACTTTGCTCACGAGGATTCTCCAGGCGGTGCCGTCCAGCGTTGCCGCTCCAGCGACGCAGCCGTTCTCAGCGGATCGGCGCCCCCTTGTACACCTGTGCCAGGCCACCCTTCATCCAGTCGGGCTCGGGCGCGCCTTTCAGGTAGTGATCGAAGAACTGCTTCATGCGAATCTGAAAGTCCTTCTGGTTCGGCGTCTTCGCCAGATGATGCGGCTCGTCGGGATACGACAGCCATATCACTTCCTTGCCGTTACGTCGGGCAGCGTTGTAGAACTCCAGTCCCTGATCCCAATCCACGGCGCCGTCCGCGGTTCCCTGCAGGATCAGGAACGGAGTATGGATCTTGGTGACGTTGAACACCGGCGATTGGCTCTCGTACAGCTGCGTCGCGTTCCACGGCGTGACGTTCGCGCCCATCCGCCCCTGGCTCGTCTCGAGAATTCCGCCGTTCCACTGCCCGCTCTGCTTGTACAGCTCATCATACATGCTGATCAGGTCCGTGAGCGGAGCGCCGGTTACGATGGCCGCGAACATGTTCGTCTGCGTGAGGATGTACGACGATTCGTATCCGCCCCAACTGTGTCCCTGCAGACCGATGTGCGCGGGATCGGCGTAGCCCATCGCGATCACCTTGTCGACGCCTGCGGTGACGCAGTCCAACGCTGATGAGCCCGGCTTCCCGACTTCATACACGATGTCGGGCTCGAAGACGAGATATCCATCACTCGCGTACTCGCTCATGTGCGGCCGGTCGTCGTACACCGGCATCGAGAACTGGTGATGCGTATTGGATAGGATCTCGTAGATGTACACGAGCATCGGGTACTTCTTGCCCGGCTGATAATCAGCAGGGAGCGTGAGAGTGCCCTGCAGCTTCTGCCCCTTGCTGTTCGTGTAATCGACCAGCACGCGGCTTCCCCACGCATAATCGGCGAGCTGCGGATTGGCATTCGTGATCTTGCGCGGTGCGGCGAACTTCGTGTCGCTCGTCCAGTAGTCCGGAAACTCCGAGAACGTCTGCTCGGTGAAGATCACGCGGTCCGCGTGCTTCGCCTTCGATCCCTGACCTATCATCTTGTCGGCCCAGATGAGCTGCGTCGGCTTTCCACCTCCTGCAGGCATCTCCCAGTATCCGGACTTCTTTGTCCATTCACCGTACGCCGTGAGCTGCTGAGACTTGGAGAGATCCACTGCAGGTGCGGCTGCGCTCCGTGGACCGAAATTGCGCCTCGTGTCGGAAGACAGATCCGCAAGCCGCAGCTCTACCTGCTGCGCTGCGCCGGCGCCGTCGGTGAGGTCGCGCCCCTTGCCGCCGTCGAGCGGAAGAGCCCAGATGTCGTACTTGTCGTACAGCAGAACCGACCTTCCATCCTTCGACCAGCCAGCCACGCCCCAGATCGGCTTCTCCGCAGCGTGATCGTCGTCGGTGTTTACGAAGCTCTTTCCTGTGGCGGCATCCACGTTCACCGTCCTGGCGAGCGGAATGTCGTACGCCATCACGTGCCCGTCTGCGAGATACAGGAACCACTTGCTGTCCGGCGACGTCCCCATGGTGTGCAGCACGTGCTTGGCGATCAGCGAGCGCTCACCTGTAGCAGTGTTGATGCGATAGTAGTCCGCACGCGCCGGTGCACCCTCGGAGTAGTCGTACTCGTACGGAGTCGGGTCGCCCGCGATCGCCCATTTACCATCCGCTGTGACGCTCACCGTCTTCATGTTGCTGTCGGCGAGCGCGGTGAAGTGCTTGTCACGCAGAGCGACGGCGGCTTCGTACGTCGCATGCCGCAGCTGATTGATCTGGATCATCTGCTGCGATTGCAGCTCGACGTCCTTCCAGTGCCAGATGTCGAGATTCGCCTGCGGACCGCTGGCCTTCGGTGGCGTGCTCTCCTGCTCCTTGATGCCGACGAACACGCGCGTGCCATCCTTGCTCCAGCTCGGCGTCGCATACTCGCTGAGCACGAAGCCGTGCGGAAATGTCGCGTCGCGTGCAGGATCCCACTCGATCGCTGGAGCGTTGGCTGCAGCATCCGACCATGCGAGCAGCACGTTCTCGCGCTGCTCCATGTCCCGGGGCTTGTCACCACGCAGCACCGCGAGACTGCTCGACGAGTCGCGCCACGCCAGCCCGGAGTAGTCCGCCTTCCTCGTATCCAGAGCGCGAGTCTCGCCCGACGTCAGATTGATCACGTACACGCCGTTGCCCAGCCGGTCCGGCGCATCGACTGTGTAGGCGAGCAGCTTCCCTGCGTCGTTGAAATCGTACTGACTCACGTTGCCGACGTTCTGCGTGGCTCCGTCGGACAGGCGCTGGAGCAGTAGGTCGGTGCCGTGATGCGACGAGTCGCCGGGCGTGCCGTTCATCTTGATCGCGAGCCACTGCGACCCAGCGCCGAACTTGAAGCTGCTCACGTTCGGCACGTCGAGCTTGGTGCCGGTCGCGAGATTGAGAAGCTCGAGGTGGCGAGTTGTGCTCCCGCTGTCAGTGTTGGCTCGACGTGGAGGCGTGGCGGCTCCGCGCGACGCGCGGCCCGCCGCGGCATCACCAGCTCGCGCACTCGCGGCCGGCGGATTCACGAAGTACGCGATCCACTCCGAGTTGTCGGAGAACTGCACCGGCGCTGCGCCAGCCGCTCCGCCGGGACCACCTCGCGCGGCGCCGCCTGTCGGCGCACTCCCCACGGGAATCGTGTACAGTCGATCGTTGTCGAGCGACTTCACGAACAGCGTGTCATCGCCGTCGTTGGGCGCGAACGTGTAAGTCACCCACGCGCCGTTGTCGGAGATGATCGCCGCATTGATGCGCTTCCACGGCCCGTAATCGGCGAGTGTGAGGACCTTCTTGCCGTCGGGCGCGGTCTTGTGCGGCGGCGGCGTTGCTGGGGCAGCGTGCTGTTGCGCGGTCGCCGCATGGAGCGGGAGCAGCATCGCAGCGACGAGCGCGAATGCAGTAGGGCGAGCCAGGCGTAGTGGATCTCGTGTCATGTGAATCTGCACATCGATATGGTGGGGACTCGCCGCCCAAGTGGTGCGGCTTCGCCCGTGTGGCCGGAAAGATCGCGCGCGTTCCGGCGCGGCGCGAGGTGATGGCATCCGAACGGCGCGCCGCTGTCGCACGTATGGCGTGGAGGGGCTTCTCTCCCCTCAATCACCCAACCTCTGTATGAGACACCAGTGAGCCAACGCTTCATCCACTCGAGGCGCCGCGGCATTGACCGTGGCGTTCGCGCTCGTCGCGCCCGCACTCGCGGCGCAGCAGCAAACCTGTCCGGCCGTGCAGCCTGGCGCGACCATGCCGCTCAAGTATCAGGGCGGCCCCACGGTCCCGGCCATCACGCCCTGCGACCTCATGACGCGGCTGTACATCTACTCGGATGACTCGCTCCGCGGCCGTGAGGCGGGAACTCCGGACGCCATGCACGCGACTGCGTACATCGAGCGTCAGGTTCGGCAGCTTGGCCTCAAGCCGGCCGGCGACCACGGATCGTACTTCCAGTACCTGGCCGTGACCGCACGTAGCGTGACTCCGGCATCGACCATCAAGACTGGCGGCCACACCTTCCACGCTGACAGAGACTTCGTCCTCGCCGCTCCGCCGGCCGACCACGAGGTCTCCGCGCCGGTCATCTTCGGCGGAGTGATGGGAGACACGACTAACGAGCTCAGTGCCGATCAGGCCAATGGCAAGATCGTCGTGATGATGGCGCCGGCCGGTGGCGCACGCGGCTTCTTCCGTCGCGCGCCCGGCAGCGCCAACCCGCTCGCAGGTGCGGCGGCAGTGATCACCGTCGCTTCTACCCTTCCGACACCGCGCTTTCAGCCCGTGCTGAACGACACTGTTCAGAACGAAGGGCGCGAGGCCTACGCGGCCAGCCATCCCCAGGCAGGCAACGCGGCGGGCGGTCGCGGCGGTTTCGGCGGCGGCGCAGGGCTGAACATCACCGTCACTCCCGAAGTCGCGAGCGCGCTGCTCGGCAAGTCCGCAGAGAGCGCCGCCCGCGGCGACGTCGGCCCGTCGGCGACGATCGACATCCATGTGAAGACGGTCGCAGCTCCGACGCGCAATGTCGTCGCGATTCTCCCCGGCACTGATCCCAGGCTCAGCAAGGAATACGTCGTGATCGGCGCGCACGCGGACCACATCGGCATGTCTGCAGTACGCCCGGTCGCGGAGCACGATTCGCTCAAGGCGTACAACGAAGTGGCGCGCGTCGAAGGCGCCGATACGCGCAACGCTCCCGCGCCGACAGCCGAGCAGTGGGTGCGCATCAACGCGATCAAGGACTCGCTGCGCCGGATCTATCCTGCGCGTCTCGACTCGATCAGCAACGGTGCAGACGACGACGGCTCAGGCTCCGTGTCGATCCTCGAGATCGCTCAGGCATTTGCGCAGGGACCGATCAAGCCCAAGCGGTCGTTGATCTTCATCTGGCAGATGGGTGAGGAGAAGGGACTGTGGGGCTCGGAGTGGTTCACCAACCATCCGACCGTGCCGCGCGATTCGATCGTCGCGGATCTCAACCTCGACATGGTAGGTCGTGGTGCGCCGACCGACATCACCGGCCGCAACAAGGCCGGCGAAGAGCTGACGGGCGCCAGCAACTACCTGCAGCTCGTCGGATCGCGTCGTCTCTCGACGGAGCTCGGTGATATCGCCGAGCAGGTCGACAGCACCGAGGCGGTTCCGTTCAAGTTCGATTATTCGATGGACGCGAACGGTCATCCGCAGAACATCTACTGCCGCAGCGATCACGCGAACTACGCGCGGTACGGCATCCCGGTGATCTTCTTCACCACCGGCGGCCACGCCGATTATCACCAGGTCACAGACGAGCCGCAGTACATCCAGTACGAGCACATGGCTCGCGTCGACAAGCTCGTGTTCGACATCGCCGAGCGCGTGGCGAACCTCGATCACCGCGTCCTCGTCGATCAGCCCAAGCCAGACAGTCCGTTCGCGCGCTGCCAGCAGTAGAGCGCAACGAACGACAGTAATCAGCTGCAAGAGAACAGCGCCGGTATCGAGATCTCGATACCGGCGCTGTTCTTGTCAGGTATGCTCTGTGACGCGATCAGATGACGGTGCGACTGCGCAGCTCACTTCTCCGAGCGCTCGCGTGCCAGCTCGGTCGCAACGCGAGCGATGAGCTCGTAAGGAATCGGCTGTGACAATGGGAACTTCAGGTTGCCCTTCTCACCGCGGTATGGAGCGAGCACCTTCTGGAGCGCCGCGTCGCCCTTCACTGGCGGATAGACACCGATGTGCTTCTTGAATGCGGCGAAGTAGAAGAAGACACTGTCGCGCTTGAACGCAGGTATCTGGTAGCTGATGGTTTCTTTCGCGTCGGGAACAGCGGCTTTGACGACACGCCGGATCTCTTGAAGTATGTCTCGCACTTCAGGAGATGCTGCGTCGATGTAGCCGTCGATGCTCGTGGGCTTGGGTTGCTTGGTCATGGTTCTTCAAGCGATCGATGTTTCCAATCGATCCTTCGGCTCTTCGTAGAGCCCGAACTCATTGCCCACAGGATCGGCGAACGCCGCAAATGCGCCCATGCCGGGTCCGATGTCTTTGCGCGGCGTCAGAACCGTGCCGCCACCTTCTTCGATCTGGCGTAGCACGGGTGCGATGTCGTCCACCATGATGTAGACACGAGTTCGCTCATCCGGTGTCCGGTCGGCCTCCTTTACCCACGTTCCGCTGACCGAGCCCGCATCATCGAAGGCCAGATTACCATCGCCCCGTGGTCGAACTTTCCAACCGAAGATATCCGAGTAGAATGTGGCCGAGTCTTCAGCTCTGTTCGCGGGGATTTCGAGGTAGCAGATCTTTCCGTGCGGCATGAGGTCTACCTATGGAATAGGGTGGACGCGCTTAAGCATACTTCTGCACGGGCTGATATCCAGCGCGAGAGCGCCGCGAACACCATCTTTGTCAATTACCCGACCTCGCATCGAAGGAGAATCGATGATCCAGAGATTTGCTTTGTTGGCAGCGGCCGTGGCCATCCTCGGCGCCCCTGTCGCCACGGTGCAAGCGCAACGCGCTGGACCCAACTCTGCCAGGAGCGCTCAACCGATCGTGCTCCATGCAGCGCGACTCTTTGAAGTGGATTCGGGTCGCGTCATCAGCCCGGGCGAGGTGCTGGTAGAGGGCGGCCGCATTCGCGCGGTGGGCAGATCCGTGGAGCGGCCGGCTGGTGCACGGGTGATCGACCTCGGTGACCGCACCCTCATGCCGGGACTGATCGACGCGCACATCCACCTCTTCCTGCACCCGGCTCCGCCCTCGGAAGGGATGCAGACTGTGGAGGAATCGATCCCCGAGCGAACGATCGAAGCCACACTGGCGGCGCAGGCCGATCTCATGGCCGGCTTCACCGCCGAGCGCGACATGGGGACCGAAGGCGCAGGCTCGGCGGACGCGGCAGTGCGCCGCGCCATCAACACTGGCGCGATTCCGGGACCGCGCCTCCAGATCAGCGGGATGGCAATCTCGATACTCGGGGGCCATGAAGACGCGATAGGCTTCAACCCCGAGCAGCACGTTCTGGGGAACGCCGACTACGCGAACGACACCGAGCAGCTCATCGAGACGATGCGCGCGCAGCACAAGGACGGCTCGACGTTCGCGAAGATCTACGTGACAGGGCCTGACAGAATGGTGCCGCACGGCTCGGCGCCATGTCTGGGCGACCCGCTCTGCGCGCAGCTCGGGATCGGTGAGCAGGCGGGCGATCCCGAGTTCTGGGATTTCAACACGTCGTATCAGTACACCGAGCCGGAGCTCCGCGCGGCAGTGATCGAAGCTGCGCGACTGGGGACCAACGTGGGAGTGCACTGCCAGGGCGAGCCAGCGGCGCGGATGGCAGTGGAGGCAGGTGTGGCGGCAATCGATCACGCCACCCAGCTCAGCGACGGCACGATGGCGATGATGAAGGCCAGGAATATCCCCGCCGTGCCGACCTTCACCATCTTCGAGTATTTCGCAGATCACGCGCCGGATTCAGCCTCGGCGGCGCGCGAGCATGTGATGCTCGATTACAAGATTCACGAGTTCAAACGGCAAGTGGCGGCGGGAGTTCCGATGGCCGTGGGCACCGACGTCGGCCCGTTCCCGCACGGTACGCAGGCGCGCGAGTTCGAGCTGATGGTGAAGTACGGCATGACACCGCTTGCAGTGCTCCAGGCCGACTACCTGAACGGTGCGCGCGTTCTCATGTGGCAGAACGAGATCGGGCAATTGAAGCCCGGATATTTTGCGGACGTGGTCGCCGTGCCGGGCAATCCGCTGCAGGACATCACCGCCGTCGAGCGCGTGCAGTTCGTGATGAAGGGCGGGGTTGTGTACAAGACGCCGGTTCAGTAACGGTCTGATCGGGGTCAGGTCTTGCGCTGTGCTCATACAAGACCTGACCCCAATCGCACACCCAGGATACGTCATTCACTCGATTGGCAGCGCACGCGTGCAGCCCTATCCTGTTGCGCAGCGGCCGCTCTGGCCGCGAACGCAATCTCCAATCGAGGGGCATTCACATGAGTATGACGGAAAGCGCGGGCGCGGTCCTGGTACGCGCCGGCGAGGGGCAATCAGTCCGCTGGGGACCAACCGGTATTCTTCGCGTAGTTGCCGGCGCCGACACCACTGACGAATCGTTCAGCATCGTCGAGGTCACCGAGCCGGCCGGCAGCGCGGCGCCGCTGCACGTTCACAACAGCGAGGCCGAGGCGTTCTACATCCTCGATGGAGCGATCGAGCTGACCTGCGGCGATCAGTCGGTCACCGCGCGCGCCGGTGACTTCGCATACGCGCCAAAGGGCGTGCCGCACAAGTACGTGGTCGTTGGAGACCGGCCTGCACGGCTGCTCCTGCTCTTCTCTCGCCCTGGCTTCGAATCTTTCTTCCTCGAGGGCGGCTCGCCGATCGACAGACCGCCGGCCGGTCCACCAGATATGGCCGCGTTTCAGCAACTCGTACGCAAGTACGACATGGAGCTTCTCGAGATTCCCGGGCACTGAGCCCGGGCGACGCTACGCTACGGGCCGTTCGCACGCATGAACGGCCCGAACTCCTTCGTATCGCTTCGCAGCCCCGCTTCGATGATGCGATCCGCCGCGCGCACCAGCACAGTCAGCTCGGCGCGCGAATGCACGTTGAGCTTTTCGTAGATGTTGACGAGATGCGTCGAGACCGTGCGTCCGCTGATGTTCAGCCGTTGCGCGATCTCGCGGTTGGTGAAGCCGTGAATGACGTAGGCGACAATCTCGCGCTCACGGTCGCACAGTTGCTCGTCAAGAACCGTTCGGATCTCGCCGGCGGGGACCAGGTGACTGATCCGCGTCCAGTATGACTCGTTCTCGCGACGGATCAGCTCGCGCAGCTGATCCCGCGTGAACTGCGCGAGCAGATCGATGTCGTGAAGCTTGCGTGCGTGCTCGAGCGTCGTCGCGATGAGCGCATCCTCGTCCTGCGCGCTGAAGACATCGCCACAGGGCGGGCAGGTGAATCTGAGCATGTGATTGCTGGCGGCTTCCGGCACGGTGAGACCTCCTCCACCTGAATCTTGTACGAGCGGGCGGATGCGCGTCAACCGCTGATCAGATCACGCCGGATCGCGCACTACCGGCGCAACGGTCCCGTCGACGCATTGGCGGATACAGTCACCGCTAGCGACAGAATGGTCCTTGTCTCAATTTGCACCCTCTTGTCCCGAGGAGGTCGATGCTGCGCCGCGCTCCAGTGGTTGGCCGTTGCGCTTTAGGCAGACGGCCGCCATCGTGTGAGGAGCAAATCCGCAGCGACGTAGCCGACGAGATGCGCAGCGACTCCGCGGTGTCATCTACATCTACATCTGGACGGAATGATTATGACGCTTTCTCGAGCGGGCATCATGAGCTCGCTGGCATTGGTCGCGATCGCCAGCACGGCAAGCGCACAGCGACAGGGTACTGGGTGGGGAGGTGGGACATCCACTGGCACTCTCTCGCCGGCCGTCAGCTATTCGCTGATCGAGGCGCACCGCGGCGCCGGCCTCAATGAGCAGCACGCCATCAAGGCAATAGTGCTGTGGCGCAACAGTGACATCGGCCGCGTGCCGCCCGCGCGATCAGCTTCCGACACTCTACACGGCGCGCGTCAGCCCTTCCGCGCTCTGGAGCGCGCGGCTGAAGACAGTGGACGCTGGTTCGTCGGCCAGCAACACGGCACGAGCGTGTCCAACGCCGAGTACGATCCAACTCGTGGACGACTCTTCCTGCTCGGGCGCGCCTTCGACATCCCGAGCGGTGACACGGCGATAGTGATCCTCGTTGACCATAGCGATGGCATCGGCGGAGCGCCGACGATCGCTGCAACGGCCTACATGCCCGCGACGATGCCCGATGCGTTCTGGCCCAAGAGTTGGACTTCGGGCGACACGACTTACTTCGTGCATACACATCATGGTGAGAGCGAGCAGATGCTCATGGCGTCGCTCCGGAGGGTGCCAGCACTGCGAGGATTGCTCGAGTAGGCAGAGCATGCACGACTCCGCTCCGGTAAGTTTGACGTGAGTGTACGGAAGATGATGAGGTCAGCTCGCCTGCCGCAATCACGACGCGAGAGCTGACCCAAGCAAACCAGTCAAGTTCCGTAGTTGTCGCCCATTGCCGTGGGCCCCTCACTCCTCGTCGCGACATACCCAGCCGCCGAAGTGACCACGCAGACCACGCCGCCCATCGCGATCAGCGTGCGTGCTCCGAACGTGTCGGCCACCCATCCTGATATCGGACCGCCGACTGCTGAGCTTCCCACGAGAAAGATCGTCTGGATCGCGAGCAGGCGACCGTGCATGTCGGGGCGTGCACGCGTCTGTACTAGCGCAGTCGTGGATGTCGTATAGAGAATGCTCGCGATTCCGACGGCGAACGCAACCGCGATTGCGATTCCGACGTTGGGCGCTGCCGAGAGCCCGACCAGTGTGATGCCAAGCGCCCCCGCACCGATGATGGCATTGCGAACCGTCACGCGCGCACGCCGTGCCACCCAGAGCGCGCTCGCGAGACTTCCGACGCTCAGCGTAGAGTACAGGATCGTGAACTCCGCGTCGCTGCCGTGAAGCGCATGCGTCACGAACAGCGGGAGCGTCACGTTGAAGTTGTACGCCAGGAGACCGATTGCTGCGAGCATCGCGTAGGTGATAGCGAGCGCCGGGATCGAGAAGAGATATCGTAGCCCTTCGCGCACCTCACCCGCGCGCCGCGGTCGCGCGGGAACGCGCAGCAGCTCCTCGGACCGCATCATCGCGAGACAGCCGAGCACCGCGAGATACGTCACTGCATCGACCGAGAAGCACCAGCCGTAGCCGAGCGTCGTGACGAGCAGGCCGGCGAGCGCCGGACCGAAGATGCGCGACAGGTTGACGATCATGCTGTACAACACGACCGCGTTCTGCCGATCCTCTTCCGGCACCATCTCCGTCACGAACGAGCGGCGGAGAGGGTTGTCGAGCGAGAGCACTATCCCGCCGGCGATCGCGAGTCCGTACATCGCATACAGTGACGGATGCGGCCGAAAGGCGAGTATCGCGAGACCCGTCGACTGTGCCATCTCCAGCGTCTGCGTCACGTAGAGCAACCGCCGCTTGTCCGATCGGTCCGCCAGAGCGCCCGCCGATGGTGACAGCAGCAGGATCGGTCCGTACTGACACGCCGCGAGCCATCCCACCGCGATCCCGCTCTTCGTGAGCCGCAGCACCAGCAGTGTGAGCGCGATGCTCGTCAGCCAGTTGCCGCTGTTCGAGATCGACTGGCCGATGAAGAAGAGTAGGAAGTTGCGGTTGCGGAGCGATTGGAAGGTCTTGGACATCTACGCCTGTTCGGGCGGACGCACATCCGGCAAGAAGGCTGCGAGCAATCCCAGGAGCGGCAGAAACGCGCACACCTGATACACGAAGTCGATCCCGAAATGATCGGCGAGCACGCCCAGCACTGCAGCGCCGATTCCGCCCAGGCCGAAGCTGAAACCGTAGAAGAGCCCCGACACCATACCGATGCGGTTGGCCAGCATGTCCTGCGCGTACACGATGATCGCCGGAAACGCCGATGCCAGGACCAGCCCGATCACGACGCTCAACCATACCGTCCAGCCGAGTCCGACATACGGCAGCGCCAGCGTGAACGGCGCGCAGCCGAGGATGGAGAACCAGATCACGCGCTTGCGACCGGCGCGGTCTCCCAACGGTCCGCCGATCAGCGTACCCGCGGCGACCGCGAAGAGGAAGACTGCGAGGAGGTTCGCCGCAGTGTGGTCCGATACACCGAAGCGGTGGATCAGATAGAACTCGTAATAGCTGCTGATGCTCGCGAGATAGAAGAACTTGGAGAACATCAGCACCAACAGGACGCCGACCGTGCGCCGAACTTCGCTGGCGGGGAATGGCTGCGCCTGATCGGCCGCGGCGTGCGTGTTAGTGCGCTCATCGATGTGCTGCCGATACCAGCGACTCACCTGCAGCAGGATGACGATCGACAGCAGCGCAGCCAGCCCGAACCAACTCGCTCGCGGACGCCCGAACTTGAGGATGATCGCGGCTGCGAACACTGGACCGAGCGCCTGCCCGGTGTTGCCGCCGATCTGGAAGAGCGACTGCGCCAGCCCGTAGCGTCCGCCCGATGCCATCCGCGCGACGCGTGATGATTCCGGATGGAAGACCGACGAGCCGCATCCGATCAGCGCCACGGACAGCAGCAGCACGCCATACGACGGCGCGATCGACAGCAGCAGGAGCCCGCTCAGCGTGAAGCACATCCCGACCGGGAGCGAGTACGGCAGCGGATGCCTGTCGGTGACGATGCCCACCACCGGCTGCAGCAACGACGCTGTCAACTGGAAGGTGAGTGTGATGATGCCGATCTGGACGAAATTCAGATCGAACTCGTTCTTGAGCAGCGGATAGATCGTGAGGATCACCGACTGCATCATGTCGTTCAGCAGGTGCACGAAGCTGACGGCGCCGATGATGCCGAAGCGCGTCGGCGCGTGCGTGCCTGGAGCGGGCTGCGCAACAGCTGACATCGTATCTACTCGCCCCGCAGACTCACTGTATTGCAGGAGTGCTCGGAGGTGGATGTCTGTGCATGGTCGCCTGCTCGTACGAATACGCCAGCTTGATCAGCTCCGGCTCGCTCCACGCTCGACCGAAGAACTGCACGCCTGCGGGTAGCGTTCCATTGCGCGCGAATCCCATCGGCACGGTGATAGCGGGAAAGCCGGTACTTGGCGCGAACAGTTGATTGTTGTCGCCAGCGGGAGTGTTCAGATCGCCGATGAGCCGCGGCACGTTGCTCCAGGTGGGGTACACCAGCGCGTCCAGCTTGTCGGCGTCCATGAGTCGAACCACAGCTTCGCGCAATCGAGCGCGAAATTGCTGCTGCTGGCGACATCCTTCCGACTGCTCCGGCGGCTCAGTCACCGCCTCCGCGTCCTTCAGTCGCACCTCGATGGAGGGGTGGAACTGGCGTGACTTGATGATCTCTTGCAGACTGTGGACCGGCACCTGATCGCCGAGCGCGCCCAGGTATCGGTTGAGATCATACTTGAATGGATTGCACGGTGCGCTCGCGATGCGGAAGAGCTCGGTGAGACTGTCCACCGCCACCGGATCCACGATCTGCGCGCCCTGCGCACGCATGTCATCCAGCGCACCGCGAAACAGCTTCATGACTTCCGAATCCGCACTCGGTCTGTCGTATGCCTGGTGCAGAACGCCGATGCGCGCACCCTTGAGTCCGTCGCGTACGAGCGACGCGGCGTAGCTCGGCGGGATCTTTCCGGCGCTGTGCAGCGTCACTGTGTCGGCGGGATCAGGACCGGCCATCACCTGAAGCAATGCTGCAGCGTCGGCCACAGTGCGCGCCATCGGTCCCGTGACATCCGCAGAGAGAAAGAGCGGAACTACGCCGCTCCTGCTCGTGAGTCCCATGGTGGGCCGGATTCCAACGAGACTCAGGAACGCAGACGGGCCGCGGATCGAGTTGCCAGTGTCGGTTCCGAGTCCGACAGCTCCGAAGTCAGCAGCCACGGCCGCCGCGGTGCCACCACTCGATCCCGCAGTGACGCGGGCCAGGTCGTAAGGATTGCGCGTGTACCCTGGCAGGATCGAGCTCACCGTCTCGTAAGGACTGAAGGCGAACTCATCCATGTTGGATTTCGCGAGCACGATCGCGCCAGCTTTGCGCAGCTTGCTAACCACGAACGCATCCTCGCGAGGTATGAAACCCTTGAGGGAGAGCGAGCCCGCCGTGGTGCGGAGTCCCGCGGTCTGATAGTTGTCCTTCACTATCACCGGAATGCACTGCAGCGGTTCAGTGATCCCCTCGCGTGCGAAGCGGCGATCCAGCTCCGCGGCGGTTGCGAGGGCATCCGGATTCACCATCACTATTGCATTGACGGCCGGCCCCTTCTTGTCGTAGGCATCGATGCGTCGCAGATAGTGCTGCACGAGCCCGACGCACGTGAGCGAGCCGTCTCGCATCGCGGAATGAATCTGCGCGATGGTTGCCTCTTCGATGCGGAACGGCGGTGAGCGGTTGATGAGCTCTTGTGCACCGGCGACATGCACCGCTGGGAGTACGGAGAGGAGAGCGGAGAGGAGCGTAAGTCGTTTCATTGATCGTGATGAAACTGCAGGCGACGGCGCTGAATAGCGAGCGTCAGATGCGTCCAGCCGCGTCTTCCACCCGCGCCAGCAGCATCTCGCGCTCGCGCCGATTCCCCGTCAGCCACGCTGCACGCTCGAACTCGGCGCGCGCCTCACGGAATCTGCCGAGCTTGAACAGCAGGTCGCCGCGCACACTCGGCAGTAAATGATAACGCTCGAGCGCGGGATCGTCGGCGATGGCGTTGATGATCTCGAGTCCTTCCGCTGGCCCGAACGCCATCGAGTAGGCTACAGCGCGGTTCAATTCCACCACAGGTGACTGGCGTGAGTGATGCGAGCGCGTCGTAGAGCGCTGTGATCTGCGTCCACTCCGTCTCTTCCGGAACGCGAGCGCGCGCGTGACACGCTGCAATCGCCGCCTGCAGTGTGTACGGACCGAGCGCACCTCCGAGACTCGTCGCGCGATCCAACGCCGTCAGTCCCCGCGCGATCAGCAGCCGGTCCCACCGACTGCGGTCCTGATCCATGAGCAGGATCGGCTCACCATTGCTTCCGACGCGTGCACGCAGCCGCGACGCCTGGATCTCCATCAGCGAGACCAGCCCATGCACTTCCGCGTCATCCGGCATCAGCTCAGCCAGCACTCGCCCCAATCGCAGCGCGTCGTCGCACAGCGCGGGCCGAACCCAATCGTCACCAACGGTCGCGGAGTATCCCTCGTTGAAGATGAGGTATATCACCTCCAGCACAGCGGCGAGCCGCGCCGCGAGCTCCGTCCCGCGCGGTACCTCGAACGGCACGTGCGCAGCGGACAGTGTGCGCTTCGCACGCACGATCCGCTGCTGCACCGTCGACACTGCCGACAGGAACGCGCGCGCGATCTCCTCCGTCGTCAATCCGCCGAGCAGACGCAGCGTGAGCGCTACGCGAGCCTCGATGGTAAGGACTGGATGGCACGCCGTGAAGATCAGGCGCAACAGGTCGTCGCCGATCTCGTCGTCGATCGCAGCGTCCAGCTCGTCCGCCACGTCTTCCCGCTCCGTCACCTCGCTCTTCCACTCCGCGTGCTTGCGATCCAGCATCTTGCCTCGACGGAGATGATCGATCGCGCGGCGCTTTGACGCAGCCATGAGCCACGCGCCCGCGTTGTCCGGAACGCCGGACTCCGGCCACTGCTCGAGCGCCGACACCAGCGCATCATGCGCGAAGTCCTCCGCCAGCCCCACGTCACCCACCATCCGCGCCAGGCGCGCGATGATTCGCGGAGACTCGATGCGCCAGAGTGCATCGATCGCACGGTGCGCTGGTGAGTCCTTCACGCGCCCTGACGAGCTCACGCAGCTTCCATGGCGCTAGTGCGCGATCGGTTGATCTGCGATCGGCCGGATCACCGACCGTCCGTCTCCTGCGATGTTCACGAACCTCGTGCACCACTCGCGCAGATCATCCTGCGAATCGAATCGCATCACTGCATAGCCACCGATGATCTCCTTCGCTTCGGTGTACGGTCCGTCCTTGACGACGACGTTCCCATTCTTGCGCGTGATCACCGTTGCGGATGCGCTCGGATCCCACCCGCCCGTGTCGAGCAGCACGCCCGCCTTCATGGCTTCCTGCATGAACTCGCCCATCTTCGCGGTCATCTCGTGCGTGGGCGCGCTGATGTCGCCCTCGGGATACCACAGTGCCAGCACTCGCATGTCATGCTCTCGGTATAGGGTGGTCAGGTCAGTCCTGCAGCCGCCCGCACGTCGGCGGGAAAATCTTCCAGAGACGCGATCTGTCGCACCTCGATGGTATCGCCATCGAGCATCGGTGCGCGCTTGGCCCATTCCACTGCCTCCTCGCGCGACTTGACGTCGATGATCCAGTAGCCGCCCACCATCTCCTTCGCTTCAGCGAAAGGGCCGTCCTTCACGCTCGGCTTCCCTTCGGAGAAGGACACGCGAACGGCTTTCGGCGGTGGCGTGAGCCCGTCCAGTCCCAGCAGCACTCCCGCCTTGCTGAGCGAGTCGTTGTACTTCCCCATCTTCACTATGAGCTCGGCGGGCGGAACGAAGTCAGCCGTCGCGGTCTCGTACGCCTTTGGAATCACCAGCATCATGAATCGCATCTAACTCTTCCTCATCAGTGAGTTCGTTGAACCTTTGACATCTCTCGATACTACGTCGAACGAGCAGAGTCCAGATCGACACGTGGGGCAGGGAGCGCTGCCGGTCCCGGCCTGATCGCACCTTCAGGAGAGCGCGATCCGGGTGAACGTGACCGCCGGACGGCCCAGCCAGATCACCAGCCGCATGGCACGTGGCAAGCCCACGCGTGATGCGCGTGACAGGTTCGTGAGCATGTTGGGCGTGAATCCGTTCAGCTCGCGAGCCAGCGCAGTCCATGTGAGATGGCGCTCGTGACGCGCGGCGTCGAGCGCGTCGAAGAGCGCTCGCGTATCCCACCTCAGCATCTGTCCTGCTGAGAGCTCCGGCAGGCGAAAACGCTCGGCGTCGGCGTCAGCGAAGCCGGGCACGAAGCTCTCGGGCGTGCGCCGAAGCCAGATCAACATCTGGAGGATTCCGTCCCCCTCGGCGATGGACCTCGACTGCAGACCAGTGATCGTCGATTGCGCGAGTCCGCGCGTGTCGTGGCGATTGACCTCGGCTGTTACAGCAGCCCAGCTCAACCCGCGTGCAAGGCGCTGCTCGTCGAGCGCGCGATAGAGCGCGTGCAGGTCGAAGTCCGGTTGGGCACGTGGCACCGATTCCTTCCTGACGTTAACGTGGCACGCCCCGTGGTGCGGGGGCGCCGACTTCTCACAGCGTCGGATGTCGCCGCACTGTATCGTCGTGGATCTGGAACTGGTGCGCGACGGACAGGATCATATCGTCGTTGTACAGGTTGCCGATGATCGTTACCACAGATAGGTTGCGGATTGAGTGGCGGCGCCGGCGCGGCGGGCGCCCCGGCCCGCGGCCCGCCGAAGGGCTGCGGGACGCCAAACTTGTACGGAAGAACGGCGCTCGGATGTCCGGTCTGCGCGTTGGCGCCGACGTCCGCGAACGGGCTGCCGATGATACATGTCGAGATCCTTCATGAACTCCGCCCACTTCGTCATCAGCATGTAGCGACGACGCTCGGCCTGAAGGAAATCCAATGCCGGATATCCTACGGCCATTCACGAAGCGCGGGTTCCAGTCGGCGGGCGCCATCGGATTCGGCGGCGGCGTGGCGCGACTATCACGCGCGTCGCCACTGCCACGCACCGGCAACGGCGGGAAGATTCTTGAGATCGAGTCCGGTCTCCTTCGCCTTGGTCTGTACGTACTAGTCGAACGCAGCGGCATCTTCGACGTCGAGTCCGCCACTGCCGGTGAGGCCAGGTAACGTCGGACGCGCGCCGATAGTCGACTGGCTTCATTCCCAACTCCTGCAACTTGGCGATCATCTCCGGTGGTGCCTTCGTCGTCCACGCCGATGCGGAGCGCCGCGAGATTGATGTTGCGGTTGAACTTGAACGGCATCGTCACGGTCGACGGATCCTTTTCATCGACACCGTGAATCACGTTGAACACCATCGCAGCATCTTCAGCTGGTGCGCACGATCGGTCCCACCCGATCCTGCGACCAGGCGAGCACCATCCCGCCGTAGCGGCTCACGCGGCCGAACGTGGGACGCAGCGCGCTCAAGCCGCAGCGGATCGTCGGCGATACGATCGAGCCCGACGTCTCGGTGCCGATGGCGAATGCAACACAGCCCGCGGCGGTGGCCGACGCGGGACCGGCGGACGAGCCGCTGGAGCCCTGCGACAGATTCCACGGATTGTTCGTGCGTCCACGGAACCACTGATCGTTCTGCGCGAAGAGCCCGGTGGCGAGCTTCGCGATCAACACCGCGCCAGCGTCGCGCAGGCGTACGACGACTTCGGCGTCCATCGTCGATGATGCGATTCTCGAAATCCTCCGCACCCCACGTTGTGGGCACTCCTTCGAGTGCAAACAGATCCTTGACGCCATACGGCAATCCGTGAAGCGGACCGCGGTAATGTCCGGCGTTAATTTCCGGGTCCGCTCGTCGCGGCCTCGGCGCATCGCCTGATCTTCCATGATGGTGACCGCGCAGAGCAGCGTCGGATTGAGACGCTTGAGTCGCGTGAGGTAGATATCGGTCAAACGCGCCGAGGTGATGTGTCGGGCTTTGAGGAGCGCCGAAAGCCGGTGCGCGGGGAGGAAGGCGATGTCATCGTCAGAGACGGGCAGCGCACCGCTCCACGCTTCGGGCTCATACGTGCCGCGATCGAATGCAGCAGCACCGCGCTGCCGCACGAGCTTTTCCATAAGCGCGCCCGTACCGCCAGGATACGGCTGAAACTGTAGTGCGGGAGGTTCACCGTTGCCAAGTGGCAGCGGCGTTTCCTGCTGCACCGTATGCGATCGAGCGAGAGAGCCTGCGGCCACCTTGCCGCTGGACTCTGCGAGTGCCGGCTTGATCCCGAGCGCAGAGGCTGCCGCTGCGGCGAGTGAGAAGAAGACGAACTGTCGGCGATCGATCCCGAACGTTTCTGCGTCGAAGTCGGAAGACTCGAGATCGGTCTGATATTGTTCAAGCAGGTCTTCGGGATTGGTCACTGCAGTGCTCCGGTGGAGGCGAGTGGGAAGAGTGATTTACGCATGCAGAGAATCGCGCGGAAAGCACGAGTTGGTAAGCGGTCGGTGGAACACGTAGAGGTGTCGAGCGTAGCTCGAACGCAGACTGATTCAGATCCCGTGAGAACATCAGCTTTGGCGTGAGCTTGTGAAGATGAAGTCCCACGGATGAATGTGCCAGCCGATGATCGGGCGAATCTCCGAGCTGTAGCGGCGGGAATCCCATCTGGCGTTGTAGCTGAACTCGAAGTTGGCGCCAGGCGCGACGTCCAGGAGAAGCAGTTCATCGAGTTCGGCATGATGCCTGGCCACCAGTTTGGGCGCACCGGTCTTGCTCGGCGCAACGATCATCAGAGCTTACGCCGCTCATCGTGCACGTCAACCGTCCGTGCGGCCACTGCTATCGAACAGCCTCCGAGTGAAGCCGCGAGTGACATCTAGATACGGAGTCCGTCCCCACTCCGTCCCCAGAGCACGCAAGCGCATACTCCAATTCCCAGCATCAACTGCGCTCGCAACGTCGTCGGCAATGTAAGGCGGTCATTCGGTACGGCGCGCATCCACCCACACCTCGAACTTCCTGAGCGCAACGGATCTGGCAACGTTCTTCTTAGAGCCCATCGCGATGCGTCGTGGGCATGAAGCCGCGTCGCGAATTGCATAGCCTTTTCCATCTCGTTGCTTTTGCTCGCGTGGGAACGGAATATTGATCCCCATAAACCCGGGGTCATGCCCAACCACATGAAAAAATTACTCCACACCACCGTCGCAACCGCGCTGCTGCTCCTGGCAGCGTCGCCCCTCGCGGCCGATACCTATCCCCGCCAGACCGGTTTCCGGGTCGTCAACTACAGCTTCACCGTCCTGCTCGGTGACGCGTCCAACGAGCTCGTCATCACCGATACCGTGGATCTGGCCTTCACCGCCGCGGGCGTCACTGGCATCGATCTCGACCTCTGCCAGCTCCGCACCGCGCCCGAAGCGCCCAATCCTTCGAATCCCTGTCTGGTCCCCGCCACTCGCACCCGCCCCGGCCAGCCCGCCGCTGCTCCAGTCAGCACCGTTGGTCGCGGCATGGTCGTCACCTCCGTCACCTCCGACGGGCAAGCTTTGCGGTACTCTCAGGCGCACGATCGCCTTCACGTAGTTTTCCCCGCGCCCTCGCAGCCCGGTCATCGCCTCACCTTCGCCGTCGTCTATCACGGCGTGCCCGCCAGCGGCATTCTGATCGCCAACAACAAGTATGGCGATCGCTCGTTCGTCACCAATCCCTGGCCCGACAGGACGCGCAACTGGCTCGCCGTCATCGACCATCCGTACATGAAGGCGCCCAAGGAAATTGCCGTCACCGCGCCCGCCAATTACCAGATCATATCCAACGGCACCAGAGTCGAGTCCACCGATCTACCTAACGGATTGCGCCGCACCGTGTGGAAGGAATCCGTTCCCATCGCCACCTGGCAGTACTCCCTGGCCGCCGCTCCCTTCGCGGTGGATTACTTCGGAACGTTCCACGGCATCCCCATGTCCGCATGGGTCTACCCGCAGGAACGGGAAGCGAGCTTCAAGGCTTTCAGCGATTTCACTCAGCCGATCCTCGAGTTCTACATCGACCACATTGGCCCGTATTCCTACGAGAAGCTGGCGCAGGTCGAAGCGAACGGCGTCGGCGGCGGGATGGAGCTCGCCTCTGACATCTTCTATGGATACGCCGTCACCGGCCCGCAGCGTCAGCTCATCGCTCACGAGATGGCGCATCAGTGGTTCGGTGACTCCGCCACCGAAGAGGATTGGGATGACGTGTGGCTCAGCGAAGGTTTCGCCACCTACTTCGCGCTCCTGTACGAGGAGCATCAGGACGGGCGCGACGCCTTCATCACGGACGTGAAGAGGAGCGCCGCTTCGGCACGTCGCTACGCAGAAGCGAACCCGACCTCGCCGCTGGTCCACAACAACCTGTCGGACATCAGCCAGGTGATCGCCAACAACGCCCAGATCTATCAGGGCGGCGCGCAGGTTCTGCACATGCTGCGCGGCGTGCTCGGCACGGACAACTTCTGGTCCGGCATCCGTCTCTACTATGCGCGCTACCAGAACTCCAACGCCTCGAGCCTCGACTTCCAGCACGCGATGGAGGATGCTTGCGCGGCCGCGGCTGACTGTCCGACGTATGGGAAAGACCTCTCGTGGTTCTTCCCGCAATGGTTGCATCGCGGCGGCGTCATGAAGGTCGACGGAAGCTGGCACTATGACGCCACGAGCAAGCAGCTCCAGATCACGCTCGACCAGACACCGAACGGCGGCCAGCTCTATACAATGCCCTTCCAGATCGGCATTGAAATGCCGCCTGCGGCCACGCCGGTCGGTCGTGGCCCCGAGCTCACCAAGCCGCCGCTCACGCTGATGTGGGTGCGCGGCGCGCACAACACGCTTTCCATTCCGCTCGAGAGCGCACCCGTCAACGTCACGCTCGATCCTGAAAGCTGGGTCACCATGGTTGAATCCACGTTCGTCGCTCGCTGAATTGCGCGGCGTCATCGCCGCTAGGAGATACGACTAGCTCAGCGCTTGCGCGATGCGCCCGTCGCGCTCTCGTCCGAGACGGCGATCGGTTCATACCGGCGACTCCGGCTTCGCGCTTCGGTCATTCACCCATCTGCGGCGCGAGCGGATCGAACGCGTCGAACCCCAGCTCGGCTGCTGCCACGACCATGCCGCGATCGTGCGTGACGACGGTGATGCCGGAGCCGAGCATCGTGCATGTCGCGAGGTGAATCGCGTCGAGCGATTTGACGTGCGGCTCGATCGCGCCGGCGACGCGCAGCACGCCGTCGTCGATGCTCACCAGCGTGATACGCCTGAGCACGAGCTGCGCGCGCATGAGCTCCATGCGCTCCCGGCGAAGGGTGCGCGTCAGCTCCAGATCCAGCAGTGTGGATGAGAACACTTCATCACCGCTGTCGCGCGTCGAGTCGAGCCATGTACGAGCGCGGCGATCGCCGCCGGGGAGCGCCGCGTGGAGCGCGACGGACGCGTCGAGGTACCAACGCACTACCGGTCCTCGCGCATCTCGGCGTAGAGTGCGTCCACCTCAGCGGGCGTGTAGCGAGCATCGGTATCATCCGGCCAGGGCATCGGGTGCTCGCTCGCCGGGATGATCCGCCCTGCAGCACGCAAGCGCGCGACTGGGTCGGCGACACCATCGACGGCTTCGATCCGCCACCGCGGTACGCCGCGCTCCGTGACCAGCACAGGCTCTCCCGCCCGGACCTCGGCCAGGACCTGAGCGGTCTGCTGGTTCAGCTCCCTCTTCGTGATTTCCTTCATCCAAGAAATGTACTACATATGTCTGACATTGGCACGCGGCCTCTTTCAAAGTGAGGAGGCGGTCGCGGTGTACTCATCTGCTGGCGCCTGGCCTCGAGCTCGGCGGGAGGGCGATGGAGAGGTCATTTACCAGGGCGTCGAACGTGGCGAGAATGGCGACGATGCGGCGTTGTTCCTTCGGGCTAAGAAGAGGTCTTCAGCCGACACGCCGATGTCTCGGCAGATCTGCGAAGGAGAATCGGATCCGACCCGTTGTTAGTCTTGCTTCTCTTCCACTTCCGCGGGTGTGCCGTTCTCAGCACGCGCCTTTAGGGCTCGATTCATCTCCTCGAATCCTCGCCTGGTATCCCGATCCAGGCTCGCGCGGAGCGGTCCGACCAATAACCCGCTGAATCGCTCGCTCTGTTGGAAGCGTACCTTGCCTTCGCTCAGCGGCTCGATGAGAAAGCGATGCTCACCATCGAAAACTCCCTGCATCACCAAGCGCCCCAGCCAACACAGCTCGCGCTTCGGTTCGGCCGCGAGCACAATAGGAGAGAAGCGCATGGCTCTGCCACCACTCGGCTGGAGCAAAATTCGGAGGCGTGTACCCTGCTGGGCCGCTCCTACGACCGACTTGATGAAAGGATTCCACTGCGGATAAGACGCGAAATCCGATAGAACGGCCCACACCCGTTCGGCAGACGCTTCGATTTCGATTTCTGTTTGCAGGCAATGGGTAGCCATCGCTTTCCTTTGTCTCGGGGCTAACGCCCAACTAAGCTGCGAGCGAATCCAACAAAGCGCGAGCGTAGCGAGTCTCCGTAAATTGCTCGTCAGCTTCAGCGTTCGTTAGACGCCGGCGCGCCACTCGCCTGCTCCAAGGCACAGGAGTCGGAGCAGGTTCACCTCGCGTGAAGCTCCTCCGCCAGCCCGATTAGAAGCCCTTCCGGCCCGCGAATGTAGCACAGTCGATACGACTGCTCGTATTGCACCACATCGCCGACGAGCTGTGCGCCATGCTGCTGGAGCCTGGCGAGCGTCTGGTCAATGTTGTCGACGGCGAACATCACGCGGAGGTAGCCGAGCGCGTTCACCGGAGCATTGCGGTGGTCGGCGACGACGGACGGGGCGAGGAATCGCGAAAGCCCGAGCCGGCTGTGACCGTCTGGAGTGACCATCATGGCGATCTCGACGCGCTGGTTCCCCAGTCCAGTAATGCGCCCGGCCCACTCGCCTTCGATCATGGCTCGTCCTTCGAGCCTCATGCCAAGCTCGGTGAAGAATGCGATGGGCGCGTCGAGAGATTCGACCACGATCCCTATGTTGCCCATTCGCTTGAGGGTCATTTTCTCTCAGGTTTGCTTGTCGAAAGTGTCCGGTGCTCCGATGCATGTTGCGGTCTAACCCCCAGCTTGACTGCGAAGCGATCAATTAAGAGTTGCGGCGAAGCCACAACAATTCAATAGACGTTTTGGCAGCTTCAGCGTCCGTTGGGCGTCACGGGTGCGATGCTGTTTCTGCTGAATACTCGAGGGTGATCAGACCCAAGGGAGCGTGCCAGTGCACTGTTCCCGGCTGTATCAGTGCGCCGCGGATTGTGACGCGTCGGCCCCGTTGCTTCCGGAACGCGGCGTCTTCCTTCGTTGAAGCTGCGATTTGAACAAACGAGACGGCGGCTGCAGTGGAATTGAACTCGGTGAGGTTGCCGGTGACACAAACCGGTTTCAGCAATCGCAAGTACCACCCAGTTTCCGGTTCATCACCATGCGCAATGCTCTCGTAGTTTGGAAGGCCTGGATACGTGTGACGTTCGAGAATGCCGTCCAGCGTCACGGTATCCGGTTCATACTTCAGGCATGGCGTCGCGCTTTCCGGATGGAGCAGCAAATCACTGTAATAGGCGCCCAAGAATCTTGTCCGATCGTCGGCGAGACGAGCGTAGCACCCTGCAAAGGTACGGTCGTCTAGTTGCGCTGAGTCCGACGCAGGCGTGTGCGGTACGCGGTTCATGAGAAGCTGGCATTCTGCATTCGCGTATTCGCCCCAGGCGTCGCTCGCGGAATCGAAAGCGGCGCGACGGCGGTCAGGTAGGAAGTCGATAATCCGCGCCACGAGGCTGTCCAAACGTCGGTCCGCTGTATCGCGGGCCGCTTCAAAACATGCCATCTCGCCAAGGGGATCACGCGGACCGTCAAAGCACGCCTTTCCGGTGTCCGGCCTAACGGTGATGGAAGTCTGAAGCAGGAGCACAACGAGGAATCCCGTTATCTGCACTGTCGAGATCTCCAATGTGACGCCTAACGACTAATTATGCCGCGTCCCTCCGCAAGACAAACGCTGCATATCCGCAGCCTAACCAGCACGCCTCGCACAGAGTCTCAGCGCTAAGCTACGTCGGCTCAACATCTTCCGCCACACGCACGCTCGCGCCGCTAATGGTTATGCTGCATACACGCAGCCTAAACCACACGACATCGCAGTGGATAACAGCACGATGCTGTCTCAATTCCGTCCTACAACACCCACCCCTTCCGATAGCTCGGCGTAATCAATCCCTCCGGCACTTCGAAGTTCGTCACTCGCCCCGACTGCGTATCGATCTCCAATGTCTTCCCCGTCCTCACCGCGAGATCACCAAGCAGCACCACTTCAGTCAGCGGCCCTGAGTGCCCCGGGAAGTTCGATCCAGGTTGAGTACCTGCCTTCGCTGCATTCATCCACTCCGCCCACACACTCTTCACGCGCGGATACTTCTGCGCCGGCGGATTCGCCATCAGCTCTGCCTGACGCTTCGGATCTGACAGTCGCGGATCTTCACCATACGTACCAGCCACGAGCGTTCCACGATCACCGATCCACAGCTGACCACTCGAGTCGAACGGCCAGTCGCTCGCAGTCGGCCAATCGTACGGACGCGCTGGAACGAGACCTCCATCACGCCACGTGAGTGTCACAGCTTGCTGCGCGCCGCGCGCGGGGAAGTCGAATGCCACGCGCGACATCTTGGGCGCTGTCTCAACGAACGTCTGCGACGTCTCCACCGAAACGCGCGATGGATAGCGCAGACCGAGAGTCCAGAATGCTGCGTCGAGAAGATGACACGCCATGTCGCCGAGCGCGCCCGTGCCGAAGTCCCACCACCCGCGCCACTTGAAGGGCATATATGCTGGATGATACGGACGCTCGGCGGCAGGACCGAGCCAGAGATTCCAGTCGAGCGTCTGTGGTACCCAGTACTCTTCAGTCGGTCGCTCCAACCCCTGCGGCCAGATGGGACGATCGGTCCAGTACTCCACGCGCTGCACGTTGCCTATCGCGCCAGCTTCGATCCACTCGCGAATCTGACGCGTGCCGTCGTTCGCATGTCCCTGATTCCCCATCTGCGTCGCCTGCTTGGGACGCGCTGCAGCCTCGCGCATTATCGCGCGCACTTCGCCGAGTGTGCGCGTGAGTGGCTTCTGTGTGTAGACGTGCTTGCCAGCGCGCAGCGCGAGCATGGTCGCGGCCGCGTGCGAGTGATCGGGGATGGTGACCGTTATCGCGTCGATGTTGGCGTGTTCCCTGTCGATCATCTCGCGATAGTCGCGATACTGCTTCGCCGATGGATACGCGTTGAACATCTTGTGACCGTTGCGCAGATCGACGTCGCACAGTGCGTAGATGTTCGCGACGTCCGCCATCCCTTTCACATCGCTCTCGCCCTGCCCACCGATCCCGATGCAGGCGACGTTCATCTTGTCGCTCGGCGCTACGTAGCCGCGGCCGAGCACGTGTCGAGGAACGATGGTGAACGCCATACCTGCCATCGCAATGTCGCCGACGAACTTGCGGCGTGAGATCTCTTTCGGCTCGGAGTCGGATGGCATCTTGTTGTTGCCTGTGATGGGTTGCGGATGGTGTATAGTACTACGCTCAATGCGTGAAGGACGCCCTGAACGAAGTGGATTCCTTCACCTACGGCGTACACGAGTGATCCCTGCACGCGTACGAGGTCGTGCGGGAAGGTGCCCAGCTTCGGCTGAATCGAGACGGAGCCAGCTGCGGCGCCCAGGTCGAGATTGTACGCGTCGATCGTGTTGTTGTCGGCGTCGAGAATGTAGAGCATGTGGCCGTCGCTGCTTTCATCGCTGTCTGCCGGCGGCGGCGGAACCGAACTGCGCATTCGGCATCACTGGCGCAGCAGTCGATAGCGTACCCGCTACCGGGTCGTACGCGATGCGGTTGGAGCTGTACAGCTTGTGCATCGTGTTGTCGTACAGGAGCGACGACGGTACCATCAGGCCGAACGGATTCTGCGTCGCGCTGGTCTGCGTCACTCCGGACGCACCGATGGAGAGCTGATAGAAGAACGGGGGTGTGACGCCACCAATCGCATACATCGTCGCAGCCGAGCTCCCGAAGGTGACGTCGGTGAAGACGGTCGATAAATGCTGCGGGCGTGGAACGCTGTCGTCGTAGATCGACGTGCTCGAGTCATGCGTGGTGCTGTTGCACGGGCTGCAGTATCGCTCGATCATCAGTGCGTGAGGCTGCCCGGGAAGTACCAGCATCTTGGCGATCGCGTAGGGCCCGCTGCCAGCCCCGTGCATGATCCAGCTGGCATCCACCGTATGCGTCGCGAGCGCGATCCCTCGTCATCGACGGAATCGTTCTGCCGTCCGACGTACAGATATTGACCGTCGTCGGATATCGCGAGGTTGGTCGGCTTGCCGCCGACCGCGAGCGTCCACGCCGTGGTTCCATGCGCAGCGTCGAACGCGACGACCTGAGCGGGATACGTCCCGTCAGCTGAATCGACGGCGGCGTACACGAGACCGCGTGATTCGTCCCCGACCAACTGATCGGCGTACACAGCGCGAAGCGTCTGCGAGCAGTTGGGACAGGACCGGCGATGGTGAGCACTTCGGACGGAGTGATCGACGTGCCAGGATTGCTCACCGTCAGCGTCGCCTGCCCGGGCGTGGCGGCATCTGCAGCGGTGAGCGCCACATAGGCGAGCGTTCCCGACGATACCACTATAGGATGCGGAGCCCCGTTCCAGGTGAGAGTCGTGGTACTGGAGAAGCCGGCACCGGTGAGAGTGACCACTGCGGCGGCGCTCCCCGCTCCTATCGTCGCTGGTGTGATCGCGCTGAAGCCGATGCCAGGTGCAGTGACAGTGAAGTAGTACCTGCTTGTCCCGCCGCCGGGTGCCGGGTTGGTCAGATCGATGATGTACGTTCCCGTCTGCAGCAGCAGATTCGCTGGAACCGTCACGAGGATGCTCGTCGGACTCTGGTACGTCACCGTCAGCGGGAATGGGCCGCCCGGACCACCGAACTGTGGCGCAACGGTCAGCTCCCACGCCGCGGTCGTTGACGCGCTGAAACCCGATCCGATGATGGCGATCCCAACGCCGTTGATGCCAGCGGGCGCGGATAGAGATGAGAACGTCTTCACGGTCGGGAGCGGGTTGAACGCCGCGCCATTGTACGCGCCAGTGAAGGCCCACTTCCCGGTCGAGACGCGCTGCCTCAGGGAGTTCACAACAGTGAAGTCCGCTGTCACCGTGCCGTTCGCAAGCACGAACGCGCTGTCCGCGGTAGTGTCGCTGGTAGGAATCAGAGCCACAGCCCGCTGAGTTCATGCGCCCCACGGATGTATAGATCGTGTCAGCCGGCCCCGGATGTGACGCGTTGCTCGGCGTGATCACTCCGATGAACAGCCGGAACACCACCATGCTGTCCGACTGGACGGTGACGGTCCCACTATCCGCAAGAAACTGGGTGGCCCCGTCGCTGGAAGTGTAATAAAGCCGCGGCACACTCTGCCCATTCACGCTCGCGAGCTCCAATGTTCTGGGCAGAGCGTTCGCGCTCGGTGCGGATGGCGCTGTCGGGGCGGCAGTATCGCCACCACCGCACGCCACAAGCACCACTCCACACGCAACCACCAGCACGGATGTCCGCATCACCATCTCCCCAAGGTTCTTCGTTCCCTATGCCGCCATCGCGGCGATTCGTTCCTCTCGCTTCGGCGCATCAACACGTGGCTTGAACGCGAACGCGAACAACACGAACACCACCGCCGATCCTATCGCGGGCACCAGCCATATCGCGCGCCAATCGTGAGTGATCACGCCATTCGCACCGGTCACCTGATAAGCCTGCACCACCACTCCCGATGCCCACGATCCAATCACGTTGCCAATCCCGAGCGTCACGAACGCGATGAAACCCTGCGCAGCGGCGCGAATCTTCAGCGTCGCCTGCTGATCCACGTAGATCTGCCCGCTCACGAAGAAGAAGTCGTAGCACATGCCGTGAATGAGAATGCCCGCGAACAGCATCCACTGCCCAACGCCCATGTTGCCGTAGGCGAAGAACACGTACCTGATCGCCCATGCCGCCATGCCTAGCAGCATGATCTTCTTGATTCCCCAACGCGACAGGAACCACGGCATCAGCAGCATGAAGCCGAGCTCCGACGCCTGACCGAGCGTCATCTTCGTAGCAGCGGCGGTCATGCCGATCTCGTTCAGGTACGCGTTGGTGAAGGTGTAGTAGAACTGCAGCGGGATCACGAGCAGGAACGAGCCGATCACGAACACCGTGAACGATCTGTCCTTCATCAGCGACAACGCGTCGAGCCCCAGCACGTCGCGCGCGCGCACCGGCTCGCCCACCGCGTGCGGCGGCGTGTGCGGAAGCGTGAGCGCGAACAGTCCGTACAGCAGCGATCCCACTGCCGCGATGCGCATCGGGATCGCGGTCGCCTCGATCCCGAGCCAGCCGATCAACACGCCCGCGACTATCCAACCGATGGTGCCGAGCACGCGGATCTTGGGGAAGTCGCGCGCAGGATCCTCGATGTGATCGAAGCTTATCGAGTTGGCGAGCGCTAACGTCGGCATGTACGTGAGCGCGTAGATGATGAGCAGCGGATAGAATCCGCCGAAGCTCGTGATCGTAGACACGTAGTACAGGATGACCGCGCCGACTATGAGCAGCACCGCCATCACACGCTCGGACGAGAAGAATCTGTCCGCGATCATCCCGATGAAGAACGGCGAGATCATCGCCGCTATCCCCATGCTCCCGTAAGCGAGCCCGACCTGCGATCCGCTGAACTTGAGCGTCTCGGTGAGATACGTCGTCGCAGTCACGTACCACGCGCCATAGACGAAGTACTGCAGGAACATCATCACCGACAGCCGCGCACGCTTGGAGCCGAACATTATGGCAGGACCTTGATCTTGATGTTGCGGAAGGCGACGTCGGACTCGTGGTCCTGCAGCGCGATGTAGCCGGTCTTCGCCAATCCGTAGATGGGCCACTGCTTGAACTTGCTGTTGGCGACGCGCTTCTTCCAATCGCGACTCCACAGTCTGTAATCGACGACCTTCACTCCGTTGAGCCAGTGCTCCACGTGCGGGCCGCGCACGATTATCACTATCGAGTTCCACTCGCCGGCAGGATGCACCACTCCGCGCCTGGTGGGATACAGCGCGTAATCAGAGCCTGCCGCGGTGAGCAGCGACTTGCCGTCGGGCTGACATGCGTCGTCGAGCACCTGCATCTCGGGACCGCTCTCGTAAGTCTCGCTCCCTTCCTCGGTCACGTGATACAAGACGCCGCTGTTGCCGCACTTCGAGATGTTCCACTCTGCCTTCAGCTCGAAGTTCTGGTACTTGTCGACCGTGATGAGATCGCCGGCCGGTGCGACGCGGCGCAGCTCGCCGTCGATCACCTTCCAGCCGTCGGGCACGGTGCTCTTCTTGTAGCCGCGCCAACCGTTAGTAGTCTTGCCGTCGAACAGCAGCTTCCACCCGTCGCGCTGCTCGGCGGCAGTGAGAGTGTTGTAGGGCGATGATCCCTGCGCGACCGCCGCGCGCGGTACTGTCGAAAGAGTGCCAGCGAGCAGCGCACCGACCGCGAGCGCCGCCACCCGAACGTGACTCGATCTCATGACTGCATCTTCTCCGTGGATGTGCGGGAAATTTCAGGAGATAATGTGCGCCCGCCGCAGCCACGTCCGCTAGAAGTCCAGCTTGCTCAGATAGTCGTAGCTCACCCGCGCATCCGCGACCGGATCCTTCGCCTCGTCGTTCTCGACGAAGTAGTGCTCGATCCCGGCTTGGCCGGAGTGCCTGAAGATGGCGGCCCAGTCGATCTTGCCGAGCCCGACGTCGGTCATGTGGCCGGCCGCGTCCATGTCCTTCACGTGGACCATCTTGAAGCGACCAGGATGCTTGGCGAAGTAGGTGAGCGGATCGCCGCCGCCCTGCACCAGCCAGAAGATGTCCATCTCGAGCGCGACGAGGGCGGGGTCGGTCCGCTCGATGAGAACGTCGTAGGGACGCACGCCATCTATAGGATGGAGCTCGGTCCCGTGATTGTGGTAGCCGATCCTGATGCCGCTCTTCCGCGCCCGGTCGCCGGCCGCATTGAGCACGTCGGCGGCGCGCCGGTATCCATCGAGCGACCCTTCGTCGGCCGATGGGATGTTCGGCGCTATCACGTACGTCTGTCCCAGCACCGCTGCCTCATCCAGCACCTTCGGCAGCTCGTCGCGCACACGCTCGAAGGGGATGTGGGTGGATGGCGATTTGAGGCCATGCGCGTCGAGCGCGGCCCTGAACTGCTGCGGGGTCCTACCATAGTATCCCGCGAGCTCGACCTCGGTGTACCCGATCCGCGCCAGCGCGGCGAGCGTTCCGTCGAAGTCGTGAGGGAGAATCTCACGCAGTGTGTAAAGCTGAATTCCGATGCGGCGCAGCTTTCGCGTATGGGCGGAGAAGTCCGGCTCGTCGGCGCGCGATGCGGGTGACGGCGCGAGAATCGCGGCGGCGGCGATTGCGAGAAACGATCGTCGCGTGAGTGGCGACGCGATCGATGCGGCTGGCTCGGCGGGCTCTGTTGACTCGATCATGGCGTACAAAGTACAACTCAATCACGAGACGTGCGCGAGCTAGAGCTGCTGCTTCTTCTCCTCGCGGTATCCGCGGGAATCCAGATTCTCGCGCGACGGATATCGGTGCCGTATCCGTCGCTGCTCGTCATCGGCGGGCTGCTCCTCGCGCTCGTTCCGGGGCTTCCGCGCATCGCGCGCGATCCGGAGCTCATCTTCCTCATCTTCATCCCGCCGCTGCTCTACTGGAGTGCGGCGACGCTCTCGATCCGCGATCTGCGCGATGTGATGTGGCCGGTGGTGCGACTCGCGACGTTCCTCGTGCTCATCACTATGTGCGTCGTCGCGGTAGCGATCCACATGATCGAGCCGCGCTTCACGTGGGCGACCGCATTCCTGCTTGGCGCCATCGTCGCGCCGCCGGACCCGGTCGCGGCGTCAGCGGTGATGCGCTCCGTCGGCAACTCCCAGGTGCGCGCGGTGCTCGAAGGCGAAGGATTGTTCAACGACGCCACAGCACTGGTCGCGTACCGCATCGCGCTCGCCGCAGTGCTCACTGGAACGTTCTCGATCGGGCAGGCGAGCGTTCATCTCGTCACGGCCGGAGTCGGTGGTGTGGCGATCGGACTCGCGATTGGCTGGGTGATAGCATTCTTGCGCAAGCACATGTTCAGCCAGGTGCCGATCGTAGAGAACACGCTGTCGCTGCTCACGCCGTTCATCACCTACATCCCGGCTGATGCAGTCGGCGCGTCGGGCGTGCTCGCCGTAGTGGCTGGCGCGATCTACCTCACGCGCAAGTCGCCCGAGGTGATGACTCCCGCGTCACGCATTCAGGCGGAAGCGATGTGGACGATGGTAACGTTCATCCTCGAGAGCGTTGTGTTCATCATCGTCGGGCTCGAGCTTCGCTACGTGGTGCAGTCGCTCAGCGGCGCACACATCACGCATCTCATCCTCGAAGCAGTGATCGTCACCGTGGTGTGCATCGCGGTGAGATTCGCGTGGGTGATGTCGTCGGTGGTGATCCTGCGCACATTGCGCAGGCGACGCGGTGCGAAGGTAGCGCCGCCGTGGAACGTTTCCACCATGGTGGCGTGGACGGGGATGCGTGGTGCTGACTCGCTCGTCATCGCTCTCGCGATCCCGTTCGCTGCGGACTCTGGGCGTGCTGTGCCAGCGCGCGAGCTCATCATCTTCATCACCTTCGGCGTCATTCTCATCACGCTCGTCGTGCAGGGGCTGACACTCGTGCCGGTCGCTCGTATGCTGCGATTGGAGGAAGAGGAGGCGGGTGAGGACGCTACCGAGGAAGCGATCGCCCGCGAGGCGCGCGCGGCCGCGGCGACACGCGAGATCGATGCGATAATGTCACGCGGCGGTCCCAAGGCAGAGATCGCGCGCCGAATGCGCGACCGCTACGCGCGCCGCCAGGTACGCTGGAGCGAGACGCTCGATGCTACGGATGACGACGCGACAGCCAGCGAGCGGAAGGCGTTGGACAAATGGGATCGCTACGCTGAAGATTACGGCGATGTGCGCGAGCGTGTGATCGAGGCGGAGCGGAAGGCGCTTCTCGAGCTTTACGGCGAATCGAGAGTGGGCGACGATGTGTTGCGTCGGCTCCAGCGCGAGCTCGATCTCGAGTCGATGCTGCTCGATTCATCGCAGTCCGGCGACGAGCTCGAGGGAATGACGTCGCCGTTCGAGATTGCGGACGAGTAGCTGTGAAGCTACGACGCAGGAGGCTGTTTGGTCAAGCTTGGTTGGTCAACTTGGTCAAGGTGTGACTGCTCCCCTCTCAGCGCTCAGTAGCTCCTTCTTGCGCTCGATTCCCCACTTGTAGCCGCCAAGGGTGCCGTCCTCACGAATGACCCGATGGCAGGGGATCACGAGCGCGAGCCGGTTCGCGCCGCAAGCTCGCGCTACTGCTCGCGTCGCAGTGGGCGAGCCGATGTCGCGCGCGAGCTCGCTGTAGCTCCGCGTCTCGCCGGCCGGAATTTCCTGGAGGGCCCGCCACACCTTCCACTGGAACGCGGTGCCGCGCACGTCGAGCCTGACCCGACTGTCGATCGGCTTCGACACTGTGTCGGCGACGCTCGCGACGGTGCCCGCGAGCCATTCGTCGGCGCCGTCATCCACGCGATCGAGTCGCGCGCGCGGGAACTCGTCGCGAAGTGCTCGCACCAGCTCGGCTTCGTCGTCGCCAAGTGATACGGAGCAGATTCCGCGCTCCGTAACCGCGACCAGAAGCCTGCCGAATGCAGAGTCGACGACGGTGTAGCGGATCTCCATTCCCTCGCCGCCACGCCTGTAAGTCGCCGGCGTCATGCCGAGTCCGGCCGCACGCTGGGCTTCGTAGACGCGGCTCCCGGATCCGTAGCCCGCGCCGTACACTGCGCGACTCACCGTACGCTCGGATCTGAGATCGTTGCGAAGGCGTGCGGCGCGACGCGCGCGTGCGTACTCCGCTGGTGTCACGCCGACGACGCGCTTGAACTGACGCTGGAAGTGGTAAGCGCTCATGTGAGCGACGTCGCCGAGTCGCGCGAGGGTGAGCTCGGACCGCGGCGCTGCTGCGTCGATGCGCTCGTCGATGTAGCGACGCGCCCGCTCGATCGCCGAATCGGTTGCAGTGCGTTGGCGCAGGTTGCTGTTGCAGGATCGTTGACATCGTCGGTGCTCTGTTGGCGTTGATTGCACGTTAGCCGCACCAGCGCGAGCGGGCTATCCGAATCTTGCGCGCTTGGGTCGCGTCACTTGCGCGCGGGCCACGCTCCTGAGGCGCGATGAGCATCGCCCCACACTTCGGGGGCGAGCTTGTATCCCTTGAGCTTGGCCAACTGCACAGCCTGACCGACGTGGAGCGCCAGATGGACCGTAGCGTTGAGGAAGTCCTCGTACACACTCCCGTGCCTGTCTTCGGGATCGCCTGACGGCCTGGCAAGATCCTCGGGTGTGAGCCGCGCCATGATGCTCGCGACTTCCGCGATCGCGCCATTGAACTCGTCGAGCACTTCGCTCTTGGTGAGCCGCCGGTCGGCGTCGAACTCTCTGGGCCGGTCGCGCGTGTAGTCGCTACCGCCGACGTGCCGCCCGATGAAGTGCTTGAGGTTGCCGGCACAGTGCAGCGCCAGGACGGCGATCGGGTTCACGTCCGGGGCTGGCTGCCACCATATAGTAGTGTCGTCGAACGGCTCGAGGGCGGCCCGCATCATCGTGGGGAATGCGCCGGTGAGCCGGGTGCGCAACGGCGAGATGATATCTGGCTGGGAAGAGGCAGGCATGGTCTGACGCTCGGGGTCGCTGTTGTGAGCTCGTCGTCTACGCGCGTCAACGAGTGATCATCAGCCAGAGAATAACGCTCTATCGACGAGCGCGCATCGCCACTGTTCGGAATTGGGATTTCGCGCACCAGAATCGAACACGTCGGCGCAGCTCCGGACGAGCGCGAAATCTGGTAAGCCATTGTAGCGCAAGCTGTTATGCACACAAGGTCACATGGCATGCTTGTTCCCTTCGCGCTGCAGTAAGCGCTTCGCGGGGTCAGAGCATCTAATCCCACGCGAGCGCATCGTTCTGCGCACGGAAGTCTGCTGCCTCAACGGAGAGACGAGCGATGGATACAGCCGGAGCTGCCCCGCACATCACCACTGACGCTCATGCGTCGGTCATCGAGCGATTGGCGACCGAGCTTCGGCGTGCGCTGACGGGGACGATCCGCAATCCTGGCTTCTCGGTGATCGTGCTGGTCACGCTTGCGCTCGGGATCGGCGCTGCGACGGCAATCTTCACGATGCTCGACCGGGTAGTTCTGCAACCGCTGCCATACCCGAATCCCGGCCAGCTCGTCTGGCTGGATTCGCCGACGCCTGGAGTCGGTGCAGACCAGAGATGGGGACTCTCGGTGGCAGAGTTCTTCTACTTCAAGAAGAACGCTCACTCGCTCGAGAACATGGGGACCTACTCGTCGGGATTGATCACCGTCTCAGGCAAGCAGTCCGCCGAACGAGTCCCTTCAACGTCGGTAAGCTCGAGTCTCTTCAACGTGCTCGGGCTGCACACGATCCTCGGCCGCGCAATCCTGCCGGAAGACAATCTGCGCAACGCGGCGCCAGTCGTCGTGCTCGGCTACGACTACTGGAAGAATCACTTCAATGGCGATCCGAGCGTGATCGGCTCGATGATCGATATCGAGGCGCGGCCGACGCAGATCGTGGGCGTGATGCAGCAGGGCGCCACGGTTCCGGATGCGACGTCGCAGCAGGTGGACCTGTGGGCACCGGACCAGGTCGATCCGGGCCTAGAGGCTGTGAACGACCATCATCTCCAGGTAGTCGCGCGGCTCGCGCCTGGCGCGTCGATCGCCTCCGCGCACGCAGAGCTCGCGAGCTTCATACCGCGGCTTCCAGATCTCTTCCCGACCGCGTACTCGCAGTCGTTCCTCAAGCAAACAGGATTCACGATTGCCGTCACGCCGCTCCGCACTCACGTCATCGGCGACATCGCGTCGCGGCTCTGGATTCTGCTCGGCGCCGTAGTGCTCGTGCTCGTCATCGCGTGCGCGAACATAGCGAATCTATTTCTCGTTCGCGCAGAAGCACGTCATCGTGAAGTTGCGATCCGCTCCGCACTGGGCGCGAAGCGAGTGGACCTCGCCTGGCAATACATCACCGAGAGCATGCTGCTGACGGTGATAGCGGGCGCTGTAGCGGTCGCCATCGCATACGTCGGCTTGCGCGCGATGATAACGCTTGCCCCGGCCGGTCTACCACGAGTCAACGAGATTCATCTCGATTGGACCAGCGTCCTGTTCACTCTCGCAATCTCGATCGCGGCCGGCGTAGCGTTTGGATTGCTGACGCTCGCCAATGCGGGGAAGCCTACCGACGACTCGACCATGCTGCGAGAGGGTGGGCGCGGGCTGACGTCATCGCGCGCGCAGCAATTCGCGCGCGGTGTATTCGTCGCAGCTCAGACTGCACTCGCGCTCGTGCTGCTGGCAGCTGCTGGGCTCATGCTGCAGAGCTTCCGCAACATGCGCAGCGTGTCGCCCGGCTTCGATCCGTCCGGCGTGTTGACGGCGGACATACATCTCCCGTACGGGAGCTACAACAGCTACGCGAAGGTCGAAGCGTTCGATCACGAGCTACTGACGCGCGCGGCGGCGATCCCGGGCGTGAAGTCGGCTGGGCTCGGTGACCGCATACCTCTTGGCGTTCCAAGCAACGCTGATCAGCCGCTCCTGAGCGCCTTCGGTGGCTGCGCTGTCGTATGGATCGAAGGCCACCCGCTCGCACCGGGCCAGCAGCCTCCGTGCGTCGGAACAGCTACCGCGGCACCAGGATACTTCCGTGCGCTCGGAATGAAGGTGACCGGGCGCGAGCCGAGTTGGAGCGACGTCGAATCGCTCACTGGAGGCGTCGTGGTCACGCGATCACTCGCGCAACGACTCTGGCCCGGTCAGGATGCAATCGGTAAGGGTATCCGTGGCAACGGTGAAGGTCCGCCGTACTATCGCGTGGTCGGTGTGTCCGACGACTTCCGCGGTAACGCACTCGATCAGCCGCCCGTGCAGGCAGTGTTCTTCCCGCTGCTGCCAATTCCGAAAGCGTGGCTGTGGAGTCCCAGCAACGACGTGACGGTCATCCTGAAATCGAGCGGTGTGCGCCCGGAAGCACTCACGGCATCGCTACGACGCACTATCACCAGCATCGACCCGAACGTTCCGATGGGCAACGTGCGCACGATGGACGCGGTCGTCGCTCAATCGATGGCGCGGCTCTCGTTCACGATGACGCTGCTCGCGATCGCCGCTGCGATGGCGCTGATCCTGAGCGCAGTCGGCATCTATGGCGTGATCTCGTACATCGTCGGCAGACGCACCGGCGAGATAGGAATTCGCATGGCGCTCGGCGCGCAAGCGTCGCGCGTCGGCAGACTTGTCGTGTGGCAATCAGTCCGGCTCGCGATGCTGGGCGTCATCGTCGGAATCGTCGCCGCGCTGGTGATGAACCGCGCGCTGAGATCGGTGTTGTTCGACGTCAGCCCGAGCGATCCAGTTACGCTCGTCGCCGTCTCGCTGATCATGCTGGTGATCGCAGCAATTGCGAGCTACGCGCCAGCACAACGCGCGATGCGCGTCGATCCGGTGGAGGCGCTGCGTGCTGATTGACCGGCATGAGACGATCGTACGTGAAGTGGGTCATGCGCTTCGCGGGCTTGCCAGAAACCCGGGCTTCACGCTGATAGTGCTCATCACTCTGTCGCTGGGCATCGGCGCGACGACGGCGATCTTCACGATGCTCGATCGAGTGGTGATCAGGCCGCTGCCATATCGCGACGCCAACCAACTGGTGTGGCTCGATTTCGCGACGCCGGGCGTGGGGCACGACTCCAAGTGGGGTCTCTCAGTCGCGGAATTCTATTACTTCCAGAAGAACGCGCGCACCATCGAGAACATCGGGGTCTATGAGCGTGGACCCGTCACGATAACGGGGCTGCAGCCGCCGAGCGCGTTCAGGCCGCCGACATCAGCTCGAGTCTGTTCGGCGTGCTCGGGCTGCGCGCACAGATCGGCCGTCTGCTCACTCCGGCGGACAATCTCCCCAACAGTAACCAGGTAGCCGTCATCGGCTACAGCTACTGGCAGCAGCACTTCGATCGCGATCCACACATCGTCGGCAGAGTTGTCGACGTGGAATCGGTCCCGACGCAGATAGTCGGCGTTCTCCAACGCGACGGCAATCTCCCCGACGGCAACGACCGCGTCGACATCTGGCTTCCGGAGACGCTTGATCCGTCCGCCGCTGCGCAGAATCATCACTTCCTGCGCGCCATCGCGCGAGTGAAGAACGGAATCAGCATGGCGACTGCGCGGACAGAGCTCACGACGTTGACGAATCGGTTGCCTGAGGCGTTCCCGAACGTTTACACGCCCGGCTTCATGAAGGGCTCCGGCTTCGCGATGGAGGTCACTCCGCTGCGTGACTACGTGATCGGGGATCTCGCCACGAGATTGTGGATCCTTCTGGGGTCAGCTGCTGTGGTGTTGATGATCGCGTTCGCGAACGTCGCGAATCTCTTTCTGGTGCGCGCCGAGGCTCGGCGTCGCGACGTCGCGATCCGCTCGGCGCTCGGCGCCAAACGTGCTCAGCTCGCGCGACAATCACTGACTGAAGGATTGCTGGTCGGCGCGGCTGCCGCGGTTGCATCGGTAATTGTCGCGTTCGTGGGGCTCAAGCTCGTCGTGAGCTTTGCTCCAACTGATCTTCCGCGTCTGGCTGAAGTGGGTCTCGGATGGGCCGGCGTCGTGTTCGCCGCTCTGCTCTCGGGCATCGCGGGTGTGATATTCGGCGTCGTAGCGCTTCCCGGCCGAGCGCCGGTGGACGAGGACGTAATGATGCTACGGGAGGGTGGTCGCAGTGTCACCCTCTCGCGCCGGCAGCACATGGTGCGTGGCGCGCTGGTAGTTACGCAGACCGCACTTGCGCTCGTGCTCCTCGTGGCGGCTGGTCTCATGCTGCGCAGCTTGCATAAGCTTCGCGACGTGCCACCGGGATTCGATCCCGCCGATGTCGTTACCGCTGAGGTCGATCTGCCAGCATCGCGCTACGACACTCCTGAGCGCGTCGAGCTGTTCTATCGCGAGCTGTTGACGCGCGCGCAGCAATTGTCCGGTGTGGTGACAGTCGGCGCAGGCGATGCCATTCCGCTCACCGACAGCTTCGATCCGGGAGCGTGCTCGTCCGTGTCGGCGCCGGTGTCTTCGTCGCGCGACGGAATGACTTCGGCTTGTGTGCGGAACGTGATCGTGACTCCTGGTTACTTTCGCGCGCTCGGCATCCACGTCCGCGGTCACGAGCCGGATTGGAGTCGATACGGACAATCGCGGCGGAAACTCCGTCGTCGTGACGAGGGCGCTCGCCGAGCGCTTCTGGCACGGCGAAGATCCGATTGGACAGAGCATCAAGGGGCCCGGGCCGGGCGCGCGAAAGCCGCCGTACTATCACGTCGTCGGTGTCATCGACGGATTGCGCGGGGCGACGCTGGATCAGCCGCCGGTCGAAGCTGTGTTCTTCCCCATGCTTCCGATGACGGGAACGCATCTCGACGGTGGGCCGCCGACGGATATGGTGCTCACGGTACGGTCGCGGAACGCCAGCGTGCCCGCCATCGTGAGCGGGCTACGGCGCATCGTACATGACATCGATCCGAACGTGCCAGTCGAGAATGTTCGCACGATGGATGAGGTGGTGGCGCAATCGACCGTGCGGCTCTCGTTCACGATGATGTTGCTGTCTGTAGCAGCGACGATGGCGCTCATTCTCAGCGCAGTCGGGATGTACGGCGTGATCTCCTACATCGTGAGCCGCAGACGCTCGGAGATCGGCATCCGGCTGGCGCTGGGCGCGCAGGCTTCGCGCGTCGGCACGCTCGTCGTCGCACAGTCGCTGAGACTCGCCGCGGCTGGTGTACTGATCGGGATGGCAGCCGCACTCGCACTGACTCGTGCGTTGCGATCATTGCTGTTCGATATCAGTCCGATGGACCCGACGACGCTCGCACTGGTGTCGCTTCTCATGCTCGTGATAGCGGCGCTCGCGAGCTATGTACCCGCACATCGCGCGATGAGCGTTGATCCGGTAGAAGCACTTCATGCTGATTGACACGCATCACTCTGATCCTTCACAGCTCTAGCACACCAAGTGGACATTCCTCGCACAGCACCACGCAGCAACAAGCGCTACATCTACGGCGGCGCGGGCATCGTCGCCCTCGTCGCAGTCACGATAGGAGTGATGAGTCTCAAGCCGGCTGCGCCGAGCATCGACAGGTCGTCGGTGGTGATCGACTCGGTGCGGCGCGGCGACATGGTGATCGACGTGCGCGGGCCAGGGTCGCTCGTTCCGGAGCAGGTGCGCTGGGTTTCGGCGGTCACCGCTGGACGCGTGGACCATATAAACGTTCGGCCCGGCGCAACCGTCACAGATTCTACCGAGCTGCTCGAGCTGAGTAATCCTGACGTGCAGCTCGAAGCGTTGAGCGCGGAACAGCAGTTGAACGCTGCAGAGGCTGCACTGGTGACGCTCAGGCTGAATCTGGGAACGCAGAGGTTGGCGCAGGAAGGAGTAGTCGCGTCGACGCGCTCCGATTACAACGACGCGATGCGCAACGCGACGGCATTCGACGAGCTTGAGAAGAAAGGCTTTCTGGCGAAGGGGCTACTCGCACCGAACGACGTCGGCAAGGCGAAGGACAAGGCCGCCGAGCTCAAGTCGAGGATGTCGGTCGAGCAGGAGCGGTTGGCGATGATGACGGGATCTGTCTCGCAGCAGCTTCAACTGCAGCAGGCGCAGATCGACAAGCTCAGAGCGATTGCAAAGTTCCAGGAAGCGCGCGTCGCGTCGATGCACGTCACCGCCGGGGCGAGCGGCCAGTTGCAGGAGCTCTCGCTCGAGCCGGGCCAGTGGGTGACGCCCGGTCAGATCCTCGCCAAGGTCGCTCAGCCTGGTCGCCTGAAGGCGGTTCTGCAGATCCCTGAGACACAGGCGAAGGACATTCAGGTCGGGCAGGTCGCTTCCATAGATACGCGCAACGGAATCATACCAGGCCATGTGGCGCGCATAGACCCGAGCGCGCAGAACGGAACCGTCGCGGTGGACGTCGCGCTCGACGGCGCTTTGCCCAAGGGCGCGCGTCCCGATCTCAGCGTCGACGGAAAGATCGAGCTCGACAGACTCCACGACGTTCTCTACGTCGGACGGCCCGCGACTGCGGAGCCGGACGCGACGGCGACGCTGTTCAAGCTCACGCCAAACGGCAAGGAAGCTCAGCGCGTGACGGTCAAGCTGGGCGAGGCATCGGTGAACTCGATCGAGATACTTCAAGGGCTGAACGCCGGCGACAAGATCATCACGTCCGACATGTCGGCGTCCGACGCGCAGAACCGAGTGAGGCTGCAATGACGTCGGTCGATCATGCTACCACACACAGTGCTGGCGCGACGCTCTCTTCGTTCTACCAGGATCTTCGCTACGCTACGCGAAGGTTGCGCCACCACTGGGGCTTCACGGTGCTCGCGGTAGTCACGCTCGCGCTGGGCATCGGCGCGACCACCGCCGTGTTCAGCGTCGTGAACGGTGTGCTCCTGAGGCCGCTGCCGTACCCTCAGTCTGATCAGCTCGTTGCGATGGCTGAGGCCAATCCGAAAGGCGGCGAGATGCGCTTCGCGAGTGGCAACTTCGCCGACGTTCGCGCGCAGAGCCATTCGTTCGATGGAGTGGCTGCATACGCCAACGACGTATCGACAGTGCTCGGCGGGGCGCAGCCGCTGCGCGCGAGTGTCACTTACGTATCGGACGACTTCTTCCCCGTCTTCCGCGTTCAGCCGCTGATCGGGCGCCAGTTCACGCAAAACGAGATGAGCAAGGGCGGTCCGCACGCGGCGGTGGTGAGCTACGGCTTCTGGAGAGATCAGCTCGGCGGCGCCGACATCACTCAGTGATAGAACGCTCGACATCGAAGGGGTTCGCTATCAGGTGGTCGGCGTCATGCCGCGCGGCTTCGGATTTCCGGACGCGACCGACGTCTGGCCAGCCAATTCCTTCGCGGATGCAACCTCGCGCAGCGGGCACAACTGGAATGTCGTCGGGAGACTCAAGCAAGGTGCGAGCCTGGACCACGCGCGCGCCGAGCTCGCTTCGATCTATGGGCGGTTGAAGAGTCAGTATGGCGCTACGGGACCGGCGAAGAGTCAGTACGACGACAGAATAACCGCGACCGGCTTCACCATCCAATCGCTGCACGACAAGCTCGTGGGATCTCTCGAGCGGCCATTGATACTGCTGCTGTGCGCGGCCGCTGCGGTGCTGCTCGTAGCATGCACCAACGTCGCCAGCACGCTGCTCGCATCTGGCGCCGCGCGGCGTGGTGAGCTTGCCACACGCTCCGCACTCGGCGCGACACGTGGACGAGTGATTCGGCAGCTCTCCACCGAAGGACTGCTGCTGGCGATGCTTGGCGTCGCTGCCGGTGTCGTGCTGGCGGCGATGATGCTCCGCGTTCTTCTGGCTCTCGCGCCAGCGAGCGCGCTTCCGGGTATCGGTGGAGTAGGACTGGACGGTCGCGTCATTGTGTTCGCGATTCTGGTCGGGATTGCAGCGACAATACTGTCGAGCATGTTGCCGGCCTTGCGCACGTCGAGCGCGAGCATTGGAAGCGAGCTCGCCACGCGTGGAGAGACAGGACGCACCAGCCGCGTGTGGAGTGCTCTGGTGGCGTCCGAAGTCGCGCTCGCGCTGTTGCTTCTTCTGGGATCAGGGCTGCTCGTCAGGAGCTTCGCGAAAGTGGTGGCGACCGATCCTGGATTCAGGAGCAATGATGTACTGACCGTTCAGATCGCGCTCCCCGAGTCTGCGTATCCGACGAATGAATCGGTCGCCGCATTCTATCAACAGCTTCTGCCGCAGCTCAGCGCGATCCGCGGGGTGCGACAAGTCGGCCTCGTCCACCAGCTACCGCTGGCGGGCAGCCTGCTGAACGGCGCGTTCGAGGTCGAAGGGCGTGGTCCGATGAGTGGCTACACGGACTACAACGTCGCGACGAGCGGCTACTTCGGCGCACTTGGCATTCCACTCGAGCGCGGGCGCCTGTTCGACGAGCGCGACCGCGTCGGAACGCCTGACGTAGCAGTAGTGAGCGAAGCATTCGCCAAGCGTTACTGGCCGGGCGAGGATCCGATCGGCAAGCGCGTTCGCGATTTCGCCAATGACAATGGCTACTACCCAGATCGATGGGTCACGGTGATCGGCGTCGTTGGGAACGTTCGGAGCAGGAACATGACTGACGAAGCGCCGCCGATGGCGTACGTGAACGCACTGCAGCGCCCGTTCCGCACTCGCTACGCGTATCTCACCGTGCGAAGCTCTGTTCCGCCAGCGACGCTCACCTCCGCTGTACGGGCGCGCATCAAGCAGATGTCAGGCGACCGTGTGCCGGCTGACTTCGAGACGATGGATTCGCGAATCTCATCTTCGGTCGCAGGACGCAAGTTCAGCACGTCGGTTCTCACCTTCTTCGCAGCCGTAGCGCTGGTGCTTGCTGCAGTCGGCATCTACGGCGTGGTGTCCTATCAGGTGATCCAGCGTACGCGTGAGATCGGTATCCGCATGGCGCTGGGCGCGCGGCCGCAGCAGGTGAGGAATCTCGTCGTCAGCAACTCGATGCGCGTCGTGGCCATTGGGCTTGTCGTCGGAGTGCTCGCCACACCGGTGCTGACCCATCTGATACGCAGCCTGCTGTTCGGGATCAGCGCGGCAGATGTGGGGACGATCGTGTGGGTTGTTCTGCTCTTCTGCGTGGTCGCCGCGTTCGCGAGTCTCATTCCGGCGCGCCGTGCAACGCGTATTGACCCTTTACTGGCACTTCGCAATGAGTGATACGAGCAGCGTGAGATTGGTCGAGTCGCTCGGCCAGGATCTCCGCTACGCAACGCAGAAGGCTACGCAGCAACTGGGGATTCACAGCGCTCGGTGTGCTCACGCTCGCACTCGGCATCGGTGTGACGACGGCAGTGTTCAGCGTCGTGAACAGCGTGCTCTTGAAGCCCCTGCCATATCCCGATTCCGGCCAGCTCATCGCTGTAGCAGAAGGTGGGAAGAGCGGCGGCGATATCAACGTGGCGAGCCCCAACTTCATCGACATCCACGATCAGAGTCACAGCTTCAGCGCGCTCGCCGCGTACGCGTCGGGCCCTTCGACGGTACTTGGCGCCAACGATCCGGTACGCGTGAATGTTGCGTCGGTCACGACTGACTTCTTTCCGGTCATGCGCGTGCAACCCACGCGAGGCCGCGTCTTCACGCCGGCCGAGACCGAGGCGGGTGGAAACCGTACCGCGGTCGTGAGCTACGACTTCTGGCGTGACCATCTCGGTGGCACGCAGGACCTGGGCGCACACAATCTGAGCGTGGACGGATCCTCATACCAGATCGTTGGAGTCATGCCGCAAGGCTTCGATTTCCCCGATCACAGTCAGGTATGGACCCCGCAATCTGTCGCTGATGGTAGCACGCGTACTGCGCACAACTGGCAGGCGCTCGGCAGACTTCGCGACGGGGTGAGCCTGGCGCAGGCGCGCTCCGAGCTGGGCGTGATCTACGCGCGCCTTAAGAATCGGTACGGCTCGCAGATGGACGCGACTGATTTTCGCGCTCAGACACTGCAACGGAAGCTGGTGGGATCGGTGGAGCGCCCACTCATCCTCGTCCTCAGCGCGTCGGTACTGGTGCTGCTAGTCGCGTGCACCAATCTCGCGAGCACGCTACTGGCGGCTGGCACAGCGCGACGGGGAGAGCTGGCGGTACGCGCGGCGCTGGGTGCGCAGCAACGCAGGATCCTGCGTCAGTTATCCACCGAAGGATTGCTGCTCGCGATGATCGGATCAGTGGTAGGGCTCGCGTTGGCCGCGTTGCTCCTGCGCGTGTTTCTGAGCATCGCACCGTCCGATTCGCTTCCGCAGATCGCGACGACGACGCTGGACGGGCGAGTGATCGGGTTCGCGATCGTCGCTGGAATCGTGGCTGCGGTGCTCTCGAGTCTGTTTCCGGCGGTGCGCATCTCGGCCGACAGCGTTGGCGGCCAACTCGCCGCGCGCGGGGCGTCGGAGCGCAAGACGCACGCGTGGAGCGTGCTCGTCGCGACCGAGGTTGCGCTCGCCCTGCTCCTCCTCGTCGGCGCCGGACTGGTGGGACGCAGCTTCTGGAAGCTGCTCGCGGTCGATCCCGGCTTCAACGGAAGCGGCGTGGTCACCGCCGAAGTCGCGCTTCCCGAAGCGACATTCGCGAACGATACCGCGCTGCGCGCGTTCTACCAGGAGCTGCTTCCCAATCTGACCGCGGTGAGTGGAGTGAAGCAGGCCGGCGTGTCGAGCGTGATCCCGCTCAGCGGCGGCGCGATCAACGGCGCGTTCGACATCGAGGGGCGTGCGCCAGGTAGTGGCTATGCCGATTACGCGGTAGCAACCGGCGGCTACTTCCGTGCGCTGCGAATTCCGTTGGAACAGGGACGACTCTTGGACGATCAGCTCGACCGGGCCGGAACGCCCGGCGTCGCTGTCGTCAACCGCGCATTCGCCAGCCGCTACTGGCCCGGGCAGAACGTGATCGGCAAGAGAATGCGCAACTTCACGGTGGATGAAGCGGAGTTCGTTGGCGGGAAGTGGGTGCCGGTCGCGGGCGCGGATCAATGGGTAACCATCGTCGGCGTCGTCGGCGACGTGCGCAACACGAGTATGACCGAGCAAGCCAAGCCGATCGCGTATCTGGATCTGTTCCAGCGTCCGTACCGTTCGCGCTACGCATTCGTCGCGCTTCAGGGAAGCGCGCCGCCGGCGCAGCTCGCCGATGCGCTGCGCTCCGCGTTGACCAGGCGCGGAGTACCCGCCGAGATCAGCACGATGGACGCGCTCACGTCGAGCTCGGTCGCGAGCCGGAAGTTCAGCACTTCGATACTCGGCTTCTTCGCCGTCGCGGCGCTGATCCTCGCAGCGATCGGTATCTACGGCGTCGTCTCGTACCAGGTCGCGCAACGCACGCGTGAGATGGGCATCAGGATGGCGCTGGGCGCTCAGCAATCGCAGGTGTGGCGACTTGTAATGAGACGATCGATGCGAGTCGTCGCGGTGGGACTCGCCGTTGGCGTATTGGCGACGCTCCCGCTCACGCGCGTCCTGCAGAGCTTGCTGTACGGTATAGGTCCCGCTGATCCGATCACCTTCGTCGCCGTGCTGCTGCTCTTCGGATCGGTCGCCGTGCTCGCAAGTCTGATCCCCGCGTTTCGCGCCACGCGGGTAGATCCGGTTTTGGCGCTGAGAAATGAGTGAAGTTCCGAGTATGCATCGAGCCAACAAACCATCGAGACACCCGAGACCCCAATGACCGCTTCAGCCGCTGTGGATAGCCAACCGAAGTCATCGCTCATCGAGCTGAACGGCGTGACTAAGATCTACTACACCGACGAGCTCGAGACCCATGCGCTCTCCGACATCCATCTCAACGTGAGCGAGGGAGAGTATGTCGCGATCGCGGGACCGTCGGGCGGTGGCAAGACGACGCTCCTCTCCATACTCGGCTTGCTCGACACTCCGACGCAGGGTGTATATCGACTCGGTGGCCAGCCAGTCGAATCGCTGACTCGGTCGCAACGCGCCGACGTTCGCAACCAACGCATCGGCTTCATCTTCCAGGCATTCAATCTGATCGGCGATCTCACCGTATTCGAGAACGTCGAGCTACCGCTCACGTATCGAGGCACGCCGTCGGACGAGCGACGCAAGCGTGTGCTCGCGGCACTCGAGCGAGTGGGAATGTCGCATCGCACGAATCACTACCCTGCGCAGCTTTCGGGCGGCCAGCAGCAACGTGTCGCTGTCGCGCGCGCGGTCGCAGGTGATCCGCTCATCCTTCTCGCCGACGAGCCGACGGGAAACCTCGACTCCGCGAACGGTGAGGCGATCATGGAGCTGCTGCGTGATCTACACAGCAACGGCGCCACCATCTGCATGGTCACCCACGATCCACGCTTCGCGCGTCACGCGGAGAGATCGGTGCACCTGTTCGATGGAAGGATTGTGGAGGAGGAGCGCGGAACGCGCGCGGTGGCTGACGAGCGTCAGTTGGAGGAGAGCGGATTTCGCGTGGCGTCAGCGGACACCGCATGATGCGGCCGGATGAGTGGATTGCAGGCATCGGTCGCGAAGTGCGGCAGGCGGCTCGCGCCCTCGTCACACGGCCCACGTACACACTCGGGGCACTGCTGTCACTGTCGCTGGGGATCGGCGCGAACGTCGTTACTTACAGTGTGATGAGTGCGGTGATGGTTCACACGTACCGCTATCCACAGGTCGGTCGGCTCATCGCACTGTATGAAGTGAGGCAGAGCACTCCGCACGGAAATGTCGCACCTGGTAGCGTCGTGCGGCTGGCGCAGCAGGCGACCACACTCGCATCGATTGGGGCGTACGGCGGCTGGCCCGTCCCGGGGGCGTTGACGCCGCTTGGCGGTGCAGCGCGGCTCGTGCATGGCCAGGCTGTCACGCCCGGTCTCTTCCCAACGCTCGAGATCAAGCCATTGCTCGGCCGCCTCTTTCTTCCCGAGGACGCTCAGCGTGGGCGGGCTCGCGTTGTAGTCCTGCGCGAGCAGATGTGGCGTGCGACGTTCGCCGCAGATCCACACATCATCGGTCGCGTGATCTCGCTCGACAATACGCCCTACACTGTGATCGGCGTCATTCGTGACCGGGACGCCTACCCGGCATATACGCGCGATCTCTGGGTACCGTATCCGGATTCGCTCATGGCTGGCAACTTCAACACCGGTAATCTGCGTGTGGTTGCGCGGCTGGCACCGGGCGCGACATTCGAGCAGGCGCGAGCGCAGATTGCGGCGATTGCCCGTCAGATCTCCGCCGAGCATCCTAACGAGTGGGCGAATGCACGCATTGAGATTGCCGAAATGCGTGCGAACGAGCTGAGCGATCTACGGCCCTTCATCCTGATGCTCCAGGGGACGGTCGTCCTTGTACTACTCATCGCGTGCGCCAACACGGCGAACCTCACACTCGCACGGGTGATCGGACGCGAGCGCGAGCTCGCGGTGCGTGCTGCACTGGGTGCTGGACGCTGGCGGATCGCGCGCACGCTGCTCATCGAGAGCATCCTCCTGGCTCTGATCGGCGGCGCGTTCGGCGTGCTGCTCGCGATGCTGGGTGTGCCCTTGATCCGTGACCACCTGCTCGCCGGGTACGTCGCGCAGGGCGTCGCCGGCTGGAGCGATATCGCGGTCAATCGGGAGGTCCTGCTCTTCGCCGCGGGCGTCTCCATCGTGATCGGCGTGCTCTTCGGTCTCGGGCCAGCGCTGCACGCTGCGAGAGTCAATCTCACTGGATCGCTCAAGGAGGGCGGGCGCGGTGCAAGCGGTGGCGTCGGTGGGCGCCGGCTGCGCACCGCACTCGTCATGACCCAGTTCATTCTGGCACTTGTGCTCACGGTGGGAGCGGCGCTCGTGACGCGCAGCTTCGTCGCACTGCTGCACGCCAGCCCCGGCTTCCAGCCCGAGCACGTGCTCGCGCTGGACATCGACGTCCCTGAGGGCGGTTATCCCCGCGGCGCGGCGACGATGCAGATCAACGATCGAATCGTGAGCGAGGTGGAGTCTCTGCCCGGCATGCGCGCGGCGGCACTCACGTCGTTCACCCCGCTGACTCACAACGGCAACACCACCAACTTCTCTGTTGTAGGAAGCGCGCCGATCCCGGATCGGGACAAGCCGCAGGCGATGGAGCACGTCGTCACGTCCGGCTACTTCGATGTGCTCGGGATCCGACTCCTGCGTGGCCACCTGTGGCCCCAGAGCTTGAGCGGGAGCGGCACACACTTCATCGTGATCAACAAGGCACTCGCGGACAAGTACTTCCGTGGACGTGACCCGATTGGTGCGGTGCTCAACCTGGGCTGGGGATCCGCGCCGATTGTCGGCGTCGTCAGCAACACGAAGACGAGTGCGCTAGAGGAGACCGAGTCGGAGTTCGAGGTATACGAGCCGATGGAGACGGCGGGGTGGTGGCATCAGTACCAGCTCCTCGCACGTGTCGCCGGCGACCCCGCAGCAGCGACAAGAATGATTCAACGTCAGATCGGCGCGATAGATCCGAGCATCGCGGTCGGTGCGACGCGCACCATGGATGACATCGTCACCGATTATCTGTCGCCATGGCTGCTGATGGTCACCCTCATCGGTGGGTTCGCCATCGTCGCGCTCATCATTGCCGGAATCGGCATCTACGGCGTGGTGAACTACTCGGTGTCGCAGCGCACTCACGAGCTGGGCGTACGCATGGCACTCGGCGCGCGTGCCGGCGACGTCGTCCGTCTGGTCATGCGCCAGTCACTGATGCCGATGCTGATCGCGCTCCCTATCGCCCTTCTTGGATCGTGGGCCGTCGCGCGATTGCTGAGCTTTCTGCTGTACGGAGTCGGCGCGCTCGATGTGCTGACGTACGCGACGGTGAGTGTCTTTCTGCTTGGCGTCGCTGCGGTTGCGTGCGTCATTCCTGCGCGACGCGCGGCGGAGGTTTCGCCTTCGGTCAGCTTGCGGTCTGAATAGGCGACATGTGGCAGCCGGCCGCAATCCGTGAGATTGCGATGCATTCAATTTCTGAGTATGTCCGTCGAGTGATCATGATTGGTTCAATTCGTAACGTCGAACATCGTCTGATCAAGCCGCCATTGCGTGCGCCGAAAAGGGCCGCCGTTCTCGCGATGACCCTCGTCGCGATCCCATACTCCGTCGCAATCGGCCAGAGTGGCCAGTTGCCTGGCGAGGTGCCTTCCACCCTGACCATAGCACAGGCAGTCGCCATCGCCAGGCGCAACAACCCTGATTTCCAGTCGACGCGCAACAACGCTCGTAACGCAGCCCTCGACCTGCGCGCGGCAAGAGGTGCGTTGCTCCCACAACTCTCGTCGTCCCTCACGGGTCAGTATCAGCAGGGCGGCCAGCAGTTCTTCAGCGGCGTCTCGCTGGGCTCCAACTCCGACGTGCTCCAGTCGCAGTACTCGATCGGCATCAATTACACCCTCAGTGGCGCGAACCTCATAGCACCGCGCGTCCAGCGCGCCACCAGTGCAGCCGTCGAGCAGGACATCTCCGGTGCTGACGTCAGTCTTCAGAATACCGTCAAGCAGGATTACATCACCGCGCTGCAGAGCAAGGCACTCTCCGATCTGAATGATTCATTGGTCGCCAACGCTCAGGTGCAGCTCGACCTCGCGAAGGCGAAGGCAACAGTTGGAACGGGGACTCTGCTCGATGTGCAGCGCGCGGAAGTTGCGCTTGGCCAGCAGAAAGTCGCACTGTTGCAAGCGCAGAACCAGCATCAGATCGACAAGCTCAGACTGTTTCAGGAGATGGGGGTGGATGAGCCGGCAAATGTCCAGCTCGTCTCGAACCTGACTGTCGGTGATTCCCTTCCCGCTCTCCCGCAGCTCATCGCAATGGCGCAGAGCCAGAATCCCAATATCCTCGCTCTGCGTGATCGTGAGCACGTCGCATCGCTGAACGTCGCGAAGGAGCGTACGGAGTACATGCCCACGCTCTCCCTCTCGACCGGCATCGGCGGCTACACGTACGCGTATCGCGATCCCAACTTTCTCATAAACCAGGCGCAGGCTGAGACCAACAGTGAGCGCGCGAGCTGCATCTCCACTCAGGAGGTGAGGCAGGCAGTCGGCCTTCCGAACACGCTCCCTGCATGTCAGCAGATCCAGTTCACCAGCGCCGATGCGGCAGCGTTGAGGGCGCAGAACTCACTCTTTCCGTTCGACTTCAGTCACGCTCCGCGCAGCATCACTGCCGCGATCACCCTCCCGATCTTCGACGGATTCGGGCGCGAGCAGCGCTTGCAGGAAGCGGAGGTCGCCCGCGAGAATGCCCGCTATACCACCCGGTCGCGCGAGCTGCAGGTAAAAGCGGACGTCACGTCGGCGTACCTGTCGCTCCAGACTGCGCTCCAGACTGTGAAGCTGCAGGAGGAGAACTCCGCCAAGGCGAAGGAGGAGCTCACCTTCATCCAGGACGAGTACGCAGTGGGGCTCTCCACCTTCGTGGATCTCACCACCTCGCGCGCGGCGTACGCCCAGGCGGAGAATGACCGGATCAACGCGGTGTACAACTACCACAAGGCCGTCGCCGCACTCGAAAATGCGGTGGGAAGACCGTTACGTTAAGGAGTGACCGCGATCCAAGCCGCTGCCGTTGACGAGCTGCACCCTGCTCCCGCCGAACCGGCGCAAGTCCTCGTCGCCGATGACCAGCCCGACGTCATCGAGGCGCTGCGGCTCCTGCTCAAGGGCGCGGGATATCGCATAGAGACTGCGCGCTCCACTGCCGGCATCATCTCCGCGCTCGAGGCGCGTGAGCTCGACGCTGTATTGATGGACCTGAACTACACGCGCGACACCACGTCGGGCCGCGAAGGACTCGATCTGCTCTATCGCATCAAGGCGATAGATGACTCGCTTCCGGTGATAGTCATGACGGCGTGGGGAAGCGTCGACAGCGCGGTCGAGGCAATTCGGCGCGGCGCATCTGATTACATCGAGAAGCCGTGGGACAACACGCGTCTGCTCACCACGCTCAAGGTTCACGTCGATCTGGCGCGCGCGATCCGCGCTGGACGGCGTATGAAGAGCGAGAACAACGCGCTGCGTGGGACGCGGCTCCCCGAGCTGCTCGCCGAGTCGCAGCGCATGAAGCCGATCCTGGACCTCATGAAGCGCGTCGCGCCGTCGGACGCGAACGTTCTCATTACCGGCGAGCACGGCACTGGAAAGGAGATCGTCGCACGATGGCTTCACGCGGCATCGTCGCGTGCTGGCGAGTCGTTCATCCCGGTCAACATGGGCGGCCTCTCTGATGGCGTCTTCGAGAGCGAGCTCTTCGGACATGTGAAGGGATCGTTCACCGACGCGAAGTTCGATCGCGTCGGGCGCTTCGAGCTGGCGGATGGCGGGACGCTCTTCCTGGATGAGATCACCAACGTCCCCATTCATCTTCAGGCCAAGCTGCTGCGCGCTCTGCAGACGGGCGAGATCGAGCGTGTCGGCTCGTCGCGCGCGCGACGCGTCAACGTACGGGTGCTCTCTGCTACCAACGTTGATCCGCTCGAGGAAGTCGCCGGCGGCAGGTTCCGCGAAGATCTCCTCTTCAGGCTCAACACGATCGAGCTGCGCCTCCCTCCGTTGCGCGAGCGGCGCGACGACATACCGCTCCTCGCTTCGCACTTCCTGGCACGCGACGCCGAGCGCTACGGCAAGAAGATCGACGGCTTCGACGCGTCCGCGATGCAGGCGATGTTCGATCACCTCTGGCCAGGCAACATCCGCGAGCTCGAGCACACCATCGAGCGTGCTGTGCTCCTCGCGCGCGGTGACACGATCCACGCATCCGATCTCGCTCTCAATGCGCGCACCAGCAGCGCGCAGCCGCGCCTGGAAGAGCTGACGCTCGACGAAGCCGAGCGTACTCTCATCCAGAAGGCGTTGACGCGATACGACGGGAACGTCAGCTCGGCGGCTCGTGCGCTCGGCGTCAGCCGCAGTGCGCTGTACCGGCGCATGGCGCTGCATGGACTTTGATTCTGGCGCGAGAGACAGGAGGTCGCACCGGGTGCGCTTCGAGCGAAGCATCGTCTGGTTCGCGATCGCACTCGCCGCTCCCGCTGCCATAGTCGCTGAGATTCTCCTGTGGACGGGTGACACTTCAGTTCCGCTCTGCGTGGCGCTCACCGTGGTGATGGCGGCTTTCTGGATAGTCACTGCATACTCGCTTCACTCGCACTCGATCCGCCCGCTCCAGGTCATCGCGAACATGGCGTCCGCACTCCGCGAAGGTGATTTCTCCATTCGCGCTCGTGGCGCAAGCACAGACGACGCGCTCGGCTTCGCGTACTTCGAGCTCAACAGACTTGGCGCCGCGCTTCGCGAGCAGCGGCTTCACGCCCTCGACGCATCTGCGCTCGCGCGCGCCGTCATGCGCGAGATCGACGTCGCTGCATTCGTCTTCGACGAGAGCGGGACGCTGCGACTTGTCAATCGCGCCGGCGAGAGCTTGCTCGGCAAGCCGTCGCAGCGAGTGATTGGTAGCACTGCATCAACGCTCGGACTTGGTCACGTTCTCACCGGCGATGACACCAGAGTGCTTCACGCATCGTTCGCGTCCGGCGGCGACAGATGGCAGCTTCGGCGCACCACCTTCCGGCAGGGCGGCTATCCGCACGAGCTCGTTGTGTTGACCGATTTGAGCCGAGCGTTGCGCGAGGAGGAGCGCAAGGCGTGGCAGCGTCTCATCCGCGTGCTGGGTCACGAGATCAACAACTCCCTCGCGCCGATCCAATCCATCGCGACCACGTTGCGCGAGCATCTCGGCAGAAAACCCCGCGACGGGGACTGGGAGGAAGATCTCGCCAGTGGCCTCGGTGTGATTGCGGGACGCTCCGCCGCGCTCGCCCGCTTCATGGCATCATATACCCTCCTCGCGCGCCTGCCCGAGCCGAGTCGGGCTTCGGTGGACGTGGAGGACTGGGTAAGTCGCGTTGCGAGAATGGAGACTCGCATCAAGGTGGATGTGGTACCCGGCGCTCGTGTCACTCTCGACGCCGACGCTGACCAGCTCGATCAGCTACTCATCAATCTCATTCGCAATGCTGCTGACGCCTCACTCGAGACTGGCGGAGCGGTGCGCGTAGGTTGGAGCGCTGATGATGAGTGGGTGGATGTGTGGATCAAGGACGAAGGACTCGGGCTCCCTGACAGCGCCAATCTGTTCGTCCCGTTCTTTACCACCAAGCCCGGCGGGTCCGGCATCGGTCTTGTTCTCAGCAGGCAGATTGCCGAGGCGCACGGAGGGACGTTGTCGCTGACCAACGGTGACGGCTGTGAGGCCAGAGTTCATCTACCGCGCTGAATCGTTCGCGGTGTGGCTGATGTGGCGCACTTGAATTTCCTCGCTTCCGACATTGCGTTAGGGTCATGACTACGTTGCCCGATACCGGTGATCTCTCGCCGGAGGTCTTCCGCGCGCAAGCGCACCAACTTGTCGATTGGATCGCCGATTATCTCGCTGATCCGGGCCGCTATCCAGTATTGTCGCAGGTGAAGCCGGGCGAGGTTGCTGCGGCGCTTCCCGCGTCTCCACCGAAGGATGGCGAGCCCATTCAGGAGATCATCGCCGACTTCGAGCGTGTGATACTTCCGGGAATCACGCACTGGAACCATCCAGCCTTCTTCGCCTACTTCGCGATCAGCGCGTCGGTGCCAGGCATTCTCGGCGAGATGCTCGCGGCAGCGCTCGACACCAACGCAATGTTGTGGAAGAGCTCGCCCGCGGCGACCGAGCTCGAGGTCAGAGTGCTCGACTGGCTACGTCAGGCGCTCGGCTTGAGTGATGGATGGTTCGGGATCATCAACGACACGGCTAGCATATCTACCATGCTCGCACTCGTTGCGGCGCGCGAAGCTGCGGGTCTCGATGTCCGCGAGCGTGGACTTGCGGGACGCAGCGATCTCCCAGCGCTGCGAGTGTACTGCTCCGAGCAAGCTCATTCGTCGATCGACAAGGGCGCGATAACCGTCGGCTTCGGTCATCAGAACGTCGTTCACATTCCGACCGACGCCGCGTTCCGCATGCGGCCTGATGCACTCGCAGACGCGATCCGCGCGGACCGTGAGCGCGGTTACATCCCTGTCGCCGTCGTCGCGACTGTAGGGACGACGAGCACGACGAGTATCGATCCAGTGCCGGCGATCGCCGACATCTGCGAGCGCGAGGATGTCTGGCTGCACGTGGATGGCGCGTATGGCGGCGCTGCTGGTGTGGTTCCCGAGCTGCGTCATTATCTCGACGGCGTCGATCGCGCCGATTCACTCGTCGTGAATCCTCACAAGTGGCTCTTCACACCAGTCGATTGCTCGGCGTTCTGGGTGAAGGATCAGGCACTGCTCAAGCGTGCGTTCTCGCTGGTGCCGGAGTATCTGGTCACGCGCGAGGCTGATGAAGTCGTGAACCTCATGGACTATGGCGTCCAGCTCGGTCGTCGGTTCCGCGCGCTGAAGCTCTGGATGGTGATGCGCGCGTTCGGCGTTGATGGGCTCGCGTCACGCATTCGCGAGCACGTGAGGCTGGCGCAGGAGTTCGCTTCGTGGGTCGAGGCCGAGCCCGGATGGGAGGTAATGGCACCGCATCCGTTCTCTACTGTGTGCTTTCGCTACGCGCGGGAAGGGATGAGCGAAGAAACACGCAACTCAGTGAACGAAAGCATCTTAGCCGCCGTGAACGAATCCGGCGCGGCGTTTCTCTCGCACACGAAATTGAACGGGTCCTTCGTGCTTCGTTTGGCGGTTGGCAACATCAGGACTGAGGAGAAACACGTCGAGAAAACGTGGGAACTGCTTCGTCGCTCAAGTCGCGAAGCGGTGGCCTAAGAAGGCAATCTCAATCGCTGGCATCTGTAACCGGTCCACGCTGATATCGGAGAGGCGTGACGTGCTCGTGCGGTAGCTGTCGGTATCTAGGGATTCCACCGGGTGAATACCGTAGCAACGGCTAACGTACACTCTTGCTCCGGGTTCTGAACCTCTTCGACCAACCAGATATGAATCGCTCGACCGCTCTTCTGCTCTTGACGCTCGTAACCGTTGGTTGCGATAGAATTTACGGAGTTGATCGCTCGGCGGACGTCGCGTTCATACCGCCTCCTCAGACTGTGCTGGCAATCATCCGTAGCACACCCGGGGTAGACTCCGTACAGTATGATCACTCAAGGGTCCTCATGGGCGATACTGTATCCACCTTCACTTACGAGGGGAGAGGAGGGGTGCTGGGCGTCATTCAGTTTTTCCCTGATGCTGGCGGTGTCCATTTCATCCAGTACCTCCAGCGATTTGGAACACCTCCGGCACAGCATCAAGTCGATGTGACGCTACCGGTCATGCGCTCGATTGAAGAGAGGCTGGTGAGCCAAGCTGGATTGACCGGCTTGCGTGGAGTGCAACAGCACTGCGATGAGCGGGATTCGGTGTTAAGCCGGAGTTCCGAACCGGACACCGGAACAATGATCCGTGAGAGACACCTCATCGTTGCCGGCGTGATCTCGAGCTACCCTTGACCGTCCATCACCGCAACCATTTCGGCACGATACGGTGACAAATGAGCGCCATTAGCCTCCGCTTCTATTCGCTCATCTTACGCGTGACGGTAGCTCAGCTCATGAGGAACGCCGACAGACCGCTGCTCATCGGTCTCTCGCTATGCTTGTCAGCCTGTACTACGACGGTGGTTTCGCGGCCGGACGCGGCCGACACGCCCGCGTCACAAACGGTCGAGTGGACAGCGTATGGCCGTGACGCAGCTGGGACGAAGTATTCCCCGGCACAGCAGATCACGCGTGACAACGTGCGTTCGCTGGTCGTGGCGTGGACCTATCGGACAGGCGACTTCGCGCTCGCGGACGCAGCAGCCCGCGACGAGACGACGCCCATCTTCGTTGATGGATTACTCTATGCCTCGACGCCGTTCGGTGGCGTTAGGGCACTCGATCCCGAATCTGGCAGAGAAGTGTGGGCGTTCGACCCTGAGATCGACCTGTCCGGTGACTACGGAGACTTCACGAACCGAGGCGTGTCCACGTGGTCGGATCCATCGACTCCGATCACGGCGGTTTGTCATCGGCGAATCTATGTAGCCCCGGTTGACGCGCGACTCATCGCACTCGACGCGCGAACGGGGGAGCCGTGCAGCGGATTCGGTGCTGACGGAGTGGTTCGCCTTGACCGCGGTGTCCTGAACGCGCCCGCATATCATGGCGAATATTCAATTACGTCGCCGCCCGCTGTGATAGACGACATGCTTATCGTCGGCTCGACAGTGGCGGACGGTCGACGAGCCGATGCGCCGAGCGGAGTGGTGCGCGCTTTCGACGCCAGAACGGGCGGCGCTTAGGTGGGCATGGGATCCCGTTGCAAGGAATGCCGGCGACGCGAGTTATGACACGTGGCGCGGTCGAGACGCTCATACAACAGGCGCGGCGAACGCATGGGCTGTCATTAGTGTCGATCCGATCAATCACCTCGTTTTCGTTCCCACCGGGAGCGCGAGCCCTGATTTCTTCGGAGGCGAACGACTCGGCGCCAACCTGTACGCCAACTCCGTCGTCGCGCTGAAAGCGGCGACCGGGAAGGTCGTGTGGCACTTCCAGGTCGTGCATCATGATCTGTGGGACTACGACGTGCCGGCTGAGCCAGTGCTGTTTACGGAAAACCGAAATGGCGCAGTGCCCGCGCTGGTGCAGACGACGAAGATGGGGCATGTGTTCATCCTGAACAGGATGACGGGAGAGCCGCTATTCCCCGTTGAGGAGCGTCCGGTTCCAAGGAGTGACGTATCCGGCGAAGAGGCGTGGCCCACGCAGCCATTTCCTCTCCGGCCGGCGCCGCTTGGCCCCGAACGCTTCGACACTAGCCAGGTGTTCGGCGTGAGCGAGGCGAGCAAGGCGTGGTGCCGGCAACAGCTGGCGGGCGTGCGCTCTGAAGGCATCTTCACGCCACCGTCATTACGCGGAACCGTCATCTTTCCTGGTAACATCGGCGGCTCGAACTGGAGCGGAGTCACCGTCGACCCGATTCGTCACCTGGCGATCATTCCCACGAATAACGTAATCACCCTGGTCGATCTGATTCCGCGTTCAGAGGTCGCCGCGCGGAAGATGAGGGGAACGCGCTTCGATGAGTTCGCCCCGCAAGCGGGTACGCCGTACGCGATGCGTCGAAGACACCTGTTCGCGCCGGACGGCGTACCGTGCAATCCACCTCCGTGGGGCACCTTGACGGCAATCGACCTCGAGTCCGGAGCGGTGCGGTGGCAGCGTCCACTCGGTAGCATCGGATCGCTCAGTCGGATACCGGGGAGTGACCAGTGGGGATCTCCAAACCTCGGCGGCGCGATGACGACAGCAGGCGGTGTAGTGTTCGTGGGCGGTGCTGTCGATCAGCGTATCCACGCCTACGACGTTGAGACTGGCAAGGAACTCTGGTCGGCAGAGTTGCCCGCTGGCGTCCACGCGTCACCAATGACGTACGTCGCAAAGAACGGACAGCAGTACGTCGTAGTCGCCGCAGGAGGCCACAAGGAACTACACGCGGCGAGTGGTGACAAGCTGGGAGACTACATCGTCGCTTTCGCGCTGTCTTCTACAGCGAGATCGAGCGCCGCCCGAAGCACGCCGATCAGCGCAGGTAGTTACGAGGGCCATATAGTGCTTGATCGTAGCCGCCTTCCAATGTCATTGAGCCTGACATTGCACGGTAGCACTGCATCGGCGACTATCGCGACAGCGCATCCGCACATCGAAGGACACGGCAGCGGCCAGATCAGGAACGACTCCTTGGTGATCGACGTGAATTGGAGCTATCCCGATAAGAAGTGTTCGGGCACGATGAGGATCATCGGTAGCGCTGCGGACGATGGTACTGCTGTCATCGGCGAGCTCAGCTACGTCGATGGGTGTACAGACGGGAGGACCAAAGCTGGAACGTTCGCGGTCTGGCGGACCCCGCATCATGTCTCACACGTCCATGACGCGCGGGATTCGCTCGTCACGGATTAGGTCTACATTGATACATCGATCTTCCTGCACTACGGTCGCACTGCGGTATCGTTCGGTGCGGCAGCATTAGTACGCGTGCATCCCGTGACGCCTTTGATCAGCACGAGTGCGATGAATGTCGGTCGTCACACGAAGCTGTTGGACAGTGATAAGTGCAATTGTAGGCAACAAACTTTCATGGTGAGAGAACGCTTACTGCGCTCCCATGAGCAACGGGTTGGTCTTCGTGTACCCTGCAGGAACTGCGAAAACCGAGTCCGGCACGACAGCTCTACGCCGAGCGATGAGCTGCACCGTCCGAAGCTCCGTTCTCGTCCCACCGTCCATCGCAGTGACGGATTTCACAACACTCTTCACCGTTGCGCCGACTTTCGCTATTCGCAACGCAATAGCATGTTGCTGGTCGGCGAACTCTTTCAACCCTGGCATCGCAGTATCAGTAGGGACTGGCGCCTTTGATACCGTGCCGCGAGAGCGCGCCTGCAGCGAATCTGGAGGAAGTCCTGGAGCGACATAGTAGTCCGTGGTCCGTTCACTGGTCCACGACTCGGGTTGACCGAGCATGGTCATCGACATTCGAATTACGGCGTGGCTGCGGAAATGGACGGTTTTATAACCGGCGATGATCTCTCCGTCGCCGATACTGTCGAGCGTAGGCTCATCACCACGCTGCGGGGACTGCGTCGTTGTGTTGATCGTGTTCATTATGCTTGCCAGTACGGCATGCATGTCCATCGGCCAGTAAGTCTTCTTCGCGGTGTCGATGCAGGTTGCGATCATGCTGCTATCGTGCTGAACTACTATCATCACAGTGCCGACGATGCTCCACGGTCGCGGAAGAACGCCACTGCTGCTAACATCTTCTCGTGTACGCGTAACGCCCGGGCTGCTGGTCGATGTGGTACGCGTCAAGATCGTATCAGGCTTCGCATTACCCCGTTGAGTGATCGTGATAGACTCACTCACGATGCCGTTGGCCTGCGCGTGGGCCATTGTCAGGGGCACCAGCAGCGATGCCAACACCAGTACGTGGGTTGCGATCATCTTGGCCTCACAAGTGATTCTGTGACTGGAAGAGCCGCGCGTCAGGGACTCGTCGTGGACCGGGCCAGAGCGCTCACCGAATGTACGCGCCGGCAATGCCGCCGGTAGATGCAGAGTGGCGACCGAACATCGTCACGCATGCGCGGCGCATCGTCCACGCGCCCCTCGCTCGCGATGTGTCTCAATTCGGCCCTTCTATCGCGCGGCCATACCGACACGAATAATTTGACGGATGGAAAACTCTCACGCGTACAAACCTTCCGCCAGCTCCACGAGTCCGGCTGCTTCGTCATCCCCAACCCCTGGGACGTCGGCAGCGCGCGACTCCTCGCGCAGCTCGGATTCCGCGCCCTCGCAACGACAAGCTCGGGCTTCGCGTGGTCACTGGGACGATCCGACAATCAAGCGTCGCTCGATGAGACTCTCGCGCGCCTCAGCGAGATAAGCGCGAGCGTCGACGTCCCCGTCAACGCAGACTTCGAGGGCGGCTTTGCGATCGACGCTGCTGGCGTGTACGACAACGTCCTCGAAGCGACGAAGACAGGGATCGCTGGCCTCTCCATCGAAGATTCAGCACACGACTCTTCGAGCCCGCTCTTCCACACGGCCCTCGCCATCGACAGAATCCGTGCAGCGCGCAACGCGATCGATGAGAGCGGCACTGGCATTCTCCTCACCGGCCGCTCGGAGGGATTCATCGTCGGCCGCCCTGATCTCTACGAGACCATCAACAGACTCACCGCATACGCCGAAGCAGGCGCCGACTGTCTCTACGCGCCCGGGCTTCGCAGCATCTCGGACATCACGGCGGTAGTACAGGCCGTAGCACCAAAGCCCGTGAACGTGCTCGTCGGAAGCGACTTCACCACAGTGGCAGCACTCGCGCAGTGTGGTGTGCGGAGAATCAGTGTCGGCGGCGCGCTCGCTCGCGTCGCGTGGGGTGCCTTTCTCGACGCTGCGAGAGAGATCGCCGAGCATGGAACGTTCACGTCGTTCGCGCACGCAGTGCCGTTCGGTGACATCAACAAATCGTTAAGCAGTGACTGACACGTCCGCATGCACTTGACGCGCAATTGGCGCCTCACTACGTTCACCGTACAATCGTAACTCGTGGTCATTTGCCGCCTATTGCCGCCACGTTAAACAAAGTGCTAAAACGCGATCGCCCGGCGGCTTTTCCGTCCGGGCTTTTTTGTTTCCACCCCTTCCACCTCTGATGCTCGCTCCAGTGCTCGCCCCCGCTTGTCAGCTTCGCTCGACAGTTGCTACTACCCGCTGCACGCCCGCGGGAATGAGCGGTCGTCCGCGCGCGTGTTGCTGTCGCTGTGGAGCGGGAGCCATGTGCTGTATGCGCATGTGTCCTCCCACATCTCTTCCGCGGCCGATTGAAACGTAGAGCATCGCAGAACACGCTCACATCTTCACTCGTAGGATCTCACCGGCCGCTCGATCGAGCGGCCTTTTTTTGTCTCTCACGACATCAATCACAGGAGCACGACCATGAGCTCGACCAGCACCAACGACAGCGGTACTTCCAGCACCGAGCGGGTGATAGCCGACAAGGGCTACGCGCGCGCCGAATCGCTCGTATCCACCGAGTGGCTCGCCAGGCACCTCGGCGATGTGAACCTGCGCATCCTGGAAAGCGACGAGGACACTCTGCTCTACGACACCGGCCACATTCCCGGTGCGCAGAAACTCGACTGGCACGTGGATCTCAACGACGCCGTCGTGCGCGATTACATCTCGCGCGAGCAGTTTCAGTCGCTCGTTCGCAGGCTCGGCGTCGGCAACCACGACACGGTGATCTTCTACGGCGACAAGAACAACTGGTGGGCGACTTACGCATACTGGGTGTTCAAGCTCTTCGGCTTCGAGAACGCGAAGCTCCTCGATGGTGGCCGCATCAAGTGGGAAGCCGAACGACTCCCATTCACCACTGAGGTGCCGTCATTTCCCGCGACCGACTTCGTCGCACCGGAACGATCGGACTCGCGCATTCGCGCCTTCCGCGACGAGGTGCTCGCTCACTCGAGCACGCGACTCCCGCTCGTCGATGTGCGAAGCCCTGACGAGTTCACCGGAAAGAAGACTCACATGGCAGAGTACCCGCAAGAAGGCGTACTGCGTGGCGGCCACGTTCCGGGAGCGGTCAATGTCCCATGGAGCCGCGCCGCCAACGCTGACGGCACGTTCAAGAGCGCCGACGAGCTTCGCGCGATCTACGAGGGCGAGGCGAAGCTGTCCCCGGATCAGGACGTGATCACATACTGCCGCATCGGCGAGCGCTCCAGTCATACCTGGTTCGTGCTCACCGAGCTGCTCGGCTATCCGCGCGTTCGTAACTACGACGGAAGCTGGAGCGAGTGGGGAAACTCCGTGCGCGTGCCGGTCGAGCGGTGAGCAATCACAGACACCGGAGCGGCAGATGACGAGCTTGGCGAAGCAGGACATGGCCGGCTCGTCACGCATGACGCTCCGGATTCGGGTGCGCGGTATCTCTCTACGCCGCTTTTCGCTGACAGGTCACGATGACGCATCGCACTCGCTTCACTGCACGATGATCTTTCCCTGCATCATCGGATGTAGCGAGCAGAAGTAGTTGTACGTCCCCGCCTTCACGAGCGTCGTGGTGTAGCGTTGATCAGTGTCGAGCACGGGCGACTGCTTGAACTTTCCCTCAACGTTGACGATGAGATGCGGAACGTCATCGCTGTTGATCCAGACCACTTTCGTACCCGGCTTCACTGCCAGCGTCTTCGGCGTGAAGCTGAAGTTGTCGATGCCGATCTCGTTCGGGCCGAGCACGAGCGCCTTCCGCTCGTTCTCCCTGCGCACCATCGCGTCGTGCGACGCTGCCTCGAACATTGGCGGCTCGCCAGACAGCGTCGCGTCCACCAGCGCAAGCGTGCTGCGCCCCGGGATGAACGTCACGTCTGCAATGCCGAGCACGCTCTTGAGACGCTCGGGATCGACCTTCATCGGGCCTGGCGCGGGCGCGGTTCCAGGAGTCGGCTGAGGAAACGCGGTGGACATCGCGGTGTGGAACGTGATGTTCCCTTCCACCTTCTGCATGATCTGGTGGATGTGCCCATTGAGCACCGTCACTGATCCGAATCGTCTGAGCAGCGCGAGCGCCTGCTCGGAGTCATCGGTCCCCCATCCCCACGCAGGATAGACGGTCCACAGCGGTATGTGCGCGAACAGCACTATCGGCGTGCTGCTCGGCAATCCGACGACGTCGCGCTTGAGCCACGCAATCTGCTCCGCGCCAAGCGCGCCGAGTCCGCCAGCTTTGAGGTTGAGGACATTGACGAGGCCGATGAAATGGACTCCGGAGTGATCGAAGCTGTACCAGCCGTTGCCCCTGGTCCCCTTGCCATAGCGTTGCAGATACGAAGCACCGTTGTCGGTCGCCACGTCGTGCTCGCCGGGAATGTAGAAGACGCGGTCCGTTCTTATATCCTTGAGCACTTCATTTGCGGTGTCGAACTCGTCCGCCTTGGCGAGCTGAGTGATGTCGCCAGTGTGAAGAACCAGCGCTGGACGTTGCGGCAGCGCATTCAGCTTCGCGACTGCTTGTTGAAGCGTCGCAGTGACGTCCTTGTTCGCTTCCTTGCTGAAGCCGATGTGGCTGTCGCTCACCTGCGCGAAGAAGATGCTCTTGCGCTCGCTCTCGGTCAGGAATGGCACGCGGCTCATCGCGAACGACTTCGGAACGCCGCCTGACAGGGCCCAGAGCGTCGCGGTCCCCGTCCACGCCATGCAACGCAGGAATCCTCGTCGGTCTATGCCATCATCGCTCTGATCGTCCGCGATGTAGTTCGATCCTGTGGGACGAGTGTTGCCCTGCTTGTCGAACTCCTCTTCGTCGCGGTCCTTGTGCGGCATGTCGGTCTCCATGGCGGGTTGGCGGCTCCAGTACTTGGAGCTACAACCGATAGACCGATCACTGCGCGGCTTTATTCCGCCGCGCTATTTCTTGGCATGCGCTGCGCACGCGCTACTACTGCGCTTGTGTGAACGAGCCTCGAAGTGCCATGAGGTCCACCGCGCTCGCGTCGGTGACCGCCCAGTAGCTCAGCCCGTTAGATACCCAGTGGAGCACGGCGTATCCCTTCACACTGCGCGGCTGCTCCGACATGTCGGTCGACTCTGACGTCGGCCACTCGTACAGGTTGATGATGTGCTTCCTTCGTCCGAACACCAGCGCGGCGATGGTATGACCTGCTGCGTACTCGAGTCTTCCGCCGAGCAGCGGGAATCCCTGCGGCGCGAGATCGACGACCCGCGGCGCGAAATCGGTGCGTCCTTCGAACCATGGCTTCACCGTGTGCTGATCAGTCGAGCGCACGTCCATCAGGTGATCGCCCATGAGCGATCGTATGTGATTGTCCACCAGCTCGGTCGCGACGGCGTCGCTCGCCGCGACGCGAGCCTGTGTGGCGGAGCTTGATCCACGAATGCTGGCCCGCGCTCCCCATCCGAGCGCGCATGCGAGTATCAGACCAGCGGCGTAGAGGAGCGGTGTCCGCACGTGCGTCCGGTGCGATCCGCGGCCCGCCGGCAGTCGTTCGACGTTGTTCGATTCGGGCGAGTGATCCGCGCTCAGCTTCCGCGCCCACTCGCGCAGATCGTCCGGCGCCTGTAGCTCCGGAAACGCATCGCGCATTGCTGCGCCGAGTGGGATCTTGTTATCGGTCACTCATCCTCCACGTCTACAATGTCACCGAGCTCGACCGCAAGTCGTGCACGTGCTCTCGACAGTCGTGACATCACCGTTCCGATCGGTGATTCCGTGATAGTCGCTATCTCTCCGTACGAGCATCCCTGGACCTCGCGAAGGATCATCGCTTCGCGCAGGTGCGGCGGAAGGCTCGCGATCGCCGCTGACAGCCGCGCGCGAACGATGCTTCGGTGCGTCGCGACGTCCGGCGTATCGGCAGGATCGACGAGCGCGACGCGGTCGGCTTCCTCGTACGATATCGTCGCGGACTGGCGCGCACGCTCGCCCTGCATAGAGCGAGTAGCATTCGCGCCGTACGATCGCCAGCAGCCATGCGCGCGCATCCGACGTGTTCCTGAGAGAGCCGTAGTAGCGCACAGCACGGAGAAGCGCCTCCTGCACCACATCCTGCGCATCATTCGGATCGCGAACGAGATAGCGCGCCAGAGTGTACGCCGCGTCCAGATGCGGCAGCACGACTTGGTCGAACGACGCGCCGGATGCCCCCGTCAACGCGCGCCGCCGCGCTGGAATGACGAGATCATTGATGTGCCTTCGCTCTGTCTGGATCTGTTACCGGCCAAGCGGTGTCACCCTGTGAGCTCACCAGCCACATATGCTCGACTGGCATGACGGCAGTTTTATTCCCGCTCGTGCCGCGGCATCACGCCGCCGCTGTGCAGAGCTCGAAGCCGCCCCGCCCGCGCTCCTTCACCGCGTACATGGCGGCATCCGCGCGGCGAATCAGGGCATCGGCGTCCAGCGAAGCGCCTGCACTGGTCTCGCTACCCATGCACGCCACGCCGATGCTCGCTCCCACTCGCACCGGAGCACCATGCCCAACACTGATTGGCATCTCGAGCGAGACAAGCACGCGCTCCGCCACCATCACCGCCTCACGTGTGTCGCGCACGCGCTCGAGAAGGATCGCGAACTCGTCGCCGCCGAGCCGGGCCGTGGTGTCGGATCCACGAGTGGCGTCGCGGAGACGATCGGCCACGGTGATGAGAACGAGATCGCCGGCGCCGTGCCCATGCCTGTCGTTCACATCCTTGAAGTGATCGAGATCGACGTAGAGCACCGCAAGCCCGTCGCGCCCATCCTCGCCTCGTCCACTTGCTGACGTCCGGGCCGCGCGCGACTCCAGCGCATCGACAACCTTCGCGTGAAAGCGTGACCTGTTCATGAGCCCGGTGAGCGGATCATGGTATGCACGGTGGGTGAGCTCGGCCTCGAGCTGCTTCCGCTCACTCACGTCGCGCCCGTTCACTACGATCCCGCGTACAGCGGTGTCGGAGAGAAGGTTGGTGCAGAGCGCTTCCATCCAGCGCTCGCCACCCCACGCATCGCGCAGCCGCCACTCGCACGGCGCGGTGATCGCGGCGCCGTTGCTGCCCGCAGCAACCACCTCTGCAATGTCCGCCTGCACGAGTAGCTCGTCGTTGACCGAGAAATCGGAAATCCTGCGCCCGACGATCGCTTCCGGAAGATGCCCCAGCGCTCTCGTCACCGCGGGGCTCGCCTCGCGCACCACGCCGTCCTCGTCCAGAACGAGGATCACGTCGGACGAATGCTGCACGAGCGCGTGAAAGTGAGCTGCCTGCGAGAGACGCTCGGCGACGAGGGCGGCGTTGGTGCGCTGCGCAGCGATCTGGCGCGCCACGACTATCGCTGTGACTATCGCTGCGCCGAATGCGAGCGTGGTCCCTGGGAACCTTGAGATCCACCACGCGGGGCCAGCGCCATGCAGTGCGCTCCCGCCACCGACCCTCTCAGCATTGAGAACATGCACGACGAGCGCGATGTACAGCGCTGCAACCGTAGCATAAGGCAGCAGACTCAGCCGCGACCGTGCGTCAGCGGCGGAGTCGGTCACGCCTTCCGGAGCGAGCAGCCGCGCGCTACGAGCCTGCGAGCTTGCAGCGAGTACCGCCATCCACGCGATGATCGCGTAGCCAACATAGAAGACTTGAGTGCCCGCCGAGCTCTTCTGGATGTATGCCCACATGAAGAGAACGTCCGACACCGTGTTGAGCAGGATGCTGAACGCGAACAGCCTGATCGCGTTGACACTACCCGGGCGCGGCGTGCGCAGCAGCAACACGACCGCCGCAAAGAGGAGCACGACGTCGCCCACGGGATAGGCGAGCGCGTACAGCGAAGTGTGCCAATCGGAGCCCGCTGCCACCAGCGCGGTGCGTAAGAGCAGATGCCATGTGAGCACCGCGGTGGAGCTCGCCACTATCGCGCTGTCGAACCAGAACGTGGCTCGATCCGAAGAGCGCAGTCTCACTACCGGAAACGTCAGGAATGCCCCGAAGAGGAGCACGTCATATGATGCAGCGATCAGCTGAATCGGCAGCGGGCCGGCGAGGCTGTTGCCCGACGCGAGCCTGACGACCCATGACAGACTGACGATGCCGGTCGCGATCTGCGCTCCCGCTACGAGCAGCCACGCGCGCCGCGTTGCGGCGTCAAGCGCCGGCTGCCGCCAGGCGTAGAGAGCCAGACCGGCCGCGGTCCAGGACAGTGTGACGAGCACCGAATGCGTGGTCAGCGGGACGCGCGCACCGGCGGACCACAGCGCGAGCGCGCCGCCGCCGACCCAGGCGAGATAGGCCGCGAGCAGCGCGGTCGCGCCTATCGCGATTCCCGGCTCGACCACCGCAGTCCGTCGTGTCGTCACTGCATACTGCCCTCGATTAAGGCCCGCACGCTCTTCTCCCAACTTCACAGACAGTGCTGACAGCCGATCTGCCGCCGAGGGCGTTTCAGCCACGCGTCACACCAGTAGTCTCAATTGTTTTCGACGACCGGCAGAGCGAGAGCGTCACTGTTTCTGGCGGCGCTTGGGGACGCCGTCTGGCGGCCTGCTATGCACCGGATCCCATAGGCCAGCGCTACGGCTGGGGCGGCCGGGCGATCTTGCCGAGGAAGAGAATCGTTCCGGAGAGGCGCTAGCGGATGGCGAGGATGAACGGATGGTCGATCCGAATCACCGGTACTACCGGCGCGGACGTCGCTCCAACGCGAGCTGAAACTACACGTCAATCAGCAGCAGTGTGGTGAGCGACTGGTACGAGCTATCCATCGCGACGATCGACATCCCATTCAAGCCGAGCGTCGTCGTCATGCTGTCGAGCGTTGCGCCCCTTGCACCAGTAGTCGCTATCGCGAGTGCGTAGGACGCGCTCAACGGTGAGAGGAATACGCTCTGACCAGGCTGTGCCGCGCTCTCGCGCTGGAACAAGCTGAACGCGAAGCTGTTGCTTGCGTCGCGCACCTGCTGCTCATTCCCGCTCAGTGCTCGCGGCAGCACTGTGAGCGCCGGCGGCGGCGCAGTGGTGTCATGAGCGCACGCGGAAAATGCGCCCAGTCCGGATAGCAGTGTTGTGACACGTAGCAGACGAAGCGCTCGACCTGACACCGGCTCTCCCATGTATTTGTCTACTCGGAAGACCCCGCGCGTCGCGGCTCCGTCACTATCGCGCCTCCGCTACATCACTTTCCCCGCTTGAGCTTCGCAACCAGCCGTCCGAAAATGCCGCTCCAGTGCTGGGCATCGCTGCGCCATGACTTGGAATTCGCGTCACGAAGCCGCTGCTCCGTAGTGCTCATCACGCGCGGGTGATGTACCCTGGGCCCTGGCTCGGCGGCGGTATGATCTGCCACTGCGGCCCCGTTCGGAGCGTTCTTGGGAGCAAACACTCTACCGTCCGACTTGTTGCGCATTGTGCGGTCCTGGCTGATTGTTGACGGGCACCGCGCGTCATATATAGAATCACGCGGCTGCTCTTCGGCATGCGAATGAGCTCGTTCGCTGCGCGCCATGAATGCTCGCGAGCCGTAAGGCTGGCGGGCGAAGAGGACGGGCAGGCTTGGGCGTCGCCAGGAGCGCCGGTATGGAAGGGATTGCTACGCGCTGCTGGTGGCGGACGTGCGCGGTCCCTTCTTCTTCCTTCCTATAGTATACACGGCCGCCCGCCTCTCTGTCGGTTGATCGGTCCGGCAGCCATGCTACATCGAGAAGGGCGATTTCAGCGATTCCACCGGCGTCTCGAGCTTGTACCCGCTCGGGATGACGAAGAGAGACTCCGGCTGCGGAGCGCGCTTCACGCTCGTGATCTCGATGGTCTGGGTAGATGTCTTCTCATGCCCGTCGCCGGAGCCAGATACCGCCGTAACGACCGTGCGGAGCGGTGTGCCGTGGATCGCGCCCGCGCGCGCAGCGTGTTGCTTGGCGACGAAATCGTGGTCGCTCTGGGCCATCGCGCTGCTGGCGTTCTCGATCAGCGTGATCAGCGGGTTGTCGCCGAGATCCAGCCCAGGGCTCACCCAGTAATCGGTGGTCACCGTGTTGTGCTCCGTGCCCGCCTTGAAGCCGGCGACCCCGACCCGCACATCGAACTGTTCGGTAATCCTCACATGCTCCGTTGGGTACCCGAGCACCGTTTCCCCGGCTCCGAGGCGCTCCGGGGTGATCTTGCTGTCGGTAACGGTGAACCTGACCATCGGTGAGACCGCGCCGAGTGCCGTGCCGATCACATTCGCGAACCCCGGCGACGAGAACTGATCGATCTCCTTCTTTTCAGGATGAATCACCAGCATTCTGGCGCCGCCGTCCACGAGCAGCATGTATTGCCCGTCGCTTGGGTTGGCGAGATCGATGCGTGTGCGGTCACCGTGCGAGCGAACGGTTCCGCTAGTGGTCTTGGAAGAGTTGCTCTCGTTGACGGTGAACGTGTAGCTGAAATCGCCGGCCGGTGGCGCTGCGTGCGGATGCGGCGCGCCAGTGGCGGCGAGCACGAGTGTCATCGAGCAGAGTGTGACGCCAATCATCTCATTATCCTCGTTGGTCCTTCTCCGACTTAGTCTCATTCCCCGCCACTTTGGTTTGCTTCGCTCGCGGGCATGCTCCCTGCACCTCTCTAACTGTGAATCCGGAGTGGAGACAGGTATGAAGGACAAGGACAAGATGGCGCAGCGCCCCGACCGCGACGCACGCAAAGATGAGAAGACCGATCGTAACGCGCCGAACCCACCGCGCACCACGACCGGTAAGATCACGTCACCGAAGTTCGGGTCGGCCGGGAGCGGCGGCGCCGAGCTGGAGCCGGGGCCGGAGCGGGACTAGAAGACGAGCAGCAGGTGCACGCGCACTTAGCGGTGCACCGTCAACCCGATCGCGACTCCCGGCCGGTTACCTCATCGAGATGAATGCGGAAGATCCATCGCCGAAATGGGACCGGATCTGCGCTCGTCAACGTCTGAGGCAGGAGCGAGCGTAGCAGCTCGACGCCGCGCGCGAATGCTACGTCGTGGTGAATTGGATCGTCCGGTCCAGCGATGTAGAACGCTCCTTTCACCACCACACTCTGCCAGTCGAAAAGCCCCTGGACCTCATCGACCTCGAATGCCACCCAACGGTGGTGCTCGATGGTGGTGAGCTTCGTCCCCTGGCTCGTGCGGCCATACAACCACCCCGAGTCGTACACGAAGTGGATCGGCTCTATGTCAACGCGGTCGTGGAAAGAGAAGGCGATTCGTCCGACGTTGTTGCGCGCCAGTAGAGCCGTACACTCGTCGCGCGTAAGATCGCGGATGTGGGGCTTGCCCGGGTTTCCCTTGTCTGTCGATACGGCCATACAGCGAACCTCGCTCAACGGTTTAGCTCAACACTACGTCGACGCACATCCATCCGGAAGATTAAGGCCAGATCACTTCTCCGCGAGCAATCCGAGCTTGAGCGCGAATGACACGTACTCAGCGCGGTGCGTGAGACCAAGCTTGTCGCCAATCCTTTGCTTGTACGTATCAACCGTCTTTGGGCTGATGAACAGCCGCTCGCCGATCTCGGGTGCTGAATAACCCTGCGCAGTGAGCCGGAGCACATTCTGTTCGCGCTCCGTCAGCCGCTCGAACCGCAAACGCTCGGCTTCGAGCGGATCTTTCTTCGTGAGGCGCTCAGCGAGGATGCGCGTTGCACTCGGGCGTATGTACATGTCTCCTCGCGCGACCGTGCGCACGGCATCCACCAGCTCCCGGTCTGCTGCGCTCTTGACCAGATAACCCGCGGCGCCTGCTTCGAGCACCGGGACGAGGTAATCCTCCTCGGCGTGCATGGTCAGTACGAGCACTCGCGCGCGTAGCTGCTTCGCCACCATCTCACGCGTCGCGTCTGCGCCATTCATCCTGTCCATCGACAGATCCATCACCACCACGTCAGGATCGAGTCGCTCGGCGAGCGCTACCGCCTCGGCGCCGTCGCGCGCTTCGCCGACAACCTCGATATCTGGCGATGCGCCGAGCACTGCTTTCAAGCCAGCACGAACTACGGCATGATCGTCGGCAAGGACTACGCGGATAAGTTCGGTGCTCATGGTTGTCGATACATCATTTCGGTGATCTGAGTGACAGCGTGGACAGCTCGTTGAGTGGAATTTCTGCCGTCACTGAAGTTCCTGCACCGGGGTAGCTCGTCACGTTCAGCGTTCCATCGACCAGCGCCACACGCTCGCGCATCGTGAAGAGACCAATCCCTTCATGCTCGCGCGGCACGGACGTAGCGTCGAATCCCGTACCGTCGTCCGTGACTTCGATCCTTGCTGTGTTGGCTGATATGGTGAGAGATATGTCGATGCGGCTTGGACGTGCGTGCTTCATCGCATTGCTGACCGACTCCTGAGCCACGCGGTACAACACCGAGGCTATCTCGGATGGTAGCAATGAATCGCGTCCGTCAATCGCGGAGACAGCGACCTCTGGCATGGGTGCGCTCGATGTGAGCTCTGTAGCCGAGCCCTGGTGCCGGGCCTGCATGTGAGCGCCAGTCTCGCGCGCGAGCCGCCGCAACGCCGCGATGAGACCGAGGTCGTCGAGCACTCTCGGGTACATCGTGTGTGCGAGCAGCCGCACCTCTTCGAGTGCGTTGGTGGCGAGCTGCTGCGTCTCCTCGATGCGGCGCTCGAGAATATCTGGAGATTCAGTTCCAACCGCGTGAGCGGCCACGCTGAGCTGCATGACGAGCGCCACGAGCGATTGCGCAGTGGAGTCGTGCAGCTCGCGTGACAGTGCCGCACGCTCCTTGTCGGACGCATGGATGATCTCGCCGGCAAGGCGGCGCGTCCGCGCGCGATCCGACAGCAGTCCGTCGAGCAGGATGTTGAACATGCGGCCTACTCGCGTGACATGGCGGTCGGCGAGCACCGAGGCTGGAACGCGCGCGCTCAGGTCTCCCTTCCACACTGCGTCCACAGTCTTCTCGAGCACGAGTACCGGTTTGAGCGCGAGCGCTACGAGCGCGATGTCGACTATCAATGCGAGCAGAAACGCCGCCCCGATGGCTGCGGCCACCGGCATCGCTCCGGGCTCACGCCCGCGAGCGATGAGACTTGCGGCGAGTGCTACGATGAGGAGTGAGAGATTGGCGCCGACGAGCTTCGCGGGAAGTGGAATGCGCAGCAGCGTCGCGATCCATCCAGGCAGCGAGCGCATTGCGCCAGCCGGCGTTGCGTGCTCCGCGCTGTCCGGTGCATGACGGCGCTCGAGCGTGGTGCGCAGCGGAGCGAGTGACGACGCCAAGTCGTCATCGCCGATGCTACCGCGGCCTTCCGGCTCACCGGCTTTCCATTGTGGCGCGCTCATCTTCGAAAGCTACCCGGCACGACCGGACCATGTAGTCGGGGAGCAGCCGCGAGGCTTGTAAGGGATCGCCCTACACGCATAGGAACTTCCCTCACCGTGCGTCCGCAAAACCCGCAGCACAGTTCATCGTTAGCCCGACAGACCGGGAGGCAGCGCGGGCCTACGTTCCAGAAGTACCGGGATTCACGACGCGGCAAGACGCCGCTCTGGCCCAAACGATCTGGAGCACATCAATGACCAACAAGAAGCTTACCGAGAAGCTCGTCGTAGCCGCGGCAATCCTCACCACCGCTGGCATCGCCGCTGGATTCACGAGCAACACCATGAGAGCCCACAGAATAGATCGCGTCGACTTCGGCAAGCTAGTCACGCCGACGACGCCGGTGTACGATGCCAAGCTGCCGGATGTATCGGACGCCGGCATCAAGGAATTCCGCATTCCGATCAAGAACGCGACCATCGAGATCGCCGATGGCGTGAAGTATCAGGGGTGGACGTTCGGGGGAACCGTGCCAGGTCCGGTAATCCACGTGCGCGAGGGCGACAAGGTTCGCATCAACGTCGTCAACGAAGCGGACATGCCTCACACGATCGACTTCCACGCGGCTCGCATTCCCGCGAACATCGCGTACAGGATGATAATGCCGCACGACTCGGTGAACTTCGAGTTCACGGCGCGCGATCCGGGAGCGTTCATGGTGCACTGCGGCATGCCGCCAGTGACGATGCACCTGATGCAGGGAATGTATCTCCCCATCATCGTCGATCCCAAAGGTGGTTGGGGCACGAAGGCCGACAAGGAATTCGTCATCGTGCAGAGCGAGTTCTACACCAAGCCCGGCGCTGACAGTGGCACTGCAGTCGTCGATTGGAGCGCAGAGAAGGCTCGGCAGGCCAGCTATGTAGTCTTCAACGGACGCGCGGCGCAGTACGCTGAGCACCCGCTGCAGGTGAACGTCGGTGACCGCGTGAGATTCTACGTCATCAACGCCGGCCCCAACTTCGACAGCAACTTCCACATCGTCGGTGCGATCTTCGACAGGGTGTATCCCGACGGTCACCCTGAGCACGTGCTCGAAGGAGTGCAGACTTATCTCATTCCTTCCGGTGGCGGCGTCGTGTTCGAGACGACCTTCGACAAGGATGGAAGCGGCGCGGGGACCTACCCGTTCGTCACTCACTCCTTCGCTGATGCTGAGAAGGGAGCCGTGGGCCGCATCCAGGTTGGGCCCGCACCGAAGACCGCGGCATCGGCGCCCTGAAGCGCACATAACCTCCGATCTTTCAGCCCCGCTGGCTTGTCTCGTGCAGCGGGGCCACGTGCATGATCGCGTGGCTTCCCATCAACCTGATCTCACATGAGCTACGTAAGAGCAAAGCTGTCTGACATCGTTAACGGCTCACTTTCTCGCCGCGGATTCATTGGAAGGATGTCGGCGCTCGCCGCCGGATCCGCACTCGTTGCGTGTGAGACGAAGACGCCAGCGTCGGTCGATACCGCCCACGCGACCGCAGCGGGTGGCACGGCGCCCACGACCGCCGCGCCCCAGGGCGTCCCGCCGCTCCACCGTAACGCTGACAGCAAGCTCGATAGCGCGCTTCATCATGGCGTGCATCCCACTTCCGCGACACCGGGTGCAACCACTGGCGCTGCGAGCGTCCCATTCAAGCGCTTCGATCCGACTCTTCCTCCCGTCTCGCCAAGCCGCACGGCACAGATCCACATGACTGTGAAGGAGACGCCGGTGCGCATCATGCCCGACCTCGTTGTTGCCGCGTGGACTTTCGATGGTGATGTTCCAGGACCGATCCTCCACGTCAGACAGGGCGACACGGTCGAGTTCACGCTCACCAACAACGGAACCATCCCTCACTCGATGGATTTCCACGCAGCGCAGGTAGATCCCAAGACCGCGTTCAGGTCTGTGCCACCTGGTCAGTCCATCTCCTACACGTTCCGCCCACGGCATCCGGGCGCGTTCATGTACCATTGCGGAACGGCGCCGGTGTTGATGCACATCGGCTCCGGGATGTACGGTGCGATCATCGTGGATCCCGCGACACCACTCCCGCCTGCGAAGGAGTTCGTGCTCGTGCAAGGGGAATACTATCTGGGCACGCCGAGCAATGGCGTCACTGCGTTCGACTACGCCAAGATGCTCGCTACTACTCCTGATTACTTCGCATTCAATGGTCGCCCATCACAGTATCAGGAAGCGCCGATTCACGTTAAGCGCGGCGACAAGGTGCGCTTCTACGTGCTCGCGGTTGGTCCCACGCATCCGTGCTCCTTCCACGTCGTGGGCCAGCAGTTCGATACCGTTTACCTCGGCGCGCCGCCTGCCAATGCGATCCACAACGTGCAGACCTTCGCCGTATCCGCGGGCGGCGGAATGATCTACGAGCTCACTGCCGACGTTGCGGGCGAGTTTCCGTTCGTCAATCACGCATTTGGTCACGGGCAGAAAGGCGCGATAGGAACGCTCGTGGTGGACGAGTAAGCCCGCTCATGCACAAAGTGTCGCGCGATGCTGGTCTTACATCACCAGCATCGCGCGAGATGCTCCAGACCAGTTGGCGCTCTACTTCCCCTTCGTCTTTCCCTTGCGCGCCTCGTCGTTGGGCACGATCTCGAGCGCGGTTGCCAGGTCGATCTGATGGTCCTGCTCCTGCTGAACTATCTCACGCAGCACTTCCGATAGCGCGAACTCACCCAGTTCCTCGGCCTGCCTGATGCGCTCGCGATAGTTCCGCAACGTGTCGTCCTCCGCGCGCAGATCGGCGCGAAGCATCTCCTCGTTGTCCTCCGAGACCTCTATAGGCTTCGGCTCGTGCGTCGGGTACGCTCCGAAGTAATCGAGCTGCCGCGCGATCGCGAGCGCGTGATCGAGCTCCTGGTGCGCGTGCTCCTCCAGTTGATCGGCGATGTTCATGTAGCGCGCGCCGTCGAGCTTCTGGCTGAAGATTATGTACTGGATGATCGCCTTGTACTCCCGCGCGATGTCTCCCTGAAGGCCTTCAATCAGTTGTTCACGAGTGACGCCGCCACTTTTTGCGGCGGCGGAGCTGCTGTCCTGCGTCGGGTTCTTCGGCATGTCTGGTTGGTGGTCACGTGGATGGATACTACGACTTACGCATGATTCGTACTATCACAACCACGGGGTCCGAATCGTCAACCTCGAAGACCAGGCCGCGCTCCTCGAGCACGGGGAGAAGGCAGTGCGGCACGGTCCTGCGCCGCACCCGCTGGCCTACAGAACGGGTTATCACCGCCGGCATTCGAAATGCCGTAAGCCGGTTACCGGCGCCGCTGACGTCACGCCAGGCGCGTCCGGATCCATCTGGCACGGTGGCAGACCGCGGCCGGAGCATGGTGAAGTACATGGCGAGATGCGCGAGTGGTGTCCCATCGCGCGAGTGCCCCACTCGAACAACCGACTATCACGATGTCATCGATGAATCGCAAGATCGACGGAGATGTGCTGGTCCAGCACCTCAAGCGTGACGAGCAGATGATCGATACCAAGCTCGTCGCGGAGCACGGCCGCAGCGCCAGAACACTCGTGAAGGAAGGCAAGCTCAGGCTCACGATGATCGCGGTCGCACCGGGCGGAGAGCTTCCTACTCACAGCACCAACGGTCCGATCACCGTGCAGGTGATGGAAGGGAAGATCGCCTTCACTGCGCTCGAAAAGGAATACGATCTGAACGTCGGTGACATCATCGTGCTCGCTCCCGGCGTGGAGCACTCCGTGAGGTCCGCGGACGGCGGCATGTTCCTCCTCACGGTCGTACACGAGCCGTCGGCGGGATCGAGAGCTACCGATGTGTGACGTGGCTCCGCTTGCGATATTTCATTGATGTTGCTGGCCGACAATCGGGGAATCACCGACGCCCGGGTGAATCTCGCGCTCGAGGAGTACATCTTCCGCAATCGGATCACTTCGCATGACATACTGCTCTTCTACGTCAACGCGCCATCCATCATCATAGGCCGCAACCAGAACACGATCGAGGAGATAGATCCGGACGTCGTAGCGCAGCGCGGAATCACCGTCGTGCGCCGCGTCTCGGGAGGCGGCGCGGTCTACCACGACCTCGGCAATCTCAACTTCAGCTTCATCACGCCGAACGTCGCCGGCAGGTTCAATCGCTACGACCACTTCACTCGCCCGGTGATCGAGGTGCTTCGCTCGCTCGGAGTTCCTGCTGAGCTGAGTGGACGGAACGACATCGTCGCCGATGGCCGAAAGATCTCCGGCAATGCACAGTTCGCGCGCCCTGACAGGATGTTCAGTCACGGCACGCTGCTCTTCGACTCCAATCTCGACGACGTCACAGCGGCGCTTCGTCCCAAGCCCGGCAAGGTCGAGTCGAAGGGAGTCAAGTCGATCCGCAGTCGCGTTGCCAACATCAGCGAGTTCGCAGGCAGCGATCTGACCATCGGCGAGTTGCGTGAGCGCATCATCGAGAAGATCTTCGGATCGCGCGATCGCGCTTCGATTCCAATGCTGGAGCTGGGCGACGAGGATTGGAGCGCTGTACACGATCTCGTCGATCGCAAGTACGGATCGTGGAACTGGAATTACGGCGAGAATCCACCGTCGAACGTGCAGCGCTCGCGCAGATTTCCGGCAGGCGAGATAGATGTCCGCATGGACGTCACCGATGGCCGCGTCGACCGCGTGCAGGATCTTTGGTGATTTCATGGGCCAGCGCGACGTCGATGAGATCGAGCAGCTACTCACCGGTGCTCGCCTCGACCGCGAGAGCATCGCCGCGCTGCTCGCGACTGTCGATGTGAGCGATTACTTCGGAGCTGTCACAGCCGACGACGTGATCGACCTCATCTCTGCATGAGTGGCGTCTTGCATGCGCTACGGTCGTCTGCTGGGCGAGTAGAGCGGGGCGACGGTTATCCGCGCAAAGCTCGCAGCTTCTCCGGCGGTAGCAGCTGGCGAGGGCCCGAAAGCGACCGCGAGCGAATCGCCGCGACGCGACGCCTCGTAACGCTCGAGCTGCGACCATCGGGTCGGAGCGGAGTCCCACGCTACGAATAGCATTGTCTGGAAGGGCCGGCGCAGTGCAGCATCACTTCGGTCCTCTATCACATGAAGCGTCAGCGACGTGTCGCGTGATGCGTTCCCGCCGCAGCGCGCGACCTCGCGCCACCGCTGGACGATAGGAACGCCGAGTACGACCCACGATGCTTCGGAGATTGATATGAAGACGTGCTGTGTGGGGGAACCGAGCTCGCAGCGGACATTCGCTCCGGCAGCTGGTATGTCCACGTTGACTCCGCGGCTGTCATCGGACTTGAGGTGCGTCACGTTCGGCGGCGCGCCTGCGAATTGGCGCGGCGGCACGCGCCGGCACCCTGCTCCGCTCACCGCGAGCGTGCCAACCATCACTGCTACGGCCATATTCAGGCGATGACGATTCCCGGTGCAGCTGGCAAGTCGCGTGGCTGGCTCCGTCGCAGATTCCGCGGGTCGCGGGCGGCTGAAGCGATCATGGTCGGCGTGTACGCGCTCACTGCGCTCGTCGTCACGGTGCAGGGAATAACGCATAGACTGCCCAACAATTTTCTGATCTTTCGCAGCAGCGCGGCGTACCTCCGGGCCGGAAGCGACCTGTATGCGCCGCATCCCGCCGCATACTACGACCTGTTCAAGTACAGTCCCACATTCGCGCTGCTCGTCGCTCCATTCGCGATCCTTCCAGCCTGGCTCGGTCTCATCGTATGGAACGGGTTGATCACCGCCGCATTCGTGTACGCAGTCGCGCGTCTCTATGCGCGACCTGGCGATCGGGCGATAGTGTTGCTCGTCGCTTGGTTCGGCTTCAACTTCGCGGTGCGAGGCGCACAGACCAACGCGCTCATCGCCGCTCTCATGATCCTGGCCGTGCTCGCGCTCGATCGTGCACGGTTCGGCGCTGGAGCGATTGCGGTCATGCTCGGTGCGATCATAAAGCTCTTTCCGATCGCGGTACTGCCGATCGCCTTCCTCCGGCGGGGATGGCTGCGTCTCGTTGCGGCGTGCATCGCGATCGGAGCGGTCGCGATCGCGCTTCCCCTCATCATCATCTCTCCCAGCGCGCTCCGCTACCAGTACCTCGAGTGGCAGCGCGTGGAATCCGTCGATGCGCTCGACCGGGGCTACTCCGTCATGGGCATGCTCCACGATTGGTTCGGGCTGGTCCTGCCGAACTGGAGCGTACAGCTCGCGGGCACCGTGATCCTGCTCGCGCCGATCATTGTGCGATTGATCGTCAATCGCGCAACCCTGCCGCCCGAGCTGCCTTCCAATGAGGCATCTGCGCACGAGCGGCCGCTTCGTGCGATTGTGGCTCGCGTCTGTGCTCGTGTACGTCGTTCTGTTCAACCATCAGGCGGAGTTCCAGTCGTACGTCATAGCTGCCACTGGAATCGGGATCTGGCTGGTTGAGTCTCCGCGACGCTGGCCCTGGATCTTCTGGACTCTCGCATGCGCGCCCGGCCTGCATCCCTTTCCGTATTCTGTCGTATGGCTTGCGCTGCAGGTGACGCTGATCCGCGAAGCGCTCGTGCGCCGCCACCCCGGCGCCATCACTGCCCGAAGTGCGCGAGAGTGATTCCGCCGCGATCGATGCGGTCGCGCACGGCATCTGAGATCAGCACGCGACGCTCTACATCTCGCTGCCAGGTATAACTGTCGATCGCTTCGAGCTCGGCGTCGGTGTAACCAGGATGCACCATGAGCTCGGTCACTCCGCCGGGCAAAGCGTCGAGCAGCGCGAGCAGCCGCACCTCGAACTGGCGACCGCCCTGCAGCGAGACGCCGGCGAAATGTTCGGCCGCATCTCTTCGCTCGCTCATCAGCTGCCAGCAGCGTCTTCTTCATCGTGGCGGGAATATCGAGCGGATTGTATCGCCACGGCTCCCGGGGCGCGCGCACGTGCGCGACTCTACCATGCGCGGCCGCCGACACACCCGCCCGCACGCCAGGGAGAAGGTGTACGTGCCGATGACTGTCCACGTGAGTCACTGACGGCAGTCGAGCAGCATCCAACGCCTGCGCGAGTCGGTCGAGCTGCTCCACGCATTCGTCGCGCACGTCGTCTGGATCGACGAGGCCGCACAGTGCGCGTCGCACCAGGGTCGCGAAGGAATGGAACTGTCCATCGCTATCGACCAGCGACCGCGCACGTGTCAACGGAGGACCTATGAGCAGGTCGAAGTGAAGCCCCACGCCGACCTCTACGCCGCACTCCCGAATGCGCGCGATGGCATCCTCGAACGCCGCCGTCGTCACGAGCACGGAGACCGATCGCACCGGCCCTCGCTCGATGGTCTCGATGATCCCGGCGTTCACAGCTCGAGATATCCCGAAGTCGTCTGCCGTCACGACGAGTGTCCGTGGCAGTGGTCGCTCTACCGCTCGACTCAAGCGTACCAGTTGCGCCAGCCACGCCAACGCACGCGGGCGACGTCTCGCGCCATCCGCGCCGCATCCCGTATGATCCGCACCGTCGATCCTTCAGCGTCATAGCGTACCATCACCGGGACCTCTTCCACATCGAGCGCGTGGAGCGCGGCGATGTAGAGACATTCCACGTCGAACCCGAACCCGGTCACCGCGACGCGCGAGAATATCGTCCGCGCGGCCTCCCATGTGAATCCCTTGAGCCCTGCCTGTGTATCGTCGTGGTCGAGCGCCAATGCTACGCGGACCAACCGGTTGAACACGCGGCTCGTGATGTCGCGCATGTACAACGCCTGCGATGATCCTGGACTCACTATCGACCGCGACTCGGGCAGTGCGCGACACGCTATCGCAACGTCGGCGCCCGCCTCGAGCGCCGCCTGAATCTTCACGATCTCGCTGGGCGGATACGCCAGATCCGCGTCCGTGAAAATGATGTTTCGCCCACGCGCAGCTTCGACCCCGCGTGCCACTGCGTAACCCTTTCCCTGGTTGCGCGCGTTCCGGAGCAAGGTTGTCCCTTCTCTCCCGGCGCAGAACTCGCGCAGAATCTCGCTCGTCGGCGGCGAGCTGTGATCATCCACGAAGATCAGCTCGACACTCCGCGTCGACGCGAAGTCGTCGAGCGCGGCCAGCGTCCGCGGCAAACGCTCGGCGCCATTCCATACCGGCACGACCAGCGAGAGTTGGATGTTTGGGTCGGCTGCCATGGTCCGCCGTCAGCGCCCCTTTCCCACCGCTCGCAGTCGCTCGATACCCGGAGTATTGATCCGCCGACCCTCGATCACGCTCATCACTCCATTCGCTCGAGTTGCTTCATCGCACGTTACGCCGACCGGCGCGCCGTCCTGGTCCAGAGAGACAGCTCTTGCTGCGCGCTGGCAAGAGTCTCACCATATGCACGAGACGGCGCAACCTCTTGCAAGGCAGGCGAATGATCGCCTGCCATAAATATCGCGATCTTCTTCTTTGCCGTCGGCTGTTTAGCGCTCCGCCTGGCAATCGTTGCTTCGGGCTTCACACAGATCGGCGGCATCGCCATGTTCTTCTATACAACGTGGTCACGCATCCGCCCCGTCGGTAGCAGGGCGCGCGAAGCCAGACGCGGGCGTTTCTACGCCGCCCGCAACGCACACCGGAGATCGGCACGATGGCCAGCAGTACACAGCCGGCAGCAAGCGGGAGCGACACCCCACATACCGCGCCGCACATCGCGGACCCTCACAGAAATCGCTCCTTCACTAAAGGAGTCTTCCTCGGCGAGCTGCGCGAAGACCTCGTCTTTCCATACCCGCAGCTCTCGCCGCAGGAAAGCGAGTCCCTGCGCATGATCCTCGATGCGTTCCGTGGCTTTGCGGCTGAGAAGATCGACTCGGCCAAATTCGACCACGACGGACGGTTCCCCGAGGATGTGCTCAAGGGACTCCATGAGCTCGGTCTCATGGGACTCAACATTCCAGAGGAATACGGCGGCTTCGGAGCGTCATCCAAGGTCTTCAACCGCATCTTCGGCGAGCTCGGGGGCACCGATCCGGCGCTCACCGTTTACTTCGGGGCTCACGAGTCGATCGGCTGCAAGGGAATCACCCTTTTCGGCACCGACGAGCAGAAGCAGAAATGGCTCCCGAAGTGCGCCACCGGCGAGATCGTCGCCGCATTCTGCCTCACCGAGCCGGGCTCTGGCTCCGATGCCCAGGGGATGTCGTCCACCGCGGTCCTGAGTGATGACGGAGCTCACTACATCCTCGATGGACGCAAGATCTGGATATCGAACGCCGGTTATGCCGGCCTCTTCACCGTCTTCGCGAAGGTCCCCGTCACCGTCGACGGTAAGCAGAAGCAGCGCGTCACCGCCTTCATCGTCGATGCGCACAGCGATGGTATCACGCTCGGTCAGCCCGAGCAGAAGATGGGCATCAAGGCGTCGGACACTCGCACTGTCACCTTCGAGAGAGTGCGAGTCCCCGTCGAGAACGTGCTCGGTGACGTGGGACAGGGCTTCAAGATCGCGCTCGAGATCCTCAACTCCGGACGGCTCGGCCTTGCCGCTGGCTCAGCGAGTGGCGCGCGACACATCATGACCGAAGCCGTGAAGTACGCCGGCCAGCGCGAGCAGTTCGGCAAGCCGATAGCGTCCTTCGAGATGATCCAGGAAAAGATCGCGATGGTGGCGGCAGACATCTACGCCGCGGATTCCGCCGTGCTGCTCACTTCCGAGATGGTGGATCGTGGCGGCGTCGACTTCTCGCTCGAGACCGCCGCGTGCAAGGTCTTCGCGTCAGAGCTCGCCGTGCGCGCGGCAAGCGAGGCTATGCAGATCGCTGGTGGTATCGGTTACTCCAAGGAATTTCCGTACGAGCGCGCGATGCGCGACTCACGCATCAACATGATCTTCGAGGGAACCAACGAGATCCTGCGCGCGCTCATCGCACTCACTGCCATCCAGGAGCCCGGTGAGCGGCTCAAGGGACTCGGCCACGCGCTCAAGGATCCGCTGCATTCGGTCGGCGAGATAAGCGCCTTCATCGCGAGCCGTGCCAAGCGCACGCTCACCAAGCCATCGTTCACCCATGTGCACCCTGCGCTCGCGAAGGAAGCCGACCGCGTCGCGACGCTCATTCAACGTCTCGCACTCGCCACAGAGACCGAGCTGCTCAAGCACGGGCGTGAGATAGTCGAGCGGGAGTTTGTTCAGGAGCGCATGGCGGATGCTGCCATCGGCATCTATATGAGCGTCGCCGTGCTGTCACGCACAACGTGGGAGATCGCGCGCGCTGGCAGCGTCGGCGCTGCATCGAGTGAGGTCGAGTGCGCGCGACTCTTCCTCGCCGATCGGTATCGCCGGGTGCGACGCAGCATCCGCCGCATCTCGCGTAACCAGGATGCTCGGCTGCGCGCCGTAGCCAGACACGCGTTGGAGTCGAGCAACGCGGCGCCCACGGCTCCGCTGGATCGCGTGTAGGCCCGCGTGCAGTTCGCTTTTGCCGCATGGCTGCGCCGCTGCCCGACGCTGTTTCGGCACGCGCGATGCGGCGTGTTAGTGCATCAGCACATCGCGGGGAGCATTACCGATCCATAGAGTGCCTCTGGCAACTCCGCCCGTTTCTGGAAGCTCTTAGAGCTCAGCAGGCGGACAACGATGGACCGCTTCTCGCACCAGGGGTCGAGTCGGCCGCTACATGGCAGCCGGCTCGGCCCCGTTTGATGTGAGCACACGTGTGCCCGCTATTTGCGTAGGATGGGCATCATGTTCACGTCCGCTTCTCTTTCCCGCGCGACTCTCTGGGCCTGTCTCATTTCCGTCCCACTCGTCGGTTGCGCTTACACCGGCGTAAACCGCGGGCTCGGTGTTCTTCCCCCTCAGCCACCGATTCCTCTGTGGATGGGACCGGTGCACGACGGCGCAATCGCCGGCGCGGCCGCTGTCGTTCCGTATGCAACGCCTGGCTGGGTGCATGTCATGGTGTCGATCGAGGGCGCACAGCCCGGTGCGACCTACAACTGGTCGCTCGATTCGGGACCGTGCAGCAACGGCGCCGCTAATCGGGTCTCCACTTCAGATCGATACACTGCGCTCACGCCGTTCTCCGACGGCCACGCCTCGGCCGAAGCGCTCGTGCCCGCCAGGCTCGCTTCGACCGGTCAGTACTCGGTGACAGTCTCGAGCCCTGGTAGCACTACGCCTGCTGCATGCGCTGATCTCGCGTACGGCGGGATGTGACCGGCGCGTCGCTGCGCTTACGCGTTAGTGCTTGTGATCACGCCGGCCGCTTGCCATAGTCTGCCGTCACGACGGACTTGATGCCGCCGCGCAGGTTGAAGTCACCGACCACGCGCATCCATTTCGGCTTTGTCTTCGCGACGAGGTCGTCGAGGATGCGATTCACCGCGCGCTCGTAGAAGATCCCGTCGTTCCTGAAGCTCCATAGATAGAGCTTGAGACTCTTGAGCTCGACGCACGATTTCGCGGGATAGTACGTGATGCGCATCGTGGCGAAATCCGGTGCGCCACCTTCGAGTGCCGTGAGATCCGACGCGTCGCCTTCGATCCCGCCGAGCGGGCAGAGCGAGGTGAACTCGGGGCAGTCCATGTGTATCTCGTAATCGCGATCCTCATAAGGGTTCGCGAACGTCTCGAGCAGCTCTGGCTTTGGCATGGAGAACAAGATAACGACCACTGTCATCGCGCCCGATGCAGCGACCGGCGTGGACCGTAGTCGCTTCGGCCGGTCCGGTCAGCCGCCGCGCAGCCGCCGCGAGACTTCCTCGAGCAGGAGTCGCTCCTCGTCGGTGAGGCTCTGCATGCCTTCGCGCGAGATCTTGTCGAGCAGCGCGTTGATGTCTTCTTCGCGCGCCTTCTGTTTTGGCGCGGAGAGCGCTGGGGTCTGCGGGCGCCGCTTCACGATGGCGTTGCTGCGCGCGACCGCGTCGTCTGCGGTCTGCGGATTGTCGCGCCGCTTGGCGCGCTGCGTCTTGGGGATGGGCTGTGGGTTCGTGTCGTCTGGCACGGTCGCCACATGACTGCGTATTCGCTCGAAGCTCGACGAGTCTGGCGCGTGGAGATACAACCACGCGAACGCCAGTCCACCGACGTGGGCCATCCACGCTGTGCTTCCGTTGGAGTAGCCTGTCATGTTGGCGAGCGCCATCCCGACATTCCACGCGATGGTCCACACGGCGATCCACTTCGCGCGCATCCCCCAGATTCCGAGTATGTAGACCTCGTCGTCTGGCCACTTGAGTGCGTAGGCGAGCACCACTCCGACCACTGCACCCGACGCACCGACCACTGATCCGTGCGGGACCAGCAGCAGATAGAAGACAGCGCCGCCGAGTCCGCACCACAGGTAGAAGTAGATGAAGCTCCGTGCGCCGAGCGCGCGTTCGACGCGCGGGCCGAACATCCAGAGCATGATCATGTTCGTGGCGATGTGCGCGAAGCCCGCGTGCACGAACATGTACGTCATCACCGCCCACCAGTGGGACGGGAACTCAGCGGCGGAGAGTCCGAGCCACGCGCTGATATCCGCCGCCCCGATCGGCGACGTTAGCTGAACGAAATAGACTATCGCGTTCAGCACTATGAGCCACTGCACGGCGGGTGTTATCCCGATGCCCGGCTCGTAGTCGGCTGCGTTGTACTCGGTTACCGTGTCCATCTTGGTCGGAGCTTGGCTCTCCTACACGAGTGCGAGCTTAACGATCCTCTCGCACAGCTCATCGAAAGTTATCCCAGCGGCTGCCGCTCCCTGTGGGATGAGACTCAACGCTGTCATCCCTGGTAACGTGTTGGCCTCGAGGCAATAGCACTCCTCTTCAGGGTCGAGGCGAAAGTCTATCCTCGCATACCCGCGCAACTTCAGCGCCCGAAACGCTCGCAGCGCCTGTTCCTGAAGCTTATTAGTAACACTTTGAGACAAACTAGCTGGGAATTCCTCGACCGCCATCCCTGCCGTGTACTTGCACTCGTAGTCGTAGATCTCCTTCGCCGGCTTGATCTCCCCTACTGGTAGGGCGTCGTCACCGAGCACCCCGACGGTGAGCTCACGTCCGGGCACGAAGCGCTCGATCATCACCTCGTCGTCGTAGCGGAACGCCTCTGCCACTGCGCGGTCGAAGTCGTCTCGCTCTCGCACTACGGTGAGTCCCACGGTCGAGCCCTGCTTGGAGGGCTTCACGACTACCGGGAGACCGAGCGACTGCTCGACGAGCTCGAGCGGTTGGGGCGCCATGAGCCATTCCGCAGTCTGGACCCCCGCGGCCCGGAAGAGCGTCTTCGAGAGATCCTTGTCCATGGCGAGTGCGCTCGCGAGGTGCCCACTTCCGGTGTACCGCACCCCTGCCATGTCGAGCAGTGCCTGGATGGTGCCATCCTCGCCCTGCCCGCCATGTAGCGCCAGAAAGGCGACATCAGCGCGCCTTATCTCAGGCATCGAGGCCAGATCGGAGAGAATTGAGCCTCTGCTCAGACCGGCCAGCGCTTCCAGCGAAGGCGGCTCCGAGCCGACCTTCCGCTCCCTCAGCTCCGCGAGTGCCGCATCGTCGATCACGCCGCGAGCTGGATCGACCGCGGTCACCGAATGCCCGCGCCCTTTTAGCGCATCCACGATGCGGAGCCCCGAAGCCAGCGACACGTCTCGCTCAGCCGATGCTCCGCCCATCAGGACGGCGATCTTCAACGCCGACGCGCTCACCCTACCGACCCATCACGAACCGCAGCATGTCGGACCGGGTCACGATCCCCTCCGGCTGCCCGTTGTCGGACACCAGCACCGCCGGCGTCGTCTTCGAGAGAAGCTTCACCGCTGACTCGATCGGCTCGCTGCTCGCCACGGTCGGAAATGGCGCGTCCATCACCTCCCGCACCGTCGCATCCAGCAGCGCCGGAGTCTCCAGCCCGCGCTGCGACAGCGACGCCTCCGTCACCGATCCCACACACTTCCCGCCGTCCATCACGGGCACCTGCGACACGTCGTGAAGCGACATCAAATTCAACGCCTGCCGCACGCCAGATCCTGGCGCGATGCTAATTATCGCCGGCCCACTCGAATCCTTCCGCCCCAGCATATCGCCCAGCGTCACCCGCTCCGCCTCGAGCAGCTGGTTCTCGCGCATCCACTCGTCGTTGTACAGCTTCGAGAGATACCGCTCGCCCGTGTCGCAGAGGAACGTCACGATGTAAGCGTCAGGATCGTCCACGCGCTTCGCCAGATCCAGCGCAACCTTCGCGATCAGCCCCGACGACCCGCCCACGAACAACCCTTCCTCACGCGTGAGCCTGCGAGCCATTGCGAACGAATCCTTGTCACTCACAGTGTGATACTCGTCTATCACATCCATGTCGAGCGTCCCCGGAATCTTGTCCTGCCCGATCCCTTCCACCTTATAAGGCGCCCCCTCGACCTTTCGCTCTCCCTTGCTCCGCCAATACTCGGCGAGAATTGATCCTGTCGGATCACCAGCGATGATGCTGATCCGGGGATTCTTCTCCTTGAGATACTTGCCCACTCCACTGATCGTCCCGCCCGTACCCGCCGCGGCGACGAAATGGGTGATCTTTCCCTCCGTCTGCTCCCACAGCTCCGGACCAGTCGTCTCGTAGTGCGCTTCCGGGTTCGCTGGATTGTAGAACTGGTTGGCGAGAATTGCGTTTGGAGTCTCCTCGGCGATCCGCTTCGCCATCATCACGTAATTGTCGGGATGATCCGGAGGCACGGCGGTCGGAGTGACTATCACCTCTGCACCAAACGCCTTGAGAAGTCTCACCTTCTCCTGCGACATCTTGTCGGGCAGTGTGAAGACGCAACGATACCCGCGCAGCGCGGCGGCTATGGCGAGCCCCACGCCAGTGTTGCCGCTCGTTCCTTCGACGATGGTGCCGCCCGGCCTCAGCTTCCCCTCGCGCTCCGCACGCTCGATGATCGGAAGACCGATCCTGTCCTTCACCGAGCCGCCTGGGTTGAAGAACTCCGCCTTGCCGTACACCGGCGTGCGAATCCCCCGCGTCACCCGGTTGAGCCTGATGAGCGGAGTCCACCCTATCGTTTCGAGAACGTTCTCGTAAGGCCGCTCGTTCCGCTTTATTCGCATTGTGACACTAATCCGGTCTTCGTCTGTGATGTGAGCTCGTCCCCTCTTCGTCCCGCTCGATGACGAGCCTTTCGTAGAAGTGCTCGCGCCCTTCTTCGCGGAATCTGCCGCAGCGGCCTTCGTGCTCGTGTCGTTGGTCGGGACCGGGACCTTGTTCAGGATGCTGTCGCCCGGTGGCGGCGCCGCTTCAGGATGCCGGAAATATACCGGGAACAGAATCGACACCGGCATCGGTGCACCGTGCAGCTTGGCGGGAGTGAACTTCAATTCACGCGAGCCCTTTATCGCCGCTGAATCGAGCATCGGGTCCTTCGACGATTCCACCACACGCGTCGAATCGTCGATCACCGTGCCGTCCTTGTCCACGAACAGACGCAGCGTCACGTTCCCCTGAACCTTCTCCGCGTAGAGCGCTGGCGGATACCTGAACGGCATGTCCTTGTTCACCATCACGGGCGGAGTGTCGGGACGCGTACCGCCAGTGTCGTACGCCGTCGTCCCCGATCCTTTCTCCTTTCCGCATCCGACAGTCAGTAGCGCTACGACAACACCTGCGATCGCGCTCACGCGAATTTGCGCTGGCCATCCCTCGCTTCTGGTCGAGCTCAAGTCTGTCTCCCCGCATCCGTGACGAGCCGCGACAGCGTCTCGAGCGCTTGCATAGGCGTCATGTTGTTTGGATCGATCCCTCTCAGCGCCTCGACTACCGGATGCACCGCTGGCGCGCCGTCGAACAAGCCGAACTGACTCGAATCGATCTTTCTACCACCAGAGTGCGAGCCGTCGTTCCTGACCTGCATCCGGTGCTGGCCCTCCAACTGACGCAGTAACGTCCGTGCGCGTTTCAGCACGGGCACGGGAAGACCAGCCAGTCGCCCCACCTCGATTCCGTAGGATCTGTCCGCGCCGCCAGGATCGAGCGTGTGAAGGAACAGCACTTCTTCGCCAACCTCGCGAACTCGCACATTGAAATTCCGCACCGCACTCAACTGATCGGCGAGTTGAGTGAGCTCGTGATAGTGCGTTGCGAACACCGTCTTGCAGCCAGTCAGGTCGTGCAGATGCTCGGTCACCGCCCACGCGATCGAGACGCCGTCATAGGTCGATGTGCCGCGACCGATCTCGTCGAGCAGCACGAGCGAGCCGCGCGTCGCCGCGTGAAGTATCGCGCTCGTCTCGCTCATCTCCACCATGAAAGTGGATTGGCCGCGCACCAGGTTGTCGCTCGCACCGACACGCGTGAACAACCTGTCTACTATCCCGATCTCAGCGGACGATGCAGGGACGAAGCTGCCGATCTGCGCGAGCAGCACTATCAATCCGATCTGTCTCAGCACGGTCGACTTACCAGCCATGTTCGGACCGGTGAGGATGATCACGCGCGCGTCTTCGGTTAGCGTGACGTCATTCGGGATGAACTTCTCGCGCGGCATCATCCGCTCGACCACCGGATGCCGCCCAGCGACGATCCTGAGATCGAAGCCGTTGCTCACTCGCGGTCGCACGTACGATTCGCTCATCGACACTTCGGCCAGCGTCGCGAGCACGTCGAGCTCGGCCAACACGCGAGACACGCATTGCAGCCGCGACACTTCACGTGCGATCGAGCTGCGCAGCTCCTCGAACAGCGCGCGCTCGCGGACCTCTATCCGCTCCGCCGCGGTCAACACGCGCTCCTCGTATTCCTTGAGCGCTGGGGTCACGTAGCGCTCCGCGCCCGTCAGAGTCTGTCGCCGCTGGTAGTCGTCCGGTATGCGATGGCCGTGAGTGTTGCTGACCTCGATGTAATAGCCGAACACCCGGTTGTAGCCCACCTTGAGCGAGTTGATCCCGGTGCGCTCGCGCTCGTGTGCCTGGATTCGTGTGATCGCGTCCTTGCCGCCGTCGCGCAGTGAGCGCAGCTCGTCGAGCTCTGTGTCGAATCCTTCACGCACCGTCGGATCATCGCCCACGCTGAGCGGCGGTCTCTCTACCAGCGCGCCCGATATTCCCGAAGCCAGATCTGCGCATGCGTCCCAGCGCGCCATCACAGCTTCGAGCACTTCAGGTGGCACGCGACGAGCGGCGCGCTCTACCTGTGGGAGTCGTGCGATGGAATCGCCGAGTGAGCGTAGCTCGCGCGGAGTGATGCGGCCCGCTGCAACTTTGGCAGCGAGACGCTCGACATCGCGTACGCCATCGAGCGCCTCGCGCAGCGCGGCACGAGCGAGCGAATCCGTCGCGAACGCTTCGACAGCGTCGAGTCGCGCATCGATCGCGCGTACGTCCGTGAGCGGCGCCAGCACCCACTGGCGCAGCAATCGCGCGCCCATCGGGGTGAGCGTGCGATCCAGCACTCCGATCAGCGTGCCCTCCGCGCCCGCCCCGCCGCGCAGAGACTCGACCAGCTCGAGGTTTCGACGTGTCATCTCATCCAGCGGCATGACTCCGCCGCTTCGCTCGATGATCGGACGGCTGAGATGCGGTATGCCGGATGGCTGCAGCTCGCGAACGTATCGCAATAGCGCACCCGCTGCGCCGAGCGCTACGTCGTCGGATGGTTGGGCACCGAAGCCTTCGACCGACTGCACGTGGAAATGCCGCTCGAGATCTTCGCGCGCCATCGCTGGCTCGAACTCCCAGCGCGCGCGCCGCGTGACGAGCCCCTTGTCAGGCTCGAACGAGAGGTCTTCGGGAATCACGAACTCGCTCGGCGACAATCGCGCGAGCGTCGCATCGAAATCCTCGCGTGACGTCGTGACGATGCGCAGCTCTCCGGTGGAGAGATCCAGTGCCGCGACGCCTATCGTCCCGGCGCTGTCGCGCCCTCCCGTGCAGATCGCGCAGAGATAATTGTTGCGCGAGCCGTCGAGCAACTCATCGGAGTACGCGGCGCCGGGAGTGATCGTCTCGACCACTTCGCGCTTCACCACTCCTTTCGCGAGCTTTGGGTCTTCTATCTGCTCGCATATGGATACGCGATGTCCCATCGCGACCAGTCGCCGCACGTATTCGGCGCCCGCCTTCACCGGCACACCGGCGAGCGGCACCTCCGACGCGCCGCCATTGTTCCGTGACGTCAGCGTGATGCCGAGTGCGCGCGAGATGAGCTCTGCGTCATCGTAGAACGTCTCGTAGAAATCGCCCATGCGGAAGAAGAGGATCGTGCCCGGATGCCGAGCCTTGATCTCTCTGTACTGCTGCATGAGTGGCGTGGCAGTTCCTTTTGCCACACTACCTCTCGGTCACGAACCCGTCGATCTTCTTCGCTTTGAGTTTCGCGAGCTCGTCAGCCGCTTCTGCGCGGGTCGGGTACGTTCCGATCCTCACGCGGTACGGTGCGGCTGTGCCATCGACGTGCACCGAGTATCCGCGTCCGCGCAGCTTCGCGGCGAGATCATCGGCTGGCCCTTTGGCCTTGAACGCCGCGACCTGCACAGCGTAGCCATGGCTTGGCGACCCGGATGATGTAACGGTGGTAGCCGTGGTGGTCTTCGTGACTGTGCTTTCGGCACGCGATGCGCTTGCGGTTGCCGTCGGCTTTGTCCTGGGCCGCTCAGCCGTCGCACCGGATTCTGTGCGTGCCTCCGCGGCGGCACGCAGTCTCATGTCGCGGCTGCTGTCCGCGGCGCGCGGAGTTGGTGCGGTGGTCACCGCGGCGGAATCGCTCTTTACCGGAATCTCGCGCGGCGTTGCTGGCGTCTCGCGTACGGTGGGTGTCGTCACCGCGGGACTGGTCGACGGAGTTGCGCGCGCAGGACGTGCGGGCGGAGTGTTCTGCGCTATGACGGCATTGGCGATTCCGCGGCAGCGCTGCTGCTGGAAATCGATCCGGTTCTTCAGCTCGACGTCGGCGGCGTTGACTCGCTGCTGAGCATCCGTGTTGGCCGCGCATGCGTGGATCGCATCGTTCTTGTCGAAGTATGTCTTCGCGACCCAGTAGCTCGCTTCGGCGCGGAGTGGGCTCTCCGGATGCTCGAGTCCGACGCGCTGGAAGTGCTGCAGAGCAGCGTCCCTGTCGCCGCGTGCAGACTCGAGTTGGCCGAGCCGGAGCAGCGCTTCGGGAACCCGCGGTGAAAGCGGGTAGTCGACCACTATCTGCCGGTAATCGTTCTCCGCGTCGCGCGCGCTCGCTGCGAGTGTGGCGCGCCAGTAGAGCCCTTCCGCGAACGCCGGAGTTCCTGGCGTCGCGGTCGCAGCGAGCGAGTCTGCGAGCTTGCGACCGGCTGCCGCCTGCCCGTTCGCCACCATGCTCTGCGCCTTTGAGTAGAGCGCGGAGTCTGCCGCCGCCGACTGCTGCGCCGCGGCCGACTGTCCCAGTCCCACTGCGGCGACTGACGCAGCGAGCACCAGCATCACTCTAATCTTCATACGATGACCTCGATTGCCGCGGGAATGGCGCCTGACTGGCGCTATGATTCGATTGATCTCATGGTCTTACGCCGCGCGTCGTCTGGCTGCCGCGGCGCAGATCGCTAGTACCGCGGTCGCGAGGATCTGATCCTCGGATGAGACGCGTGACTCCTTCAGGGCGACGTCGGCTGCGAGTAGCGCGGTAATGGCGCGGTCGCATTCCTCGAGCGACCAGTCTCGCGCAGCGCTGGCCCACGCCCTCGCCGCCGAGTTCCAGGGACGTCCCGGGTACGCGCCAGTGGACTTGAGAAGCCCGAAATACTCGCCCTCGAGCCGCCCTTGCGGTAGTCCTGAATCGAGCCGCGCGCGACCCCACGCGACTGCGAGCATCTGAGTGGAGAGTGCCATCACGACGCTGACCCCACTCGTCTTTGGCTGCAAGAGAATGTGCGGGATCAATTCCAGCGCGCCGGTGGCGTCGCGCTGGAGCACTCTGTCGAGCAGATCGCCGACAGTCTCGCCGCGCTTGATTCCCACCACCGCGCTCACAGCATCCTCGTCTATCTCGCCACCATTCACGTAGCTGGCCAGCTTGTCGAGCTCCGCCGCGAGCTGATAGAGATCGTTGCCCACCGCATCATGGAGGAGATCCGCGGCAGCATCGGTTATGCTGGTCGCGTGCTCGGTGGTCGAGTGATGACTGATCCAGCGCGACACGCGGTCATCGTCGAGAGGATTGAACTCGAGCGGCGTCGTGCTGCTCTGCAGAGACTTGTCGCTCTTCGCGCCCGATGCGGTGACGAGAATCAGAACCGTGTCGTGCGACGGGCGTGCAAGATATCTGTCGAGCGCCGCGCGAGTGTCCTTCTTCATCGCGTTGACGTCGCGGATCACTGCAACACGCCGCTCCGCCATCATCGGCGGCGTTGATACCAGCGAGTCGAGCACTTCAGGGTCGAGCTCTGCGCCGCGGCGGGTGTCGAGATTGAAGTCGCGCGTCGCCGGATCTATCGCGGCTTCGACCAACTGCCGGACCGCGTCGTTCTTCTGAAACTCGTCGTCGCCGTAAACGTAATACGCCCCGTCGAACTGCCGTCGTTTCACGGCGTCGCGGAGCGTCTTGAGGGCGGCGTCTCTTGCCATCCCGACAATCTAATTTTCGTCTGGCGTGCGCGCCTCGCAGCGGCTGGTGCTTATCGACTTTGAGCGGCGCTCAGCGAGCCTCTGTATAGCTCACGAGTTGGGCTGGCGACTGCTCTTCGACCAGGAGTCCCACAGGCCAAATGGGAACGCCAGCGGAAACCGATGCAACTATGGCTGGCGCTGGCGTGGTGTCGACCTGAATCTGGGCCTGGCTCGGGATCGCGGCGATCACTGGCGGCAGGACGACGTCGCGCGGCCGTGCGCCTGAAGTCCTGAGCGCTTCGCCCACGTAGGCGAGCATGACTATGGAAGCTACCGCTCCGAACGCTGCAACTGTGCGGAAGCTCGCTCCGGCGTGTTCCTGGTGGAGCTTCGACTCGCGCAGTCGCGCTTCCAACCGCGCGGAGAAATCGCTCGACAGCTCCACGCCCGGAAGATTTCTGACCAACATTAGCGAGCGTCTCACGCGGGCGTCGAGCACCGCGCACGACTCACATTCAGTCATGTGTCTCTGCATGCGCACAAGCTCGACTCCCGGAAGGGTGTCGTCGACGAACGCACAATGCATCTCACGAAATTCAGAGCAACGCATCTCGGAGAGAAGATACAGTCAGGTTGGTGAAAGGTTCCAGGGCGGCTGCGGTGCAGCCGCCCTGTCCCCTACCCCAACCACGGCCCGATAATCTCCGCGAAGCTATTCCGCGCTCTGTTCAGGCGCGATTTCACTGTGCCGAGGTTCGTGTGAGTTATCTCGGCGATCTCTTCGTACGACTTGCCTTCGAGCTCGCGAAGGACGAAGACGTTACGATGATGCTCGGGAAGCTGTGATACGGCGTCCTCTACCTTCTCGCGAATGTCGCGCTTGCGGAAGAGGTCGTCCGGTCGGTTGTGGACGTCCTCGAACTGGAGTGGACGCTCCTCGTCCTGCCAGTTCTTGGTGATCGTCTGGAACAGGACCAGCGGGTTGCGCGAGCGATTGCGAAGCTCGTTCTTGGCGAGGTTCGAGGCGATCGTGTAAACCCACGTCGAGAACTTCTTCGACCGGTCGAAGCGGTGAAGGTGTCTGTAAACCCGGATGAAGACTTCCTGGACGAGATCTTCCGCCTTCTCTCTGTCACCAATGGTGCGGTAGATGAAGTTCAGCAGCCGCGTCTGATACCGCTCGACGAGCTCGGAGAACGCCCTCTCCTCTCCATTGAGGAAGGCAGTGACTACGGCCGAATCTTCGGCAACGCGCAGACGCTCTCGGACCGTTGATCCGGAATGCTCTGCGTGGGCGAGCGCGGGTTCTATCTTACGAGCGAAACTGGCCATATGAATTCCCCTCTATAACAACTGTTCGAACATCGACTCGGGTCGGGGTTCGGCCGGCCCTGCTGAAAGCTCCCACTGCCGCCGGTAATGGATTAGTCAAGCATCCACCGTGCCGGGTTGCCAGGACGCGACATCCTCGTATAAGCCATTGCAGTATAACGACTTAACCAGCAGATGGCCTTCATCCCAGCTGCCGATATGTCACGACATATCGGCGTAGCACTGACAGCTTGTTTCCAGGTCCTCTTGCTACAGTTGCTTAGACGCGATTGATGGTGGTAGCGTTAAGAAGAAATTCACGATTTCGGGAACAAATTTGGGAACAAACCGGAACACGGCCTGGGCCGGCCGCATCGTCGCCCAGCCCGCACAAATGTTTTCGGGCAGGTATTATTGACTTGACCGGACTTCGAGAAATTGTATTCCGCTTGAGAGCAGGAGGATGCAGATGAGAGCATCGCGGATTGCCGTCGCGGCAGTCATTCTCGCCGCTGCAGCGTGCGGAGACTCCACCGCGCCCACCATAGGGACGAGCACACTCAGCAGCTCTGACGCACTGCGAAGTCTGAGTACTGGACTGTCCAGTATGGCGTCATCCTCGTCGCTCTCGCTCCAGCTCGACGAGCTTGGCGGGACCAGTTGGCTCAACGGCCTCCAGGTCGGCAGCGCCACCGTCTCCATCGATGGAGTGCAGACGCAGATGTACGCCGTTGCTCAGCGTGTCGTATACCCGGCGGGAACCTGCCTCGAGCAGCTACTCGGCGTTACCATCGCTCGGCTTGAGCTTCGGCGGGCAACCGTCACAATCGTGCACGCCGCCGTTTGGCGGGTTCAATCTCATCCTCTGGCAGACGACGTCGGCGAGCGCTCCGCCGGCAAGAATGCTGATCGTGATTGCGGACACCGGCGCGACGAGCTTCGACCTGTCGAGCATGCAACTCCCGCTGACGACGTTCCCGCCCATCGCCATCTACGCAGACTCGACGAGCTCATTCGCGCTGTCTTCAACCGGGACGCTGAGCACGCGCGCTACCACGCTCTCGACCACGTGCAACGCGCCGCTCCCGCTTTTCGCCAAGACGTCGTCGTGCAACCTCGGCTCGTTCAACACTTCCGGCAGCATCACGCTCGCGCCGATCTCCACGATGCAGACCGGTGCAAATCACACCGTGGTGATACCGAGTCAGAGCATAGCTGGGATCGTACAGACGGTGACTGCCACGCAACCGCTGACGCTTCCGACGTCGCCTTGACATACGGTAGCACGAGCCGCTTCACATCCCCGCGCTGAACCCCGCCGCATAGAGCAGCGCGAGCGCAGTCTTCGCGTCGCGTATCTCGTTCTGCTGGATCATTCGCAGAGCGACCGACAGCTTGAAAGTGACGACGTCGGAGAACTCGGTCTTTTCCAGGTGCTTCTCGCCCGCCGTCAGACCTGTCGCGATGAAGCAGTGGATCACCTCGTCGGTGAACCCCGGCGTCGTGTAGAAGGTGTAGAGATGGTCCATGCTCTGCGCGCTGCACCCAGTTTCCTCGCGCAGCTCACGGATCGCGCAATCACGCGGATCTTCATCCTTCTCGAGCTTTCCCGCGGGAATCTCGTACAGATAGCCGTCGGCCGCGTAGCGATAGTTGCGGATCAGCATCACTTGCGGATCCTCGCCTGCAGGATCACTGAGGAACGGAATTATCGCCGCGGCGCCGGGATGCCTCACTATCTCCAGCTCGCCGGTCGAGCCGTCAGGGTAGCGAACCTGATCGACGTCGAGCTTGACGATCTTGCCGCTGTAGATGCGGTGCGAGGCTAAAGTTGCGTCGGACATTCGGCTCTGATGTCAGGGATTCACGGATTCATTACTGCCACTGGCCCGAAACCAAGCTCGCTCAGCGGCGCACGAACGGCTTCAACATCGCCGACGACGACGATCTGAAGTGCTTCGGGATGCACGTACTCGCGCGCCGCGTCGAGAACATCTCGCGTGGTCACCGCGCGAATGTTCTCGCGATACTTGTCGTACCAATCGTCAGGAAGCTCGTACACTACCATGGTAGCGAGCGCGGCAGCAATCGCCGACGTGGTCTCGTACCTGATCGGGAACACCCCGTCGAGATAGCTCGTCGCGAGCGACAGCTCGCTCTCGGATATCTCCTCGGCGCGCATCCTGTCGATCTCATTCAGCGTCTCGGTTATCGCGGCTACGGTGACGTCGCTCGCTACCGCTGCTCCAGTCACGAACGGACCCGCCTCACGCCGCCAATCGAACGCCGAGTGTGCACCGTAGGTGTAGCCGTGCACTTCGCGCAAGTTGAGATTGATGCGCGACGAGAAAAGTCCACCGAGCACCGCATTCATCACGGTGATCGGGAAGTAGTCCGGATGATTGCGCGGAACTCCGACGTGTCCGACGCGCAGCTCGGACTGCGGAGCATCTCCCTTGCCGACTATGAGCACCGACCTGTCGCTGCGCGCAGGTTTGTCATCCGCCGCGGCGCGCGGCACCTCGGCGCCCTGCCACGCGCCCAGTGCATCGGTCACCATTCTGCGCGCATCGTCAGCGGTGACGTCGCCAGCGATGATCAGAGTGGTCGCCGACGGCTGATAGCGCGCGCGGTGGAAGGCTGCGACGTCATCACGCGTCAGACCGCTCACCGATTGAGTCGATCCTCCGAGTGGAATCCGGAAGCGCGATGCTCCGTCGTAGATGTACTCATCGAACTTCTCGTCGGCGAGCTCGCGTGGCTCGGATTCCACCTGCATTATCTCAGCGATCCGCTCTCCCTTGAGTCGCTCGATCGCGGCATCGGGAAACAACGGCGACGTCAGCACCTCGACGAAGCGCGCGAAGGCGTTGTCGAGATTCTCACTCAGGGCGGTCATGACGAGCGAGGCGGAGTCCCAGTCGGCCGCGCCACCGACGGAGGTGCCTAGTTGCTCGAGATAGTCGGTGAGCGCCTCACCGTCGTATTTTGGAGTTCCTTCGTTGAGCGAGCGCGCAGTGAGCTGCGCTACGCCTTCCTTCCCGCGCGGGTCGGCTACTGCTCCGGCATCGACTATCGCGAGCACCGTCACTACGGGAAGATTGTGCACTGGCGCAACGATCACGCCTAGTCCGTTGTCGAGGGTCGCGCGCTCGAAGTCGGGAAAGTTGTACTCGCGCGCGGGTGCTGGCGAAGGACGGACCGCGGTGGTCATGCGAGCACCATCTCAGGATCTGCGTCCACGGACTCGCCCGACGACGATTCCTCATTCTCTCCGCGCGGCACGTACATGAGCAGCGCGCGGTTGTCGTCGCCGAGTCGCTCGCGCGCGAAGCGATTCACATCTTCGGCTGTTACTGCGCGGTAGCGATCGACTTGCTCGTTGATTAGCGATGGATCACCAAAATATGTCGCGAAGCGGGACAGCTGGTCCGCGCGCTCGGACGCCTGCTGCATCGAGACTATGAAGTCGGTCTCGATGAGTGATACGGCGCGCAGCACTTCGTTCGCTGTAACGCCACTGTCGCGCATCTTGTCGATCTCGTGGAGCACTCCCGCTTCGAGCTGCTCGGGCGTGATGCCTGGGCGCGCGGTGACGTCGACGACGAGTATGTCGGCGCCCTTGGGAAGATCGAAGGTGAACGCGGTTGCGTCGGCGGCTATCTGCTGCTCGCGCACGAGCGTCCGCTGCAATCTGCTTCCCTTGCGCATGCCGAGTATCGCGCCGCAGATGGAGGCGGCGTAGTAGCCATCGGTGCCGAAGGCGGGCGCACGGAATGCGAGGTACAGTCTCGGAAGGCTGACGTCATCTTCCACAGTCTCACGCAGAGTGCGCCCGAAAGTCTTCGGGAGCGACATGTCCGGCAGCGGTGGCTTGCCGGCACCGCGTGGGATCTTGCCGAAGTATTCAGTGACGAGCTTGCGTGCTTCAGCGGGATCGAAGTCGCCGGCGATGGTGAGCACGGCGTTGTCGGGCGTGTAGTAAGTGGCGAAGAAGTGCTCGATGTCGGCGAGTGAGGCGGCGTTGAGATCCTCGAACGAACCGATGAGCGAATGGTGGAACGGATGCGCTCGAGGATACGTGAGCGCGGGGAGCTTCTCCCACCATGTGCCGTACGGCTGATTGTCCACCGACCAGCGTCGCTCGTTGGACACTACGTCGCGCTGAGTGTCGAGCTTGGCCTGGGTCATCGCGGGAAGGAGCGAGCCCATGCGATCAGCTTCGAGCCAGAGGGCGAGCGCGAGCTGGTTGGACGGAACGGTCTCGAAGTAGTTGGTGCGGTCGAGCCAGGTCGAGCCGTTGAGTGTACCGCCAGCGCGCTGCACCAGCTCGAAGTGCTCATTTGCCTCGACGTGCTCGGAGCCCTGGAAGAGCATGTGCTCGAAGAGGTGAGCGAAGCCGGTGCGTCCCTCGCGCTCGTTCGCGGAGCCGACGTGGTACCACAGATTGACGGCGACGATGGGGGCGGTATGATCTTCGGACAACGTGACCAGGAGGCCGTTGTCCAGCTTGAATGTCTCTATAGGTATGCGCATGGTCGTGGTCCCGCTAATATATCAGGTGCAGTCAGGCGCCCAGTGAGCGCAAACCGCGCTCCACCCATGCGAGAAGCTCGGGATCATCCGCAACCGCTTCGCCGCTCACCACGACCCAGGTACTCATGGCTCGCTCGCCGCCGGGGGTGAACGGGGTCACACCGTACTCTCCGAGCGCCGCGTCGTACTCGTGCCTCGGGACCTTCACGATCAGCTTGTCGCTCGACACGATGACGAACGTGGACTTACCAGACAGGAAGCCACGTCCGCCGAAGACGTTCTTCTGTCTGATCGAGCGTCGCCCTGCACGAGCCAGCGCGTCGCTCACGCGCTCCGCCAGACCGGCGTCATAGGCCATCTCGCAACTTCGCAGCGGCCGTCCAATTTGTCGAGGCGGTACGCACTTTGAATATCTTCTTGACTGTGCCGACTCAACCTCGATCAGACAGGTCCACGGCGTGGCCGGACATCCTCTACGTCGTGCGACACGGCGAATCTGCCGGCAACGTCGCTCGCGACGCGGCGGTAGCGGCGCGCGAGCAGATCATAGCGCTCACGACTCGTGACGTCGATGTCCCGCTCTCCGATCGTGGTGAAGAGCAGGCGAACGCGCTGGGACACTGGTTCGCGTCTCTTCCGGAAGAGAAGAAGCCGACGGTGGTGCTCACGTCGCCATATGTGCGAGCTCAACAGACGACGAAGATCATAACTCGACTGGGCGACTTCCCCTACGCGAGCAATTCGACACGGCTCATCGTGGATGAGCGGCTACGCGAGAAGGAGTTCGGCATACTCGATGGATACACGAAGTACGGAATCGCCGAACAGTTTCCGAGACAGGCAAAGCTGCGCCAGTCGCTGGGCAAGTTCTATCATCGCCCGCCAGGCGGTGAGAGCTGGTGCGACGTGATCCTCAGGCTGCGCAGCGCGTTCGAGATGATGTGCCACGAGTTCTGCGGTGAGCGAATCCTCGTCGTATGTCATTCGGTGGTAGTGTTGTGCATGCGCTACATCATCGAGCAGCTCACCGAGGAAGAGATTCTCGCGATAGATCGCGCCAACGACATCGCCAACTGCTCGGTGACGAGCTTCGATGTCGATCCCACGAAGGGAACCGTCGGCAAGCTGACGCTCAAGCTATTCAACTTCGTCGCGCCGCTCGAGCGTGAGGGCGCGCCGGTAACTACCAAGGAAGATGTCGCGGCGACAGCGAAGTAAGAGCCAGGTGGTGGCGATCGACAAGACGTGGATCAGAGAGAATCCACTGCCCGCGCCGGATCCGGACGGCAATAAGGACACGCGCGGAGTAGTGCTGGTGGTCGGTGGCGCGGTGGAAGTACCAGGCGCAGTGCTGCTCGCAGGGATCGCAGCGTTGCGTGCAGGCGCCGGAAAGCTTCAGATCGCGACGTGTCACGACGTCGCTCCGCAGCTCGGCACCGCAGTTCCCGAGGCACTCGTCGCATCACTAGTCCAGAGCGTGTCGGGTGGCATCCACGCATCGTCCGCGCCCGACATCATCAATCGCGCATCGCATGTCGATGTATTGCTGCTCGGGCCAGGGATGATGGACCAGCCAAACGTCGATGCGATCGTGCGTGAGGTGCTCACTGAAGTGACGAAGCCGGTCATCGTCCTCGACGCTGCAGCGCTCCACTCGCTGGCCGAGATTGCGGAGTTGGTCCGGCAGCACGGCGACCGCATCATCGTCACGCCGCACTCGGGTGAGATGGCGTCGATGCTCGGCGTCGACAAGAAAGACGTTGACGCCGAGCCACAACGGTTCGCGGAGCAGTGCGCGCAGGAGCTGGGTGTTACTACGGTACTGAAAGGGCCGGAGACGTTCGTTGCTGCTCCGGGCGAGACTACGCTCTGCTACACAGCAGGCGGGATCGGGCTCGCAACTTCGGGATCGGGCGACACACTCGCCGGGGTCATCGCAGGGCTCGCGGCGCGCGGAACGTCACTGATAGATGCAGCGTGCTGGGGAGTTTTTCTGCACGGCGCTGCGGGGAACTCGCTTGCTAAACGCGTCGGGAGAGTCGGGTATCTCGCGCGGGAGTTGTTGGATGAGATACCGAGGGTGATGGCGAAGGCGAGTGGGTGATTGCTTGCGACGGTGAGGTCAGCTTCTGCGAGGTGCGACCCGGTTGGTTACCGGAATCAACATCCCATAACGGTCTATTCACTGCTCTAGTAGAGGGTAGAGCCGTATTACGCATATTCATTGTAGAACTTGCCGCGTAAAGGTGCGACGTAGTCACTTGCCCGGCTTTCGTTATGCTCGGCGTTCTGGTGTCCGGCCGCCGCGGCTGCCAGACATGCACGCCGCAAAACCCACCCGCTACTCCGCCCCCGCCTTATCCAGCACGATGAACTTGCTGTCATCCTTCCCAAGCGCCCTCAACCACGCCAGCAGATCCGGCAGCTTGCTCGGCGGATACACCCCCACCGCGCCCACCATGCGCCGTGTCATCACCAGATCACGCCCTTCCTGCGCGAAGTGCGCTGTGTAGCTCCCGAACTCGCTCGTCGCCTGCACGTCCGCTGGCAGCTTCGCGTGCCATCCCTGCGGTAGGGTCAGCCGCAGCTCGGTCACCGACGTCTGTCGCCCGAAGATCTTCGATGCATCTATCGGGAAGCGCCGCTGCGGAAGCTTCGCCATGTCTTCTGCCGCCGCGGTCATCGATCCCAGACTCGCGAACGGATTGTTGAGCATCATCACCGGACCCGCACTCGTCGTCGCTTTAGCATCGGTGATGCGAACGCTCACCGCTACTGGCGCGGTGTAGTCGCTCCCGTTGAAACCGACGAGTGAATCGCCCTCGCTGCTCGGGAAGTATCTGCGCGCAAGCGACCGTGCGACGTTCGCGCGCTGCGCTGAGTCGAGTGGAGCGTGGAACGCGTTGCGCAGAACGGCGCGCACCGATCCATCCATCGTTTCCTGATAGTGCCCGGTGAACGTTCCATCGGGCGACAGTGTGCCGACGAGCCGGGTCGTCGTCACGTTGGCCGTCGGCGGATCGAGCGGAAGAGTCACCTCTTCGTTCTTCCCGTCAGGAAACACGACGAGCCCGAAGCCGCCCTGCTCGCTGAATGGAAGCTCGCCGTACGCACTGTACGCAGACGTTAGATCGACGAACTGATAACCGCCGCTTGCGAGCGGAACCGCGGCGATCTCGTGGTTGAACTGCTCTGGAGTCGGCATGTCGCGCTTCGCAGTCGCGTTGCTGCTGAGCAGCACCGGATATGCCTTGATGCCGATGGCGCCCAGTGCGGTGACGAAGAGAGTCGCCTTGTCCTTGCAGTCGCCGAACCCTGTCACTACCACAGTGTCTGGCATGCGTGGCTGGTAACCGCCGACGCCGAGCTCGATTCCGACGTACCTGATGTCCTGCGCGACCCACTTGTGCACCGCGCGGATCGAGTCGTCGCGCGTACGCGCCTTCGCGACCAGTGAGTCTACGAGACGGGTGAGTCGTGCGGATGGCACGTAGCGGTCGCGTGCGAGACCGGCGTACCAGTGCGACACGTCGCTCCAGGTGATCGGACCCGTCACCGACACCCGCATCACCACCCCGTCGGAATCGCTCGCGAATGGCTCGAAGCGAATCTTGGGTGTCTCGTTGCGAGTCCACGTGTAAACGGTGCGGCCGCTTGTCGTCGTGATCGTGGGCTTGAAGTCGAGGTTCTGCTCCTTGATGCGCGGCTTCACCGACTCCGGTACGTCGAGCAGCATTCGGGATCGCTCCACCGTCCCGCCGGGAGTCACGCGCCAGCTCTCGACGAAGTCGTGCGGCATGGGAGTCTTCGTCTCGTCGAGCGTGAAGCTCATGTCTACGATGACACCGGGCTCGACACCGGTGAGCGAGAGCCGAACGAGCTTCCGGTCAGTGTAAATGGGCGATGAAGAGACGGGCGCCGGCACGTCGGCCACCTGCACCTGCGTGGGCGCGCCACTCACGACGGAGCCGTCGGGACGGACCACCCTCACCCAGTTGATGGTGAGCTTCTGATGCCCCGGCGCGTACGACAATTGCTGCTCGCGCAGCTGCGTGGCGCCGGCGTCGGTGATCACCTGCACCACGCTGCGCGCATGGTGCGAGACGTGCTCGTCGCCTTCGACTCGCACTACCGCTTCGTCCAGCAGAATGTGAGTCGCTTCGTCGTCGTGAGTGCGCGGATCGACTACGAGCTTGTAGATGGAATCATCGGCGGGAGTCGGCACGACGCTCCGCACCACAGGCGCGTCGGCAACCTGTGCACCCGCGACTCCAACCGTGAGGAGCGGCGCGACCGCGATCGCGGCCACGCGTCTCCACTTCAGCTCCACCCGTTTCGCTCTTTCGACGATGTTATGTGAGCGGTGTGGTGCTTTCCATGCCATGCGTACAACTCCAGCACCTCACGCAGCGGTACCGCTCGGCGATGCTCAGGGTGAAAGTATGTTCTGTCCCAATCGCTCTCAGACATGCTGCTCATCAGCGTGCCGAACCGTGCGTGCAGCGAGTCGATGAGGTTCAGGGACACATCTATCGGAAGTCGTGAGTCCGGGAGCTTGGCCCAGTTCGACTCATCGTAAGGCTTGATCGTCGGTGCATGCTCGGTGAGCGCGAGCTTCCATCTCACGTATGCGTTCATGTGGCTGTCGGCAACGTGATGTACTACCTCGCGCAACGTCCAGCCGCCATCACGGTACGGAGTGTCGAGCTGCTCGTCGGTGAGACCGGCCACCGCGCCGCGAAGCTGCGAGGGAAGCGCAGCGATCGCTTCGATCGCGCTCTTACGCGCCTCCGCGGACTCGTCGCCAGAATAAACGAAGCGTCCGATCGGATAGCGCCGCTCAGTCTCCGTAGTGGTCATCTCTCCTCAGTGAAGCGATCTCTGCCGTGATGTGATTCGTGTCATTGGCTTGCGCCGCGATCGACTCGAATCGCGGAATCGACTGCGACCACGAAGCGCTGCGCATCGCCTGGAGCGAACGAGCTCAGCATCTTGTGACCGTTCACCGACGCTTCCTCGAACGTGAGCCGACGACGCTGCCTGTAGGTGAAGCTGATCGCGCCGTTCTCGTACTTCGCGCTGTCGATGTCTTCCACCGGATACGTCACCCGCGAGTTGAGCGCGCGACTCACCGTCTTCTTCACTATTCCCTCGAAAGCGCGGCCGATCGAGCTGTGCTCTTCGGTGTCCACGGCCATGTCCTTCCTCGTCGCCGCGACCACCGAGTCCGACAGTCCCATGAACACCGTGTCACGCTCGAGACCCAGCTGCATAGTGCCATCGGTCGTGCGGATCACGAGCCCCGGGCCGACGGGCCCTGCGCTCGCTGCTCTCTGTACGGGCGCCGAGCGCGGTCCGCTGCACGCCAGCATGAACCAGCCGAGCGCGGCAGCTACCGTTGCTCGAGAGAGGTGAAGTGTCGTCACGCCATTCCCTCGCATTGCTGAAGCGCTATTCGGGTTGTTGAGCGCCGATGTCCCGAATCACCACGGGCGCGATGTTGAGCGCCTTGAGTGGTCCTTCGATCGATTTCCGGTCCCCCACTATCACGATGGTGAGATGAGATGGATCGATGTACTTCTCCGCCACTCGCTGGACATCGCCCTGCGTGACCGCTGCGATGTTGGCGACCGCGTGATTGTAGAAGTCGAGCGGAAGTCCGTACAACGCGACATCTGCCAACCTGCCCGCTATCTCGCCGTTGGTCTCGAAGGCACTTGGCAACTCCAACTCGAGATATTGCTTCGTCTTGTTCAGCTCGGGCGTCGGGATCGTATCGCGGATGGCGCGGAGCTGCTTCATGAACTCGACCAGCGCCGAGTCGGTCTTGGCAGAGACCACCTCAGCGCTTGCGGTGAACGGACCGGCGAACTTTCGCATCGAGAAGCCGGAGCCGGCGCCGTAGGTATATCCCTTGTCCTCGCGCAGATCCTGATTGAGCCTGCTGGTGAAGGAGCCGCCAAGCGCGGTGTTCATCACCTCGATCGGGTAGTAATCAGGAGTCGAGCGTGCGACTCCCACTCCTCCGATCCTGAACGACGACTGCGCCGCCGACGGCTTATCGACCAGATAGATCGTGGTCGGAGGCGGAGCTTGTGGAGCAGGGACCATCGTCGTCGGCTCGGCGCCACGCGCCCATCCGCCGAAAAGCGCTCCGATCTTTCGCTCGACCTGCGCCGGCGTGACGTCACCGACAGCAATGAGAGTTGCGCCATCCGGAAGGAAGTGAGTCGCGTAGAAGCTCCGCGCATCAGCAGCCGTCATCGCAGTGACAGACTCCGTCGTTCCCGCGATCGGGCGCCCGTACGGATTGTTGGCGCCGTAGATGATTGCGGGATACACCAGATTGGCGATCGCCGGCCCGCGATCCCTGAGCTGAACGAGCGACGTCAGTCGCTCCTGTTTGATGCGCGCCCACTCGCTCTCTGGAAATGACGGGTGCAGCGCGACGTCGGCGAAGAGCGCCAACGCGCTGTCGAGCTGCGCAGTCGGGGTGGACAGTGCGACGGTGGTCGCGTCCCAGCCGCTTCCGGCCTCGAGCGAGATGCCCAGGTATGCGATCTGATCGGCGATCTGGAGCGACGTGCGCGTTGGCGTTCCTTCAGTCAACATCTGCGCGGCGAGATCGGCGACACCGGCTTCGCTGGCGGGATTCGCTGTAGCACCGCCGGGAACGACGAGGACGAAGTCGGCGACCGGGAGCTCGTGCCGCTCGACCACCATGAGCTTGAGCCCGTTCGGAAGCTGGCGCACTATCACCGGCGGCAGATGAAGCTCGGGCGGTGGCCCCAGCTTGGGCGGAGTGCTCCGATCCACCTGCGCGCTGAGTAGCGCTGGCGCAGCAAGTAGCGCTGGCGCGGCGAGCGCGACGGCGAGGAGGAGCTTCCCGCGCGAGAGCATCAGGGTGTCGCTCACTTTGTCGCTCCTTTGACCATCAGCGCGCTCTGTCCTTCTGGAACTACGGTGAGCACCACTTTCGGCTTCGCCAGATACTCGCGAGCCACTCGCTGCACATCGGCGCGAGTCACCGCGGCGTAGCGCGCCGCGTCGCGCTGGACGTAGTCAGGCGTGCCGACGAGATAGTTGTACTCGTTGAGCATCTCCGCCTTCGACAGATCTGTGGAGAGCCGGTCCAGGAACTCGGACCTGTACGAGTTCTGAGCTCGCGCAAGCTCGCGAGCTGTGATGCCGTCGCGCTCGATCGTCGCGAGCTGGTCTCTCACCAGCGAGTCGATCTTTGCCGGCGACTGTCCCTGCCGCGCTGTCACGACGATCTGGAAGTAGCTCACCAGCCGCTGACTCGCCTGGTACGCCGACACGTCCTGCGCGATCTGGAGATCGTACACGAGCGTCTTGTAGAGGCGCGAGTTCTTCCCGCTGGCGAGCACGAACGCGAGCACATCGAGCGCTGCGTCGTCAGTACTGAAGTCGCGTGCGGACGGCCATGTATAGTAGACTCGCGGAAGCTGAACCCTATCCTCGAGCACCATGAAGGTGTCGCGCGGCAGCGTCACCGCGGCGGGCACTGGCCGCGCAGGGAGCTTCGGTCCGCGCGGAATGTCGCCGAAGTATCGCTTTATCAGCATCTTCGCCGTGTCGGAGTTGAAATCTCCGACTATCGCGATCGATGCGTTGTTGGGTGCGTAGTAGGTGCGGAAGAAGTTGCGGACGTCTTCGAGCGAAGCTGCGGAGAGATCGGTCATCGAGCCGATCACGGGCCACGAGTACGGATGTCCTTTGGGGAACAGCGCCGCGAGAATGGTCTCGTCGGACCGACCATAGGGAACGTTGTCGACACTCTGCCTGCGCTCGTTCTTCACCACGTCGCGCTGCAGGTCCACCTTCGCCGAATCCATCGTGGGGAGAAGGAACCCCATCCGGTCGCTGTCCAGATACAGCGCGAGCGGCAGCGCGTTCGACGGCATCGTCTCGTAGTACTCGGTGCGATCGGCCGATGTGGTGGCGTTGTTGTTCGCGCCCGCTGATTCGAGGAGCTGGTCGAAGCGACCGTTCGGCACGTGCTCCGATCCCATGAACATCAAGTGCTCGAACAGGTGCGCGAGCCCTGTGCGTCCCGGCCGCTCGTCCGACGATCCCACGTGGAACCACGTGTTGACCGCAACTATGGGCGTGCTGTGATCCTCGCTGAGGATCACTTCGAGTCCATTAGGGAGCGTGTATTTCTCGAATGGGATTCGAGGGATCGCCTGCGCGCCGAGGGATGGCGACGCCACTGCGATCGCGGCGGCAGCGATGGCCGTCCTGGCGAGACTTGGGATCATGCGTCTTGTTGGGAGCGAGCTGTCACTCGAGGAGAAGGCGGCCGGCGCCTTGATGCATTCGCTCAAAATATACCCGGCGCCGGCCGGCACGCTCCGTCAGTTCGGCGCTCTTCTCAGACGGTGAATCTGGACCGCGGATCGGGACACTGTGCGTCGTATCCCTTTGCGATGAGCGATGTCCTGAGCGCGTCCTGCGCCTCCACCTCGCCGTGGACGAGGAAGACGCTTCCGAGTGCGGGCGAGCTTTCCTTCACACCGTCGATCCATGTGATCAGCTCGCCGCGATCGGCATGCGCGCTGTAGCCATCGATCACCGACACCTCGGCGCGCAGCGGAATCTCGTCTCCATAGATCCTGATCGAGCCCGGCCTGGTCTCGATCTTCCGGCCGAGTGTGCCCTCCGCCTGGTATCCGACGAAGAGAATCGTGTTGCGCGGGTCGCCCGCGCCGTGCTGCAGGTGATGAAGAATCCGTCCGCTCTCCGCCATCCCAGAGGCGGCGATGATCACCATCGGCCCGTGGGCCGTGTTGAGTGCCTTCGATTCTTCCACCTGCCGCGTGAAGTGGACCAGCGGAAAGTGGAACAGGTTCTTCACCGTGTCGACCAGCTCTTCGGTGTGGTCATACACTTCGGGATGCAGCTCGAATACCGTCGTCGTGTCGGTGGCGAGCGGGCTATCGACGTAGATCGGGATGGCGGGGATCGCACCTTCGCGCGATAGCCCGTTGAGGTTGTAGAGAAGCTCCTGCGTGCGGCCCACGGCGAAGGACGGAATGAGCACCCTCCCGCCGCGAGCCGCAGTGTCGCGCACGACGGTCGCGAGCTTGGCGCGTGCGCCGGCGACGCTCTCGTGATCGCGGTTTCCGTAGGTCGATTCCATTATCACCGCGTTCGCGCCGTCGGGGATCACCGGATCGCGAATGATCGCGAGCCCTGGCCTGCCGATGTCTCCCGAAAAGACCAGCCGCTTGGTTGCGCCGTTCTCAGTGACGTCGAGCAGCACTGAGGCAGAGCCGAGTATGTGGCCGGCGTCGACGTAGGTGCACCTGATTCCCGGCACGACGTCGAAGGTCTTGTTGTACGGAAATCCGACCATGATCTCCTGCACCCGCGTCGCGTCGCGCATCGTGTAGAGCGGCTCGATGAACCCCTTGCTGTGCTTCGCGAGGTGTCGCGCGTCGCTTTCCTGGATGTGCGCGGAGTCCGCCAGCATCACCGCGCACAGATCGCGCGTTGCAGCGGTGGCGAAGATGGTTCTGGAGTATCCCTTTTTCGCGAGAAACGGCAGCCGGCCCGAGTGATCTATGTGCGCGTGTGAAAGCACCACTGCGTCGATCTCGTCTATTGGAACCGGAAGTGTCTCGTTCTTCTGAGCCGTCTCCTTCCTGTGCCCCTGAAACATCCCGCAGTCGAGCAGCACAGTCTTCCCATTCGCGCGCAGAATGTGGCATGAGCCCGTGACCTCCCGGGCCGCGCCGTAGAATTCGATTTGCATGGGGGGAATTTAGCGGCGCGTAGCGCCGCAGCATCCTTCGGATGCTAGCGTTGAGCGTTCAGCGGTCAGCGTTCAGCGGCGTGAACAACGCGCGATCAGCGCCGAGCAATAGCCGCCGCACTCCCAAGCCAGAGTAGCGAAGCGAGAGGGGAGCGTTGAGGAGCCTACGAGGGCTGCGAAGCAGACCGAGTAAGATCCGAAACACTCCCCTCTCGCGTAGCGCCCCACCGGTACTTGCAGTCGCAGTTGCCGTTGCAGTTGCCGTTGCCGTTGCCGTTGCCGTTGCAGTTGTGCAGTTGCAGTCCCCGGACCGCTGACCGCTGAACGCTGAACGCTGAACGCTGAACGCGCGGCTACGCCGCCGCGTCTTCCCCTGATCGATGGAAGATCAGCAACAGCCGCTCCCCGTCCTGGCTGATCAGCGATGGCTCCCATCCCCCACGGCTCCGCTCGTTCAGGAGGTCCGTCAGGGTATCTTCGTTGTCACGCGTGTGCCGCGTGAGCTTGACCATGACTGCCTGATATTCTTTCATTTAGGACGACGATGGAGTTTCCGAATCTCACTATTATCCGCCATCCGCTGGTTCTCCACAAGCTGACCTTGCTTCGTGACCGGCGCACGCCCACGAAAATCTTCAAGGAGCTCGTGGACGAGATCGCGAATCTCATGGCTTACGAGGCGACCAAGGATCTCGCTGTCGAGCCGCGCGAGGTAGATACTCCGCTCGAGACTACCTTCGGTCACCACATCCCCGGAAAGAAGCTCACTCTCGTTCCCATCCTCCGCGCCGGACTCGGCATGGTCGAGGGAGTGCTTCGACTCGTTCCCTCGGCGCGAGTGGGGCATATAGGTCTTTACCGCGACCACGAAACGCTCACACCGGTCGATTACTACTTCAAGATTCCAGGTGACGCCGCGGAGCGCGATTTCTTCGTGTTGGATCCGATGCTCGCGACCGGCGGAAGCGCCGCCGCCGCCGTCACGTCGCTCAAGCGCACCGGCGCGACTCGTATTCGATTCCTCTGTCTCGTCGCGGCGCCCGAAGGAGTTCAGAAGCTCCTCGAGACTCACCCCGACGTTCAGATCTACACCGCTTCACTCGATCGCGAGCTGAACTCCACAGGCTACATCCTCCCCGGCCTCGGCGACGCAGGGGACCGACTATTCGGAACGCGGTAGCCGTCGCCCGCTAGGCAAACCACTCGCGCGGATCTGTCTTCTGCCGCCGCGCTGCGTCGATGACCCAGCGCTGAGCTTCCTCGTCCGTCACTTCGTCGGGAACCAGATCGAACCAGGCGTTGGCCTGCGTCGTGTCGCCAATTCTCCGCCACAGCTCGCCCACCAGGTACGCGAGCACTGCGCGCTCCTCGCGCGGCACCGTGTCGTAGAACTCCAGAGCTTGCTCGAACGCCCACGCCGCGTGACGGCGGTAGAAGCGCTCCGCTTCCGTGTCGCACTCATCGACGCAGCACCATGCCGCGCGCAGCCACAGATCGCCCACGTATCTCGGGTCAGCGCCCTGCCACTCCGCAACCTTCGCCGCCGCTTCGTACTTCTCTGAGGCGCTCACCTGGCCGCCGACGTAATGAGTCAGCTCGCTCCACACGTGCTCACGCACCAGTGGACTCAACTCCGTCTGCTCGGTGAAATCGCGTTCCGAGCCGGAATAGCCGCACTGGTCGCACATGTGAACCTGATACGGCAGCGGCTGAGTTCCCGCGGCCCGCTCGTGAAAATCAGTGCGCTTCCCACCGAACGCGTTGGTCGATACCACCGTCTGCGACCTGAACTCGTGGCCGCAGGATGGACAGAGAAGCTCGATTTGACGCAATGCCGTCATACGCTCCAGTTCCGCCAAGTTCCCTGAGCTGGAAACAAGGGAAATTTTGTGCCATGCCATTCGGTTGCTCGTTAGTAGCGCAGAGCTCTCGCAGGGACATTGCAGTGCGGAGCAGCGTGGAGCGCCACGAATTGCTCGCAAAGCGTCGCGATTTGCTCGCAAAGCGTTGCAGCTCGATTTCGGCTGCTCTTGTTGAGCATTTCACCACGCGGTATCTTCGAGGCCGATGCTGATCAATCTGCTTCCCGATTTCTTCACTGTCCTCGACAGCACTGATCGCGTCGCCGCCTACCTCCGCTACTTCCAAGCTCATCGCAAGATCCTCGAGCCGTACTGGACCAACTACGTGCTCGATCCTGAAGGTCCTCACTTCCACGAAGTCGTGCGCGCTGCGGCCAACGCGCCGCGCGATGACCTGCGCACGATGCTCGCGCGAGTCGACGTCGTCTCGCTCGCGCGTGCTGCCGAAGCCGAGAGCAGGCGCGTGCTCGATGCCGACGTGGATACCGACGTCGTCCTGATGGTTGGTGTGGGAGCTGCCAACGCCGGTGAGATGGTGGTCGGCGGACGCGGAATCGCCTTCGTTGCCCTCGAGCATTTCACAGGGCAGCCCAATCCGGAGACCGCCTCGCTCGGCCTCGAGCCTGAGCTCATTCCGCTCTGGCTCGCGCACGAAGTCGCTCACGCGGTCAGGTACACTTCCCCCACGAGCTCGAGTGAGATGAGATCGCTCGTCGCCGACGCGGGTGGCTCTTACGATTACTGGGAGACCGGACGTCACGCGTCGCTCCGTGAGCTCATCATCAACGAAGGAATCGCCGTTCAGACCAGCCGGCTCGTCAGCCCTGGTCACGCGGCGTGGGAATATTTCGGCTACACGCGCAAGGAGTACTCGCGAGTGCGCGAAGCCGAGCCTTTCATAATGCGCACCGTAGCCAAGCATCTCGACCGGGCGGGACTTGGCTTACGGCTGCGCTACCTATCCGGCGGTATGAGCGACGACGCTCGCACCGTCGAGCGTCACGTCATCCCCGAGCGCAGTGGCTACTTCATCGGCGCGAAGTTGACCGAGGGCGCAGTAGCCACACGCGGCCTTCCATGGACGGTGCGCGCCTCAGCCGCGGACATAATCAACGCCGGCAGCGCGCGGCAATCCACGATAGCAACCGCCTGAAGTAGCATCCGCATCGGTCGCCGCTATCCAGGGCCCTGCGGCTGACGTGCAGCAGGACGTGCAGAGCTGGTCGCTCGCTTACTCAATTGAGATGAGAAATGGCTGACTTCCGCGCTCGGTCCACCTCTGAGATCCTCGACGCCTCGTTCGAGATCTATCGGCGATACTTCGCCATCTTCTTCGCCATCGGTCTGGGCATCGGGATTCCGATGGCGCTCAGTACGTACGCGACGCTGCGTGCAACCTCGCTCTCTTCCGACACATGCTGGCGATCCAGGCATTCCAGCTCATCGCAGCACTCGTCACTCCGTTTGTCGAAGCTACCATCATCGCGGCAGCCGCTGCCGCATACCTTGGCCAGCCGGTCGAGCTGGGACGTGCCGTTGACCACAGGGTGCGCTCGCCCGTTCACGCGTGTTCTTCGTCATGTTCCTCAAGTGGCTCATCGTTGGCCTGGGCTTCATCCTTCTGATAGTCCCTGGCGCTATTGCTTTCGCGATGTACTTCGGCGCCCTGCCAGCCGTGGTGATCGAAGGACGCGGTATCGATGCTCTCGGGCGCTCCCGAGATCTCTCCGGCGGCTACCGCTGGCGCATCTTCTGGCTGCTCACCCTCTCGATGATCCTCATGTGGGTGTTCATGAGCATGCTCGGCGGTGTCGGCATGGCGATCTCCACCGGAATGCATCACCCGATGATCGGCGCTGTACTCTACATACCTATCTTCGCGGCCATCTTCCCCATCGTTTCGATCATCGGCACCGTGCTCTACTTCGACATCCGCATCCGCAAGGAAGGATACGACATCGAGCTGATGGCAGGCTCGCTCGATGCGCCGCAGCAGCTCCAGCCGGAGCCAGCCCTCTGACCCTCTGCGCAAGTATTAGTATCTACTTGCTCCAAAATCGACAGATCCCACCCGACTCCATCTCGGCTGCAGTCGAGCAGGTCTTTCGCTCGGATAAGTACGCGGAGCATGGCGCCCCATCGCTGTTCTCGCTCTTCATACATTGGATAGCCGCGCTCATCCGAGCCGTGATCGGCTTCGCGATGGCACACAGCGCGGTCGGAATGATCCTGCGTGTCGTGCTCGCCGCGGTGGTAGTGCTGCTCATCGCGCGGATCGCCTACTCGATCTTCCTCAGCTACTCGCCGGCGGCCGCGCGCGCGCGCGGACCTCTGCTGCACACGACCGACTGGCGCGCTACCGCAGCTCGCCTTGCCGGAGCCGGCGACTACACCGGCGCGGCGCACGCCCTGTACCTCGCGCTTCTATCTTCCGCCGCCCGTCGTGGTCTCGTCACCCTGCACGAGTCCAAGACCACGGGCGACTACGTCCGAGAGCTCCGGTCGCGCCGCGCTCCCGGCGACGTCGCAGGACCGTTCACCGAGTTCACCAGGTCATATGAGCTGGTGATCTACGGTGTCGGCGAGTGCGATGCAGAGCGGTACGGGCGCCTGCAAGCCATCGCAGGTCAGCTGCTCGGCGCCGGAGCATGAGCACGACGCGATCGACGCCGGCGCGAGTCATCGTTGCCGCAAGCGTCATCGTAGCACTGTTGATGCTGTTCGCGCCCGGAAGCAACGAGGATAACGGACCGCAGTTCAGCACCTACACCTCCTCGCCCGATGGCTCCGAGGCAGTGTACGACGTTCTCGCACGCCTCGGCTATACAGTACGACGCAGACAAGCTCCGCTCGACACCCTGCTCGACACCGCCGCGACGTACGTCATCATCACGCCTGCGCAACCGCTGACGACTGTCGAGCTCACCGATCTGCTCGCGACCGTGCGCGGTGGAGCAACGCTTTTCTTCACCTCCGACAACGACGCCACGCTCACCGATTCACTCGGCTTCACCATCGCTCCGCTGCCGCGGCTCATTCAGACTCTGGGCAACACAGTAGTCGCGGGCGACGAGAAAGCCGACACCGCCGCTTCCTTTCCGCCTACCGCGTTCATTCCCGCGACCGTCGTGCTCCGGGCGCGCGATAGCCTGCACGCTGATCCCTTCATGTGGCTGCGCAACCACTCGGATAACCCAGCCGACACGACCCCGCCGCAGCTCCGCGCACTGATGCTCGGCCACAGGGTCGGGAAGGGTTATGCCGTCGGTATCACGCCGATGTTCCTGCTGAGCGACCAGTTCTTCCGTGATCCGCGCACTGCCGTCGCCATCGTCCGAGCCCTCGACCACGCTGAAGAGTTGGGCCTGCGCGCTCACTCGTCTCCCATCATCTTCGACGAGTATCACCACGGGTTCGGCAGACACGCCGACGTGATCGGCGCGATCGAGACAGCACTTACCGACACGCCTGCCGGCCGCATGGCGATTCAGGGGATCATCGCCGCGCTTGTGCTGCTCCTGGCCGTCGGCGCGCGACCACTTCCGCCTGTGGCCACCAGGGAGATCAGGCGCCGCTCACCGCTCGAGCACGTCGGTGCTCTTGCGCACGCGTACTCGCAGGTCCAAGCGCGGCAGCTCGCGGTCCGGCGCCTCGTACGCGGGCTGCGGCGCAGACATCCGCTCGGGGTCGCGCGCTCGGCCCCGGATACCGCATATCTCGCTACACTTCGAGCTCGTATTCCCGACGCTGCCGCTGACGTGGATCGCGTCACCGCGTCAGCTACACCGACCGCATCGACCGACTCGAGCTCGCCCGCGCCGCTCGCGCAGGTCGGTGCCTCGATCGCGAACATTGAGAGGAAATTCGATAGATGACCAATGTCACTGCTGCCTCGAGCACGCTCGAGCGCGTGCGCGAGACCGTGTCTTCACGGGTGCTCGGCCAGACCGAGGTGATAGACCAGGTGCTCGCCGCCTTCATCGCGCGCGGCCATGTCCTCCTCGAAGGTGTCCCCGGCACGGCGAAGACGTTGCTCGTTCGAGTGCTTGCCGGCGCGCTGGATCTTCGCTTCGGCAGGATCCAGTTCACGCCTGATCTCATGCCGTCGGATGTGACCGGGGTGAGCATCTTCCAGGAGTCGTCGCGCTCCTTCGAGTTCAGGCCCGGGCCCGATCTTCGCCGATCTCCTTCTGGCTGACGAGATCAATCGCGCCCCTGCCAAGACGCAGTCGGCCCTGCTCGAGGCGATGCAGGAGCGCCAGGTCACAGTGGACGGCCGCACCCACGCGCTCGGCGATCTCTTCACCGTGCTCGCGACTCAGAATCCGGTCGAGTACGAAGGAACGTACCCGCTCCCCGAAGCGCAGCTCGATCGCTTTCTCGTCAACGTGCGAGTCGACTACCCGTCGCGTGAGTCGGAGATCGAGATGCTCGCTCACTACGCCGAAGGGTTCGACGCCGAGCGCGCGTCGACCTTCATGCCGCAGCCCGTGATGACGGCGGAGCAAGCCACGGAGCTCCGCGCATTGTGTGATACCGTCACTGTGACGCCCGAAGTTCGTGATTACATCGCCGATCTCGTCCGCGCCACGCGCGACGACGCATCGCTCGCGCTCGGCGCCTCGCCACGTGCTTCGGTCGCGCTGTTTCGCGTCGCTCGCGCAGCGGCGCTCCTGGCGGGCCGCGATTTCGTGACGCCTGACGACGTCAAGCAACACGCACTTCCAGTGCTCAGACACCGCCTCATCCTCGCTCCGGAGCTTCAGGTCGAGGGACGTTCCGCGGACGACGTCATCGCTCGCCATCCTGTCGCGAGTGAGCGCGCCGCAGTGATTGATGGCAGTGAGGCCGTGACGAGCGTTGCGCGTCCGTTCGCGATGCGTACGCTCGCGATGCGTACGCTCAGCTGGCTGCGTGAAGCGAGCTCACTACGCGCCCACACGTCGTCTCGCGCTCGTGGTTCTGTTGCTATCTCCAGTGTGGCTTCTCTCCGGGACCGCCACGGGAGTGCTTGTCGCCACTCTTACATCGGCCGCACTTGCTCTCGCGGTCGTGGTGGATGCGTTGAGGATTCCTGGCCGCGGTCAGCTTCTCGTCCGCCGCCTCGCGCCCACCGTCATCGGTGTCGGCGATGAGCGCGACGGAAGCTACGAGATCGAGTCGCTCTGGCGCGCACCGCTTCGCATCTTCGTCGCACAACGCGCGAGCGAGAGCTTCGTCTCGGTTATCGATCCGTCAGTGCTGCGACTTGGTCCTGGCGCTACGCTCGCGCTTCCGTTCCACCTCACGGGAGTCCAGCGGGGCGTCGTCCCGCTCGGAGCTGTGGCGCTCACAGTTGTCACTCCGCTGGGGCCTGATCAGGCGCACTATCATTTATTCGCTAGATGATACTATTACTGTGATCCCGTCGACGACCGGCGCTGGACGCTATCGCTTGCTTGCGGCACAGCATCGCGTGCGAGCGGCTGGCATGCGCGTCATGAGACGCCGCGGCAGCGGGACTACGTTCGCCAATCTGCGCGATTACTCGCCTGGCGACGATCCGCGCTACATCGACTGGAAGGCAACGGCGCGCCGCAACCGCCTCATCTCGCGCGAGTTCACCGTCGAGCAGGGGCAGACCGTCATGCTCGCCGTCGACGCCGGTCGTATGATGACACAGGTCGCCGGTGACCGCCCACGCTTCGAGTACGCAGTCGCGTCCGCGCTCACACTCGCCGACGTCGCGCTCTCTACGGGCGATCGCGTTGGCGTCATAGTCTTCGACGATGTGGTGCGCCGTTACGTCGCACCGTCCCGCGAGCCCGGCACGCTCGGCGCCATTCGCGACGCACTCGTGGGCGTCAACGCGACCATGACCGAGCCGGATTATGCTGCTGCGTTCCGCACTCTCGTCGAGCGCAACCGCAAGCGCTCGCTCATCGTCCTGTTCACCGACGTGATTGACGTCAGATCATCACGCGCACTCATCGCGCTCACATCACGCAGCGCGCAGCGTCACCTACCGCTCGTGGTAGCGCTGCGGAACGAGCAGTTGGTGAAGGCTGCCATCCCCAGCGCCGACGCTACCGATGCCGCTGTCTATGAGAGCGTCGCTGCCGAAGAGCTGCTCGGTGCACGCGAAGAGGCGCTCGAGAGCATGCGCCAGGCAGGAGTAGTCGTGCTCGACACGCCGCCCGACGCCATGACTCCTGCGCTCATCAATCGCTACCTCGATATCAAGCAGCGCTCGGAGCTGTGACCTTCGCTCGCGTTCTGCCGAGTGAGATGTAGCAGATGAGCGCGATCGCCGTGGCCGCCGACACCGCACCCTTCCACGCCATCGGCCACACGCGTGGCGATACCAGCCCTTCGATGGTTCCCGCTACGAGCAGCAGAAGCGTGGACGCAGCGATGAGACTTATCGCTCGCTTGCCATTCGCCACGATCGCCTCGCGCCGCGTGCGATCGCCCGGGAGCAGAATTCCCTGCGCTATCAGGAATCCGCCGCCGCCCGCTATGCATACAGCGCTCAGCTCCAGCACGCCGTGCGGCGCGACGAACGCCAGTATCAGATGCGCGATCCCTTTGGACGCGAACAATCCGACCGCTGCTCCTAGCGACACACCGTTCAGCACCAGAAGCAGCAACGTTCCGACTCCTGCCGTCAGCCCCATCGCGAACGCGACGTAGGTCACCTGGACGTTGTTGGAGATGATGCTGCTCGCCGCGATCGGGCGCATCTCATCTTCGATCGTCACGTATCCCTGTCCATGCCGCTCGCGTTGTGCGCCAGTGTTGGCGCGACTCAGCATCTCGTCCGGCAGCAGGCTCCGCGCGACAGCCGGATTCCGCACCACTGCAACGTACGAAACAGCGGCCGGCCCGAACATGACCAGCGCAGCGAGCGCTATCTGCCGCCACGACCGTCGCACTTCGGACGGTACCGTCACGCTGATGTACGTCGTCGCCGCTCTCAGCGTCTGTGAGCGCTGCTGGTACAGCAGGTTGTGACCTCTGGCGACGAGTCGGCTGACGTAGAACAGCGCGTCCGAAGTTCGTCCACGCGTTGCCGTCTGCAGCCGGGCCATGTCGGTCGTGATCTCGCGATACTCTGCCACGAGATCCGATATCTGCTCCGGTGTCATGTTGCTCAGGCCGCGAGAGCGTGCTCTATCCAGCTCTCGCGCGAAGTCGTTCCAGCGCTTGAGTCCGAGCGCCACGATCGCGTGCTGCTCGCGCCTCGCGCCGGTGTCTGTTCGTGAGGCAACGCCGCTCGCTCTCGCGTCGCGTTCCTCGTCGTACAGCTTGATGAGCGCGGCGGCTGTCGTTGTGTTGTATGGTCTCGAGCTGTGCTAGCGAATCGAACGCCGAGCTGTGAGATGATGACGTCGCGGCGAGCAGCGTCGATCGCATTGCGACGTGTCACATACCGATCGAGCAACGCGTACTCGTCGTCGCTCAGCCGCGTCGTGAGCGCGATGCGTCGAGTGTTCTGCGGCGAGGGTGCACGTGCGCGGAGCTCGGTCCGCGATTCCTTGATCACTATCGTCCCGGCCACCATGTCGCCCAGGCGCTTGCGCGACGAGTTGAGCAGCGCTGTCACGATCCCCACCACGTAGAGCGGGATCGGCATGGCGTCGAGCGCACGGATTATGTTGCGCACCGCACTCGCGCCAAAGCTCACCGAGAAGCCACCGTCACTCACCACGCGCAGCTGCATCATGCGCTTGCCAGGCGTCTGGCCGTCCCACAGTCCTTCGAACAGCACGTAGTAACCCCAGATCACCGCGAACTGGAGCAGCACGTATACTGCGATCAACCACGCCCCTGAGGAGGAGATTGTGTGAGGGGTCGGGATCGGCGTGTAGCTCGCAATCACCGCCATGGCGATGAAGATCGCTACAGAGTGACCCGACGCATATCGCCGCATCTATCAGCGCCGCCGCACCGCGCGACCCGATTCCCGCGACCGAGTACGAGAATGCGATCTGCTCCGGCGTCTCGATCCCCACCCACACGTCGAGGTCTGGCGCCGTGATTGGCACAGCGAGCGCGCTCGTAGCGCCCGGTCCGCGAATCGTGCTACTTGCCGACACAGAAAGTGCTGAATAGACGGTCCAGAACATCCTCGACGTCGATGATACCTACGAGATCCGCGAGCGCTCCCGCTGCAGCTCGAAGATGCACCGCGGCTACTGTCGCCGGCAACCCGTCATCGCTCGACGCCGTCTCGAATTGTCGCATCTCCTCCAATGCCGTACGTATCGCGTAGCCATGCCGCTCGCGCGTGAGCACCGGTGCATCGAGCTCCACGCTCCATACCGTTCGGATATCGTCGCCATGATCGCGTCGGTGAGCTGTGGGATTCCGCGACCAGTCACCGCGCTCACCACTATCTCCTCGCCGCTCTCCGCGATGTCGCCCTTGGTCCTCACCCGCAGCACAGGCGCGCTCGTCAGCAGCGCGACCTTCTCGGCCACGAGCGTTACGTCGTCGTCTCGCTCGCCGCACGCGAGCACGATGTCCGCGCCGCTCAGATACCGCTCACTGACCTCGATCCCGATTCGCTCCACGACGTCGTTGGTCTCACGCAGACCTGCTGTGTCCACGAGTCTGATGGGCCATTGTCCATTGTCGAGCATCGCCTCGATCGCGTCGCGCGTTGTTCCGGGAACTTCGGTAACTATCGCGCGCGCACTCCCGAGCATCGCGTTGAACAGTGACGACTTGCCTGCGTTCGGCGCCCCTGCGATCACGACTAGAGCGCCGAGTCTCAGCATCTCTCCGGCTGGCGCTGTAGCGAGCAACGCTTCCAGTGACTGCGATGACTTGTCGCACTGCGCTGGCCACGCGCTCGCGCGAGACCGGTCCGTCATCTTCCTCCGGAAAGTCGATATCGTACGCGATCAGCGCTTCGAGTCCGATGATCTCACCGCGGAGCTCGTTGATTCGCCGCGACAGCCCGCCGTCGAGCTGCTCGATCGCAGCGCGCTGCATCGCGCGCGATCGAGCGTCAACCAGATCTCCCACGGCCTCGGCCTGGACCAGATCCATCTTACCGTTGAGCACTGCTCTGCGAGTGAACTCTCCGGGCAGTGCTGGCCTGGCGCCGGAGCCTACCAGCGCCGCCATTACCGTCGTGGGCACCACGAGTCCGCCGTGAGTCGATATCTCCACGACGTCCTCGCCCGTGTACGAGTGCGGCGCGATGAACCTAGTCACCAGAGCTTGGTCGAGCACGGCTCCATCGGCGTCGAGTATGCTGCACAGCGTCGCGTGCCTGGCTTCGGTCGGCCACGGAGATCGCGTGCTTGCCCACTATTGCGTCTGCCCGAGCTCCCGAGACGCGGACCACCGATACGGCGCCGCGTCCCTGCGCGGTAGCGACCGCGACGATCGTGTCGTCGCTTCCGTCCGTACTCACGTCCAGGTCACTGCGTGCTGACGAAGATCATTCCTGCGGCTTGAGCTCCAGCCGCTCGCCGGGCTCGAGTACTCTCACGTCGGCGCCGCGCGCGTGCGTCTCGATCTCCTTTCGCATCTCCGCGATCGAGTCGTACGCCGACGCGGTAACGTGGTTGAACGTTCCCCAGTGGTACGGGACCAGATGGCGCGCTCCGAGCCGCTCGAAAAGGTCCAGCGCGTCCCTGCTCGTGAGATGTCCCTTCCGGAACGACCTGAGCTTCCACTCCGGCGCGTAGCCTATCGGCAGCAGCGCGACGTCGAGTTGTCGACCGCCAAGCTCTCGCTCCGCCAGCTGTGTCGTGTTCGCCGTGAGCGCCGTATCGCCGGCAAAGAAGACGCTCTCAGATTTAGTATCCAAGAGATACATATTTGCCTGCGATCGCCATCTATCGACCGCGTAGCGGCTTCCCTGATGCTCGGCTTCCTGAACTCGGATTGTCAGCCGACCCGACGACACCGAGTCACCCGGTCCAAGCTCGATGGCGTTCTCGATGCCGCGCTTCCGGATCCACCGTGCGACTGATGGCGGCGCGTACAGCGGCGCCTTCTGCAGTCTCCGAAGCGACCTGAAGGAGAGATGGTCAGCGTGGGCGTGGGTGAGCAGAATCATGTCGATGTGCGGCAGATCGGCGAGCTCGATTCCAGGCGCGCTCACCCGCCTGAGAAACTTGCCGAGCCTGTCATCGAAGTTTGGATCGGTGAGAACTACCTTCCCGCCAAGCTCGATGAGGAGCGTGGCATGTCCGATGTAGGTGATTCGCATTCACTCGCCTTGAGGCGAAAGCAGTTGCCCTGCCTCGGTTCGAGCGGCGGCGTCAGCCCGCTGCGCCGCCGCTCTTGGCTCCTTTCTGCTTCTGCTTTGGAGTCGTAGCTACGGTCGCTGTCTTCGTGGCGGAGACCTTTTTCCGCTCGTGTGCGAGGTGCCACTGCTGTGGGAGAGTCGCGAGGTTCTGCGTTGCGTAGTACAGATTCAACCCTGCGGCCACCCTGAAGAAGAACACCGTGAACATCACGGGCATCATGTAGCTCATCATCTTCGCCTGCGGATTCGGAGGCGTGTTCCGCATTCCGATCCACGACACCAGATACATCGACACTCCCATGACGAGTGGCAGGATGTAGTAGGGATCCTTCGCCGACAGGTCGGCGAGCCACAGGAACTGAACGCCGCGCAGCTCGATCGTGCTTCTGAACACGAAGTAGAGCGCGAAGAGAATCGGCATCGGAAGGAGCGATGGAAGACATCCCAGTAACGGTGACAACGGATTCATCCCGTGAGCCTGGTACACCTTCATTATTTCGGTCCGCTGCTTCTCCGGATCTTCCTTGTACTTGTCCTGCACCGCCTGCAGCTCGGGCTGCAGCACCTGCATCTTGATCGACGTCCGCATCGAGCTCTGGTACAGCGGCCACATCAGCAGTCTGATGATGAGACCGAGCGCGATGATGACGAGCCCGTAGCTCAGGTGAAGCTCTCGGTGCATCCACAGCACCACGCGAATCACCGACGTCACTATCGGTTGCATCAGGCCGCGCGTGAACGCCCAGCCGTACGGATTCACTCCGTCGAACTCGCGGCCGAGTGAGTTGAGTCTGCTCCACTCTTGCGGGCCGGCATACATGTCGAACGCGAACGCACCGTTCTTGATCGGGATCACTACGTCGCCGTCGCCGAGCGTGGCGACTTTCGTGGTGCGCGGGCCACCGATGAGCGTCGCCTCGGTGAATCCCGCGCTGTTCTTCGGTGCGAGCAACCCGATGACGAAGTATTTCGACTTCGCCGCGATCCACGTGATCGGACCTGGCACCAGCTGCTTCTCACCTGGATCGAGCGAGCGGAAGAGAACGCTGCGCGCGGCGTCGTGCCGCGACAGGAACGAGTACGACAGATAGTTCCGGTCATCCGCGGTATCCGGCTCAGTCGCCGCGAAGGTCTGCGGAAGACCCACGACGAGATAGCTCCCGGTCCCTGCTCCACTCACAGTCCCGCTCACGTGAGCGACGAAGCTGTCGGCGGCTACCGCATACTGGACCTTCACCGCTGATGCGCCGACAGTCGTCTGATACGCTACGGTGTCGCCGTGTTGCGCTACCTGAAACGGTGTGCCGCTCAGGTCGATCGGCGCGGCCCCGTTGGTGACCACGCGGTATCTGAGCACTTCTCTTCCTGGCTCGCCCAGATCGACGCGTCCCGGCGCTGCACGGTTCGCGTACGCATTCATGACTATCGAGATCGGGGCAGCGCCGACATTGCTGAATCGGAACGTCGCGCCGCTGTCCCTGCGAGTTACTACTGTGGTCGTTTCGGCGGCTATGGCTGCAGTGTTCGTCGGCGTTGCCGCGGTGCTCCCCTGGCTCGCCACGGCGGGCTGAGCTGCTGGCGCCGCTGCCTTCGAGGCCGAATCAGGGCTGGCCCGCACGCCAGCGATCGCGGTCGTTCCCGTCCCGTTGACTGCATGCGCTGCGACACTGTCAGCAGTCGCACGCGCCGTTTGAGGCTTCTGCGCAGGAAAAAGGTATTGCACCGCGACGATCACGATGAGACACAACGTGATCGCGATAATCCACCGTCTACTTTCCATGATCTATCTGCTTGCTCACGGAACCGGGTCGTAGCCGCCCGGCCTGAAAGGATGACATCGTAAGATTCTCCTCACCGCCAGCCATCCTCCCTTCAGCGCTCCGTACTTGTCGATTGCCTGAATCGCATACTCAGAGCAGGTCGGGAAGTAACGGCACGCCGGCGGCAGGTGCGGAGATATTGCCAACTGATAGAACCTGATCGGCGCTCGCAGCACCACGGTGCCGAGCGAGCGCCTCCCGCGCAGTGAAGATGCTTTCGAAAGTCGTTGCGAAGATTGCGAGGACGATCGAGAGAGCGCAGCATCGTCAGCGATGTCCCTGCGAGCGTGCCCCCCGTCATGAGATTCGTGAAACGACGCCATCGATCTCCCGCGCTAGCACCTCAAAGCTAGCCGAATAAGCTTTCGGCAGCGCGTGGATGAGCACGTCCACGCCCGTCAGCACTGGCAGCATGCGCGTCCTCACCAGTTCCCTCAGACGCCGGCGTAGCCTGTTCCTCTCGACGATGATTCGTCCATACTTTGGCACCACGACGCCCACTCTAGCACACGACGACGGGGAAGCGGCGATCCGGACATCCAGCACTCCGGTCTTCACGCGCTTCCCCGTTCGCCTTACGAGCTCGATGTCAGAAGCGCGCGCCAGCCTCTGCGCGCGCGCATACTTCAGGCTCGACGTGTCACGTCCCTGCTATGCGGCCGCCAGCTGCTTACGCGCCGGCGTACTTCGACGGCAGCTGCACCGTCAGACGCTTGCGCCCCTTCTTGCGGCGACGCGCCAATACTTCACGACCCCAGCGCGTGGACATCCGCTCACGGAATCCATGCGTCTTGATCCGTCGCTTGTTACGCGGACGGTACGTCGGCTTACCCATGACTACTCCCTATATACTGGCTTCTGGTACGACTTGAGGAAAAGACTGTTAAATCTAGGCGCATCAATCGGTTGTAGCAACGGGCGGCTCGCCATTCCTGGATGACGACCACCACATGTGCAATCCCAATCCCGGCTTCCAGCAAAGCCGCGCACACGGTGCAAAATCCTCGCGTTGACTTATCCACATTCGCGATCCAAATTCGGCATCCCTCCGAATGGAATCACTCGACCTCTCGCCCGCTGAGATCTGGACTCGGCTCCTGGAACGCGCACGCCAGGAGCTCTCAGATCAGACCTACCGCACCTGGCTCGAGCCGGCCGAAGCGCTCGAGGTGGTGGGCGATACGCTCGTAGTAGGCACTCCTGACCGCTTCGCGGCTGATTGGAACGAATCCAAGCATTCCGCCATGCTCGCCTCGTTCGCAGCGGTAGCACTTGGGCACCCCATCAAAGTCGCCTTTCGCGTCCATGAAGAGCGAACGTCGCGGCCGCAGATGGACTTCTTCGTGGCGCCAACTCCACAGGAATCAGCGCCACGATCAAAGCCGACTGGCGCCAATTCAGCGCCACTGAACCCGCGGTACACCTTCGACCAGTTCGTCATCGGAAAGTCCAACGAGCTCGCTGCCGCCGCCGCCCATGCCATCGCAGCGGCGCCAGGGAAGATCTACAATCCGTTCTTCATCTACGGCGCGACAGGGCTCGGTAAGACCCACCTCATGCAGGCGATCGGCCACGCCATCCACGAGAGCAACCCTTCGACGCGCATCATCTTCGTCGGAACCGAGCAGTTCACGAACGAGATGGTGAACGCAATTCAGACGCGCACCAATCACCAGTTCAGACAGCGCTATCGTGAGACCGATCTCCTCCTCGTCGACGACATTCACTTTCTGAAAGGAAAGGAATCGACCCAGGAAGAGTTCTTTCACACCTTCAATGCGCTCTATGAGGCGGGACGCCAGATCGTGCTCACCAGCGATCGCCCTCCGTCGGAGATCCAGGGGCTCGAGGCGCGGCTCGTGAGTCGCTTTCACTGGGGCATGGTCGCCGACATCGAGCTCCCCGATTTCGAGCACCGCATCGCCATTCTTCAGCAGAAATCGCTGCAGGACGATCTCGACACGACAATCCCGGACGACGTCATCCGCTTCATCGCGGAGCACGTGAGGTCTAGTGTGCGCGAGCTCGAAGGATCGATCATCAAGCTCCTCGCATATGCATCGCTTCGCCACAAGCCAATCACGGTGGACGTCGCCCGCGAGGCGCTACGTGACAAGCTCCGCAGCAACGACGCTCCGGATGAAGAGCCGCCCGGCCTTACTGTTCAGGCTATTCAGACTGCAGTCGCGAAGGAGTGGGGTACGACGGTCGAGGGTCTGCGCTCCAAGACGCGCACCAAGGCTCTCACCACGCCAAGGCAGATCGCGATGCATCTCACCCGGGACCTGCTCGGTCTTCAGCTCGTTGAGATCGGTGCTGCTTTCGGTGGGAGGGACCACTCCACAGTGATCCATAGCCTCGAGAAGGTCTCGACGATGCTCGAGAGCGACGACGACACCCGAGATAGGATTGGTCGTTTGCGCGGAATGTTGGCATCCTTGAGGATTTGAACATTCCTACGGCGCTATTCCACGTGGACGTGGTTGAAAGTTGCAGACGAGAGATCACGCCGATGTGGAAACTGGTGGACTCGCGTTGTTTTCCACGCCACGTCAACATGAGCTCAGCCGGCGGAAATCGATGTGGTATAGCGACTTACGAATGTTCTCCCCAGTTCCACAGTCCTCTACTACGACGACTAGATTTCTATATCATTGAGTAAGTACTAGAAGAGCTCGGCCATCCACACTGGCAAAGCCCTAGCTGAAGCTCGGGCTGTGACCCGAAAACACAACTTCGCACTTCAGGACACTACCGGATGCGTTTTACGATCTCTCGTGAGAAGCTCCAGGAAGGGCTCAACGCCGTTTCGGCCAGCATTCCCACGAAGACCACTCTTCCGGTGCTGGCTAACATTCTCGTCGAGACCACTGACCGCGGGATCCGCCTTGCCGGAACCGATCTCGACATAGCGGTGAGCACCGAGGTTTCGGCGGACGTCGAGGCGTCGGGAGCAGTGACGATCCCGGCGAAGAAGCTGAGCGAGCTCGCGCGCGAGCTTCCTCCGGCGCCGGTCAAGATCGCTGCGCTCGGCGAGCAGCGCGTAACGCTCGAGTGCGGGCGCTCCAAGTTCAAGCTGCTCGGACTGCCGCGTGACGAGTTTCCCACCTTTCCGGTGGTGCGCTTCAACGAGAGCTGGCGCATAAAGTCAGGGGATCTGCAGAAGCTCATCGCGGCGACTTCCTTCGCGGTATCTACCGAAGAAAGTCGCCCGATCCTGAACGGAGTGTTGTGGGAGTTGCGGCCGGACCAGATGCGGATGGTCGCAACCAACGGCCATCGTCTGGCGAAGATGGAAACCCCGATTGCAATGAGCAGCGCACCCGCGAGCGACCTGATAGTCCCGCCCAAAGCGCTCGAGCAGGTTCGACGACTCTTCCCAGCGGAAGAGGAGCTCGAGGTTGCGCGTGGCGAGAATCACATCGGGTTCCGTTCACCGCTGACGTCGGTTTTCACACGTCTGATCGAAGGGCCATATCCTAACTACGACCAGGTAATCCCGCGCGACAACGACAAATACGCGATTGCCGACAAGAGTGCGCTCACCAGCGCTCTCAAGCGCATGTCGGTGATCGCGAGTGATCAGACGCACCGGATTCGGATGGCGTTCAACTCGGGGATGTTGAAGTTCAGCGTCACCACACCCGACCTCGGCGAAGCGCAGGACGAGCTGCCGATTCGGTACAACGGCGACCCGCTCGAGATCGGGTTCAATGCGAGCTACCTGCTCGAGATCCTCCGCTACATGCCGACCGACGAGATCCGTCTGACGTTCAAGGCGCCTGAGCGTGCAGCGACGATCGAGCCCGAAGGATGGAGTGATCCAGCTACGTACATGTGTCTGGTGATGCCGCTGAGGCTGATGGACTGAGCCGCATCGCGCGGCGGAATCCGCCGTGGGCCGCACGGAGTGTGGAGTGGCCAGCACGTCGTTGTGCAGATCTGCTAGTCTCCGACCGGCTGCTATTGACTCTGGGGCGGATTTCCCACACGTTTGCGCGAGAAGTAACCGGTTACAAAACGGGGGCTGCCGTGGGACCACTCGTGGAGGGCGCTCGGATTGCCGCGTCAGAAGCAGGTTCTCTCGTCCGCCCGTAAGGAAACGGCCGTCGCTACGATAAAAGACGTCGCCCGCAAGGTCGGCGTCTCGGTCGCCACCGTCTCGCGGGTTCTGAACGGAAGCGCGCCGGTCCGCGAGCCGACGCGTTCTGCCATTCTCAAGGCGGCAAAAGAACTCCACTTCACGCCCAATGCATCCGCGCGAAGTCTCAGCATGCGGCGCACAGCTGCGCTCGGTGTCGTGCTCCCGGATCTTCACGGCGAATTCTTCTCGGAGCTACTGCGCGGTATCGATCGGACCGCCCAGAAACACGGAAGGCACATCCTCGTTTCCAGCTCGCACCACGACTCCGAAGGTGTCATAGCTGCGTTGAGGGCGATGCACGGGCGCGTCGATGGCCTGCTCGTGATGGCTCCCGACATTGCTGCAGTAGAGCTGGCGGAAGCTTTGCCACTCTCGCTTCCTACGGTAATGATCAATTGCGCTAGCGAGGTTGGTAGCAGCGACTCGCGCGCAGAAAAGGTTCGCTCACTGAGCGTCGACAACTTTGGCGGCGCCGTGGCTATGGTCCGACATCTCGCATCCGTCGGCCATACGCGCATCGCGTTCATAGCCGGTGCGGCTCACAATGAAGACGCACGTGAGCGGCGGCGCGGGTTCATCAGCGCGATGCACGAGCTCGGGCTGGACACGCCGCCATCCTATCAGCCACGAGGCGACTTCACGGAGGAAGGCGGGTGGCGTGCCACTCAGTCACTTCTGAATGAGTCACCGCGGCCTACCGTCATCTTTGCCGCCAATGACATGATGGCACTTGGCGCTTTGCGTGCCCTGCGAGAGCGTGGCCTGAACATTCCGCACGACGTCGCCGTCACTGGCTTCGACGACATACCGACAGCACGATATGTAAGCCCGCCTCTCACCACCGTACGCGTGGATGTCGAGGCGCTGGGTGCACGCGCGGCGGAGCTTCTCATTCAACGTATGCTTGAAGAGAATATTCATCCGAGCATGAGCTCCGCACGCCATGTGATGCCGAGTGTTCTCGTGGTGCGCACATCCTGCGGCTGCAATCCCATCGATAACGAGTCGTTAACCGAGTTTCTCACCACCGGCCCGGTCGCCGAACGTGACCGGGTCGTATCGTTTCACCACCGTACATCGCCGAGTTCCGCAGCGCGACGCGGCGTCACAGGAGACTGAGTCATGAACTCGATGTTTGCTAGTGTCTTTTCGCGTGGAAGGTGGTGTGTCACCAGGCTCTGTCTGGCAATGCTGTCTGTGCTGGCACTGAGCGCTGTAGCGCATCCAGTGCACGCACAGACATCCACGGGAACGCTTCGAGGAAGGATCACTGCCGCGGTTGGAGGTGCGCCAATCACCGATGCGGAGATCCAGGCGACCAACGTGTCCACGGGCGCTAAGCGTGGAACCACGAGCAAGGAAGACGGTGCGTACGTCATCCCGGGGATGATTCCCGGCGTTTACAACGTCGTTGTGCGGCGTATCGGCAGCGGGGCGCAGACGCGTCAAGTAGTGGTGCAGGTAGGCGCGACTCAACTCGAGAATTTTGCGCTCACGCAACAGGCGGTGCAGCTACAGGGTGTGAGTGTGACTGCCGCACCAGCGGTGGAGACCCGAACGTCCGAAGTCGCGACAAACATCACTCCGGCGCAGCTCCAGAATCTGCCCACGTCCGATCGCAATTTTCTCGATCTGGCCGCGCTCGCGCCGGGTGTGACAGTGAGTGAAGACCGGATCGATCAGCAGCAGTTCCGTACTGTACAGGCGGGCGGCCAGCCGCCAACCGCGGTCAATCTCTACATCGACGGAACCAGCTTCAAGAACGATCTGACATTCGGCGGAATTGCAGGTCAGGATGCGAGCCGCGGTAATCCATTCCCGCGCAACGCGGTGCAGGAATACCGCGTGATCAGCCAGAACTTCAAGGCCGAATATCAGAAGGCATCGAGCGCGCTCATCACGGCGACGACCAAGTCCGGTGGCAATACATGGAGCGGCAGCGCGATCTACGATTATCAGAATGCGTCGATGGTATCACTCGACACGTTCCAACGCGCGGCCAAACATGTCGCTGACAGCATTGCTGTGAAAACCGGCTTCCTTCAACGTTTCAGAGACCAGCGTATGATCGCACGCTGGCGGCGTTCAGCATTGGTGGCCCGATCATCAAGAACGCGCTCCACGTGTTCGGTTCTTACGAGGGCAATTATCAGAACCGCGCGAACCAGGTGAACTTCACGCCGCCCACCGGCTTTGCGGCGCTCGATACGGTGAACCTCAAGCAGTACAACGGCTTCTTCCAATCCCCGTTCCGCGAGAATCTCCTGTTCGGAAAAATCAATTGGGATGGGTCGAATAAATGGTATGCGGAGATCACTGGAAGTGATCGCATCGAGACCGACATCAGGGACTTCGGTAACCAGAACGCGTATCAGGAGGCGGTGAACTACAAGCAGAATGACGGCGTCATTCAGGCGAAGCTGAATTACTTCACGGGTCCGTGGCTGAACGAGGCGAAGCTCAGCTTCGCGAAATTCCGCAGGAATCCGGTGCCTAATGATCAGGGACTTCCGGCGCGTATCTACCAGTACCTGAACACGAGCAACGCTATCGGCGCGAATCAGAGCACGCAGGACTACACGCAGGGAACGCTCGGATTCCGTGACGACATCACGTATACCGGCTTCAACTGGTTCGGCGACCACGTGTTCAAGGGCGGCATGAGCCTGGACCACGACAAGTACCACGTGCTCAAGGCCAACAACAGCACGCCGACGTTCTTCTACGCGGATTCCGCCAACGGTTCCGCATACGCGTTCCAGACCCCGTATCAGCTCCAGTATGGTGCGGGCAATCCGATGACCGACGCGAACAACAACGAGATCGGCGCTTACATCCAGGACGACTGGACGCCGATGCATCGGCTCACGTTGAACCTCGGAATCCGGTGGGACTACGAGTCGAACATGCTGAACACCGGCTATGTAACTCCGCAGGAAGCAGTGGATACGCTACTGCGGTACAACAGCCAGCTTCCGACACCGCTCGATCCAAACCGGTACGTTGCGAACGGTCATAACCGCACGCCGTTCAAGGGTGCGTTCCAGCCGCGTGTCGGCTTCTCGTATGGCATTGACCAGAACAACAGAACGACGGTGTTCGGCGGATGGGGCCTCTACTACGACCGTATCCCGTTCGATGTAGCGATCGATGAGACGCAGAAAATCACGCACCCGACATACACGATCAACTTCGCCGCTCCTGGGCAGATGCCGACGGCTGGGCAGGTCGCGTTCTCGCCGTCGTATCTGACGGCGAATCAGGCGACGCTCAATGCGCTCGTCCACAGCGCGGGGCTGCCGGAAGCGTGGTTCATCGACAACCAGTTCAAGGTGCCGAACTCGAAGCAGTTCAACCTCGGTGTGAAGCAACTTTTCGGCGAATTCGCCGCAACAGTTACGTATGCGGGCGTGCGTGGCGAGGATCAGTTCGTCCTGAACTGGGCGAACTTTGGGTTGAACCCGAACGGGACGTGCTGCGCGAGCTTCAACATCGGCGCGCACGGATTCAGAACTTCATCTACTCGACCAACGACGCGAAGACGTGGTACGACGCGCTCGAGGTACAGCTCGACAGGCCATACCGTAAGGCGGATTCGTCGTCGATCGGTTGGGGCGCGGGGCTAGCCTATACGTACGCGGTTCGGGATATACAGGGAACCGACAACCTCGGCGACGAATTCTCGTTCCCGAACACGCTCGGAATTCCGAAGCATCCGGCACCCGACAACGAGAAGCACCACATCGTTGCGAACTGGATCGTGGATGTTCCGTACCTTTTCGGTATCCAGTGGTCAGGGTTGGTGACCCTGGGCGGTAAGTACCAACTCGATGTGGGCTGCGCGCTGCGCTTCTGCTCGAGCCCGACCGGGTATACCCGTGGCGGTTTCACGGTGCCGGGAACGTTCCCGTACCAGACCGTGGACATGCGGTTCCGCAAGGATCTCCCTGCGTTCAGGAACAGCCCGGAACGGCTGGGCGTAACACTCGACATTTTCAACGCATTCAACCACAATAACCTCGGCTGCTACAACGTGGGCAGCTTCACCGATCCCAACTTCGGCAAAGCCGGCTGCACTGTCACCGACGCACGCCGATACCAGTTGGGTGCCGAGCTGAACTTCTGATCACGCGTGGGTGGCGGGAGGATCACTTCCGCCACCCACCAGCTGTCGCATTCTAAGTGCGACTTGAACCGCGAGGCTGGCATATAGGATGACGCGTTGCCGCTCACCAAGAATGTTCGCGGCAGGTGTCATCGCTTCGTGCGTGACGGCATGCGCGAGCATGCGCGCGACAACGAACCAGGTCGAGCCTCCTGCGCCGGAGCGCGCACTCACCGCGCGCGACTCGGCGTTCCTCGACACGCTGCAGCATCGCACCTTCGAGTACTTCTGGGAAACTGCGAACCCGCGCAACGGCCTGGTACCGGACCGATGGCCAACGAAATCATTCTCGAGCGTAGCGGCCGTAGGCTTCGCGCTCACTGCGTACCCGGTCGGTGTGGAGCATGGTTGGGTATCACGGGACTCAGCACGCGATCGTGTGCTCACGACGCTCCGCTTCTTTGTGAACGCGCCGCAGGGTGCGGCGTCGAGCGGAGTGACGGGCTACCGCGGCTTCTTCTACCACTTTCTCGACATGGAGAGTGGGCACCGCTTCGAGAACGTGGAGCTATCCACCATCGACACGGCGTGGCTGCTCGCTGGAGCACTCGTGTGCAGGGAGTACTTCAGCCGCGCCGAGCCGGGAGATAGTGCGGTCCGGGCGCTCGCCGACACGCTTTACTTCCGCGCAGATTGGCAATGGGCGCGCGATGGCGACGTCACGGTGAGTATGGGGTGGCGTCCAGATCCGGCGATGTACGAGAACGAGCGTGGCTTCATCACCACGCATTGGCGCGGCTACGACGAAGGGATGATGGTCTATATCCTCGCCCTCGGCTCACCCACTCATCCAATAGATGCCTGCTGCGTGGCATGCATGGACGACCACGTACGACTGGGCGACGTTCGGTGGTGAATCGTTCGTGCAATTCCCGCCGCATGTTCGGTCATCAGTACTCTCACATGTATGTCGATTTTCGCGGGATTGCGGACGATTACATGCATGCGCACGGTAGCGACTACTTCGAGAACTCGCGCCGAGCGGTGCTGTCGCAGCGGGCGTACGCGTCGGCCAATCCGGGAGGATGGCGTGACTACTCGAGCTCGATCTGGGGATTGAGCGCGAGCGACGGGCCACTCGACTCGCTGCTGGTGATAGGTGGCGTGCAACGGCGCTTTCACACTTACTGGGCGCGTGGTGTCGCTGCCTCCGAGGTTCGTGACGACGGCACGATCACCCCGACAGCGGTCGGTGGCTCGGTCCCATTCGCGCCGGAGGTGACGATTCCGGCGTTGGTAGCGATGCGGAGTCGCTACGGAAGCGCGATCTTTTCGCAGTATGGTTTCGTAGACGCGTTCAATCCTACACTGCGGGGCGAGACACCTCCGCTTCACCACGGACACATCGTTGTAGGAGAAGGGTGGTTTGATACTGATTATCTCGGCATCGACGAGGGGCCGATCGTCGTGATGCTGGAGAATTACCGTAGCGAGCTTGTGTGGCGCCTCATGCGCGGCGATCCGTACATCGTGCGCGGGCTATGTCGCGCCGGGTTCAGTGGCGGGTGGCTTGCGGGGCGCTGCCAGTAGGCGGCGTTGAAGATGTTCGCCGCGATGCTGAATATGCGCAGAGCGTGCGCGGTGCTCGCGTTGGCAACAGTGACGTTGGGAAGCGCGTGCGGTCCAGGCTCGGATGACAATACGGTGAGCTTCTGGGCATTCGGTGCAGAGGGAGAAGTGGTGCAGTCGCTGGTTCCCGAGTTCGAGCGACGAAATCCCGGTATGCACGTGCGCGTTCAGCAGATCCCTTGGACCGCGGCCCACGAGAAGCTTCTCACCGCGTTCGTCGGCGACGCGACACCGGACATGGCCCAGCTTGGCAATACATGGGTGCCGGAGTTCGCGGCGCTCGGCGCGCTCGAGCGGCTGGATGCGACTGTGCGAGCCTCGAAGCACCGTGAATGCGGAGGAATATTTTCCGGGAATCTGGGCAACCAACGTGGTCGACGGTGCGCTGTATGGCATTCCGTGGTACGTCGACACGCGGGTGATGTTCTACCGGCGCGACTTACTGAAGAAGGCTGGATACGATCACCCGCCCGCAACGTGGGCGGAGTGGGTCGAAGCGATGCGCCGGGTGAAGGCGCTGGGTGGCGTGACAGAGTACGGCGCGCTGCTTCCGTTGGACGAGTGGGTGCAACCCGTAGTGTTCGGCCTGCAGGAAGGTGCTCCGCTGCTCTCGGATGGGGGGCGGTGGGGGAACTTCGAAGATCCGCGCTTCCGCGAAGCATTCACGTTCTACGTTGGATTGTTCAAGGGCGGACTGGCTCCAGCGTTGGCGAATACGCAGATCTCCAACGTGTACCAGGAGTTCGAGCGTGGACGGTTCGTGTTCTACATCACGGGGCCGTGGAACATCGGAGAGTTTCGGCGACGGTTGCCCGCGAGCATGCAAGGAGATTGGTCGACCGCGCAGCTCCCTGGCCCGGATGGTCCTGCGAGTCGGGTCTCGATGGCAGGCGGCTCGAGCATCGTTCTCTTTCGAGCGTCGCACAACAAGAAGGTAGCATGGCGCTTCGCGGAGTATCTGTCGGAGCCGGAGCAGCAACTCCGGTTCTATTCGCTGACCGGCGATCTACCCGCGCGTACCGAGGCGTGGGACGCTCCGTTGCTGGCTGACGATTCGGCTGCACGCGCGTTCAAGGAGCAGCTGGCGCACGCTGTTCCGCTGCCACAGGTGCCGGAGTGGGAGCAGATCGCGCAGAGCGTGGCACAGTACGCCGAACAAGCAGCACGGGGTCGCATGTCGGTGAACGGTGCGCTGGCTGCGCTCGATCACGACGTCAACGACATTCTGGCCAAGCGACGCTGGATGCTTGGCCAGGCAGCGAGCGACAGCGCGCAGAGCGGCGATGGGGCGAGCGCGATGAGCAAGCCGCACCATCGAGCGGCAGCAAGCGTTGGCGGGGTGGGCGTTCGTAGCGCCGGCGTTGATCCTTATCGCGGTCTTCTTCGTGCTGCCGGTGGCGGCGTCACTGGTGCTGAGCCTCACCGACTTCGATATCTACGCCATCGCGAGCCGGCATAACGCGCGCTTCGTTGGACTTCACAACTATGTTGGGCTGTTTCACAATCCGCTGTTCTGGACCGCACTCGAGAACACGCTCTACTTCGCGCTGGTGGGTGGACCGCTCACCGTGATTGTGTCGGTCGGTGCCGCGTTGCTTGTTAATGCGAAGCTCGTGCCGTTCAAGGCATTCTTCCGCACGATCTACTTCGTGCCGTTCGTAACTACCCTCGTCGCTGTAGCGGTTGTTTGGAAGTACCTGTATCACCCGCGGTATGGCTTGCTGAACTATGCGCTGAGCATGCTCCACATTCGGCCCATCGATTGGCTTGGCGATCCGCACTGGGCGATGCCTGCAATAATCATCATGGCAGTATGGAAAAACTTCGGCTACAACATGCTCATTTGCGTGGCGGGACTGCAGAGCATTCCCGAAGAGCTTTACGAAGCAGCCTCGCTCGATGGCGCGAGTGCCATGCAGACGGTTCAGGTACGTCACGCTTGCCGATGCTGCGGCCGACGTTCGTGTTCGTCGGGGTCGTGACGATGATCGGCTACTTCCAGCTATTCGCTGAGCCGTATGTGATGACGGCCGGCGGCCCGCTTGCAGAAGACGACGAGTCTCGTGCTTCTCATGTATGAGGAAGGGTTCCGCTGGTGGAGGATGGGGAACGCGGCGGCAATGGCTTTCGTGCTCTTCGCGATCATCGGTACGGCGTCTCTGATCAGAAGCATGGTGAGCCGCGGCAGGGACACGCTGTGAGACCGGGCGGGAAGGGCGGGCGAGCGGTGTCGCGTGTGCTGCTGTACTTCGCGCTCGCTCTTGGGGGTGTTCTGTCGCTCGGACCACTCGTCTGGATGGTGTCGGCTTCGCTCATGCCGGCTGGGCAGGCGAGTACATACCCGCCGCGCTTCTTTCCGCGCACGGTGACGCTCGACAACTACGTCGCGCTGTTCACTCGCCTCAACGTCGGACACTCGTTGCTGAACAGCGTCATCATCGCCGTGTCGGTGACGTTCTGCTCTCTCTTCATCAACGCGATGGCGGGATATTCATTTGCGAAGCTGAGGTTCAGGGGACGGGATCGCACGCTCTACATCCTGACGCTTGGACTGCTCGTCCCGACGCAGGTGGCGATGTTTCCGCTGTTTCTGTTATTGAAAGAGATGCACCTGGTGAACACGTACGGCGGTGTAATCGTTCCAGGGCTTGCCAGCATCTTCGGGATTTTCCTCGTTCGGCAGTACACGCTGTCCATCCCGGAAGACCTGCTCGACGCTGCGCGGATCGACGGCGCGAGCGAGCTCAGAGTGTTCAGGTCGGTGGTGCTTCCGGTGATACGGCCGATCCTCGCAACGCTATCGATCTGGACGTTCCTGGCAACGTGGAATGACTTCCTGTGGCCACTCGTGATCCTGAGCGATGACAGACGCTACACGTTACCGGTCGCGCTCGCCGGCCTGGTAGGGGAGCACGTTCAGGATACGGAGCTGATGATGGCAGGCTCAGTCGTCACGGTCCTTCCGGTTCTCGTGGTGTTCCTGGTGCTGCAGCGCTACTACATCAGCGGCATCACTGCCGGAAGCGTCAAGTGACTGCTGTTTGTCGGTGGATGTCGCTTGTAGCGCCAGTCGCGCTGTCATTAGCTGGTGCGTCGGCTGCCGCGCAGGTTGGTCCGGATTCTCGGTCGGTTGCGAAGCTCAGTACAGTAGTGCTCGACTCGTTCAGGACGGTATCCGACTGGCGCGCAATACCGTCCGATGGTGTATCGCTCGCAATCTCGCGAGAGAGCAGTGGAAGTGAGTCGGCAATGCGGCTCGACTTCGATTTTCACGGGGGCGCCGGGTACGCGGTCGCTCATCGCACGCTCTCGGTGGATCTGCCGCAAAACTACGAGTTTTCATTTCGGGTTCGCGGAGATGCGCCACGCAACAACGTCGAGTTCAAGCTCATCGACGCGTCGGGTGAAAACGTCTGGTGGGTGAATAGACGCGATTACATGTTTCCACAGCGCTTCACGCTGTTCACGGTGAAGAAGCGACAGATCTCATTCGCCTGGGGTCCGCTTGGCGGAGGGGAAATCTCTCACGTTGCAGCGATGGAGCTTTCGGTCACGGCGGGGAGTGGTGGGAAGGGCTCGGTCTGGATCGAGGATCTCGAGCTCACCCAGCTTCCTCCGGTACCAACGGTTCCACCGACTCCGCGCGCATCGGCGTCGACGAGTGTGCGTGGCGCTTCAGCGACCATGGTGCTGGACAGCAAGAGCGAAACAGAATGGCGCAGTACATCGGATTCTACACAATGGCTTTCACTCGCACTCGGCGGCGAGCGCGAGTACGGAGGCCTCACGGTCGCCTGGGACCGTGCCGATTACGCACGCGACTACGATGTAGAGACGTCCGATGATGGCGTCACTTGGGCCACTGCGTACCGTGTTCGTGGCGGACATGGTGGGCTGCAGCAGATCTATATGCCCGACAGTGAGTCACGTTGGGTGAGACTCCTCATGTTGCGCAGCAGCAGAGGGCGTGGCTACGCGGTTCGTGAAGTGTCGGTGCATTCACTCTCATGGAGTGAGACGCGAAATGCGTTCGACTTCGCAGTGGCGCGCGCAGCAGCGCGCGGAGATTACCCGCGCGCCTTCACCGACAGTGTCCAGACTTACTGGACGGTCATCGGAGCACCGGCCGGCGAGAGACAGGCGTTGGTTGGGGAAGATGGCGCTGTCGAAGTCGGGAAGGGGATGTTCTCACTCGAGCCATTTCTGTTCGACACTGGACATCTCATCACCTGGACGGATGCCACCGAGACCCAAACGCTGGCGCGCGGATATCTTCCGATCCCGAGCGTGGTCTGGGAGCCAAATGCCGATAAGTCACTCCGCCTCCTCGTCACTGCATGGGTATCCGGCAGCGGAAGCTCAACGATGCTGCTGGTGCGCTATCGGGTTACCAACACGACGAGCACCACGCGACGCCCCGTGCTCTTTTTGACGCTGCGGCCATTCCAGGTGAACGGGCCGTTCCAGTTTCTCAACACACCGGGCGGCGCTGCGGCTATTCGGTCGCTGTCGTATGACGGGCGTGTCGTGCACGTCGATGGCGACGGTGAAGACACGGCCCAAGTAGTGATTCCAATCACCCGCGCGAGTCGCTTTGGCGCGAGCACCCTCGACAGGGGTGGCGTGCTCGCCGCACTCCGCAAAGGGCACGCGCCATCGACGCCGCAAGCCTCCGATTCGCTCGGGAGTACGGACGGCGCCCTCGAATACGATCTCGATGTTCCTGCGCATGAATCTCGCGATGTGTTCGTGGCTGCTCCGTTCGGGCAACAGTCGCTGTCACGCTTGTCCTCGGATTACGATGGTCACGCGGCGGCCAGCGACCTTGCGCGCAATGAATCAGAATGGGAGTCGCGCACCAGGGCAGTAGCCGTGCACGTGCCGCCCGTCGCTGACAGGATCGCGCGCACTCTGCGAACCATGCAGGCGTACATTCTCATCAATCAACTCGGGCCGGCCATTCGACCTGGATCGCGAGCGTACGCTCGCACATGGATACGCGACGGAGCTCTCATCTCCGAGGCACTCCTGCGCACAGGCCACGCCGAGGACGTGCGACGGTTCATCGAGTGGTACGCGCGGTTCCAGTTCGCGAGCGGGAAGGTTCCCTGCTGTGTAGATCAACGCGGAGCAGATCCGGTTCCGGAGCACGACAGCGACGGCGAGTTCATCTACCTCATTCGCGAGTATTACCGATACACCGGAGACTCCGCTACACTCACGCGCATGTGGCCTCACGTCGATCGCGCCGTTGCATATCTCGATTCGCTGCGTATGAGTGAGCGGCCGGCCGCATACGCGACTCGTGCGCTGCAGAGTTATTACGGTATCTTGCCTCCCTCCATCAGCCATGAGGGATATTCGGCAAAGCCGATGCACTCGTACTGGGATGATTTCTGGGCGTTGCGTGGGTTTCGCGATGCGGCTGCGATCGCTGTCGCGCTAGGCAAGAGAGGCAGCGCACGGCACATCGATTCGGTAGCGGTTCAATTTCAAGGCGACCTTCTCGCGTCCATCTCGATCTCGATGATATCGCACGGTATCTCGTTCATCCCCGGTTCAGCGGATCTCGGCGATTTCGACCCGACGTCGACGACGATCGCGCTGGACCCCGGTGGCGAGCTGGATGCTCTTCCACGCGCGGCGGTGGACAGCACTTTCGACCGCTACTGGCGCGAGCACGAAACGCGGGTGAGCCATGCGACATGGAACGATTACACTCCTTACGAGCTGCGCGTCGTCGGCGCCTTTCTGAGACTCGGGCGTCCTGAGCGAGCGCACCAACTGCTCGAGTTCCTGCTCGAAGGCCAGCGTCCCGACGCGTGGAATGAGTGGGCGGAGGTGGTGGGGCGCCAGCCGCGCGCTCCGCGATTCATCGGAGATATGCCTCATACATGGGTCGGATCGGACTTCATGCGATCGTTCCTGGATATGTTCGCGTACGACGACGAAGCGCACTCGGCTGTCGTGATTGGTGCTGGAATCCCTGTCGCCTGGGCGCGAGCCGCAGGTGGAGTGTCGATCTCCAGGCTCCGCACCCCGTACGGCTTGCTCGACATGTCGGAGCGGCTGGAAGGTAGGATTATTCGCATTCGCCTGGGCGGTAGCGCAGCTCCTACTGGAGGATTTGTCGTGCGCCAGCCATTTCCAGCGCAAGCTATACGCGCCGTCGTCAACGGAGTCACCATCGCACCCACGCGCGACGGCTCTGTTCAGTTGCGCGCACTGCCGGCCACCATCGATTTCGTTTATCCCGAGTGAAACGCGATGATAGCTTCTGGAATCTCAAGCCGATGAATTCATGGCTCGGGTAAAGCTCGAAGGATTGCAGAAGCGCTATCCGGATGGCGTGGTCGCCGTTCACGATGTTACGCTCGACGTAGCCGACGGCGAGTTCGTGGTGCTCGTCGGCCCTTCCGGCTGCGGGAAGACCACTACGCTGAGGATGATCGCAGGCCTCGAGTCGATCACCGCGGGTCGTCTTCTCATCGGCGACCGAGTGGTGAACGACGTGCCTCCGGCGCAGCGCGACATCGCGATGGTGTTTCAGAGTTACGCGCTCTACCCTCACATGACCGCACGCCAGAACATGGGCTTTGCCCTGCGACTGCAGAAGCGTCCACGTGAAGAGATCGCCAGACGAGTGCGCGAAGCAGCGACAGTCCTCGGCCTCGAAGAGTTGCTCGATCGCACGCCGGGTCAGCTTTCCGGCGGTCAGCGCCAGCGTGTGGCCATCGGCCGCGCGCTGGTCCGGGAGCCGTCCGCGTTTCTTTTCGATGAGCCGCTTTCCAATCTCGACGCAAAGCTCCGCGGTGAGATGAGGAGAGAGCTTTCAGCGCTCCACCGCCGGCTCGGAGCCACGATGATCTATGTCACCCATGATCAGCTCGAAGCGATGACGCTCGGCGATCGCGTAGTGGTGATGAGCCAGGGACGCGTTCGGCAGATTGGTGAGCCGTCCGAAGTGTACGATCATCCACACGACACGTTCGTTGCGACGTTTCTGGGCAGCCCACCGATGAACATTCTTGCCGGCTCGGTAGGCGCTGAGGATTCTGGTCTGTTCTTCACGCCTGACGCGGAGCGGAGTGGGCGCGTTGCGTTGGATCAGGCGAGCGGTGCGTTGCCGGGCTCGCGAGTGCTATTGGGCGTCAGGCCCGAAAATATTCGCATTGCGCCTGCAGGCGAGATGGTCAATGAAGGCACTGTGCTGCGGGCATCGGTCGAGCTGGTCGAGCCCCTTGGACATGATCAACTCGTCCATCTCAGGTTTGGAAATATTGGGCTCGTAGCGCGTACGGCGCGGCGAGTCATCACTGAGTCGCTGGTCGCACTGCAGATGAACCCCGATGACGTTCATCTCTTCGACGAAGCGACTGGGCTTGCGTTGGCTGTCGCGAGCTAGGCCGCTTGAGCACGTCCGCCGAGCTGCATGTCAGTCAGTCCAGCGCACCGCCTCACTCAGCGCGGCTCCGCGCGTTCGGATGACTTTGGCATAGAAGTGCGCACTCGACTTCGGGGTTCGCTCCTGCGTCTCGTAGTTGACGTGTACGAGTCCAAAGCGCTTGGAGTAGCCAAGACTCCACTCGAAGTTGTCCAAGAGTGACCAGGCGAAGTAGCCGCGCAGATTCACGCCGGCGTCGATCGCGCGATGGGCTGCGAGCAGATGCTGCCGATAGTACTCGATTCGCAGCGGGTCTACCACCTCTCCTTCGATTGGGTGAGGCGCGTCATAAAAAGCAGCACCGTTCTCGGTGATGTAGAGCGGAATGTCACCGTAACGCTGCTTGACCCACGTGAGGATGTCGGTGAGTCCTTGGGGGTAGACTTCCCAGCCGGTTTCGGTATGCGTGTGCTGGTGCTGCCTCACGCGCCAGGCGCGGAGCGGGCGCGCTTTGTCGCGCTCGTCATGGCGCGTTACGCTGCGTGAGTAGTAATTGATGCCGACGAAGTCTATGGGCTCGCTCAATAGCTTCATCTCCGAAGCACGATGCTTCGGCCACGCATCGCCGAATATCTCGGACATCTCTCGAGGGTATCGTCCGAAAAAGATAGGATCGAGGTATTGCCGATTCATGTATGCGTGCGCGCGGCGCGTTGCGGCGATATCGGCATCCGAGTCGGAGGCCGGATACTTGGGCTCGAGATTCACGACGATGCCGATCTTGCTGTTCTTGCGAGTAGACGCGGCACGGAACGCCTGCACGCCGAGCGCGTGCGCGCGTAGGAGGTTGTGAGTGGCGAGCGGGGTCTCGTAGAGATTCCTGTGACCCGGAGCGAGCGCGCCATGGAGGTAGCCGCCGTCGGTCACCACCCATGGCTCGTTGAGCGTCGCCCACATTGGTACGCGGTCTCCGAGTGCGCGGAACAGCTCTGACGCGTAATCGGCGAACCAGTGTGCTACGTCCGGGTTGAGCCAGCCACCGCGGTTGTCGAGAGCCTCGGGAAGATCCCAGTGGAACAGTGTGACGTTGGGAGCGATGCTGGCAGCGAGCAACTCATCGACCAGGCGGTCGTAGAACGCGAGGCCAGCGCCGTTGACCTTTCCTTGTCCGCGCGGGAAGATCCTGCTCCAACTTATGGAGAAGCGATACGCGTTCAGGCCGAGCACGTCGCGCATGATGGCGACGTCTTCACGCCAACGCCGATAGTGGTCGCAGGCTGTGTCTCCCGTCTCATCTGCGAGAGTGAGCCCCGGTGAGTGAGTGAAGCGCTGCCATATGCTTGGCCCGGCTCCGTCAGCGAGCGGAGATCCTTCTATCTGGTAAGCAGACGTGGCGGCGCCCCACAGGAAATGTTCAGGAAACATTGGACTATTGTGTGATCAAGTCGCGACCATCGCAGCTTTCACTGCTGCAATGGCGGCGCCAAACAGTGCAACATCGTCGCTCATTACGATGTGGACTGGGATGTTCTCGATCGTGGCGCCCAGTCGTCCCTTGGCGCTCATCGCGCGAATGAAGGCGCCGTCAGTTAGGTATTGCGTGATGCGAGGAGCTATACCGCCTCCGATGTACAACCCTCCCTTGGCAAGCGTCGTGAGTGCCAGGTTCCCGGCCTGTGCACCATACATTGACGCGAAGAGCTGCACTGCCTTGATGCAGCCAGGATCAGATCCGTCGTTCGCGTGACGCGTGATCACCGCTGCAGGATCGGTCGCGTCCATCTCCACCGCTACCCGTTCGCCGGGATGAGCAAGATTAGTATCAATGAGATACTTATATAGCGCGACGAGACCCTGACCGGAGAGCACACGCTCGCACGAGACATGGCCGTAGCGTGAGGAGAGATACTCCCGAAACCCCCATTCGAGCTCGTCGCGCGGGGCGAAAGTCACATGGCCGCCCTCCGACGCGTTCACGCCATAGCCGGTGCCGTTCCACGTGAGAAATGCCTCGCCAAGCCCGGTCCCTGCACCGATCAGTGCGATGGTGCCGCGCGGATCGCAGTCGCCCGCTTGGACGGTCGCCAGATGGCTCGCGCTCGCGTACTGGAGCCCGGCGCCGAGTGCCTGAAAATCGTTGATGACGAGCGCAGACTGTAGGGACACTGCACCTGCGAGTTCGCGGCTGCTGAAGCGGAGGGGGATATTCGTGCCCACGGATTCGTTGGCTTCCACCGGGCCCGCGACTCCAAAGCCGGCGGCAGTCACGGTCACCGCTGCATCGCGAAGAAAGCTCTCCACGGCGGCTTCGAGCGATATGAGCGATTTGCTGCGTCCTTGCCATCTTGCCACGATGGATGCATGTCGACCGTCGAGCTCCACGACGGCTAGCCGTACATTGGTGCCTCCGACGTCACCTGCGAGCACCAGGCCTCGGCCGCGACCCTTCTGTTTGATTGCCACGTCTACGGTGTGCTCGTCACTCGCTCGTTCGTCAGCTGCAGGAATCGCGTCGACCTTCCTGAAGTCGTCACATCTACGGTCGTCGATTGCGTTCCATTCAATCCGATGAAACGTCCGGCGCTCGGATCGAGGAGTATATCCGCAGTGCCAGTGCCGGTCGCGGAGATGAAGACTCGATGTTGTCCCTGCGGCCCTTCACCGTCGGCAGCGATGCTGTCGATGCGGTGCACGATCACTGCTGGTGCTCCGGCGATCGTGGTGTCACCCACCACAGTGTAATTGTGCAGTGCGTGCGTGGTTGTAGGAACAGTTCCTCGGCAGCCGCTCGTAGTCGTGGAGTCGGTCCAGGCGTCGCCTACGGTCAGCCGCGGCGGGAGCTTCGGAATCAAGGATGAGGCGAATGTGGCGATCGCGGACGCGGGATCGCATGCTTCGGTAGATGCGACGACGGGCTCAGTGACTTTGACGTCACCGTCTTCAGCTATGGACAACGTCGCCCGCTGAGTTCTCTCCGGAAGTGGGCGTTTGGCAGACGTGTCCGCGGCCGGAGCTACGGTGCCGCTTATCACAACATCGTATGTGAAGACTCCCGGTGCGTAGGCGAAGCTCCATGACCGCCCACGGTCAGATTCGTGAGTGGGCACAGTCGCCGGCCTTACGGCTGCAGCAGTGCTTGCGGGCGCCACCGGCTGCGCCGGCGACTGTGCTGTTGGACCTGGAGCTGGCGGCTCGATTCTGTGGACAGGCCCACACCCGGTCGCGCTGAGTGCGGCTATGCCAAGCGCCAGAGAGAGGGGACGGTGCGCTTGGTGGGATCGTCGGGCAAAGAGAGGTACTTGGAGCGCGCGCCGTACTGGCTTCATTCGAACGTGCCGGGAAAGAGAGGTGTGCTACCGGCCTATAAGCCGGGTTCTGTACGCTCGGTCTTGCGACTCTACGTGACGGTCATTTCTCTCGGCGCGCAGTCACCCGCGCGCTCCAGCAGCCTACCCGCGACGTTCTTGCCGGAGTGGACACTCCTCGTCGCCTATTTGGCCTTGCTCCCGCTGGGGTTTGCCATGCCGCTCGTGTTGCCACGCGCGCGGTGAGCTCTTACCTCACCGGTTCGCCCTTACCTGCGATGTTCTGCAGGCGGTGTGTTTTCTGTTGCACTTTCCGTCACACGACACTCACGCATCGTGTGCCCAGGCGTTACCTGGCAGCGTGTCCATGGAGCCCGGACTTTCCTCGGAATAGTAGCTGAATGCTACTATATCGCGACCGTCCGGCCGGTAGCACACCCGTAATCTACATGAGCTCGGCGTCCGTCTTCAGTGGGCCGAGCATTGCGCAAGTGACGCGAGCACCGAATCGTGCCTTCATCTGTCCTGATTCGGCCCTGGTTGTCACCAGTCGCGGCCAACTATCACCAGAATCGCGCGATGTCCGCAATTGTGGTGATCCTGTGATGATACCCTCTCTTCACATTCGTCTGTTTTCATTTCACACCACAAAGGGAGGGCGATGATGCATGCTCACGAGAAGCCGGTCGCCGGCAAGGGTCACACGCAGCAGGGTAGACATCCGATTGTCGCTACGGTTCTGACGCCACTCGAGCGAGTACGGGTCGACGTAGCATCGACCGGCGCATTCGAGGTTCTTCACCGCTCGTCGGTGGAGGAGGTGACTCGTGACGTTCAGAAGCAGGAAGTCGATGCGGTGCTCGTATCAGTGACGAGATACGATCCGGCGAGCACTGCGCGCATGGCTGCGATGGTGCGTGAGTTTCCAACCGTGCCGGCGTTCGCGCTGTTGACTGACATCCAGCGCTCCACTCCGCATTCCGTGCTCGAGCTTGGACGCGTCGGTGTGAGAACTCTAATCGACGCGCGCTCGAATTCTGGCTGGACTGCGCTGAAAGACCTTCTCATGCACGAGCGTGCCAGTGACGTGCAGCGCCAGATGCTTGGCGCGCTCAACCTCGATCTGAGCGGCGCGGCTCCGGATTGCTGGCGCTTCTTCGAACTGCTCTTTACCCACAAGCCTCATATCGCGAGTGTGCGTCAGATGGGCCGCCATCTCGATGTGGTGCCGGGCACCCTGATGAGCAGGTTCTACAGAGCGAAGCTGCCGTCGCCCAAGCGCTACATCGACGTGGGACGACTCGTTCGTGCCGCGCGCCTTCTGGAGAACTCCGGACTTTCGGTGACTACGGTATCACGCCGGCTGGACTACTCGTCGCCCCAGGCGTTCAGCCGTCATGTACGCTGCGTGCTGGGGATGTCTCCCGTAGAGTTCCGCGAATCGTACAACGGTGAGCGAATGCTGAACCGTTTCAGGGAAGAGCTCGTGCTCCCCTACGTCGAAACGCTGCGGACATTCAGGCCAGCAGCGGCTCTGCCGGGCTGGATGCCACGCAAGAGCCAAGCGCGACGGTGATGCTCGCAGCATCGCGCAGCGTGGAACCGGTTGATCTACGACTGGTTCCCACGCTGCATGCTTGCTACCACTTCCGCCGCACGGACCAGCGCGCGCACCTCGAGTCCCGCGGCTTCGATGTTCTCGCGCCCGCCTTCCTCGCGATCCACGACGGAAATCACCCCGATCACTGTGGCCCCAGCAGTTCGGATCGCAGCGATCGCTCTGAGCGCTGAGCCACCGGTGGTGATCACATCTTCCACCACGACCACCTTGTCACCGGACCGAAAAGGTCCCTCCACGAGCTTCCCTGTGCCGTGGGTCTTTGCTTCCTTGCGCACGGTGAAGGCTCGCACTGGCTCGCCCGCTATGTGACTCGCGTATGCGATCGCGTATGACACCGGATCTGCGCCTAGTGTGAGACCACCGACGGAATCAGGGCGCCAGCCGGCCTCGCGCATGACCTCGAGCGCGAGCGGGCCTATGAGCGCCAGCCCGTCGGGACTCATGGTCGTCATGCGGGCGTCTATGTACAAATTCGAGCGCGCGCCCGACGCGAGAGTAAATTCTCCCAGGCGCGCAGAGCGCGCGGCGAGGATCTCTACCAGCTCGTCGTGCTTTGTCATGGTCGGGGAATATAAGAGCTGTGCCGAATCATCTCGTTCTCCCTCATCTTTCCTCTGCTGCTGGCTGGGGGCTCATCATCGCTGGCGCGGGAATATTCGCCATCGTGGTGCGGCACCTTCAGCGTCAGGCGAAGAGCCTGCGCGAGCGCTCCAAGGAGCTCGAGCATCTGTCCGCCGAGCTCATTCGCGTCAACAAGATGAAGAGCGAGTTTCTCGCGAACGTCTCGCACGAGCTGCGCACCCCGCTCAATGCGATAGTCGGCTTCGTCGATCTGTTGCGCGAAGGCGTGTATGGTGAGCTCTCACCGCGGCAGGCTGGTCCGGTGCAGCGGATCGAGGCGTCCGCGTCGCATCTGCGCCATCTGGTAGACCAGATCCTCGATCTCGCCAAGATGGCGGCTGGCCGACTCGAAGTTCACGCGGAGCAGATCGACATAAGGCCCTTCATCCTCGACGTGGCGAGCGAGGTAGAGCCGCTGGTGGCCGAGAAGGGGCTCTATCTCTCGCTCGCGCTCAGCTCGGCGCTTCCCCGCATCAGGACCGATCCGACCCATCTGCGTCAGATCCTGGTCAACCTGCTGGGCAATGCGGTGAAGTACACCGACACCGGGACCATCTCGGTGAAGTCGCGTCTGGTCCCTGCGAACGATTCAGCGCTACCGACTCACATTCGCCCTCCTGCAGACGCTCCCACGCCGTCAACGCGGCCATGGATCGCGATTCAGGTGGTGGACACCGGAATCGGAATCGCGAAGAACGACCACGCGCGCATCTTCGAGGAGTTCGAGCAGGTAAATGCTGGTCCTCGCGGAGATTCGATGAATCGTGGGACTGGTCTGGGTCTTCCGATCTGCCGCCGGCTCGCAAGACTCCTGGGCGGAGACGTCACGCTGGAGAGTGAGCTGCGAAAAGGATCAACGTTTACGGTTTGGTTGCCTGGAGAATCGCTTCAGTAGGCGACCAAGGGTTCCCGGCTGCTCTACGGGGAGCGCGAGAGTGCGCTCGAGATCCACGGCGAACTCCATCACGCTCGGATAGCGGTCCTTCGGGCTTCGTGCAAGACCGCGCATGATCACGGCTTCCACTTCCGGGCGGAACACTTTCGACTCGCTAGCCTGATTGAGCGGAATCGGTGGCATGGTGAGAAGCTGGGTGAACATCTCGCGAGGCTGCTTCGCGCTGTAGGGATGACAACCTGTGAGCAGGAAGTACGCTATGGTCGCGAGCGAATACTGGTCGGCGGCTGCGCTGACTATCTCGCCGGAGAGCGCTTCAGGCGCGACGTACATCAACGTCCCGACGAAAAAGCCTGCCCTGGTGAGCCGCTCCTCCGCGGGCGTGGTGGTGTCGGTCGCGATACCGAAATCGAGCAACTTGACTTTGCGCGTTTCGGGATCGTACATCACGTTATCTGGCTTGAGATCGCGATGTATGATGTTCTGACAATGTGCGGCGTCGACCGCGGCTCCTATCTGAACCACGATCGTCGCAGCTTCGCCCGGGTCGAGCGCGCCCTTTGCCTTCACGTAGCGCTCGAGCAGCTCGCCGGGCGCCCACTCGATGGCGAGGAATGGGATTTCGCCGTCGGCATCGCCGGTCTCGATGGTGTGGACGACGTTCTCGTGCTCGACGCGAGCACCGAACTTCGCCTCTCTGACGAAACGAGTCACCGCGGTCGGATCCTGGCGCAGTCGCTCGCGGAGCACCTTGAGAGCGACACGGCCGTGGACGGGGTGGTGGGCATCGTAAACCGACGACGTTCCGCCCTCGCCCACTTCACGGTCGATGGTGTAGCCTGCGATGGTGGCTCCGACCAAATTCTCTCGCGGCATGCGGCGAACCTAACGCCAACACGGCGGCAAGGACAGGGGCTTCACGGTGTATACTTGGTAACGGCCCGCTCCCAGCTCCGCGGCTGGAATTCGCGGATGAACAACGAGTGAAATAATGTCGCTCAAATGGCTCAGCCTTGGCTCGGTAGTGCTGCTCGCGGCGTGCGCTTCTTCGTCGTCCCGTACAGCCGCCCACGATCCGATAGGCAACTATGATCCCGACAAGGCCGGTGACCCGGGTGGCCACGAGTTCGCGACGATCTATACGAGGATGGGGCTCGCGGCATCGGGGCCGCCAGTCTCGTTCGTGGGGGACGTGGCGTTCTTCGCCACGCCGAGCCCAGACACCACGCTGGCGCTCGTAGCCGTCTCTGTTCCCAACCGTGGTCTGTCGTTCAAGCACGACCCGAGCTCCTATGACGCGAGCTACGTGACGGGGCTCGCGATCTCGCGCGGAGGGACGCAGATCCAGCAGGTGAGCGACAGCGAGAATGTTCGCGTGACGACGTTCGCAGAGACGCGCCGCAACGACGAGAGCATCATATATCGCAGAGCTCTCAAGCTCACGCCCGGTGACTACCAGATCGCGTACTCTGTGCGTGACGTTTACGGCCTCAAGGAGGGACAGCAGCAAAAGGATATCGTGGTTCCACGGCTGCAGGCGAGATCGATCTCCACGCCTGATGTTGTATACGAGGCAACATCCCGAACTCAGCTCGGAGCGGCCCCCACTCTCCTTCCGTCTCCTCGCGCTTCTTTCGTCTTCGGCGTGGACGACTCCGCTTCCATCTACCTGGAGTCTTACGGACTGTCAGCCCCCGTGTCGATGACGCTGTTCGGACCGACAGACTCGGTGGTGTGGCGTGGCAACGTTGCGCTGCGGCAGCACGGAGCTTCGTTCGCCAGCGGGATCGTTCGCATTCCGCTCGCCGGTGCAGACATCGGAGTCCTGCGACTCGTTGCGACGAGTGAGGGAGCGACCGACACGACGAGCACGCCGATGTTCATGGGATTCGGCCCGGATCTTCCTGTGCTGTCGTTCAATGAGATGGTGGGCTACCTTCGCTTCTTCGCGTCGCCGGATCTACTGCGTGGGCTTCGGGATGCGCAACCAAGTCAGCGTGCAGCGCGATGGTCGGAGTTCCTTCGCAGAACGGATCCAATTCCATCCACGCCGCAGAACGAAGCACTCGACGCATATTTCGCGCGCATCAGCGAGGCCAACGATGCGTTCCAGAACGATGCCGGTCACGGCTGGCGATCGGATCGCGGGATGGTCTACGTCGGAGTTGGTGCACCGGACCAGATCTACGAGGAGTACGGCTACGCCTACATGACCGGCGACCTCGCTCAGCCGCCGGGCAACAGCATGCGCCTCATGTACTGGGTTTACAACGATTACCAGACCACGATCATCTTTTACGATCCATACGACACGGGATCGTGGCGTCTCACGCCGCGCAGTACTCCCGCGTTCCAGTTTCTCCTGTCACGCAAGATGGCACGCTGAATGGATGTAGAGCTTCCCAAGTCTCCACGTTTGTTCCTGGTCGATGGCTATGCGCTGATCTACCGCGCCTTCTTCGCACTGATCTCACGCCCACTCACCACAAGCCGCGGTGAGAACACGTCGGCAGCATGGGGAATCGCGAATTTCCTGCAGCGGCTTCTCAACAAGCACCGCCCGGAATATCTCGGCTGGGTTCACGACTCGGGTCTGTCGTTTCGTCACGAGCAGTATCCAGCGTACAAGGCGACGCGCGAGAAGCTCACCGAGGAGCTCCAATCGGATTTCGACACAGGAATGGAGCGCGTCACCGCATTGCTCGCGGCGTACAACATTCCGATCATCTCTCTCAAGAACTACGAGGCCGATGATGTGATTGGCACGCTCGTGCGCAAGGCGAACGAGCAGTCGGTCAATGTCGTCGTCGTATCGGGCGACAAGGACTTCCAGCAGTTGGTGAGACCCGGAGTGTGGTTGCTGAATCCCGGGCGCGGCGGTCCGGCGAGCGTCGAAGAGCAGTGGGTTGGAGTCGAGAACGGCGCCGAGCGGCTCGGCGTTCCTCCCAGCTACGTCACCGATTACCTGTCGCTGGTCGGTGATTCCTCAGACAATGTTCCCGGCGTGCGCGGCATCGGCGAGAAGACCGCATGCGAGCTCGTCGCTCAGTACGGACATCTCGAGAACATTCTGGCGCACGTAGGCGAGATCACCAAGAAGCGTCCGCGCGAAGCTCTGCTGGAGCACGCCGAGAATGCGCGACTGTCCAAGGAGCTCGTGACCATACGCGAGGATCTCGCAGTCGACCTCGATCTCGAAGCGATGCGAGTGCGCGAGCCCGACAGCTCCGCTCTGACGCAGCTCTACGTAGAGCTCGAGTTCCACACACTGGCGAAGGAAGCTGCCTCCGCAGCGCCAGAAGCTCCCGCGAAGGCTGCGGAGGAAGTGAAGTATCGAACTGTAGCGAGCGCGGCAGAGGTGGCGCGTGTCGTGAAGCTCGCGCGCAAGGCCAAGAACATCGCGGTCGATACGGAAACGGTCATAGATCCGTCGTCGCCATCCAAGGTCGATCCGCTGCGGTCGCGTCTCGTATCGGTGTCGATGGCAGTGGCGCCGGGAGAGGCATTCTACTTCCCCTTCGCCCACGCCGAGCCCGAGTGTGGCCAGGGGGAGCTGCTCGGCGATGCGCCACGCACGAGCAGCGTCAACAATCTCCCGCCGCTGACATCGCCGGAGATGAAGCCGCTGCGCGACCTTCTCGAAGATGCGTCGGTGCGCTAAGACTCTTCAGAACGCGAAGTACGACATGCTCGTGCTGCGGAGCGAGGGCATTGCGCTTCGCGGAATCGATTTCGACACGATGGTCGCGAGCTATGTGCTCGATCCCGGCAGACGATCGCACTCACTCGACGTCCTCGCGCTCGAGATCCTCGATCACACGATGACGACGTATCAGGACGTGTGTGGCAAGGGCAAGACTCAGATAACCTTCGACAGAGTCCCGCTCGACGTGGCGCGTGATTACGCATGCGAGGACGCTGACATGACTCTGCGCTTGCGGCGTCACTTCGAGCCGCAGCTAGATGCTCACGAGCTGACGCGCCTGTTCGAGGATGTCGAGATGCCGCTCGTCGCGGTGCTCGCCGAGATGGAGTGGAATGGAATCGCGATCGACATGCCGCGCTTCGCGTCGCTCAAGGAGCGCTTTCAGCGTGAGCGCGAGCAGGTTCAGCTCGAGATATACAAGGAAGCGGGCGAGGAGTTCAACATCGGCTCGAATGTGCAGCTCCGCGAGATACTGTTCAACCGCCTCAGTCTCCCGGTCGTCAAGCGAACTCCGACCGGCCCATCCACCGATGCGAGCGTGCTCCAGGAGCTTGCCGAGGCAGGGCACAAGCTTCCCGAGCTGCTCATGGAGTTTCGCGAGCTGTCAAAGCTCGAGAGCACTTATCTTGATGCGCTGCCGCGACTGGTGAACCCGCGGACCGGCCGCATTCACACTTCGTTCAACCAGACTGTCGCGACGACCGGCCGACTATCGTCGAGCGATCCCAACCTTCAGAACATTCCGATCCGCCGCGAGCTCGGTCGTGACATCAGGCGTGGCTTCGTACCGCGAAAGGGATGGTCGCTGCTCGCGGCAGATTATTCGCAGATAGAATTGCGCCTGCTGGCCCATCTATCGCGCGATCCGAACTTCGTCGAGGCATTCAACGCTGGCGGCGACATACATCGGCAGACAGCGGCGATCATATTCGATGTCCCGCTCGAATCGGTCACTTCGCAGATGAGGGGGCGGGCGAAGACCATCAACTTCGCGACCATATACGGGCAGGGTCCGCATGCGCTATCGCGCCAGCTTGGTATCGCGCACGCAGAAGCCAAGGATTTCATCGCGAAGTACTTCGAGCGCTTCGTCGGGGTGAAGCGATATCTGGAATCGATGGTCGAGTTCGCGCGCGAGCATGGCTACGTGCAAACCATATTCGGACGTCGCCGCTACATCCCGGAGCTGCGTGAGCGCAACTTCAACGTCCGTGCGTTTGGTGAGCGCACCGCCGCAAACTCTCCCATCCAGGGCTCCGCGGCAGATCTCATCAAGATCGCCATGATCAGAATTGATGATGCGCTGCGCGAACGGAAGCTCAGCAGCAAGATGCTGCTACAGGTCCACGATGAGCTCGTGTTCGAGATCGAGCCGTCGGAGACGGATGCTGTAAGTGAGCTGGTGGTTCGCGAGATGGAGCACGCCGCCGAGCTCTCCGTACCGCTAGTGGTCGATGTCGGAACCGGCGAGAACTGGCTCGACACCAAGATGTGACCGCTCATCGCGAAGCGTAGCCGTCGTCTTTCTTTACAGTCTTGCAAACCGGCTTGATTGTCGCATTTTACCGCCCGCCGATCACCTGAGCGCGGTCCCCTCACTACATCGATAAGATGTTGCGGCGTAACGTGTTAACGTCATCTTTGCGACATTGGCAGTACGCTTGCCCTTGTACTCGGCATGAGGAAAAGACACGGCTTCACACTCATCGAGCTCCTCACGGTCGTGGTGATCATCGGTATTCTCGCCGCGATCGCCATTCCCAGCTATGTCGCGACGAAGCAGCGCGCGTACGTAGCTCAGATGAAGTCGGATTTGCGAAATCTGGCCAGCGCAGAAGAGGGATACTTCTTCGAGAACGGAGTCTACGCCGCCAACGCATCCGATCTCTTCCCGGTCTTCGTACCTACCGCCGGTAACACGATCACGGTCTCGCAGGCCACCGGCCAGGGATGGTCCGCGACGATCACGAGTGCACTGACACCCGTAGTGTGCGCGTTCTACACGAACGCTCACCCCGCTGGCTCCAGCGACGGTGGATGGTACTATCGGTTGTCAGTGATTCGCGGTCGGGCGGGCTCATCGTCGTCATGCCACTCGGAGCACTCGCTGATGAGAATCTGGGACACGGAGCATCACGATGAAGGCGATGCACATCGCGAGCGCGACGGTGCCCACCGCCGATCGGTAAGCGACGCCCTGACCAAGTACTGGCGTGAGCTGGTCAACGGTAATCCCCCAGATGAGCGGTCCCACAATGGCGGCAGCGCGGGCCGACAGGACCATCAGACCAAAGAATCGCCCCGCCTCTCGTTCCGGAACGAGCTCGAGCAGCATTGGCCTTTCCGCAACGTTCATCCCGCCGTAGATGAATCCGACGAGCGCGCCGACCACCCAGAACGCCGCACGCGACGGGGCAAGGATCATCCCGACGAGCAACACCACCCACGAAGCAAGGATGACGAGCAGCGTTCGCTTCGGCCCGATTCTGTCGGTGAGACGTCCCCAGATCCAACTCCCGATGACGGCCGGAATGGTGAGCACCACGAAAAGCGTGGTTTCACTGCCGCGCTTGAATCCTTCTGCAACGACCGCGTAAAGCGCCATGTAGCTGATGATCGTTCCCATCGCATCCTGAAATACGAAGGCTGCGACAATGAAGCGAAGTGAGCCGGGGTACTTCCGTGAGTCCCGCACGGTGTGCACCACCTCGCTGAACGCCTGTCGCCACGGAACCGCGCTACCTCGGCCGTTCGCGCTCGCTGCGAAGTGATCCTTGCAGAAGACAATGAGCGGGAGTGCGAAAAGCAGATAGAGAAGGGCGGTCGGCGCAAAGGTTGACACGCGCCCGCCGGCTTGCGCGAATGGGAACACCGCGCGCATCGCGCTCATGAATCCTGCAGGTAGCGCTCCGAATATCGGGAGTGCTCCGTTGAAGAACGGCGTGACCATCAGCACGCCACAGATCGATCCCACATATGCGAGCGCTGCACCCAACCCTGACAGACGCCCCAGTCGTGACGGAGGCGCCAGCTCTGCCATCATCGCATTGTAGAACGGCAGCGCACCCTGATATGCGTAATTCGCTACGATGAACGCAGCCATGATGAGCAGAAGAGGCGTACCGCTTATCACGTAGTGAGCCACAGTGGTGGTCGGAGCGATCACGGAGTCTCCGACGTGCGGAACAAAGCGCTGGCCGATCGCTCCAATAGCCATTGTTGCGACGGCGGTCATCAGCGTGAAGCCGACCACCCACCGTTTCCTGCGCCCTGTGACGTCCGAAAGCGCGCCGAGCACCGGGATCGAGAGCATCACCAGTGCGGAGGCTATCCCGTTCGCCACGGCGACGTCAGTGTTGGATGCCTTGAGATCCGATACGAGCCACACGGCGAAGTACAGTGTGGCGACGTTCATCGAGAAGACAGTGCTCGCGAAGTCGTACAACGCCCAGCTCCAACGCTCACGGGCAGGAGCGAGCGGGACCGCACCCTCCTTGTCGACGAGTGGCATGGAGTGATCGTGTACAAGCGCCTGCATGGACTACAAATTACGCGTCATGTGCGTGTCGAGCAGAAGAAGTATTCTCACCATCAGAGGTGGGCGAGTAGCATGCCTGGCCGTGACCGTCTTGTTCCTGCTTCCGTCTTTGCAGCGGAGAGCAGCAGCTCAATCGACATCGGCTGATTCGTCGGCTCCGTCGCCGGCAAGATCTAGTGCTCCATCCTGGATATTCGGCACGTGGATCGCCGCCGGCACTCACGAGCCGCTCGACACGCGTGCAGGCCACATCTACGATCGCTCGCTGTACCTAGGCGTGCTCACCGCGTCGCACAGGATGGCTACTTACGGCGCGATCACCGTGAGGTTCTCGCCATCGGTCACACCAGCAATCCTCGCTACCGGTAACCGAAACTACCTTGGGAGTTATCTGCCGGTCTGCATCGGTACCGGGCCGACTATGGAATGCGCACTGCCGAGTGGGACCACACTTCATCCAATCGAGCGATCGGCCTATGGCATTGGCGTGACTCCGCTCGCGTTTGACGCCGACTACGCGCTCACGCGACACTTCGGTGTGAGATTCGGGATGGCGGGAGGCGGGTCTTACTTCGACAAGACGATCCCCGATCCGCAGGCGAACCGCTTCAACTTCACCGCGGACGGCAACATCGGCTTGCGACTTGACGCGTTCTCCGGCGCTGTGACCGGCGGCTTCCGACTCTACCACATATCGAATGGCTACATCGGCCAGGTGAACCCTGCAATGGATTCGCGGCTGCTCTATCTGGGATTCGAGCGGTAATGAGTGCGGACGCTACCGCCGCACGCGAGCTGCTGCGTACAACCATCGATTGTCTCGTGCCATCATACCTGTGATTCGATCCGGATGAACAGTCTCCGGCATAGCGATTACGCGACGTGAATTGACAGAGGATCAGTCGGACACCCCGTTTCCAGTCACGCAGGGCATCTCTTCCGCTTGTTCCGCGCAGTCACTTCCATTGTTTCCATTGTGCTGCTCGGCTGCGCAACTACGCCTCATACGCGGCCGACTGAGCCGGCGCTCGCATCGTCACGATCAGCACAAGTAGACGTAGAGCTCGTCACCGACGAAGCCGACGACGCGCTATCGATCATCGCGACCCACGCCGCTGGCTCGACTCCGACAGATTCGGCGTGGGCAGCCCTGTTCGGATCGAGAGGATATCGGCATTTGCAGGAGCGTGAAAGCGCCTTCGGAAGAGCATTTACCGATTCTTCGTTTGCGGCGTTTCTCACTTCGGACGCTGTCGCTGTGCGTTTGCCGCAGCTTCGGAGTGCACTCCCGATGCTCGAGCGTGTCGATGTCTCTGGCGCCGCACAGAGAGCGCGCTGGCGTACCTGCCAGCCGGCACGCCATTGCACGCGAGGCTCTATCTCGAGATCAAGCCGATCACCAATAGCTTCGTCTTCGCCGGCGCCGATTCGATCCCGTCGATCTTTCTCTACATAGCCACCAACACTACGCGGGCACAGCTCGAGAACACTCTCGCACACGAGCTTCATCACATAGGGACCGATGCGGCCTGCCGCCCGCCCGCTGACAACAGCTCGCTGGCTCCAGCGCAACGCGCGCTTCTAGACTATCTCACAGCGTTCGGAGAAGGGCGTGCCATGCTCGCCGCGGCTGGCTCGCCTACAGTACACCCGCACTGGGAAGATCCTGATTCAAGTCGGGCACGCTGGGATAAGGATCTGGCTCGCGCGCCGCAAGATATCATCGAGCTCTCGGCGTTCTTTACCGATGTTCTCGACGGCCGCATAGCAAGTGCTGATTCCGTGAGACGTCGGGGAAACTCTTACTTCGGCTTCCAGGGACCGTGGTAGACAGTCGGCTGGCTGATGGCATCCACGGTCGAGCGCGAGCTGGGCCGCGCCACGTTGACTCGCGGGCTGTGCAGCTCCACGGCATCGCTGCGGCAATACAACCTCGCTGCTACGCGTGTGAATTCGCGCGGCGGTGCATTGCCACTCTGGCCGGCGTCGCTCGTAACGCGACTCGAAGCATTGGAGCACGCGCGGTCAGCAGGGCATTCCTGACGCATCTACAGCCGACCAATCTGTGTCAGCTCTGTGCGAGTGCTGCGGGCGCGCTCGTTTTTCCGCGACCGACTGCGAGCGCTACCAGCGTCAAAATGTATGGCAGGGCGAGAAATAGCTGATAGGGCGCATTGTACCCGCCCGCCTGAAAGAAGAACTGGAGTGCGCTCGCAGCTCCGAAGATCAGCGCAGCTAGCGCGACGCCGATCGGCCGCCATCTTCCCAGAACTACGATCGCGATCGCGATGAATCCTCGTCCCGCGGAGATCCCTTCCACGAAAGTTCCCGCCTGAGCGATGACGAGGGTGCCGCCCGCAACTCCTCCTAGCGCTCCTCCAAACAGGATTGCCCAGAATCTCATTCGTGCGACGCGTATGCCTGCGGCCGTTGCAGCTTCCGGCTTCTCACCCGTCGCGCGAAGTGCGAGACCGGCGTGCGTCCGATACATCCACCACGCGACCGCGGGGATCATCGCGTAAGTGAAATAAGTGACGGATGGCTGGACGAACAGCGACGGTCCGATCACTGGAATGCGCGAAAAGAGTGGGATCGTACTGACGCCTAGTGTTGGGGTTGTGAGCGCGGTACCTGCACTTCCGTAGAGCAAACGGTACAGCGTACCGGTCGCGCCGAGCGCGAGCATCGTCACGGCTGTGCCGGAGATTATCTGGTCTGCGCGCAAGATCACTGCGAATACGGCGAATACCGCCGCCATCAGACATCCGGCGAGAGTTGCCGCGGCAAAGCCTCCAATAATTCCGGCGTGTCCCGCGCCAATCACCGCGCCGAGCGCGCCCGCGATGATGCTTCCTTCCAGTCCAATGTTGATGACGCCTGATCGCTCGGTGATGGTCTCGCCCAGGGCTGCGAGTGCCAGCGGCGTCGCCGTGCGGATGGCTCCTTCGAGGAACTCCGTGACTCCTCCCGTCACGCTGCCCTCGCGAGTCGCCGCGTGCGGAGGGTGGTGAACGCAATCACTCCTAGTATTACCGCGGCTTCTACCACGGATGCCAGAGTGGCTGGCACGCCAGCGTTCCGTTGCAGCGCTCCGGCGCCGGTCTCGAGCGCTCCGAAGAGAATGCCGGTAGCGAGTACGCCGAGTGGATTGAGCCGCGCCAGTAACGCGACCGCTATTGCTGTATAGCCGTAGCCCGGTGAGAGATTCTCGTACATCGCGAACGTTACGCCGCAAACCTCGATTGCTCCGGCGAGTCCTGCGATGGCACCGCTCGCAATGAAGGTGAGCGTGGAGAGTCTCATCACATCTATCATCCCCGCGCTTCGTGCCGCGGCCGGATTCGCGCCCGTGACACGGATGCGATAACCCGTGGATGTGTACCGCATGACCCACCATGCAGCGAGCGCGAGAGCGACAGCGATGATGAATCCTGCGTGGAGACGCGTTCCCGGGATGAGACTAGGGAGCCGCGCACCGACACTGACGACATCCGTCTGCGGATACACGTGGGTCGGCTCCTGCAGCGGTCCGCGCACAAGATAGGAGACTCCGTACGCTGCAATGAAGTTGAGCATGATCGTGCTGATCACCTCCAGCACACCGAACCTCTCACGGAGATACGCCGCTATCGCGGCCCACGCTCCACCCGCCAAGACACCAACTCCCAGCGCTACGAGCAGGGCGAGCACCCCCAATCTTTCCGGGGAGCGCGACGCCCGCCCACGCGGCCGCAGTCGCGCCTGCCAGCAACTGACCGTCTGCGCCGATGTTCCAGACTCCAGCCTGGAACGCGATCGCAACCGCGAGTCCGGCGAGAATCAGCGGAGTTGCGTGAACGAGAATGTCAGCCGCGAGCGCGGCCCACTCGTTCATCAAACCTCCGCTCCGAGCATCGCTCTTCCAATGAAGTCCCGATCGAGCGGGACCTCGGAAACGCGCCCGCTATGTACCACCACGACGCGGTCGGACAGGGCGAGCACTTCGTCGAGGTCTGACGAATAAATCACCACCGCCATTCCACGGTCCCGCGCAACTCGCAGTCTGTCATGTACAGCTGCGGTCGCCTTGACGTCGAGCCCACGCGACGGGTTCTCTGCGACGAGCGCGCTCATACTACGCTCGATCTCGCGGCCGACAACGAGCTTCTGCTGATTTCCACCGGACAGCGATTCGATCGCGACGTCAGGTCCGTCAGCTCGCACATCGTAGCTTTGTAGCAGTGAGTCGGTGCTCCGGCGCTCATCACTCCAGCGAATGACGCCGCGATGCGCAGATGCGCCGCTCAGCATCACATTCTCCACAAGTGAGAAGGACGGGACTATCGCGTCCCGGTAGCGGTCTTCCGGAACGAAACCAACTGCGACAGCTCCGCGTGCGGCGCCAGACGTCGGCTGCACGCGTCCGGCGAGCACACGAAGAAGCTCGCGTTGTCCGTTTCCCTCCACGGCCGCGACACCAAGAATCTCTCCCCCATACACAGAGAGGCTCGCATTGGTAAGCCGCTCGATTCCCCTCTCGTCTCGCACGCTCACATCCGCAAGCTCGATCACCGACTCGCGTTCGTGAGTCGACGCGGGCGGCTTCTCTCGCCGGTGCAATCCTGTCGCCAACTCGCCGCCAATCATCGCGCTCACAAGTCGGCCCTCGTCTGCATCGTTCGCGGGACCAGTCCATACAGTGCGGCCCTGGCGCAACACGGTCATCTCGTCCGCGAACTCGAGCGCATCGCGCAGCTTGTGAGTGATGAGGATCGCTGTTGCTCCATCCTCTACCCAGCGCCGCATCCTGCCGAGCAGCTCGCGAGCTTCGGCAGGAGTGAGCACCGCGTTCGGCTCATCGAGGATCAATAGCGACGCGTTCCGCGCGACAGCCTTGAGAATCTCCACACGCTGCTGGGACTCGACCGAGAGAGCCTCTACTCGAGCGTCAGGATCGATCCGCAGCCCGCTCCGCTCGGACGCGCGCAACACGACACTGCGCGCCACATCCGGCGAATAGCGACCGCGTTCCACCCAACGCGACGTTCTCCGTCACGGTCATCGCGGGGACGAGAGTGAAATGCTGGTGGACCATTCCTATCCCGGCGGCAATCGCCTGGGATGGCGACGCGAACCGCACTGTCGATCCATTCACCACGATCCGACCAGCGTCAGGTTGGAGCATGCCGAACGCGATGCGCATCAGCGTCGTCTTGCCCGCCCCATTTTCGCCCAGCAGAGCGTGGATCGTTCCGTCGGCGCGCAACGAGTGACGCACCATCGAGGGCGACGGTGCGTCCAAACCGCTTCGTGATTGACGCCAGCTCGAGCGCGACGTCGCTCATGCCGTGAGAGGTCAGAGGCCGGTTGGTGCCTCTATGAATTGCCACGGCAGGCCGAACCTGTCCGACACGTGCTCCGCCAACGCTCTCACACCGAGCGTCTCGGTTGCGTAATGACCGGCATATATCACGGTGATACCGCTCTCGTCCGCTTCCACCGCGGTATGATGCGGACCTTCGCCGACGATGAGAGTGTCGATCCCCCGGTCGCGCGCCTCGCGAAGCGTATCACTCGAGGCGCCCGCTCCGGTGCAGATCGCCCAGCGGCGCGTGATGTCGGACGCATCATGACGCGTGACTCTCACCGATCCGCCGTGTGCACTCGCGAAATCGTCCGCGCGCGCCACGAGCGACGCGGTCAGAATGTGAGACTCGCCCGTCACACCCACGTATATCCCTTCGAACCGCGCGAACTCACCATTCGGCTCCAATCCTAACTCCGTGGCCAGGAGCGAATTGTTGCCGTAGAGCGGATGTCGGTCGAGCGGGAGGTGAGACGAGTAGACCGCTACGTCGTGCTCGAACAGCATGCTGAGCCGGTCGTACACTACTCCACGAATTGGTTGGAGCCCGCCCCAGAACATGCCGTGATGAACGATGAGCATGTTGGCCTCGGCGTCCACTGCCGCATCGACGGTCCGTGCGGAAAAGTCCACCGCCGCCGCGAGCTTCACTATCGAAGAGCGGTTGTCGAGCTGAAGTCCGTTGAAGGCGTTTCTGTAGTCGGGAACGTCCGACGTTCCCAGCATGTCATCGAGATACTCGGCGATCCGCGTTGCGGTGATCACGGCTCCTCCGCGATCTTTCCTGCTTTGATCAACCTGTCGGCGGAATCGAGCCGCGCAGTCGTGGTCGGGGATATTTCCTTCGCAAGCGCTGGATTCCCGACCCAGCGCACGACCCCGTCCTGCGCGCCCATGTTGTACACGTGTGATTTGAACGTGCCGTTCTTCACATCGCGCGCGACTATCATCATGGCGCGCGGGAGGTCGATCACAACACTGCCGAGTGTCACTTCTGGCGCTACGTCGTTCTGGTCCGCGTTGGAGCCGATGACTCTGACATTCTTGGAATCACGCGCCGCCTGGAATACGCCAAGTCCCGCGGCATCGGCGTTCTGGAATATCACGTCGACGCCACGCGCGATCTGTGCGAGCGCCTGTTCCTTCGCCGAGCTCGCGTCAACCCAGTTGCCGACATAGGATGTGACGACCTTCACGTTCGGGTTCACCGATCGTGCGCCAGCTTCGTAGAGCTTGAACGCTCCCACCACGGGAGGCAGCTCGGTTCCGCCGATCTCGCCGATGGTCCCCGTTCTAGTGGTAGAGCCTGCCACTACGCCGGCCAGATACGCTCCCTGCGAAAAAGCGAACTGTACGCCGCCCATGTTGGGCGAGCTGGTCTTGGTGCCAGACATCGTGATGTAGATCGTGTGCGGGAACGACGGTGCGACGCGGGCGGCGGGATCCTGGTACTCGAAGCCGTGCCCGAACACGAGACGGTAACCCTGCGCGCCGTACTGCGTGAAGTTCTCGTCGATCTCCGCCGGCGTGTTGGTCTGGACGTTTGATATTCGTGCGCCGAGCGAGTCGCGAATGGTGGTGAGGCCTTTGTAGGCGCCAGCGTTCCACCCCTGGTCGGAGACCGGTCCGGTCGTCACGAGCGCGACTTTGAATTCGCTGGCCGACCCACCTTGCTTGGAAGCGCCTCCGCATGCCACAGTCGCGAGTGCGAGCAAGCTGTGGACAACTGTGGACAACGCTTTATAACGTCCCTGGTGGGGAGTGTTAAGTCGTTTCATGGCAGCCACTTACGCGCTATGTTGATAAGTGTGTTGAAACTCGGGAATTCTTCGGTCACTCGGTCGCGCCGAGGATTTCCAGGAGTCTGTTGAGGTCGTCCGCGGAGTAGAACTGGACCCTTATCTCGCCCTTTCCTTTCGGCTTCGGGACCACCGAAACGTCGGTCTGGAGGGCCCGCCGGAGCATGTCCTCTACGTGTCTGACCTCGCTCGAACGACTGTCCGGTTTCCGTGGCCGTCCGCGTTTCGCCTTGTCAGCTCTGGGAACTCCCGACCGAACCAGCTCCTCCATCGCTCGGACCGAGAGGCCGTTCTGGACCGCTTCGTTGGCCAAGCGCAGGATTGCATGCGGATCCTCGAGCGCCAGGAGGGGCCTAGCGTGGCCGATCGTGAGCGACCCTGCCTCGAGCATTCTCCTCACGGAAGCCGGGAGCTGCAGCACACGCAACAGGTTCGCGATGGTAGAGCGGTCCTTGCCGACGGCTTCGGCGATCTCGTTCTGGGTCATGCCGAATTCGCCAGCCAGGCGTGAGTACCCTTCGGCTTCCTCTATCGGGTTCAGATCCTCGCGCTGGAGATTCTCCACCAGGGCGAGGGTGAGCATCGTCCGGTCGTCGTAGTCCCGGACGAGTGCCGGGACGGTCGCCCATCCGAGCGCCCTGACCGCTCGTAGACGCCGCTCTCCAGCCACGAGCTCGTAGCCGCTCGCGGTCTTCCTCACGGTGATAGGCTGCAGGAGCCCTACGTTTTTTATGCTGTCCTGGAGCTCATTCAGCTCCTGGGGACTGAACTCCTTTCGTGGCTGGTACTCGTTCGCCCTGATCTCCGCCGATCGCGACGTCGCGCAGCGTGTTGCCGGCGGTGCTGTCGCCGCGGTCCTCAGCGTACGGTGTCGGGTCGCGGGCAGTATTTGTCGGCGTCCGCTCGCCGAGCAGTGCGTCGAGGCCTCTGCCCAAGCGGCGCGGGCACGGACTTGTCGGGCTTCATGCGACTTCCGTCATCGCTTCCTCGCGGTTGGTACGTCTGATGAGCTCATGAGCGACCTTCATGTACGCCTGCGCTCCGACCGAAGCGACATCGTACAGTATGATGGGCTTTCCGAAGCTGGGCGCTTCAGCCAGTCTGACATTTCGCGGTATCACCGTGTCGAAGACCTGTCCGCCGAAGTAGTCTCTGGCTTCCGTGGCTACCTGTCGGCTGAGATTGAGCCGAGCGTCGTACATGGTGAGGAGCACGCCGTCGATCGCGAGCGACGGGTTCACTGTCTGCTGCACCCGATGGATGGTGTTGAGGAGCTGGGACAATCCTTCGAGGGCGTAGTACTCGCACTGGAGCGGGATCAGAATGGCGTCCGCCGCGGCGAGCATGTTGAGGGTGATGAGTCCCAGAGACGGCGGGCAGTCGATCAGCACGTAATCGTACTCGCCGCGGACCGGCTCGAGCGCGTCGCGCATCCTCCGCTCGCGGTGCGGCTGGTCCACCAGCTCGACCTCGGCGCCAGCCAGGTCCGGCGTGGCTGGCAGGAGATCGAGCAACCTGAAGCCGACCGCCACCTTTCTGGCCTCGCGGATCCCTGTCTCGCCTATGAGAACGTCGTAGACGGTCTCGGTGACGTCGCTCTGCGCCGATGCCGCTGGTGGCATTTCCCTGCGGGTCGCCGTCGATGAGTAGCGTGCGCTGTTCTGCCGCTGCGAGCGAAGCCGCGAGGTTCACGGCGGTCGTCGTCTTCCCTACGCCGCCCTTCTGATTGGCAATCGCGATGACTCTCGACATTGCGATGAATCTAATGCGGAGAGGCGCGCGCACTCCGTATGTGGCACGTGAAAAATCAGTGCTGGATCAGCGCTGAGGGACGAACCTCCAGCTGGTCGCCACCGTGACGGAAACGGTCTGCTCCCCGGGGTTGATCGGCGTCGGAGCTGCCTGGCTAGCGAGAGCCATGGCGCGCATCATAGGTCTGACCGGCTCCGGAGCATTTCCGCCGATCGATATCGAGACCAGGGGCCCGAGAGAGCCGCCCGCGGCGCGCGCGGCTGATTCGGCTTCTGCGCGCGCCTTCTGCACGGCTGCACCGATGGCCTGTTGCCGCTGGGCTTCGACGTTCGATGCGCTGAAGTCGAGAGATGAAATCTCGTTCGCGCCTGCCGCGAGCGCAGCATCCAGCACGGGCCCGATCTGCTTCATGTCGCGGAGCTCAGCCACCACTGTGTTGCTCACGGTGTAGCCGGTTATGATCGGCGCCTCGTTTTGCGGATATCTGAACTCCGGACTAACGCTATATCCGACAGTATAGACCTGTTCGTTAGAAAGACCTAACGCGTGTAACCTCGCAATTACAGCACTTTGTCGAGTCGCGTTCTCGGATGCAGCAGCGGCAGCGCTCGAGCCGCGGGTCTGGACTCCCAGCCGCACAGTGGCGCGATCAGGAACCACCTTCACGTCCGAGCTGGCAGACGCAGATATGATCGCCGAGGGAACGAACACCGGGCGTGGCGCGACAGCGCGGGTGGAATCCTGGGCAGACAAAACTGCTGCGGGGACCAGCGACAGAAGAAGTACCTGCTTCAGCATCGAAGCTCCTTGTTGGCGTTCACGGCTTGAACCCTTCACCGGCCCGTATGTGCCGCTGCGGAAAAGCGCGTCCGTCACTCGCCGACGAGCACGTAATCGTGGATCAGCGAGAGGTCCATTCCGGTGGTACCGCTCTCGCGGGTCTCGACGAACATGGGGCGGAAGCGCGCATGCCACACGATCTCCTGCGGCTTGTACGACGTACGCGAGTGGACTGTCTGAGAGAAGGTGTCGTCGGTGCCAGAGAGCAGGATCATGAATTCCGCTTCGCTCTCGCGCAGATCCTCGGCGCTGACGCCGGCCAGCGGACTGGAGTCATCGATAGGATGCACCACGGTCCAGCTCAGCGTGAAGAAGGTGACCTTCTCGAACTCGAGCGGCAGTATCGTGAAATCCCTCACACGCTCGCCATTGGCGTTGAGAATCAATCTGCTGTAGATGAGCCTGACTGAAACTTCGATGAGCTGATTGTTTCGCTCGTTGGCGCAACGAAACATGAACGCCGAGATGTTGCGGTACGGCGCAATGAGCGCGTGCTTGCTGTACACTATCGCAGCATTGGGGCGTGAGAACCGTGCGAAGATGAGACCAGCGGCGAGTGCCGCAGTGACGAGTCCGGCGAACGCCTCGATCGTCATCACGAAATTCGCAGCGACACTTACCGGAACGATGCTGCCGTAGCCGACGGTACTGAAAGTCTCTACGCTGAAGAAATACGCGCGGAGAAAGAGATCGACTCCAGCTGTGTGCCCGACGAACCTTTGACCGTTCAGTGCCGCGGGACCGCACGCAAGGTACGCGAGTGCGAAGACCGCGTTGGCCGCGAGGTAATAGACCGCGAGTATGCCGAGGAAGCGCGTCCACGTGATCGAGAGGAGCGCGTGGTATGGTGCGACGGCAGTGCCGCGCGCGCCGCGTCGCTCGACATTGAAGCTGCCATCGCGATTTAGTAATCTTCTGCGACTATCTCCTGCAATGCGTGTTCCGAAGCCGAGATCTCGCGCCGAGCTCGGGTCGGAGGGCAAACGCGAAGTATCGAGGCGGCTGTCAGGAGAAGTGATGGAGCAACCCCGTCAGCGAAGATTGTCGCGCAGGAAAGCCAGAGTGCGATCCCACGCCAGCGAAGCCGCGTCGGCATTGTAAGCCTGCGGCCGCGTGTCATTGAAGAAGGCGTGTCCCGCGTCATAATAGTACACGTCGACGAACTTACCAGCATCGGAGATCTTCGTCACGAGCTCGCTCGCAGCGCCGCCGGTAACGATCGGATCTTTCAATCCGAAATGGGCGAGCAGCGGAACGCTCAGTTTCGCAGCATCGACATTCATCTTGGGATGCGCGCCGTAGAAATCAACGGCCGCGCTGAACTCGTCCGGGAACTCCGTCCCCGCATACAACGCGAGCGCGCCTCCCATGCAAAAGCCTACGACTCCCACCTTGCGAGGAGAGATGTGGGGTGTGGAAAGGAGGTAGCGCGCCGCATCGCGAATCTCGTCGCCAGCCTGCGCAACGTTGAGCGCCATGCTGAGCTTGCGCGCGTCATCCGGGCTCGTCGCCACCACGCCATGATACAGGTCGGGAGCGAGCGAGACGAAGCCCGCTCCCGCGAACCGATCAGCCACACTCTTTATGTGGTCGTTGAGTCCCCACCACTCCTGAATGACCACCACGCCCGCGCCCACTCCGGTTTCTGGCAGCGACAGGTATCCAGGCGTCGTCCCCGATGGGGACGAGAACTCTATCATTGACGCGTTCATCTAACTGGCACCTCGACAAATGGTATAGATTGGCGCCGATGCAACGGAGCGAGAAACGTACCGCACGCGCCACTGCGTTAATAGCGCTGTCAGCCTGCGGATTCGGATCGATCTCGACGCTCACGACGATAGTCATACGAGGCGGAACGCCACTCGTGCCGGCGATGTTCTGGCGGTACGCAGCGGGCTTCGTCGTGCTGACGCCGATCATCATTATCGCGCGACGGAGCCGACTCAAGTTCTCGCTCGCTCTCCTACTGGTCGGCGGAGTCGGACAGGCGCTCGTCACCTACGTCTCGCTGAAGGCGCTCGATTACATCTCGGTCGCACCGCTGGCGTTTCTGTTCTACACGTATCCGGCGTGGGTCACGCTGGTGTCGGCCGCGCGTGGAATCGACAAGGTGACGCCGTCACGCGCAGCTGCACTGGTGATCGCGCTCGCCGGTGTCGCGGTAATCATCGGATCGCCATTCCACATGTCGCTCAACGCAACTGGCGTCGCACTCGCGCTGGCAGCTGCGGTCATATATGGCTTCTACGTTCCGGCGCTCAGTGTAATCCAGCGCGATACGGAACCGATGATTGCCGCGCTACACATCATCGTTGGCGCGGCGATCGTATTCGGCGCCGTGGCGCTAGGTGATGGAGCACTGTCGCTCCACTTCAGTCGCGCATCAGCCGCGGGAATCGCGGCACTCGGGATCGGGTGCACGGTGGGAGCGTTCTGGCTCTTCCTGGCTGGCCTATCAATGCTCGGACCGATGCGCACCGCGATTGTCTCGACGCTCGAGCCATTCTACACCGCGTTACTCGGCGCAGCGGTGCTTCACGAGAGTCTAAGCGTGCGAACAATCGCTGGCGGGTCACTCATCGCCGCCGCGGTGATCATCATTCAACGCAGCGGCGCGGATGTCGTCGCAGAAACGACGGCAGTGTGATGCGAGCTCAGCGCAGCGTCAGGTCAGCGTCAGAAATCCTGTTGCCACACCAGCTGCCGCGATAGCCACTATCGCGAGCATCGTCAGCATCAGGCGACGGCGCGTGTTTCTGACAGCGGCCCAAACCTCGTCATCCAGGTAGTAGCGCCCTGGCGCAGCCTCGCGAATCACGGCGTGCCGGTGAAGACGCCTGAATCCGAGTCCGTCATCGTCGACCCCAACCTGTCCGAGCGGGAGCGCCGAGTCTGGGGAGATGGCTCCGGAATCGCGAAATGCATCCACTGTCTCGCGCTCCCTTGCGACGATCACAGCCGCGATTGCTGCTCCCATGGATGTCTCCTGTAACGGCGGAATGCGAGGAGAGCCGCCAAGGGCGGCAGCTCGGTACTACAACTTCAGACTACGCGACCGCTTCGTTGATACGCCGAGCCTCATCGTCTGGATTTTCGACCTCGACGACCAACTGGTCGTAGTGCTCGTGGTCCAGGTCGATGACGATGGTATTGTCAGGGTCGTGAACGTCGTAAAATGCGGTTCGACCGAGCTTGTAGTAAGAGCCGGCGATGATGACGCCCGGCAGTTGAGTCCCCGGCATTCGCAGACCATGCCACCATCCGCGTGCAGCGTTCGGATCGACGCGGGCGCTCTTCACGTGCGCAAGCGGGACTTCGATTCTGCCCTTGAGTGACCAGATCTTGTCCCACCCGATGACATCGAGGATGAGAGTATCAGCGCCGATGGTGATGTTGACCATTATGCCATGACTCCGCGTCTACGTCTGCGCTCGACTTCGAGCACGAGGTTCTGAACATCGCTCGGGCTCACACCCGGGATACGCGACACCTGCGCGAGCGTTCTCGGGCGAATTGCGCCGAGCTTGTGACGAGCCTCGAATGAGAGTGAAGTCATCGTGGCGTAATCGAGGTCGTCGGGAATCGAGAAGTCACCCATTCGCTTGAGCTTGTCAGCCTGAACGCGCTCGCGATCGAAGTAGCCCGAGTACTTCATCTCGAGCTCCGCCGACACAACCGCGTCGTGGGGAATGTCACCCCCGACGCCAACTGCGCGGAAGAGCGCCGACAGTGTCACGTTCTGGCGCTTCACCAGCTCGGCGATCTTCACGGAGTGAGCCATTGGCGCGCTGCCGGCGTCGGCCAATATGGAGTCAGCCTGCTCGGGACGAATGCTGCAGCTCTGGGCAAGGTGCAGCGCATCGCGCTCGGCGTTCGCTCGCGCTTCTACAATGACAAGCTCACGCCTGGAGTAGATGCCAAGCTCACGTGCGATGGGCGCGAGACGAGCGAGCGAGTTGTCCTGGCGAACAGTGAGCCGGAACTCGGATCGCGAGGTGAACAACCTGTACGGCTCGTCCACACCGCGGGTGACGAGATCGTCTACCAGAACACCGATGTACGAAGTGTGTCGCCCGAGAACCAACGGCTCACGACCAAGCGCCGCTAGCGCTGCGTTGAAGCCGGCGACGACGCCCTGGCCTGCTGCCTCCTCGTAGCCAGTGGTGCCGTTGATCTGACCCGCGAAGTAGAGCCCGCGCACGCTCCTGACCTGAAGCGATGGGTCGAGCTGGGTCGGCGGATAGTAGTCATACTCGATGGCGTAGCCGGCCCGATTCATCCTCGCGTTCTCGAGTCCAGGAATGCTTCGGATGATCTTCACCTGCACATCCGCCGGAAGCGAGGTGGAGAGACCATTCACGTAAAGCTCGTGAGTGTCGTGTCCCTCCGGCTCGAGAAAGATCTGGTGTCGCTCGGCGTCGGGGAACTTCACAATCTTGTCCTCGACGGATGGGCAGTAGCGCGGTCCGCGCGATGATATGGCTCCGCCGTACATCGCCGACTGCGCGATGTTCTCCGCAATGATCTCCTTACCGGCCGCCTCGAGGAAGGTGACCCAACATGGAAGCTGCGCAGGGTGTCGGGTAACACCATCGCTCACACGAGGCGACGACCAGAAGTGCGACCAGGAATAGTCGAACTGATCGATCTCGCTCTCCTGAATCTCCAGACGCGAGAGATCGACCGAGCGTCCGTCGATACGCGGAGGCGTTCCAGTCTTGAAGCGCTCCACTGTGAGTCCGGCGCGCTCCAACTGCTCAGCGAGATGCGTAGCGGCCGACTCGCCAGCGCGACCGCCCGACATGCTGGTAGTGGTCCCTATATGAATACGACCGCGGAGAAACGTCCCAGTCGTAATAACGACGCATCGTGCGCCGAATCTACGCCCTTCAAGGGTCTCGGCGCCAAGCACTGTCGCGCCGGCATCATCCATAATGAGCCGAGCGACAGTTCCCTGAATCGTTTGAAGCGATTCGTGCTGTTCGAGCAGCGATCTGACCGCGCGCCGATAGAGGCCGCGGTCACACTGTGCACGTGGCGCCCACACTGCTGGTCCCTTGCTCCTGTTGAGCATGCGGAACTGAAGCGAGGCGAGATCAGTCGCACGCGCCATTATCCCACCGAGTGCGTCGACCTCGCGCACTACAGTGCCCTTCGCGACGCCGCCGATTGCCGGATTGCACGACATCTGGCCGATCGTCTCGAGCGAGCTGGTGATCACACCAACGGAAGCACCGATGCGCGCAGCAGCGACAGCGGCTTCGGTGCCTGCGTGCCCCGCTCCAATGACGAGGACATCGAAGGTGGATTCGAAGGAAGGCGATGGCATCAGTAATAAATGTAGAGCGGCGAGATTGCTCGGTGGCGAGGCGCGCGGAGGTTGCTGTAAGTTGATCGAATGCCAATCTCCCTACGCGACTCGCGGCCCAGCGTCCTGATTCGCCGCACAGCGTTCGAGCGCAAGAATCTCAGCCGACAGGATGTGGACAGCCGCTTCAACCTGACTGACGAGGAGTTTCACGTGGAGGGCGATCTGATAGTGATCGGCCCGCTCCCGTCGGACGAGATGGTGGTAGAGATGATCGCCGAGCTCGAGGCGAGCGGACTCGCTTATTTCGACGACTTCTTCGAGCTGAGCGGTAACTGGCCCGAATGGGTCAGAGTGTACGTAGGCGCCGGCGGCGCATAACCGCTACGATCGAAGCAGTTACAGGCGCTGCTCGACTACCGACCAGAGCTCGACGTCCGCGACGCCATCTTCGATCTTCTCGATGACGACTTCGGTGCCAGCGGGTGCTGGCTCGCCGCTGATATTTCTTGCGGCCACGCGCAACTGAGCTCCGCGGAACGAATAGGATATCTCGCCAGGCGTGTCAGGACCGATGGCGCGGGTGACCGTAGCGACCGTCCCTTGAAGCTCTTCCAGCTCTTCGTGCGGATCGTTGATAGGGCCACGGAGCGCCCACTTGGCCATGAGTACGGTCATCCCGATCCATCCAGCCCCAGCGGCAATGATCGCCAGGACAAGGGTAGAAATAGTACCAAGATGAGAATATTTCGCTACCAGGTAGCCGACCGCGCCGAGTGATACGAGGGCAGCGCCGACCACAGGCGTGTTGAAGGCTGCTGGAGGTGGCTTGATCTCACCCGGCGCACGCCCAGAGCGGACCGAGCCGTTGAGCATCGCGTAGACCGACGTGAGAAGGCCGGCGCCGAAGAGCGCGGCGTAGAAGATCTGTTCCGGGTCGAGCGATACGGCTGTCATCAGGTCCCAAGATACTTGTTGAACCAAGCGATGGTCGCTGGCCACGCCTGGCGCGTGGCGGCCATGTTGGCGCCGTTGCCGCCAGTCTGCGCTCTGAGGAAGCCGTGGGTGGCGTTATCGTAGACATGGTGATCGAAGGTTTTCCCCATCGCCTTCATTGCGGAATCGGCGGGCGGGATCGTCATGACGACACGCGCGTCGGCACCGCCATAGAGTCCCAATACTGGCGCGCGAATGGCGGAGAGCTGGCTCGTCTCCGGTGAAGTTCCGTAATAGACCACCGCGGCCCGGAGTGTCGGAGAATGGACGGCGTGGGCAAACGAGACACCGCCGCCCCAGCAGAATCCAACGACTCCGTAGCGAGGGAGCGCCGACGGCAGGGCCATGGCGTAGCGCGCCGTGACATCGATGTCGTGCTGCACCGCCTCGGGCTTGAGCTTGGAGACTGCCGCGACAGCATCCTGAACCGAAACGCTGTCGGGCGCGCCACGGAGCGTCTGGCCAGTGAGAAAGTCGGGTGCGATGGCGATGTAGCCGGCCGCGGCGAGCTGGTCGGTGACCGCGCGGACCCAGTTGCTCATGCCGAAGATCTCGTGGATCACGACCACTACCGGCGCTTTGGTGCTGCGCTCAGGGTAGACAATCCAGGCGCGGACGGAATCACCTGCGGGACCGCGTGGGATCATCACCCACTGACCATGGCGCGGCGACGCGTTGAGGCGTGCTATGGCATGATCAGCGTCGGGCGGGAGCGACGCATCATCCTGTACCCGTACGTGCACGGGTGAAGCGCCAGGCTGCGGCATGTGCATCGACATATCCATGTCGTGCGGTGGAACCGCTGTCTGCGCGAACGTACCGGTCGGGACAACGAAGATCGCTACCGCCAACAGCGATGACGAGAATCTCATGGGATTCGATCTGGTGAGGGTGGGCTAGCGCGCGTCGCCGCTACCGAGCTCTTCTCGGATAGCTCCGTGTCGAAGAATTCCAACACTCGCTTCTCCAGATAGTAGACCGGGCGGAACGGATTGCGGCCGCCGACAAAGCCAGCGTGGCCGCCTCGCTCCGGAAAGTCGAGTACGAGATGCGAGTTGTTGCGTGAGATCATGCTCACTTCATCCAGCACATCAGATGGAAGGAACGGATCGTCTCTGGCATTGAGGAGCAACGTGTCGATACGGATTCGTGCGAGAAATCCGATCGAGCTCGACTGCTGGTAGTAATCTAGCGCGCTACTGAAGCCGTGAATCGGCGCGGTGACAGCGTCGTCGAAGTCCTGTAAGGTGCGGAATTCCCTGACGACATCCGGCTTCGGAAGGTCGGGGTAGCGCGATTGCTTCTCGATGGCTTTTCGCTTGAGGGTATCGAGAAAATATCTCTGATAGACTTTCGAGAAACCGCGGTTGATGTACGCAGCACCACGAGCGAGATCGTACGGCACCGAGATAGCCGCGGCCGCAACGACGCGTGAATCCACACTCTCGCCGCGCTCGCCGAGATACTTGAGAAGGACATTGCCGCCGAGTGAGACACCGGCGAGGAAGATGGGAGAGCTGGGGTGATCGGCGAGCACATGTCGTAGCGCGAAATCGAGATCTGTAGTCTCACCGGAGTGATAGAAGCGGCGCGCGCGATTGGGCTCGTCGCCGCAGGAGCGCCAGATGACGAGGTCTCCGCTCCAACCGTGGCGCCTGATCTCATGCAAGAGTCCACGCGCGTAGTGCGAATGGAGCCCGCCCTCCAATCCATGAAAAAGTACGACGTGAGGCGTACCCAACGGCGCGTCGGCTGGCGCATCGATGCGGTGGACATCGAGGAAGTCGTCGTCAGGAGTCTCCCAACGCTCGGTGCGAACCTCGAGTGACGGGAGCTTGCGTGCAAGCCTGCCCCAGAGCGTCTGTGCATGCGCGCCGGGAACCCACCAGGCGGGGACGTAATAGGATGAGCGTCTGGGCACGTCGCTTAAATTAGGGACACATGGAAGTGCAGATATTCGGGACGCGAAAGAGCTCCGATACGAGAAAGGCTCAGCGATTTTTCGCCGAGCGGCGCGTGAAGGTGCACTTCGTGGACCTGAACGAGCGCGCTGCTTCGGTTGGCGAGTTGAAGAGGTTCGCGCAGAAGTTCGGCGTAAGCGCGCTCATCGACCCTAACTCCAAGCGATACGTCGACCTCGGCCTGCAACATTCCCGGATGAGTGACGAAAGCTGGCTCGACAAGCTCGCCGAGGAACCATTGCTGCTCGCTCAACCACTGGTCCGCTATGGCGGCAAGCTCACGATCGGGCTTGCAGAATCGGACTGGAAAGCGTGGACGTCAACGGCGCCGCGCGATCATTCTCCCAGAGCTGGAAGTTGACCCTCATCTCCGTATCGAATGCAGCCGTCGAGTTCGGCGCGACGAAGCTGTTCGACAACATCACCTTCACTGTTGCAGCGGGCGAGCGTTGGGGGGTAGTCGGCAGAAACGGCACCGGGAAGACGACGCTCTTCAAGCTGATAACCGGTGCACAGCGTCCTTCTGCTGGAGCGGTCGCCAAGTCGCCCAACCTCAAGATCTCGGTGCTGGATCAACACCGGGATTTTGAAGGCGCTACAACGGTGTGGGAGGCGGCCGCCGGCCCATTCGCCGAGCTGCTCGCACTCGAGCGGTCTCTGAGCGACCAGGCGAATCGGCTTGCAGAGCTTGGCGAGAAGGTGACCGAGCGAGATCTGGAGAAATACTCACGAGACCTCGAGCGGTTCGAGCGCGAAGGCGGCTACACTTTCGCGCCGCGGGTCGACGCAGTGCTCCACGGGCTTGGCTTCGATCCGGTGATCGCGCGCACTCAGAACATCGAGCACCTGAGCGGTGGCGAGCGTGGGCGAGTGGGGCTTGCGCGCCAACTCGTGAGCCCTGCTGACCTGCTGCTGCTCGACGAGCCCACGAACCACCTCGATCTCGACACCACTCAGTGGCTCGAGACGTATCTCGCGGAGACCGACAAGACAGTCATTCTGGTGAGCCATGACCGCGCATTTCTCGCGGCCGTCGTCGATCACGTGCTCCACTTCGAAGGAGGCACCGCGACACCATACGGCGGTGGTTACGAGGAATTCGTTCGGCAGCGGACCGAGCGGCGATTGGCGCAGCAGCGCGCCTTCGAGAAACAATCGAAAGTGCTCGCGGGCGAGGAGGATTACATCCGCCGCAACATCGCGGGCCAGAACTCGAAGCAAGCGAAAGGGAGACGGAAGCGGCTGGGGCGCGTCGCGCGGCTCAGTCCACCAGTCGGTGAAGACGGCTCGATGGGCCTGCGGCTCGAAGCAGCGGAGCGCGGCGGCGACAAGGTAGTGATCGCCGAGCACGTCACGATCGGGATCGGCGAAAGGATTCTCATCAGCGATCTCACCGGAGTGGTGAACCGTGGTGACCGGCTGGGAATCGTCGCACCGAACGGCGCGGGCAAATCGACGTTCCTCAAGACCCTCATGGGAGATCGCGCGCCGGTGAGCGGCGAGCTGCGCATAGGTGGCTCGGTGCGCGCGGAGTATTACAGACAGGACATGGCGCAGGTGCCGCCCGACAAGACACTCTACAACGTGATAAGCGACATGCGTCCGTCGTGGGAACGGGGCTTGGTGTACGGTCACCTCGGCAGATTCGGATTCTCGGGCGACGAGACGTCGCGTACCGCGGCGACGCTGTCTGGCGGAGAGCGCGCCAGGGTAGCGCTCGCGATGATGATGCTATCACGCTCGAATCTCCTCATCTTCGACGAGCCGACCAACCACCTGGACGTCGAATCGATCGAAGCTCTCGAAGACGCGATCGAGGGATACGAAGGCACCGTGATACTCGTGAGCCACGACCGCGCGCTTCTGCGTGCGCTCTGCACTCGAGTGTGGGTGCTACACGACACTCACGTCACCGATTTTCCAGGGAGCTTCGCCGAATGGGAAGTGGTGAGCGAGGAGCGCGAGCACGCCGCGCGAGTGGAGGCTCAGGAAGACGAAGCGTTACGGCGCGTACACGAGAAGCAGGAGACGCGACGACGCGAAGCGCGGAAGGAAAAGGAGCGTGGGACCTCACGCGATGCACGCCGGCGAATCGAGGAAGCCGAAGCGCGCGTCACCGCACTGGAGCTGCAGGTAGCGGCGCTGCGTGAACAGCTGGAAGATCCGGAGCTCTACACCACCACTGATGGCAATGCGCGCGCTGTGGCGCTCGGCAAGGATCTCGACCGCGCCAAGGCGAAGCTCGACAGGGCGCTCGAGGAGTGGTCGGCGCTGGTCTGATGTGACGAGGTTGCCGATCGGCATGCCCATCTCAGTGCAATGCGGATCGTGGCACTGATGCTCGCCGGGCACGGGTCGTGAATTGGAGCTTCTTCGACTACTGACCCGGAGACCAGCCATGAAGCCCAGTTGGGACGAGCAGCGCCGCAACGAGCCGCGCACCGACCGTAAGTTCCGCGCCGAAGACGAGCACCTCGTCGCGGAGAACAAAGAAGAGGTGAGTAAGATCAATCAAGGCGACAAGCTGGAAGCACTAGAGCGCCACAATAAGAACAATTCAAGGAACGGGAAGACGAAGAGCCCGGGCCACGAGGATCTGCTCGGAGAGTAAATCACTCGAGCACGAAGTAGAGAAGCCGCCCGGCACAGCCTGGGCGGCTTCGTTGTCTTCGGTACTCTGCGACAGCTTACTGGAAAGTGATGAACACCGGAGATGGCTTGAGCTTCACGACCTCTTCTCGCGACAGCATCGGATGGTCGTTCTTGTAGAAGAGCTTGAACCCGGTGAACTGCACTGGCTGCAGCCGCTCGTAAGCGTCGTATGAGTCACGCTTGAGCCATGGCGGTCCGAAGCCATCCATGTTTATCACCACCTGGACGTTCGGCACGGGACGGATCTCGCGATAGTTGGTGAGCATCTTCTGAGTGAAGCGATGCACCACGAGGATCTTCGGCGGCAGGTGGTTCTGATCGACTATATCCGACAGCGTCTTGATGGCGTAATTCACCTCGGCCGCATCCATAGTACCGATCTTGCGACCGGGGACGACTCCTTCCTTGTCGTGGTGCATCGAGAACTCGGGATCGAGTGCCAGATGCACGTATGGACGCTTGAGGTAAGGGATGAGCGGCTGCAGCTCCGACTGAACGGTGCTGTGTCCCACCTGCACGTCGAGGAAAATCAGATAGCCCTTGCTCTGCGCGAGATTGCACCACCACGTGATGAGCGAGTCGGTCATGCGAAGGCGGTACATCCCGTTCTTGCCAGGCGAGCCCTGCGCGACGGATACGATGAGGTGGAAGCCGGGCTGTACAGGCGTTGACGGATCTGCTTTCTCGAATGCCGTGACCTCACCCTGAAGCTTCTGCAGCATTTCGGGCACGGGATACTCGCCGAGCACTCCCATGCGCTTCGAGAGCGGATTGCCGTAGTACACGACGATGCGCTTCTTGGGAAGAATCGCATCGGGACGTTGCGGGACGTTGAACGCTGGCTGCGGAGCAGGGCGAGACGCACCGGCTGCGCCGTGATCGGAGTCAGAGGCTGAGCTCGACGAAGCCTTGGAAGAGGTCTTTGATGTCTTGGAAGACGCCTTCTTGGCTTTGTGCTTGGTAGAATCGGTGTGCTGCTGTTGCGACCGAGCGGTCGCGATGATGGCGGGAAATTCGGCGCGAACTGTGGATGCGCTAGTGGCGCCGACAGCACCGATCGAGGCGGCGAGGAGTGCAGCTAGAATCACGAGATTGACAACGAGGGTGAGCGGAGAGCGGACGTTCTGACGGGAGAACAATATAGCTGAAGCATCACAGCTGAAGCGTCGCCGCTATCGGCGCTACTGATCATTCCACGGGAGCGCCAGAATCGCGCCAGCCACACCGGCCGCGTGGCCGGATTGCTCCGGACACCGGCGCACGGCACACGCATTGCCCGCCTAGCTCAGACAACATCATAGCTCGGGGTGAACGGAATGGGTGCAACGAAGAGAACTGGCGGACGTCAGCAAGGTGCTCAGGTACACGATGAAGGACAGCACGGTGACAAGACCCAGAAGCACATCGCTGGTGCCTGGAACCATCCCGGCGGGAACGAGACAGCTGGTGGCGCGAATGTCGCCGAGCCCGATGATATGAAGTCGGCGCGCGGGCCACACTACGACCCTGCCGTCGAAGCAGCGCATTCCCCGCCGGCCAACTCGCACATCTTCAATGACCGCACCCAGCATGACGAGGCGGACCTCAACAGCGAGAAGACACGTCTCGTGCGCGCGACGGAGCGCGACAAGCAGATCGGCTCGAGCGAGCTGGACAAGCGAAGTGCACAGGCGAGCGCGAAGCGAAAGAGCTGACTTCAAGTACTCCGCTCAGTACCGCAGGTTCACTCGAAGCGAGAGCACGGTCGCGGGGCCGCGGTCGCGGTTGTATCCGGGATTGCGGATGTACTGAATGTCCGGTCCTACCTGCAGGTATGGACCGGCCTGAGCGCGATAGTAACTCTCGACAATCTGCTCGGGGCCGTAATCAAGGCGCCCGTCGCCGAGAAGGAAGCCGAGGCCACCGTCGGCGAGATAATCGCGGTGCACCTGCACGATGCCCTGTGAAACGGCGCCGACGCCGAGCCGATCGTCCTTGCGTCCCCAGTGAACGCCATCGAGCTGAAAGCCGGCGCTCATATGCCGGTCGACCTCGGTGAAAACGAAGCTCTCGGTCTTGCCATTGTCCCAACCGTAGCGCGCGAACAGGCCGGTCTCACCGTCATCCGCGAGTGGCTGCTCGAGGTTGATGCCGTAGCCGTACTTCGAGCGTCCTGGCCGATCGTCCGCGACGATGTTGGGAACACCGCCGGTCTCACTCGCATCCGCGATGGCGTCAGCGTAAATCCCCATGCGGCCATGATTCACGTAGCCGAGCAGACGAGCGATGGTACCGATGCGCGGCATCGTGAGCGTGAGCTCGGCGTTGTCGCCGCGTGCGCGCCGCAAGTCGCTGTCGAAGATGTTGCCGTTGGCCTCGCGCGGCATCTGGAACGAGCCTGCGCGCAACGTCCAGAATTCGTTGATCCAGGCGACTGCGATTCCGTTGGAGTAGCCACGCGTGTCGGCTGCGAAATCCCACGCACTGTTATTGAACAGTGCCCAGTTCATGAATTGCTGGCGCGTGGAGTTTGCGTAGCGGTTGATATCGAACAGATCGCTGAGCGCGAGCTTCCCTGCGGTGAACTCAACTCTGCGCTTCGACACGATGCTGGGCACCTGATCGATACCGCGTGCAAGAGTGTCGCGCTGTGCGCCGGCGAGCTGCACGGTGTAGCGGACGAATGCGCGAGCAACGTAAGGACCGCTGCCGAGGTCCACTGATCCCTGGCGAAGTACGTCGCCATTGGTGGGACCGGCGAGCCCGGTCACGTGGCTTATCCCCTTGCCCCGGATCATCTCCACATCGAGGTACGCTTGCAATCCATCGAACAATTGCGCGCCGGTATAGACACCGTAAGCGTGGCTGATCTTGGAATCGCCCCGCGAGTCGAGACTGTTCGGTCCCGAGTATGGGCTGTGGAACGGGCGCAGATCCTGACCGATGACGTTGATCTGAGTGCCGAGCAAGTAAGTGCGCCACGCAGCCGAGCCATGCGGCTGCGCCGCGGAGACCGTGGTGTCTGCAGGCTGCTGCGCGAGCAGGCCGGTAGCCACGAGAGTGACGATCGCGGCTGCGTGACTCATGCGAGCGATGAGGTTCGCTAAGTGATGTCGGCGTTTCGTGCGAAGCGCAGTGGAGGAATTCATGCGGCGGAAGCTAGCGCAGCAAGCGGGCCACTCAACCGCACCGGTTCGCTACCGGGTCACTAATTCAGCGCAGGCAGCCTGAGTGTGAAAAGGCTGCCGCCACCGTCACGCGGAGAGTATCTCACCGTCCCGCCCTGCGCTTCGGCGAGCCGACGTGCTATGGCGAGACCAAGGCCTGTCCCCTTCACCGTCGAGGAGGTCGAGGGATGACGATAGAACGGCTCGAAGATCTGGTTCTCGTCTGTTGCGGGGATCCCCGGCCCCGAGTCGGCGACCGTGAAGACGAGCCAGTGATCGTCACTCGTGACCGAGAGTGTGACGGGAGACGAGCCAGGCGCGTAGCGCAGCGCGTTGTCGAGAAGGTTGGTGAGGATGCGCAGCGATTGAACGAAATCGAACATCCCAATGAGGGCCGGGCGCGAGTAATCGACTTCGGTGAGGATTCGATTGGCGCCTTCGTGGCCCGACAGCTCCGTGACGGCGGCGCCGATGAGATCCTCGACGGTGTTCAACTCGGGCTCGACCGGAAAGCCGCCAGCATTCAGACGCGAGAGATCCAGGAGATCTGCGACCATCTTACTCAGTCGCTCGGCTTGCTGCACGATAACCGCAGCGTTCTCATCGCCCGACGCGGCGGAATCCTGCGCCAGCGCCTTGATGCTCGTGAGTGGTGTTCGCAGATCGTGCGACACTGACGCGAGCAGCACATCCTTGAGTCTTGCGGCTTCGCGCAGTGCATCGGCTCGGCGCGCTTCGTTCGAGAGATGCTCGATCTGGATCGCGCGACGTTGAGCCTTTTCCGCTTCCGCCCGCTCGCGCGCCAGCAGATCGGTCGCAGTGAACGCGACTGCCAGATACGCAATGAGGATGATTGCGTCGATGCGTCGCGCGACGACGAAAGTCTCGTACGGCATCTGGAAGTAGTAGCTGATCAGCACGACGCTGATCGCCGCGAGCGTGAGTCCGAGCGGCCTTCCGCCTCCGACGCTGCCGCCGAGTACGACGAGGAGGTAGATGAGTACTACGTGCGCCTGGTTGTTATCGACCTCGCGCGTGTACTGGAGAACTACAGTTACAAGCGCAAGGAGGAGCAGCCAGAAGGTCGCACGTACCGCTGTTTCGAGTCGCGGGGGAACTCGAAACAGCGCCAGCTGGTTACGTGACGACAGGAGTGAGCGGTGCGCCGAATCGGTATCCGACGCCAGGCTCGGTGATGATGATGCGTGGGTGTCCCGGGTCACGCTCGATCTTCCGGCGCAGGTTGGTGATGTGAACGCGGAGGTACTGGCGCGCATCACCGAACTCGCGCGCCCAGACTGCATCGAACAACTGCTGATGGGTATACACACGCCCCGGATCCGCGGTCAGCGCGCGAAGAATCGCCCACTCTATTGGAGTCAATCTTATGATGCGACCATCGCGCACGGCGCGCCGCGCGGCGAAGTGAATCACGAGGCCGTCGGCTTCGAGTGTGGATGACGAATCGGGTCGCGCAGTTCGCGCGCGGCGGATCTGCGCGGCCACGCGCGCTGCCAGCTCCTGGGTGCCGAAGGGCTTCGTGACGTAATCGTCGGCGCCGGCGTTGAGGAGAGTGACCTTGTCGGACTCGATGTGTCGCGCCGTGAGAACGACTATGGGAGCGAGCGAGTGAGCACGAATCGCGCGGCAGAGATGAAGGCCAGGCTGGTCGGGAAGTCCGAGATCGAGAATGATGAGATCGGGATTCTGCTCATGCACGGCGTCAAGCGCTGTGGCGCCGTCCGGCGCGTCGATGACGCGCTCGACCGTGGACTTGAGCGCGGCGTGGACCGCGCGACGGATCTCGGGCTCATCGTCAACAACAAGAACGGTGGCGTCTACCCGTGCGCCATGAGCTGACATCATGCTTGCATTCCTGACGGCTCCGCCGTCTTTCTCAAGTGGCCCCTAGAATCTCGGTGCCTGTCCAGCTCTGCGCAGGAGTCAGCGTGACAGGCTCTCCGACGCAAGCTGCCTCGACACATAACATACAGAGGTAATCCTCTGATTGCATATCCGTGAGCGCGTTGTCGCGCCACGGATTCCACACGACCCAATCCCCGAACGTCACGCTCTCGAGCGTGGTCGCGCTCGATCCGCGCGCGGCATCCACCATCACACGCCGCGGCGCAGACATGTATACACGGTCCGTCTCGCCAGTGATGATGAGCGCGCGCTCGGTCTCCACGGCAAGCTTACCGTCCCTGGTCTTGTCGGCGTATGTGACGCCATCGAGGCCCTGGACGTTAGCTACGCGAACGTCATCCACATGCAGGTAGTTGTGGAGCGCAGCCGTGAAGCTGAACGCAGAGTCGCCGGTGTTTGTGACAGTGAGCCGCATCGTGAGCCGCTCACTCAGCTCGACGTCCAGCTCCAGGCGGAAGCGGTAGGGCCAGAGCGCGCGGGTGTCGTCATCGTCAGTGATGACCAGCTTTGCGGAGGAGGTGCCGTGGCTGGTGACTGTCCATGGCCGCGTGCGGACAAGGCCGTGCTTGGGTAACGGGCCGGTGCCAAACTGGGGGAAGATGACGGGAATACCGCCCCGGATCGCGGCGCCTTCATCGAAGCTGGCCAGCGAGCTGAGATAGAGCCTGTCGCGCCCTTCGGTGTCGCGCCAGTGGAGCACCTGCGCCCCATGCCGCGTCACGCTCGCCGAGCTACCCGAGGGGTGGACGAGCGTGATCATACCTCGCTGATCACGCGCCACGGTCACGATCTCCTCTGACGATGGGGTGCGCCGTCAGTCGTCGAGCTGGAGCGCGCGCAATGCGGGCACCGCGTCTACGTGCTTCACGGCGAGCCTCACTCCGTGCGAGAACGTGAGCGCTGGGTAAATGCCACCTGCGTCGTCACCGATGATCACGGAGGGTATATCGTTGGCGTCGAGCACTGCCTGGGCGATGTGCGCCGCTATGGATTCGGCGAAGTTGCGGATGACGACAAGCTCCTGCTCCGGCGCGTAGCGTGGCTCGTCAGCTTCGTCGTGTTCCCACAGTGTGCCGAATGACATTGACGGTGCTCGCCCTCGCAGCGAGTGAGTTGTCCGGCCTGGTTGTACACCGCTCCTACGTTGCCGGAATCGTGCCCGAATCGCCAGTGTTGAGCTCTGGCGGAAGTGAGCAGATTACGCTCTGGAGTCGGCGGTCGGCCGGATTGAAGCCCGGCCGCGCGCGCTCGAAATGCTGCGGGAGCGTCTGGGCCGCCCACATTCGCTCGAGCAGGAAGCTGCGCCACGCACCCTCAGGGTCGGAGCGGCTGTAGCCTGGGAGCATCCACGCGACGAGAACTACGTTCCCCGCGGAATTCACCCCGCACAGGTGCGGCTCGACCACTCTGACGGCGTCCGAATAGGCGAACATCATCAGTAAGCGATCCTTGATCGCTGTACAGATGAGTGGCTCGAGAGTGTTAGGGTCTGCCATGGTTGGGACGGGTGAGCGTGCAAAAGGAGGTAGCACGCGCCGTACCCACCGGTCAGAACTCGCCTATGAAGCCTATCTCCGGAGTGAGCTCATGGCCGAGCTCGTTGCGGACGCGTGTCTGGGCGAGCGCTATGAGCTCCCGAACGTCGCGCGCGGTCGCGTCCCCCAGATTCACCATGATGTTGGCGTGGATGTGGGAGATCTGCGCGCCGCCTATCCTGTGTCCCTTCAGGCCTAGCTGGTCGATTAGCCGGCCGGCGCCAACGCCCTCGATCTTGCGGAAGATCGAGCCAGCCGACGGATGAAACTGCAGCCACGGATGCCGTGCGCCACGCCAGCTCAGGTTCTCCTGGATGATCCGGTGCATCACTGCCGGGTCGCCCGGAGTGAGACGAAAGGTTACGCCGAGTGCGTAATCGGCACGGTGGTGGAAGATGGAATCGTCGTAGCCGAAGTTGAGGTATTCCTGCCCGACCGTCAGGCGCCTTCCCTCCTCGCTGAGTATGTCGCAGCTCTCGACCACCTCCGCGATGAACATCGTTCGCTCGCGCTCCGGAGCTGGGCTCAGAAAGTGGAGGTTCTGCCAGACGGCTCCTCCGACCGTGCTCGGGATTCCGGCGTAATGCTCGAGCCCAGACAGGCCGCGCTCCACTGCGAGCGGAATGAGATCGCTGATGACGACTCCGCTCTCGGTCCACAGCCGTCCATCGGAGTGAAACTCCATGTGGCGCGCAGTATTGTGGATCACCAGCCCACGAAATCCCCGATCCCCGATCAGGATGTTGGCGCCGAGGCCGAGGACGAAGAAGGGAACGTTCTCCTCACGTGCGGCAGTGATCGCTCGCGCGAGATCGTCCTCTGACGTTGCGGAATAGAGCAGGTCAGCGGGGCCGCCGATGCGAAACGTCGTGAGCGGTGCGAGCGGGATGTCACGCTCCAGGCGTTGCGGATCGAGCCGCGCCGCGAGGGCTTCGTACTTCGGCTCGGTGAAGGGTGCTCTCTCGTTCAACGCGCGGGTTGGTTGGTCGGTACGTTAGCTAGCGGCAGCCGCCACCCTCGGAAATATAGGTTGCCCAACGACTACCCAAGATCAGAAGAGAGACACTCGATGAGTCATTGCGTTCGACGCAGCGCGCACTCCATCTCACGCGTGCGATTCGCACAGCTGGCACTTCCCGTGGCCACGCTGCTGTCGCTGGCGCCAAGGCGCGCGCGCGCAGACGACCGGCAGCGCATCGAGCGCGCAGTCGCCGCGGATCGCACAGGAGCGTGTCGATCTGGACGTGATCGCTCGCATCAGGCAGGAAGGCCTCGAGCACTCTCAGATTCCGGAGCTCGCTCACCATCTCACCGACGTCATCGGCCCGCGGCTTACCGGCTCGCCGGGGATGAAGGCGGCCAACGAATGGACCGCGGCGATGCTCAGGTCCTGGGGACTCACCAACGTCATGGTAGAGCCGTGGGGGGAGTTCGGCAGAGGATGGGAGAACGTCTCATACGAGGCTCGCATCCTTACGCCTTACAGCCAGGAGATGCCTGGCCAGCCCAGCGCGTGGACTGGGAGCACGAAGGGAACGATCACCGCCCAGGTTGTAGCGGTAGATCCGAATCCCGACAGTCTGCGCAAGTACGCATCACAGGTGCGTGGCGCGCTCGTGCTTCTGACGCCGCCGCGCCCCACTCCGCCGGAGTTCCGCGAGACGGAGCGCCGTACGCCAGCTGATTCGCTGCTCGCGCCGCGCGCCAGCCGGCCGGAAGCGAGGGTCGGCTGGGATACGCTGCTGGTGCGAATTCAGAAGCAGCAGGCGAGCCGCGATTCGCTGCTCAGCGCAGCGGGCGTCGCCGGAGTGATAGTTGGCTCCGGGATGCCCTACGGAACCATTCGAGGCGGCGGCGACTGGTCTGCGGTAAATCCGGGCGCGCCCATTCCGGTTCCGACAGTGATCGTCGCGCAGGAGCAGTACAACGAGATGTACCGCAATGTGACTAGCGGAACGCCAGTGAAGGTCCAGCTCGACGTTCAGAACCGCTTTCTCACGAGCGATCTCAAAGCTTACAACACACTTGGCGAGATCCGCGGAAGCGACAAGCCTGATGAGTACGTGATGATCGGTGCGCACCTCGATTCGTGGCACTTCGGCAACGGCGCGACCGACAACGCAGCAGGCTCGATCGTGATGATGGAGGCCATGCGCATCCTCAAGGCTCTCAACTTGCAACCACGCCGCACGATCCGCATCGCGCTGTGGAGCGGAGAGGAAGAGGGGATTTACGGCTCACGAAACTGGCTCAAGGATCATCCCGATCAGTGGAACAAGATCTCTGCGTATCTCAACCTCGACAACGGCACTGGACGCATCCGCGGCGTTTGGGACCAGTCGAACGAAAAGGCGATTCCGGTGTTTGAGCAGATTCTCTGGCCGTTCAGGGACCTCGGAGTCGTTGCCGTCCGGCATGGTGATACAGGATCCACCGATCACGTATCGTTCGACGACGTCGGCATACCGGCATTCAACTTCATTCAGGATCCGATCGAGTACGGTCTGCGCACTCACCATTCGTCGGCCGACGTGTACGATCATCTCGTAATCGGAGATCTCGAGCAGGCCGCTGTAGTGGTCGCGGCAACGGCGTATGAGCTGGCCAACAGAGAGGACATGTTCCCCCGCAAGTGAGACGTAAGCGAGCAGAATGAAACAGAGCAATATGCGCCGGCTGTCGTCGGTGATTCTCGGGACAGTACTCGCGCTCGGGGTTTCCGGCGCGCTCGTCACGCCACGAGTCGCCGATGCGCAGCGCGCCGAGCTCGAGAAGATCATAAAGCGGCGCGTACTACCAAACGGGCTCGAGGTAATCGTGGTGGAGAACCACGGAGTGCCGCTCGCGACGGTCGAGGTGAACGTTCGGAACGGATCGTTCACGCAGACACCCGAGTACGCTGGCCTCGCGCACATGTACGAGCACATGTTCTTCCGCGCCAACGCCGAGTACCCAACCAGCGAGCAGTACCTCGATCGCGCCTCTCAGCTCGGCGCGGTATTCAATGGAACGACGCAGGAAGAAACGGTGAGCTACTATCTCACCGTTCCGCGCGACTCACTGCGCGGCGCGATCGAGTGGCTGACTCCGGCGCTGCGCGCACCGCTGTTTCTCGAGAGCGAGCTTGCAGTCGAGCGGCAGGTGGTAATTGGCGAGTACGACCGCAACGAGTCGAGTCCGTTCTTCCAGCTCCAGCGGCAAATCGACATGAAGCTCTACCCCGGCAATTACTCTCGCAAGAACGTCATCGGCGACCGTCAGGTAGTCGCGACGACGACGCCGGAGAAGATGCGCTACATCCAGCACAAGTACTACATACCGAACAACTCGGTGCTGATAGTTGCAGGCGACGTACAGCCCGACAGTGTTTTCGCGATGGCCGAGCGCCAGCTTGGAAGCTGGCCGCGTGGACCGGACCCGTTTGCATCAGATCCGATCCCCGAGATTCCGCCGATCACGGCCAACGACGCAGTCGTGACCGAAGCGCCGGTCAACGCGGTGACGATCATCGTCGAGTGGCAGGGACCGAGCGTCGGCAAGGACCCCAAGTCCACGTACGCCGCGGATGTCTTCTCCGACCTGCTCAACGATCCACGCTCCAAGTTTCAGCAGAGACTCGTCGACAGCGGGCTGTGGCAAGCGGTAGGTGTCAACTACTACACACTGAACCACACCGGCCCCATAACCATCAGCGGGCAGACGACGCCCGATAAGCTTCGCCCCGCGCTCGCGGCACTCGACTCCGAGATCAAGAAGCTCGATTCGCCGACCTACTTCGATCCCGAGGAGCTCAAGGCTGCGCAAGCTCACCGCACGGTCAGCTCGGCGTACGATCGCGAGCGAGCATCCGGCTTCGCGCACACGCTCGGATTCTGGTGGAGCGTCGCGAGTCTCGAGTATTACATGGGATACGTCGATAACATGGCGCAACAGAAAATCGGCGACCTGCGGGCGTACGCCGACAAGTACATAGTAGGCAAGCCGCATATTACCGGCGTGCTGATTTCTCCCGAAGGGCGTCAGCAGATCGGACTCACCGTCGATGAGCTGAAGAAGTGAAGACGATGCGCAACCAGCTCCTCCTCGCCGCATCACTTGCGATCAGCATGACCGCGGCGACCGCTCTTCCCGCGCAGCATACCGTTGACGCGCGCTTTCGGAGCTCGCCAGCCTCGTATCAGCGTGCCGCCGACAGCCTCACGACGAGCTTTGTGGTCGATGGAATTCCGGTGATCCTCCGTCGCAACACGGCAAACAATGTCGTCGTGGCGAACGTCTACCTGCTCGGCGGCGCACGCCAGATAACGAGCGCGAATGCTGGTATCGAGCCATTCCTGCTCGCAGTGTCGGAGCGTGGGACGCTTCATTATCCAATCGCCGCGCTGCGTCGCGCGACATCGCTGAGCGGAAGTGACTTCGTCATCTCGGCCGGCGTCGACTGGACCATCTTCGGCGCCCACGCGACTACCGAGGTGCTCGACTCCGCGTGGTCGATCTTCGCAGATCGCTTGATGTATCCCGCGATCCAGCCATCAGAAGTCGAGCTTGTGCGAGCGCAGATGCTGTCCGCCGTTCAGCAGGAGCGCGATGATCCTGATTCGTACGTGTCCGATCTTGCTGACAGCGTCGCGTTCACAGGACATCCGTACGCGACCTCGGTGACCGGCACCGCCGAATCGATCCAGGCGATCACGCCAGCGATGCTGAGAGAGTACGAGCGGACCCAGATCGTGAAGTCGCGTATGCTCATGGTAGTGGTCGGGAATGTGACGCGCGAGCACATCGAGTCGCTGATTCACAATACTTTCGCCAAGCTGCCGCAGGGGTCGTACAAGTGGACGCTTCCGCCGCCGATCGCTGAAACGCCTCCTTCCTACGTTCTCAGGCAGCGCGATCTCCCCACCAACTACATTCTTGGCTACTTCGCCGGACCGCCTGCGTCGTCACCGGAATACACGGCGCTGCGGGTCGCCACCAATGTCCTCACCGGCCAGATGTTCGCCGAGATCCGTGGGCGTCAGAATCTGACGTATGATGTTCATTCGCCGTTCCTCGAGCGCGCGTCGAGTGCAGGTGGCCTCTACGTCACCACGGTCTCGCCAGACACGACGCTCAAGCTGATGCGCTACTTCGTTCACCAACTCCAGACGGAGATCGTGACCGACGAAGGACTGCAACGGCTCGAGCTTCAGTTCATCACGCAGTTCTTTCTGGACAACGAGACCAACGAGTCGCAGGCAGATTTTCTGGCACGCTCGCAGCTATATCAGGGCGATTACCGTCACGCTGATCAATTCATGAGCGATCTGCGTTCCGTGACGCCGCAGGCAGTACAGGATGCAGCGCGGAAGTACATGCGCGACGTCCACTGGGCTTACGTCGGTGACACCACCAAGGTGGACCGACGGTTGCTCACCAGCTTCTGACCGAGCACGACCGAGCACACTGATGGCCGCGATGGGCTGAATCACTGCGCGCTCAGGTGAGCCGGCGTGGCTCGTTTCCAACCCCGAGCTTTGCGTACGAGACTGTGGCTTCCACGTTGGCGAGCACTGCGTGTCCCGAGATGCGTATCACCGTCTGCGATGTGTCGCCGCCCAACGCAGCGTAGCCGCCACCCAGCTGAACCTCGAACGAGCCGAGCATTCCGGAGCCTGTGCTCTCGATTTTCACGCCAGGCGGCAACGTCAGCTCGACGTTGCCGAAGACTGCCGACACGTCGATCTCGGTGATGCCTCGCGCGAAGATCGCATCGGTGAGATCCAGCTCGACGTTGCCAAAGACTGACACTATCTCGAGACGCCGCGGAACGGTGGTCCTGCCGCCGCGCTCGTGATTGCTGAAGACCGTCACGATTCGCCCGTGAGCCGGAACAGTCTCACTCTCGCTGGTCAGTGACAGATCCGCGACCACCGACCGAAGCTCGGCGACGGTCTGTGCGCGGTACACAACCACCGTGCGTCGCTCGAATTCCTCGAGCGATATGCGATCATCCGCGAACGCGGCGGTGAGAGTGCCCACGACTCGCTCGCGCTCTTCGCCAGTCGGAATGAGCGCGGATGCCTGGCGCGCAGCGCCGTCCGGGGTCGAGGGGAGCGTCATCGATGCGGGGTTTGTTTACGCACCGATATTACCAGTGCGAAGTCAGGATCGCCACTTGTCGTCTCGTTCACACCTTGATGAGTGCGATTCCCGAGTCGTGATCCAGTGCGCGGTGAAGATTCTCGCCTGATTCGACCACGAACACTTCGAGCGTGGGCCGTACGTGAGCCTCCATCAGGTGTCCACCGTGCGCGCTGCCGTCTGCGCGGCCGACCACCATATGCGCGTGAACCTGCGGAGACCCGTTCGGCGCCAACGTCACGTTGCCGATGAGCGACAGCACTTCGACCTGCTCCTTGTCGGGAAGCTTGCGGTACTGCTTCACCTCCCAGTCGAAGTAGCCCAGCGTGACCGAGCGGCAGGCGCCGATGCCAGTGAAATGGCTCGCCTTGAGTCGCTGCTCCTTCGCGAACGCGAGGAGGCCCGCGCTCACCTCATCGTCTGTCTCGAAGATGAGAGCGAAAGTTCTGCCGCCATGCTCGTCGGTCCCCAGCAATTTGGATCGCATCGGTAGCAAGCTCGTTGCCGGTCGCTCCGTACTGCAAGAAACGAGTCCCTTATCCAGTGCTCACACTATGCCGATTCGCAAGCACCCGTCGCACGTCGTCGAGCGTTACCCCGCTCGCCTGTGCAGCGACCAGGGCGTGATAGACCGCGTCGGCGACTTCCTCCGCGATGCGGCTCCGATCGCCGTCAGTGAGTGCCACTATCAGCTCGGCGACTTCCTCGCCGAGCTTCTTGAGTCTGAGATTGCGGTCGGAGAGCAGTCGCTGGGTGTAGCTCGCACCGTCGGGCGTTGACCCAGCGCGCTCCGCGATCACCGTCGCGAGCTCGCTGAGCGCGTCACCATTGGTGGCCGATCCGAAGCACGTCGGCTCACCCGTGTGACAAGCGGGGCCAGCGGGTGTCACACGCGCGAGCAACGCGTCGCCATCGCAGTCGCGCGCGAGCGACACCACTCGCTGCACATTGCCGCTCGTCTCGCCCTTGTGCCACGCACCTCGCGAGCGTGAGCGGTAGTGCATTTCCCCGCTTTCGAGCGTTCTCTCGAGTGCTTCACGATCCATGTGGGCAACCATCAGCACCGCGCCGGTCACCGCATCCTGAGTGACGACGGTGACGAGACCTCCGCCCTTTGTGAAGTCCAGATCGTCTGGCGTCATCGATGCTCGATAAGAATGTCGCGAACGTCGGTCGATAGAGCGCGATTCGTGGCAATTATATCTCCCCCGAACGCAGTCGCGCTCCCGTTCCAATCGGTGAAGACGCCGCCCGCCTCGGTCACTATGGGATATAACGCAGCCGAATCCCACGGCGACACCACGTCGTCGATCATCACTTCGGCGCGTCCAGTCGCGAGCAGCAGATATCCGTAGCAATCGCCCCACGTTCGCGCGACTGCGGCGCGGTTGGTGAGCGCGTTCCACGCGCCGCGTCGCTCCGGGCGCTCGGGAAACCTGTCGTCGGTTGCGAGCACCGTCGCGCTGCCGAGATTCCCAATGCTCGATACACTGCACCTCGCGCCATTCCAGAAGCAGCCAGCGTCCTTCGCCGCAACCAGAGTCTCGCGCACCACGGGAAAGTAAGCGCAGCCGGCGAGAACGTCGTTCCCTTCGGCGACAGCGATCAGAGTTCCCCACAGCGGCACCGATCGCACGAAGCTCTTCGTCCCGTCGATCGGGTCGATGATCCAGCGCCGGCGCGCATCAGCCCTCACGTCTGCCATCTCCTCGCCCACTATTCCGTCATCGGGAAAGTGGCGCTCGATCCACGCCCGAGCACGCTCCTCCGCGCCGCGATCCGCAATGGTCACCGGCGATCCATCGTGCTTCGACTCGACCTGTATCTCCTTCGCGTAATACGACAGTGCGAAGTCACCAGCGACGCGTGCGACTTCCTCTACCGCGCTCATGTACGAATCGGTCACGCGGCGGCCCGCACGGGCATGCCGGCCGCGCTCATGCGCTGCTTGATCTCCGTCACGGTCGTAGTTCTGTCGTGCACGATGCCAGCCACCAGCGCCGCATCGGCGTGCCCTTCCCTGATCGCGTCCACGACGTCGTGTGCAGAGCCAGCTCCGCCGGAAGCGATCACCGGCACAGAGACACCGTCAGCGACCGCGAGAGTGAGCTCGAGATCGTAGCCGCTTCGCGCGCCATCGCGATCGATGCTCGTCAACAGGATCTCGCCCGCACCACGCTCCACACACTCGCGTGCCCACGCTACGGCCTCCAGATCGGTCCGCGTCCGGCCGCCATGCGTGAAGACGCGCCACACTCCATCTTCCAACTTCGCGTCGATGCTCGCGACCACGCACTGCGCGCCGAACATCGCCGCAGCGTCAGTGATCACCTCAGGGCGTGCGACAGCGGCAGAGTTGACGCTGATCTTGTCCGCGCCGGCACGCAACACTCGCGCGACGTCGTCAACACTACGCACACCACCGCCGATGGTGAGTGGAATGAACAACCGCTCAGCAGTGCGTCGCGCGATATCGAGCATCGTGCCACGCTCCTCCGCGCTCGCTGATATGTCGAGGAAGATGATCTCGTCAGCACCCTCGCTCTCGTACCGCTCCGCGAGCAACACCGGGTCGCCAACGTCGCGCAGATCGACAAAATGAGTGCCCTTTACCACGCGTCCGCCGCGAACATCGAGGCAGACCACGACGCGCCGCGTCAACAATTCACTTCACCTCGAGATTGACGGCGCCCTTGGTGCTGAACACTCCCTCGTCAGCACGATCGGCCATCGCGTCGCGCAGTGCCATCCCCATCGCCTTGAACGCGGCCTCTACTATATGATGGCGATCGCTTCCGCGCAGAACCACGATGTGAAGCGTGACTTTCGCATTGTCCACGAAAGAGCGCATCCAGTGATCGTAAAGCGTACTCGGCAGCTCCCCTTCATAGTACGCCCTGCCGCCGACGTCGATGCACGCCTGGACCAGCGCCTCGTCCATCGGGATCGTCCGCTCGCCATATCTCGCGGCGCTCGCGCTCACTATCTCGCGGACAGCGGTGCCCATCGCGATACCAACGTCTTCGATGGTGTGATGCCGCAGATCGCCTGCCGCCGTCAGCGTGATGTCGAGCCCGCTGTAGCGCGCGAACGTCGTCATCATGTGATCCAGAAAGCGCACCCCAGTGTCGATATGGCTCGTGCCGCTTCCTCGCACCGCCTCGAGCCGAATCGTGGTTTCCCGTGTGACTCGCTCGACGACGCTGCGTCCGCTCACCGCGTCTCCATCATTGCGCGCCTCGCTCACTCGAAGAATTCTTCCGCGACGACTCGAGCGTCGAGTGCGCCTGTGTAGAGTGCCATGCCGAGCACTGCCGCAGCGACTCCGCAATCTTCCAGCGCGCGGAGATCTCCAAGCGTGCCGACACCGCCGCTCGCGTACACCGGGTGAGTGCACTCGTGGGCCACAGCTTCCATGAGCGGAATGTCGGTGCCGTCCATCTTCCCTTCTTTGTGCACCGCGGTGACCATCACGCCGGCGAGAGCGAGGCCATTCACTTCGCCTATGTAGTCGAGGATCTTGATGTCGGTCTTCTTTTCCCAGCCGTGAGTGACGATGATGCGATCCCGCACATCGGCAGCCACGATGAGAGTGTCAGGATATGTGCGCGCCATGTCTTCGAGCCAATCCATGCTCTCGATTGCACGCGTGCCGACCACCACTCGCTGCGCTCCGTCACGCAGCAGCGTCTCGATCCTGTCGGAGTCGCGCACCCCGCCGCCGACCTGAGTATCGAGCGAGGTCGAGCGCAGCACGTCGCGCACCATCTCGGAGTTCTCACCACGCCTTGTTGCAGCGTCGAGATCGACGATGTGAAGCCGCTGGAAACCCGCCTGCTCCCACCGCCGCGCTACGGCCGGTGGATCATCCAGCCTCACCGCTTCGGAATCGTACGACCCGCCCACCAGCTGCACGCAGTTCCCTTCCCTGATGTCCACCGCTGGAATCGCGATCATGTTCTTACTCCCTGCACGAAATCCTTGATGAATCTCACACCCGCGACGGAGCTCTTCTCCGGATGAAACTGAACCGCGACGGTGTTTGCCACCGCTATTGCTGAAGCAAATCTGTCGCCATCGTGGGTCGTATAAGCTACGATCACGTCAGGATCCCTCGGCTCACAGACGAAGCTGTTCGCGAAGTAAGCGGTCGTCGGCAGCGCATCGTCCATGGTTTCCACGTCATTCCAGCCGATCTGCGGAACGCGGCGCGCCCGCAGCCGCCTCACGCGGCCCGGCACCACGCCCAACCCCTGTCCCGGCCCCTCGTCACTCTCATCGAATAGAAGCTGCATTCCGAGGCATACGCCGAGCGTCGGAAGACCGCCCAGTATCGCTTCGCGCATCGCTTCGCGTCCTGGCGCCAGTCGCATCGCGGCGTTGCTGAACGCTCCAACACCAGGCAGCACCAGCGCGTCGGTCGCTATCGCTGACCGCGGATCACTCTCGAGCCTCACTTCCGTGCCGTCGCTCTCCAACGCTTTGGCGAGCGAGTGAAGATTGCCTGCTCCATAGTCGAAGATGGTGACGACTGTCATAGGGATGCCTCGAGCGCTCGCAGCATCTCGGTGATCATCTCCCATGGACCGATCGATATTCGCAGCGCATCTCCGATCGCTGGCAGGCGTGCGAATGGTCGCACGGCGACTCCGGCAGCGCGCATGCGACTGTCGATCGCGCATGCATCAGCAACCGGGACGAGCACGAAGTTCGCATCGGAGCGAATCGGCGAGAGCCCCATTCTCGTCAGCTCGACGGTGAGCCGCTCACGGTTTGCCATGGCATCGTCGATGTGACCGCGCACCCACGACAGATCTTCCGTGAGCGCGGCGACCGCCGCTCGCTGCGCTATAGCGTTGACTTTGTAAGGTCCACGCGACTTCTCTACTTCGGCCACCAGCGCCGGGTCGCCGATGGCGTAGCCCACGCGTAGCCCGGCCAGCCCGAAAGCCTTCGAGAGAGTCCGCGTGATGAGAAGCCTCGGGTTGTCGATCAGCAGATCGACACAATCGCCACTCGCGAACTCGGCATACGCTTCGTCGATGATCACGACGCCGCGCGCATCTCTCACCACTCGCTCGATCGCACGACGCGAGAAGGCGCTGCCGGTCGGATTGTTCGGCGAGCAGAGGTAGCAGATGTCGGCATCGGCCGATGCATATCCGTCGGCATCGGCGTCCAGATCGTGCGTCAACTCGACAGGGATTCCGCGCAGCCCGTTCATCTGAGCGAAGATCGGAATCATTCCGAATGACGGATCGGGATACGCAATCGCGTCGCCGGGATCGCCGAATGCGCGAATGGCTGAATCCAGCACGTCGTCGGAGCCGCAACCCGTGACTATCATGTCGGGCGTCACACCGACGTATGCGGCGATCGCTTCCTTCACATCCGCCGCGTAGAGCGACGGATACCGCGTCACGCTCGACCCGGCGGCTTCGTGGATCGCTCTCGCCGCAGCTGGCGGAACGCCCCACAGATTGGTGTTGTCGCTCAGATCTATCGCGGCCGGCGCGCGATTCGGTGCATACAGTGAGATGCCACGATATGTCTCGCGCGCCATTTCCAGCGCCGATTGTGTTGCCGATCTCGTCATTGCTCTCCCTTCTTCCAACGACGGGCCGACGCGGCGTGTGCTGGAAGCCCTTCGGCGTCGGCGAACACACCCACGTCTTCGGCGAGTGTGGATGCGATGGCCGGATCGACGGATTGGTAGGTCGTCCACCGGATGAAGTCCAACACCGAGAGCCCCGAGTATGAGCGCGCCAGGCCGCCGGTAGGAAGAACGTGGTTGGCGCCGGTCATGTAATCCCCGAACGCAACCGAGCTTCGCTCGCCGATGAAGATCGTTCCGGCGTTTCGGAAGCGCGACATCACCTCTCGCGCACCTTCCATGGCGAGCATCAGGTGCTCGGGCGCGAACGCGTTGTTGAAGGCAACAGCTTCGTCGATGTCTGCGGCCGACAGCACGGCCCCGCGCGATGCGAGTGATTCGGAGATGATCTCCCGCCGCGCCTGTTTGGGAAGCGCACGCGAGATCGCGTCGAGCAGGCGCGCGGCAACTTCTTCGCCGATCCCTACGGCAACCACCACCGCGCGTGGATCATGCTCCGCCTGAGCCATTATCTCACCAGCTACCACGTCTGCATCCGCGCTTCCGTCAGCGATAACCAGCAGCTCACTTGGTCCAGCCGGCGAATCGATGGCCACGGCCCCGCTCACCTGAAGCTTCGCCTCCGCGACATATGCATTGCCGGGGCCGACGATCCGATCCACCCGCGGAACCGATCGGGTGCCGTAGGCGAGTGCAGCCACCGCACCAGCGCCGCCAATGGCGAACACTCTGTCGACGCCCGCAAGCTCCGCCGCGGCAAGGACGACGTCGGAGGGAAGGCCATCCGGCCCGGGCGGCGAGCATAGGATAACCTCGCGCACGCCCGCCACACGCGCCGGTACGGCTCCCATCAGGACGCTGCTCGGGTAGGCCGCCCGTCCTCCCGGCGCATATATCCCGACGCGATCGAGCGGATCCGGGCGCCGGCCCACCGTTATCCCCGGCTCCGGCTGACTTTCGGCTACGGTCGGCAGAAACTGCTTCTGCACGCTCGCGATGTTTCGTGCGGACCGCTCCAACGCTCGACGTAGCTCAGGCTTGATGGATCTGAGTGCGTCCTTACGGTTCGACTTTGGTATCTCGAGCGACCGTAAGCTGACGCCATCGAACTCTCGGGCGAGCCTCAGTAGCGTCGCGTCACCGCCAGTGCGCACTGCATCTATGATCGACGCTACGCTGGCCTTGATCGCCCCGTCTGCGGACGTGGACCGTCCGAATAGCCGCTCTCTGTCATGCTCTGGCAGGTAATTAACACTGCCAGTAAGGAATATCTTACCGACGTTAGGGGCAGTTTTCACTTCATCAGCCTCTCGATCCTGGTCACGAGAATGCCCTCGCCGCCAATTCCCTTGAGCGCGGCGATGGTTTTGTAGACCTTGCCAGCCTCTACAACAGCGTGAACCGCAACGTGGCGGCCGCCGTCGAGAACGTCGATGACGGTCGGGCCGTTGAGGCCAGGGAGTATTCCGCGCACCTCGTCCAGTCGCTCACGCGGAACGTTGGCCATCAGGTACCGCTGCCCACGAGCGGCCAGGACGGACTCCAGCGCAGCTCTGAGCTCGGTGACCGCCTGCTCCTTCGGGTCGCTCCACCCAGCCCTGCTCCTTGCCGTCACCAGTTGCGCCGAGGAAGCCATGATGGTCCCTATCTCCCGCAGCCCGTTGGTCTTGAGGGTCGATCCTGTCGAAACGAGATCGACTATGACGTCCGCGATCCCCAGGTGCGGCGCAATCTCGGCTGCCCCTGAGACCGGGACGACGTCAGCACCGATTCCGGCGTCGCGAAAGAAGCGCTCGGTTATCGACGGGAAAGCCGTAGCGACGCGGCATCCGGGGGACAGATCAGCGACAGAAAAGTGCCCGCTATCCTCCTTGGCCGCGATTGCGAGCCGACAGCGGCCGAAGCCAAGGTCGAGTACACAGTCGAGCTGACGGCCGCTCTCCGCGATCAGGTCGAGCCCGGTGATACCGGCGTCGGCGGCTCCATCGGAGACGAATTCAGGAATGTCCTGCGCGCGCACGAAGATCGCCTCGAACTCGTCGCCGAGTGAGGCGGTGAGGGCGCGGTCGCTCACGGCGCGCACCTCGAGGCCTGCGTCGTTGAACAGATCGCGGGTCTCCTGTGCAAGCCGTCCCTTGTTGGGCAGCGCGATGCGCAGGACCGGCGGTATTCCGCCTGCGCGAGTCGATGGTGTCATGCGATTACGGTGATGTTGAGCGTGTCTTTCGAGTGTTGTTCTTTCGCAGCAATAAAAAAGGCCCGTCCAATGGGACGGGCCAGGGAGATGCGGCGGTCTGAGTTGTGTCAGTCCACCGGACGCACGCAGCGTCCCCGGCCCGCAGAGCGGCGGAGATGGTGGTGCGAGTGACGGACGACGAACTGAGGCATCGTCGCAATCTGGATGGGCGTCACTCGGCTGTCAACATTGAAACTGGCTCGGATTGTGAATAATTTCACAATGCCCGCGGGTCCTCGCGGGCTAACATCTCCAAGAGGATTCTTTTAATGCGGTATTTTGGTTTTGCGGCAGTGGCCGCCAGCGCGGTGATGATGGTTGCTTGCGGCGGCGGTGAGAACAAGGCCGCCGACACTACTGCTACCACGTCTACGTCCACCTCCAGCGCCGACTCGACCACGACTTCCGCCGCGACGACGCCAGCTGCTGCGCCAGCCGCGGGTTCTGTCGCTGCGGCGCCGATCACCGGCACAGTGCACGAAGTCAAGATGATCGGCGATGCATCCGGCTACAGGTTCGATCCGGCGACGATCACGATCAAGGAAGGCGACGGAATCAAGTACATCAACGTGAGCGGTGGCCCACACAACGTCACGTTCGATCCGGCGCAGGTCCCGGCCGATGTAGCAGCGCAGCTCAACGCGAACATGCCCAACACAACGAGCCCGCTCGCGAGCCCCTTGCTCATTCAGCCGAATCAGACCTACACCATCTCGTTTGCGAAGATCAAGCCCGGCACCTATGAGGCGCACTGCACGCCACATATGGCAATGGGAATGAAGCAGACCATCACGGTTCAGTAAGCAGCGCTCACAGCCAGGCGCTTTCGACCGGCCGGAAGAGCTCATGAGCTCTTCCGGCCGGTCTTCTTCTTGCCCAGCAACGCGCGTGGCGCCGCTCGTGGACAGTCATGAGCACCATCAATAACATACGTCGATGACTCGGCTGAGCTCGCGCTCCGCGCTACATGGCGAGTTGCCAGAGATTGCAAGCGCGACTCACACTTCGGTGGCCATCCGACATGCCTGAACTACACGCCCCGTATCCGTGGCTCGCTGCACGGGCGCGTAACGCGCTGCGGCGACGCATGCTCGTCGGGGTGTCGTGCGGGGTGGCATTCATCGTTGCGCTCCTTGGCCTCGTGCTGATCCCGCGTGAGGCGACCCACGTCGCGCGCAGTATCACCACTCGGATGGCGCCGCGCCCGGACACCTCGACGGCTTCAGCGGCTCTCTCACACGCACGCTCGGAGCTTCATTTTGCCGACTCGTCGATTGCAGCGGCACGGCGCGCTGTGGTCACGACGGTCGCCGCCGCTCCGCCTGCTCCACCACAAGACACTCTTTCCCCGCAGCTCAAAGCGGAGCGCGACTCGCTCTCAGCGATGCTGGCCACGCTCAACAGCGCGATGGCGCGAGCGTCTGAATCCCCATTGCCACCAGCGTTCAAGGCGCTCGGAGAGACACCAGTGCTGCAGGGCGACGCTCACGTTCGAGTGTTGCTCGACTCGCTCGATCAGGTGGATAAGCTGCGCGAGCCATTCGGCGCGCTGGGCGCGGGAGATCCGATTTACGTCGCGCTCACCGCGCGCGTCAACGAGATTGGTAGAGCGATTCGCGACGCAGCTTCCGTGAAGCGATCCGAGCTGCGCGCGCGTATCGCACCACTCACAGCGCAGCCGGTCGCGCCCGCAGTCGCCGCGACGCCCGCGGTCACGCCGGTGGATACTTCGCGCTTCGTTGCGCTGAAGATGCAGGCAGCGCGTGACTCCGCTTCTGCTCAGCGCACGCTCGACTCGTTGCGCACGAGCAACGCTCGCATCGACACGCTCGCGACAGAAGCTCGCGAAGTGGCCAACGTAGGTGCACCACCCATCGCGATGCTGGCGGCCGCGCTCGTCATTGCTCTCGCGGTTGGCTTCGGGGTAGCATTCCTCGGCGAGCTTCGCAATCCGCGCATCGCGCACGTGCGCGAAGGCGAGACCGTGTCGGGTGTACGCGCGCTCGCGGTGATCGAGCCCACCAATCTCGTCGAGCGGGCGCGCAGACAGTCCGATGTCGATGCGCCGCCATTGATCGACATCGTCTCGGAGAGCTACCGCACGCTCTATCTCCACCTCGCGGCAACCGATGCGAGCGTGCCGATAGTGACCGTCACGGGAGATCTCCCGGCCATCGTCGCCACCATCGCTGCCAATCTCGCCGCGGTCGCGGCGTACGAAGCGAGGAGCACGCTGCTGGTGGATGCAGACCCCGCGTCGAATGCGGTAGCGTCGGTATTGCGCATCCAGTCCGATCCCGGACTCACCGGCATCCTCTCCGGGAACACTGACTTCGCGGACGCGGTGGTATCGACGACGATCGGCCGCGATCGTCCACTCGATGTGCTGCCGAGCGGTCACGGCCGGATCGGAACCGCAACGCCCGATGCCGTGAGGTCGGTGCGCGAGACTCTGTCTCGCCTCGAGCGACGCTACGATTTCGTCGTGATGGCAGCGCCGACCAGCTACGTGCAGCTTCCGTCGAACACGGTAATTCCCGTGCCCGACGTCGTGATCTGCGCGCAGGTCGGCGTCACTCGCCTCTCCGAGCTACGCGCAGAGGTCAAGAGTCTGCGCGGCGTGGGGAGATACGTGCACGGAATCGTGCTGTGGGACGAGGAACCGCCCCGGATCTAACGCTTCTGTTGCCTACGGAAGCGGCGCGATCCAGTTGCGTTGTTCAGCGGGGTGAGCGTGAGGATCTCGCCCGACACCGAATACCTGCTGCTCGCCGGAAGCTGGAACGTGCGATCGTCGCTCAGTCTGAGAGTGTCGCCGGTGACGGTGTAGCTGCCATGCTCATCTCCGAGCTGTGCCTCGACGTGCATCGACCCATCCGGCGCGAACCGGTAGTTGGCGAAGGTGCCACCTGGGAGCGCGATCATCCAATCTCCGACGAGCGGAGAGGCGCCCGCCACCGGTGATCCGGAGCGTCGCAGCGTCTTGCCAGGCCCGAGGTCGCCAGCGTCGCGAACATTGAGCGAATCGCCGCCGAAGTGTAGGTCAGACGTATCGGTCCTCACGCTGCCGTCGGGCATGGAAACGGTCTCCACCAGACGGCTGCCGTCCAGACGGTAGTGTCCCTCGACGTCGAGGGTCATCGCGAGGCCGAACTTGCCATCCGCGCCAAAGGTGAAGGTCTGGACGACGCCGTTGGGCAGTGGGAGCTCGGCTCGCCACGCTCCAACGAGTGGTGAAGCGGCTTGCGCGCCGAGTGACGTCGATATCGCGCAGCAGAGCGCTGTGAGGGTCGGAATACGCATGTCCGGAAAGACGATCAGGCGGCGATGAAGGTCAGCGTGGGCTGCACGCCAGTCGCGCCAATGTCGCTAATCGCGCTGCCAGTGCTCCGCATCGATCCCCATCGCTCGCAAGTGCTCGGCGAATTTCCTGGAGCCGTGGACCGTGATGATCCTGCGCGCGCCGCTCTCCGTGGCTGTGCGCACCAGATCGTTCCAGTCCGCGTGATCGGAAAGAGGGAGAACGTGATCACACCCAGCGAACATGTTGTGCGCACCGGGGTGCAGCGCCCATCCCGTCAGGTGACACACAGTGCGGCTCGCAATCTTCTGCACCATCGGAGTGTTGCGAGTTTGCGGCGTGGTCAGAAGAACGCGACCGTCCAGCTCACCCGCCCGGTAGCGCGTCCACGTGCCTGGTCCAGGGAACGGATAGCCTAGATCCACGTGGGCCTGACACAGGTTCGCGATCGAGCCGTGAAGCATGACGTGGTATCCGTGGCTCGTGAGCTGGTACAGCACTTCCTGAGACTTCCCCAGCGCATAAGCCAGAAGCACAGGGACGGCCTTCCGATCGAGAGCATCATCGATGATCTGGTACAGCCGCGCGTACACCTCGTCATCCGGCGGAAAGACGTAGCGCGGCTCACCGAATGTGCACTCCATGACGAGCGTGTCGCAGTGCGGAATGGTCGCGGCGGGAGTGAATGGATTGTGACGCAGCTTGAAGTCGCCCGTGTACGCCACGCGTCCGTTGACCGACTCGGCGAGTACCATCGCCGAGCCCAGAGTGTGCGCAGCGGATTGCAGGCAGACCGTAGCGTTGTTGATGATGAGGCTCTCGCCCAGCGGGAGCGTGACAGCTTCGCGGCAGCCGCGCCTCAGTTGGTGAAGGAATGCAGTCTCGGGCGTGGAGAGAATGCGTCCCGCTTCGGTACAATGATCCGAGTGAGCATGCGACACGAAGACGAGGCCCGGCGCGCTCTCCGCGTCGAGGTGCATCTCTGCCTCGGGGAGATAGAGGCCGTATTCGGTATAGCTGACGAGATCTGTCACTGACGCTGCTGGTTCCCGGTGCGAGTACAGTGCAGTTATCGCACAAATCGGGCAAGCAGCGGGAACAGTCCATGCGTACACGCTCCGCATGAGCAAAATCCTGCGTGGACTGGCCGCCGGCTACGGCGCGAAGAAGCTTGGAGGAGGTGGGTGCGGATGCGGCACGATCTTCATCTTCCTGATTCTCTGGTGGTTCCTCGGCCACTTCAGAATCTTCCACTAGATCTCTAGCTTTGGCGCATGGCTGAGATAACGCTCGACCTGCGCAACACTCCCAAAGTCGAAGCGTACGCGGAGCTGCAGGGTCATATCGATGCGGTGCTCGACGGAATCGATGACGAGATCGCAGAGATGGCCACAGTCAGCGCTCTGGTGCACCATGCGTTCGGTCATCTGTGGACAGGGTTCTACCGCGTTACCGAGCCCGGCAAGAGGCTACTCGTCGGACCGTATCAGGGCACACTCGGCTGCCTGGAGATCGCGTTTGGACGCGGAGTCTGCGGCACCGCCGCCGCTGAGCGGCGTACTGTCGTGGTCCCAGACGTCGATCAGTTTCCGGGTCACATCGCTTGCGATGCGCGCGCACGCTCGGAGATCGTGCTCCCGGTGAGCGATGCGAGCGGCAAGCTCATCGCAGTGTTCGACGTCGACTCCGATCGGGTGGGCACTTTCGACGACGCTGACGCCAACGGTCTGGAACTCATCCTGTCGCGGTTCGCGCGATAGCGGCGCGACCGGCGCAGCGCGTCAGCCGAACAGCGCGACGAACACGCCAAGCGCCGCCATGACTATCGCAAGTGAGATCCCGTAGCCCACAGTGAGCACCGCCGTCTTGCCAGCGGTGCGGAGCCTCCCTTCTCCGTACACCCTACGCAGCGCGAGATAGGCGTACACGATGATCCAGATCGTGAGAATGCTCGTCTAGCTGCGGAATCGGCAGAAGCGATACTATCATCGCAGCAAACGCGAACGCCTGGAAATGCAACACGAACACGAGGTGCTCGGCGAAATACCGATGCTGGCCGTAGTAGAGCGCTCCAAGGAGTGCCGCGATCACCGGCACCAGCAGAAAGAGGGCGTCCGGAAGATGGTGCATGAACGACTCGCTTATCTGCGCACTAGCTTCGGTCCCGTTCGCCCGGAAGTACGCGATGCGTCGCATGATGCGCCGCTTGAAGTAGCGCGACACCGCGTTGCCCCTGAGCGTATCGAGCGCGAGCGGTGATGACATATCCTTCGCGGACGCGCCACCGGCCGACTTCTCTGCCCTGCCTCTCTGGATCGTCGCGCTGATCATGCTGTCAGTCTGCGCGTCACCGGTGTTGACGCGGATGTTGGGCCCGCCAGCCGGCCGCGTCGTGCTCGATGCGCCGAAGCTCGACGACAACGCACTGAGCACGAAGAAGAGAACGCTGAGCGAGATGTAGAGCCGCAGTGGAGGGACGTAGCGAATCCGCTTCCCTTCGAAGAACTCCTTCGTTATGCGGCCTGGATGGCGCACCAACATCATTACCGTGCGCCCGACTTTGGTATCGATGCCGAGATGCTCGGCGACGATCTCGTGCGCAAACTCCGACACGGAGACGCGAAGCTCCGAGTCGCGTTGTCCGCAGACCGAGCAGAATTCGCCCGTCAGTGTGGCGCCGCAGTTCAGGCACTGCGCCTCGAGAGACGGCGAGTGCGTGAGCTCCGGCGCGTAACTGTTAGACTGCTGCTCCTGCGACGTCTCTGGCGCCGTAAGTCCGCTCCACGTATTCGTCGAGTATCTCGAGAAACTCGGGGACGATGTTATCGCCCTTGAGCGTGACCGCAAGGCGGCCGTCCACATAGACCGGCGCCTTCGGCTCCTCGAAGGTCCCCGGGAGCGATATACCGATGTTGGCGTGCTTGCTCTCGCCAGGGCCGTTCACCACACAGCCCATCACGGCGACTTTCATCTCGACCACGCCCGGATAGCGTGATCGCCAGATCGGCATCTGCTCGCGCAGATAGGTCTGGATATCCTCGGCCATGTGCTGGAAGAACGTCGATGTCGTGCGTCCGCAGCCGGGGCACGCCGTGACCTGGGGCGTGAATGAGCGCATACCGAGTGACTGGAGGATCTGCTGCGCGACACGCACCTCCTCTGCCCGATCGCCGCCGGGACGGGGCGTGAGCGAGACACGGATGGTGTCGCCAATTCCTTCCGCCAGAAGGATCGACAATCCAGCAGTGCTCGCGACGATTCCCTTCATGCCAAGCCCCGCTTCCGTGAGACCCAGGTGGAGCGGATAGTCGCAGCGCGCAGCGAGACGACGGTACACGTCCACGAGATCGGGGACGCCGGACACCTTGGCGGAGATGATGATGCGGTCGTGCGCGAGTCCGGTATCCTCGGCCAATTGCGCGGACCTGAGCGCACTCTCGACCATCGCCTCGATGTAGACATCGTGCGCGCGACGCGGCTCGGCGGCGACGGCGTTGTCGTTCATCATCGAAGTGAGAAGATCCTGATCGAGCGAGCCCCAGTTGACCCCTATCCGCACCGGCTTGTCATTGTCGACGGCGATCTGGACGATGGTGCGGAAGTTGTCGTCGCGTCTCTTGCCGCCGACGTTCCCCGGATTGATGCGGTACTTGGCGAGCGCACGTCGCGGCCGCAGGGTACTTCGCGAGCAGCAGATGCCCGTTGTAGTGAAAGTCTCCGACTATGGGAACGCTCACACCGAGATCAGCCAGGCGCGCGACGATCTCTGGAACCGCCGCCGCCGCTTCGTCATTGTTGACCGTGACGCGCACGAGCTGAGAGCCGGCGGCGGCGAGCGCGGCTACCTGCTCCGCTGTAGCTTCAGCATCGGCGGTATCCGTGTTGGTCATCGACTGCACGACCACAGGATGCGCCGAGCCAATGGCGACGTTACCGACGAAAGTAGTGACTGTCTGCCTGCGTTGTCCTGCTAGTCCTGACGGCATGATGGAAAGTTAATTGCAACGAGAGAAGCCATGACTTCAGCCGTTCAACCGACGCGTCGCAGACGTCACCTGCTGCTAAAGGTCGTGCTGCCATTGGTGCTGATACCCATCGTCGCCATAGCGCTTATGGATATGGGGCACGCTCGGCTTCGTCTATTCCACCGGGCAGCGCACCGGCTATGTGCAGAAGCTTTCGCGTCGCGGCTGGCTGTGCAAGACGTGGGAAGGCGAGCTCGCGATATCGCCGCTTCCGGTTCCGGCCGCACAGCCGCAGCTCTTCGACTTCACCGTCCGGAGCGACTCGCTCGCCAGAGCGCTGGAGATGGCCGCCGGCAAGCAGGTAAGCATCACGTACGAGCAGCACAAGGGCGTCCCGACGAGTTGCTTTGGTGAAACCGAGTACTACGTCACCAGCTTCAGGTAGCGGTTGGGTGGCATCGCTGCCCTCTGCGCGCCTTCTCAAAAACTCTATTGCCTAAATACCAGGGCCCGCGTATTTTGGGCCGAGCATAGGATCGTCCTATGGGATCCGTGCGGGGGATCTCAACTGCCCGCGGTATTGTCGGGGTTGGCGTATCCGCTCCCGGACATGTTTCTTTTTCAGGAGTAAGTAGGAATGCGTACGACCGGTAAGGTGAAGTGGTTCAACGACGCGAAGGGCTTCGGCTTCATCACGCCCGACAATGGTCAGAAGGACTGCTTCGTCCACTACAGCGCGATCTCCGGTAACGGCTTCAAGTCGTTGCAGGAAGGGGAAGTTGTGGAGTTCGACATCGTGCAGGGGCAGAAGGGTCCCGCGGCGGAGAACGTCACCCGTACCAACGGCTAAGACGATCCGAGCTCGACAAAAGGGCAGAGCGCTTCGGCGCTCTGCCCTTTTTGCTTGGCGGGGCGAGGAAGACGGCTTCGCCGCAGCGTTGAGCGTTCAGCGGTCAGTGTTCCGGGAGCTACGAAGGCCGGTGGTTGGGCGGCCGCGCTTCCTTGCTGGAGTAACTTCGACGGCGTGCTCCAAACGGGTCAGAAGTTGCTGTTCGAGGGAGGCGCGGTCTGCGACGAGAGTCAGAAGGGCGGATGGTCTGACTTCGTTCGATGGCGAGGCTAGTAAGGCCGAGGCTATCTCGATCGCGTTTGGAATGGGGACATGTAATGCATCATTGAACTCCTTTGCCAAGGCAATGACCCGGACCGCATCCATGGATAGGCGACGCGAAACCCCCTGCGTGCCACCTACAGCGCCCTCTATCTTGTTGTGCGACAAGAGGTTATCTATCCACTTCCGGGATGCGCCTACTGCTGCCGCAGCGGTTGCAGTGTTGTAAAGAGGCATATATCCTATTAGTGAAGGATATTTAGAATTAACCTACAGAATTAGGATAATGTACACAGTAAGTAAGTGCTTCGCTATTGCCGCCCTGGTATTGGCCACCGGGACGCCTCTGTTGGCGCAGAACTCCGGTCATATAGGAATAGGCGGAGGGGTAACCATACCTGTGGGAACTCTCGATACGACCCAGGTGCGCGGCGCCCAGGCGATCGTGATGGTCATCACGCCTCCCATCGCCGACCTCCCGTTCGCCTTTCGCTTTGACTACTCGTACAACGGATTCGGGGCGAAGAGCACCTCGACGTCTATCGGATCGACGACGAACATCAACGCGGTCACGGGCGACCTAGTGGTCCAGGTCGGGGCAGGGGCGATCAAGCCTTACATACTCGGCGGTATCGGGCGGTACACCTATCACCAGAAGCCGAGCGACCCGCAGCGCAGTGCGTGGGGCGCGAACGGCGGGGCGGGCGTGTTGTTCCCGATCGGTCCGTCGCGGCTCAACGGCTTCATCGAAGCGCGCTACCACTTCGTTCCTGAGACCAACAAAGTCTTGATGCACTTTGTACCCCTATCTGCAGGACTGATGTTCTGATCGCTGAAACTTTTCGATGCGCGGGGACTATTACCCCATGTACTCGACACGCCGCCGGACCGATCGACGGCGTCTACTTTTTCAACAAATGATGAACAACAAAGGAGCGGGCAGCATGATGCGTTTCACGAGGTTTATCGCCGTAACCGCGATCGCAGCCGTCAGCGCCACCGCAGCACAGGCCCAGGGAACGATGTCGGCCACGCGGCCGTTCTCAATCGGAATCTCGGGCGGAGCTTCCATACCGACGAGTGATCTGTCGGACTATTTCAACACGGGTTACAACGTCAACGGCCACATTGCGATCGGCGTGCCGACATTACCGATCAGTCTGCGTGGCGACGTTGGATACAACAGCTGGGACGCAGCAAACACCAACAGTGAGAACCTTCACTCCTGGAATTTCACCGCCAACGCTGTCTACACCATTCCTGGCGCCTTTGCCATTCATCCGTATCTGATCGGCGGAATCGGTGGCTACAATCTCACCGACAACCAGACCACCAACACCTACAGTGGACAGGTTACGTACTCGCAGTCAGATAACAGCACTCACTTTGGCTACGACCTCGGCGGCGGAATCAGTCTGCCTCTCGCCGGGTTCAACGCGTTCATCGAAGCCAAGTACACTCACATCAACAACGCGCTCTACAACGGATACAACAACGTTGGCGCGACGTTTGTGCCGATCACTGTCGGCATAATGTTCTAGTATGTCGCCGAGCACGGCAGCTCATTCAAAGCGCCGCGGATCTCGATCGAGATCCGCGGCGCTTTGTCATCCCAGCTTCCAATCGCCGGTGATGTCTATCCGATGCTCCGGCGGTCGCGCATCACCAGCCGTCTCGTCGCCACGCTTGGGGCGATAGAGGATCACCTTGGCGCGCTCGAGGGTGATGAGGCCGGCATCCATCATCGAGTCGATCTCGGGTAGAATCGCTTCTATCCGCTCAGGTGTCTCGACGCACTCTATGACGAGCGGCAGGTCGAACGAGAGAAGCTCGATGCGATCGCTCGATACATGACCGCTCGCGCCGAATCCCATCACGCCACGAAACACGGTGGCACCGGCGTAATGTCGTGAACGCAACAGATTCATTATCGCCTCATACAAGTGGCTTGCCTTGATGCTTGTCACGCTCGCCGATGTGTATTCGCATCAGCACCTGCTCGCCTTTGAGTCCACGCATTCCGGTACTACCTCCCTTCGCCGGCAGTGATGGCTGATTGCGCCAGGGCGAATCCAGCGAAGACGGCAACGAGCGACAATACAACACTCAGTACGATATAGAGAGCTGCACGACTGTACTCGCCACCTTCGATCAGAGTCGCGGTGTCATAGCTGAACGTGGAGAAGGTCGTGTATCCGCCGCAGAAGCCAGTCGCAAGGAACGCCCTCGTCTCGGGAGAGATCTGTGTTCCGGCGAACGCCGCGCGCAAGAGAAATCCGATCACGAAGCTGCCCGTGACATTGATGAGAAGCGTCCCGACAGGAAAGCCAGAGCCAAACCGCTGCTGCACGGCGAACCCGATCACATAGCGACTCACGCCGCCGAGCGCGCTTCCGATGCCGACGTAGAGGATCGTCAGCATTCCGACTACGCCTCGCCGTCCATGCGTGCTTCGGCCCACAGGCTCGCCTTGTCACGACCGACATCTGCTTCCGCGCTCAACACGCCGTTGCGATCTCTGTAAATCACCGTGCAATCGCCGGCGAACGGGTTCCCCGACACTTCGCGCGTACCTTCACTCATCGCATGACCGACGTAATTGACGATGGTATCGTAATGCGCGGTCCAGAAGAACGGCGTGAGCATGAAGCTCACGTGAGCGCCAAGCATGTTGCGCGCAGCAGTCTGCCCATGGCGCTCGGCGACTACCCAATGCTCGACACGAATGCGCCCTGCATGCGGGTCGGGCCACGCTGCGATGTCGCCCGCAGCGAAGATGCCGGGCGCGCTCGTCTGCAAGCGCTCGTCGACGATGACGCCATCCGCGACCTCGAGACCCGCGCTTCTTGCAAGATCGAGATTCGGCTTGACTCCAATTCCAATCACGACGAAATCGGCAGGGAGCGCTGCGCCGTCGTTAAGGTGAACATAGTCGCGATCGATCCTCGCAACCTGTTTGCCGAGGTGAAACTGAACGCCGTGCTCTGCATGAACGTTGCGGATCATGGCGCCGAGCTCGCGGCCGAGTGCACGCACGAGAGGAACCGACTCCGGCGCAACGACGCTCACGGCGACATCGCGCTTGCGGAGTGATGCAGCAACCTCGAGACCGATGAAGCTCGCTCCGATGATCACGGCGCGCTTCCCTTGTTGCGCAGCGGCAATGATGGCCTTGCAATCGTCGAGCTCGCGCAGGTAATGAACGTGCGGAGCGTCGGAGCCGCGGATCGACAGCTTTACCGGGGTCGAGCCGGTTGCGAGAAGAAGGCGGTCGTAGGGAAAGGCACGACCGTCGTCTGCGGTGACGCTGCAGCCGTCGACATCGATGTGCGAGACGCGAGTGTTGCGGACGAGCTCGATGTGGTTGTTGGTATAGAATGATTCAGGACGGAGATCGACCCATTCTTCCTGCGCGGTGCCCGCGAGGAAATCCTTCGATAGATTGGGGCGATCGACCGGAAGGGTACCGAGCTCGTCGATCAGGTGAATGGAGCCAGCGTAACCACAGCGACGTAGCATCTCACACGCTGCGACACCGGCCGCGCCGGCGCCCACGATGACGACGCGTCTGACGGTAGGATCGACTCCGCGAGCGAGCAGTGAGCGAGGATTGATGCGCTCGCCGACGAAAACCTGGCGGTCGCGCTCCTCGACGCGAAAACACGGAACCGAATCGAGCGCGGGAGCGCGCAACGGCTCACCGGTGCGGAGACTGAAACACGCGTGATGCCACGGGCACCTGATCGTGTCACCGATGACGAGCCCTTCTGCAAGCGGGCCGCCGTAATGGGTGCACGTGGCGCCGATCGCGTAGAGAGCGCCACCGCTGCGCGTGACGAGGACATCGTTTTCGCCGACGTGACCAGCGACTACTGCGCCTTCCGGAAGCGAGCTGGCTGGAATCCCTGCGGTCAGGTCGGGGCCGTCGTCGCTACTGTCACCTGATGCGCTCATTCTTCGATCAAGCTGGAGTAAGACCGCAATATGTCACATGCCGATCGAGGTCGCGACATGACACGCGGTCATCGCATGCGCCGACCGGCTACCTGTCTACGTCAGGTTGTCGGCGTCGCGGCGTCGAGGATCTTGCGGGCTGAGGAAAGCTGATCGCTCACCGAATCGGGGCCGGTGCCGCCTGGGACGTTTCGGCGTGCTGCGGAGTTGTCTGGCGAGAGCCATTCATAGACGTCGTGATCGAAGGCGGGGTGCGCCGACGCGAACGTCTTGTATGGAAGCAGGTTCATATCCACGCCCGTGGTCTCGCTCTCACGCACGAGCGATCCGACAACGCCATGCGCGTCGCGGAAGGGGACGTTCTTCTCGACCAGGTAATCGGCGAGATCGGTAGCCATCATCGTCGAGCTGAGTGCGGCGCGCATTCGTGCAGCATTGAACGTGAGCTCGCGAAGAGTTCCAGCGACCGCGGGGAGTACCAGAAGCATGGTATCGACGGCATCGAACAGCGGCCGCTTGTCGTCCTGGAGATCCTTGTTGTAACCGCTGGGCAAGCCTTTCAGCGTTGACAGGAGCGAAACCAGATCGCCAAGCATGTGGCCGGCGGAGCCGCGTGCGATCTCGAGGGCGTCGGGGTTTCGTTTCTGGGGCATCATGCTGGAGCCGGTGGTGAACGTATCGCCGAAAGTGACGAAGCCGAACTCGCTGGAGCCGTAGAGTATGAGGTCCTCGCTCAGGCGTGAGAGGTGAACGCCGAGCATTGTGGCGGCATAGAGAGTATCAGCGACGAAGTCGCGGTCGCCGGTGGCATCGATCGAGTTACGCGAGATGGAATCGAAGCCGAGCTCTGCGCGAATCTCGTCGCGGGGCACCGGAAACGCGCAGCCTGCAATCGCGCCCGAGCCAAGTGGGAGGGAAGATGCTGCTGCGGCCGCGGAAGCGATGCGGGTCCGATCGCGCTCCAGGGCCCAGAAGTGATTGAGGAGCCAGTGTGCCGCGGAGACTGGCTGCGCGCGCTGCATGTGGGTGTAGGCCGGGATCAGCGTGGTGCGCAGCTTGTCGGCCTGATCGATGATGGCGCGCTGGAGATCGGCTACACCCGTGCTGAGTCGCGCGGTTGCGTCGCGAGTCCAGAGGCGAGTGGCGGTGGCGACCTGATCGTTGCGGGAGCGGCCGGTGTGAAGCTTGGATGCTGCGTCGCCTGCCTGAGTGTGGAGCAGGCGGTCGATCATGGTGTGAACGTCCTCATCCGACGGCTCTGGGCGAGCGCCTTCGGCGATGAGCGTCGCGACTCTATCGAGCCCCGACCGAATGGTGTCGCGCTCGGTCTCGGTGAGGACGCCGGCGCGTTGGAGTGCTGACGCCCACGCTTTGGAGAGCTGGATGTCGAACGGCCACAGGCGGAAGTCGATGTCTATGGATCGGTTGAGCTGATCCATGGCGCGCGCGGTGGGGGCGGAGAAGCGGCCGCCCCAGAGTTTGTGGGATGAGTCGGGCATGTTCGAGGGAAACTGCGCGTTCAGCGGTCAGCGGTCCGGGGGACTGCAACTGCAAACTACAACTGCGACGGCGAGCTGGGGGCGGGGCGCTACGCGAGAGGGGAGCGTTTCGGATCTTACTCGGTCTGCTTCGCAGCCCTCGTAGGCTCCTCAACGCTCCCCTCTCGCTTCGCTACTCTGGCTTAGGAGTGGGGCGGCTATTGCTCGGCGCTGATCGCGCGTTGTTCACGCCGCTGAACGCTGACCGCTGAACGCGTGGTCAGCTGTCTCATCGAGCCGGCGCGTCTTCCTCGCGACATCCTCTGTCTCCCCCAGTGCGCGTGCTCGCTCCTGATCGCGGAGGGCGCGGACGCGAGCGGAGAGGCCGAAGAGGCGGATGAAGCCGGCGGCGTCGCTCTGCTCGTAGACGTCGTCCTCGCCGAAGGTTACGAAGCGCTCGTCGTAGAGGGCATAGGCGCTCTCGCGGCCGGCGACTATCACGTTGCCCTTGTAGAGGCGGAGGGTGACGGAGCCAGTGACGGTGGCCTGGGTGACGTTGACGAATGCGTCGTAGGCTTCGCGCTCGACCGTCCACCAGCGGCCCTCGTACACAAGGTCTGCGTAGCGTGGGGCGATGAGGTCCTTGGCGGCGAGGGTGCGGCGGTCGAGGACCAGCTGCTCGAGCTCGCTGTGCGCTGCGTAGAGGAGAGTTCCGCCAGGGGTCTCGTAGATCCCGCGCGACTTCATGCCGACGAGGCGATCCTCGACGAGGTCGATCCGGCCAATGCCGTGCCTGCCGCCGATCTCATTGAGAGTGGCGAGAAGCTGGACGGGGGAGAGGGAGCGGCCGTTGACGGCGACGGGAGTTCCCTCGTTGAACGTGATGGTGACTTCTTCGGGCTGGTCCGGCGCGCTCTCTGGGGAGTTGGAGAGCATGAAGAGATCTGCCGGAGGCGACTGCGAGGGATCCTCGAGGACGCCGCCTTCGTGCGAGATGTGCCAGATGTTGCGGTCGCGTGAGTAGATCTTTTCCCTGGTCGCTGCCACGGGGACGTCGATGCTTCGCGGCGTAGGCGAGCGCGTCCTCGCGGCTCCGGATGTCCCACTCGCGCCATGGTGCGATGACGGGGAGATCGGGGGCGAAGGCGGCGTAGGTGAGCTCGAAGCGGACCTGGTCGTTGCCCTTACCAGTGCAGCCGTGCGCGAGGGCGTCCGCGCCGACCTTGTGGGCGATCTCGACCTGCCGCTTGGCAATCAATGGGCGTCCCATAGAAGTGCCAAGCAGGTACTTACGGCCGTAGATGGCGCCGGCGCGGAGGGTGGGGAAGATGAAGTCGCGGACGTACTCCTCGCGGAGATCCTCGACGTAGCACTCGTCCGCACCCGAGGCGATCGCTTTTGCCTGAACGCCGGAGAGCTCGTCACCCTGGCCGATGTCGGCGGCGACACAGACGACCTTGGTCCCCGGGAATCGCTCCTTGAGCCAGGGGACTATGATGGATGTATCGAGTCCTCCCGAGTAGGCGAGGGCGATCTTCTTGGGTGTATGGGTCACGGGTCGCTCAGTCTGCAAGATTATACGATTAGAGTGAATAAATAGTCGAGTTCTCCCGCCCAGGCAACGGCGGGCGGACGAGTGGGCGGCTATCTTTCCCCGCGATGGCCAACAAGAGAGAGCGGCAGAGCGCCATACTCGAGACCATAGATACTCATCCTGTGATGAGCCAGGAGGATCTGCGGAAGTTGCTCCTCCTGAGAGGATGGGACGTGACCCAGGCGACGCTCTCGCGAGACCTGCGCGAGCTGAGAATCGCGCGCGTTCCAACGCCGGAGGGAGCGCGCTACGCAGTCACCGATGGAAGCATCGAGGAGGCGCGGGTCGCGCTCGACACGCTGCTGCCGCAGTTATTTCTGCGCATCGACGGTGTGAGCGAGATGGCTGTCCTTCGCACGGTGCCCGGCGGCGCGCAGCCAATCGCGAGTGCGCTCGATGGCGAGGGATGGAGCGACATACTCGGGACGGTAGGCGGCGATGACACGATACTCATCATCTGCAGATCGGTGCAGGCGCGTGAGCGCACCGTGCGAAGGATCAAGACGCTCGCTGGCGAGCCGGAGTAGCGAGCTCGCGATGGCTCGTCGCTCAACGCCGAGCAAGATCTGGGGATTCACTCGCGACGAGTGGGTGAGGTCGGGCGCGTTCACCACGGCGCAGGTCAATGCGTGGGTCGCGACGATCACCGCGGGGCTTCCGGTAGATGTATCGTATGATGATCTCCTGCGGATGGCCCGCGTCAGCTCGCGCAACGCGAAGAAAGTCTGGCGCGTGATGCAGAAGCAGGGAGCGTCGACGACGCATGCGGTGAGCTCGATGATTCAGGGAGCGCGGCCCGGTGAGCAGCTGGAGCGAATGACCGAGCGCGTGCAGCAGATACGAGAGGAGATCCGCAGGCTGGCGTCAGGGGAGTAATCGATGACGTCGATCACGGATCGTCCTTGTCTACATCAGACGACTGAGCTTGCTGCAACGCGGTGCGGTAGCGTGAGAGGTCAGTTGGAATCGTGATCGCGCGTTGGCCAGCCTGCTCGAGCTTCGCGTTCAATGCGGGGAGCGCGGTGTTCCTGACATCGTTCCATTGCGCGAGCACGGCACTCACCGACTGATCTATCGTCGCGGCGGCCGCGACTAGTTGGGTCGTTGGGCGCGCGTCGGATGCGTCGATGGTGTTGAGAAGTGCCGAGAGCTCGCCGTTCGCACGCGTCAGACTCTCGCCGCGCGCACCTCTCGCACCGCCCTCGAGCGCCGCGACTCTCGCGTCGAGCGAGTCGATGCCTGACGTCACTGCACTTCCATTCGCACGCTGTCTCGCAGCGGCAAGCTCGTCGCGAAGCGCGCGAGACTCGGCGAGGGCGGTGAAGTCGCGTTCGATGAGGTCGGCGACCCGCGACGCAACTTCGAACTGCTGTTGAAGATCGGATGACGTAGCGGTGACTCGCGGGTCCATCTTCACAGTGAGCGGCTCGGAGTAGCTCCTGCCATCGACAGTGAGACGAACGGTGTAAGTGCCGGGAAGCACCGACGGGCCGAGCGGCAGGCGCGGTGTGTCGTGATAGATCGCGGAGATGGGATACTCATGCGCGAGCACACTCGGCTCAGGATAATGAAGGTCCCAGATCCATCGATGCGAGCCCGGCGCGGCGGAGAGAATGCGGGGCCGGCGAATCCAGTATGCGGGAACGTTGAGCGCGTTGATGTTGGCCTCGGTAACGGATGGCCTGTCATCGCTCGCGAATCTGCGCACGAGCTTCCCACTCGCGTCGAGGATCTCGAGAGTGACGGGCGCACCTGGCGCGCGGCCGATGTAGTAATCGATTATCGCCCCGTCGGGAGGATTCTGGCCAGCGGGCTCCTCGGGTGGGAGCGGAGTGTCGGTGTTGGTGTTGCGCTGGATTCTGAACGCTGCTGCGGGTGCGAAGAGATGCGCAGGCTCGCGCGCCACGTTGGCTGCGAGCTGACGCAGAGGAGTGATGTCATCGAGAATCCAGAAGGACCGGCCATGAGTGGCGACGACGAGATCGCTGTCCTTCACGATGATGTCGCGCATCGACGAAGCCGGGAGATTCTCGCGCAGCGACTGCCAGTGATCGCCATCATCGAACGAGACGTACACCGACGCTTCGGTAGCCGCGTAGAGAAGTCCCTTGCGAACGGGATCCTCGCGCACTGCGTTCACTGGCTCGTCGGCGGGGATTCCATCGTCGATCTCCTTCCACGTCTTGCCGCCGTCGTGAGTGCGGAAGATGTGTGGATGAAAATCGTCGAGCCTCATGCGGTTCACTGCGGCGTACACGCTCTGCTCATCGAAGTGTGACGCATCGAGCTGCGAGATCTTGCTCCATGCCGACAACTCGGGCGGCGTGACGTTGCTCCACGTTGCGCCACCGTCGCGTGTGACCTGAATGAGTCCGTCATCGGTGCCCGCCCAGATGACGTTCGCGTCGTGATATGACGGGCCGATGCTGTATACCACGCCGCGATGCTTGCCATGCGCGGGATCTGCATTCACGAACTCGCCGAGTGTTGGAGGCGTGGCGGGATCTTCACGTGTGAGATCGGGACTTATGATGCTCCAGCTCATTCCACCGTCGGTAGTCTTGAATATGACGTTACTGCCGAGGTAGAGAGTGTGCGGGTCGGCGTAGGAGAAGATGAGCGGAGCGGTGCGATCGAAGCGATACTTTCCGCTGCGAATCGGCTCGGGCGCGACACTCTGAACCTGTCCAGTGATCCAATCGAACTTCGTCGCCTTGCCACCGTACACGATGTTTGGATGCAGCGGGTCGGGCGCCGAGTAGCCGTATTCTTCGGTGCCGACGGGATGAAACTCGCGGAAGGTTATCTCACCATCGTTGCCGCGACTCGCGACACCAGCTGATCCGCTCTCCTGCTGGCCGCTGTAGACCCAGTATGGGAATCTGTTGTCGGTGGTGACGTGATACATCTGCGCGGTAGGTTGATTGTACCACGAGCTCCACGTCTTTCCTCCGTTCACGCTTATGGTCGCACCCTGATCGACGGCGAGGAGAAGTATCTCGGGGTGTAGTGGGTTGATCCAGATGGCGTGATAATCGTCACCACCCGGCGCGCCCTTTATCGCGGTGAAGGTCTTGCCGCCGTCCATCGAGCGATATGTGGACGTGTTGCAGACATAGATCTCGTCCGGATTGCGCGGATCGACGCGCACCCACGCGAAGTCGTTGCCGCGTCCCCAGATGCGCTCCTCGTGATTCACTCGCGTCCACGTCGCGCCTGCATCGTCGGAGCGAAACAATCCTCCCGCATCCGGCCGCGCATCAGCAAGTGCGTACATCACGTCATGATTGCTCGGCGAGATGCCGATCCCGATGCGCGCGACGCCTTGCTCGGTCGTCGGAAGACCGCCTGACAACTGGTGCCACGTGTCGCCGCCGTCGGTCGACTTGAAGAGGCCGCTGCCGTTGCCGTCGTAAGGATTCGCGGCGGTCCACGGCGGTCTGCGCGACGCCCACATCGCTGCGTACACTGTCTGCGGATTGGTGGGATCGAATGCGAGATCGATTCCGCCGGTGTTCTCGTCCTTGTACAGAACTTTGGTGAAGCTCTTTCCGCCATCAGTGCTGCGGAAGATTCCGCGTTCGGGGTTGGGACCGTAAGGGTGGCCGAGCACCGCGACGAAGATGCGATCGGGATCGCGCGGATCGACGATGATGGATGCGATCTGCTGGCCGTCGCGGAGGCCCAAGTGGGTCCATGTTCTTCCGGCATCTGTGGACTTGTAGATGCCGTTGCCGACGGAGAGATCTGGTCTGCGGAGTCCCTCGCCGCTGCCGACGTAGATGACGTTCGGATTGGACGGTGCTATCGCGATGGTGCCGACAGATCCGGTCGATTGATCTTCGAAGATAGGATCCCAGGTGCGGCCTGCATCTGTCGTCTTCCAGACTCCGCCGTCGGTTGCGCCTACGTAGAAGACGTTGGGCTGATCGGGGATACCGGCGGCTGCGACGGTGCGTCCTCCGCGGAACGGGCCGATGAGGCGCCAGCGGAGCTCGGAGTACATGCTCGGCGCGATTGCTTGCTGCTGGTTTTCTTCACCCCCTTGCTGAACGGTTTGCGGGTTGCGCTGTTGTGCTCGTAGTCTCTGCGCTGTAAGCGGAATGCAGAGGGTGAGAGCCAGGGTGAGGATGTGACGAGGGGTGGGAAAGCGCACGAGGGTGCTCGATGTGGGATGTCGAGCAGTAGGATGGAGGATGGGAGAGCGGATCGGAAGGGTTGGCTGGTGGTGATGGCTGCGGGAGAGTGTTGGTTTGGAGGTTGGTTGGCTTAGGCTGCGTGTATGCAGCATAAGCATTTTGGGTTGCGGAGCTGAGTGTGGCGGAAGGTGTTGTGGTGGCGTAGGTTAGCGAGGAAGTCCTCTGCGAGACGTGCGGGGTTAGACTGCAGGCACGCAGCGTTTTTCAAGCAGAGCTTCGCAGTCTAATACGCGTAGACATCCACAGGCATCGCATCAATGAAAGAAATCGTCCTCCAGCATTTCTTTGAGGGCTACGCCACCGTCGAAGAACTCGCGGCCGATGTTGCCGAGGCCTTCGATTGGCACGTCAATAGCGCCGGCACCGTCTTGTCGCGACTGAACACCATCGACGTGAATCACGAGTTTGCAGTCTCACCCGAACACATTGGCAAACTCGTGGACGCTGTGCTTGTGGGGGACATCAGCCTAGATGGGCTGGATGCCATCTGCTTCGCTCTCGAGGCGTCCGACGCATTTTCTTGGGACACTGACACGTGCGACGGAGAACGCGTTGCCGAAAGCCTCTTCTGGCTCGGCGGTCCGGAAATCAACTATGCGCTTACTCCGGCTGTGCTCACCAAGATCCGGCATTATCTGCTTACTGGCGAGAATACGCTGGGTCCGGAAGACGTCGGCGACCGTGGCGAGCGTGCACACCGGTTGCGCGTCAACCGTAAGCAACTCGACCGGGATGTCTAACGAACGCTGAACTTGTCGAGCGATCTAAGGAAGCTCGCTGCGCTCGCATTTTATTGAACTCGCTCGCAAGTTAGCTGGGGCGTTAGGCAGCAGTCAGGTACGGTAACTGTTGAGAACCTCTTCTCTGGATATAATCTGCAATGAGGTTAAATCAGGTTCTACTCCTCGCCGGAGTGCGCTTTAGCCAGAATGGCGCACCAGTTCCGCCGACGCTAAGTTCGACGCTCTTGGGCTTGTGCAGGAGGACGCTGTTCTTCATCTCCGCGGTTGCGTCGTCACCGCCGAGATCATGAATGCGGCGATCACGCCTGACGAGCAGTTGCTTTCCGTCTTCCTCGATGGGCCACTAGGCAAAATTGAGCTGCTCAATCAGCCGATTACGTTCGGCCCACCCACTGAGGATCTCAGAGGCGCACGCGTAACGATCGGCTTGGACTCAGCCGACGTCCGAACTTCTGGACGCTACACGCTACGCTTCGTTTCAGAGGGCAGTGAGTCGGAACGTTGGACGTGGATACACATGTACTGCACGGCAAAGCTACGGCGCGCTTGGTGCCTTTATTCAAGATGAGCAAGGCATTCGAGGCGAGCGCCGCTACCTGCGTGCACGGATGCCGTTCCTACTCCTCGGCGAACACGGTGAGTTCGCTGGGTACCACGTGGCCACAGTGTCGCAGCCGGAAGGCCGGAACTTCGAAGCAGACCCGCTAGACATAGAGCTTCCGCCGGGATGTGAACGCCTAAAGCAAGCCTACGGCTTCACCGCGGCGATACACAGTGCCTATGACTCATACGCGCGCAACATGTTCGGCGGACATCTACCAGATGGCGCTGGTATCGACATGCACAGCAACCTGCTCATACAGACTACCGAAGTGCCGTTCGATTTACCGGAGGATAGGCCAGACGGGGGATGGTAGCATTGCCATCCTACGTCTGCATAACGTGGCGTTGCAACTGTCGGGCGGTTCGATGATTGCCTCGCTTCGCTCGGCTCTTGTCTGGTCCGCCCGCTGCTTAACTCAAGCGTTAGGCAGCGCTAGGGGATCTTCAAGTCACGTTCTGACCTACCCAGAGATGCACTGATGGCGGGCTTTGCGATTGCCGTGACCATCGCGATCTACGGAATCATCGCGCTCATCGGCACCGCGATCCTGACCCACATCCTTCGTGTTCGCGCGGCCAACAGAGATCGCGATGGAACGCGTGGTCGCGGTGCGATGATTGTCGCCACATGGGCGCCGCTTGCGGCGCTGCTATGGGTCGTGGTGGCGTTTCGCATTCACCTTGAAATCTCAAATCGGATCGCCCACCAAGATTCAGGATTGAGTGCCGACCCGTACGTCACGCTGCCGAATGGATATGTGCTCGGCAGCTACAACACCTATGACGGATACATCGTGGCCCCGGGCCACGCGATGGGCGAGCCCATTGCGGGTCCAGGCTATGTACGTACCACCTCGATCTGGACTGGCCGATCCGATTTTACTGCGGGACGCAATTCGACTTCAAGACGCCACACATACGCAAATTCGTCTTTGATACTCGAACGCTCGTGTTCCGCACATTCGGGGACGCTGGTGCAGATTCGTCTCAATCCACGGCATCGCCCGACCTCAAAGCGTGGGGAGATGCTATGACGCACGCACAACTAGATTCCAACTCATACTGGCACCTTTATAGGCGATATCGGCATGCGTGGCCGGGCTACGTCTTGATTGTGTTGATAGTCGGCGGGGAAGCCGGCATCGCCTTGTGGGCAGTGCGTCGATGGAATGGATAGGCGTCGGGGAGAATGTCGCCTGCCTAACGAAACGTTGCAGTTGCCGGAACGGCTGCGGTGGCGCGCTACGCGCGTTACTATTTCGTCGCTCCGCAGCTGAACTAGGGCGTTAGCTGGCCTACGAGCTCCGTCTCCCCTTGAGTGATCTACCCAAGATCTCGCGCGTCACTGGCACGCCAGGAGCGCCGGTCGAGCACGACTTCGCATACGTCAACACGTTTGTCCGGGAGCCGACAACCGACGGTCCCGACCGCCTCAAGATTGGCCTGCGCGCCGGCCAAGCGCAGGCTCTCCCGATCCTCGCACGCGCGCTTCGGCCGCCGTTTCGGCTGCTGTACATTCTGCACACCTCGTTGACCGGCGCGCCTCTCGGCCGCTACGAGAGTCCCGATCTCGACTGGGACCAAGTGGCGACATTCGTGGCACTGTTCAATGAGTTCCTCACCCACGACGCGCGCCACGATCTCTGGCTGCATTCGTTCCCCGATGCGGCGACGATCGTTCTCGACCGGTACAACATGGTCTACGCCTATGGCCCGCTGGATCGGTTTGCGGATATCCTCGTAGAGGGTGGCGTTCAGTCTGTGGCAGCGTGGGCCGCACCGGCGGTCCCTTACCCGCATGCACTTCATTATCATCCGGCGTTCACTGCGGACGAGGCGGCGCTGCTCGGACATATGGCCTGGCATCGGAAGCCACTGCGCGATGTCGACGTGCAGTTTTGGTCTGGCCCGCAGGCCAGCTAACGAACGCTGAAGCTGACGAAGAACACTATTGAATGGTGGCGCCTGCGGCGCCACTCTTGTGAGACTTCTTTGCAGCTGAACTCGGGCGTTGGACGGACATGCGTCGTCATACACCAGGAGAGACGATGGGCCTGTTTGGAGATCGAGATGCGGAGGGACGCGATGACGCCGGTGCGCGGCGCTACACGGTCGGTGGCCGGCCGCTCCGCTGCGCCCACTGCACGGGTGAGCACTTCACGGGACGCGAAATCCCACTCGGATCTCGCACGGCGGAGTGCTGAATATCGAGTGGCTGGCCACCGGCGCGTATGCGATGACCTGCGCGAGCTGCGGCGCCATGCAGTGGTTCGCCGCCCAGCCCGAGCGCCTCGATCCGTAGTAACGCGCCGGTACCCGGGACGCGCCTCGGGAGCCGCCCAACGAATCGTTGACGCTGACGGCCGATCTGCGGAATGCTCGCTTCGCTCACAGATTGTTGGATTCGCTCGCAGGTTAACTCGGGCGTTAGGCAACACGGATCGGTGCGTCTCAAGGTTGCCAGACGTCCAACAACAGTGTGGTGCCCGGTGTCTGCCAACCTATGATGCAAGACAGGTCTCAGTGAGCCGCTCAGCGCAACATCCAGTGATGTCGCGCGTTGCCGATACGTTCCTGGATCTCTCTCTGCGCTATGCGCTTCGCGGAACGGGATGGTATGCTCATGGCGTCGAGATTCGCGTCCGGCTCGTCAATGGAGAACGCCGGCCCTATGCACAGATGGTCGCAACCGCGCTGGGACTCATCGCGCGACACGATCCCTTGCGGCTCGCTCGGATCCGGCGGGACATTCGCGTCATTCTGGTTTCAGCACTCGTGACGCCGGGCAATGCCGGTGAGTACAACCGCCGCCATTCGGTGTGCATGCTGGATGACTCGGCGATCCTCACGGCCCCTGCCGCGCTCGTTGCGCTCTGGATCGTCCACGAGGCGACACATGCACGGGTGGCGGCACTGGCTCCCAAGGCCGAGAACATCACACGAATCGAACGTATCTGCGCGAAGCAGGAACTCGCCTTCGCCACAAAGCTACCGGGATCCGAGCAGCTTCAAGAGTCCCTCCGAGATGCTGTGGCGAAGACGAGCGAAGTGGACTATTCGCATGTCGGCATGGCAGCGCGCGGCCTGGCGGCGCTCGAGCAGAAGGGCGCACCGAAACCTGTCTTGATGGCGCTCGAATGTCTTGCTCGTTATACAAAGCCCGAGTAGCAGCGGCGTCGCGGGCCAGCCGGCGACCGCCTGCTCACCCAGCGGCCATCAGTCTGATCGCAACGCCGATGCCTGTTCGCATTCGGCGAGGATGCACCTAACTGAGCGCGGGACCTGACAAGGAGTCTGCTGGCTTGCAGACCGCTCCGCCGCATGCTTCTCTTTGATCTCCTTGCAGGTACGCTAGGACGTGAGGCATCACCCACTCACTCGTGCGCGTTCCACTTTTCGTGTTGTTGCTCGGCGGCTTGGCGTGCTTCTACGGATCCAGTGACGCGAGCCGGGCGTACGGTGTACCGGCTGACTCAACTTGCGAGTTCGTTCGAGCGCATTCCCATGCGAACCCCGACAGCCTTCTCAGTGAGTTCGTTGCCCGCGACGCTCGAGGTGAGTTCACCCGATCGAGCGCTTGGCTCAACGGCGCCGTAGACTGTCCGGGACACGAGTCCGCGCCGGATGCCGCCACGATGATCAGGAGCTATAAGGTCCGCGTATTCCGGCGATCGGTGGATTCCATTCAGGCCGAGGTGCTCTGGAGCCGCGTCGGAACGTTGAGTGGCGGATGGGAAAGTATGAACCCCGGCGTTGATCATGATACCATGACGGCGTGCGCACGGCGTCCGGGTGGCGGGTGGCGAGTCCGGCACTCAACCCGCACGTACCCGTTCCTCCATCTCTGCGACCGTGATGCCTGACGAACGCTGAAGCGGACGAACCAGCAGCGGAGTAGACGCCAGAGGACGGTTCCTGAGTTCAGCATAAACTGCACTCTGACCCTGTCTCACTGCTCTGACTCAGCGCGACGCTGTGCCGCTTCGATCCGCGGCCTGAGGTCGCCATGCAGCCGACACCGGTGATGCGGAATCCGTGCTGTGCATGCAGATTATCGCATACCCTTGCAGCTGAGCTGGGCGTTAGGTCCGCCATACCTGCTCGGTGTCCGCCAACCTGTGAGAACTCATGGCCCCTCCGAATCCGCGGCCTCAGCACCTACAACTGATCCGCCTTTCCTTGATGATGGGAGTACTGCTTTTCGGCGTCGTCATTCTGTCCGTTCACCGACAGCCGGACTGGAAACCAGGAACGCTCCCAACCGCTGTTGTATACGCACTAGTGGTGTACTCGATTCTGGCAGTATGGATCGCCACGATGCTGAAAGGACGCGTGGGACGGGAACGCGACCCGCAGCAGCGTGGCGTGTGGCTCCTCATCGGATGGGCCGCTGGCGAGGGCGCGGCGTTGATCGGCGCCGTAATTTTTTACATCACTGGCCAGGGTCAGTGGTATGCACTCGGGCTCCTGGCCATGGCGATCTCGCTTGTAATGCTGTCGCCTGGCGCAGCGTCGCCGACCGCAGGCAGCCTTGATGCACCCGGATGAAGAGAACAAGACTTGTCGACCTGGTCGGAATGCGCGCTGTCGTGTTGATCCGTCCGCAGCGCGGCGCCTCGCCAGGTCGAATGCGGTAGGTTGCAATATCACGTGATCGGCTAATAGCGCTGAGTTGATACGCGATCTATGGAAGTTCGCTCCGCTCCTACTATTTGATTCGCTTGCGGTTTAGCAAAGTGTACTTGTCACAACGTCTTGACTGATGAATGATGGCGTCGGATGACGAGCTGATGCGCGCAGTCGAGTCGGAGTTTCAGCGCCTGCGACTGCGCTGACGGTGATCATGAAGCGGAACGCGACCATTGCGGCTCAGCTAGGGCGTTAGGTGTCCGCTGTTTGCGATCCGCGCTCGGCTTGACGCTCAATTTTCTGTCGCCAGCAAACGGAACAGCCGCCAGCGTGACGCGATGACGCGCCGATCCACTGGAAGCGGACATCATCGACCGGCCTAGAGTGTACGATGGACATCGATACATATCTCATTATTGCGTGCTGGCTGGCTTTTCTGTGCTACTGGGTAGTCGCCGCGTTTGGCGCGAAGAAAAGCGTCCGCAACGCGAACTTCAGGAAGGGCATATATGCCCGGTTCGCGCTGCTGATCATGGTAATCGCCGTACTGCACTTCACTGGCAACGCGCATCCGCTACGCAGCGCGAGCGGCGCGGCGCGCGATGGCTTCGCGCGCGGATTCTTCTCCAGCAGCGTTGTTCGCTCCATCGGCGTAGCGATCTGTGCGCTCGGCTTCGCGCTCGCGATCTGGGCGCGCGTTCACATCGGGAGGAACTGGGGAATGCCGATGTCGTTGCGAGAGAAGCCCGAGCTGGTGACGAGCGGACCTTACGCTCGCATTCGTCATCCGATTTACACGGGGGTCCTGACTGCGCTCATCGGCACAACTCTCGCCATCGGACCGGTCGTGCTCATTCCGTTCGGGGTCGCCTGTGTATACTTCGTCTACGCGGCGAGCAAGGAAGAGCGGACGATGGTGCAGCAGTTTCCGCGTGCGTATGCCGAGTACAGGAACCGCACGAACATGTTGATTCCGTTCGTGTGGTAGCGATCCAAATAATTATGGCGGAGCGAAGCGAGTCTCGTGCTGTATGGCGGCGAGTGTGCTTGGCTGCCGGCCGTGCTTCTGCTGCTTTGCAGCTGAGCTAAAGTGTTTGATCGACAACAGTCACTCTCTAAAGCGGCGATTGCATGCTAGAGCCAGTCTTGATCCGGCCTGCCGCTCCCAGCGATGCAGACGCAATGGCGGAGCTCCTGACGCAACTCGGCTATCCCGCCGCCGCGAACGAGGTGATCGCGCGCCTGCGCGAGGTCGATGGGTTCGGAAGCGCGATCGTGCTGGTTGCGGAGCTCGGAGGCCGACCCCTCGGGCTCGCAACGGGCCTCGTGTTCCCGTCGATCCACATATCGCCGCCGGTCGCATGGCTCACCACTCTCGTTATTGCGGAACAGCATGCCGGCAAGGGGATAGGGCGTCGCCTGGTTGATGAGGTGGAACGCTGGGCGTGGAGTCGGGGTGCAATCCGTCTCGGAGTGACATCGGGTGCAAACCGCGACGGAGCGCACGCGTTCTATGAACGCATCGGCTATGAGCGCACAGGCATTCGATTCACGAAGGCGCTGGGCAACGACGATTTATCGGCGACGTAACGAATGTTGGACGCGCTGATCGATCCGCGGAGTCTCACTATGTCCGCGTTCTATTGGACTCGCTCGACAGTAGCGATATGACATCACGTCGCGACTTCCTGCAACGAAGTGTGATGGGCTCCGTCTCACTCTCATTTCCCGCGATTGCGCGGGCGTCGTCGGCGTTGGGCGCAGGCGATCACAACATGGGCTCGCGACATGGGGCTGATACGTTCGTGGATCTGCGACGCCAGCCGGATGTGGTGATCGTGCAGACCGCAAACGGTGATCGACGGCTCACTCCAAGCTCCGAGGACCACTGGGACGGAACGGATCAGATCGCAGTAACTACCGCAGATGTGAAGACCGCGCTTCGTGTGAGCCTGTCATCTCCGTCCGTTGCGGTGATACGTCTACGGCTCCGATGGCGTGGCGCGCTGAGTGGGACGCAGCTCATCCTCGGTGATGCTTGGGAGCGCGGCTACGGCGATCTCGAGTGGCGCGGAATCGTTCCCGATCGCGTGATGCCGTGGTATTTCGCGACGTACGATGGGCAGCGCACGGATGGCTACGGTGTGCGAACAGGTGCAAACGCGCTCTGCTTCTGGTATCTCGATCCAGAAGGCGTCACGCTCTGCGCCGACGTGCGCAGCGGCGGCGTCGGTGTCGAGCTCGGTCAACGCACGCTCGACGTCTGCGACGTGATCGCACGCAAAGGACAGGAAGGCGAATCCGCATTCGTGGCGCTACACGCATTCTGCAAGAAGATGTGCGCCGCACCTCGGCTTCCCGCCGAACCTGTGTACGGGAGCAACGACTGGTACTGGGCCTACGGAAACAACAGCACTGCAACGGTTCTCGCAGACGCGCATCGCATCGTCGAGCTCTCGCCCACCGGCACCAATCGCCCATTCACGGTGATAGACGACGGTTGGCAGCCGGGCCGTGGACGTGACAAGAGCGGTGCAGGGACGTGGGACCGCGGCAACGAGAAGTTCCCGGACATGCCGAAGCTCGTCACAGACGTGCGCGCTGCGGGTGCACGCGCGGGCGTGTGGATCAGGCCGCTACAAGCGCCGGAGAACGTGCCGGTCGGGTGGCGATTGAAGCGTGAGGGCGCACATGATGTACTCGACCCGACTCTGCCGGATGTACAGGCGAAGATCAGCGCCGACGTCTCACGCGTCTGTAGTTGGGGATTCGATCTCATCAAGCACGACTACACTACGTTCGACATCTTCGGACGGTGGGGCTTTCAGATGGGATCTGCGCTGACACGCGACGGCTGGACGTTCGCGAGCGGTCCGACGCGCACGACCGCCGAGGTGCTCGCCGGTCTTTACCGAACGATCCGCGCGGCCGCTGGTGACGCGCTCGTCATCGGCTGCAACACGGTGAGCCATCTCTCTGCTGGCATATTCGAGATAAGCCGCGTCGGTGACGACACGAGCGGAACCGACTGGGCTCGTACGCGAAAGATGGGTGTGAACTCGCTCGCGTTTCGTGGCACGCAGCACGGCGCGTTCTACGCGGTCGACGCTGATTGCGTGGGTGTCACTAACGCAATTCCGTGGGCGTACAACCGGCAATGGCTGGATCTGCTCGCACGCAGTGGAACTACGCTCTTCGTCTCGCTAGCGCCAGACGCGGTCGGCGCAGAGCAGCGCCGGGACCTGCGCGCTGCTCTCGCGCTCGCGTCGCGCCCTCAACCACTCGGCGAACCTATCGATTGGCAGCGAACGACGTGGCCCGAACATTGGCGGCTGACGGGCGAGCCGCGCCAGTATCACTGGATCGGCGACGAGGGACCGTCAGCGCCACAATAACTATCGTGCCGTGACTCACCGGCATCGCGGGAACGCCGGATCGTCGCCGCTTATCGCCGGCCGATCCGTTCGATCCGCCACAGCGAGCGCAATGTCGTGCACGAAGTTGCCGACCTTGGCCATGTGATCGTAATCGATGTACTGCGGCTCATCGGTGAGCTGGTGATAATCGAGCGCGTAACCGGTAGAGACGTACACGACGGGCACGCGATGAAGCACGTAGTTCACCTGGTCGCTGCGGCAGAATCGATTCCACGGATTGGCCGGGACGTCCCATGAGTGATCGATAGCCATAGCTTCGGGAGCGATTGCGTTCACAGAGTCTATGACGTCACCATACTCGCGTGAGAGACGACGCGCGCCGAGCATCTGCACGGAGTTGGGACCACCGAACTTCACTTCCCACACCTTGCCCTTTCCCTCCATGTCCATGTTGATTGCGCTGGCGACGGAGTCGAGTGGGATGGTAGGATGATCGGTGAACCACTTGGAGCCGAGCAGGCCTGCTTCCTCGCCGGTGTGTGAGACGAAGATGATCGAGCGCGCAGGATGCTCGCTCGCGAACTTCTCTGCTTCCTCGAGAAGGATCGCGGTGCCGGAACCATCGTCGTCTGCACCATTCATTATCGAGTCGCGTCGCGGTGGACGGATGCTGCGCGCGTAAGCAATGAGTGAATCGATCTCGTGCTGCTGTGCGGCGGTGGGACGACAGACAGGATCGTTCGCGCCCTGTCGACGTGTGATCATGTTCACGGCGCGCAGAGAGTCGTGATCGACGCCCTCGCTGCGCATGCCGATGTGATCGTTGTGCGCGCTGATGAGCACGTACTCACCGGCACGCGCGGGATCGCTTCCCGGAAGGATCGCAATGACGTTGCGGCCGGGAGTTGGCGAGACGTGAAAGGTGTAGCGCCAGCTTGCGGTGATCGGCGCGCCCACATCGCCGACCGCGAGCTCAGTCGCAGGCTTTCCGAAGAGCTGCTGAGCCGTGGCACTCTCGATCACCGCGCCGCCAGGACCTGCAACGAGCGAATCACTCACAGGCATGCCGACACGCGGATGGAGCGCACCCGCGGCGGCTGAAGCATCTATCGGCTCGATGAAGAGCACAGCGACGGCGCCAGCGTTGCGCGCACGCTCATCGGCGCGCCCGAAGGTGCGTACGCCGCGGGCGCGGTTGCGGGCGTCGTCAGCGATCGCGGCATCGGCACCGAACCGGTCCGGGACGGAGTCGCAGCGTGGCACGCGTACGCCACCGCCCTGACTGTCCGGCACGCGCGGCCCACCTATGAACACCGCAACCTTGCCGCGGAAGCGCGCAGGGTCGAGGGTGACCGTATCACCGAAGCGTCCCGCGAAGACCACCGGCACTGCGCGCAGGTTTGCGCCCGCGCCGGTCCCGGTTGCGGCAGCGGGCGCGAGGGGAATCCAGTGCGCGCCGACGGGCAGGGTAGTCTTCCCAATGGAGAGACGCGGCGCGGCGCCCTCGAGCGAGAACGCGCCGTACGGCAGGTTCTGGAAGTACGTCCCGTTGTCGCCGGCTGGGCGGAGCGAGAGTCGCCGGAAGACGTCGGCGATATAGGCGGTCGCCTTGTAGTCGCCAGGTGAGCCGATCAGGCGCCCCTGCATCGAGTCGTCCGAGATCTGGTAGAGCCGCGTGCGCAGATCGTTCGCCGTGATCGCCGGCTCGGTGGGTCGCGGTGTCCAGGTGCGCGGCCCCTCGTCGGGCCAGACGGTGCGCTGCGTGGTCTGCTGCGCTGGTATGACGGAAGCAGCGCTCGCCGACACGAGTATGGCGAGCGTCAGGAGAACGAGGGGAGAGCGGTCGGGCACGGTGGCGCTCCAGAAGTGCGGGTGTAACAATCGACGCCGGCGACGAGCACCGGCATGCTGTCTGTCCGGATGACGTCGGTCGACGGTGAACGGAGAGAAAGTATGCGCGCGGTTACGCCCGGGCACAATGCGGGCGGTCGCGAGCATGCGCCCGCCTCTCGAGCGGCGCCCGGAATAGCGACGCGGCTAGCTGGAGTCGCTGCGACCCGCGAGATTTCCAGGGCGGCAACCACGCCTCGAGCGGAACGATGACGCAGGAGCACCATGATCGCTGATTTCGCCAAGGAGTACTCGACTTACCGGCAGATAGGAGAGCGTGCGATCACACAGGTGCCAGACGCCGCGCTCAACAGAATCACCGCGAAGGACGGCAACTCGATCGCGATGATCGTGCGGCACATGAGCGGCAACCTCGTGTCGCGCTTCACGGATTTTCTCACGACTGATGGCGAGAAGCCGTCGCGCGACCGCGATTCGGAGTTCGTTGAGCATCAGTATTCGCGCGCCGAAGTGAATGAGATGTGGACGACTGGTTGGCGCGCGGCGGAAACGACGTTGAGCGAGCTATCCGATGCCGATCTCGCCAGGGTCGTGACGATCCGCCAGCAACCACTCACCGTCCACGCTGCGCTGTGCCGATCACTCGCTCATGCGTCGTACCACGTGGGGCAGATAGTACTGCTCGCGCGGACGGGCACCGACGAGTGGAAGTGGATAAGCATTCCCAAGGGTGCGTCCCAAGCGTACAACGCAGAGCTCGCGAAGAAGTGAAGCTTCGCTCCATCCCGCTCGTCATCGTAGCGCTCGGCTGCGCGAGTGCATCGACTCGTGCACGCGATGACGTCACGATGCGCCCGGGCCGGCGCTGATGCAGGCGATGGCGACCGCGGACTCGATGATCGAAGCTGCAGTCGGCAGAGAGATCCCAGGCGCGGTCTTCCTCGTCGCGCGTAACGGCACCGTGCTCGAGGATCAGGCTTTCGGCTACGCTCAGCTCAACGATTACGACATGCATCAGCTCGCCGAGCCGCGCGCGATGCACACGTGGACGATGTTCGATCTCGCGTCGGTGACCAAGGTGATGGCGACGACGTTCGCGGTGATGATGCTCGTGGATCGCGGCAAGGTTGACGTCGATTCGCCAGTGTACCGCTATCTCCCGGATTTCCGCGGCCCACACCTCGACAGCATCACCGTTCGCGATCTGCTGGCGCACAGGGCTGGGCTCGTGCAGTGGCAGCCTCTCTACTATCAGGCGTCCAACAGTGCAGAGACGTACGCGGCAATTCGCGCGATGCCACTACAGTGGGGGGTGAATTCCAGCCGCCACTACAGCGACCTCGGTTTCATGCTCCTCGGCGACATCGTCGAGCACGTGAGCGGTCAACCGCTCGACGTCTTCCTCCAGAAGAATCTCTACGGCCCGCTGAAGCTTCACTCGACAGTGTTCAATCCGCGGAGTCACGGCTTCACGGACTTCGCCGCGACCGAGCAGGGCAATGTGTACGAGAAGCACATGGTGTACGACTCGACGTTCGGCTACAGGTACCGCGGCGATCCGACTGCGTGGAACGGCTGGCGACAGTATGTACTCGACGGTGAAGTGGACGACGGCAACGCATGGTACGCGAACAACGGCGTCGCCGGCCACGCGGGCCTCTTCTCCACCGCGGCCGATCTGCGGGTGCTGCTCGATCTGTTGAACAATCGCGGAGAGTATCACGGGCATAGATACATTCGCGCCGCCGTCGTGGATCGCTTTCTCACACCCGATCCGCAGCGCAGCTTCCTGCTCGGCTGGATGCTTCCAGCGGGAATGCCCGCGGGCAGCTTCGAGCACAACGGCTTCACAGGGACGTACGTACTCGGTGTGCCCAAGTACGAGCTTTCGATCGTGCTCCTCACCAACAGACAGAACATGGGAACGAATGAGCGCGGGTACTTTCCGGATCTCACGGGACTCCAGCAGGCCGTGTCGCACGTCGTGGTCGCAGGCGCTGCTGCGGATGCCGGTGACACCACCACGACCGGAACGGATGGCACACATTAGCCGCGCGAACGATCAGCAGGAGCGCTCATGCTGATCGCGGTTCCGCGTGAGGTCGCGCAGGGCGAGCGGCGCGTAGCGTTGACGCCTGACATGGTAGCGCGTCTGACGAAGGGAGGGAACTCCATCAGCGTGCAACGCGGCGCTGGTGAGGCCGCGGGATTCGAGGATGCGGCGTACGAGAAAGCCGGCGCGACGATGGTCGATGACGTCGCATCGCTCTACGCAAGCGCGGATCTCGTAGCCAAGGTGCAGCGTCCACTCGCCGACGACAGTGGTGCGATCAAGAGTGGCGCCGTGCTCATCTGCTTCATGAAGCCAGCTGCGGACAGCGCGCTGCTAGAGCGACTGGCCGCACGCAACGTCACCGCATTCGCGATGGAGCTGGTGCCGCGAATCAGCAGAGCGCAATCGATGGATGCGCTCTCGTCGCAAGCAAGCGTCGCGGGCTACAAGGCAGTGTTGCTCGCTGCGAACGCGCTTCCGAAATTCTTTCCGATGCTGATGACGGCCGCGGGAACCATTCGTCCGGCGACAGTGCTCATCATCGGAGCTGGCGTGGCGGGACTTCAGGCGATCGCGACAGCACGCCGGCTCGGCGCGGTGGTCGAAGCCTTCGATACGAGACCGGCGGTGAAGGAGCAGGTTCAGAGCCTGGGCGCGAAGTTCGTCTCACTCGAGCTCGACGTGCATCATGCGGAAGATGCCGGCGGTTACGCCACCGCGCTCTCCGCCGATCACCTCGAGCGCGAGAAGGCGCTGCTCGCGAAGCACGTCGCGAATGCCGACGTCGTTATCACGACCGCGCAGATTCCAGGGCGGCCCGCACCAATGCTCATCAGCCGTGAGATGGTCGCTGCGATGAAGCGCGGCTCGGTGATAGTGGATCTGGCGGCGGAGAGCGGCGGCAACTGTGAGGCAACCGAGCCGGGGAAGGACATCGTGTTTCATGGCGTCACCGTTATGGCTCCGCTCAATCTGCCAAGCGGGCTCGCGCTTCACGCCAGTCAGACGTACGCGCGCAATGTCACCGCGCTCATCGAGCTGCTCGCGCCCAAAGGCGAGCTGGCGGTGAACATGAGTGACGAGATCGTCAGCGGCGCATGCGTCACTCACGATGGAGCGGTTCTTTATCCGCGCGTTATCGCCGCGAAGGAGACGTCGAAGTGAGTCACGAGCTCGTTCTCGGGATCTACGTGTTGATTCTCGCCGCGTTCGTCGGCTTCGAGGTGATCGGACGCGTCCCCGCAGTGCTTCACACTCCGCTGATGTCGGGCACCAACGCGATCCACGGAATAGTGATGCTCGGTGCGATGCTCATCGCCGGCTCCGCCGACACTCCAACGCTCCACGTGCTCGGCATTCTCGCCGTCGCGCTCGGCGCGGCCAACGTGTTCGGCGGGTTCGTGGTGACCGACCGCATGCTCGAGATGTTCAAGAAGAAGGAAGCGCCGGCTGCAGGCGCGAGTGATTCGTCACGAGCCACGCGGACATCGGGAGATGCATCGTGAGCGATCAGCTTCGCTCGACGATCATCAGCGTCAGCTACATCGTAGCCGCGCTGTTCTTCATCTTCGGATTGCGGAGATTGAGCTCGCCGCGCACTGCGCGCTCCGGGAACCGGCTCGCGGCGATAGGAATGTTCATCGCCCTCGCGGTGACACTGCTCGATCGCAGCATCATATCGTTCACGGACATCGTGATCGGTACGGTGATCGGCGCGGCGGTCGGCATCTACAGCGCGCGTCGTGTCGCGATGACTGCGATGCCGCAGATGGTGGCGCTGTTCAACGGCATGGGCGGCGCGACCGCGGCGCTGATATCGGTTGCGGAATTTCTGCGCGCGACCGGGCACGGCGAAGTTCCGGCGATTGGCGCGACCGTCTCGGGCGCGCTCGGAATCGCGATCGGCGCAGTCTCACTCACAGGAAGCCTCGTGGCGTTCGGCAAGCTACAGGAGATTCTGCCGGGTCGCCCATTCCTCTTTCCGGCGCGCCACTTCATCAATGGTGTCGTCGCTTTGGGGATTGTCGCATTGGGTGGCTACCTCGTAGCAACCGGAATCACCAGCGCTGCCGTGTGGGGATTGTTCGCCCTCGCGCTGCTGCTGGGGGTGCTGGTGGTGATTCCGGTTGGCGGCGGCGACATGCCGGTGATGATCTCCATCCTCAACTCGCTCACCGGCGTCGCTGCTGCACTGACGGGAATTGTCCTCGCGAATCAGGTACTCGTGGTGGCTGGAATGCTCGTCGGTGCGTCCGGCACGCTGCTCACGCTGTTGATGAGTCGCGCGATGAACAGATCGATCGCGAACGTTCTGTTCGGCGGGGTTGGTGTGGAGAGCGCGAGCGGCAGTGCTGCTGCGGGCGGCGGGCGCTCCGTCAGGCAGACGTCGGCCGAAGACACCGCGATAGCGATGGCGTTCGCCAACCGGGTGATAGTGATTCCCGGCTATGGGCTCGCGGTCGCCGAGGCGCAGCGGCAGGTGAAGGAGCTCGGGATGGAGCTCGAGAAGCGCGGTGTGGAAGTGAAGTACGCCATCCATCCTGTCGCCGGACGGATGCCAGGGCACATGAACGTGCTACTGGCCGAGGCAGACATTCCGTACGATCAGCTCCTGGACATGGAGCAGGTGAACCCGGAGTTCGACCATACAGATGTTGCGCTCGTGGTGGGAGCGAACGATGTGGTCAATCCGGCGGCGCGGACCGATACCAGCAGCCCTCTATATGGTATGCCGATCCTCGACGCCGACCACGCCAAGAACGTGATAGTGCTGAAGCGGAGCATGAAGCCGGGCTTCGCGGGCGTCGATAACGACCTGTTCTATGCCCCGAACACCCAGATGCTCTTCGGTGACGCCCGTGAGTCACTGGCCCAACTGACCGAGGCCGTGAAGAGCGTGTAGAGCGCTGGCGCCCGGTCCATTGCGACGGGGTGCATGACTGTTTATACATTCCGGGTGAATAAATTTGCGGTGGGCGTACTCGGTGCCTCGGGGTATGCGGGACGGGAGCTGTGCGGACTTGTGGCGCGGCACCCGTCGCTGGAGCTTATCTTTGCGGCCGGCGGATCGAGGGCTGGCGAGCGCATTAGAGCCGGCGGCTCCGAGGTCACGCTCATCTCGGCGGACGACGCTCAACTCGATCGCGCGGATGTGATCTTTTCCGCGCTACCGCACGGGACTTCCGCCAAGTGGGTCGAGGCGTCGTGGGCGGCAGGCGCGAAGGTGGTCGATCTTTCAGCCGATCTGCGCCCTGGGAATTGCGGCGGCTGCACGGGTGACTCGCCATTCTATAGTAGTGGACCGGTCCCGTACGGTCTCACCGAGCTCATGCGCTCGAGGGTGGCCGGAGCCGACATAGTCGCGAACCCCGGATGCTATCCGACCGCGATTCTGATCGCGCTCGCCCCGCTGCTCGCGCGCGGGCTGGTGGTTCCTGGTGCCACGATAAACGTCTCCGCTGCGAGCGGGGTGACGGGAGCTGGCTTCACACCCAAGCCAGAGCTCATGTTCGCCGAGGTCGCTGAGGACTTTCGCGCTTACGCCGTAGGCAATGAGCACCGGCATCTCAACGAGATGCGCGCCATGGTGAGCGAGCTTGGTGGCGACAACGACATCCTCTTCACTCCGCATCTCCTCCCGGTCGCGCGCGGCATACTCGCGACCATCACGGTGCCAGTCATCGAGCGGATCGATGATCCGCTCTCGCTATGGCGCGACGCGTATTGCAACGAGCCGTTCATAGAGATCTCGGATACGATGCCGTCACTTCGCGACGTGGTCTACCGGAACGTCGTGAGCGTGAGCGCTGTGCACGCCGCAAACGTGCGTCAGCCGACGCTCATAATCGTCGCAGCAATCGATAACCTGGTGAAGGGCGCCGCGGGACAGGCGGTGCAGAACGCCAACGTGCTGCTCAGTATCCCCGAAACGATGGGATTGCCTGCGTGACCAGTGTGACCAGGCGAGTCATCAAGCTCGGTGGGCGCGCGCAATCGTCGGATGCGCTCCCGGCCCTGGTCGCTGCTGCATGGCGCGCTAGCGGTGGCGCGCTGTGTGTAGTTCATGGCGGCGGCGACGAGATCTCCGCACTTCAACGCACACTCGGCGGCGAACCGAAGTTCGCCGGCGGAAGACGCGTCACCACCGAAGCAGATCTCGCGGTCATCCGCATGGTGCTGTCCGGCGTCGTGAACAAGCGCCTCGTCGCATCGTTCTGCGCGGCCGGCGTATCAGCAGTCGGAATCTCGGGCGAGGACGCGTCGCTCATTTCTGCTCAGCCGCTTGGCGTCGCAGAGTTCGGTCATGTGGGAATGCCGACGCGGATCAACACGTCGCTCATCGAGACGCTGTGGCGCGATGGGTTCATGCCCGTAGTGTCCCCGCTCGGCGCCAACGCCGATCACTCCGGCGGCGCGCTCAACGTCAATGGCGATGATGCAGCGGCTGCGCTCGCGGTCGCGCTCGGTGCCGACGAGCTGCTGCTCGTCGCCGACGTCGAAGGTGTTCGTTCTGTGTCAGGATCGACGATTCAGCAGATGGACATGGATGAAGCGCGCGCGCTCATAGCTTCGGGAGTCGCAGTCGGTGGGATGGCTGCGAAGCTCGAAGCTGCGCACGCTGCACTTGTTGGTGGCGTGCGGCGCGTACGCATCGCCGATATCGCCGCGCTCGAAGAGGCCGAGCGCGGTACTTTCGTCACTCTCGCTATGGTGGGTGCCAGATGAACACGATGACATTGCCGATCATTCACGAAGACGCGACCAGCGAGGGTACGCGCGCCACGGTTCCCGCGATACTCGGCACCTACAAGCGCCCACCGATGGAGCTCGTACGCGGCGAGGGCGTGCGCCTCTATGACGCTGACGGAAAGGAGTATCTCGACTTCACCAGCGGGATCGCCGTCAACGCATTCGGTTACAACGATCCTGGTATCGCGCGCGCGATGCGTGACGCGCTCGACACGGGGCTGATCCACGCGTCGAATCTCTATCGTACGCGGCCGGGCGAGGAGCTCGCGCAGTTTCTCGTCGATCACTCCTTTGCGTCGTCGGTGTTCTTCTGCAACTCCGGTGCAGAGGCCAACGAAGGCGCGTTCAAGATCGCGCGCAAGTTCGGCCGCTCGGTCGCGCCCGACAAGGTGGGGCTCATCTCGCTGCGCGGCGCGTTCCACGGTCGTCTGTTCGCGACGCTCGCCGCGACCGATCGCGCCGCGTATCAGACGCCATTCATGCCGCTAGCACCGGGTGTGTCGATCGCCGAGCGCACCATCGAGGATCTCGACGCGATGCTGGATGCGCGTACGGTCGCGGGAGTGATCGTCGAGCCGGTGCAGGGCGAAGGCGGCGTGCGCGTGATAGATCGCGGTCTGCTCGGCGAGCTGCGCGCAATCACTCACGAGCGCCGCATCGCGCTCATCTTCGACGAGATTCAGTGCGGGCTTGGCCGCACCGGAACACTGTTCGCCTACGAGCAGACCGGTGTGGTGCCAGATATGGTGACGCTCGCCAAGCCGATCGCCGGCGGTCTCCCGATGGGCGCGGTTCTGATGACTGAGGAGCTCGCCAAGGTGATGAGCCCGGGTGATCACGGTACGACGTTCGGCGGCGGACCGCTCGTGGCGAGCGTGGCGCTGCACGTAGTGAAGCGGATTGCGGAGCCGTCGCTGCTGGACCACGTGAAGGAAGACGGCGAATGGGTGCACGGCGAGCTCGAGGCGATCGCGCGGCGCACTGGGCGCGTGCGCGCGATCCGCGGCATGGGCTACATGTGGGGACTCGACGTGGTCGAGCCGGCGGCCGGAGTCGTGGCGCGCGCGCTCGATGCAGGACTGCTCATCCTCTCAGCCGGAGAGTACACCGTGCGCCTTCTTCCACCGCTCGTGATGACGCGTGCAGAGCTTGCTGAAGGACTCCGCGTTCTCGAAGGAGTACTGCAGTAATGCCCGACATCAACGGACGCATATCGCTGCGTTCCGCGTGCGAGAGCGACGTTACAGGGATCGTGTCGCTCGTGAACGGCTACGCAGCGAAGGCGATAATGCTCTTTCGCACGCCCGAGTCGGTGCGTGCGACTCTGCACGACTTCGTCGTTGCGGCGGATGAGAGTGGGCGCATCATCGCATGCGGCGCACTCAAGGAATATTCACCATCGCTCGCCGAAGTCGCGTCGGTTGCGGTAGCCGAGGGTGCACATGGCCGCGGATTGGGTAAGGCGATCGTGGCGGAGGTCGAGAAGCTGGCGCGCAAGCGTGGTATAGACGAGCTGTTCGCGCTCACGCTCACGCCGAAATTCTTCGAGGCTGCTGGTTATGCAATCACTGATCGTGCGCGGTATCCGGAAAAGATCAGGCGCGACTGCCTCAAGTGTCCGCGGCGCATCAGGTGCGACGAGTATTGCGTGGCGAGAGTGGTAGCGCAGGAGATGGCTGTCGCGGCGTAGTGGTTCGCGCTAAAGATCCAGCGTGCGAGCATGAGTGATTGATATGGCCGATGTGCGAGCCGGCCCGCACTCCTCTCGTCACGCGCCAGAATGGGGCGAGCACACCGCACTCGCTACTATCGCAATCCGTACACGAGGATCCGACTCTGCTGCGCCGCTCCGGGCCACGTTACGGATTTCATGCCGGATGCAACAGCGACGAGCTGCCTTCCGCCGGCCGCGTAAGTGACGATGCCGCCGCCCGTGGACTGGCCAGTATCTGTCTTCCATAGCACCTGACCGTCGTCCGCGTCCAACGCGTAGAGCTCGCCCGCCATATCGGCGCCGAACACCAGCCCCCCAGCTGTCGGGGTTACACCGGCGAGCATCGGGTGCGGCGCATGGAACTTCCACCGGACGGTTCCGTTATCCGCATCGAATGCGCTGAGCCAGCCCCGGGCCTCCGTCGCGGGACCGAACGGATTGGTGTTTTGATTGCCAAGCCATGTGGTCCCGGCGGGTGGGATGGTTAGCGTGTCACGCTTGAGCTGCGCACTTGCGCACCAGTCCACCGCGCCGACGTAGATGGTGTTGTTGTTCGGACTGTACGCTGCGCCGTTCCACTCGGATCCTCCTGTAATTCCAGGGCAGAAGCGCGTGAGACTATCGCGCGAGAGCGGGACATCCATGTTCGTACGCGTTGTTGTCGGCATTCGATAGAGCACAGGGAGCGCCGCTCCCAGATCGCCAGTGACGGTCTTGCCGCGTGTGATTTGTGACCGGTCCAGAACAGCGAGCTGGCCATCCTTGTTCGCGGACGCGACAATGCGTCGTCCCGAGCGCGTCGTCGCGAGTGTAGGCGGACTGTCGACATCCCAGTCGTGCATGTCGCGTTTCACGAGCTGGTCATAGCCGAGCATCCTGCCGGTCTTGCCGTCCAGCGCGATCACCGAGTTGGTATAGAGGTCGTCTCCGGTACGCAATTCTGTTTCGAAGTCCGGCGCCGGGTTCCCAGCCGGCACGTATAGCACGTTGTTCGGCGCGTCGAATGTGAACGAGGTCCAGAATGCGCCACCGGTTATTGGCAGTCGCTTGTTCGTCCATGTCTCGCGCGCCGCGCCACTGTCGGGGACCACGTCAAATTGCCAGACGACGTGCCCGTCACGAGCATCCAGCGCGAACACATGTCCGGTAACGCCGACCTGATCTCCGCCGGCATTGCCGACGTACACCATTCCGTTTGCCGCGACGGGCGCCATCGGAACGGACATGCCCGGCACCTTGACGCTGAGCACATGATCCCACAACACATGGCCGTCCGTAGTATCCATCGCCAAAACGTGCGAGTCCGACGTCCCCCGGAAAAGACGGCCGTCCATATACGCGAAGCCGCGATTCACAAGGAGCGCGCTGGGCTTGGCGTTGTGCCGAGGCCGCTTCCACTTCTCCGCACAGGTGCTCGCGTTAATCGCGTATGAGATCGTGTCGGTGGTGAAGTACATCGTACCGCCAACAACGATAGGTCCCGTTTGGAACGAGGAAACCTCAGGCAACTTGTACGTGCAGATAGGCTTGATCTGCGTGACGTTCGCGCGGCTTATCTCAGCGAGCGGAGAGAAGCGGTCGCCAGCAAGCGTGCGGTTGTAGCTGGGCCAATCCTGTGGACTGATCGTCACCGTGCGTGCGGCCGCTGGATTCGCTGCAGCGCGCGTTGTGTCCGACGATGTGTCGGCATGCGGGCCGCTGCACGCAGAAAGAGTTACCATGCCAGTCAGGACGACGGCAGTGACCATACGGCGCAAATCCGGCATACGCATCTCCTGAGACAGTGATCGTCGGTGACCCTCGGCGCGTATCGTCGATCGTCGAGTGATGCCACTCAGTCCGAAACGCGCAGCGTTGTCCTCGGTGGGCTCGCGCCAGCGTGCGTCTTCGCCTACGCACGGAAACGGAATGCCACAGTGGCAGTTCACCGCGCGAACGGAACCAACATCGCTCCGAGTTCGACGACATTGACATCGCTGAACCATGATTCTGAGTGCTACCGGCAACTCACGTTTCCTGCATCCGCGACCGTGAGAAACGTGATGGTCGCCGGTGCCAACGTTACCGTTCCGGCCGGAACACTCGTCCCCTGAAGCGTCGGCAACGTATCGTTAGCTCCCAACGTTAGTTCATGGCCATTGAGTTCGATGTTGGCGGCCTCGAGCTTCGGCGCGCTCAGCGTATAGCGCTCCGCGGCAGTTGGGATGTCGAGCGATGATGGTTGCGTTCTGCTGTTATTGATCGCGAGCAGTGTTACACCGCCCGGATGTCCGCGCATGCACTGCGCGTAGAGATGCAGCCCTTTCCGAGATGGACCAGCATCAAGGACCGTCGTTCCCATAAGCCGCCGCCATAGCAATGCTGCCCAGTAGTCCGGCCGCGGCGCGAATGTTTTCTGATCGAGCAGTCCGTACTCGCTCGATGCGAGCGTGTTGTGGAAGCTTACGGTCGCTCCCTTCTTCGCGAGCCGGCCCAACTGATCCAGATACCGGAAGGTGTCCAGGAACGTTTCTGCCCATGGGTTGCCACCGCACGCCGCATCCGCCGTCTCTGTGATCCACACGCCCTTGCTGTTGGGCTCGTAGCGATTACGAAGCGCGATGTAGAAATTGAAGATCGAGTCGGGACGCGAGAGCCATTCTTCCGACAGCGCAGCGTCAGCAGTCGTCTGGGCCGCGGCGCCCATGGCGGCGCAGCGTAGCGAGGCCGCGGCATACGAGTGATACGAGTACACGTCGAACTTCGGCTCGGGCTTCGCGGAGAGCATGTCCGCGGTCTTGAGCAGCGTGTTGCCCATGACGGTCGCTACTACACCACCCTCCCCGACTGAGCCGGGACCGACGATGAGCATGTGCGGTGCCGCCGCTCTGATGAACGGCTTGAAAACTGCGAAATCCTTCGCGTAGCTCTCTCCGTTGTAGCCCGGAGGAGCGCCGCCCGCCGGCATGCTTGGCTCATTGAACATCTCGGCCGCCGCAATGTCACCGCCGACGGACCTGGTGTAGTCGATCAGCGGCCGCGCCTGTACCGGCGTCCACACGCCCGCGGCATCGCGGACGCCGGAGCTGACGGCAAACGAAGTCACGAGTTTGGCATCAACGGCCTTCGCGAAGTCGAGCACACCCTTCCATTGAGCGCGCGTGAGGACGCCGTCAAATCCCTTCGGCGCCGTTCTCGGTGCTGGTGTGTTGGAATCGTGAAAGTACACCTGGTTCATCCACGTTCCACTCGTGCGCATGTACGCTGGCCCGAGTGCTCTCGTCAACTTGCGGAGGCGTGGGTTGCTCAGATCGATCGGCGGCCGGACTTGGTACATGCTCGTGTCCTGGCCAACGTTGCCCATGATTGGACGGGCGGAAGGTGGCGCACCCACTTTGGCCTTCAATGCCGCGATACTCGCGGGAGTGTACGGTTTCCAGAAGCTCCCGCCGATGACCTCAGCGACCTCGACGTTGTACGATTCGTAACGCTCGTCGACGGCGCCGATGCGCGGCATTGTGCGCGGCACGACAGCAACGGATTCTGAAGCGTTGATGTCCTTATGATTCATTGCCGCTCCCAACGTCACGAACGCGACGGCCGCGAATAGAGCGACCGATCTGATACGCGATGTCATGTCGCCATCTCCGGGTTACCGCACCTTTGCGCGGCCGAGCTCCTGTCGGACGACGGGGCGCAGCCTACGCCACCGGGAACGCCTCTGGCGTTCCGCTGTACGCTTCACGACCGCGGATATTGTCAACGTGCATGCGCACCACCTGAACTCGCTCCGGCAGCGGATCATCAGCAGTGAGCACCTGCGGAACAGCCTCGCGCATCAGACGCACCGCGTTTTCAAACTCAAACCAGTCGCGGGAATGAAAGTCCGCGCTCAAGAACTCTACGGAACCCCAGATCTCAACCGAGCGCCAGTCGTACACACCCTGGACCTCGTCGACTTCGAACGCTGCCCACGGGTGGTGCTTCATGGTAGTGACATCGTCACCCAGCTCGGTACGCGCGTAGATCCATCCTTCTGAATACACATAGGCCGCGAGCTCGACGCGCACCAAGTCGTGGAAGCTGATTCCAACGTGTCCAACATGGTGTCTGGCGAGGAGCGCTAGTGATTCATCTCGAGAGAGTTCACGGATTTCGACGTGGGGCTTCCCGGGCGCGCGTGTAGCTGCCGTTTCGTTATCATGGCTCCGCGAACCCGATCTCATAGGATTGCTCCGTTTGCAAGCTCTGATTCCCGGTGTTCGTCTGGTCGTGCATTCTCGCGCCCGACTTGCTGCCTCTCAAGAGAGGTGCGGTCCCAGCCAGCCAGATCCGCGGCAGCTTCGTATGTGCTCTGCAGGAAATCGAGCAATGTTTCGTCCGGCGAAGCCGCGTTACGTACGCTGTCATACGGCAGGATGAATTCCTTCAGGTTCTCGTCATAGTACGCGGCGTCGGGTCGCACTTTGCGCTTGCTGTACCCAGCCGGCTCGGGATACGCGTACGAGTAGAACGCTGCTTCGGGAGTTCCTTCTCCACCTGGCCAGAATCCGCAACTACTGCACTCGCGCGAGTACGCCTCCACCATGACGTAGTCCGGACAATTCGGTGCGCCGCCGGGATGCTTCGGTGCGCCGCGTCCGGAAAACCGCGTTGCTGCGAGATCGAAACTGCCCCAGAAGAACTGCACCGGGCTCGCTTTCCCCTCGAATCTGGCACGGAAGCGCTTGAGCACTCGATCTCCCTGGACCATCGCCAGCCACCACCGGTGAGCTGCATCCCGGTCGTACGACGAGTGCTGTGTGTCGTCCGCGAATGGGATAGCATTGCGGACCTCCACAGGTACTCCCACCAGTTTGACGTCGATCCCCAGTGAGTGGAGGACGCCGAGATATTCCTTGTAGAACTCGCTCACGGAGCGCTGGATGAGAGGAACTGCGGTTCTGACACCGCCGCTGGTCCGCACGACAACGCTGTGGTCGATGAAGTCGAACTCGATGGCGACTGTGCGGTCGCCGTACGGCATTGGCGATGTCGTGAGGCCGCGCTCTGTCACGTACAGCGTTACCTGCCACCAATGATTCTCCATCGGTGCGAGCGCGAGCCGAGTCTTGCCGACGATTTGCGTGAGCATGTGGAGCGTCGCGTATGTGTCGGCCCACTGCGCGAGAGGTAGGGCCGGCCATGCTCCCGCGACGGATGTGTCCGGCCTTGGGGACGCGCTCACCGTCTCAACGCGCCGCAGGCGCTGGCTCGAACGTGATCTCGTCGACGTAACACCAGCCCCAGTCTTCGCCACGCTCGAAACTGCGCATTATCGGGTGATCTGTCTGGTGGAAATGCTTTGTTGCGTGCTTGTTGGGCGAGCTATCGCAGCAGCCGACGTGACCGCACTCTAAGCACAGGCGTAGATGCACCCAGCTGCTGCCTGTCTTGAGGCATTCTTCACAGCCGTTTGGTGTGCCTGGCTCAACGTCGCGGACCTGGTCGAGGTGAGTACAGCTCTTCAGCTGTCATACGGGACCTCCTCGTGGCGGCTTCTTGAATATGCGTGCCTGATTTTCTCGGCGTTGCGAACGAGGGGGGTTAGTCGTGCGTCGCAGCATCACAGTCCCCTCGAACTATCGTTCACATTATTTTCGGCTCGGGCGTCTTGTCTTCGGTATTTCTTCGGCATAAGCTTTTGCTCCCGGCTATGAGGATTGCGCTCATGTCACCGACCGACGGCTCGCCTGAACCCACAGCGTATGCCGCCACCGCCGCCAGCGATCTGCTGGAGCTGCTTCGCGACGCGGAAGCTGCAGGTCTTTCCACCGATCGTGCGCGGCAACTTCGTGACCGGCTTGGCGAGCAACCGCCGCTGCCACTGCGGCGTGTCGTCGAGCTGGAGCGATCGATAAGGTCGTGGCTCGAGCGCCGCGAGACGCGCGCCGCGGCTCACGTCACCAGCAAGCGTCTCTCTCAATGAGGAGAGCTCTGAACCCGAGCGGAGGCGATGGTGGCTGCACTGGCTGGAGCGGGAAAGCGCTGGACCAGAGATGACGACGTAGCGCTACTCGCAGGAATAAGGCGATGTGACTCGCACGCAGTACGGGATTTCGTGCGGCGATTCCACCTTGTTCTTCTCGATCAGGCGCATCGTCTCGGCGTCGATAGCGCAGACCGTGAAGACGTAGTCGTCTCGTTTCTCGGCGACATCGTCATGAAGCTGGCACGCATGCCCGCACCAGATTCGCTACCGGCATTCGTAGTGCGCGCATTCAGGAACGCAGTCACCGACGCGCACCGATCTGACGAAGCGCACCACAGGGTCATCGCTCAAGCGCTCATTACCGAAGGCGACTCCGCAACGGTCGTGACCGCCGCGTGCTCGGAGTACACTCTTCGCGCGATGCTCGGACCGGACAACGATCCGGCAACGCACGTCGCTGCAACGGATCTGGTAACGCGGCTGCTCAGCGGATGCACGCGAGACGAGCGACAACTGCTCGTGTGGACCAGCAGGCGCGTGCCGATGCGCGAGATCGCTCGATGGCTCGGGATCAGCTACGACGCGGCAAAGCAACGAGCGTCGCGATTGCGTGCACGCCTCGCACGCGAAGCAGTCGCAGTAATACCGGAGCTGCAACCTCAGGATCGCATCGCGATGACACGGTTGCTTGAACGCGTGGGCGTCATACGTACCAAGACTCGAGATGAGGGAGGAGCCGCAGCATGAGCGCTCACGAGGACACGACCATTCTTCGCCTCAGCGAAGCGGGCGAGATAAGGCTGGAGCGGATTGTGGGCCGCTCGCTCGACGCTGCTGGCGATGAGGCAGCATACGAGGATGTGTTCGTCGAGTGGCTGGAGACAGAGCTCGAAGCTCGCGCGTCAGTAGCCGAGCAACGGGCGAGTGATGCTGCTTCGTCAGCGGTCGCGAGTCGAGTCACGAGGAAGCTCCGAGCGATGCGCGTTGGGGAGTCGATCCCACGTTACGAGCTTCGCGATGTGGAGGCAGCGATCGTCGGCAACATCCGCGATGTCGCACCTGCAGCAGCGGCGCAGCGGTACGCCCCATGGGCCGACTCGTTCGCCGCAGCAGCGGGAACGGGGCGCGAGATATGGGACGAGCCGTGCGAGCGCTGGATCGAGCTTCCGGCAGACCTCAGACGCCGCACAGGGTTGATCGCGCTCGGCGTGGCAGGCGACAGCATGACTCCGTACCTCGAGCACGGCGAGACCATTCTAATCGATACCAAAGCAGCCCGCGCGAGTGGACGCCATTGTGGTCGCTCGTCACTCGGACGGCTACGTGGTGAAGCATGCGACTCGCATCACTCGGTCGCGCATCGAGCTGTCATCGTTCAATGATTCCTATGCGTCGTTCGAGATCCCGCATACGGCGGGTGCCGTGGTCGGCGTAGTAGTCGGATTGCTCGAGCGCCGCAGTGACTCATGATGCTGGGCGCGGGGGCGACCACACCGCACGGAATTCCGTCATCCGACATCCTATCGGGCGCCGTAGCCGCTGTCTTCTTCGGCGTCCAGGGAGTGTTGTATCGTCAGTCGCAGCAGCTCAGTCGATCGGTGCGGAAGGTTCAGGACGAATGCGCGTCGCTCCGTCAGCTCCTCATCGGAATAAACGGTGACGGCGGAATGCACTCCGAGGTCCGCGCGCTCCGACACGATCTGACGCGGAGCCACGAGTCGCTATCAGCCGAGCGACAGGATCATGCGGTTTGGCGTCGAGGAGTCGACGACAAGCTCGGCGATCAGGATGCGCGCATGACCGCTATCGAGCGTGCGCTCGACAGAAGCCGAAGGAGCTACGAGCGAAGACAGCTCGCGCGCCGAAGTGCAGCGCGCTGACTGCCTCAGCTCAGCACTGCGCGACGGTGAATATCGAGATCGTATGAACGATGATGGCGAGCAGAAAAAGACCGCTCGTCATCAGCCCCGATGCGGCCATGAATCTCGTGCGTCCCTCGCCTGTGTCGAGCAGCCAGTGCGCCTGGCCGCCGCTCTCACCGGACGTCTGACGCCACGCGGCGATCGCGGCCACACCAGCCGCGATCGCAACGAGTATCGCGACGATGCTCACGATGGTGGTAGCAGTAGTGAGGCCACCGTGCCCGATCGTAGGAGACGCGAGCGGGATGAGGCGCGGGAAGCAGGTGTGCGCGGCCATCGGATAGTTCACGAGCAGCTGGACGCTCCACGCCGCCGGCGCGCCAAACAAGCCAAACCAGAGCACGAACGACGACACGCGGCCGCGCGCCGGAGCTGGATGACCCGGATGGCCGGCAGGACCACCGCTTCCCTGATCCTGATTGCGTCCTAGCGATTGGCTGTTCGCAGGCATCTCATCTACCGAGGTATGGCGTGATGTAGAGCGACGTGAACACCACGAGCCACACGGCATCCACAAAGTGCCAGTACATCGTCACGTTCATGACCGAGAGCCAACCGCCTCCTTCGTTGCGCGCGGCGGCACGCGAGCCGCGCAGCAGCACTGTGACGAGCATCACCAATCCCACGAAGACGTGCGCGCCGTGAAAGCCGGTGATCGTGAAGAAGAGTGAGCCGTACGCGTCAGTCACCGGAGTGAACTGCTTGTGGTGATACTCGATGCCCTGCAGCACGAGGAAGAGGGCGCCCATGAGTACAGTGATGAGCATCGCGGTGCGCAGCACTCCCCAGCTTCCGCCTTCGCCACGCCGCCGCCCATACTCGAGCACAGCGCTGCTCACGAGAAGAATGATGGTGTTGACGATCACCAACCCGAGTGCTGGTGGACCACCCGTGGGCCACGGGTTGCTCGACTGCGATGCGAGGTAGAAGTAGCTCATCAGCAGATACGCGAAGAACGCGGACTCTGTCGCGATCACGCATACCATTCCCCACCACGCGACCGAGCGCTTTCCGAGGCCGTTCACGGGCAGCGCGCCAAACACTGTGCTCACGCTATCGCTCAGGAAGTTCGTCGATGGTGAGAGCCACCCTATGGTGCTCGCCGCCGCGAGCACGAAGCCTACCACGGTGAGCGCGTTGGACGGCACGCAGCAAGCCATAGCACGCAACGGTCAGCCCGAGCGCAAGAATGAATGGCCACGCTGAATCGTCGGGCATTCGCATCACGACCGCAGGCTCGGCGTCCAGCGGAGATGTTCCGAAAGTCTCGCGACCATCGGGGAGCACGGGGCCGTGCTCGAGGATCGACGTTCCGCTTCCCTCGTCAGGCAGACGATCTTCCCACAGCGGATGACGGCTCGCGACCACGGGGATGCTCGCGAAGTTGTACGCCGGAGGCGGCGAAGTCGTGGACCACTCGAGCGTGCCGGCATCCCACGGATTGTTCCCCGCGAGCGCGCCGCGCTTGAGCGACCTGAACACGTTGATGATGAAGAGCAGCACTCCGATCGCGAACAGATACGCGCCGATGGTGATGATGAAGTTCGTCGCACCCCACCCGAGCCCGGAGTCGTACGTGTAGATGCGCCGTGGCATCCCGAGCAAGCCGAGTATGTGCATCGGGAAGAAGACGACGTTGGCTCCGACGAACATCGTCCAGAAATTCCACTTGCCGAGCTTCTCGTCCAGCATGCGGCCGGTCATCTTCGGGAACCAGTAGTACAGCGCACCGATCACCGGGAAGACGTTGATCCCGACGAGCACGTAGTGCAGGTGCGCAACGACGAAGTACGTGTCGGTGAGCTGCCAGTCGAACGGAACCGCCGCGGTCATCACGCCCGACACGCCGCCGATCGTGAAGAGCACGATGAAGCCGGCCATGAACAGGAACGACGCGGTGGGCCACACCCGGCCATACCATATAGTAGCGAGCCATGAGAACACACCGACCGCGCTCGGGATGGTGATGATCATGCTCGCGCCGCCGAAGAACGAGAGTGCGAGCGGCGGTAGCCCGGTCGCGAACATGTGGTGCACCCACACGCCGAATCCGAGTATGCCGGTCGCAACAGTAGCGAGCGCGACGAACGTGTAGCCGACCAGCGGCCGTCGGCAGAACGTCGGGAGGATGTCAGAGACCATTCCCATCGCAGGGAGCACTATCACGTAGACCCATGGGTGGCCGAAGATCCAGAACAGGTGCTGCCAGAGCAGCGGATGTCCGCCCTGACCGCGGATCGTAGAAGTGCATCCCGAAACGCCGATCGAAGTAGAGGAAGATGAGCGCGACGGTGAGCGACGGCAGCGCGAAGAGATTGGCGAACGAAGCTGTGAGCGTCCCCCACACGATGATCGGCAGCCGGTTGAGCGACATGCCAGGCGCTCGCGTCTTGAACAGCGTGACTATGAAGTTCACCGATCCTACTGTCGTCGAAACGCCGAGCAGGATGAGACCCAAGCGCGTAGAAATCGATGTTGCGCGCCGGGTCGTACGCGCGCTCCGCGTACGGCACGTAGTCGAACCAACCGGCGTTCGGCATCTGTCCCACGAGCACGCTCGAGTAGATGAAGATGCCGGCGCCGAGGAAGATCCAGTAGCTGAGCGCGTTCAAGCGCGGGAACGCCATGTCGCGCGAGCCGAGCATCAGCGGCCAGATGTAGTTGCTGAAGCCCGAGAGAATCGGCGCGGCGTAGAGGAAGATCATCGTCACGCCGTGCACACTGAAGAGCTGGTTGTACTGCTCGGGCGAGAGCATGTGCTCGTTGGGCAGCGCGAGCTGCGCGCGCATCGCCGACGCCTCGAGTCCGCCCAGGATCAGGAAGACGAACGCCGTAACGAGATAACGCTTCCCGATGGTCTTGTGGTCCACTGTCGAGATGACGCCACGAAATCCGCTTGGCCCCTCCCATGATCGCTGGAGCCGCTGGACTGTCGGTGCGTCTATCGTGGTCGCCACAAGCTTATCCTCCGCGCTGCTAGTGTAAGGTCTGTAGATACGAGACTACAGCGTCGATGTCATGCTGACGCAGATCCATCGGAGGCATGAGCACACCCGGCTTCATCGCCTGCGCATTACGCACCCAGGAGACGAGATCACTGCTGTCATTGTTGACCAGTCCGGCTCCGATCGTCAGACGGCTCGCGACATGAGTGAGATCCGGTCCGACCGTGCCGAGCGCTTCGGTGCCGCGCACTGCGTGGCATCCGCCGCACGTACGCGCGAAGAGCTGCGAGCCTGCTGCGTTGGCAGTATCAGCCTGCGGCGGCTCGGCGCGCTGCGCGGCTGCCCAGCTCGCGTACTGCGCCGGTGGATCCGCGATGATCGTGAACGCCATGTGGGCGTGCTGAAGCCCACAGTACTCGCCGCATGCGCCGCGATAGATGCCAGGCTTGTCCGCGCGGATCCACGCCTGATTCAATTGCCCAGGCACGACGTCGGTCTTGCCGGCGAGCTGCGGAACCCAGAACGAGTGGATGACATCGGGCGACTGACAGCCGGATGTGAACCGGAACCCCGACCGGAACGTGAACCTCGTTCGCCGTGACGAACGAATGCGATGGAACCGAATCACTCACGCGGACTTCCCACCACCATTGATGCGCGGTGATGTCGAGCGTGATCGGAGCATGCTCCGGCTCGTGGGTGCTCGCGGCCAGCGTCGCGACCGTCCCGCCGAAGGCGAAGAGCAGAATCACTACCGTGATTGCGACACCGACGTAGATCCACGTAACGCCTGAGACTATGTCTCTGCGGCCGCCACCCTTCTGATCCGATGGATCGCTGATGGCTGGCTGCGGTCGTTTGTGCACCAGGCCGGCGATGAGAATGACGGATACTATCACCACCACCGCGCACGACACGATGGTGAGCCACCAGCCAAGCGTCGCTTCAGCGCCGGCCGGTGCACCAGCTGGCGCCATGTAGTTTGGCGCATGAAGGTCTATGCGCGTTTGGAGAAGGAGCATACTCACTGCTCGTCCTGTCGCCCCTTCATCGTCGCGGCAGCAGCCGTATCCTTGTTGCCGAGATTGCCCTCGCGCCCGGCCTCGGCGAGCTGAGCCGGGAACGTGCCACCCAGCGCTTCGATGTACGTCACGAGCTTCCACACCTGCTCGTGAGTGAGCATGTGTCCCCACGCGGGCATTCCCTGCGGACGTCCTTCGTAGATCGATTTGTAGATCTCGGCCGGTGATCCGCCGTAGCGCCAGTAAGTGTCGGTGAGGTTCGGTCCCATTCCGCCTTTTGCGTCGTAGCCATGACAGCCGACGCAGTTCATCTGCGTGAAGAGCTGCTGGCCAGCTTCCGCTGCCGCGCGATCGCCTTCGTACGGGTTCTTGATGGTCTCTGCGAGCACATTCGGGCTTCCGCCCGCGATGTCACCGATCGCGACCGCCGCGAGCAGCGAGTCCGGCGGAAGCGTGACCGGTCCTGTGGCGCCTTCGCGAATCTGCTCGGGCGCGCCGCGGCACGCGAAGGCGAGTGCGCACGCCGCGCAGCAGGCAGCGATGAGTGCCGCGCGGATCGCGCGGTCACTTGGATACTGTCGAGGATGTGTCATCAACGCTTACCGTTTGCTGGATTGCTCGACTTGCCCGACGTGCCACCCATTCCTTCGGCTGGTGTAGAGCCGACCGGCTTGATGTCGTTGCCGAGCTCGAACGTGTAGAGTGTTCCGCCGCGCGCTGGGAATCCGGGCATCGCCTGAGTGACCATCGCTCCGCCACCGACACCCGCGGTGATCGACACGTATTGATGTCCATCCGGCCCACGGAAAGTCATCGGCGCGCTGATGATTCCGGAGCCGAGCTTCTGCGACCAGAGCACCTTGCCGGTGCGTGCGTTCACGGCGCGGAACCAGCCATCGACCGTTCCGTAGAACGCGACGTCGCCGCCAGTCACGAGCACGCCGCTGTACACGAGAAACTTCTCCGGAATTCCCCAGACCTTCTGTCCCGTCGCTGCATTCCACGCGATGAACTCGCCGTAGTTTCCGCCGGGGCCGACATGTCTCATCATGTCTGCGCCCCAGTACGGCGTGCCGGCGATGTAGCTCACCTGGCGACCGCGATAGTCCATGCAGATGTTCTGCACCGGTACGTAGAAGAGGCCGGTGCGTGGAGAGAACGCAGCCGGCTCGAAATCCTTCACTCCGATGTCTGCCGGACAGATGTCGCGCACCCAGCGATCGGGGACTTCAGTTTTCTTTTCAGGGACCACGATCGGCATCTTGGTCACGGAATCGATTCCGGATGCCCAGTTCTCGTGACCGAACGGCTTCGCAACCAGAACTTCGCCGTTGGTTCTGTCGATGGTGTAAGCGAAGCCGTTGCGGTTGAACTGCACCATCACCTTACGCTGCTGGCCGTTGATCGGGAGGTTGACGAGAATGTTCTCGTTGACGCCGTCGTAATCCCACTCGTTGTGCGGAGTGAAGACGTAAGCCCAGCGCGCCATACCGTCGTCAGGATTGCGTGCGAAGACACCGCTCGTCCAGAGATTCAATCCCGGACGCTGCGATGCGTTCCACGGTCCGGTGTTGCTCGTTCCATAATAGATGAGGTTGAGATCCGGGTCGTACGAGATCCAACCCCACACTGCGCCGGCGCCGTGCTTCCACGCGTCGGTAGGCCAGGTGGTGAGCCCCAGATCCTTGCCACGCATCCACGAATAGAACGGCTTGAAGTCGGCGCCGATCTTCACGAGCGAGTCGGGGCCGGTGCTCGTCGCCTGCCAGAGAATCTTGCCAGTCTTGAGATCGAGCGCGGTGAGTGAGCCGAGCACTCCCATCTCGCCGCCGCTGTTCCCGACGAGGACCTTGTCGTGCACGACGAGTGGCGACATCGTCATCGTGACGCCCTTGGTGACGTCGTAGACCTGAGTGCGCCACACTTCGTGGCCGGTCGCCGCGTCCACCGCTACCGTGTGGCCGTCGAGCAGATTGTAGATGAGCTTCCCGTCGGCGAGCTGCCAGCCGCGATTCACGACGTCGCAGCACGCCTTTCCTATTGCGATAGGCGACGGGTTCGGGCGGTACGTCCACTTGACCGGCGCGCCCGGCTTGGTGAGATCGAGTGCGTAGGCGATGTTCGGGAACGGAGTGACGATGTACATCGTGTTGTCGGCGACGATCGGATTCCCTTCGTGCCCGTGAAGCACTCCGTCATCGAACGTCCACGCTATCCGAAGCGATCCCACATTCGCTGTATCAATCTCGGCTAACGGACTGTAGCGCGTGTTCGCGTAATCACGCCCCTGCATGGTCCAGTCGCCGTCGGACGCGGGAGCGCCCCAGTTTGCTCCGGTGGGCGCAGTGGCGCCTGTGACGTTCTCGCCCGGTGGTGCCGGCGCCGCGGAGTTGGACGCTGATGCAGATGCGGCCGACGAGTCGGTATGCGCGCTCAGTCCGGCGTTGTCCTTGGTTGCGCAGGCAGAGAGTGAAACGGCTGCGAGAGCGGCGGTTGCGACGGCGGCACGCGATCGCCGCGACATTGCTGATGCGGTGTGAAGACGGTCCACTTATCCGCCTCAGCGAAGAGGAACTATGTACATGGTATTTCCCTGCATCGACGTGATGGCGAGTTGGTGTCGAGTGGAGTCGTACGCTACTCCGGCCGGTGAATCGACTCCTGAGAGCTCGGTGCGACGACTTCCGTCGGTCATGAAGCGAAAGACTCCGCGCGCGTCCCAGCTCGTTGCTACGAAAGAGCCATCAGGAAGCGGACGCAGACCATCGACCTTCGCAGCCGGCAGTGTGTCGATCGTGGTGCGAGTGCCGGCGCGCGAGATGCGCACGACTCTGTTCGCCTTGAACGTGGCGTACGTGACGCCGCTGTCACCCACCATGATTCCATCGGGGCCCGCGAGATCCGAGCCACTCGCCAGTCGCGTCGCGTGATTGGCCGACGTGAAGTGGAAGATCGCATCGTGATCGTCGGTCGCAGTCTTGCCCGAATCCGGTCCTGTGTCGGTGACGTAAAGCGTGCCGTCTGGTCCGAACGCGACGTCGTTCATGAGGACGCCAGGAAGCTTCCACACGCCGAGCGCCTTGCCACTCGTTACATCGAAGAGTCTCACGCATCCAACGTCCGCGACGACGAGCGTGTCGCCGTGGATCGCGAGCCCTTTGGGCCCGTCGAGTCTCGTAGCTGCATTCGAGCCATCGATCCACTTGAGCATTACCATCTTTCCGTCGCGGCTGATCTTGCTGATGAATCCGTTGCCGTCGCGCGCCCGTGGATCGCCGTTGATGTTAGCTACCAGATAGACGCTGTCCCGCGCGTCGTAGACGAGATTCTCCGGCTCCTGGAACCCGGCGTTGGAGAGCACCGGCTGCGGCGTGGTGTCGGTAGCCGCGTTGGTCGAAGCCGATGTGCCGGTTCCGCTCGCGGTGGTGGTCGTGGTAGTGGTGGTGGTCTTCTCGCCACTGCCGCTGCACGCGAGCAGCCCCGCGGCAATGAGACCTCCGCTCAACAAAAGTCTGAGCGAGCGCGTGAGTGGTTGCTCGACCCGACCCGCAAGCGGTCGAGCGACTCGAAGACCGTCAAGGCGAGTGCGTAACACACTCGCCCATAGCCAGCTTGGCATTGCGTAACCCTCGGAATGGCTGTCTGACGGCCCCAAAACGCAAGTTGTATGCGTTCCAATACAATTTTGCCGAACAGTCGGTCGAGTAATCGCATGTTTGGGAGAGGCCGCGCTCGCTGCCAACACCGCATTTATGTTTCCGGGCATGCCGCGCGGGTATCCACCACACATCCAGAAGGCGTTCGACGAGATCAGGTTCGGACCGCTGCGCACGCTCAACCTGCGCGAGTCGTTGCCGACCGCCGCGGAAGCCAGGACCAGGACCGAGAACTGGATTCGCACCAAGCAGGTCGAGCGAGCTGGCGAGCTGCTGGTGATCACCGGTCGCGGAAACAACAGCGAGGGCGGGGTCTCCGCAGTGAGAGCAGCTGTGCTCGCGCTCTTTCCGTCGCTGCGCAGACGCAACGTCATCACGGCGTGGGAAGAGCACACGCCGGGATCGTTCGTCGTCACTCTCGCCCCGCTCACCTCGCTCTTCGAAGCGCCAAAACGCAGGCGTGAGCCGCTTCAGCCGATCGCGGAGCCACCGTCGCTAGCCGCGCTCGCGCCCGACACGCTCAACCTTCTGCGAACTCTCGCCGTATCGTCGCTGACCGTGCTCGGCGTGCAGGACTATGAGCGCTTCGTGGAAGCCGAGATGACCACGAAGTTCGCCACGCTCTCGGCCACACTCCCAGGCGTCGACGATCCCGAAGCCGAGCTTCGCGTCGCCATCCAACACGCTCTCGACGACCTCGCCGACATCGAATGAACTTCGCCAAGCTCGCGCTCTCACGCGCACTCCCGCTCGTCTCCGCCCTCGCTGCCGCGCCGCTCTTGGCGTCTGCACAGTCCACCGCTGCACTGGTCGGCTACACTCCGGCGGACGCGGTGCAGCAGCGCGCGATCGAGGCGAGAGTGGCGCCGCTCGCGTCCACCGCGCTGGCTGACTCGCTCTCACGCGCGTTCTCGCGTGAGCCGCACATGTCGGGGACACCCGCCCAGGCGCGCACGCGCGACATGTTCGCGAACGAGCTGCGCAGCTACGGTATCACACCGGAGATACGCACCTACAGCATCTACATGCCGCACCCGACAAGCGTGCATCTCTACCGCGTCTCTCCGAACGCAGAAGAGCTCCCGACGGTCGAGGGGCCGATTCCGGAGGATACGACGTCATGGTCGTACCCGCAGATCCTCGAGTTCAATGGATACGGTGCTGCAGGCGACGCCACGGGCGATGTGGTCTACGTCAACTACGGACTGGTCGAGGACTACAAGACTCTCGACTCGCTCGGCATCTCGGTGAAGGGAAAGATCGTCGTCGCGCGGTACGGCCGCTCCTTCCGCGGGATCAAGGCGCGCGAAGCCGAGAAGCATGGCGCGCTGGCACTCATCATATACAGCGATCCGGCCGACGACGGTTACACGCGCGGCGACGTCTATCCCGAAGGGCCGATGAGACCGCCGCAGGGCGTGCAACGCGGCAGCGTGTTCAACGATGACGGCGATCCGACAACGCCGGACTACGCGAGCGTTCCGGGCGCGAAGCGAGTTCCGCTCGACCAGACCGCGCTCCCGCGCATCCCGGTGATCCCGACTTCATACGCCAATGCGACGGAGCTGCTGCGCGACGTGCGGGGCGGCGGAGAGCTTCCGCGCGGCTGGCAGGGCGGTCTTCCGTTCCGTTACCACGTCGGCCCTGGTCCGGTGCGCGCGCGCGTAGTCGTCACTACCGACGCTGCAACACATCCATATAAAGACATCTGGGACGTGCTCGGTACGATTCGCGGCTCCGAATATCCCGATGAGATAGTGATGATCGGCGGTCACCGCGATGCATGGGGACCGGGCGCAGCTGACAACGTGAGCGGGACAGTCGCGGTGCTCGAGACTGCGCGCACCATCGGCCAGATGATGAAGCAGGGCTACAGGCCGAAGCGCACCATAGTGTTCGCGTCGTGGGATGCGGAAGAGTGGGGGCTGATGGGCTCGACCGAATTCGTCGAGCAGGATTCGGCGCGGCTCTTCAAGGATGCGGCTGCGTACTTCAACTTCGATATGGTAGCGACCGGGCCCGCGCTCGGCGCGAGCGGCAGTCCGTCACTGCGCCCGTTCTTCCGCGACGTGACGCGCATGGTGGCGAGTCCCGATGGTAACGGGACAGTTTACGACGCGTGGCGACGCACGTCACACCTCACTTCGGATACTGCAGATACGCCGATCGAGGACCCGGGTGGTGGCTCCGACTTCGCCGGCTTCTACAACCACCTCGGCATTCCGATCGCCGAGTGGGGCTTCAGCGGACCGGAAGGGATCTACCACTCCGCGTACGATTCTTACCATTGGCTCGCGAAGTTCGGCGACCCTGGCTTCAAGTATCACGCGACGATGGGTGTGCTCGGTACGATCGCGCTCACTCGCATCGCGGACGCCGACATTCTTCCGTACGACTACGCCGCTTACGCAGTAGCGATGAGGGCCCTCGCCGCAACGGCCGAGAAGAACATCGCGACTCACGGCTTGAGCGTATCCGTCGCGCCGCTGTACAGCTCGATCGACAGCATGGAATCGGCGGCACGTGCTTTCAACGCAGCACGTGATGCCGCTCTAGCGCGTGGCGTGAGCGAAGCATCGCGAAAGCAAGCAAACGAAACACTGATGCAAGTGGAGCGAGTCTTCGTGCGCGCCGGCGGACTTCCGGTGAGCAAGCGCGAATGGTTCCGCAACGTGATCTACGCTGCTGACAACGACAACGGCTACGCGAACATCGGTCTGCCGAGCATCAACGAAGCTGTGAATGTCGGTGATGCATCGCTTGCAACGCGCGAGGTTTCAGACCTTACGGAAAGATTCGGAAAAGCGGCGGACATCTTAAATCGCGCGGCGCGAAGCTTGCGCTGATGCGAGGCCATGCATGACCTCGCTATCCAAGCGCAAAGCGCCAAAGCTCTCGCTCAGCGAGCGGATAGCTGCCGCACAGTACGGCGCGAGAGCACACTGGCCGTCGGGCTTCGAGTTGTACCGTCGCGGTACCCCGGCGGATGGGATCTTCATCGTGCTCCACGGGCACGTGGTGTTACGAAGTCCGATGAAGGGTGGTCGCGGATTCGTAACCGCGATCGCGATGTCTGGCGAGACGTTCGGCGCCGAAGGTCTGGGACCTGGCGGTGTGTACGTTACTGACGCAAAGGCAGCCGACGGAGTGGAGACCATTCATCTCGGCGGCGAGCAGTTCAGAGCATTCCTTCGCGAACAGCCTGCTCACGCCATTTCGCTCATCGGGCAGGTGATGGCCGAGCGCGCGTCACTGATGGAGCGACTGCAGGAGCTCGCCTCGCTCAACGTCGAGGACAGACTCATCTCGGCGCTGCTGCGGCTCAGTGACGACTCCAGCTTCATGGTCGACGACGGCTCGCTCAAGCTGGAGCAAGGTCACCACCGACTGCTGTGCGAGATGGTGGGTGCAACGCGCGAGTCGATCGCGTTGGCTCTGAGCCGGATGGTCAGCGCCGGGGTGGCGGAGCGCGGTGGATCGTGCTTTGTTATTAGCACGCAGCAGCTTGCTTCCAAGCTCAATGCGTCTCGCTACGACGAGCCGGCCACGGTCCCGATGACGCGCGAGTCGGTCCGTATCTAGCAGCGGGCTGACTCTCATCCGACTGCCATAGACATCATCGAAGGCGCAGGTCTCATCGACCTGCGCGCCGGACACGCGTGCAGCGTGCTCCTCATCCACGGCTTCGGCGACACTCCGCAAACCCTTCGACTCCTTGCGGAGTACCTTCACGCGCACGGCTACGATGTGCGCGTCCCGCTCCTCCCTGGGCACGGCCGCGGGATCTCCGACTTCGACAGGGCATCGCACTCTGAATGGATCGATGCAGCGCGCGCCGAGCTGTGCGCCATGCGCGCACGATACGGCTGGAGCGCCGTAGGCGGTCTCTCGATGGGCGGCGCGATCGCGACCATCCTCGCCGCGGAGCTTCCGGACCTTCCCGCGCTCGTCCTCATGGCGCCGTATCTGGGAATGCCGTGGCACATCAGGATGGGCGCGGCGCTGGCGCCGCTCTGGAGCCGCATCACGGGACCGCTCCGCGCTGCAGCACCGGAATCGATCCGCGATCCTGGCGAGCGTGATCGCAGTCTCTCGTATGGCTTCGTCACCGGCAACTCGCTCCGCGAGCTGTGGCTCACGGTGAGAATGGCGCGCGAGGCGCTCGGGAAGGTGCGAGCTCCGACGCTCATCATTCAGTCGGAGGACGACAATCGCATACCGCCGCGCGTGGCGCGCTACGCTTACGCAGCAATCGGCGCTGTGCGCAAGCGGCTGATCTTCACTCGCGGAGCCGGCCACATCATCACGGTCGATTACGGTCGAGACCAGGTGTTCGCCGCGGTGCTCGCGTGGCTCGACGCCGCGCGCGACGAGCGGTCAGCTTCGTGAGAGAATGCCGAGCGCGGAGCTCGCGCTGGAATCGACCTGCTCGATGGTGCACTGTCGCGGAGCCTTGTCGGGCCGCCAGCGCATGAACGTGGTTCCGTGCCTGAACCTTCCGTTGGAGAAGTGGTCGTACTCGACTTCGACCACGAGCTTGGGCGCGAGCGGTTCCCATTCGTCGCTGCGCCGCGTACTCCATCTGCTCGGCCCGCCCGGCCGCTGACCGGTAAAGCCAGGCTCGGCGATGAGCGGCTCTACAACCTGTACCAGCTCGCGACGTTGCGCGGCGGTGAACGACGAAGTGAAGCCGACATGATGAAGCAGCCCCGCGCCGTCGTACAGGCCGAGCAGTAGAGATCCCACTCCCTGCGCTTTCTTCGATGCGTACCTGAAGCCGCCGACCACGCAGTCCGCGCTCCGGATGCGCTTCACCTTCTGCATGCCGTCGCGGTCGCCCGAGCTGTAGCCGATGTCGGTTCGCTTCGCGACGACGCCGTCGAGTCCGCTCCGGCCAGCGAGCCAGCGTCGAGCCGTTCTGAGATCGTGCGTGGCTGGCGAGAGGCGCACGCTCCCGCCGCGCACGAGATTCGATTTGGCGAACGCTTCGAGGAGCGCCCGTCGCTCCGGCAGCGTTTCATCAACGAGTGATTTCCCGCGCGCGTCCACGAGCAGGTCGAACACCACGTACGTTGCTGGCGTTTCCGCGGCGAGCTTGCGAACCCTGCTCGCTGCAGGATGAACTCGCTGCAGCAGGGCGTCGAACGAGAGTGTGCCGTCGGCTGGAACGACGACCTCTCCGTCGAGCACGAACCGCTTGGCCTTCAGATCGCCGAGCGCCTGGGCGAGCTCGGGGAAGTAGCGCGTCAGCGAGCGTCCTGCTTTGGAGCGCAGCTCTACCTTGTCACCATCGCGGAACGCGATGCATCGAAAGCCGTCCCACTTGGGCTCGTACTGCCACTCCGCGCCGACAGGGAGCGCTTCGACCGAGCGCGCTTCCATCGGCTTGTAGCTGAACGGCAGCGGGAGCGCCATGTCAGAGCACGCTTTCGAGTTTGAACCGTCCGCGCTTGGCGAGCACCGGTTTCCAGAGATCGCCGATCTCGCGTATTCGCTCAGGAACGTTGTGGATGTCGAAGTCCGACACCTTGACGCCGCGCTCGATCTCGCTCCAGCTCAGCGGCGTCGATACTGTCGGACGAGTCGATGGTCGCACCGAGTAGACCGAGGCCAGAGTGCGGTTCCATGCGTTCTGGTTGTAATCGACCAGAACGCGCCCTTTGGGACGCAACGCGATCCGGTACTCCGAGGTGAGGATGCGTGGATGCTGTGCCGCGAGCGCGACAGCGAACGCCTTCGCAAAAGTCCAGACGCTCTTCTGCACCGGACCGCGCGCGATCGGCACTACGATGTGCACGCCGGTAGCTCCCGTGGTCTTGGCGAACGACTTCATCCCGAGCTTTGCAAGCGCGTCGCGGACGATGAGCGCCGACTCGAGCACTTTCGGGAATGGAGTTCCTTCGACCGGGTCGAGGTCGAAGTAGAGGAAGTCCGGGCGATTGGTGTCATCGCAGCGTGAGTACCACGGGTTGAGATCGATGCACCCGAGGTTGATGACCCAGAGCAGCGACTCGACGTTCTGGATCATCGGAAAGTCGATGATGTTTCCGGATTCGTGCTCGATATCGCACGTCTGGATCCACGCGGGTCGTCGGTGAGGGTGCGCGCTTCATGAAGAAGCACTTGCCGCGCGCTCCGTTGGGATAGCGCTTCATCACCATGGCGCGGTCGCGCAGGTGAGGGATGAGTGTGGCGGCGATGCTCGCGTAGTAGCTGAGCAGATCGCTCTTGGTGACGCCGAGCGATGGCCAGAACGGCTTGTCGAGGTTGGTGAGCTCTACGGAGTGCGAGCCGGCGTGAACCGCGGCGTCGCCGCGTGCGGGGATGACTACGCGGCCCGATCTACGGGCAGAGCGCGCGGCGGCAGCGGTCATGACTCACGCCGCTGGGTTGCGAATGGGCGGTGGAAGATGCGGCGGGCGACAATGCGGAGCGCCGCCTGCGCCTGGCTGAAGAACGGTCCCGGAACCGAATCCCAGCCAGGCGCCCGAGGTCGCGTGTGCGATCACCCGGTGTGCGGTCGGCGACATCCGCACTGTCTCCTGTTGCTGCCAGTTGTTGCTCGTTGCCGCTCGTCGGTGCCGAGCTAGAACTTGTCGGCTACGAAGTCGGTGACTGCGGTCGCGGCAGTATCGGCAACGTGACTCACCTGTTCGACGATTCCAGCCGCGACACGTTTCACGCGCGCCGCTGGCGACTGCTTGCGAGTGCTCGATCCGCTGCGCGTCGAGCTGCGCTTTCTCGTGCTCGATCCGCCGCGCGTGCTCTTGCTCGCGCTCTTGCTCGCGCTCCTCGCACTCGGACGCGTCTTGCTCGCGCTCTTGCTCGCTCCTTTGCTGGAGCGCTTGCTGCTGCTCTTGCTCCCGCCTCGGGTGCTACCCCGCTGCTACCACCGCTGCTGCCGCTGCGCTTCGATGTGCTCTTGCGCGACGAAGTCTTGCGCGACGAGCTCTTACGGGACGAGCTCTTGCTGGCCGAGCCGCGCTTCGCGCCGCTCTTTCTGCCAGAGCTGCTCTTGCGCGCCGCTGACTTGCGGCTGCTGGAACCGCGCGAGCCGCTGGACTTGCGTCCCGACGACGATTTGCGTCCCGACGATTTTGATGCGCTGCCGGAGCTACCGGTCCGTGAACCGGCGCTACGGGAGCTTCCGCTGGACGACGATTTCGTTGTTGCCATTGCTCTACTCCGGAACGGGGTTGGACCAGAACTAATCCCACGTGAATCCAAGCAAGAATCGCGCACAAATTTGCGGCGCGCAAGAGTTTCGCACTAGGCTCATCTTATCTTTGTCGCACATCTCACTCGAAGGAGCTCACTCGATGCATCACGCCACGCCGCGCGACGCACGCCTCTCGCCGGACAATACGAGTACTACCGCACCGATCCTCTCCAACGCCCGCTCCGACGTCCGCGCGGCAAACGTGCTCGCGCAAGTCACCGCGTTCGTCGCACTTACCGCGCTCGCGACGATCACTGCGTGCTCGGGACGCGACTCGAGTGCGAGGGTCGAGCAAGCTGACACCGGCCCCAGGAAAGATCACGGCGACGACAGCGGCGCCCGACACCGACGTGAAGAGCGCGGGCAGCGCGCTCCCTGCCGGTTACTCCGCGGTCTTCGACCACGCCGACGCCAAGCCGGCCGATGTATCGTACGCGCAGCGGGAACCCGGTCGCTGGGAGGTGAAGACCGGCCCAGCGCACATTCTGTATTCGCCCAACGACACCGCGCGTGGACGCTATATCGCGACGGCGACGTTCGAGCAGCTCGAGGCGCCGGCACATCCGGAAGCGTTCGGCATCTTCGTAGGCGGCTCCAATCTGAACAAGCCGACGATCAGCTACACGTACTTCCTGGTGCGCGGTGACGGCGACTACATGGTGAAGACGCGCGCGGGGGCAAATGTGCGGACGATCACCGACTGGACGGCTCACCCCTCCATCCCCAAGCAGGATGCGTCCGGCAAGGCGCTCTACGGAATCAAGGTCGAGTCCGACGGGAAGACGGCGCGCGTGAGCGTGAACGGTGCGCCGATCACTACCATATCATCGAAGCAGGCGCCGATCGAGGGAATCGCGGGCGTGCGCATCAACCACAATCTCCACGTGGTCGTGACGCCGGTCACCCTGGTTCGCTAGCGCACCCGCACCGCGCCCGAACTCCGCCGTCTCACCGACGGCGGCGATCCACAGTCGCGCGTCGTCGAGTGCCGCGTCGCGCCAGGCTGCGCGCAACAGTCGCGGCGGCTCGTCGAGCGGCTCGTCGGTGAGACGGAACGTTCCCCAGTGCATCGCGACGAACGCGAAGTCGTGATTCGGTTGGGCCGTCGCGATCTCGTGGTATGCAGCGACGGCTTGCTCCGGCGCCATGTGCACCGGTCCCATGAACCAGCGCGGATCGTACGCGCCGATTGGGAGAAAGACGACGTCGAATGGCCCAAGCTCACGCGCTATCGAGCCAAACTCGGGGTGGCGCCCTGTGTCCCCTGCGTAGAAGATGGCGCGGTCTCCCGCGCGCACGGCCCAGCCGCACCACAACGTCGAGTCGCGGTTGGTGAGTCTCCGTCCCGAGAAATGTTGCGCCGGAGTGCACGTGATCTCCAACGAGTCGATCTTCACGCGCTCCCACCAATCCATCTCCGCGGCAACGCTCACTCCGCGCCGCTCGAGCCAATCGCCAACGCCGAGTGGCGCGAGCCACTGCGCGTTCGGGTGCAGCTCGCCGATGCGCTTCACCGTCGCGGCGTCGAGATGATCGTAGTGATCGTGTGAGATGAGGACGGCGTCGATCGGCGGCAGCGCGTCGAGTGCGACGCCCGGCGGCAGATGCCGCTCCGGGCCGGCGAACTTCACCGGCGATGCTCGCCTGCTCCACACAGGGTCGAACAGAAGATTCATCCCACCCATCTGCACTAGAAAGCTCGAGTGGCCGATCCAGGTCACCACTATGGATCCAGGCGCTGCGTGCGGACTGGGATACCGCGGTGTGGCGCGCGGGAACGCTGACGGAGGCGGATCTGGAAGGCGCGGATGCGCGCGGCGCTCCGCTACCCACTTCAGGAAATCTCCGAAGCCGTGAGGTGCAGCTCCGGGCCACGGATTGAAGAACTTTCCCTTGCCATCGCGGTGCGGAGCCTCCCGCGATACGACGCGGCCATCCGAATCATGCATTCAACAACGTTAATTGCGCGCGCGGCGTTGCTGGCCGCACGGACCACGTATCGTCGAGCATGTATCGTATCGCCGAACGCGGATCAGCTCATCAGTTGGGCGACATTCTCCCGTACGTGAGCGGTAGAGCTCATTCCGACCACGATGCTCGCGACGTTGGGGATGATCCTGGTGAACGCGAGCGCGCACTCGGCGTCGCTTCGCGCCTCTGGAAACGCTTCGTGAGCAGCTTGCGGGAGGTCGCGCGTGAGGCGTCCCTGCAGCAGCGGTGCGACGACCACGACCGCGATCCCCAGCTCGTCCGCAGCTTCGATTGCGGTGCGCGGCTTTCCGTTGACGAGCTGAGTCGCGCTTCGCACCGCATCGGTCATCCCCAGGCTCACCGGGATCTGAACCGCCGCCAGTCCGTGCGCGTCGCCAGCCACCGCTCGCGCCACACCGACGACCATCTCGAGCGAGAGATGCCCTGCCGAATCCGGCGGCGCGATGAGTCCGCTCCACGTAGCGCAGCCGTAGGCACGTATCGCACCGTTCTGCTTCGCCTGCTCGAGCTCCGTGAACGACGCGTGTAGCCGCGCACCGAAGTCGTCGCGCGTCACCGCGACAAGTTGCTGCTCCGGACTGTGCAGGTAGTAGAGGTCGATCGATTTAACGCCGAGGTTCGATCTGCTGCGTGCGATCTGATCTCGCAGGAAGCGCGGCGCGATGCAGTGCCCGCCAGCAACGAGCTCGTCGGGCTCGATGAGTCCGGTATCGATATACTCGCGCTTGATGTACGCGCGATACCGCTCCTTGCTCGACGGCGGTGACGAGTCGAGCGGCAGATAACCGCCCTTCGTCGAGATGAGCACCGAGTCGCGACGTCCCGTCTTCCACAAGACACTTCCGATCACGCGCTCCGATCGTTGGCACCTGTAGTTGATTGCGGTGTCTATGATGGTCACTCCGCACTCGAGCGCCACTGTAATCGCCGATTCGTACCTCGCATCGACCTCGTCACTTGGCTCGCCAAGCGCTGAGCCGATGCCAAGCGCAGAGACGCGCCCGAGCGATCCGAGCGGAGGGCGAGGAGGAAGCGACATTTGATCCGGCATTATCCGCGGGATGATGCCGGTCGCGGTCACTCGCCGCAAGGCCGACCGTCGGTTGCTTCGTGCCCGCAGCTACCAGCGCCAGCACGATCCCTTAGATTTGATGGGTTCACCCAGATAGAGAGATCTCGACAGCATGCCCCATTTTGCAGCCTTTGCTTCCGCTTGGTGGAAGCCAGTCCTGTTCGTCATTATCGCAGGTCACCTCACCAACGTCTGCGTAACGCTCTTTCTTCATCGCGCACAGACTCATCGCGGAGTAAAGCTTCATTACCTGGCGGCGCTTCCCATGCGCCTGTGGCTGTGGCTGTCGACGGCGATCGTGACGAAGGAGTGGGTCGCGTGCCATCGCAAGCACCACGCTTTCGCCGATCGCGAGGGCGATCCTCATTCGCCGCTCATCGAAGGCCTTCGCAACATCGTGCTCAAGGGCGCCTTCTACTATCGTAAGGCGGTCCGTCAGCCTGGAATGCTCGAGAAGTACGGCAAGGGCACTCCCACCGATTGGCTCGAGCGTCGCCTCTTCACGCCGCTCAACTGGCTCGGCATTCTCGTGATGCTCGCCATCGACGTGTACCTGTTCGGCTTCTTCGTCGGGCCGCTCGTCTGGGGTATCCAGATGATCTGGATTCCGTTCTGGGCAGCAGGCATCATCAACGGTGTCGGACACGCCATCGGCTACCGCAACTTCGAAGTCAAGGACGAGAGCCGCAACATCTCGCCCATTGGCATCTGGCTCGGCGGTGAGGAGCTTCACAACAATCACCACGCCGATCCGCACAGCGCGACCTTCTCGGCGCGCTGGTTCGAGTTCGACGTCGGCGCGCTCTACCTCCGAATCCTCGCCTTCTTCCGTCTCGCCGAGATCAAGTACGTGCGCGGGATGCGTGAGAACAGCGAGATGCGCGACGCGGCGTAAGCGCGAGCGCGTCGCTGCACTGATCGGCAACACGAGTCAAATCAACTAGATGCCAGCGACGGTGACGTGCTCGCGCTGCGGGCAGACGCGCGAGGGTTTCGAGCGTCCGCCCTTTCCTGGCGCCGTGGGCGCGAGAGTGGTCGATGAGATCTGTCAGCAATGCTGGGCCGATTGGCTCAAGCAGCAGACGATGCTCATCAATCACTACGGGCTGAACGTGATGGACCCCCAAGCGCGCCAGTTCCTGACACGCAACATGGAAGCGTTCCTCTTCAAGCGCGGCGAGTCGAGCGACATCGATACCAGCAAGCAGGGCACTATCACTCACTAGCTCGCTCTCATCCGAGGCAACAAAAAGGCGCCGTCGATCGACGGCGCCTTTTTCGTGTGTCATCCGAGCACTTCACGCGTGGCTACTCGCGCTTCTGCCGTCTGCGCCTGCGAAGCGCTGCACCCGCGACTCCGACGAGTCCGGTAGCGAGCAGCACCACCGATGATGGCTCCGGTGTCGTGATCGGCGGCCCGATCGGCGGTGGGGGCGGGGGGGGTGGCGGCGTCACGGGAGTCGTCCCGTTGTGGTTGCGGCCACTATGTATGAATGGGATGAAGAACGCCGGAATGAGCAGGAACGGAAGGAACGAGCGAGGGCCGCCGGCTGCTGCAATCACCGGCACTCCGGGCGTCGTCGTGACGATGAGCGGCGGGGGTGGCGGAGGAATCACTTCAGGCGCTGGAGCCGGCGTCGCGAGCGGAATGGGCACCACCGATGGCTGAGTGGGGCCTAGCGCCACGGGTGGAAGCGGCTTCACCGGTCGGCACATCACGAGCGTCGTGGTAGGACGCGGCGCCGGCCGCGGCCGCACGCGGCGTACGCGTCGGACCAGGGGTTTACGCACCACCGTGGCTTTGGGCGCCACCTTGGGAGGCGGCTTTGGAACCGGCTTGGCGACGCGCGTGGGAACTGCGCGCGGTCGCGTGCGGCGAACTACTCTACGCGCCGGCTTGGCGATAGGGGAGCACTGAACGAGCGAGTCTCCCTCCTGCTGAACAGTGACCTGTTGGCCGGGCTGTCTCCGCGTCGTATCAACGCGAACGGTTCCCTGCGCCCCCGCGCGCCCTGCGAGCACGACAAGACCGAGAACCGAAATTCCACTCAACAGCCGCCGCCAAGCTACGATCATCAAACCTCACGCGGGGCAAAGCCACCGCTCCGTCGAGCATGTAATAGCTGAGTGCAAGGCAAAGACCATTTTGTCCCATATAGGCTTGCCGGGCAGGGGTGACTGAGTGGTGCAACTATGACTCCGTTCTCGTGAATAACCGTCAGGAATTTATACAGTTGTTCCGCCCAGTCACGACCATAATCGATAAGTCGTTGTCCAGCAATGGGTTGACTCGAGCCGAAATGCACGATTCCGCGCGTGATGTCAGCACGGTCGCGCCCGTGTAGCTTCCATGGATGCTTCCTGCTCGCATCTCATCAGCCGCCATGCTCGCGTCGCTGCTCGCGTCGTGCTAGCGGCACCACGCTCTCCAGGCCCGCCCTCGCCCAGCAAGTGCCTGGCACATCACGCGGAGCGGTGGGCCGACTCGGTGCTCGCGACGATGTCGCTGCGCGAGCGCGCCGCCCAGATGGTCTGGCCAAACATCTACGGTGACTACGTCCCAGGCGATTCGCCGCAATGGCGCCGCATCTCCTCGTACGTCCAGAATGACAGGGTCGGCGGAGTCCTCATCTCGGTAGGCTCCCCGGTCGAGATCGCGGTCAAGCTCAACCAGCTGCAGAAGATGAGCGCGCTTCCACTGCTCATCGGCGCCGATCTCGAGGCCGGCGCGGGGATGCGCGCACGAGGCGGCTATTTCGTTCCGAACGGCATCGACCTCGGCGGCGCGACGCTCTTTCCGCCGAACATGGCGGTCGGCGCGACCGATGACACCGCACTCGCCTACGCCGAAGGGCGCGTCACGGCGATCGAAGGACGCGCGCTGGGGATCCACATCGCGTTCGCGCCGGTGCTCGACGTCAACAACAATCCTGGCAACCCGGTCATCAACACGCGCTCGTTCGGCGAGGACCCTCATGCCGTCGCGCGGCTCGGTGCTGCCTTCATTCGCGGAGTGCAGGACAATGGGATGATCGCCACCGGGAAGCACTTCCCCGGTCACGGCGACACCGAGACGAACTCACACCTGGCGCTACCCGTTGTGAACGTGAGCCGCGCGCGGCTCGACAGCGTCGAGCTGGTCCCATTTCGTGCTGCGATCCGCAATGGCGTCGGCGCGATCATGACTTTCCACGGCTCGATGCCAGCGCTCGATTCGAGCGGAGCACCGGGAACGCTCTCCGCCAACGTCGTCACCCATCTGCTCCGCGAGCAGCTTGGCTTCCATGGCCTCGTGATCTCGGATGCGATGGATATGAAGGGCGTCACCGACAAGTACGGTGCGACCGAGGCCGTGAAGCGCGCCGTGCAGGCTGGTGTCGATGTGTTGATCCAGCCACTCGATGTCCCTGGCGCGATCGACGCAGTCGTCGCCGGAGTATCGGAAGGGCGCTACAGCGAGCAGCGAGTGTCCGAATCTGCGCGACGCATTCTGATGATGAAGCGCCAGCTCGGTCTGGATCACACGCGGCTCGTGGATCTGGATTCACTGCGCGCGATCGTCGGCGATAGCGCACACGTCGCGCTCGCTCAGCTCACTGCGAACCGGTCGATCACCGTGGCGCGCGACTCGCTCCACCTGCTTCCGCTCGCGCTCACACCTGGCGCGAGAGTTTTGTCGATAACCATCGCTCACCGAGAGGACCTCGGTGCAGGCACCACGTTCAACGCAGTGTTGCGACGCGCGATTCCGTCGCTACAGACCGCGTTCGTCGCCCCGGAAGATCAGGCGGTGAGCTACGCGACTCTCACGGCCATGGCTGACTCTGCCGACGTGACGATCGTATCGTCGTACATCGGTGAGATGTGGAACGCCGCGAGCGCGAGCTCGCCGACCGCGCTCACGGACTGGATAACGAGTCTCGCGAGGAATGGACGCAAGCTCGTCGTCGTATCGCTCGGGAATCCATATCTGCTCCAGCAGATTCCCACAGTGCCGACGTACGTCGTCGCGTGGGGTGGCGCGCCAGTGAGTCAACAGGCAGCGGCGAGTGCGCTGATCGGCATGATTTCTGTATCCGGTCATCTTCCGATCACCATACCGCCACTTGTGAAGCGAGGCGCCGGGTTGACCCTGACGTCCGCAAGTCGTATATCAACTCCACGGCGGTGAGGCAGACCGATCAGTTGCCATAGCTGCGCGTCGCGAGTGCGGCATTTCGATTCTCCTTGACATTAGTCGCCAAATGTGACTAATATGAGGCCGTGAGCCGAGAGCCAAGAGGGAAGCGGCCGCAGTTCAGTGTGGATGTCGTGGCGCTCACCTCGCGCGATGACCAGCTCGCGATACTTCTCGAGCGCGCTGACGGACGTGACAGATGGTCGATCCCCTGGGACTCACTACATTCCGGCGAGAGTCTCGAAGACGCCGCGGCGCGCATCACGAAGCGCGTACTGGGATCAGCGCAGGTCTGGTCCACACAGGTGGGGGCTCATACCGACCGCCGACATCCTTCCGACGCTGAGCTCAGCGTCGCTTACGTCGCGCTCGCGCCGATGGGCACTCCGACCATGGACGATTCCTCATGGTTCACACTCGGCGACACTCCGGCAATTCCGGATCGACAGTCGCAGATAATCGAGAGCGCGGTAGCCGCTGTCCGCGATCGAATCGATCTCTACCCGATAGCATTCAAGCTCCTGCCGCCAGCATTCACGCTGAGTGAGCTGCAACGGACCTACGAGCTACTCCTTGGCCGTCGCTTGCACAAGGCGAGCTTCAGACGCGCGCTGCAGGCGGCATGGCTCGTCGAGCCGACCGACGAGTGGCGTAGCGAAGGGCGCGGGCGTCCCGCGCAACTGTATCGCTATGCGCCCAGGCGACGTCGGCGCGGCCGGCGCGGAGTGAGGTTCGACCTGCTCGGGTAGCTCGCCGAGAAACGAAGGCGCCTGGCGCTAGCCGGCCTTCCGGAAGGAGAATTCCATCTGCGGCTTCTCGCCCTCCGAATCGCAATCTTCGTCCGCAGACTCGTCTACCAGATGGGTGAGCTTGTAGTAGTGCTGGAGAGCCTGGAGGGGCGCCCGGTTGGTGAGCGGTCCGGCTTTGGCGATGCCGAGGGATTCTTCGCGCACGAGTCGGGGGAGCTTCTTCGCCTGCGGGAGGGCCAGAAGGCGGTAGATCTCGATAGAGTTTCGGGCCAAGAGGGCCGCGCAGAGCGCATCAAGAAAGCCGAGCATGGGTCCAGTCCTCCCAGGTCGATTTAGTACTTAATATACACATTGCAACTATTGTGCACCATCATAGAAGACGCCTGTAGCGGGCGCGTGGTAACTCGTCAGAGGCTGGTGACGAGCCGAGCTGGGTTGGGCTTCTTCATGGCGGGTCCCCAGAGGTCGCCGACCTGCTCGAGGCGATCAGGGAGCGTTCTCACCGTGAAGTCGCGTGGGTCGAGCGAGGGGGTGAGCTCGCTCCACTCGAGCGGAGCGGAGACAGTCGCGCCCGGCTTCGCTCTCACGCTGTAGGCGGAGGCGACCGTTTTGCCACGCGAGTTCTGGCCGTAATCCACGTAGATCTTGCCACCGCCGCGCTCGCTGATGGTGCGTGTGACAGTCGCCTCCTTGGGATGTGCACCAGCGACCGCCGTAGCTATCACCTGTGGCACGCGCTCCGCTACCGACTCCTTCATCTCCGGTGGCAGTGGGATGACAATGTGGAGACCAGTCGCCCCAGAGGTCTTTGGCGCGGCGTGGAGACCGAGCGCGTCGAGGGCTTCCTTGACCCAGAGTGCGACTTCGACCACGCGTGAGTACCGCGCCCGCGGTCCCGGATCGAGGTCTATCACAGTGAAATCGGGATTGGCGAGTGTCTCCACCCTCGAGTTCCATGCATGGCACTCGAAGGCGCCGATCTGCGTGCAGTAGAGCAGAGTACCTAGCGAGCCGCCGATTATCCGCTCCTGCTGCTCGCCAGCTTCGCTCGTGATCGTCTGGACGCGCACCACGGGCGGAGCATCAGGCGGCGCTTTCTGCTGGAAGAAGAACTTGCCCTTCACCCCATTCGGATACCGCTTGAGGGCAAGCGGCCTATCCTTAAGTACGGGAAGGAGATACGGAGATACGATCGTGTAATATGTCAACAGATCGCCCTTGGTCACGCCAGCATCTGGAAATAAGACCTTGCCGAGGTGTGAGACGTGGAGCGACTGGCGTGGACCGAGGGCCAGAGTACCGTCGCCGCCGTGGCTCTCCATGCTCTCGAGCTGGGCGACGACCTTCTGGGCAAGGGCCCTGGCGGACGGAGATCTGGGAGTCTTCTTGGCGGCTGGCATGGTCACTCGTAGAGCCAGAGTCGCGCCACGAGGGGCGCAATGATTTTACAGTGGCTCTATCCGGCCTGGGCGATCTCGTCCATGCTGCGGCCGGTAGTCACCGATGTCATGTTGTCCTCGGTGAGGGCCGAATCGCTGCCGGGCGTGGCGTCGGTGTCGCGATGCTTGATGAGGAGCCAGGATGGCTTGGATGAGTGGCCGCCGGCCATCCCCTTGGTCCGGACCAGTGCGTAGGATCCTCTGATGCGCTTGCCGTGGAAGGCGACCTTGAGCTCGCCGCGGTCGTACTCCTCGCTCGCCGCAGCATTCTGGTCACGGCTGCCGGCGTTCTCGACGGTGTAGGTGCCGTTATCCCAGAGCATCACGGTACCGCCGCCGTACTCCCCTGCAGGGATGGTCCCCTCGAAGGTATTGTAGTCGATGGGGTGATCCTCGACCTGCATCGCGAGCCGTTTCACGGAAGGATCAGAGGACGGTCCTTTCGGGACCGCCCAGCTCTTCATCACCCCGTCGATCTCCAGCCTGAGGTCGTAGTGGAGGCGGGTGGCGTCGTGCTTCTGGATGACGAAGCGCAGAATGCCACGCGCCGCACGTCCGGACTTTGAGGATGCTCCAGATGGCTCAGCTGTCTTGGTAAAGTCGCGTTTGCGGCGGTATTCTGTTAGCTGATCGGAAGCAGAGCGTGCGGTCTTGCTGGGTGCGGGGAGTGACCGCTTTGCGACTGCTGACTTACGCGCGGTCTTGCCGGCAGTCTTGCGGGCAGCTCGTACGCGCGGTTTTGGTCGCAGTCTTGGCTGCGCTCTTGGCCGCGCTTTTGCGCGCCGATTTCTTTCGCGCGGTCATCGCTCGAGCGCGCGGGTCGGAGGTGCTGCAAGGCAAAAAAGGTGAGACGATGCTGGCCGCATCATCCCACCTTCATCACGTCTGCTGCTTGCGGACCCTTCTGTCCCTGCACGATCTCGAACTCGACCTTGTCGCCTTCCGCCAGCGACTTGAAGCCTGGAGTCTGGATCGCGCTGTAGTGGACGAACACGTCAGGGCCACCTTCGCGCGAGATGAAACCAAAGCCCTTCGCGTCGTTGAACCACTTCACTGTTCCGTTGATTCGTGCCATTGCCCCGTAGATCCTCCCTGTACCTGTGTACGGGCAAAATCTGCACCGCTGCTAGGCTGCTCCAGCGATGTACCGCGCGACTCTGCCGCACTTGGAGCACCGGAGCGTCACGTGGGACGCGGGGGTGGCGGAGTGATGTCTGGCTCGCGCTGAATGTTGGACGCTCCGCAAGCGGGGCAGCTCAGCGGAGATCCGGTGCGGTCGCTGCTCACGAGCGCCAACACCTGAGCGGGGTTGTACGTGTTCGGTCGAGGTTTGCGCATGTTGTCCTACTGTGGTCGAACACTGCGCGGCGTGCCGGACCAGGCCGCGCTGCCTGATAGTGGACGGTAGTACCGATTCGGGGCGGGGAAAGTTCCGGCAGCTGGCCGCAGGCCATTGCCGGGACTTTCAGCGGTCAGCGTTCAGGGAATAAGACGAGGCTATCGCCGTCATCGGCGCGGCACGGGCCGCACCCTACCAGCTATGCCCGCGGCGGTAGACGTGCCGCTTGACGCGCCATGGGCGCGTGTCGCTCACCTCGCGACCTGACGCGAAGTTCGAAGCGTCGTCGAGCGAGTCCATCATGTCTGCGGCTTTGGCGGATGACTCGTCGGCCCAGTGGACTATCTCTGCCTCGAGAGTCATTGGCTGGACCGGGCTGCCGAACTCGAGCGTGCCGTGGTGTGACAGGATCATGTGCTGCAGCTCGAGGAGCTGACCTTCGCTGCACACCTGGTAGCCGAGCCGGGCGAGAGCGCGCTCGAGCATGAGTGCGCCGAGTACTACGTGGCCGAGCAGGAGCCCGCACGGCGAGGGTGTGAAGCCGGCGGCGCCGACCTCGTAGGCTTCCACCTTGCCGATGTCGTGCAGCATCGCGCCGGCGAAGACGAGGTCGCGGTTGGCGCGAGTGGTGCGCGCGGTAGCGCGGGCTATCGAGGCTACCTCGTACGTGTGGAGGAGCAGGCCACCGATGACGGCATGGTGGCCGCCGGTAGAAGCTGGTGCGCGCTCGAAGCGGACCCTGAACTCGTCGTTGGCGAAGAAGAGATCTACGACGCTCTTGAGTGTCGCCGACTCCATGCTGGTGCGCTGCTTGTCCACCCAATCCCAGAGTCGTGTCGTGTCGCCCACCGACTGGAGAAAGGAGAGCACGTCGACCTGGTTGTCGGGAAGGACCCGAAGCGGCGCGGTGAGCGCCAGCTGGCGCTTGGCTGTCCCGTTGCGGCCGTAGAGTGCGACATCACCGATCGCCTGCACGACCTTTCCACGATCCGCGCCGTCTGCCCAGGTGAGCTTGTCGGACCAGATCGGTGCCGTATCGATGCGCCCAGAAGCGTTCCCGAGCGTGAGTACGGCGAACGGGTCGCCGTTCGCGGTCTTCTTCTCGTTCCGCTCCAGGACGAGGAAGTCGCTCTGCACTCGCTCGCGCTCGGTCAGGGCCGGGATATTTACGGGCGGCATCGCGTTCAAGCTGGACTCGATTCGCCGAGAAGGCAAGTCGTGAGCGCGCGAAAGTGAGCGCGCGAATGTGCGGCGCTACCCGGCAGTGGATCGCGTTCGGGTAGATTAGTCGGGATGACTGACCGGGGATCGACCGATGCCGCTGAGCTATACAGAGTGCTTGCGGAGACCGCGCCCGATCCCATCCTCACCATCGACGCGTCGAGCACCATACTCTCCGCGAATCCAGCCACCGAGCGTGTGCTGGGTTACGAACCTGAAGAGCTGGTCGGGCAGCCGCTCGCGATCCTGATGCCCGAGCGATTCCGGGTACGGCACGAGGCGGGAATGGCTCACTACCTCGCAACGGGGAAGCGACGAATCCCGTGGAGCGGTGTGCGCGTGGCGATTCTCGCCAAGTCGGGGGCAGAGGTTCCGGTGGCCATATCGTTTGGTGAGTTCGCGTCGCAAGGGCAGCGAATGTTCTCGGGCTTTCTGCGCGACGTGTCGAAGCAGGTCGCCGCGGAGGAAGCGCTGCTCGAAGCGAATGCCCGGCTCGCAGAGCAGGCCGCGGAGCTAGAGCAGCAGACCGAAGAGCTGCAGATGGCGATGGTGGAGCTGGAGGCGCGAACAGAGCAGGCGGAAGCGGCGAACCGCGCGAAGGCAGACTTTCTCGCCACGATGTCGCACGAGCTGCGAACGCCGCTCAACGCAATCGCGGGCTACTCCCAGCTGCTCGAGATCGGTGTGCACGGCCCGATCACTGACGCGCAGCGCGATACGATCCAGCGCATCCAGCGAAGCCAGCGGCACCTGCTCGGTCTCATCAACGACGTGCTCAACTTCGCGAAGCTCGAGGCAGGACGCGTCGAGTATCAGCTGGAGAGCGTCGCCGCGCGCAGCATCGTTGACGCGGTCGAGCCGCTGGTCGCGCCGCAGATCGCCGCGAGATCGCTCGAGCTCGATCGGACGCAGTGTCCCGATTCGCCGTGCGTGTACGCGGATCGCGACAAGACGGAGCAGATCCTGCTCAACCTTCTGTCGAACTCGATCAAGTTCACTCACGAAGGCGGGACGATCACGGTCTTCTGCGAGGAGCAGGGCGACACGGTTCGACTTGTCGTGAAGGATACCGGCATCGGAATCTCACGCGACCATCTCCGTGAGATCTTCGAGCCATTCGTGCAAGTGAATCGTGGGGTGAGCGTTCCTTACGAGGGGACGGGACTCGGCCTCGCGATCAGCCGCGACCTGGCGCGCGGAATGGGCGGAGACCTGACTGTCGAGAGCAGAGAAGGCGTGGGGAGCACGTTCACGTTGACGTTACGGAAGGGGGAGCCGTAGCGGTGGACCCGCGGCGCTTGCCGCAATGCTGAAGGTGAACGTTTGGGACACCGTCATGGCTACGGGTTGTCCACGGAGCGTGCCGGGATTGAACCGCATCGTGCGGAGCGATTCGCGCGCCGAGTCGGCGAAGCCAGGCTGCGTCTCTCTGGCGACGCGTACCGATGACATGTCCGCTTCGCCCGAGGGCGTGATGACGAACTCGAGGACTGCCTCGCCGGTAAGACCGGACTTGAGGAGCGACTCAGGATACTTGGGCTGCACGCCCGAGTAAGCGACGCTCGGTCCCGCATCGACCTCGCCCGATTTGTAAACGCGTCCGGCGATCACTGGAGGCTTATCGTCGACGAATGCGTTGACACCCGTTCGCGGCTCCGGATCTGTGCAGAACTGGATGTGCCTGAACTCGAGTGGCCCGAGCTTGACTTCCTGGCTGGCTAGGAGCCTGAGTGGAGGAGGGAGGGGCACCGTCGATACGCCGCCCCACCACTGAACTATCGAGCCGTTCATCATCGTCTCGGCTTCCACCAAGTAGTACCCAGGCGGAACACTGTCGAAGAGGAAGCGGCCAGTGGTGTCGGCTTGCGCGACCGCATGCGGTTGGCTCACCAGTGTCTGCAGAATGCCGATGTCGCGAGTGACCGTGTCCCCGTACGACACGCCAGTCCGTTCCGCGAATTCCGTCCGCGCGACGAGCCAAGCGCTAGGGGATGCGACCGCTGCCGCGCACGCGGCCCGGATCGCCGCCTTGATGGTGGAGTCACGCGGCCAGATGTACACAGTAGCACGCGATCCCATAACGAATTTGCCGAGCTCGGGCTCTGCCCAGATGGTGCCTGCGATCTGATCAGGGCGGAGGACGGCGGTCTGCGCGGCCACTGCGCGCGGAGCGATGAAGAGAGCGGCGGTTATTGATGCTGCTATGCAAGCGGCGCCGATTCGCGCGGATCGCATGATCGCTGATTCCATAGAAGGCACGACTGCGGATGAAGTGACAGGGTAACGGCGCAACGCAATCGCGCAACGCAATCGCGCAACGCAATCGCGCAACACAATGGCACAACCGCGGCGGTGCGGCATGCTACGGCGGTTCGGCGTGGCTTTGGCCCGCGCCTACGCTAGCGAACGCGGGCGGACCGGCGCAATTTGCTCGAGCAGCGTCGGAGCGTGACCCGTGCGCGAGAATTCTCTCGCGGCGCGGGTGGGCGTGACGAGCAGCCCAGACGCAGGCGCTCTTCATCTCACCATGGAGCACTTCATGAGTCTTCGTCCCGTGGCGCGACGCCAGTTGGCGGGCGCGCTCTACCCACGACGCGTCTGCGCTCATCTGCTCCGCAATGCCATGGGAGCAGCCACGATGGCGGTCATTGCCGGACAAGCTGCCGCGCAGCAAACGACGCAGCCCAAGCAGCCACGTCCAGAGGATACCGAGGTGTGGACGCCGGTGCCGCGCGTGGTGACGCCGGGCGCCACCGAGGGCGCGCCGCCATCCGACGCCATCGTGCTGTTCGACGGAAAGAACCTGGACCAGTGGGTCGCTGCCAAGGATGCGTCGTCGCCCGCCGGATGGAAGGTGGCGAACGGTGTGGCCACGGTGAACAAGGCAGCGGGCGACATCCAGACGAGACGGAGCTTCAGCAATTATCAGCTCCACGTCGAGTGGCGGGTGCCCGTCGGTGTCACCGGCAGCGGGCAGGAGCGCGGAAACAGTGGCGTTTATCTCGCCATCACGCCGAAGGGCGGCTATGAGCTGCAAGTGCTCGACTCGTACAACAACCCGACGTATGTGAACGGGCAGGCGGCGAGCATGTACAAGCAGTATGCGCCGCTCGTCAACGCGATGCGTCCGCCAGGTCAATGGCAGGTCTACGACGTCGTCTGGACCGCGCCGACGTTCAACGATGACGGCACGCTGAAGACACCGGCGTACGTCACTGCATTCCACAACGGCGTGCTCGTGCAGAACCATGTGGCGCTCAAGGGCTTCACTGAGAACATCGGCACGCCGCACTACGTGAAGCACGGCCCCGCTCCGATTCTGCTCCAGGCGCACGGCGATCCGAGCCCGCCGATAAGCTTCCGCAACATCTGGGTGCGCGAGATTCCAGCGCCAGCGCCCGACGCATCGCCGACCGCTTCCACTGATCAAACGCACGACGACTGGGCGAATCTCGCGCGGTACCGCTCGGCGGATTCCACGCTCGCCGCACCTGCGGCGGGCGAGCGTCGAGTGGTGTTCATGGGGAACTCGATAACGGATGCGTGGGCACCGCTGTTTCCCGTGTTGTTCCCTGGCCGGCAGTACATCGGCCGCGGAATAAGCGGGCAGACGACGCCGCAGATGCTCGTGCGCTTTCGTCAGGACGTGATCGCGCTCAAGCCGGCAGCGGTAGTCATCCTCGCCGGCACGAACGACATCGCGGGAAACACGGGCCCATCCACACTCGCCATGATCGAGGACAACATCGCATCGATGACCGAGCTCGCGCAGGCGAGTGGGATCCGCGTGGTGCTGTCATCGGTCCTTCCGGTGTTCGACTATCCGTGGCGCCCGGGACTCCAGCCGGTGTCGAAGATCGCAGCGCTGAACGATTGGATGAGATCGTACGCTGCGCGCGTCGGCGCAGTCTATCTCGACTACTACACGGCGATGGTGGACGAGCGGCACGGACTTCGTGGCGACCTCACGCACGACGGTGTCCATCCGACCGAAGCGGGATATCGCGTGATGGCTCCGCTCGCCGACGCCGCGATCGCCGAAGCGCTGCGACAGTAGCTGTAGTAACCACAGCAGCGGCTGGATTTCCGCCGCTCACTACATTTGGTAGACGTAGCTGCGCGCCGACTCGGCAGCGCACAAGTCTCATCGAATTCGCAGAGAAATCAGTGGCACCGCAATTCATCTATGTAATGAAGGATCTTCGCAAGGTCGTCCCGCCGTCGCGGGAGATCTTGAAGGGGATCTGGCTCTCATTCTATCCCGGCGCGAAGATCGGCGTGCTCGGCCCAAACGGCGCGGGTAAATCGTCGCTGCTTCGCATCATGGCCGGTGTCGATCAGGACTATCAGGGCGAAGCGTGGGCGCACGCTGGAACTCGCGTCGGATATCTGTCGCAGGAGCCGCAACTCGATGCGAGCAAGAACGTGAAGGAGAACGTCGAGGAAGCGGTGAAGCCGACGCGCGATCTGCTCAGGAAATTCGAGGAGATCTCGATGAAGTTCGCCGAGCCGATGTCGGATGACGAGATGACGAAGCTTCTGGATCAGCAGGCGCGCGTGCAGGAGCAGATCGATCACGCGAATGCGTGGGAGCTGGATCGTCAGATCGAGATAGCGATGGACGCGCTTCGGCTGCCGCCTGCTGACGCAGCTGTGACGAACCTCTCGGGTGGCGAGAAGCGACGCGTTGCGCTGTGCAGAGTGTTGCTCGAGCAGCCCGACATGCTGCTCCTCGACGAGCCGACGAACCATCTGGACGCAGAATCAGTCGCGTGGCTGGAGCGGCACCTCGCGGAATTTCCGGGGACTGTCGTAGCCATCACTCACGATCGCTACTTCCTCGACAACGTCGCGAAGTGGATCCTCGAGCTCGATCGCGGAGCAGGAATCCCTTACGAGGGGAATTACACGTCGTGGCTGGAGCAGAAGAAGACGCGACTGGCGCAGGAAGAGAAGCAGGAGTCGGCGCGACAGCGCACCCTCGACCGCGAGCTCGAGTGGGTGCGCATGGCGCCGCGCGCGCGACAGGCCAAGAGCAAGGCGCGCATTCAGAAGTACGAGGAGATGGCGGAGGCAGACACCGCGGAGAAGGTGATGTCGCACGAAATCGTCATTCCACCACCGCCGCGGCTCGGCAATGACGTCGTCACTGCGAAGCATCTCAAGAAAGCGTACGGTGACAAGCTGCTGTACGACGATCTGAACTTCTCACTTCCACGCGGCGGAATAGTCGGAATCATCGGTCCCAACGGCGCGGGCAAGACGACGTTGTTCAGGATGATCGCTGGAACTGAGAAGCCGGACGACGGCTCGCTCGAGATCGGCGACACGGTAGTGTTCGCGTACGCGGATCAGGAGCGTCAGTTGGACGGATCCAAGAGCGTGTACGATGAAGTGAGCGGCGGCCACGATCTCATCCAGGTCGGCAAGCGTGAGATGAACGCACGCGCGTATCTATCAAGCTTCAACTTCAAAGGAACTGATCAGCAGAAGCGCGTGAAGGATCTGTCCGGTGGCGAGCGCAACAGACTTCAGCTCGCGAAGGTGCTCAAGTCAGGCGGCAATCTGTTGCTGCTGGACGAGCCGACGAACGATCTCGACGTGGACACGCTGCGCGCGCTGGAAGATGCGCTCATCGATTTCCCGGGATGCGCGGTGGTGATCTCGCACGATCGATGGTTCCTGGATCGGATCGCTACGCACATACTGGCGTTCGAAGGGGAGAGCGAGGTTGTGTGGTTTGAGGGGAATTACCGCGATTATGAGCTTGATCTGCATCGGAGGAAGGGGATCGACGCGGATCAGCCGAAGCGGATCAAGTACAAGGCGTTGGTGCGGGGGTAGTTACACCTGTCGTGGCCGGTTGATGGACCAGCCATAGCCGCCCCGGTGCAAACATGGCCCCGCCAATCGATTGGCGGGGCCATGTTTGTCCCAAATTTTGCCCAATTGCGCCTTGGGATGCGGCTTCAGAGACAGCTGATATCGACGTGCAAGATGACACGGCAACACCTGCGGCACCGGAGGCGTTACGATCTGCAGGTCCGCCACGAGTGATTCTGAATGACATCGCGCAGGAACTGAGAGCGGCGACCGCATCGGCCACACGTGCTGACGAGACACTGACGCTTGCCCGCGTGCTACCGGCCGCGCTCCAAAGCCCTGCCGACCGCCGTAATCCCACGCCGCGTCGATGTGACCGAGCCAGCGCCGCGCTGCTAAGCGACGTCGTGTAAAATTTCCGTTATGATTTCTCGCGGCTGTAGACAGGCTAAGCGTCCTCTGAAAAATTGCTCGCCCATGTTCAACCATCGCCTTGCTCTGGCGGCGACCGTTACGGCGGTATGCCTTCTTCCCCTCGGTGCGCAGTCCCAGAACATCCCCGCACAGAATGCGACGTACACGCGGGCAAGTCAGTCGATCAACGCCAAGGATTACACGCCGGCGTGTCAGTCATTCGGCGAGCTTTACGCCGCTAGTGGACACTTTGCATCATTGTCTTCGGCAGTGCGCGATGCGGCTGCGCGCTCCAGACTGAGCGGTGACCAGTTGATGGCGACCGCGACGGACGCAGCCAGGGACAACGACATCGCTAAGGCGTGCGCGTTCTCGTATCTGGCCGGGCTTGTGTTTGTCAGCGAGGGCAAAGCGGCACAGGCAATGGGCGCAGGGAACGCGGGCAGCGTCATGCAGCAGAATCTTGCACCCGGAGCCAGCCCAGCCGCGTCCCGCGGCACAAGCGCTGGCACAAGCGCTGATGGCGCGATGTCGGACGCACCTCCGCACGGACAGTACAAGTGCTATTCAGGACCGTACGCCACGTTCCTCGCAGGTGCGCAGGTCGGCAGTGTCGCGTTCACGCCCGGCGCGTTCCAGGGCTATCTCTGGATTTTCGATGCGCACCATTACGCGAATGTCAAGGAGGATGATCGCGGCACCTACGACATGCGCGGCGACAAGCTCGTCGCTCAGAACGGACCGTGGCAACGCAATAACATGATCGTCCGCTACGCCGCAAAGGGCCTGTACGGCCGCCCCACAGTTGTAATTGGATTTGCCGACACACCCGGGCTCACAGCAGCCTGCGTATTGATGTAAGCCGCCGGCGCAGCACGCTCGGCCACGTCCACAAAACCGCGTCGCTCACGGAGCGCGCGCTTACTCGGGCAGATGGAACAGTGTCTCGACTGGAATCTGGAGAACCTGCGCGAGCCGGAGCGCCAACACCGTCGAGGGGATGAACACGCCGTTTTCTACCGTGTTGATCGTCTTGCGCGACACTCCGACGAGCGCCGCCAGAGCGCGTGACGATCCGGAATCGTCACGGCATTGACTGCTTCTGGATGGAATCAGCACTTCTCATCGGACTCACTGCGCCGACATCACCCCACGCTCGCTCAGCGGCAGCACGTATCGGAGCAACGCCGCAAAGAACCGTCCGGGCTCCTCAAGGAACGGAACGTGAGCGCTGTTCTCGAACGTGACAAACTCCTTGCTCGGGGCACTGAGACTATCGAAGTAGAGTCGCGCGGCACTGTACGGAGTGTGAAGGTCGTGCCGGCCCATCATGAACACGACCGGCACGCTCAAGCGCCGCGGCAGCCTGGCCGGCTGATCGAAGAAATCAGCTCGCAGGACACGGCTCGTTACGCGCCCTTCGGCCGCGTCGAACGCGTTCAGCTCAGCGTCGGTGTATTCGGGGCCGAGCCATTGCACGTCCGCGTACGTGCTCCAGCCAGTGTCGCCATACCACGCTCCGCCGAAGGCACGGGACCAGCGGCGCAGAAGCGCGACGTCCTTCGGCAGCGAGTCGGCCGGCACGTTCGGATACGGCGCAATCGACTCGAGCTGTCGAATGGCTTCGGTGTCCCGGGCGGCGTGCGCCAATGCGAGCACGTCGTGATACAGCATCGCCTCACCTTTCGGTGCGGCCTGCCCGATGCCGACGTAGACGCTGAACCAGTCGGGGTGGTGCGCGGCGAGCTGCGCGCCGATGATGGTGCCGAATGAATGGCCGACGAGCACGATCCTGTGCACACCGAAGCGCTTCATCAGGATCGGGACCAACTCCTCGGCGTCCGCAATGTCGCGCGCCGTCGACAACGTCGAGAGCAATGCCGCGCTCGTGTCCGCCAACCCATTCTTGCCGCCACCGCGTTGATCCCACTGCACGACGGTGAAGTAGTCCTCCCACGGCCGCTGGAACGCCCATTCGCGCGCCATCATCCCGTCCCCCGGACCACCGTGGATGAAGAGCATCACAGGATTCGCCCGGTCACTGCCGCGAATCGAGATCCATTGCTTCACACCACCGAGTGTGACCTGTTCGAGGGACTGCACGCCATGAGGCGTGCGAATGCGGAGAAGTGACGCCATGTGCTCGGTCGCCGCGCGCCGCGCCGCGGAGTCGGCCGGAGCGGTGCGTGCACCCTGGGCATGGGCGGGCGCTGATTGGACGACGAGCGTCGCGCCAATGACTGCCGAGAGGAGCATGGCGCGGGAGCGGGGAAGAGTTCCCATGCGCTTAACGTGTTGAGTTACTGTCCACCTGTCCACCTGTCCACCTGTCCACCTGTCCACCTGTCCAGCTGTCCAGCAGTGCGCCGTGCCGCGACCGGCTCCCAGCCGAGTTCGTGACAACGCGCGTTGTCACGGATTCACTCGTGACAAGACCGAACTACACGGACTGAGGCGCTAAGTCCATGCAGCACAACGCGGTTGTTAGTACCGTCCCGTGAACTACACCCGCCCTCGCGTATGTGAGGGGAACTATCGGGACTATGAAGCTGATTTCAAGCGGCGTAACCCCGAGCTCGCCGAGAACCCGCACCGGATTCAAGTACAAGTCGTTAGTGCGGCAATAATCACTGAGTGCAATGCGGGCGACGTTGTTGGTAATGTCACCGTCATTCCTTTTGCGGCGATGCCAAGCGGGCAGGATGCCATGCCGCGGATTCCACCATGGGTCGTGAGGTGCGCGTCGCGCAGTGCTGCCAATGAGCGTGCACGCGCACGCTGCAGGTACGCGAGGTCGACGGCACGCAATCGGTGAAGCTGCTGACGTGGCCGACAGTAGGCCACGACTTAAGTGGTCACCAGACGGCGCAACCATCGGGTTCACTGGCTCGCCCGACTCGGGGCGGGCGGCGTCCTCGCTGTACGTGATCCCGCGGCTGGGCGGAATTCCGAAGCGCGTCGCGCCGGCACCTATGGCATGGACATTCACGCCGAGCGGACAGATCGTCGAGGTGGTCGGGGCACCCGAAGCACAGTCGCTCGTGTGGCTCGACCCCCACACATTCGCACGCACCGGGAGCGCAGCGCTCCCGACGGGGTTCACGTTCAGCGATCTGGATGCGAACCCGGACGATGGCTCGCTCGCCGCGGCGGCGGGCATTCATAGCGCCAGGACGCTCGTCCTGCTCGATGCGCGCGGCGTGCTCTTGGATTCCACGACGGCATTCGACGTCCGCGCCGCCGTTCGCTGGGATGCGACGAATCGTGGCGTTCTTGCACTTACGCCGGCGCCGGGAACGAATGACAATCTCCGACGGATCCCAGTCTCCCACGGCAAGTTCGACGTCGGCGGCACCGAGATTGTGCTCGGGCAGGTGGCCGACGGGGTCGAGGGCCTGATGGATGCGTCGCGCGCAGGTCGGCTGGCAATCGTGGCCGGGCCAGCGTCGTTCGAGATCGTCACGCACCGCCTCGGGCAGCCCAGCGCGCCGTGGACGTCGCTTACGCACCACACGAGCTTCGTCTTCGCAAACCGGTTCTCGCCCGACGGTACGACCATCGCTGGCGCCGCAACCGACAACATCGGCGAGAACGCGTATCTCTTTCCGCTCGCTGGCGGACGCACCACGCCAGGTTACGGCACAGCGTGCGATCATCGACTATCCCTACTGGTCTGCGGACGGGCGCCACCTCGCGTACGAGGTGGTCTGGTACCAACAGCAGCATGATCGGAACGATGTTCACCGACGCCGACGGCGGAAGCGAACGCCAGATTCACTACCCGACCGACGCGGGGAGCACTCGTAGGCTGGTACGGGAACGATGCGGTGGTGCTCGCGCGTGGCAGCGGCTTCGCGATCATCGACACGAACGGCGCGGTGCGCCGCCGCATCCCGATCCCGGCATCGCTCGCGCCCGCACTCGGCCATTCTACACGGACGCCGGGCTGCGGCGCAGCGCGTACTGGTCCGACATCGCCGACTCAGTGATCGTGGTCGACCTCGCGACCGGTCGATTCTCGCGCGTCACAGCGAGCCACGCACCGGTGCAGCCTGTCGGCTGGGGGAGCGACGGCTCGCTCTACGTGACTGGCGTCGTCAATGCTGCGGCCGGTGCGGCCCCGGCTTTCGACTCGGCCCGCGGCGCGGTGGCGAGACGCGAGCTCGTGCTGGAGCGAATCGCGCCGGACGGCGCATCACTCACACGAGTCGTCACGTTTCCGAGCGGATGCTCCCTGGCGGCGGAGGGCTTGGGCGGCGTCACGATTGGCGGTGGCGGTGCGGTGGTCGCGTGCACGGCCCGACGCTACACGCCCGACGTGTGGCTCGCGGACCGCGCGGGGAAGTCGGGGTGGTGAGCGGACGAGTGGCGAAACTCCGCGCTGTGTTGCTATCGCTGGCCTGGACGCCGCCTCGTGACAACGCGCATTGTCACGGATGCTACTGTGACAAGAGCGAACCACATCGACTGACGCGCTAAGTATATGCAGCACAACGCTGTGTAGAGCACTGCCGCGTGAACTACACCCGCCCTCGCGTATGCCGAGGGGAATTACAAGGAGTACGAGGCGAATCTGCATCGCCGGAAGGGGATTGATGCGGAGACGCCCAAGCGGATCAAGTACAAGGCGTTGGTGCGGGGGTAACCACGCGAGTTGTCGTCGCTGCAGTTCAATTCAGCGGCAAGGTAACTCGGGGCTTGTTAACGCATCCGAGCCGTTTTTCCTCCGTAAAACCAGGATGCGCTTGAGCGATACAGGTCGCTCCCGCCGCGTCTGTTTCTCCGTTCGAGGCCGCACGGCGTGGGACAAACCGCTGTAGGTTCTCGCCATGGATATCCACGCTCCAAAGCCCATCCACGGCTGGCGCGACTTTCTCAAGGAAGTCGGCATCATCGTGCTCGGCGTGCTCGTCGCGTTGTCGGCCGAGCAGGCGGTCGAGGCGCTGCACTGGCACACCAAGATCGCGAGCGCGGAGCAGGCGATGCGCCTCGAGCTGCGCGACGACGACGACCGCGAGGGCTTCGTGCGCCTCGCCGTGGGGCGCTGTCTCGACAGTGCGCTGGTCGAGATGGAGGAGGCAACCACGCGCAACGCGAGCACCGCGGAGCTACGTGCTCTCGCAGCCGCGTATCACCCGCCATTACGCGTGTGGGACTCAGAAGCATGGAAGGCTGTGCTGGCGTCCGACGTCGGCACGCACATGAGCGCCGAGCGGCTCGTGCAGTGGTCCGCGCCGTATCGGCTCCTCCCCTTGCTCTCCGAGCTCAACTCACGCGAAGGTGAGTACGTCGCCAACCTGGGCGCAGCGGTGCCGGCCAGCGGCACGGCTTCGGCGACCGAGCTTGCGACATTCCGGCAAGTCGTCGGGCAACTGCGTCGCGTCAACGGCGAGATGGTCGGCGCCGCGCACATGGTGCTCATGCGCGCGAACGCACTCGGCGCGGGACTAGGGCCGCCCACCCGGGACTCGTTGACGGCCCTGGTGCGCGACGCCTACGGCCCGTGCGCACGCGCGCCGACGCTCAGGAGCACACCGTTGACTGACGTGTCCGACGCAGCCGAGTTGCGGCGGTGGGGACTGGAACAGTAGGGACTGCTACGCTCGCGTAGCCGCTCACGCTCTCGGGTGTTTCCCTCAAACTGTTGATCGTGACGCTGCTAGCTGCGGGCCGTCCGGTGCGCCCGAACCACGCTCATAGATCAGGTGGAAGCTGCGCGATGGGACTGGGGAAAAGAGCGGCAGCGCGACGGAGTGCGCGCGCCTACTCGGGCAGCTGGAACAGCGTCTCGACTGGAATCTGGAGAACCTGCGCGAGCCGGAGCGCCAGCACGGTCGAGGGGATGAACACGCCGTTTTCTACCGTGTTGATCGTCTTGCGCGACACTCCGACGAGCGCCGCCAGATCCGCCTGCGTCAGATTCCGCAGTGCTCGCTGCTGTCGGAGGTTGTTGCGTAGCTGCTCACGCATCACGGTGATCAAGCTTCACAGTGATTCAGCATCACGGTGCGCACGAAGCTCCAGCCAAGCGAAGACCAGGAGCGCGATGCTCAGGCTTGGCGTCACGATCACGAAGACAGCGTCCCGTGCAGTGTAGCGCTCGCCGGTCGGCACCAAGTAGAGGGCCAGAGCCGTGAGCATTGCCGTCCAGTACCCCACGACGACCGCGGTCCGGTAGTGATCGCGTGCCACCGGATCGTTGACGAGAGTCCGGACCTCCCGACGGTTTAGAAGTCCGCCGCCGGTCGCAAGACAGGTCAGGAGGAGAAGAGCGTTGATGGCCCAGGGATCAATGACTCCCCCCAGCACCAGCGATGCCTGGTGCGATGAGAAGAGGAGCGGGCGAAGCACAACGTAGATGGCGACGAACACCACGGCAGCCAGCGCGAACAGGATCGCGCGTGCTCGGGAGAGACGGTCAGCGACTTCTACGGGCGAATTCGAACGCATGGTTTCCATGGCAGCGAGATGGGGCACGGTGACGGAAGGATGATAACCTATAGGTTACATCGGCAATGTAACGTGTAGGTTACACGGCGTCAATCGCTGCCTTGTCACATTGCTGCGGCTGTCCGTTCCCCGGCAGTCTTGGGTTACAGGGGCGGTTCATCGACTTGCGCATGCGCCTTGCGGCGTTCTCTTGCATGGCGGAGAGCGGCCGTGCATCGCAGCGCTGTGAGCGAACGCTGACAGATTCCGGGCACCGCCAGTGGCGCATTCGCGAGATCAGTAACCCCGCAGACTCGGCACTCTCACTGATCGCGGCGAATGAGATGTGCATTAGGCGCTTCCGTCACTTCCCCCAAGACTGGGCATCACTCAAAGACGCAGAGCTGCTCAGCTTCATCGAAGGGCCGCCGCCGCGCGATTGATCGCGTCCTTGCGCTAACGGTTTCTTGCGAAAGACCGTAGAGTAGCACGAGGGTCACTAGCTGTATCGCAACCGACCGCTGGCCGATCTTTTCTGTTGGCCAGGCCACCGCCAGGAAAGACGATGCCCACGGACATAGGTCCGCAGAATCCTGAGCTTGACAGTGCCGCTCGGGATGCGTCAGCAGTCGCTCACGCTGCTATCAGGGGCGAAGCGCTAGCCGCTGGCGAGCCCAAAGAGAGCTTTTGCAAGCTCTTTCACATCATGCGGAGGGCTGACCGCTCGGTCGAGGGCGCGCTTATCTATGCCAAGCGACTGGTAGCCGACCAAGGCAAGTCGATTGTCTTGAATGAGTACGACAGCGAGCGCGCGACGTGGCTGCACGAACAGCTAGTCAAGTGGGTTGTGGAGTGCTTCTATGAACCCATAGGCGCGCCAGGAGGTTCACGCTAGTAGGCGCCCTGCCTCCAGCCAGAGCCCATACGCCTCTACACCGCCGATGCCACGATTTGGCTCGTTTGGAGATCGTTCCCGATCACGCGATGGCGTCTGCGCCTGATAATGGCGAAACAGACCAATAGAAGCGGGGGCCAGGCGAGGACGCCAACGTATGCTGTCAGCACCGGCCGCTGCGCCTCATAGAACCACAGCAGCGTGAGGCTCGCGCCAACGGCGTTCGTGGCAGAGTGAGCGAGGCTGCAGGACCAAATGCTACCGGTCTGGTCCTTCAGCCATCCGAAGATGATGGACAGGAGCACGTCGAGACGAGAAACACTCCCGCGCCCAATATCGCCTGATCTCCAAAGTCGTAGCCACGCAGGATCAACGGTAATCAGGCGTCGCTGAAGCCCTGTGCGTTACGGCGCCCCGCGCGCCCCGGGAAGAGCCGCGGCTGCAGATATCCGCGCCAGCCAAATTCCTCACCCCACAGTTCGGACGAGGAGTGCCGCGATGGCTGGGGCAAACGCGCCCGGCAGCAACGCGAACTGGAACATGGGACTGCGCACGGAGAAGCCGAGTCGAATCGGGATCTCCCAGCAGATCCACGCGAAGGCGAAGGTGAAAGCCAGGTAGGCAATCACGCCTCGACGCGTCGTGGTCGCGGATACTTGCCCGCGCTCCTCAATCACGCGCTCACCCGTCGCTAGCAATTAGGCGCGTTCTAATCGCCGCGACAGAACCATCGAGTAGACCACGCCAACCATCGCCGGGACGATACAGCAGAACGTTGTCGCTGCGATGAGCACCGTCGTGCCTTGCCTGTCTCGCGGCGCCGCGACGACTACACCGGCCAGGACGACGCCAAGCGCGACCATCCATCGTCCGACCAGGCGGTGTGTCTTGTCCCACACTCGCTCATCCGAGAGGGTCCAGGGCGTACGCATGCCGAACACGTAGTTGTAGCGGATCTTCCCCATGTAGTTACCGATGGCGAGCGTCAGCACGGCAACCGCGAACGTGATCGGGCGGGCAATGTCGAATGACGCGCCCATGCCTTTGGCGAGCATTGCGACGTGACAGATCTCAAGGACCAAGAGGACGCCGATCCAGGTGACCGCGTACGGCAACGCTGAACGCTCGAGGCGACTGCGGCGCGGCATGGTCAGCGGCACGACCGCCATGAGCATTGAGATGCCGACCGCTATCAGCGGCATCAGCAGCAAGGCCAGCGTTTTTCCAGCGTATCCGTTCGGTCGACCGTCGATGCCCCAATGCACGGCAATCGGCGCGTTCGGCAGGCGAGGATAGGCCCAGGCGGACACTGCGAGCATAGCGGCGATGCATCCGGCCGAAATGAGTAGCAGCTTGGTGATTTTCATGGAGCTTTTCCTTTCGGGGAAAGTCGCGGCGCGCGCTGACGGAGAAGCCCGAAACTATCCATGAGCGTCATCAGCGCCTCTTCAAGCACGGAGATGTTCAATCGGTAGATGATGCTGGTCCCGGTCCTTTCAGTGCTAACCAGTCCTGCAGCGCGCAGTACGGCGAAGTGCCCGGACAGAGTTGGCTTGGCCAGCCGGAAATGCTCGGCGATCTCGCCGGCACTCATCTCCCGCTCGCGCAGGAGTTCGAGGATGCGGCGGCGCGTCGGGTCGGCAAGCGCTTTATAAACTTCAGACATTTGTTATTTAGCTAACAAACAAAATACGAACGGCGATCTGGTCACGCAAGCCCGAGATCTCAACATCACGTGATCACGGGCTGACTCGCCGTACAGGTCGTTCTTGCGGGGCCGCTTCCAATCAGGGAAAGCGTGTAGCCGGTGACACGCCCGGCACGAGTACACTTCCGGTCTTGCTGCAGCGCTCGTTATCCGGTGCGAGTGGTGGCTTCGTCCCTGCGGCCCCAGCGCGTTGCACATTCGCGAATGACGTGAAACCCAGCCCGATCCAACGCGCTGATATGCGATGATGCCGCAAAGGCGATGACGCCAACTCCGACCGCCGCGTCGAACGCGGCAAAGCTCGAGAAGCCGCCCGTGCCGCCATTGTGCCAGGCGACAGATCTGCCGTCCATCGCTGTAACAATCCAGCCCATTCCGACGCGGTCAGTGCCGAAGGGGGCAAGTGGTCGCGTGACCATCGCCACAATGTCTCGGAATGCAGCTGGCGGATCGACGTGCGCTGAGAGCCATTTGGCGCCGTCGGGGAGAGTCATGCTGACTCCGCTGGCGCCAGCAATGGCTCCTGCATGCCAGCGCGACGCTGGGACTCCGAGAAAATCGTGACCACGCGCGTGTCGCAACGCGATGCCCTCGTCGGGGTCAAGGTAGGTGCTATGCAGACCAAGAGGGCGAAGGAGTCGCGCCTCGAGCACAGACCGAAAATCGCTGTGCTGTAATTCTCCAATTGCATACGCGAGCAGTGCAAACCCAAAGTTGGAGTAGGTCCCTGGGGGTGCGGTTCGACGAGCGCTGGTGAGGCTGCGGAGAAGCGCGGGAGCGTCGAACCAGCGGTATGGATCCGCACTGAGGAGCGCCGCCAACACTAGCCTGAAGGTACGTGGGATGCGCGGAAGACCCGACTGATGAGTTGCGAGCTCCCCGATCGTGATTGAGGCAATCCGATCGGGAAGCGAGGGATGCGATACGATGTTACCGATCCGGGTTGTCATCGCGGCCGTTCCATCCGCGATCATGCTCGCGAGGACTTCGGCCGTCATCGGCTTCGTGAGGGACCCAACTTCGTAGAGTGTCGTCGAGTGCGCGTGCGGGTTAGCCGCCGGAAAGTAGACGATGTCATGCCCAGGGAGCACGACTGCCACGGCAAGATCGTGAACCGCGCGGCTCTCGACGAGGGGGCCGAAGGCTTGCTCCACAACGTCATACGGAGCGACGATCACGGAATCGTGGCGCGTGGAGACCGCGCGCAACAGCCGCCGTTTGAGCGCAGCGCGCCGTAGTATGATAGCGATGACCAGCAGAGCGCCCACAGCAGCAAGTGAGGCGACCGCCCAGGCGCTCGCAGTGCGCACCCATGGGGTCGCACCGGCCGCAACCGCGATGAGCGCGGCGAGCTGCACACAGACCGACGCCACGAAGAGCCGCGCCCACAGTTGGAGTAGTCTCACGGGCATAGCCCTGGGTACATCACTGCGTACATCACTCACTGCGTACATCACTGGGCGAGCGGCCGGATACATCCCAGCTCAGTTCGAGGCGAACTAGCAAGGGCCGACGCGCTTATGGTCGAGGAAAGCCGCAAGGATCGTCCAGTACGATAGATCGAAGTGGCTAGACCATTCAGTCGGCCGACTGACCTCGTAGTCATCGTACTCTTTGCAATACGGTTTGGCGGCGGTGTCGCGACAGCGGTGTGGCGGCGGAGCAAAGCCGCGATGGCGCTGTCGTCGAAGACTTCGGCGACGGTGAAGCCGATGGGAATCCGCGCGTCCTCGGCTAGGTGAGCTGGACTGTCTTCAGCGATAATGACGGTCATTGATGCGTATGCCCGACCGGTATCCAAGTTCAGCCGCTAACGATTTCATGTGCTTGGCGCATTCATGTCGTCGGCCTCTCTCTCGATCACGTCACTAGACTGCAACGATGGCAGGGCCGCCGGAGCGCTGCCCAGTCCATGAGCAGCTTGCGGAACCAGAGCTCTTCCATCGTGCCGGTCACAAGTGCGAACGGAATGGCGATGAGCTTGAGCGGATGGCGGTCGAAAAAACGTGTGGCAACCAGTGGGATCGAACTAGCCGCGTACGCGACATACGCGACCGTGATTGCGCCGGCGGCGATCCAAGCGGGCCAGATTGTCGAGTGGAAACTGTAAAGGCGCGCGATCCCCACCGCAGGAGAGGCGAAGAGCATCAGCACGTACGGCACGGCTTCGACAAGCATGATCGCCAGTAGGATGATGGCGCTCTTGCGCATAACAGCGCTCACATGTCACTACCGAGTTGTCGCGTTTCTTGTTGCATTTCAGCGAGCATCACTCGGTTGACGCGTCTTGGCCGCGGCAACCATGTTACTCGAACTGCAGGCCGCCAGTTCACCGTATGAACTAGCATTTTCTAGGGCAAGCATCGACTGGGTGTCGGCTTCGACGCCGCTTAGCGCTCTGTGTGTCACCGCCCAAGGCCCGCGATACCCAAACCGACACAGGCGAATCCGAACGCGTACAGCGTTACGGAGAGGCGCGTCATCCACGCGCGGGGTCGTTCCGACTCGGTACGCTCCAATTGCCGACGCGCCAAATGCAGCTGGCCTCCGCAGAGCGCGATAACGACGCCCGAGGCCAGCATGACCATCCGCATGCTTTCGCTCACGATACGCGGAGCCGGCGCCGACCGGACGTGCGCCCCAACTATCGTCGCGATGGCCGTCACGAGCGCACAGCCCGCGCAAAGCAGCGACAGCTGTACGATGCGCCATTGTCTCGCCGTCGCGTTGGAAGGTATGAGTGTCATCATGTTGCTTGGGCTCCAGGCTCTGGTTCACGCGGACGCCGTGCGACGTAGTTGAGTATACCGCTGCGGCCTCCGGTCCGGCTACAGGGACACGCTTCAGATCCCTTGTTGGAATGGTGAGTCAGTGGAGCTGGGCTTCACCTCGGTTGTCGCACAGGCGTCGTGACTTGCCGCCAGTTTCCTCGACGATCACTGCTGCTGGCGCACAACTACACTGGCAGTCCCGCTCGCCTGTGCGCGCACCAGTAACCCCGACGCCGTGACGTACACTCCGCGGACTGCGACAGTGTCCACCGTCGCAGCGAGTGTGACTGCATCGCCAACTTTACGGTTGAGGCCCGCGAGCAGAAGCTGCCTGCCGCGATCCAGCACGGTCGCGGCGGGGACGCGCGCCTTGGTGCGGAAGGCGGTGCGCAGTGCATCGGAGCGCAGCCAAGAATACGCGTTGATCAGACCGTTGTCGGTGTCGAGATCGTAGTTGAGATCCGGGACGGAAAGCTGTCTAGCGGATGCATCGTATTCGGGCGTGCCGACGAATCGCAGCGTGCCACTGGCGTCACCGGTGAACGCGATTGCGAGCGCAATGCGACCACCTGGTGCGGCCGAAGCCTGGGCGCCGGTCACGATCACGGTGTGTCCCGCTTCGGTGACCATCTTTCCGCGTAGCGCATCGGCGAGCGCGTGCGAGGCGGTGACGTAGTCCACAAGTCCATCCAGGACGATGTGATATGCGCCCGCGCTCGTGTCGTGTGCCAGCGGCGGGAGTGGGACGGTCGAGGGCGGCGGCTCCGTTCCGGTGACGATGATGGGATATGCGTCCAGCCCAGCCTGGACCGTGAGCACGTGACCGGTGCCGGTAACGCTCCCCAGGCGGAGACGGCGCGGATCGAGCATCAGCCACACACCGTCAGTGAGCTGAATGGGACGCTGGAGCAAGTGCCACCACCCCGTGAACCGGTCGCGTAGGTCAACGTTCGCGATAGTCTGGTCGATGGCGGGGAGATGTGCGATCAGCGCACTTCGAGCGGCGTCGATCACGCGATCCGTGACGTCATAGTTGATGATTCTGACTGCGCAGCGGTCACGCGGCGCGGAGGACAACGGCTCCATCCGCGCGAGGCGGACGGCGGAGTGCAGGTGCCAATCACGCGTGAGCGTCAGCGGTGTAACGAGCTCGAGGATCAGTCGGGGACGCTCGTCGCCGCCACCGCACCCAGCGCCCAGCGTGGGGCCGATGCGCGGCTTGTAATACCCGCGTGCCGTGTATGAGAGCGTCGCGTGCAGATGCATGAGCTTGCCGTCCGCAAAGACGGTGAACGGTCCGCGCGTGGCTTCGTACGCGTAGTGCTTATTCGGATCCGTGCCAATCTGATGCAGACTGTCGAGCGATCCGAAACTCGTGGGCACAACGCGCTCCACGACCCGCAGGACCGGTGTGAAGTCGTACTCGAGCGGCGCGTTGAACGTCGACAGAATGGGACTGGATGGCGGTGGCGCAGACAGGGCAGCCGCACGCAGGACCTGACCCTTATCGTGATGGCATGCGGTGATCATCACGATCTCAATGAGGGCGGCGATTACACGGGCGGTGCGCGCCCGGCGACGTGAGTACAGCGAGCACAGCGAGCAGCGCGCGTGGCAAACGGCGTTGATCGTCATGGCATCACCCACAGCTCGATGGCTGTGACGCATCTGCTCTACGCCATCCGGACGACGGAACGACGCTCGTCTTCATCTCGCTGACCGAGGAACTCGCCCACCGAGGCGAGTGATTCCATGTGATCGCAGAATATCTTGAAGGTCGCGAGGAGTGGTACCGCGATGAACGCGCCTGGAATGCCCCAGATCCAAACCCAGAACGCCAGGCCGACGAACAGCGCCACGGGATTCAGTGAAAGCCGGTGCCCGAGCAACAGTGGACTGACGAAATTCCCCTGAATGACGTTGATAAGCAGGAAGCTCACCGGCACGAGCAGCGCATGCCCAATGTTGTCGAATGTAGCGAGCGCCGCAACCGCGAGGATCACGATGAGCGCGAGCGCCCCGAGGTAAGGGATGAATTCAAACAGCGCGACGAGAGCCCCCCACAACGGAGGGTCGGGCATCTTCCACAGGTACATGACGCCCGCCACCAACAGGCCCTCGCCGAGGTTCACGGCCGCAGCGGTGAGCAGGTACGTGGAGATGGCCGACTCCGTCTCACGCGCAATCTGAACGGCTTTCCTCTTCTCGCCCAGGTTGGGCAGGACCTTGATGAGCTTCTGGAGGAAGAGGTCACCAGCGGCGAGGAGAAAGTACAGCAGGACCAGCACCTCGAGCACGCTCGCGACCGACCGTTGGGTGGTCCCGAATGCACGAGCTGCCAGGCTTGGGCCCTCCATCACGACCTGAGCGGGCTTGCTGCTCGTGGACGAACCAGCCGCCGTAGCGGCCGCGTGCGCCACCTGCTCCGCAGTGTTCGATGCGCGTTGGATTGGCCGCACGAGCTTGCCGAGCTTCGCTTCCGCGACCGCGAGCGTCTGCGGCGCGCTTGCGGCCCACTCGCGAATGGAGCCAGAGAGGCCGAACGCACCGGAGCCGATCACGCTGAGGATCACCACGATGATGATCCCCGCGCCGAGTGGTGTTGGGACTCGTATTCGTGCCAACGCGCGCACGACCGGGCTGAACAGGAAACTGAGTAGGAGCGCGAAGACGATGGGGAGCAGGAACTCGCGCGCGAAATAGAGCGTGTACAGGACGGCCAGCACCGTGAGGACGGTGAGATTGGCGGAGCGCGCGCGCACGCTTTCCATTGCGGAAGCAGTCCTGGACAGATCGGGCTGTGCGGCTGCAGGATTCACGGGCGTCGCCCTGGCGGTGACGTCGACTTCGGGCGTCAGGGCCGAATCATCGGTCGCGGGGATTGTTGCCATGTGTTGTGCCACTGCGGCGCCGGGGACGTTGTTGCTGGGTAAGGTGACCGAATATAGCGTCCCTCCATGGCTTAGATATCCGAGTGCTCATGCAGCGCGCCGTCGCGGCACGTTTCGGCGCCGATTCACGCCCGGACGCACCGACTCACTGGCAACGGAAGTATGTACATAGCCACGGACATGATCTGTGCAGCCACGGCGCAGTCATAGAACTCTGCCAGAGCGTGGCAGTGCTGGCCAAACCCGGAGAACCACGATGAGACGGACTCTATGCATCGCCTTCCTGTGTTACGCGGTCTCGTCGGTTGGCACAGCTCAAACACCAAGGCCGACATCTCCATCAACTGGAGAGGCCAGTCTCGTGCGAGAACTGAGCCGGATTGCTCGCGAGAGAATACTCGCGTTCGACAAGGGGGATACCGCGTTATGGTCGCGTTACGTTGCTGACGGCTATGTCATCGCAACACCGTCGGGTGTCGTCGAGACCAAGCAGCAGGTCATGCAAGGGTTTCGGCCGCCGGCCGCCGGATACAGGGACGTATTCTCACTTGAAGACGCTCATGTCAGACTCAACGGTGATGTGGCCGTGATGAGCTACGTCATCAATGAGTACGAGTTCTGGGATGAACAGCGATACAACATCCCGAAGCTCCGGAAGACCGACACATACATCCTGCGAAATGGGCGTTGGTTGATCGTCGCTTCACAGGGGGGCTTCATTCCAGCGGCTCCCAGCGCGGTCAGGGTCGATCCGGCGACCTACAATGCATATGTCGGCCGGTACCAACTGATGCGTTCACTTACGTATTCGGTCACGAGAAGCGGGGATACGCTGATGATTCAGGAGATCGGTCAGCCTGGGCTGCGGACACTCATCCCTGATGGAGACACGTTCTTCTCGGGTTCGGGCGAGCGTGACGGCTCATCTTCCTGAAGATGCGACGGGCACTCATCTCAGCTGATATTACGCGACAACGACTACGCTACACTGTCAGAACCGCTCTGCGCGTTACGGCTTGGTACCGAGCATCAGGCTGTCGGGCTCGATCTGTCCAACGAAATGAGTCCGATGATGGTCCCAATTTGCCGCATGTTGACCCGCCGGACTCCAACTACGCGCCGGAGCATACCGAACAAGGCGTCCGGGCCTGCTTGCGGACCGTCGGCAGCCGCGCTTGGTCGCTGACTGATCGCCCGGCGGAACGACCACCGGCGAGTACGCAACCCTGGCGCATTCTCCCACCTTGATGTGGTCCACGCTCCATCCGCGTATCGCTGGAACTCGGCGCCGACTGCGGGCGTTCCGTAATGCCCGAGGAAGAGAGTGTCCGAGGTCCTGTTGACGAACCTGAACGGTACGTCCATCGCCGGGGATCGCACGCGCTTCGCCCAAGCTCACGCGGCAGACGTCGGCCAGATGACAGACCATCTGGCGGGCAGCACATGCGGCCCCAGCGCCGCTCTGATACAGGGGTCAGGGTGCGGAGAATGATCAACGAGATCGCGGCGATCTCGCGCTTGGAGCACGTTTTTCATCGCTATTCTGTTCGCGCTGTTCTGTCCACGCTGGGCGGCGACACTGCACGACGGATACGGGCACTGTGTGAACTGCCAGGCCCCAACAAATGAATAGCAGGATGCGACACGCAGCGCGGCCGCGTCTGGCGACTCTGAGGCTGACTTGTCGCATCGTACAAGGTCAAGCGTGGATCGTTCAGTATACCCATGCTCGTTGCCGACGGAGCTATGCGAAGCGCTCGCGAGTATTGACGATCATGGTTGCCGTATCCGCGGCCGACTCGGCGCACATAGAATCGCAACGCAGGCGAGCCGCTGAATAGCGAAGGATCCTAGCGCGTCCCACACTCCCAACACAGCCCACGGGCATCCCGCCAGTTCGCTCTGGGCTGGAGGCGAATACTCCGCAACACTGCCAGATGGCCAGCGAATTCGCTTCCTAACCGCGCGTTTCTTCGGAGCGTAGACGACCACGGCTGCATCGAGCGAGCGCGACGCACATGTAGTTCTGATCAGGACCGTGCGTCTACGCAGTTTGCGTTCTGCATTCGCAAGTACAAGCTCCCGCGGTCGAATCTTCACCCCTCGGTATCGTCGCCGTTACTCATGGATCGTTCGGAGCAGCAGCTCTGTAATAACCAGGGCGCAATGGCCAGCGTCGCACGCCTCCGCTTGGCAGCCGTAGCGCAGACACGAAAGCTTGTCCTGGGCGAAGCGCTACCGGAGTAGCCGCCCGCTCGTGGACCGTGACAGTGGTCTCCATCCAGATGTCACCGACGGTCACATCCAACTTGGTCGTGCCTGGCGCTTTTGGGTGCAGCAACAGCCCGTCGAGCGATATGACGTCGCTATCACTGACCGAAGCGGTCCCGGCGACGAGATCTACCGGCTTGCCGTCGGGGCCTACTCCTGAGATAGGGAAAGCATGCGCCGAATCACCAACCACATAGATCCATGCGTCCCCTGCTTCCGTGATGAGGCTCATCGGTCGGCAGCGCAACAGAATGTCGTGAGATATCGCGCCGAGTGAGACACGTACGCGTGCATCTCCAGACTTGGTGCACGTGACCTCTCCGTTCGTTGCTACCCGTACCGCCGCGCCCGATATCCGACGGAATCGCACACCGGCCAAATTGAGCGCGTGCCCCGCCGCGTCCATAACGCGAACAGGAACATGCACCGGCTTGAGATTGTTTACTACGACTACATCGTCAGTCCCAGCGGCGAGGCGTGCAGGAGGCCCGTCGCGCATCAGCAGTGCGATCACAACCACTACTGACGTAAATGCAATTCCCGCGATCACTGCCACGACTCGACTGCGGTGGTATCGGCATGCGTGCCGCAGTGAACTCCATAGGAGATGCGGCGCAGATCGTAGCGCCTCGCGGACGTACCAGCGCCGTGCTGCGCCAACGCCATCGCGCGAGGCGCGAAGCGCGTACTCCTCTCTGAGATCGCCGAGCACGGCCTCGGCGAATTCATGTTCAGCGCCCAAGCTCTGGAGCAGGCGCTCTGTGAGCGACGCGGGTCGAGCTCGCGGCGGGGTGTGAGAGGCCGCCGGAGAGGACGGACTGGAGGCCGTACGGCGCGGGACTATCCTGATCATGCTGGATTCGGGCGAATCCTGACGCCTACTCCGGCCCACATCGAGACGGCGTGTCGCTCGGCTTCGCGGAGTGCGCGCGCTCCGGCGCCGGTGAGCTTGAAATGCCGCCGCGACCGTCCGCCACGGATAGGCAACGGCTCGCTCGCCCGCGATTTGAGTAAGCCCTTGTCCTCGAGTCGTTGCAACGTCGTGTAAACGGCGCCCACCGAATAATCGCGTCCAGTTCGCTCGGCCAGATCAGTTCGAACGGCCAGAGCCGTACGCGTCGTCGCCAAGTCGTGCGACAGCGAGAAGAGTGGCAAGCTCGAGCATTCCAAGGGCTGACATAGACGACCTCGATATTACCTCTAGTTTGTAGGACAAATGGCGATTGCGCAAGCGCGGGTTACGTCTGGAGCAACCGCAGTAACGGCATCGCCGCGCCGCGCGACCGCAGTAAGGCAGCCCTTCTACCGTCTTATAGGCGGAATCGAAGACGAGGCTCTGAACGCAGCTGCAGCTGCGATGGCCGTCCCTTAGAAGGTGGCGCCACGGTTTGTACACCGTAGCTTATTTGTAGCAATTGTAAGGACGAAGTCTGCTTCAACGTTTGATCTGTGTCGCACTGTTGGCTCTAGTCGCGGTCGCTGCAGGGCGGGAACTGGTTGAACCGTAAGGAGCTCTGGATGACGAACCGACTGGCCATCAGGCTTGCGCAGCTGACGCTCTGCACCAGACATCAATCACGTACAATCGGTAACGCACGCATGCGCCACGACATCGTGCTCCTGAGTGTTGTTTTCGCGACGCTAGTATCATCGACATCGGGCGCTCAGCCTGCACGCGTCGGGCGCCTCCCCTTCTCGTCCTGCCACGCGCAGGTGTCGGCAGTTGCCGTAACGATCCCGCCGCTCCGGCACTGCAGCGCGAGGGCGTTGCGCGCTTGATCAGTTTTCAGTCCTCTGACTCCGGCGGCAGTCGCAGAATTTCGCTCGGGCTGAACGCCAAGCGTGCACCTGTTGTTCTCATGGCCGTGATGGGAACCGATGAAGGACGACGCGGCGAAGCCGAGTACGTCAGCGTGTTCTTTGGTGCCGACGGTGTGGTCACGCGCGGCCAGCGCCGCGCCTTCACTACAGGCACGCCGGCAGAGCGCAGCGATGATCGGGAGCTCGGCCTGCTGGCCGCCGACACCGTCGCCATCCGTCGCCTCGAGGCCGAGCTCCGCGAGCGCTGTGGGGGTTGATACCGTTGGGTGGCAGATACCGGTATGCCGTGGTTCGCGCGCTGCGGGCGCTTTCTCTAGGCAATGTCCATGTATCGACTGATCAGTGTAGGGATACTGTGCGCGACGTTGGTCCCCGGGCTTCCCGCACCCAGCGCGGCGCAATCGAGCGACGTCGATCTAGGCGGCATGATCCTCACCGTCTCCGATTCCCGAACGGCGCAAGTCTTTCACATCGTCGACCAGTTGTCGCAGTGGGATCCCCACACGCACCGCGAGTATGTACGGTGGGCGCGCACTCGCCTGGTACTCTCGGCCGAAGATAGCGCACTGCTCCGCCGACACGCCGAGCTTCGTCGAGCCCGTGGATGGGGCAATGGATTCGAGCAGGCATTTCTGGTCGACGCTCCCATCCGAGCGGCCGCCGAGCGCGCGGTCGAGACCCATCTACTCTCCGCCGCTGAGAGTAAGGAGGAGACCGAGATCCTGCTGCATTTCGCGCCCAAGGTCGAGCCGCTCTTACAAGAAGAAGCCGGTCGCATCGACGCATTCCGAAAGCAACTTGCGGCCGAGCGACTGCGCCTCACACCGTTCGTCGAGCAACTGGCGCACTTCGCTGATGCGGCGAAGCCGGTTCGTGTTCCGGTCTTTCTGGTGGCGAACCCTGAAGAGACGAGCGGCGGCGGAGAGGCCAACGGCGGACGGCTCGTGATCGAGGTTCCGTCGCCAGAGCCAATGGGCTTCCTGCTGCACGAGGCTATGCACGTCTTTCTAGATCCGCACGCCGACGAGATACGTACGGCTGCCGACTCCGCGGGAGTTTCCTCCGAGACGCTGAACGAGGCTATTGCGTACGCGCTCGCGCCAGGCATCACGGACGACGGGACTCAAGTGGACCTGCTAGCCGAGCAAGTCGCGGAGTTCGTCCGTCAGGGGCGTCCTGCGAGCGATCAGTACATGCAGTCATACCTGATGGCGACAGTGATCCGTCCAGTGTTGCGGGCGGCGCTCGAGCGTGGTGAGACGCTCCGTGTCTTTCTCCCGCAAGCGGTGGCGCGATGGCGCAAGGTGGCGCAGTGAAGGACGGCCAAGATCGCTTGTTGATTGGTACCGAGACTCCTTCGCTAACCCACCCGTTGGGCCGTCATGAATAGCCAGTTAGGCGATGGTACGGTGGAGCAGCACTCCTACGCGCTCAGGGACTGGTTAGTGCTGGGAAGCGGAGCAGTCGCTTGGGCAGTGGCCGGGTTGGGCCTCGCCGCCCTCCTTGGTTACGCTCTCAAGGTTCCGTTACGCCACATGATCGTCCCGTGGCTTGGATTCACCTTCTGCGGCGTCGTGGTAGTGGCGTCGATACCGTCGATGAACGCGGCTCCGTATGATCTTACGCGTGGCCCCAAGCGAATGGCGATTGGTGCTGGAGTGTTCACCATGGTGCTGACTGCCGACACCTTTTTCACCGCAGTGTGGCTTCACTTGATGCTGGCGTCGGAGGCTTTACCCTTCCTTCTGATTGTTGTTGTCCCAACGTTGTTGGTGACCACGTTCGGTATGAATCGCGTAGCTCGATACATGATTCAGGACCGCATAGACTCACGCGAGCTCGCGCGTCGCAGGGAGCCGAGCGCCGCGGCGTCGAGTCTGAATGTTGGTGCTGGCGGGATGCACCCGGCGACAACGAGTGTCATACCTCTAGATGTGCCGCACGCAACTGGATCGGAGTCGCCTTCGCTGTCCTCGTCTCCATCGAAACCTTCAGTCGCTGCGTTCGGCGTTAAGATCCTGACCGGCGCAGTCTTTCGCTGGCTCATCATCGGAGTCGGTGTGATCACCGCGACCGCTGCCTTCGCACTGCGGCTGTCGCTTAACGAGGTGTTAGTCGTTCTCGTTCTGCTCGAGTGCTGCGCCTTTGTAATTGCGGGTCTTGTATCATGGATGAAACGAGACTGACAGCGAAGCGCGTTTCATAGCCCGATTGCGAGAGCTAACCGCTGCTGTCGATGGCTTGCATGGCCGAGAAAGTCGGATTGGTGTCATTGCGGCCGTGCGAGCCGGACTGGATCTTCCAGCATGCCTTCGCTGCATGTCTCATCCCCGACGCGTCGAATAGGGTTTCTCGGCTTCGACGGGGTTCAGGCGCTCGATCACGTCGGTCCAGCCGACGCTTTCGGCTCTGACGTGTTCAGCTCCGACATGTTCGTCGCGAAGTGTCTGCGTCGCGAGGAGGTAGTCGATCGACTCGCTCCAAGGCTAAGCCACGCCCGAGCAGCCATACGAGATCATCGTGATAGGTCTCACCGGCGCGCGATTCACATCGAGCTCTAGCGTAACGTTTCGCGCTCACTTGCGCCCGGATGCGCGTCCGGCGTTGGATACGCTCCTTGTTCCTGGCGGCGTCGGTCTCCGCCGCCCTGATGTAGCGGAACGGCCGCCGAGTGGACCGCCGCGCGCCGCCGGCATTCGACGCATCGCCAGTGTCTGCACCGGGATTTACCGCGATTCATTCGCAGACGCCTGTCTGAAGCATCACCGCCTCTGACCATTTTGTCCGACCACTTTACCTGAAACTCACAATGAAGTCTACGATCATGTTGTTCGCTGCCAGCTTGACGACGCCCACCATGTTGTTCGCGCAGAAGTTCACGAGCCCAGGACCGATCACGCATGTCTCTGCGCCGGTCCCGCTGGATACCAAGGGCCGCTTTCGGGGCGCGGCGGATGCGGTCGGGCAAGACATCATCGTCGCTGGCCAACCCACTGAGCAGGCGCTCCGGGAGATGCGCGCAGCGGGCGTAACGACGGTAGTGAATCTGCGCACACCATCTGAGATGAAGCGCGACGTCCACTTCGACGAACCCGCGCTCGTCGCATCGCTCGGGATGCGCTACGTGTCGATTCCAGTGCGCGGTGACTCTGCCTACCCGTACACACCCGCAGCGCGCGAGCGCTTTGCGGACGCTGTGGGCAGTAGCAGGGGCAAGGTGCTGCTCCATTGTACGGTTGCATGGCGCGCGAGTCACATGTGGGCCGCGTACCTGATCGCCGATCGCGGCGTGCCGGTTGATGCGGCGGTGGCCAACGCACGAGCGATCAATCTCATGGAAGAGATGTCAGACACGAAACACCAACCGGTCGAAGATTTTCTTGGTCGTGACTTACCGGCGCTTGGACAGCGGTGATATCGCTAGATCCTGGTGCTTCAGATGTGCGGCGCACAAACCAACGTTCTACCTAGGCTCTTTGCTGCTCCGCGCGCCACGTTCGGCAACGTTCACTTTCACGACCATCTTCACCGTGTGGGGTGGCAGACATAGCGTAGCGTTACACGCCTGATACCGCGCGCTAATCTCCACCGTAGTACTACCGAGCGGAGCGTTCCGCTCTGCGCGCAACGGCACCGCGAACTCGGCCGCGTGCGTGTACGTTTGCACCTGCATGCCGAAGTTCGGATCATTCTCGAGCTCAGGCAACGGCCCCTGCACACCGCCGGCGGCCGCGAGTGTCTGCCCGGGCAGTAGAGTAATGCGGAGCGCGACTGGTCCGCCGGGCGGCTGCGTGAGGGAGTACATGTGCCACCCTGGCGCAATTACCGCCTTCAGCGCGACATGTATGACGCCCCCTCGTGGAACGGCTGCCGCCGGCGACACCGCTGACCAATCCACCGGCGACTGTGCGCGAGCTGCAGTGACCGGCGCAGCAACGCCGAGAGCGGCAATGCACCAAAGGAGTGTGGCGAGCGACACGCAGGACGACACACCGCGCCCCATCACTGCTCCGACACTACCTGCTGCACCAGCGCGTTAAGCGCGCGAGCACGGTTGCCGTAACCGTCCCATCCCTGCAGCACTCCACGAATGATGCCGTGCCTATCGATCACGAAGTACTGCGGCAGATAGTGCACTGCGTACGCCGTCGAATTCGGCGGCGGAGTCGCCGCGTTGCCGCTCGCTGCCGCACCATCGATGACGCGACGCTGGATCGCTATCGGTACCGTAAAGTGATACTCGTGAGTGTAGTAACTGCGGTTCTCTTCCACTTCCTTGTCCGGCGTCATCTCCACGCCCTTGAACTGACCATCCAGGTCCACGGCGAAGGTCGTGCGTAGCCCTTTGGGCGTGAATGCATCGAGCAGCTTGGTCACCTCGGCGTAGCTTTCCCAGCAGGAGTGGCACCAGTTCGCGGTGAACATCAGGAGCCGCGGCGCTGCGGTGTCTGATGCTGCAGGCTGCGAGTTGAGCCAGTAGTCGGCGTGAATGTGCGGAGCGTGCGTGCCCACGAGTCTGTACAGCGCGACCTGATCGGCGAGCTGCGCTTCAGCACCGGTGATTCCCGGGAAGCGCGTCGGAACTTCCGTGAGCAGACGCAGCGCAGAGTCTGGATGCAGCTCGTTCGCGAACAGCTTCGCGCGCGACTCGATCGCGACGAGGATCGCCTTGCCATTCGCCGCCTGCTGGTCTGGGGAAAGACGTGCCGCATTCGCGAAGACCGTGTCGACACTCCGCCCGATACGCACGTCGTCGTCGAAGTTCTCGTAGAAGCTGATCATCAGCGCGTTCGCTTGGATCTTCTGAACCGGTACGTCGTTGATCGCGTTGAGCACCTGGAGGATGTTCTCATCTGCGACCACTCCGGCGGAAAGATTCGGGTAGTGAGTGAACGCGTTCATGATTGCAACAAGCGCCGTCGCTCTCGCCGAATCGCTGTCGGTCTGCTCAAGTAGCCGCTGGAACGCGGCCACTGCGTGCTGCTCGTCTCCGACTGTCACATACAGCGAGCCGAGATCGAGCGCCTGCTCCGGCGGCAGCGTGGCGGCAGTAAAGTGTGTCGCGCAGCTCTTCAGGTATTCAACACTCGCCGCACGGATCGCTGCAATGTCGGGACGTTTGTCGGTCGCGCGGGCGGTCTGCATGGCGCGTTGCTCGCGCTGCGTCGCTTCATGCTGACAGTCGGCAGGAGTATGGATGCTGGTGGGTTCCGAAGTGCCTGCCGTAGTAGAGGCTGGTGCCTGCGCTGAAAGCAGAAGCGGGGCGAAGCAGGAGGCGGCGAGCGCAGCGAAGGCGAGAGGACGATGCATGTGGTGCGTGGATTGGTGGATGCGCGAATGTGCGCGGCGCCACGCACGGTGTCAATGCGAAATTCGGGGCACCGGATGCAAAGTCTTCGAGCGCTAAGGATCTCGGACCGAATGCGAAATGGACCACGGCGTTACGAGCGCATGGTCAGAACGGGCGTGTCTCAATTCATGCCGACGTTCAGCAGACAGAATCTCGCAGCCGCATTAGCGCCGCGAATGAGTATCGAAGCTGAATCCCTCAGCACTCACTCCGCAATGCCATCACCGGGTCGGCACGCATGCCGAACCACGCCGGAAGAGAGCTCGCAACGGCGCCGACTCCGAGCATCAACACAGCCACGCCTATCACGGTTGCGCCATCAGTCGGACTGATCTCGAATACGAGCGCCGAAAGCAGTCGACTGACCGCGAGTGCAATCGCTATCCCGATCGCTACGCCAGCCGCTGCAAGTGAAAGACCGCGAAGCAAGATCATTCGGCGGACGCGTCCGGACGTCGCACCAAGCGCCATACGAATGCCGAACTCGTGCGTCCGTTGCCGCACCATAGTTGCGATGACAGCGAGCAACCCGACGGCAGCGAGTGAGATGGCGGCGATTGCGAAGAGCGCGAGGACCATCGCGTTCAATGCAGGCTGGGCGCGGGCAACGTCGAGCGGCGTCTCTATGGACGATGCACCCAGCACGACGAGGCCGGGAACATCGGCAATAGTATGACGCACTTCCGGCACGATGGCGTTGGCAGGGACACGCGTGCGAATCAGCAACGTCGAAGGCGCGGGAAGTGGCGACTGAGCGGGCGAGAAGTACACCGCCGGCCACGGCGTTTGCAGCTCGCGGTATCGAGTGTCGGGAACGACGCCCACAACAGTGAACGTCTGCTTGGACACGCTCAGCTGCTTGCCAATTGGATCGGAGTCTGGCCAGAAGCGACGCGCGACTGAGCTGCTGATGACGACCACCGGCTCAGATCCGTTGACGTCCTTATCACTCAGGGATCGTCCGCGCAGAATGGGCACGCCGAGCATCGCGAAATAGTTCGGCGCAGCGACGTCCAGATTCACCACAGGGTTCTGCGCTTGCTGTTCTTCGCTCTGTACTGGTGTGGATACGCGCCCGTCCACTCCGCCGCCTTCGCCGACGAACGGGACGGCGAAGACAGGCGTCACGTCGCGCACGCCAGGGATTGCCTTCGCGTTTGCAACCGCCATGTCGATGGCACGCTGTTGACTCTGAGGATTGTGGAGCTGGTCAGGCTGCATCGCCAGTTGGACGACAAGCAGGCGGCCTGCATCGAATCCGAGATCCACGTGTTGCAGATTGATGAAGCTGCGCACTACGACTCCAGCGGCGACGAGACTGACGGTGGCGAGTACGACCTGGATCACAGCCAGCACTTCCGCCAGCCTCCGTACCCGACGTCCACCGCTGCTACGCGAGCCAGTCCGTAGGACCTCAGACGGTTGCACGCGTAGCGTGAAGACTGCTGGTCCGATGACAGAGAGGAGCATCGCCGCGATAGTGATGAGCAGCGCCGGAACGAGCATGCCTTGGCTCACGCTGATCTCATCGATGCGCGGAAGATTGGCTGGCGCCGAGGCCACGAACAGCTTCAGCGCTCCAGCGGCGAGAGCGACGCCAAGCAGTCCACCACCAGTTGCGAGTAGACCGCACTCGGTGACGAGCTGCGCCACGATCCGCCCGCGTTTCGCGCCCAGTGCCGATTGCACCGCGACCTCCTTGATGCGGCCGAGCGAGCGAACGAGCAAGAGGTTTGCGACGTTGACGCAGGTGAGAACAAGCAGCAACGCCGCGGCGAGTGTAACGAGAACAACTGCCGGCTTCGTACTGCCGAGTATGACGTCTGCAAGCGGGCTCGCGACGCCGCGGACGTCGCGCTGCCAGGCTGGTGAGTCGGCGCGATCGAAATATGTCGTCAGTTCGCTGCTGACCTGTCGCGCAGTTGCGCTCGGTCGCAGACGCGCGAGAACGTCGAGCTCACCAGTCAGAGCGTCGAGGAATCCACCTGCAGTGCCGTATGCGATGAGCGGCGCCCACAAGTCAGTACCTCGTGGATAATCGAGCCCGTTCGGCATGACACCGACGACTGTATAGTTGCGTCCGGTGTAGATCATCCGCACCGACTTGCCGATGACAGTGGAATCACCGCCGAAGAGCTTCTGCCATGCGTCGTAGCTGAGTACGACGACCGGCGTCGCGCCGGCGACGTCGTCGTCAGGTCGCAGTGCGCGACCGAGCGCAGGCCGACTTCCGAGGACGTTGAAATAATTTCCGGAGACGAGTCCGATCCGTATGGGAATCGCCCGCCCGTCCACCTCGATCGGCGCGGGTACAGCGCCTCGAAACTCAAAGAACGCAACGCTCGCGAGTGATTGGGATCGTCGCTCGAAGTCGCGCACACCGTTCAGAGTGAGCGGGATTGATGCAAACCGGCCGCCCCGAGACTCGCCTGAGAGCAAAACCAGTCGGCTCTGATCAGCGACCGGCAATCTGCGAATCAGAAGAGTGTCCGCCACGGTGAACACGGCGGTCGACAGACCGATACCGAGCGCCAGCGTGAGTATCGCAGTTACAGTGAAGTAACGCGCCCTGATCAGGCCGCGACCCGCGACACGGATCTGTTGCGTGAAAGCGTCCATCCGCGCTCCGACGTCCAGATTATTGATGCTGAAAACGTACAGCCCCAGGCGTCAGCGTGAACAGCTGGCACAACTCACAGTAGCTCTGGAGCGGGCGTCTCAATGCATCATGGCCGCATCCGCGCGTCCCTTCGGTCTGCGCAGGAAGATGATCACGGGTGACACGACCACGAACGACATCAGAATCACCATCCAGCAATCGTTGTAACTCAGCATCGCCGCTTGCCGCGTAATTATGCCATCCAGCTCGGCAAGCCAGGTTTGCTGGGCGACCATGGCGGGCATTCCGTGCGCGATCAATCCACCTACCATCATGTGCTGACGCGCGACCAGAGCGGGATTGGTGGCGTAGAGATTGGTGACGAGGTCGGCGCGGTGATACTCGATGTGCCTTCCGAGATACGTCGTTATCGCTGCGATGCCGAACGAGCCGCCGAGCTGGCGCGAGAGATTGATCAACCCGGATGCCTGTTGCGCGGTTCCGGGTTTCAGGTTGCCGAACGCGATCTGATTGATTGGTGTGAAGAGAAAGCCGAGCGCGACACCGCGAATGATGAGCGGATACCGCGCGTCGGGTTCGCCCGCTTCGATCCCGAGATGGCCAAGCTGCCACATCGCGACGACGAAGATCGCGATACCCGTGTAGATGAGGACACGCGGATCGACGAGCGGCTTCTCGCCGTTGAGGAGCCGTCCGCAGATCATCGTCGCAACCGCGGCGGCGATCCCGCCCGGGAGAAGTGTCAGACCCGACTCCGTGGCAGAGAAGCCGAGAATGGTCTGCACGAAAAGCGGAAAGATGAAGCCGCCTGCGTACAATCCGAAGCCAAGCGCGACGAAGAGCAGGATCGCGCCGGTGAGCTCACGGTTCTTGAGAATTCGGAACTCGATGATCGGGTGCTCGTTCCACGCTGATAGCTCCCACCAGACGAGTGTCGCCAGGCACGCGCCGGAGAGGATCGCCAGGCGCGTGATCATCGCGTCGGAGAACCAATCGTTGCGCTGCCCTTCTTCGAGTACGTATTGCAGCGTTCCGAGCCCCACCGTGAGCAGCGTGATTCCGGGCCAATCGACCGGCACGCGGCGCCGCTGCTCGCCCGGCGGGTCGTGTAGGAACGTGCTCACCAGAAACGCGGCAGCGATCCCGATTGGGATATTGATGAAGAAGCACCAGTGCCACGTATAGTTGTCGGTGATCCACCCGCCCAGGGTCGGCCCGAGTGTCGGCGCGACGATGATCCCGAGAAGGAACACTGCCTGCACGATGCCCTGCTGCTCCTTGGGGAAGATCTGCGCAACCGTGGCCTGAGCTGTAGACAGCAGCGCGGCGCCTCCGACCCCCTGCGCGATGCGCCAGATGACGACCTCGAACAGCGTCTGCGACGTGCCGCACATGAACGACGCGAAGACGAACAGGACGATCGACGCAGTGAGGTAGACGCGGCGCCCGAACGTCGCGGTGAAGAATGCCGTCATCGGCAAGACGACGACGTTCGCGAGGATGTACGCGGTGCTGACCCAGCTGATCTCCTGCAGCGTAGCGCCGAGGTTGCCGGCCATCTGCGGGAGGGAGACGTTGATGATGGTGGTATCGAGCAGCTCCATCATCGCCGCCATCACGAGCGCGAGCAGGATGATCCAGCGGGTCGCGCTGATTGCGGACTCTGCGGACTCCGCTGCGGGCGACTCCGCAATCGCGTCGGATGTCATTGGGTCAGAAATTACCGCGCGGATTCGCCCGTCGGTTAGTAGGGCAGGGCGCCTGTTGTGTGGGGGCACCGACCCACCGACGCTCGGACGGCGCGCTCCTCACGCCGCGGGCCCATCCGTCAGCTCCGGATAGCTCCGCATCACGCGTGTGATGTTCGCGGCCTGCCCCGGCGACAACGTCTCCTGCTGGGTCGAGGCACCAGATTCCATCGAGCAATCCGTCGCGCCGCAGCACTTCATGAATGCCCGGGATGCATCCGCGGAACGCGTTCGCCGCATCGAATATCGCGGCGTTCGCGTCAGTGAGCGCGGCGCCGAGTGACAGCAGCGACGAGTCGATCGAGCCCGACCTCGCGCGCGCGCTTCACCCGCGCGAGCATCTGCGACCGCGGCACGCGTCCACACGGCCCACTGACCGAGCAGGCCGCCGTCGATCCAGCGCAGTCACCGTCGTGCCGCCGACGCTGATCGGAACGGCGTGAGCAGATCGGCGACGATGTTGTCGTCGTTGCCGGTGTACAGCGCGATGTCGTCGCGCCCCGCCTCGACGACCGCGCGCACCACGTCGAGCGTCTGGTACCGATTGAACGGCGCGATCTTGATCGCCCACACGTTCGGAATCTCGGCGAACTCGCGCCAGAACTCGTACGACAGCACGCGTCCGCCCACCGCCGGCTGCAGGTAGAAGCCGAAGAGCGGAATGACGTCGGCGATGGCGCGGCAGTGGTCGAGGATCTCCGCTTCGGATTCGGTGCGCCACGCGCCGAGGCTGAGCAGGCCGGCGTGGTAGCCGAGCTCGACGGCGATCTCCGCTTCGGCGCGGGCCTGCGCGCGTGTGGCCGCAGACGCCGGCGATCATCGCGAACGGACGCGGTGCGTCGGCGCAGTGCGGCGCGCGCTTCGTCGATCGCGAGCTCGAGCACGGGGCGATACAGCCCGACCGCGGGATCGCGGATCGCGAACTGCGTGGTGTGCACGCCGACCGCGATGCCGCCCGCGCCCGCGTCGATGTAGTAGCGCGTGAGTCCACGCTGTCGCCGCTCGTCGAGCGTGCGCGCGGCGTGAGCGCGAGCGGATGCGCGGGGATCACCTGCCCGGCGCGCAGATGCTCGCGAATGGTCGCGTCAGAAGCGATGTTCAGAAGCGGCCATCGCGCGCCTCGAACTTCGTCGGCTTGCCGAGCAGTGGGCCGCCGCTGCTCGATCCATTGCGCGACCCACTCGCGCATCTGATCGAGTCGACACTTCCGGCGCCGCGAATGTGTGCTGCATGCGCGACGTGTCGCTGAGCAGTGCATCGGCGCGCTCGGTACCGGTGATCTGCACATGCTTGCCGAAGCGCACACCGAACCATTCGGCCGATGCGCGCACGCTCAGCCGATCGGCGCCGGTGACGTTGACTACGAACGGCGGCGCCGAAGCGAGTGGCAGGCATTCGAGCGCGATGCGGCTCGCGTCGCCCTGCCAGATCACGTTCACGTAACCCATGTCGACCGAGACCGGCTCGCCGCGATACACCTTGAGTGCCAGGTCCACGAGCACGCCGTAGCGTAGATCGATTGCGTAGTTGAGGCGGAAGATCGCCATGCGCGTGTGACAGCGCGCGGCGTACAGCTCGAATATGCGCTCGCGACCGAGGCAGGACGCGGCGTATTCGCCGACCGGATCGGGCGCGTCGTCCTCACGCGAGCCGCCGCGCTCGATGGGAGTGAGTGGATACACGTTTCCGGTGGAGAACGCGACGATGCGTGAGTCGCGATAGCGGTGCGCGCAGTTCGCGGGGACGATCGTGTTCATCGCCCAGGTCATCGCTGGCGCGTCGCTGGTGCCGAACTTCTGACCCGCCATGAAGATGACGTTCGGCGCATCGGGGCAGGCGTGCGACCGCATCGGGATCGAGCAGATCACAGCGAATGGTCTCGACACCAGCTTCGTTCAGCGCACGCTCGGCCGTGGCGGACGACCAGCGCGAGACGGCGATCACGCGGCGAGAGTCGCGACGCGCGCGAGCGGCCATGCGCGCGAGGGTAGGTCCCATCTTGCCGCCTGCGCCGAGGATGATGACGTCGCCGGGGCAAGCCTCGAGGGCGGCGGTGGTCTCGGCGCGGGGTGTGGAGAGGAGGTTGTCGAGCTCAGGCTCATTCATACAAGCGGGCAGCGGCTGCGTTGTTTCCTCACGCTTGACGCGAATTCGCTTGCGTAGACGCGTGCCCGTGACACCGCGCGCTTTGCCGAATTACGGCTGCGTCCGTTGGGACAATACGCACGCACGTTACCAGGCTCGAGGCTTGTGCATAGTTCCTGTGGCGTCGGTGAGCGTCTCCGGAAGTTGGCTAGCCGCGAGTGCGCGGAGATATATCTGCTGGCGAAGAGTCTGGGGTGCCGGGACTCGGCGCGTCTGCCGCGATCGCGCCGAGATGCGCGCGGTGAAATACTTCACGCGAGCGATTTCAGCATTCGGCAACAGGTGCCTGGAGAGCGCAATGGGGTCAAGCCGCTTGTATGGCGTGCCCTTGAGCGACCTGTTGTAGAGATTGAACCCGTCGATGTAGACGTAGGCTCGCTGCATCTCGCATCCCGGAAAAGCAGAGGCCGCCTTTCGGCGGCCTCGCGCCCTAACGCCGAGCGATAGGGGGGTACATACTGAAAGCTATTGGCTCTCTCGGAAGACAGCAATGCAGACGCTTTATGAAGTATCGGCGTACCGCAGCAATTCGTTGCTACAGCCATTGACAGAGTCACGCGCAAGGGCGGTCGATCGTGGCTCACCGCCGGGCGCGTGCGACCCGGGAGTAGCAGTACCAGCCTGAGCTCGCCAGCTTTCGCGCCGTGCCTCTCGCATCCCCACTCGAGCTCCTCGTCGTCCCCCACACCCACTGGGATCGCGAGTGGTATCACACCGCCGAGCGCTTCAGGCAACGGCTCGTCCCGCTGATCGACGAGCTTCTCGATGATCCGCCGCCGCGCGGCGAGAGCTTCCTGCTCGACGGACAGGCGATCGTGCTCGAGGATTACCTCACTGTGCGCCCGGAACGCGTGGCGGAGCTCTCGGCGTTGCTGCGTGAGGGTAGGCTCGAAGCTGGGCCGTGGTACGTACTTGCTGACGAGTTGATTCCGAGTGGCGAGGCGCTCGTCCGAAATCTGCTCGCGGGGGGTGAAGTAGTGCGCAGACTGCGCGGCGAGCCACCGCCGGTGCTCTACTGTCCCGACTCGTTCGGGCATCCGGCGATTCTGCCGGAGCTCGCGCGCAGGTTTCGGATGTGAGATGATAGTGCTCTGGCGCGGCTACGGCGGTCCCCGCTGGCCAGCGGGCGATACGGTGCGCTGGCGCGGGCCTTCTGGCGCCGATGTGATCATGCATCACTTGCCGCCCGATGGGTACGAATTCGGGAGCTCACTTCCCGTCGACGCCGATGCAGCGAGCGGGCGGTGGGCGCGCATCGCCGCGGTGATGTCTCCGCGCGCGACCACCGGCGTCGCGCTTCTGCTGAATGGCGCCGACCACCATGCGCGCCAACTCCAGCAGCGCGAGGCGGTGTCGGCGCTTGCCGATGCAGCACGCCCGAACGTGGTGCGCGCGGTCACGCTGCGCGATGCGGCGACGATGATCACCGACAGCGCGCGACGTGTGCCGCTTTCAACAATCGAAGGCGAGCTGCGTGATTCGTACGGCTACACCTGGGCGCTCCAGGGAACGTTCGGCACGCGCGCAGCAGAGAAGCGGCGCAATGCGATCGCCGAGCGACTTCTCGTGCGCGACATCGAGCCATGGATCGCGTTGACGATGAGTAGTCCGCACGGCGCGGAACACGCACTGCTCGAAGCTGCGTGGCGAACGCTGCTACGCGCGCATCCGCACGACACGCTGTGCGGAACTGCAATCGACGACGTCTCTGCGGCGCTGGACGCGCGAGTCTCGTCAGCGATGACGCAGGGAGCAGGATTGCGTGACGACGCACTTCTCGCGCTGCTCGGTCACGACACCGCCCGCGCACGCGCAGAGCCGGACACGTGGCGCCCGGTCGTGACGCTGCGCAATCCGGTGGCGCGCGAGCGCGGAGGAGTCGCTGAGCTCGAGCTCACCGCGACAGTTGCAAGCGTAGCCGTCGGACCGGGCTCGGGAGAGCGGCAGGGAGCACCGCGACGTATTCCGCCGTGGGGAGTGGACGGGATGCCGCTTCAGATATTGCATCGCGATGAACGCGTCGCGCTCACTGAAGACCCGCGCGCATACCCCCTCGCTGATCGCGTCGCCACGATCCACGCACTCGGCTGGGTGGATCGCATCGGTGGCTACACTGTGCTGACGCGCGCTCAACGACGCGGCAAGCCTGTCGAGATTCCCAACCCGGTGAATTCACGCGACCGAGAGCTGGACAACGGCCTCGTGCGCGTCGCGGTGAGCGACGCGGGCGAAGTGCGGATCGAGGACCGAACGAGTGGGCGCGTGATATCGGAGCTTCTCAATCTCGAAGACAGACGTGACGTTGGAGATCTCTACACGCCGGCAATACGCGAGTCGCTTCCGCCGTGGAAGCTCCGGCGCGCGCGACTGGTGCATCGCGGTCCACTGCGCGGCGAGCTCGCGCTCGACTATGTCGGGTCAAGTGGACGCTGCACGATTCGTCTGCAGATCGATGCGAATCTCCCGGCGGCACGAGTGCTCGTGGACGCCGAGAATCGCGCGAAGGATCACAGGTTGCGACTTCGCTTCGCGACAGATCTCACGGACGCGACGACAATCGCGGACGCGGCATTTCATCCTGTCGCACGCCTACCGTTGAAGTTGTCTGATGGCGAACAGCTGATGGAACACGTCGTTCCGTCTGCGCCTCTGCATCGATGGGTCGCGCGGTTCACGCAGGATGCTGGTGCGACGATCTTCTCCGACGGGCTCGCAGAGTACGAGAGTCATGATGATGGAAGCATCGCAGTGACGCTCGTGCGTGCGGTGGGCACTCTCTCGCGTCCTGACCTTCCGGAGCGGCCGGGACATGCCGGCTGGCCTGCGGATACGCCCGCGGCACAATCGCTCGGCCCGTTCTACGCAGAATTCGCCATCGCACTTCACGGCGCGGACTCGCCCGAGGTGCGCGACACGATCGAGAAGCTCGCGGACGATGTGCTGCTTCCGATAAGAGGAGAGACGCTTCGCTCGAATCTCCTCGAGCCGCGTGAAGCGGGCGGCCTCGAGCTGCATGGTGAAGCGCTCGTCTTCAGCTCGGCCAAGCCTGCGCAACGAACTGGATGGATCACGCTGCGCTGCGTGAACCGACGCGACGCGGCGGTGCAGGGCGAATGGCGATTGACACGCGCGATCGCCGAGGCGGTGCGGGCGCGACTGGACGAAACGGAAACGCCGAGACGGAACGCTGCGCGTGGACGGGAGCTCGGTGAGCTTCGAGGCGGCGCCGAAGGAGATCGTGACGGTGCTGGTGCGGCTGGCGGGTTAGTGCTACAGACGCGGGCGGCCGGGTAGGACCATCCCCGCAGCCCTGTCGCGCCACTCGTCCCCTATCGTAGTAGTCGCGAGCACTGTCGCGACCAGCGCGATCCCGGGTACGAGCGCTACCCAAGGTGCCGTGACGAGGAGATCGCGCCCGCCCGCGATCATGTTCCCCCAGCTCGGCGCCGGAGGTTGGATACCGAGACCCAGGAACGACAATCCGCTCTCGAGCAGGATCGCGTTTCCGACGCCGAGTGTGGTCGCCACGAGCGCAGGCCCGATCGCGTTGGGAATGACATGGCGGAAGAGGACGCGGCTCGGCGTCGCGCCGAGCGCCGTCGCCGCGGGGATGAACGGCCTCGCCCGCACCGCGATCACTTCAGCGCGGATCATTCGGGCGATTCCCATCCACCCTGTGGCGACGAGTACCACGAGGATCGTGGTGAGGCCTGGTGTCCAGAGTGCGACGCCGACCAGAAGGAGCACCAGTCGTGGGAGGGCGAGGAGGAGGTCGGCGAGCGCCATCACCGCGCGATCGAGCACCCCGCCACGCCAGCCGGCAAGTGCTCCGGCGAGAGTCCCGACGATCCCGGAGAACCCCGACCCGACTATTCCGACGAGGAGCGACAGCCTGCCGGCGAGCATCATTCTGACGAAGAGGTCGCGGCCGAATCGGTCGGTGCCGAGCAGGTGGAGCGTGCCGTGAGCGTCACGCCCGAACGGCGCGACGAGCCGTCGCGCCAGAACGTCGTCGATTCGCGACGGATCGCGCGAGGCGAGCGCCGGTATCAAAATGACGCCAATAACCAGTACCCCAAGCGCCACTACAGCGACAGTACCAGCGTTCGCGGGCCGAAGTGATCGCATCAGCTGCGGAGGCGTGGGTCCGCCCACGGGAGGAGCGACTCAGCGGCGAGGTTGGCGGCTATCACCAGCAGTGCGTACGCCGAGGCGCAGCCAAGCACTACCGGATAGTCCCGCGCCACTATGGAGGTGACCATGAGCCGCCCCATTCCCGGCCAGCCGAAGATGGTCTCCACGAAGACGGAGCCTGCTACAGTGCCCGGAAGAGCGAGCGCGAAGAGTGTGATGAGCGGCGCTCGCAGGTTGGCGAGAAGATGGCGTCCGAGGACCGTGCGCTCCGGAACTCCCTTCGCGCGGGCAGTGCGGATCCAATCGGCGTAGAGTGAATCGAGCGCGCTCGTCCGCACGTAACGCGCAACGCCAGCGGCGCCGATTGCTGCAAGGAGCGACACCGGGAGTATGGAGTGGCGCATCAGGTCGGCGACGTGCGCAACTCCGTGAAGGTCGGCGCCGGGTGTGGTCATCCCGACCGCTGGAAGGCGCGCCCAGAGCGGAACGCTGAGCGACGAGGCGAGGTAGGTGAAGCACGCAATCGCTGCGAGGCCAAGCCAGTACGCGGGAGACGCGGCGAGCACGACGGAGACAAAGGTGAGCGTGAAATCGACGAAGGTCCCGCGTCGCGCCGCCTGCACGATTCCCACTACCGTGCCGACCAGAAAAGAGAGCAGGAGCGACGCACCGCCGAGTGCGAGTGAGACTGGTAGCGCATCCCCAATCACCGCGAGAACAGGGCGCCCCTCGGCGAAGCTAGTCCCCAGATCGCCATGAAGCATGCGCTGGCTCCAGCGTGCATATTGCTCGGCGACCGGACGGTCGAGCCCGAGCGACGTGCGCAGTCGCGTAGCGTCGGCGACTGAGGCGTTTGGTGGGAGTAGAAAGGTGGCAGGGTCTCCGGGCGCGACGCGTAGGAGCACGAAAGTGAGCGACAGAACGCACCAGTACAGCACCGCCGTCCGCGCGAGCGCACGCAGGATCATGAGGGAGGGTGACCGCGCGGCGGAGAGCATGCGATGATATCGCACCGGTGGACGGCCGCGTCAACGCGTCACCAGTTGCGGTGGTGCCTTCGATATGCGTCGCTCCTCGGCGCAGCCGCCGTGACGGTGACGTGCACTCCCGAGCGGCAGAGAGGCGTGCTGGTGCTCGCGTCCGGGGCAGATCTCGAGTCTGCCAATCCGCTCGTCACTACTCACGCGCTCGCGCTGCAGGTCCAGCGCTACGCTCTCTTCGTGACGCTGCTCAGGTACGATTCGACGCTCACGCCGCAGCCGTACTTTGCGCGGCGGTGGAATTGGGCCAATGGCGGGCGGTCGCTCACGCTCTCGCTCGTCCCCGATCTCCACTGGCAGGATGGAGCGCGCACCACGGCGCGCGATGCGGCGTTCACGTTTCTCGCCGCGCGCGATCCTGCCACGGGATTTCCTCGGGCAGCGGAGCTCGCGACGCTCGACACCGCGATTGCAGTAGATGATACGACGCTCACACTCAGCTTCACTCGGGCGCCTACGCGGCTCCCAGCACTGCTCGCCGAGCTCCCGATAGTGCCGGAGCACATACTCACGCACGTACCGCGATCATCGATGCGCGGCGCGCCTTTTGATAATGCGCCGATCGGAAACGGTCCGTTTCGCTTTGTGGAGCGGCGCCGCGGTGCGCGCTGGACCTTCGCGCGCAACGATGCGTTTCCCGCATCGCTCGGCGGACCACCCAAGCTCCGTGGGCTCGTGATAGCCGTCATCGACGAGGCGACGACGAAGTTCGCGGGTCTCACGAGTGGTGAGCTGGACATGGCGGGAATAGCTCCGACGATGGCGGCGCTCGCCGAGCGCGATGCGACGCTTCGGGTGCTCACGTACCCGACTCTTTATGGCCAGGGGCTGTTCTTCAATACCACACGCCCGCCGTTCGACGATCGGCGCGTGAGGTTCGCTGTCGCGCGCTCCATCAACCGTCCGCGCATCGTGGACATCGCGCTCGCCGGGTACGGCACCCCGGCATCGACACCCGTTCCACCGGAGAGTCCGCTGGCGTGGGGTGACGCGCCGACGCAGCGCGACACCGCGCTCGCCGATTCGTTGCTCGACTCCGCGGGGTGGCGACGCGGGCCGGACGGCGTACGGGTGCGAGGCGGCCATCGGTTGAGCGTCGAGCTTCTTACGGTCGGCACAGGTGACAATGTCGCCGAGCAGCTCGTGCAGGCGGATCTGGCAGCGCGAGGGATCGAGCTGCGCATTCGGCAGACCGAGATGGGGACGTTTCTGACTACGGCACGCGCGAGGCAGAAACACTTTGACGTCTTGCTCGCTGGCGTCACGGGGGACCTCTCGATGTCGTATCTCAGCGCACTTTTCGCGTCGCGTCAGAGAGGTGGTGCGCTCGATTACACGGGTTATCACACCCCCCAACTCGACTCGCTGCTCGACGCGGCGACGCGTGCTGCGGCTGGCGATGCGGAGCGACATGCGTGGCGCGACGTGCAGGTCGCGCTCGATACGCTGGCACCCGCAACGTGGCTGTACCATGCGCGTGGTCTTCAGGGAATATCGCGTCGCGTTGGAGGTGTGAAGATGGATCTGCGCGGCGAGCTCGTTACGGTGCACGACTGGACGCTCGCACCACTTGGCGCGCGATGAGTCTTCTCGCTTCTGCGGATGAGCTGATCGCGCGCCGAAGCGTCGCGACTGGATCACTCGCACCACTCGCAACAGGACTGCGCGGCGAGCTCGAGCCGCTAGTCGCGAATCCGCCAGGGGTGCCGACGCTGAAGGCTCATCTCTCGCGCGCTGGCGGCCGCTGCGCGACCGACGGAGCACTGCTCGCATACGATCCGTTCGATGCGCGGCACCGCTGCCCGACGTGCGGACGCGAGTACATCGGTGAGGCGCACGATCGTTTCCGGCTGTACTGGCATCAGCTCTGGCTCGCTGAGCGTGTGCTTCATGCGGCGCTGCTCGGTGTGCTGCTCGATGACCGTCCGGCGCGCTCGCTCGCGATCACGCTGCTCGACGAGTACGCGGAGCGATACCTCGATTACCCGAATCGGGACAATGTCCTGGGCCCGTCACGCCCGTTCTTCAGCACTTATCTAGAATCCATCTGGCTGCTACAACTCGTTATCGCGCTGGATCTTCTCGAGACGGGGGCACCGCCGGACGAGATCGGCTACGGAGCCCTCGGCGGGCGCCTGCGCGACCAACTCATCGCGCCGAGCGCCGCGCTGATCGCGTCATTCGACGAAGGCATGTCCAATCGGCAGGTGTGGAACAACGCCGCCCTTGCCGCGGCTGGCATCGTGCTGGGCGATGACGCGCTCGTCGAACGAAGCGTGCTCGGCGCTTCGGGACTTCAGGCGCATCTCACTCACGCACTGCTGCGCGATGGGAGCTGGTACGAGGGAGAGAACTACCATCTCTTTGCACATCGTGGACTCTGGTACGGCGTCAACATCGCGGAGCGGCACGGTTATGCGCTACCCCAAGAGCTCGAGCGTCGGTTCCGCGAGGGATTCGCGGCGCCGTTTCGCACTCTTCTCCCCGATCTCACCTATCCGTCACGGCGCGACTCTCAGTACGCGGTGAGTGTACGGCAGCCGCGCTTCGCTGAGTCTTGCGAGCTAGGCCTCGTACGCGGTGACGATGAGAGGTTGACCGGGATGCTCGCGCGTCTTTACGATCCGACGATTCCGCGCGGTGACACGGGGCGCGCACGCAGCTCGGCCGACGTGGAGCGCAATCTCCCCGCGACAGGACTCACCCGCGCCGATCTCTCGTGGCGCTCGCTTCTGCTCGCGCGGGAGAGCTACCGCCGCTCGTCGCACTTCCGCTGGAATCGGATCTGCTACCGGCGCAGGGAATAGGAGTGCTTCGTCGTGAAGCTGGCGCGGTGTACGCCGCGCTCGATTACGGACATTCGGGCGGTGGGCACGGGCATCCCGACCGGCTGAATCTTCTTCTCGCCGATCACGGTGCGCGGTGGTTCGACGATCCGGGACGGCTCGTACGTCGATCCGTCGCTGCACTGGTATCGAAGTACGCTCGCGCACACTGCGCCGCTCATCGATGCTCGCTCGCAGCCTCGTGTGGACGGGCGCCTGTTTGTGTTCGACGACCGCGGCGGGGCAGGATGGATAAGCGCGGAGGCAATGCTCGCGGACGATCTGCAGGTGCGACGCTCGATCGTCCTGATGGATGATTATCTCGTAGATCTCCTGCAATGGGACGGAGCTGTCCTCACCAGATGTTGCGCTCGTATGGCACGGC
>CAVSUI010000002.1:0-28256 GCA_963731365.1 uncultured Gemmatimonadales bacterium | reverse complement strand
CCCCAAACCGAATACTTTATACAATCTGGCCGCTGAGCCGCGTGGTTTGCGGCTCGTGCAGCAGCCGTGCCGAACGCCACCCACCTCGCACTCATCACATGACCCAGCGAGCCTCATCTCCGCGCGACGTAGCAGCCGCGCTCACGCTCATCGCGCTGTCTCTCTCCGCCGCGTGCGCTCCGAGCGGGCGTGCCGCGGATCACGACGACAGTGCGCCGCGCGACTCCCACGTCGTCACGGTCAACCCTGAGGTCGCCCACGACGTCTCGCAGCGACTCGGTCCGCCGCTCGCGCCGAGCTCGGGCGCGGTCACCGCTGCTCAGGACGCCACGCCGCCGATGGCGCTCGCGCCCGACGACGACTCTGACGGCCAGCGCGCGGATACCATAAAGATCCCGGTGATGGTGGCCGCCGCCGGCTCGGGCGCGGTCGAGCAGAAGGCGCAGGGAACGCGGCCGGCTCCCGTGATCGCGGCGAGCTTCGACGGACTCGGTGAGGACTTCGTCGGGCCGCAGGGGACCGCGCGCTTCCGCAATCCGTCCGACAACTCGCTCGCCGTCGGGCCGAACCACATCGTTCAGATAGTAAACTCGCGCATGGCCATCTACACGAAGAAGGGGAGCCAGTTCGATACCACCGGCAGGGTGCTGTATGGACCTGTCGGCACCAACAACGTCTTCAAGGGATTTGGCGGCCCGTGCGAGGCGCGCCCGAACGGCGACGCAGTAGTTCGGTACGACCAGCTGGCCGATCGCTGGCTCATAGTGATGCCGCTCTTCTCACGCGCCCCACTCCGTCCGGACGAGCCGCGCACGCCGCTCTCGGGCGAGCCGCCGGTGCGCAGCATGCCGGGCCAGCCAGGCCAGCCGGGCGCAGCAGTGAGACTTTACGAGCCACCGCCATCTCCGCCCGACACCGGACCGTTCCCGCCCCGCGGCGCGCGGCCTCCGCAGGAGAAGGGCTCATATGGTATGTGCTACGCGGTCAGCACGGGCCCTGATCCGTTCGGCCCTTATTACCGCTACGAGTTCGTCCGTCCGCTCTTCCCCGACTACCCGCGCCCAGCGGTCTGGCCGGATGGCTACTACCTCCCGACCAGCACTGGCGACAACGTCATCCAGAAGCAGGCGTGCGTCGCTGACAGGGCGAGGATGCTCAAAGGCGAGGACGCGACGGAGCAGTGTCTCATCATCGACGGCGTGAACTTCCTCGAGAACTCCGACGTCGATGGCAAGCAGCTTCCGCCAAAAGGCGCCCCGAACATCATGATGGACGCCGGCGGCGCCCAGTTGAAAGGGTGTGATGGAAGACAACGGGATCTACTTCTGGAAGATGCACGTCGATTGGTCCGATCCAACGAAGACCACCGCCGAAGGACCAGTGAAGATCACCGTCGCACCGTATCACTACCTCTGCGACGGCCAGCTCACGAGCTGCGTTCCGCAGCCTGGGACCGATCGCCGCCTCGATGCGCAGGGCGACAAGCTCATGGCCCGCCTGGTATATCGCCGGCGTGGGAAGACCGAATCGCTCGTCGTCACTCACTCGATCAACACGACCGCCGGCGGCGGCGGCGTGCGCTGGTACGAGTTCCGTCTGGACAGGAATCGGAATCCGGAGCTCTACCAGCAGGGAACGTATGCGCCCGACGGCTTCTTCCGCTGGCTCGGATCGGCGGCGATGGACGGCAACGGCAACATCGGCATCGGGTACTCGTTCGGTGGCACTCCGAACTACGCAGGCCAGCGCTTCGCAGGACGACTCGCCAACGATCCAAAGGGACAACTGACACTGCAGGAAGCCATCCTCGCCAACGGCGAGAGCTCGCAGACGGGGACGCTGCGCTGGGAGGATTACACTCAGACCGCAGTCGATCCGAGCGACGATTGTACAATCTGGTATGTCGGCGACTATCTTCGCAGCGGATCAACCAACTATTCGTCGCGGATCGGCGCGTTCCGCATGCCGGGGTGTAGCGGCACGCGATAGCGCCACTTCAAACCGAGGCGCAACGCCGCGCCGCAAGCCGGAGAGTCGAATGCAAGATGCGCGGTCGCTTCTCTACGGTGTCGCATCACTGCTCGACAGAGTGCTCGGCGTTGCAGCCATCACCTTCGGAATAATTCTGATGGTGATGGGCGGTGGCGGCGATGTCGCGCCGCGAGCGCGACTCGCCGGCCTCGCCGTCGTGGCGCTCGGCGCTGCTCTCGTCACCGTCGCGCGCAGCATCCGGCGCGGAAGCGTCTGGCTGTGGGCAGTCCAGATAATTCTGCTCGCGGCGGTGGTGCGGCTCGTCTGGTCACCCATCTACATCGACGGCACCACGCCCGTGATCGAGCAGGCGGCGCCAGAGCCAGACGCGGCCCCACAGAGCTGACGTAAGCGCGCAGTCGCGCTTCGGCCTCGCCCACCACTGACATCCCCAAACAAAACGAGCCTCGGCGATCGCCGAGGCTCGTTGTCATTGATCCAGACTAGTGATGCCAGCGTGTGCTGTCGTGAGAGCCATTCGGCGTCTGCTGAGCGGCGCTTGGCAGAGTCTTGCCCGACTGCACCTGTTGCGTGGTGCCCGGTAGCGACTTGCCCTGCTGCACACCGTAGCGGCCGTTTCCGTAAACGTTCCCTGGATACTGTGCGCGCGGCACTGTTGCACCCGGGTTCACTTCCATTGGAAGCGTCTTGCCGCCGACGCGGTCCTGATACACACCGCGGTCGCGATACACTTCGTCACGATCGTATCCACCCCGGTAAACCGGCTGCTGCACTATCACCGGCGCTGGATACTCGACCACTGGCGCTGGATAGGTGCTGTACCCGCCGTTGCCGTAAGCGCCGTAGTTGCCGTAGGCACCATAGTTACCATAGTTGCCGTAATTCCCGTAGTTGCCATAACCGTCAGCAGGCTGCCAGAAGGCCGCGAGATCATACATACCCGCGCCGCCCTGCGGATCGCGAACGCGGACTACGGTGGTGAACCCATTGCCAGCATTCGGCTGCTGGACGACGTCAGCTTCGCCGCGTCCCTGCATCATCCGGACGGTCACGTAGCCGTTCATCGCTGGAATCGCCGCAAAGGTGCGTGCGTTGTCGTAGCCAGTCATCTCGCGCGGGCCCATGGCCAGCACCGACGTGCGTCCGCCGTTCATCTGCACGCGGATCTCCTGATCCACGCGTCCGTGCCACTCGAACAGCTCACGCTGTCCAGCGCCCTGTGCGCTCAAGGGCGACGCCACCGACATCGCGGCGAGTGGAACCATTGCAATGCTCGCGACGCGAGCGAGAGAACCAACGAAGTTTTTCTTCATAATGGAAACCTCCAGACGGTACGGCCTCGAGCAGCTCTCGCACATGATGCATCGCTCGGCCCTCGAGGCGAATCGCGCGTGGAAAGGTCGAACGCGCGCCTTGCCGAGCATTCCTTCTGCACCATTAGACGTTCGCGTGCGAGTGGCGTTAACGCTGCTGGAAGACGCGTTGAAGCTGTCGCGAGGCTTACAATTCGCGCGCGGAACAGGAGATGGCACGCAATCCGCATGACGCGAGTATATGTCGGTTGATGGGCATCGTGCCCTGAGTGAGACGGCACAGACCGCATTCTCGAGAGGATGACTTCAATGCACCTTCGCTATTTCAAATCACTCGCAATCGTGGGCGCGCTCGCGGCGTTCGCTGCGTGCAACGACAGCACATCGCCAGGCACTCAGCTCGCCGGCGGCAGCTATGCGCTTCAGACGGTGAACGGCAGCAACCTTCCGTACACATACCCAGCCGGCTCATCGACCGTCACGATCCAGAGCGACGTTTACACTCTCAACAACGATGGCAGTTACACCGAGACGATCAGCGAGATGATCTCCAATGGTGTGACATCGACACCCAACACAGATTCCGAAGCTGGCACTTGGGTGCAGAGTGGAAGCACTGTGGCTTTCGCGCCGAGCTACAGCACGCAGAACAATTACAGTCAGTACGCTGGCACGCTCAGCGCGTCGAGCACGTTCAGCCACAGCACGCTGACGTTCCAGTCTGGCGGTACTATGTGGGTGTACGCGCACACGTAGTACACGTAGCACGCAGGACATCGCATGTAGCCCACGCGCTTCGCGGCGCGGCAGCATCGATGGAAGTTGACACCTACATGACAGGTACGCGACAGGAAGCGCAGCGCAGACTCGGCGAGTCGACGCTGCGCTTCTTTCGTGTTGGAACTCGACAACCGAACGGGGTAAACATGTTGCGCGCAACGCGGCGGCGTGAAGCTAGGTCGCTACGTAGTGCGCAGCGCCGGCGTTTGATGGAAGCACCTTACAAGAACCTGACAAGGACCTTGTTGGCCTCGCGTCCATTCGGGCGCGAGGCCTTCACTCGAGTCCCAACATCTTGAACTCCATCTACCGTGCATAACGACGACAGTGTGAAGCAGGAGAGACACGTGAAGGGCTCCGATGATCGCATGTGGGTCGTCACCGAGCTCAGATTCGGTGCGCAGTTACGGCCAGCCGCCGTGCTGACCGCGACTTGCGGCGGCGTCACGCGGCGGATCGAACAATACCCGGACAACTGGCATGAGCTGAGCGACGATCAACTCAGCTCACTGGTCGAGCTCAGCCGACAGCGCGCTGACGAATGAGAATGAGAGCGACCTCGCGCGACCCCGCGTGGCCGCTTGGGCGGCACTGACAGCTCCCCACCATATTGCGGCGGCGCGACATATGCCAGAGATTGATGGAAGCACCTGGTCAAACCGTCACCCCGTTCGCATATGCCTAAAGCGAAATCGACGCGACGCAGCTCGCACGCTAAGGCGCGCAAGGCTGCCTCATCCCGCTCACACAAGAGCGACTCGTCTTCACACAGCAAGACTAACAGGCGCGCGGCCGCGGGAAGATTCGTTCCGCTGAGTGAGCTGTCGCCGTACGGCCACGACGACCTGGTGAACGTCGTCATCGAGACTTCCAAGGGAAGCGCAAACAAGCTCGGCTACGAGCCAGAGCTGGGGACGTTCAAGCTTCACTCGGTACTCCCCGAAGGCTCCACATTCCCGTTCGACTTCGGGTTCATCCCTGGAACTCTCGCGGACGACGGTGATCCGCTCGACGTGCTCCTGTTGATGGACTACTCCCTCGTTCCCGGCACCGTAGTCTGCGCGCGGCTGGTCGGAGTGATCGAAGGGATGCAGACGGAGAAGGACGGCACGAGCGAGGAGAACGACAGACTCATCGCCGTCTGTCCCCAGTCGCCACTCTACGTCAACATCAAGAAGCTTTCCGAGCTTCCCAAAGAGCTCGTCGAGCAGGTGCAGAACTTCTTCGTCGATTACAACAAGCAGATGGGAAAGGTGTTCAAGCCTGAAGGACAACACGGCCCGAAGCGCGCCACAGCGTGCTTCGAGCGAGCGCGCAAGCAGTACAGGCGCAAGCGAGGCAAGTAAAGTCATTGGCCACTCACCAGTCGCGCGCGTGCGGCAGCTCGCCTCGTGCGTTCGCACTGATCGCGTCCGCTGTCATGCTGTTCAGCGCGGTTTCCGCTCGAGCGCAACAATTGACGCGCTACGTCGCGCCAACCGACAGGACCGTCGTCACCCACATCGAAGAGGGAACGGGTGATCGGCCGTACCAGGTGATCTGGGTGCAGAACTCGTCGAGCCTTCCCGTCGTTATTGATCGCATCATGCTCGATCACTGCGAGAATGTCTGGCATGGCTGCATGGCGATGCCGCTTCAGATTCACGTCGAGCCGGGCGCCAGCGAGGTACTGCTCCGCGTACAGCCCGCGCTCACCAACAGATCGTACAGCTTCCGCTACAACATCGGCTGGCGCGCGGATTCCAGCTCGACGATGGCGCGGCGGGTATTGGCCGCGAACGCAGCATCGAGCGCGCAACCGGAGAACACCGCACAGCCCGACGCGCAGAGCACCGTCGAAAGTGCCGTGCAGAGCTCGCCGCAGACCAGCTCGCCGCGCGCGGCGAGCTCAAACGACGTACTCGATCTCGGACGCGATGAGCTTGTCAACATCGGTCCGATGATCACCAGACTCTCTGTCGCGCCCGACTCCATCGTCATGCACGTCGGGCAATCGTTCCTGGCTCGTCAGGTGAAGGTGATGGCATATGGGCCGAAAGGTGTCGTCCTCGGCCGCGTACGCGCCTATGGCGTTCGCCTTTCCGGCGGAATTCTCAGCGCAAAGGGCGACACGATCACGGCGGAGCGCGCGGGTCGCGCCGCCGCTGAGCTGAGAGCGGCTCCGCCAGCGGCGCATGCGTCGGTGACGCTCCCCATCATTGTCGTCGCCGACAGCTCGAGCTGACGGGCGCCGCGCATGATCCGATCAGTCATCGCGGTGACGCTATGGATGATCCTCGCGTTGTGAGGTAGCTTCGTCAATCATGATTACTCCCCCGCTCGAGACTCTGGCAAAGGTCGAGGTCCTCGCCGACCTCGAGCCCATAGTGAAGCAGTTGATGGAAGTGCACGAGGCCAAGCGCGTGCTCTGGTTCCCGAGTGAGCTTCTGGCGCCGGCACCGGACACCGATCCGGACAAGCACGTCGCCGAGCTGCGCGAGCGCGCGGAGGGGATCAGCCTCCCAGGCGCGCATAGCAATCGCACTCAACCTTCTCACCGAAGAAGGGCTTCCTCACTTCCACCGCCTCCTCTCTGCATACCTCGGCGGTGACACTTTCTGGTCGAAGTGGACCAATCTCTGGACCGCTGAAGAAGACCGGCATGGCGCCGTGCTTCACGACTACACGCGTGACAGTCGCATCCTCGACAATCCGATTCTCGAGCGCATGCAGTTCGAGTATCTCAAGGCTGGCTTCGAGCCTGCGTGGGATAGCGATCCGTACCGCGTGTTCGTCTACACCACGCTCCAGGAGCGTGCGACTCAGGTGAGCCACGCGAACACCGGGAAGCTCGCGAGCCAGTACGAGCCGACGATAGGCACCGTGCTCGCCAACGTCGCGAAGGAAGAGGCGCGGCACTACACGTTCTACCGCACGGTCTTCGCGGAAGTGCTCGTGCGCGATCCGAATCGCGCTCTCGTGTCAGCCGCCGAGATCATGCCTTCGATCGACATGCCGGGGGTCAACATGCCGCACTTCCGCGAGATGGCCGACGTCATCAGGCGCGCCGGCATCTACGGGCCGCGCGACTATCTCCGCATTGTCGAGGAGCAGATAAAGTTCTGGTCGATCGAGACGCTCACCGCGCTCGACGAGGTGGGCGAGATGGCGCGCGCCAAGATCGTGAGCATCCCCAAGCGGCTGGAGCGCGTCGCCGACATGATGGAGACGCGCAGCCGCGCGAAGTCGTTCTCGTTCGCCGTCGCGTTCGCACGCGAGTTTCAGATGGCGTGATGATCGTGCGGCGCGAATCGAGACTGTCGGCCTCGAATCGCGCCGCATCGCCTTCAGCTTACCCGAGCATGCTCCCGAGCAACCCGCTCAGCCCACCGCCAGCGCTGCTCGACTGGGTAGCCTGCTCCGCGGTGCGGAGAATGCCAGCGAGACCACCGGGCTGCTGGGTCGCCTGAGGGTTCTCGGCGGTCTTGCGTGAGAGCAGCGAGACCGCGATCGGCGCGAGGTATGTCAGCAGCTTCTTCGCCTGATCGAAGTTGAGTCCAGACGCCTGGGCGACGTTGTTCTGCACCTCCTGCTCGTGCGGGCCAAGGATACTGCTCACCAGGCTCGGCGCTGGGGCAGGATTGGAGCCGTCGGCAGGCGCGCTCTGAACAGCCTGGTGGATCTGAGATGCGCCGGTGCCGGTGGTCGCGTGCTGCGCCATGCCGCCGAATAGCGCGGGGAGCGCGGAGGCGACAGCGCTCTGCGTCGTGCCGGAGTCGGCCCCGATGGCGCTGCTTATCTGCTGGATCATCGCCGGATCGAGGTTCTGACCCAGCATTTCGAGAAGACTGCTCACTGTAGGCTCCTTCATCCGGTGAAGTGAGCATCTCATCGAAAGATGCGGGCCGCCATCCCTGCATCCGCCTGAATACGCGGCAGATGTTGATCATCCAGAGCGCGAGCGATTCATTTCGCGCATGCCGCCTCAATCCACTCCCGCCGAGCTGTACTTCGTCACCAGCGCCGACCACGCCGCGCTGAGCGAGGACGATCGCATTGCGGCAGCGGAGCTGGACTGGCGCGGCATCGCGGCCATTCCACTCGTATGGACCGACGGCCTCGATGCCGTAGCGCCATCTTCGGTGCTCGTCATACGCTCGGTCTGGGATTACCACCTGCACCACCGCCGCTTTCTCCGCTGGTTGAGCGATGCCGAGCACCGCGGTCTGACGGTGCTCAACCATCCCGCGCTCGTGCGATGGAACCTCGACAAACGATATCTGGAGGATCTGAGACGCGCTGGAGTTCCGGTAACGCCGACGCGGTGGGTGACACGACAGTCGGGCACTTCGCTACGCGACATCACCGGCGCGGAAGGATGGAATGACATCGTGCTCAAGCCGGCAGTCTCTGCCAGCGCTCATCGCACCTTTCGGTTCGACATGGGCTCGTCAGCCGCTCGAGCCGCGAGCGTGCTCGACTCGATGCTGCACGCGGACATCGATGTGCTGATCCAGCCGTACCTGCACGAGGTCGCGGCTGATGGGGAGTGGTCGCTGGTGTTCTTTGGCGGCGAGTACAGCCATGCCGTGCTCAAGCGCCCAGCGAGCGGAGACTTTCGCGTGCAGGCGGAGCATGGTGGGAGCGCACGCGGCGCCGAGCCGCCACGATCCGCTCGTACAGCCGCAGAGACGCGCGATCGCGGCGCTGCCCTCTTCCTCCGCACCGTTGTACGCTCGCATAGACGGAGTCTGCGTCAACGACAGCTTCGTGCTCATGGAAGCCGAGTGCATCGACCCGAATCTCTACCTCGGCGAGTGCGACGGCGCGGCGCGAACTCTTGCTGATCGTCTCGAGCGAATCGTTAGAGCGCGATGAAGCTACATGACTAGCGGCGTTCGTCGTACGCAAGCATGAGCGCGCATGGAGAGAGTGCTGCCATGCGCGCTCATGCATGTCGACTATCTGATCGCAACCAACCCGAGGATACCGGTGAGGACACTGCCAAGGATGGAGTAGCTGCCGTTCGACAGCGTGCCGTACTGCAGCTGGCCGCCATAGCCGTCGTCATAGCCTCGCTGAAAGCCTTCGCGGAAGTAGTAGTTGTAATCACCCTCGTCCACGTAGTTGCCGCTGTATCCGTAATTCGCGTCACGATAAGCGACCGAGTTCTGATAGTTCGACGCCCAGCGGTCCTGGCGGTCGGCGTGTCCTGCCGCGAATCCCTGTTGGTAGCCGTAGTTGACCGCCTGACGCAGAACGTCGGCGCCGTATTCGTTGGTCTGACGCATCACGTTGCCAACGCGGTATCTGTATGCAGGAGGAGCCGTGACGTACGGATCCGTGGTGTAGTCGCGTGCGACCTGGAGATGCTGCCGCTGCTGCTGTAGCTGTGCGGTATACTGCTGCTGCACTCTGTACTGTGCGCTACGCTGCTGCTGCTGTAGCTGCGCCGTCTGTTGCTGGATCGCCGGAAGCTGTTTGTCGAGATGCTGGCGATACTGAGTGCTGCGCTGCTGTTCCTGTTGCACACGTTGATGCTGTTCTGCTGGCGGGACGTTCGTCCCGGGAAGCGTCTTTCCTCGCCCGGACTGCGCCTGAGCGTTTGCGCTGACGGCGAGGATGAGAGTGAGAGTGATGGCGGTAGTTGCGACTGCTCGCGCTCGTTTCATTTGGAAGTTGCCGGTGAGCGGTGACCTGATGCGTCCCGCAACTGCCGCGATGACAGCGCTCGAGCTGACGCCCAGTCGTTCCTCTGCAAGACTGTTGCGCGTACTGCGGCGATGATTATCGAACCGCGTGCGCCGTCCTATTATATGAAGGGCAACTCTCATGCCCTGGGTGAGGCCGTCTCGTCGTGTGCGGCTCGCCAGGCAGCGTGGGCGTATCTCTGTCATCCGACTGTCAACGCGAGCGCGCCGGCCGGCGACACACACTAGCGGTGATCTAAGCCTCGCACATCTCAGCGCGGAATCGGTGCGCCTCGAAGAATTCGCGCCGCAAATGCGAGCATCACGATGGGAAGCGCAACCACCATGCTCATCGACATGCGATCGAGCCAGCCGTGCGGAACTCCTGTCAGCACGATCAGCCACGCGTACACTGCGAGGCCGACTACACCGAGTACGACCAGCATGTAACCAATGAATCGGCGCGACTGCGTGCGGAGTACATAGATCATCCCTCCGAACAACAATCCCTCAAGGATTGCAAAGGACCAGTTGCGTGGCTCGTGAGCGAACCGTGGGAACATCTCGCCGAACATGAAGACAACGAGAAGCGCGGTGAGGAGCGCATTCATCAGCGGATGGGCGCGCAGGTAGGCTCTCAATGTCATCCTAATCCATCGTTCGGGTACGCCTCGCGCACGCCGCGAGGATTGAGTGAGGCGAAGCGTCGAATGTGCACCGTACCTGGTGGGGTCGTCCAGTCGCCGCCACCGCTCGGCAGCCGATCCCCGCCCGAGCGCCAAACAGATGGCTGATTTCATCGGATGCGGCCGATACCTAATAGCATGGCAGACTGCGGCAGCCCCATCGCCGCGGTCACTGATGACTTCTGAGAACTGCGACCACGATCACCTGTATGACGCAAATCACCGACGAAGAGATCACCAGCGCAGTGAAGGCGCGCGTCGATGGCGAGCTCCGCGTAGGACTCGAGAGGCTCGCTGCTGCAGCGCACGCCTACGTGTTCTCGACCGCTGACGGAGACGACAACCCGCGAGTGCCCAAGGACGCGTACTGCCGCGCACTCACGCTCATGCGCGATCGCGGCTGGCCCCCGGAGCGAGCGCTGATTGCCTGCGGACGCATCACCGATTCGCAAACTCGCGCCGGCTCGCCCTGCCCGCGCCACGAGGAACGCGCCGCCAACCTGAGAGCGAGTCTCGTCGATTGGCTGCTCGATTGCTATTACGCTTCCGTGAAGGGCTGACGCCTCGGTAGCGCGTCAACCACGACGACGCCTACACGCGCATCTTCGCGGCGCGCAGACTGAGAGTGAATGTGCTCCCAGTGCCGGGCGAGCTGCGCACACGCAGCTCGCCTCCCATCCCGCGAGCAAGGTCGCGACTTATCGCGAGCCCGAGGCCGGTTCCTTCCGAGCCCGCTGGCTGTTCAAGCTGAACGTAGGGCGTGAAGATCGAGTCCTGCGCTGAGCGCGGGATACCGACGCCAGAGTCCGACACTCGCAGCATCACCACATCCGACAGATCCGCCCCGTCTGCGCGATCAGTCCTGCTACCCACGTCGATCGCCACGCGGCCACCGCTCTCGGTGAACTTGATTGCGTTCGAGAGCAGGTTGAGCAGGATCTGCTCGAGCCGCTCGCGATCGGCGAGCACGGTCACATCATCACCTACATGCACGTTGTACTCGAGATGCTTGGCGGTGAGCTGCGGTTCCACCATTGCAAACACCGACGAGATCACGCTGGCGAGAGCGAGCTCCTCGATCGCGTAATCAACGTGGCCCCCCTCCAGCTTGGCGAACGTCAGCAGGTCGTTAACGCGTGACAGCAAGTGTCGCTCACTCTGCTGGATGCGCCCCACAACGCCCTTCTGGTCCTCGCTCATCGGGCCATAAACGCCGAGCTCGAGGAGCTGCGCATAGCCGCCGATGGCGTTGAGCGGCGTGCGCAGCTCGTGGCTGATCGTAGCGAGCAGTTCTCCCTTGGCCCGATCAGCGGCTTCGGCCACCGCGCGCGCAGCTTCTGTGTCATGCCGCGTGTTGACCATGTCGGTGACGTCGATCCCGTGAGCGAAGACACCCGATCGTGTGCCGTCGGGCTCGAGAAAGGGCGCGTAGACGAATGTCACATAGCGGAGCTCGGAGTCCGCGCCTGGCGTTCTCGCGAGAGTGAGCGGCACCTCGCGTCCCACCACCGTCTCACCGGTGTCTATCACCTTCTGGAGCAGCTCCTCGAACCCCTGGCCGCGCACCTCGGGAAGTGCTTCGAACAGGGGCTTCCCGATGATATCGCGCCGTCCAATCAGCTGGTGATAGCTCTCGTTGGCGATCTCGAAGATGAAGTCGGGACCGCGCAGCATCGCGATGAACGCCGGCGCCTGACGAAATAGCTCCGCGAGCCGCGCACGGGCGCTCTCGGCGTCCGCTCTCGCACGGTCGCGCGCTGCCAGCAGCTCGACGCGCGCCGTGGTCTCCTGCACCACCACCAGCACGCCGGCGACTTCACCATCGTCGTCGCGCACCGCGCTGTAGCTGTAGGTCCAGTAGACGTCCTCGAGGCGTCCGTTGCGCATTATCGGAACGAGCTGGTCCTCGTGCCAGGTCGCCTCGCCGGTCGCGAGCACCTGCTCGATCTCCCCGCCGATGATCGACCAGATGTCCACCCAGTGCTCGCGCCCCTTCGCGCCGAGCGCCTGGCGGTCGCGCCCGCTCGTCCCGAAGCTGGGCAGGTAGCCGTCGTTGAAGATCTGGACGAGCTCCGGCCCCCACCACAGGAACATCGGGTGGCGCGACGAGAGCATCGTGTCGACGATGGTGCGGAGGCTTGCGGGCCACTCCGAGACGGGACCAAGCGGCGTCGCGCTCCAGTCGAACGCACGGCACCGCGCCGCCATCTCGCTGGAGCCGCGGAACACCGATCGCGCAGCGCGCTCCTCGTCAGGCCTGAACGTCAGTTCTGACATGGCCCTGCAAATATGTGGTGGTCTGCCGTCTTGTCCACTGTGGATGTGCGGAGCGCTCGCGGGATCCCTGCCACGCTGCGCGTCCATCGGCGCAAAAGATGCGCTCGATGCCAGATGCTGGATCCCTCTCATTAACGCGATCCGGCGCCCCTTTTGAGCTCGTGGACCCACCTCTCTCCCTGGAGTCAGTTTCGATGCGAAGTCAATTCACGGCTGCTCTCGCGGCCACTGCACTAGCGTTGCTGAGTGCGAGCGCGCCAGTCGCGGCACAGAACGTCACCTTCTCAGGGCACGGCACCAGCAGCACGACCTATGGCGCGTTGCAGCCGGGTGCCTTCTACTTCTCATTCCTCCTGCCGCAGAATCCGGTGCCTGATCTCACCGGACCCGATGAGTTCACGCTCGACGGCGTCGCCGGCACGGTGACACAGGGAACTGCAACCACGTCCGTCGCTGGCACGCTCGGCTTCTTCGTGTCGGGCGCGGGCGGTGGTTTCGAGATGTCGCTCGATACGAGCTACGTGGCGTCGGCACTCGGGCCGCAGCTCTTCACTGGCTCGACAGAGACTCCGACGTTCGCGACGGGGACATACACAGGGTTCAGCCTTGGGGCGCCGGACGTCACGAACACGACCATCTCCGATGTATCCATCACCAGCACGCCTGAGCCGGGCGAGTTGACGCTGCTGGGAACCGGGCTCGTCGCACTCGCGCCCATCGTGCGACGCAGGCGGCGAGCGGCGTAACACTCCGCCCACTGCAGAGGCCGCGCTTCTCAAACCGGCCTCTGCAGTGCACGACCTGTCAGGAAATCGTCAGGGAATTCTTACAGCCAAGTGCGCTCGCGTCGGATCAATTTTGTCGTCGACGCGTGTATCGTATCATCAACATCCCCGCACTTGTCACGACATGCACACAGCCACACATGCGCCATCTAGCGTCAGCTCGCGGCGCGACGAGCGGCGCCACGACGACGGATCTGCGCCGTACTACGTACCGGCGTCGGATGAGATCGACGTGTTCACGGCGTGCCACTCACGCTCGCTCGCCGTCATGCTGCGTGGACCCACAGGATGCGGCAAGACTCGCTTCGTGCAGCACATGGCTTGGCGTCTCAACCGCCCGCTCATCACTGTTGCATGTCATGATGATCTCTCGGCGAGCGATCTTACAGGACGCTACCTCATTCGCGGCGCGGAGACCGTGTGGGCGGACGGACCACTCACCTACGCCGCGCGCATCGGTGCAATCTGCTATCTCGATGAAGTAGTCGAGGCGCGACAGGATACGATCGTCGTCGTTCATCCGCTGACCGACGACAGGAAGCTCCTTCCCGTCGACAAGACTGGCGAGCTGATTGAAGCCGCGCCAGGCTTCCAGCTGGTAGCGTCGTACAATCCCGGATATCAGCACGCTCTCAAGGATCTCAAGCCGAGCACGCGACAGCGGTTTGTGACGCTGGAGTTCGATTTTCCGGCGCCGAGTACCGAGATCGAGATCGTGATGCACGAGAGCGGCGTGTCGCGGTCGCAAGCGAGCGCGCTGGTGCAGCTCGCGGTGCAGGTGCGAAGATTGAAGGAGCGTGGCCTGCCGGAAGGTCCCGGAACTCGTCTGATCGTCGCCGCGGCGCGTCTGATCGCGTCAGGCGTCGCGCCGCGCGCAGCATGTCGCACGGCACTCGTCGCTGCGCTCACCGACGATCCCGATCTGCTCGCCGCAATCACCGATCTCGTCGACGCCACGATGTGACGAGGTCGTCATCGACCCCGGCACGACCCACGTCGACCTACACGACGCCCACCATCCGCTCAGCGTTGCGTAGAGTGAGTGCGCTGTCCAGCATTGGAGCGACAAGCCTTACCGAGCGCCGCTCCAGACAGTCACGCTGGAGTCGATGCAGCGCAGGCTCGAGTTTCTGATTGCTGCGATGTACGGCCGCGCGATCCCGATTCGAGAGAGCCGCGTCGCGGCGAGCACGGGATGGAGTAGGCTCGTCGAAGGAATGCTCGTGCGCCGCCGCGAGCACGCAGGCCCCGCGTCGAGCGATGGAGCGTGCATATATCTCCCTCCTACACTCGACGTCGCGGACGACGTCGGCAGTGCTCAGGCACGCTATCGACTTCTCGCGCTCGAGCACGCCGCGCGGATCGCGCGCGGGACATCACGTATGATGCCCGTCGGAGACACGCGTGAGCAGCGTCTGCTGCGTGACCTGTATCTCATCGCGGAAGGACGCGCGGTAGACGACGCGCTCGTGCGCCTGGCGCCTGGAATGCGCGCGACGTTGGACGACTCACGCGCACGTTCCCTCGCTGCTCGGCCGCGCATCCGCATGCTCACACGCAGCGAGCGAGCAGTAGAATCACTGCTGCGCGAGGCGCTCTCGTCCCATCTGACGTCCGCGGCGCAAGACACATCGCCAGCCGAGTCACTCGCGTGGGCACACGCGAAGATCGCAGAGCTACGCACAAAGCGCGGAGCGTGGCACGATCGGTATCGTGGACTCCCGCACGTCGAGCACTGGGGCACGCTCACGCCGCTGATGAGCCGCAGCATGGTGGCCACAATCAGGATGGCGTCAATCCGGCGTCGCCCACAGGCAGAGCGACAAGCGGATGCGCAGGCGAAGAACGTTCCTCCGCTGATGCCGAATGTCGGAGCGCCGGAGCTCATGCAGCAAGCGGTCGATCGGAAAGCTCCGCCGTCTGGCGATGTCATGCTCACTGAAGATGCCGCACCGCTGCTCGTTGATTCGGAGAGCGGTACGCTGGAGTCTCCAGATCAGAGCCAGCCGGCAGACTCTGCGCAGGCCGACCAATCCAATGGCTCAGCCAGCGGCGAAGCTCGCGGAGCCGACTGCCGAATCCTCCATTTCACCCACCGATGTTTCGTCGCAACGTGTTGCGTACCCCGAGTGGGACTACAATCTCGGCGCGTACCGGCCTCGCGCGGTGACTGTGGTGCCGTCCATCGCGCGCGAGTCGGACGACGATTGGGCGGAGGCACTCCTCGCGGAGCGGGGCGCGTTCGTGCGCCAGCTTCGACAGCAATTCGAGCGCCTTCGTGCGCGCCGAACCAGGCTGGTGCGACAACAGGACGGCGACGAGCTCGATCTTGCCGCGTGCGTCGGCGCGTTGGTGGATCGACGCATGGGACGATCCCCCGACGATCACTTGTATGCGAGTGTGAGACCCGCGCGGCAGGAGATTGCCATCGTCGCTGCTCATCGATGTGAGCGGATCTACCAATGCCAGAACCGATGAGCGACGCGAGCGACGTCGCAATCGGCGCGCAGCAAATCATCGAGATCGAGAAGATCGCGCTGCTTCTCGCAAGCGAAGCGCTCGACGCGCTTGGCGATCGCTACGCGATGCTGGCGTTCGCGAGCAGAGGCGCGAGCGACGTCCGGGTCGCAACGCTCAAGGGCTTCAGTGAGCGCAATGGAGAGACCGTGCGCAGGCGCGTCTCGGCCATCGCGCCGGAAGGCAACACTCGACTGGGCGCGGCGATCCGTCATACGGCTTCGCTGCTCGCCAAGCAGTCCGTCGCTCACCGACTCCTGCTCATTCTCTCCGACGGGAGACCGAGCGACTCGGATCGGTACTTCGAGGAGTACGGCGCGGAAGATTCACGACAGTCGATCCTCGAGGCGCGCGCCGAGGGAATATTTCCATTCTGTGTCGCGGTGGGCTCGGATCCGCTGCCGGAGTGTCTCCCGCACATCTTTGGGCCGGAGGGATACATCGCGCTGCGCGCGCCTGACCACTTGCCTCACGCAGTGCTGCGAATGCTCCGCCAGCTACTCAGCTCACGCTGACCGATCGAGCGACGCCCACAACGATCAGCTCGGCAATTCTCTTTCAAGTGTTCGTGCATCGGTGATGCGAACGTCTCGCAGATCCTCCGGCAGAAGATCGAGATTCGCGCGCGGGTTCTGAGTCAGGCGCAGAGGCCAGTGTGTCCCGTACACGAATCGGTCCGCCCCGACGGTTCGAAGCAGATGCGCGAAGTGATCTTCCGGCGGCCCCCATATCCACGCGAAATCCCAGTGCACACGCTGCTGCTCGTCGGGAGTGAGTCCCCAGTGCACTTCTTCGAGCATATCGCGGCCGGCGCCGGTGACGACGAGCCGAACACGCGGATCGACGCGTGCGAGTGCGCGCACGTGTGCCGCGGTGAGATCACCGGCTACGTCGAGTGTATGCCGTTGACGTAGATCCTCGAACCGCACCGTGAGTACGAGCGGCACATCGAGCTCGCCGCACGCGATTGCCAGCGCGTGCAGCAGCGGGTCGTGCGGCCCCATCCCCCAATGCATCGGATACGCGCGGATCGCAGCTGCGCCCCGCTCCACCAGATCGAGCAATGCGTTCTCCCACCGAGGCCAGCCGGGACGCACGACGGGCGCGGGCTGCAGTACATCGCGATGCGGTGCGAGCGCGGCGAACAGCGCTTCGTTCCCAGGCGTTGGATCGCGGTACCACGCCGACGGGAGATGACCAACCCACGCACCGGACAGTCCCTCGCGCGCGAGCACGCGAACGAGCACCTCCGGCTCGGGATGCGGTAGATGTCGAAACGGATACTGGCCGATGTAAGTCGCGCAGTCGAGCATCGTGTGCTTTGCGTGTGGGTTGCTCAGGCGACGCTGGCTGTGTTGGTCGCGCCCTGCTCCAGGCGCGGAAACGCGCCGTGCGGGAAGAGTCGCGCCGCATTGCGCCACCGGATATCGGCGATCTCATCGGCAGACAACCCGATCACGTCGAGTGCTCGCAGTTTGGCGAGTCCGGTCTCGATCGTCAGATCGCACGCCCAGAGCAGACGGCGCGCACCAAGTATCGCCAGCGCGGCGTCAAGCATCCCGCGGTCGACGCCGCTCCCGGAGAGATCAGGATACACGTTCGCGATGTCGCGCACCGCGGGAAGCGTATGCGCCCAGTCGCCTCCGCCGCCGATGTGCGCGAGGACGAATGCGACGCGCGGATGCCGCTCCGCGAGCCGCGCGAGATCGGCGCCATCCGAAATCTCCTGATTCGGCCACTCGCGCGTGCGATGCTGCCAGATGTGGTGCAGGATCGGGAGCCCGTGCCGAGCAGCCGCTTCGCACACCGGATCGAGCAGCGGATCGTCGGCGCGTCGACTCGCCAGAAGCTTGACGCCGATCGCACCGCGCGCGACGCCGTGCTCTATCTCGGCGAGCGCATGCTCGGTGTAGTTCGGGTTGACTGTCACGTACCACCGAATACGCGGATCGCGCGCGAAGCCTCGCCATCGCATCGTTGCCGCGTGATACGTCGGTCGGCGACGGGAAGTACGTGGGCGATGTATGGCCGTACGAGCCGAGCACGCTCGCCACGTGATACGTGATCCCGATCCGGTCGCCGGCGCGCAGACGCGCCGCATTCACGCGCTCCCAGTCCGCGCGCCCGGATTCGATTGAGTAGAAGTGCGCGTGCGCGTCGATGAGCGGCTCGGCGCCGGCGAGAGGAGCGGGCTCGGTCACGCTGCGCTCTCCTCCATTCCGATCGAGCGCGCTGCGCGACGCGTTCTCGATCGCCGCAATCGCTTCGTCATCGTGCGCGAGCGCGGCAAAGTTGTACGCGCCGCGCTTGAAGAGCACGCCCGCGCGCAGCGCCTCGCGCACGAAGCGCGCCTCACTCGCTGCCTCGTCCCAGCGCAGCATCCACATCGCGTTCAATCCGTCGACGCGAACGCCGCGCGCGCCGCTCGCCACGATCGCGCGCTCGACGGCGGCGCGCATCTCGCCGCCAATCCTGGCGAGCATGCCGCAGACGTCCGACTTGTCGTGCGCGTCGAGAACGGCGAGTGCCGCGGCGAGTGCCGTAGCTTCGCTCGCCAGCGTCGAGGAGATCCAGGTCTTGCGCGCTGCATCCATCACCGGTGCAGTGCCGACGACGGCCGCGAGCGGATATCCATTCGCCAGCGCCTTGCCGAATGCCGCTAGATCCGGCGTCACCCCACAGACCTTCTGATAACCGCCCGGTGCGAGTCGGAAGCCGGTCTTCACCTCGTCGAACACGAGCACGGCACCGAGCTCGTCGCACAACGCGCGAGCGCGAGCGAGCCATTCTCGCGATGGCTCCCGCTCGATCACGGGCTCGAGAACGATCGCTGCCAGGGAGCGCCCTACTTTGCCTGCGGCGCGCTCGAGTGCAGGCACGTCGTCGAATGGCACACGCACGGTATTGTCCGCGCACGGCGCGTGGTACACCAGCAGCGTCGCTACTCCAGTCATGCCATCCGAAGTAGCCGCACGCGATCACGCGATCACGTCCAGTATATGTCCGCGCCAGTCGCACTGCTGCCGACGTCGCCTCGGCGCCGCTCTTCAAGAACTGCACGCGCTCCGCGCATGGAATGATCTCGCAGAGCCGCTCCGCCAGCTCGACCTCGCGCCAGCTCGACAGCCCGGCGACGTTTCCTTCCGACGCGGCGTCGATCACCGCCTTCGTGACACGCGGCTCGGCGTAGCCGAGTGCTACGGAGCCGAGCGCCATTGTGCAGTCGACGAAGGAAGCGCCGTTCACGTCGGTGACGCGGCACCCGCGTGCCGTCACGAAATGTGTTGGAGCGTCGGTGCTCTCGTCTCCGTAAAGCACCGCCGCGCGCTTGCTCCCGGTCGATGCGCCGGTTGGGAGCACCGACATGGCGCGCTCGCGCCAGCTCCGCGCCGCTGTATCCGCGGGAAGCGCGTTGCCGTGTTCGGTGACGATGGAGGAAGCGTGTTCAGGCATCTGCAATGGTGAAGCGAAGCAGCCGCGTCCTGGCGTGGCGGTCTCCACGAAGATAGACGAATTCTCCGCTCGCGCCGGAGAGGACCAGCTGTCCCCGCCGTCGCTCGCGCCCCGGTGCGATCTCGTTCACGATGACGTCGAGATCGACTGTAGAAGCAAGATCTGGGAGCGGGATGTCGGCGACGATCGAGTAACCCGACGCGGTCGGCTCCCACCGCGCGGCGATGGCGAGGCCTTCGTCCCATCCCTCGACGACGCGTATTCCGACTTCGTGCGATCCGGGATCCGGGACCAAGAGCCAGCCGCCCGAACGCTCGCCTGCAGCGATGTACAACTGCACGCCGTCGCCATTGATCGCCGCCGGCTCATTGTCGAGTGGATTCTCGGCGTCGATCGGTACGAAGCGACGCTCGACGTTGGAGACATCCACACTGACTCTCAGCGTGTCTCGCGCGATGAGGGCGATATCGACGGTCGCGCTCGGACGACCTGCCTCGCTCCAGCTCTGCTCACTACGCCGGTAGTGCGGCTCGCCAAGTGTGAACGATGCCGGCAGTGTGTAGACGGCGGGCGGCACATTTTCCGAAGACGCTTCAACAGCTGCGTGTGCCGCTTCCGCACTCGCAACTACTCCGCGAAGCGCGATGTGCTCACGTAGCATCTCGGATCCGCTTCGCCTCTCGCACTCGACGTACCAACCTGCGGAGTCCCACGAATGATGATCGCGCCCGCCATCACGTCGCGTGATGCGCACCCCGGTCTCGTCATCCTCGACGTCCACGATCGCGTCACGCCAGCTCCAGACCGATAGATAGCGCCCATGCTGCGCGCTGCGTCGAGCAAGGAGCAACGGTGCCAGGCCGGCCCTTGTCGGCACGTCGGGCGCGAGCGCACTCCACCACGTAGCGCCGCGATCTGCGATCACGAAGCCGCGCAGCACACGCCCCTCGACATCGCGGCCGAGCACGTGTTGCAGGCCGTCTTGAGCATGGAGCCGCGCAGTGTCGCGAAGAAAGTCGAATCCATCTTCGAGTGCACTTCCTCCGGAGATCGGCTGCGGCGTGCGCGCGAGTGGCTCGTCGCGCTCGTTCACCAGATCGACGCCGTGCCATACGAGCGCAACATCGTGCGCAGCGGCTCCATCCCACTGCAGGAGATCTACGAGATAATCATCCATCAGCACGATCGAGCGTCGCACCTGCAGATCGTCCGCGAGCATTGCCTCCGCGCTTATCCATCCTGCCCCGCCGCGGTCGTCGAACGCAAGCAGGCGCCCGTCCACACGAGGCTGCGAGCGAGCATCGATGAGCGGCGCAGTGTGCGCGAGCGTGCTTCGATACCAGTGCAGCGACGGATCGACGTATGAGCCCGTCCCGGGATCGTCGAACCAGCGCGCGTCGTGATCGGCGAGAAGCAGGTTCAGTCGATCGGGATGCCCGTGCCCGCCGCCCGAATGTCCGTAATCGAGCGCGGCGTACACCGCGCCAGCTTCGCGACGAAGCACTCCGATTCCCTGCGCCGGCAGCAGATCCGATTCCAGCGGAAGCGCGACGAGCGGCGGTAGCTGCTCCCGCGCGAGCAGAAGCGAGCGCCACGACAGATCGGCGCGGGTGAGTCCTGTCGCGGGAAGATTGCGCTCCACGTCGGCCGAGCTGCGTGCGCGCCCCGTGTCGCCGCGCGGGATCGTGGGATCGTAAAGACGCGCGAGCATCCCGGTCAACCTCTCATCGTCACCGCGTGCGAGGCCGAGCTCGCACGACTCGGCGAAGCGCGGCTGCCGCACACTCACCGCGTACTGAGAGTCGCGCCGTGACGGATAGGTGAGATCGGGGAGAAGAGTGCGAAACGGCGCCGCGAATCCCTCGCGGAACCGACGCTCGAGCTCTTGCGGTAGTGCGTAACCGTGCCGCTCCGCGATGTTGACGCCGTACCAGAGTCCACGATGTGCGAAGAGATGGTAGTTCTCTCCCTCGTACCAGCTCCCATCGCGCAGCAGTGCGTGAGTGAGATGCGCCTGAAGTCCCGAAGCGCCGAGCACGCTTCGCTCGACGAGCACGTCATCGCCCAGCAGGATGCCAGCCGCGGCAAGGGCGGCGTTGTTCCACACCTGCCGATTGGACATGCCTTCGTCGAATGACGCGATCAGCGCGGCGCTCGGTGCGATGAGTTCGGTCGCGCACGCGGCCGCCGAGCGCTCCGTAGCCGATCTCGTCCGGCGGTGCCCCCGTCTCCAGAAGATCCAGCGCGATGGCGAGTTGTAGCAGCCAGATGGATTCGAGATAAGTGCTGAAGAACGGGCGTGACGGGCCCAGAACATTGTCGCGATTGGGGTAATCGAGATATTGCGCCGCGTACTCGTCGAGCAGCGTGATCGCGAGCGAGCGCGCCGGACGGTCATCGAGCAGCACACCGAGCAGCGCCGCATGAAGCACACGCTCAGCGAGCCAGAGCTGATGCCAGTACAGCCGGAAACGATCGTGCGCCTCACCGATGTACTCGCGTCCGCACGTCGGGCAGCGGTGCCGCGCATCGAACGGATCGTATGCGAGCAGTGCTCCGTCGGTCGCGCAGCGGCCGCCAGCGCGCGAGAGATGCGCCTTCAGCGTCGGCACCGCTGGCGGATTCGCGACTAGCGGCTCGAGCTCGCCGCGCAGTCCTGTTGCGAGTGGTGCGAGTGACCCAGTCGCGACGCGTCGGCGCGCGATCAGCTCATCGGCAGAAGCGAGAAGACTCATCGCGCGCCAAGTGGTGCGAGCGTCCAGTCGTGCACCGTAACGAGCTCGCCGCGCAGATCCATCTTCACACCTCCAACGCGACGCGATATTCCCTGAAGACCGCGCGCATGGTACAGCCACGTTGCGGGTGCCAGCGTATCGAGCGCGACCTGCACGTCGCGCCACGCATGTCGCTCCGCATCGCCAGCCGCGGCACGCGTCGCCGCGTCGAGCAGCGAGTCGAGCTGCGGGGTGTGATAACCCGTGTAATCGAGCGCACCGCCTTTCTGACGCGACGCGAACAGTGCGCTGAGATACGACATCGAGAGATCGCCCGTGACGCCAGCGAGCAAGACATCAAATTGTTTCTGCCTCGCGCGTGCCGTAGTGAGAAACGTCCCCATCTCGGTCTGCCGAATGCGCAGCTCGATCCCTCGCGCTGCCAGATCTGCCTGCACGAGCTGCTCGGCGACATTGTCACCTGTGCCGACCGTGAGAAGCTCGACGCTCAACCGATGGCCGCCTCGCATCCGCACGCCGTCCGGCCCGCGTCGCCACCCCGCGGAGTCGAGCAACGAGTCGGCGAGCGCGGTGTCGCGCTGCGTCGGCGCGTCGCGCCACGCCAGCGGACTCTCCGGTGGAACGGGTGTCGATGCCGGAGTGCCGTACCCGGCGAGCGCGATGTCCACGATGCGCGGACGGTTGATGGAGCGCGCGACAGCGAGCCTCACGCGCCGATCGTCGAACGGCGGGCGCGTCGTATTGAAGAACAGCCCCTCGCCAAAAAGAGTCGGGTATGTCAGCACACGAAGCGTCGCATCGCGCTCGGCGAGCGCCGCCATCGTCGGAGCTATTCCCGCCATGTCGAGCTCACCGCTCGTGAGACCCGCGAATTTCGTCGTCGCCTCGTCGATGACAGCTATCACGAGTCCGCGGAGCTTGGGTGGCCCGCCGAGCGACGCGGGAAACGCGTCGTTCCGCGCGAAGGTCCAGCGCGCACCGCGGCGCCGCTCCACAAAACGAAACGGACCGTTCCCGATCGGCGCATTATCAAAGGGCGCGCCGCGCATCGATGATCGCGGTACGTGCGTGAGGATGTGCTCCGGCACTATCGGGAGCTCGGCGAGCAGTGCTGGGAGCCGCGTAGGCGCCCGCGTGAAGCTGAGTATGAGCGTCGTATCATCTACCGCAATCGCGGTGTCCAGCGTCGCGAGCTCCGCTGCCTGCGGAAATCCCGTGGCAGGATCGCGCGCGGCGAGAAACGTGAACGCCGCATCGCGCGCCGTGGTGCGCGCTCCATCCTGCCAGTGGAGATCGGGGACGAGCGAGAGCGTGAGCGAGCGCCCGCCATTGGCCCAATTCCACCGCCGCGCAAAGTACGGCTGCGGCGTGAGCGTCGAATCGTACCTCAGCAGCGTCACGAACAGAGCGTAGCGCTGGACCTGCAGCGCGAGCGGGTGAGTAGTGACGAGCGGATTGGCAGACTCGAGATCTGCCCCGGACGCGAGCACCAGCACGCCTCTCTGCCGCTCGGGAGTGCACGTCACCGTCACGGCGGCTGCGCCGAGGAGCGACGCATATCGAAGGCACCACCGCAACTGGTGACGCGTTGACGCGGCCGTCCACCGGTGCGATATCATCCCATGCTCTCCGCCGCGCGGTCACCCTCCCTCACGATCCTGCGTGCGCTCGCGCGGACGGCGGTGCTGTACTGGTGCGTTCTGTCGCTCACTTTCGTGCTCCTACGCGTCGCGCCCGGAGACCCTGCCACCTTTCTACTCCCACCAAACGCCTCAGTCGCCGACGCTACGCGACTGCGCACATCGCTCGGGCTCGACCGTCCGGTCGCCGAGCAATATGCACGCTGGAGCCAGCGCATGCTTCACGGCGATCTGGGGACGAGCTTCGCCGAGGGGCGCCCTGTTCTCGCGGTGATCGGGGATGCGCTACCAGTCTCGCTCGCACTCGGCGGCGCGTCGCTCCTGCTCTCTTTTCTGGTCGGCACGCTGGTGGGAGTCGTGCAGGCCGCGCGACGCGGGACCTTCGTCGATTTCACGCTCACCTTTGTCTCCGTCGTGCTCGCCGCGTCTCCCGCGTACTGGCTCGGCCTGGCAGCGATTGCGTGCTTCACCTACCTCGCCTCGTCGCTCAGCGTTCCGCTCTGGGCGCGCCTACCGGCGGTCGGGATGACGACGCCCGGCGCTGACCTTCACGGAGTTGCGCACGTCGCCGACCTGGTGCGCCACTCCATACTTCCAGTGTCGCTCCTCGCGGCAATCGGCGCGGCTGGCGTCGCGCGCTACGTGCGCACGAGCGCGCTCGATTCACTCTACGCTGATTGGATCCGCACTGCCCGCGCGAAGGGAGTTCCGGAGCGCGCGGTCCTCGGACACCACCTCCTTGCCAACTTGCGAGCGCCGCTCATCACACTCTTCGCGCTCGCTCTTCCCGGCACTGTTGCAGGCTCCGTCTTCGTGGAGACTATTTTCGGCTGGCCCGGAATGGGGCGGCTGATGGTCACTTCCATAGTGGCGCGGGACTATCCGGTGGTGCTTGGCTGCGCTTCGGCGTACGCGCTGCTGGTAATACTCGCCAACCTCGCCGCTGAGTCGCTCCTCCCTGGGCGGACCCACGTCTCCGCGGCTGATGCGCTCACATCAGCACCCGAACGCCGGCACTGTCGCTCTAGTGGCGCTCGGGATGCTCGTTATTGGCGTCCTTTTGATACCGGCGCTCGCCTCACGCGACCCATCGCGAATCGACGACGTTCTGGCGCGACGGCTCGTCGCACCGTTCGGACGCGACGCTCACGGCACGCTCCACCTCCTCGGCACCGACCGATTCGGCCGCGACCTCTTCGTCAGAATGATGCTCGCCGGCAGGCTGTCGCTCCTAGTCGGAATCGTCGGGTCGGGGTTCTCCGGGATCGTCGGAACTCTTGCAGGAGCGCTCGCCGGCTGGCGTGGCGGGGTGCTCGATCGCCTAGTGATGGCGCTCGCCGATCTCCTCCTCGCGCTCCCACGACTGGTGCTCCTTCTGGTCGGCGTTGCACTCTGGACACCGGGTCTCACGACGATCCTCGTGGTACTCGTCGCCACAGGGTGGATGGGAATCGCCCGCATGATCCGCGCTGAAGTGATCGCGGTGCGGGCGAGGCCGTTCATCCCCGCGGCGACAGCGCTCGGCGCGACGCCGAGCCGCGTCCTCTTCCGCCATGTCATTCCCAACGCGATCGGGCCTGCGCTCGTGGCGACCACACTCGGCGTCGGAAACGCGATCCTGCTCGAGAGCGGATTGTCGTTCTTAGGTCTCGGTATCCAACCTCCGGCGCCGAGCTGGGGGAACATGATCGCGGGCGGGCGCGATCTCCTCGTCACGGCGCCTTGGGTAGCGCTCGTACCCGGGATCGCGCTGGTCGCGACAGTGCTCGCGACTACTACGATAGGGGACGAGTGGCGCGACAGGGCTGCTGGGATGGTCCTACCCGGCCGCCCGCGTCTGTAGCGCTAACCCGCCAGCCGCACCAGCACCGTCACGATCTCCTTCGGCGCCGCCTCGAAGCTCACCGAGCTCCCGCCCACGCGCAGTGTTCCGTCCGGCGTTTCCGTTTCGTCCAGTCGGGTCCGCACCGCCCCGGCGATCGTGCGTGTCAATCGCCACTCGCCCTGCACCGCTGCGTCGCGTTGGTTCACGCAGCGCAGCGTGATCCATCCAGCGCGTTGCGCAGGCTTGGCCGAGCTGAAGACGAGCCCTTTGCCATGCAGCTCGAGACCGCCGGCTTCGCGCGGCTCGAGGAGATTCGCCCGAAGCGTCTCGCCCCTTATCGGAAGCAGCACATCGTCTGCGAGCTTCTCGATTGTGTCGCGCACTTCGGGTGAGTCCGCCCCGTGAAGTGCGATGGTGAATTCTGCCTGGAACGGGCCTAGCGATTGTGCAGCGGGCGTGTCCGCAGGCCAGCCGGCGTGCCCCGGCCGCTCCGGAAGATCAGGACGTGAGAGCGTGCCCACCGCACGCACGAGCGTCACTGCGATGCTTCCATCATCATGACTCTCGTACTCTGCGAGCCCGTCGGAGAAGATCGTCGCACCAGCATCGTGCGTGAACCGCGCGACCCATCGATGCAGAGGCGCAGACGGAACGACGTGTTCCATCAGCTGTTCGCCATCAGACAACTTCAACGGTAGGCGTGCGACAGAATGAAATGCCGCGTCCGCGATTGTCGTCGCGCCGGCGAGATCTGTCGCAAAGCGTAGTCGCAGCCTGTGATCCTTCGCGCGATTCTCGCCGTCAACGCGCACTCGCGCCGCCGGGAGATTCGCGTCGATCTGCAGACGAATCGTGCAGCGTCCACTTGACCCGACATAGTCGAGCGCGATCTCGCCGCGCAGCGGACCGCGATGCACCAGTCGCACGCGCCGGAGCTTCCACGGTGGAAGCCACTCACGTATCGCCGGCGTGTAGAGATCTCCTACGTCCGTCTGTCTTCGAGAGTGAGAAGATCCGATATCGTTCGCGCGCTCGTCAGGTCCTCGATCCGCACCTCACCTGCATCACTCACCGCGACGCGCACGAGCCCGTTTCGACCTCCCGGTCGCGTGAATTCACCGGATTGGGAATCTCGACAGTTCGCTTGCTGCGTCGTTGAGCGCGTGTCTGCACAGTGTAGCCGCCGATGCGATCGACCCAGCCGATGCGTGGATCGTGGCGACGCGATCAGCGCGGGGATATGCGCGCGGATCTTCAGTGAGCGCGGCGTGTTCATCGCGATGCAAAATCTGCAGCGGAACGCCATCCACTCCCCACGGCGGAATGCGCCGCGGAGCTCCCTGCCTCTCCGCCGAGCCCGGTCCGACCGCCACGCTTGCGACTGTCGCGGAGAGCTCCAGCTCAGCGACTCCTCCGCGCTCACGCGCTGCGGGATTGCGCAGCGTCACTACCGGGCGCCACGTATCCGGCTCTGCGCGTGCGCGGGCGGTGTCGTGATCGAGCAGCGTGAGCAGTGCGTCGTCGCGCAGTCCTGCTCCCTGCGTCATCGCTGACGAGACTCGCGCATCGAGCGCCGCAGCGACGTCGTCCATCGCAGTCCGCACAGCGTGTCGTGCGGATGCGCGCGTAGCAGCGTTCGCCACGCAGCTTCGAGCAGTGCGCGTGGCGCGCCGTGCGGAGTATTCATCGTCAACGCAATCCATGGCTCGACGTCGCGCACGAGAAGTCGCTCGGCGAGCGGTTGCACCGCTTCTCGTGGGCCCGCGTGCCGAATGTCCCCTGCAATGTCCACGTGTAGCCGTACGAATCGCGGAGCTCACCCCGGACGACACGCAGCGACTGCGCCTCGCCCCGGGCGACGAGCGTTGTCGCGAACGCCCGCAACGAGCTGCGAGCATGCCGTCCGGGGCGCCCGCCCGCTCGAGCGCCGCGAGCGCGTCGCGCAGTCGCGGCTGGCGGGCGTGGTGATCGGCGCCGTTCGGCACCAGGGTGACCCCGGTCGTCGCCCGCGAGGTCAGCTCCCGACGCATCCGCGACCAGCGCGCCGCAGCCGCCTCGTCGTCCGCCGGCAGGTTCGATCCGAGCTCGTATCCATCGCGAGGCAGGTGAAAAACGATGTCGTCTCACCGGACGGCGCCGCCCAACGAACGGTGTCGCCACGCGGCCATCGCGGTCCGCCGTATCCTCGCCAGAGCACGACGAGCGGCAGGCCGAAGCCGACGGCGATCGACGGCAACGCCGCGGGATGCCCGAACGAATCCGGACAGTAGAGCACCGGCGGCGACTCCGCCCCAAGGCGCCCAAGTGTTCGACGGCCGACGAGGAGATTCCGAACGAGGGCCTCCCCACTCGGAATCAGCTCGTCCGGCAGGACGTACCACGGGCCCGCCTCGAGGCGCCCATCGCGCAGCAGCGCGGCGAGCTCTCCGGCACGCTGGGGTCTGACGGCCAGATAGTCCTCGAGCACGATCGCCTGGCCATCGAGCAGGAAACTCTCGCCGGCTCCCGGCGGTTCGTCGAGCAGTTCGTCTACCAGTGCCACGAGTCGCTGCCGAAAGCGCTCGGCGGGATGGTACCACTCGCG
>CAVSUI010000001.1:0-218012 GCA_963731365.1 uncultured Gemmatimonadales bacterium | reverse complement strand
GCACCTCTTCCGCCGTGCGCGCACCTTGTACGAATCGTCCAAAGACACGCTTCAGCCGCTCCGGCTCAATGCCCACGCCTGTGTCGCGAACGAAAAACTGCACCCGCTTCTTCTGCTCCTCCGCCTCCAGCACGATCGTTCCCTTCGCCGGCGTGAAGCGCAGCGCGTTCGACAGCAGGTTGTCCATCACGCTCTTCAACGCGCGCCGGTCTCCGTAGATCGGAGACAGATCGCTGAACGCCTCAATGTGGATCTGCACGTCGCGTTTTCTGGCTTCCGCCTGAAAGCGCAGCGCCGCATCGCGCAGGATATCGATGGGCCGCAGCCGCTCCATGCGCAGCTCGCGCCTTCCCGTATCCAGCTCCGCAACATCGATCAGGTCAGCCATCAGGTCGTTCAACCGCTCCGCCTCATCCTGTGCGCCCTGCAGAAGATCGTTCTGCAGCGGCCGCAGGTCGCCGGCAAAGCCTTTGGTCAGCGAATATAGCGCCAGTCGCAATTGTTCCAGCGGCGTGCGCAGCTTGTCTGAGGCCACGGCAATGAAGCGCGTCTTAAAGCGGTCCAGGTCCTGCAGCTCGGTCACATCCTCCAGCACGCTCACCGCGCCCAGCAGCTTGCCGTCGTTGTCGCGGATCGGCGTGGTACGCAGCCGGTAGCTGCGTTCCGCCTGCCCGATCCACATCGGCAGCAGCGCCGCCTCGCCCTCGTGCGCCACCGGCCGCTGCATGGAGACAGCGTCCCGCACCGCCTTCAGAATCTTCTCGCCTCCCGGCGTGCTCGCCAGCGCCGTGCGATCGACTGCCGCGTCGCGCAGCAGTTGTTCGGCAGCCGTGTTCAGCTTCAGCACTTGCCCTTTCGCGTCCGTCACGATCACCGGTTCGAAGATGGACTGCACCACCGCGTCAGAGAGCTGATGCTCCATCTGCTTCCGCCCGAAATCCGTCTCGCGCAGGTCGCGCACGTGCACCGCCATGCGGTTCACATCGTTCGCGATCCGCCCCAGACTGTCGTCCCCGCTCCACTCCAGCCGCTGCTCCAGAGTGCCCTGCCCGATGGCCCGCATCTGCTCTGCAGCGCGACGCAGCGGGCCCAGCACGGCAACCGCGGCCACGGCGGCAATGCAAATGGCCACGGGAATCGCGATCCACGCCACCAGCTGGATAGTGTGCGCCAGGCTCCCTTCAACACCGTGCAGGGCGCGCAGGGTCAGCGCCGCGAGCGCGGCGACCAGGGCCACCAGCAGCAATAATCCGGCGATCAATCGCTGATTCAGGTTCATCGTGTTGCGTCTGCCAGGGACGAAGCGTCTTCCCAGTGTGCCACACTGTCCTTATGTAGCCTGATAGCGCGAGAGCACATCCGCCAGCGTCACCGTGCCCTCGATCGATCCCCGGCTGGCGCGGTTCTGGATAGGCAGAATCGGCCACCGTGCCAGGTGCGGCAACGCGGAATCGAGCGGCAGATCGGGAAAGAGCAGCGGCGTGCGGTCCGGCTTCAGCACGCTCGAAATCACCGTCCCGGGCGGGCTCACCGCGGCAATGCCGGCCAGCTCTGCCCGTGTCATCGAATACCATGCGTGCCCCGACAGCTTCACCAGGAACACATCCGCCTTCTTCGCCTCCAGTTCGGCCAGGGCCGCGCCGACCGTCGCGCCTGCTTCAATCACCGGCACGGACAACGGACGGAGCGCGTCCTCCAGATGCAGCACCACCTCTTCGCGCTGCTCCTCCATCGACGGCAGATCCAGCCCATCCTGGTGCGTGAAGACCTCAAAGATCGCATGCGGCTGCAGGCTGCGCGAAATCAGATACCCAATGGTGTTCGCCAGAATCACCGGCAGAATAATCGAATAATTGCCGCTCACCTCCAGCACCATGAAGACGGAGGTCAACGGCACGCGCAGGAAGGCCGCAAACAGCACCCCCATGCCCACCAGCGCGTATGCGCCAACCGTAATGTGCAGGTTGGGGAAGAGCACTCTTTCAAATGTGCCGATCGAGGCGCCCAGCATCGCGCCTATAAATAAGGTCGGCGCAAACATTCCGCCCGGCGTGCCGCTGGAAAACGAGATCGTCGTCGCCAGAATTTTCAAGAGCGCGAGCGCCAGCAGCAGTCTTCCACGTGAACTGCCCGTGCATCGCGCGGTCCATCACTTCATAGCCCGGTCCCATCACCTGCGGGAAACCAAAGAAGGCGATCAGCCCCACGCACAATCCCGCCACAGGCGACTGCACGAACAACGTCCAGCGCGGCAGTTTGCGCAGTCGCGGACGCAGATAGCCGAGCGCGCGCGAAAAGATGCTCGCCGCGAGGCCGCCGATGACGCCCAGCACCGCGTATGCCAGCAGCTCGCGCGAGTCGGTGACCGTGATGGATGGAATCTGGAACATCGGCTCCGATCCCCAGAAGTGCCGCGCCACCACCACGCTGGAGATGGCCGACAGCACTACCGAGCCCAGCACTGCCGCGCTCCACCGTCCGATCACCTCTTCAATCACGAACAGGATCGCCGCGATCGGCGCGTTGAATGCAGCCGCCAGTCCCGCCGCCGCGCCCACAGGCGCGAACAGCCGCAGCCGCTGCCGGCTCATCCCCAGTCCGGCGGCTGATCACCGAAGCTACGCCCGCGCCGATCTGCAGCGACGGGTCCTCCGGCCCCAGCGAAAAGCCGCCGCCTATCGCCAGCGCTGACGTGATGAACTTGCCGATCACCGTCTTGAACGAGATGTAGCCGTTATAGATGTAGAGCGCGGCCTTGGTCTGGTTCACCCCGCTGCCGCGCGCTGCCGGGAAGAAGAACTGCACCAGCGCCGCCACTACCGCGCCCATGATCACCGGCACGAAGATCAGCCGCAGCAGGCCGGGCTGCGGCGCGGATCCCAGGGTAAGCGTCTGCACCCAGTTTATCGCGATCGCGGAAGCTCACCACCAGCAGGCCGGAGATGATGCCGATGAAAATTGAAAGCACCAGAAAGAGCCGCTCATCGCGCGTCGGCGCGATCTTCAGCATGTCGATTTGCGACATCTGCAGCGGTTCAACAGAGGGCATCGTTTCCGGTCGCAGCGCTGCTCCGGCATCTTCGCTGCGCCGTTGTCTCCGCCGCCGCCTTTGTCCTGCTGTTGTTCAGGTGCTCATCGCTTCGATGGATCATTCGTTCCTTGCGTTACTGGTTCGACTGTGTCCGGCGACGCGGCAATGCGCAGCAACGCGGCATCTTCGCCCGTGGGCTCTCCGCACACGTGCTCTGTCACCTGCTTCCGTGTCGTAGACCAGTTGCATCGTAGTCTGTTCCAGTTGCGCGTCCTCGGCCAGCGCGGCCACGTGTCAGTCGCGGCCGTCGCCGCCTCGCCAGCGATTGCCCAGCGCCGCCATCGCCTCGCTGTTCTGTACCTGTACATTTCCGTTCTGTGGTGTATCGTTCTGGCCGGCATTCCCGTTCGTGCAGCCGTGTAGCGTTTGCGCGCCACCTCAAACGCGCGAACCACGCGAAGCAGCCGCTCGCGCTGCGGAAGCCCCGCCGACGGATAAATCGCCATCACTGCATTCGCAATCTGCAGATTCTTCTCTGCGCTCGCGCGGTCCGCCAGCGGATGCGCGGCGCTCGCCGCGTTCAACGCCCGTTCCAGATATCTCGCGCGCCGTCCTGTAATGCCGCGCAGCAGAAACGCCATCTGGCCCGTGCCTTCCAGCGCCTGCACCACCACCGGCCGCCTTTGCGCAACGTCGCGGTACAAGCGCAACGCATCGGACGGCGCATGCGCCTCGGCGAGCAGCCCCGCCACTTCCATCAGCGTGGCCGTCGCTGTGTCGTTCCCGGCGGCGATCAGCAACTCGCCTCGCGCATCGCTATACCGTCCTCAGGAATCTGGTAGCGCACCATCTCCAGCCGCGCTCGCGTCCTTCCACCGCGCCGTCCCCCTCCCATACTCCGTAAATCGCCGCGTGGTAGTGGTCCAGGCCGTTGTCTCTGCCCCTGCCGCGCCGCAGCGCGCCAGTTGCAGATTGATGTTGCCGTTGCCCGGCTGCTTCTCCCACAGTGTATTGAAGTAGGCCACTGCCTCCTGCAGGCTCGCCCTGCCCGGCCTCAGCGCGCTGGCCAGCTCCACTTCCGTTCCCGGGTCATCCTGCCCATAGCCCAGCGCTGTCCGCAGGTCGTAAACCGCGGCCTTGGCGTTGCGATTCTGCAGCGCCTGCTCGCCGCGCCGTTTCCACCGTGCCGCCGCATCACTTTGATGCTGTGAATACGACCGGAAGATCAGCCAGGTCAGCACCGCCAGCACGCAGGTCACGGCGAAAATGCTCAGCAGCGCAAGCGTATCCTGTAGACAAGGTTTCGCTTTGCCAGCCGTTCGGCGGGGGTCAGCGGAGTGCTGGCTCGGAAGAAGGGGATCGTTCTCAACGCGGCTGTGTTTTCCCTTCTTAGCCTATCCTGCGCCGCGCAGAAGCAAAGCGACCATGCTGGTTCAGGCGTGCATCGCATAGGAAAGGAGATGCAGATCATGCAAAGACGCGACTTCCTCAAGTCCGCCGCCGCCCTTAGCCGCCCTGCTGGCCCTGCGCGAAGAGGCTATCGCCGCCCCCGGCGAGATTCCCCGCCGCACCCTCGGACGCACCGGCCAGTCCGTCTCCATCATCGGCATCGGCGGCTCGCACATCGGCAAGCCCAGCGTCTCCGATCAGGACGGCATCCGCATTATCCGCACTGCGCTCGACTCCGGCGTCAACTTCCTCGATAACTGCTGGGACTACAACGACGGCGAAAGCGAGCGCCGCATGGGCCGCGCCCTGCGGGATGGCTATCGCCAGAAGGCCTTCCTGATGACCAAGATCGACGGCCGCACCCCGCCGCCGCGCCGAAGCAGCTCGAAGACTCGCTCCGCCGCCTCCAGACCGACCACATCGACCTTCTCCAGATCCACGAAGTCATCCGCCCCGGCGATCCCGAGCAGGCTTTCCGCCCCGGCTACGTCGTCGATGTCCTCAAACAGGCGCAGAAGGACGGCAAAATCCGCTACATCGGCTTCACCGGCCACAAGAGCCCGGAAATTCACCTCAGCATGATCGAAACTGCCGACCGCCACGGCTTCACCTTCGACACCGTGCAGATGCCCCTCAACTTGATGGACGCGCACTACGACAGCTTCACCACCAAGGTCGTGCCCGTCGCGCGCAAACACAACATGGGCATTCTGGGTATGAAGCCGATGGGCAGCGGAGTCCTGCTGCAAAGCAACACCGCCACGCCGGTCGAGTTCCTGCACTACGCCATGAGCCTGCCCGTCTCCGTCACCATCACCGGCTGCGATTCCATGCAGGTGCTCAACCAGGCGCTCACCCTCGCGCGCAACTTCCGCCCACTGCCGCACGAGCAATGACCGCCCTGCTCGCCAAAACCGCCAATGCCCCGTCGCCGGCGAATACGAGAAGTACAAAACCTCCGACCATGTTCGACGGCACCGTTCACAACCCGCAATACCTCGGGTAATCAAGCGATGTCGCGCCATACCACCTCGATCCAGTCTCGAACCGCAACCAGCCGGCCTCTCCGCCGCACTGACGGCGAGCAGGCCGCCCTCCATCGCCGCCTGCAGCGAGCTCGAAAGCGTCATCGTCGCCTACTCCGGCGGTGTCGACTCCGCTTATCTCGCCCATGCCGCCCATGCGGTCCTCGGCGTCAACGCGCTGGCCATCATCGCGGATTCGGCCATCGCTCTCCCGCCGTCATCTCCGCGAGGCCATCGCCTTCGCCGCCTCGCAGTCCATCCCGCTCGTCACTGTTGCCACCGACGAGCTGGCCAGCGAAGACTACGCGCGCAATGACGCCACCCGCTGCTTCCACTGCAAGGACGAGCTCTTCACCGTGCTCGAGCGTGAGCGCACCGCACGCGGCATCGCGCACGTCGTCTATGGCCTCAACGCTGACGACACCCGCGACTACCGCCCCGGCCAGCAGGCCGCCACGCAGCACGCTGTTCTCGCGCCGCTCGCCGATGCCGGCCTCACCAAGGAGGACGTCCGCACCCTCGCCCGCGCCGCCGCGCTCGACGTCTGGGACAAGCCCGCCTCCGCGTGCCTCTCCTCGCGCATCGAGTACGGCCGCCGCGTCACCCCGGAAGTGCTCGAACAAGTCGAGCGCGCCGAAGACGCACTCGCCGCCCTCGGCCTGCGCCGTTTCCGCGTCCGACACCACGGCGCTGTCGCCCGCATCGAGATCGCGCCGGAAGAGATGGATTCCGCCCTCAACCGCGAGCTGTTCCAGCGCATCGGCGCTGCCGTCCGCGCCGCCGGCTTCCAGTACGCTGCCGTCGACTGCGACGGCTACCGCTCCGGCTCCATGAACGAGGTCCTGCCGCTCGCCGTTCTCCAGAGCAGCGGCAGATAGCTGCATCAGAGAAAACCACCATGCGCATCGGCTATCTCGAATGCTTCGCCGGCATCAGCGGAGACATGCTGCTCGGCGCCCTGGTCGATGCTGGCGTCTCCCCCGCGCTCCTCCAGCAAACCGCCGCGTCGCTCAATCTCGGCGCAACCCTCTCTTTCGATTCCGTAGATCGCAGCGGCATCAGCGCGCGCAAAGCCCATGTGCTGGTCGACGGCCACGAAGCCGACGCGCCGCACGATCATCGCGACCACGATCATCATCATCACGATCACCCTCATTCGCACGACCACGAACCCACGCAGCGGCCATACCCATCCGCACGGCCGCAACCTGCCGGCCATCCGCGACATCCTGAACAATCGCGCCGCTCCCCGTCGAGGCCCGCACGCTCTCGCTCCGCGCCTTCGAGTTACTCGGCCAGGCCGAAGCCGCCATCCACAATGTTCCACTCGATCAGGTACATTTTCACGAAGTCGGCGCCGTCGATGCCATCGTCGATATCACCTGCGCCGCCGTCGGCCTCACCTCGCTCAACGTCGATCGCTGGTACTGCTCGCCCGTCAATGTCGGCAGTGGCTTTGTCGAGTGCGCCCACGGCCGTTTTCCCGTGCCCGCACCCGCCACCGCATCGCTGCTCCGCGGCATCCCCACCTACAGCGAAGGGCCCGCCATGGAGCTCACCACGCCCACCGGCGCCGCCATCCTGCGCGCTCTCGGACTGCGAATTCTCCCGCCCCACCGCCGCCTTCGAGCACATCGGCTACGGAGCAGGCTCGCGCAATCCGGCGCGCTTTCCCAATGTCCTGCGCATCAGCATCGGCGAAGCCGCCACGCGCACCATCTCCGACGACCCATCGCACGCGAAACCGATTGCCGTCCTCGAGTGCGCCATCGACGATCTCAGCCCGCAGATCGTCGCGCACACCACGCAGCTCGCCCTCGAGCACGGCGCGCTCGACGCCATGGCCGCCTCCGTCTTCATGAAGAAGGGCCGCATCGGCACCCTGCTTACCATCCTCTGCCGCCCCGCCGACGCGCCACGTTTTGAAGAGCTGCTCTTCCGCGAGACCTCCACGCTTGGCGTTCGCACCCGCACCGAGCAGCGCCGCATCCTTGACCGCGCACACGCCGTAGTGACCACGCCCTACGGAAAGATCCGCATCAAGACCGCCATCGCTCGACGGCACCATCCTCCACGCGCAACCCGAGTACGAAGACTGCCACGCCTGCGCCGTCAACCATCGCGTCCCGCTCAAGCACGTCATGAACGAAGCCCTGCATGCCTGGCAGTCAGCAACAGGACACCGCTGCAGTTACAAAGGATCCGAAGGCCACAATCCGTGAATAGGCACGACGTGCTCGCGCTGCTCGAAGCCGTGCGCGCCGGCGCACTCGCCCCGCAGTCCGCGCTGGAACGCCTCAGCACCATGCCCTACGAAGACGCAGGCTTCGCCCGCATCGATCATCACCGCGGCCTGCGTCTCGGCATCCCCGAAGTCATCTACGCCGAAGGCAAATCGCCCGAGCAGGTCGCCGAAATCTTCGCCCGCACCGCCGCCGCCGGCTCGGATGTACTCGCCACCCGCGTCAGCGAAGCAGCATGGCAGGCCGTCTCCGCGCGTGTGCCCGCGGCGCAATTCCACGCGATTGCGCGTGCCGCCACGCTGCGCCAGCCCACATCGCAGCCAACTCCCGCCGGCACCGTAGCCGTGCTCTGCGCCGGCACCAGCGATCTCCCCGTTGCCGAAGAGGCCGCCGTCACCGCAGAGTTTCTCGGCGCGCCGGTCGAGCGCTATCTTCGACGTCGGAGTCGCCGGCCTGCATCGCCTGCTCGCGCATCACGAATCGCTGCAGCGCTGCGAAGTCGCCATCGTCTGCGCCGGCATGGAAGGCGCGCTGCCCAGCGTGGTCGGCGGCCTCGTCCCCGCGCCCGTCATCGCCGTGCCCACCAGCGTCGGCTACGGCGCAGCCTTCGGCGGCGTCGCCGCGCTGCTCGGCATGCTCAACTCCTGCTCGCCCAACGTCACCGTCGTCAACATCGACAACGGCTTCGGCGCCGCCATCGTCGCCACGCTCATCGCACGCAAATCCGCAATCGTTCGCACAGCAATCGCAGCCATCGATCACTCGTCAAAACTCTAAGCGGAAATGAACTGTTCGATTCGCGTCAGCGGCAGCTTGAGCGCCGCCGTAGCGACGCATCGAATCCGCAACGCGCTCGGCTGATCTGACGGTAGGATGGCTCGCTCAGTACGCGCTTCACCTTCGCGCCGAACTCCGCTATATCCACATGCTTTTCGCCGTCCGCGCCGGTCACCGGCATCACCACTTCGCCCGCGCCCAGTGCCGCTAGCCGTCGCGCGTTGCTTTCCCGCTCTGTGATCGTGGGAATAACCACCGCCGGCCTTCCCGCCTTCAAGCACGTCATCACCGAGCTGTGCCCGCCGTGAAACACGATCAGATCCGCGCGCTCCGCCATCAGCAGCCCCGGCACGTACGCCGCGTGGCGAAAATTCTTCGGCAACGTTCCAAATTCCTCCGGTAGCTCCTGGTATCCCGTCGTCAGCACAACTTCCAGCGGTTCACCCGCCAGCACTTCAATTGCCGCACGAATCACCACGATCGAATCCATCGGCGTGGCCGACGTCAAATAGCGCGGGTTTCCCGAATACACCCAGATGAGCGGCCGCTTGCCGCAGTGCCGTTGCGCCCGCTCAGGTCCTTCACCCACTCCGGCAGCGTTGCATCGCTGCGCTGGAATACCATCGGCCCGATGTATGTCACGTTCGCATCCATCGCCACCGGATCCGTCTCCGGCGTTCCCACAATCAACGAGAGGTCCCCGGCCATCACTTCGTGCAGCCGTTTCACCGGCGCGAGCCCATATTCCTGCGCCACCTCGTTGAAGAAGGCCGCCCCGCTCGCCAATCCCGCCGGCCGCTCTTCTTCCCACCACGTAAAGCCATGGCTCGCCGGATGAATGTTCCCTTGCAGCACCGTTGCCAACGGCACCTTCGGGATGCGCGCAGCGAGGCATGAGAGAGGGTCAAACGAATCCATCACCATATCCGGGCTTAGATCCGCTTATCAGGTCGAGATAAACCGCGACCGCGCCGCGAACAAATTGCTTGCTTGTGTAGATGCCGCCAAAGAAGTGCTCCACATCCCATGCCCTCGCTCACCAGCGTCAAGTCGAAAGCAGGCTCAGGCATCGGCGTCGCCGGCATCGGCAGGCTCGTCAATCCTGCTTCCGCAATCAGCTTTTGCGGCGCAGGGGCGGGATTGAAGATTGCCACCTCGATGGCCGCGATCAGCCAAGGCGCGCGCAATCGGAACCATCCGCGTGGGCAGACCAAGGTCGTTGGCTGGCAGCATCGTGATCAGAAATTAGCGATTCGGGCCTCCATGACTAGTGGTTCTGCATAGCCCGATTGATGTCGCAAACCGCTCGCCATCCGCGTAGGCAGATAGCGCCGCGCACAAAATTCAAAGACTCCAGGGGAAATAAGGTGGAGGACCGCGCAAACCTAATCGCTGCACAAACCAGTTGTCAAGGAAAGCAAATGGAATTAGGCGCCGTCAGACGCTAGCTACAGATACAGTCGACGTGTGCCCTGGCCCGGTAGCCGCGTTTAAGACTTCCAAAACGGTGAAGGCCCAATCCGCTCCATGTCGTAGCGCCGCATGACGGCCGCATCCGAGGCTTGTACCTTGGGATCCTGGATATCGCGGAAGTACTGCTCCATCTTTCCCGCAGGACAGAACGCAATCAGCACCCGGCTAGGCGGCCCAACCGATGAAAACGTGTGCGGCACGCGACGAGGACCCAATACGGATTCCCCCGCATGCAGGTTCAGCCTTTGCTCGCCTAGCTGAAAGACCACCTCGCCTTCCGTCACATAAAACCACTCGTCCTGATAGAGGTGCAGGTGCAGGGCCGGCCCACCGGGCAGCAGATGTGTATGCTCCACAACGAAGAGCCCGCCATTGGTTTCGCTGGTGGCGACTTTGACGGAAAGGGAACTCGTAGGCATCCGGAAAGGTATGGCCGAAGCGGTCCTCACCATTGCCGACAACATGCAGAGCACCGGAAGTTGGCGACGCCGCAGCATAGGCGCGTGCCTGAACGACAAGAAAATCCTGCAGACCCGCGGCAGGCGCTATGGCGGCCGCAGCTTTCAGAAAGGAACGGCGTTGCATGGCGCCTCCTTCGGATGTACGGGAGAGGAGCACCACTCTAGCATGGTGGCGTAGAACCGCGTTATCGCGTTATCTAGTTGCCTCTAAGACCGCCACCCCATACTTCTCCAACTCCACGCTCGAAGCACTCCCGCCCTTCAACAAATCCGTCATCGCCGCCGGCAGCGTCACCTGCTTCGATTCCGTCGAGTGGTTGATCAGCACCAGCACCCGCCGTCCATCGCCCGCGCGCTCGCATACCTCCACGCCCTCCGGCACATTGGGCACCAACGGCGCCACATCCGCATCCTTCAACCACCCGGCAGTCAGCGCAGATAAGGTCGACGCATCGGGCCAGAACCCGACATACGTAATGCGCCCCTTGCCCACCTGCCGCGTCAGGATCGCCGGCTGCCCGTCCAGCCATCCCGCGCTTCCCGGACTGGTCTTGTACTTCGCAATCACCGCTGTCGCATGGTTTGGTGGGCTGCAGCAGCTCCGCCCAGACGTAGCCATTGCCCTCGACGCCGCTATCTACCACTGGCGTCGTCGTCACCGGCCGCTCCAGCGCGTAGAACTCCTCGACGCGTCCGCCCAGCAGCTCCTCCAGCGGCCCCGGCTGCGCGATCGGCCACAGCCCGTCATATTCGTTCTTCATCCCGCTGCGCGGCCCCAGCACCAGGTGCCCGCCCTGCTTCACATACGCAATCAAATGCTCCGCCGTCGCCTGCGGCAGCACATTCAGTGCCGGCGCAACCACCAACTTGTACTTATCCAGCTCCGCCGTCGGCGCAATCACATCCACGCCCTGCGCATCCTCGCGCAGCGGGCGGTAGAACGACACCAGCTCCGCCACCGGATCGAACTTCGCCGCATGCCGCTGAAAATCGATCGCCCACCGGCTGTCGAAGTCATGCAGCACGCGCCACGTTCGCCACTGGCGTCGTCCCGCTCAGCGCCTCGCCCGCCTTCTCAAACTCCGCGCCAATCTGCGCACCTCCGCATATACCGGCACCGGCTTGCCGTCCGGCCCCACCAGCGTCCCGTGGTACTGTTCCTGCCCATTCAACGCGCTCCGCCATTGCCAGTACTCCACCGCGTCCGCGCCGTGCCCAATCGCCTGCCACGCCATTTCGCGCACCTGCCCCTTCGCCAGTGGATTGTTCGTCTCCCGCCAGTTCACAAACGCTGGCTCCGTCTCCATCACCCAGAAATTCTTCTGCTTGTAGCCGCGCGTCAAGTCGTGCGCGCGCGCCATTGGCTGCCCAGTCGAATGTCGGGTGTGCTCACGTAGTCATCCCACGCAGCAATGTCCAGAACACTATGCACCACGTAGCTATCAAAGCCGTCGAACCATCCCATCGTGTTCGTCGTGATGAACTGCCGCGAGTCCGCATTCGGCCGGATCGCCGAAATCTGGTTCTCCGAATAGCTCTTCCACATCTCGCTCACAAAGTGTTTCCAGTCCAGCAGCAGCGCCGGATTCTCATCCTTTTGGGCGCTCGGGATCTCGTCGAAGTTGTCGTAGGTCTGGCTCCAGTACTTCGTCGTCCACAGCGTATTCAGCCGGTCGATCGTGCCGTACTTCTTCCTCAGCCACGCATGCCACTGTGCGCGTGCCTCCGGATCGAACGACTCGTTCCCGTACTCGTTATCCAGTTGCCACCCCACCACATTCGGATTGTGTCCGTAACGCTTTGCCATCGCCTCGGCAATGCCGTGCGCCAGCTCGCGATATTTAGTGCTCGCAAAGGAGAACTGAGCGCGATTCCCATGCTCGTCTCGGCGGCCGTTCTCATCTACACGCAGCGTCTCCGGATACTTCGTCGTCAGCCACGCGGGCGGCGCTGCGGTCGGCGTGCCCAGCACGATATAGATGTGGTGCTTCGCCGCTTCTGCAATTGCGTGGTCCAGCCATCCCCAGTCGTAGTGGCCCTCCGATGGCTCCATCGCGCTCCACGCAAACTCCGCAACGCGCGCCAGGTGGATGTGCGCCGCCCCCATCGTGTCCAGGTCGTGGTCCACCGTCGCCTCATCCCACTGCTCCGGATACCACGCCGCGCCCACCAGCAGCGGCGGCGCGTCCTTATACTGCGTCGCCTGCGCGCCGGTATTCGTTGGAAGGAGCAACGCCCCGCACAGCAGTGCAGAACCAACATAGGCAACCTTCATAGAGAAGGGCAGGGCAGAACGTACCGGCATCGGCTTCCTTTTCGCAAACTACAACAGCTATGTAACCGCTTACGGTCTTAGTGATAACACGGCGCCGCTGTCCAGACCGTGCGTGCGAGGATACTTGTCCCCGCCGCACTCTCGGCCTACGATGGAGTCCCCCACCCGGAGACAGCACCCGCAATGCCAGATCCTGTGCCGCTCGAACGTGACCTGAGCCCTCGCGCCGATCTGTTCCCCGGAGCCGACGGCGTCCTCGCCGGCCGCTTCCACATCGAAGCCCGCCTCGGCGCCGGCGGATGGGCGAGGTCTTTCGCGCGCGCGACACCACCCTCCGCCGCCTCGTCGCCATCAAGCGCACCCAGCGCGCCGCCACGGATGCCGACCGCAAACGCTTCCTGCACGAAGGCCAGCGCGCCTCCGCGCTCAATCATCCAGGCATCGCCGCCATCTACGACGTGTTCACCGAAGGCGGCGAGGTCTATCTCGTCATGGAGTACATCGAGGGCGAAACCCTCCGCTCCCGGCTCGCGCGCCCCATCTCGCACGACGAGTTCCGACGCATCGCCTCCGAGTCCGCCGCCGCCCTGGCCGCCGCCCACGACAAAGGCATCCTCCACCGCGACATCAAGCCGGAAAACATCATGCTGTCGAGCTCCGGCGCACATCCCAGCCAGGTCAAGCTGCTCGACTTCGGACTCGCTCAGCAGGCCACCGACGACACCGGTCTCCTCGAAACCGCCACCATGCTCACCGTCGCCGGCATGCTCGCCGGCACACCGCAGTACATGGCGCCAGAAATCCTCAACGGTGAGCCCGCCGACCGCCGCTCCGACATCTTTGCCCTCGGCGTCGTCATGTACGAGATGCTCAGCGGCCATCACCCCTTCGCCGCACCCACGCCCACCGCGATGATTGGCCAGGTCCTCCACCAGCCGCCGCGCCCGCTCGATGCCACCGTTCCCCCGGTCTACGCCGCCATCGTCGCCCGCGCCCTCGCCAAGTCACCCGCCGACCGCTACCAGACCGCGCACGAAATCGTCTTCGACCTCCGTCACCCCGATCAGGTCCGTTCCCAACCCACCATTCCGGTTCCCACTCCGGCCGTGCCGGTGCGCGGCAAACGGCGTATCAATAGCGGCTGATGTGGGCAATCTTCGGAGTCGCCTCTGCCGTCATCATCCCCTGGTCCAACCATTTTCTGAACCAGCGCAGCGCGTCCCCCGCCAAGACCGCCTCGGCAACCGCACCCGCCGCAGTAGTAGCCGGCACCCTCGCCGTCCTGCCCCCCACCGTCGCCGATGCCAAAGACACCAAACTCGCCACCTTCGGCCGCGGCCTTGCCGAGTCGCTTGCGCAGCGTCTCTCCGACCTCAGTGTCAATCACGACATCTCCGTCCTGACCGCACGCCAGCTCCAGGACAAGAAAGCCACCACGCTCGCCGACGCCGCACGTGAGCTCGGCGCCACCTCCGCCCTCGCCATCCAGCTCACCCGCGACGGCGACCTCGTCCACGCCGCCTACACCGTCTCTCAGCCGGACAAACCGAACACCCAGCCGCGCACCCTCGCTAGCGGCACCGTCAGTGCGCCCGTCAGCGATATGTTTTCCATCGAAAACCAGCTCGCCACCGCGACTGCTACCGCGCTCAACATTCCGCTCCGCACGGAGGAGCAGCGCGCCCTCGCCGCCCACGGCACCACCTTCCCCGAGGCCTAATTCGGTTTGGGGGTCCCGAACGTTGTGCCGCCGCGGCTGCAAGCTCAGCCGGCGGCGAGATTCACGCCCGCCTTGTGCAGCGCCTCGTAAATCGCCGTCAGGACGCGGTCCTGAACGATGATGTAGTCCTCCTGGTGCGACGAAGCCCACCACAGCAGCCGCAGCGTGGAGCCGTCCTTGTCGGTCTTGGTCAGCAGGACGTCGGCTATGGGATCCTTCGACACACCTTCGATTCCGGATCGAATCGCGTCGCGCACTATCCCGCGCACCTTGTCCACGTCTACGCCATTACACATCGTCAGATCGTATGCCACGCGGCGCTGTGGGAATGCGGTGTTCACTATCACCGCATTCGTGAACAGGTCGGCGTTCGGTACGACGACGCGGCGCCTGTCGTACGTGCGGATCATCGTGGCGCGGGTCTGGATGTCGTCGACAGTCCCCTCGAAGTTGTTCACCACGATCTGATCGCCGACCGTGAACGGATTGGTGACGAGTATCAGAATCCCGGCGAGGAAATTCTGAAAGATGTTGTTGAACGCGAACCCAATCACGACGCCGCCAACGCCAAGCAGCGAGATCAGGTTGCCGACCGAGAAAGACGGAACCGCGATCGTCGCGCCGATGAGCACCCCGATGAGAAGCACCGCGCTGTAAACCAGCCGCGCAACCGCGAGCACGAGGTTCTCGTGACCAACGCGGTGAGACATCGAGCGCTTCACGATCCACCGGAACACGTGCGCAAGTATCAGCGCGATTATGACGACGATGAGCGCGGCTCCGAGCCGCGGCAGCGACGCGATGAAGCTCCGGCCCATCTTCGTCAGCGTCGTGTATGCGAGTGTCAGATCCATTCTTCCCCTTTACGGCACCTTCGTGCCACCGAGGCGTGACTCGCTCTAGTCGTCGAGCATCGGCTCCATCAGCATTATCCGCCGCGCTACCAGACCACGAGCCCGAGTTGCGCCGGCCGCGACGTCAGAGCGTGAATCTCCAGAGTCCGTCGCCCGATACCGGGTCAGCCACGCGGTGCGCTCGCACGCGAAACACGCGCTCGATCAGCTCTCCCGGAACGTCCAGTGGGTCATCCGCCTGGTGGACCAGTCTACCGCAATCCATCACGAAGAAGCTGTCGCCGTAGTGAAAGGCGACGTTGATGTCGTGAAGTATGGCAATGATTGTGCAATTGCCGCTGAGCAGCCCTCGCGCCACGTCGAGTAGCTGGATCGCGTAGTGGATGTCGAGGCTGCTGGTAGGCTCGTCGAGAAAGAGGTACTTGTGAGCAGTCGACTCGCCGTCGTTCCAGATCTGGGCGAGTACGCGCGCAAGCTGCACCTTCTGCTTCTCGCCGCCCGATAGAGTGGGGTACGGCTGATCGCGCTTCTCCGCCATCCCCACCATCACGAGCGCGCTCTCGACTATCTCGTAATCGCGCGGCGACGGCACTCTCGAGTAGTGAGGGTAGCGGCCCATGAGCACGACGTCCCTCACGGGAAGCGGGAACGCCAGCTCCACGTGCTGCGACAGCACCGCACGCTCGCGCGCGAGCGCATCGAGCGGGATCCCGCTCACACCCCTGCCGTCATACAGGACTTCGCCAGACGCTGGCGTCAGCAATCCGGTCGCGATCTTGAGCAGCGTCGATTTGCCGGCGCCGTTCGGGCCAAGGAGAACGTTGAACGATCCCGGCCGGAAGCTCACTGACACGTCGTCGAGAATGCGGTTGCCGCCAGCGACGTAGCTGACGGCGCGCGTCTCAACCATAAAATCCCGACCCTCGCTGCTGCTGTCTCAGCAGTATCAGCAGAAACACTGGCGCGCCTATCACTGCAGTGATGATCCCGATCGGGAGCTCCGCTGGCGGAATGATCACGCGCGCGACGATGTCGACGAGCTCCATGAGCAGCGCGCCCAACAGCGCTGAAGCCGGAATGAGGAACGTGTAGTCGGATGATCGGAGGATGCGCAGGATGTGCGGGATGATGAGTCCCACGAACGCTATCACGCCCACCATCGCTGTCGCTGCTGCGACCATGATCGTGTTGACGATTATCAGCCTGAGGATGAGCTTGCCTGGATCGGTTCCGAGCAGCGCTGCCTCGTCCTCGCCGAGCATCAGCGCGTTGAGCGCCTTACCGAAGCGCGACACGAGCGCGAAGCATGCAACGAAGACGACACCAACCAGCTCGACCGACCGCCAGTCCGCGGTGGTGAAGGTTCCGAGGTTCCAGAACGTGATGTTGCGCGCCTGCGGGTCACGCGCGATGTAGGACAGAAAACCGGTGCCCGCGCTGCACACTGCGTTGATAGCGATTCCCGCGAGCAGTAGCGTGAACACGTTGACCTTTCCGAACGACAGCGAGATGCGGTAAACGATCATCGTGGCGATGAACGCTCCGATGAACGCGAAGACGGGAACCGCTATCGCTCCGAGTGGCGCGGCGAATGCGAGTGCTGTGTTCGGTCCGAAGACGAAGATTATCGAAGCGCCGAGTGCGGCGCCCGGCGGAAGTGCCGGCGAGCCCCGGCTCGACGATGGGATTTCGGAAGAGGCCCTGCATCAGTGTGCCCGACACGCCGAGCACCGCACCGGTGAGTCCCGCGAGAATCACGCGCGGAAGACGCAGCTCCAGGAAGACATTACGCCAGAGCGTATCGCTCGGCGCGACGGATACCCAACCAGCCGCGCTTCCCAAATACCGCGCCATCTGAGATGGCGTGAATGAGAAGGCGCCGATCGCTCCCGATGCAATCAGTGCTCCCGCGAGCAGAACTGCGAGGATCAGATAGATCTGCCCGAACGAGAGCCGCTTGAGCATCTACTGCTTCAGCATCGCTGCAAGCTTGCGCACCGTGGCTGGCGTGCGCGGGCCGAAGTAGAGAAGCTCGGTTTCGTTGATCCGATAGATTCGCTTCGACTTTCCAGCGGGAGTGAGGTCCACGCCAGGCAGCGTCGCGAACTTGTCTGCGCTGCCCATTCTGTCGAAGCCGACGTCCGTCGCGATGATGACGTCGGGTGCGAGCTTCGCGATGAGCTCCGGAGTGAGACGCGTCATCGTCTTGCCGGAGTCTATCGCGTTGATGCCGCCGGCCCATCTCAGCATGTCTGCAGCGGGACCGGTTGGGCCGATGCCGAGGTAGCTGTTGAAGATCTGGCCGAAGTGCATGACGAGCACTCGCGGGCGCGACGCGATCGGAGTGCGCGCCGTGTCGGCGAATATCGAATCCATTCCAGCGCGCCACGCAGCGTTCACACTGTCCGCCGCTTTCTCGCGGTGGAAGAGCTGGCCGAGCTGCGTCATCAGCAGCTGCGCGCTGTCGAGTGATTCGCCCGGCTTGATGACGCGAATGGGAATGCCGACCTTCTTCAACTGCGCGAGCACCGCGTCAGGGCCGACGTTTCCGTCGGTGAGGAAGAGCGTCGGCTTCATCGAGATGATCCCTTCGGCGCTCAGTGCGCGATGGTATCCAACCGACGGAAGCTTGGTGATTGCCGGCGGATAGATCGACGTGAGATCACGCGCGACGAGATTGCTCTGAGCGCCGATGTCGTAGATGAACTCGTTTATCTGCTTCGAGACGCAGACGACGCGGCTCTGCGCCGATCCGCCGGACGACCGGCTGCAACCAACCAGTATGAGCGCGACGCCACAGAAAGCGAGAGCGCATTTCACCGTCAACGCTCGCGTGCGATTGCCGGCACTGTTGCCTGGTGTCATGCGAATTCCGTGTTCACGTTCGTGGATTTGTCGCGGTCGAGCGATTGGTCGCGGCGCGCAATGTGAGTACGGAGCGTGCAGCGACTTCGCTGCGCCGCGCACGCTCTTACAGTCGCGATGTCAGCGCGTGATGCTGACGTACGGCGCGAATGGCGCGATCCCGAGTCTGATCTGCATGCTGTACGCGATCCGGTGAGCGAGTGCCTTCATCTGCTCGGCGATCGGGCCGGCGAAGCTGCTGTCCACGGTGGCCTCGAGCGTCGCGACCCAGTGCGCGAAGTGCTCGCTCGTGAGCCCTGGCATCTCGAGGTGCGGCCGGAACGCGTTGCCGGAATAGCGGGCGGTATGAAAGAGCAGCGTGGACCAGAAGCCGGCGATGCGCGGGATGTGCTCACGCATGTCCACAGCTTCGAAGTACGGCGCGAGGAGTGGGTCTGCCGTCAGCGTGTCGTAGAACGTCACGAGCAGGGGCTCGATGTCGGCATCGGCGAGGTCGGGTAGCTCATCGCTGCCGCTTGCCGCTGGGGCACTGTCGGAGCTGCCTGGATGTGTGATCGGTAGGTGTGGCATTGAATCGGAGAGCTCTGCCGTGACGCGTTCATCTAAATATGACCGGACGGCGGTCACTTCTGGATGCGTGCGCCCGGCATATTCCTCCCGCCCTGGTGCAGCACGAGCGAGGTCGCCGCGCCACCATTCGGGCCGGGAACGAAGCTGATCTGGGCATCTACCTCCTTCAGGAAGAAGTCGGTCTGCGTCTCGGGCCACAGTCGAAACGCCGTCTGGCCGGTCAGGCGCTCGTACAGTGCGCCGCCATCGAGCGTGATCTCCATGTTCACTCCGGGCGCGAGCTGATAGACGCCGACGTAACGCGACAGCACGTCTGCCGGTAGCTCGATGGCAGTGTGAGCTCTTGGCGCTACGGGCTTTGGCGCGAGTGGGATCGCGGGATCGAGCAGGTGCATCCCGATGTCGTCGGCGCCTGCGCCCGTGGTGTTGGTCATGATGACGACCGCCGCCTTGCGCGATGGGTCAAGGCCAAGAAAGGTGCGATATCCGCCGGTGCCGCCATTGTGCCAGACTATCGTGTCCGCCCCGACATGCTGGATGATCCAGTTGAGGCCGATCGACATGCCTGGGCCGGCCGGGGCTCGCTCCTCATGCGCGAACGCCATCGCGCGCTCGAGTGGCCCGCGCTCGGGGTGAAGGTTGGCGGAGGCGAACTTCAGCATGTCATCAGTCGTCGAGCGGATAGCGCCCGCACCAGCGAGCGTCGGCAGATCCCAATTCTCCACTACCGCCCCGTTCTCATCGTGACCGAGCGCCAGGTGAGCCTTCATCCACGGAGTGAGCGTGATGGCAGTGTGGGTCATCCCGAGCGGGTTCCAGATCCGCTCGCGGACCAGCTCCTCGTACGATTTGCCCGTGGCGAGCGCGAGGACGTGGCCTAGCAACCCCACTCCGAGATTCGAGTACTCGAATCTCTCGCCCGGATCACGCGTGAGCTGGTAGTGCGACAGGAAATCGTACATCTGCTGCACGGTGTAATCCGCGTATGGATTGGCCGGATCCGCCGGATGAAAGTTCGTCGGCAGGCTCGGCAGGCCGGAGTTCTGCTCCGAGAGGTTGCCGAGGGTGATCTGCTTTCCGTTGTGGGTCGGCATGTGGACGCTCGCGGGCAGATACTTCTGCACCGGGTCGTCCAGCTTCACCTTGCCTTCCTGAACGAGCTCCGCGAGCACCGTCGCTGTGAAGACTTTGGTGATGGAGCCAATCTCGAACACGCTGTTGCCGTCGAGTGGCGGCTGCCCTGGGCCAGGATCGCCGAACGCGACGACGCGGGTGCGCCCATCCGGCTCGAGCAGCCCGACGACGATCCCTGCACTGCGCTTTTCCGCGACGCGCTGCTTGATGATCGCGAGCACCTGCGAATCTGACGGGAAGCTGAACGATTCCGCGCGAGCGCTCTGGGATTCGGCCGCTGGAGCTAGAATGAGAGTTCCGCCGGCCGCCAGTGCGAGTGTCGCTATTGCTGCCGCGGTGGAGATGGTGTGCTGTGGCATGATGAGCTGAGGAACCTGTTCAGAGCACCCAGCGAGGGCCGAGCGCCCAGTAGAACGCCGCGATCCCGATCGCGACCACGAGCGCGCTGTCTGAGATGACTATGAGGTATCCGATGGCGCGCGACGCGGCGGAGCTGCGCTCGGTGTGGCCTAGCAGCAGCCCCCACGCGGCGAAGCTCCAGACGACGTAGCACGCAGCGAGAAGCATCCAGTAGCCAGCGCCGGTGGCAGCCAGGAGCAGCGCAACCGCCCCGCTCGCCAGCGCCACGAGCGCGAGCGTACGCTGCGGAGTTCGGCGAGCAAACTGCCCAAGAGATTCGAAGATGGTGGCATCCTGACGCTGTACTGGCGCGACATTCTGCATTGTCCCTCTCCTCCGCGATCACATTGGATCGCCATTTGACGACGCGGCTGACCATATGGCGCTGGCCGTCGCGATGCTGGTATTCACTGATGTTAACCCATTCGTCACGACTTTGGTGACGGCGGCAATTCCGGCGACGGTGGTCGCTCGATGCGTGCGCGAGTCAACGGTTCAGCGCGCTCGAGCGAATCTCATTCGCAAGAGCGCACTTCCAGAACTAGCTTCTGGCGGCACGCTCCCGTATCGCATTCCAGCCATCAGGCCACTCACCCTCCGGGCCACCATTACATGATACGCAAACTGCTCTCGCTCTCCGCTGTTGCCGCGCTCGCGCTCGGCACGGCGATGCCGCTCGCGGCTCAGTCGTTCCCCACCGACGATCCGGTGATCAAGCGCATCTGGGCGATCGGCATGGACAGCTCGGACACCTATCATCTCGCTCACGTCCTGTTCGATTCCATCGGACCGCGCCTTACTGGAACCTCGGATTTGCGCGGCGCCAACAACTGGCTCGTCAGCATGTACAAGTCGTGGGGAATCGACGCGCGCAACGAGCAGTACGGTACGTGGCGCGGCTGGCGACGCGGCTACTCACACATCGACCTGATCTCGCCGCGCGTCCGCTCGCTCGAAGGCCTCATGCTCGGCTACAGCCCGGGCACGGGCGGCAAGGACCTCACGGCGAGCACCATCATCCTTCCGCGCTTCAACGACAGCACCGAGTTCGTGAGATGGCTCCCGAATGCACGCGGGAAGTTCGTCCTCGTCTCAGCGCCGCAGCCGACCTGCCGCCCGCGTGAAGACTGGGCCCAGAACGCCACACCCGAATCCAAGGCGCGCATGGATTCGCTCCGCGCCGAGGTGGCCCGCGACTGGAGCGGCCGCAACGTGCGCGGTACCGGCTACAGCCTCGCGCTCGGCGGTGGCGAGCTCGCCAAGCGGCTCGAAGAAGGCGGCGCCGCCGCGATCATAAGCTCGCGCCCGAAGGATGGCTGGGGCACGTACGAAGTATTCGAGACGTACACGACCCACGCTCCCACCGTCACGTTGAGCTGCGAGGACTACGGCCTCGTCTATCGCCTCACCGAAGGGAACGACAATCCGCGGATCCGGATGAACCTCGACGCGGATCTGCACGGCGAGGAGCCGGTCTTCAACACCATCGCCGAGATCAAGGGTACCGAGAAGCCCGACGAGTACGTGATGCTCTCCGCGCACTTCGACTCGTGGGATGGATCGTCCGGCGCGACGGACAACGGCACTGGAACGCTCACCATGATGGAAGCGATGAGGATTCTCAAGCAGGTGTATCCTCATCCGAAGCGCACCATTCTCGTCGGACACTGGAGCGGCGAGGAAGAGGGCGAGGTCGGGTCCAAGGCGTTCACCGAGGACCACCCTGAAGTCATCAAGGGACTCCAGGCGTTGTTCAACCAGGACAACGGGACTGGGCGCGTGGTGAGGATGGGCGGCGCTGGACTGCCGAATGCCGCCGTTCACATCACCGCGTGGCTCTCGAAGCTCCCCACCGTTTTCCAGGAGCAGGTGAAGTTCACCGGGCCTGGCTTCCCAGCCGGCGGCGGCAGCGACGATTTCTCGTTCGCGTGCTACGGCGCGCCCGCGTTCGGGCTCGGCGCTCTGCCATGGGATTACTCCAACTACACGTGGCACACCAACCGCGACACGTACGACAAGATCGTCTTCGACGACCTCAAGGCGAACGCGACGCTCACGGCGATGCTCGCGTATCTCGCGTCCGAAGACCCGACCATGATCACGCGTGAGCGCGTGGATCTTGCGGCTGAGGCGGCGAAGATGGCACAGACGGCCCCCGCCGGCGCGGGACGTCAGTTCCGCTTCCCGACGACCTGGCCCGCATGCGTGAAGGCGCCGCGCTCCACGTCGCCGCGGCTAAAATGATCGACAGATTCGCCACTGTGTGAGCTCGAGGCGAATCGCTCGATTATTCTCGTGAAGGGCGCGCCGCGATCGCGGCGCGCCCTTCTATACATATGTGCGTGCCACATATGGGCATGCCGGCACCAACGGTGTGCATCCCAATGACGTACCTCATCTAGATGAATAACGCTCGTTTTCTAGCTGCCAGTCTCCTCGGACTGGCAGCTTTCGTCGAGGGGTGCGGGGTCAACGCGTCGACCGTGAACGGCGGCGCGGCCACTCCGCCGTCGCCCGCCAGGCCGTGGGTCGCGCCCCCCCATACAGTGCAGCACGATACGATGCCGGGGCGGTTGAGTGCGGCACAGCTCCCACCCGATATCGGGCAGCGCATCCAGTCGCTCACGCTCGGCGACGTGGTGAACCTCGCGCTGATGAACAATCCGGCGACACGCGCATCGTGGGCGCAAGCGCGAGCCGCGGCAGACGTCTACGGCTCGGCGCAGGGAGCGTACTTCCCTACCATCACCGGAGCGCTGACCGGTACCCATACGCAGTCGCTCGCGGTCACGGCGCAGCAGAGCGCGATTCAGCGCAGCCAGCTCACGCCGTCCATCGCGCTCAGCTATCTGGTGCTCGACTTCGGCGGCCGCTCGGGCTCGATCGAGGAGGCGCGACAGAATCTGTTCGTCGCTGATCTCACTCATAACGCGACGCTTCAGACCACCATCCTGCAGGTCGAGCAGGCGTACTTCTCCTACATGGCCAATCGCGCGCTGCTTGCGGCAGAGCAGGCAGCGATCGCGGAAGAGCAGGCGAATCTGCAGGCAGCGGAGCAGCGTCACACGGTTGGTCTCGCAACGATTGCCGACGTGCTGCAGGCGCGTACGGCGCTCTCGCAGGAGCAGCTCAACCTCGAGACCATCCAGGGGAACCTGCAGGCCGCGAGGGGCGCTCTTGCCGCCGCGATGGGTCTGCCGGCGAATCTCCCGTACGATCTCACCGCGCTCCCTGATTCCACGCCGGTGCGGATGGTGGCCGAGAGCGTGGACAGCATCATCGGCGAAGCGGTGCGCAACAGACCAGACCTGCAGGCTGCGCGCGCCGCGGCTGCCGCATCAGCGGCGCAGGTGCGAGTGGTGAGAGCTGCCGAGTTTCCGTCGCTCTCGCTGAGCGGAAGTGGAAGCTCGGTTTACTCCAATCCTTCGTACTTCGGTGGAAAGTCTTACACGCTCTCGCTGGGTCTGTCGATTCCGATCTTCAACGGCTTCTCTCACCAGTACGATGTCGCGGCCGCACGCGAGAACGCGGTGGCGGCGGCAGCGCGCGCCGATCTCACGCGCGAGCAGGTGATTCAGGAAGTCTTCACATCGTACTACGCGCTGCAGACATCAGCGGCACGAGTCACCACGGCAGACGCGTTGCTTGCGAGCGCCACCGAATCGGAGCAGGTCGCCGCTGGTCGCTACAGGGAAGGCGTCGGTAGCATCATCGATCTGCTCACGGCGCAGTCAGCGCTCGCGACCGCGCGCGCGGAGCAGGTGCAGGCGCGCTGGCAGTGGTCGAGCGCGCTCATTCAGCTCGCACACGATGCCGGCGTTCTCGGAGTTCATGGCGAGGCTCCATTCACGCTGTCGGACTCCGTCACGGTACCAGGTACGACCCCGCTGCCGAATCCGGCACATCCATGACAATAAGAACTCATCTCACAAGCTCGATATTACTGCTGGCCACTGCAGTGGCTGGGTGCCACAAGGCACCGCCGCCCAAGAAGCCAACGATTCCAGTGCTCGTAGCGCCCGTGTCGAGGGCGGCGGTTCCCTATACCGTCACTACCAACGGCGTCGTCGAGCCGATGCAGACCGCCGAAGTCGAAGCGCAGGTGGGCGGCATTCTCACGCGCGTAGCGTTTCATGAAGGGCAGGACGTCAGCGCCGGCCAGGTACTGTTCGAGATCGATCCGCGGCCTTACATCGCTGCGCTCGATCAGGCGCGCGGTCAGCTCGCGCGCGATCAGGCCACGGCGGCGGCCGCGCAGCGCGATGCGCAGCGTTATGCCGCGCTGGTGAAGCAGGATTACGTGACCCAGTCGCAGGCCGATCAGGCTGCCGCGACTGCTGCGTCGAGTGCGGCGACCGTGCAGGCAGACCAGGCAGCCGTCGAGACTGCGCGCATCAACGTCTCCTACTGCACCATTCGCGCGCCCATCTCCGGGTCGCACCGGGAGTCTGCTGGTGCGCGTCGGGAATCTCGTGAAGGCGAATGCATCGACGCCGCTCGTGGTCATCAATCAGATCCATCCGATCCTGGTCAGATTCGCGGTGCCGCAGGCGCAGCTTCCCGACATTCAGCGCTACTTCGGCAACGGCAAATCGCTGCTCGTGACTGCCGCGCCGTCCGAAGGATCGGCCCCTCCGCAGCCGGGTACTCTGACCTTCGTGGACAACAACGTCGATTCGACGACGGGAACGGTCACCCTCAAAGGAACCTTCGCGAACAACTCGGGCGCGCTCTGGCCGGGACAGTTCGTCTCGACGGCGCTGAGATTGTTCGTCGATCCGAGCGCGCTCGTTGTTCCGGTCGCCGCAATCCAGACAGGTCAGCAGGGAACGTACGTGTTCACCCTCGACGGGTCGGGGGGCGCGAAGCAGACGCCCGTGACCGTGGATCGGACCGTGGACACGCTCGCGGTGATCTCGAAGGGGCTGACACTCGGTGAGCCGGTCATCACTGACGGGCAGTCACGCATAGTACCAGGTGCGAAGATCGTGGTGCGCAAGCCGGGCGCGCGTGGTACCGGAGCTTCCGGTGCTGGCGGCGCCGGTGTCGGCACGCCAGGAACCAACCAGGGATCCGGAGCGGCAGGTAGCACTCCAGGCAGCAGTTCAGGCAGCAGTTCAGGTAGTGGCAACGCCGGCACTTCAGGCGGCAACAGCGGTGGCAGTCCCGGTGGCGGGCAGGCCAGCGGAGGTGGATCTACTCGATGACAGAGCTTTTCATTCGCCGGCCAATCATGACAGCGCTCGTCATGATCGGCATTCTGTTCTTCGGCATCATGTCGTACGAGCGTCTCCCGGTGAGCGATCTGCCGAACGTCGATTTCCCGACGATCAGCGTGAGCGCGAGCCTTCCGGGCGGCAGTCCCGAAACGATGGCGTCGGCTGTCGCGACCCCGCTCGAGAAGCAGTTCTCGACGATCGCTGGCATCGACAACATGACTTCGACGAGCACACTCGGCTCGACGAACATCACGATCCAGTTCACGCTCGATCGCGACATCGACGCTGCAGCGCAGGACGTGAACGCGGCCATCTCGCAGACGCTGCGGAGTCTTCCGCTTGGCATTCTTCCGCCGTCGTATCAGAAGGTCAATCCGGCGGCGTCGGCGATTCTCTACTTCACTCTGACGTCGAAGACGCTCCCGCTCTCGCAGCTGGACGAGTACGGCGAGACGACGATGGCGCAGAGCATCTCGATGATCCCTGGCGTCGCGCAGGTGCAGGTGTACGGCTCGCAGAAGTACGCCGTGCGCATTCAGCTCGATCCTGCGTCACTCGCCAGCCGCGGTCTCGGCATCGACGATGTCGCGAACGCGGTGAATACTCAGAACGTCGATCTTCCCACCGGCACGCTCTGGGGACCGAAAACAGCGTTCACCATCGAGGCCAATGGCCAGATGCAGAACGCCGCCGAGTTCCAGCAGATGGTGGTCGCCTACCGCAATGGCGCTCCCGTCCATCTCGGCGACCTCGGCAAGGTCTTCGACGACGTTCAGAACAACAAGACCGCAAGCTGGTTCGATGGTGCGCGCGCAGTAGTCCTCGCCGTGCAGCGTCAACCCGGAACCAACACGGTCGAAGTAGCCGATGCGGTGAAGGCGCTCGTCGCCAAGATGAGCTCGCAGATGCCAGCTTCGGTCGAGGTGCATACCCTGTACGACCGCTCGGCGGAGATCCAGGCATCGGTCAGCGACGTGAAGTTCACCCTCATGCTGACGCTGTTCCTCGTCATCATGGTGATCTTCATCTTCCTGCGAAACGTATCGGCGACGGTGATCCCGAGCCTCGCACTACCGATGTCGCTCGTCGGAACGTTCGCGGTGATGTATCTGTTGGGCTACTCGCTCGACAACCTCTCGCTCATGGCGCTGACGCTCGCCGTGGGGTTCGTGGTGGACGACGCGATCGTGATGCTCGAGAACATCGTGCGCCACATGGAGATGGGAAAGAATCCCTTCCAGGCGGCGCTGGATGGGTCGCGAGAGATCGGCTTCACGATTCTATCGATGACGCTGTCGCTCACCGCGGTGTTCATCCCATTGCTCTTCATGGGCGGCATCATCGGGCGTCTCTTCCACGAGTTCGCGGTGACGATCGGCACTTCGATCCTCGTGTCCGGATTCGTCTCGCTCACGCTCACCCCGATGCTCGCGAGCCGCTTCTTGCGGCCACCGTCGCACGAGCACGGCAAGTGGTTCAACGCCTCCGAGCGTGTGTACGACTCGATCCTCAAGCGGTACGAGAGCAGCCTTCACTGGGTGATGGAGCACAGGTTCGGCGCGTTGATCTTTTCCGTCGTGATGCTGTTCGCGACCATCTGGTTGTTCAAGATCGTGCCGAAAGGATTCATACCGACCCAGGACACAGGCCAGATCGTGGCCACGACCGAGGCGGCGCAGGGCACTTCGTACGACGACATGGTGAAGCGACAGGAGCAAGTCACCGCGATCGTCGCGAAGGACACCAACCTCACGGGCTTCATGTCTTCGGTCGGGTCTGGTGGCGGAAGCGCCAACCAGGGCCGCATCATCATGGGCCTCAAGCCCGAAGGGAAGCGACTCGACGCCGACGCCATAGTCAACGAGCTGCGTCCCAAGCTCACGAGCGTGCCGGGCATGAACGTGTTCATGCAGGTTCCTCCGGCGATTCAGATCGGCTCGCGCAACGCCAAGAGCCTGTACCAGTTCACGATGCAGAGTCCTGACATCAAGACGCTGTATCCTGCTGCGGAGGCCATGGAAACGAAGATGCGGAACATCTCTCAGATCCAGGACGTCACGAGCGATCTGCAGATTTCGAATCCGCAGGTGAACGTTCAGATCGACCGGGACCGCGCGGCGTCGTTGGGCATCACCCCCAACCAGATCGAGACCACGCTCTACGATGCCTACGGCGAGCGACAGGTGTCCACCATCTACACACCCAACAACGAGTACTGGGTGGTGATGGAAGTGCTCCCGCAGTACCAGCGCGACGCTAACTCGCTCGGCACACTCTACGTGAAGTCGAGCACCGGTGCGCTGGTGCCGCTGAGTGCGGTGGCGACATTGACGCAGAGCGTGGGGCCGCTCGCGATCAACCACTCCGGACAGCTGCCATCGGTCACGATATCCTTCAACACCAAGGAAGGTGTGTCGCTCGGGCAGGCGGTGAGTGCAGTGCAGGCCGTCGCGAGCACGACGCTGTCGTCCGGAATCACGACCGCGTTCTCGGGAACGGCACAGGCATTCCAGGCGAGCCAGCAGGGACTGCTCGGACTTCTCGTGCTCGCGATCTTCGTCATCTACATGGTGCTCGGAATCCTGTACGAGAGCTTCATCCATCCGATAACGATTCTCACCGGACTTCCGTTCGCGGCGTTCGGCGCGCTGCTCGCGTTGCTCGTATTCCACCTCGATCTCGACGTGTATGGCTTCGTCGGAATGGTGCTGCTCGTCGGCATCGTGAAGAAGAACGCCATCATGATGATCGACTTCGCGGTCGAAGCCGAGCGCAACGAGCACAAGTCGCCCGAAGATGCGATTGTGGAAGCGTGCATCATCCGATTCCGTCCCATCATGATGACGACGATGGCTGCGCTCATGGGAACTCTTCCGATCGCACTCGGCACTGGCGCAGGCGCGTCATCGCGTCGTCCAATCGGCATCGTCGTCGTCGGCGGACTCGCATTCTCGCAACTCGTCACGCTCTACGTGACGCCGGTATTCTACACGTACTTCGATGAGTTGCCCGGTCACATCAGGAACGTGAGACACCGCATATTCGGCCGATTCCGTCGCGGTGGTGGAGAGAACCGCCATCTCCCGGTAATTCCACCAGTCACTGCGCCGACAGAGATCAGATAACAGTTCATGTCCGGTTTCAAACCGGAATTAGCTGTCGCCAAGCTGACAGCATAGAGCCGCGCCCAGAATAACCGGACGCGGCTCTTGCGCTTCCTGATACGCATCGCATTGTTCAATGGAAGGATGCGTCCCTTACGAGGGAGGAAAGTATGCGAAAGCTGGCGCTGGTTTCACTCGTCGCGTCGATCGGAATTGCAACGCAAGCGATTCCACTCAGCGCGCAGGATGCCCTGCACCGCGCATCGAATGACGTCAATGCAGCGGCAGATGAGTGTGAGAGTGCTGCCACCGTGGCCGCAGGCCGCAGAGCCGCTGAGGTTTCTGTTGAGCGAGCCCGCGTACGTCGCTGCGTTCATGGTGTATCCGGGCGCTGGTGTGCAGCTCATCTATCCTGAGATAGGAAAGGAGCAGCAGCTCTATGGGGGCTTCAATGCGGAGCCGCTCATCACGCTCGGCTTCGACGCCGATGCAGTGAACGCGGTGTTGGGACCGCGCGGAATGGGGCCGAGCTATCTCTATGTCGTCGCGTCACGCCGACCGCTCGACATCGGTCGCTACGTGCACCGTCCGCTCATGCTCAACGTTGCGATCGGTAACGTCCAGGCACACTCGTTTTATCCTGACGTCGCCATCGACGCACTTCTGGAGCATGTGGTCTCACTTGGTGACGAGACGTCGTGGGACACAGACGTGTACATGATCTGGCCGATGGGTGACGGCTTCCAGCTGCAGAACCCTGTCGCACTGCGCAGGCTGGCGTGTGCCGACGGCTCTTCGATGACGGTTCCATTCGACTACCCATTCGCGGGGTGCCCTGGTCAGTTCCACAACATGCCGAACTCGCAACTTCTGCAAGCGCAGCGCGCGCGACTGGCGCAACGTGTACCGACGTTGGCTCAGAGACTCACTTACAGCAACGCTCGACTCGATCGCTCCGCATCAGGCGAAACAGGACTCGCGATGCGCTGGCGCGACGGTGCTGCGTCCGCAACCCGCGCCGCCGATACGGATCCCTCGGGCCTCGCCAGTTGGCGCGTCGGTCACAGCGATCCCGATCGTGTGCGTAACACCGGCGACGCGCCGCACACATGGGCTCGCTCAGTGGACGAGTCGAGGCGCTCTACGGACCAGAGTCCCTCGTCGCGTAACTGGTCCCGCAACGACGCTGCGGATCGTGCTAACCGTGCGGATCGCGCGGCGCAGTATGCTCCGCGCTCGCAGCCGACTTACACGCCACGCAGTCAGTCATCGCCTCCATCGGCGCCGCGCGTATCGCCGCCGTCATCAGCGCCCGTGCAATCGAGTGCGCCAAGCACCCAGGCGCACGTGCAGTAGCGCGATCCACGTCGGGCGCACTGTGAAAAGAGCGGCGACCGAATCGGTCGCCGCTCTTTCATTATTGTCCCTTCGGTGAGCGGATGGCCCGCGTCATGCCTCCTTATTGATTTCTCAATGCGCCGGCGTCGATCCGGGCCGAAATCGATAACGAAGAGAAGAGGGCCATGAAGAACATTACCATTGCCGCCATCGCCATCGCAGCCGGTGTAGCCACTGTAGCGGGTTGCGCAGTGTCCACCCAGCAGGAAATTCAGATGGGCGCGCAGGAAGCGCAGCAGATCCAGCAGCAGCTTCCCATGCTCAATGATCCCGAGATCGAGAACTACGTCAACACACTCGGCAACCAGATAGCACGCCTCACGTCACGCGGCGATCTCGATTGGCACTTTGCCGTCGTCAACACCGATGTCGTCAACGCCTTCGCGCTGCCCGGTGGCTATGTGTACGTGAATCGCGGCGTGCTCGAGCGCGCGACCAAGATGGATGAGCTGGCTGGAGTCTTGGGGCACGAGATCGAGCACGTCGTGCTGCGCCACTCGGTGAAGCAGATGCAGCAGCAGCAGGGTGCGAGCGTCGGCGTTGCGCTCGCGTGCGCGCTCACCACGGTCTGCGACACCGGGCTCGGTCAGTCGGCGATCAATGTCGGAGGCACGGCGGTGTTCGCCAAGTTCAGCCGCGAGGACGAGACCCAGGCTGACGAGGGCGGTTTCGCGAACGTCGTGCGCGCGGGAATCAGCCCCGAAGGGATGCTCACCTTCTTCCAGAAGCTGCTCGACGAGGAGCAGCGCTCCGGAGGTGGTGGCGCGACTGCGGCGTGGTTCGCGGACCACCCGGGCACGCAGGACCGCATCAACGACATCCAGCGCATGCTCAACAAGATGCCGCCTGGCGAGCTCGCCAGTCTCACGCAGGACACTCAAGCGTTCGAGGCGATGAAGCGACGGCTCGCGCAGCTTCCGCCGCCTCCGCCGACGCGCGGTCAGTAGCGTCGGAGCGCAGTGCTGGGAGGAGCAGCGTACCTTTCATTCGCGCGGCAACGTTGCTCGACGATGTCGTGACTAACTGATCGAGCGGCCGTATCGGACCCCAGCGCTGCATCGGTAAGGACTCGAAGCCAATGTTCCACGAACTGATTACCCATCGTCGCGATCGTCGCCGTGTTCGGGAGCCCGCTCGCGGCGATGTATCTCTGGATGAATCGACCGCGGAGCGAGAAGCCACTTCGCGGTGGCGCGCTGGCTCCCGAGCTCGATGCGCGACTCGAGCGAATGGAGCAGGCAATCCAGGCCATCGCGATCGAGACGGAGCGCATCGCGGAAGGACAGCGCTTCACGACCAAGCTCCTCTCCGAGCGTGCAGCTACCGATGCTCCGCTCCTTCAGAGCGGCCAGCGTCAACAGCGCTGACTCTTACTTGCTCACCTCAAAGCGCCCGTTGGTCATGTCTATGCGTAGCTTCCCGCCGCGCGCGACGTCGGCTGCGAGCGTGCCATCCATCGAGAAGATGGTCGGATACTGAGCGCTGTAGAGGAATACTCGTTGCAGCGTGACCGGCGTCTTGCCGATCCAGAGCTGTACTGCCGGTAACACCACGCCACGCGCGGTAGTCGAGTTGCCGAAGCCGCGGATCTGTCTGCGCTCAGCCATGCTCGGCTGACCGTTGATCTTCGATACGAGCGGAAGCGTCGCGAACGTCTCGTCCGCACCGGTGTCGAGGAGAAAATACGCCGGTATTCCGCGATCGGTGTAGGTGCGCACTATCGGAATGCCGTACCAGAAGAGGTTGCGAGGACGGGGATGCAGCTCCGGCTCCGGCTTGCTCAGCGTCACCGTCGAGTGACCGTAGTCGATCAGCACGTTCATGCGCCGTATCACGTCGAAGCCGATGATGCCATCGACTTTCGCGTCAGCCGCGGCAGCGATTCCCTCGCGCCACACTCCTATCCGAAGCGCGTCCTCGTCCACGATCATCCCTGGCACGTCGCGAAAGACTATTCCTCCCAACTCGAGACTCGGGACGAGGGCAGGAAACGCGGAGATGCGCGCGACGGCGCCCAGCGCCTGCAGCGTGTCGGATGACAGCGCGTGAATACCGCACGCTTCGGCCACGTCCGAGGCGAGCACGGTAAGGCTCGATCCGGTGTCGAGCCAGAAGTTGTAAGTGCGGCCGTGAATGGTCACCGGTACCGTCGGCGTGCCGCTATGCGACAGCGTGAGCTGCAGCACGACTGGCTGCGAAGGGAACGAGTATGACGGCCGCGGCACGTGCGCGAACGCATCGCCCCACGCATTCACTCCGGCCTGGTCGCGCGACACCGACTGTGGCGTGACGTTGAGCGTGGAGTCGGTGAGCCGCGCCCAATCCTCGTCGTAGTAGAGCAACGCGCCGTGAGTGAGCTTCGCCGCGCGCAGCACCAGCGTGTCGCGCGCGGAAGCGCGCAGCGCGATCAGCTCGCTGTCGGCGCTGGCCGGCTGGCCCTCCATCATGTTCGAGAGCGCGTCGGCAAGTATGAGCTCATCATGGTTGCTCGCGAGGTCGTGAGCCGCGGCGAGATCGAACGCCGTGGTCGCCCCCCAGAAGTCGTCGTAGCTCACGTGCGTGATCTTCGGTATGTGCCGCGCCGAGCTTATCACTATCGCCGGCGGCTCATCGACGACTATCGGTCGCTGAGGCCCGCAGCCACTCGCAATGCCGGCTGCGAGCGCGCACGCGCACACGCCGACTGTGCATGCACGAGCGGTACGTGCGTCGCCAATGCGTGCGGCTACTCTTGCGGCGACTGCCTCAGCGCCTCTATCAGCGGCTCGCGTGCTGTGCTCGCGGGTGGGGAGAGCTCTACGATAGCGCCGCGTCACCAAAGGCGAAAGCAGCGACTCGCGCTGCTGTGGCGCCCTGCTCTGATTTCCTGACTGCTGAGTTGGGTGTCGGCGGATCTCCCGCCGCTCACATCTCTCAGTGTATCGCTAGAACTTTGATCAGGGTCACAGCGAGTGCGAGCAGTACGATGAGCGAGCCGGTCACCGTGGCGATCACGGGCGCGCCCACGCCGCGAATCTGCTTGAGATCGACCCCGAGGCCGAGTGCCGCCATCGCCGCCACGGTGAGCCATACGGAAGTCGTGTGAGCGGCGTCGATCACGGGAGCTGACAGCACGCCAACGGACCGGAGCGCGGCAAGCATCAGGAATCCGACGATGAACCACGGGACGAACCTCCCGAGTGAGACGCGGCCGGTACCTGTTGCCGAGCGACGGTTGAGCAGCGCGAAGAAGAGCACCACCGGCCCGAGCATCAGCACCCGCACGAGCTTCACCAGCGTTCCGATCTGACCGCTCAGCACGCTCACCGGAAACGCAGCCGCCAGCACCTGTGGCACCGCGTAAACGGTGAGACCGGCGAGCACGCCGTACTGGTAGTGATCGAGGCCGAGCGGGTGAGCGAGCAGCGGCAGCCCCAGCACCACTATCACGCCGAGGATCGCGGTGAACGCGATCGACGATGTGATCTGGCTTTCCTCCGCGCCGATCACCGGCGCTACCGCGGCGATCGCAGAGTTGCCACAGATCGAGTTGCCACAGGCGACGAGGATCGCGTGCTTGGTGGGGAGGCCGAGCGCGCGCCCCAGTGTGAAGCTCGTCGCGATCCCTATGATGACGATGAGGATTATCCCAAGCGCCAGCGAAGGCCCCGCGCGCAGCAGCAGAGGCAGATCCATCGACGCGCCGAGCATGAGCACCGCGAGCTCGAGCACTTCCTTGGCGGCGAACTTCACTCCGGGGCGTGTGCTCGCTGGCGGCTCCCACACCGATCTGGCCGCGATGCCGACGAGAATTGCCACGACCAGTGCTTCGATGATCGCGTGACCGAAGAGACGCTCTTCGCCGGCCGCGATCAATATCGACACCACGCTCACGGCGATGGTGAGAAGCGCGCCCGGGAGCAGCGCTCTTGGCGAGAACCTCGACGCCGGCGAACGGCTCGGCTTGTCTTGAGCGCTGACTGCCGGTGCGGCCTGCGATCCGATCGAGTATGACATGATCGCACGTTAGACGTGCGTCCCTCATAAATCCAATACATTATAGCTACCATATCATAACCGTGAGTAATAATGCTCAACCTGCACCATCTGCGCGTATTTCTCGCCGTGACCGAGCAAAGCGGGTTCTCCCGCGCAGCTGCCAAGCTTCGCCTGAGTCAGCCCGCGGTATCGAAGAGCGTGCGCGAGCTCGAGCGTCAGGTTGGTCTCGCGTTGATCGACCGGAGCGAGCGCGGCGCCACGCTCACCGACGCCGGCCGCGCACTCGCTGCGCGCGCCACAGAGCTCTTCGCTGTCGAGCAGGCCGCCGAGGCGGAGCTCCGCTCGTTGCGTGGCGTGGCGCGCGGACGCCTCGACATCGGCGCGAGCACCACCATCGCGACTTACATGCTTCCCGCAGTGTTGAGCGAGTTCCACACGCGCCACCCATCAGTCGCGCTTCACGTCACGAGCGCCAATACTCGCGCTGTTGCGAGCATGCTCCTTCGCCGCAAGATCGATGTGGCACTCGTGGAGGGACCGGTCGAGAGTGCGCGGATCGAGGTCCGCCACTGGCGCGACGACAGACTCGTCGTGATCGCGCCGCGAGACCATCCGCTCACGAGCAAGCGGAGTGTCTCTTCGGGGGCGCTGCAGCATCTGCCGTTCATCGTGCGCGAGCGTGGATCGGGCACGCGCGAGATCGCCGCGCGCGCACTCGCTTCGCGCGGGATCACGGTCAAGCGCGTGCTGGTGCTCGCCAGCACCGAAGCGATCAAGCAGGCCGTCGCCGCCGGTCTTGGTCTCGCGATAGTCTCGGCTGCCGCCGCCGCGGATCAGATCGCACTCGAGACCATCGGCGTCGTGCGCACCTCGGATCTGCCGCTGCAGCGATCTCTCGCGCAGCTCACCGTGCGCGGCCGCCCCGAGAGTGCATCCGCAGCCGCGTTTCGCACACTGCTATACGCGTGATTGGCACTGATACTGCTAATGTCCTCGTAAACCAATGCGAGGATGCTACCGTGGAAATGGAATCGCTCAGGGACCTGTATGTGGACGAGCTGAAGGATCTCTACAGCGCGGAGAATCAGATTCTCAAGGCGCTGCCGAAGATGATAAAGGCTGCGTCACACCGTGAGCTCAAGCGCGCATTCACGACTCACGAGCGCCAGACGCGCCAGCACGTCAAGCGGCTGGAGCAGGTATGCCGCGAGCTCGGGATCACGCCGCGCGGCAAGAAGTGCGAGGGGATGGAGGGCGTCATCAAGGAAGGGGCGAGCCTGATCAAGGAGCGTCCGGAGCCCGAGGTGCTCGACGCGGGGCTGATAGCCGCTGCGCAGCACGTTGAGCACTACGAGATGGCCGGCTACGGTTGCGTTCGCACTTACGCACGCGTACTCGGCTACGAGAACCAATCCGCGCTGCTTCAGCAGACGCTGGACGAGGAGCGCGACACTGACGAGCTGTTGACCTCGATCGCCGAGTCATCGATAAACGTCGAAGCGGAAGAGGGCGGCGACGGGGGACAGGCGGCACCCCGCAAGCGCGCAACTCGCGGAAAGACGGCGCGAGCGTAGTTTTGTGGCAGACGGCTCCGGCGACGCGTCGCCGGAGCCGTGTCACATCCAACCTTATCTTCTGCAGATCAGATGCTCGCTACCATCCTGCTGCTCCACGACGTAGGACCGACCCCATCGTTCGATTGGATGGACGCAGCTAACGAATACATCGGCTTTCTCTCGTACTTCGCGGTCTTTGGCGCGCTCGGTTTCTACTTCTTCGTCGTGCGTAGGATGGGCGCGTGGGGAGCCCTGGGAGGCGATGGACCGGGGAGCGCCAACGACGTCGCCGTTCGCAGTGCAGCACGCATCGGCGCGGTGGGCGCCATCCTCATGATTGTGCAGCTTCACCTCGGCGCGATGATGACCGCGTCCGACAAAGGTGTGAGCTTCGGGGACGTGGTCCATGCGCCGGGCTCCAACTTCACGTTCTCGTTGGTCTGCATGGCGCTCATTCTCGTCGGATACGGCGTAGCGATAGGCCGCATGAAGAGTGGCTGGGTACTGGCCGCTATTGCTGCGGTCGTGCTGGCGTTTCAGAGCATAGTCACTCTCAAGTGGACGACGCTCGTGAATCCGATTCACGAGGTCGCTGCATCACTCTGGATCGGAACATTGTTCGTGTTGGTAGTCGCGGGACTTTCAGCGGTGTTGCGCAGCACGCTACCTACGGAGCGGCGCGGCACGCTCGTGGCCGAGCTCGTCGCCAGATTCTCGCAGCTTGCGCTCGTCGCGGCGAGCATCCTTGTGTTGAGCGGAATCGTCACTGCGTGGCGTCACCTCAAGTTCGTCGCCGCGCTGTGGACGACGAGCTACGGCATCACGCTCGACATCAAGCTCGTCTTCGTCGCGACAGTGGCTGGGCTCGGCGCGTGGAACTGGAAGCGCATGTCGCCGCGGCTCGGAACCGAAGCCGCTGCGCACGACCTCCGCCGGTCCGCGAGGGCGGAGCTCATCGTCGCTGCGATAGTGCTCGTCTGCACTGCGGTGCTCGTCACCGTTCCGTCACCGAGACTGCCACATCCGTAGCGCAGGCGCGGCAACCATTAGTGACGGCGCGCTGTCGGACCGTCATGCGACGAGTTGAACGGTAATGCCGCCAGAGCTCGTATTCCTGGAAGTTGTCCGGATGATCGGGGTACTGGGGGCGTTCGCGATCGCCGCCGGCGTCGTCGTCAAACTCGCCGGGATGCGCCAGCCGAAGAAGACTGCGTCGTTGGGGATGGCGGGCGGCTCGCTGGAGCGGATCGAGGAGAAGCTCGCGCAGCTCGAGCAGTCCTCGCAGGCGATGGCGGTCGAGATCGAACGCATCGCCGAGGGGCAGCGCTTCGTCACCAAGCTCCTCGCCAACGACGAGCGCGGCACAAGGCGCATAGCGCCGCCAGGTCAGTAACCTCGCAGATCCTCGGTTGCATCCGCATGCGTACGGCGTCTTTGCGTGATAGAGCCGTTCCTGTTGGGGTGTAGCTGAGCTGGCAAAGCACCGGACTGTTAATCCGGCGATCGCAGGTTCGAATCCTGCCGCCCCAGTTTTCACGCAGTGAGACTCTTCGCTCCCGTGTCCATGGCCGGCGGTGCGAGGATCCCCCGCTCGACGTAGATCGGACGCACCAGCGCACGCAGCGCATTGAGCTGCGAGGCGAACCACAGTCCGCCGAGCATCGTAGCGACGCCACCGAGCACGATGGTCATCTCCGCGCCGATCCGGTCAGCGACCACTCCGCCGATCAGGCTTCCGATAGGCGCGGTGCCGAGGAACGCCATCGTGTAGAACGCCATCACGCGCCCGCGCATCCCCTCCTCGACTATCGTCTGGACGATGGTATTGGTCGCGGCCATCTGAATCATGAAGCCCGCACCGACGATCGGTAGGATCAGGAGTGACAGCCACAACACGTGCGACAGCGCGAACGCGATGAGGCCTCCGCCGAAAACCAGCGTCGCCGCCGCGATGATTCGGCCGAGTCCGAGTACCGTCGGGCGGGACGCGAGGTAGAGCGCTCCGCACAGCGCACCCAGACCGACGGCCGTCATGAGAAATCCGAGCGTGTGAGCGCCGCCGTGAAGCGTCGTGGCCGCGATGGCGGGCATCAGGACGGTGTACGGCATGCCCATCGTGCTCACGAGCGCGAGCAGGATCAACGCGGTGCGTATCGGCCGCGACTTGGAGACGTAGCTCCAACCGGCGCGCAGCTCGCCGAGCATCGAAGGACGGATCCGTGCCTTCTCCGCTCGCGTGACCTTCATCAGGAAGAGCGACGCGATCACGGCGATGTACGAGATGCCGTCGAGCATGAAGCACCAACCTTCACCGACAGCGGCGATGATCACACCGCCGATCGACGGGCCGATGATGCGGCTACCGTTCACCATCGACGAGTTGAGCGCGATCGCGTTGGGGAGATCGGCGCGGTCATCGACCATCTCGACCACGAACGCCTGGCGCGCGGGCGTGTCGAACGCGTTGATGATTCCCTGCCCTACCTGAAGCAGCAGAACTTCGTTGACCGTGATGATGTTCATCAGCGCGAGAACCGCCAGCGCGAACGACTGCAGCATCGACAGCGTCTGCGTGACGAGGAGGATCGTGTGACGGTTCCAGCGATCGACCAGCACTCCAGCGAATGGCGCAAGAATGAGCGTTGGGATCTGTCCACAGAACCCGACCACGCCGAGAAGGAGCTCGGAGCCGGTGAGTCGGTAGACGAGCCAGCTGGTCGCGATACGGGTGATCCACGTACCGATGAGCGATACGCTCTGGCCGCTGAAGAAGAGCCGGTAGTTCCGGCTCTTGAGTGCACGCGCGAGGTTCGGGCGCTTGCTGCGTTGGGTAGTGGCTGGTGCGGTCATCTACTCAACGTAAGTGTCACACGAACGCGTCCAGCACCTCGCGCGTCGATCGAACGCGTCCGATGGTCGGGAAGAACTTTGTAGCGCTCACGCGGTGAAGCTCCTCGTCGCGCGCCGTCATCGCGTCTTCCACGAATACCTGCTCGAAGCCGCGCTCGTGAGCGGCACGCGCAGTGGCCTCGACCCCGATGTTGGTCGAGATCCCGCCGAGCACGATGGTGTCAATCCCGCGCCTGCGGAGCTGGATCTCGAGATCTGTCCCGAAGAAGGCGTTCGGCTGATGCTTGATCACCACAACGTCGCCACTCTCGGGGCCAAGCTCCGGGACGATCTCACTCCAGCCTGGCGGCAGGGACATCTTGGGGCGGGGGACGTCGGCTTTGGGGCTGGGGAAGAGCTTGCCATCAGGCCCTGCATCGACGTGTACCAGCACTACGAGCGCGCCCCGCTCGCGGAAGCGGCGGGCAAGCTCTACAGCGCGCGATACTACGTCGTGCGCCGCATGAGGCTTGGTCTCCATGCCTACTATGCCGCGTTGGAGATCGATGAGGACCAGCGCGGTCTTCGATGGGTCGAGCTTGACGGGGTCTGGCATTGGCGTGCAGTCGCTGAGATGGGGATCGGTCTGCGGTACAAGTACCGCGCCGCACGCGCCGTCATCAGCGAGCTACCGCAGCGAGCTACCGCCCGCTCAGCTCGCCTTTTCTACGGCGGGCGCCGCGATCCACTCCTCGGCCCACCGGGCGATCGCCGCCACGGCATCCTGGAGCGCGCGCCCCTTGGGCGTCAGCTCGTACTCGACCCGCACGGGCGAGCTCGGTACGACGCGGCGGTCCAGCACTCCCTCGCTCTCCAGCTCCCTCAGGCGCTCGGCGAGCATTCGATCGCTTATGTCCGGGACAGCGGCCCGGATCTCATGGTATCGCACGCTACCTGCAAGTAGAGCTTGCACGATGGCGCCATTCCAACGCCGGCCAAGGAGCTCGACCGCCTTGTGATACTTCGGACAGATGGATACGTCGGCCATATCTCTTAACCTACCAGTTGGACGCGCTTGACAATAGGGACTTATAGAAATATAGTACCTTATGTAGAATTATCTACATGTACGGACGGACGAATCCTACCTATTTCAGGACTCAGCAATGACAGCATCAGCGACACAGCAGCCAGAGACCGGCACCCGCAGCGTGTGGCAGATTGACCCATCCCACACGAACGTGGAATTTGCCGCCAAGCACCTGATGATCTCGACGGTGCGCGGCCGTTTCGCGGATGTGAAGGGAACCGTGACCACCGACGGCACCCCGGAAGGGTCGCAGGTCGAGGTCGAGCTCGGCGCCGTAAGCATCGATACGCGTCAGGAGCAGCGCGACACTCACCTTCGCTCCGCGGACTTCCTCGAGACCGAGAAGTATCCGACGATCACGTTCCGAAGCACCAAGATCAAATCCACCGGCGACGACAAGTTCAAGATGACCGGTGATCTGACCATCAGAGGTGTCACGAAGCCGGTCGAGCTCGAAGTCACGAGTGAGGGGCGCGGACGCGACCCTTGGGGCAACGATAGAGCCGGGTTCAGCGCCACGGGCAAGTTCGATCGCCGCGAGTTCGGTCTCACGTGGAACCAGGCGCTCGAGACGGGCGGCGTAGTGGTCGGGCACGAGATCAAGATCACCGTCGATGTCGAGATGACACGTGTTGCGCAGTAGCGCTCGCCAGCCATAACACTCGCGAGAATCTGCTCATTCTGAGAGCCGGAGCTGCCGTTGTAGAGGCAGCTCCGGCTCTTATTGTTTGTGCGTAGCACGGAAATTGCCGCTCCACGTCTGGCTGAAGCCACGCGCGCTAGCGCAGGCGACAGGGACCGATGCGAACTTCTACGAGGTGCTAACCATGATGCGTGGGACGAAAGGAACTACACTCGCACTCGCGCTTGGCGCGGTTGCAGCACTCAGCGCGTGCAAGAAGAGCGAGAATGCCACTGACTCGACGGCGGCCGCGACTACACCGGCCGACACGACGATGCGGGCAGGGAGCACATCTACCACGGGCGCGACGACGGCTCCGGCGACTGCCAAGGTGAGCGATGCGGACATCTTCGCGATGCTACACGCAGCCAACCAGGGTGAGATCGACGCTGGCAAGATGGCCGAGACCAAGGCGACGAACGCGTCGGTGAAGGCGTTCGCGCGGCAGATGGTCACCGACCACACCAAGCTGCGTGACAATGGCGACGCGCTCGCCAAGAAGCTCAACATCACGCCCAACACGGCAGCCGCTGATTCCATCACGTCGGCTAACCAGACCACGGCGAGCACTCTGACCACTGCTGCCAAGGGCGCCGCCTTCGACAGCACCTACGTGGATGCCCAGGTGTCTGGCCACCAGGCAACGCTCACCATGATCAAGAATGCGGAGGGGCAAGCAACCAACCCCCAGCTGGTAGCGGCGCTGAAAAGCGCCGAGCCGATCGTATCGGCGCACCTGGACAAGATCAAGAACATCCAGAGCAAGCTGAAGTAGCAGCACCTAGCGGCCGCGACATCGACAGGGTGTACCTCGACGGAGTGAGCGAGCGCGCTCAAGCGCTGCTCCGCCGTCTCACCGGCGCGATGAACTCGACCGACACGACCGAGCTGCAGTACCTGATTCAGCAGACAGCTCCGGTCTTTCTACGTGACATGGACCGCGCACGCGCTCTCAGGAAAACCCTGTGAGCGACGTGCGCGGTGTCATTTTCGACGTCGATGGAACTCTCATCGACAGCAACGACGCTCATGCTCACGCTTGGGAGACGGCGCTCGCGCAGAACGGCTTCGACGTGCCCTACGCGACGCTGCGCGGCATGATCGGCATGGGCGGCGACAAGATAGTTCCGCTCGTCACCGGACTCGGCGCGGACGATGACGAAGTGGAGAAGCTCGGGAAGGATTGCGATGCGATCTTCGAGAAGGTCTACGCCCCCACGCTGCACGCATTCCCTGATGTTCGCGCACTCTTCGAGCGAATGAAGAGCTCGGGCCTCGGCCTCTTCATCGCGACCTCCGCGAAGGAGCAGCAGCTCGACGAGCTGCTTCGCATCGCGAACATCAAGGACCTCCTCTCGGACACGTCATCGAAGAATCCTTCGGAGCGCTCGAAGCCGGACCCCGACATCGTTCATGCTGCCGTCGTCGGAAGTGGACTTCCCGAGAGCGCGCTGCTGATGGTTGGAGATACGCCTTACGACATGGAGGCGGCGACTCGCGCGCGCGTGAGACCGATTGGTGTGAGATCGGGCGGCTGGACCGACCACGATCTCGTCGGCGCTGTTGTCGTCTACGATGGAGTGTGGTCGATGCTCGCTCGAATACGAATCGTTTGAGCGGATGTTTCTGTAGAAGGGCGCGAAGAGCGCGTGCGTTATGATTCCTTTGTGCCCGGATTGTGCACTGTAACGTGACGCAATCGCGTGTTCACCGACGGCGGAGGGAGCTTGGATACATTCTTGGGACGTGCTCTGACGGATCCGGCGACGGGCCTCCCGAACTTGCCGTATTTCTTCCTGATCCAGGACTGGGAGGAGCGTCGCGCGAAGCGACGCGGCACTCATGTCCGCGTCATCAGTCTCCACGTGACCGGGGGCGACGACGAGTCGCGTCGCGCCCTGCTCCTGCGTCTTTGCCAGGAGCTGCGAACGTCTGACCTGATAGCGTCAGATGGCGGCGGCGAGTATCGCATTCTGCTCACGACACCAGACGCCGAGAACTCGGACGCGATTGCCGAGCGGGTGCGTAGCATGGCAGCATCGGTGAACGGCGCGCGGCACAACGGCAACGACGGCCAGAGCGGCGAGGGCGGAGCTGTAACCCTGACCGTCATCCTGGAGGCTGAGCGAGTGCCGCCGCCCGACAAGGGGCCGTGTGAGCCGTGCGAGGAGCACGAGCTTCTGAGGAAGACGTCCGGCTCCGGAATTCCGGGACTCACCCCCGACGACTGATCCTGCAGCGCTGACCGGCGCGGGCTGGTCGCCTGGCGTCGCCCACACGGCGGCCTGGCAGCGCGTATAGCAAGGGGACCACAACTTCTCACTAAGACAGCGTCTCTACGTCGCGCGACTCTTTCCCGCAGTCGGCGACCACGCATCTTAGTTCGGTCTCAGCCAGCATCCAACCTTCAGGAATGACGACAACAAGGATCAGCATCACGCGCGCGACCATGCGGCCGGCGCTGTTCGCGGCAGCGTTGGCGCTGTGCGCGCAATCTGCGCTCGCACAGTGCGGCCAGCGGGTGACCTATGTGATAAGGCAGGCGAGCGACACCGTATCGGTCGAGAACACGCGGCAATGCGGCGACACGCTCAAGTCATCTCTCGAGACTCGCAGCGGACGTCTCGACTTCAGCGCCAACGTCGACACCGCCGGTCTCGTCTCGCGCCTCGAGCTGAGCGCCTTCGCTCCGGGCGCGGCGCAGTCCACTGCTCACGCGGTCATGGCGTTCGTCGGCGACACGGTCTTCGCCGACTTCGGGAACGGCCAGATCCAGCGCGCCTCCACCACTGCTGGCGCGATCCCATGGTTGAATCCGTCGATAGCGCTCGCAAATGTGGTATCTCACCGCGCGCTGAAGCTCGGTGATCCGCTCGTGAAGATCCCGCTCTTCGTCGTCACGGGAGGCGCTACCGTCGCCTCGACCATCACGAGGTTGAGCAGCGATTCGGCGGTCCTCAACATTGGCGGCGTGCAACTCCACTTCGGTGTCGACGCGAGCGGAAACATCATGGGCGGCACGGTGCCGTCGCAGGGGACTGTGATAGATCGAAGCAGCGGCGCTGGATCCGGGCCGTCGTTTCACGTAGCGAAGACCAATTACGGCGCGCCACCCGGCGCGCCGTATGTCGCCGAGGCGGTCACGGTGAAGACGCCAGGAGGATACTCGCTCGCTGGTACGCTCACGCTTCCCAAGAACACGACTCGCCGCGTCCCAGTGGCGGTGATGATTACCGGATCGGGGCTGCAGGATCGCGACGAGGCGATCGAGCAGATCGGCAACTACAGGCCGTTCCGCCAGATCGCCGACACGCTCGGCAGACGCGGAATCGGCGTGCTGCGTCTCGACGATCGCGGCTTTGGCGAATCCGGCGGCGATCCCAGCAAGGCGACCACCGCGGACTTCGCCGACGACATCAGGGCGGCGCTCGCATACCTCCGCACGCGTCCCGACGTCGATTCGCGGCATCTGTTTCTCATAGGGCACAGCGAGGGAGCGATCATCGCTCCGATGATAGCGGCGACCGATCCGTCGCTCGCGGGAATTGTGCTCATGGCCGGTACGTCATCGCCCGGACTCGACGTCATGAAGGCGCAGATCAAGTACGAGATCTCGATGGATTCGGCGCTGAGCCCGACGACGCGCGATTCGTTGCTCGCAGCGCAGTACCAGCAGCTCGACTCGACAGCTGCGACTCAGCCGTGGGTTCACTACTTCGCGACGTACGACCCGATCCCGACAGCAAAGCGCGTCAGGGTTCCGGTGCTCATCCTTCAGGGACAGAACGATCGGCAGGTGGCAGTGACCCAGGCGGCGCCGCTCGCCGCGGCGTTCCGCGCAGGCGGGAATAGAGACGTGACGACGACGGTCTTTCCAGGGTTGAACCACCTCTTCCTGTCGGATCCTTCCGGCAATCCGGCAGGCTACGGCGCGCTTCCAGACAAGCAGCTCGGGTCTCAGGTACTCGGAACCATTGCGAACTGGGTGGTGAAACATTCGGAAAGCGGCGCGAGCAGATAGCTCGCGCCCGGAGAGGCCCACGTACAGGAACGAGGCAACGGAGAGAATGACAGGTGCGCGCCGGATCGTTGCACTGCTCGCACTCGCGTGCGCGCTCGGAGTCGTGCCGCCGACCGCGACATCCGCCGGCGCGCAGACCACGGAGTATGTGCTCTCGAAGTACGTGGCGGCGCGCGGCGGCCGCGCGAAGCTCGATGCTGTCAAGAGCCGACGCCTGTTTGGGAAGCTCGTCGTCGGCAGCGATTCGGGGCCGATAGTGATCGAGGCGATGCGTCCTGATCTGCTTCGCACGACGGTGATCATCGGAGGTCAGCGCTACATCCGCGGCTTCGATGGCCGCAGCGCATGGGAAGCTCTCGACGCGCCCAGCGGCGGAGTGCGCCCAATGTCGCCGATCGAAACGCGCAACATCTCGGAGGAGGCGGACTTCGATGGCCCGCTCGTGAATCCGGCGCGCGCCGGCGACAAGGTCGCCTATGTGGGTCGCGCTACGGTGGACGGCCGGAACACCTACAAGCTCAGCGTGACTCTTCACATCGGCAGTGGGTACGTCGACTACTATTACCTTGATCCCACCACGTTTCTCCCTGTGATGTGGGAAGGGACGAGATCGATCAACAATCAGATGGCGACGTTCGAATCGCGCTTCCCGACTTACCGAACATTCGGCGGACTTCCGTATCCCGTCCTCATCGAGACGAGCATACACGGCGGTCCGACTCAGCGCATGACCATCGACAGCGTCGTGGTCAATCCATCCTTCGGCAAGACGTATTTCACGATGCCGAAGTTCGAGAACGGGAAGATCACGCCATGACGCGCAAGCGTTGGATCGTGCGCATGGTCGGCGTCGTTGCAGTAGCGGGAGCAGTAGCGCTGTCGCTCACTCCATCGCCCGCGCGAGCGCAGGGCGACGATGGAATCGCTGTCGGGACCGCGGCGCCGGCAGTGGTGGTGACCGATCTCGCAGGAAAGAGTGTCACGGTCGCGCCCACCATCGGCAAGCCGATGCTCATCGAGTTCTGGGCGACGTGGTGCGAGTTCTGTGAGGCGCTCGAGCCGACGATGAAATCGGTGTACGCCAAGTACGGCAATCAGGTGCGGTTCGACGCGATCGCGGTGAACGTGAACCAGAGCCCGAGCCGCGTGGAGCGTCACGTGAAGGATCGCTCACTCGCGTATCCAGTCCACTTTGATGCCAGTGGCGCGGCGACTCGCGCGTACGACGTGCCGGCGACGTCGTTCGTCGTGATCATCGATCGACACGGCAAGGTGGCGTACACCGGTGTGGGAGACAAGCAGAACCTCGACGCGGCATTGCGCCGCGTGCTCTGAACGCTCATACGACACTTCAACCAGCAAGGCGGGATGATCATGAAAAACATTCTTCGCTTCTCGATAGCAGCAGCAACTCTTGGCGTCGCGGTGAATCTCTGCGCCGTGACGGCCGGCGCGCAGGAGGCACAGCGCGCCGAATCAGCTCCCGAGCTCGGCGCCGTCGCTCCAGACTTTACCGCGCCGGCAGCGGACGTATCCGGCGCGCGATCGGCGCCTGTCGACCTCCACGATCTGCGCGGACAGGTGGTAGTGGTGGCGTTCTATCCCAAGGACAGAACGAGTGGCTGCACCGCCGAGATGACCAAGTTCCGCGACGAGTACTCGTCGCTGTTCGGAAATGGAGTTACGGTGGTTCCGATCTCACTCGACAGTCTCGATTCGCACGTCTCGTGGGCGCACGACATGAAGTTCCCGTTCGCGCTCGCGAGTGATCCGAGCGGCGCGATCGCGTCGTCGTACGGCTCGCTCATGCCAAACGGCAAGTACGCGAACCGCACTGTGTTCGTGGTCGGAAAGGATGGCCGCGTCGTGTACCGCGACCTTCACTTCAACGCACTCGACCAGAACGCTTACAACTCGCTCGCAGCGGCGGTGGCGCAGGCCAAGCGCAGCTAGCCGCCTAACCGCCGGTACGCTTTGCCAGTGGATTTCGGACAGATCGGGGCTCGCCTCTCAGCGAGCCCCGCGACCGCGATACCGCTCCTCTTCGTTGCAGGGCTGCTCACCAGCCTCACGCCCTGCATCTATCCGATGATCCCAATCACCGCCGCTATCGTCGGCGGTCAATCGGTAGGCGCTGAGCGACGCAGCACTGCGCGTGGTGTCGCACTCACGCTCGCGTACATCCTCGGGCTCTCGCTCGTCTACGCGTCGCTGGGGCTCATCGCCGGCCTCTCGCACTCGATCTTCGGCACGGTGAGCTCGAGTCCGTGGACTGCGCTCGTCACGGGCAATCTGCTCCTGCTGTTCGCGCTGTGGATGCTCGATGCGGTTCCACTTCGGGTGCCCGCGTGGCTCATGCCGCGATCTGGCACGAGCGGAGCTGGCTCACTCGCGAGCGCCTTCATCATGGGAGGTGCATCCGGATTGGTCGCCGCGCCGTGCTCCGCGCCGGTGATGGCGTCGGTGCTGACCTGGGTCGCGGCGACGCAGAACGGCGCGCTCGGTTTCGTCTATCTCTTTGTGTTCTCGCTCGGCATGTGCGCGATTCTCGCGATCGTCGGTATCTCCGGGATCCACGTTGTCGCTGCTGCCGCGCTCGGGAATGTGGATGGTGTGGGTCAAGCGCGCTCTCGCCCTGCTGATGATCGCCGCGGCGGAGTATTACTTCGTGCACGCAGGGCTCGCGATGTAGCAGCGAAGAGCCGGGCGCGAGCCCGAGCTCGCTGCGAGTCGCTGCCAATCGCTCCGTCAGCCCTTGTCAGACTTGCCGGACTCTGGCGAGTCTGAGGCAGCCGCCGGGTTGTGGAAGTATGCGCGGAGCACCCAGCGCGCCAGTCTTTCCTGTACGAGCTCGTGGCGCTGCCAGACCAGGCTACGGTCCATGCCGTCCACCGCTGCCGCCAGAGAGCTCTTCACAGTGATGAGGATCCGCTCGGGCGACTCTCCGTGAACAGAGAGCGCATTGCAGGTCTCGAACACCACGCCGCGGACTTCCTCCCTCGAGGTCGTGCCCTCGAGGTAGCGCCGGAAAGCTCCGGTGAGCGATTCGCGATGTGTGGGTTCATCTCCCATTAGCCGATCCCTCCTGCGGATTCTTTTGTTTATATAAAGAATCGCGCCAGGGCCGAACCGTGAACGATTGTTCTAAGATTATCACGATCTCACCGGTCAGTTGAACGGATGGGGCGGGTTGGGCATGGCTCTGGCTCAATAGGTCATATGATCAACCAGGCCAGCACTCAGCATCCTTGTACTGAAGCACTCGATCAGATTGCGACGCTCGCCGAGCGAGTCCACTCGTTCCTCTACGTGGGAGACGTCTCGCGTGATGAGATCAGAGACGTAGTGTGCGGCGTCTTCCACGCCATGAAGGACTGCGATTGGTCTCCAGAAGAGGCCCTCGCCTGTTGTAAAGAAACCGTGAACAGGATCGCGCGCGGCGGCTCGCTGAGTCAGCGCGACGATGTCTCTGGCCCCTGGCTACGCGATCAGCTGGTGAGGTGGCTCGTCGAGTGTTACTACGCGGAGTCGGTACCCGCATAGCGCGGAGTGGGGCACTCCCTACGCAGGGCGTTGTGGTAAATTCCCCGGCTATGTCCCCGCCGAACCCGCAGTACGGCGACGAGAGAAGGTCGCGCCCGTGACGCTTACCGGCGACTGCCCACTCGCCGCTCTACTCGCATCGAGCCTGCGCGAATCGCGTGATGATATCACACGCCGCTGGCTGGAGCGGATATCGGCGCGCGTATCGGTAGACCCCAACAGGATATTTCCCACCCAGGATCTGCTCGACCACGTTCCCATTCTCATCGACGGCGTCGCATCGTACGTCGAGGATCCTGCGAGCGTCGTGTCGGCCGACATGACGGTGGTCGCGAAGGCACGCGAGCTGGGCAAGCTCCGCTACACGCAGGGCTTCGATCAGTTTCAGATTCTCAAGGAGTTCGAGATTCTGGGCGGGATCCTCCTCACGTTCGTGGGCGAGGTGGCTGACACGTCCACCCAGCCGTGCAGCAGGCAGGATCTCATCGGTTGCGCGCAGCGTGTCTTCCATGGTGTGTGTCTCATCCAGGAAGCGACGTCCACGCAATTTCTCCAGCTGATGACCGAGCGTGTCTCGGAGCGGGAGGAGAGACTTCGCGCGTTCAACCGCACGCTGACTCACGAGTTTCGTAACAGGATCGGCGTATCACTTGGTGCGGGTCAGCTTCTCGAGCTTCCCGACCTCGCCGAGGAGAAGCGCACCGAGATCGCGCGCGTGATAGTGCGCAACGCGCGTGGCATGCAGGTCGTGCTCGACAATCTGCTCGAGCTCTCGCGTGTGGAGACCGAGGTGCGGCAGCACAGGCGCGTGCTGCTCCCGCATGTCGCGAACGAAGTCGGGCGTGAGCTGAGGGAGATGGCGCGCGCGCACGGTGTGACGCTGAGCGTATCCGCAGACCTCCCCGACGTCGAGGTGAATGCGGCCGCAGTCGAGCTCTGCCTCACCAATCTCGTCTCGAACGCGATCAAGTACAGCGCGCCGAACAAGAGCGAGCGCTGGGTGCAGATTCGGGGCTACATGCGTGAAGATGACGAGATTGCCGCACCAGAAGCGGTCGTCGAGGTTGCCGATAACGGTGTCGGTGTTCCTGTCGCGGAGCGCGGTCACCTTTTCGAGCGATTCTTTCGCGCCGACAATGGGAGCCGCTCATCGGTCGAGGGAACCGGGCTGGGCTTGAGCATAGTACGCGAGACGGTGTCCGCGTTGGGCGGAAAGGCCTGGGCCGAGTTTCCCGCGGACGGATCCGTGTTTGCCTTCAGCCTGCCATGCAGGCGCCACGTCGATGGACTCGTTACAGCATGACCGAGAGCTGCGAGTAGAGCTCACATGAGCGACGAGTCGATCGGTGGCGAGAACATGGAAGCGACCGTGAGCGACGGCGCTCGTCAACAGTTCACCGGCGCAGCTGACGCCAACCGACGCACGGATCGATGTGCGCGGCCTTCCCGACTTCGCGCAGATCTTCGGAAGCTCGCCCGATGCGTCGTTGCTCGTGCGTGCGGATCCGCCGCGATGGACGATCGAAGCGGTGACGGATGGATATCTCACTGCGACGCACAAGACTCGCGACGAGCTGATCGGGCGCGCGACGTTCGACGTCTTCACCGAGAGCGACGAGACGGAGGCGGAAGGGGGAGCACGACATGTGCGCGGGTCATTCGAGCGCGTAGTTGCGAACGGCGCGCCGGTGCATCTCCTCGCGCAGCGCTACGATCTCCCCGACCCGTCCGGCAGCGGTTTCGTTCCGCGCTACTGGTCGCTACACAGCACCGCTGTACGTGACGCAGGCGGAAAGGTGACGCACATACTCCACACTGTGGAGGATGTGACGGCGCTCGTCAAAGGTGAGCGCGCGCTTCATGCTGCGCGCGAGCGCGTGACGGAGGTCCTCGAGACGATGTCGGACGCGTTCGTCTCGTTCGATCGGGAATGGAAGGTCACCTTCATCAATCGAGCCGCGCGGCAGCTTCACGGGCGCGAGACTGCTGACGTACTCGGCAAGACCCAATGGGAGCTATGGCCTCGCTCGCTCGGGACCGATGTCGAGACGCAGTTCCGCGCGGTGATGCGCGATCGGACTCCGGCGCATTTCGTTCATCGCTACCGCGAGCACAGTGCGCATATCAGTGTCGAGATAGACGCCTATCCGGAGGAAGAGACTGGCGGCATAAGCGTCTTCTACAGGGATGTCACCGACAAGCAACGCGTGCTCGAGGAGCTGGAGGCACAGGCGACCGAGCTCGAGCAGCAGGCAGAAGAGTCTCAGGCACTCGCTGAAGAGCTCGAGCTGGCGAATCAGGATCTTCAGGCGGCCGGCGTAGAGCTGGAGGAGCGTGCGCACGCGGCGACGCTCGCCGTGGAGCGCGCCGAGCACCTTCTGGCGCTGAGCAAGGCGCTCAACGAAGCGCGTACGGTAGAAGAAGTCGCAGACGCGATCTTTCGCGAGTCGATGGCGACGGTCGGCGCGGACGCGGGATCGCTCGCACTCGTTCGCGAGCGGCTCGACGGGAGCGTCGAGCTCGAGATCGTGCGCACAGCGGGATTCTCCGACAGCTTGACGGAGCAGTATCAGCACTTTCCTCTGAGGGCTGGAGGCCCGCTGTCAGATGCGATCATCACGCGCAAGCCAGTGCTGATCCAGTCGAGTGCTGCCGCTCACGGGCTCTATCCAACGATCGAAAACATAGGCTTCGAGGCGTTCGCGGCTGTTCCCGTGGTGCACTCCGGCCGGCCGAGCGCGGGAATCAGCTTCAGCTTCAACGCTCAACGTGAGTTCGACGAGGGCACCAGGACCTTTCTCGCCACGCTCGGAGAGCAGTGCGCGCAGGCGCTCGAGCGTGCACGACTCTACGACATCGAGTCGCGCCGTGCAGAGCGTGCTGCGTTTCTTGCCGAAGCGAGCCAGCTCCTCATCGCATCACTCGACTACGCGACGACGCTGAAGACGATCGCGGAGACCGCGGTGCCGGAGCTCGGCGACTGGTGCGCGGTTGACATCATCAAGAATCCGATGTCGGCAACATGGCCGCCGACCATCGAGCGGCTCGCCGTCGTCCATCACGATCCGGCGATGCGCGCGCTCGGTCTCTCGCTCGAGCAGCGCTTCCCGACCGACTGGAGTGCGCCAACCGGAATGCCCGAAGTGCTGCGGACCGGAGAAGCGGCGTTCATACCAGTGATCACCGACGAGATGCTTGCCGCGGGTGCGCGCGACGCGGAGCACCTCGAGACGCTGCGCAAGCTGAAGTTCACATCAGTGATCATCGTTCCGCTCGTCGCTCGCAATCGAACACTCGGCGCCATAACGCTCGTCTCATCCACGGCCGGTAAGTACTACGACAAGGCGGACCTCGCGCTCGCCAAGGATCTTGCGGCACGCGCCGCGTTCGCAGTGGACAATGCGCGGCTCTATCGTGATGTGGAGGACGCGCTCGCGGCAGCGGAGCGCGCCGAGGCCGTTGCGGTTGCGGAGAGCCGCGCGCGATCGACTTGGGTCGCGACGATGTCGCACGAGATTCGCACGCCCATCAACGCGATGCTCGGCTACTCCGATCTTCTCGCGCTCGGCCTAACAGGGCCGCTCACGACGGAACAGCAAGCGCAGGTGTCGCGAATCCAGGCGAGCGCTCGCGTCCTGCTCGAGATAGTGAACGAAGTTCTCGACTTCGCCAAGATCGAGTCGGGCACGCTCACGGTACAGTCGTCACACGCGATATCGGGCGAGGCAGTGGACGAGGCGTTGGCTCTCGTACGTCCGCAAGCCGAGCTGAAGGGCGTGACGCTCTCCGCGCAGTGCGAGGGAGCGCGCGACCTGGGGTACACCGGTGATCAGCAGCGCGTGAGACAGTGTCTCGTGAACCTTCTCTCGAACGCGGTGAAGTTCACAAACTCCGGCGGCAGCATCTCCGTGCAGTGCCGCGTCACCGAGTCGCCACCGCCGGAGACGTCGCTTTCACCGGGCCAGCCGTACATCGCGTTCGAGGTGCACGACACGGGCATCGGGATCGCGCCCGAACAGCGCGTACGCATCTTCGACGCATTCACGCAGGCAGAGACGACGAGCGGGAATCCATACACGCGCGAGCGCACCGGAACCGGACTTGGGCTCGCGATCAGCCGCGAGCTCGCTCATCTGATGGGCGGCGAGATCACCGTCGAGAGCAAGCTGGGTGTGGGATCGACTTTCACGCTGTGGCTCCCGGCGATAAATCGGCGTACGAGTGAGCGCAGCCAGGATCGTCCAGACGACGCACGAACGCGCGGCAGCTAGCAGTGGCCGAGGACAGTCGCGCGCGACTGCACCGTCGCAACTGCTCGTACACCCGCGAGCTGCGCGGCAGGACTGCTCAGTGATCGGGGCCGTTCTCATCGTCGATGACGAGCCGGCGATCCGCGCAGTGATTCGTGAAGCGCTCGAGCACGAGGCCGAGCGCTTCGTCGAGGCGCGAAATGCGCGCGACGCCATCGCTGCCGCGGAGCGCGAGCGCCCCGACCTGATCATCCTGGATCTGGGCCTGCCGGACCTCGACGGAGTGGAGGTTTGCCGTGCAGTTCGCGCGTGGTCCGGTGCGCCGATAATAGTTCTGTCCGCTCGCACTAGCGAGACAGACAAGGCGTCATTGCTCGATGCGGGCGCCGACGACTACGTCACGAAGCCATTCAGCACGGTCGAGCTGCGCGCACGCGTACGCGCACAGTTCCGGCGATCTCGCATGACCGTTGTCCCTGGAAGCGACGCACCGGTCACTGTCGGCGATCTCGTGATAGATACAGCGCGTAGGAGCGTCACGCGGGGCGGTGAGGCAGTCCACCTCACGCCGACCGAGTGGTCGCTCCTACGTACACTGATATCGCGCGCGGGGCGACCCGTGACGCATGCGCAGCTCTTTCGCGCCGTATGGGGAGAGTCGTATGGCGACGCACACCTGTACCTGCGAGTCTATGTTGCGCATCTGAGACGCAAGCTCGAAGGCGACCCATTTCAGCCGCGACTCATCATTACAGAGCCGGGTGTCGGGTACCGTCTTGCTCTCGACACGTGATGCGGCGTTGATGTGACCCAACGACTGGCACCGGCGCGAGCGACAGATTGGCCGCGAGTGGCGCTCGCGGCGACGGCGCTCGCCGGCCTTGTCGTCGCGACAGTTGGAATGCTCGCGGTGCGTCCACATCTCGGCGAGGCACATGTCGCGCTCGTCTATGTTCTCGTCGTGCTGCTGGGGAGTGGGGTTGGTGGGCGTGCGCTCGGACTTCTTCTCGCGGGCATCGCATTCCTGTGCTTCGACTACTTCTTTCTTCATCCGTACGGCACGCTCGTAATCGCGGACCCGCTCGATTGGCTCGTGCTCGTGACGTTTCTCGTGACGAGTGTCGTGGCGGCGCAGCTGCTCACGCGCGCGCAACAGAGGGCGGAAGAGGCGCGCGCTCGTGCGGACGAAGTCGAGCGGCTCTCGGTACTCGGCGCCGAGACCGTCAATGTCGCGCGCGCGGAGGATGCGCTCGCCGCGATTGCGGAGGTCATCAGATCGACGCTCAACGTCGGCCGGTGCGACGTCTACGTTGCGGGAGGAGCCACAGGGCAACTGGAACACGTCGCTGCTGCCACGGAGCTGCCGCAATCGAGTAGCAGCGGCGAATCGCTTCACACACCGCTTCACACACCGGAGGCGAACAGTCTGCTCGAGTGGGCGTTGCGTTCAGGACAGGTGGCATTCGAGCGTCCTGACGGAACACTCGGCGTAGCGCCCGGATCGCGGCGTCGACGCGCGACGCGGTCATCGGCATACCGTGGAACGAAGTGCGAGATGCGCGCGCGATATCCATTCCGCTGCAGGTGCATCATCGGATAGTCGGCGTGCTGCGAGTTGGAAGCGACACAGGGATCGATCTGATCGAGGAGCAGCGTCAGTTCCTCAACGCCCTGTCCTACTACGTCGCGCTCGGCGCCGAGCGCATGCGACTCACGGCGGAGGCGTCGCACACGGAGGCGCTGCGTGAAGCGGACCGCCTGAAGAACGCGCTGCTCGCCGCAGTCTCCCACGATCTGCGGACTCCGCTGACTACCGTGAAGGCGCTCGCGCACTCGATTACCGAGTGCGGTGCAGCCATCGGCGACGCGAAGGCGAAGTCTATAGAGGAGGAGGCAGATCAGCTCGCCGCGCTGGTGTCGGACCTGTTGGATCTCTCGCGACTGACCGGGTGGCGCGTTGCAGCTTCGCCCTGAAGTGAACTCGGCCGATGACCTGGTGGGCGCGGCACTCCAGCGAGCCCGCGGCGTACTGGGCGATCGAAGCGTGAAGATCATCGAGGATCGCGAGCGCACAGTGCTCCTCGGCCGCTTCGACTTCGTACACACCTTACGGGCGCTCGTGAATCTCATCGACAACGCGGCCAAGTACGATACTGCAACCGAGCCGATCGAGATCACCGTCAGCCGGGATGCGCATCACCTTCTCATTGCGGTGGCTGACCGAGGTGCCGGCGTCCTCGACGCTGACGCAGAGCGGATATTCGAGCCGTTCTACAGACCTCCCGGTCTTTTGCCAGACGTGCGCGGTGCTGGACTCGGCCTCGCGATCGCTCGGTCGCTCGCCGTCGCGCAGGGTGGCGATGTGACGTACGCACGAAGACCCGGCGGTGGCAGCGTCTTCACGCTCAGTGTCGCTGCAAGCGACTTGCCGGCGATAGAAGCCGACTGAGACGTATCGCGCGAGGCGCGACGCAGCAACGCCTTTAACAAAGTATTAACCCCATCAGCGTCGCGCGTTAATGCGGCTTTAACGCTTCGCGCCCTAGTCTTGGATCACGCTCACTGTGCCGGATGTACCGGCGCACGACGAGCGGATGCCACATGATCATCGCAATGATCCAGAGTTGGGGGCCAGCCGGTGTCGCCGTGGGACTGTGTGCGCTGTTAGTCGCCAACGCGTCGGTCCACCTCGGCGCCTACCATCTCCTCGCACGCCGCGGTTGGTTTGGCCCATCACAGTACGACGACGAATGTGAGTGGCGGCACCATTGCCGCGCAACAGCCAGGAAACAGTGAATGCTCGATGCCTTGTACGTGGGGCTCAGTGTCGCGTTCTTCACCGCGATGATAGCATACGTGTGCGGCTGCGAAGCGCTTGGTCGTGACCACGACGCAGGAGAGGGCCGACCATGAACGTCGATACGCTGGTCGCGGCCATCGTGTCACTCGCCATCCTCCTGTATCTCGTCTACACGCTGCTGCGTCCGGAGCGATTCTGAGGTGACGGCGAACGGCTGGCTCCAGATCCTGGCTTTCTCGGCTCGTGCTCCTTGCGGTAACCAAGCCGGTGGGCATCTATGTGCTGCGTGTCTACGACGGTACCATGTCGTGGCTTGGCCCGCTCGAGCGCGCAACGTATCGCATCTGTGGTGTCGATCCACGTGAAGATCAGCACTGGACGCGATATGCAGTGTCAATGTTGTTGTTCAGCGCCGTGTCAATGCTCGCGACGTACGTGGTACTCCGCCTGCAGCACGCGTTGCCGCTCAATCCGTTCGATCGTGCGGCCGTTCCCGCGCGGCAGGCGTTCGAAACGGCGGCATCCTTCGTGACGAACACCAACTGGCAGTCTTACAGTGGCGAGACTACGATGTCGTACTTCTCGCAGATGACGCAGCTGGCGTTTCACAACTTCGCTTCTGCTGCGACCGGAATGGCGATCGCGATCGCGTTCGCCCGTGGGATCGCGCGGCACTCTGCGGGACGCATCGGCAGCTTCTGGGTCGATCTCGTGCGCGGAACGCTGTATCTGTTCATCCCTGGCTCTCTGGTGCTGGCGCTGCTGTTCGTACAGCAGGGGGTGATCCAGAACTTCCATCACTACATCACCGCGACGACGCTGGAAGGAGCGCGGCAGGTGATCGCGATGGGGCCGGTAGCGAGCCAGGAGGCCATCAAGCAGCTGGGCACGAACGGCGGCGGCTTCTTCAACGCCAACTCTGCGCATCCATTCGAGAATCCCACACCGTGGACGAACTTCCTGCAGATGCTCGCGATCTTCATCATACCGTCGGGTCTCGTATACGCCTACGGTCGAATGGTGAGGAACACGAGACACGGATGGGCGATCTGGGCAGCGATGTTCGTGCTCTTCGCAGCGGGAGTGACTACCGCTTACTGGGCCGAGGCGCGCGGTAATCCGATTCACTCCGCTCGCGGCGTCGATGTCGTAGCGAGTGCGACGAATCCCGGGGGGAACATGGAAGGGAAGGAGGTTCGCTTCGGTATAGCGAACTCCGCGCTATACGCGACGATCACCACGGACGCTTCGTGCGGCTGCGTCAACGCGATGCACGACTCCTTCACACCAATCGGCGGCATGGTGCCCATGGTCAACATGCAGCTCGGCGAAGTGATCTTCGGCGGAGTTGGCGCGGGCCTGTACGGCATGCTCGTCATGGTCGTCATCACCATCTTCGTGGCTGGTCTTATGGTCGGGCGCACGCCGGAATATCTGGGGAAGAAGATCCAGAGCCGAGAGATCCGCATGGCGATGCTCTACGCTCTCGTCTTCCCCGCGTCGATCCTCGTGCTCTCCGCGGCATCGGCGGTGCTTCCGGCCGGCCTCAAGGGACTCAACAACGCCGGACCGCACGGGCTCTCGGAGATCCTGTACGCCTTCACGTCCACGACGGCCAACAACGGCAGTGCGTTCGCCGGGCTCACCGGAACGACTTACTACTACAACACCACGCTCGGCGTCGCGGCGCTCATCGGACGCTTCGCGATGCATGTGCCGATGATCGCGCTCGCTGGGTTCCTCGCCGAGCGCCGCGCGGTACCCGAATCAGCAGGAACGTTTCCGGTGACGACACCGCTCTTCGTGGTGCTTCTCATCGGAGTCATCCTCATCGTCGGAGCGCTCACCTTTTTCCCGGCACTGGCCCTGGGCCCCATCGTGGAGCACTTCGCGATGTCGAGCGGGAAGCTATTCTAGCCATGACGGCACGAAAGCGACCGCTGTTCGACCTGTTGATCGTACGGCGCGCCCTACGCGATGCGGTGGTGAAGCTCGACCCTCGCCACATGGTGCGCAACCCGGTGATGTTCGTCGTGCTCGTGGGAAGCGTGCTGACGACGCTCCACCTCGCGCGTGAGATCGCGGTCGGCGCGGCGACGGTGAGCTTCACTCTGCAGATCGCACTGTGGCTCTGGTTCACCGTGATCTTCGCGAATTTCGCCGAGGCAATGGCGGAAGGACGCGGCAAGGCGCAGGCGGATACACTGCGGAAGGCGCGAACTCAGACAGTCGCCAAGCGTCTCCGCAATGCTGCGGACCGTAGCTCGGTCGAGCTAGTGGCGTCGAGTGCACTGCGACGTGGCGACGTCGTCGTCGCTGAGCCGGGGGACGCGATTCCTGGTGACGGCGAGGTCATCAGTGGAGTGGCTTCGGTGGACGAGTCCGCGATCACCGGCGAGTCTGCACCGGTGATCCGTGAATCGGGCGGCGATCGTTCTGCAGTGACAGGCGGAACTCGCGTGCTCTCGGATTTTCTCATAGTGCGCATCACCGCCAATCCCGGAGAGACGTTCCTCGATCGCATGATAGCGCTCGTCGAGGGCGCGTCGCGGCAGAAGACACCGAACGAGATCGCGCTCACGATTCTCCTGTCGGGGCTCACGATCATCTTCCTGCTCGCAGTCGTGACGCTGGAGCCTTTCGCGGTCTACTCCGGCGCGGCGGTCAGCACTCCCGTACTCATTGCATTGCTCGTCTGCCTGATTCCCACCACGATCGGAGGTCTGCTATCGGCGATCGGCATCGCCGGCATGGATCGCATGATTCAGCAGAACGTCATTGCGATGTCGGGGCGCGCGGTCGAGGCGGCCGGCGACGTGAACACCCTGCTGCTCGACAAGACGGGCACCATCACGATGGGAAACCGCCAGGCGGTGGAATTCTTTCCCGTTGCGGGAGTTCCAATCGAGCTCATGGCCGACAGGGCGCAGCTCGCCTCGCTTCCCGATGAGACACCGGAAGGGCGGAGCATCGTGGTGCTCGCGAAGGAGGGCTTCGGTCTGCGCGCGCGGCCGCTCGGAGCGGGTGACGCACACGGTGAGATGCAATTCGTACCGTTCTCTGCGAGCACCCGGATGAGTGGCGTCAACGTCGACGGCGCCGAGCTCCGCAAAGGGGCTGGCGATTCGATTGCGGCGTGGGTGCGGGAGAACGGCGGCAGTGTGTCTCCCGAGATCGGCGAGATCGTCCAGCGAATCGCGCGCGAGGGCGGCACCCCGCTCGTGGTCGCGGAGCGCTGTAATGGAAGCACGCGTGTGCTTGGCGCGATTCATCTCAAGGACATCGTGAAGGGCGGCATGCGCGAGCGCTTCGACAGACTGCGGGCGATGGGAATTCGCACTGTGATGATCACAGGCGACAATCCGCTCACTGCCGCATCGATCGCGCGCGAGGCTGGCGTCGATGATTTCCTCGCCGAAGCGAAGCCCGAGGACAAGATGGCGCTCATCAGACGCGAGCAAGCCGGCGGGAAGCTCGTCGCGATGACCGGTGACGGGACGAACGACGCTCCCGCACTCGCGCAGGCCGACGTAGGCGTCGCCATGAACACCGGGACTCAGGCAGCGAAGGAAGCCGGGAAACATGATCGACCTCGACTCCAATCCGACCAAGCTCATCGAAGTCGTGGAGATAGGCAAGCAGCTCCTGATGACTCGCGGATCGTTGACCACGTTCTCGATTGCGAACGACGTCGCCAAGTACTTCGCAATCATCCCTGCGATGTTCGTCGTGACGTATCCCGCGCTACAGGCGCTCAACATCATGCGCCTCCACTCTCCGCAATCCGCGATACTCGCGTCGGTGATCTTCAATGCTCTCATCATCGTCGCCCTCATACCTCTCGCGCTGCGTGGAGTTCGCTATCGCCCAGCACCAGCGTCCGTCATCCTGCGACGCAACCTCCTGGTCTACGGCGTCGGCGGCCTTGTAGTCCCGTTCATCGGCATCAAGATCATAGACGTCGCGCTAGTACTCCTGCACCTCGTATAGGGATGTCCATGCTCCGGAACCAGCTTCGCCCCGCAATAGTGGTCACGCTCGTCCTCATGCTCATCACTGGCGTCGCCTATCCAGCGCTGGTGACGGCGGTTGCGCAGTTGGTCTTCCCGCGGCAGGCGGACGGGTCGCTCATCACGGATGGTGCCGGACGCGTCGTGGGGAGCGCTCTCATCGGGCAGTCGTTTGCGCGGGCGCAGTACTTCCATTCGCGTCCATCCGCTGCAGGCAACGGCTATGATGACACTCTCTCAGGCGGCACAAACAAGGGCCCCACTGATCGAAAGCTTGCGGACACACTGATAACGCAAGCGATCGACAGCGAGATCGAGCTCGATGGTGCGGTGAGAGGAAAGATCCCATCCGATCTCGTCACGTCGTCCGGCTCCGGTCTAGATCCGCACATCTCGCCCGCATCTGCCGAGGTGCAAGTTGCGCGCGTCGCACGCGCGCGCGGCGTGACCACCGCGTTCTGTTCGAGCGCTGGTGGCGCGCCACACTGAGCAACGCACGCTCGGTTTTCTCGGTGAGCCGCGTGTGAATGTTCTTGCGCTGAACATGGCGCTCGACTCGGAGCTGACACGCCGCCGCTAGGACAGCCGTACCCGGCGATCGAATCGCGCTCCGAGAATGCCATGCGGCGTGCCCCGTGGCGCTTACTCCTACTGGCATCCGCCGCGATCCTACCGCGTATCATGCTCAGCCAGCATGCTGACTCGCTCGCGAAGCGCGACACGACGCCCACGGTGGTCTTCGGTGGATTTGTGGACACGTACTACGCATGGGACGCGGACCGTCCAGCCGACTTCGACCGCGCGTACACCACACAGGCGGCTCGCCACGCGGAATTCAACATCAACCTGGCGTACATCGACGCGAAGCTCACCGGGCCGCGCTACCGGGGGCGTATCGCACTGCAGTTCGGCACATCCGTGCAGGCCAACTACGCGGGGGAGCCAACCATCGGCCACGTGAGCGGCCCCTCGGTCAGTCAGTACGTTCAGGAAGCCACCGTGGGGTACGAGCTGACTCCAGACTTGTGGATAGACGGCGGGATATTCTTCGCCCATACTGGTTATGAGTCGTGGATATCACGCGACAATCTCACATACACGAGATCGCTCATGGCGGAGTTCTCGCCCTACTACGAGGCCGGCGTGAAGTTGACCTGGACGCCGACTGCCGCGGTAACCGCGCAGATCGACGTCATCAACGGATGGCAGGACATCTCGGCATACAACACACCGCCGGCGATCGGTGGTAGAGTCGATTGTCACGCTCTCTCCGCACCTCACTCTCTCATACGACAATTTCTTCGGCAACATGTCGGCCGACACTCTGCCGGCGCAGCTGCGCTTCTACAACGATTTCATAGCGCAGTACAATCCATCGGATCGCTGGCAGTTCGCTGCCGCGGCCGATATCGGGTTCCAGAGCAGAAGCACGCAGGGCGACGGGACTGCATCGTGGTATGGCGCGTCGGCGTTCGCGAAATATCACGTGTCGCGTGCCATCGGTGTTGTCGCACGAATCGAGCGATATGCGGACCCGAGTCAGGTCATAGTCAAGACCAATCTGCCGTACGCGTTCGAGACGAACGCAGCTTCGCTGGGACTCGACATGTCGCCCGCACCGCGATTCCTGTGGCGCAGCGAGCTGCGCATGTTCGGGTCGAGCCATCCCGTATGGCCAGGCCACGCGCGCACCAGCTATACGCCCGACGACGGGCTCGCCGTCACCTCGCTCGCGCTCACGTTCTGAACGGAGCGCCGATGACGGGACCAGAGCGCCGCAACCTACCGCGCGACAGCGGCGCAATCGGCTCGGCAGAGTTCCTGGCGCTCGTGAAGAGTCGCGAGCGTGGAAAGCTCAAGGTATACATCGGGTCGGCAGCAGGAGTCGGTAAGACGTATCGCATGCTCAACGAGGGTCGCGATCTCGCGCGCCGCGGTGTGGACGTCGTCGTCGGCTTCGCCGAAACTCACGGGCGTCTCGAAACCGCGGCTCAGATCGCAGATCTCGAAGTCGTACCTCGCCGAAGCATCGACTACCGCGGGACCAGCCTGGAAGAGATGGACACCGACGCGATCGTCGCGCGCGAGCCGGAAGTCGCGATAGTGGACGAGCTCGCGCACAGCAACGTCCCAGGCGCGAAACATCGCAAACGCTGGGAAGACGTGATGGAAATCCTGGACGCGGGCATAAACGTCATCACGGCAGTGAACGTCCAGCATCTCGAGTCTCTGAACGATGTCTTGCAGGACAGTCTCGGAGTAGCTGTGCGCGAGACCATCCCCGACTGGGTGGTCTCCGGGGCCGATCAGGTGGTCAACATCGATCTCTCGGCGGAGGATCTTCGCCAGCGTCTCGTCGACGGGAAGATCTACGACGCTGCGAAAGTGCCGACCGCACTCGAGAACTTCTTCACCGAGGAGAATCTCTCGACGCTGCGCGAGCTCGCGCTGCGCGAGGTCGCGAGCTCCGTAGACCGCACGCGTGAGGACATTGCGCGCCGCGAGACCGGCGCTGGGACCGTTCGCGCGCGAGCCGCCGACCGCATCCTCGTCGCGATGGCGAGCAACCCGCCGCGCACTGCGGTACTGTTGCGAAAGGCCAGCCGCATTGCGGGCAGGCTCAACTCGGACTGGTACTGTGTCTACGTGCAGACCCCCGATGAGCGCGTGGACCGCATCGACTCCACGGTCCAGCGTCAGCTGGTCGCCAACATTCAGCTCGCACAGTCGCTCGGCGCAGAAGTGGTGAAGCTCGAGGGTGACGATGTCGTCGACACCATCTGCCGCTTCGCCCGCGAGCATGCCGTGTCGCTCGTTGTGGTCGGGCAGAGCAAGCGCTCATCGTGGCACCGCATCCGCCACGGCTCGGTAGTGGAGCGGCTCGTGAACAACTCACAAGGGCTCGATGTGCAGGTAGTGTCGTTCGTCGATACCAGCTCGCCGAAGCAACCTCGCACCGTGTCCGAAGGACAATGAAAGTCGGAAGTCGGCTATTCCTTGCCGTGCTCCCCGCGGTGCTGGGAGTCGTGACCGTCGCCGCGCTCGCGTACTGGGGACAGTACGAGCATGAAGCGCCGAAGGTAGTCGTGGCGACCGCTGCAGTCTGCGCTGTCGGCTCGCTCGCGATGGCGTGGTACAACACACGCTATGTTGCACGACGCGTCGAAGTGCTTGCGGCGCACGCAAGCAGCGACGCGGCGACCACCGGTCTCGATCGCGGAGGTTCCAGACGTCGACGAGCTCGACGCGATCGAGAGTACCGTTCGTCACCTTACCGGCACGGTCGCACGCGTACGAGACGAGGGAGCACTACGGGAGCGTGCCGCCATCCAGCGCGCGCAGGAGTATGCCGCCATAACCGCGGAGGTCGCGCGCGTGATGGCTGATCGGCTCGTGGATGCCGAGCTGCCGTTGCACGTTCTGCTTTCCAGCCCGTTCGGCTCGCTGAACGAAAACCAGGAGGAGCTGCTTGGCGCCGCGCAAGCAGCTGTCGGCGCGGCGGACGAAGAAGTTCGCCGTCTCAAGGCGGTGCTCGACCTGGACAGCGGGAACGTCAAGGTCGTACCTCAGCCGGTTGGCGTTAGAGAGCTGCTGAAACCGGTGATCAGCATCGTCGAGGCGCACGCTCACGCTGCCCGGGTTGGATTCGACGTGCAGATGTCGGAGAGCATCCCACGCGCCGTCGTCGATCCGATTCACACGCAATCTGCGTTGACCGCGATTCTCGATGACATAGTCGTCAGATCACCGCAGGGAAGTGCATGCAAGATGGTAGTGGATGACGTCGATGTAGGTGCAATTCGTATCGTCATCACCCACCCCGCGTTCACTCGCTCAGCTTCCCCGTCACTTGCACTGCGGCTCGCGATGCGTGTGGTCGCGTTACAAGCTGGCTCGTTGCGCGACGAGGCACACCGCACGGTAATCGAATTCCCCTGCGAGGTTACACACGCGGCGCATTGATCTCGAGCGTCGCCGGCTGCCTCGGAGCAACCGTGCCCGAATCAGAGGCTGCATATATTGCATGATCCGGGACCGGAATCGTGCCGGGCACGTTGGGCATCGTGCGTGATGACGATCATTATCGAGGGAGCGATGGACGAGGATCTGTGGACCAAGGTCGACGACTACCTGACTCAGAAGCTGATTCCTGCGGATCCCGCGCTCAACTCCGCGCAGGCAGCAACTTCCGCTGCAGGAATGCCGTCGATCAGTGTCTCGGCGACGCAGGGACGATTGCTGCAGATGCTCGTCTCCAGTCTTCGTGCTCGCTCCGTGCTCGAGATCGGCACTCTCGGCGGATACAGTACCATCTGGCTCGCGCGTGGCTTGGCGCGTGGCGGGAAGATCATCACGCTCGAGAAGGAGCAGCGCCACGCTGACGTAGCGCGAGAGAACATCGTGCGGGCGGGCTTCGGTGATGTCGTCGATCTGCGCGTAGGAGCTGCGCTCGAAACGCTGCCGTCGGTAGCAACGAGCGGGGCTGCGCCGTTCGATTTCATCTTCATAGACGCCGACAAGCAGAACATTCCGGCTTACTTCGAGTGGGCGCTGAAGCTATCGCGCCGTGGAAGCTTGATCATGGTGGATAACGTCGTGCGCGATGGCGAGATCATCGACGCCGCGAGCAGCGACCCGAATGTTCGTGGAGTGCGCAGCTTCTTCGACATGCTCGCCGGGATGCCAGGCGTGATGAGCACTGTGATTCAGACCGTCGGCGCAAAGGGGTACGACGGCTTCGCGCTCGTCGAAGTGAGCTGAGTGACCGGCAGAGCAAGTCGCTCGCCATATCATTCGGAATGTCACCGACCCCCGGGACGCCGCCTACGCAAAGTCTCGCGCTGACGCGCTGAGCTGGTACAATCGCGACGCGCAGCCGTCGCTCCCGTTCGCCCCGAACGTATGCGCCGGGCGGAACGCGTCAGTCATCAACTACTGCGTGTTCCGTCAGCTCTGTCAGCGGTAAACACCTGTCGTAAGCAAGCGCCCACTTGCAAAAATGACTGACGATCCATTTATTGCACGACCATGGAAAGACGCGAAGAGATCCTCCGAGCGGCCGCGCAGGTGTACGCGCGACACGGCTACCGCGGCTCGACCACGCGCCGGATCGCCGACGAGGCGAAGGTAAATGAGATAACCATTTTCCGGCAGTTCGGGACCAAGGATGCACTCATCCACGAAGCGATCGCTACCTGTGGTGAGGGCGGGCCGCCGGTGACGCTCCCGGCCGTTCCCGCTGATCCCTTCAAGGAGCTGCATGACTGGGCTGCCGCGCTTCGTGCTCACGTCACCGCATCACGCTCGCTCATCCGGCGATGCATGAGCGAGCGCGACGAGCACCCACAGCTCATCGCCTCGGCCAACCGCGGCCCGCTCCGCGCAGCCGCCGATCTGGAGAGCTATCTACGTCGCCTCCGCCACAGCGGGTGGACTGACGAAGATTTCGAGGCTCACGCCGCGGCGGCAATGTTCATCGGAACGATCTTCGGCGACGCGATGGGTCGCGACGTCATGCCGGGCATATACCCTGCGACTCCGCCGCGCGCGATCCAGTACTACACGACTCTACTACTCAAGGCGATCGGCGTGAGATTGAAACACGCCGAGCCTGAACGCACAGCAACTCGACAAAGATGAAACATCGTCACGCCGTGATCGCGGTGTCGGCCGCTGCGCTCCTGGCGCGGGCAGCCGTGCCTGACGCACTTGGCGCCCAGCAGCCGATCACTCACGCCGACTCGCTCACGGCCGCACAGAGCCAGCGTCTGTCGCTCGCCGATGCGGTGCTCATGGCGGAGCACGCGAGCCCGGTGGTGCAGGATCGCCGGCAACGCAGTCACGCGCGCGCAGGGGCAGGTGTACCAGGCGCGTAGCGCGCTCCTGCCGCAGGTCAATGGAAACGCCAACTACACGCGCACGCTCGCGTCGCAGTTCTCGAGCGCGTTCAGCTCTACGTCCACCGACACGAGCCACAAGGTCACTGGACCGCCGGGACCGTGCAATCAGTACATCTACAACGCCGATTCCACTCTCTTCTCACGCGTGAGCGGGCTCGAGAGCTACGCGCAGTGCACTGCCGCGGGCAACAGCGCGAGCAGCTTCGGTGGGATCGACTTCAGCAAGGTCGGCTTTGGCTCGCTCAACGGCTACACTGTGGGCTTCACCGGCTCGCAGAATCTGTTCACCGGCGGACGAGTGCTCGGTCAGATTCAAACTGCGAACGCCACGCGTCACTCGGCGCAAGTGGAGCTCACTGCGCAGCGCGCGCAGCTCAAGCTCGACGTCACGACGGCATACTACGACGCCGCGCTCTCGGATCAGCTTCTGAGCATCGCGACAGCGGCGCTCAAGCAAACGCAGGACCTGCTGGCGCAGACTCAGCTCCAGCAGAAGGTCGGCAACACGAGCGAGTTCGATCTGCTGCGAGCAGAGGTGTCGGTGAGCAATCAGCTCCCGGTCGTGATCCAGCGACAGAGCGACAGACAGGTCGCGTACCTCCGGCTCAAGCAGCTACTCAATCTTCCGCTGGAGCAGAATCTCGCGCTCACGACGTCCGTCGAGGATTCGACGCAGGCTCCCCCGGGAGTCAATCTCGCGCTGGCGGAATCACCCGACACGCTCACGTCGGACCGCGCGTCGGTGCGCGAGGCAAACGACGCGGTAGTCGCACAGCAGGGTCAGCTCCGCGTCGCTCACGCCGAGCGCATACCGACGCTCACACTCTCGACTTCGTACGGGCGCGTGGCGTATCCGACGAATCTCTTTCCGTCGCTCGCCGATTTCGCCACCAACTGGACTGTCACGCTCGCGACGTCGTTCCCGATCTTCGATGGTGGACGCATTCACGGCGATCAGATGATAGCGCAGGCGAACCTGAAAGACGCGCAGGCGCGGCTGATGCAAGCGCAGCAGTACGCAGCGCTGGATTCGCGTGTTGCGCTCAATACATTGCGGCAGGCGCAATCTGCGTTCCGCGCGAGCGAAGGAACTGCGACCCAGGCGCAGCAGGCGTACGAGATCGCTGTCGTGAGGTATCGCGAAGGGCTGTCGACTCAGCTCGAGCTGAACGACAGCCGCAACCAGCTCGCGCAGGCGCTGGTGAACCGAGCACAGGCTGCACGCGATCTGCAGGTCGCACGCGTGAAGCTCGCGCTGCTGAAGGACCTTCCTGTGCAGACGCAGGTCGCAGGGCAGACCAATCTCTCGCAGCAACAGCAGCAGCAGCAACAACTCCAACAGCAATCGCCTTCGGCCACGCCAGCGTCATCGACCGGCGCCGCGGGCGCCACTGGTGCAACGCCAGGCGCTTCCACCACGGGCACTCCAACCACCGGCACGGGCGGTCAGCCGACGGGCGGCCAACCAGGAGCCAACTGACACGATGAGTCGCAATCATATATATGCATCACTTGGCCTGGCGACTCTCGTGCTCGCGGCAGGCTGCAAGCGAAACACCGCCGACGCGGCCGACACGACGAACCAGCCACTCGTAGTCGGGACGGAGAACATCGTCGTCGCGCGTCAGGGACTCGTGACGACCGGCCCCGCGATATCAGGATCGCTCGACGCGGCGCTCAACGCGACGATAAGAGCGCAGATCTCGGGAGCGGTGCTCGCGACGTACGCTGACATCGGTCAGTCGGTGCGTAAGGGTCAACTCCTCGCGCAACGTCGATGCGACGACGCTGCAGGAAGCAGTGATGAGCGCGCGCTCCGCCGTCACGTCCGCGCAGGGTACGTACAACGTGGCTGAGAAGAATCTCGCGCGGAATCAGACCCTGCTGCAGGCGGGCGCCATAGCGCAGCGCGATCTCGAGACCGCGCAGACTCAGGCGGAGAGCGCGAACGCAGCTCTCGCCGACGCCAAGTCGCGTCTCGCAACCGCGCAGAAGACTCTCGAGAACGCGCGCATCGCGGCGCCGTTCGACGGCATCGTGAGCATGCGCGGTGTCAGCACTGGCGACATCGTGCAGCCGGGAACCGCAATGTTCACCGTGGTTGATCCGAGCACGATGCGTCTCACGGCGTCGGTCCCATCCGACAAGCTCTCGCTCATCCACAAGGGAACCGACGTGGCGTTCACCGTTACTGGATATCCCGGACGTCAATTCCACGGAACGATCACCAACGTGAGCCCCGCAGTCGATCCGAGCACGCGGCAGGTGACGATCATCGTGTCGCTACCCAACCCCGGACACACTCTCGTCGCGGGACTTTACGCGGACGGCCGCGTTGCGAGCCTCACGCGCGCGGGAATAGTGGTCCCGGTCTCCGCGATCGACACGCGCATGCAGCGCCCAGCGGTAGCGAAGCTGCAGGGAGGAAAAGTGGTGCGCACGGACGTGACGCTGGGCCTCCGCGATCCGACCACCGAGACGGTCGAGGTCGTGAACGGAGTGAGCGCTGGCGACACGCTACTTGTCGCAGCCGCGCAGGGTATAACTCCAGGGACGCCAGTGAAGGTTCAGCCGCCGCCGGCGGATAACGGCGCGCAGCCGGCCGCCGGTGTCGGCGGACCACCGGTCACTGGCGGCAACACCGGAGACAACGGCGGGACCGGCATTCCGGCAGGCACGCCAGGAAGCATGCAGCCTTCCACTGGCGCACCGTCGGGCAGTGGACGCGCCAACAGCAGCGGACAGTAGAGGCAAACGATGTTCATCTCAGATTTTGCGATCAAGCGCCCCATCGTCACCGTCGTGGTGATGGTGGCGCTCGTGATCTTCGGCATCTTCGCGCTGCTCCGCACCGACGTGGACGAGCTGCCCGACATCCAGGCGCCGATAGTCGTCGTCGCTGTGCCGTATCCGGGCGCGTCACCAGATCAGGTGGAGCGAGAAGTAGTAGACCGGATGGAGGAAGCGTTCCAGGGATTGAGCGGGATCGATCAGATCACGTCGTCATCCACCGACGGCTTCGCGCAGATCGTCGTGCAGTTCCAGTACACGAAGAACGTCGATCAGGCATCGCAGGATGTGCGCGACGCGATCTCGAGCATTCAGGACAAGCTCCCGGTCGAGATGAAGGAGCCGATCATCAAGAAGTTCGATCCCAACGATCAGCCGATAGTCTCGCTGTCGATGTCGTCGAACACGCTCAAGCCGAACGAGCTCACCATCATCGCCGATCCGGGGATCACGCGTCAGCTGCAGGGCTTGCAGGGAGTCTCGCAGGTCACCGTCTCTGGCGGCGTGGATCGTGAGATAGCAGTCGATCTCGTTCCGAAGAAATTGCAGGCAGCGAAGGTGAGCGTGGCCGACGTCGTCAACGCGCTCAACGCTCAGAATCTCGCAGTCCCGGTTGGCATGATCACCGGCGCACTTCAGGAGCGCTCGATCCGTCTCCGTGGCCGCATCGAGAACGCGGCGGACTTTGGTCAGCTCGTCGTGGCGACACGTGGCGGACAATCGATCCATCTCTCCGATGTCGCCAACGTCTACGACGGCTCCGCCGAGCAGCGCACGCTCGCGCATGTTCAATGGCGTGGAAGGGATTGGCATCGACATCACGAAGTCGAAGGGATCGAGCACGACGCGTGTAGCCGACGAGGTGAAGGCCAAGCTCAAGGACATCCAGAAGACGCTCCCGCCCGGCGTGAAGCTGGACATCGTGCGCGACGCCGGAGTTCGCGTCGCGGCGTCGGTGCACAACGTGGAGGAAGCGCTGGTGGAGGGCGCGATTCTCACGGTGCTCGTGGTGTTTCTCTTCCTCAACTCGTGGCGCTCGACGGTCATTACCGGCCTCGCGCTCCCAGTGTCCACGATTGCTGCATTCATCGCGGTGTGGGCGTTCGGCTTCACGCTCAACACGATGTCGCTGCTCGGTCTCTCGCTAGCGATCGGAATACTCATCGACGATGCGATAGTGGTGCGCGAGAACATCGTGAGACACATCGAGATGGGTGAAGATCACATGACCGCGGCGCACACCGGCACCGACGAGATCGGACTCGCGGTCGCAGCGACGACGTTCTCGATCATGGCGGTGTTCGTCCCGATCGCTTTCATGAACGATCTGTCGGGGCAATGGTTCAAGCCGTTCGCGCTGACGATCGCGTGTGCGGTGCTGGTCTCGCTCTTCGTCTCGTTCTCGCTCGACCCGATGCTCTCCGCGTACTGGCCCGATCCGGCGCTCGAAGCTCACGAGCACAGAAGCTGGATCTCGCGCAAGCTCGAAGAGTTCAACAACTGGTTCGATCGACAGGCAGACCGCTACAAGGACGTGATCGCGTGGGCGCTCGACCACCGCACCGACATGGTGTCGATCGCGGTCGGCGCGTTCTTCGCGAGCATCATGATTCCGGTGAAGGGAGTGGTGGCGGCAGTGGTGGTGATGCTCGCGGTGATAGCGACCGTGTTCATCATGTCGCTCTCGATCCACGTTGCGCTGCGCGCAATCGGCATCGTGCTGGCATTCGTGGGCGCCATGGCACTCGCGCTGTCACCGCTCATTCCGACGTGGGGCAAGCTCGGCGGCGGATTCGTTCCGGATTCCGACAACTCCGAGCTCACAGTTGCGATCGAAACGCCGCCAGGATCGAACATCGACTACACGCACATCAAGGCGGAGGAGATCGGACGCATCGTACGATCGCACAAGGAAGTCGCGTACACGTACACGACGATCGGCGATCCCAACGGCTCGGGCGCAGTGGATGTCGCTAGCATCTACGCCAAGCTGGTGCCGAAGCGCGACCGCAACATCTCACAGGATAATCTCGGCACCGAGATCCGTAGTGAGATCGCGCGAGTCGGCGGAGTCACCGCGTACACCTATACCGCGGGCTTCGCGGGAAATCAGAAGCAGATCCAGGTTCAGGTTCACGGCGACAACGCCGACGAGCTCAATCGTGTCGCCGAGCAGATGGAAGTGGTGATACGCAAGGTTCCGGGCGCTGCCGACGTCGGTCTCTCGACGAAGGGATTGAAGCCTGAGCTCGATGTTCAACTGAACCGTGGGCTGGCTGGAACGCTCGGAATCACCGTCGGGCAGCTCGCGGCGGCGCTGCGTCCGGCATTTGCCGGAGTGCAGGCCGGCAACTGGGTAGATCCAACGGGGAAGACGCGCGACGTCACGGTGCGACTCATTCCTGAGGCGCGGCAGAACGTCGCGGATCTTCAGCAGCTTCCGATCGCCGTACCCTCGAGCGGTGGTGCGGCTCCCGCAGGACCCGCGACACCGATGAACAGCGGCCCGCAGACGGTGCCGCTCGGTCAGATTGCGACGATCACGCTCACGACCGGGCCCGCGCAGATTGATCACCTGAATCAGGACAAGGTGGTCACGATCGGCGCCGATCCACAGGGACGCGCCCTGGGCGATGTGTCTGCCGACATCAACAAGGCGATCGCGAAGATTCCGCTCCCACCGGGCGTCGGGGTCTCACAGGGCGGGCAGGTGAAGGACCAGGGGCAGGTGTTCGGCGCGATCTTCGGTGCGCTCGGACTCGCCGTGCTGCTCATGTATCTCATTCTCGTGATTCAGTTCGGATCGTTCCTCGATCCGCTCGCGATCATGTTGTCGCTCCCGCTGTCGCTCATCGGCGTGGTGCTCGCGCTCGTGATAACCGGCGATACGCTCAACATCATGTCGCTCATAGGCGTCATTCTGCTGATGGGAATCGTCGCGAAGAACGCGATCCTGCTGGTGGATTTCGCGAAGTGGGCGCGCGAGGATCAGAAGCTTCCGCTGCGTGAGGCGCTCATCCAGGCTGGGCGCGTGCGTCTGCGACCGATTCTCATGACCACGCTCGCGCTCATCGCCGGCATGATCCCGGTCGCGCTCGGGCTGGGTGAGGGCGCGGACTTCCGCGCGCCACTCGGCCGCGCGGTCATCGGCGGCGTGATCACATCGACGCTACTGACACTGCTCGTGATCCCGACGTTCTACGAGATTCTGGACGAGCTACGCGAGAAGATGATCCACGCGTTCAGGCGCGCGGAGCATCATGCGCCGGAGAGCGAGGGTGAGCGGGAAGGTGCGCGCGATGGCGGTCAGCGAAGGCCGGCGCACGGTGCGCGGATTCCTGCGTTGGGCGAGCCGACGCCGTAGATTTCCACGTGTGACGTCTGCAGCGGGGCGCGCGATTCGCTCGGCGCAAGCTGGGATGCTGGTGAACACGGCCCTCGCGATCATAAAGCTGATCTCGGGGGTCGTCGGCCATTCGTACGCTCTCGTCGCCGATGGCGTCGAATCGATCGCCGACGTGTTCTCGTCGCTCATCGTCATCGGCGGCATCCACATCGCCGCACAGCCAGCCGACGAGAATCATCCGTACGGGCACGGTCGCGCTGAAGCGCTCGCCGCGGCGATAGTGTCGCTGATGCTCGTGGTCGCAGCATGGGGGATCGGGATCGAGGCGGTTCACGAGATCGAATCGCCGCAGCGCCCGCCCGCGATCTGGACGCTGGCCGTTCTCGTAGGCGTGATCATCGTCAAGGAAGTGCTCGCGCGGAGCGTGTTCCGGGTCGGCGAGGAGACTGGGAGCCGCGCGGTGCTCACCGATGCACAGCACCACCGGAGCGACGTCATCACTTCGGTAGCGGCGTTCATTGGAATCAGCGTCGCGGTCATCGGCGGACCGCGCTGGCAGCAGGCGGATGGATGGGCCGCGCTCGTCGCTGCGTCGGTCATCTTCGTGAACGGCGTCCGGATGATAAGGCCCGCGATAGACGATCTCATGGATCGCGTTCCCGACCGTGATGTGGTGAAGCGCATCTCGGATGCAGCCGCGACAGTCGAGGATGTTCGCGCGATCGAGAAGCTCAAGGTGAGGAAGGTGGGCCTCGAGTACGCGGTGGACCTTCACGTTCAGGCTGCTCCGGCGATGTCGCTCCACGAGGCACACATCGTGAGCGGAAAGGTCAAGGGTGCCATTCGAGCGGCGATGCCCTCCGTGGGCGAAGTGCTCATTCACATGGAGCCGTTCGAGCCCTGACCGGCGCCGTTATATTGTCCCGTGGATGCGAAGAAACACGGTTCTTGCGACCGGTATCGCCGCGGTCGCCACACTAATCGTCTCACTCGCCGCCTGCTCGAGCTCCAACATCGACGAGTCGGCGGCGATGGCGACGTACGACGCCGTGTACTCGGGGCCTGGAACCATGCAGCGCTCGGCCGGCGGCTACGCCGCTGGCGCGGTGCAGCCAGCGACGGTGACGCTCACGCTCAACCAGTTCGGAACGTCGCTCACCGGCACTATGACGACATCGCTGGGCGCGGGACTTCCGACCTACACCGGCGGCGTCATGGGACACCTGAACGATACAGGAGCAGACCTCACCTACGTTCAGTCGCCATGCACCGGGACGCTTTACGGAGCGTTCACGTTGACGACCGACGGAACGCTCACAGGCTCGCTGACGGGCCGCGACTGTGATGCCGGTCCGACCGGCTCCAACGTTCGCATCGCCTTCACAAATCTGGCAACTCACTAGCAGCCAACCCGCTTAGACCATGAGCAGCCGACTTCTCCCGATCTCCGCGGCGCTGGCCGCATCACTCATTCTCGCCGGCTGCGGTGGCGCCGATGCGCGCGACACCGACCGAACGTCGCTCGCGGCAAACGAGCCGTCGAGCGTGATGTACTTCGACTCGACGAAGGCGGTGATTCCGGGAGCGGGCGCCGCTGGAGGCGCCGGTGGGGCGGTGAATGGCGCAGAGGTGTTCACTCGATGCGCTGTCTGCCACCAACCGACGGGACTCGGCCTGCCTGGAGCTTATCCTCCGCTGGCAGGCTCGGAATGGCTCAACAACAATCCGGAAGTTCCGATCAGGATCGTGCTGCATGGTCTGATGGGTCCGATCACGGTGAAGAACACTTCGTTCAACAACGCGATGACACCATTCGGTGACCAGCTTTCCGATGCGCAGATCGCCGCGGTGATAACGTACGAGCGATCGAGCTGGGGAAATGCCTCGGCCAAGGTGAGCCCCGAGCAGGTAGCCGCAGTCCGCGCCGCGACAAAGTCGCAGACGACGCCGTGGAATCCAGCGGATTTGAAGCCGTTGATAAGCAAGTAGCTCACTCTGCGCGCAGCGCGACGACGGGATCGATGAGCGCGGCGCGGCGCGCGGGGATGTAGCACGCCATCGCTGCAACCGCGGCTATGAGCGCACCGCCAGCCACGAAGGCGATCGGGTCGGTGAAGCTTATTCCGTAGAGCAGACTGCGGATGACGCGCGTCGCGCCGACTGCACCGGCCAGTCCGATCACGATCCCGATTGCTGTCAGCACGAACCCGTGCTTGAGGATCAGCGACACCACGTCGCGCGAGCGTGCCCCCATCGCGACGCGAACACCAATCTCGCGCGTGCGCTGACTCACCGAATACGCCATCACGCCGTAGAGGCCTACCGCGGCGAGAATCAACGACAGCAACGCGAACATGGTGACCAGCGTCATCGCGAAGCGCGGTTGCACTACCGCGTCCGCAATGAGCGACGAGGCTGTTTGCGTCTGGTGCACGCGGACGAATGGGTCGACGCGCATGATGGCGCGGGTGAGCTCGGGTACCAGCGTGCCGGCCGGAAGCGAGCTCCGCACCATGATCTCCTCGTGCGGAGAGATCTCGCGACAGGGGAGCGTACATGCGAAGGTCATACATTATTCCGAGGTCACCGGGTAGTTGAACGTCGCCCACCACGCCTACGATCGTGAGCCAGTGACTGGTGGCTCCCATGCGGATGCGCGCCCCGACCGCTTCGCCGTCCGTCCAGAAACGCTTCGCGAAGCGTTGGCCGATCACGATGTCGGTCGCACTCTGAGTCGCCGAGTCGGTTCCGGTCGGCAACGGAATCGGCGCGTAGATGTGGCCTTCGCGCAGCGGAATGCCGACGACCCGAAAGTAGGACGTGTCGGTTTCCGCGATGCTGATGGTGGACACGTTGTCGGATGGCGCCATCGGACGTCCCTGGATTTGCAGGCCGCCTGATCCGGCGATCATCAGCCCGCCATTCGGCGCCATGTCAGACGCGACAGTCACGCCCTGCACTCCCGGTACGCGGCGCACTCCGTCCAGAATCTGAGCGATCGCCGCGGTGCGCGAGGACGGCAACGAGAAGTGGTCCCTGGGCATTTCCACTGCTATGCCTACGAGGCCCTGTTGGCGAAATCCTGGATCCGTGCTCTCGAGCGCGCGAAACGATCGGACCAGTAGTCCCGCACCCACGAGCAGGACGACGGACAGCGCTATCTCACCCACGACCAGCGTGTCGCGCATTCGGCGCGCGCCACTGCTCGCCGATGCCGAGCGGGTGGCGGACTTCAGTGACTCGCCTATTGTATGTTCAGTCGCGAGCAGCGCAGGCGCGAGCCCGAAGACCAGTCCAGTCATGACCGCGACGGCTATGCTCCACACCAGCACCGTCGGCTCGAGATGAACTCCGGCGAGGTTCAGCGTGGCCGGTGAGAGCGCGATGATCAGCCCGAGCCCGCGCCACGCAACCAGGAGACCTGCAGCGCAGCCGATGAGCGCCAGCAGCATACTCTCCGTGAGCAACTGTCTGACGAGTCGTCTGCGTCCCGCGCCCAACGCGGTGCGCACAGCCAGCTCTCGCTGCCGCGCGCCCGCTCGCACGAGCAGAAGATTGGCGACGTTGGCGCAGGCGATCAGCAGCACCAGGCCGACCGCAGCGAACAGCATGATCACCGTGCGGAAATAGGTGTCCCCAATTAGATCGCGGCGCGTTCTCACCGCTGCCGAGCCCGGGAACTCGTCGACCGAAGCACCAGCCGCGGCAGTGATGGCGCTCAGTTCTTCGCTGGCGTCGAGCGCGGAGCGCCCGCTCCGCAAGCGCCCAATTGCCTGCACGCCGGAGCTGGGTATGGCGAGCTGCAGCGGCATCCAGACCGCGGGTGCGTCCGGATAGAAAGGAAGACCAACGCCACTCGGTGTGACGCCGACCACCATGAAGGGCTTGCCATTCAGTCTCACTAGCCGGCCGATCACCTCTCCGCTCCCACCATAGCGGCGCTGCCACAAGCCATAGCCGAGCAGCACCACAGGCGCTGCACCAGCCATCGTATCGCGCGGAGTGAAGTTGCGCCCGAGCACCGGACGAACGCCGAGGAATGGGAGCATGTCACTGGCGATGTACGCGCCCTTGAGATCTTCCGCATTGGAACCGTCGGAGAACGTCACATCACCCGAGTTGAAGCCGACGATCTGTTCGATCGTATGCGCGCGCTGCTGCCAGACTTGCAGTGCAGAAGGGCGTGGAGACACGAAGACGCGGTTTGCCGACTGCGCGCTGCCCCACCACAGTTGCACGATCCGATCTCCGCCGCGGTACGGTATGGGCGCCAGCACCACGTGTTGCACCACGCTGAAGATCGCCGTGTTCGCGCCGATGCCCAACGCGAGGGTGAAAACGGCGACTATCGTGAACGCCGGGCTGCGACGGAGCTGCCGCGCCGCGAAGTGTACGTCCTGCGCCCATCCCTGCAACCACTGTCGCACCCGCTCGCGACGAGCGTGCGGCGCATCGATCGCCTGACAGTAGGCGCGTAACTCGTCAGTATCACCGAACCGGCGCAGCGCTTCAGCGCGAGCAGCCTCGGGCGTGAGGCCCGCAGCGCGCAGGTCGGCCGTCCGCATATCGACGTGGAATTGCACCTCGTCATCGACGTCGTGACCGGTCTGCGCCCTACCGCGCCATGGAATTCTGAACGCGCGGCGCACGCCGGCCGGCATGCTCGGGCGGCCTTCCCCGCGGCTCACGTGCGCGGCTCCAGTGTCGACATCACGTCATGCAGTGCCGAGGACTGCCGAGACCGCCGCGACGTAGCGGTGCCATGTGGCGGTCTCCGCCCGCAACAACTGCCTGCCCCGCGGGGTGAGCGAGTAATACTTCGCTCGCCGATTGTTGTCGGAGAGTCCCCACTCCGCAGTGATCGCGCCGCTGTGCTCCAGGCGATGGAGTGACTTGTAGAGCGCGGCGTCGACAATCTCTATCGATCCGCTCGTGCGTTGCTCGATGAGCGTGGCGACGGCGTAACCGTGCATCGGTCCCCAGGACAGAGTCTTGAGCACAAGCACGTCGAGCGTTCCGTGCAGCAGGTCGTTCACATCCCGTGACATCTACATCTCCACTAACCAGGTTGGGGGAAGCATAGCGCGGCCGCAGGGCCGGTGTCAACCGATCGTCCGCGCCGCAGCCCGGCCCCCCGTGCTGCCACCCTTCCGAGCTGCAACCTCCCCGGCACCTCCGGTGTCGAACACGCATGCTCTCTCCGCTCGTGCTCGTGGTCCTCGCGCAAGTCACCGTCACGGTCACTTCAGGCAAGCAGACCCACAAGGACAGCGTACGCGCCGAGCGGATGCTGGCTCGCGAGGACTCACTCGCCGCGCGGCGTGACTCCATCAGGGCAGCGCGCGACTCGATGCGTGCTCACCGCGATGTGACAGTGTCGCCAGCACTGCTCGCCAGCGCCTTCAAGGACCCGGGAGCGAGAGCGCTGCTCGAGCGCGCACGCGCCGCGCGCATGACGCAGGACTCCGCGCTCGAGAGCTACGACGCCACGACTTATGAGCGGATGTCCGTCAGCGCCAAGCTCGGCGCGCTCGGCCGCAGCAGGCTCCTCTTTCGCACCGAGCGCGCGACTCACGTGCAGTGGGACCGGAAGAATGGCGCTGTAGTGGATGTCACGGGCGAGCGCAGCGCTCTGCCACTCGTCCAAGGCGCCGGGAAGGCAGACGTGGATATGGGTGTCGGCCGGCTCCCGATACCCTATCACCCGGGACGCGAGACGCTCTGGTTCGGCTCTGGACTCGCGCAGGCCAACATCGATCCGACGAGTCTCATTCATCCCATCGCCGTGGGCGCGGAAGCTTACTACACCTATTCGTCCGGGGATTCGCTCGCGCTCCAGCTCCCCGGCGGAAAGCGACTGCTGATACGCGAGCTTCGCGTGCAGCCACGCGCCCCGAAGTGGAACGTCGTAGTCGGCTCTCTCTGGTTCGATACGTCGAGCGGCCAGCTCGTGCGCGGGATCTTCCGCATGTCCGAGCCGATGGACGTCTTCCAGGTGGCGAAGGACAACGACGGTGAAGATCCGGGCAAGGATATTCCGGCGTTGATGAGACCGCTCATCACGCCGATCACTGCGTCGGTCGATGTCATCACCGTCGATTACGGGTTGTTCGACGGGCGGTTCTGGCTGCCGCGGCTTCAGGTCGCGGAGGGATCTGCGCGTGCGGGAGTCGCGCGCTTTCCGTTCGAGCTGCGCCAGCGCTTCGATTACAACGACGTGAACGCCGCCGTCAGCGTTCCACCGATGCAGCTCGCGGTGGCGGACACGGGACGCTCCGTGGAGGCCCGTCGCGCGCGGCGCGCGGAGCGCGACAGCGCGTGCAAGGACCCGTCGCAGCAGCGCGTCGTACGCCGCAGCAGATACGACAACACTGTCGATGTGCTCGTGCGCATTCCGTGCGATACCGCACTTCTCGCGCACTCTTCCACGCTTCCCAAATCGATCTTCGACACGCCCGACTCGCTGTTCAACGACCGCGACATGGATGCGCTCGTCGCCTCCGCGCTCGCGCTCAATCGACAGGCGAGTTACTCGCCGCGCCCGCCGACATTTCACTACGGCCTCGACTACACGCGCTACAATCGCATCGAGGGGCTCTCCACTGCGGTCGAGGCGGATGAGGATCTCGGCGCCGGCTACAGTGCGCGAGCGCTCGCGAGGCTCGGCACCGATCTCGAGCCCGATGGCGAGCTCGGGATCTCGCGCACCAATGGTCGTGAGACCTACACGCTCGACACGTACCGCCGGCTCAACTCCGCGAATGACTGGGGTGGCGATCCTTTCACGCTCGGCGCGTCGCTCTCGTCGCTGCTCTTCGGCCATGACGAAGGCGTGTACTACAGATCGTGGGGCGCGGAGCTCACGCGCAGCGCGCCGGGAAGCATCGTCGATTCATGGCGGTTTTTCGGCGAGCAGGATTTCGGCGCGACGGTTCATTCGCATTTCTCGCTTTCCGGGAAGCTCGGCGGCGGCTATTTCCCCAACAACATCGACGTGACGCGCGGCACGATCGTGGGGCTCACACTCCGCAAGCGCGGCGAGATCGGTGATGATCCTCAGGGACTGCGTGTCTTCAGCGATGTCCAGCTCGAGGGAGCCGCTGGCTCGTTCGACTACACCCGCGCCATGGCGAACGTCACGATCAGCCATCCGATAACTCACGATCTCGACGGCGCGCTGACGCTGAGCGGCGGCACGTCAGGTGGCACGGTCCCGACGCAACGGCTGTGGTACCTCGGCGGCTTCAACACCGTGCGCGGGCAGGACGTGGGCGTCGAGGTTGGCGACGAGTACTGGCTCACGCGCGCCGAGCTCGGCCTCGGGTCGGTGTTCTTCAAGCCGGTGGTGTTTGGTGATTTGGGCTGGGCAGGCGACCGCCGTGACTGGGGATCTCACATGGTTCCGGCGAGCGGAGCGGGAGTCGGCGCGTCGTTGATGGACGGTCTGATAAGACTCGATATCGCGAAGGGAATCCGCCCGACTGGCGGCGTGAGGGCGATCATGTATCTGGACGCCCGCTTCTAGACCGGTTAATGTCCACGGCTGTACCCATACTGGGTGCGCCGACTCGGGGGAGGCCCCATCGCCAAAGAAGATCTGATCGAGCTCGAAGGAACCGTGACAGAGGTTCTGCCGAGCACTTCGTTTCGCGTCACGCTGGACAACGGTGCGGAAGTTCTCGCCACCATCGCCGGAAAGCTGCGCCGCTTCCGCATCCGCATTCTCGAAGGCGACCGCGTGACCGTGGAAGTTTCACCATACGACCTCACGCGCGGCCGCATCACCTACCGCCACAAGGTCTAGCCGCGACCGCGGCGAAGCGGCGAGCCCGTGAATCGCTCGCCGCGCCGGCTCACATTCGCCCGGATCCACCCTGGATCCACCCTGGATCCACCCTGGATCCACCCGGGCACGCCGCATGCGCCGTTCACGGGCGTGAATGACATGAGCCCGAGCGACGGCACTCTACACACGCTCTTCGCGCAAAGCTACGACGGCGATCCCGACGTAGTCGCGTCCTCCGCCGGCCGTGTCAACCTCATCGGCGAGCACGTCGATTACAACGGCGGCCAGGTGCTTCCGATCGCCATCGAGAAGCGCACGTGCGTGGCCGTGAGGGCGAGTTCGGCGGGCGAATCGCGAGTCATCTCAGAAGTTCCGCCTGGGATCTGCGAATTCGACGCACGACATCCGCGCAAGTCCGGCCGCTGGTTCGATTACGTCGCCGGTGTCGTCGAAGCGCTGCGGCGCGCCGGGATCGACGTTCCGCAGTTCGACCTCGCGGTGACCAGCGACGTTCCGCGCGCCGCGGGATTGAGCTCGTCCGCCGCACTGGAGGTAGCGGCCGCACTCGCACTTGCCACGCTGTGTCGCGCGCGTCTGACGCTGCGCGACCTCGCGCTCGCTGCGTGGCAGGCGGAGAACCAGTTCGTCGGAGTCCCGTGCGGGATCATGGATCAGTTCGCTTCCGCGCTCGGCGAGACCGACCACGCACTGCACCTCTGGTGCGACAGCGAGGAGACAGAGCAGGTTCCCTTTCGCGAATCGATCCTGATCTTCGACACTGGCGTCTCGCGCTCGCTCAGGTCGTCGGACTTCGCGCAGCGCCGCGCGGAGTGTGAGGAAGCGCTCCGCCTGCTGCGGTTGCGCGATCCATCACTGCGCGATCTTGCCGCCGCGACGCCGGACGAGGTCCGGGCCGCGAGACTTCCGGAGCCGCTCAACCGTCGTGCGCTACACGTATCCGAGGAGACGCGGCGGGTCGAGCGTGCGGTCGAGGCGCTGAAACGCAGCGGAACCATCCCGGGAGAGCTGTTGGTCGAGTCCCACGAATCGTTGCGCACGCTGTACGAATGCTCCTCCCCCGAGCTCGACTGGTTCGTGAACAAAGCGATGGGAATCAATGGAATTCACGGCGCGCGGCTCACCGGCGCCGGGTGGGGCGGCTGCGCCATTGCGGTCGGTGAGCGTGATGCCCTCGAGCGGGCAGCCGCGGAGCTGCCGGGCGAGTACTCCGAGCAGTTCGGTCACGAGGCGCGCACCTGGCTGACCAGCGCCGCACAAGGGGCTCATACCGGTTCCTGATCGGCGAACAGCACGCCGGATTGCAGGGTATCACACTGACGATCCGGACGCGCGATCGCGGGGTGTTTCCTAACGTCGCTCGTCGTCGTCAAAGACTGTCATCACAGCAAACTCGATGAGCGCTCATTTCATGTTCGCCACCGGGATAGAGAACAGCTATCCCATACTTCCCTCTGGGCGACGCGTCGACCAGATGGAGAAGTGCGCACACTACGACCGTTGGCAGGAAGATTTTGGTCTGCTGCGCGAGGTAGGCGTTGACGCGGTGAGGTACGGCCCGCCCTACTACCGGGCGCACGTCAGCCCGGAGCGTTTCGACTGGTCGTGGTCGGACGATCCGATGCGGCATCTCCGCACGCTCGGTGTCGAGGTCATCGCTGATCTCTGCCACTTTGGTGTCCCGTCGTGGCTGGGTGGATTTCAGGATGACGCGTTCCCGGTGCTGTTCGCCGAGTATGCTGGAGCTTTCGCGCGGCGTTATCCGTGGGTGCGCTACTTCACTCCGGTGAACGAGATCTTCGTGTGCGCGAGCTTCTCCGCACTGCGCGGTTGGTGGAACGAGTGCCTCGCGAGCGACGCTGCCTTCGTGAAGGCGATGCGCAATCTTTGTATGGCTCACGAGCTCGCAGTCGAGGCGATTCTCTCGGAGCGCCCTGACGCCATCATAGTTCAGAGCGAGTCGGTCGAGGATTTTGCGCCGATCAGCCGTGGCGCGGAGAAGATCGCGAGTCGCTGGAACGCCATCAAGCACATCTCGCTCGATCTCACACTCGGTCACGAGCTGTCGCGCGGCATGGCTGCGTTTCTCAACCGACACGGTGTCACGTCGAATGATCTGAGCTTCTTCCGCGAGCGGAGGGCAGTGGGACAGCGCTGGCTCGGGCTCGACTACTATCCCACGTGCGAGCATCGCGTCGCATCGACTGGGCGACAGACGACCAACTGGAACGGAAAGGGCTTTCGCCGTTTGGCCGCGGAATATTACGACCGATACCGCATTCCGCTCTTTCACTGCGAGACCAACAGGCCGAGCAACGTCGCGGTCGATTGGTTGGAGAGCCAGTGGAGCGATGTGGTCGATCTGATGAGATCAGGCGTCCCGGTTCACGGCTTCACGTGGTATTCGCTCACCGATCAGATCGACTGGCAGCACGCGCTCCGTGTGGAGCGCGGCGATGTGCACGGTGTAGGGCTGTACGATCTGGAGCGACAGCTACGTCCTGTAGGCCGCGCGTATACTCAGCTCATCGCGAGCGAGCGTGCAGCAGAGAGCAGGAAGCGCCTGAGGGCATTCAGCGCCTGAGGCGTTCAGCGCCTGAGCGCCTAGCGCCCGGGCGTGTAGCGCCCGACGGCGTCCGCTAGCGTACGCACGCAAGCTCTCCAAATCCATCTTCTTCCGGCACACGGTTTGCCCATTCCAACGGGCAAAGGAAAGAGGATGTAATGACAGTCTTGACACGATGCGACGATGCCCACTGGGGGCAAAGCGCGCCGCTAATAGTTCACAGCCATCTACGTTGGGATTTCGTGTGGCAACGCCCGCAGCAGATCCTCACGCGAATGGCATGCAAGGCTCCAGTACTATTTGTCGAGGAGCCGCTATTCCTGGATGACATAGGGCATCCGACGCTCGACGTCACGCTGCCGCACATCAACGTGTACCGCGCCGTGCCGCATCTCCCGGCGTCGATGAGCCGCGATTATGACGAGGCGATCGCTGAAGTGCGATCGCTCGTGCTCGCGAGGCTGTCACAGACCAAAGTATTGGGCGGGGTCTTCAGCAACCCGATCCAGTGGTTCTACACGCCGATGGCGGCGCCAGCGATGCTCGGCGCGTTCCACGAGCGTGGCGTGGTGTACGATTGCATGGACGAGCTGTCGCAGTTCCGCTTTGCGCACCCGGATCTCGTGCGGCGCGAGCGTCTGCTCATCGATAGTGCGGATGTGGTGTTCACTGGTGGTCATCGCCTGTATCAGGCGAAAGCGCGCTACCATGACAACGTTCACTTCTTTGGCTGCGGCGTCGACGTGAAGCATTTTGCATCGGCGCGTGACGCGGCCACCGTCGTGCCGGACGATATCGCGTCGATTCCGCGCCCGATCGCCGGCTACTATGGCGTCATAGACGAGCGGCTCGATTACGATCTCATCGCGCGGCTCGCGGCTAGTAAGAAGGATCTCCAGGTCGTGATGATCGGACCGACGGCGAAAGTAGATCCGGCGGAACTCCCGAAGGCACCGAACATCCACTGGCTCGGTGGACGCGATTACGATCTCCTGCCGGCCTACGTGAAGCGGTTCAACGTCTGCCTGATGCCGTTCGCACTCAACGAGGCGACGGAGTACATCAATCCCACGAAGACACTCGAGTACATGGCTGCGGGCAAGCCGATAGTGTCGACAGCCGTGGCGGACGTCATCCATAACTTTGCACCCGTAGTGAGCGTAGCGCGCAATGCGGATGAATTCGTCGCGCAGGTGGCACGGCTCGCGGCCAAGCCTGATCAGGCGCGCATCGCGGCTGGTCTCCAGATGGCGCGCGGGGCGACGTGGGATGCAGTGGTAGATGACATGGCGGCGATAATGATCGACGCCGTGTTCGGCGACAGCAGCGCCAGGACGCCGCTACCCGCGGCTGCAGCCGCGCAGCAGGACGACACGGTCGAGGAGCTCGGCTTGATGACCGGTACGTCCGCGTAGGGCGCCCCATGACGTCGCGCATGGCCGTGTGGGGCGGTGCGGAATGTACGGTGAACCGTGTTGGCGATAGCTACATCGATCAGATCGAGCTCAGCGGTCACGCGCATCGCGCATCCGACTACGATCTGATAGCATCCCTCGGTGTCGACGCCGTGCGCTTTCCGGTGTTGTGGGAGCGAGTCGCACCATCGGGACTGAACGATGCACGCTGGGAATGGTGCGACGCGAACCTCGAGCGGCTCCGGGTAAACGGCATCACGCCGGTGCTCGGACTCGTACATCACGGCAGCGGACCGCGCGACACGAGCCTGCTCGATCCTGACTTCGCGCGAAAGCTCGCGGTCTACGCGCATGCCGTCGCCACGAGATATCCGTGGCTCGAGTACGTCACGCCGATCAACGAGCCGCTGACCACTGCGCGGTTCAGCGGGCTGTACGGCGTGTGGTATCCACACCATCGCGACGAATGCTCGATGGCGCGCATGCTCTTCAACGAGTGCCGCGCGGTCAAGAGCGCGATGCTCGCGATCAGATCGATCAATCCGTCCGCGCGCCTGGTGCAGACGGAAGACCTGGGCCATACGCACTCTACCGAGGCGTTGTCGTATCAGGCTGACTTCGAGAACGAGCGCAGGTGGCTCACCTACGACTTTCTCTGCGGTCGTGTGGTGCGCGGTCACCCACTGTACGACTACATGCTCCACTGCAAGATCTCCGAGCGGGAGCTCGCCGAGCTGGCGGCTGATCCGTGCCCGCCGGACATTCTCGGGATCGACCATTACGTGACGAGCGAACGCTATCTCGACGAAGATCTGGATTCGTACCCACCTCACACTCACGGCGGCAACGGCCGGCACGCCTACGTCGATGTCGAGGTGGCGCGCGCACGGCCATCGCTCAGGCGCGGGATCGAATCACTGCTGTGCGAGACGTGGGAGCGCTACGGAATTCCGATCGTGGTGACTGAGGCTCATCTGTCGTGCTTCAATCAATGCGAGCAGGTGAGATGGCTCGCGGAGATCTGGAATGGCGCGAACGCCGCGCGCGACAATGGCTGCGACATACGCGGCGTGGGATCGTGGGCGCTGTTCGGCGAGCACGGCTGGGACGAGCTCGTCACTCGCGACCATGGGCGATACCAGCCGGGCGCATTCGACGTGAGCGATGGCACTCCGCGCGAGACGCTGGTCGCGGAGATGGTTCGCTCGCTCGCACGCACTGGCTCGTATCAGCACGCCGCGCTCGATGAGCCCGGTTGGTGGCAGGCATGCTCGCTTGCCACATGGGATCTGCAGCCGTCGCTTCAGTGACGGCGGTCGACACCAATGAGCGCGGCACTGACGAGCCGCGCATCGTCATTATCGGCGCCGGTCCCACAGGACTTGGCGCAGGCTACCGCCTTCGTGAGCTGGGCTACCGAAACTTCGTGATCCTCGAGGGTGACTCGAAGGTGGGCGGACTCGCGTCGAGCGAGCGCAGCGCGAACGGCTTCACGTACGACATCGGCGGCCATGTTCTCTTCTCGCACTATCCGTATTTCGACCGGCTCTTCGACAAGCTGATGGGCGACGAGTACCAGGAGCTGCTGCGGGAGTCGTGGGTGTGGATGGAGGATCGCTTTCTCCCGTATCCCTTCCAGAACAACATCCGGCACCTATCGAAGCAGACCGTGCTCGAGTGCGTGCTCGGTCTCATCGAAGCTCAGAAGCAGCCACTCGATCTCACGCGCTTCTCCAACTTCGAAGAGTTGATCTACGGCGTTTTCGGCGCTGGGATCGCGAAGCACTTCATGATCCCCTACAACTTCAAGGTCTGGGCGCATCCCGCCAAGCTGATGAACAAGGAGTGGATCGGTGAGCGCGTCTCGGTGCCAAGCCTCGAGCGTGTGCTCGGCAACGTGCTTCTCGACCGCGACGACGCGGGCTGGGGTCCCGAACTCCACCTTCAAGTATCCGCTCTACGGTGGGACTGGCGGCCTCTTCGCGCGCATGCAGCCGTACGTGAGCGACAATCTTCGTCTCAACACGCGAGTGGCATATGTGGATGCCGACGCGTCCGAAGTAGTTCTCGAAGATGGAACGCGCGAGCCGTACGATCTGCTCATGTCCACGATGCCGATGGACAGGCTTGTTCTCGGAATGAAGGACGACGTGCCCGATGCGGTGCGCGATGCAGCCAAGCGGCTGCGTCACTCTGGCTCGCTCATTGTCGGCGTAGGAGTGAACCGTCCGTCGCCGTCCAAGAAGTGCTGGATGTATTTCCCCGAGGGCGATTCGCCGTATTACAGGCTCACCTATCTCTCCAATTACAGCCCTGAGGTAGTCCCCGACCATGAGCATCAGTACTCACTTCTCGCGGAGGTCTCGTGCTCCGAGTTCAAGCCGGAGGATCGCACGACGGTAGTCGAGCGCACCATCGAGGGAATGGTGAACACTCGGATGCTGCAGCCTGACGAAGTAGCCGACGTGATCGACACTCACGTCATCGAGCGCGAGTACACGTACCCGATTCCGAGTATCGAGCGCGACGCTGCGCTCGCGGTGATTCATCCATACCTCGAATCCCACAACATCTTCTCGCGCGGACGCTTTGGCGCGTGGCGCTACGAAGTGGGGAACATGGATCACTCGGTCGCGCAGGGCGTCGAATGGGTGGATCGCGTCGTGAATGGCGACGTGGAGAATGAGCTCACGTATCGGGCAAAGCGGGGCTGCTAGGCGCGTCCGATCGATTCAGCACGAGATCGCGCGCGGCGAGATCTATCGTCGTTGCCCGCGCCGATAATACCGACCCGCACCGCGCTGAGAGTGAGTGGCGTTCCCTCATCTCGCGACCAGGCATTGGAGTACACGACGTCGCGTCCGTCCACGAACGTCACGCCGCCCGCGCCGACAACGCTTCCGACATCCCCGCGCACCACGAGCGCAGTGTCCTCGTCGATGCCGAGTCCCATGATATCGGGATACTCCGCAAGCGCTACGAAGAGGCGATAGAGCCGCCGTCGCTCGGAGAAGTGTGTGTCGATGATGGCCGGGTGAGCGACGACGCCGAGCCCTGGACCGATATACTGCTCGACGACATCGCCGTGGTCGTCGGTCTCGTTTCCGGCGAGCGTGGTCTTTGCGAGCGCGGCTGCTCCGGCACTCGTCCCCCCGACGACGATCCCGCGTGAGTGTGCGCGGTGAATTGCGTCGCCAACCGGCGTACCACCGATGAGCGACACGAGCCGCACCTGATCGCCGCCGCCCAGAAAGATGCCGTCGGCTCCCGCGATCGTCTCGACGACGCGCTGATCGTGCGCATCCTTGCGCGACGCGACCACGGGGATCTCCACATTGCGGCACCCTGACGCAGCGAAGTCGCGCAGCCAGCCGCGTGCGGCTGCATCCGGATCACCTGACGCCGACGTCAGCGCAACTATGCGACCGCCATCGCGCCCTCTGGCGAGGTCGATGAATGCGCCGAGCGCCGCACCATTTGCGGAGGTGCCACCGCCGATGAGTACCACCGGCGCACGCGCGAGCCGCGAGCCGTCGCTTCGCTCAGCCACCGGCCGGAATTGCACGCATCACCAGCGCTGCAGTCGTGCGCGCCACGCGTTCCGCTAACTCGATCGCATCGTCACAGCGGTCGAACGTCGCGACCGTTCGTCCCGCGTCGCGCACCAGCTCGTGGATGTGTGCCGCGTCCGAAGCGCACACGACGGCACCGCCGCGCGGCACCGCGTCGGCGACTACCGCGAGCAGCCGCGCGGCACGGTCGGGCGCACGGTAGTACTGCGGGATCTCGTCGGAGTCCGCGCCGAGGATCACTCGCGATGTCGGACACGCCGTACTGAAGTCCCGCCTCGAGCAGGTAGGCAGGAGAGAGATCGACGATTGGCGCGTCACGTGCCGCGTGGCCGGGCATGGTGGCGAGTCGCTCGCAGACGCACGTGCGCGCGCGCGATCCCGATCCTGTCACGGCGCAGCTCACGCGCATCGACGGGCGTGGTGAATCGGGCGTCGCCGCGAGCGACGTGAGCTCCTCGACCGCGCGATGCACACTCGAGAGAGTCCCAGCGAACGCCCGCTGAACCACCTCGAGCGCGAGTGCGAGCGCCCGCGTCCCTACGGCGCTGTGAGATTGCTCCGTGACCACGGTGTATTCGCCACGCGTGTCAGTCCCGCGCGCGCGGCCATATCCCGCGTCGTGCCCTATCATCATCTGAAGCTCGAGTGCAACATGCTCGGCGATGTGCGCCGCGTAGGTACCGCGACGAAGCCGCACGACGAAACCGCCGGGCGCGCCAATGCTGCAATGATGCTCCTCCAGTCCTGGCAGCGCGGCGATGAGACTCTCGGTGAGCTGAGGAACCTCTGCAGACGAGATGTCTTCGTACGCGCCAAGCTGGATGTCCATCCGCGCTACCGGTGTGCGCGACCAGTAGTTGGAGCCCTGCAGTGCTCTGAGAGTGATGAGCTGGATCTCGCTGAACGGATCCGGACGCGGCGACGTCAGCGTGCTCCCCAACGTTCTGGTTGGCGCATCGCTCCCGGTCATGCCGGCGCGCTGAGACTCTGCACGTGCGTCAGCACTGAAGCGACCTTGTCGGCAAGCACGACGACGACGTCGCGATCAGAAGCTCCGGCGATCGCGCGGTCTATCGCGGCGAGCTCGTCCCGAACCGTCTCGATCGACTCCGGCGGCATGCCACCCTCGATGAGCCCGTCGCGAATGCACGCAGCAGTCTCGCCCGGGTCGCGCCCCCGCGGATCGCTGTCTTCCTTGATGATCGCTCGGTCGAGGCATGCGCACAGTCGCCCCAGCTCGCGAATGTCCTCATCGCGCCGGTCGCCGGGCGCGGCGAGCACGCCGATGCGCCGGTCCGCTGGAAGCTCGGTGACCATCTCCATCAGTCCCACTACTGCCGCTGGGTTGTGCGCGTAATCGATCATCACGCGCAGCCCGCCGAGCCGCACGACGTTGAGTCGCCCGGGGGTCATCGACGGCGATGGGAAGAACGAGAGCAATCCTGCGCGAATGTCGTCGTACCTCACTCCCTGCACATACGCTGTTGCGATCGCGGCGAGAATGTTGGTGCGCTGGAACCGTGCGCTCCCGCCGAACATGAGTGGAACTTCGTTCTCCCTCGCGATCGGTATGCGGAGCCGGCCGCGCAGCAGCACGAAAGTACCGTCTTCCACACGCGCCGCAATTCCGTTCTTGGCGAGATGCTTCTCGACCACCTTGTTCTCGTCCGGCGCTGCTGTCGAGATGAGGACTACGTCGCCCGGAGTTCTCCGGCGCATCCCGTACACGAGTGGGTCATCAGCATTCAGCACTGCGTGCCCGTCGCGCCTCACCACCGCCGGAACCACGCCCTTGACCTGCGCGAGCTGCTCGATGGTGTTGATGCCGCGGAGGCCAAGGTGGTCGGCTGCGACGTTGAGCACCACGCCGACGTCCGCCTCGTCGAAGGCGAGACCGGCGCGGAGTATCCCGCCGCGTGCAGTCTCCAACACTGCAACGTCGATCGTCGGGTTGGAGAGTATGACGTTCGCTGAGAACGGTCCCGTCATGTCACCTTCCATCACCACGCGATTGTTGATGTAGATCCCGTCCGTGGTGGTGAGCCCTACCGTTTTCCCGGTGTGTCTGAAGATGTGAGCGATGAGTCGCGCGGTGGTAGTCTTGCCGTTCGTGCCAGTCACCGCGATCACCGGTATCCGCGCGTCCTCTCCAGCCGGATAAAGCATGTCGAGGATCGGCGCACCCACGTTCCGCGGCGTACCTTCGCTGGGATGTGTATGCATCCTGATGCCGGGCGCGGCGTTCACCTCGATGATCACAGCACCGTTCTCTCTGAACGGAACCGAGATGTCTGGTGTGAGCACGTCGATGCCAGCGATGTCCAGCCCGATCACTCCAGCGGCGATCTCGCACGCGGTGATGTTGTCGGGATGCATCTCGTCCGTGCGGTCTATCGAAGTGCCGCCGGTCGAGAGGTTGGCGGTCGCGCGCAAGAAGACGCGCTCTCCCTCTGCCGGAACGCTGTCGAGCGTCAGCTGGGACTGCGCAAGGAACGCTTCGGTGGTATCGTCGGCGGGGAGTCGCGTGAGCACCTTGGTATGTCCGACGCCGCGCCGTGCATCGCAGTTGTATCGGTCGATGAGCTGCTTGATGCTTGACTCGCCGTCGCCGTCCACGTGGGCCGGAACGCGCTCGGCGGCTGCGACGACCTTCCCGTTCACCACGAGCACGCGGTGGTCTCGCCCTTCGGCGAACCGCTCGATGATGCGCTCGTCACGGATGCGCGACGGCGACCATGCGGCGCGAAGCGCGCTCTCGTCGGCGAGCCGCGGAGAGATTCCCTTGCCGTGATTCGCGTCGAGCGGCTTGAGGATCACCGGATAGCCGATCTCTGCCGCGATGGCGAGAGCATCTTCGAGAGTACGCGCGATGCTGCCAGCCGGAACCGGGAGCCCGACGTTGCCGAGCACTCGCTTGGTGTCGTGCTTGTCCTGCGCGATCTCGACGGCGATGGCGCTCGTGTAATCTGAGAGAGTGGCCTGGATGCGCCTCAGGTTCCTGCCGAGTCCGAGCTGAATGAGCGAGCCGGAATTGAGGCGGCGCACGGGAATGTTGCGTCGCCGCGCTTCCTCCACTATCGCGCTGGTCGAGGGGCCAAGTCTCACCTCCTCGTAGAGCTCCTGGAGCTCGCGTATTATGGCCGCGGCGTCGATGGCGCTTCCGGTGATGCAGGCGGACACGATGTTGACCGCTTCGCGCATCGCGCGCGTCCCGACCTCCTCCTCGTCGTACGAGACAATCACCCACCATACGTTCGCATCGCCAGACGGCACCACGCGGCCGAAGCTTACATCGCTGCCGGAGAGGGTCTGGAGCTCGAGCGCGACGTGCTCGAGCACGTGAGGAATGTGGGTTCCCTCGCGGAGACGCTCGACGAAGCCGCCCGGATGGCCGCGAGTGCAGGGATGTTCCGCGAGGGATGGCAGTGCACCGAGTAGCCGATCGCTGAAGCAGCCGATGTCGGCAGTTGTGACCTCGTCGAGCGCGCCCAGCCGCACGTCGCACGCGATGACCGGCGAGAGCCGCCAGTAGTTGGGCCCGCGGAGCGCGCGGATCCGCGTAACGCTGAAGCCGCTGATGTCGGTGGTTGGTGCAACCGCACGCATGCGCTTGATGGCCACGGCAAAACTCACGCCGGAGACGGCGAGATTAGCGCGCACCCGACGTGGCTTATAGTCGGGTGCGCGCGCCGGTCACTCCGCAGCCATGAACGGGTAGCGGTAGTCGCGTGGCGGGGCGAAGGTTTCCTTCACCGCGCGTGCCGACACCCAACGCACGAGGTTGAGCTGTGAGCCCGCCTTGTCGTTGGTGCCCGAGCCGCGCGCTCCGCCGAACGGTTGCTGCCCGACCACCGCTCCCGTCGGCTTGTCGTTCACGTAGAAGTTTCCTGCACTGTCGCGAAGGATGTTCATCGCCGTGATCACGGCGCGCCGGTCCTGCGCGAAGATGGCGCCCGTGAGTGCGTACTGAGACGTGCGGTCGATGATGCGCAGTGTCTCCTCGAACTCGGCGTCCTTGTACACGTAAGCGGTGACCACCGGGCCGAAGATCTCCTCGCACAGCAGCTTGAACGCAGGATCGCGCGTCTCGACCAGGGTCGGCTCGATGAAGTACCCTTCCTCTCCTTTGGCGACGCCGCCGTGGACTATTGTCGCGTTCGAGCGGCCGTGCTCGACGTAGTCGCTGATCTTCTTGAACGCGCGTGCGTCGATCACGGCTCCGACGAAGTTGCGGAAGTCAGTGACGTCGCCCATGCGGATCTCCGACATGATGCCGACGACACGCTCCTTCACCGCGGGCCAGATGCTCTCCGGGATGTAGACACGGCTCGCCGCAGAGCACTTCTGTCCCTGGTACTCGAATCCGCCGCGCGCGATCGCCACGGCGAGCGCATCGACATCGGCCGAAGCGTGAGCGACTATGAAATCCTTACCGCCAGTCTCGCCCACGATGCGCGGATACGCGCGGTACGACGACATGTTGGCGCCGATGGTCTTCCACATGTTGTTGAAGACAGCGGTGCTTCCCGTGAAGTGGACACCTGCCAGGTCCCGGTGCGAGAGCAGCGCGTTCGATATCATCACCGCGTCGCCAGGGACGAAGTTGATGACGCCCGGTGGGAGGCCTGCTTCCTCGAGCAGCTTGAACACGTACCACGCGCTGAGAATCGCTGTGGCCGCCGGCTTCCAGATCACGCTGTTGCCCATGAGCGCCGGCGCTGTCGGAAGATTACCAGCGATCGACGTGAAGTTGAACGGCGTCACCGCATACACGAACCCCTCGAGCGCACGATAGTCGAGCTGGTTCCACATCGTGTGATCGCTCAGCGGCTGCTCGTCGTAGAGCATCTCCGCGTAGTACGGATTGAATCGCCAGAAATCGATGAGCTCTGCCACAGCGTCGATCTCCGCCTGAAAGGCGGTCTTCGACTGGCCCAGCATCGTTGCAGCGTTGAGAGTCTGGCGCCACGATGTGGAGAGAAGCTCAGCTGCCTTGAGCAGCACGGCCGCGCGGTCGGCGGGTGACCACGAGCTCCATTCCTTGCGAGCTTCGGCTGATGCGGCGACTGCCTGCTGCACCAGCTCTGGCGTCGCCATGTGCCAGTCTGCGAGCACGTGCTTGTGATTGTGAGGCATGACCGCGTGCGCGGTATTGCCGGTGCGAAATTCCTTTCCGCCGATGACGATAGGAATGTCTATTCGCTCGTTCGCCATGGAGGCGAGACGTGCCTTGAGCTCGGTACGCTCTGGAGTGCCCGGAGCATAGCTCTTCACGGGCTCGTTGACTGGTTGCGGAACGCGGCGATTGCCGTTGAATGCTGACATGCTTGTAAATTAGCTGATCATGCTTCACCGAAGTGAGCGCCCTCGACGCGCAGGATTCGCGCGTCGCGTCGCCATCATCTCGCCGCTTTCACTCGCCGCGGCACTCGCGACACTGGCCTTCGCGGCAGGCTGCTCCGATTCGTCACTCTCGTGGCAGGAGATCGATTACCCTGCCGCGCCTGAGCTGATGGCTGATTCCGTGACGATGCTGAGCGTCCCCGCGGATGCGTGTCCCGGCTCGGCGGTCGCATCGCGCGCAGGAGCAGCGCTCTACGCAGCGTGGTGGCGCGTGCGTCCCGACAGCAGCGCGCTCCTCATGGCGGCGCGATCGACAGATGGCGGGCGCACATGGAGCGATGTCACACCCGCTGACACCACCGACGTGTCGCGCCGCGGATGCAGGAGGCCGCCGCCGGCGATCGTCGCCGACTCCGCCACCAACTACGTCGATTACGCCTACTTCCTCGAAGCCAACGAGGGACCGGGCATCTTCTACACTCACAGCATGGATGCCGCACACCTCGGCACGGGGAACGGCGTATTCCACTCTCCTGTAGCGGTTCTGTACGGCGCGAAGCCTTCGCATGTGGCGCTCGCGGCACGCGGAAATGACGTCGCCGTGGTGTACGAGGATCCCAACTCGGAGCGTCCGATGATAGGGCTCGCGCTGTCGCACACCATGGGTCACATCTTCGAGACTCGGGCGCAGGTCTCGGATCTCGATCTGCCGGCCGTCGCGCCACTCGTGGCGCTGCACCGAGACACTGTGATCGTGCAGTGGATCGAGCGCCCAGACACGGTGTCCACGGGTGGTAGGATCGCGCTGCGACGCGCGGTGTGGCGTTGAGCACGAGCGACCGCGCAGAGCGTCGCGACCGGCAAATGCCCGCGGAAAAAGTGACCAAAACCACTTCCCAGAGCGAAAAAGCGTCATTTTCATAGGGGAAATCGCCTACTCCCTATTGCGCGACGCCCCCGGGGATATACTTTGCTCCGCGTCCGGAATTTCCGCACCCAAAGGAGATTATATGCCCGCAGCGAAGAAGAAGAGCACGGCCAAGAAGTCGTCCGCGAAGAAAGCGGCCCCACGCAAGGCCGCAGCGGCCAAGAAGGCGCCCGCTAAGAAAAAGACGAGCAGCGCCCGCAAGCCGAACGCGGCCTTCATGAAGGCCATGCAGCCCGATGCCCAGCTCTCGGCGGTCGTCGGCAACAAGCCGATGCCCCGCACCGAGATCACCAAGAAGCTGTGGGCCTACATCAAGAAGAACGATCTCCAGGATCCAAAAGAGCGCCGCATGATCAACGCCGATGACAATCTTCTCCCCGTCTTCAACGGTAAGAAGCAGGTCTCGATGTTCGACATGACGAAGCTCGTCAACAAGCACCTCAAGGACTCATAAGGCGGTATCAGCAGGTGTCGAATGGAGCAGGAAAGGGGCGCGCCGGAAAAGCGCGCCCCTTTGCGCAGCAGTCGCCAGGGAATGTGATATGGGAGAACGTGAAGGGGCTCGCGATAGTCGTCGTGATGTTCCTCGCGTTCAGGGCTTTCATCGCAGAAGCTTACCGGATCCCCTCCGGTAGCATGATCCCGACGCTGCTCGTCGGTGATTGGCTGTTCGTCAACAAGATCGCATACGGGCCTCACATCCCGTTCACCAACTCGAGCCTTCCGGGATACCGCGATCCGACAAAGGGCGACGTGGTGGTCTTCGTGTCGCCATATCAGCCCGATCAAGCCGAGGCCGGCGAGGATCCCACTCCGACACTGGTGAAGCGTCTGGTGGGAACTGGCGGCGACACGCTCTACATGCGTAACGCTGTGCTCTACGTGAACGGAGTGAGGTCGGATCGACCCGCATCGGCGATCGATCCGGTGCACCAAGCGCCCGCACCGCCGGGCGATTTTACCGATCCGCTCTTCGCATGGCAGAAGACCGTTGGGCTCAAGAGCTCGCGGTTCGGACCTGCGCCCGCGGAACCGACGCACGACAACTGGGGTCCAATCGTTGTTCCGCCCGGCCATCTCTTCATGATGGGCGACAACCGGTACGACTCGAAGGACTCGAGGTACTGGGGCTTCGTCCCGCGCGAGAATGTCCGCGGGCGACCCACGTTCGTCTATTACTCATACAATGCCGACGACTCTGACAGGCCGCTCCCGTTCATCACGGACATCCGCTGGAGTCGAATAGGCCATTGGATCAGGTAGGGGCGCGCACCGAGACCAGCACCAGACCAGATACGACAGTCTGGCACCGGATCGCAGGATCGCTTGTCGAGATGGCGATCATCTCCGGCGTGATAGTGCGCGTCCTTCACGTGGTGTTCAATGCCCACGGCACCGAGCTCGACTGGCATTCGTTCGTCGGCTCGTTCATCGCGATTCCGGTGATTCTGCTCGCTCTCGCGACCGTTCATCTCGCGGCATATCCACTGCCGAGCTGGATGTGGCGCGCGCCGGTGTTCGCGCTCACTGAGTCGGCAGTCGAATCGCTCGCCAGTCTCGCGCTCATCTACATGGGTCGTGAGCGTTGGGGAACCGGACGTGCCGAGCTCGGCGATTGGCCCTCGATGACTGGCAGCATCTTCCTCACGCGCTTCATCATGATCTGCGGCTTCGCGCTCGTGCTCGGTATCGTCGCGCAATTCGTGAGACGCCGCGAGCTCGCGCTGGAGCGTCGTCGCGCGGCGCACAGCTACGGCACCGCAGACAGACGCAAGTAGCGACGGCCGCCGGCGCTGACAGCTGCGAGCGCTAACGCACTGATGCCGGCGCGCTGCTCATGAACAATCGATCACTTCTCCTGACGCGCCGTCCGAACGGATTTCGCGTGGCACGATGGCGCGGTGCATGCGGCGTCTATCTGCAACCGCCCGCGCCAAGCAAATGGCCGAGGTGCGCGAGCGTTGAGCAGCATCACCAGAATCGGATCGGAGCGTCGGCACAAGAGCGCATGGCGAATCGACCGCGGGAGCGCCGCGCAGCGGACGGGTCACACGTTTTTCAGGAAGTGAATGTCATGGCGAGCAACAGCAGCAACAGCAGCAACAGCAGCAGCAGCAGCAGCGGTAACAAGGGGAGTCACGGTGGGAAATCAGGCGGAAGCGATCGTGGCTTCGCGGCGATGGATCCGCAGGAGCAGCGTGAGATAGCTAGCGAAGGCGGACGTGCGTCACACAGCGGCGGAAATACTGGAAATAGTGGAACTAGTGGGAGCAGCGGCGGGAGCAGCGGCGGGAGCAGTGGCGGAAACAGCGGCGGCACGAGCAGCCGCTCGGAAGCTGCGCGCAAGGGCGGCGAGGCAGTGAGTCAGGACCGTGAGCACATGAGCGAGATCGGCCGCAAGGGCGGCGAAGCGAGTCATGGTGGCCACGGCGGCAGCAGCAATCGGTAGCACCTCGCTCGAATCGTTCTACCACTTCTCTCGCAACGATCCTCCAGCTCGCTGAGCTTTCGCGCGAGCAGCACCGGCGAGATGTTGCGTAGCATCCAGCCAGCTACGCACCGTCTCGTTCGGTGCACTCTCCAACGAGTGCGAGCAACCGCTGGCATGCCGGTTGCTCGATGTGGTCGCCGCAGCGGGCAGCGTCGTCATCAGCGCGACTCCGCCGCACTCCCGCGCCTCTTCACACACTCACGCATGCCTGCCTCCAGCCAGCCTGGCGCCATCCTCGTCATCGGCGGTCACGAGGACAAGGTCGGTGACGCGATAATACTGCGCGCGCTCGCGCAGCAGATTCGCGGTGGAACACTCGTCGTGGCCACTGTGGCGTCGAAGATTCCAATGGAGATGTGGAACGACTATGAGCGCGTCTTCAGGCGACTCGGTGTACGCCACCTGAAGCATCTCCATCTCTCGTGCCGCGCGGACGCGCTCGCTGAAAAGGAAGTGCGGCGCATCTTCGCGAGCGCTACGGGAGTGTTCTTCACCGGCGGCGACCAGCTGCAGATCACGAGCTTCATCGGCGACACGCCGGTCTCGGCGTGCGTCGCTGCGCTCCACCGAAAGGGCGGAATCGTCGCAGGCACATCTGCGGGCGCATCGGTGGTCTGCGAGACGATGCTGGTCTCAGGAAGGAGTCGCTCGTCTCCGCGCCTCGGCGACGAAGTGAACATGGCGCCGGGACTCGGTCTGGTTCGAGGCATTCTCATCGATCAGCATTTCGCGGAGCGCGGCCGAATCGCGCGGCTCCTCGATGCCGCCGCGCAGAACCCCCGCATGATCGGGCTCGGCCTGGACGAGAATACCGCCGTGCTGATCGAGCGGCAGCGCGCGACGGTGATTGGCGCTGGCTCGGTGTACGTAATCGACGCGAGTGAAGTGACCTACTCGAATCTCACGGAGGAGGAGGCAGGACGAGCGCTGTCGCTCTTCAACGTCAGGCTTCACGTGCTGAGCCAGGGCGATACCTACACCTTCACCAAGCGCGTCGCTCGAAGCAAGCCAGCCTCGGAGATCGACAAGGCCATACTGGGCGGCCCCGAGAGCTGACGAGCGCGCCGTCCACCACACGGAGCGACTTGCTAGATTTCACTCATCACCAGTTTCAGGACACTCCAACATGTATGATGAACGCTTAGTCGCTCCGATGCGCGCCGAGCTCACCCAGCTCGGTGTGGAAGAGCTGCGCACGGCCGACGCAGTGGACGAGAAGTTGAAGAATTCGCAGGGGACCACACTCGTGGTGGTCAACTCCGTCTGCGGCTGTGCCGCACGGAACGCGCGCCCCGCGGTCGCCAAGGCGATCCAGAACGACAAGGTTCCCGACGCTCTCACGACTGTCTTTGCTGGACAGGATGTCGATGCCACCCAGCGTGCTCGCTCCTACTTCACGGGCTACCGCCCGTCGTCACCCCAGATCGGACTGCTCAAGGATGGAGAAGTCGTCTTCATGCTCGAGCGGCACCAGATCGAAGGACGCTCCGCAGATGCCATAGCGCAGGACCTCGTCGGCGCGTTCGACGAATACTGCGGCTGAGCGCGACCCGCTTGCGAAGAAGAAAGGCCGGCAGAGATGCCGGCCTTTCTCATTTGCGTCGGCCTCGCGTCAGTCGTGCCGCGTCCAGATGAAGACTCCGCCACACGGATTCTGCGGAAGCGTCGCGGGCACTTCCGAAGCTCCGCGGTACACTTCGATCGCGACGATGTCTTTCGGGTTGATCAGATCGATGAGATCGGTATCTCGAACCGTGTCGGCCATGGCATGCGGATCACCCATTACCTGACCGTCGAGATAGACCGGGATACCGTACATGCATCCAGGCGACACTATCGAGATGATTCCGCGCGTGTTGTTGACGCCGCCGGACTTGGTGAGCTGGGCGCCGGGAATGTGCTGGAAGATCTCGGTGGTATTGATGGGCTTCTCGCGCGCTATGTCGTCAGCGGTGACGAAGACTCCGTTCCCGTTCTTCATCCTGTCGGCGAGACCTGACGGCAGCACCTCCATCTCGCCGTTCGCGCTCTGGACCTTCACGCCCGCCAGCTCGTGCGGAATGAGCTGGAGCACGACGTCCGCCGACGTGATGTCGTTCGGATTGACCTGGATCGGAATCGTCGTCGGCTGAACGCCCATTCTCCGAAATCTCACGAGATGAGTGCCGGCGGGAACGCTGTCGATGCGGTATCCGCCCGCGGAGAGCGTGTAGAACGCGTGCTTCGGGTTGTCGAGCAGCACTATCTCGACGCGCGCGATTCCCTCGCCGTCTGGCGTGACGACGGCTCCATCAATCACCCCGAACTGAGACACCGTGCTCTGCGCACTGACTGGCACAGCTCCCACGAGCGCGCCGACGGCGAATGTGGCTGCCATCAGCGCGTGCTGCACGACCCACGGTGCTCTCACGAGACTACCTCTCGAAACGCCCACGCGGATACTAGCACCGCGACCGCCATCACGTCACGATGCCACTATCCATCTGCGCAGCTCCTTCAGGCTCGGCCGCTTCCCGTACATCAGCAGGCCCACACGGTAGATGCGTGCGGCGAGCCAGATGGCTCCGACGGTGCTCAGTGCAAGGACGATGATGCTCGTCGCCACCTCGAGTGGAGGAACGTCGATGAGCGCCATTCGCAGCGGCATTATTATCGGCGACGAGAATGGAAGAATTGACATGAGTCGCGCCGCGTTGCTCGCAGGGTTCTGCATGACCGGCGAGATGAATACCGCCGTGAGCACGATGAGCATGATGACGGGTTGTGCAGCCTGCCGAGCTTCCTGCTCACTCCCGACCGTCGACCCGACCGCCGCATACAGCGCACCGTAGAAGAGGAAGCCGATGAGGAAGTAGAGAAGCACGAGGAAGACCCAGCTCCACGGTGTCGCTATGACAGCCGCGAGAAAGTCACCCGATCCCATTCCTGCCGCCTGAGCGTGAGCGACGGCCGGCGCGCCGAAGATGAAGGAGCGTCCCGCGATCAGCGCGACCGATCCCACTACCCAGATCAACTGCTGCGTGAGTCCGACAGCGGTGACGCCGATCACCTTTCCGGCGAGGAGCAGATCGGGACTCACACTAGAGATCACGATCTCCGCGACGCGTGACATCTTCTCCTCGATCACCCCGCTGAGCATGCTCTGGCCGTACAACAGAATCGACATGTAGAGGAAGAACGCGACGAACACGGCCAGGATCATCTTCGCCGGCGAGACGTTGCTGCGTCCAGCGTCGTTGATCGCCGTCGTCTGGAGCGACGGAGCGCGCGTCGCCATCACGCTGTCCACCGTCGCGCTCGCAACGCCGCGAGTCTCGAGGCTAAGCGCTAGAAGCCCGGACCTTATCGCTTCCGTCACACGCGTGGCCTCGGCATTGGAATCCGCCTTGCGACCGCCATATCGTGCGCTGTCGCCACGAATCGTCGCCGAGTCGAGCACTACGTATCCGGTCGCTGTGCGATGCACTACCTCGCTCGCCGCGGCGTCCTCCGCGCCGCGTTCGCCCGACGGCTCGACGGTACGCAGCTCCGCGATGGTGGAATCGTCGTCGCTCCCACCGCTCGAGAGCGATCGTGCGACGTAGCGTCCCAGACGTGTTCCAGTCGCGTCCAACACGATAAGTCGCGGCGCGACCGTGGACGAATCGCGCTTCGCCATGATCAATGGAAGGAACGCGAAGAGCGCGAAGATGATCGGCCCGAGCACCGTCGAGATCACGAACCACTTGGTGCGCACGCGCTCGATGTACTCGCGTCTCACCACCGCCATCAGCTTGCGACCGTTCTCACCCATGACCGTGCATCCCCGCTTCGACGCCGGTGATCCCGACTTCCTTGAGGAAGATGTCGTGCAGCGAAGGCTGCACCATCACGAGCTTCTCCACTGGCGGACCTCCGTACTGTGTCTTCACGTCAGCGACTGTTCCATCCAGCACTTTCTCTCCGTGGGCTATGATGCAGACCGAATCACACATGGACTCGGCGTTCTCGATTATGTGAGTGCTGAAGATCACCGTCTTGCCGTTACGCTTGAGCTCCATCACCGAATCCTTGAGCGCTTGCGCGTTGACGGGATCCAGTCCGCTGAATGGCTCGTCGAGGATCACGAGCTCCGGATCATGGACCAGCGCGCCGATGAACTGGACCTTCTGCTGCATTCCGCGCGAGAGCTCCTCGATCTTGGAATCGCCCCAGTCTTTCTCATCACTGCGCAGCGATAGGCGGTCGAGCCAGCGGTTGATCCTCGTCGCCGCGTCGAGGCGCGGAACTCCCTTGAGCTCGGCCAGGAAGGTGAGAACGTCGCGCACCTTCATCTTGCGGTACAGTCCACGCTCTTCTGGCAGGTATCCGACCTTGTCGTAGAGCCCCGAGCTTTCCGACGACGCTCCCAACACCGAGATGGTCCCGCTGTCCGGCTCGATGATGTTGAGGATCATTCTGATGGTCGTCGTCTTGCCCGCTCCATTGGGGCCGAGCAGACCGTAAACGCTACCGGTGGGAACGTTGAGCGACAGATCTCTCACCGCCCGGTGCCCTGCGTAGCTCTTGCTTACGTCTCGTACTTCGATCGCGAAGGAAGTCATCGATGATGATGGGAGTCAGCAACGCGCATTAGCCACTAATTGATGCTACGAGGTTTGCGCGCCGCTCTGCAGTGCTACACTTTACGGCCGATAGCCCAATCCGTCCACCCAATAAAATCAGTAGCCGATGAGCTGGCCTTACCTACACGCACTCATAAATCACTTTCCCATCGTCCTCTCGGTCATCGGGTTTCTCACGCTGATCCTTGCGATGATCACATCACGGCGTGGCATCTGGAATTATGCGCTCGCCACGCTGACCCTGGCCGGTATCACGGTCTATCCGGCGGCATTTACCGGGCATCGCGCCGCACGCGCTGTACATGGAGCGTGGTACATCGCTCCTGGCGCGGTCCACGCGCACTCGCAGGCCTCCGATTTTGCCCTGTGGATCGTCCTCGCGACCGGCCTCGTCGCGCTCATATCCTGGATCACGATGCTACGCACGCGCGCTGCCGTGTCGCCCGGGAAGATGCTGCGAATCGTTCTCGGGATTCTCGCGATCTTCGCCGTCTCGACGATCGTGCGCACGGGAATACTCGGCGGCCGAATCGTCGTCGAGTCTCCGATCCTCCAGCGTCCAACTCCGCCGCTCGCAGCGCCAGCCAAGGGAACGCCAGCGACTGCGCCGGCGACCGGCTCGGTGCAGCCTGCCGCTCCGGCGAGCGCGGCGCCGCCGACTGGCACCGCGGCGCGGCCTCCAGCGCATCCCTGACCGAGGCAGCGTGCGCGGCCGACGCTCGATCGCGACGGAGATTGCGCGTGGCGGCGCGTGGCTCGGCGGCGCGCTGCTCGTTCTATTCCTCGGCCTTCCGCTCGTGCTCGTGCTCGTCGAGGGCGCGAGTGGACTGCGCGGCGCTCTCCACGACAGCGAGCTAATCGCGTCACTCGCCGTAACCTTTGCGAGCGCGACCATCGCGACACTGATTGCGGTGCTGTGTGGCTCGGCCATCGCGTTCGCTCTCGCACGCCGGACGCTGCGCGCGGGCTCGGTGATCGCGACCGTGCTCGATGTGCCGTTGCTGCTTCCACATCCAGTGGCCGGCATCGCGATCCTCCTGCTCGCCACACACGGCACCGTGATCGGTGAATCGCTCTCCGCGCTCGGAATGCGCGTCGTCGGAACTCCGACCGGTATCATCGCAGCGATGCTCTTCGTCTCGGCGCCGATCTACGTGAGCGCGGCTCGCGAGGCTTTCTCACGCGTCGATGTTCACTACGAGATCATCGCGCGCTCACTCGGTGACTCGTCGTGGTCCGCGTTCCGCCGCGTCACACTGCCACTCGCGCGACGCGGCCTTCTCTCCGCCGCCATAGTGACCTGGGCGCGCGCCATCAGCGAGTTCGGTGCGGTGGTTGTTCTCGTATACAATCCAAAGGTCGTAAGCGTGCTCAGCTATGAGCGCTTGACCGACGGCGGCCTCGCTGCTGCGCTTCCGGTCGCGGCAGCGCTGGTGATCGTCTCGATACTGCCGCTCGCCGCGCTGCGAGCGCTTCACGGTGATCGATCTACCGGGGTGCTCCCATGATAGGCTGTGATGGCCTGTGCGTCGAAGCCGGCTCCTTCTCGCTGCGCAGCGTCACCTTCACCGTTCCATCGGGTGGCCACGCGGTTCTGTGCGGTCCCACCGCGTCGGGGAAGACGACGCTGCTGGAGGCGATTGCGGGTGCGCTCCGTCCGTCACGCGGGCGCGTCATCCTCGACGGCGTCGACGTCACCGATGCGCCGATCGAATCGCGCTCCGTCGGACTCGTGCACCAGCACGGCTATCTCTTTCCGCATCTGAGTGTGCGCGAGAACGTCTGCTACGCCGCAGACGACGATTCGACGGTTGACGACCTGCTCATGCGATTCGACATCGCTCATCTGGCCGCGCGCGACGTCGCTGCACTGAGCGGCGGCGAGCGGCAGCTCACCGCGCTCTGCCGCGCACTAGCGTCGCGACCACGCGTGCTCCTGCTCGACGAATCGTACTCCGCGCTCGATCGAGAGAGGCGCGCTGCTGCGATGGCGATCACCGCGCGCTATGCCGCGGACTGGTCACTCACGACGCTGCACGTCACTCATGATCCCGCGGATCACATAGCGAGCGGCGCGATGGTGCTCCGCATGCGCGCCGGAGAGCTGCGTATCGGTTGAGTCCGTCACGAGCGGCGTCAGTCGCGCAGCTTGATCTGGCGCGATGTCTGAGTCTGGTGTCCTTCCGGCCCCACGCCAACCGTCACGCGATACTCGCCCGCGCGGGAGCTGCGCGAGATCGAGCACTACCACTCTCGTGGCGACCGAATCACTTGGCGCTGCTTCGTGCCACCTCATCGCGATGGGCGAGTCCTTGCGCGTGATGTGGAGCGCCTGGCCGAGCCATTTCAGCACTCCACCGTCGATTCGTGCGACGGTGATCGAGACGCCAGATGATGAGTCGGCCTGTGCGGTGGAGTCTCTGAGCGCAGGCGACGACGCGGAATCTCGCTGCAGCGAATCCATGTGCGCGCTGTCGCTACTGTGCGCGACCACTCCGTACATCTCCCAGTAGAGTCCCAGCTTTCGTGTGCCGCGCAGCTCGTTGGCGGTGAGCGCGTGCGCCAGCGCATCGTCGAGCGTCGCGACGCTGGTATCGGTTGGATTGAAGAGCAGCAGCGTCGAGAGCTCCGGCGCACCGGCGCCCTGCGTTGGTGGCGCGAGCCACGCTCGTGCGCGCTCGTCGATGTGTCTGCGCGGGTCGAGCTTCTCCACCCCTGCGATGAGACCCTTCCACATGCTCTTCGCGCGCCGCACGCGAACGTGAGCAGTGTCGCCACCCGCGATGATCGGATCGCCGGCGTCGTTCTCGACACCGAGCACAGCCGGCCCACCAACCGTGTCGGAGTACACCGCTACCACCAGCGCCGAGTCGCCGCGCTTCATCATTGCGAATTGCGCGTCGAGGTCGGCGATGGAGTCGATGTACGGAGGCGAGTAGCGCTCGCGTGCGCCCTTCTCGCGCACGTCCCATCTGACGCTGTCGCCCTGCGTCACATCGGCGACGAAGTGGTATGCCGGCTGCCTGTCGTGACCAGTTGGCGTCGGGTCGCCGTCGCTCAGCACTACCGCGAAGTGTCGCTCGTACCACACCGGCTCTCCGTACCGTATGAGCAGCTCGCGCAGATCGTCTCCCCACAACATTCCGTACGTGTTGGTGGATGTCGCAGCGAGCTCGGCTAGTAGAACCCGTGAGAAGTGCTCGGTCTTGCGGTCGTTTCCGCGCACTGCGTAGGATGGTTGCGCCAGATCCCAGAAGCGCTTCTCGAACGTCGTGCGCTGGACACATGGCGTTCGCGTGTACGCGTCGCGCTCTCCATCGTCGAGAAGCATCGAGATGTCGGTCCAGCGGCACCTCACGCTGTCGGGCATCGCGGCGATGGCGTCGTCCCAGGTCGATTCCGCCTGTGCGTACTCGCCGCCGTGGTGCTCTGCGAACCCGAGCAGCGCCTCGCACCACCAGCGTGTCGCCCTGCATGCGTGCGCCGCGAGCACCGCGGACGAATCGTAGCCGGCCTCGGCGAGGTAATGCACTCGCTGGCCGCTTATCCACTCATCGGCCGGCGACATCGCGCTGAGCCGGTCGAGTGTGCTGATGAGCTGCATGCGGGCTCGCCCTATCCGCGCTGGCTCCGGAATCGGTACGTCGGAATCGTCGTCGCTCCAGTAGCACATCCGGCCGACGATCACCTCGCACTCGTGCGAGTCGCCTGCTGGCGTGCGCGGCAGATCGAAGCGTCGCGCCGTCTCGAAGTCGAACTGGGCGTGACGTGCTTCCTTGAGGATGTGCAACGAGTCACGCGGCGCGAGCTGTGCGCGCAGCGCCGTCGGGGTCAGAAGCAGGCCGAGCCAGATGAGCGTGCGCGCGTGCAGCATACGTCACATCTCCTAGATCCGGTCGAGCTTCTCCCGTCCAGTGCTGGGAAGCCACGGGAGCAGCTCGTACTGCGCCATGCCGTTCTTCACGTACGGATCGTTGTCACGAACCCGGTCGAGCGTCTCGTGCACTGCTTCGTCGGGAACCCGTAGCAGCAACGCACCACCAGTTCGTGGATCCAATGGTCCGGATGCTATAAGTGTTCCGCTCTCCAGCAGGCCGCGCAAGTAGGCGCGGTGCTCGTCGAGCACCGTCAGAACCTCCTCGAGCGGCCGCCGGTACCGTATGATCGCTATCGCGTACATCGATCCTCGTGCGGCTCAGCCCTGAGCGCGCGCTCGCGCCAGTGCCTGGTCGAGCGCGTTCCAGCCGAGCAGCGCGCACTTCACGCGCGCGGGAAAGCGCGCCACCCCCGAAAGCGCCCGGGTTCTCCCGAGCGATTCGTCGCCAGCGGCCGTCGCGTCGCCAAGGATCATCGCGCGGAATCGCTCGCCGATGTGCGCCACGTCGTCAGTGCTCATCCCCTTGATGAGCTCGGTCATCATGCTCGTCGAGGCCTGTGATATCGAGCAGCCGTGGCCCGTGAACGCTATCGCCGCGATGTCGCCGTGCTCGACCAGAACCTCGAGCGTCACCTCATCGCCGCACAGGGGATTCTTCATTGGCACTGACACGGTCGCGTGCTCGAGCGTCCCCTTGTTTCGGGGGCGCCGGTAGTGATCGAGGATCATCTCCTGATACAGCGCGGCGAGCGCGGCGTCTGCCATGGTCGAAATATACCAGTGTCTCGATTCGGGCCCGTCGCGCGGATGTCGCAGCGCCGAGCGACCGTGCGCGGACTCCTCACGTGGTCTTCCGAGCGATCGATCCGCGCATACTTTTGCTCGACCGGAACGCGTATGTGTGCTCCTCAACATCGAACCGCGAGCAACGCCGATGACAATGCTTCGCAACGTCTGTGGTACCATCGTGGCCATCGCCGCGCTCGTGCTCTGCAGCGGGCTTCACGGCGCGCCGTGCGGTGCGCAGACGGCATCGAGTGGCACGTCGACAGTGGTCGGGACGGTGTTCGACAGCATCGCCGGTGTCCCGCTCGCCCATGCCAATGTCGATCTCGTGGAGTCACAGCAGCGCGCGAAAGTCTATTCCGCACAGACCGATTCGTCCGGCCGTTTCGTCATACCGGCGGTCCCGTACGGTTCCTACATCGCCGGCTTTCTGCATCCATCCCTCGACGCAACGGGTATCGAGTCTCCAGTCATCGCGGTCACCGTAGCGGACTCCGTGACGCACGTAGCGCTCTCCATCCCGGGCGCGAGCCGCGTTCTCCCGGCGCTCTGTGGCGCGCGTACGCCCGCTGATTCCACGGGCGCGATGGTTGGGATGGTTGCAGACGCCGATTCCGGCGAGCCTCTGCCATCCGCGAAAGGTCATCGTGTCGTGGAACGAGATCCTCATCGACTCGCACGGGTTGCATCAGGAGCGCAAGCGCGTTCCGGTCGCTGTGCGGGAAGATGGCAGCTACACGCTCTGTGGCCTTCCGAACGATGTGGTGATCGCGAGCGCGGAAGTTGGCGCTCGCCACACGGGGCTCGTGGAGGTGACAGTGCCTCCGTCCGGGATAGTGCGACGCGATTTCGTCATTGGAGATTCCACAGCCGTTGTCGCGATAGCAGCGGATTCGTCGGGCGCAGCCGCCTCGGTGCGGAGCGACTCGATAACGGTGCTCCGCGGAACCGCGCGGCTGAGTGGCATGGTGCGTGGCCCGGGCGGCAAGCCGTCCGCTGGCGCCAAGATCTTCGTCTGGGGAACCGGGCTCACTGCCACGGCCGGCGACGACGGCAACTTCGCGATCGACGGTCTTCCCGCCGGGACCTTCAGCGTCGAGGCACGGGCGCTCGGCTTCGAGCCGACCCGTGCGGCGGTTGACCTGTCGAGCCATCACACCGCCAGAGTGTCGCTCCTGCTCGACAAGCGACCGCAGCAGCTCGCGTCTGTGCTGATCATGGGCAAGCGAAGCGACGCTTCCCGCGACATCACCGGATTCCTCGACCGGATGCAACACGGCATGGGCCACTACATCACCGCGTCGGACATCGACAAGTACGCGATCATCCAGATCACCGACGCTCTCCGAATGACGCCGGGCGTCGCGGTAGTCCCAGGGCGCGGCTTCGGCGACATCATCAGGTTCAGCCACGGCAGCAGTCTCGCCGGTCCCTGCACGCCGGTGGTGTACCTCGACGGCATGCAGGTCTATCAGGGCGACGAGTCGCTCGATGACCTCATCCAGCCCGATCAGGTTGCGGGGATCGAGGTCTATACCGGGCTTGGTACTGTGCCGCCGCAGTATCAGGCCAATGGCTGCGGAGTCGTGCTCGTGTGGAGCAAGCACTGACCGGTGCGCTGATGCCGAGCCGACGCTCGGTGCTCCTCGTGGCTGCCGCGTGGGTAGCGGTGCCGACCATTCTGCGTGCGCAGGAGCCGGCGACGCGTGACGCACGCAACGAGGCCGGTGTCGCCCTGGAGTATGCCCAACCTGTCGGCCAGTTCCGGCAGAACGTGAAGCAGGGCTTCGGCGCCGGCGCGCACTACACGCTCAATCTCGACTCGCAGGGAATCGTCGGCATTCGCATCAGTGGCGACTTCATCAACTACGGGAATGAGACGCAATACCTCCCTTTCAGCGAGCTCATCGGCGCAGTCACGCTTCAGGAGCAGACGTCGAACAACATCGTGATGGCTATGATCGGCCCGCAGCTCAGTGTCCCGGTCGGTCGCGCTCGTGCGTATGTCGCCGCCGGAGTCGGCTTCGGCTACCTGTACACGCAGACCTCAGTCAGCGGGACCGATGGGGAGCCGACGCTGGCGCAGACGACGAACTACAGCGACTACTCCGCGGCCTCGAGCGTCGAGGGCGGCTTCACACTGCCGATCATGAGCGAAGTCGGCAGCGATGGGCGCGCCACCGGAGCGCGCTTCCATATCGACCTGGGCGTCCGCTACAACGCCATCGGGCGCGTCCGCTACCTCACCAGGGGCGACATCACCGACGATCCCAACAGCCTGACCGGGCTCACGATCACCCCGCGCGAGAGCGAGGCCCGCTTCTGGGCGTACCGGCTGGGCGTCGGGATGAAGTTCTGACCGGCGCCATTCCGGTAGCCGCGACTCACACGAACAGCTTGGCCGCCTGCCCGATGCCCTGCAACGAGCGCATCGACGTCACTTTCGTCGTTATAGACGTAGAACGAGGCTCTTGCCGTAGAACTGACGCCAAGCCGGCGCATTAGTGGCTGGGCGCAGTGGTGACCGGATCGGATGCAGACGCCGCTGGAATCGAGGATCGTCGCCAGATCGTGGGGGTGAACGTCGGCGAAGGTGAAGGAGATGACGCCGCTCCGGCCGGACGGTGGAGGTCCGTAGATGGTGATGCCGTCGATCTCCGCGAGGCGCGCCTGGGCAAGCGAGACGAGGGCTCGCTCATGCTCGAGAACCTCGTCCATCCCGATCGATTCCAGGTACCCGATCGCAGCGGCAAGCCCTACGGCGCCAGCCGAGTTCGGCGTGCCCGCCTCGAACTTGTGGGGGAGCGAGTTCCAGGTGCTGTGGTCGTCGTAGACGAATTCGATCATGTCGCCGCCGAACTGGTACGGCGGCAGCGACTCCAGGAGATCGCGGCGCGCGACGAGGCCGCCGATGCCCATCGGCCCCCCCATCTTGTGCCCGCTGAATGCGTAAGCGTCCACCCCCAGCTCGTCGAAGCCCACCCTGAGATGTGGCGCACCCTGGGCCCCGTCGCAGACGATCACCGCGTCACACCGCTCCCGGATCATGGCGGCGAGCTCGCGGATCGGGTTCACTGTGCCGAGCGCGTTCGAGACGTGTGCCAATGCGACGACCCGCGTCCGCGCGCCCACGAGCGAGAGCAGCATCTCCACGTCGAGCCGACCTTCAGCGGTGAGCTCACAGATCCGGAGCCGCGCTCCGGTCGCTATGGCGGCCTGCTGCCATGTGACGAAATTCGCGTGGTGCTCCATCGCCGTGACGACTATCTCGTCGCCGCTTCCGATGCCGGCGCGCGCGAGCGACGTCGCCACCAGGTTGAGCGCCTCCGTGGTACCGCGCGTGAAGATCAGAGTCTCAGCGTCGCGCGCGCCCAGAAAGCGTGATACGCGCAACCGTGCATCGTGATACCGCTCCGTAGCACGAACCGACAGGTCGTAGGCCCCGCGGTGCGGGTTCGCGTAGCTCGTCTCGTAGTACTCCCGCATCGCGTCGAGCACGACGCGTGGCTTCTGCGCCGAAGCGGCAGAGTCGAGGTAATGCAGCGCTGGGTTCGCGGCCAGCAGCGGGAAATCGTTGCGACGGTTCATGGCAACCTTCAAAAAGCCGACAAATTCACTTACCTTTCCACCAATCTACGCGAAAGTGCAGTAACGCCAAGGAGTTAGCCGCAACATGAGCGCCGCCATAGAGTCGCTTGTCAATCGTGAGTACCAGTACGGCTTCGTCACGGACATCGAGTCCGATACGGTGCCGCCGGGCCTCAGCGAGGACATCATCAGAACCATCTCGGCCAAGAAGCGCGAGCCGGAATGGCTGCTCGACTGGCGGCTCAAGGCGTACAGACGCTGGCTCACGATGAAGGAGCCGCACTGGCCCAACGTCAAGTATGACCGGATCGACTACCAGGGCCTTCGCTACTACTCGGCGCCCAAGAGCGTGAAGCCGCTCCAGTCGCTCGACGACGTCGATCCCGAGCTTCTGCGCACTTACGAGAAGCTTGGCATCTCGCTCACCGAGCAGAAGATGCTGTCAGGAGTCGCCGTGGACGCGATCTTCGATTCGGTGAGCGTCGGCACTACGATGAAGGAAGAGCTCGCGCGCCACGGTGTCATCTTCTGCTCGTTCGGCGAGGCGGTGAAGGAATATCCCGATCTGGTGCGCAAGTATCTCGGTTCGGTGGTTCCCTACAGCGACAACTTCTTCGCGGCGCTCAACAGCGCGGTATTCAGCGACGGCTCGTTCTGCTACGTGCCGAAGGGCGTGAAGTGTCCGATGGAGCTCTCCACCTACTTCCGCATCAATTCCGCCGACACCGGCCAGTTCGAGCGCACGCTCATCATCGCCGATGAAGGCGCGAGTGTCAGCTATCTCGAAGGATGCACAGCGCCGAAGCGCTCGACCAATCAGCTCCATGCAGCGGTGGTAGAGCTGGTAGCACTCGACCACGCGACCGTGAAGTACAGCACGGTCCAGAACTGGTACGCTGGAGACGCTGAAGGAAGAGGTGGCATCTACAACTTCGTGACGAAGCGCGGCAAGGCCGCTGGCGTCGGCTCGAAGATCTCGTGGACGCAGGTCGAGACCGGCTCGGCGATAACGTGGAAGTACCCGAGCGTGATCCTTCAGGGCGACGACTCGACCGGTGAGTTCTACTCGGTCGCAGTGGTGAACAATTACCAGCAGGCCGACACGGGAACGAAGATGATCCACATCGGCCGCAACACCAAGTCGACGATCGTGTCGAAGGGAATCTCCGCGGGTCACGGCAACAACAGCTATCGCGGCAAGGTTCAGGTGCTTCCGCGTGCCGAGAACGCGCGTAACTACACGCAGTGCGACTCGATGCTGATCGGCAACCGTTGCGGTGCCCACACGTTCCCGTACATCGAGGTCGAGAACAACACAGCGACGGTCGAGCACGAAGCGAGCACGTCGAAGATCGGCGAGGATCAGATCTTCTACTGCAAGGCGCGCGGTCTCACCGCTGAGCAGGCGGTGTCGATGATAGTGAGCGGCTTCTGCCGCGAGGTCTTCCAGGAGCTCCCGATGGAGTTCGCGGTCGAGGCGCAGCAACTGCTCGGGATCACGCTCGAAGGAAGCGTTGGCTGACCGCTGAACGCTGACCGCTCAACGCTTTCCAATCATCCAATGCTCTCCATATCATCCCTCCGCGCCGGTATCGCTGAGCGCGAGATCCTGAAAGGAATCGACCTTACCGTCAACGCGGGCGAAGTGCACGCAGTCATGGGGCCTAACGGCTCCGGTAAGTCCACTCTCGCGCAGGTGCTCGCGGGGAATCCGGCGTACGAGGTGCTAGGCGGCGCGGTGTCATTCGAAGGCGAGGATCTTCTGGAGATGGATCCGGAAGTGCGCGCACAGAAGGGAATCTTCCTCGCGTTCCAGTATCCCGTCGAGATTCCCGGTGTCACCAACGCCTACTTCCTGCGCTCGGCGTACAACGAGATCAGGAAGGCGCGCGGTGAAGATGAGATGGATCCGCTCGAGTTCCTCGATCTCATCGAAGAGCGTATGAAGCTCGTCGAGATGGATCCTTCGATGCTCAACCGGTCGGTTAACACTGGCTTCTCCGGTGGCGAGAAGAAGCGCAACGAGATCCTGCAGATGGCAGTGCTTCAGCCGCGGCTCTCCATTCTCGATGAGACCGACTCCGGTCTCGACATCGACGCGCTGCGCATCGTCGCGAACGGTGTCAACCAGCTCAGGCGTCCGGATAACGCGACGATTGTCGTCACGCACTACCAGCGGCTCCTGAATTACATCGTCCCCGATTACGTCCACGTCCTTGCACAGGGTCGGATCGTGAGGTCCGGCGGAAAGGAGCTTGCGCTCGAGCTCGAGGAGCGCGGCTACGACTGGGTTCTGGAAGCGGCATGACCGACGCAGTAGCAACACAGGCACCTGACTCACCAGAAGTCGGGCGCGAGGGCGCAATCGCGGCCCGCTCGCATCCGTACGAGTCGCAGGCTTCCGCGTACGTGTCGCTGTTCGAGCAGACCGCGCAACGTGGCGACGAGCCCGAGTGGGTCGGCGCGCTCAGGCGTGGTGCGATCGAGAGCTTCCGAACACTCGGCTTCCCCACGACCAAGAATGAGGACTGGCACTTCACCAGCGTCGCGCCAATCCTGCGGCGCCAGTACCGTCCCGATTCGCGTACGCGCAGCGCGGTGAGCTCGGCTACGCTCGCCGCATACGAGCTTGGCGGCGAGTGGGACACACTCGTCTTCGTGAACGGGTCGTACGTCGCCGCGCTCTCGAGCGTACAGGGCGGCGCTGGAGTCAGCATCGCGACCTTGTCGCGTGCGCTCACCGCCAGCGATCACGGTCACTCGCTCGACGGAACACTCGGCGGCCTCGCGACGGTTCACAGTAATGCATTCACCGCGCTCAACGCTGCGTTCATGCAGGACGGCGCTGTGATCAGGCTAAACGGCGAATGCGGTCGCCAGCCGACCAGTGCACCTCATCTTCGTCGCCGACGCAACCGCTGAAGGAGTGCTCGCGTCCCCTCGCAACGTGGTCGTGCTGGATCATCACGCGGAAGCGACCGTGGTCGAGAGTTACGTCTCGGTTGGAGACCAGAGTCACTTCACCAATGCAGTAACCGAGCTCTACATCGGTGAGGGAGCGCGCCTGAAACATTACAAGATCCAGCGCGAGTCTATCGCTGCGTATCACGTGGGATCATCCTACGCGCACCAGGCGCGCGGCAGTCATTACGAGTCGTTCTCATTCGCGACCGGATGCGATCTCTCGCGTAGCAACATCGCGACGATCCTCGATGGCGAAGGCGCGCACGCGACGGTCAATGGTCTCTACATGGTGGATGGCGAGCAGACGGTCGACCACCAGACTTTCATCGAGCACGCGAAGGAGAGCTGCACGAGTCACGAGCTCTACAAGGGCGTGCTCGATGGCGATTCGCACGCTGTGTTCAACGGCAAGGTATTCGTGCAGCCGGAAGCGCAGAAGACCGACGGCAAGCAGAGCAACAACAATCTGCTGCTCTCGCCCGGTGCTCGTGTGGATACCAAGCCGCAGCTCGAGATCTTCGCCGACGACGTGAAGTGCACCCACGGCGCGACCGTCGGCCGGATCGATGCCACTGCGATGTTCTATCTCAAGAGCCGCGGAATTGGCGAGCTCACTGCGCGCAAGTTGTTGACGTACGCATTCGCCGCCGAAGTGCTCGAGGAGCTCACCATAGATGCGGTGCGCGAGCAGTTGGAGTCGCTCGCGTTCTCACGCTTCGCCGTAGCAGCGGGAGAGCCCGTAGCAGCGTGACGTGGTCGCACCACAGCATTCGCTCGCGTATACAAGAAAGGCACCCGTCAACGGGTGCCTTTTCTTCGTTCACGCGCTGCGGCGCTATCTGTGCGCGAGGAGGATATAGCCACCAAGCGCTAGGACCGCAGCGACAATCGATCCGATTATCACCGGCTTGGAGATGTTGCGCTCCTGCGGAAGAATCGGTGCAGCCGGCTGGGCCGGGAAGGTGAGCGTCGGTCTGCGAGCCTCCACGGTGCTCGCGCGCTGCGCTGGCCCCGCGATCTTCATCGCGACAGGGAGCCTGCCGCACGTGAAGACGAATTTCATCGTGCCGACGAGGAACGTATCGCCTTCGTGGAGCGACTGCGGAGCTACCAGTGGAACTCCGTTGAGGATGGTTCCCGTCGAGCCGGTGGGATAGAGCACGAAGTCGTCTCCCTCCCACTTTATCTCCGCGTGGTGCCTCGATACCGCCACTTCGTTCACCGCAATGTCGCAGCTCGTGTCCCGACCCACCGACAGCGGACGATCGGGCATGAGCGGATACGCGCGGTGCTCGTAAGAGTGGATGAGGTACGGAGTTCTGGAAAGTGCTGGTTCCGTCATAGTGTTAATTGGACGATCACGAACGGTTCCAGGGAACATCGCGCGTGATCCCCGCCCGAGTGGAGCGGTCGGGAGCCGTGCCCGGACCACTTCGCAGGATCGGTTCTTGCCCGCTCGCGGGATTGGTTCTCACTCTGGCAACCACATGAAATTCAGAAAGCTCGGCGACAGCGACCTCGACATCTCGGAGATTGTACTCGGGTCGTGGCTCACGTACGGAGTAGGCGTCGATCGCGATCGCGCCAGAGCGTGCGTGGACCGCGCGTTCGACGTCGGTATCAACTTCATAGACACTGCCAACATCTATGGCCGTGGCGCCGCCGAGACATTTCTGGGTGAGGCGCTGGCAGGGCGAGAGCGGTCTTCGTACATGCTCGCGACCAAGCTCTTCTTCCCGATGACCGACACCGACCGCGGCCTCTCGGCGGCACAGATCCACAAGCAGATCGACGCATCACTCGCGCGGCTGCGCACCGACTATGTCGATCTGTACCAGTGCCACCGTTTCGATCCGAGCACGCCGCTCGAGGAGACCATGCAGGCGCTCACCGAAGTGGTGAGCTCCGGGAAGGCGCGCTACGTCGGCTTCAGCGAGTGGACCGCCGAGCAGATCCAGCACGCGATCGACCTGCCGAACGTCGTGAAGTTCGTGTCGAGCCAACCGCAGTACTCGATGTTGTGGCGTAAGCCGGAGCAGGGCGTGTTCGAGACGTGCGCGGCGAACGGAATAGGTCAGATCGTTTGGTCGCCGCTCGCGCAGGGAGTGCTCACTGGCAAGTACAAGCCTGGGCACAAGCCGCCGCCCGACTCGCGCGCGGCGAGCGACGAGATGAATTCGTTCATGCGCCCGGATCTAATGAACGACGCCGTACTTGGCGCAGTACAACGCCTCGAGCCCATCGCGAAGGGACTTGGGATCTCGATGGCGCAGCTCGCCCTTGCGTGGGTGTTGCGACGTTCGGAAGTGTCGGCGGCCATTATCGGCGCGAGCAAGCCGGAGCAGGTCGACGACAATGCGGCGGCGTCGGGTGTCAAGCTGAGTGACGACGTGTTGCGCGAGATCGACTCGATCACGCTGCCGGTAGCGCTCTCGTAGTGGTCTAGTAGCGCGGGCCTGCGCTCGCGCGCTGAACGTTCAGCGCGCGAGCGACTGGCGATGCCCTACGGGAAGAGCGAGTCTGCAGGGAACGCGTGGTCATCTTCCCAGCATCCGGGAACGATGCGTCTGTTCGCCACCCATCCCTGCGAGCTTTCGGTGTAGCGGGTGAGCTCGAGGTGAAACGCAACAGAGTCCCGCGCAGTGGAGCTCGGGTCGGGTCGGCACGCGACCATCACGATGTCGCTGCCAGCGCCACCGTCGCGTCGTGGGACGATCTTCCAGCCCGTTTTCAGTGTGCTCGCGAGGCTGATACGGCTTCGCTCGACTCGCTCGTCGCATCTCGTGCCTCGAGCCAGGAGATTTTTCCGTGGCTTACGTGCGCGATCTGCGTCGCTGGACCAGAGTAAGACCCAACTCCCGCGCTGAGGTCCACCGTTACCAGCACCAGGCGTCTCCGCGCGGCTCCAATCGGTGGTGTCGATCGCTATCCGTCGCTCTAGGGCGCCTCGAGAATCGCGCTGTCGAGCACATGTCCAGCCGCGTCTCTGACTTCCAGGAGCGCGTGCCTCAGCGGTCGCGCGCCTGCCGTCGCGCAGTCGCCGACCGCGTCAGTGCCATGCGATGGCACTGCGCACAGCGGCCAGCTGCCCCAGCGTCTTCGCTTGGTCGTCGGGAGTGAGGCGCGCGTCCTCGAGGAGCTCTAGCGCGCCGTCGAAGTGATCGGCTGTGTTTCTGACGGGGATCCGGGCTGCCACTCTGTAGTGTTGCCGCGTTGCGTCGGATGACGGTTGCTGCGCGCGCACTGGCGTCGCTGTGGCGGCGACGATGAAGGCTATCGTCGGCGCGAGACGTGTCGTTGACCGGGACATTGGTGGAATCAATGAGCGAGGGGGTCGTCGGAGAGATGCTCCTGGATGATCTGCCACTTGCCGTTGCGAAGCTCGAACACTGCAGTCCACGCGCCACCGATCACGTGCGGCAGCCCGTTCGGTTGCTGGTGCGGAATCCGATACACCGCCGTCATCGCCGCAGCCGTTGGAGAGAGGACGTCGATGCGCATCAGCGTCCAGTCGACGTGGGGATTCCGCATGTTGCGGCCGACGTTGTCCCAGAACGCCTGGATGCCCATCTGGATGGTATCACGCGACGTGGTGACGCGCCCGCCGCTCGCCGACAGAACGGGACCGCTACGTGGCGTAAAGCGCCATCATGCGCGCGACGACGTCGGGTCTCGAGAAGTCGTACGCCGCGACCACTTCATTGCGGATGGCGCGCTCGGCGGCGATCCGCTGCAGCGGCGTGACGTGGGTCACCGGATTGGCGCACGCGATCAAGAAGCAGCCCAACCCGATGTCAAGAGCGCGCGGCGATCTTCCCGTACGGTGGCGTACGCTACGCAAAGCGCCAAAATAGCGTGGCAAAAGCCATCTCCAGTGCAACGCGATGTCTGTCAACTCGTTGTGTAGCAAGATGTTAAAGATCCAGTTCGGCCCGCGCCAGAGCTTGACCCCGGCCTGCGCGCCGTCCAGAGGCCGTTATACCGTGCTGCTTCGCATCAGTTGCTGACTCCGGGGACAGTTAACACACCGTCCCAAGCGGTCGATCCTGAAACTGAACGATTGGTCTCCGCGGGCGGCTAAAGCCAACCGAGCGCCGCCCGGGACGCCACGGATGTATGGGCCCAAATCGGTTCATGACCGGATGGATCGCGACATAGTTTACGAGCTGGCTGAGCAGTGATCAACGCGTTGCATGCATCGCATCTTAGCGAGGCATTCGCTGCCGTCCGTTCGATTGTTGACGCTTTCGAAGCGTGTGGGACGCGGTTTCGTTCGGCCGTTCGCCCGATCAAGCCCATGTTCCAGCGTCACCACATCGAAGCGATATGGGACGTTCTTCGCGATCATGTCCTGAACAGCGACCTGTGGATATTGGGCTGTTTGCCCGCACTCGCGATCGAGACATTTCTCCCCGCCGAGGACTCGTCACCGAATAGACGAAGCGAGTTCTGGCAAGATTATTCGTATCCGATCTTCGCGGCGATCTTCGCGGCGCCGTTCGTAGACATCTTCGTAACGGGGATCCGCGCCTTTTACCGGCACCATCTGCCCTTCCTCGACACCGCGATACTGGATGGGAAGCCGCTTTGGTTCCAGCTGTTGTGTGCGTTTCTCATCACCGACTTCACGCTGTTTTTTTCTCATCTCGTACGTCACAAGGTCAAATGGTTCTGGTACTTTCACGCGATACATCACTCGCAGGAAGATCTGAACCCGATGACGACGTTCCGCTCGCACGCACTAGAGAGTGTCATAAACACTGCAATTCGGTTCGTGCCTCTGGCGTTCATCGGCGGCTCGACCATCACCTGGACGCTCTTCGTAGTGCTGAATGGCTTCTGGGGTTACTTCATCCACTCTAACGTACGCACGAATCTTGGTCCGTTTCGCTACATCATAGTGTCGCCGCAGTTTCATCGGGTGCACCACTCAAGACTTCCTGAGCACTGGGACAAGAACTACGGCGAGCGGCTTCTGGTCTGGGACTGGCTGTTTGGAACTCTCCACCCCGACTTCGAGTGTTATCCGCCGACTGGCGTGATGAGCATGGAGCGGTGGGCCGTCGAAACAACGGGCGGCTTGAAGGGCACCGCCACTGCCTGGTTCAGGCAATTTGCGTATCCGTTCTTCGCGATCTGGCACTCGATTTTGCATGATGTGAGATCGTTTAGCCTCAATGGCCATTCCGGCGACGAAGTGCGCGACGTCATCGTGGCCGCTGGTGACTTTCACACACCGATCTTCTTGAGAGAGAACCGGCTCGGCGCCTCGTTTCGAGTTCGGACGCCGACGAGTGGACGGGGGGTAGGAATGGCGCCCTGGTTCGCGCGTCTCAAGGGGCGGGAGGCGATTGTAGCAACGGCAACTGCGAGCGCGCAGATTCTCGCGCTCGTCGAGCGTGACAGTGCATTCTGGTCTGATCTGCAGACCAGCGGAACAAGGCCGGGAATCGCGCGGTTCGCCATGCGCGGACGCGTCGGCGAATGGGTCATCATCTCGCATGACGGAGAGCGTATCGACGCTGTGATCGAGGTAGGGCGGTCGCTGGACGAGCGCCGCACGGTAGGCGACGTTCTTCCGCCTGGGCTTGCGTCGTTGGTGCCGGATACGCTCGCGGCATCTGACGAGCTGACGGTCGATGGTGTTCCCGTACGGGTATTCGTGGTCCAAAGTGCAGGTGGAGCGCAGCGTCCCAGTGCGGCAGCCACGCCGAGCAACGCGATGCACGCGTGGCGGTATACGGTCAAACTCGACTGGCCATCGGGTCACCCTTTCGGACTGCCACCGCCCGCGCCATGGAGCATGGCTAGCCGCGAAAACCGCGGAACCGCACAATAACGCCGGGGTTCTACGTTCGCAGCGACCGATGCGGTTCGTGCTCAGGCATGATTGGGCTCGAGTGCAGCGGGTACCCGGTCGCAGTTTGCGCGTCCATCCGGAGGACCTATGCGCCGAGCTTCATGGATTGTCGCTGGCGCGGGGCTGGTAGCGGCCGCCGCGTGCAGTGGGAAGAAGCAGCAGACGGCAATGAGCGACGACCTCGCCAAGGACGTCGCGCTCGCCTCGACGAGCGACGGGTTGTCGATGGCGCCACAGCGTGGCGGCCAGATGGTGGTGTCACCCGAGGAGCTGTCGCCGCAGGCACGAGTTCATCGGGCGCCCTCGGCGCGCGTGACGCATCTCGTGCATCGACGGACCGCGCCGAGGGTGAGAATGAGCAGTCCGTCCACTACGGTCGCGGCTGCTACCGCGCCGGCCACGGCGCCCGCGCAGACGGCTCCTCCGGCGCCCGCGCCCAGCTCGCCAGCGCCCGTGGATAACGGCAGCGTCGCGACAGTCCCGCAGCCTGATCCGGGCGACGTACATTACCCGTCCTCCGGACGCGGCTCAGACGAGGGGCGGCGCGGCGGTGGCGGCAGTAGCATCGGCGGCATCGGCATCGGCACCGTCATAGGAGCTATCGGCGCTGTAATTCTTCGGGGCGGCGTGGTCGACGGCGACCACTGCGACCCGCGCAGCGATCGTCGGCACGGAGGGATGGGTGGCATCCCACCGATTCTTCCAGTGACAGGCGGCGGCTCGATATTTCGCGGTGTCACCTACTGACACATTTTTATACTAAATGAGACTAAATCGGCTCGTCACATCTGGCGCGGCGCTGCTCGCGCTCGGCGCGTGCAGGGGTGAGAAGAAGTCCGGCAGCGACGTCCTCGCGCAGGACTCGTCGCTCGCGCGCGACATCCAGCTCGCGAATCACGACACCACCGCGCAGCCGCAACTGAAGGACGTGCCGGTAACTCCGCCCCCGGCGCCACCGCGTCCGGCCGTGGTCGAGCGCAGACACGTCGAGCCGCCGCCGCCGCGTCACAGAGTGGCGGTCGCACCGCCGACCCCGGCGCCGGCCCCTCCGCCACCAGTCGCGCCGCCACCGCCGACGACCACGGCCTCGGGCAACACGATCGACAAGGGGCCTGCCGCTAGCGGGCACGTGGAAGGCGCGGTCGGTGTCGTCGCCGCCGGAACGAGCATCGCGATGAATGCCGGCCAGCGAGTCTGCACCAACACCAACACAGTCGGTGACCGCATCACCGCGACCGTCGCGGATCCGATCAGTGCGACCAACGGTGTCACCATTCCGGCGGGCGCGACAGCAGTGCTCGAGGTCACCTCAGTCGGCCGCAGCACGCAGGCTGGCGAGGACATGAGCATCGGACTCGTAGTGAAATCGATCCTCTACAACGGCAAGACGTATCCTGTAGATGGACAGATCACGAGCGCGCAGGTCGACAAGGTCCGCGCGCCTGACAACAACGATGCAGGAAAGGTCGCCGGCGGCGCAGTAGTCGGTGCGATACTCGGCCGCATACTCAGCAGCAGCAACAAGACGCGCGGCACAATCATCGGTGCGGCCGGCGGCGCGGCGGCCGGCGCAGTGCTCGCGCACCAGACCGAGAAGTACGACGCGTGCATCCCCAGCGGTGGTCGCGTCACGATCAGATTGAACTCGCCGATGTCAGTCCAGGCCGGCGTGCCGAATGCAGCGAATGGAGTGATCTGACGCGCCGCATTAGATTCCATCCTTGACAGGGGTGCCGCGCGCACGTCGGCGCGTGGCTGAGACAGTCCCTCATCACCTGATCCGGTTAGCACCGGCGTAGGGAGTCAGAGGTAAGAATGGAAGCACGCACGCAGATGCACCATGCGCGGCGCGGTGAAATTACCGGCGCGATGCGCGTTGTGGCCGAGCGCGAGGAGCTCGCGCCAGAAGAGATCCGCAGCGAGGTAGCCCGCGGACGACTCACGATCCCAGCCAACGTCAATCATCTCAGCGGCGCGCTGCGCCCGATGGGCATCGGCAAGGTCGCGAAGGTCAAGATCAACGCCAACATCGGGAACTCCGCCGTCTCGTCAGACATCGACGGCGAGATCGAGAAGCTCGAGATGGCGGTGAAGTACGGCGCGGACACGGTGATGGATCTCTCCACCGGCGGCAACATCGACACGATCCGCGAAGCCATCATCGCGCGATCCACCGTCCCAATCGGAACAGTTCCGATCTACCAGGCGGTGCAGAAGAAGGACGCGCTCGAGCTCACCGCCAACGATCTGCTCGACATGATCGAGCATCAGGCAAAGCAGGGCGTTGATTACATGACGCTTCACGCCGGGATCCTGTTCGAGCACCTTCCGCTCGTTCACGGACGCGTCACCGGAATCGTGAGCCGCGGTGGATCGCTGCACGCGCTGTGGATGATGAAGCACCGGCAGCAGAATCCACTCTACGAGCGCTACGACGACGTTCTCGACATTCTGCGCTATTACGACGTCACCATTTCACTCGGCGACTCGCTCCGTCCGGGCTGTCTCCACGATGCTAGCGACAAGGCACAATTCGCCGAGCTCGACACGCTTGGCGAGCTCACGCGGCGCGCGTGGGCGCGCGACGTCCAGGTGATGGTCGAAGGGCCCGGGCACATCCCGATGGACCAGATCGAGATGAACGTGCGTCGCATGAAGGAAGTGTGCGACGAGGCGCCGTTCTACACGCTCGGGCCGCTCGTCATCGACATATCGCCCGGCTACGACCACATCTCGAGCGCGATCGGCGCTGCGCTGATCGGATGGCATGGCTCCGACATGCTCTGCTACGTGACTCCTAAGGAGCATCTCGGGCTTCCGAACGCCGAAGACGTGCGTCAGGGTGTGATCGCGTACAAGATCGCCGCTCATGCGGCGGACGTTGCTCGTGGACGCAAAGGCGCGCGCGATCGCGACGACGCGCTCTCGCGTGCGCGCTACTCATTCGATTGGAACGAGCAGTTCCGGCTCTCGCTCGACCCCGACCGTGCTCGCGAGTACCACGACGAGACGCTCCCCGCCGAGTACTTCAAGAGCGCCGAGTTCTGCGGAATGTGCGGACCGAAATTCTGCTCGATGCATCATTCGCGGAGCATCGAGGAGGGGATTGCAGAGCTGGCTCGCGAGATGGCGCTTACGGGCATCGAGACCTCGGAGACGATGGAGCGCGAAGCAGTCGCGATTGGCGCGTAGCCCTCGCGGGCATTTGATCGTCCGGAGGACGTGCCGAAATCAACTCTTCCCTCCGAGCACGTGAAGCGGACGCGGGTGATCCACCAGATGGTGGGTCTCATCCGCGTCCGTCGTGCGTTTGCACCCAGCGTGGCGAGCGTCGCAGCCGTGTTATGCGCTGCATGCGCGCCGACTCTCCGCCCGCTCGGCCCGATCGCGGGCGCGCCGGCACCTGCGGCGTCAGCGGCGTCCACTGACAATCCGGGCACGTCGAGCGTTCCGGTGGATGCCGCCGACATCTCCTACTTCGAGGCTAACCCGCTCATGGTGCCCGTGCTAGGAGTGATCCCATCGCACGTTCCGGACAGCTTCAACGAGGCGCGCGACGGAGGAAGGACCCATCGCGCCACCGATATCCTCGCCCCGATGGGGACGCCGGTGCTCGCCGCGGAGCCCGGAACGATTCTTCGCGTGAGCCAGAACAACCTCGGAGGAAATAGCATCTACATGACCGATGACTCCGGGCGCTTCATCCTGTATTATGCGCATCTGGAGCGCTACGCGGCCGGCCTCACTGCCGGAGAGCATGTCGCACAAGGCGACGTGCTCGGCTACGTCGGGATGACCGGCAACGCGCCAGTCCCTCATCTCCACTTTCAGGCGATGAGGCGCGAGAACCGGCACGACTACTGGAACAGCGCAGCAGTCGATGTCAGGCAATTCTTTACGCTGGCAGGGAGGATGCGCGATGAAGAGCCGGGAGCGAGCCAATCTTCGCGCTGAAGCACAGCGACTCAGTCCACTCGTTCACGTAGGGCATCAGGGAGTCACCGACGCAATCGTGCGGACCACTGATGAAGTTCTGAGCACGCGCGAGCTGGTGAAGGTAGACATCAGCAGGAACCTCGACGCCCCCGTGAAGTCGGTCGCGACCGCGCTCGCGGATGCAACAGGTGCCGAAGTGGTGCAGGTGATAGGTCGCAAGGCGACGCTGTATCGCGAGAACCCCGAGCTCGAGAAAAAGGGAGACCTGCCGCCCTGGCGATGAGGGACCCGTCTGCCGTCAGCTGCATTCCGAGTGGAGGCCGTGCTCCGGGTGGCGCAGACACTTTGAATCGGCATCGCAGGCGAAGGCCGCCGGTGTTGCTGACGGAGCCACGCGTAGTTTAACTTTAGTTATACTGGTCGGTGGACCCGAACCCAACTCGCGATGGCACCCGTAAGCATCACCCTCCGCAAGATCGGAGGCTCCGTCGGGGCAATTTTCCCGAAGGAGATCACTGACAGTCTCCACGTAGGCGCCGGCGACACGCTCTCTGCAGTGCCGACTGAGCGCGGCGTGCTCCTCACAGCATATGACCCCACGTTTGAGCAGGGCATGCGAGTGTTCGAGCAGGTGAACAAGCAATACAGAAATGCGCTGCGTGAGCTCGCGAGCAAGTGAAGCCGGTGCCCGGCCGGGGGCGCGAGCCGGTATGGGTATCGCGCGTGCTGCTGGACGCCATTCACGCAGCGCTCATCGAGCAGTATGGCGGAAGCCACGGTATCCACGATGAGGCTCTGATAGATTCTGCGGCCGCGCGGCCGCAGAATCTGTTTGGCTACATCCCGGAGAGCGATGTGCCAGCCCTGGCCGCGTCACTGTGCTACGGTTTGGCGAAGAACCGCGGTTTCAGAGACGGCAACAAGAGAACAGCGTTCGCGGCCGCGGCTGTATTCATCGGCCTGAACGGGATGGTTCTTACCGCACGAGAGTCGGACGCCGTGATAGCGATGGTTTATGTTGCGACCGACGAATGGGACGAGCAGAAACTGGCCGCGTGGATCAGGGAGAACCTCCGCGCTGCTGGTTGAGCTCGCCGGTGGCAGCCGGCGTCGTCACCCTCCATCTCAGCGTTGAATTCCACACCTCCGGTTCTATCTTTCGATGGATCGTCCGGTAGCCCTCTCACGAACGCCTCGCAATGCCTTACGTCATCACCGAAGCCTGCATTGGCACGAAAGATCGCGCCTGCGTCGACGTCTGCCCGGTCGACTGCATCTACGAGGGCGAGAAGCAGCTCTACATCCATCCTGACGAGTGTATAGACTGCGGCGCGTGCGAGCCCGAGTGCCCGGTGACGGCGATCTTTCCCGAGGAAGATGTTCCGCAGAACCTGCAGCAGTACATCGCGATAAATCGCGACGTTTTCAAGAGCGCGGATCCGCCAGGCAAGCCACAGCGCTAACACGCGGCAGCACGTATCTTGAGGGGCGCCGAGAGGCGCCTCTCTGCGTATCAACTCACAGCCACATGACGACAGTGCAGTTCCGAAAGTACGCGTGCGCCGCGATGGCGTGCGCTTCGATGGTTGTAACACTCTCCGGTGCCGCGACTGCGCAGAGTGCTCCTTCGCGCGCGGCTTCTGCGTCCGATTCCGCAGTCGTGATTCTCATCTCGCTCGACGGATTCAGGCGCAGCTACCTCGACACCGACTCGGTGCCGACGCTGCACGCGCTCGCACGCACCGGTGTGAAGGCCGACGCGATGATACCGTCGTTCCCGACGCTCACGTTCCCCAATCACTACACCCTGGTGACTGGTCTCTATCCGGAGCACCACGGCATCGTCGGCAACACCGTGTACGATCCGGATTTCAACGCGACGTTCACGATGAGCAACGCCGAATCGAAGCTGAATCGCTGGTGGGGTGGCGAGCCGATCTGGGTGACGGCGGAGAAGCAGGGCGAGCAGGCGGACGTGATGTTCTGGCCGGGCTCTGAGGTGGACGTCGAAGGAATACGGCCTGACAAGTGGAAGCCGTTCGACGAGCGCATGCCATTTGCCGCGCGCGTCGATACCGTTCTCTCATGGCTCGATCTCCCGGCTGGCCAGCGCCCATCCTTCGTCGGCCTCTACTTCAACGAGCCGGACCACGCGGGGCACGAGTACGGCCCCGACGCACCACAGACCGCCGCAGCTGCGGCGATGGCTGACAGTGCGGTGGGGAGATTGGTTGACGGACTAAAGAAGCGCGGCCTGTACGACAAGGTGAATGTCATCGTCGTCTCGGACCACGGAATGTCGGCGCTGTCGCCGGATCGCACGGTGTATCTGGATGACGTAGTCGATCCGGCGACGCTTCACATCGTGTCGATGTCGCCGGTGCTGATGGTGAGTGCGAAGGACGGTGACAACGCGGCGCTGCTCGCCAAGCTGCGCAAGCTCCCCCACGTGACGTCGTGGCTCGAGGCGGACGTTCCCGCGCGGCTTCATTTCAACGAGGGACGTCGCATCACGCCGGTAGTCGCGGTAGCCGACGACGGCTGGACCATCACCACTCACTCATCGCGCGGCGGCCCGCGCGGTGGTGCGCATGGCTACGACAACGACAACGCGTCGATGCGCGCGCTGTTCGTTGCGCACGGGCCGGCGTTCAAGCCGGGTACCACGATCGGCGCGTTTCCCAACGTGGATGTGTACGATCTCGTCGCGCACATCCTCGGCCTCGCGCCAGCTCCGAACGACGGAACGCTTCAGCCCTTCGAGAGCGTGCTGCGCAAGTAGCGGACGCTGAGCGATCGACGACAAAGGCGCGCAGTCTCACCTCGAGACTGCGCGCCTTTGTCATTTAGTACAGAGCTGCGACGCTACGGAATTGGATGGCCGCCAAGCCCGTAGTGGCTCTTGATGACGAAGGCAAGTATGAGCACCACGTACTGGAGGAACGTGCTCACCTCGCTGCGCCAGGCTTGCGGCCAGTCGTACTCGCCCGGCGCACGAATGCGGGGCGGACGCGGCAGCCAGCGCGGAGTGCGACTCTTGTAGTCCAGATATTCCTCGCCGAAAGTGCTCTCGAGCACTCCTTCCTCGAATCTCACGATCAGCGAGTACTCGACGCCGAACAGGATGATCGCGATGGGAAGAAACCAGAACACTCCGGATATCACGGCGAATCCCATCCAGATGAAGAAGTTTCCGTTGTAGAGTGGGTTCCTGCTCCACGCGAACGGACCGTAAGTGACGAGCCGCTGCACCTCGCGCGAGCGCCTGCGTGTTGTGCAGCCGGCAGCCGCGACGCCAGTCAGCCGCCATGCTTCGCCGAGCACTATGAGCGTGATGCCAATCACCCAGAGATGCGGCGCCATGGCGCCGGGGGCGACGAGCGGGATCCCAAGGAAGAGGATGGGGAGCCAGCCGCGATGCCGAAACAGTACCGCTCCCATCCGCGCAGCAGGTGTGCGCTCGGCGGCCGAGATGTCTGATCGGCGCGCCACCGGCGGCTGCGCTTCTGTAAGGGACGGCGTCATCAAAGCAATTTGCAACAAGGGCGGGGCATGCTCAACGGAGAGTGCGAAATCAGTGGAGATACGCAGCGGGCTTTCTGGCCGTTCAGCCAGTACGGCGGCCGGGTCGCCGCTTGAGACGCGAGAGAGGGGAAGCCGAGCTGGCTTCCCCTCTCGTGTGCGGAGGGTGGCGAGATCAGCTAGCTGCTCTTCCGGTGCGAGGATTTGCGGCCGGATGACTTACGACCAGAAGATTTCCGTGACGACGATTTCCGCGATGAAGATTTCCGCGACGACGATTTCCGCGATGAAGATTTCCGCGACGACTTGCGTGAGGACGACTTGCGTGAGGACGACTTACGTGACGATCTCTTGCGCGGCGCTTTTTCACCCTTCTCGCGCGCTTCGCTCAAGCCGATGGCGATGGCTTGCTTGCGACTCGTGACTTTCTTGCCGCCGCGACGCTTGAGTGTGCCGTGCTTACGACGACGCATCGCGCTGCCTACGGTCTTGCTCGCGCTCTTACTGTACTTGCGTCCTGACGATTTTCTTCCTGACGATTTGCGTCTGGTCGATTTCTTTCGCGATCCGCCAGAGTGCGATGATTTGCGTGCAGCCATCTGAACCTCCCCGGAAAGGTTGCTCAGCGCCGCGCCGTGAGCGATCACACGATCGCAGCGCAACTCGTCGCGAGATCGTGCAAGAGGTGCGCCGATCGTGGAGCGCACCAGCGCAATCAGCGATGCGCGCTCGTTGCGTTGTCGATCGACAGCCGATGAGACGGTAGCGCGAGAATCCTTACAGCAGCGGCGAAGATGACGGAATTGGCGGCGGCTCGTTTACGTACGGCAGCGGCGTCGGATCGCCTACGACATCCTCCACGTAAAGCATCTTGACGAGGATGGTGATCAGTACGAGCACCGGCACTGCGACGAAGAGACCCGTTACGCCGAACGCGAGCGCCATCGCGGCCTGCGTGAGAATCGTCAGCACTGGCGGCAGATCGACTCCTTCCTTCATCAGAATCGGGATGAGGAGATGACTCTCCAGGAAATGGATGACGTAGAATGCCACCGCGACAGCCGCTGCCTTCTCCGGCGAATCGACGAATCCCATCAGGATCGCCGGGACTGAGCTGAGGATAGGGCCCGCCATCGGAACGAACTGCAGCAGCCCAGCGAGAATGCCGAGTGGGATCGCCGCGCGCACGTTGAGGATGACGAGAAGGAGCGTCGTGACGACTCCGATCGTGATCATTGCTATGAGCTGGGTGACGAGCCATCGTCGGAGTGAAGATGGCGATGGCGTCGAGCACCTGGATGCCGCGGCCCCGGATCCGATGGGGCATTAGCGAGATCAGGCCGTTGCGGTAGAGGTCGGGATCGCCGCCGATGTAGAGCGTGAGGAAGAGCACGACGATGATCCCGGTGACGATCTCGATGGTGGAGTGGATGACTGGAACCAGATAGCCTCGCTCACCCCGCGCCGCGAAGAGCCGCTCTCTGATCGCGCGCAGGTGCGCCAACGAGTCTGGCGTGGCGAGCCTGATTGCCGCTGCACTGTCGGCTAACTGTTGCGCGGTTGGCGCCGCCGCTGAGCTGTCAGGCTCGATGTTCAGGAGAATGCCGACCACGCCTTCGCGCGCGCCGACCCACCTGTCGAGCTTGACGAATGCTTCGGGCAGGCGCTCCCTGAGCTCGCGATACTGCGACTTGACGGTGGGTCCGGTCCACTTTCCGAAGCCTACGAGAAGCGCGATAGCTGCGATCACGATGAGCCCTGCGCCCAGGCCCTGCGGGATGCCGAAGCGCCTGAGCCTGAGCGCGCCCGCGGACACCGCAAGGCCGAGCAGCACACCTAGGTACGAGACGAAGACCAGGTTGTGCGCGGCGTAGAGGAGACGCGCGGCTGCGTACACCGCGACCACGACGAGCGCGGAGCGCGCGACGTCCTTTGTGCGCCAGCCAGGGCAGCGCGGGGATTCTTCCAGGGGCATGATAGATTGAGGAATGGCAGATCCGTACCAGCCCGTTTATCTCGAAACGGCTGAAACAGCCGCGCTTTTCCTCGATTCGATAAGCGGGAGCCGCGAGCTCGCGATCGATACCGAAGGCGCGAGCTTTCATCGTTACATAGATCGCATCTATCTACTTCAGCTGTCCACAGAGCACCATAGCGCCATCATTGATCCTTTGAGCTCCGGGTCGCTCCCGAAGCTTGGCGCCATGCTGGAGGATCGGGAAGTGGAGGTGGTCTTCCACGACGCCGACTACGACCTCCGGCTGCTGCGACAGGACTACGGTTGGCACGTCAACCACATCTTCGACACTCGCGTCGCCGCGCAGCTGCTCGGCATTCGCTCGTTCGGACTGGCGGCGCTGCTCGAGAAATTCTTCGGCGTGAAGCTGGACAAGGCGCACCAGCGCGCCGATTGGTCGATGCGTCCGCTCACTCCAAGCATGCTCGATTACGCCGCGCAGGACACGCGGTACCTCATAGATCTGCGCGACGAGCTCAGGACCGCGCTCGTGGCGGCGGGAAGGATTGGATGGGCCGAGGAAGAGTTTGCTCGGCTCGAGTCGGTACAGTTCGCGCCGGACGAGCCCGACACGGCGTTCCTCCACATGAAGGGAGCACGCGACCTCGATCGGCGCGAGCTCGCGGTGCTGCGAGAGTTGTACGCCTGGCGCGAGAAGCGCGCGGCGGAGCTCGACCGAGCGACGTTTCGCGTGCTGGGCAATGAGGCGATGCTGGACATCGCGCGGCGGCATCCGGACGACCGCGGAGCGCTCAGCGCGATCAAGGGAATGCCGCGCGGAGTTCTGGAGCGCGACTCGGGCGACATACTCGACGCGGTCTCGCGCGGGATGGCGGTTCCTGAAGCGGATCTGCCGCGCTTCCCGCGCTCCGCACGCTGGGACCGCGATCCGGACTTCGATTCGCGGGTCGCGAAGATCAAGACGGTGCGCGACGCGGAAGCGGAACGCCTCAAGCTGGACCCTGGCGTGCTCTGCTCACGCGACCGGATGGAAGCCGTTGCGCGCCGGAAACCAGCCACGCTCGACGAGCTTAAGGAGATACCCGAGCTGCGCCGCTGGCAGGGCGAAGTGCTCGGCGAAAAGTTCGTCGCCGCGCTGAGCTAGCGCGAGGGAGTCCCTCCGGATATCTCCGCCGGAGGAGCTTCTCTCGGGCGCCGCTTCAAACCATCCGGTTCAAACCATCCGGCGCCGGGTTCCGTCATATTCACGGAACCGATGCAAACAGCCTTTGCCTCCCAGCGCGAGACGATGACTCCGACGACCGCAGAGCAGGATGTCACTCTGGCGGCTGGCGGCGACAGACGGGCCTTCGAGCGACTGTATCGCGCGAACGTGAACAGAGTCTTCGCGATCTGCGTGAGGATGGCCGGAGATGCGGGAAGGGCCGAGGAGCTCACGCAGGACGCTTTCGTGAGGGCGTGGGAAAAGCTCCCGCTGTTCAGGGGCGAGTCGGCTTTCTCCACCTGGCTGCATCGGCTCACCGTCAACGTGGTGCTCGAAGCGAAGCGCGGTGAGCGCCGTGACCAGGCGCGAATCGACGATGACGACACGATGCTCGACAGCGCGCCGATCGCGCCAACGGCATCGGACGCGGAGCGGATGGATCTGACGGCGGCGATCGCGGCACTGCCGCCGGGAGCGCGCGCGGTCTTCGCGCTGCACGACGTACAGGGGTACAAGCACGAGGAGATCGCGACGATGCTCGACATCACGTCGGGCGGAAGCAAGGCACAGCTTCACCGTGCGCGACGGCTGTTGAGGGAGGCGCTGTCATGAGAGACGATGAACATTCGATGGGCGACGACGAGGTCGCGGATGCGGTGCTGAGTTACTTCGACGTCAACCCGGAGCTGCTCGACGGCGGTGCGCCGCAGCGAGATCTGTGGCCCGACATCGAGGCTCGCATCCAGGCGCGAGTGATTCCACTCGCACCGCACACTGCGCCGGCGCGCAGGCCGTGGGCGCGGATGCTCGCGGCCGCCGCCGCGCTCGCCATAGCGAGCTCGAGCATCACCTATCTCCTCACCAAGCGTGCGGATGAGCCGACGCGATCGAGCACGCCCGCTGCGCGCGTCGCGGTGACAGCTTCTCCAGCGACAGCCGACAGCACTGCTGGATCGCGCCGGAGCCGGCGGGCACATCAGAAGCTGAACGACCGAATGTCATGAGCGCGAGCAGCCAACGCCGCCGAGAGCGAAGCGCCGCGCGTGATCGAGCATGCCGCGCGAGGCCAGCTCGCGTCAGCCGGTGCACCGGATCAGGTGAGATCCACATACGACGACGAGATCGCGACGCTGCGGGCAGCGCTCGATGCGCGACGCAGTCAGCTCGACCCGGCGACGGTGAGCACCATCGAGGAGAACCTTCACGTGATCGATCACGCGATAGGGCAGGCGAGGAGAGCGCTGGCAACGGATCCGAAGAGCAGCTTCCTCAATGACCAACTCGACCGCTCGCTCGCGAAGAAGACCGATCTGCTACGTGCGGCAGCACTGCTGCCATCAGCGTAATGGGCGCGAAGGACATGGCAGCAAACACAGGAGAACCGACGACATGAAGCGAAACCATAGATGGATGATCGGCGCCGCTACCGCAGCGCTGATGACAGGCGCGGTCGTGGCCGCCGCGCAGGACGTGCGTGCGCCCGAGCCGCCGCGTCCACCGCGTCCACCGCACATCAGAGTGAATTTCTCAGATGCCGGAGTCGCGAAGATAGACACGCTGGTGAGCTTCTCGCCGAACGGATCGGTGGAGCTGTCGCTCATCAACGGAAGCATCAAGGTGAGCACCTGGAACAGGAACCAGGTACGCGTGGTGGCGACGAGCACTGGTGGCCCGCTGCTGGAGTTCGACGCGTCGAGCAATCACATCGACCTCGAGCAGACTCGCGGCTGGCGCAACCGCATGCACGACAACGCAGGCTCGGCGACGTATGACGTCACCGTTCCGGTCGGCACGCGCACGACGCTGAGCGCGGTATCCGGAAGCATCGACGCCGCCGGAGTGCACGGACCGATGGACGTGAGTGCGGTGAGCGCGCGAGTGGCTATTCGCGACGCCGGTACCAGCGTGTCGATCGAGGGAGTGTCCGGCGAGGTGACGGTGACCGACGTCGGCGGAGACCTGCGTGCGGAGACCGTGAGCGCGCCGATATCGGCGTCCAACATCGCGGGGACGGCCAGCGCCGAGACGGTGAGCGGGCCGATCACGCTCAACGGCGTGCGTGGGCTGCGAGCACAGGCGACGACGGTGAGCGGCGATCTCGACTTCAACAGCGCGATAAACCCGAGCGGCCGGTACGACTTCGAGACTCACTCCGGGCGGGCGACTCTGCGACTGGGAGGCAACGCTAGCGCGAATATAACTGTCGATACATTCAGCGGCTCGGTGTCCGTCGATTATCCGGGAGCGGTGCGACGCTCGTCTGGCGATGGCGACGATGACCGGACATACAACTACACGATTGGACGCGGCGGCGCGCGCATTCGAGTCGAGAGCTTCAGCGGCCGTGTCCAGGTAACTCAGGGGAATAGATGACGATGAGACAGATATCTCTCGCAGTCACGCTGGCATCGCTCGCGTCGGTTGCATCGGCCGCGACGGCAGCGCCACTGCTCGCGCAGCAGGATATGGGACGCGACGGAACGTCGTGGATCTGGAATGGATCCGTCGGGAGCGGCGGCTGGATGCGAGTTTACGACACCAACGGGCCCGTTCGATTCACAGCCAGCCCCGACGGCGCGGTGCACGTCCGGGCAACCAAGCAGACCCACGATGGCGGCGATCCTTCCGCGGTGCACTACGCGGTGGTGCGTGACGGGAACAGCGTCACGGTCTGCGCATTGTGGAACGACGACGCGACGTGCGACTCTCAGGGCTCGCACGGGAACAACATCCATTCCGGCTGGATCGACCATAAGCAGAACGTCACCGTCAGCTTTGAGGTGCAGATTCCGCGCAGCGCTCGCGCCAGCGCGAACACGCTGAACGGCGCGGTCTCGGTGACCGGCGCTGGCTCGGAGGTCAACGCGCACTCGGTCAACGGTGACATCGAAGTGGACGACGCCGGTGGAGCGGTCACGGCGAAGACGGTGAACGGAACTGTTCGCGTGAGCACGACCGCTGGCTCGGTGAACGCAGAGACAGTGAATGGCTCGGTGCACGCTACGATGGGCTCGCAGGCCGCGGGCGACATGAGGTTCAAGACTGTGAACGGCACTGTCGACATAAGGACTCCGCAGTCATTCAACGCGGACGTGGATCTCTCGACAGTGAACGGCTCGGTCAACTCGCGCTTCGCGCTCAACTACGACCGGCGGCACAAACGCGCTGATGGAACCGTCGGCAGCGGAGGGCCGCATGTCGAAGCGTCATCGGTGAACGGATCCGTATCGCTCAACTGACCGCTCGATGAACGCATGAAGAGGGGACGCGCAGATCACCGCGCGTCCCCTCTTCATGTACCGGTACCGGAGCGAGTTGCCGGCGCAGCTACGATCCTGCCACGAGCTCCGCGACACGTTTCTCGAACGCCCCCTTCGAGACGCAGCGCGTAGGCGGAGCATTCGAGGCAGGGTCCTGCGCGTACCCGACGACCAGCGTGTGCAGCGTCGAGCCAGGTCCGTTCGGCGTCACGTAGCTCGTAGCCGACAGCGTCAAGTCGTAAGTGTTGGCTGGATCGTTCATCGGCGAGCCGCCGCAGTCGAGATAGCGCGACAGCTGAACGCCACCGATCGAGCCGTGAACACGCAGGTTCTTCGCGCCGACGGTGTAAACACCGCCAGTAGTATCAACTACCGCGACGGAAGCGATACCGAGCTTCTTGTACGCGTCAGGAAGCTGATCGAACACCTGCACCGTGGGGAGCGCGACATCCTGCGTGGCGGCGTTGTCGGTGGTATGGAGATCGACGTCCATCTGTGACGTCTGAACGCCGTCGGTCATTCTCACGCGCTCCTGGTTGGATCCGCCGTTCGCGGCAGGGTTCGCGCTGGCGCACGCTGCCGTCAGGACAGCACCAAAAGTAGCGATTGAAGTCATCACTCTCACGAGCATCACTCCTGGGAGGGGGTGTTTCACGGAAACTGGCGGCCGCCGCGCGCGCCCGCAAGTACGGAGAGCTTCGCGCTCGACGAAGCGCGGGATATGTTAATCCCATGCTCAGCACGCCTCACAATGCGGCGGACGACGTGGTGATCCGCACCGCGACTCGCGACGACATACCGACGATCCTTCAGCTCGATTCGCGATCTCGCGGAATACGAGCGCGACCCAGCGGCCGCGGTAGCGACTACCGCTCTTCTCGACGACGCGCTGTTCGGAAGCGAGCGCGTGGCAAGCGCAGTGCTCGCCGAGGAACGTGGAGCGGCGCTTGGCTTCGCACTTTACTTCTTCAATTTCTCGACGTGGACGGGACGGCGCGGCCTGTACCTCGAGGATCTGTTCGTGAGGCCCGAAGCTCGTGGACGCGGGATCGGTGAGCGGCTCGTGGCGTACCTCGCGCGCGTCGCACGTAGCAAGGATTGCGGCAGGCTCGAGCTCTCAGTGCTCGACTGGAACGTCAATGCGATCCGCCTCTACGACCGACTCGGCGGCAAGCCGATGAACGGCTGGACCGTGTACCGATTCTCGCGCGACGCGATCGACGCGCTCGCGTCGCGCGACGCGAGCGGCGAGACCAACGACGCTTTGGGGGAAAGTATGAGCGAAGATTATCGCGCGTTCGCGATGTCCGTGACTGATCACGTCGCGAGCGTGGTGCTGCGCGGCCCTGGAAAGGGGAACGCGCTCGGGCCCGACTTCTGGCGCGAGGCTCCGCTCGTCTTCGATCGGCTCGACGGCGATGACGACGTACGCGCGGTGGTCGTGAGCGGAGCAGATGGCAACTTCACTTACGGCCTCGATCTCGCGGCGATGACGTCGGATCTGCGCTACGTGCTCGGCGCGCCAGCGATGGCGGCGGAGCGCACGCGATTCCTCGATCAGCTCACCGTGATGCAGCGCGCGCTGACGTCGATGATGAGCTGCAGGAAGCCGGTCGTCGCGGCGATATCAGGCTGGTGCGTGGGAGCGGGAATCGACATCATCTGCGCTGCCGACGTGCGAGTCTGCTCGCGCGATGCGATGTTCTCGGTGCGCGCCGTGCGCATCGGGATCGTCGAGGACATGGGAAGTCTCCAGCGTCTACCGGCGATCATCGGAGAAGGAGCTGCACGCGAGCTGGCGCTCACGGGCGATGATTTCAACGCGGAGCGGGCGCGCGATCTCAAGCTCGTGAACCATCTTCGCGAGCTGCCGGAGCACGCGATGAGTCACGCGCGCGAGATCGCCGCACGCATGGCTGCGAATCCTCCACTGTCGGTGCAGGGAGTGAAGCGCGTGATGAACGAGCGCGCGCTCGTCGGCATGCGGGAGAGCCTGCACTACACTGCGCTCTGGAACGCAGCATTCATGCAATCACGCGATTTCGCCGAAGCGATGGCGGCGTTCGCCGAGAAGCGCGCGCCAAAGTTCGAGGGACGGTGATGAAGACCTTCGGGGAGCGATTGTTCGCGGGGCGAGCGGCTCTGGTGACCGGGGGCGGCTCGGGGATCAATCAGCGAATCGCGGAGCGGCTGGCTGCCGAGGGAGCGAGCGTTGCGCTCGTGGGGAGGACGGCCGCGAAGCTCGACGCCGTAGCGGCCGGGATCACAGCCGCCGGTGGGGTCGCTGCCGGATTCCCCGCGGATGTGCGCGACTATGCGGCGCTTGCTGGCGCCATCGCTGCGGCGACCGAACGATTCGGGAAGCTCGGCATCGTGGTCTGCGGGGCAGCCGGAAACTTTCCCGCGCTCGCCAATGCGATGTCCGCGAACGCATTCAAGTCCGTGGTGGACATCGATCTGCTGGGAACGTTCAACACATGCCGTGCGGCGTTCGAGCATCTCGAGCGGCCAGGAGCCTCGATCGTGACCATATCGGCGCCGCAAGCAGTGCAGGCGATGCCGATGCAGGCCCATGTGTGCGCGGCCAAGGCGGGCGTCGACATGCTCACGCGCACTCTCGCTCTGGAGTGGGGACCGGAGGGAGTGCGGGTCAACGGAGTCATGCCGGGCGCGGTCGCGGGAACTGAAGGGATGGATCGGCTCGCACCCGAAGGGCCGATCCGCGACGCGCTCTCGCGGCAGCTCCCGCTCCGGCGGCTGGCCACCAAGGACGACATCGCGGACACGGTGATCTTCCTTTGCAGCGAGGCTGCCGGTTACATCACTGGCGCCATACTGCCGTGTGATGGAGGGATGACTGCCGCCGGAATGGTGATCCAGTCGCCGGCACAACGTCCGCCACGGCCGCAGTGAGCGCGGCATCCTATTTGAACCTGGTATCGCAGCCCCTTACCCACAGGACAATGCCAGAGCAATCAGACTTCGACGATTCGATAAGGCGTGAAGAGCGCAGCGACCTTCGGCTCGAGCTTACCTCGCGGCTAGCGCAGAAAGGGCTCGAGATCGACCGGGCGGATGCTACTGACGCCGATCTGGCGGACCTTCTGAGCGCCGTGGACGAGTTCGAGGCCGCGGTCGAGAAGGCTGGCGGCGATCTGTTCGTCGATTCGCTGGATTCGTCGCAGCCCGAGCGCCCGGAGTTCGTACTGCCGCGGATTCGCGACGATGAGACGGTCGCTGCGTACACGACGCGGGTCAACGCGGCGCGCGAGCGACTCGGTCCCCTGGCGCAGTGGTGAATGGGTGATGGCCACGCCGAGAACACGTGGCCATCACCCATTCACGCTCGCATGACCGGGTGCGGCTTCCGTCGGGTCCGGATGTAGTCCAGCGAGAAAGCGCCCGCGCCGGTGGCGGCGAGATACAGGAAGATGAAACAGAGCGCCACCGCGAGCTCGCCCTTGTTCACTATGGGCCAGAAGTCGCGCGGCGCGTGGACCATGAAGTAAGCGACCGCCAGCTCCCCCGCGATGATGAACGCGACCGGCCTGGTGAACAGGCCGACGAAGACGAGCGCGCCTCCAATCAGCTCGATGATCCCGGCAACCCACGCGAGCGTGCCCAGCGTTGCGGTATGGCCAGCGCCGTCGATCCCGCCCAGAATGCCGACGAGCTTCTGGGCGCCGTGTTGCATTATGAGAGCTGCCGCGAAGAGCCTGAGAAGTATGTGAGCCCACCGAGCATACGGGGGATGATGAGCGAAATTATCTGTCATCGGTAAACCAATTTTGATGAGAAATGCTCAAACCAAGTGAACGGTGGCAGCATCGAAATACGGCTACCTACACTGATTCGAGCACATTCTGCAAGATAGATACTATCGCTCTGCGCATATCCTCTCTGCCTGCATTGCAGTCGTGGTGCTGAGCAGCTCGCTGACGGCGCAGGGAAACGGGACATCGATTCACCCCACTCCGGCGCCGCGCGCTGTGGCCGCTCGCAGAGTGGGGCCGATCACGATCGACGGGAAGCTCGACGAGCCCGCGTGGAGCGCTGCGACGCCGATCACCGAGTTCCGACAGTTTCAGCCGACTACGGGCGCGCCGGCGACTCTGCGCACCGAAGTGCGCATCCTCTACGACAACGATGCGATCTACATCGGCGCACGGATGTACGACCCGATGGGCGCGAGGGGGCTCAAGGCGCCGCTCGCGAGACGCGATCAGCTGCTCGATGCCAATGGCAACAACGGATCGTACAATGCGCTCACCACTGACAAGCTGGTGATCTCGCTCGATCCCTATCACAATCACATCGACGAGGCGCGCTTCGAGATCAATCCGGCGGGAGTGCGCGGTGATCAGTTCGACGGCGACGACTTCGTGGGATCCGGTCTGGGACGCTGCAACCCGAGTGGATTCATTGGGGTGGACGGCGGAGATGCGGATACCACTATCGCAGCTTCGCTTCTCACGCGACAGCGTGCAGACGTGGGGAATGCAGATCTGGCGCTACGTCGACAGGCTGAACGAGCGCGACATGTGGTCGCCCTGGAAGCCCAGCGACGCAGGCGGACCGCCGTATTTCGGTCACCTCACCGGAATGATACTCGGCCCGCAACACCACGAGCTCGAGCTGTTGCCGTACGTGACGACGCGCGACCAGTCGCAGTACACCGCACCGGGGAACCCGTATCACAGCAGCAACGAGCACGACACGCGCATCGGCGGAGATCTCAAGTATCTGCTGACGTCCAACCTCACGCTCGACGCGACTTTCAACCCGGACTTCGGGCAGGTAGAGGTCGATCCTGCCACGCTCAACCTCTCCGCATACGAGACGTTCTATCCGGAGAAGCGGCCGTTCTTCGTCGCTGGCAACAGCGCGTTCGCATTCGGGAACTTCAGCTGCATGTTCTGCAGCAACGTCTCGAGCCTCGATCCGTTCTATTCGCGCCGAATCGGTCGCCAGCCGCAGCTGAACGATTACGTCGATTCGCAGGCCGTGTACGACAATCTCCCCGACGCGACGACGATCATCGGCGCCGCGAAGGTGACGGGACGCACCGCAGGCGGCTACACGGTGGGGCTGCTCGATGCCGTGACGAACCAGGAGAATGCGCCGTACCGCACGACCGCGGACGGCCCGGAGCTCACCCAGCAGGTCGAGCCGCTCACGAACTATTTCGTCGGTCGGCTGATGAAGGATTTCCGGGGCGGCGCGTCGTACGTGGGTGGGATTGCGACGTCCACCGATCGCAGGATGGATGACTCCGTAGTGTCCGATCGCCTCCGCGGTCACGCACAGGCGCTCGGAATCGACTGGAGCAACTCGTGGCATGGCCAGACGTACAACTGGATGGGCCAGACCATGTTGTCGAACGTGGACGGATCGCCCGAGGCGATCACGCTCACCGAGCAATCGAGCGACCACTACTTCCAGCGTCCGGATCGCAAGACGCACAGCGATGGTCTCTTCAGCTTTCGCTACGACACCACCGCGACTTCGATGCAGGGGTATGCGCTCTACACGCGGCTCGCGAAGCAGAGCGGCAACTGGCTATGGGAGACTGCTCAGAACTGGCGCAGCCCTGGTTTCGAGGTGAACGACATCGGCTACCTCGATCGCACCGACTACAAGTGGATGAACTTCAACCTCGCGCGGCAGTGGACTACGCCGGGACGCTGGTACCGGAACATGATGGTCATCGGTGGTGGACAGCAGCAATTCAACTACGATGGCGACAAGACCGATTTCGAGGCACAGCTCTTCTACGCGCTGCAGTTCCTCAACTACTGGAATGTGCGGACGTTCACGATCTATCGTCCGAGCCTGTACGACGATCAGCTCACGCGCGGCGGGCCGGTGGAGAAGCGCAACGGCTACAGGATCAGTGATTTCGAGGTCTCGACCGATGCGAGATCGCGTGTCGTGTTCGACGTGACGATGCAGACGTCGTACGGCATCGATGCTCGGACGCACACGCGGGTATTTCAACCTTCCGTGTCGGTGAAGCCGGCGGCGAACATCTTCCTCAGCTTCACGCCATCGTACGACGGCGATGAGACGGCGTCGCAGTACGTCACTACCGTTCCAGATCCCACCGCGACGGCCACGTACGGGAACCGGTACGTCTTCGGCTACATCCGGACTCACACGCTCTCGCTCGACACGCGCGCCAACTGGACGTTCACGCCCAATCTCACGCTGCAGCTGTACGCACAGCCGTACATAGCGACGGGCGATTATGGTGCGTTCCACGAATATGCGGGGACGCGTACCATGAAGACTCTCGTGTACGGCAAGGACATCGGGAGCATCACGCGCACTCCCGCGAGCGGGACGAGCGGTGCGTACTACACGGTCGTGCCCGCGCCTGGAGCGGCGCCCTTCACCTTCGCGGATCCCGACTTCACCTCGCGCTCGCTCCGTGGCGACGCGGTACTGCGCTGGGAGTACCGTCCCGGCTCGACGCTGTTCTTCGTCTGGACCCAGGAGCGCACTGGCAACGATCCGTCGGGGCAATTCGAGCTCGGACATGACGAGACAGCGATCCTGCGCGACAGGCCGACCAACATCTTTCAGATAAAAGTGGATTACTGGATCGGACGGTGACTCTCGCAACGCTCGGCTAGAGCTCTCCTCTCAGTGACGTAGCCGTCCCGCTCGCAGCGCTCGGTCGTCAGTGTCGACTGCCAGGGCGAGGGCGGCTGCTTCGGCCCATGCGTTGCTCGGTCGTGCAGCGTGACCACACCATTCATGCCGTCCATCCCGCCGCTGCGGAAACGGCGTCTCGCGATCGCAGCCACGATCTGCGCACTGCACCCGCCACTCGCGTTGACCGCCCAGCAGCTGACACGCGACACGGTGCCACATCGCGACAGCGTGGCCATCACACGGAGGGACGTTATCGGCTCGGTTGCCGCGCTAGGTGTGGCGTTCGCGCTGGACAGACCCATGCGCGCCGCACTACGGGAGCGCGGGCCCGATGGACCGCTCACGCACGCGCTCTCGGTGACCGGGAACGGGCTCGGCGTTGCGTCGCACCTCGTTCCGGCGCTGGTGGGATCGTTCGTGATCGCGCGCGTAGCCCAATCGCACACCGCTACGTGGGATGTGCTCGACGCCGCTGCTACTTATGCAGCGGCAGACATCACCGAAAGCATCCTCAAGGGCTCGGTTGGGCGAGAGCGTCCATACGTGCACGGCGACCCGACTCGATTTCACCCGTTCACGTCCAACGGGAATTACGTGTCGTTCCCGTCCGCACACGTCACTCACATCGCTTCGATCGCGTCCGCAGTAGCGATGGATGTACCGCGTCCGTGGATGCGCGATCTCGCTGTCGGCGCCACGCTACTCGTGTCGTGGCAGCGCGTTCACGCCGACGAACACTGGACGAGCGACGTCGTCGCGGGAGCGCTCATCGCCGACCTGATGAGCCGCGAGATCGTGCCTCGACTTCATCGGCTGCGCTGACGACTGCGGATCAGTCGTGACGCTCGCCGGGTAACGCCCGCGACGCATCTGCCGGTGCCGGCACGGCGGGGACCGGATGCGCCATCTCGGCGATCTGCGCGGTTATGCGATCGACGACTTCACGCAAGCGATCACCGCGCCTTCGCGCAACCACACCGAAGATTCCGCGTGCAAGCAGGTACGTGACTCCAATCCACGCCGAGCTCCACCCCGACACTTGCAACGGGAGAATGGAACACTGCCATTCCGACCGCGATCGATGCGCCCGTCATGCCACCGCCGAGCCCACCCATCAGTCCGCCGAACAAGCCCCCGGCGATCCCACGCAACGATTCGTGGCCTCGAATTACGGTGATCACTCCGTTCTTCGATGTTACAGTGACACTGACCTGGTGCTGCTCGCGCACCGCGACCCGACGATTGGTGGCATCGAAGTCCACGTGAGCGAGCGTCCGAGTGTGCTCGACCAAACCGGCGTCATCGTATTCTGCTGCGCAACTCTTCAACTATCAACTCGTACTCATCCGGACTGATATCTCGCCGGCGATCGGTGCGCTCGATGCGAAGCACGGAGGGCGCACCTATGAACGGCGACGTCTGCGACGTCGTGTGTCGCGCATCGACCTCACCTGCAGCGCGGCGGATCAGTGCGGGGTCGAGTCCTGCTTCGCCAGCGATCTGCTCGAGCTCGCTCAACGAGAGCCCGGTGCTCTGCTCGTCCTCCCTGCTTGCTTCCTGTACCTGAAGCTCGGCCGCTCGCTTTATGACGAGCGCGACCTCCTGCTCGCTGTACCGGCGAGCAGGCGCGCTTGGTCCGGAATCGCGCGGCTCACTGCGAGGCTGTGGCATCCTGACTGAATATACGGTGTGACTCCGGCAAGCCGCCGGTCACCGGTATCGACTCCGGCAGTCGACTTGACTCGCATGGAATCGGCGCTGCAGCGATATCAGTGGGCGTCACAAGACGCACGAGCTCATTGTCTTCGTACCCTGACGAACCCCGTATCAGAAGAGAGGAGTGAGAGGCCAGGCGAGCGGATCTCGAAGACTCCGTCGGTCATGTCCATGCGGATGGATGCGCGCGAGAGGACGTTGGCGCCTATCACTCCATCGAACGCTACGAACGTCTGCCGCCGCTCTCTCACCAGCGGAACGTCGAGCAGACGCAGTGCGTACGTGCCATCGCTGATCACCACCCTGTGCACGATCGGGAGCGCCGTGACGCCACCTCCGCCGATCCCTTGAAGTGTGGCGTGGCCGGTGGCGAGCTGCGGATCTGGAGTCTTCGACAGCCACGCACTCGTCACGATGCTCGTGTCGGCGCCGGTGTCAATTCCGAAGAGCACTGGCTGACCATCACGCGTGAGGAGGCGCACGACGGGGAAACCGAGCCAGAGTAGGGTTCGGTCCCGCAGCGGCTTCCCCATAGGGCGTGACAACGCGACCGTTCCGGCCGACACGTCGAGTACGACGTTGAGTCTACGGAGCACGTCGGAGCCCACGACGCCATCGATCTTCACCGCTTCCGCGCGCCCGTTGGCGACGCGCGTGTCCAGCCGTAGCGCGGAAGGATCGAGAATCGCAACCGGAAGATTGCGCACGACGACCTTGCCGATGTCGAGCTCCGCTGCCACCGCTGGGCGCGCGGCGACGCGGGCGGTGGCGGCAGCGATCGCGAGCGTGTCACCGCCGAAGGGACGTACTCCGCACGCGGCGGCCACGTCGCTCGCAATGAGCGACATGCTCGCCCCCGTGTCGAGCCAGAAGTGGCGCCTGTGACCGTTGAGCACGACGCTCACTATCGGTGTGCCGATGCTGCTGCGCGTGATGTCGTCCGTGTCCGGCGCCGCTGGCGCCGTGATCTCGACAGGTGGGACATCGCGCAGCACGCCCGCCCAAGCGTCGACTGCAGCTCTGTCGACGTACTGCGTGTCGGTTGGAGACACACTCACGCGCGGCAGCGCCGCGAGACTGGTCCAGCGTCCCTGCGCGCCAAGCGAGAGAGTCATCCCGATCCGCGCACGTCCTCTGATGAGAACGTCCGGGTCTTCGAGCAATGAGCCGAAAAGAACTTCCGCTCCGTCGAGATCGCCGCTGGTGAGCAGGCCGAGTGCGCGTGCAAAGACGCGCTCCGAGATGGTGTTGGCATCCTGAGTCGCGGCATTCACGTCGAGCACAGAGACGGCGGTCCAGAAATCGGGGACGCGCTCGCGTACATTGCGGCTCACGCGGGCGTGCTTCACGGCGATGGGCGCGCCGGAGTCGTCGAGCAGATTCGCGTTGGTCGCACACGCGGCAACGATAATCACCGCGAGAATTACGGAGCGCCGCCTCATCCATTGAACATGGCGCAGCATCTTCATGGGCGCCAATCGCTCTGCCCGATGCCGACTACGTAAGTCTACGTATATGGGACGATCCGCGGATTCTCTACGCTGAGCTCTCCATTCACCAGGAGAACCAATGCTAGGGAAGCTGACTCGTCGGGCTCGCCGCGTTATCGCTCCATGTCTCTCCGCTCGCCGCGCAGCGTGTGGCCGCTCTGCGTGCCGGCGCGATTCTGCCGGCGGACACCCTGGCCCATCCGCCCAACATCTTCGCACCGCCGTCCGCAGCGCGCTTTCAGACATCAGCTGCGTATATTGGGCTCGCGTCGGCCTTCGGGGCGGGTGTCGGAGCAGTGACGTTCTCGAGTCCTGATTGTCGCGACTGCGCGTACCTTGGAGCGATCATGGGAACGATCATCGGAACCGGCGTCGGGACCAACCTGGCTGGCCACGCGCTCGGTTGTGATCGGTGGAACTCGCACGTGCGGTCGACGCTGGCTTCTTTCCTCGCGGGCGGCGCAGCGCTACTCGTCAGTAAGGCCGATACGAGAGCGGGCGAATGGACGGCGATCGTGGGGATGCCGCTCACGTCGGCGTACTTCGTGGGCGGATGCAGCGCGCGATAAACCTCCCGCGACTCGGCGCCGAGTTCCCGCTGCTCGGCCGCGAGCGTGCGCTGCATGAGATGGGCGCACGCCTCGCTCGCACGCTCACATCGCATGGCGAGTCGGTGCTGGTCGCGGGCGAGAGTGGAGTGGGCAAGACGCGCATCGCTCAGGAGGTCGCCCGCATGGCGGCCGCGCGCGGTTTCAGCGTGGCGCAGGCGAGCGCAAATGCAATCGAGCGTGACGTCTCGTACTCACTCGTGAACGACATGCTCGGCCCACTCGTCGCCGCGCTCGGCGCAGCGAAGGTGAACGCGATGACCCGTGGGCGAGCGTCGGCGCTCGCGACTGTGTTCCCGGCGGTCAGCGCGGACGCGGGCGCCGTGGCGGATGGAGACCCCGGAGAGATCAAGGCGCGGGCTTTCTGGACGTGCGGACAATTGCTCGCGCGCATGGGAGCGACGCAACCGCTTCTCCTCATCGCCGACAATCTCCAGTGGGCGGACGCGCCCTCGATCGAGCTGCTGCATTACATCGCGCGGGGTTGCCGCGAGTGGCGCGTGATGCTGCTAGCTACGTGGACCACCGACGAATCGAGCGCGACCGGCGCCTGGAGCGCTGTGCAGCGTTCCGTCACGTCGCTCGGGATCACGGAGATAGTGAGACTGGGCCCGCTCTCGCGCGACGAGATATGCGACCTGGTGAGCGAAGTCTTCGACACTCCGCGCAGAGTAGTGGCAGAGTTCGCGTCGCTGCTCTACGGCTGGACACGTGGCAATCCGCTCTTCGCGAGGGAGATCCTGCGTGAGCTCGTCGAGTCGGGAGCGCTCTACAGGTGCGACGGCTCATGGCACGGCTGGGATGTATCGAACCTGGTGCTTCCCGCAACGCTTCGCGATACCCTGCATGGGCGGATCGCTGCGCTGTCGGAATGCGCACGCGAGATCGCTACGACCGTCGCAGCGTCTGGCGCGGGCCTCGCCCACGATGTTCTCGTGCGCATCGGTGTGCATGACGACTCGATGCTCCTCGCTGCGCTCGACGAGCTGCGTCGTGGAATGATCATCGAGGAGCGCGCCGCTGCTGGCAGCGCGCGCTATGACGTCTCGCACCCTCTGATGCGTGAGGTGATCCTCGCCGACGCTGGCATTGTGCGCGTACAGCGCGCACACGGCTCGCTCGCCGCGGCGCTGGCGGCGGGATCGTCATCGCACCGCGCCACGCCGGAGGACGTTGCCAACCACGTCCTTCTCGCCGGCGCCGCGGCGGATCAGCACGACTGGCTCCCAGTGCTGGTCGAAGCCGGCGAGCGGTCGCTTGCGCGCCACGCGGCGACGGATGCAGTGAAGTACCTCGCTGCGGCGCACGCGAATCTGCGCGCTGACGACGCAGCTCTTCGCACGCGCGTCACGACAGCGCTCGCGCGGGCACGGCAGCGCAACGGCGAGTACGCCGCCGCCGCCGTCGCTCTGGTCCGAATTGCGAGATGACGCGAGTGTTCACGGTGACACGGAGCAGATGGCAATCGCTGCGCTTCACCTCGGTCTCGTCCACTTCTGGTGTGGCAGAGCGAGCATGGCACTGACAAGCTATGACGAGGCGCTCGCACTCCCGATATCGCTGGTGACGATGGCGCGATTGCAGATTGCGAAGGGCGCGTGCCTCCACGAAGCGGGGCGACACGCGGACGCCGCGCACACGCTAACCCTGGCATCAGCGCTCGCCGAGCAGGCTGACGACGATTCTTTGCGTGCACGCGCCGAGAGGGGACTGATGCTGCTCCATGCATGGAGCGGTCCCTCAACGGATGCTCGCACCCATGGCGAGCGCGCGATCGAGCTGGCAACTCGCATCGGTGATCAGACGCTACTCTGGTCCACGCACTGGGGGATGGCGGTGCACGCCGGACTCACCGGGAACGCGGATGACGTCGCACTGAACGTCGCGACGTGCGAGCGCATCGCTGATGAGCTTGGCTCGCCAGTGCTGGTGCTCGCAACGGCTGAAGTGGCGATCGAGTACGCGTCGGGCACCGGGGCGTGGGATGAAGGCATCACGCGAGCGGCCACTGCGATAAGCGACGCCCGCTCACTCGGTGCACGCTCATTGCTGCCGCGTCTGCTCGTGTGGTCGGCACTCATGCGAATCGGTCGCGGTGAGTACGACACCGCTGCTGCAGAGCTCGATGAGGCATGGCAGGTCGCGAGCGCTGATGACCGTCTCGCGCACAACCCCCATACCGTGATTCCCGCGCACACTGGGCGCGCTGCATACTGGCTCGCGCTCGGCGAGTATGAGCGCGCTATCGAGATCGCGAGCGCTGGACTCGCGCTCGCAGACGCGAGCGGATACGTCGCATGGGGAATCCACCGCCTTCTTCCGATTCTGGGCGAAGCGACGTTGTGGATTGGGGATTTCGATCGCGCGGAGGCGCTGAGCCGGAGAATGAGACGCGACGCTGCGGCGCTCGGTCATCGCCTCGGCCTCGCCTGGGCGGATGCGTGCGATGCGCTGCTGGTCTTGCTGCGCGATCACGACGCTGCGCGCGCAATTCCACTACTGTCGGCTGCGGCCGACGCGCTCGACGCGATCCCGTTCCCAGAGTATGCTGCGCGCGTGCGCCGGCAGCTTGCCAGCGCGTTGCGCGACGTGGGAGACATCGACGGTGCAAAGCACGAGCTTCGCCGCGCGCACGATGCTCTGATCCCGATGCACGCGGAGGGAGCGCTCGCCGGTATCCGCCAGCAGCTCCGCGAATGTGGCGCGCGTCCGCCAAGCATCATCCCACCGCGCGAGCGCGTGCTGACCGGTCGTGAAGCACAGATCGCGAAGCTTGTCGCCGCACACAAGACGAATGCGGAGATTGGCGTTGCGCTCGGTGTCTCTCCACGCACGGTAAGCACGCATCTCTCCAACATCTTCGGCAAGCTCGGCGTGAGATCACGTGGTGAGCTCGCGGATGTGATGCGCGGCCTGCCACCGCTGGACGCCAGAGCGTGAAGCTGCCCATAGCTTGAGCCACGCCGAGCATCGCGCCCGCGTTCGCTCCGAGCGGTGACGCAATCGTCGCGGCGCGCGCGCAGTCGGTCTCGCCGTTCACAGGTGCGACACTCCTATGATAAGCACGGCAAAGAGTGCGACGGCGAGCACGAGGCCTATGGCCGCCGGGCTTGGCGGCCCACTCGACGGATCTATATGCTGAATCGGGAGCGCCGCCTCATCGACGGGATGCATCGTGCTCGCGGGGACAGTGTCGGCGCTCTGTTGCCGAAGGACGGGCGACGTGGTGATTCTGTCGATTGGAACAGCCACTGAATCGGATCGCCCCTCCGGTCTTGTGAGCACGCCGTCGTCGGTCTGGCGAAGCACTGTTGCGACGATGCGATCGGGAGAGAGTGGAGACGAAATTCGCGCGTGTGCTCCCGCCGGAGTCGAATCGCGCTGTGCAGCGGCATGGCTTGCAGCGAGTGTGACGGACGCGATGGTTACGGCGAAGATCGAAGCGAGTTTGCGAGTGCGTAGCATGGCGAGCTCCTGTACCAGTGATCGTTCGGCCGCCATGAGACAGAAGTGTCCCGAGCCAGCCGGTTCGTCATCAGGATAGAAGCGCGCGTTCGGGTGGGATATACGTAGGCATACGTAGACGGCGCGCGAACGAGGTATCGCGACGCTGACCGTCGTTCACGCCGCAATTCCGAACCCTCGCAGGACGCGGCGTAGCCGCAGCTACAGCCCCAGGTACGCCCTCACGCGCGGCTCGATGCGATCCGGCGACCAGAACGGCGCCCAGACGAGATTCACTGCAACGTCCTGCACTCCGGGGAGCGCGCGGAGCTGCTGCTCCATGTCCTGCATGATCTCTGGGCCCGACGGGCAGCCGGGCGAGGTGAGCGTCATGTCCACGGAGACCACCGCGCCGTCGACGCGGATTCCGTACACGAGACCAAGATCGACGATGTTCAGCTGGAGGTCGGGGTCCTTCACTCGCCGGAGGACCAGTTTGACCTGATCCTCGCTCACTACCGGCGCGGCGGCGCCGTCAGGCGCTGTTGGAGCGGTGCTTGGGCTTGCTGCTTGTGTGCTTGGACTTGGAGTGGTGCTCCGAGCTTGCTGCGGGAGCTCGCTTTCCGGTGTGATGTCCATGCTTGGAAGATAACGTCTTTGCGTGTCTTCCTCTTCCGCGCGCCGGATGTCTCACGGCTTCGTTCCACCCACGCTCACGGTCGGCGCGGAACGCTGCGGGCATCGCGTCCTCTCCGACCGGCATGTCCATCACCGCCAGAGATGCAGCGTCGCTGAGGTCGGACCTGACGTCGGCGATCACGCGAACGGGATGTCTCACTCTCGCGTCGTACACCCGGTTGGTGAGCAGGATGACGAAGAGATCGCGCGCCGGGTCGATCCACATCGAGGTTCCGGTGAAGCCCGTGTGCCCGTATGCGTACGGCGAGAGGTATTCACCCGAACCATATGAGCCTGTCGGCGTATCCCATCCGAGCGCGCGATGGCCAGCCTCGCGCGTCGTGAAGTACGTCACGGTCGATTCGGCGACGATTCGCACGCCGTTGTAGACACCGCCGTTCAACATCATCTGCGCGAACACCGAGAGATCAGCGGCCGTGGAGAAGAGCCCAGCGTGTCCCGCGACCCCGCCCATCGCGAAGGCGTTCTCGTCGTGGACTTCGCCCCATGCGGGGTAGCCGCGCGGCGGTGAGATCTCCGTCGGCGCGATTCGGTACTTGAGCGAGTCGGCGGGCCTAAATTCGGTGTCGTACATCCCGAGCGGGTGGAAGACGTAATCGGCCAGGAACTCATCGAGCGACTGGCCCGACACCGCCTCGACCACATAGCCGAGCACGTCGGCGCCGAGGTCCGAGTACTCGTAGTACTCGCCCGGATGGAAGCCGAGCGGAGTGCCGAGGATTATCTGGCGCGCTTCGACCGGGTCGTGCGTGATCTTCCATATGTCACGTCCGGGCGGAAGACCCGAGCGGTGGGTCAATAATAGTCTAATTGTTACTAAATCCTTGTCGCCGCCGGAGAACTCGGGGATGTAGCGCGAGACTGGGGCATCGAGCGAGATGCGCCCCTGGTCATAGAGAACCATTATCGCCGTCGTGGTCCCCACCACCTTGGTGAGCGACGCAAGGTCGTAGATGCTTTCATCTGGCGAGACTTCGGCGCTGGCGTCGGACCACGTGAGGTGACCGAAGCCGCGCGAGAGGACGCTCATCCCCTTTCGTCCGACTATCACGGAGGCGCCGGGGTAGCCACCAGCCTGGATTCCACGCTCGACTATGCGGTTTATGGCGTCGAGCCGCTGTGCGGACATGCCTACCGCGGCGGGAGGGCTCACCGGCAGACCGGGTAGCCGCGAATGGCCCCTCGCCGAATCGTTCGGCGCTTGCGGCGAGTGCGGTGTACGAACTGGTCCGACTGCGGCCAGGGAAAGAAGAGCGAGTGCTGCCAGCATCAGTATGCGACCAGTGACTGCGTAACCGAGAACGAACGGGACCCCAATCTGCCATATTTGACGAGTCTGGCAACCCTTCAGATACGACTTGAGTCAAATAAACGCACACCCTGGATGACGACGGACCAGATCACAGTGCAGCGGGCGATAGAGGGCGACGAGCGCGCTCTCAGGCAACTCTGGATGGAGAACGCCCCTCACATCGACGCCGTAGTGCTTCGGCTCTGCGGAGATCGCGACCTGGCCGCCGACGTCGCGCAGGAGGTCTGGATTCAGATCTTCCGCGCGCTGCCGAGTTATCGGGGCGACTCGCAGTTCAGTACGTGGGCGCACAGAATCGCTGTGAACCGGACGCTGAACGCGCTGCGCAAGGTACGACGGATAGCACGTGTAGAAATAGATGTGGAGGAGGATACCGCGATGTCGCAGGACAACCCAGAGACGGAGAGCGAGCGCAGCTTCGTGGCCCAGTCGATCGACCAGGCCGCGCGCAAGCTCTCGCCTGGTGCGCGAACGGTGTTCCTCTTGCACGATGTCGAGGGGTACACTCACGAGGAGATAGCTCGTGAGCTTGGCATAACCACCGGTGGATCGAAATCTCAACTCTTCAAGGCACGAGCGAAGCTGCGACGCATGCTTGCTCATCTAGCTGACGCATTCGTCACCGGTACCGGATCAGAGCATGGCGCTTCCGTCTAGAGAACTTTCAGAGCAGGCACTCGACTCGCTGATCGCGAGTGAGCGCACGCGCATCGTGGCACCGCTCACGGAATGGCGAACGCTCGCCACGGCGCTCCAGCAGGAAGGAATCATTCGCGCCCCCTCCCAGCGCGAGACAGCCTACGACGCCGGTTTCGCGTCGCCAGTGCCGGCGCGGCGCTCCGCCTGGCGGACCATCGGACGACGCTCGGTTCAGGTTGCGGCTGGCGCAGCGCTCGCCGGAATCGGGTTCGTCGCCGGACGCGCGTCGAGCGTGGGCCAGGGTCTGGTCAACGAGATCCAGTACGCAATCGCAGACAGCGTGAGCGATCACAGCATCTCATGGAGCGTTGGATCGCCGGGCTTTCACTCCGCTTCCGATGCGCGCAGGACTCTGGCGCGTTCGCAGGCCGACTATCAGCGCGCCGCCGCATATCTCGCGGCATCAGCCGATTCGACGCTGGCGCCGGCGAGCTCCGAGGAGGTCTACCAGGGACGTCTTGCCGCTCTTGACGAGGTGAGCAACGCATCGCTCAACGCGCTCAAGGCGATGCCCGCCGATCCGCTCCTCAGCCAGTACTACCTCTCGACCATCGTGGCGCGCGACGCGACGCTCCAACAGCTCGGCAAGTCGCTGCCTGATGGCGCCGAGATAGTGAAGTTCTGAGCACCGGCCAACGCTTCAACTACGCAATGTGTCGTATTAGCATGAAACTCCTCGCGTCACTCATGATCGCTGCGTTGTGCAGTGCAGCGCTGACCTCGGCCGCGGCAGCTCAGAAAGCTCCAGCCAAGGGATGGGTCGGAGTGTCGCTCATCCAGCGCGGTGCGGGCGACAATGCGTCCGGCGTCACGCTCGAGTATCCGATCATCGCATCAGTGGATCCAGGGTCGCCGGCGCAGACCGCGGGGCTCGTCGCTGGAGACACGATTCTCGCGTACAATGACGTTGACGCTCACAGCAATCCGCTCGGCGTGGAGCGTCTGCTCTCGCCCGGCACCAAGATCGTCTTCAGGGTTCGCCGCAACGGCGACCGGAGCATCGCTCTCACAGTCGCGCGTCGTCCGACGGCCAGCGCTGCGCGCAGATCCGTGCGCATCGACGTGAATCAGGTGGCCACGCTTCCTTCGATGGAGGCGTTCGGGCCGGTCTCGTTCGCGCATCCGATCGATCGCAGCGGCGTGACGCCGGTGGCGGGCGCACAGCTCGTCACCATGACCGAGGCGCTGTCGAGCGCATTGGGCGTCGGGCACACCGGAATCCTCGTGCTCGACGTCGCCAACGACAGTCCTGCAGCGACCGCGGGATTGGAGCCGGGAGACGTCATAGTGAGTGCGGACGCTACCGACACGACGACCCCGCTGCAGCTCGTTCAGGCGATGCGCGCGACTAAGAGTCACAGCGTCGCGCTCGATGTGCTCCGCAAGGGAAAATCGCAGAAGCTGACAGTCAGCTGGTAGACGCGCCACGCTCCGCGCGGCTCAATCGAGCTTGCGTCCTGCCGGAAGCAATGAGTGATGGATGGACAGCGCCGCAACGGCGCCGCTCCCAGCGGCGGCTATGGCGATCTGTGGCCCGTGAACGATGTCGCCAGCCGCGTAGACGTTCCGGACAGACGTGTGAAAGTGCTCGTCGGTGATCGCACGTCCAATCTCGTCACGCTCGCAGCCGAGCTGAGCGGCGAGATCGTCTGAGGCTTCCTGCCCGATCGCGAAGAAGATCTGATCGCAATCGAGCTGCATGCCGCCCTCCAGATCGAGGCAGCGCGTCTCGCCGTCCTGGGACCTCACGCACTTCACTCGCGCCTCGAGAATCGGGATGTTGAGCTGGTCGAGCTTCGCCAGGCTCTCCGCCGAGATCGCGGCGGGCTCGCCGTTGGTGCAGATGACTATGCGGTTCGTCCACGTTGCGAGCGCGAGCGCCATCCCTACCGCCTTGCGTCCGCTCGCGATCACGACCGTTTTCTTTCCGCGCGCCTCGTAACCGTCACAGTCGGGACACACGTGTGCCGTCGCGCCATAGCAGCGGTCGAGTCCAGGAATGTCGGGCCAGTCGTCGCGCACACCTATCGCCAGCAGCAGCCGCTCCGCGATCACCGACACTCCATCGTCGAGTGTCACGCGGAAGCGGTCGTCGTCGACTCGATCGACGCGCGAGACGGTCGCGTCGATGAAGACCGCGCCAAAGCGACGCGCCTCGTCGCGCCCGCGCGTGCGGAGCTCGGGAGACGTGATACCCTCGAGGCCGAGGTAACCGTGGATTCCCCGCGTCTCCCAGTTGCGCGGATCGCCTGCATCGATGAGCACGACCTTGCGAAGGTAGCGGGCGAGCCAGAGCGCGGCGGTCAGCCCGGCCGGTCCTCCTCCGACTATCGCGACGTCGTACGAGGAGTCAGACAATCGGGGCGAGGCGAGAGAAGCGTATGACAGTCACTCCCGCTCGGTGAGCAAGTCGGGTGCCCGCCGACGCGGAGTCTCACGCTAGCGCGCTTCAACGCGTATCGTTGAAGCGGCACAATCATGCGAGGTTCATTTGGCTGCAATCGTGACACCTGAAGCGGCGATCGACGACGTCCGCGAGCAGGTGATAGGGTGGCGTCGGCACCTGCATAGTCATCCGGAGCGCTCCTTTCACGAGGAGCGCACGTCGCAGTTCGTCGCCGACACGCTCGCGAGCTTCGGCGGAATCGAAGTCACTCGCCCGACTCCGACGAGCGTGCTCGGCCGGCTGAAGGGAGCGCGCGACGGACGCGTACTCGCCATCCGTGCCGACATCGACGCGCTACCGATCGAGGAGCGCAACACTCACGACTTCGTCTCGCGCCATCCCGGAACGATGCATGCTTGCGGGCATGATGGCCACACTGCCATGCTACTCGGCGCTGCGAAGGTCCTTGCATCGCGGCGCGACGATCTCGCGGGCGAGGTGAGGTTCATCTTCCAGCACGCCGAGGAGCTTCATCCCGGCGGCGCCGAAGAGCTCGTGCGGGCCGGTGTGATGAAAGGCGTCGACGTCGTGATCGGCGCTCATCTGTGGCTGTCGCTCGAAGTAGGCAAGGTCGAGGTGAAGAGCGGTCCGCTCATGGCTGCACCAGACACGATAAGGATCACCGTGAAGGGGAGCGGCGGCCACGCTGCGCAACCTGACCGCACGGTGGATTCGATAGCGGTTGCCGCGCAGGTGATAGTGAATCTTCAGCACGTCGTGTCGCGCAACGTCGATCCGCTCGCGTCAGCGGTAGTTTCGATCGCGCGCATCTCGGGCGGCACGACTCACAACGTCATTCCGGGCCAGGTGGAGATGGAAGGGACTGTGCGTACGTTCGACGAGTCGCTGCGGAAGCGGATGCCGGAGCTGATCGAGCGCATCGTCGCGGGCGTCACGTCGGCACACGGCGCGACGTACGACTTCGCGTACGAGCGCGGGTACCGTCCGGTGGTGAACGACGCCGGAGCGACCGAGCTGGTGAAGCGCGCGGTGATTGCCGCGCTCGGCGCTGATGCGCTCATCGAAGCGACGCCGACCATGGGCGGCGAAGATTTCTCCGCGTATCAGCAAGTGGCGCCTGGCGCGTTCTTCTTCGTCGGAGCGCGGTGCGAGGAGCGAGGCATCGTGCAGCCGCACCATCATGAGTGCTTCGACATCGATGAGCGCGCACTCGATTCCGGGACGCGCATCTTCGTCGCGGCCGCGCTGGATTATCTCGCGCCACACGCCATGTGAGCACGCGCTACCGCTGGCTCGGCGCGCTCCCGACTATTGGAATGCTGGGCGGCATTCCGTTCGTCAACCGTGTCGAGCCGTACGTGCTCGGCCTTCCACTTCTGCTCGCGTGGATAGTGGGATGGGTGATAGCGACGTCAGTCGTGATGGCGATAATACTCGTGCTCGACCGCAAGCGCGCCGCGGAGTCTTCATCGACAGGTGAGCGGCTGATGACAGATGACGTGAGGGTCTGATGAGCATCACGCTCGGGATCATCGCGTTCTTCTTTGTCGTCGCCATAGCGCTGGGCTTGCTGGCGCGTCGCGGCCGCGTGATGAGCCTCGAGCAGTGGAGTGTGGGCGGGCGTGGCTTCAACACGATGTTCGTCTTCCTACTCATCGCGGGCGAGTTCTACACGACGTTCACATTCCTCGGCGGAAGTGGGTGGGCGTACGGCCGAGGGGCGCCCGCGTTCTACATTCTGGCGTACGCGGCGGTGTCGTTCAGCTACTCGTACTTTCTGCTGCCGATCATCTGGCGCTACGCAGGTGAGAAGCGGCTGGTGTCGCAGGCGGATTACTTCGTCTCCAAGTACGAGAGCAAGGCGCTCGGCGTGATCGTCGCGCTGGTGAGTGTGGCGGCGCTGCTGCCCTATCTCGTGTTGCAGCTCAAAGGGCTTGGCATCATCGTGTCCGAAGCGTCGAACGGCGTCGTGACGCCGGCAGTCGCGGTGTGGACGGGGACCGCTGCGCTAGTTGGCTATGTCGTAGTGTCCGGCGTGCGCGGCTCTGCGTGGACTTCGGCGCTCAAGGACGCGATGATCCTCACAGTAGTGGTCGGAATCGGCGTGTATCTCCCGTTCCATTACTACGGCGGCATACACCAGATGTTCGTAGCGATCGATCACGCCAAGCCGGGCTTCCTCACGCTGTCGTCGCGCGGTGCGAGTCCGGCATGGTTCATATCGACGGTCTTTCTCAACGCGATCGGCGTGTACATGTGGCCGCAATATTTCGCCGGCGCGTACACGGCGCGCAACGAGGATGTGTTTCGCAAGAACGCCGTGATAATGCCGCTGTACCAGCTGATGGTGCTCTTCGTCTTCTTCGTCGGCTTCGCTGCGATACTCGTAGTACCAGGGCTCAAGGGCGCCGACGCGGACCTCTCGCTGCTGCGAATCGTGAAGGCGACGTTCGCGCCGTGGGTGGTGGGGATGATCGGTGCGGCGGGGCTGCTCACGGCGCTCGTGCCTGGCTCGATGATCCTGATCACCGCGGCGACGATCCTTGCGCAGAACGTGTATCGGCCTCTCGCGCGTGAAGCGAGCGACGCTACGATCTCATTGCTCGCGCGATGGCTGGTACCGTTCCTCGCGCTCGTCGCCGTGATATTCACGCTGCGTGGCGGGGGTGGAATCGTGCTGCTTCTGCTGATGGGCTACAACGTAGTGACGCAGCTCTTTCCCGCGTTCATGCTCAGTCTCACGCGACGGCCGCTGGTGAGCGTCGCTGCCGCGACTGCAGGGCTTGTGGCAGGGGAGCTCGTCGTCGTGGTCTTGACCGTGAGCGGAGCCTCGATCGCGACGATGATGCCTCGCGCGCCACAGGTGGTGAAGGATCTGAACGTTGGATTGGTGGCGCTGACGGTGAACGTCGTGGTGCTGGCGGTCGTAGCTGGCGTTCAGCTACTTCGCCTTCCGCCTCGAGCTATCGAACCGCAGCATGTCACGAATGACGATGCCAGCTCTCGCTGCGCAGACCTTCGACCCGCTTGAACTCCCGCGCATTGCTGGTCACGATGATGAGGCCCTCGCTGCGGGCGTGGCCGGCGATCAGCAATTCGTAGGCGCCGATTGCGTTGCCCTTTCGCTCGAGCGCGGCCCTTATGTCAGCGGAATGCGCGGCGGCCGCCGCATCGAATGACAGCACGGTGAGATGATCGGCGAACCGCTCGACTTCGTGTCGGTTGTCGATCGGTTTCGCCGACTTGGCCGCGCCCGTGCAGAAGCTCGCAGAGCGTGATGGTCGAAATTGAGAGCGCATCCGCCTCCGCATTGAACCGTGCTCGCAACGGCTCAGGGCGGTCCCGCAAGGCGGTGATGCACGTGCCCGTGTCGAGCATGTAGCGGAGCATTACTGACTCGATCGCACCTGAGGCTGCGGTTGACTGCGATCGTCCAACTCGATGCCCGGGGCGGCGAAGAAGTCATCCCAGACAGCATTGGCTGGGACAATGACGCGCCGCGTACCGTCGCGTAGTATCGCGACCTCCGTGACTCCCTCTGGGAACGCCACATCCTTCGGGAGCCGGACCGCTTGAGACCGATTGCTACGGAATACAGTTGTGCGGGTCAATGCCAGACCTCACTGATACGCGTCGTTGAAAGCTAAGACAACGGCTGGGATATGTCAACGGGATATACAAAAACCGTAGCGTGAGCGCTCGTCGCCGAGCAGCAGCAAACTTCGTTGGGCCGGCGTAATTTGCCGAGACCGCTCGGTGCACGCGCACCGCCAACTCCGACCACGACCAACCATGCCTACCTCGTTGAATCGGCTCGTCGCGACCTGCTCTCTCCTCGCTGCCGCGGCTGCACCGCTCGCCGCGCAGAGCGTTCCGCAACCCGCGCCCGACACAGCGGTCGACGCGATAAAGAACATGGTCGCCATGCTCTCGCTCGATCAGTACAAGGCGACGATCAAAGGCCTCACCCAGTTCGGCGACCGGCGTCAGGGCACCGACCGCAACCGCGCCGCGGTCGACTGGATCGAAGCCAAGCTCAAGAGCTATGGCTGCACGCCGACTGCGCGGATCACCTACGACTACCAACCGCCTCCGCCGCGGGCGCGTCCCACGCCAGAGCAAATTGCGGCGGCGCAGCACCTCCGCGCGGAAGGTTGGGGCGAAGGTGGCTCGCGCGTGCGCGGGGTTCGCGCCCGCACCGGCGTGAACAATGACTCGCTGAAGCAGCCCGACCCAGCAATCCGCGCGACCGATTCGCAGCCGAGCACTCCGGGCGAGCGGCAGGAAGTGTACTGCACCAAGGTCGGCACGGTGCATCCGGACGAGATGTACATCGTCGGCGGCCACATGGATGGAATCGGTTGGGGCCAGGCGGCCAACGACGACGGATCAGGGACCGCGCTGGTGATGGAGTTGGCGCGCGTCTTCAGCGATCCGCATGTCAAGACGGACCGCTCGATCCGCTTCATCCTCTGGAACAACGAAGAGACAGGTCTCGACGGCTCGCGCGCTTACGTCGCGCAACGCTACGCTCTCCAGGGGAAAGAAGACCCCGCCGGGTCAGGAAAGTACCCCGAGCCGCGCTGGCTCGGCATGGTCCAGCACGACATGATGATGTTCGATCACGGAATGCCGCGCGCAGACGGCACTCTCAGTCCGGTGCAGCGTCCCGAAGCCGACGTGAATATCGAGTTCCAGGCGACATCGAAGTTCGCCGCGCAGGCGCAGGAGATGGCATGGGCATTCGAGCGCGCCAATGAGAAGTACGCGACGGATTACCCAGCCGCGGTCGGACGGCACATGACCAACACCGACTCGGCGCCATTCCAGGATCTCATTCCCGGCCATCAGCCTCCGCGAGAACGAGCGCGGCGCGCAGATCGGCGCAGGCTGGGATCCCAACTGGCACCAGCCGACGGACGTCTTCACGACTTACAGCGACGCGGACTTCAGGTTGGGACTCAACGCCGCGCAGACGACGCTGGGCGCGGTGGCGACGCTCGCGGGTACGAGGTGGGGCGGGCAGTAAGAGGTGCCCGCCATTGTAAATCGTTAGATAGCGGTGGTCAGTGGCCGCCGATCGCTCGAGCGATCGGCGGAGCAGCCATCGGATACTCGCCGCGGAAATCCTCGCCGAGTAGCGCGGCAATCGTCGCAGCGATCTGACTCTGTGTCACTGACGCTGATCGCTTCAGCTCACCGAGTGCGGGAGTGTCGGGACCGATGATCGCGATCCAGATATTCTCCGCACCGGCAACGTCCTGGCCATGGTCGCCCCAATCGGCGACGGTGCTTCCGCGGCCGTGATCCGTGGTGATGATGAAAGTCGTGTTGTGACGGTAGGACTTCATCGTCTGGAGTGAATCCCACAGCTCCCGAACGAAGCGATCCACGCGATGAGCTGACTCGAGGTACTGATCGTACCGCCCCGCGTGCGCCCATTCGTCCGTCTCGCCGTAGCCGACGAACATTACGCGTGGGTGGTGTGCACGCGCGTAGTCGAGAACGGTTGCGTGAAGAAATGAATCGTAGGCGAGGTCACTCCACAATTGCGTGGTGTTCGCGTAAAGCGCATCGAGCTGCGCCTCGCGCGGCGTCGCAGGATGCTCGAACGGCGGCTCCCAGGCCGAGCGAATGTGAAGCTTGCTGCGCGAGCGATTGAAGATTCTGTCGAACGCATCCCACGTTCCGAATACCGCCACGCTGTCATGGTAGCGGGGCATGTCGTTGAGCCACTCGAACACGCTCACGTTGGGATTTGGTGGAGCGCTGTTGCTGTTGATCCGCGGATCCGCGCGTCCCGTGATCATCTCGTTGTAGCCGGGATACGAAAACTTGAGTCCGTTAGTCACGTGCGCGATGCTCGCCGAGTCGCGGTCGCCGTAGATCTGACCATGTTGCGCGACGGTGCTCCAGAGGAAGGGCATCAACGCTGCACGCCGCTCCGCTGGAGTAGCGCGCCAGAAGTGCGCGCGAAGCGACGTAGTGTCCTCGACGTGTCCGGCACTTCGATTCATGAGCGCGGAATCTGCGCCGCCGAAAATCTCCTGCCATCGCATGCCGTCGGTGACTATGAGAACGACGTTGCGCGTCGCACGTTGGGAGCGCGCTGGCTGCGCGATGGCAACCGACGTGACAGCGAGCGAGAGCAGCGCGATGCTCGCCGCGACTCGAAAGCGTGACACGTCAGTGCGCATGGGTCGTGTCGGGCGACAATGCCAGCTCGTTGAGGATTGGTCTGGCGAGTCCAGCGACGTGCGGCGAACCGCCATGACCAGCAAGGTCGAAGACGATGATCTCGTTGCTTCCCTTGTGCAGCCACGGCGCGGGGAGGTAGAGAGTCTGCTGCGGACCGATGTGCCAGTAACGACCAAGGTTGACGCCGTTGACGAAGACGACGCCCTTCGTCCAGCCGCGCATGTCGAGGAATGTGTCGCCAGTGTGAGCGAGAGTGAATGTGCCGCGGTAGATCGTCGGAACGCCGTCGCGGCTGGAGCGCGATGCAGAACCGGCAACTTCCGGAGCGTGCTCGAGCGGGAGGCGGTACATCTCCCAGCCGCGGAGCTGTGCGCCGTCGACGGTGACAGGCTCGATTATTCCCTTGCGGTTGTGCACCATGTCACCGCCGAAGTTGATGCGCCCCATGTTCTCCACGAGCAGATCGAGCTGCGCACCGGCGGGCGCGTCTATCGCGGTCGAGAAATCGCGCGTGCGGCGGTCGAGTACCGCGACGCGCTTTCCATCGAGCATCACTATCGCGCGGTCGCGCAGTCCGGGGACGTTCAGCGTGCCATGCAGCGCAGCATCCAGCTTGTGGCGATAGAGCACGAAGCCGTCGGACTGATCCATCTCCTCGAACGACAGCGGTGTCGCCGAGCGCAGTGGCGTGATCCCGTGCAGCATGTCGAAGACATTGCCCGCGACGTGCAGCGGCACCGACGGGATCGTGATCACTGGGAGCGAGTCGGGGACGCGTGGAAGAGGATGCTTCACAATGCTCTGGATCAGATCGCGCAGAGCGTAATACTTTGGCGTCGCCCATCCTGCCTCGCTCAGCGGCGCGTCGTAGTCGTAGCTCGTCATGCTCGGCTCGATGGGGTACTGCTTCGAGTAGTTGGCGCCTGACGTGAAGCCGAAGTTGGTGCCGCCGTGGAACATGTACAGGTTCACGCTCGCACCGTGCTGCAGGAGCTCACGATAGGCGGGGAGGAAGCTGTCGGTCGGTGTCACCGGAAACGGCTCGCCCCAGTGGATGAGCCACCCGGGGTAGAACTCGGATACCATGTAAGGTCCATGACCGCTGAACCTGTTCACGCGCGCGACGAGCGAATCGTACTTCGTCTCGCCATTCGCCGCGGCGAAGACTCCGTGAATCGCACCCTTCGTGAAGAGCCAGTCGCCGTCGGCGGTGAAGAGCGGGACATCGATGCCCGCGTGGACGAGCATGCGCCGCGTCGCTTCCTTGTAAGCTGAATCGGAGCCGAACGAGCCGTACTCGTTCTCGACCTGGACCATTATGATCGGGCCGCCATGCGTAACGAGCAGCGGTCTCACCTCTCGTGCGAGCGCATCGACGTAGCGCGATTCCGCGGCGAGGAAGCGTGGATCGGCGCTCCTCACGACGAGCGTCGAATCCTTGAGCAGGTAGGACGGATAGCCGCCGAAATCCCACTCTGCGCACACGTATGGACCCGGCCGCAGGATCACCCAGAGCCCTTCCTCCTGTGCGATCCTGATGAAGGCGGCGAGGTCGCGGTTCCCCGTGCGGAAGTCGAACGCTCCGGGGCGACGCTCGTGGTAGTCCCAGAACACGTAGGTCGCGACGGTGTTGAGACCCATGGCCTTCGCCATGCGCAGACGGTGGCGCCAGTACTCACGCGGGATGCGGGCGTAGTGCATCTCGCCGGAGATTATCTGGAACGGAGCGCCGTCCAGAAGGAACGAGCTGTCGGAGATCGCGAAGGTGTGCGAAGCGCGTAGTGGAGCGCGCTGCTGGCCTCTGTGCGCCCGCGACCGAGGCGCGCTCGACCGGCGCCAGCGTCAACGCGACCGCCATCGCCGCTCCCATCGCCGCACGGATCGCAGCGCCCCTCGCAAGAGTGGGATTCATCGCGTGATCTTAGCGCGAGGTGGGCGCGATCGTCAGGGTCGGCGGCGCGCCTTGACCGCGGGCCGCGCGCGGTATAATCTCGCGGCAGCCGTTCCCGCCTGACGCCAGCGTCACACCGCGGAACCACACCGAACCCGAGCCGCGGAGCGCTCAGCGAGTGCGAGACAGCAGCGACGACAACTTCCCGCGCGGCACCGGCCCGCTCGCGCACCAGCTCACCCGCCGCGAATTTCTGGACAACGCGAGCCGGCTGGCTGTGGGTGTCGGAGCCGTCAAGATGGGCCTCGGCGGCCGCGGTCCCGCGACGATGCCTGCCGCGCAAGCAGCGCAGCCATCGCTCACTGCACGGTCGATCCAGCAAGGCGATCAGCTCACGCTCGGGAATGACGTCATCGCGGCGTCATGGAGTGTCGCGAACGGATCGCTCGCCCCGCTCACACTTGCCGCTGGGGCGACGAAGCTTCCATTCTCGGCGCAGGCGTTCACACTCGGCTTCACCGACAAGACGATGCTCGCCGCAGGCGCGATGAAGATCGTCGGCGAGCCGCGCATGGCAGCGATTGCGGCAGTGCCTGGAGCATCGCGGTTCGCAGAGCGCGTGCCGGGGCGAATGGTGAGCGCGACGTTGCGCGATGCTCAGGGGCGCATAGAGGCGGACTGGCGTGCGGAGCTGCGCGACGGGTCGCGCTACGTCCGCCAGACCGTGATGTTTCGCGCGCCTGGCGCCGACGTACCGCTCCGCGACATCACGCTCGTCGATTTCAACGCGGAGGGAGCGCGAGTCACCGGAACAGTGCGCGGCTCACCGGTGGTGATCGGCGACGCGTACTTCGCTTTCGAGCATCCGCTGGCCGACAACTCGCTGGATGGCACGCGAGTGCGCGGCAACATGCGACGCGCGCTGCCGTTGCGAAGCGGGACCACGATCGAGTTCAGCTCTGTCGCGGGAGTCACGCGACCGGGACAATTGCGGCGCGACTTTCTGGAGTACGTCGAGCGGGAGCGTGCGCATCCGTATCGCACGTTCCTGCACTACAACTCTTGGTACGACATCGGCTACTTCAACAGGTACAGCGAAGCTGACGCACTGGGCGCGATCGCTGCGTTCGGCAATGAGCTGCACGTGAAGCGCGGCGTCACGCTCGACTCGTTCCTGTTCGATGACGGATGGGACGATCCGAAGACGTTGTGGCACTTCAACTCGGGATTCCCCGACGGCTTCACGAAGGTGAGCGAGGCCACGCACCGCTATGGTGCGGCGCCGGGAGTGTGGATGTCGCCGTGGGGCGGCTACGGCGAGCCGCACAAGGAGCGCATCGAGTACGGCAAGGCGCAGGGCTTCGAGACCAACAGCGAGGGTTTCGCGCTGTCGGGCCCCGTGTACTACAAGCACTTCCGCGACACGTGCGTCGACATGATCCGCCGATATGGCGTGAACCAATTCAAGTTCGATGGCACCGGCGACTCGTCGAGCACATTTCCGGGAAGCCCGTTCGACAGCGACTTCGACGCTGCGATCCATCTGATCGGTGAGCTGCGTGGTGACGAGCCGGATCTGTACGTGAATCTCACGACGGGTACGTATCCATCGCCGTTCTGGCTGAGGTACGCCGATTCGATCTGGCGCGGAGGTGAAGACCACATGTTCGCCGGCGTCGGAACGAGCAGGCAGCGCTGGATCACGTACCGGGATGCTGACACGTATGAGCACGTGGTGCGCGCTGGTGAGCTGTATCCGCTCAACTCGCTCATGCTCCACGGGATGATCTACGCGCGGCAGGCGCACGAGCTGTCGAGCGATCCGCACGGAGACTTCACGTCCGAAGTGCGCTCTTACTTTGGAACGGGAACGCAGCTTCAGGAGATGTACATCACTCCCTCGCTTCTGTCGCCCGAGAACTGGGACACGATCGCTCAGTGCGCCAAGTGGTCGCGCGCGAACGCGGCTACGCTCGTCGATACGCACTGGGTGGGCGGAGACCCGCTGCGACTCGAGCCGTACGGTTGGGCCTCGTCATCGCGGCACAACGACATCCTGACCCTCCGGAATCCGAGCGACAAGCCGCAGAGTATCGCGATCGACGTCGCGCGCGTATTCGAGCTGTCCGCTGAGTCGAGCGACTCGATACTCTTCGACTCGCCGTGGACCGGGCGTAGATATTCGGACGCAGCATTCGTCCCGGGGCGCGAGACGCAAGTGCGGCTCGCGCCTTTCGAGGTGTTGACGCTCGAGACACACGGCATGCGGCTTTCCGCGTGACGGATCGCTGTCAGCTCGCTCGCATCATCTAATGGAGAGCACCAGATGCAACTGACGTCGATCGACTGGGTGATAGTGGGAGTGAGTCTCTTCCTCTGTTATCTCCCCGCGCTGTTCTACATCCGGCGGTCGCAATCGAGTGTTGCGGAGTTCTTCACGTCGGGTCAGTCTGCGCCGTGGTGGCTCGTCGGGACGTCGATGGTCGCGACGACGTTCAGCACCGACACTCCGAACCTCGTGACGGATTTCGTGCGCTCGCACGGAGTGTCGTACAACTGGGTGTGGTGGGCATTCCTGCTCACCGGAATGGCGACGGTCTTCTTCTACGCGCAGCTCTGGCGGCGCTCGCGCGTGCTCACCGACCTCGAGTTCTACGAGCTTCGCTACTCCGGTCGTCCAGCGGCAGTGGTGCGCGGATTCCGCGCGGTGTATCTCGGGCTCTTCTTCAACATCATGATCATGTCCACGGTGACGCTCGCCGCGGTCAAGATCGCCAACGTGATGCTGGGGTGGGGACGGCTCGAGACGATAGTCATCGCCGGGTTGGCGTGCGTCCTCTTCGCTTCGGTATCAGGACTGTGGGGAGTGCTCGCGACCGACATGGTGCAGTTCGCGCTCGCAATGATCGGTGTGATCGGCGCCGCGTACGTCGCGCTGGATCAACCAGCGGTCGGCGGATTGCACGGGATGCTTTCCAAGATCGATCCCAAGACGCTCTCGCTGCTCCCTGACTTTCACGACACGTCGCTCGCGGTTACGGTCTTCATAATTCCGCTGACGGTGCAATGGTGGTCGGTCTGGTATCCAGGCGCGGAGCCGGGCGGCGGCAGCTACATCGCGCAGCGCATTCTCGCCTCCAAGAACGAGCGACACGCGCTCGGCGCGACACTCTGGTTCAACGTCGCTCACTATGCGCTGCGCCCGTGGCCGTGGATCATCGTCGCACTCTGCTCGATGCTCGTGTTCCCCACACTCGGCGACCTACGGCACGCGCTCCCCAACGTAGATCCGGCGCTCATCGGGAACGATCTCGCGTATCCAGCGATGCTCACTCTTCTCCCGATCGGGATGAAGGGACTCATCATAGCATCGCTGTTCGCCGCGTACCGCTCGACGATGGAGACGCACCTCAACTGGGGCTCTTCGTATCTGGTGGTCGACTTCTACCAGCGCTTTCTCGCTCCTGGAAAGACCGAGCGCCACTACCTCTGGGTCTCGCGCTCGCTCACCGCGGTCCTGATGATCGCGGCAGGGAGCTTCACGCTCTTTCTCTCTACCGCGAGCGAGGCGTTCCAGCTCCTTCTCTCCGTAGGTGCGGGAACCGGTCTCATATACCTGCTGCGCTGGTTCTGGTGGCGCATCAACGCGTGGAGCGAGATCTCGGCGATGATCTCGTCGTTCGTCATCTCGTTTGCGTTCTTCGTAGCGAGGAAGCTGGGAGCTGGTGTCGCCGACCCGATTCCGCTCATCGTCACGGTCGGCGTCACGACAGTGGTGTGGGTCACAGTGACGCTGCTGACCAAGCCGGCGGATCGCGCGACGCTGCTGCGGTTCTACGAGCTCACGCGGCCAGCCGGATCGGGATGGAACGCGATCCGCGCCGGATCGAAGCTACCGCCATCGCCCGACAGCCTGCCGCAGATGATGCTCGGTTGGACGTCAGGGGTGATGTTCGTGTACTCGGGACTCTTCGGAGCGGGCAGCTTCATCTACGGAAGAAACACGCAGGCGCTGCTCTGGCTCGTCGCGTTCATCGTGAGTGGATTCGTTCTCGTGCGGGTCGTGCTGGCGATGTGGTCAGACACTCCGGAGCTCACTGGCAGCGATACCTCAGCGGTCGCCGCGGCGCGGCCCTGCACCAAGGCTGTGATTCTCGCACGCGGCCTGGGCACGCGCATGCGCCACGAGGATCCCGAGACGACGCTCGCGCCGGAGCAGGCGGCGATCGCCGACGCAGGGCTCAAGGCGATGATACCAGTCGGGCGCCCGTTCCTCGACTACGTGCTGAGTGGACTCGCCGATGCTGGCTTCAGCGACGTGTGCATCGTCGTAGCGCCGCGACCACAGCGCGATCAAGGAGCGCTACGGCAACGCGGTGTCCGGCCGCATTCGCGTGACGTTCGCAGTGCAGGCCACTCCGATCGGCACCGCGGATGCCGTGCTCGCAGCCGAGCAATTCACGGCGGGCGAGCCGTTCGTCGTAGTGAATGGCTGACAACTATTATCCCGTGGCGGATCTTTCACGCTTGCGCCTCGCCGACGGGCCCGCTGGCGTGGCGTACTCGCGTGAAGGGTTGCTACGCGACGGCGCCATCGCGCCAGACCGGATCGCTGCGTACGCCATTCTCGATGTGGACGACAAGGGCGACATCCGCCGCATAATCGAGAAGCCAGACGCATCCACGCTTCGCGATCCACGCGCCGCGCGGTACGTCAGCATGAACTGCTGGCGGCTCACTTCGGAGATGTTCCGCGCGTGCAGGGACGTCGCGAGCTCGCCGCGCGGTGAGCTCGAGCTCCCGCTCGCGGTGCAGTACGCGATCGAGATTCTGGGAATGCGCTTCAAGGCGATCCCGTCCGATGCATCAGTACTCGATCTGTCGCACCGCTCCGACATCCCGACCGTGACGGACCGACTGCGCACCATCGAGGTGAAGCTCTGAGGGGTGACGCTCTAACGAGCGTCGCCTCATCGCTCGTCGCCGCCGGAATGAGCGATGTCGAGGCCGCGCGGAAGGGCGTGATGATGCAGCACGCCGTCACCTCACTCGCTCGAGACGGCGCGCGCGGCGAGCGCATCGCCAGAATCTGGGTTCCGGGACGAATCGAGTTTCTGGGTAAGCACACTGACTACGCTGGTGGTCGCAGTCTGCTCTGCGCCGCGGAGCGCGGTATGTGTACCGCTGCAGCAGCGCGAGACGACGGAGTGCTGAGAGTGACCGACGCCGCGACGGGCGACGTCGTGACCGTGCGAGACGGCGAGCTCGCGTCGCCGCGCCCCGCCGTCGCGGGTGACTGGTCGAATTACGTCCTCACCGTCGCGCGGAGACTCGCGCTCAACTTTCCGAATACGCAGCGTGGGGCGGAGATAACCTTCGAGAGTGACATCCCGCTCGCGGCCGGAATGAGCAGCTCGAGCGCGCTCGTGACATCGATCTTCCTCGCAATCAGCGCGGTCGGCGGCGTCTCCGACTGCGCAGCTTACAAGCGCAACATCACGACTCGCGAAGATCTTGCGGAGTATCTCGGCGCGGTGGAGAACGGTGAGAGCTTCCGCGAGCTCGCCGGCGAGCTCGGAGTCGGAACGTTCGGCGGTAGCGAGGACCATACCGCGATGCTCTGCGCACAGGCCGGGATGCTCGTGCAGTATTCGTTCTGCCCCGTGACCTTCGAGCGCGCGATCCCGTTTCCGCGCGATCACGTGCTCGTGGTTCTGGTGAGCGGAGTAGTCGCCGCCAAGACCGGTGCAGCGCGCGAGGCGTACAACGGAGTCTCGCGGCTCGCGCGCCAGGCGCTCGGCGAGCTGAACGCAGCGACGAACGCGCGACACGCTACAGTTGCCGGTGCGTTGCGCGACCTTGATCGACGTCATGCTTTGGAGATCGTGAGCGACGACGCTCGCGCGCGACTCGAGCAATTCGCGCTCGAGAGCTGCGACATCGTTCCCGCGGCCGGTGACGCGCTTTCCCGGGGCGATCTCGCCGCGCTCGGGCACATCGTGGCGCGGTCGCAGGAGGGTGCGGAGCGGTTGCTGGGGAACCAGACTCCGGAGACGAGCTTTCTCGCGAGCGAGGCACGCGCGATCGGCGCCGTAGCGGCATCCGCGTTCGGTGCCGGCTTCGGCGGGAGCGTGTGGGCGCTGGTGCGGGAGAACGACGCTCCCGAATTCGCGAAGCGATGGATGCACGAGTACGAGCAGAGCTTTCCGGCGGTCGGCGCCGAGCGCGGAAACTCTAGTGACGCGAGCTGGACCAGCCGCCATGATGCTCGAGTAATAGCTCTCGCGTCCGGGCGAGAGCGTGCACTGCTTATAATGCGGGGTGTCGATCTCGTTCCCACGCCGTGCGGTAGTCGCGTCACCGCTGCTCGTCACGATTGTACTCGCGGTCGCGTTCCGCGCGACGAGCGCGCAGCCGCACCGCGCTGCCGGGCCCCGCTCCGCCGACGGCGCATGCACGACTCGACTCGCTTTACGACGCGGCCGATTATTTCACGTTGCGCGCCGCGGCGGACTCGCTCGGCGCGTCGTCTCCCGTGCGCTCATACTATCGTGGCCTCGTCGCGCACGCGCTGGGCGCGCACGATGCGGCGATCGCTTACCTGCAACCACTCGTTACCCACGACACGCGAGTACTCTCCGCGCCGCAGCTGCTGCGCGCCGCCGACGCGCTCGGCGCGAGCTACTTCGCGATCTTCCGCTACCGCGAAGCGGGGGATGCGTATCGCGCAGCGCTGAAGGGACTCGGCGCACACGCCGATCCCGCGATTCGTGCGAGGCTCGACGCTTCCGCTTCCTTCTGCGACAGGGTGTCGTCGGTGCTGCCCCAGCGTGTCACCTGGAGCAGCGCTGCCGCCAATGACACTCTGCCAGCGGCGGATGCGCGCTACACGGTTACTGGGGCCGTCAACGGAATCGTGACCAGCGCGATCGCCTTCACTCCGTGGGGCGAGCTCACGCTGATCGACTCGCTGACCGCGACGCGACGCGGAGCGACGATCCTGCGCGGACGTCGGCGCGCGCACTCCGAGTCGTGCTCGCTCGCCCACGCTCGCTGTGCTCGATTCCATCTCGCTCGGACCGGCGACCATATCGAATGTGATCGCGGAGATAGTCTCTGACACCGATTCGCGCCTTCCGCGTGGGAACGTCGGATCACGAATGGTGCTCGGTCTTCCGGTGCTCAGGGCGCTCGGCCGCATCTCGTACAGATATGGCGGACACGTAGGTCTCACGTCGCCGGGCGAGAGCGTCGCCGGTGATTCCGTTGTGGCGGACATCGCGCTCGATGGCGCGACTCCGGTGGTCCGCAGCGACAGCGCTGGACGCAGCACCGAGCCACTTACCTTCGGCTTCGATACAACGTCGTTCCGCTCCCTCGCCTCTCGCTGGCTTCCGGCCGGCTCGCAGACGAGAGTGACGGCGATGACTGTCGATCTCGTCGCGATGACGCTGAGCGTGCAACGCGCATGCCGGCACCGGTGCTCCCCGTCATCACCTATCCGTCGAGCGGCGCAGCGCAGCGCGCCGGAGCTACGCAGCCGTCGGTCGAGCGCGATCTCAGCTTCGTGCTCCTCCTCTTCGTTCTGTTCGTCGTCCCGAAGGCGCTGCAGCGCTACCGAATTCCTGGCGCGATAACGAGTCTGGTGATGGGAACCGGCGCGACGTTCCTCGGTCTCTTCCATGACGATCCCACGCTTCACCTTCTCTCGACATTCGGGATCGTGGCGCTATTTCTCTTTGCCGGCCTCGAGATCGACGCGCGGCAGCTGAGGCACAACAGTCGTGCGCTGACGCTTCACGGTGTGCTGTGGCTCGCGCTCCTCGTCATTACCGCGTGCATCGCGATGTTCGGATTCGGCGCGAGCCCGCGCGCCTCGACGCTCATCGCTCTCGCGCTCGTGACACCGTCCACGGGCTTCATCCTCTCGTCCGTCTCCAGCTTCGGGTTGAGCCAGGCCGAGCAGCTTGCGGTGAAGATGTACGCGGTGGGCTCGGAGCTGCTCGCGCTTGCCGTGCTCTTCCTCATCCTGCAATCGACGTCGGCGGAGAAGCTCGTGATTGCGATGCTCGCGATGGCGGGCGTGATAGTCGTGATTCCTCTCGCGTTCAGGTTCTTCGCCGCAGTCGTCGCGCCGCACGCACCGCGCTCGGAGTTCGCCTTTCTCATGATGGTCGCGGTGGTGTGCGCTTACGCCACCTGGCGGCTCGGCGTTTACTATCTGGTCGGCGCGTTTCTCGTCGGCGTCGCGGCGCAGCTCTTCAGCGGTGATCATCCGGCGATGTCGTCCGAGAAGATGGTCGATGCGCTCGAGTCATTCGGATCAGTGTTCATCCCCTTCTACTTCTTCCGCGCCGGAACCGAGATCGCGCGCGATCAGCTCTCGTTCACGTCGCTCGGCGCCGCGTTGCTCCTTCTCATCGCGCTCGTTCCGATTCGCATCGGAGTGATCGCGCTGCACCGGAAGATCGCCCACAGCGAGGATTTTGCTGCCGCACGTCGGGTCGGCGCCGCGTTGGTTCCGACGCTCGTCTTCACACTCGTGATAGTCGAGATACTGCACACGGACTACGCCATCTCCGACACACTTGCCGGCGCGCTGGTGCTGTACACGGTCATCAACACCACCATTCCTGGGTTCACGCTTCGCGGCACCGCGCCCGACTTCGAGAACGTTCTCGGGCTGCGCCATGCAGCGGAGCGAGCGTCTGAAGAGCGCTGACCGTGGGGATGAGCGTCTGACTGCTCGGTACGTTTTCATCCTTCGCTCGGTATCGCATTTCTGCGCACGAGAGTCGCTGCGGTATCGGCGGATGTGCTCGACTGCCGGACACGGCGGTCCGATGTCGAGCCTGCACGTACTCCGCTCGTCGCTCTCGCTCGTTGCTGCGCGTGCTCGTCGCCATCTCCGCGCTGATGACGTCGTAGCTACCGCACGGTCGTGGACCGCTACGGCTCAGCTGACGTCGCAGCAGCGGGCAGCGGCGCCGACCGTCGCGTTCACCCGGCAGTCGTCCCGCGCGCACGCGATGAGCTCCCTGCGGAGCCGCGTAATCGCTAGTCGAGTCCGCGCACAGCGCTACCGACAGCGCGGCGGTATCGACGCTGCCGCCGATTCGCTGCGCGCGTGTCAGCTACCTTGCTCACCGCGAGCGCATCGCGATGAAGAAGGTCGCCGCAGATATCGCTCGGAGTCATCACGAGCATCGGCGGATTTCTGGAAGTGGGATCGATCACGACGTCGAGCCAGGCGGGAGCGGAGTTTGGTTATCATCTCATCTGGGTGCTCGTGATCGGCATCGCGAGTCTCGCGTTTCTCATGGAGATGACCGGGCGCCTCCCAGCCGTGAGCGGATGCACTTACGTCGACATGCTGCGCCAGAAGTTCGGGCTCCGCTTCTTCGTCGCGCCGCTTCATCGCGGTGTTCATCGTCAGCCTGCTCGTACTCGCCGCTGAGATTGGCGGTGTGGCCATCACTCTTCAGCTCGCGACGGGCATCTCATTTCAGCGTCTGGGCGATTCCTGTGGCCTTCCTCGCGTGGCTGCTGCTCTGGCGTGGCACGTTCGGAATAGTGGAGCAGGGCACTGCGCTGCTCGGCCTCGTCGCACTCGTGTTCGCGATCGCGGTGTTCAAGCTTCATCCGCACTGGAGCGATGTCGCGCAGGGGATCATTCCGTCGACGCCGTCACATCATACCGCGCGCTATTGGTATCTCGCGGTCAGCATCCTTGGCGCGTCAGTGAGCCCTTACCTCTTCGTCTTCTACTCCGCGGGAGCGGTCGAGGATGGCTGGAATCTCGGCTACGTCGGGGTCAATCAGGCTGGACGGCCGGCCTCGGCAACATGTTCGGCGGTCTGCTCGCGATCGCCGTGCTCATCGCAGCCGCACTCGTGCTCGGACCGCGCCAGATTCATGTCGACGCATTCGCGCAGATCCCATTCGTGTCTCGTCGCCGCTCGGTCGAGTCGGGGTTTATCCTGTTTCTCGCGACGCTCTGCGTAACGTGCTTCGGCGCCACGGTAGAGATCGCGCTCTCGATGGCGTACATGCTCGCGCAGGGATTCGGCTGGCACTGGGGCGAGAACCTGCGGCCGGCAAAGGACACGAGTTTCAGCTTTGCCTACAGTGTCGTGATCTTTCTCGCGGCGATACCGATCGCGCTTGGCGTCTGATCCGCTCGGCGCTCACCAACATCTCGATGGTGCTCACCGCGGCGAGCTTCCGTTCACCGTCGTTCCGCTGCTGGTGCTCATGAACGATGGCGATGTGATGATGAGAGCAGCGCAACGGCTGGCTGAGCAACACTGTGCTCGTGCTCATCTCGCGTCATGTCGGTCGCTGCTCTTCTTCGTTTCGCTCCCACTCCAGCTGGCGGGAGGAGGTTGACGTGCATGCAATTCACCTGTCACACGACGTCCTCGACGTTGCGCTGATCGGCGGAGACAAACGAAAGCCGGACGAGTGGACGCACTCATTCTGGAGCTCGCCGATGGCAAGCCTCCGCGCGTCGCTGCGATTCTCGTCGGCGGCCCGCGTGCGTGCCGCCGGATCGGTAGCTGGGCGTCACGGCTCGACAGCCATCCGTTGGCTGGTCCACGAGCGCAGCGACACGGTCAGTCGGCTCGACTTTGCGACTGGTGCGCTCCATCGCGGACGACCATCGAAGTGGACGTCGACGAGCGCACGCTCCCGTCGGCGCATCTCGAGCGATGGCTCGGCGAGCACGTCATCTGCCGCATACCCGGTGCGGGCGGAGGTGATAAGTGACTCGCGCGCGAGATATCGATCAGTGACCTCATCGGTCGCGAAGTTCGCGACCGCGACGGAGTCGTCTGATCGGCAGTATCGAGGAGCTGCACGCCGAGATCGCGCTGCGCGAGCATCGCAATGACTACTTCGTGACGGAGTTTCACGTCGGCGCTTATGGCGCGCTCGAGGCGCTCGTGGGGAGTCGGTTCGCGCGCCATCTCGCGCAGCGGCTTCGAGTAAATTGGTTAGCTACAGAGTCCATCTCGTTCCGTGGGGGCTCATGGATCTGAGCGACCCGGACCATCCACGTGCTCGGCGAATACGGCGAGCTGATGTCTCTGCAACCCGCAAGCTCTTCCCGATTCTCGCTGACGGCGAGAACGACGAGAGCCCGCGTGCTCACGACTCGTGCGCACGCGAGCTCCGCTAGCTGACGTCGTGCTTACTGCCCGAACGCCGCCTGCGCCGCGCGGCTGCACTATGTCGTAATTGTCCGGCGGAGTCTCGCCAGCGAGATACGTGACGAAGTAATCCCAGCGGCGGCGCATCATGTAGTTCGATGCAGCGCCGTAGCCGTGGTGCACGTTCGGGATGATCAGCTCGTCGAAGCTCTTGTTCGCCTTGATGAGCGCGTCGGCGACGAGCATCGTGTTGTACGGTGGAACGTTGTCGTCGATGGAGCCGTGGGCGAGCAGCAGATGGCCCTTGAGGTTCTTCGCGACGTTCTCGTTCGCCTCTGCGTCATAGCTGTCGTGAGTCGCGTCGATCCGCGTGACGAGCCCCTGATACCGCTCGCCCCAATCGTCTTCGTACTCGCGCTGGTCGTGGTTCCCCGACTCCGCGATGCCCACCTTGAAGAAGTCAGGATACCTGAACATTCCGTCGGCGGTGATGAAGCCGCCGCCCGAGTGTCCGTAGATCCCCGCGCGATCGATGTCGATCCACGGATAGCGCGATGCGAGCTCCTTCATAGCGGCAACCTGATCGGGGAGCGTGTTGTCGCGCCCCATCGCGCCGTAATACGCATCGTGGAAGCTCTTCGAGCGGCCCGGCGTTCCCATTCCGTCCACCGTGATCACGACGAAGCCGAGCTCCGCGAGCGCCTGACGATCGCTGCGCGCGGCCGAGAAGCTGCGCGAGCCGACGCTTCCCGACTGCGGGCCGGGATACGGATTGTTGATGATCGGATACTTCTTCGTCGAGTCGAAGTTGGTCGGGCGGAACATGAGGCCGTACAGCTTGGTCTTGCCGTCGTGAGCGGTGATCGTGAACGGAATCGGCGGCTTCCATCCAGATGCAACGAGACGCGAGATGTCGGCCTTGGCGAGCTGCATGATCTCGCGGCCGCTCGCGTCACGCAGCACGACTGTTGGTGGCACGTCGGGCGTGGAGTACGTGTCGATGATGTAGCGTCCGTCGGGCGAGAGCTGGATCGAGTGATCGCCGCTCGTTGGCGTGAGCGCTGTCCAACCCGTTCCGTTGACGTTCACCGAGTAGTAGTGGCGGAAGTACGGATCCTCGCTCGGATCGCGGCCCATCGCCTCGACCACTAGCTTGCCCGTCTTGTCGTCGACGCGGTTGATCCCCATCACTGGGCCGTCGCCTGTGGTGATCTTGCGAACGAGCTGGCCGCTGTTGAGATCGTACGCGTAGAGCTGCGACCAGTTGTCGCGCTCGCTCGACCAGATGATCGTGTGCGTCGGCCAGATGATGCGCCATCCTGCGACGGACTCGAACTGAGTCGGCGAGCTCTCCTCGAACAGCGTGCGTACCGCGCCGGTCTCTGCGTTGGCGAGTCGCACGGTCTCGTGCTTGTGGTCGCGCGAGGTGCTGACGTATGCGAGCTCGGAGCCGTCCGGGCTCCAGATCATGTCGGACATGCTGATGTTGTCACCGAGCATCGCGCGGTGATAGTCGACCGGCGCGTCGAGTCTGATGACCTTCGGCGCGTCGACGTCGATGATGACGTGATGGATCATCGACACCACGCTGTCACCGGGAAGCGGATACTTCCATGCGTCGAGCACCGGATGGCCGACTCGCGTCTCGACGACGTACATGTCGCCGACGTTGCGGTCGTCCTGCTGCTGCGTGGCGATCTTCCTCGAGTCTGGCGACCAGAGCAGCATTGGGCGGTCACTGTGGACCCATCCCGCGTTATCGGTAGCGTAGCCGTAGTTGGGCACGCCGTCGGTGGTGAGCTGAGTCTCGTGTCCCGTTGCGACGTCGCGCACCCAGAGATTCCAGTCGCGGATGAAGGCTGCGCGCTTTCCGTCCGGTGAGTAAGCGAGCGGCGATGCTGCCGCAGCCCGGTTGAAGCGCCCCGTCTGAACGCGAGCGCGAGTGGTGTCGGTGACGCACGACGTTCCAGCGATGTCGCAGCGCCAGCGATGCTGGCCGACGTCGAACACCACGTGGCTCGCGTCGTCGGAGAGCTCGACTCGCTGCGACGGGATGCTGCTCGCATTGAACGTTCCCGCTCCGGCTCGGCCGAGCGCGGCCGCTACCGCGGTCGGGTTGTAGAGCGGGGTGCGGGAGCGCTTCGCGGGATTGACGAGCACCCACTCATCCCCGTCGCGATAGTAGAAGCGATCGTCAGGGAGCCAGGTCGCGTTGACCGTTCCGCCGGTGACCAGCGGATTGACGTTGAACGAGAGCATCTTCACCGCGCGATCGTAGTCGGCGGTGGTGAGGACACGTTGAGCGTTCGCGACGGCTGGTCCGGCCGCAGCGGTGATGGTTGCGACCGCGCCTAGCAGCGCGAGACGAGTGTGGAGCGGGAGACGTGTGGGCATCGCGATGGGGTGAAGACTGGAAGCGAGGACTGAAAGCTGGGAACCGGTGTCGGGAATGGTCGCGCGGCAGCGTCTCTGGGTGTCCAGCGGCGCCGATCGCGGTATCACTCTCGGATAGTGGGGATACGGCCGGTCGCCGGCCCGCGTTGCTGTTTGCGCTAAGAAATCTTTCTCGGGCCAGCTCACTGTCCAGCTCAGCGGGTTTGGCCGCCCGCTCCCGACGTTCTTGGCGGCTGGTAGCTCCCCACATCCGCGTGGAAGGTGATCGCGAGCCGGTTCCAGCCATTGATGGTGATGATCGCCATGGTGAGGTTCACGAGCTCGAGCTCGGAGAAGTGAGCACGCGCCTCCTCGTAGACAGCGTCGGAGACGCCGCCCTTCGAGATCTCGGTGACGGCTTCGGTGAAGGCCAGCGCCGCTCGCTCGCGCGGAGTGTAGAACGGCGTCTCGCGCCAGACAGGAACCGAGTAGATGCGTTGCTCCGTCTCCCCCGCCGCACGTGCGTCCTTGCTGTGCATGTCGATGCAGTACGCGCAGCCGTTGATGTATGAAGCGCGCAGCTTGACGAGCTCGATGAGCGGCCGCTCCAGACCGCTGCCGCGAACGTGTTGCTCCAGGGCCAGCATGGCGCGCGTCGCCTCAGGCGCGACGGTGGCGTAGTTGAGACGTTTCGTCACGAGTGTACCGAGTGTGATTTGATGATCGCGTGTCGCGCCCGATCTGCGCGGCGCTTCCAAAATATCGCCGATCTGCCCGGCCGCGCGCCTCCGCAGATTCTCCCCTTGACGCATGTCGGCCCGCGCATTATTTAACATGATAGTTATATAACGATCCGGCTAAATATGCTCACTTCCGATCAGCTCAGCACTACCCTCAACGCCCTCGCGGATCCCACCCGACGCGCCATTCTCGCTCGGCTCGCATCGGGCGAGGCAACGGTGAGCCAGCTCGCAGAACCGTTCGCGATAAGCCTTCCGGCAGTCTCGCGCCACCTCAAGGTGCTCGCCAACGCAGGGCTCATCACCCAGGGACGCGAGGCGCAGTGGAGACCGTGCCGGCTCCAGGCCGAGCCGCTCCATGACGTCGCCGACTGGTTGGAGCACTATCGCCAGTTCTGGGAGCAGGGCTTCGACCGGCTCGACGCATATCTCGCCGATGTGCAGGCAAGGAAACCAGATACCACAACCAGCAAACGGAGAAAGCATGGCCACAACAGCCGGAACACCAGGAAGTAGCACGCCGGCACCGGATATGGAGCGCGAAGTCACCATCACGCGCACCTTCAAGGCGCCACTCGATCTTGTGTGGAAGGCCTGGACCGAACCGGAGCGCCTCATGCAGTGGTGGTCGCCACGCCGCTTCAGCAACCCGGTGTGCGAGGTCGACCCGCACGTCGGCGGAAAGATCTACATAGTGATGCGTGGACCGGATGGAACCGAGCACGCCATGCGCGGGGTTTTCAAGAAGGTCGTGCCGCAGCAGCAGCTCGTATTCACCAACTTCCCCGTCGACCAGAACGACCAGCCGATGCTCGACGGGATCACCACCGTGACGTTCTCAGGTCAGGGCGATACGACGACGATCACGGTCAACGCTCGCGCGGTGGGACTCGTTCCCATCGCCGCAATGATGCTGCGCGGCATGGAGCAGGGCTGGACGGAGACCATCGACAAGCTCGGGGAGTATCTCACGAGCGGCTGATGGGGAGCGGCATTCGGCGGCGCGTTCAGCGTTCAGCGGGGACTGCCAACTGCCAACGGCTTGATTCCGGCTGCGGGCAGCTCGCGGTCCAGCACGCGGTGAACGAACGCTATCGACATGCTTCCCTCGCCCACGGCGGAGGCGACGCGCTTCACTGAGTCGTGGCGCACGTCGCCGACGGCGAAGATGCCGGGGACGCTGGTCTCGACGATGTATGGGTCCCGCTCGAGCGGCCAGTGGGGCATCGCGGGGTCGGCCTGCAGGTCGAGCATGTCGCGGCCGGTGCACACGTAGCCCTGCTGGTCGCGAATTATCGATGGCGGTAGCCACGCAGTGTCGGCGGCAGCGCCGATGAAGACGAACAGCGCATCCACATCGTGAGTCTCCTCGACGCCGGTCAGATCGTTCTTCACGACCACGCGCTCGAGATGATCGCTCCCCTCCATCGCCACTACTTCGGCGTCGGGTCTGATGTAGATGTTGCTCTTCGCGCCGATCTGATCGACGAGGTACTGTGACATGGTCTCCGCGATCGAGTGGTTACGGATGACGAGGTAGACCTTGTCCGCGAAGTTGGAGAAGAGCATCGCGGCCTGACCTGCAGAGTTGCCGCCGCCGACGAGCACTATCTTCTTGCCACGCATCGCGTGAGCCTCGGTGCGCGCGGCGCCGTAGTACACACCGCGCCCTTCGAGTGCGCGCGCGCCTTTCACGTCGAGGCGACGCCAGCTCAGTCCCATCGCGAGCACCACCGACGACGCGCGCACACTCTGGCCGCCGTCCAGCGTGACACCGATCCAGTGCTTCCTGCTCGTGGTGTCGCTCACATCGATCGCTGTCACAGACCGCGCAACGAGTATCTCGGCGCCGAACCTGCTCGCCTGATGCAGTGCGCGATCGCTCAGATCGTCACCCGAGATTCCAGCTGGAAAGCCGAGATAGTTCTCGATGCGAGACGACGTTCCAGCCTGGCCGCCGGGCGCGACGCGCTCCACGAGCAGAGTCTGTAATCCTTCGGACGCGCCGTAAACCGCCGCGCCGAGTCCTGCAGGCCCACCGCCGACGATGACGACGTCGTACTCGGTGAGTGACGGCGCGGTGTGAAGACCTACTCCGTCGGCAAGCTGTCTGAAGCCGGGACTCTCGAGCCGCGCACCGTTGGGTAGCACGACGATTGGATACGCGTGCTGCTCGTCCTTCTCGACGTGCGGGTCCTCATCCGGATTCAGCCAGCGATATGGAACGTGGTTGCGTGCGAGGAAGTCGCGCACGTCGTGACACGCGAGATCCCACTGATCGCCGATGATCGTGACCGCCTGCTCCGGTGCGTCGAGCGTTGCGTTCTGCAGCGTGGAGACGTGCTGTGCCATCGTGCGGAGCACCTGCTCGTGCAGCACCTTGCACGAGATCACCAGGTCGCGGAAGTCGAGCGACTCGAGCCGCATGAGGCGCGAATCCTCGACGGCGCGCACGTTCGCAACTGACTGAGCGCCGAGCAGGAGCGACGTCTCGCCGAAATAGCTTCCGGGATCGAAGGTGCCGATGGTCTCTTCCTCACTCCCGATGATCTTGATCACCGCGAGCTTTCCGTCGAGCAGCGCGAAGAACGCGGGAGTCTCGCCCTGCTGCACCACCCACTCGCCTTTCTTGAGATGAACGTCGGCTGCGCGCGACGCTATCGAGCGAAGCTCGGTGTCGGGGACCTTTGCGAAGAGCGGGATGTGGCGGAGATCGTCGGGCGTGATCATGGTGTGCGACCGGGCATCGGAACACGCAAGATACGACGCGATGTGACGATGCGGCGAGGTGGCTCCGGCGTGCAAAGACGCGGCACTCGATATGCTGCCCGAATGGCGCATCGGTAGTCGTCCACACATCCGACGAGCATGAGCGACGAGACACGAGCGACGCGACGGGACTTCATGCGCGCGAGCCTGGCGATGAGCGCATCGCTACTCGCCGCGTGCTCAACCGAGCGCGGTAGCGAGAGAGGGGCCAACCGCGCAGCGACGCGCGGAGCTCCTGCGGCGACTGGCGGCACGGTGGCGCCGGCCGATGTCACCATTCGTATCGCGCCGGTGCTCGTCGAGCTTGCGCCCGATCACATCATCAGCACGATCGGCTACAACGGAAGTGTGCCGGGTCCGTTGATCCGACTGCATGAGGGGCGCCCGGTCACCGTCGAGATCTTCAACGACACGGATACGCCGGAGCTGGTCCACTGGCACGGCCAGCTCGTTCCGTCGAGCATCGACGGTGCATCGGAGGAGGGAACTCCATTCGTGAAGCCGCACGGCTCGCTGCGCTACACGCTCACGCCGCGGCCGGCTGGAACACGCTGGGTACACACCCACGTTCTGGCCGGCGCGGATCTTCACCGCGGCATGTACACGGGCGAGTTCGGAATCGTGTACGTCGAGCCCGCGCAGGATCCAGCGCGCTACGACAGCGAAGTCTTTCTCGCTACGCACGAATGGGAGCCGTTCCTTGGCGCGGAGGAGATGGGGACCGATGCCGAAGTGTGGCCGCAAGGCTCGGTGACCAAGCCACCGCCCAATCCGATTCCCAACGGCTACGAGGTCGGCTACAAGTCGTTCTCCATCAACGGCAAGTCACTCGGCAATGGTGAGCCGGTACGCGTGAAGCGCGGCGAGCGGGTGATGTTTCGCATTCTGAATGCGAGCGCGACGGAGAACATCCAGCTCGCGCTCCCCGGCCACCAGTTCGAGATCGTAGCACTGGATGGCAATCCTGTCCCGACTCCGCGCAAGGTCAGCGTGCTGGCGCTGGGTGTCGCCGAGCGGATCGACGCGATCGTGGAGATGACGTCGCCCGGAGTATGGATTCTCGGAACTCCGCACGACGACGATCGGCGTGACGGGATGGGGATCGTGGTGGAGTACGCAGGCTCGACCGGCGCGCCGCGCTGGATGGCGCCACCCAAAGAGGCATGGGACTACACCCAGTTCGGCAGCGCCACCGCGGCGCCGGCAGCTCCCGACGAGGTGATCCCGATGAAGCTCGGGAAGATCAACGGAGGGAAGGGCGGCTTCAACCACTGGACCGTGAACGGCGAGCAGTTCGAGCACAGTACGCCGATACGGATCCAGCGTGGGAAACGGTACAGGCTGGCGTTCCAGAACCTCGCCGACGATCCGCACCCCGTGCATCTCCATCGCCACATCTTCGAGGTGGTGAGCGTGAACGGGAAGCGCACGGCGGGGGTGATGAAGGACACCGTCGTGCTGCCGGGGTACGGCACGGTCGAGGCGGACTTCGTGGCCGACAACCCGGGCGCCACGCTCTTCCACTGCCATCAGACGCTGCACATGGATTTCGGGCTGATGCGTTTGTTCGAGTACGTGTGAGACCGTGGGCGCCGGTACGGGCCCTCGCATCGAGCCACGGCGATACTATCTTGATATTCCGCGGAGCGCTTGGTGCGGCCGCGGACTGACGTCCGGCATCGATCAGTGTGCCGGCGCGAGTACGCCATCACGTTGCCTGATCGCAGACAATGGATCCTCGAGCCCAGGAAGCTCCTTCGATGAGTGGCAGGAACGGCGCAGAGCCCGGTCCGGAGCGTGGCGCGTCCGCCGGTCGAGCTGACGACCCCCGCTCGCGCGCCGTGGCGCTGCTCGAGGGAGCGCGCCTTCACAAGCTGCTGGTCGAGAGTGTGCGCGACTACGCCATATTCGCGCTCGACGCGACCGGCCACGTGCTCACCTGGAACCCGGGCGCCCAGCGGTTCAAGGGGTACGAGGCGCACGAGATCATCGGCCGGCACTTCTCCACCTTCTATCCGCCGGACGACATCGCGGCCGGTAAGCCGGCGTGGGAGCTGGAAGTGGCACGCGGCAGAGGGAAGGCTCGAAGACGAGGGATGGAGGCTCCGAAAGGACGGCTCGCGGTTCTGGGCGAACGTCGTCATCACGGCCTTGCGTGACGACGACGGCGAGCTGGTAGGCTTCGCGAAGGTGACTCGCGATCTCACCGAGCGAAAGGCCGCCGAGGATCGGGCGATCGAAGATGCGCGACGGATCTCGGAGGTCGAAGTAGCGAATCGCGCGAAGAGCGACTTTCTCGCCGCGATGTCGCACGAGCTCCGCACTCCGCTCAACGCCATCGGCGGATACGCCGAGCTGCTGGAGATCGGTATCGCGGGTGACCTCACCGAGAAGCAGCGCGAGTATCTAGGTCGCATTCGTGGCAGCCAGCAGCACCTTCTCGCCATCATCAGCGACCTGCTCAATTACAGCCGGATCGAAGCTGCGCAGGTGACTTACGATCTTGCCGAGGTTCCCGCGAGCGCAGTGCTCGCGACGGTGCTCCCGCTCATCGAGCCGCAGGCGGTGGCGAAGGGCGTCACGTTCGAGAACGCCGGCTGCACCGACGACCTGTTGCTCTGGGGAGATCGGATCAAGGTCGAGCAAATCGTTCTCAACTTGCTCTCGAACGCGGTGAAGTTCACGCAGTCGGGAGGCCGGGTCACCATCCAGTGCTCCGCATTGGGTGATCGGGTGAGCATCGCCGTGGCTGATACCGGCTGCGGCATCGCGCCCGACAAGCTGGCGGCGATTTTTGAGCCGTTCGTGCAAGTGGGGCGCTCGCTCACCAGCACTCAGGAAGGGACCGGACTCGGCCTCACCATAAGCCGCGATCTCGCCCGCGCAATGAATGGTGACATAACGGTCACGAGCGACATCGACGTGGGTAGCACTTTCACGCTCAACTTGCCGCGGCGCTGACGCGTGCGAGGGCTCCGATGAACATGGCAACGCTGGTCATCCGACGGCTCACACGCACCTCGTCCGCGATCGGGTGGGCGCTGGCACTCGCGCTCACCGCCGCAGTCCACGCTCCTGCAGCGGCTGATGCTCACGCCGCGCCGCCTCGGCCGCCGATCAAGCACGTTTTCATCATCGTACTCGAGAATGAGAGCTTCGATCGAAGCTTCGGCGACAGCTCGCGGGCGCCCTATCTTGCTGACTCGCTGGTTCGCAAGGGAGCGCTGCTCCGGCAGTACTATGGTATAGGGCACGTCAGCCTCGACAACTACATCGCGATGATAAGCGGGATCGCACCGAACCCGTCGACCCAGAGCGATTGTGGCCGCTTCATCGAGTTCGCGCGGACAGGGACTGCGCCCGATGGGCAGCCGGTGGGAAATGGCTGCGTCTATCCCGGCTCGGTCAAGACGATCGCGAACCAACTCGAGGGGCGCCATCTCCGCTGGAAAGCTTACATGGAGGACATGGGGAACGATCCGCCGCGTGAGAGCGCGACCTGCGGCCACCCGCAGATCGGCGCTCCCGATCTCACGGTGCGCGCGACGGCGACGGACCAGTACGCCGCGAAGCACGATCCCTTCGTCTATTTCCACGCCATCATCGACTCGCCGATGTGCGCTGAGAGCGTGGTGTCGCTGCGCGGCCTGGAGCACGATCTCCGATCACCCTCGACGACTCCCAACTACGCGTTCATCACGCCCAGCCTGTGTCACGACGGTCATGACATGCCCTGCAAGAACGGCGAGCCGGGTGGCCTGGTCTCCGCGAACGACTTTCTCGCCCATTGGGTTCCGATCATCACACGCTCGCCAGCGTTCCAGGACGGCGGGCTGCTCATCATAACGTTCGACGAGGCCTCGAGCGCTGACGCTTCGGCTTGTTGCGACGAGCCGTCGGGGCCCAACACTCAATTCCCTGGCACTCACGGGCCTGGTGGCGGGCGGATCGGGGCGGTGCTTCTGTCGCGATACATCGCTCCTGGTACGGTGTCGGACATTCCGTACAATCATTACTCGATGCTGCGCAGCGTCGAGGACATCTTCGCTCTCCCTCACCTCGGCTACGCCGGCGCGCGCGGACTCGCGTCGTTCGGGAGCGACGTCTACACGCGAGCAACTCACTGAGCTATTGAGCGTGTAGTCGCCGGATAAGCGGCGAGAATCTCGCCGATTCGCACGGGCCGGATATGCTCGTGCGAGATTGCGCCCCGAGGTACGCGAAGTGCGCTTGGCCTCTCCACCCCTGTGACATGTCCGGCACGATGTTCGGACGAGAAGATTGGGAATTGGAGAGGAGAGCCAATGGGCACAGCCGTCAAGCAAAAGCGAGATACGAATAGCGGAAACACGGGCCGTCTCGGGACTGCCCTGCGTGAGAGTGATCTTCCCGAGCGCGCGACCACCGATCCATACCAGAAGATCGCTGAATCCGATCGTGGCACCGGTGGCCAGACCAACGCGGACCTGCTCGGCTACTTCAGTCTTGGACTCGGACTGGCGGAGCTGCTCGCGCCGAACCTGATGTCACGCCTCATCGGCGTGAAGCACCCTGACGAGACCAATCGCGCGACGATGCGCGTGATGGGTGCGCGCGAGATCACCGCCGGCATCGGAATCCTCGCGAGCCAGCAGCCTGCCAAAGCGGTGTGGGCGCGAGTCGCTGGAGATGCGCTCGATCTCGCGCTGCTAGGGAAGACGCTCGCGAACTCCGAGAACGATCGCGGCCGCACGCTCTTCGCTGCGGTGAACGTGCTCGCGGTGACTGCGCTCGACATCACGACTGCGCGTCAGCTCTCCGAGCAGCCGCAGACAAAGGCGACCGAGAAGGCAGCGGAAGGAATCATCGTCACCAAGCGGAGCGTAACCATTCAGCGGCCGGTTGCCGAGGTGTATTCGTTCTGGCACAACTTCGAGAATCTGCCACGCTTCATGAGGCATCTCAAATCCGTGACTGTCACCGGCAATGGTCGCTCGCACTGGGTCGCGCTCGCGCCCGCGGGACAGACGGTCGAGTGGGACGCGGAGACGGTCGAGGATCGTCCGAACGAATGCATCTCGTGGAAATCGTTGCCAGGCTCCGATGTCCGCAACTCGGGGACGGTGAACTTCCGCGCAGCGCCCGGGAACCGTGGGACCGAAGTACGCGTCGTGATGCAGTACGATCCGCCGTTCGGGAAGCTTGGCTCCAAGATCGCGATGCTGTGGCGCGAAGAGCCGCGTCAACAGGTGCACGATGATCTGCGCCACCTCAAGCAGGTGATGGAGACCGGTGAGATTCTCTTCTCCGATTCCACGAAGCAGCGCGGGATGCATCCGGCGCAGCCCGACAACAAGCCCGTGCAGCTCTGATACGGCTCTGATTCTCGAACCAGCGCGCGCTGCAGCGCATCGGCGTCCGCAGCGCGTCGTCACGTCACTACGAAGGAGCAGAAAATGAAGGCAACATGCTGGATCGCGCCGAAGGTGATGGAAGTGCGCGACGTTCCCGATCCGACGATCCTCAATCAGCGCGACTGCATAGTCAAGATCACTTCGACGGCGATCTGCGGGTCGGATCTGCATCTGTACAACGGCTTCCTTCCGCTCATGGAGCCCGGCGACATCATGGGCCACGAGTTCATGGGCGAGGTTGTAGAAGTCGGGCGCGATGTAAAGAATCTCAAGGTCGGCGATCGCGTGGTGGTTCCATTCCCGATAGCTTGCGGGCACTGTGCCACGTGCGAGGCCGGTGCGTACTCGCTGTGTGAGAACTCCAATCCCAACGCTTACATCGCCGAGAAGATGCTCGGCCACTCGCCGAGTGGGATATTCGGTTACTCGCATCTCACTGGCGGCTTCGCCGGAGGTCAGGCGGAGTACGCGCGAGTTCCGTTCGCGGATATCGGCCCGCTCAAGGTTCCCGAAGAGCTCACCGATGATCAGGTGCTCTTTCTCTCGGATATTCTCCCCACGGGTTACATGGCGGCTGAGATGTGCGGCATCCAGCCGGGTGACACGATAGCAGTGTGGGGATGCGGACCTGTCGGACAGTTCGCTATCGCGAGTGCGTACATGCTCGGCGCGGAGCGCGTGATAGCGATCGACAGGTTCGACTACAGACTGAAGAAGGCGCGCGAGCAGGCTGGCGCAATCACCGTCAACTACGACGAAGTGGACAGTGTGCACGACGTCCTGAACGATCTCACCGCTGGGCGCGGTCCTGATCACTGCATCGACGCGGTGGGCGTCGAGGGGCACAATCATGGAATTCAGTACATCCACGATCGCGCCAAGCAGATGATGCGCATGCAGACCGACAGGCCCATCGCGCTGCGCGAGGCGATAATGTCGTGTCGCAATGGAGGCACCGTGTCGGTGATCGGTGTGTATACCGGACTCATCGACAAGTTCCCGATGAACGCGGTGATGAATCGCTCGCTCACGATCAAGACCGGGCAATGTCACGTGCAGCGTTACATGAAGCCACTGCTCCAGCGCATTCAGAACGGTGACATCGATCCGACGTTCGTGATCTCGCACCACATGCCGCTGTCACAGGCGCCGGACGGCTACAAGATGTTCAACGACAAGGTGGACAACTGCGAGAAGGTAGTGCTGAAGGCGTAATGGCCTAGCGGCGCGGCAGGTGCTCGCGGAAACGTTGTATGCGCATCGGATGGCGGTTCGGATCGACGATGAGGTGCCCAAGGGCGTGGGCTGTTGCAGCCACGCTCGCGGGCATCACCGCGTGCAACCTGCCGCGGGACGCCGCCGGCACACTCGACCGTGTGAAGCATGGCACCATGCGGGTTGGTGTGATCTCCAATCCGCCGTGGGTAGTCGACTCGGCTGGCAGCGTCGGCGGAGTTGAAGGGAGCATTGTCAACGGTCTCGCTGCGCAGCTCGGTGCAACGGTGCAGTGGGTTCGTCGACCGGAATCCGAGCTTCTGCTCGCGTTACAGAAGCGCGATCTCGACATGGTGGTCGGCGGCCTCACTGACGCTGTGCCGTGGCAGCAGAGCGTTGCGTTCACCCGGTCGTACTACACGGACACCGTAGTGGTCGGAGCGCCCGCGAACGGCGCGCGACCATCGGAAATCAAGGGTGATACCGTCGCGGTCGAGAGCGGGAGCGAGACTTCGTCCGACGTTCAGTCGAAGGGCGCGCACGTGATTCTCGTTGATAAGCTCTCTCCATCGAATGCGCTCGTCGCTGCGCCGACGTGGAGGCTGTCGCCCATCTCGCATATGAGTACTGGAATCATGCTGCGGCAGGACAGGCACGTCATTGCCGTCCCGCTGGGCGAGAACGCGTGGCTGGTGCAGGTCGAGCGGTTTCTGCACGCGAAGGGACCCTCAGTCGGTAGGATGCTGCGGACGGTGCAGCAATGATAGGTCACACGTTTCGTTTCCCACCGGAGCAGCAGACTGAGCGCGAGCGAGCGAAGAAACTCGCATGGCTGAGCATCGCGCTCCTGCTATCCGGTGCGACAGTTCTGGGTCTCATCCTCGGACAATCCGAGACAATGAAGACGGCGTGGGTGAGCGACGTGCTCACTGCCATCCCGCCGATCGCGCTGCTCGCCGCCATGAAGTTCGAGCTGCGGCCGCCGAGCAAGCGATTTCCGTTCGGATATCTGCGCGCGATATCGATCTCATTTCTCGTGACGGCTGCGGTACTGTCGATCGTGGGGTTGGATCTGCTGTTTGACTCGTTGTCAAAGCTCTTGAAAGGGGAGCGTCCCCCGATCGGGACGATCACACTCCTTGGCCATCAGTTCTGGCTGGGGTGGGCGATGATTGCCGCGCTCGCCTATAGCATGGCGGTGGGCGTTCTGCTCGGCCAGTTGAAAAAACCCGTGGCCATCAAGCTCAATGACAAGGAGCTGCACGCAGAGTCACGGATGAACCGTGACGAGTGGATGTCCGACGCCGCAGCGATCATCGGCATCTTGCTCGTTGGATACGGCCACTGGTGGGGCGACTCATGTGCGGCAGCATTCATCTCCATCGAGATCGTCATGGACGGTTGGCAGTGTATGAGGCAGGTCATAGGCGATCTGATGGATGAGAGCCCGACCGTGATGGGGAAGAGCGACCTCGATGACATACCTCAGAAGCTCAAGCAGGCCGCCGAGCGGTTGCCGTGGGTTGATCGAGCTGCTGTGAGACTGCGTGAGCAGGGGCACGCGATCACGGGTGAGATTCTCGTTGTTCCGCGTGCAGACGCGAAGCTGACAGCGGCGGACCTCGTCGCGCACGTGCAGCGCAGTGCCGACGACTTCTGCGATCAAGATTGGCGGCTGCATGATCTCGCTGTGATGCCCGTGCTTCATCTGGAGAACGAAACGCCGCCGAAGGTGTGATCATCAACGGCGCCCATACTATAGGAATGGCGAACAAGCGACGAGGCGGCTCTGTGGTGCCAAGTTTGCAAGGCGGGTGCTGACCGTACGAACCGAGCAACACTGTGGAGGAGACATGACACACATTGGATCTGGCAGCAGAGTGGGAGCAGCACTTGCGCTCGTCGGCGTGCTCGCCGCTTGCTCGCATTCGAGTAACTCGAGCACTACCGATTCGACGAGCACGGTAGCTGCCGCGCCGAGCACTGGCGTACCAGCGGGAAGTGTATCGACGACGATGCCCCCGCAACCACCGGCCGCGACGGCTGACACTGCGAAGCTCACCGACGCCAACATCATCGCGATGGAGGAGGGAGGCGACTCGGCCGAGGTGCAACTGGCGACGTATGCGCACGATCATGCCTCGAGCTCTGCGGTGAAGAATTACGCGACGATGCTCATCAACGATCACAGCAAGTCGCTGAAGCAGACCGAGTCGGTCGCGTCGGCACTCTCGATCACTCCGCAGGCACCGCCGAGTGACACGACGTCGCAGGAGACTGCACACACGCTCGCGCATCTCCAATCACTCTCAGGCGCGGCCATGGATACGGCTTTTGTGAACCACGAGGTGGCTGATCACAAGAGCGATATCCAGGACGCTCACAAGATGGTAGATGCGGCGCAGCAGCCGCGGGTGAAGTCGCTGGTGCAGGGGACGCTGCCCGTGTTGCAGAAGCATCTGGACAGGGCAGAGGCGCTTTCGAAGTAAGAAAGAGAGCGGAGTCCGGACACACTCCGGCACCACTCCGGCACCACTCCGGCACCACTCCGGCACCACTCCGGCTCCGTTCCGTCCCGGAGCCAGTCGTGTGTTCGAGGGCGTCGGCTCGCCGACCGCCGGCATGGGTGGCATATTCGGCAGTGCTAGCGACCGCCAGCGTGAGGAGCTCGTACTCTGACCGCGAATTCCGCTGCATCAAGATGGTGCCCGCGACGCTCGTCGCGAGATCGAGCGCTCGGAGCCACTGCCGCGGTCTGGCTCTGCTTCGGTTGCGGACAGGTCGCGTCCGGGCATGAGCGGGCGAGCGGAGCGCTAGACAGCTTCTTCGGTGGGACCGTTGTCGAGCGCACATTTCCCGCGCGGCTCTCCGTTGATACGCGATACCGGCCGTGCGAAGTAGGGACCGAGGCGGACGTTGCGCTCGCCGATTGCGGCGCCTCCACTGCTGCGCCGTCCGCTGGAGCACTCGAGCTCGCATCGCGTGCAACGCGTGCTGCTGACTCTTCCGGCACGCCCGCCGCGCTCCATGCTGTCGCGCTCGTCGATATGCTCTGGGGTGCGCGAACGGAAATTCAGCTGGACCGGTCCATCTCTTACTTGCAGATGGTATCGCGACTCGACGCGAACGACCCGTCGGTACTCACCGATCTTTCGGCAGCGTATCTGGTACGCGCCGCGCGCAGACACGATGCGAGCGACATTGTTGCGGCGATGGATGCGGCGGCGCGGGCAGTCGCGCTGGACGAGCACAACGCGGCCGCCACGTACAACCTGGCGCTCTCGCTCGACGCATTCGGACTTGGTTCTGACGCCGGGAATGAGTGGAGACGTTACATACAGATCGATTCCACCTCGGGCTGGGCGACTGAAGCGCGCGCGCGCGCGGATGGTCTAGGGAGGGTGATCAGGCCAATTCGTAGCGCAGATAACGCGTCGCGTGATGCGGCGAGCCCGTTGGCGCTCCGCAAGCTGGGGTGGAACCACCTACTCGGAGAGTGGGGACAGGCAGAGCTCGCTGGCGACACGACGCTGGCACGCCGTGCACTCGATAGCGCAGCCGCGATTGGGCGCAAGTTTGTCCGCGACGGAGGTGATCTGACGCTTTCAGCCGAGCTCCGCGTGATCACACGGCGACCCGACGGTGCATCGCGCGATTCGTTGGCGGCCGCGTGCGTTGCGTTTGCGCAAGGACGCGCGAGTCACGACGCCGCCGATTACCCACGCGCCTTCGCGTTGCTGCAACGGGCGGCGAAGCTCAGCGGCGTCACGCCATTGGCGGAATGGTCGCGTGTATTCGCCGCATCTTCGCTGATCTACCTCGGTAGAGAAGCGGAGGCGGAGTCGATGCTGCGCCGCGTCATAGCTCGCGCCGATGCTTCGGACGCCCCCGCCCTTTTGGGACGCGCTCGCTGGGTTCTGGGTACGACTCTGTTACGCGAGGGTGACATCGGCACCGCGGCGGTCGAGTTTCGCGCCTCGGAAGATCTCTTTCTCCGCATAGGCGAACCTGAGAACGCTGGTGCAGTTCGGGCGCTTGTAGCTGACGCTGAGTTCTCGATGGGAGATTGGCGCCACGGGTTCGCGTCCACGCAGGCGGCCCTCGCGATCCTGAGCGCTTTCCCGCAGTCGCTATGGGTGCACAATGCGCGCACAAAGGCTGCGGAGACGGCGGCCAGCGCAGGGATGCCATTCGCTGCTGTGCTGATACAGGACGATGGTGTTGCGGTCGCTGAAGCAACCGGCCAGCCGATGTATGTCGCCGAATCACGGCTCGTGCGCGCTCGACTGCTGACTGCGGTAAATCAGCCGAAGGAAGCGATTGCCGATCTTGATTCTGCCCGGTTCATCGCGGACCGTTTGTCTGCTGGCACTCTACGTACGTGGCTGCTCGGCGATATAGAGCTGACAACTGGTATTGCACTACTACACAAATCACCGCGTCAAGCTGCAAGCGCTCTCGACTCGGCAGTGCACGTATTCAGCACGCTCCGTGTCGTGCCGCGGCTCTTACCAGCATTGTTGAGCGAAGCAGACGCACAGTTTCGTAGCTCGGACGCCCGCACAGCTATGACGACGCTCGATACGGCGATCAACATTCTCCGAGATGAACGCCGCACGATTGGCAGCGCGGTGGTTCGCGCCTCGCTCATCGACGCCGAGCGATCGGTGTTCGACGACAAGGTGATGTATCTCCTTGCCTCCCATGACACGGTGCGCGCGCTGGCGGCGCTGGAATGCGCTCGAATCCACAGAGCCCGCGCCGACGCGAGCTGCGACGCGGCGGGCCCCGACACTAGGCGCCTTCGTCATGACCAGCTCATCGTGGACTATGCGCTCATCGGAGATACCCTGCTCGCGTGGGCAATCAGTCGCGATGGAGTGTCGCTCGAGCGCAAAGCCATCAATCGCGACGAACTCCTACGCTGGGTCACGCGCGCGCAGGTGTTGATTCAGACGGGAACGCAGGAGCGTGTAACCGCTCCGGTCCTTGCGGACCTATATGACCTACTGCTTTCGCCGGTTCGCCGCGGAGTTGACGGACCGATCCGTTCGCTGATCGTGGTCGCCGACGGCGACATAGCCGGTGCGCCGTTCCCCGCGCTGTACGATCGAGGGCGATCGCTCTATGCCATTCAGGAAGTGTCGCTGCGGTTCGCCCCTACGCTGGGAGACGCGCTCCAAGTGCCGAAGAGCGACAACGGTGGACGGGTGGCATTCGTCGCCGACCCTGCATTCGACCAGCATGTCTTCCCTGGTGTGGATCGGCTGCAGGGAGCGACCGAGGAAGTCGAACAGGTCCGACGCTTCGCGCCACAATCGAGCGAGCTGACCGGCGCCGCAGCGACGGTTCCGGCGACGGTGCGAGCAGCTGAGAGAGCTGACGTGCTCTACTTTGCCGGGCACGCCTACTTCGACGAAACACGCCCGTCCGAATCCTTCCTGGTGCTGTCATCCGCCGGATCTGACGGCACCAATGGGCGCCTCACCGCGGCCAACATAGAACGGCTACCGCTGCAGCACCTGAAGCTCGTGATTCTCTCGGCCTGTGAAACATTCCGTGAGCGCGACGGGCATTCTGCCGGTATGAGCGGTCTTACTGGCGCGTTCTTGGCGGCCGGCGCACGTGGAGTGGTGGGAACGTCGTGGCGTGTGAATGACGAGACGACGCGGGAATTCATGGTTGTGTTCTACAAGGACTATGAACATTCACAAGACGCTGCCGAAGCTCTGGCCGCTGCGCAACGGACATTCATCAACTCGCCGAACGCGGAGTTACGCAATCCCAAACGTTGGGCCGCGTTCCGTTACTCCGGTTCATAACAGTTCACACTCAGGAGAGCTCAGTGCCGACCAGTATCAGGGTTTCGTTTAGCGGTCTATGCTTCCTCGCGTTCAACACCGCCGCCGGTGAAGTACAAGTGTTGCTGCCCGCGCCCGACATGATGCAGATGGCGAACGGCATGCCGATGGAGAAGCACTTTGCCGATCTCTATGTCGATGAAGCGTACTTCACCGGCGATTGTCTCGGACATGGCATGAGACGCTACCCGCTCAGCGGTGATCTTGACCTTTCGACGCTGGCGGCGTCACCGATCGACGTTTCGCTCCCGACAGGGCTCCCCGACCTTTCAGCGCGCACACAACAGACCGTTGCGCCGGGGTTTCTCGCGCAACCTATTCCGCCCAAACTACAGGCACGAGTCAAGCTGTCATCCGGCGGTATTGCCGATTACGCGGCGACGCGGGAGCTATTCTTCGCTGGCACCCAATCCGACATGCCGTGGAAGATTGGCTGGGTCATCCGCAATGCCGTGCTCACTCCACCGAATCCTCAACAGCCCCTGTCGACAGTCGCCGTCCCACAACTCGGTCTAAGTTTGATACCGGTCAACGACGTTGTTGAGTTGCATGTGAAGAACGTTGTTGCGGCGGAGCGAGTGCCAGGCGACGCACAGTTTCAGGTCGTCCCATCCGGCACTCAAATCGCGCACTTTCAGTCGTATTATCAGCTTCTCGGATTTCCTCCCGCGAACAATCAGCCGTGTCCAATTGTACATCCAGCTGGCGTCGGGCAACTCGGCAGCTACATCACATGCACGGTCGCTGCTGGCAGGATGTGACCGGCGTGGCGCCGCGCGCGGTTACTGACTGAGTGATCTCAGCGACGATGTCAGCGCCGCGCTCACCGAGCGCCAATCGGCGGCGCTGCGGCTTTGAGTCGCCATGCGCGCGGCGAACGCCGCGTCGAGACCGGATTGTGTCTGCATAACGCGGATGCGCACGACCGCGGCGGCCGTCATTGGAGACGCGAAGAACACGCGATTCTGCGCCGCCGCCGCGATTCTGGCCGCCTCGAGCCACGCGCCCGCATCGATCGCAGTCGAGTCCGGTAGCTCCGCTGATTGCGCGTGCGCCGCGATGCGCAAGCACCGTGTTGTTGGACTGGACGCCCGCCGCACTTCGAGCGATCGCAACGTACAGCTCTGATAGTGGGCCGCCCGCCGGGCAGCTCACCGACCAGGGCGCTGAGCAGTTTGGCCGCGCTCTGCTAGATGCCGAATCGCCGATCTTCATCGCAATCTCGAGATCGGTGAGCGTTGCACCGATTCTAACAGCGCGGGCGCGCGGATCGATCGTGTCTCCGAGGCCGCGCGTCTCGCTCCATACCGGCGCGCTCCACGATTGTGGAAGCTGTGGCATCCCCGCCACGGCCAGCGCCGCATAGTCGCTCGCGCTCCCGGACACTGCGGGTCGGTCCCGTCGCCTCGAGCGCGGCAAGATCAGAAGTACGATCGACGCCGCGAGCAGCACTCCGATGATGGGCGCGCTGCGTCGCCATGCGGCCCGCCGTTGCGGAAGCCGCGCGGTATTGGTGCGAGCCTTCGGATCCGCCTCGGAGTCCTGCCTCGCTGCAGCTGCATCGGCGAGAACGGACGCGAGCGATGGCGAGCTTGCCAGCTCGTTGAGCAGCGAGTCGCGCCGCACGTCATCTAGACGTCCATCAAGCAATGCGGCGATACGCTCCGCTTCAGCCGCGAGCCGGTCGGCGCTCATCTCACTCACTCGCTCATCGTCAGTTCCATTAGATGGCTCTGAGTGACGATTATCGGCGCTGCCATCGTTAGATAGGCTTATTCGGGCCCCCAGTCTTCGCTGAAGACGAGTGCGGCATCGTTTGAGAATCCATGAGCTTCGAGATCGCGCCTCACGTGGTCGATGAGTACTTCGATCCTGCGATACAACGACTTCTGTGGCAGTCCGAGGGCACGAGCCACGTCCGCTATGGACAGCGACTCCCAGTACCTCAGCCGCAGTATCAGGCGGTCTTCCGGCGTGAGGCGGTCCATCGCTGCAGTGAGCGCGGACTCCACCGCGCGGCGCTCGTCCTCGGTAAAGCTAGCCATGAGGCAAGCATCCGCACCGTCTACAACAGCCTCTGCGAGGGGTTCCATCCCCACTTCCATCGGCTTGAGTGGCCTGCGCGCTGGAAGTCTGCGGAGAAGGTCGAGGAGCTCACGACGTGATGGAGGCTTGGGCGCTGTCGCGCGAATTGTCTCGTATGCCGCGTCGAACGAGGTGCCGTCACGGTAGATCAGCGTCTCCAGTCTGACGCCAAGCCATCCCTCCTTGAGTGCAGCCGCCGAGGGACGCCAGCGTCCCCACCGCTGCGCCGAGTAGTCGCGGAAGACCATCGCAACGACGACGGTGAGGTACGTAGCGATGGAGCTGTCTCCGCGGAAGCGCCGCAGGATCGCGTACTCCTTTTCCACCAGCCGGAGCTTGACGAGCGACGCGAAGTCGTCCACCTCGTCGGTACGCATTCCGTGCCGCCTGCAGATGGCGTGCGCCGCGCGCTCGATCGTGTGCAGGTTCGCGACGAGAAGCGCCTCGTACTCACGCGTATCGACCGGCATCAGCTCCTCGTCCCGGGCGCTGTTCTGCCGTTCCCGCACCTGCTGAGTCGTCTCGCTGACCTCACGCACGAATAGCTCACACGCGAGTGGCGAGCATGTGCCGCACCACCGCGTGTGAAAATGTTCGAGCGTGTCCATCCAATAGCAGAACGACGCGCGACGGCGGTGGCTCGCTCCACTGAAGTTCGCTCCCGCCCGCCGCGCGACCGCATATAGGCAAATGTGACCCGTCCGTCCGACAGCGCAAGTACTCCCTGTCTGACAGAACGAGGTAGTAGCGGCTGCTCTATGGCGATGCACTGACCGGAACGGCGTTATTCGGACACCGCGGCGAGGGGAGGGCAGGGTCGATGTCAACGAGCATCATCGAGCGCGTGCAGTCTGACAATCCAGGCTTCGCATCCATGGAGGGCGACATCGTCATGAGCCAGTATCATCGCCCACGCATCTTTCACGATGTCGACGAATCCAGACGTACGGATGAGACGGCGCAGCAGATGCTGCGAATTCTCGATCTATTAGGGAGACCGTTCGCCGTCTTCGGCGCGCGGTGCATGGTCGTGCATCGCAACACCGCACTCGTCGAGCTGCTGGCGACGGAGCCAGGACGCGACGAGATCATGCGCGCCGCGCGCGACCTTGCCGCGACCGCGCACGAGCGCACGAAGAACGTGCGCAGGTCTATGGACTGGAGCGCGGCCGGCGAAGTGAAGCTCTGCCCGCATCGCAGGACCTACGCGCTCGGCGCGGTGGTGATCCCTGCGGGTGTGTTCGCGCCGGTGCGTTGTGTGGTGGTGCTGCTCGGAAGGACCACGCCGCACCACAGGCGCAGCGACGATGAAGCGATGAGTGTGTTCAATCTCACGCGACGACAGATGCAGGTAGCGAGGCTGCTCTTGGCTCACTACTCGGCGCCAGAGATCGCCAACGCACTCACTATAAGCACACACACCGCCCGGCATCATGTGGAGCAGGTGTATCGCAAGGCGAACGTTTCAGGGCGTCATGGCCTGCGCCACAAGATTGCCGAGTTGCGCGACGCAGATGGAGCGCAGGAGTCACCGGTCGAGTGCGTTAATGGGCGATAGCGGCCCATGGCCACGTTGGAAATCAAGCGTTTATTAGCCCGACAGCGTCCCGCGAGGCGTTGGATCAGCACCTGAACGAAGCCGACGATCGATCGACCGCAAGCCGCACCAGTCCGGTGCGACAGAGGTCCCTTGCGCCCCGTGAGGAACCACGGTAATGCATGATCGAGTTGTATCGCAGAACACGCTGAGCTCACACGGTCAGCTCACGCCCGGAGCTGCTCCGTGCGCGCAGCCTGGTGCGGGTATCGCTTATACGGGCGATGTCGCGCATGCCATCGACTGGCCCGTCGACATCGACAGTCCGACTGGGACTGCTGACACGCCGCCGGTCAAATTGGTTCCGGACGATGCACCCGCGCCGCGTGTACCTGAGGAGCGTCGTGGATCCGTTCGCGATCGTCGTCGCTCCGTGCGTGCCTACCGCTCACTCGATCTCGCCGCGGCTATGTTCACTCTCGCTGCGGTATTCGTCACGGTCAACGCGGCCTCGGCACCTGCAGGACTCCAGGAATTCCTGTCGATGCGCGTGACCGTGAAGAACGTGGTGCTTCTCGTCGCGTGCTCGATCGGATGGGTGGCGAGCTTCGGCGCGATGGGTCTCTACAGCCACAATGTTCGCTACAGCCGGCGTGAGGAAGTAATCCGTACGCTGATTGCGTGCGCGTTGGGAACCGGCGGCGTCCTGCTCTTCCCGCTTGCGAGCAATAACGCGGGCGCACTCAGCTACGACGCGGTCGCTGCGTACTCGGTTGCAGTCACAGTGGTCGTCGTGACTCTTCGGCTCGGGACAACAGCCGTGCGCCGCGCTGCACGACGCCGTAGCGATCGCAGAGTGCTGATCGTCGGAAGCGGACCGCGCGCCATGGAGCTCTCGCGCCAACTCGCTGCAGACTCCCAAGTGAACTATCGCGTGCTCGGTTTCGTGGACAGCCCGAGAGCTCTGGCGCGATATGGCTGCGCCGACCGCGGCATCTCCACGCTCGACGATCTCGAGCAGACGCTGATGCACACCGTCGTTGACGAGGTGCTCATCGCCCTGCCCATCAAGTCTCACTATGCGGAGATAGAGACGACCATCGGAGCGTGTGAGCGCGCCGGTGTCTACTCCAAGTATCTCGCCGACGTCTTCAAGCCATCGCTCGCGCGGCAGCGCTTCGAGTCCACGGGCGACATGTCACTCATGAGCCTCGCGGTCGTGCAGGACGACTACCGGCTCATGGTGAAGCGCGCACTTGATCTCGTGAGCGTAGTGGTAACCCTTCCGGTGACCGTCACTGTAGCAGCGATGATCGCAGTCGCGGTCAAGGTGACGAGCAAGGGCCCGGTGTTCTTCAAGCAGGAGCGTTTCGGTCGGGCAAAGCGCCGCTTCACGATGTACAAGTTCCGCACGATGGTTGCGGATGCGGAGACGCATCAGTTGGAGCTGGAGGATCGCAACGAGGCTGTCGGTCCTGTCTTCAAGATCCGCGACGATCCGCGCATCACGTCACTCGGAAGGCTGCTGCGAAGTCATCCCTGGACGAGTTCCCTCAGCTGTGGAATGTCCTGCGTGGCGAGATGTCGCTCGTGGGGGCGACCGCTCACCCCGCGTATGTCGGGCGATTTCCGGAGCCATGGCTGATGCGGCGGTTTAGCGTGGGACCCGGATTGACGTGTCTCTGGCAGATTGGCGGCGCAGCAATCTCCCGTTCGATCGCTGGGTGGATCTGGATCTCGAGTACATCGATCGCTGGTCGCTCACCCTCGACATCGGCATTCTGCTTCGCACCGCTCCGGCGGTGCTGCGGGGGATTGGCGCCGCATGAAGCGCGATACGAGCGAGCTCTCTCGCGCACCGGCCGACGAGCTGGCGGATCGTCACAGAGCGAGCGCGTGGCGTCGTCGACGTGCACAGTCACCTCGTCCCGGGCGTGGATGACGGTGCTGCGGATCTGTACGATGCGTACGCCGCGCTCATCAACATGGAAGCTCGAGGCATGACGAGCGTGGTAGATCGACGAAGCGCCTCCGAGGCTCGCTTCTCACAGACAGAAGGCGTCTCGACTCTTACATCGCAGCAGTCGATGACGCCTGGATAAAGCTCACCGAGATGGCGCGCGAGGAGTTCCCGGAGATCCGGTTCAAGCGTGGCTTCGAGGTGATGCTCGACGTTCCCAATGCCGACCTCTCCGATCCGCGCCTCACTCTCGGCGGAACGCGTTTCGTGCTCGTCGAATTTCCGAGCATGATCCTGGCACCCAACAGCGCGCAGGCGCTGCTCAACATTATGGTCGAGGGGCATGGTATCCGTTTGTGACGCATCCGGAGCGCTACATCGGAATTGCGGATGAGATCGATCTCGTCGCCGCGTGGCGACGGGTCGGCGCCTTCACGCAGGTAAACGCCGCTACCGTGACACGCATGCACGGGCCCGAGCCCAGCGGCAACTGACATGGACGTTGATCGAGCGAGGTTGGGCAGATTGACTCGGAAGCGATTATCACGCGCGCGGTGAGTGCGCGAAACTGCGGGCGCCATCGCTGAGCTCTCACTCGACGGCGCGACGGACCAGATCAGGCTACTCACACGTGTGAAATCAGGAGCCATTCTCGCAGACACGATCCCGGTTCCGGTGCGGGCACTCGGGCGACGCACGCCATGGCACCGCGTCCGCACACTCATCTCGAGCAGGAAGGGAAGCATCCGCGCCGGAATTTCCCGCGCTCCATTCGCCGCGATCGACGCGGCGCCACCAGTCGCATCATGATACGCTACACGACCCTCCTGCTGGCTGCGATGATAGTTGCGCCAACGACACGCGCACTCGCCCAGTCCCACACGCCTGCACCGGAACCTCCATCGTTCGCCAGCGACACGCTTCGCCGGGCGACGTCATCCGGCTGCGCATCTGGCGCGAGCCTGACCTGTCCGGTGAGTACCCCGTGGATGAACAGGACAACGTCACCTTCCCGAAGCTCGGAACCATGTCGGTTCACGAGGAGTCGCCCCAGACACTCAAGACGAAGTTGCTGACCGGCTACGCCGTCTATCTTCGCAACCCATCCGTGGAGATCACAAGTGCTTCGGCGCATCAACATACTGGGCGCTGTCATCAAGGCGCAAGAGTTCTTCTATCCGGTGGACGCCACGATGACCATCGCAGACGCGGTCGCCGCGGCGGGCGGCGCCACACCACTGGGCGAGCCCGACAGGATAGAGCTATTGCGCGACGGCGCGTTGGTCACGGAGCAGATCGCCAGCGCCACACGCGTCGGCGACACGTCGCTGAAGTCCGGCGACCAGATCTACGTGCCCGAGCGGAGCTGGGCCGTGCGCAACTCGAGCTTCATAACCACAGGCGCATCGATCGCCGGCAGCCTGTTGATGGCTGTGCTGTTGAGGAAGTGAGCTCATGAACGCGATCGCGCTACGAAACGGCTCGCAAGACGGGGAGCTGAGCTTTCAAGACATCTGGCACGTGCTCATGCGGAACCAGGCGCTCATCCTGACATGTGCGGCATTTGTCATCTTCGGTGTGAGCGGCTTGTGGGCGTTCACTGCAACGCCCGTCTACAAAGCTTCGACATCCATCCGCATCGATGAGGACAAGTCCAAGGCACCAGTCCTGGAAGCGTTACAGCAGTTGTCGAGCGATGGCAGCGACGTCGTCACTGAGATGGAGGTACTCAACAGTCGCTCGCTCGCCGAGGCCGTTGTGGATTCGCTTGGGTTCAAGGCGACGGTTCTTTCTGACCCTTTTCGCGTTTGCCACGAGCGCAGATCTTCTCATCGGTAAACGTCGCTGACGATGCGCCCGTCAACGAGCTCACGTTCACGCACAGCTTGGTCAGGACGGTTTGTCATTACAGATACAGCGACCCATGCGAAGCTCGGGGTCGCCATCGTCGGGAAACCGGCAACCGCTGCGGGCGTGTCGTTCGTGCTCGCACCCGAGGCTACACGACATGGAGCTTCCGGGACGGTTTGACATACTCGACGAACAGAAAACCGTAGTCAGCCGTGCGCAAGTCGCTCAAGGTATCACGGCCGGCCCGTACGGCGAACGTTCTCGTCGTGGACTACGAGGGCATCGATCAGCAATTGGTACGCGACGTTCCCAACATACTGCTGGCGGCGCGATTCATCGCGCAGCGCCACGACATACAAAAGACCGAAGCGCGCAGCGAAGTCCGCTTCCTGAAACAGCAGCTCGACACGCTGACACAGCAGTTGTCCAGATCGCAGGACACTCTGCAGGCGTTCCGTGAAAAGGAGCGCGTCGTCAACTTGCCCGCAGAAGGCGAGGCGAAGGTCAAAGAGCTGACCGACCTACAGGGAGAGCGCGCATCTCTGGATGCAGAGAAGAGCGCACTCGCGGCACTGTTGACGGAGATCAGGACTGCTGCGGCCACGCAGCAGCCTGGGCAGCCGTCACCGTATCGCCGCATGCTGGCGTTTCCGACGCTATTCAAGAATGAGGGAACGAACGAGTCGCTACGCTCGCTGACAGCTCTCGAGGATGAGCGTGCCGCGCTCCTGGCGCGACGTACACCTGCGGGACCCGGATGTTCAGGCGCTCGACTCACGCATTCATGATCTCGAGGGCGAGCTGCAAAGCGATGGGGGAGACGTACTTACAGGGACTCACCAACCAGGTCGCAGCGCTCGATGCATCGCTCGCGCAGTTCGGACAGCAGTTCGAGGGAGTCCCAGCGCGGGAGATTGAGTATGCGCGGCTGGAGCGCCGCCCGAAAGATTCTCGAAGATGTGTTCGCACTGCTGCAGACGAGATTGAAGGAAGCAGAGATCACGCAGGCGGTGGAAGATCCGAGCGTCCGCGTTGTTGACGAGGCGATCTGGCCGATCGAATACAGTCGTCCTCAGAAATCACTGGTCCTCGGGACTGACCGAAGGGGCTATCTTAGGAATCATGTTAGGCGTTGGTGCCGCGTTCACGCGTGAGATGTCCGATCGCACCGTGCACACGTCAGAGAGGACATCCAAGCCTTGACGGGGGCGACCGTCCCTCGGCCTTATCCCGCGTATCCGTAAAAAAAGGACGCAAGTCGATTGGGAAAAGATCGCAGATGCACGGCACTTGGGACGCGGCGCCCGCGCAGGTTGGTATGGCCAATCGCCTGTACAACAGACCGCCCCACCTGAGCGCCGATGGCCCCGGCCTAAGCGAGCGACTTGTAACTGGCATAGATCCACGCAGCCCCGTATCGGAAGCATATCGCTCGCTACGCACGAACATCACATTCGCACGCCCCGAGCGCTCCCCGAGGACTTTGGTGTTCACGAGTCCGATGCCCGGCGACGGAAAGACGACGAGCGCCGCCAATCTGGCCATTACACTTGCCCAACAAGGTCTTCGCATCCTGCTCGTGGACGCGGATTTACGGCGCAGCATTGTAGAGAACGGCGTATTCGGTGTGCCACGCGAACCTGGCCTCTCCAACGTTCTTATTGGCGCCGAGAAGTTACCCGCCGCGATCAAGCGCATAGACCTCGGCGAGGTCGGCGCGCTGGGACTTCCTACGACGACGGGAACTCTTCCACCTAACCCGGCGGAGTTGCTCGGGTCGGACAAGATGCGGCAGCTGCTTGACGGTCCTCCAGGACAAATACGACGCTGTGATCTTGGACACGCCGCCATTGAATGTTGTGACGGATGCGGCAGTGCTCGGCACGCTGACCGACGGCGTTGTGCTGATAGCGCGAGCAGAGGTAACAGACGAACGGGCGCTGCGGTATGCAAGTGAGCAGCTTGCAAACGTGCGAGCATCAATTGTAGGCGCTGTGCTGAATGATGTGGATTTTGAGAACAATCGGTATTACGGGACTTACGGGCCGTATGGTTACTACCAGTACAATTACAAGTACCAGATGAACGCAACTGGCACGGCCCAGCCGAAAATACCAATTCCATTCTTCACCGCTTCTAGGGCTCCGGTGAAAAATAACACGCTGCACCGCACTGCATCACACCACTCTCCAATGCCGCGTGGCACTGGACTGGCCAATGGTGCGAGCGAATGCTAGGTCCAACAAGGCGGCGAGTGTGCGCCGGCGAGCAACCCAGGACAGCGCTTTTTACGTCCAATTTTCGGCCGGCAATGACGGCATCGGTCGCATTGAACCGACTTCGCTGGATTCCGTTAGCGAAGGTGTTCGCGTAAGCGTAGCCACAGGGTTCCCGTACTACCCGGAATGGAGAATACCGAGGCGTACGATGGTCGGGTCTTCTGGAGGGAACAGCTAGACGGCGTCGCCATATGGCGGGCTTGGCATTACGTCCGTTCCGACCCCGCGCGCTCGACTATTGTTGCACGAAATAACACTGTGTGCAATGGCGCTGCCGAATATGATTCGGGTCGCCGGGGATGCCGACGTCGCGTATATAATGCGCCCCGACCTCTGTTTCGCCCTCCTCGCGACGCTAGTGGCTCGTCTGCGCAGAATTCCTGCAGTCCTGATAGTCCAAGATGTCATGCCGGACGCTGCGGTCGAGCTCGGACTCCTGCGCCACGACGGTCTGGTGGCGCTCTTGCGGCATCTTGTCCGCTGGATGTACGCGGAAGCATCTATGTATATACGCTGAGCCACAGCATGCGACGCCGCATTGAGCCGCTGGCGCCATCGCACACACCTATTCACATCTTGCCCAACGGTGTGAACATCGAGGAGTTGCGCTCCAATCAGAATGGCGGTTTGGATTTCCGCCGCACGTTCATTCCGGAGGCCGCGTTCGTTGTTCTCCACGCTGGCAACATGGGCAATAAGCAGGATCTGGCGGTCTTGCTGCGGACAGCATGGCGCCTCCGCCACCACGAAGACATTCACTTTTGTGTAGTTGGGGATGGCGCGACGAAAGCGACATTCCTGCGTGAGCGCGACAGCCGGCGGCTTCAAAACGTGTCGCACCTTCCACCTGTCGCGCCCCAATACGTCGCCAATATGCTCCAAACCGCGAACGCGGTTGTGATCCTCCAGCGCAAAGAGATGACTGACACCGTCGTGCCGTCAAAACTCATATCTGCGATGGCCGCTGGTGCTGCCATTGTAGCTACCTGTTCGCCAACATGCGAAGCGGCTCGAATACTTCTGCGGAGCCAAGGTGGCATCGGCCTAACGGCCCGCACGACGCCCAGCTGGCGGCGGCACTCCTGAGATGCGGGCTGGCACGATAGACAGTGACGCTATGCGTTCTAAGGCACGCGCATTTGCTGCGGAACACTTTGACATCCGAGTGACACACGATGCGTGTCACACACTCGGCACAACTGGTTGACCGCGGGCGCCGATGAACCGGCCGGCGCAATGACCAGACGTGTGAGGATCCTCCGCAACGTCATGGCAAACGGGTTTGGCCAAGCCGTCTCCGCTTGCATCCAGCTGGTAACAGTGCCGGTCTACTTGGCGGTGTGGGGAGCCACATATACGGAGACTGGCTGTTTCTTTCTGCAATACCGGCGCAGCTAGCGGTGACGGACCTTGGATTCGGAGATGTGGCTGTCAACGAGATGACTATGAACGTGGCGGCCGGGGACCACACGCGGGCCGCAACTGTATTCAGCACGACGGTTATGGTCGTCGGCGGCTTGGCGATAATTGCCACGGCTGCGGTCGCGCTTGTCGCGGGGCATATCGCTTGGTGGAGCATCCTTGGAATCGCCGCTATTTCGCCGCCGGAGGCAAGATTTATACTACCACCATTGCTCGTCGCAACGGTTGCGACGATGCAGACAGGTGTTGTGGAAGCGGGCTATCGCTGCAACGGCGGATACGCGCGCTTTGTCACGCTGACTCACATTGCGCGCCTTGTCGAGGCATTCGGTAGTGTTGCGATCGTGCCCTTCAATAACCCCCCGGTGTGCGTCGCACGTTGGATGGCGTGTGCGCGCGTGACGCAGCTAATCATACTCGCCGCGGGGTTACGCTATCAAACACCGTGGTTGCCGCTTGTACCGCGCCACCGAAGTCTTGCATTGCGCGGACGTTGGCGCGGCCGGTACGGCCTTTCTTGGTTCTCCCTCGGGAATGCCTTAACGAATCAAGGAGCTCTTTTCTAATCGGCCGTGCACTTGGACCAACCGCCGTCGTCGTTTTTGCCACGACGCGCACCTTGGCGAATGTTGCTCATCAGTTCTTGGGGTGGTCAACAACTCCATCTGGCCAGAGATGTCCTCCGCGTTCGGTGCTGGCGACATTGCCGCAGTGCGTCTGCTACATCGACGTGCTTTAGGCACGGCGTTTTGGGCTTCAATCGCAGCTGCTTTAGCGCTCCGCGCACTCGGCCCCCACATCCTAACGCTGTGGACGAACGGCCGCGTTAGACCTGATGCAGTGCTCTTGGCCCTCCTCTTAGCGGCGGTGGTTCTGCGTTCGCTGTGGTTCACCAGCTCCGTGGTACAAACCGCGACGAACCGGCACACGCGCATAGCCGGAGCATACGTATGCGTATGCGCCGCGTCAGTCATCCTAGCGTCGCAGATTCGGACAGCGCCGGTCTTCGAGGGGCAGCACTCGCGCTCGGTTGCGTCGATCTGGGCATGGTCAGCCTCGTATCGCCTATCTCGGCCGCGCTGTCAAACGATTCGCTCCGGCAAATCTGTCTGAGCCTATCGGGCGCCCGCAGCTACCGCGAACCGTCCAGCAGTTGTCATGACGCGCGTCGTCGTTCTACATTCGGCGTCTTCCACTCATTGGATCTGGCGCGACAGCTTGCAGCGCGGAATGCACTTGTCGCCGTATACACAGGCTATCCGCGGTTCAAGCTCCGGGACGTTCGCATCGCCCCCGAGCGGCTCCGCTCATTTTGGCTATTTAGATCGGCCTACATGGTACTCAGTCGCCTCCGGTTCAAGCCGTCCGGCGTAATGCGGAATCTCGATTGGGCCTCGCGTCCACCCTCGATGAATACGTGGCGAGAACGCTGCCAGATTGTGATGCTTTCTGTGGAATGGCGGGAGGCGCGCTCCGATCTGCGCGGATGGCAAGGAAGCGAGGTGCCGGAGTTATTTGCGACGTCGGTACATCGCACATCAGGTATCGGCAGCAACTCCTAAACGAGGAACACGCGCGGCATCATGTTAATTGGGTTGGCATCGACGAGCGACTAATGTGCTATGAAGAAAGCGAATACGCGGAAGCCGACATAATTACTGTGCCATCGACCTTCGCGCTGAAGTCGTTCGAGGCGATGGGCGTCCCCACATCAAAGATGCGATTGGTGCCGTACGGCGTTGATACCGCGAGGTTTAGGCCTGTCTCACAGCCCCGAGCGGATACCTTCGACGTGTTGTTCGCCGGTTCCGTGACGCTCGAGAAGGGGATCCCGTACTTGGTCGCAGCTTTCGACCGAGTCGACCATCCGAAAAAAGGTTGTGGCTCGCTGGTACAGTGATGCCCCAGATGCGCGAATGGCTCGCGAAGAGTGGCGTAAGCGACATCCGTAGTCTTGGCCCACTCCCTCAGACGGCTCTCGCGGGCCTTATGAGTAGGAGCCATGTGCTCGTGCTTCCGAGCGTTCAGGATGGGTTAGGGATGGTGATTACACAAGCGATGGCTGCAGGTGTCCCGTAATTGCGACTTGGAACACAGGCGGACGCGATGCCATAACCTCCGGGGTGGAGGGGTTCGTGGTTGCGCCGCGAGACGTCGAGGGCCTCGCAACGCATATGCAGCGTCTCGCGTCAGACGGCGCATTACGCGACGCAATGGGCGCTCGTCGCTTAGGCGCGTGCATGACACGCACGGATGGGACAGCTACGGAGACGCAATGCTCAAGATCGCTCTAGAAGCATCGGCGATACGCGGTACCGCGACGCCCCGAGCGGTCGTCAGCTAGTTATGACCTGCATATCGCAAGGTTGTAATACGTGGGACGGCGCGCTACGCCGGCGAGAGCGGGCGCGGCGCGCTGTCGTGACGCTAGTGTTCGTAGTTTACTCGCTCCTGATTGTGGAAGGTGCGCTGCGTAAGTGGCTATTCCCAGCGCAGAATGAAATTCTTTACTTCGCCCGCGACCCGTTCACACTGGCAATCTACGTCATCGCCGTGCGGTATCGGCTAATACGAGTGACGCCATTGCTGCGAGGTCTTATCGGGCTCGGCGCCGCCTGTGGTGCTGTCGTCGCGATCCAAACCGTTGTCGCGGGGGTTGACCCACTAATCGTGGCGTATGGGTGGAGGAACTACTTCTATTATGCCCCGCTTACCTACGTCATCGCCTCATGCTTTCGCGAAGATGACATCCGAAGGCTATTGCGGATAAGTATTCTCATATGTATACCGATGGCTGCCCTCGTGTATTGGCAATTCGTTTCGCCGCCGGACAGCTTCATAAACAAGAATGTTGTTGCAGATACGTTCGTGTTTCGCGTAACGGGGGATATTGTGCGTACAACCGGCACGTTCTCCTTCACCGCCGGGTACGCGCTATTTGTCGGAAGTATTGTTGCCATGATGACAGTCGTTTGGATGCGTGCCGGTCCAGTGCGAGTCATTAGCCCGCTTCTACTTATACTCGCGAGCCTCGCGGCGCTCACGATGATTGCGCTGAGCGGGAGCCGGACGGTGTTCCTGATTATAGGTGCAGAGTTCGTGGCGGCGTTGATGGCCAGCATTGTTGACGTCAGACCGGATAATCCAGGCCAAAGCGGGACTCCTCGTAATCGTGACGCTGGTGGTGGGCACGTGGGCAATGACGCGAGTGTTTCCGGTGGCGTTGGATGCCATGTCTCAGCGCCAAGAGGAGGCAGTAGCAGCCGAAGGCGCGACCTCGGACCGGGGCGCTGCGCTCGTTCTACGAGTTCATAAGTGTCATGCCATCCACGCCAACATTTGGATACGGACTCGGCTACGGCACAGGTGGCGGGGCCGTTCTAGCGACCGGCGAAGCTCAGTTCAACCTCGCGGAGGATGAGTGGTCTCGCAACGTTATGGAAGCTGGCGTGCTCATTGGTCCGATGTACATCGTTCTGCGACTTTGCGTCGTGGCGTCGATCATCGCAGGCGCTGTGCGGAGCACGCGGCATCGGCACGACCCGTCCGCACTAATACTAGCGTCATTCGCGTCGTGTGTGCTGCTCAATGGGTCAATCACTCTCCAAGGCACCATTAATGGTTACGGCTGGATGTTCGCCGGGTTTGCAATGGCAGCCGCTGCTCCGGTTCTGCGGGATCAGCGAAACGGACAAGGAGAGGGTCGCGGGTTCGGCAGGGCGCAACAGTCCTTTAATGCAGCCGCCTGAGCGAGATATGAAGTGGGCTCGCGGGAACCAAGCTGAGCGGCACTCGGGCGCGCTTGACATTATCCGAGGAGGGGCGGCTCTGCTCGTTGTTGTCGGGCACACACGATCGCTCTTTTTCGTCGACTATGCAGCGGCAGAGCGCGGCCTAGGGACGAGGATCTTATATGCCGTCACGGGAATGGGCCACGAGGCCGTGATGGTCTTTTTCGTTCTGAGCGGCTTCTTGGTGGGCGGGAGCGTCTCAAGCCGCGTGGCGCGAGGCGCTTGGAAATGGCGGACCTACGTTGTCAGGCGCGTTGTACGGCTTCTAGTTGTACTGATTCCCGCGTTGGTCCTGACCGCGTGGTGGGACAAGCTTGGGCTGTTCCTGTTTAGCGCCACGGTGTATATGGGGACCCCGGCCGATCGCTTCATAATACCGCGGTCTGTAGCACACTCACTTGGCGCAGGGACATTTCTAGGGAACCTCGCCTTCCTGCAGGGTATCGCTGTCGCCGTGTATGGGTCAAACGGACCACTCTGGAGTCTATCGTATGAGTGGTGGTATTACATCCTCTTCCCGTGCATCGCGTTGAGCTTCAGTGAGGCAACCTGGCGCCGGCGAGTGCTCTACGGTGCCGGGGCCGTAGCGATCTCGTTCGCAATAGGGCTGCAAGTGACGGCGTACTTCCTGATATGGGTCATAGGTGTTGTGGTGGCGTCAACGCGTGACCATGTCTGCCGCTCTCATGTCGTCTACACGATCTGGATATATTCTATGGGTGCCGCATGTGGTGCAGTGCTAATTATTGCGCGGCTCCTTACGTTGCGAGGACTGTCGGGTGATGTGAGCGTTGCTATCGGATTCGCCGCTTTCCTCCATGCGCTGACACGGGTCCATTCACCAATTGGATCGGTGCGAACTAGGACACGTGTGGGCGCGTTCGCTGTCATCTCAGGATCCGCGTATACTCTGTACTTGACTCATATGCCGCTGCTAGTGTTCTTCCACGCGGCCGTATCCGCCCGGCAACCTAATAAGTGGACCATTCAGCTCTCACCAATCGGCGCGGCTACAGCGATAATCGCGACTGTTGTCGCCTACGCCTGGGTCGTGGCCTCTCTTACAGAGCACCGTACTAGCCGTTTTCAAGTGCTGGCGAGTGCGAGTCTGACTCGGATGGAAGAGTTGGGCGTCCGCCGCTGGAGCCGGCGAGTGCTGTTGGACGCGTGCAGTGCCGCGCGAGTTCTTTCGACGTGCATCACCAAGCCTCGGTCACTGTTGCCATGATCTCCGTCCTTATTATGACGCGCAACGAAGAGCGCGCATTAGCGGATTGTCTGCGCTCCGTCGACTGGTGCGATGATGTGCACGTGCTCGACTCATATAGTACGGATCAAACGGTTTCGATAGCGCGCTCCGCGCGCGCGCGGGTTACGCAAAGGCGGTTCGATAACTGGGCAGCTCATCAGAACTGGGCAGTAGCTAACATAGACTTTCGATATCCGTGGGTATTATGGCTCGACGCAGACGAGCGCGCTACACCAGAAATTGAGGTCTGTTCAAAGCGCGCTGTGGCGAACCCAGGCCCCAACGTAGCGTTCCGTGTAGAGCGGCGTGACTACCTCGGGGGACGCTGGTTGCAACACGTACAGGCATCCCGTTACTACGTGCGGCTTTTCCGGCCCGACAAAATGCACTTCGAACGGCTTGTCAATCCCGTCTCCGTTGCGTCCGGTATGGTCGGTAAGGTGGAGGGCCACATAAACCACTTCCCGTTTGACCGCGGCATCTCCCACTGGCTAGACCGGCACAATAGCTACAGCACGCTGGAAGCACAGGAGATCAGTCAGTCAGAACGGGCGTCACTCCTCACGTATTGTCAACTTGTCGCGCAGGCGATCCGTTCCCCCGACTTCCACGAACGGAGGAGGAAGCAAAAGCAACTGTTCTACAAGATGCCTCTTCGTCCGCTGTTGAAGTTCTTCCTTCTATACGTTGCGAAGGGTGGGTTCCTGGACGGGCGTGCCGGCCTCACCTACGCCATCCTGCAATCCTACTACGAATATATGATTGTGCTTAAGACGCGCGAACGCTTGAAGATAAGCGAGACCTGCAACGCCGAGGGCGTCGCGACACCGTGCAACGGGCAAAGTTAGACCATGCGCGTCTTACACGCGATGTCTTCGGTCGATCCTGTCGGCGGCGGTCCGATCGAGGGAGTACTTCGTCTCGGAGCCGCATTGCGCCGGGATGGGCATGAAGTAGAAATCTTGTCATGCGATGATCCACATTCGGCATGTGTACCAGAATGTCAACTTCCCGTGCATGCACTCGGGCCAGCTAGGCATCGATATTCGTACACAGCTCGATTAGTCCCATGGCTTCGTGCGAACGCTGCTACGTATGATCTGGTTATCGTCAATGGCCTGTGGCAATACAACGGTCTAGCGGTATGGCGCGTGCTCCGAAATGGTCCGACCCCATATGTCGTGTTCGTTCACGGCATGCTTGATCCATGGTTCAAGCGGGCGTACCCGCTCAAGCACGTTAAGAAATGGATGTATTGGCCGTGGGCCCAGTATAGGGTCATTAGGGACGCATGCGTTACGATCTTTACCTGCGAAGAAGAGAGAGTCATGGCGAGGCGCTCTTTCTGGCTGTATAAGTGCAACGAGGCTGTTGTCCGTTATGGTACGGCTGATCCAGGCGACCGCGATTCCGGTGAGCGGGAGAAATTTCTTAGTTCATTCCCCATGCTGCGGGATACTCGGTCCTTCCTGTACCTCGGCAGAATTCATGAAAAAAAAGGGTGCGACCTACTGATCCAAGGATTCGCTTCCGTCGCTTGCCGTGACGGCGCTCTCAGGCTTGTGATGGCAGGCCCGGATGTTACCAACTGGAAACCCCGACTCACCCAGCTCGCTAAGAGTCTAGGAATCGCAGAGCAAGTAGTGTGGCCCGGGTCGTTGAGCGGCGAAATGAAGTGGGGCGCGTTTCGTTCTGCGGAGGCATTCGTACTATTCTCGCACCAAGAGAACTTTGGTATTGCGGTCGCGGAGGCGCTCGCGTGCGGTCTTCCCGTCCTCATCAGCGACAAGGTCAACATATGGCGTGAAATTCAAGCTGACGCCGCAGGTTTGGTTGACACGGACACTGCAAGCGGCGCAGAAGCATTGTTCAGGAGGTGGTTGTCAATGACTGAGGAGGCGCGGGAGGGAATGCGGAGGCATGCACGGCAATGTTTCATCGCTCGCTTTGACATCCGTGGTACGGTCGAGAGTCTGATGCAAATACTTACCGCGCACGGCGTGCCGTTGTGACAACAGTGCAGCCACCGATGGTTGATCCGTATCTCTTACCCAGCTTTTCGGCACGAAGTAGGGCGCTCCGATTCGTGTGGCAAGTTGCATACGCAGTGTTATTTCGGCCATCGCCGCGTCCCTGCCATGCATGGAGAGCGTTCCTTCTCCAATGTTTCGGAGCGAAACTCGGTAGAGACTGTCATGTTTACCCTCGTGCGGTAATTTGGGCGCCCTGGAATCTCCGATGCGGGGATGTCGTCGCCATTGCTGATGGCGCGGTAGTGTACAACCCCAGCACAGTTGAGTTGGCATCACACTCCATCGTGTCGCAGGACGCGTACCTATGTGGCGCTGGACATGATCTGACTGTCGCCGGATTCCCGTTGGTGTCCGCCGAAATTCGAGTTGGTGAGCGCGCATGGCTGTGCGCGCGGTCAACAGTGCAGATGGGCGTAACGGTCGCAGACGGTGCTGTACTCGCGCTAGGCGCGGTAGCGACTCGCGACCTAGCCGCGTGGACTATATATGGCGGGATTCCGGCGCGGCCTATTGGCGCGCGCCCTAAGTTAGAATGAGTCGATCCGTTACGTGGCGGCGTGAGAGGTTCACGTTTGCTTCGGTCATGTTGCGACCAAGCTGTAATGCGGCCGAATGAGCCCATATGGCTGGTTTCAAATGGGCGTATGACGGCGTTGACCCAACTCTTGAGTATTCAACCAGTGTACCGAGCAACAGAGGAGCCATGCACCAGACGGGCATCACTCGCAAGACGGTGTTGAGGCGTGCCTCCGACCGATGCCTCACGGTGATCATTGCTCCGCTCGTATCAACACGGGGGCGCGGAGCGGCCGCACGTCTAGCATTCGCCGGCGGCCTCGCGGGAACAATTGTCGAGGCTCGCTCAGCTTTATTCGTGGTCGTTTCGTCGATGCTCATGTACGGAGCATTATGGCGGCTCTTGTCGCGTCCTAGCGGGTCACGCCGCCACCTCACAATTCGCCACTTGTACATTATGGGTGCGGTGTGTGCAGCGTTTTGGGCGTCGGTCGCCGGAGCCGTGGATCTTGCTCAGTCTTCCGGCGACGGATCCACGCTGCCAAGTACCGTCAGTCTTGGGCCTGGTGGCGATCAGGCGACGCCCGCTGGAATGGGCGAGCATGGGCTTGAGGCAATACTATGCATATCGAGTATGGCGGCTGGTATAGTGGGGATGCGGCGCACTCGAAAACAGCCTCGGGCGGTGAAACGCGCGACAGTATTGCAGTGACATGCCCACAGCCCTAATCACCGGTATAACCGGCCAAGACGGCGCCTATCTCGCGCGTTTCCTCCTACGGAAAGGCTACACAGTCCACGGAATCAAGCGCCGCTCCTCTCTCATCAACACTCAGCGCGTTGACTCCATATACGTCGATCCCCACGACCCGAATGCGTGCTTCTTCATGCATTATGGCGATCTGAGCGACTCGACCAACCTCATCAGGATCGTTCAGGAGACTCAGCCCGACGAGATCTACAATCTCGCCGCCCAGAGCCACGTGCAGGTGTCGTTCGACACACCGGAGTATACGGCAAACGCCGATGCCGTCGGGACTCTCCGCTTGCTCGAGGCGCTGCGGATACTCGGCATGCTCAAGCGCGTGCGCTTCTATCAGGCGTCCACGTCGGAGTTGTACGGCAAGGTGCAGGCGATACCGCAGGATGAGCTGACTCCGTTCTATCCAAGATCCCCATACGGCGTAGCGAAGTTGTACGCATATTGGATAACGGTCAACTATCGCGAGGCGTACGGCGTGCATGCGTCGAACGGTATCCTGTTCAATCACGAATCGCCCATCCGCGGTGAGACCTTTGTGACACGCAAGATCACCATGGCGGTGGCGCGCATCCGTGATGGTATGCAGGATTGTTTGTACCTCGGGAATCTGTCTGCGCAACGCGATTGGGGCTTCGCTGGTGATTATGTCGAGGGGATGTGGCGAATCATGCAGGCTGACCGGCCGGGCGACTTTGTGCTCGCGACCGGCGAGACGCATAGCGTGCGCGATTTTTGTACGTGCGCGTTCGCGCGCGCCGGCATCGGCGTGGAATTCCGCGGCGTTGGCGTCGACGAGATCGGTATCGACACGGACACAGGCCGCACAGTAGTGGCCATCGATCCCAGCTACTTCCGTCCGACGGAGGTGGACCTCCTACTCGGCGACGCGCGCAAGGCGCGGCGAGAGCTGGGCTGGCAGCCGAAGGTGGGTTTCGCAGAGCTCGTCGACATGATGGTTGACGCCGACATCGCGGCGCTCCGAGAGAACGCGCCGTTCACATTCCAGTCGGATGCACTGCTTCCAATCGACGTCGGATGCTTCGAGTTGAGTTCTGCACACTCGTGACACCGTGACGCATCGCGTGTTCGTCGCCGGCCATCGCGGATTGGTTGGCTCCGCCGTCGTCAGGGTCCTAGAACACGATCCTTCGATGACTCTTGTTGTGCGCGATCGCGCATCGCTGGACCTGTGCGACGCGCGCGCGGTGCGAGCGTTCTTCGAGGATCAGCGTCCGGATGTCGTCGTCTTGGCGGCAGCGAGAGTCGGGGGCATCCAGGCCAACGCGTCGAAGCCGTGGGACTTCCTCTATGAGAACCTGCTCATCGAGTGCTCCGCCCTGGGTGCGGCCTTAGCGGATCGTACGCGGCGTGTAATCTTCCTGGGCAGCTCGTGCATCTATCCGAGGCTTGCGCCTCAACCGATCCGGGAGGATTACTTGCTCGGAGGCCCTCTCGAGCGTACGAACGAAGCCTACGCCGTCGCTAAGATTGCCGGTGTAAAGCTGGTGGAGGCGGCGGTCGCTCAGTATGGACTGTCGTGGGTCTCACTCATGCCGACCAATCTCTACGGTCCGCGCGACAACTTCGATCTCGAATCGTCACACGTGCTCCCCGCGCTCATCAGAAAGTTCCACGACGCGAAGGTTAGTGCCGAGGCTGGTTGCCCGAGCCCTGTGGTTGTTTGGGGAAATGGCACGCCGCGCCGTGAATTTCTCCACGTGGACGACCTCGCGCATGCTGTTGCTGCGTTCATCGGTTCAGATCATACGGGCGTGTACAACATCGGGTACGGGACGGACGTTACAATACGCGACCTCGCTGAGATGGTCGGTCACGTCGTCGGCTACAGCGGAGAGATTCGTTGGGACACGACCCGTGCGAATGGTACGCCACAAAAGCTTCTCGACTCGTCAAAGGTTCGCAGCACTGGATGGACTCCTCGGATCGATCTGGAAAGCGGCATCCGAGCGACTTACCGCTGGTTCCTCGCTAACGAGGCAACTCACGTCTGAGCGTGGGATGAGGAGGCCGGAGTCGTGCAGTTCACATGCTGTGAGCCACTGGTCGCAACGCCTGCACCATCGGCAACAACGCCGCACGTAGCACGAGAAACTCCGCCGGCGGCTCCGCGAGAAAATCGGGTGATGCCGCATTCACAAACGCGTTGAATCGTGCGCCTGCCGCCATGATGCGCGCCGGTGCTCCGTCTGGTCCCGTGGTCGCTGGCGCCGTCGTGATTCCCTGAACGCTCTGCACAAGAGCAGCGATATCGCCCGGCCGCACCCCGCTGCGTAGGAGTGCGTTGGTGAGACGCGCGGTTGCGTCGGCGTCTGCGCGGCCTGCGACTACGGCCGCGACGCTCGCGGTCGCTGCGGCGATGCTTGTTTCACCCGCGGCCGTCTGTGTCACATCCAGAACTCCCGAGTTGAGTGCGCTGCTGACACGAAGCTGCGCCGAAGTAACGGCTGCCAGTACCTCTGGCGAAACGACGGCGTCGCCGGATCCTCCGTTATCCGAATGGTTGCCGCCTCCATTGTCCGAATGGTTGCCACCACCGTTGTCGGAGTGATTTCCACCACCACCGCCGGCGCCTCCGTTGTCTGAGTGATTGCCGCCAGTGGGAGTGCCCTGACCGCTCGCTACACGGGCGGAGGCGATAGCCACTAGTGCGATGTAGAGTGTGATGTAGCGACGCATGCTGATGTCTCCTAAAAGCCCGGGTGCAACAACGAAGCGAACCTGAAATCGAGTCCAGCACCGAGCGTGAAGCGCGGACCGTCACCGGCGCTCCTGGTGACATCGCTAATCGCTGGCGTTACGACGAGAGGGAGATGCATGAACGGTACGATCGAGACTCCGAGCGCGAGGTCCTGTCCGTACCAGTCTGCAATGAGCGAGACGGGCTCGAAGATGCGTAGCCCAGCGCTCGCAAAGCCGTTGGGCTTGCCACGATGGTAGTTCACATCTCCACTGTAGTTTGCAGTCGCGCCATCATTGAAGGCGACTGAGTGCTCCGTTCTGAAGCGACCGTTTCCAGCTCCGACGGTCACCGTCAGGCTGCTGAACGGATCCCTGGGCGAGCTGGTTCGGTGGAAGATGTTGGTGGCCACGACATACATCGAGTTACCGCCATCGAGACCGTTGCGTGTCGTGACCGCGTTCTCCCATCCTGCTGCGATGCTAGACGAGCTGGTAAGCATTCTGTGGAACTTGAAGCTCCACGCGTCGCGCTTGAAGAACCCCGAGCGAACGGTCGAGACGGACACCATGTCGAGCTCCAGGCCGACGTACTTGTAGGGATTGCCTAGCCCTATGCCGCCCGAGACGAAGCCGTCCTGGATGTGTGCGTACCGCTCTCGCTGCTGATAGCCGAGGCCTATGAAGCCATCACCCCAACCCGGTCCGAACGCAGATGGCGAGCTGTACGTTATACCAGGCGAGGTGCGCACGATCTCACGCGTCACTTCTGACGCGTTTCGTGCGATCTGCGGGAGTGGTAGGAGATACTTCGCGCGCAGCGTGTCCGCATGCTGGGCGGTGACCGTGCCTGCGCTGGCACAGACACCGAGCGTCGTACCGAGCGCGCGCATGGCGAGCGACTTCACACTCATCAGTTGGTCCGCGGCCGTCGAATTACATCAGTCCGTCACGACGCGCGTAGCACGCTATGGGCTCGACCGATGTGTGATTTGCTGCGAGGTTCGCAGCTACACTTTCGAAATCAAGCTACGGACGAGGCCGAATCGCTGACAGGCCATGTGTTGCCTATGTTCACAGTGCGGCTGCGCCGACGGTCAGCGCGCGATCGATGCCAACCGGAGCGGGGTGCGCTGGCGCCAACGAGGCCCGGTAACGCCTGGAGTCGGGGTGAAGTCGGTGATGACGGCCTCCTGCGAGATGCGCCACGCCCCATCGCTCTTGTGCCAGATGACCAGCTCTTTGCCCTTGTCGAGAGTTGTCACCTGTGCGCCGGGAATCCAGATCTGATATGCGGCGGTTTCGAATGCGACGTCGCCAGACTTGCTCACTTCGACATCCTGCGAGATGACACTCAGCGATGCCTGGTCGAACAGCTGGGTCCACTCAGCCAGGATTGCCTGTTTTCCGGTGATGCGCTCGCTGCCGGAATACAGTGCGACAGCACTGTCTTCGTAGAAGCGGATCATTCCCGACGCGTCCTTGTCAGCAACTGCCTGCAGCCAGCGACTTCGCTGCGCACGGATGACCTGCTCGTCGTCCGCGATCGATGCGGCGCTCCCCGGCGCGTGGATCGTCGCCGCACAGCCGGGCGTGACCAGCGATAGCAGTACGAGGGCTGAAAGGAGCTTGGGGCGTAGAGGCATCTGGGATCATCCTACTATATAGGATAGGTAGCGGCGGTGCGACTATCTGAGAGTTTCGACCATCGCTCACGAGAATTCACTGCGCGTCGGCCATCTTCAGCCGCTCTGACCCGCTCCAGCCCCTGCATTGCAATCCCACACACGCGGCTTACCTTCTCGCGTGAGCCCGCCACGCTGCGGCGACCCATCGGCCGCCGCACGAACCGCCTCACGCCCGAATCACATCCCATGATGACCCGCCTCTCCCGCTCCCTGATCTTGGCGTCGCTGCTTGCCCCGGCGCTGATGACTGCCCGCGCCACCGCCCAGAACACCCTCCCCAACGAGACCCCGTCCCACTTCACCCCCGCCACCTCGACCTTCGACTACGAGCGGCGTGACGTGATGATCCCGATGCGGGACGGCGTGCGTCTCCACACCGTCATCCTCGTCCCGCGCGGGGCTCATCGCGCGCCCATCCTGCTGACCCGTACACCGTACGACGCGAATGCCACGACGACCTATGCGCACAGCGCGCACCTCGCGGCCAATCTCGCCGGTTACGACAACGCGCTCGACGTCATAATTCCTGGCGGGTACATCCGCGTCGTGCAGGACATTCGCGGCAAGTATGGATCGGAGGGCGATTACGTCATGAACCGACCGCTCGTCGGGCCGCTCAATCCGACCAACGTCGATGAGTCCACCGATACGTACGACACCATCGACTGGCTCGTGAAGAACATTCCCGAGACCAACGGTAAGGTCGGCGAGCTCGGAATCTCGTACGACGGCTTCGAGCCGCTCATGGCGCTCGTCAATCCGCATCCGGCACTCAAGGTCTCAGTGCCGATGAATCCCGATGGTCGATGGCTGGATGGGCGACGACTGGTTCCACAACGGCGCGTTCCGCGAGCAGAACATGCCGTACGTCCTCGAGCAGGAAGCGACGCGCGACAACTCTGCGAAGTGGTGGACCGACAGCTTCGACGATTACGACCTCTACATGCGCGCTGGCTCCGCTGGCGAGCTCGGCAGAGAGCATGGATTGGAGCAGGTCGGCTTCTGGAACAAGATCCTCGCGCACCCGAGCTATGACGCGTGGTGGAGTCAGCAGGCGATGGATCGCGTGCTGGCCGGTCAGCCGCTCAAGGTGCCGGTGATGCTGGTGCAGAGTCTGTGGGATCAGGAAGACATCTACGGTGCGATCGCTGTCTACAAGGCGATCAAGCCCAAGGACGTCAACAACGACATGGTCTTCCTCACCATCGGCCCATGGCATCACGGGCAGGAGATCGAGAACGGCAGCTCGCTCGGCGCGATCGACTTCGGGAGCAATACGTCACTCTACTTTCAGCAGCACATTCTGGGGCCGTTCCTCGCGCACTATCTGAAGGATGGCTCGCCGCCGGACAGTGTCGCACCGGTGAATGCGTTCGAGACCGGTGAGAACGTGTGGGAGCGACTCAATTCGTGGCCATCGGGATGCGCGAGCGGTTGCAGCGTTAGCCCGACGCCGCTCTATCTCGAGCCGAATTACAAGGTGGCCTTCAGCGCGCCGGCTGCTGGCGCGCCGTACGACGAGTACACCTCCGATCCGGCCAAGCCGGTACCGTTCCGCGCGCGGCCGAGTCAGCCGATCGGGTATGATCCGCCACTCACATGGGTGCAATGGCTCGTGGACGATCAGCGCGAAGCGTCGGGTCGTCCCGACGTGCTCGCGTATGAGTCGGATGTGCTCACCACACCGGTGAAGATCAGCGGACAGCCGATCGCGAACATCGTCGCATCGACGACTGGCACCGACGCTGATTGGGTCGTGAAGGTGATCGACGTCTATCCTGATGAAGTTGGCGGCGCGCCGGCGATGGGCGGATACGAGCTTCCAGTCTCGATGGACATCTTTCGCGGCCGCTATCGCGAGAGCTTCGCCGATCCCAAGCCGATCACTCCGAACAAGCCGCTGCTCTACAAGTTCGCGCTACCGACCGCGAACCACGTGTTCCTCCCCGGACACCGGATCATGGTGCAGATCCAGTCGAGCTGGTTCCCGCTGTATGATCGCAACCCACAGACGTTCGTGCCGAACATCTTCTGGGCGAAGCCGGGCGATTACAGGAAGGCAGAGCAGCGGATCTACCACGAGCCGGGCAATGCGAGCTTCGTCGAGCTGCCGGTAGTGACCCCACCAACGATGTAAACATGTAGTTGACTGTGCGATCATCGCGTGCATTGTCACAGCACGCGATGATCGCACAGGTGTTTAGCGTGCACCCAATTCCAGCGACGCTATCTTCGTGCTGTTCGCTCACCAAGCGGTACACACCGGAGGTAGTAATGCGTCATGTCGGATTGGCGATTGCTCGAGTTGCGTGCGCAATCGCGTGCACCATCTCGTGCGTCTCCTGCACTGAAGCACGTGCAAGCAACGGCGCCGAGTCGCCTGGTGCGAAGCACAGTGTTGCTGCTCGCAACATCGTCATCACCGCACATGACTACGCGTACACCGGAATGCCGGCGCGCGTACCTGCGGGATGGCTGACGCTGAAGATGGTGAACGGTGGTCACGAGCTTCACATGCTCGCCATTGCTCACGTGCCGCGCGGCTTCACTGCCGCAAGCCTCATTGACTCGTTGATACACAATCGCTATATCCCGCCGATCAGCGAAGTGGGCGGCCCGAACGTCATCAGTTCCGGCAACAGTGCAGTGGTCACAGTGTTTGCTCCCGCGGGCGAGTATGTGTACGGTTGCTTCGTGATCAGTCCTGACGGGAAGCTGCACGTCGCCAAGGGGATGTTCGGGTCGTTTACCGCGGTCGCGGGGAAAGATGTTGGAGCGCGGCCATCCAGTGATGAGTCGGTTACGCTGACCACTTACCGCGTCGCTGCGCCGGCTACGATCACGCGCGGTACTCACACGATCCTCGTGCACGACGGTGCAACCGAGCGGCACGACATGGCAATCCTGCGCATCAAGCCCGGTCATTCAGTCGCCGAAGCGCTCAAGTGGCTCGATCATCCGGACAAGAATCAGCAGTTCGCGGAAGCGATCGGTGGAACCACAGCGGTCGACGGCGGCGGGGAAGATTTTGTGACGGCTGACTTCACGCCCGGCGATTATCTCTTTCTCTGCATCCTCTCGACGGACAAGAACAAGAACCACTACGATCTTGGAATGAAGCAGCTGGTGACGGTGCCCTCGACATAAGACACCGCCACCGTACGGCGCGTGCGCTGCAGCGTTTGCTCAGCGCGCGTCGCCGAGTGTGTACTTCGTGATCCAGTCGTACTCGCGCTGCATCTTGTCGAGCTGGTGGTAGTACTCGGAGAGGCCGTGGCCTTCGCGTGGATAGAACACGAGCTCCACGGTCTTTCCGCGGTCCTTCAATGCGCGGTAGAACTCGAGCGATTGGCCGATCGGCACGCGTTGATCACTCCCACCCTGCTGAATGAGAAGCGGCGTCGTGACGTTGTCGACGTAGGTGATAGCCGAGCGTGCGCGATAGAAGTCGAGCGTCGCCTTGGTGGGCATTCCGCTGAAGAAGGTGCCGATGTAGCCCGGAATGTCGGTCGTGCCGTACATGCTCTGCAAATCCGTCAGCCCTGCCCCCATCCGCGCTGCCTTGAAGCGCGATGTTTGCGACACGACCCACGCAGTCATGTAGCCGCCATAGCTCCAGCCCTCGAACGCTGTCTCCGTGGAGTCGGCGATACCGCGCTTGATGAGATCATCCACGCCGGTCATGATGTCTTCGTAATCGCCGCGTCCCCAATCCATGATGTTCGCGCGCATGAACTTCTCACCGTAGTTCGTCGAGCCGCGCGGGTTGGGATAGAGGATTGCCCAGCCGCGTCCAGCCCACACCTGACCGGGCGAGCCCCAGCTCGCCTTGAACGAGGCGTCGGTCGCGGCGGTCGGCCCGCCGTGAGCCTCAACGAGAAGCGGGTAGCGCTTTCCCTGCACGTAGCCGACGGGCTCGAGCAGCACACCTTCGACGGATGTGCCGTCCTTGCTCTTCCAGTTGACGATCACCGTGTGCCCGAGTGCGAAGTTGGCGATCTGCGGATTGACGGTGGTGAGCCGGGTCGGTGTGCCGAGCGACTCGTCGGCGACGTAGACATCGGCTGGCGCATCCGCGGTCTGCATCGCGAACGCAACGCGATGCCCATCGCGGTCCCACGACAGGCCACGAATGAGCTTGCCGTTGGTGATACGCTCGAGCTTCCTGCTGCCGACGTCGTACGTGTACACGGCGTCGTACGCGCGCTCGCCTGTGCTGAACAGAAGTCGATTGCCATCCGGCGACCACGTCAGTTGCGCCGCGGAGACGTCTGCGCGAGGATCATAAGCGTCGGTGATGTGCTTCGTGCCACGTCGTACAGCATGATGTGGTCGTTCCCGAGCGAGCGGTCGGCGATGCTGTCGGCGTGAGGGCGATTGCCGTTCGGAACTGCGGTGAAGGCGAGCGTATGCCCATCTGGCGACCATACTGGATTGGTCGACGCGTCGCTCGCCGCAGTGATCTTTTCCAAAGCGCGCGAGCCGGCGGGAACGATGTACACATCGGTGCGGTAATCGCGGATGAGCGGAGTCGGTGACGCGCTGAACGCGATTGCACCATCGGGAGACCAGCTCGGTGCGCCATGCACCGTGAAGCCGCCGTGCGCGACTTCGGATGCTCGCTTGGATGCGACGTCGATCGTCCACACGTGCGACAGCCTGAAGTCGCCCTCGAACACTTCTGCATCATCGTGCCGCTTGCGCATCGCCTCGCGCGCGCGGCTGAGTGAGTCGGTGGTCAGATACGCTATCGATCGTCCGTCGCGCGACCACGAGAACGAAGTGACGCCGTCGCGCGCCGAAGTGAGCTGCGTTGCCTCACCGCCATCGAGCGGGAGCAGCCATACCTGAGCACGCGGAGCGTCGTCGCCGCTTGACGCTGCACCGCGCGCCGAGACGAACGCGAGGACGCGCCCATCTGGTGACCACGACGGCTGACTCTCGCCGCGCTCGCTCGATGTCATCTGGCGCGGTGCGCCGCCGGACGCGGGCACGAGCCAGATGTGCGAGCGCATGTCGTGCTTGTCGCCCAAGGACGTGTCCGGACGCGTGGAATCGGGCGCTGGCTTCGCGTTGGGATGCTCCCACGCGCTCACTGTGTACGCCACCAGCTGGCCATCAGGTGATATCGCGACATCACCAACTCGCTTGATGGCCATGACGTCAGCGAACGTCATTGGTCGCAGCGCGACTTGTGCGTCCTGCGCGCTCGCGACCGATGGCGCCGACATCGCGCCGCAGGCAACGGCCAGGAACCACACAGCTCGCGAGTGGCGCGAGCGATACCGACGACGTGAAGCGAGCGAGCCGAGCATGCTGATCTCCCTGGAGAATTCGGTCTGGTGTGAAATGACAGGGAGCGACGCGGTCTGTCCAGAGGGCGACTCAGAGGGCGAGTCCAGAGGGCGGCCCGACGGTGAAGCAGACACGGCGCGCAGTCTGCACCTCGGCCGGTCATGCCCACCCAAGCGAACAAGCTGCTCGAGGGCCCCATCCTGCGGTCACTCATGGCGCTGACGGTGCCGATCGTGCTCGCCAACATCCTTCAGGCGGCGTATCAGCTCATCGACGCGTTCTGGGTGGGGCGCCTCGGCGGAGCGGCGGTCGCGGCGGTGTCGGTCTCCACGCCGATCATGTTCCTCAGCATCGGGCTCGGCGCCGGCCTCGCGATCGCGGGCTCGACGCTGGTCGCGCAGTACTTCGGCGCGCGCAATCAGGAGATGGTGGACCACGTCTCCGCGCAGACGCTGCTCATGATAGTGCTCGTCTCGGTGCTCCTCGGCGCAGCGGGCTACGCCGCGACGCCGCCGATCCTGCGGCTGATGGGAGTCGCGCCCGACGTGTACCGCGGCGCGGTTGGCTTCATGCGCGTCTCGTTCGTCGGGCTCGTGTTCAACTTCTTCTTCTTCATGTTCCAATCGCTCATGCGCGGCGTGGGCGAAGCGAAGCTCCCGGTCTTCATAGTGCTCGGGACGGTGATCCTCAACTTCGCGCTCGATCCGCTCTTCATCTTCGGGCTCGGCCCGATCCCCGCGACTGGGGTCGATGGGAGCGGCGCTCGCGACGGTAGGAACGCAGAGTCTCGCCGCGCTGGTCGGGCTCGGCGTGCTCCTCCATGGCAAGCACGGCATTCACCTGGTCTGGCGCGACTTCATTCCGGATCCCAGCTACATCAAGCGCGCCTTCCTGCTCGGCTTTCCAGCGTCGATCGAGCAGTCGGCGCGCGCGCTCGGGCTCACGGTGCTGACCTTTCTCATCACGAGCTTCGGAACGCGCACTGTGGCGGCGTACGGTGTCGGATCGACAGTGCTCCAGGTGGTGATGATTCCGGCGATGGGACTGTCGATGGCGATCGCCGCACTCGCCGGCCAGAACATCGGCGCCGGCAACATCGAGCGCGCCGAGCGCATCGGAAAGCTCGGCACACTGATAGGATTCTGGGGACTCACGTTCCTCGGCGTGATAGCGTTCTTCTTCGCGTCGCAGCTGGTGGCTTTCTTCGTCCCCTCAGATCCCGGCGTGATCGCGGCAGGTGCACGCTACCTCAGGATCATGGCGCTGTCGTGGGGATTCCTCGGCGCGCAGTTCTCGATGACAGGCGTACTCCGCGCGTCGGGCAACATGGTGATGACGATGATGCTCACGCTCGTATCGCAGTGGGCGCTTCAGTTCCCGCTCGCGTACGTGCTGTCGATGCACACGTCGCTTCATCAGATAGGGATCTGGTGGGCATTCCCAATCTCGAACGTGCTCATCGCGGCGATCACCGCGGGCGTCTACGCAAGAGGAGATTGGAAGCACAGACGTCTCGTGGAAACGCCGGACCAACGGCTCACCGAGCACGTGGTGCTCGAGGCGAGCGAGGGTGGAGCACACGGCGCCGGAACGTGATGCTCCGGCGCCGTTGGTGCTATTTGGTCTCTATCCTGGCGCCGGCGCGAGCCGAAATCGCTCACGCGTTCGCGGCGCGAGCGAACCTCGCGGTTCGAGCCGCGTACAGCAGCGATGCAACGACGAGTACAACCC